>CP070638.1:3342956-3404291 GCA_020354025.1 Fidelibacterota bacterium | reverse complement strand
TGGCAGGGGGAGTGGGCTTCATTATTTTTACAACATTCGCATACCTGTTCTATTCGAGTGGTCAACCTGAAGAGCTCTTGATCTCGGTTGTGCTTGTGGGCGCTGTTCTGGGATTTATCCGCAACAACCTGCCACCAGCCCGAATCTTCCTGGGTGACTCAGGGTCGCTCTTCCTCGGATTTATGATGGCCGCCCTTGGCATCGTCTACGCTACCGGAAGGGGCGATTCATTTTCACTTACAATACCCGTTCTGGTTGTCTTTCTACCAGTCCTGGATACACTTTATGTAATGGCTCATCGGATCTGGCAGAGAAAAAATCCGTTTCTTCCCGATCGCCACCACCTGCACCATATCCTCCTTGACTTCAGCATCGAACAATTCCATGTGGTCCTTATCATCTACCTCATGGCCCTTTCTTTCTGTGTACTCGCAGTCCTCTCACAGGTTCTGGCAAACTGGATGGTATGCGTCCTTTTTGTTCTCCTCTCCTTTTTTACCATCATTTCGCCACGCATCTATCCCTTTATCCATAACTCTTTCCTGGGAACTATCTTCCGATTCCTGTATATCAAACCGGCTGACCTGATCCTGCGTCTCATCCGACCGAATCATCACTCATGACAGGACATCATACCCTCACAGCTGTACAGGTCGAGTACTTCGCCTGATAGGACGGAATACATCAAAATACCAAGTAAAGAGGATCCTTAATGGCATCTCTTTCGACTTATTGATACGGTGAATGCTCTGGCTGGCAGTCTCTCTTATATCGGAGCTAGGTACCCAATACCCCGTTAAGGCGCTTCATATGGCCGAAAATGGTCCATTCCCGCTCTTTATTCCCGAATGAATTCGGTACTACTAATAACCTTTTTGCGCAATACTGACCTCCTTCTCCAGGAATGTTGTTGCAGGATTGGCTATACTTATAAGCGACGGAATTGTATTATAGACTGAGAGAGCTACTTAATCCTGAAACGCCAGGTCCGATCGGTTGGCGACCGATTGAGATGTAGAAAAAACCTTGCTGACGAAGATGTTCAGGTTCGTATTGATTACGGCCGTCGAAAATAACCGGTTTATTAAGTTCTGCCTTCATGCGAGAAAAATCTGGGTGTCTGAAGTGGTGCCATTCGGTGACAAGGATAAGGGCATCAGCTCCACTTAAGCAGCGATACATATCATCGGAATAATCAATGGGTGGAGTAAAGCTGTCACGGAAAGATTCTATGGCCACCGGATCGTATGCCCGAATCCTGGCTCCCTTTTCAAGCAGACCTTCAATAATCTTCGCCGCTGGTGATTCACGAACGTCATCGGTATCCGGCTTAAATGACAAGCCCCACAAGGCGAAGGTTTTGTCAATTAGGCCTTCCTCACTGTAGAATACCTCGATTTTTCTCATCAAAAGCGCTTTCTGCTTCTGATTGACCTGATCTACTGCACGGAGGATTTTAAGCCCAACTCCCAATTCTTCAGCAGTGCTAATCAGAGCTTGAACGTCTTTAGGGAGGCACGAACCCCCATAACCCAGGCCCGGGAAGAGATACCGCCGACCGATGCGCTGATCGCTACCGATACCAATCCGAACATGTTCCACATCGGCACCTGTTGCCTCGCATAAGGCCGCGAGTTCATTCATGAAAGATAGACGGGTGGCTAGCATCGCGTTGGCGGCATATTTGGTCAGCTCGGCAGACCGTGTATCCATGAATAGAATCCGATCACTGACCCGGAAGAAAGACTCATAGAGAGCGTGCATCAATTCTCTAACCCGCTGGCTATCAGTCCCGATAACAACCCTATCTGGGCTCATGAAGTCACTAACCGCCTTGCCTTCCTTCAGAAACTCCGGATTCGAAACTACGTCAAATTCGAATTCGACACCCCGCTTATCCAGGACCTCCTGAATGACTTGATTAACCCTCTCACAGGATCCTAGGGGAACGGTGGACTTGACCACGATCGCCCTGTAACCGTCCATGCCCTCGCCAATCGCTTGGGCGGTGTCCAGCACATGCTTCAAATCGGCACTGCCATCTTCGTCCATTGGAGTTCCTACGGCAATAAAGATAATCTCGCTTTCACGCACGGCTTTGGGAGTGTCGGTTGTAAAAGCGAGGCGTCCTTCTCTCAGGTTGCCCTCAATGAGTTCTTTTAGCCCGGGTTCGTATATGGGAATGACAGCCCGGTTCAGGGCATCTATTTTAGCACTGTCGATGTCTACACAGATCACTTGATTGCCCATATAGGCAAAACATGCCCCGGTTACCAGTCCCACGTAACCTGTTCCGATGATTGATACCTTCACCGTATTGTTTTCCTTGGTCTTGTAATTATGTTCACGATTTGTCGGATCGGCTGCTACGGTCGGGTTCGCGGATTAGCTCAGGACACGGATAAATAATTGAGCAATCCGAATCCGATAAAACTATTTTGGCAGAGCACCTGATTACACATCTGGATCAGCGTGCTGCGCAGGTGTGGACCATAATACAGGCATCACCCATCACAATTATCCGATGCGGTCCATCGAAGGGTGATGATTGGCAGTGTCGTTCACTTTCGATGCCACGCATATGTGGATTCCTGATTGAATCGACCGGTATTGTCCTCTTGCCGGAAACAATTGTACGAATTTAGGCATATCAAGATGGTGAAATACAATCTTCCCCAAATAGTAGGACATCATTGGAATTCTGTTGATATCTGGGAATAAGAAGATGTGGGAAGTGTGTCTTCAAACCAGTACCTAGGATAAGAAATGGAGACTCCCTTACAATTTGCGCAGTCACTACTCCCAGCTTCCAGTGGTTCTTTGCGGTTTTATAGGGTGCTGAGAAGGGTATTAAAACGCTAATTGAGCTTCTTTTCATAAGTGAAAGCAAATGCACCCTTGGCGGAATTAGAATCCACAACCCTCTCCTCAGGACGTATACGGGCTCCCTTTGCGAAATGAAAATAAGTATCCGGTCGGAATCCAGTAAAATACGGACCGGCAGAAGGCTACTCTGATATGTGAACAATATGATAATGAATTGAATTCCATCAAGCCATAGTCATCTCGAACCAGCCCGAGAACGGCTTGGAATATGGATCGTAATTATCGTACCCTGGCTCTCCTCCGACTCAATCCACATACGACCGTTAAACTGCCGAGTAATGAAATAAGCCTTTGTCAGGCCGAAACCACCTCCCTTTGTTTCCTTGTCCTTCACATTTTCGGCACGGACACCGTAATCCACTACCTGCTCGATCTGTGTCGAAGGGATACCGCGACCATTATCCTCTACTACATAGCACAAATATTCACCGTCGTCGTCAAGTCCTGCGATAATAGTCCCACCTAGGTCAGTATATTTACGGGCATTAGCTATAAGGTCACGCATCACATCATGAAGAACAGCGGGAATATAGATCGTATCACCGTCAATACTATTGATGTTGAAATTGACGAAGTAGTCAAGCGAATGTTTTGAGGCGATATTATAGACAATCCGGTAGCGACCCTTGGCATTCCGTTCAATAGCGGTAAAGACGTTAATGAAATCTGTGGTGAGCGTGCGTATCTCATGTCGTATCCACATCTCCGGCTCCTTGGCACGCGCCAGGAGCTCACGCACACGCACGTCAAGGATATTAAATATGGATTCAATATTACTCGTATGTTCTTGGATCTGTTCTGAATCGAATAACTCCCGTTTTGCATCAAGTACGCTTCTAATATTGTCACGGATAAGCTGCTTGCTTGTATCTATCCTGTTAGTTCTCTCGATAGCCCTTCGACGATCTGAGAGTGCGGAGACTATCTCACTACAGTGGCTAATGCTTTCCTTCAATAATTTCTTGTTTCCCAGCAGATGGCCAATCTGATAAAACTCTCCCACCAATACGTTCATGATATTGAGCATGGAGTGCATCTCCAGGAGAGAGGTCTGTTCATCTGATAGAGATAAGGCTTTGGTTATTTCTACTTTCATTCAAGAACTCCTACTATAGATAGTGCAGGGAATCATCTTCTTCATAACTCTAGCATCCATTAAGTTAAGTCTATTAGGAATCTTGATGGTAATTTAGAGCTGTCTGGTCGCATTTGCGATCCTGTGATACGATCGACTTGATAGATATATCTATACCTAGTAGCACATAGTAAGAGACGGAATGAACTGTAAAACAACACTAGTCTTCAATATCCCTTGGAGAGGACCAGATCTTTATGAATAGCAAGGTACTCCTGGATAAGTCAACTCTCGAGCGTTTACGAAGACTGGGGGATAATAGATTCCTGGTTGAACTCATCGACCTATTTCTAGAACATACACCGATGAAAATTAACGAAGCGTTGGCTGGTGGGAAGATTGGCGATTGGGAAAATGTTGAACGAGCAGTTCATGCTTTAAAGTCTAGCGCGGGCAATCTGGGTGCGCTGTCACTACAGGATCTAGCTGGTCAAATTGAACAGTTAGCTGAGCGGAAAGAGGGAGATTCGATCCCTGAACTGCTCAAAGAACTTCAGGATGAATATGAAAGAGTATGCGACCGACTAAAAGCGATAAAGAAAGGAGCCGAATATTGAAAACTATCGGCTTAGTTGAAGATAATCCCGACAACCGATTATTAGTAAAGGTAATCCTGGAGGATCAATTCGACATTATTGAATACGAGACTGGCCGCGAAGCTCTGGACGGTTTCAAGATGAACAAGCCTGATCTCGTGCTCCTCGACATCTCACTACCAGAGATGGACGGCCCGGAAGTGCTTCAACATATGCGTGCTGACGAGAATCTCCGAGGTCTACCGGTCATCGCCCTAACTGCCCATGCCATGACTGGCGACCGGGAGAAATATCTAGCCATGGGATTCAATGACTATGTGACCAAACCGATTGTGGACGAGGAGATACTCATTTCAACCATTGATAAGTGGCTTTAACAGGGAAGATAAAAGTCCGTCAGGCTCGCTATTCGTTGCCCAGAAACGACACGAACATTTCACCGATTACGAATATGTCCCTAGGTACTAGTAGTAGACATCATTCCTTGACGGCAAAACTTACCGTCCTGAAGACAGCTCCGCTATCCGCGTTTCGGGAGGTATGAGTATGGCTTCAAGGATATACCAAAAAAGGGTAGTCCTTATCCTATCCATGGCCAGTGTAATCACTATAGTTCTCCTGCTTTTTGGCTTATTGATGGGAGCCCGGATTATGCGACTTGAAGGCCTCTGGCGGGACTATCACCGTGAAGCCACACAAAAATACCGCCTTATGAGCAGCATCAAGTCACACATGGGCTATGGCGGCTTCATTCACAACTTCAAGAATTATGTCTTGCGGCAGGATGAACAACAAATCGCACGCATCGAACAGAACAAACGCGATCTAATTACTGATATCGGTGAATTCAGACGATTGGACCTCACCCCCCAGGAGAAGGTGGCTATAGCACACTTCGAAGACGTGCTCAGAGAGTATATCGCCAAATTTGAACTGGCCCGACAACTGACTGCTGAAGGCCGCACGCCTAGCCAGGTTGACACCCAAGTGAAGGTAGATGATACACCGGCATTTGAAGCTTTGGATTATCTCATTAGTGCAGTACTCGAACAGAGTGCAGCCAAGGAAAAGGAAACCGAAGCGGCTCTGTCCAGCATCCTGAGCTTTCTCACTCTCGGTCTACTTATCATTCCCCTCATTTTCTTCACGGCTATTGTCCTGATTGTTTCTTTTCGCCTGATCATGAAGGGTAACATCGCCGTCCAGGAATACGCCCAGAAGCTTGAGACGCAGAATTTAGCTCTAGCCCGTGCCATTGATGAGGTGGAAAGGGCAACCCAGACCAAGAGCGAGTTCCTGGCCAAAATGAGTCACGAGCTACGCACACCGCTAAACTCAGTCATAGGCTTCACCAACGTCTTATTGAAAAATAAAGATCAGAAGCTGGGGGCAAAGGATCTCACCTATCTGGACAAAATTCTAACTAACGGCGAACAGCTACTGGCGTTAATCAATGATATTCTCGATCTTTCCAAGGTTGAGGCGGGCAAGTTAGAGCTGGAGATATCATCAGTGTCTCTTGACCGAGTCGTGAATGATACGGTCGCTCAATTGGAGGGACAGGTTCGGAGCACGGATATACAATTACTTACTCAGCTTCCAGCAGAGATCACACTCGTCCAGACGGACGAAGCTAAACTCAAACAGGTTCTCATAAATTTAGTGGGTAACGCCATCAAGTTTACGGAGAGGGGCAGCGTTACCGTGGCAGTGCATACAAATTCGACTACTTATACCCCTGAGAAAATCGACGTTATCGATACTGGTGTGGGCATACCTGAAGAACGTCTTGCTACGATCTTTGAAGCTTTCCATCAGGTTGACAGCAGTACTTCCCGAAAGTTTGGCGGCACTGGCCTAGGATTGGCTATCTCGCAATCGCTGTGTGACCTGATGGGATACCAATTGGCCGTCACCAGCGAGGAAGGGAAAGGATCAACCTTCAGCATAATTCTAACAGAACGTAGAGTGGAGCGTGCGGCGTAAACATAAATATTTGACACCTGAAAACCTCGCACTCTCGAGGAGTAGTTAAATGGATGAAATGCAGCATCTGTTCTTAGAAGCTCTGAAGGCTCACATCGACGCCCTTGAGGCTTCAAGCAAGGCTCTCCAAACCCAAGATCCGGACGCCCTGAATTCAATCCGGAGGATAGCTCATACATTAAAGGGATCGGGCGGCACCGTTGGTTTTCCGGAAATTTCCGCAGCGGCAGCGGAACTTGAAGAAGCTGAGGACGAGCAAATTCCGCCCCGACTTGAGAGTTTCCTGACTCTCCTGCATCAAGTAACAATTGATGATGAGCACCGGTTCGGTATCCTTATAATTGAGGATGATCCGTTAGCTTCCCGCATCCTTCAAGTCAGGCTCGCAGCTAATAATCGGGAGATTTTCGCGGCCGAGACCGGTGCCCAAGCTGAAGAGATCCTGCAGAATGAGGAGATCGATCTTATCCTCCTCGACCTTATCCTCCCCGACACGGACGGCCGGAACCTTCTGACGAAGCTGCGAGCGCGACCAGACATGGCGGGATTACCCGTAATCGTTGTGTCGATTAAAGGAAGTCGGGCAGCTAAAACCGAATGCTTCGCCTTGGGAGCCGATGAATACTTCGAAAAACCGATCGACACGGAGATTCTGGCGACTGCCGTAGCTGCCAAACTTAAACGCTCCGGCGAAATTGCCCGAGAGTCTCGTACCGATCCACTTACCGGCCTTGCCAACCGAGCCGCCTTCGCCGAAGCTTTCCAGCGAGCCCAGTCGTTAGCCACTCGTTCCCGCGACCGGCTCTCACTGGCAATCCTCGATTTGGACCGGTTCAAATCCATCAATGATACGTACGGCCACATGATGGGTGATGAGGTACTGCGGCGAATACGCCCGGTGACGGACGAGGCTCTCAGGAAGACCGATTTTGTGGCTCGGTGGGGTGGTGAGGAGTTTGTAGTGCTGTTTCCCAAAGCAGACACACGGGGCGCAGCCAGAGGTCTTGAGAAGGCCCTGGAAGCCTTTCGCCGGGAGAAGTTCCAGGTTGAAGGGCGGACTGTCTCCCAAGTCACTTTTTCGGCCGGGGTAACGGAGGTTTCCGAACAGGCCAGCGTCGAAGAATCGGTGGCTGAGGCTGATCGCCTGTTGTATATGGCCAAGGAAGGCGGCCGAAACCAGATTCTAACTCAAGAGACTGAGATTCCCTCGAAAGGGAAAAAAGTCCTGCTGGCGGAGGATGATGATATCGTCGCGTCAGTTGTCAAGCACCGGATGGGGCGTGAGGGTTTTGAGGTGATTCATTTTCCGGATGGTATTACGGCGCTGAAGGGGGCAGTCGAAACAGATGTATCTCTGGCGATCCTGGATGTGAAAATGCCCGGTATGGACGGATTTGAGCTTCTGGGGAAGCTGCGCAAAATGCCCTCCTATAAGACCATCCCCATCGTGATGCTTACCTCTATGGGTAGTGAGAAAGACATAGTCCGCGGATTCGAATTGGGAGCGGACGATTACATCATGAAGCCCTTCTCACCCGTGGAACTGGTGGCCAGGCTCCGTCGGCTTATTAAGGAACCGGTACCATCAGAGCATCAGGGCGGTCCGAAGATTCTCTTAGTCGATGATGATCCGGTGATCCTGATGACAGCCACCAAGTCACTGGAGAAGACCGGCGACTTCCAGGTCCTACAGGCCCATAATGCTGGCGAGGCGATAGAACGGGCCAGGCAAGAACACCCAAATGTGATTCTCACGGACCTTTTCCTGCCGGACAAGGATGGAACTGCGCTTCTAGACCAGCTTCTATATGACGACACCCTTAGTAATATCCCCGTTATTTTCCTAACCGCCAAAACTGATCCATCCCTCGTCGCCGAGCTTGTTAGCCACGGAGCAAAAGGAGTAATCAGCAAGCCCTTCGATCCATTGAAGTTGCCCGACCAGTTGAAGGAAATCCTAAACAAGGAAAAGACCTAAATCCTGATGGGGATCCCCTATCTGAAGGAGCTGATCCTCAAAGACCAGATATTTGTGTTCCTGGCCGGTACTATAGCGGTCTCGTTGGTGCTGGTAGTTTTATTTGCCCTCTTCACAATATATCTGCGTCTACGCAATATTCGTAGGGCGGAACACTGGCGGCGGATGGAAACTGGATGGGAGCCAGCCATACTTGACTTCCTTGCGAGGGAACGAACCCAGGATGAAATCAGACAGCTCGTCGGGCCAAATGAATCGTTTTACTTCCTCGATTTTCTGCTGCGCTTTGCCCAGCGAATCCGGGGTGAAGAGGCGACTGCCCTTCACCAGTTGGCAGAACCTTATCTACCGGCACTGGTTTTGCGTATTCAAAAGGGTGATCCACCCCGCCGGGCCCGAGCAGTTCTGACTCTTAGTGCGCTTGGCCTTGAACGCTACTCTGAAGCTATCGTCACAGCTCTAGATGATCAATCGCCTTTGGTAGCTATGATCGCCGCCCGTGCACTGGCCGAAAGGGACCACCCTGAACATGCCTTAGCTATTCTGGAAAGGCTTCATCGCTTTGAAAACTGGAGCCAGAATTATCTGGCTTCTATGCTTACTTCAATGGGGCCTGAGGCCTCGCCAGCTCTCCGGAAAACGCTATTAGATCCGGGAAGAAATCCCTGGGTAAGGGCGGTAGCGGCTGATGCCCTACGGAGTCTGAACGACCTAGAAGCCGGTGACCTGGTCGCCAGGGTTTTGGAAACCGAAACCGACCGCGATCTGCTGGCGGCGAGCTTGCGACTATTGAGGGAGGTCGGCTCTCCGGAGCATCTGGAACCTGTGCGCCGACTATGCTTGTCGTCTGATTTCGTCATCCGGGCTCAGGCCCTGAGAGTCCTAGGATCCCTGGGCAGCCCGGAGGACCTGCCTCTGTTCGGAGCGGGCATGGAGGACGAAACTCCCTGGGTCGCATTACAGGCCGCTCGGGGATTGCTGGCGGTGGGTGGCGAGTACATGCTCCGTAAGCTGGCCGTCGCCGATCTGCCCGGCAGCGAATTGGCCAGGCAAGTCCTAGTTGAAGGGGGTGCAGCATGATGGCTGCTCGCATCAGCTTTATCATACTCGACGGATTTAACGTCATCGCACTGTCCTATTTCCTATTATTGAATATCGTTTATCTCGTGACCAGCATAGTGGCCTTTCGAGCTTTACAGGTGTATGTCCGCCGCCTGAAAGCTATGGATATAGAAGAGCTAATCAGCACAGCCGGTGCTCCTCCTATCACACTTATCTCCCCGGCATATAACGAGGAAGCTACCTGTATTGAAGCAATAAAATCGCTTCTGCTCCTTAAATACTCGGATTATGAGATCCTGGCCGTGAATGACGGCTCTACTGATCAGACCCTCACCCGTCTGAAAGATGCCTTTGAACTTGCCCCTGCCGACCGTGCGCCAACGGCCAATATACCCACAGCAGCTGTCCGGGGGATTTATCACAGCCAGCGTCTGCCTAATCTCTGGGTTATTGACAAAGAAAACGGCGGGAAAGCCGATGCTCTAAACATCGGGATAAACTATTGCCGAACACCCCTCTTCTGCAGCATGGATGCTGACACACTGCTGGAACGCGAGGCGCTCATCCGCAGTATACGCCCTTTTCTGGAAGATGCCCGAACCGTTGCCGCAGGTGGTATCATCCGTATTGCTAACGGTTGTGAAATAAGTGCCGGGAGTGTTACTAAGGTGAGGCTACCCAAAAAGCTGTTGGCCCAATTCCAGGTCCTAGAGTACCTGCGAGCGTTTATGGCGGGTCGCATGGGCTGGGACGCGCTCGATCTGACTCTGATCATATCTGGAGCATTCGGCGTTTTCCGGCGGTCGATCGTGGTAGATGTGGGCGGATATGCGACCGATACTGTTGGTGAGGATATGGAACTGATAGTACGAATTCACCGACATTGCCGGGAGAAGAAAATACCCTACCGAATAAGTTACATAGCCGATCCAATTGCCTGGACCGAGTGCCCCGAGAAGGTGACGGTCTTGGGCCGGCAGCGCGACCGGTGGCAAAGGGGATTGTATGAAACCGTTATCCGTCACCGGGGCATGTTACTTAACCGCCGCTATGGCCGGATCGGGCTAGTGGCTTTTCCCTACTTTTTCCTCCTGGAAATGCTGGGCCCCCTCATCGAATTTTTCGGGTATCTGATGTTCATCCTGGCAGTAGCACTGGGACGAGCATCAGGTCCTTATATCATCGTCTTTTTTATGGCCGCGTTCATTTTCGGAGTTGTTCTGTCCATTGCGGCGGTGGCACTGGAGGAATTATCTTTCCACCGCTACCCCCGGCTAACCGATCTGATAAGGCTGTTCGGACTGGCGGTACTGGAGAACTTCGGCTATCGCCAGCTCACCTCCTACTGGCGAATCCGGGGTTTCTTCTCGGGTGTGCGCCAAGTGAAAGGATGGGGGAAAATGGAAAGGAAGGGATTCGCTGTGGAGACGACAGGATGACTTCACTGGTATTAATGATACTTCCTATTTTTTATGGCCAGGGGGGGAGTGTCGCGGATTCTGCGGCTGGTGCAGCAGCCGTACAGGAATCTCAACACTACTTATCGGGGGATTCCCGTTCCTACGATGAAAAACTAGACCTAGCCCGCCAGCTCGCGCATTCCAACCGGCGGCAGGAAGCTATAGAGTTATACACAATCTTTTTGACCGAATATCCCGACGACCCCGATCTGCTCCTTGGGAGAGGCCTGGTTTACGCCTGGGAAGGCCAATATGCTGAGGGGGAGGCCGACCTGCTGGCCGTGACGCGGCATGTGCCCACTTATGCCGACGCCTGGATGGCCTTGGGAAACCTCTATCTCTGGTGGGAGAGGTCCCTCCAGTCTGTAGAGGCCTGTTCCAGGTGGGCGGAGCTCCAGCCGGATAATGCCGCCCCATATATTGCCAGAGCAAAAGCCTATCGGTCTGCACGTCAATTTGCCCAGGCTCGAAAGGACCTTATCATAGCAATTAAGCTTGGGGGGGACCGAGAGGAAATTAGCGGATTGCTCCGGCAGCTGGACCGTATACCGACCGCTCTCCCCTGGGAACCAATCCTACTGCTGGATGTTCAAACCTTCTCCACCGATCGTCCGGACTGGAGCACTACCACCGCCTTGGTCAAGCGAGAAGTTTCTCTGGGTTCTATAGCCGTGGGCTTCATACAGACCAGGCGGTTTGATCAGGAGGATCGTGCGTTCCTGCTGGACAGCTACATGAACCTGTGGCGCCGTGGCTATGCCAATATCCGTCTGCAGTTTGCCCCCTGGCGGAGAGTGCTGCCTGGCAGTGATACCATCATCGAGATTTTCCAGGGCGTCGGTAAAGGATGGGAATTATCTGGCAGCTACCGCCGGATGGCCTTCCCAGAGACTTTAGTGTATATCCTCGGCTCATCGCTTGCCTGGTATCTCGGTTCCTGGTACCTCCGCAGCCAGACTCTGTTTGTACCGATTGATGAGGGGATAGATCGCTTCACGATGGCTACGGCACGACGTTATATCGTCACCGTCGATAATTTCCTCGAAATCGGTGCCGGCTTGGGTCGGGAAGTAGTAACCGGCCTCATCGGACCGGAGTACGCTGAAACCTATGTGCTAATTGTGCGGGGGCAGACCTTTATCAACAGTCGCTGGGGCTTCACCCTGTCTGGTAATCTACAGCAAACCCCGGATTATCGGCAACGGGGATTGAGTGTGGGAGTAATTGCGCGATTGTGAGCGTAAATCTGGTATTAGTCCTTCTTCTCCATTCAATTAATACAAGGCTGTCCCCCGAATAGCGTGCCCGCCGAAAGCTAACAATTAGCAAAACATAGTCAATTCACTACACTTCGATGCCGATGAGGCCAGTTGGCAACTCCCGCTCCCGTCGGAAACCGTCACCTCCTATGTATGGCACGCTATTTGCACTTTTATATCTTGATAATAGTCTGACGGCTCTTTGACGAAAAAGTTTTAGGCTTATGTCCGTAAATCCACTAAGCACTTGGAGTGATGTATTAGCTGTTGATTTGATTGAACACTATTGAGAAATGAGATAATTGGAAAGTATGGACATAAGCCGAGGTTTTGCTTACCTGTGTCTCTCCACAACTGGCTCTCTGCCAATTCGGTGAAGTAGATCAAGACCTACCTAAAACCCACATAATACCCCACGATCAGGCGCAGGTAAGCAATCATTTTTTTCGTGGCAGCTTGCATGAGGGGTGGCCAGTGAAGTCCCTGAACCGGCTACCCTTTTTTCATTTGAGACCATCAGGAAGGAAAAAAACAAATCTCTTTGCGCTTCCTGGTGGCTTTGATGATCTCGTCCTGGTTATTTCGGAATACTCTCTGCAGTGACGCAAAAGCTTGTTACACCCTTCGAGCTTGCGTAAACTCACCACGGTTAGATTTTCGTTTTTTCGTATCACAACAGGGAAGTCCTGTGAGAACCAGGCGCTGCCCCGCAACTGTGTGTTCCACCGGCTGACTGATACAAGAGAGCGCTGTGTTGGAACGAGCCAGACACCTGTCTTAATCCTTTACCTTCGAGGGCGAGGTTAAAAGGTCTGTGACCCAACTGTACTTCCCCCCGACAGCGATTTCGGGGTTTTTTACTCATAAATAGCGACCACCGTCAACCAAGTCGATCAGAGAGTATCCGCCAGCTCTTGCCGCTGGTATTCTGGGCCACCGTTTCTCTCAGCAATGCAATTGCATCAGCTGGGGATTTGTCAGTCTGGGCGATTAAGTTCCAATCATCCCCGTGTAGCATTTCCATTCCTTCCCAACAGGACACAACTAGCAGGACCCGTATAAGGTGGATTACACCTCAAACGACAACTGACTCATCCGGGACCGCGCCTGACCTCCCCGAGGAAAGCTACCGGCTGCAGCCAATCACTGTTATTGGAATCCGGCAGAAAATTACCCGGGTTATAAATCCTGTTGTCGTCACTATTGATGAGAACGGCTCTAGTGACTCCGTCATCGATGCCCTCCGGCACCTGCCAGCTGTTTTTATGAAAAGCTATGGTGGAGCTGGCTCAGTGCACTCCCTATCAACCAATGGCGGTGCTGCCGCCCACACCACCGTCATCCTTGATGGCATTACCCTGAATTCGCCCCAGAACGGGGAACTGGACTTTTCCTCTGTTCCCCTCGGTCTGATCGGTGAGATCGAATACGTTCCTCATGGTGGATTTGCCGCCTACAGTACTACTGGATTGTCAGGGATTGTCAACCTCAGCCCATCGGAACCAGTCACAGGAGCAGCCTATACCGCCGGCAGTTTTGGGCGGCAAGAGTTGCGGACATCCCTTTTACTTGGTAAGCTGCTGTCCTTACAAATCGGGACCGTCGACTATGCTGGTGATTTCGCTTACTACTTCCGCGAGCAGAACCACCGCCGCCAGAATAATGAATTTCACCAGCAGTACGCGTTTCTGGACTCCCGGTGGAGCCGGCTTAGATGGGGAGACTTCAATATTCGGCTGTGGTTGGTGGATAGCCGTAAAGAGGTGCCAGGACAGGTCTGGTCACCCAACAGTGACAGCCAACAGTGGGACAAATGGTACTTGCTTACCACCACCAGACGCTGGAGCCGCACTAGCAGCCAGTACCTCCTGCGCATGTACCGCCATGAATCCTATGAGCGCTATCTAGATCCTCGACTTGCCGTCGCAAGTCGTCACCGGCTAGCTGTTTCAGGTCTGCAATTTGAAAAGACGATAGTACATCGGGAGTGGCTGGCCGGTTTCACCCGTTATGAACTACGGAATGAGACGCTCAATAGCACCGATGCAAAGCATCACGTTCTGTGGCGGCTGGATTATGCCTACCAATTACTATTGGAACCCTGGAAAAGAATAAGCCTGTTGCCAATTGTGTACTTGTCCGCGCGTCCAGATTCGGCTTTCGCGGTCACGGGCGACATCGCATTCCAATATCAGCCCTATAACAACCAGAGTATCCTCGAATCAGTAACAGTTCTGGCCGGAAAGAATATTCGCTATCCTACCTTCAATGATCTGTACTGGGAGCCGGGGGGCAATCCTAGCCTGGAATCCGAGACAGCCACTACCAGTGGAATTAAGACCAGCTGGCAATTCGGGCCCCAAATCAATGTCGTACTCAACTCCGTTCATATACGCTACCGAGATCTAATAAAGTGGTCCCTTGAAAGTGACGGCTTGTGGCGACCAAGTAACATCAGCGCCGCCACATCCCTCTCCCTGACGGCGCAAGTGGATTTCAGATTCTTCGGGGATCGCCTGGGAATTGATCTGGGTTGGGATGAGATAATAACCCAGAACCTGGAGCATGGCTCCCATTACGGTAAGCCTCTCCGATTCGCCCCAAGGCATACAGCAAAGCTACTCGTTGAAATTTACGGCCAGACCGACTGGTGTCTAAGTCTTCAGGCACTGGCAATATCAGCCTATCTCACCGCTTATAACTACCCACACGATAACACCCAGCCGCCAGTGCTGACCTGTAATGCCCAGATCTATCGTCAATTTTTACTGCGCCGGGGAGCTATAACCATCACCCTGGGGATAAAAAATATTCTAGATCAACGATATGAATTCATTCCAGGCTATCCTGAGCAGGGACGGTCCATCAACCTTACAATTAGCTTAGAAAGGAGGTCACATCATGAATAATTCGCCGCGGAGAATTGGCAACTTACTTGTTGGATTATTAGTCGCAGGCGCTCTCACCGGCTGCGGCATTTTCTCAACCGATGATGACCAGAGCAATGATGAAGTTGAGACGACAGCCATTTTTATCCTGTGCGAGGGCAATTTCGGGAGTAATAACTCCAGCTTATGGCAAATCAGCACCGAATTGACCGCCGCAACCGGAAATGTCTTTCAAACCCTTACAGGCTCACCGCTTGGGGATACGGGACAGTCTCTTACCGTGGACGGCGAACGACTATATATTGTGATGAATGGAAGTGGTTCAGTGGAGGTTATTGAGCGCTCCGGCTCCACTCTCAATTATGTCGGCAGAGTGGATCTAACTGGCACCGGTCCCCGGGAGATGGCCATCCAGGACTCCATCGGATACGTGACCTGCTGGTACATCAATGCCGTACTAGCCTTCAACCTGAGCACCTTAACTGTCACCGATACTATATTCATCTCAGCTATGCCGGAGGATATCCTAGCCTACGAAGGAGCGTTGTACGTAGCTCTTCCCCTACAAACCGACTGGCACGATTTTAACAAGGTAGTCAGAATTGATCCGGTTACATCAACAATAACTGCCACCTATATTGTGGGGAACGGTCCCCAACAACTGGCCATCTATAACGGCGGAATCTACGTTTCACGCCAATGGTACGATGACAGCTACACTTCATATCGTGGCATTGCCCGGATCGATCCCGGCAGCGGCCAGGTTCTGACTAAAGATTGGGGAACCAACAGTGGGGTGGACATTTTTCCCGCAGAAGGCGTGCTCTACCTGGCTACAGCGTCGGGAGTTCATCCCCTTAAAGCTGATCTTACACTGGATGATGAATCGACGATCGGTGCAGACACGGCCGATCAGTATGCCGCCGGCAGTGATGGCAACCGTATTTTTATTGCCTCCTCGGACTTTGTCAATCCGGGTCTGATTCAGGTTTACAGCGCCCAGAATCATTCACTTAAACAATTTACGGTGGGTATTAATCCGGGAGAGTTCGCTTTTCTAAGGGAATAAGGCTAACCGCACAACCTTCCCCCTGTCTATAGCGATACCGGATTGGAAGTCTGCCGCTCAGTGCGCTTCAGTCAGGGCTTCTCTTTGAACAGGTTCTTGTGCAACCTCGGCGCTGGATGGGGGACCGAGCTGCTCCATGGAGCTGATCTCCATCAGGGACATGAGAAAGGCTATGGTTGACTCCGCCCCCTGATTCTGGTTTAAACGGTCTGGATGCAATCCGTCACGACATCCACCGGTCCGGGGGTCGTATAGCGGCAGGTTGAGGTCATTACGTCCCAGGAACCAGTCGAATGCCTTGCGGGCTTCTTTGCGCCACTTTTCATCCCCGGTGATATTATAGGCTTCGATACAAGCCGAGACCGTGGCGTAAGCCTCAATAGGCTGCTGGTCAAACCGGGCGCGCTGCTTCCCGCGATAGTAGAAGGCGCTGTTGCCAATCGGCAAGAAATACCCCCGATCGGAGGTCTGGATCGCAGTCAACCATTCGAGTGTATCGAGACCGATCTGTGTAATTCGATCATCGGACATGGGAGGCCCACATACCAGCAGGGCGTGTGGCAGCTTGGCATTGCTGTAACTTAAAACATCTTCAAACCAGAGCCAGTCAGAGCTATTGTATTTCTCAAATAACTCAACCAAGAAATTGACCAGCTTCTCCCGAACCATAATAGCCCTCTGATCACCGGAGAAGCGTTTGAGATATTCGTTCACCCCCCGCAGGGTAAAAGCAGAGGCCCGGGGGCTCTTGAATCTGCGCGTGGCAGGTAGGGCCCGCTGAAACAGATGATCGGCAACGTCCCGCAAGCCTCGCGCGCGAGAGCGACCCACCACAGTGCCCAGGGCCCAAACGGCGCGGCCGTGGGAATCTTCCGAGCCTGCCTCATCAAGCCATTGCCGGTCGTAACTCATGATATTCCTAAAACGTGCCGTTTTGCGATTAATAGCATACCACATGAAGGCGATATAGCGGGAGGCCAAATCATGGGCCAGGTCAAAATATTCCTTCCAGTCCTCCAGCAGAACAGCGGCAATCAGGGCCCGGGCGTTATCGTCAGTCGTGTATCCGTGATCATACCGGGGAACCGCATGAACAGCATGCTGGAGTATGCCGGTCTCATCAGTCAGTCGTCGGAGATGATCCAGCTTGCGGGATGGCAGGTCATAGATCGTATCGCTAGCTTTATGCGAGCTGATTGCCGGTTGCGGGTGGAGCCGGCGCACCTCCCGGGCATAAGTGAACCTGGCCATATACTTACGGGCTGTTTCCTCCCAGATCATCTCACGACTTTTCAGATAGGCTCGCTTACGAATAGTATGGCGTTTGACCTCATTATCTAGCAGGTATAGAATCTGCTGGGTGATGGCTTCGGAATCCTTGAATGGCACCAGCAGTCCACGGCCCTCGGCCAGCAGCTCCTCCGCGTGCCAATAGGGCGTTGATATCACCGCCTTACCGACGCCAACGGCGTAGCTCAACGTACCGGATACCGCCTGCTCTGCGTTAAGAGACGGGGTGACATATACGTCTGCGGCGCTGATGTACTCGATAAGCTTCTCCAGGCTAACGAACCGGTTATGGAAGATCACATTATCTCCAATTCCCAGTTTGTCCACCAGACTCATCAGAGATTCACGATAGCTCTCCCCCTCGGACCTTATCACATTGGGGTGGGTTGCACCCAGGACGATATAAACCACGTCAGGATATTTCTCAAGGACCGCCGGCAGCCCTTTTATGACATACTCTATGCCCTTGTTGCCCGATAATAGACCGAAGGTCAAGAGCACGTACTTCCCCTCAACACCCAGCTGATCCTTGTAGAAGTTGGGATCAATGAAGGGAACATCGGGAATGCCGTGGGGGATCAGGTCCATTTTCTGGCGGGGTACACCGTAGGACTCCTTGAGAAATTCCATACTGCGACTTGTCATTACAACTAACCGGTCTGATAGCGCGATGAGCTCCTTAAAAATCTCATCCTGTTTCTTCTTCGGTTTCCGGAGAACTGTATGGAAGGTAGTTACTACGGGCATATGCAGCTCCCGCAGTAGGATTAAAATATGCTTGCCCCATGTACCGCCGAAGATACCATATTCGTGCTGCACGCATACCAGATCTACAGAATTCATATTAAGAAAATAGGCGGCCTGCTGGTAGCAGTCGGCATCACTCTTCTCGATGATGAATCGCACCCGCTCCGGATAGGCCCCCTCAACGTTCACATCACTGGTGGGCAGGACCAGAAAGTTGGTTTCCGGATATTGTGCCGCCAGTGCTTCGGTAAGATCGGTCGTGAAAGTGGCGATACCACACCGGGACGGCAAGTAATTCCCAACGAATGCAATGCGTCCAATTGGATGACTATTGTGGTTGGTTTGAGTGGAACGACTGTCAGTACGGGTCATTATAAAATCCTTTTATTACATTCCCCAGGCTTCATTCCATCTCCTAACTGGTGGTTATACAATGAGTCATATCGGCGAGGTTCGCCGTGGCAACACAGATACATGTATCAGCACCGCCATAATATACCTTGATCTCTCCGTCAGGCTCAACAATAGCGCCACAGGGGAAGACCACATTCCCTACATCACCAATACGCTCATAGTCCTCCCGGGGAGACAGTATTGGGACATCACACCGTTTCACGACTCTGGAAGGATCTTTCAAATCCAACAACGCAGCGCCAGCCCGGTAGATAGGACCCGCCGAAGTCATTTTGGTACCGTGGTATATTTCCAACCAGCCGTATTCGGTCTTAATAGGAGGCACGGAAGCCCCTACCCGAAAGGAATCCCAATATCCCCGGCGTGGGGACAGTAGGACGCTGGAATTGCCCCAACTCTTCAGATCGTTGGAATACGAAATCCATATGCTCCCCACCCCCAAGCCGATGGGTCGATCAAGTCGCGCGTACTGGCCGTTGATCTTCTCGGGAAACAGCACACCGTCCTTGTTGCCCGGTTCAGACACGAGGGCGATGCGCTCAAATGAACGAAAATCCTCGGTCCTGGCCAGAGCAATCCGATAACCGTACTCGGAGACGGCAGTATATAGGACATAATATGTGCCCTCGATGAATGTGCCCCGTGGATCTTCTAGACCCCGGCTTTCATAGACGCTGAAAATCCCTTTCTCAGCCGGAAGGAGAACAGGTTTCTTCTCTACTTCGAAGTGGAAACCATCCTCGCTTCTGGCAAGGGCAAAAAAGGAGTACCCCCGCTGACCCTCAACGCGCAGAAGCAGTAGGTATTCCTCGCCGAGCTTGACCGGTGTACCGTTGAATACGGAATTGCAGGGAAAAGGTAGGTCCTCCAGGGTGAGGATGGGATTACCCTCCCAGCGATGCAACAAATCACGTCCACCCGGATTGTAGTTCGTTATCATGCATTAACCTCGTTAGCACACGCCGCCACGAGCCTCTCCACCGTGGTAATCCCTACGGCTATGCAAGAGTTGGAAGCACCGTAATATAATTTCACTTCGCTGTCTGATTCAATAACAGCTCCGCAGGAGAAGACCAGGTTGGGCTGGTCCCCGATCCGTTCGTAGTTCTCTCTCGGTGAAAGGATGGGCTCGTCAGTGCGGCTAATCACACTGGCCGGATTAAGGGCATCTAGTATGGCCGCTCCTAAGCGAAAAAGCGGCCCGGCGGATGTATGCTTGACACCGTAGTAGATGATGAGCCAGCCCTGGTCGACTTCCATGGGAGGCGTGGCTACACCAATCCGGTCACAGTCCCAGTAGCCTCCTCGCGGTGTCAGAGCCACTTCTGACCAGCCCCAATATTCCAGATCCTGGGAATAAGATAGCCATATACTCCCCCCCTCCCAAGGGCGCTCTAGGCGTACGTACTTGCCTTTGATTTTCTTCGGGAATAACACACCCCCTTTGGTGTCCGGCTCGGATATGAATCCCAGGCGCTCAAACTTCTTGAAATCTATCGTTTGGGCCAAGGCTAGCCGGTAGCCATGAGGTCCTAACGCATCATATGACACGTAGTATTCCGCCCCTATTCTGACAATCCGGGCATCCAACACTCCCATGCGGTCATAAAGCGAAGCCGGTCCGTTCATGGATGGAGTCAGAACCGGTTCGTTGCCAATTTCAAAGTGATAGCCATCCATACTTCGAGCCGTGTAAATGGCGTAAAATCCCTCCAGGCTCTGGATAGTGAGCAATAGGATGTATTCGCCGTCAATCTTGATCGCCCCGGCCGTGCTAATATCAGCGCAGGGGAAAGTCAGGTTTTCGATTGTAATTATCGGGTTGCTTTCCCAGCGGTGGACGAGGTCTCTACTGCGTTTCTTCGCCATAGTGCATAACCTTCATAGTCGGATGGAGAGGCACAGGCCTCTTCAAGTAACAGGTCGCCGTCATGAGGTGGTATTTGTAGCGGATCCTGATAAAATTTCAATAACAATTGTGACCACCAGCCAGCCGATAATTTAGTGTTTCCCACTTGACAATAGAAATCTAAACTCCTGTCCCGGTGTAATACACTTCCGCATCAGATCCCTATGTACTTCTCCCCCAAGCGCAACCTTTTGCTCACAACATATCATTTTATTTGGTATAGAGGCTGCAGGTGAATTAGATTTGCTACCTTAATTTAGTCGGGTAAAGAAACTAAACCGCAGCATCAGTCCAGCACGTAGAGATTGCCATTCAACTCTAGTATGTTCCCGAATACAAAACAGCTTCGGATAGTACCACGTATGCGACTGCGGTATGGTATTTGCAACAAGATGTACAGATGGTACTTAGCAGCAACATATTTAACTCGGTCGAAGAACTGATAACGGGTAATGGGAGGGCAAAAACTCAAAAATCAGTCATGCCAAAGAATAATCACAATCCTCCGCTGTTACGCCGGCATCTGAAGAATCCCATCCTCTCAGCTGCTGATTGGCCTTATCCTATGAACACCGTTTTCAACGCCGGGGCCACCCTACTGGCCGATGGGAGCACCCTGCTATTGTGCCGAGTGGAAGACCGCCGCGGCCATTCCCATCTGTGCGCCGCCAGGTCTGAAAATGGAATTGATGGCTGGGAAATAGATCCTCAACCCACACTTATGCCCGATCCTGAAAACTACCCTGAAGAGATCTGGGGTATAGAAGATCCTCGGATTACTTACATACCAGACCTGAAAAAATATGCCATCACCTACACATCATTTTCACAGGGAGGACCCGGTGTTTCCCTGGCGCTTACCGAAGATTTCCGCTCCTTTGAGCGCATCGGCGATATTATGACACCCTGGGACAAGGATGCTGCCCTCTTGCCCCGACGCTTCGACGGGAACTGGAAGCTCATCCACCGCCCCACTACTAGTGGAATGGGAGCTCATATCTGGATGGCCTCCTCACCTGATCTGCGGCACTGGGGCGATCACCGGCTGATTCTCGAAGCACGCAAGGGCAGCTGGTGGGACGCCAACAAGATCGGTCTGTCACCGCCACCCATTGAGACCGAGCGAGGTTGGCTGATACTCTATCATGGTGTGCGCATTACTGCGGCCGGCTCTATTTACCGCCTGGGGCTGGCCCTGTTTGACCTGGCTGATCCCGCCCGCTGCCTGCTGCGCGGCGATGAGTGGGTATTCAGTCCCGAAGAGACTTACGAACTATCCGGCGATGTGGACGATGTGGTATTCCCCTGTGGATATACTATCAAGCCGGACGGTGATACTCTCTATCTATACTATGGCGCTGCCGATACCACTCTGGCACTGGCTACTGGCAGTATCCGGGAATTGCTCAACTGGCTGGAAGATCATGGCCGCCCGTTCGTCCCATACACAGAATGAGGCAACGGCTATCTGACGTAGGTATTACCTATCGGCTTGAGCCGAAATTGTTGCCTCCAAGGCCAGTTCCAGACTCACCAGACCTTCCTCCAGGCCAACCCGCAGTGAGTGCTCCGGGTTTTCAACTTTATGGATAAAATCCGCCAGCAATCCACGCAGACTGGCGGCGTAGACTTCCCCCTTGGTATCAGTAGCGGTAAACGACCCGGTTATATAAGAATCCACTGGATAGGTATTACCGCCGGATATCACCACCGGCTCTCCGCTATCATCCAGGACCGGCGGTCTCTCGCCCCAGCCTTCCGGCCGCGAGAGATCGGGTACATCTTTAATGGCCATTCTATCCATTTCCTGAAAACCCGGTAAGCTATATAAGCCTTTTGCAGTCGTTTCATTGACCAATGCCGTGATCTGCCCCGCTAGTGGAATCCAACCCTGTAGATCAACCTGAGCCAGATCATACACCAGCCGGATGGAAGTATGCTCGAAGAAGCCGGGCCGGGAAAAGGCATGGTAGTGCGTGGCCATCAGCCCGTTGTCGTAGGCTACCATAGCCAGCACCCGGTCTTCCTGAGATTCATTGCGACCGTGAGCCATACCGCTCACACGCTTGGGCGTGGCCGTGGTGAAACTGTTGATCAGGTCAAAGAAGTGAACTCCGTGCTCTACCATAATGCCTCCCGACAGGTCGCGGTTCCAGAACCAATGACTCGGAGGCAGTATTTCATCTTGGGCATAATTCTCAACTACTGCCCGGCGTAGGTCACCGAACACACCGCTATGGGTGAGGCTTGACAGCGCTTCTATCAATGGATTGAACCGTAGCATATAATCAACGCCGGCCACCCGTCCGGTTCTGTCCCGCAAGTCTATGATACGCCGGGCATCCTCAAGAGAGGTAGCCATCGGCTTCTCGATAAGCACATGCTTGCCCCGTCTCATGGCTTCACAGGCCATATCGGCGTGAGTGAAGGGTGGAGTAGCGATGACCATAATATCGACATCCGGGTCCGCTGCCAGCTCTTCCCACCGATGGTAAAAACGCAGCGGTGATCCTGGATCCCGCCCCGGGTCGGTGTCGGCAGCAGCTGCTATCACCGCCTGCTTCAGCGATTCCCACGACCGATGTAAAAATTGACCAAATCCCCCGTAGCCGATAATCCCTATCCGATGCGGTATCATGATCCCTCCATCTTTAATCCAACCAGACCGGCAGCGGCTAAGCTACACCGCCGGTATTGGTGTATCAAGGCCTGGCATGACGAGGGTCCCCCCGAAGTCTCAGGTGGAATCCAGCGATTCCTGCAATAGAGGGCATTCGCCCCGTCGTGCCCGACCCCACCGCTGTCAGGATCAATCCGGTACCACGCCGGTACCACGATTGTACCACGATAGTACCACGATAGTATCACGATAGTATCACGGTCTCCGACGGAGAGCGTGGTACCGGGGCAGGGGGTAGGGGGGCTCACGGCCGGCCCCTTCTGAGCCATCCAAAACCATGGTGCAATCCCCGCTGCAAAATCCCGCAAAATCCCACCAAAATTCCGCATTTTTGAAGTATTCGCCCGACGGGAGGCGAAAATCGCCCTGTTGAAAATATTTCCGCCCCAAAGCTAGCAGCGGGAGCAGAAACGGGGCGATATGGAGGCGACATTATCATAGGGTGGGAATATAAGGAAACGGAAAGGGTTTGTCGTTCGCTTGGTGCGCCTGGTGCGCCTGGTGCGCCTGGTGCGCGAGAGTAAGCCCTAAGTCCACCTGCGGGCGGACCCGCCTATCGGAGTGACTGGCGGGGGAGTGAGATCGGAAACAACGGAAAAATCCCACGCGTCATAAATCTTCACCTAACGGGTGGGTTTTAATATGGTTTGTAACTACTGTAATATAAATCACATAGGAGATGTTCCTATAGCCCAATATCGGAATCAGGCATAGTTACTCACTACGAGATAACGCCTTTCCTAAGGCTCGCACCGGCACCGGGACACATTTGACGTATTTTAAATCACTTTTGACATGGATCATTTTTGTATATTCAGACACATAGACAGACATTGCGGACGATTGGCATCTATCAGGGGCCTTACAATCCCGGTTCCATTTTATTACGAGATCTCCTCATTCAATTGTAATCGCCGTATGTGAAGTGGATAATGATATGAAAGTAAAATAGATCAAGAGGAATAATGAGTCATAAGAATCTTAAAGACGCACTAAAATTATCAGGTACAGAAGTATTCAAGTTTATTGATGCGGTGTTCCAGGACAGGTTCCCCTTACTGGCCGATAAAATCGTCACAATAACCGATCATGATATCACCTTTTTATGGAACTCAAATCCTGAAATACTGGAAATATTGAAAGAAAGTACAGATCTTGAAGATGCCCGCGAAAAACTCTATGAATATTTAAATATATGCGAAAAAGAAGTCTTTTCCTCGGATAGCGACCTGCATCCGCTGGAAAAAGCCAATATTCGCGAGTGTGTACGCGTTTTCAGAAGTATTATCGGGCCGATTAACGAGAAACGAACCCAACGTTCCGCTATTGATATCCTCTGGAGATTGGCAAGGGATGAAATGGATAAGATCAACTACGATATTTCCAGAGGATTTATCCTTGAATTCGTTCACCTGTTCCGCGGGATAATTGGCAATTCCGGAATATATTCTTCCGATGGAGAGTCAATAAAAAAGATCCCTGAATTTCTCGAAAAAGGAGGAAGAAAAGCCGCGGCAGAACGTTCCGCAACGCTTGATAAACTGGCAAAGAAAGTAGATGAAACAATAAATCAATATCCTACCGGCTTAGATGAAGAGATAAGAAAAAAACGTGAGAATAATAAGACCCGCATTCTGGACTATTTCAACGCCGATGAAGAGCAGTGGCGAAACTATAAGTGGCATATACAAAACGTAATTCGCGATGAGAGCGTGCTTTCACAGCTGATTGAACTTACTGCGGAAGAGAAAGAAGCGGTTCAGGCTGCCCTCCAGAACCGGATTCCTTTTGGCATAACACCCTACTACCTATCGCTGATGGACTACGATCCTTCACGGAAAGATGATCACGCCATTCGCGCGCAGGTTATCCCACCCATGCACTATATACAAGCAATGAAAAAGCACCGCGAAGATCGCTCGGTCATGGACTTCATGGGGGAATACGACACATCGCCTGTTGACCTGGTTACCCGCAGGTATCCCAAAATTGCCATACTAAAGCCCTACGATACGTGTGCTCAGATCTGCGTTTACTGCCAGCGGAATTGGGAGATAGAAGAGGTACTATCGCCCCATGCTCTCGCTTCTGACGAACAGATTGATATTGCGATCGAATGGTTCCAGGAGCATACCGGAGTAAGCGATTGCCTGGTTACCGGTGGTGATCCGGCAATAATGAGCGATACCCTAATTGACCGGCTATTGCAGAAATTATCGGAGATTGATCATATCAAAAGGATTCGTATCGGTACCAGGACTCCGGTTGTTTTGCCTTTCAGATTTACCGACGAGCTTATGGAAATCCTTGACAAATACCATTTCCCAGGCAAGCAGGAAATCTGCATCGTAACCCACTTTGAACATCCATACGAAGTAACTCCTGAGGCCATGAATGCTATCCAGAAAGCCAGGAAGCTCGGTATCGGATTCTACAATCAGGAGGTTTTCACCGTTGAAAACAGCCGACGCTTTGAATCGGCGGCGCTCCGCGAAATACTGCAACTTATTGGTGTGGATCCTTACTACAACTTTAACGCGAAAGGAAAAAAGGAGACCAAGAACTACCGGGTCCCCATCGCCCGCATCATTCAGGAACAGAAAGAGGAAGCGCGGCTACTCCCCGGCCTATCCCGGACTGATGAAGCAGTGTTTAATGTTCCCCGGCTAGGAAAGAATCATCTGCGTGCCTGGGAGGATCACCGGGTGGTGATGATCATGCCCGACGGCCGCCGGGTTTATGAATTTCATCCCTGGGAGAAATACATCTCACCGATTCCTCCTTATAATCACTACGATGTTCCTATTTTTGATTACTTGAAGGAAATGGAAAAGCGTGGGGAGAATATTGATGATTATAAAACTATCTGGTATTACTATTAATATATCCATCAGGCCTGAAGCACATCAGCTCCTGCTCAACTAGTCACTGATAATCACCAATATGTCGGCGCCTGCTATTGCCACCAGTAACCTATCCAAACGCTTTGGCAAGCGCATGGCGGTGAATCGACTCGATCTGGAAGTCCCGGAGGGGGAGATTTTCGGTTTCCTCGGTCCAAACGGCTCCGGAAAAACAACCACCATCCGCCTGCTCCTCTCCCTCATTCGTCCTTCTGAAGGCAACGCCCACCTCTTCGGCCAGTCCATTCGAAAGGAGTATCCTCGCTACCTGCACCAGGTGGGGGCTTTGGCAGATGAGGCTGACTTTTATCTCAACCTCTCAGCCCTGGCCAACCTCAAGCTGCTGGCACGACTGCATAAAGGGGTGGATGAGGCCCGCTGCCTGGAGGTGCTCCGCCTGGCAGGTCTTGAGGAGCGAGCACACGACCGGGTTAAGACCTATTCTCACGGTATGTGCCAGCGTTTAGGCATCGCCCAAGCAATCTTACACCGGCCTCATCTACTGATCCTGGACGAGCCCACCACCGGCCTCGATCCCCAGGGAATGCACGAGGTACGCCTGATGATCCGCCGGTTCGCTAATGAGGAAGGGATGACAATCTTCCTCTCATCCCACCTGCTCAACGAGGTGGAGCAGATCTGCACCAGCATGGCAGTCCTAAGCGAAGGCAAGCTGCTGGTATCGGGTCCTGTTCAGCAGTTCCTTTCGGCGGAGACAGCCACCCTCACCGAGCTGCAGGCCAATCCTATAGGTTCCGCCAGGACTGCCCTCGAAAGACTTCCTTTCGTTTCCCAAGTGGAGGAAAAGAACGGACGGCTGCAATTCCGGGTTGATCACCAGCACCGCCCCGAGGTGGCTCAGGCACTGATCGAACAGGATGTGGAGATATACTCCCTCACCCCCGTATCCAGACTGGAGGACTATTTCCTATCACTGTTTGGATCTCCCGACACCGGAGGGGAACTGCCATGACGGTCATGTGGCGGCTCTTCGTCAACGAAATAATCAAGGTTTTCAGTAAATGGCGTACCTATATCGGCTTCGGAGCCATTGGAGTGGGTGTGATCCTGGCGATGTGGGGTTTCAGCATTGGCGGTTCATCTATTCAACGAGACTTGCTCCGCCGCCTGGGGGATGAGTTTATCACCACCGGCAACCTAGCCAACGGCATGTGGGCCAGCTACCTGCTTATGAACACCCTGTTCATTCACATCCCGTTTCTCATTACTCTGGTGGCCGGTGACGTGGTGGCCGGCGAGGGGACGGCAGGCACTTTTCGCATCTACCTGACCCGACCCGTAAGCCGAACCCGGGTGCTCACGTCCAAGCTGCTGGCCGCCGCTACCTATTCCGCCGCCCTGGTGGCCTGGCTGGGGATTCTAAGCCTGGGCCTGGGCAACTGGTGGCTGGGAACAGGCGACGTATTCCTCGTTGATGAACAGGGTATCCTCGTTCTGCCCTGGGACCTGGCCTTGACGCGCTTCGCCCTGGCCTATCTCTTCGCCTTTTACACTATGTTCACCGTTGCCGCTCTCACCTTCCTGTTCTCGGTGATGGTGACCAACGCAATCGGCCCCATCGTAGGCGCCATGGCTATTATTATCGTCAGCGGGCTGCTTACAATCATCCAGCTCGACGCCTTCGCCTGGTTCCAAAAGCACTTGCTCACCACCCACTTCGTCCTGTGGCAGTACGCCTTCCGCGATCCTATCCCCTGGGACTTGGTGCTAGACAGCACTATCAACTTGGGAGTGCACTCAACGGCCTTCGTAGCCTTGGCTTTCCTATTGTTTAAGCGCAAGGACGTGCTCACGTGAGGCAGCCCGGATATCAATCACGAATTCCTTATTACCGTAAATGTTTATAAAATTGAATGAATTATGTTATACTTTAAAAATATATTATAGATCAACACCGTGTAATTAACCATCATATTCCTAAATGGAGACTATCGTGAAAAACTTGTTTGCATCAATTTGTTTTCTGTTCGTATGCACCTCTCCTGCTTTCTCGCAGGGCAAGACTGATCTGAAAGTATTTATCTCAGTCGATATGGAGGGCATAACCGGAGTAGTGAACTGGGAGGATGTTAACAGGGATGGAAAAGATTACGAATATTTTCGAGAGATAATGACGAAGGAGGCAAATGCGGCGATAGAGGGAGCTCTAGCAGCCGGAGCAACCGAAATATTGGTCAGAGATTCGCATAGTACCGCCAGGAACCTATTGCCGGAAATGCTGAACAGAAACGCAAAGCTGCTTCGGGACTGGTCGGGTGGATTCAAGAGCATGATGGAAGGGATCGATAAAACCTTCGACGCCGTGATCTTTATCGGTTACCATGCGAAAGCGGGAACACCTAATGCTATTCTTGAACATACAATGAGCAGCACCAACATAACTGACGTTTCAATAAATGGAATCTCTTTGCCCGAAGCGGGGATCAACGCCCTGATAGCCGGCTACTATAATGTGCCGGTCGTGTTTATCGCCGGTGAACTGGCTGTCTGCCAACAGGCAAAGAAATTGATCGGTGAAATCGAAACCGTCGCGGTAAAAGAGGGCATCGGTAACGCTGCTCTAAACCTGCACCCGGAAGTTGCGCGTGAGAAAATCGCGGAGGGGGTGAAAAAAGCTCTTCTGAACCTGAGGAAATACAAGCCGTATAAACTGAAACCTCCATATAAATTAGTGCTCAAACTCAAGAACGAAGAACTGGTTCACGAGAAGTCATTTTATCCTGGTGCAAAGAGAACGGGGGACTGGGAACTTACTTACGAAAATAGAGATCTGATGGAAGTAATGAAAGCATTCAACCGGATGCATTGATGGACTCTTTTTAACTGCAAAAATCCTTTGAATCTCTTAAGTGGCCTTCCGGTTGAATAACTAGAGACTGCATTCAGTAGTGCACTATCTCAACTTCCGGCTATTGAACCAGCGCTAGACGCCCAACTCACCGGTAGTACCGGGCACGCATCTCCTTGAGGAAGGCAACCGAATCCCGGATCTCATCCAAGCCGTTTACCCCATCCTCAACGGAAATCCATCCGCTGAAACCGACCTCGGAGAGAATGCTGAAGATCGCGTCGTAGTCGTTGAGTCCCTGGCCGGTAACGCCGTGCAGGAGCTGGTCGGAATAGCCGATAGTACCGTCGGCCTGCCTCAGGTCATCCAGCGTCGCGCCCAGGGCCAGGTAGCGGTCGGAAGCGTGCATGGTCACAACCCGGTGCTTGACCTTCTCCAGGAATGCGACAGGATCGTAGCCTCCCACAACAGCGTTGGAAGGATCGTACTGCACGCCGAAGCAGGGTGAATCGATCCGGTCGATGATCTCGAGATAGATCTCTTCGGGTTGGGCGAATTCGGGGTAGGTCCAGTTGCCGTCTTTGTAGTGGTTCTCCATGCAGAGGATTACGCCCCTTTCCTGGGCATATTCTAGGGCTGTAAGGATACCACCCACTGTCCGCTCGACTCCTTCCCGGCGGGTCATGCCGGGAAAGTTCTGGCCACTCAATGTCCGGCAATAGCGCGTTCCGAGGGTGACGCAAGCATCGATGGCGGCCTTCTGCCGTTCCCCCTGCCGCTCGCGTTCTTCCGGGTCGGGATGCGTAAAGTCGGGCGAGAAGCAGAGCATGGAGGTCTCCTGCCCGGTCTTGCGCATGGCCCGCCGGACTGGTTCCACGTCCTCGCGGCGGAGGCTCCTGAAGAAACCGTCATAATGCTCGATCCCCTCGGCTCCCAGCTGCGATGCTGTATGAATCCATTCGATCACATCCAGCTCACCCGAGCAGAGCTGATCGAAAAAGCACTTCGGAAAGACGCTGATTTTAGGCTGGGGGCGAGTCATTTAGTTTTAGACGGGATAACAGGATGGATAGGATACCTTCCTGTTACTCATGTTGGCCCTGTTTAAAGGTCCAGGTCACCAATTCCGCCTCGCACCTACGGGATTTTGCTCAAGGTCCATGACTGTCCCGGTTACGCATTCACTTTCGTCGGACGCAAAGTACGCGGCGGCGTAGGCTATGTCCTGGGGTGAGAGGAGTCGCCCAAAGGGGCGGGTGGCAATGGCCTCTTGCACCCACTCAGGTCCCAGGCCTTCCTCCTCGCGCTTCACCCGTTCCTCTCCCTCGGTCAAGGTCCACCCAACATTGATCTGGTTGACGCGAATCCGGTCTCTTCTCAAGGCGGAAGCGGCATTCTTGGTGAGGGTCATCAGCCCCCCTTTGGAGACCGAATAGGCCGCCAGCTTCGGCTCACCGATATAAGCATTGACTGAGCCGATATTAACCACCGACCCCCCGCCGCGGGCTTTGAACAGGGGAATAGCTTCCTGGATGCAGATGAACGGTGCCCGGAGGTTCACCGCCATAATCAGATCCCAGAGCTCAGGGGGCGTTGACTCAATATGACCGCGTGAAGTGTTGCCCGCGTTATTTACCAGGACGTCCAGACCACCAAAGCGCTCGGCGGCGAATCCAATAAGACGCTGGCATTGGTCCACCTCCGAGAGTTCCGCCACCATGAAATCCGCTTCACCGCCAGCCTGCTGAATTTTTTCGACAACTGAGGCACCGCGGACCGCGTCCCTACCCGATATGACAACTCTGGCTCCCAGGCTGGCAAAGTAGCAGGCGATACCCTTGCCTATCCCCGACGTTGAGCCGGTAACCAGTGCGATCTTTTCCTTCAATGATGCCATTCGTTCCCTAGTATTTTCCATTTATTTTAACCTTCCGGGAGTAGTACCGATTTGATTACCCTGCTAGTGTGCATTGATTCGAATGCGTTCTTCCAATCCTCCAGGTCGGTCTTCAGGCCTACGAACTCTTTAGGCATCAGCAGCTCCTCGGCCAACAGATGTATCGCCTTCTCCCACATGGGGTACGTATGGCTAAACGATCCCTGCAAGCGGACATTCTTCTGTACCAATGGATTCGTGTCGATGGGAATACCGGGCGGCGACCAGCCGACCTTGGTAACCTGCCCGTCGGGCCGGACAATTCGCAGGGCTACTTCCAGCGGCCTGCTTTCACCCGTGGCCTCACAGACCAGCTCTGCCCCGAGTACATCGCAGCTGCCAACGACTGCTCCCAGGTCCTCCTCATCCACGTTCACGGTGTGCGTTGCCCCCAGCCTGATAGCCGTCCGTAGCCGGTCGGCATCATCCGCCTTCCCGGCGACGATCAGCGGGTAAGCCCCGGAGAGCGCCGCCATTCGCGCGCAGAGCAGGCCGATAGGCCCCGGGCCGATGACTACCACCAGGTCACCCGGCCTGATTGTCGAATTCACACATATGGCATGATAGGCCACCGCACAGGGCTCGGTCAGGGCCGCGAAATGAAAGGGCAATCCATCGGGGATATGATGCAGACAACGCGCTGGTACCCTCACATAGGACGTCATAGCGCCGTGCAAGCCGTAGCCGAATCCCTTACGTTGAGGGCAGAGGTTGTAACGTCCCGTACGGCAGGAAATACACTCGCCACAGATTTCGGCGGCGGTCTCACTGACCACTCGATCCCCTTCCTTGAAAGCCTTGACTCCCCGGCCGATAGCGGCTACCGTCCCCGCGAACTCGTGACCCAGGATCACAGGTACCTGGACCGGCCAGGTATGGGTATTGTGCGCCTGGTGGATGTCGGATCCACAGACCGCAACAGCCCCCACGTGCAGCAGGACGTCTTCATCCCCGATTTCCGGCACGGGCATCTCGCGTAGCTCCACCGCATCGGGCTTAAGGGCATAGTGGACTACTGCCTGCTGCATGTTTGTCATCGCTCGATGTCCTCCGGTGCTCCCGGCCGCCGATAGGGGACCTTGCGGATCTCCCGGGTGATCTCACGAAGGATCTCGCCGATATCGCTACTTGATGTTGTGAACTCGTCAGCGTCGATCACCAGCGGCGCACCCAGGACCACCAGCGGTGCGCCATGGGCCGGGCATTCGATAGCCTGGCGGATGGTAAGTCCCCCCACCGCCTGGACCGGGATGGAAACGGCCCGGACGATGGCTTCCAGCTCGTCCATGGGACTCAGGCCGGCTATCATTCGCCGCTCATCATAGCCCACGTGATGGATGATGAAGTCCACACCGAGGCTTTCCATCCACCGGGCGCAGGCCACCTTATCTTCAGCGGCCAGGTCATCACCCATGACCTTCAACCCGTATTCCCGGCCGGCCGCCACCACCTGGCGGATGGTGGCCTCGTGGGCCTGGCCCATAACCACGACGATATTGGCCCCGGCCCCGGCCATCATCTCGGTTTCCAGATAACCTCCGTCCATGGTCTTGAGGTCGGCGACGATGGGATGCCCGGGGAAGGCCTCACGCAGCCGGGCTACGGCATGCAGCCCCTCGCCCAGCAGGAGCGGCGTTCCGGCCTCGAGCCAATCTACACCGGCTTCGACAGCGATGGCGGCAGTTTCCAGCGCCTCCTCAATGGTGGTGAGATCCAGCGAAATCTGAACGATCGGGAAGGTGAGGTTATCGAGATCTATCAAGCCTGTCCTCCTGCATCTGGGCCTAGCTGTACCGGATTAAACCCGCTTCAATAAATCTCGGTAAAGTTAACCCTTTTCAACGCCAGGCGACCGCGATAAACTCCAGCCATAAAAACCCGTCGGCGCTGCGGGCAAACTACCCCCCTGGTCGGGGATACTCATTGGGGTCTTGCCACCAGTAGTCGCCGACCTGAACGAAATCAAAGGAGTTCATTGCCATGATTCTATCGCTGGAGACTTTTTCACCCGACAGGATAATCGATATCAGCGTCACCCTACGTCAGGGCCTGGCCTGCTGGCCGGGTGAAGAGTACTGGCAGCTGGAGTCGACCCAGCAGATCGCAAAAGGCGGCTCCTGCAACCTGTCCCGCGCCACCATGAGCCTGCACATGGGCACTCACGTAGACGCCCCCTGGCATTTCGGCGAAGGGGACCGCACCGTTGAAGCCATCCCTCTGAGCCAGCTCGTCATCGGAGCCAGGGTACTGGACCTTACCCATGTGGAAGCGGCCATCGGCCGCAGCGACCTGGAAGGCAAACTCGATGGTATCCAGGCAGTCCTGCTTAAGACCAGCGACTCCGGCAGACTCGAAGCGCTGGAGCCTTTTAACCGGGACTTCGTCCATCTCGATGAAAGCGCTGCGGAGTACCTGGTTGAGCAAAATATCAGCACCGTCGGTATCGATTACCTGTCGGTCGAGGGATACCACGTCGAGAATGCGCCGGTGCACCACCGCCTGCTGGGAGCCGAAGTCCTGATCGTCGAGGGACTTGACCTGTCCGGTGTGGAGGCGCGGGATTACCTACTGGTAGTGCTCCCGCTCAAGATCGAGGGGGCTGACGGCGCTCCAGCCCGGGCAATCCTCATCGATTCAGATCGCTGAAGATGATGACCAACAACGATACAGCTTAAAAAAAGGGAAACACAAGATGAGTAGACCATTCTCCCGTACGAATCGTTGGCAGCCATGGTTGATAACGCTGCTGCTGGCGATTGGTGCTCTGGTTGGATGCAACATGACTTCCGATGAAAGCTACGCTTTCATTGTCACCGCTGATATGCGTCAATACGCAGGTCCAGAGTTTGAGTCGTCCCAGTACTTTCAGGGTGCGTGTGAGGCCATTCGCGAAGCAGGCAAAGGAGCATTCATGATAAGCCCCGGTGATATCGATCCACCCTGGAACGTCCGCTACACCATTGACAAGGTACTGGGCACGGATTACTTGTGGTATCCCGTGGTGGGTAATCACGAAGTGGAAACGCCAGAGGATATGGCCTGGCTCCGCGACTGGGGCCGGGAGGCCATACCGAACGTGGTACGTAAAGGGCCGCCGAACGGTGAGGAAACGACTTACTCCTTTGAATATCAGAACGCCCACTTCATTGTACTCAACCAGTATTATGACGGGGACTCCGATACTGGTACTAACGGCGATGTCACCGATGCACTTTATGAGTGGCTCAAGGCCGACCTGGAAGCCAACACCAAGCCGCTTACCTTTATTTTCGGCCACGAGCCAATCGCGTCCATCCCGGACGCCGACAACGGCCGCCATCGCCATAAAGATGACTGTCTGAACGCCTATCCTGAAAACAACCACCGCTTCCACACGCTCCTGCTGGAGCATGATGTAGCGGCCTATTTCTGCGGCCATACCCACGGGTACTCCGCCGCACTGATGAACGGATTATGGCAGGTCGACGCCGGACACGCCCGCGGCCTGGGAGATAAAGGGGCGCGGAGCGCTTTTCTGAGGGTTCGGGTAAATGGAGATGAGACAAGCGTTGACGTTTATCGTGACGATGCCGACGGTGGCCCCTATCAGCTGACGCGAACCGTCGATCTAGATTGCGGAGGCCCCTCATAATGAAGGCAGCTTCAGAACAGTACTCCACGGCTATCCTGATCACCCGGAACGGTATGGGACACGCCGATGAGCCCTTGCAGCAGCAGCTCATCACCACCTACCTGACCATGCTCGACGAGAATGAAATGCTCCCGGGAATCATCTGCTTCTATACTGATGGTGTAAAGTTGGTGGTAGAGGGATCGCCGGTCTTGAATGTGCTGAATTCACTGGAGGCTAAAGGAGTGCGCCTGGTTGTCTGCAATACCTGCCTCAAGTATTTTGACCTGGCCGATAAAGTCCAGATCGGCATTGTTGGTGGCATGCACGACATCATCGCGGCCCAGTGGCAGGCGGAGAAGGTGATTACGCTCTAGCGGACCGTAACTTATAGCAGTGCATCAGGCCAGCCCTTAGCCCTATCAGGAGAAAATAATGGCAGGACCTTCTCGCAAGACTATCAGAATGAGATTCAGAGGGACGTCGGTAATTTTTATCTCTTTTCTGATTCTGTACTCATGTAGTTCTCAATTCTGTTCCTCCCAGGGCGTCGCCGCCCGCTCCATATCGTAGGAATCGCTATACAGGAGAATGAACGATTTGAAGATCGCACTCGTCCAGCAACGCGCCACGCAAGACCGCCAGGCCAACCGCCAGCGCGGATTCCAAGCAGTAGAAGAAGCCGCCGAAAAAGGCGCTCAGGTAATTTGCTTTTCGGAGCTGGCTTTCGACCCATTCTACCCCCAAGAACCTGCCAGCCCGGAAAAACTTGATCTGGCCGAACCGATACCCGGACCGACAACCGAGACCTTGGCCTCAATGGCTGCTGAACTCGGTGTCGTCTTAGTGCTCAACCTTTTCGAGCGTGACGATGACCGCACCTACGACACCTCGCCGGTGATAGATGCCGACGGCCGCATGCTGGGATCAACCCGGATGATACACATAACCGACTATCCGTGCTTTCACGAGAAGGGCTACTACGCGCCAGGGGATCACGGAGCCCCGGTCTACACGACCGCCTTTGGCAGTATCGGTGTCGCCATCTGCTATGACCGACACTATCCCGAGTATATGCGCGCTCTGGCCTTGGGCGGAGCGGAAGTGGTATTTATCCCCCAGGCCGGTTCGAGCGGCGAATGGCCGGAGGGACTCTTCGAGGCGGAGATGCAGGCAGCAGCTTTCCAGAATGGTTTTTTCATTGCTCTATGCAACCGCGTTGGGTCTGAACCTCGGCTAACCTTTACCGGTAAGTCCTTCGTCTGCGCTCCCGACGGTCACATGATCGACCAGGCTGGTGAGGGCACTGAGGAAATACTGCTATGTGATCTGGACCTCAAACAGGTTTCACATTCGCCCGCCCGCCGCCTGTTTCTACGTGATCGGCGCCCGGAGCTCTATAGTGACTGGTTGGGACTAGTCTAACTCGCCGCAATGCACCAAGTGAATATCCCGGTCGAGTCAAGGCTGACCTAAGAACGGCATACGGATCAGCAGCCGATGACTGGAGGTGGCAAAGCCTACATGCCATCTCACTTGTTGAATCCAGGCCAAATCAGTCGTATTATTCCATAGTACTGCTGCACCTAGATCGTCGAAGTGCAACTGGGACACCAATATGCTAAGGAGGTACCCATGCCCACTAAGAGACTGAAAGAGTTCCTCGATAGTAACAAGGTCAAATACGTGGCTATTGCCCATTCCCAGGCTTTCACTGCCCAGGAGATCGCCGCCTCCGCCCACATCCCGGGTAAGCAGCTGGCCAAGACGGTGATGGTCACCCTCAACGGCGAGATGGCCATGGCCGTACTGCCCGCTACACACCATGTCGACCTGCGGCTATTGAAAAAGGCAGCCGGAGTAAAAAAGGTCGCTCTGGCAGGTGAGAAAGAGTTCAAAGATCTGTTCCCCGACTGCGAGATTGGTGCAATGCCCCCATTTGGCAACCTGTACGACCTGAAGGTCTATGTGGCCGATAGCCTTGCCGAGGACGACGAGATCGCCTTTAACGCCGGGTCACACACCGAGCTAATCAAGATGACCTACGCCGACTTCGAGCGGTTGGTAAAGCCAAAGGTGGTGGATCTCTCACTGGTAGTATAGGCTCCAGGCTATCAGACATAAGATTCTCCCGCTACTATTGACATTAAACCAGCGCTGAACGGATATAATTGTAAGCCACACCACCCGTTGCCCTGTTACGATATGTCTTTGGCTTTCTAGGTATGGACATATTCCTGGATGTGTGTTAAATCGCGACAATGAAAGATAGCTTCATCACCCTCCCACCCCCACAGACTGCCGGACCTTTGTCAATGGAGGAGGCCATAGTGCAGCGTAGATCAGTGCGGGAGTACCGGCCTGAAGCCCTAACCCTGGCTGAAGTCGGCCAGCTGCTATGGGCAGCCCAGGGAATCACCCGACAAGGTGACTACCGATCAGCCCCCTCCGCCGGGGCCACGTACCCCCTGGAAGTGCTGCTGGCCGCGGGCAACGTTGACGACCTGGACCCTGGCTCATACCGCTACCATTTCCGGGAGCATGCTCTGGCACCTCTGCTGGAGGGGGACCTGCGAAAGCAGCTGGCTGCTGCGGCACTGGATCAGTCCTGCGTGAAAGACGGCGCTGCCGCGCTGGTCATCACCGCTATCTACGAGCGTACCACCGGCAAGTATGGCCAGCGAGGCCGCCGCTACGTGCACATGGAAGTGGGGTACGCCTCGGAGAACATCCACCTGCAGGCCGCCGCCCTGGGATTGGGCACCGTCGCAGTGGGAGCCTTTCATGACGATCGGATACAGGAACTTCTGAACCTTTCTCCCAATGAACATCCCCTGCTCATCATGCCGGTTGGAAAGCCTTATTAGCCACCTTTATACTAACTTGCTTGACAAACTCTCCAAACATATTCTGTCTAATACGTAATCAAGCTGTAATTTCTTTACGAGGTATATATGAGTCGCATCATTTTTCTGATTGCATTTGTTTCGGTATTGTACGCCGACGATACCCTGTTTAACGCCGAAGATTACCGGCAGCGTGAAATCATTGCGCTAAGGCTTGATGAATCCCTGAGCATCGACGGCCTGCTGACCGAACCCATCTATCAGACTCCACCTAATCAGATCTTCATCCAGATGGAACCGGACAATGGCCAACCGGCTACCGAGGCTACTGATGTGTGGGTCGCCTATGACGATGCCGCCCTGTATGTGTTGGCCCGGCTGTGGGACAGCCAGCCGGACTCGATAGTGGCTCGCATGGGCCGGCGGGATACCAATTTCGACTCTGATCTATTTCAAGTCGTCATCGACTCTTATCACGATAAACGCTCCGGTTTCTTTTTCATAATCAATCCGTCAGGGACCATCATGGATGGCACGTTTTACAATGATGGTTGGAGCGATGACTCCTGGGACGGGATCTGGGAAGGTAAAACAACTATTGATGAATACGGCTGGACAGCGGAGATACGGATCCCATACTCCCAACTGCGATTCAACCAACAGGATGAATATATCTGGGGCATCCTCATCGGCAGAATGATCCAGAGAAGAAATGAGCAAGACCTGTTTACCTACATTGGGCGGGGAGAGAGCGGGCTAGTTTCCCATGCGGCGGAGCTGAAGGGAATCAGCAACATACGGCCTCCTAAAAGGCGGGAGTTTACTCCCTACATCACGTCGGGATATAGTGCTCTCCCATCCGAGAAGGACAATCCCTTTTTCAAAGGCAACGATACCAACTTTGGCATCGGTACCGACGTCAAGGTCGGCATTGGCAGTAACCTCACCGTTGACGCCACCTTCAATCCCGACTTCGGCCAGGTAGAGGTGGATCCGTCAGTTATCAACCTTTCTGCATATGAGACCTATTTCCAGGAAAAACGGCCGTTCTTTATCGAAGGGGCAGATATCTTCTCGTTCGGAAGAGGCGGGCCTACTAACCGGTGGGGATTCAATTTCCGCGAGCCTAACTTTTTCTACAGCCGTCGCATAGGGGGACCACCCCAAGTCGATGTGGAAACGGACGGATGGGTAGACATACCCACTGCAACCTCTATCCTAGGAGCCGCCAAGCTCAGCGGGAAGCTGAACGGAGATTGGTCACTCGGGGGATTGTCCGCCCTCACAGGAAAGGAATCTGCCCGGATCAACGAAGAGGGACAAATCCACTCCGAGGAGGTGGAACCCCTGGCTTCCTACAACCTGTTGCGAACTCAGAAAGAGTTCAATGACGGTCTCCAGGGTTTGGGATTTATCGGCACCTATGTATATCGGCACTTTGACGATCAATCGCTAAGGAAGGTACTGTCAGATAATGCCCTGGCTTTCGGGATTGATGGCTGGACCTTCCTCAACGCTGAAAAAGAATGGGCTATCGCCGGCTGGGGCGGTTTTACATCAATCAGTGGTTCGCAGGATTGCATGCTCGATCTGCAGCAAAGCTCAAGCCACTACTTCCAGAGACCGGACGCTGATCATGTTACACTCGATACTTCCATGACCAAAATGAGCGGTTATGCCGGCCGCTTAATGTTGAATAAGGAAAAAGGCCATGTGCAAATGAATACCGCTCTTGGGATTATTTCACCCGGATTCGAGAGCAATGACATAGGACTGAAATACGGTTCGGACCGCATTAATATGCATGTGGTCACTGGTTATTGGTGGTATGATCCCGGTAAGATATTCCGCAACGTCCGGCTGAATATCGCTTATTCCAGCAACCACAATTTTGCCGGGATCAAGACCAGCGAGAACGTGTTCCTCATGGGCTGGCTACAATTCCTTAACTACTGGAGTATCAACGGATTCATGGGTCTGGACGCAGAGACCCTGAGTGATACTGAGCTGCGCGGCGGGCCACGTGTGCTAGACCCCGGTGGCGCGTTCGTCAACTTCGGCATTAACTCCGACCAACGGAAGAATGTTGTCTTTGGTATTCATATGAACGCAGGTGGAGACAAAGAGGGCAGCTATGATTCCGGCCTCGACGGTCGGGTAGAAATTAAACTGGGCAGCCGGTTGAATCTGGAGTTCAATCCCAATTATTCCCTAGGTCGGAATATGGAGCAATACGTCGAGGCTATTGAAGATACCGACGCTGTTGAGATGTATGGAAAACGATATGTCGCAGCCCAATTGAATCGAAAGACACTTTCAGCCGACTTCCGGATAGACTACACCTTCACGCCCACCCTTTCCCTGCAAGCCTATTTCCAGCCTTATCTCTCAGTGGGCAGTTATACCGAATTCAAGGAATACACCCGCCCGGATGCATATGAATTCCTCATCTATGGCGAGGGAGGCTCTACGATAAATCCTACCGAGGATGGGGGCTACACCATTGATCCGACCGGGGGGGAAGAGAGCGACGTGTTCTACATAGAGAATCCCAACTTCAACTACAAAGCCCTGGTTGGCACCGCCGTGCTGCGCTGGGAATTCATGCCGGGATCCGCGCTCTACCTGGTCTGGACCCGTAACGGCTACGATGAAAATAATCCTGGGGATTTTCGACCTCGCCGCGACTTGACTGACCTGTTCGAGGCCACGACCGACAACATCTTCGCAATAAAAGCTACCTACTGGATCGGCCGCTAGCTTTACCAGTCCCAGTAGAGGAACAATTCCTTGCTGTCGGCGGTCGCTCCGCCGTAATCTGTAGCATGCAGCTTAATACCCTTTACCGACTGCCACCCGGCTGCGCTCGCCATAAGCCGGGCAAGCTGCTACTGCTACCGCTACTGCTTCCTTTTCTACTTCTGCTCTCTCCACCTCTGGCTGCCCAGAGGTGGAATGCGAACCAGGTTTTGGACAGTCTCCGAACCCGATTCAACCGAATTGAGGACTACCAGGTCGATATTCAGGTAAGCCTTGACATGCCCATGCTGCGTATGCCCCGGAAAAAGATGACATTCACGTTCAAGCAGCCTGATAAAACCAGCCTTGAGGCCAGGGGATTTGCGATGGTTCCCCGCCGGGGTCTGGTACTCTCGCCGGATTCGCTTTTTAAGAATCTGCACGACCTGACTTTAATTGGCGACACCCTCCTGAACAGGGATCCTTGCCTGATCCTCCGGGGTCTCGAAGAGGGTCCGGATGACATGACGCTCAGGGCTGATGTGATTGTGGACCGGAAGCTGTGGCTGGTGCGGATTATCACGACTTACCTGGAAAATAACGAAGCGTTCCGCCTCCAGACGGAGTACGTGGAAGCGGCCCCGGGTATATATATGCCTACAGAAACCCACCTGCGTTTCCAGCTCAACGAGAGTTTTATTCAAGGTGGGCGCCGGGACCAACGATCATACGATCCGGACATTCAGGAACCTGTGTTTGATAATAATGGGGATTTAATCGGAGAAGCAGCAATAATCTTCACCAACTATCGGGTCAATCAGGGCATTCCCGACAATTTCTTCCAGGACGGGAAGTAATCCGGTGAAATAGATTAACTTTTTAAGTCCGGGGCTATCCCTGCCATTACCACTGTCTTATAGGGGATCTTTAAAAATGCCATCCTACAAGATACATTTCCTGCACCGGTTGAACAGGACGTTTGGACGCATGAGCGAATCTGAGTGCGTTCTGGGGCTATTGGCCGTGCTATTGCTGATTATATCGGGATGCACCGCACTTAAAACGATGAAGCATACCCGGGACGTCATCTACCTTAACGGCAATATCTGGACGGGGGTTGCTGGAGCGCCCCGGGCCGAGGCACTAGCTGTCAGGGGCGAAGAGATTTTGGCCGTTGGATCCGGGGATGAGGTAAGTGCTCTCTGTGGCCCCCAAGCCAGGGTAGTGGACTTAAAAGGGCGCTCAGTGGTCCCAGGATTCATCGATAGTCACACCCACTTCATCAGCGGCGGCCTGCAGCTGACAAGTGTAGACTTACGGGATGCTCAATCACGGAGGGAGTTTGTCCGGCGTATAGGCAAGTTTGCGAAAGGACTGAAGGAAGGGCGGTGGATCACAGGCGGTGATTGGGATCATGAAGCCTGGGGCGGAGAGCTGCCACACCGGGATTGGATTGATACCGTCACGCCAGATGTACCGGTGTTCGTCAATCGGTTAGATGGGCATATGGCCTTAGCTAACAGCAGAGCCTTGGAGCGGGCTGGTATCACTATGGAGACCCCCGATCCCGATGGCGGAACAATTATGCGCGATCCCGTTACTGGCCAGCCAACCGGAATACTCAAGGACGAAGCCATGGCCCTGGTTTATGCCACCATTCCGGCCCCAACCGAGAAAGAGCTGGATGAAGCCCTGGAACGAGCTATGGACCATGCCGTTGCCCAGGGGATTACACAAATCCATGACATGGGTACTTGGTCACACCTGGAGACCCTCCGCCGGGCAGCACGGAAAGAAACATTGAAGCTACGTGTCTACTCCTTCGTGCCCCTCAGCACGTGGCCACAACTAGGGCAGTACATAGATATGTACGGTCAAGGCGGAAACTGGCACCGATGGGGCGGTCTTAAGGGTTTTGTTGACGGATCACTCGGTTCCACCACAGCTTGGTTCTATCAACCCTATGATGACGCCCCGCAAACCCACGGATTAGTAGTCACAGATACCTCCGTTTTGCGCTCATGGATAGAAAGGGGTGACGCTCTGGGGCTACAGGTAGCTGTGCATGCCATCGGCGACCAGGCCAATGACTGGCTCCTGGATACTTACGCCTCAATCAGTGCTAAAAACGGCTCCCGCGACCGGCGCTTCCGTATCGAACATGCCCAGCACCTCACAAATAACGCTATCGAGCGGTTCAGGCATCAGGGAGTTGTTCCCGCCATGCAGCCCTACCACGCAATCGATGACGGGCGCTGGGCCGAGAAACGGATTGGGCCGGAGCGCATCAAGACCACCTATGCTTTCCGGGCACTCCTAGATGCGGGTGCATCAGTCTGTTTTGGTTCCGATTGGACCGTAGCCCCAATCTCACCGCTTGAAGGGATCTACGCCGCTGTCACTCGCCGTACACTGGATGGCCTGAATCCGGAGGGATGGGTGCCGGCAGAGAAGATCACGGTTGCTGAAGCACTGCGCTGTTATACACTCCATAGCGCCCGTTCCGGCTTTATGGAAGATCGAACCGGCACGTTGGAGCCGGGCAAACTGGCTGACTTTGTGGTGCTTTCACAGGACCTCTTCACCATCGATCCGGTTGATATTCCTCAGGCCCAGATCTTCATGACAATTGTCGGGGGCAAAGTACAGTATCAGGTTGACGATCACTGATATCCCACTAGCTGGCATCCATGAGCATCACCAGCACTAGCAGCGCCACCGACCGCTGGCAGTTTGCTATTGACCGGGGCGGCACCTTCACCGATGTGATTGGAATCGATCCCGACGGCCGGCTAAACACTATCAAGCTCCTTTCCGATTCCCCGGCCTACCCCGACGCCGCCATTGAAGGCATCCACCGCCTGCTGGATCTACTCCCCGGATCTCCCATCCCTGAGGACCGAGTGGCACACATTCGCATGGGCACTACGGTCGCTACCAACGCCCTGCTGGAACGGAAAGGAGCTTCCGTAGCACTGGTCATTACTAAAGGCTTTCACGACCTGTTGGAGATCGGGTATCAGAACCGGCCCGATTTATACAAGCTTGCCATAAGAAAACCAGAGCAGCTCTACCGCTGCATCAAGGAAGTGGACGAGCGGATCGATCAAGACGGCAAAGTCATTGTGCCCCTGAAAGTGGAAGCGGTGGAAGCGGACCTTCTACGCCTGAAACGCATGGGTATCGGCTCGGTGGCTATCGTTCTTATGCACGCCTGGAATAACAGCCGTCATGAAGAAGTCGTAGCCCGGGTAGCACGTCAGATGGGATTTAAACAAGTCGCCGTCTCTCACGAGATAATGCCGCTGATCAAGTTTGTGGGCCGGGCTCAAACCACAGTGGTTGACGCTTACCTCAGCCCGATCCTCAAACGGTATGTGGATTCGGTGCGCCAGCTGACCGGCAGCATTCCATTGGAGTTCATGCAGAGCTCGGGCGGCCTTACGGACGCTGCATCCTTTACGGGCAAGGATGCCATTATTTCCGGGCCAGCCGGGGGTGTCATCGGCACGGCTGCAGTATCCGAGCTCGACAATATCCGGGAATCTATCGGATTCGATATGGGCGGGACCTCAACCGACGTGAGTCGGTTCAATGGTCATTTCGAAAAGATCTTCGAGGTCAAGACAGCGGGAGTGCAGTTTCAGGCACCGAGCCTGCACGTAAACACGGTGGCCGCCGGCGGTGGTTCGCTGCTCTGGTTCGATGGGCAGAAGCTGCGCGTAGGACCCGAATCCGCCGGGGCTGACCCGGGTCCCGCCTGCTATGGCCGAGGTGGCCCGCTGGCTCTGACAGACGCTAACCTGCTATTAGGACGTATCCTACCTGCTTATTTCCCCCGCACCTTTGGACCCAAGCAGGACCAGACCCTTGACAGGGACATCGTTCAAAAAAAGTTTGCAGGCCTTACCGACGATATCAATCAAAAGTTAGGCACTAGGCTCTCACCGTCCGACATGGCCTTGGGATATGTAAAGATCGCCAACGAGACCATGGCTAAGCCTATCAAGGAAATCTCTGTGGCCCGGGGCTTCGACGTCCGCACTCACGCACTGGTCTGTTTCGGTGGTGCCGCCGCTCAGCATGCCTGCGCTTTGGCACGTATACTGGGTATTCGCAGGATCATTATTCATCCCCTGGCCGGATTGCTCTCAGCCTATGGTATCGCCGTAGCCGGCCACCTGCGCTACGCTGCCCAATCGGTGGTGAAGATCCTGGATCGCGTCCTGTACCGGTCTCTGGAGGGTGAGTATCAAGCCCTGGGTGCGCCCCTGGTAGAGGAGCTGCGCGAACGCGGCATTTCAGTGTCAGATATCGAGGTCCACAGGTTCATGGACATCCGGCCCCTAGGGACCGACACCTACCTATCCATTCCCCTCGTGGACTACGAAGACGTTGCACCCACCTTTCTTGAAGCATACAGCCGGCACTTTGGTTTCAAACCCATAGGTGTTCAACTGGAGCTGTTGAACATCCGCGTTGAAGTGCTGGGAGGGGGCGGCGTCCTCAAGGAGACCGAGTGGGGGGTAGGCACAGACAGGACTGTCCCGGAGCCCCTCGGACTGACCGGTGTTACTTTTGATGAGCAGCCCACACCGACACCAGTCTACCGTCGGGAACAGCTCCCCACAGGTCACCAGCTCCGTGGACCGGTCATTATAGTCGAAGACTATTCCACCGTGCTCGTTGAGCCGGGCTTCACCTCCACCGTCAACAAGTATGGCCACCTGATCCTAGAGCAAGAGGACACCCGGGTAGAAAAGGTGGGCACCGGACGAGACCCCATCATGCTGGAGGTCTTCAACAACCTTTTCATGAGCGTGGCCGAGCAGATGGGCGTCACTCTGGCCAATACCGCCCACTCTACTAACATCAAGGAGCGTCTGGATTTCTCCTGCGCCATTTTTGACAGCCAGGGGAATCTGGTGGCCAACGCCCCCCATATCCCTGTCCACCTAGGCGCCATGAGCGAATCGGTGAAGGCGACTGTGAAGGCCAATCAAGGCCGGATGCATTCCGGCGACGTGTACGTGACCAATAATCCCCACCGCGGCGGCTCGCACCTGCCGGACGTTACGGTGATCATGCCCGTCTTCGAGCCTGATGGCGGGATCATTTTCTTCACCGCCTCTCGCGGTCATCACGCCGATATTGGCGGTATCACCCCCGGCTCCATGCCACCCTTCGCCGCGACAATCAAGGATGAAGGAGTAGTCATCGATAACTTCCTGCTGGTACGCGGCGGCAGGTTCCGGGAAGAAGAACTGCGCCGGCTGCTCATTTCAGCACCGCACCCAGCCCGGAACATCGAAGAGCGGGTATCGGACCTGAGAGCTCAGATCGCCGCCAATAATTGCGGTCTGCGGGAACTGGGGCGGCTGGTGGACAAGTACAGCCTGGAGACGATACAAGCCTATATGGGCCATATCCGGGATAACGCGGCTGAAGCCATGCGGGAAGCCCTGGGCAGATTCCTCAATGGCCGCCCGCGCTTCGAATCGACATTCGAGGACTACCTGGACGATGGCTCCAGAATTGCAGTCCGCCTGACTATTGAGCAGGGTAACGACCCTCCCCACTTCTATCGGGCAATAATAAATTTCGATGGCACGTCACCGCAGCTATCAACCAGCCTGAATGCCCCAGCAGCCGTAACCAGAGCAGCGGTCCTCTATGTCTTCCGCACCCTGATCGATAAGGACATTCCCCTCAACTCGGGCTGTCTGGACCCCATCGATGTTTTTATTCCAAAGAGCTGTCTGCTTAATCCATCGCCAAATGCAGCCGTGGTTGGCGGTAATGTGGAAACCTCCCAACGCGTTGTAGATGTTCTGCTGGGGGCTCTGGGAATCGCCGCTGCCTCTCAGGGGACTATGAATAACTTTCTCTTTGGCAGGGAAGACGACCAGGGAAAACAGTACTATGAAACCATCGCCGGGGGTTCCGGCGCCACTGAAGGTCACAGGGGTGCTTCAGCCGTGCAGGTGCACATGACCAATACCCGCATCACCGATCCGGAGGTGTTAGAGCAGCGGTTTCCTGAAATCAGGCTAGAGCAGTTCATCATCCGCCAGGGCTCAGGCGGGAAGGGCAGGTATCGCGGTGGGAACGGCGTAATCCGGGCAGTCCGCTTCCTTGAGCCGCGGAAGGTTTCCATCTTGTCAGAGAGACGAGCCTACGCACCTTACGGAATGGCTGGAGGGAGACCAGGGGCTAAAGGACGTAATATACTCATCCGTCGTGATGGTATTTCAGAGAACCTTGGCGGCAAGGCGGATCTGGTCGTTAAGGCCGGGGAACTGGTTATCATTAAAACGCCAGGTGGGGGCGGATTCGGACAACGCTGATTCTGTTTACTCCCCGGATTGGACGTCAGTCCCGGAGTACGAGGGCTACCCTGCAATAGCATGATATTGTGGCGCGGATTATGCGAGAATTGATCACTATTTAGGTATACTTATCTCGTATTAAATTTATTTCAGACTGTGGCATTAATCTAAGCGTCTAATTGCCCAGAGAATTCTTGTAGCTACCGACTCAAGCTGGAGGACAAATATTATGCTTGCTTCTATTAGAGCAGATTACGATGCCATTTCCATAGAAGGTGCCCGTATTGTTGCCGAGCTTGTACGGAAAAAACCGGACTGCGTCCTCGGATTTGCCACCGGCAGCTCCCCTCTCAAGCTTTATCAAGAGCTGATTCGCATGCACCGGGAAGAGGGGCTTGACTTTTCAAAAGTGACTACTTTTAATCTGGACGAATATGTAGGCTTGCCTCCCAGTCATGATCAGAGTTATCACTATTTCATGTGGGAGAACCTGTTCAAGCACATAAACGTAGATTCCCGCTACGTTCATATTCCTGCCGGCATGGCCGACGATATTGAAGAGCAATGTGAGTGGTATGAAGAGCGTATCGACGAGGTTGGCGGGATAGACCTGCAAATTCTGGGTATCGGTGAGAACGGGCATATTGCCTTTAATGAACCAGGATCGTCCCTTGGCTCGAGGACCAGGATTAAGACTCTCACGGAAAAAACTCGCCAGGGCAACGCCCGCTTTTTCGGTTCTATGGATCAAGTACCCAAATACGCCATTACCATGGGAATCGGCACTATCATGGAAGCTTGGAGGCTTCTTTTACTGGCCAGCGGTAAAAAAAAGGCTCAAGCCATCAAGGATACACTCGAAGGTCCCATCTCAGCAATGGTGCCTGCTACCATTGTTCAGATGCACCAACATGCCACTTTGCTGATCGATGAAGATGCTGCGAGTATGTTAACGGTAGATTGGCAATTAGATTAGTAACTAAGGATGCTATTATCGCCTGGACTTCTGTGAGATAATAAAGCAAGCCCACGATTAAAGTCGTGGGCTAACCATATATCAGGCTAAAATAAAACCGCTTGATCGGTTTATTTTTATGGAGGGCTGTGAACTCATTTATTTCCTCTCAATCCTGCAGAAAATCATAGCCACGACGGCTTAGCATTTTTCTAGAGGAGTACGGGGACTCTATCCATTGAAGGGATGATACACTGAAGTATCACTTCCGCCTACTCCTAATCCGTTGGCCGGGAAAACCTGCGAAGGCCGGTAAACCAGGAACCTCGGAGCTACTGCGAGACAGCGACTTTGCCCACCTTTCCTCCCTCAACCCATCTTAAATTTATAAGAATGCTACACAGCCGGGGCACTCGTCAACAACCTATCAAGCCCGGGTTTCTCCCGCAGGGGGGAACCATAGGGATCGTGTCCCTCTCAAAGTGGGCTGAATCGGAAAAGCTTAAAAAGGCCGGTCGGATTTTAAAAGATGCCGGTTACCGGCTCGTCTGGAATAAAACCAACCAGGCCCGGGAGAACCAGTTCGCCGGATCGGCGGAGATGAGAGCCCGGGAGCTGGAACAGTTGTTCACCGACTCCCAGGTGGATGCTATTTTTTGCGCTCGGGGTGGATATGGTGTATTTCGAGTGGGTGACATTCTGGATTATAATATCATCCAATCTCACCCAAAAATATTCATGGGTTTTAGTGATATGACTACTCTGCTGCTTAATATCACCCAGATGACGGGGCTCATCACCTTCCATGGCCCCATGCTACACACCTTTTTTAACGGGCCAGAACCTTTCAGTTTCAAATATATGCAGGGGATCCTATCTGGTGAGTGCCAGAGTATTGACTTGGCTGAAATCCCCAATGTGACTATACTGGCGGAGGGTACCGCCCAGGGAGAACTCTGGGGTGGGAACTTGTATTTAATCACTAGGCGCCTGGGCACCCCTGAACAAGTGGATTTCAGAAAGAAAATACTGTTCCTTGAAGAAGTGAACGAGCCATTCCACAAGCTGGAAACCATGTTCCAACACTTGCGGCGGAGCAATCAGCTGGAGGAAATCGCCGGACTAATCGTCGGAGAGATCACCGATATACCTGAAGAGGAGATTCCCTTCGGGAAGACCGTTGAGGATATCATCTTGGAAACCTTCGAGGGTACTGCCATTCCCATCATTTCCGGTGTACCCTGCGGCCATGGTTCGTCTATCCTCACTTTTCCAATATCACTGCCGGTGAAACTTCAGGCCGGAGCAGGTCAAATTAGACTCACCTTTCTAGAGCCACCCGTTGAAACTTAGATCCCTAGATGACCAACTCCTCCGGGATCTGGTACGAGAGCATGACACGCCTCTGTACGTCTACCATGCCGACATTATCCGCCAGCGGATTCAGGATTTGCGGGGATTCGACGTTATCCGATATGCCCAGAAGGCTAATCCCAACCTTGGCCTGCTCCACTGGCTTCGAGGACTGGGCCTGAAGGTCGACACCGTTTCTGCCGGAGAAGTGTACCGGGCCTTAAAAGCCGGATTTACCAAGGATGAGATCGTCTTCACAGCAGACTTGTTCGACCATTCTATCCTGGATATCCTTGGGAGGCATAACCTCCACGTAAACCTTGGTTCTCCGGATATGATAGAGCAATATGCTTCCATACGTCCAAGGCAAAATGTCACTCTGCGCATCAATCCAGGATTCGGTCATGGCCATGATCAGCGGGTCAACACCGGAGGGCCGGAATCCAAACACGGTATCTGGCACGAGCAGCTGCCCCGGGTACTCGAACGGGCTGCCAAGACCGGTCTGAGCGTCTCCGGTATTCATATGCACATCGGCTCCGGATCCGATTTCAAACACCTGTCCAGGGTGCGGCAGGCTTTAAGTACAGCCGCACTCATGGCCGCCGATACGGTAACCACCATCTCCGCAGGTGGTGGGCTGCCGATTCCCTACTATCCCGATGAGCCTGCTTTTGATGTAATCCGCTTCGTCCAGGATTGGCAAGAAACCAAATCGGAACTGGAAAATACTCTAAACCGACCACTTTCCATGGAAGTGGAGCCTGGGCGCTATCTGCTGGCGGAGGCGGGACTGCTTCTGACTGAGGTCAGGGGGACTAAGACGAGTGGTTCGATTGACTACATCCTGGTGGACGCCGGCTTTGATAATCTGGTACGCCCTGCCATGTATGGAGCGTATCACCATATATCGATCATCGGCAAGGATGACCAGCCCACAGCACCAAGGGTCGTAGCCGGGCCTTTGTGCGAAACGGCTGATATGTTCACGCAGGAATGGGGAGGTTTCGTCAAGCCGCGCCCGCTCCCCGAGGCGCAGGTTGGAGACCTCTTGTGCATCCATGATGTAGGTGCGTATGGGGCTAGCATGGCCTCCAACTACAATGCCCGCCTTATGGCTGCCGAGGTGCTGGTGGAAGGCAGGTCCGCCCGTCTAGTCCGACGCCGACAGACCTTTGATGAGCTCATAGCCCAGGAAATAGACTTGCTTTGAGAGCCATGACCGGTTTTGATTTTCCGGTACGGGCTGCAATCCTCTACCTACTGGTGCTTGTATTAGTACCCGTTTTACTGCGCGCCCAGGAGCATCCTTCTATCCATATGCTGGAATTGGAGGCCCACCGTGGAGTAGTGGTTGACTATTCGCGAGCCGACAGCATCGCCGCCACCTTACCGGTCCCCCTGCCGCGTGCGATCGGTCCCACCAGGGAGATTGTCGGCTACCTTCCCTACTGGCAGTATGACAGTTATCCCACCCTGGACTACAACCTGCTCACCCAGATCAACTACTTCTCGGCGGGGCTGGACGGTAGCGGCAATATCACCAATGACCACAACTGGCCCCGCACAGAGCTTATCGAATTTGCCCATGCCCGGGGAGTGAAGGTCAAGCTATGCGCCACCCTATTTGGCAGCTCCACGCTGACCACTTTGCTTGGCAACGCCATCAACCGCGAGCGGGCCATCGATAACCTCCTGGCCGCAGTCCAGGCTGGGGGAGCCGACGGCATCGACATCGATTTCGAGGGAATGCCCACCGCCATGCGCGATAGCATGGTAGTCTTCATGCAGACCCTGGCCGATACCTTCCATGCTCGCTTACCTGAAGCTATTATCACCGTGGCCACGCCAGCGGTGGACTGGAACAGCGCCTGGGATTATTACGCCCTGGCGCAGATCGTGGACGGCATCTTCATTATGGCCTACGACTACTCCTGGAAGGGCAGCAGCACTGCGGGTCCGGTAAGTCCCCTCGCGGGCGGCTCTATCAACGTCACCAGCACCGTGATGGACTACCTAACCGCTACAGGGGGGGACGCCAACAAAATCATCCTCGGCGTACCCTACTACGGTTACGACTGGCCTGTGGTCAGCGATGTGATCCACGCTGCTGCAACCGGAAGCGCCGTCAGCCGCATCTACACTGCAGCAGCGGATACAGCTGCTACTCACGGCCACAACTGGGATACCATCTCCTCCACCCCCTGGGTGGCCTACCAGCAGGACGCCCAGTGGCGTCAACTCTGGTACGACGACAGCCTGAGCCTGGCGGCTAAGTATACCTTGGCCTTGGACAATAATCTGGCCGGTGTGGGCATGTGGGCCCTGGGTTACGATGGCAGCCGTCCGGAACTGTGGGCTGCCCTGGCCGACCATTTCACTACCGATATCCCACCACCTCGTCCAACAGCATTAGCGGCTTTTAACAACGGGGATGGTACCGTCCTCATTTCCGTTTCAGGGATAGCCGAAGGTTCTTATCAGCTGTTCACCAGCACCGATGGCGTAAACTTCAGTTTTTTTCACGATTATCAAACGTCGGACTTCCAGGTTGTCGGCCTGCCAGCCGACAGTATTGTATACTTTAAAGTTCGCGCCGTCACCGACGCCGGTGTAGGCCCATTTTCGGAGGTGTTGGGTACGGTTCCAGATACAATTCGTTCGAAGGTCCTGATCGTCAACGGCTTCGACCGCACCACCGGGACCGTAAACACTTTCGATTTCTTACGACAGCACGCCCCGTCCGTTTGGAGGCTGGGCCTGGCCTTCGATGCCTCCAGCAATGAGGCCGTGGAGGCGAGTCTGGTGACCCTGCAGGAGTATGAAGTCGTTATCTGGATTTCCGGGGAAGAGGCTACGGATAACACCAGCTTCTCCAGCACGGAGCAAACCCTGGTCGCCACCTATTTAACCGACGGCGGTAACCTATTAGTCTCCGGGTCGGAAATCGGTCATGATCTGGACGAGAAGGGTACGACTACCGATCTTCAGTTCTACCAGAATTATTTTAAGGCGAAGTATGTATCCGATGACGCTGCCGGTGGAGGTCACACAATTATACCCGTGAGTGGTTCCATCATCGATGGCTTAGGATTCATCGGATTTGATGATGGTACCCATGGAACATATGACGTGGATTGGCCGGATGGCATCAGCCCTGCCGGCGGATCGAAGCTGATCGCCACCTACCAGGGCGTTGATGCAGCTAGGGTCGGTGGAGCGGGAATCGCCTATGAAGGCACTTTTGGCAATAGCAGCGCAACAAGTCACCTGGTCTATCTGGCCGTAGGCTTCGAGACTATCTATCCCGCCAACGTCAGGGACTTACTTATGGAACGGTTCATGAACTTCTTCCGGGTGACATCCGATACCGGAGCAACCGTGAAACCGCACTACGTGCTAAATCCAAACTACCCTAATCCATTCGCCGAAATCACTGTCATTCCCTACCAGCTACTAATACCCGGACACGTGCGACTGGCAGTGTACGACCTCAGGGGTAGGTTGATACGTACCCTGGTCTCCCGGGATCAGCCAGACGCGAAATACACCTATGAGTTCATTCCGGTGGATGCCACCGGTCGGCGGCTGGCCTCCGGCATTTACTTTATAACTCTAAGGGTTGACAAGGGGAAGCCAGCAACTCGAAAAATGCTCCTGCGCAGATAGACCCTCTCCCCTGTTCAAGATATGGTTGGACAGCGCTCGGTGTCAATTGCTCCGAGCTGTGGCGCACAGCTATCCGAACAACAGCTTACAGAAGAAAACAGCACTGAGTGCACCGGCCAGGTCCGCCAGCAGACCGGCCGCCACCGCGTGCCGTGTCCGGCGAATCCCCACCGAGCCAAAATAGACCGCCAGAACATAAAAGGTAGTCTCGGTGGAACCGAACATAGTCGCACCGATTTTGGTGAACAGGCTGTCTACTCCATATTCGTTCACCAGATCCGAAAGGAGTCCTAGGGAACCGCTCCCCGATAGAGGCCGCATTAATGCCATTGGAAGGTTCTCAGGAGGAAAGCCAATTGCACCGAGTATCGGCTTCAATCCGGCAACCAGATAGTCCATAGCGCCCGATGCGCGGAACATACCAATTGCAACCAGAATAGCCACAAGATAGGGAATAATGCGTACAGCTATGGTAAATCCTTCCTTGGCACCTTCCACAAAGTCCTCATATACCTTCACCCGCCTCGCAATTGCATAGGTGAGGATTGCCACGATTATCGCCGGGATGATATAATTGGCGGCTCCGCTGAGAAAGGTGATAAAGGCTTCCATCCTATTGCTCCTCCCCAACCGGTTCGGATCTGATTCGATAGGCCCGGCGCTTTTCCAGCCACTTGGCAGCTATAACCGCAACGATGGTTGAGACGCTGGTGGCAAGAATAGTAGGGATAAAGATGCCCCCAGCCCGGGCTCCCAGTAGTCCTACCACAGTGGCTGGAAGCAGAATCTGGACGCTGGAAGTATTGATGGCCAGGAAGGTCACCATCGCGTTACTGGCGGTGGATTTTGCCGGATTAAGTTCCTGAAGCTCCTTCATGGCCTTCAAACCCATCGGAGTAGCAGCATTACCAAGTCCAAGCACATTCGCCGCCATATTCATTACGATAGAGCCGAGGGCTGGATGGCCATCGGGTATCTCCGGGAAAAGCCAACGAGCGACCGGGCGAATCGCTCGGGCCAGGAGGTTCACCAGTCCGGCACGATCCGCTACATGCATGAGCCCTAACCATAGGGCCATCGCACCGATCAAGCCGATGGCCAGCTGTATGGCCGCTTTGGCACTTTCAAAAGCCGCCTCAGTGACGGCGTCGATATTGCCTGTGATCAGTCCTACTACAAAGGAGATAGCGATGAGCCCGAACCAGATATAGTTCAGCATGACACTCCTATCAAATTATGCTATTGTAGTACCAGTAATTCACAAAGTCTCGCAATCTTGTCGTTAACCTCACTCAGGGGCGTTAAAAAATCATTGACCATTATAGAGAAGACGATCCAGTCTCCCTTGAGATTGACAGCATAACCGCTCAAAGACCGCACATGCATCAACGTGCCCGTTTTAGCGAAGACCCTTCCCTCCGCGGCGGTGTTTTTCATCTGCTTTTCAAGGGTACCATTCACTCCAGCGATGGGCAGGGAGCGGATAAAGGTGCTGTCGCCGCTCATATAGGTGAGCAGGCGCACAGTATTTCTCGGTGTTAGTTTATTATACCGTGATAGACCGGAACCATCCACTAGGAAGGTACTGTTCGTATCCACGCCCATCTCCGCCCAGACCTGCCTGGCCAGGTTTAGTCCTGACCTGGCGCTACCTCCATTTCCGGCAAGTATCCCTATTGTCCGCAAGAGAGTTTCCGCCATGAAGTTCTGGCTGTCCTTATTAAGATAATAGATGATATCCCTGAGAGGTGGAGAGTGATATAAAAACAGTGTATCTGCTTCCGCAACTTCCGCACCTGTTTCATCTTGAAAGAGGCTGATACCCCGGATTCCTCCTTGCACATTGATCCCCTCCCGCATCAGAGTCTCCTTCAGCACTGTTGCGGTATAGGTTACTGGATCTTCCACACTGGCACCGGTCTCGATAGTGTCCGGAAGGAGTATTCCCTTGAATATGATTCGGTTGGTTCCTCGAGGCCGGTTCAAGTCCCAATTCGGTTCCGGGAATACAAGAGAGTCTGGCAGCATCAGAGTATCAACCAACGCCAACGAATCTAGTAGTCCGAGTGAGTCAAGCCAAGCCAGGGTATCCAGAGTCACAAGCCGATTCTCGATAGTTACGTAAGATGTGAGCGGGTTGGTGACGATGGTGGGTGACTGGCCAGACTCACTCGGCTCAATAGTGACATTCAGCGTGTTTTCATTGAATGACAAGCCGGTGACCTGCGCCGAGTAGTAGTAGGACTCGTTATCCCAGCTCCAACCAGAACCCAAGAGGAAGTCATCGAAAACAGCATCCACGCCTACGATATCCCCGGCAATAACACCAACTCCCAGTGCCTTGAGTGAGTCAGCCCAGCCCTGAAAAACCCGTGTGCCATCGTCTTCATGAAAGCGGCCTGACCATGTTGGGTCCCCAACTCCGACCACAATCAGGTCACCGGTCAGCACACTGTCCCGGACTGGTCCTGTCGCCATTATGGGAGTTACGTAGCGAAATCCAGGCTTGAGGAGTTCCAGGGCAGCCGAGGTGGTGTAGAGCTTTGTATTGGAGGCGGGAAGAAAAAGCTTATCGGCATTGTATTCAACCAGTACTTTGCTCGTTTTAAGGTTCCGAGCATAGATACCCCAGTCAGCAGTTGACTGTCCCTCGGACTGGACTAGTCGATGGATATACCGTCCAAGTCTGTTGGCCGGCAGATGCTCAACGATCCTCGGTGCGCAGGACATCAGCAACAGCATCAACAAGGCTAAGTTGAATGCGATTCTTCTTTTTGCCCTTGATCTTGCTGATCGGACTTTATTCGTAAACATTAAAATTCAACCTCGTGCTCATTTTTCCAGGCTGCTGCCGCTGCAACGGTCTTTTCAAAAACACGGAAGGAGATCGGGTCTGTGGCTGATAGCCTCTCAGGATGCCATTGCACCCCTAGAACGAAGTGTCGTTCCACATCTTCCTCCTCGAAGGCTTCAATAACACCGTCAGAGGTGTGGCCTATGGCCCGCAATCCCCGGCCAAGGTGTTCAATGGCTTGATCATGAGCTGAATTCGTCATTACCGAGAGGTTCGTTGCTTCAGGATTTAACGTCGTGTGGAGTAGCAGTTCTACTTCATGGGCGTATTCTCCGGTCTCCGATGATGTACGGTGTTGGAGAGCCCCGCTTATCTGGGATTGGATGTCCTGAACGAGAGATCCGCCTGTGAAAACGTTTATAGCCTGGCAGCCATGACAGATCCCCAATATTGGCAGCGCCCGTTCATAAGCCCGCTCAAGCAGAAGTCGATCGAAATCGTCGCGAGCCGTGTCGGAGCGCTTGAGATTCGGGTGTGCTTTCTGCCCATATCGGGCCGGATCCAGGTCATAAGCACTGCCGATGAGGATCAATCCGTGAATAAGCTCAATCATCCTATTCACGTAAGTCGGGCTCGCCAGGAGAGGGAAGGCTAGCGGGTCCCCACCAGCGCGGTTGACTGCATTCGTATATTCAGGATTTAGGTTGTAGTATGGGCTGCCTCTCTCAGGGGGCGAAACGGGAAGCCCAATCAACGGTCTCAGAGTCGTTCGTGATGACTGATTAGCTAAAGTCTTAGACATCTATGTACTACTTGCATTGGCAGGTGCTTTCAGTCTTGTCTAGTTTTAAGAAAAAGTCTAAGCCGTTACAAACAATTCATGAGCCTGTTGTAGATCATCAATGCTGTCTATTTCGATCCAATTAAGGCCCGTGAACGATGCGATCTCTATCACACTGCCTTGTTCTACAGTCCGGTTAAAGGCCAGTGTGTCGTATGCCATCTGGTGCCCTTGTTCAATTAGATGGCTGATGATCTCCATCAACCTTGCTCCGAAGACGGCAGAGAATCTGGCCAATCCGGTCCATTCGCCGTAGGATCTCTCCCTGGGGATTTCCTTGCTTGAAGCCACTAAACATCCATCTTCAACCTGTACTTTCATTTCCTCAGCCCCGCACTCCTTTTTCTCGACCAACAGTATATTCTCCCTTCTATCTTCCATGAGCTTAGTGAGCAGGGGCACGTCATAAACAATATCACTGTGCGAGTAGATAAAGTCACCCTTGATAAAAGGAGCGGCGAACCAGAGCGAGGCCATGTTATTGGTGATTTTGTAGAAGGGATTGTAGAAAAAGGTGACCGGAAAATCCCGAATGTGCTCTATGATCATTTCCTTGCGGTAACCGACCACTACGGCGATGTCTTTAATCCCATGTCCTATCATCTGATGGATGCTGCGTCTGAGGATGGACTGCCCATCAACCTCAATGAGTGACTTGGGTAGATCGTTAGTTAGCGGTCGAAGGCGGCTGCCTACTCCGGCCGCCACAATGATGGCCTGCTTTGGTCTGCCCATTAGTAGATAGTCTCCATTATGCCTCGTATGTCCTCCCTGTTTAGCTCAACAATATTGTTATCCATTCGCCCTGGGGTGAAAGATTGATCTACCAGCCATTCCAACTGCTCTTCCCTGACACCCCATTCCTGCAGCCGGTAGGCCAGGTATCCCTCCGGAATTCGGTTGATTTTATCTTTTAATTCCTCCAGGCCGTTAAGCATTGCCACTTCATATATGCGCTCCAAGGTCGGCTCAATAGCACTACCGTTAATATCCAGCAACGGCGATAGGGATATGGAGGCGGCGATGCCGTGGGGAATTCCGAAGTGTAGCGTGAGGGGATAGCTGATGGAGTGAGCTGCCGCTGTCAAAGTGTTGGAAAATGCCAGACCGGCGGTGGAGGCGGCATGGAGAAGTTTCCCGCGTATATCCCGATTTCCTGGCTGGACCTTGAGAAGGGGTGCTTGCTCTAGAATGGATACTATTGCCTCGATCGCATAGTCGGTTGAGGTATCGTTGGCATTTTTATTCCAAATGGCTTCAAAACCGTGGCTCAGGGCATCAAGAGTAGTACCGAGAGAAATGTCTAGGGGCAGGGTCAGGGTGAGGCCTGGGTCTAGCACAGCCACGTCCGGATATAGATCCTGGTGGGAGATGGAGTGCTTCGTCATGGTTCCCAGGTTCCACAGAGTAGCCCACATCGTAACTTCGCTGCCCGTGCCATGAGTCGTAGGCACGAAGATCGCTGGAACGCGATGAGGAAAAGGATCACTGAAGGTCAGGAGCTGTTCCAAGAGCTCCTCCTCCGTTCCCAAGGCTGCCATGGCGCATTTGGCTGTATCCATCACCGAACCGCCGCCGATGGCCAACACCCCATCAAAACACCTTCGTTTGCTCAAGCTCACTATCTCCTGACCAAGGGTGAAGGTGGGATTGGATACAATGTCGTGGAAAATCTGTTCCGGGGAAAATCTCTTATCTAGCGCCAGCCACTCAATCCCTTCCGGAAAAGTCACTACCAGAGGATTCTGGATATCCAGCAACTGCAACTGCTCTTCGCAGCTAGCCAGCCAGTTGTTTGACGAGATGACTTTTACTGGATTGTGATAAGTGAACCGGGACATGAAGATTGAAGGTACAGCCCTATTAAGGTTCAGGGGCTATCGGTGTGGCTATCGCAGTCTGCTTGCCTCGCCCGTATTCCTGCCTTTCTATTTGTCAGCCAGAAAAGCCCTGAATTGATCCCGCAGCTGCTCGGGACTATCAGATGGACGTTCAAGATCTGGCAGCGTCCCGGGCTGCACTTTTACGCGGCACATCGCAGGACCTGAAGTATTAGCGGACTTTTTCAGGAAATCTCGAAACTCATCGAGGGTATCCACCGACATAGCATAGCGATAACCGGAGTTTAGGGCCAGTCCGGGAAAATCAACCGCGCTGGAAGCAGTGAGCTGGCCACCGGTCGATTCATACTGGCCGTTGTCGAAGACAATATGGACTAGGTTGGGCATTTGGTAGAGTCCAATAGTAGCCAAGGTTCCCATTTTCATCAGCAGTGCCCCGTCACCATCGAGAACATAAACTTTCCGATCAGGGCACTGGGTGGCGATGCCCAGTCCCACCGATCCGATACACCCCATTGAGCCAGCAGTGTAGAAAGTGCCTGGACGGTCGATGACCTGCTTGAGCTCCCTGCCAGTGTATCCGGTAGTACCCAGAATAATTGAGGACGCACGAGCTTCTTCAGCCAGCACCTGAATATAGTTGATACGCAAGGGGTGGCTAGGATCAGAACCGCTTCCTGAGGATGGTTCAGGATCAAAAAATCCCCGGCGCACGATCAGGGCGTAGGGCTTTTTCTCCCGCTCCATGAAGGCCCTAGCATTGGCTAGATAATCCCCGGTGTTATCCTCGTTAGCTTCCAGGATCTGGTAGGGGATGTTGAAGATCTTAAGCAGATCCAGGAGAGTCCTTCCCATAATAAGGTGTTGTACGGCATCAGATTTACCACCGGGTTCTGCCCGCCAGGTTATGATGAGCAGGGCAGGGAGCTTGTAGAGCAGCTGCAGCGATGAAAGGGGATTAACCGCATTGCCATAACCGTCGTTCTGCATAAGAACCACAGGCAGCCTTCCCGCCAGGGCTAGCCCTCCAGCTATGCCCATCGCTTCCCCTTCGGAAGTGGCGATGTAATAGGTGGAATCCTCGGCCTGCTCTATACATGTAATCAACTCCTTCAGAATGGAACAGGGTACGCCAGTGAAGGGACCAAATCCCTGGTCGAGTAGTTGCTGGTAAAAAACATCCGAACGCATGGAGGATCATCCCATTTCTAGGACGCAGCCAGGTCTTCCGGTCCATCTACATCCAGCCAGTGTCCACGGAAGTAGTTGACATGGACCGGTATCTCTCGCTCTTTCAGGGCTTTGATGACATCCACCATCGTAGTATTGATCTTCTGTCTGGTCCTGTCAGCGTAATAGGACTCCAGGAAATCCCTGATCTGACGGGTCCCTCTGCTGCTAACTTTCATCAGACCGATCCACTCTCCGTGGGCTTGGTTATGATCAACGTCAGTACCAATTCGGTCTAGTGGGATACAACGGCTTGCACCGTATCGTTCGGATGGCGGCATTGTTCCCAAAACAGCGTCAATTTCCCTCTCCGGCTTGCGACCATTGGTCCAAGAAACATCCACAGCGAGGACGATATCCTCAGTTGTATCCAACAGGTCGTTGAGAACCTGTTCCTCAAATAGGATATCCCCAAAGGAGATGATCACGGGACCATTCAATTTATCTACAGCTGCGTAGAGTGATGAAGCGATACCGCCTTTCTCCCAAGGTTTGTTAATGATTCTATTAATTCCATCCACTTCAACGGTATCAGCTTTATAGCCCAGTACCACGTGAATATCCTTAATTCGGCATCGACGGAATATCTCCACCTGTCGCTCTAGTAGAGATTGTCCGTCGTACTTGAGCATGGTTTTGGGCATATCTTTGGTGAGCTGACCAAACTTACTCCCCCGACTTGCCGCCAGTATAATAGCTTTAGCTGACTCAGATATAGGCAGGTAGGCTTTCTCCGCCTCCTTGAGTTCGTCGGTTTGTTGCAGTCGGAATATTTCATCAACCGAAGCGACCTGCCTTTCTACACCCACTAGAGACTTTTTTCCGTAAATCTGTTTAGCTGTCTCCTGCATAGCAGTTACGGCAGTTCGCAAGAGATGATTAGCCCAGATAACCGTACTTATGCCCAGATCTTGAAATGTGGCGGTAGACGTTTGGTAATACTTGGTCGGGACAATCACAACTGGGCAGCTCTGATCCCAAGCCTTCATGAACCTGGTGATCTGGTCCGCCGTGGTGATCTTGCTGTGAATGAGAACTGCATCGGCACCGGCCTCCTGATAAGCATGAGCCCGTCTGAGAACCTCATCCAGACCCCAACCGGCAATGAAAGCCTCCACCCGAGCCACGACCTGAAAATCGGGGTCTGTCTGACTGTCCTTGCAGGCTTTGATCTTGCCGCTGAACTCGTTTATATCAGCCAGCGGTTGCTGCTCGCCGCCGATGAAAGAGTTGGTCTTAGGGAACACCTTATCCTCGATGCAGACACCGGCAATTCCCCGTTGCTCCAACTTGTGTATAAGGCGGCGGGCGTTGTTGAAGTTGCCGTAGCCCGTATCTCCATCCAGGAGAATAGGTAGAGATGTAGCATCACTTATGAATTCCAGTACTTCCAGGACCTGGGTCCAGCTGGCTTCGTTGTTATCCCTGACTCCTAAAGAAGCTGAAATGGTCAATCCGCTGCCCCAAATCCCCTGGAAACCGGCTTCCTCAACGATTTTAGCGCTGATGCCATTATGGGCTTCCATAAGGAACGTAAGTTCCTTTGATTGCAGGAGATGCTTTAATTGAGTTGTTTGCCTGATCATTGAGGTATTAATCATTTCCTCGCGTAGCTTATTTACGTTTAAACTCTTTTCTATTCCAACAATAAATTACATATGATATCAGACCTGAGGAAATAGTCTCATTCAATCAGCTTCACATGGCTGCTTAATACAGGAAGATTCATACCGCTGAGCTTCCCCCGTATCCAAGACATATTTCCCCCTGAAATAAGATAGTTATCATTCGCCTCAGTGGCCAACCCCGGGCCCTCCGAGGGAAGCCATACACTTGCAATTCCCCCCTTTCACTCTTTATATTGAAAAGAAAATCGCTGATATATCAGCTTAAGTTATTTGGGTTCAGACTCAATTCAATCACACTTGACACTATGCCGGGAAAAAATAGAAAATAGGGCTGGCGGATGACTCAACGATAAACCGGGCAATCAAATACTAATAGTTCTATCACCATAAAGATAACCTCATCTTGAATAATATTGTCGCCGGGCTGCTAGCCCTGATTTCTGCATTGATCCTCGCCCCTGTGTTCCAGCGCTATGGGCCGCGAATGCGTGCCATGGACCCTCCGGGCGGCCGCAAGCGTCACCGGTATCCTGTGGCTCGCGTCGGTGGTCTG
>CP070638.1:3318697-3342856 GCA_020354025.1 Fidelibacterota bacterium | reverse complement strand
GGTATTAAGGGATAACGCCGTGAACGGCGTGGGCTGGTTTGGAAGGCTTGGTGTCCCAGCCATGAATGGCTGGGCTACAGATCAGTCCAGTCGGACGCGATTGGGGTCATTTTAGTGTTTTTCTCAAATCAACATTTCTTTAAACTTCCTGCTATTCAGATGGCGGAAGGAATCTAATGAGCTACAATTCCATCGTCCTGGTGAAACAGGTGCCGGATACGGCCAACCTGTCCGGTGAGGTCATGCGGGAGGATGGCACCATGAACCGGGGCAAGCTGCCCGCCATTTTCAATCCCGAGGACAAGGTTGCCCTGGAAGTGGCTTTGCAGGTCAAGGACAGGTATGGCGGGAAGGTCAAGGTTATCTCGATGGGACCACCCAAGGCTTCCGACGTATTGCGTGAGTGCCTGTACATGGGGGCCGACGAGACCTTCCTGGTCAGCGACCGCAAATTCGCCGGGGCCGACACGCAGGCGACTTCCTACGTCATCTGCAAGGCGATAAGAAAAGTGGGGGATTACGACCTGGTCTTCGCCGGTCGCCAGGCTATCGATGGAGATACCGCGCAGGTAGGTCCTCAAACCGCTGAGAAACTGGGCATCCCGCAGATCACCTATGCCGAGGAAATTGTAGACCTGCAGGACAGCAGGATTACCGTAAAGCGAAGGATTGACGGGGGGCACGAAGTACTGGAAAGCCCCCTGCCGGTCCTCATCACCGTAATCAAGAGCGCGGCGACACCCCGGCCTTTCAAGGCGAAGCGGGCCATGGCAATGAAGAATGCCCGGTCGCTCCCGGAACTGGACAGAATAACCGAAGCCAATTCCCTGCTCAACATCGAGGACCTCAAAGAGGAATACGCCTCAAACAACCTGTACATCCCGACTTATATGGTCGATGACCTGGACGTCGATCCCGACCGGTGCGGACTGGCCGGCTCGCCGACGAAGGTCCACAAGGTCGAATACGTGGTCCTTGAAGGCGGTGAACACGAGAACTTCGAACCGACCAAAAAAGGGATCGGCGACCTGGTGGATAAATTGGTGCACGATCACATATTCGGCTGATATCACGGTATGAAGAAATCATCAAAGGAAGTCTGGGTATTCATTGAGCAGCACGCGGGAAAGCCCGCCGAAGTCAGCTTGGAGCTGCTCTCCAAGGGCAGGAAGCTGGCAGAGAAACTGGGCGGTACGTTAACGGCTGTCGTTATCGGTCATGATGTACAAGCCGTTGCCAAAGATGCGCTCAGCTATGGGGCAAAAGAAGTCCTGCTTGCCGATCATCCGGACCTGAAGGACTACAAGACCATTCCCTACAGCAGCATCATGAGTGACCTGGTGAGCCGTCACCAGCCCAGAATCGTACTCTACGGCGCAACTTTCGTTGGGCGGGACCTGGCGCCACGGGTAGCGTCATTCACCCACAGCGGGTTGACAGCCGATTGCACCGACCTGCAGATCGCGGACGTCACCTATTTGCGGAAGGACCACGCCGACCTCCTGCTCCAGATCCGTCCGGCTTTCGGCGGCAATATCATCGCAACCATCATCACTCCCGACGTGCCGGTCCAGATGGCTACGGTGCGTGAGGGGGTTATGGAGAAGGTCGCCGCCGAATCCCCCAGCGACGGTAAAATAACCGACGTTTCCTACACTCCCGACGAAACGGCCGCTGTCATAAACATCATAGAACGCTATCATGAGGAGAGCAAGGTCAATTTGAAGGCGGCTCCCATCATCGTTGCCGGCGGCTATGGGATGGGCTCCAAAGACAACTTCAGCGTGCTCCAGGAGCTGGCGGACCTGATCGGGGGTGAGGTCGCCGGGAGCCGGGCGGCGGTGGACGCGGGATTTGTCCCCCCCAACCGGCAGGTAGGCCAGACCGGTGTTACCGTGCGGCCAAAACTGTATATCGCCTGCGGGATATCAGGCGCCATCCAGCACCGGGCCGGTATGAAAAACGCCAAGAAAATCATAGCCATCAATATCGATCACGATGCGCCTATCTTCAATGTATGCCATTACGGAATTGTCGGCGACGTCATGGAAGTTGTCCCGATGTTCATTGAAGCCTATCGACATAAATTGAAGTAGAGGAGCAGATGCCAAACTTTTTTACCGATAATGAAGATCTGCTGTTCCACTTCGATAATCTGAATATTGAAGAGAGCGTCGCTATTATCGAGGATAATTACCGGGAGGTGCAGGAATACCCGTACGCCCCGACCGATTATCAGGATGCGATTGAGAATTATCGCCTAATCCTGGGAATTATTGGGGATATAGCAGCGAATGTTGTAGCCCCCCGGGCAGCGGACGTGGATGCGGAAGGCAGCACGCTCAAGGACGGTAAAGTAACCTATGCCGAGGGAACCCGCGAGGCGTTCAGCCAGCTGGCACAGGCAGACCTGATGGGCTTTACCCTGCCCCGTAAATACGGTGGATTAAACTTCCCCGTGACCATTTATGCAATGGCAGTTGAGATGATCTCGAGGGCCGATGCATCATTGATGAATCTATTCGGGCTGCAAGATATCGGTCTAACAATTTATAAATACGGCAGTGACGAACAGCGGGCTGAATTCCTGCCCAAGCTTGCCAATGGTGAGTGTACGGGCGCAATGGTTCTCACCGAGCCGGACGCAGGTTCGGACCTGCAGGCCATTATGCTGCAGGCATACCAGGACGACAAAGGAGATTGGCGCCTACGGGGTGTCAAGCGCTTCATCACTAACGGCTGTGGAGACATACTACTGGTATTGGCCCGCTCCGAATCCGGCACCAAAGATGCTCGCGGGCTGAGCCTGTTCGCCTGCTACGGCGACGATTCGGTCAAAGTCAGGCGCATCGAGAACAAACTCGGCATCCACGGCTCGCCGACCTGCGAGCTGCAGTTCAACGACACCCCGGCCCAGCTGATCGGTAAGCGGAAGTTCGGGCTGATTAAATACGTGATGAACCTCATGAACGGCGCGCGGCTGGGGGTTTCTGCTCAGTCCCTGGGCATTTCACAGGCCGCCTATGAGGAAGCATTAAAATATGCCCGGGACCGTGAACAATTCGGCAGGAGGATTTATGACATCCCGGTAGTATCGAACATGCTGATCGACATGCGAGTAGCGCTTGAAAGCAACCGTTCCCTGCTATACTCCACCGCCAGGTGGGTTGATCTCCGGGAGCGTTTGGAGGAGCAGATCTCCAGACTGAAAGCCGAAGGTAAAGCAGCTAACGAACTGAATGCCCGCTTAAAGGAAGCGACCAGGATTACCGCGCTGCTTACCCCAATAACCAAATATCTGCTCTCGGAATCCGCAAACAGGATCTGCTACGATTCCCTGCAGATTCACGGTGGCACGGGGTATATGAAGGAATTTGATATCGAGCGACTGGCAAGGGATGCCCGCATCACCAATATCTATGAGGGTACCTCCCAGCTGCAGATCGTAGCCGCCACTGGTGGGGTCATTAACGATGTTCTGGTAACATATTTCGAGAAGAAAGAGGAATACGTTTACAAAGGGGTCCTGACAAAACTGGCTGATCATCTAAAGGAAATACGCCAGATATTCCTTGAAAGCCTGAAGTATGTAATTGATAAGCAGGACAAATATTTTCAGGATGTTGCCGCCAAAGAACTGGTAGAGCTATACAGTTTCATTTATACCGGCTATCTCCTGCTTGATGAAGCCGAGATTGAAAGCCGTAAGGTCTTCATCGCAAACCGCTACATAGTCAGCGCCCTGGCCAGGGCTACCAGTCACGCCGACGCAATAAAGAACGAGCATTTTTCCGATCTGCTGCACGCTGACGAGATCCTGATTTAGCGCCCCGCAGCACGCTCTATTCCCCCACCTGCTCCCAGCCGATGCGGGACAGGTGCCAGTAGATCACGGCGGCGGCCAGGCCGGCAATCGCCAAGAACAGCAGCCCCATCAGGTTTTCCCCCAGGATTATCTTGCCGAAGCCGAACAGGGTGAAAAAGACCAGGAAACATCCGGCGATCCAGTCTACAAACAGCTGCCAGAGGCCGTGGTCACTCCGCACGTGGGGCAACCGGTCGGCTACCGGCTTCCACAGGGAGCCGCCGGGGTGGACGCGCTCGTAGAAGGCGTTGAGCGTACGCTCATCAGTGGGCGGGGTTAAAAAAGTCACCACCAGCCAGGCCACCGTCGTCCAGGGCACGATGATAAACAGGGAGCTGGGAAACTCCAGGAAAGGCTCGATAGCGGGAAAGGCCCTGATAAGCGGATCGGGGTAGAACCTGATGAAGGGGTAGATGAGCAGCGGCGCAACCATGGCGGAGATTTCCGACCAGGCATTGATACGCCACCACCACCAACGCAGGATGAGCACCAGACCGATGCCGCCGCTGATGCCGATGACGAATTCCCAGGCTCCACTGATCCGATCGAGTTTGGAGGTGATCAGCAGGGAGATGATCATGGTGAGCACTGTTGTAATGCGGGATATCCGCACGTAGTACTTCTCTTCGCCCTCTGACCGGACGAAGCGGCGGTAAAAGTCGTTCACAATGTAGGAAGCGCCCCAGTTCAGGTGGGTGGCAATAGTGGACATATAGGCGGCCAGGAAGGCGGCCATGAGCAGGCCCAACAGCCCCGCCGGCAGATAGTCGCGCATAACCATGACGAAACCGTCGCCCTTATGGGCCGCATCGAGCTCGGGATAGAGCACCAGGGAGACCAGGGCTACGATTATCCACGGCCAAGGCCGCACGGCGTAGTGGGCAATGATAAACCAGATGGTTGCGAACAATGAGTGCTTCTCATCCCTGGCCGACATCATCCGCTGGGCTACATAGCCCCCGCCGCCCGGATCAGCCCCGGGGTACCACGACGCCCACCACTGCACGCCAATATAGGCGCAGAAAGCCGCAACGGTCAGGGTGAGAATACCGCCGGCAGTGTTCCCCTGCTCTCCAACCGCTGGCGTGAACCGAAACACCCACTCGGGCAGCTGCTCCTTAAGGCCGGCCACGCCGCCGATTTCGGGCACATTCACCGCGATCACCGCCAGGGCAATGGTGCCGCCCATGGCCACGAGGAACTGGAAAGCATCGGTGATAGCCACCCCCCACAACCCGGCCATGGACGAGTAGACGGCCACAACCAGCATAATCAGCCCGACCCATAGCAAGGCTGCCGGGAAATCAAATCCCAGTAAGGACACGCCCCTGATGCCGAAGAAGGTGAGTCCCGGGAACATGACGTTGAGGATCTTCACCAGGGCCAGGTTTACCCAGCCCATGATGACCAGGTTCATGAGCAAACCCAGGTAAAGCGCCCGGAATCCCCGCAGGAAAGCCGCCGCCCCGCCCGAGTAGCGCAGCTCGGTGAACTCCACATCGGTGAGGATACCCGCCCGCCGCCAGAGCCGGGCAAAGAAGAAGGTAGTAAGCATGCCACCGAAAAGCATGTTCCACCACAACCAATTCCCGGCAATGCCGTTCCTTGCCACTAATTCGGTCACCGCCAGGGGTGTATCGGCGGCGAAGGTGGTAGCCACCATAGCAGTCCCGGCGATCCACCAGGGCAGATTGCGACCGCTCAGGAAGAACTCGCTGGTGCTCTTCCCCGCCCGCCGGGAATAATAAATGGCTATTCCGAAGCTTATCACCAGGTAAAGGAGAATGATCAGCCAGTCTACTGGAGAGAGGTTCATAATGTAATCCTATCGAAGATAAAGTTCAGCCCTGCGGCATCGACCTCGGTTCGGATATCTGACAATGCCAGGTCCCAGGCATCACTGCGAACCGGAAGCCCATCTGGCTTTCAGTTCAAGCTCCGGATTGCGCCTGGGACGGGGGAAACACTCGTACACCGCCGAATGAATCCGCTGGCGCCAGTCAAAGTACTTGGGATCTTTCCATTCCCTGTTCGGGTGAACGGCGTTGGTCAGCAGGATCACGATGAGCCGACTATCGGGGTCGATCCACAGGGAGGTGCCGGTATAACCAGTATGGCCGTAACTGTTGGAGCTGGCATAAACACCCGCGGAGGCTTCGCCGGCCGGGCTATCCCATCCCAGACAGCGGGAGCTGCCCTTGATGAGGTTGGCTCGCCGCGTGAACAGCTGCACCGTTTCCGGCTGGAAGATCAGAGAATCACGATAAACACCCCAGTTAAGCATCATCTGAGAGAAGACGGCGAGGTCGGCGGCGGTAGAAAACAGCCCGGCGTGACCCGCCACCCCTCCCAGGCTGAAGGCATTCCCATCATGCACCGTCCCCCGTATCACCCCCTCGCGGCCTTCGGCATCCACTTCAGTGGGGACAATGCGCTCAATAAGTGAATCAGGTGGTTTGAAACAGGTAGAGTTCATTCCCAAAGGCTCAAAAACGGCACCGTCCACAAAGGCATCCAGCGCCTGTCCGGTGACGCTCTCCACCAACTTACCCAGCAATATAAGGCCAATATCCGAGTAGCTATACCGGGTCTCCGGCAGGGTATCCAGAGGAGTGGCATATACACTATCCAGCCGGTTTTCCACCGACCCGGATATCCTGTAGAAAGGCCTGAACGGCGGCAGTCCGGAAGCATGGGTCAGCAGGTGCCTGACAGTAACGAATTCTTTCAAACGGGTCTGCTGCTGATCAGGGCCGCTAAACTTCGGGAGATAGGAAACGACCTTATCAGCCAGTCGGATATGGCCACTGTCAACCAGCCTCATGACTGCCGAAGTGGTGGCCACTACCTTGGTTACCGACGCCAGATCAAAAACATCTCCCCGGGCAGTGGGCCGCTGTCTGGCATACGTATGGTACCCGAAGGCTTCGTGGATAAAAATCTTACCATCCCTAGCAGCCAGCAGAATCCCGCCGGGCCAAGCCGAATCTTCCACAGCCGCATTGAGCAGGGCAACCAGGTTTGACGTTTCGGCACCCACCTCGGCAGGCAGGGCCGATTCAAGGTGGACGGGAATGGGAGCTTTCCTAGCACCACCGATGACAGCCAGAGTGGCGCAGCCTGAGAGTAGCAGGATTGCGGCAAGGCTAACCACCACCCTGTTGAATAGGGTTCTTCCAGTCATCGGTCCACCTGATTTTAGCATTCTGAAAGTCTGTGAATTTAAATAACGGAAGCCGAAAATCACGAGAATTCGTGTATTTATGCCCAGCCCGACTGACCGGGAAGAGAAGCCTGACTACCTTCCAGGTAAAGACAGCTCAGTGATAGTCAGCTATGCAGCTTATTCTCTCAATCCCGGGAATTCCCCCGCCCTTTATCAGGACTATCCCGTTGCGGAGGGTGGCCTGCTCTATACCAATGTAGGTATCCCGATCCCGGGGGATTTATGATTACATTCCAACCGTATTACCAATCCTATATGGCGGATAAAAACAATGAAGTCCTTGTATACTTTTTTACTGATTATGCTCATATACCCACTGGAAGGCCGAGAGGATCAGACCGGTCAGATGGCTAGCCAGCAGTTGAACCTGATGCCGATGCCCGCCGAGCTCACACCGGGCGAAGGCAGATTCCCGCTTGGCGAGGATTTCACGATAAGGGTAAGCGGGCCGGCAAGCGACCGGGCGTATGGCGGCGCCACCCGTATGCTGCGGCGATTATCCGGCCGGACGGGTCTTTTCTTTAGCCAGGATTTCATCGGTCCTGAGGACACCAGCAGTTCGGCACCGCTAGAATTGAAATGGAGCCGCGTAGGGCAAGTTGAACTTGGCGAGAATGAATCATACACCCTGGCAGTAGCTGCTGACCATATCACCCTTTCCGCCGAGACAGACATCGGTATCCTGCGAGGATTGGAAACCCTGCTCCAGCTACTGGTCGCTGGCCGTGAGGGTTATCATTTCCCCGCCTTCAGGATCGAAGATACTCCCCGGTTCGCCTGGCGCGGCCTGCTGATTGACGTCTGCCGCCACTTCATGCCGGTGGACGTCATCAAGCGCAACCTCGACGGTATGGCAGCCGTCAAGCTTAACGTGCTTCACTGGCACTTGAGCGAAAATCAAGGATTCCGGGTCGAGTCGAAGACCTATCCCAAACTTCACCAACTGGGATCGGACGGATTTTACTATACCCAGGAACAGATCAAGGACGTCCTCGCTTACGCCGATGCCCGGGGTATCCGGGTAATGCCCGAATTTGACATGCCCGGCCACGCCACCAGCTGGCTGGTTGGCTATCCGGAGCTGGGCAGCGCTCCCGGTCCCTACACCATCGAGCGCAAATTCGGCATATTTGATCCCACCATGGACCCGACCCGCGAAACAACGTACACTTTCCTGGACGCTTTTTTCAAGGAGATGAGCGACTTGTTTCCCGATCGATATATGCATATCGGCGGTGATGAAGTCGAGGGCAGCCAATGGGAAGCCAACGCCGATATCCACGCTTTTATGCGCAAGCACCAGCTTTCCGACAATGAAGCCCTCCAGAGTTATTTCAACCAACGCATCCTCAAGATTTTAACCAAGTACGACCGGAAACTGATCGGCTGGGATGAGATCTTCCATCCGTCCATGCCCACTAATATTGTCATCCATTCGTGGCGGGGGCAGAAGGCATTAGGGGAAGCGGCCAGTCAGGGATACCAAGGCATTTTATCCAACGGTTATTACATCGATCTAATCCAACCCACTGATTTTCATTACCTCAATGATCCAATCCCGCCCGGATCAGAACTTACGAGTGAAGCACAGGCAAATATCCTGGGTGGTGAAGCCACAATGTGGGCCGAATTCATCACACCGGAGACCATCGACTCCCGTATCTGGCCCCGGCTGGCGGCGATCGCCGAGCGGCTATGGTCACCGATAGACGTTCGGGATGTAGGTGATATGTATCGCCGCCTGGACGTAATCAGCTTTCAACTGGAAGAACTCGGCCTGATGCACGAGAAAAACTACCCCATGATGCTCCGGCGGCTTACAAATAACACCGATATTGAACCCCTGAAGGTCCTGGTTGATGTCATCGAACCGGTAAAATACTACAACCGGCCAATGCAGAGGGAATATACCTCCTACTCACCGATGACCCGCACCGTCGATGCCGCCCGACCCGATGCAAAGGTTGCCCGGAACTTCCGCCGGCTAGTAGACGAGTACCTGAATGAGAGGAAAGAGCGTCCGGCAACAGGAAGGCGGTTCCTCGGTTTCGGTCGCAAAGGGCGCTCTGAGCACGCAGATGAAATGATTACCTGGCTGGAGTTATGGCAGGCAAACCATGCCCGACTCAAGGTCACCATTGACCAATCGCCGGTCTTGGACGAGATCGAAACCCTTTCGGCCGACCTGGCATCCTGCGCTACCATAGGATTAGAAGCATTGAAATACCTTGAAGAGGGCAAGAAGGCATCTCCAAGATGGGTTGAGGGAAAACGCAATGTAATTAAGGCGGCAAGGAAGCCTCGTGGCCAGGCGGAGCTCATGGTGACCCCCGCCATAGACGCGCTGGTTCAGGCAGCCGGGGGCGTACTGCCGGAATAATGCATCCGCCAGCACCGGGACACGCGAATGATTCACTACTCTTCCGTGCCTAAACTCGTAGGGCTAGTTCGGCGACGAAATATTTTCGGACAATACCATCCAGGACTTTTGAATGACTGATAATAAGAATCCGCAGCCTTCACGGTCATCACCGTATGAGGAGCCCTTAAGGATTCTGGTCACGGGCGGGGCCGGTTTCCTGGGCTCTCATCTCTGCCGCCGCCTGGTTATGGATGGTAACGAAGTAATATGTCTGGACAATTTTTTCACCGGCCATAGGCGGAATATCCAGGACTTGCTGGATCACCACGACTTCGAGCTTATCCGGCACGATATTGTCAATCCCATTTTCCTCGAAGTCGATCGGATCTATAACCTAGCTTGCCCCGCCAGTCCAATTCATTATCAATACAACCCGGTGAAGACCATTAAGACATCGGTCATGGGCACGATCAACATGCTGGGGCTGGCAAAACGGGTCAGGGCACGGGTGCTCCAGGCATCAACCAGCGAGGTCTATGGCAATCCCCAGGTCCACCCACAGCCTGAACCCTATTGGGGACATGTTAATCCCATAGGCTTGCGATCCTGCTATGACGAGGGCAAGCGCTGCGCCGAGACACTCTGCTTCGATTATCACCGGCAAAACAAGGTTGAGATCAAGGTAGCCCGAATTTTCAATACCTATGGCCCCAATATGGATATTGATGACGGCCGGGTCATCAGTAATTTTATCATCCAAGCGCTGCGAAACATACCCCTAACGATCTTCGGTGACGGCTCCCAGACCCGCAGCTTCTGCTACGTGGATGACATGGTGCAGGGCCTTATTGCCCTTATGAACACTCCAGAGGACTTCACCGGACCGGTAAACCTTGGAAATCCCAAAGAAATCACCATCATGGAGCTGGCCGAGAAAATTCTCCGACTAACCGGCAGCTCCTCCACCATCGATCATCTACCCCCGCCTGCGGATGATCCGATACAACGCCAGCCCGATATCGCGCTGGCTAAGGATAAGCTTGACTGGCAGCCAACCGTGAGCCTGGATAAAGGCCTGGGCCACACTATCTCTTTCTTTGAATCGATTCTTAGCAGAGAATCCGCTTCTTAACGCGGCTTTCGCTCACCTGAGTGGGACCCCCCCGTGTCAAAATATCCCGCCCGCCGATACCCGGACCTTTCCAGGTCAGCCGATAACGTCCAGGTTACAGATAACCCAACTGCTGGATGCGCTGCAGGATCTTTTGTACCAGGGCTTCAGGGTGCTCTGAGCTCGCATCTATTACGATCTCCGGATCGGCGGGTATTTCGTAAGGATCATCAATCCCCGTTACCTGCTTGACAAGACCCTGTCTCGCCTTAGCGTAAAGGCCCTTGGCATCACGCTGTTCGCACACTTCCAGGGGCGTGCTGACATATACCTCGAGGTAGCCTCCGTAGGCCGATATGAGACGCCGGTTGAGCTGACGGTCCGCCTCATAGGGAGCGATGGGAGCGCAGATAGCAATTCCCCCGCTCCGGGTAACCTCGCCGGCCACAAACCCGATACGCCGTATGTTGATGGACCGGTGCTCCCGGGAGAAGCCCAGCTCGCTGGACAGGTGGGTCCGCACGATGTCTCCATCAAGTAATGTCACTGGCCTGTGCCCATCTTCCAGGAGCTTGTCCATACATCCCCGAGCCAGGGTGGACTTGCCCGAGCCTGACAGCCCGGTAAAGAAAAGGGTAAAACCCCGCTCTGACAAGGGCGGCTGTGCCCTGCGCAGCTCGGCCACGACCTCCGGGTATGAGAACCACTCCGGGAGCTCCAGTCCCTTTTCAAAGCGACGGTGCAGCTCAGTCATGTCCTCTAAATAGGACCATTCCGGCAGATCCCGCTTCTTTGGCAAGCGACGCCTCATCTCGGTTCCGGAGAGGTTAAGGATATGCATCCCCTTCGGGACTTCATCCTCGGGAAGATACTCCGCCTGCTCCTTGACGTAGACCATATTCTTGAAGGGAACCATTACGATGCCCAGCTCCGACTCGTGTTCCCTGACCAGGTCCTGGGCATCATAGGGATCATAGAACGGTTTCCCGGTACTATCCCTCCCCGGGCCAGCGTGATCACGCCCTACGATAAAGTGGCTACACCCGTAGTTCTTGCGGATAATGGCATGCCATAGAGCCTCCCGGGGTCCACCCATGCGCATGGCCAGTGGCAGCAAACTGAGCAGAGCCACGCCTTCCGGGTACCGGGGCAGGATATGCTCGTAGCAACGCACCCGGGTAAAGTGGTTAATATCCCCTGGTTTGGTAAGCCCGACCACGGGATGGATCAGGATGTTGGCCCCGGTTTCAGCGGCAGCCCGAAGGGTCAACTCTACATGCGCCCGGTGCAGAGGGTTGCGGGTCTGGAAAGCCACCACCCGTTCCCAACCTTGCTTGACAAACATCTTCCTAAGCCGCTGCGGAGTGTGCCGCAACAGCTGGTAGTCGTAGTGTTTGGGAAGGGAAATCCCCTCAATAGTGCCACCTACATAGATCGGGCGGGACTCATCCAGGAGATAGAAAGCACCGGGATGGACGTGGTCGGTCGTACCGAAGACCTGTTCAGATTCGCCCTCAAGATCGGGGCGCCAAATATCCGTAATGGTCAGGACAGCAAGCGGGAAGCTTTCCTTATCGCGCAAGAGAATTCGGTCATTTGCTTTGATGGTTACGGCGATTTTTTCGGATACGTCGAGGGTGATGGGCATGGGCCACAGGGTGCCATCGGACAAGCGCATATCTTCCAGGACCGATTCGTATTCATTTTCACCCATGAATCCTTCAAGGGGGGAGAAGCCCCCAGTCAGCAACAGTTCCAAATCGCAGAGCTGCCGGTCATTGAGGATGATTGAAGGGAGTTGAACGCTTTCAGCCAGCAGTTCGGCGGCCCGCTTGGGTGTAGCCATGAGCTTCACCAGGCGGTCCCCGTGAGGCTTTATGAGTGATGATAACATGGGATGTATCTTCTTTCTTGTATTTCCCTTAGATCAGATTGTACAGGGATTGACCAGGATAAAAGTCATCTGCAGGACTGCCCGGGCACGCCCGAATCCAGACAGACGTCCTGCTTCCAATCAACCATATGTATGAGATAAGCAAGGAGTCAATTTTGAATGGATGCTGCACCAGAAAGCAGCTCAATAACCAGAACCGGGGGAGGACCTGGCTGGCATTTACGGGGAAGTAAGCTCCTCGAATTTTCCCTGATATATCTTCTCGTCGCCCGGTTTGAAGCCAGTATGGTAGTAGTAGATGTTGCCATCCGGTGCGACGATGAAGGAGTTCGGCAGGATGGCAAGATTGTTTTCATCAACGACCCCGTATTTCTTACCCACGGACCCATAGCGGTCCATCAGCATCTGAAGCTTTAAGTCAAACCTTTTTATATACTCAGTGACCAGCTCGTCCGTTTCGTTCAGGTCTACCAGGTAGATGACGACACCGGGGTACTCCTCCTGCAGTTTTTCCAGCTCGGCGATCTCCGCCTTGCAGGGAACGCAGGTAGTCTGGAAGAAGCTCACCACCACCGGCTTCCGGTTCTCCGGCTTTGCTTTGGGGCCGACCACCCGGCTCAGGTAGAACCGCTTGCCCTCAAGCCTCGGCAGTGAAAAGGTGGGTGCGGGCTGACCCACTTCAATCCCGGCTTGAGATTCCTGCTTCACAACTTTGGCCTGCTCCTCTTTTTGAGTCGACTCCTGGGCGAGCGCGGCGCGCTCTTTCTCCAGCTGCTTTGACAGCTCGATAAATTTCTCCCGGTAGACCGCTTCATCGCCCGGTTTGAAACCGGTGTGGTGATAGTATACGGTACCATCCATAGCGATGATAAATGAATTGGGCAGGAGAGCTACATCGTTCTCGTCTACTGCGCCGAATTTCTTCCCAACAATACCATAACGATCCAAGAGCATCTCGAGTTTGAGGTTGGACTTCTGTACATACTCAGCCACCAGCTGATCCTCCTCGTTCAGATCCACGAGATAGATCTTGACGGCGGGAAATTCCCCTTGCAGTTTTTCAAACTCGGCAATCTCCGCCTTGCAGGGTACGCAAGTGGTCTGGAAAAAGCTTATTACCACCGGCGCGCGGTCTTCCGCCCTAGCTTTAGATCCAATCACCTTGCTCAGGTAAAACGATCCCCCCTCCAGCCGGGGCAGATAGAAGGTAGGGGCTGGCTGTCCGACATCGATCTGCGCAAAGGACAGGGAGGTGCATATAAGCAGGAATACAGGAATCTTGATATTCATAGTTTACTTTCAGATAATATAATTGTTGGGGAGCTTAAGGGCTAGTCGTGTACTGGTCAATATATTTCATGACTTCCGGATGGTCCGGTGCCTCAGGGGGGAGTGGATGGAGATGGCTCTCGATCACTCTAAAGCCGTCCTCCCCGGCCTCGAACCGGATTTCACCCACATAGCTGGCATATCCTCCCGCTTGAACGATGGGTACGCCATTCACCACAACCACGCTGTCAAGGACGGTCTGCGAGTGCCCACCGATAATGAGGTCGATCTCAGGATATGATGCGGCAAATTCCCGATCCACCTCGTAGCCTGAATGCGAGAGCAGGATCCTGAAGGTGCCCCCAGCCGTTTTTGACTGCAACCATTTTTCGATCTGGCTGTGGGTATTTTCCAGGTCCAGATGTTCAAAAACAAAATCGGGATAATACCGGGTGGTCCGGGGATGCAGCACCGGCAGGACCGAGAAGGTAACCGCCCCCTTGGTAACGGTCACGGGCTCGCCAGGGATTTTAACCAGGGCCGGTAATCCCAAATACTCTTCCGTAGCGTAAGCTACTTCCTGGTCCCCGATATTGATTACGTCATACTTCATCAGGCTAAAGGCGGCAACGATGACCTTATCAAATCCCGAGTTGAGGTATTCCACGAAATTGTCGCCATTATCCATCACCAGCACGTCCGGATCACGCTGGCGGTAAGTGGCGATAAACTGAGCCCGTTTCTCCAGGCCACCAAGCCGGACATTCGGACAATAGCAGTTCTCGATAACGCCATTGGCGCTGCTAGTAAACAGGACAGTGAACTCCCGTGCCTGAAGTCCGCTTCCTGTCAGAAACAGGCAGCTGCAAATCAACGCTGCAAGCCAACCGGTCCGCATAATTTTCCTCCTTGGCCCAGGCGCCCCGGTCAATCGCGGCACCTGTACGACCAAATATTAATGCTGAATGGAAACACAGTATGAGTCCCCTGACGGCAGTGACCGCCCGCAGTCAGCGCCTAGTATTCCGGTCAGGGCAACTGAAATGCACCGCTATTCTCAGACAGGTCAGATCAGCCAGACCTCTACTTCATCAACACCATCTTGCGGGTGAATAACCTACCTTCGGCCATATAGACGGCAAAATAGATCCCCGAAGCCACCTGGACACCGAACCGATCCCGTCCTTCCCAGACCGCTTCGTAGTGCCCCAGGTCCTGCCATCCATCAACCAGCGTCACTACTTCCTGCCCCAGCAGGTTGTAGACCTTCAGGGTTACCCTGGCCGGCTGGAAGAGGCTGTAGCGCAAGGTAGTGGCCGGGTTGAAGGGATTGGGATAGTTCTGGGCCAGCGAGAAATCGGAAGGCAGCGAGGCCAGGATCTCATCGGTAGTGTACTCTACAAAGCTGGCCGAGCCCGCCACAACCTTCAAGTGGTAGGGGAAATCCTCCCGGTAGCGGGTGAGGACCAGTTGCCTGTGATCTGTCAATAGGTCATGGACTTCCCGGGTCATGACATCCAGGAGGATGATCCGGTTGCCCGGCGGCAAATCGCCTTGCAGGTCAGGCGACAATGTAATGGGACCCTTCTCGCCTTTCACGAACAGCTCCAGGTCCCAGATACCGTCGTTTTCCTCGATGGAGCGGATATCGGAGGTGAAGCGTGGCAGGTTGGCCCCCCAGTCATCACGCTCCATAGCCAGGGAGATGAACCCGCCGATGTAGGGTGGTTCGGGATTGTCAAAGTAATCCAGCTGTTCGGTGGCGCCCGCCAGCCGCCCGACCGTGTTGGCCACGTCGGCATAGGTTTTACCCTCAGCGCGGAGCTGCAGCAACCAGCCATCGGGCTGGTCGGCGATGCCTTTCGCCAACAGATCCTTGCTAACTACAAGACCCGGCTCGGCACTCAGGGTGACAGTCTGATCATCTCCGGTCCGATTATATACGGCATATCCACCCCAGGGGACCAGCTCACTCCTGATGCCAGTCCACCCGGTAAGGGCGGTGTCGCTGCCGGTGAAGGTGATCGGTCCATAATAGGTCCCCTGATCCAATGAAATTGACGACTTGAAGGGGAAAGGCGTGCCGACGAGATTCCAGCCCGGTTTGATGGTGATATCGAAGCCACTCAAGTTATCGGTCTTGCCGGTGCCGGCATCGAAATGGATGCCGCTTCCAACCTGCTGGTACAGCCAGTAGCTGGCGCCGGGTGCGAAGGTGGAGAATTGCCGCCACGGATTACCGGTATCACGGGTATATTCATACAACCGCCAGGTTGTATCGGTTGACGCATCCAGAGCATCCTCGATGATCGTGCCTACTGAAGCATTATCAGGCGCGCCGGGGACAGAGATCAGCCGCCAGCGGTCCATGGGGAAGCCGCCGGAGAAATCGCTGCCGGAGATACCGGTGGTCAGATCGCCCTGATTGAACTGCACCGGTACGAACTGATAGTCGGAAGTGTCGGCGTTCCCGGCGGCATCAGCGGCCCGGACGAAGAATACTATCCCCTTGAAGGTCACCTCGCTTCCCGGAATTGTATCCGCATATACTCCCCCTCCTACATCTCCCATGCCAGTGGGACTCAGGGAAGCGCCACCCGCGCCATAATGCAGGAAGACATCCTGCACCCCGCGATCATCGGATATCGACGCCGTAACGATAACGTCATTGCCAGCCCCGACGGGTACCTGCGGCGCGACCGACACGCTGGCAATGCTGGGTGCTTCGGTATCCACGGCCAGAGAGGTAGACCCGATGGTGAATTCGCTGAAGCCGGTGATATTCGTAAAAGTGACCGAACTGTCGGTGGCGCTGGTCCCGCGGGCAAAATCTGCCCAGGGATCTTCGCTGCCGGTATTCCGGCGCAGGAGCCACAGGTTCCCCGGTGTCGCCTGGTCTTCGGCACCGATAACGCCAGGTCCCAGCACGAACGTTACTGCCACACCGAAGGTGCTAGTGCCGAAATGCTCGATGATCCAATACCTCGACGCGACCAGCCCGACAGTACTCGGCAGGGTCCCGGTGGGGCCAGTTTCAACCCGTGAAACCCTGATAATGTCCTCGCCGGTCTGGTTGGTGAAATTGAAATTCATGAAGAGACTTGTGTTCCAGAACCTTATCGGACCACTGCCCGGGATAACCCGGTTATCAACAGTGGTATTCTCATCCGCCGGCGTAGTGAACGCCTGATCATCACCGAGGGTCGTTCCGGAGGAGCTCTGGGCCCGTACCCGGTAATGATAGGTGATCCCGGCCGTGAGATTATCTATGGGAACGCTCACGGCCACAGCTTCGGTCCCGGTCACCGGGCTCTGTTCAGCAGTGGAAACCTGGCCGTAGCTCATGGTCGTGCCCCAATCGAACGACACGGCCGTGCTGAAACCGTTGGGATTCACCAATCCCTTAATAACGGCCGAAGTGGAGGTGACATTCGTGGGCGGGCGGGTGGTAGCCGTAGGCGGTGCCACAACTGTCACATTTACCGGCCGGCTGTGGAGGGTCAGGTCCGAGGCACCGGGATTGGTAATACGCAGGACGTACGATCCGGCATCACCAGGGGTCACCGCCGCGGTGTTAAGCGTGTTACTCGTAGCCCCTATTGGATCCCCATCTTTCAGCCACTGGTACTGGTTGCCCGTGCCGCCGACCAGGACCTGAAGGGAGAGGCTGGACCCCGCCGTCACGGTGGTGTCCTTTTCCAGGCCGACGCTGTCCTGGGGAGCATATGTGAACTCCTCGCTGGCCAAGCCCACATTGGGAACGATATCCTCGAAGGTGAAGCGGTTGTCCTGCACGCGCAGCCATTGCAAGGACGACAGCGAACCGCCGCTGAGATCCGGAAGGACATCCAGCTGGTTGTTATACAGGAATAAAGCGCGCACCTGCGAAAGGTTTGCAATCCCGGCGGGCACGGCGCCTGAGAGCTGGTTATCGTTAAGGTACAGATATTCCAGTCCGGTGAGGTTGCCGATCCAGGCAGGGATGGGGGCGCCAAGCTCATTGCGGCGAATATATAGAGCAGTAAGGCCGGTGAAGTTGCTCACCCAGTCCGGGATACCGCCGGGCAGCTGGTGATCCACAAGATAAAATTTAGTCAATTGCGTAAGGGTGCCTACCCAGTCGGGGATAACGTCGTTCGCCATACGGCCATAAAGATAAATCGATGTTATATTATCAAGATTGTTCCAGCCAGGTCGGGTGGCGCCGGGCGGCAGCTGAAAGGTGTTGATACCCAGCGTATGCAAGTTGGGCAGGGTGCCAATCTCTCCAGGGACTTCGCCGCTGAAAGGATTGCCGCCGATGTACATTACTTCCAGGTTAATCAGGTTGCCGATCCAGGCGGGGATGGAGCCGGTGAGCTGATTGTCATCAAGGTCCAATCTTGTCAAACTGGTGAGGTTCTGGAGCGCATCAGGAATGGGGCCGGTGAGTTGATTATGCCAAAGATTCAGGTTTGTCAAACTGGTGAGGTTGCCGATCTCAGCGGGGATGTTACCGGTGAGTTGATTACTATAGAGGAACAACTCTGTCAAGCCAGAAAGGTTTCCGATCTGACCAGGGATGGAGCCGGTCAGTTGATTGTCATGAAGGTAAAGCACGGTCAGACTGGTCAGATTGCCGATCTCAGGGGGAATGTCACCGGTCAGTTGATTACTATTGAGTCTTAATACTGTCAAGCTGGTAAGGCCACCAATCTGAGCAGGGATGAGGCCGGTCAGTTGATTTGAATAAAGGCGAAGCACGGTCAGACTGGTCAGACTGCCGATCCCGGCAGGTATATTGCCGGTGAGCTGGTTTCTTTCCAGCCGAAGTTCACCAAGGTTGACGAGGTTGCCGATACCGTCGGGGATCTCGCCGGTGAGGCTGTTCGCCTCGAGATTAAGATAACCCAGGTTGGTGAGGTTGCCAATCTCGGCGGGAATCTCGCCATTCAGATTATTCAAGCTGAGATTAAGAGCCTGCAGGCCGGTCAGGTCACCGATCTGGGCGGGGATGGAGCCGGACAGGTTATTGGTTAGCAAATTAAGGCTTGTGACCCTTCCACCATCAATGGTGACGCCGTGCCAGGTATAGACCTGGGCGTCAAGGTCCCAGGTGTTGTTCCAGCCGCCGCCGCCGGTGGCGTTGTACAGGGCCACCAGGGCGAGGGAGTCGGCGGCAGAGACAGCAAAGGTCCCCGGGGTTCCCAGGCTGTGCTCGTAGGCGCCCAGGTCGGGATTGGTGCCACCGGGATCGGGCCGGGGGTTGCCCTTGATATCAAAGTCCAAGGGCGCCGCGATGATGCCGACATCCCCGGCGCCGATGGCCGGGGAACCGGGATGCAGCTGATAATCATACCCGCCAGGCTTGGGACTGACGAAAGCGGGATCGGCGGAGATGGACTTGGCCTCGTGTCCGAAGGTAGTCTGATAATCCGCCAGGGTGTACGAAGTGCCTCCCACATTGATCAGGTCGCTGCCCGTGGAGTAGATATCGTTGTAATCGGCATCGCCAACAGCGATGTCATTGGCGGGATCGTAGAACACACAGGCGTAACCGCCGCCGGTGTTGGCGAAGATGTTATTCTTGATTATAACACTGTTGTCATCCGGCGCGCCACCGTGCCAGAAGGCGCGGCCGCTGGTCCCGCTGGTACCGGTAACGTGGGCCGTATTGTGATAGACCTCCCAGTAGGAGTAGGGCTGCTGCATGGAATGCAGCTTGATGCCCTGGGACCAGACGTCGCCACCGCCGGAATGGACCAGGTTATTCGCCAGGACCGCCCAGTATCCGGGTGTAACGTTCCCGCCACTGCGATCGATCTGAATGGCGCCGCCGCCATTGACGGCATCCACCTGGTTGCCGATTATCTGAATCTTGTTGATTGACCACAATACATAGATACCCCAATAGGCTGCCGTGGCCGAATTAGCGGGTTTCACCGTATTGTAGGAAATAGAGGGAGCATCCGCGTAGGCTACGTAAATACCCTGATCAAGATGGCCGGTGACCGTATTGCTGTCAATCTGCACATTGGTCATAGGCTGGCCGGAGACCCCGCTGGCCCAGATACCGTAGCCGCCATAGTTGATGGTATTGCCCCTGATGACCAGGTCGTCGGGTATGTTGCCAGCGCTGGCACCGACAGCGATCACAGCCTGATCCACATCACCACCACCGGCGATGCCATTGAGGGTATTATTCAGCAGCTGGATGTGCGCTACGGCAGACAGGAGGTCAAACACGCGGGAATAGGAGGAAAATCCCGCGGTGAATTCCAGGCCCTGGAAGGTGACATATTGGGCGGCGTCCAACTGGACGATATAATTGTCGGCGGCCCCGGTGGCCGGATCGGGTGCTAGAATTGCAGGCGTGGTGTTATCGGGATGCGGCTCAAAGGTGATGGTATTGGTGGCGCTCACGCCGGAGATCAAGGGGATGGAGATCCGCTCCTTATAGGTCCCCTGCTTGACCTGGAAGGTCACCTTCCCGGAGACGCCGTTGGCGATCAGGTCGCTAACCGCTGCGGTAAAGTCGGGGTAGTCGTCCCCGACATCGGGACCGATGACGTAGGTACCGGTCAGGCCATCGGCAGCGGCGGTGAGCACCTGGGCGGCCGGCCAGAAGCCGGCGTCATGGCCGTAGGAGCCGCCGGTGAGCCCCTCGTCGGCAGCCGCCTGCCCGACAGTCCCGGACAGGCTGTAAGAGCCGCCAGTGGACGCACCACCCCCGCCGCCCACGACGCTGACGGGGATCTCGTACTGCGCCCTGGCCAGCTGCGGCAGGGCCAGAGCCGACGTGAGAATTAAAAGGAACAATCGAGAAGTATTGCGTCTCATGGGTTAAACCCTATCGTGCTTGCGCATTAAAAAAGGCAGTCGTTTTTATTATCACCTGATCCTCTACGATCCGGCCTATGGCGCCCCCACAGCCGCCGTTGGCGGGACTGACGCCGCCGCCGTGGTCACCGAGCCTGCTTTACCGGCCAGGGTGGTCTCCAGGGCGGCCATCCGGCGCTCCAGGTCATCCTTCTCGGACTCTAGCTCCTTCACCGCCTCGATCAGCACGGCTACCAGGCGAGAATATGATAACGAACTAGCGTCCTCGCCATTTTCCTCATAGGTAACAATTTCGGGTATGACCTCACCGACCTCTTCCGCAATCAGCCCAATATCATGGCTGCCGTTTGACTTCCAGTCGAAAGAAACACCCCGCAGACGCCTGACCAGGTCAAGAGACCCCTCGATGGTCCTGATATTGGTCTTCCACCTTCTTGAACTATATGTAGTCCATAGATAAGCTATGCCCGTACCGCTGCCACTGGCGTTATTTGGCAGAGTAATACGATAAGATGGGTACGAGACACCGAAGCCTGCGTAACCGGAAAAATATGAGGTACCGTTAACCGAGAGTCTAGCAGCAACTTGCGACGTCGTCCCAATGCAAAGGCTATCAGCTACGTGGACGTTGCCGTTAGCGCCGTAGAAAGACCATTCTGCAGCGGAGCCACTCGTATACGCGTAGCTGTAGACGCCGTAAGCAGGGCCGGTGCCATAATTATAGGTGCTGCTATTGATGCCGTGGGCATCGGCGGAACTGTAACCGTAGGTATTGCTATTAAGCCCGAAGGTGTTGCTCCCTGCGGTGCCACCTACCGCATAAAGATAAATGCCAGTAGCTCCACTTCCGAGACCGGAGGCATTGGTATTAACATACAGGCCATTCGTTCCGGGACTGTTCAGAAAATAGCCAGCGTAGGCGTACGAACTATCCCTAACCTGGAATTTGTTATAGGGATTGGCCACGCCGACGCCCACTTTGCCCTCCCTGGTCACTTTGAAGAAGGAATTACCAGATCCTTCCACTGCTAAGATATCTCCAGCCCCCGCCGCACCGGTATCCGCAATGGCGACCAACAGTCCTTTACCGCCGTTCGCTCCGGTACCGGTATTCTTGACAGAGGTCACATAATCGGCGATGATATCGGCCTGCACGTCAAGGGGGTATGTCGGAGCTGTGCCGATGCCGACATTGCCGGCGTTATAGTAAATGTCGTTCCCGGTAGGTGACCAGGTGGAGGCACTGGCAGTGGTCTGGAGGGTGCCGTCCGGGAACTTGATGCCGTCCGAACCGGGCGTCCCACCGATATGAAGTTTCGCCGTGGGTGGCGATACCCCGATGCCCACGAGGCCGCTACTCGTAAGTGACAGCGCATCCGTGCTGCCACCCGCCTTGAAGTTGAGGTCACTATTCCCGGAAGTAATCACCGACCAGTCGACGGATCCCGCAGTGGCGAATTGGAGCGCAGAGGCATTGGCTGCCGCCGCCCGCTCAATCACCATGGCGGCATCACTGGAACCGGACTGGATCCACTGGTTGACGGCTCCGTCCCTATACACGTGCAGGGGCACCGTTGGTGGCGACACTCCGATGCCCACGCTGCTGTTGGCGATTATATTGCCTTCCACTGTCAATTGGGAGCCTTCAACACTGACACCGCTATCAAAATCACCGTTATGATTCAAGATAAGCAAGTCATTGGTCCCGCCGCCGTCTCCCTGATGAACCAGGGCCCGGCCGCCGTCGCCTCTGGCAGGGTCGGCCATCACGAAGTCGCTGCCTTCGAGCTTGAACCAGCCCTTCACGTGCAGAGTATTTTCCGGCGTCGTTGTCCCGATGCCGACGTTGCCGTCGCTAGGGAAGACGTTGCTCGTACCACTTATGCCACCGGCATTAAGGGCAAAGGGCACCGAGTTAAGCTCAATGCGGGGTGACATCTCGACGTCAGACCCGACCTTAATACCCAGCTTGGCCGGTGAGGGAAACGGATCAGGTAAGGGCTCCACCAATCCGAGGACCACACTGAAGACCCCATTTTCAACCCAAACGGGATTGCTCCCCACTGATGAATGTGTCTCTGCCCAGACCTGGGTGTCGGTACCGTCGTATAACCTGAAAGCAATGTCGTAATTGCCGTTAGCCACGATGTTACCGCTGCCATCCTTCAAAACCCCCTGGTAGTTGATGGTCTGGGGGACCTGAGCCCAGGCGAGCTGGGCCAGTACCAGAAAGGATAATGCTGTTAGAATAATTGACCGTTTCATTACTGCTCCTTTAGATATCTAAATCTTTACGGGTATTAGCACGTCAAATCCGGCCTTTCCCGGCCGAATTCCTCCAAGTATTGTGCAGTGGTATAGACTGGTCTTCCTCAAGGCACGCTCGGGAAGCCGGGCGGCGAGCCGATGGTTTTGGGGCCCGAGGGTGGCGGTTCTTCGCCTCCCAGTTGGGTATAGGCATAGTAGCCGCCGCCACCGGCTACCGCCACGACCACTATCCAGAATAACCCGCTCCGGCCTTTCCTGGCGGGTGCGGCCGCCGGTTCGGTTTCCGGCCTCCTGGCCGGTTCCTGGGCGACCTCCTCCGGCAGGCGCCCGGTGGGTTCCTCCCGCAGCTGATCGATGATCTCGTCGGGATGCACCAGGCCGACCAGTTCCCAGGAGATGCGCTCGATCTGGGTAAGCAGGCCGTCAATCTCGCCGCGGTAATCGCGGGTCATGGTATTTATGATGGCGCCGGTGCCCACGTTGATGGTCCGCAGGTCCACGGTAAAGGTGGCGCCGATCTTGCCGATGGAACCGGCGACCATCTTGGTGACGCCCAGCATCTGTCCGATCTCGACGGCGCACTCGTCCGAGGTACAGCCGGTCATCTGGAAGTCCTGCTCCCCGAGGATCTGCTGCATCTGGCCGCGCTCCACCACCATTACGGCCCCGGTCTTGACCAGTTCGGAGCGCATGCGGTCGGTGAGTGTGGCCGCCTCCAGTGCGGAGATGCCCCGGCCTTCCAGGTCGAGCACCGCGTAGGACTCCTTCGCCTGGGCCGATATGGCAGCCGGGTATATAAAGACAATACTGAAAATGAACAGCAGGATTCGCCTGAGCAATCCGCTCTCACGTGTTATTTGACACATTCGTACAAAGCTCCCTTTAATTGGAAGACCCAGAGTGGAAATCAGCGGGTATTTCCGCTTGCCGGAATCTACAGACGTACCGCAACCATTTCAAGTGTCGTACATCACATTTTTACCGGTATAAAAAGCAATGTAAGACCTGGCAGAAATGGCGGGGAGGGGCCCGCCGTTGGCGGGATCCGGGGATATCCCGCCTTCCATTTCTCAGTATGCGGGGCGAGATCACCAGATTTCCGGGGGCCTGCGTGGAGGAGGACCCGCCGTTGGCGGGTTCCAGGGATTCTCCGCCTCAATCCCACATGATGTGGGTCGAGATCAGGAAATTTCCTAGAGACCTACGCGGAGGAGGACCCGCCGTTGGCGGGTTCCAGGGATTCTCCCACCTATGGCCACCGCCTCAGGCGGGACTTATCGCAGGACTAATCCCCAACGCTGAAAGTCGGGTGCGAATCCCGCCTATGGCGGGGGAATTCTCCGAT
>CP070638.1:3197525-3318597 GCA_020354025.1 Fidelibacterota bacterium | reverse complement strand
CATTTCCGCAACCTGCACCCCATACAGGGGACTAGGGGTGCCCCGCATCTCCCCCTCTACTCACGTATCCGGTTCCGTATCCGGTAAAATATGTGGATGTTTGTGGTTGTTTGCGTTTTGGGCAGGCTTCAGGCGTAAAATGAAAAAGGCCCTCATTGGGCCTGTTTCTCGACGAGAAATGGAGCGTGCCGGGGGCGGGACTTCCCGACTTTCGCTTCACTCAGTCGGGATAAACTTCTCGTCCCGCTTCTGCGTGCCGGGGGCGGGACTCGAACCCGCACGCCTTATTCAGGCAGGGGATTTTAAGTCCCCTGTGTCTACCAGTTCCACCACCCCGGCGGCCCGGGTTGACTCTACCAGCTCTGCAGTTGGAGGCGACGACCGGATTCGAACCGGTGAATAGCGGTTTTGCAGACCGCCCCCTTGGACCGCTTGGGTACGTCGCCCTGCTTACCTGAAGTTACATCCCCTTTAATAGAAAAACCCCCAATTATGGAGGTCTTCCTTCGAGCGAGAGACGGGACTCGAACCCGCGACAACCACGTTGGCAACGTGGGGCTCTACCAACTGAGCTACTCTCGCAATCAGCCCCTCCACCCTGACTTCGTCGGGCCTCCAGGACTGCCGGAATATATTAAATCTACACCCATGATAAAAGCCCGGTCAAGACCCATCCTGATTTTCCTGGCTGCCTTGAATAGGAACCCAGGATGTGGATTCACCCGCCTGGACAACAGCGGGGCTGGCGAGTCCCTCGATCGCCCGCTTAGCGGCATTCACCAGCGACAGGAGGTCCTGGTCATCCTTGACCGAACTGCCGAGCGTAATCCGTTCGCTCTCTACAGTGTTCACCGCCCCCGCGATGGTTTTCTGGGCCTTGGCTTCTCGTTCCCGCAGATCCTCAATACGCTTCAGGATATTGGGACTATCCGTATACAGTTCCTCCAGAGGGGTATCTTTCGGTTGGTTTCTCCTTAGGCGCTTAAGACTTTTCTCCACGAAGCTGAGGGTTCTGTGGCTGGCAGTAAGGTCAACTAGCGGTTTATCCGGTGAACCAACAGTCATGGTGATTACGTGCAAGTATTTACCCTGGCTCCCCAGCGTAGAGCTGAGAATTGCCCCCGGCCCGAAATCAGGATTGTAGCGCCTCACGTGACTTTGAAGGATCAAGTCAATTGGTAGCCCCGAGGCCTGGATGACCTCCTTATCACGATCCGTGCCGTGAAACAGCAGGATCACAATATCGGCCAGGGAATGTACCTCCTCTACCACCGCCTTAAGCGCCGGCAGCAGCTCTTTGGAACCGTAACCATCACCCGCGGCTATCTCGGACGAGGCCCCCACCAGGCCAACTTTGAAGTCGCCCTTATTTACCACTGCGTAAGGCGTAAAAATCAGGTCACCGGAAGGGTCTGCCAGGGTGGCGGAGATGAATGGGAAATGGGCCGAATCTGCCAGCGCTTTCAGGAACGGCAGGCCGGCGGCCAGGTCATTCTCACCGATGGTAATGGCGTCGGTACCTATGCGATTAAAACCCTCAACCAGGGTACTGGCCTTGATCTTCGCTCCAGCCAGGGCCTTTCCCTCCAGCCGGGGCTTGGAGAAAAAGAGGTCTCCCCCATCAACTACCAGGACGGGATGTGGTTCCGCTATCAGGCCTTTGACGATAGTAGCTTTCCGGGCCAGACCGCCCAGACGTCCGCTCTTTCACCCGCAGGGCTCGATCTCGCCCAGCACGTTCCCCGTAGCCACGACTTTAATAACGGTAGCTTCTGAAGCGGTACCACCGCAACTCCACAGGAGCAGGCCGGTGGCTAGAACTGGAACGAGCCGGAACAGGTATACTTCTCTGATCATGATGCATTAACTTAGCCGTCAGTCCCGGATAAAGTCAAGCTGGGTGCAATGAGATATCGTTCTCACTCGGTGATCGGCAGTGTTATTCGGGAGACTATTCTCGATTAGGACCCTGTGCGCAGACTCGCAACATCGATCTTTTTCCCACTTGAAGCATGTGTTGCGGGTGAAATGGTAGCAGCGTAATTCTCCAGATTAAAACCAGCATAAGAGAGGGAACATGAGGCAGTTAACCACCATACTCTTGCTTTTACACCTGGCTTTGCCGCCATTGCTCCCGGGTCAGGACCGGATCACCGGCCGCTCCTTCGCCACCCGCTCCGAGGTAATTGCCCAGCATGGGATAGCAGCCACAAGCCACCCCCTGGCCACCCAGATCGCCTTGGACATCTTGAAACAGGGAGGTAACGCCATCGACGCGGCCATAGCGGCCAACGCGGCCTTGGGCTTGATGGAACCTACCGGCTGTGGCATCGGTGGGGATCTGTTCGCCATCGTGTGGGATAGCGGGACGAAGAAGCTCTACGGCCTTAATGCCAGCGGCCGATCGCCGAAGTCATTGACCCTTGAGCATTTCATGGAACTGGGGCTGAGTAAAGTCCCCAGCTATGGCCCCCTTCCGGTCAGCGTTCCCGGCGCAGTCGACGGCTGGTTTGAGCTGCATGGCCGCTTTGGCCGCCTCGCCATGGAGCTGGTCCTCCAGCCTGCCATTACCTATGCCCGGGAGGGCTTCCCTGTCTCGGAGCTGATCGCCTATTACCTGGCAAACTCTGCCAGGAGGTATAAAGATTATCCAAACTTCAGAGAGACCTACATGCCCGGTGGCCGCACCCCCGGGAAAGGTGAGGTGTTTAAAAATCCTGATCTGGCTAAGACCCTGGAACTGATCGCCAGGGAAGGTCGGGATATTTTCTATAAGGGGGAGATCGCCCGCACCATTAACGACTTCATGAAAAAAGTGGACGGCTTCCTCTCGTACGAAGACCTGGCTTCCCACACCTCCGAGTGGGTGGAACCTGTCTCAACCGACTATCGTGGCTACGATGTCTGGGAACTGCCCCCCAACGGCCAGGGGATTGCCGCCCTCCAGATCCTGAATATCCTGGAAGGCTACGACATAGCCGCCATGGGCTATGGCAGCGCCGATTGCATTCACTATTTCATTGAGGCTAAGAAACTGGCCTTCGAAGACCGCGCCCGTTTCTACGCCGATATGGCCTTTGTGGATGTGCCGGTCAAGACCCTCATTTCCAAGAAATATGCCCGCCAACGCCGGAAGCTCATCGATCCGCAGCGCGCAGCCAACGCCTACGAGGCCGGTAACGAGGCCTTGCGCCGCGGCGACACCATCTACCTGACTGTCGCCGACGGAGAAGGCAACATGGTGAGCCTGATCCAGAGCAACTTCCGGGGGATGGGTTCGGGAATGGTGCCTGATGGGCTGGGATTCATGTTCCAGGATCGGGGTGAGCTGTTCGATCTCACCCCTGGCCGCCCTAACAGCTACGCACCGGGGAAACGACCCTTCCACACGATTATCCCCGCTTTTATTACCAGAAACGGCAAACCCTGGATCAGCTTCGGTGTCATGGGTGGCCCTACCCAACCCCAAATGCACGCCCAGATCGTAATCAATCTTATAGACTTCGGCATGAACCTGCAGGAAGCCGGGGATGCCCCCCGTTTTATCCATTCCGGTTCCTCCCAGCCCACCGGTGACGTTATGAGTGATGGCGGCCAGGTACATTTGGAGTCGGGCTTCGCATACGAAGTGAGACGCGAGCTGGTCCGCCGCGGCCACCACCTGCAACGGGCAATGGACCAATTCGGCGGGTACCAGGCTATCATGTGGGACGCAAAAAACAAGGTCTACTACGGCGCCTCCGAATCCCGTAAGGACGGTCACGCTGCAGGGTATTGATACCCGCCGTAAACCGGGAAGACGACAAGAGTACGGCAATCTCTCCCGGCTGGCAGAGACAACCATGATTCGATTGTGCCCGCCACAAGGCCGCCGCTCCCTCCTGACCAGAGCACGATGCAAAACCTTGCCCGCAGGCGGTTATTTTTGTAAGATTGCCCGGCGTTGCCGGGGCAATCAAGAAAAGCCTGTCCTGGCCGATATTTGAATTGCACGGGGATATAGCTCAGTTGGGAGAGCGCTTGAATGGCATTCAAGAGGTCGCCGGTTCGATCCCGGCTATCTCCACGCTCAGGGGAAGCTGCAAGGCTTCCCTTTTCTATTGCCCTTAATACTATGACAGTAGCAGAAGAAGTGGTGATGACCGGGGGTAGTAGCATTCCTGTTTCAGGGGATCTCTACCAGTGCTAAATTGATTTGGCCCCGACGGGGCGGTAAATTCCCGCGCCTTTTGGCGAGTATTGGATTAAACAACCTGCTGATGCAGATAACAGATAGAAAAACTCTGGAGTCCTGATCCTGTGGCTACAATGACCTCCATCCGCGAACGCCAGAAGTTCATTTTATGGGCGTTCCTCGTCATTTTCCTGCTGAGCCTGTCCATCGGTGGACTGGTAGGCGGGGCTAACATCATCGATCAGATATTCGGCAGCAACCTGGCTGGCAACGCCGTCGGCGTGGTGAATTCAAACCGAATCACCCTCGATCAGCTTAGCCAGGCCATCTCCGCACAGACAGCTCAAGCCCGGGAGCAGTTCGGCGAGCTGAATGACCGGCTGGTCGACCAGGCCGAAAACCAGGCCTGGGAAAGTCTGGTCAACCTGTTCCTGCTGAATGACGAGATCGCTGATCGCCGCCTCGAAGTCTCCGGCGACGAGATCTATTACCTGCTGGAGAACTACCCCCCGCAATTCCTGCAGCAGCACGAGGCTTTCCAAACCGAGGGAGAGTTCGATCCCAATCTATACTACCAGGCCCTGAACAATCCCACCGGTAACGAGTGGGCTCCCGTGGAGACCTACCTGATTAACATCCTTCCAAGTGATAAGATGAGCAATCTGGTGCGGGCAATAGCCTATACCTCTGAGGAAGAGGTCAAATCGGCCTGGTACGAACGGAACACTGAGGCCACTATCGATTATATCTACGTACCCTCCAGCAGGATCAAAGCCGATGATATTGTAGTCAGCGAGGATGACCTGAAGACTATCTATCGGCGGAACCGGGATAGCTACACTCTCCCCGAAACCCGTATCCTGGAGTACGTATACTGGGAAAAGATCCCTACGGCCGAGGACTCTGCCGAAGTTGAGGAAACGGCCCGCCAGCTGGCCGAGCGTGCCAGGGCTGGCGAGGACTTTGCCCAACTGGCCCTGGACTACTCAGAGGATCCCGGTTCGGGCCCTGGCGGCGGCGACCTGGGGTGGTTCGGCAAGGGGCAGATGGTGACACCCTTCGAGGAGGCGGCTTTCAGTGCCAGGGTCGGAGAGATTGTCAGCCCGGTAAAGACCCAGTTCGGCTACCATGTGATCAAGATCGAAGATCGCAGGGAGGATGAGGACGGCTTGAAGGTAAGCGCCCGGCATATCCTCCTGAAGGTCGTGATCAGTTCCCAGACATACAACCGCTTGCGAAGCCAGGCGAATATCTTCTCCGCCGATGCCGCCGACTCGTCCTTCGAGATTGCTCTCAAAAACCATGGCCTGGCCAGCAGAACCTCTACCCCGCTCCGCATCGCCGACAAGTACCTGCCGCCCCCGGTGGGGATGCTCCGCCGGGCTGTGCGTTTCGCCTTCGAGGCCGAGGAAGTGGACCTGGTTTCCGATGTCGTTGAGAACGAGCAGTGCTATCTTGTAGCCCGGCTGGCTGAGGTTCGTCCTGAAGGCGTGCAATCCTTTGAGGAAGTCCGCGAATCCCTGGAACCTACCGCCCGCCAGGAAGCAGCCAATGAACAGGCAACGCTCATTATGGCTAGTATCCAGCAGCAGCTGGCAGCCGGTATTCAATGGCCGACCGTGGCCGATTCCTTCCCGGAAGCCACCTATGCCGCCGGGACTACCGCCAGGCTCAATGGCAGCTTCAGCGGCATCGGACGCAGTCCCCTCCTGACCGGCCTGCTTAAAACCCTGGTACCAGGCCAGGTCAGTGAGGTAATAAGGCTTGAGCGGGGTGAAGCAATTGTGCGCCTGGTGGATCGGACGGAACCCGACTGGGAGCAGTACGCTGACAACCGGGAAAGCCAACACGAGCAGCTGCTTAACCGGCGGATAAACTCAATCTGGAACGACTGGCTGGCCGACCTGAAAAAGCAGGCCCGGATTATAGATAACCGGCACGTTTTCTACTAATCACTTTTAGGATCGCTCAGACGCGGCGATCGCTACCTACACGGGTCCAGATCCCGGGCCGGGCTCCAGTTCATAGCCTAATTTTTCAAGGGTTGGCCCCAGCATCTGGGTTATTACTGTCAGCTCTTCGGGAGTGAGATTTTCACGATAGCGGCCTATTCTTACCCGGTGATCTGCCCGGGACCACATGCTCTGTATCTTGGCTTGATAAGGACCCGTGGTTGTGTCCTGGATCTTGTCGGAAAAATCGTGAACGGCTGGATCATCCTCGAGATCGAGATAGGACAGCAGATTTCCCACTACCTCGTGTGGCGTCTGCACCAAATCCTCGTACCGTATTTGTATATGGGATGTTGCAGCCAGGTCATGCAACGCAATTTGAACCGATTCCTTCCAAGCTAAAGCACAGCGTACCGCACCTCTGTATTGCGAAAACAACTCCTGCCAGGAGGGAGGTTTCAAGTGTTGCCACTTATCGCCCCCACACCCCGGCACTAGTGAACACGCCACATCCCGGCCATCACGGACGATGTGGATGATCTTGGCTTCGGGGAAAATGGCCCGCAGGTATGGGACCCGCAGCGTATTGCGCGGGCATTTTTCCAGAAGGAAACAGCCTGGCTTTTCTTGTTGTTTGAACCAGGCCTGGATTTTCGCCCTGACATCCGGGACAGCGTGGGCCTCGGTAAGACGATGGCTTTCATTTTGTCCCATACCACCCAGTTCCCATATTCCATGGGCTTCAAAAATGTAGGATACTCGCGGGTGCGACTCCAGCAGCTCACCGAGAATACTGGTACCAGATCGGGCGACGCCAATGATGAAGGCGTAATCCACGTTCTACTATCGCCCTTCCCAAATAGGCATTCGTTTGTTAGGGAAGACCTGCAAGCCCTCCTCCATCTGCTCCCGCTTGAAGCCCAGGGTGCATTTCATCTGTCCCACCTGCACATGGCTGCAGGCTAGGAACATAGCCTCAGTATCGGCCTTGCATGCAAACTCGCAGTCGGCCGCGTGCACCTCGGATTCGATCCCTGCCGATCAGGCTCGTTGCAGCAACCAAACCGCGCCGGTTACTTCCTGCTCAAATATTTCACTCTCAGACTCCTGCCGCTCCATATATTCTAAAAGGGAATCGGCGGTTTCCGGGCGCTGCCGCGCCAATCGCTCGGCCCTTCGGCGATTCCCCGTTTTTTTCCTTTCACTCAGGAGCATCTTAGCTCGCTTCTATCCTTGATGGACTATTGACAACCAGTCTCCGGGGCGCGTTTACAGAGTCGCCCTTTAAACATCGGGTGCTGCCAACACAAATCCTATTGTGCATTCCATTTCACACATATTTAATACGGCAGACCTGGACATCAGTGCTGTATCTGACTATCCACCGTTGATACCTGTGAACCTTCATAGCGCCGCCCTTTCCAGGCAAGCGTTGAAAAACTGCCCAACGTCCCGAAAAACACAACATACAAGGGATAGAACAAGCCGGTGATGATAAATGTGATGGGACGTACCGGCCGCTGGATCTTCCGAAGGTAGGGTGGCACCAGAATTCCCTCCGATGCGATCTTCAACACCAGCGGGGCTAGCCAGACTGTCCGTAGCGTAATAAGCCCTGCTACCAGGCTAACTAGTCCGGCCAGGTTGGCCAGGTAGATAAGGGCCACCACGAATTTGAATCTGGACTTAGTCTTCAGGCGGAAGTAGTGCCGCCCCTTAGAGGCGAACCGCATGCGCTGGCGGACAAAGGCGATGAAAGTAGGCGGCGGCGGGCTGGGAACGATAGCCTTAGTACTAAGAGCAAAGGCGAGGCGCCAGCCGCCCGCGATGACCATCTTCTGCATGAGCAGCTCATCATCACCCGAGACAAAATGTTCCACACCTTGGAAGCCCTCCAGCTCTTCGAATAGCCGCTTGCGGTAGGCCAGATTGCGCCCGGAGCAGGTGAGAGCTAATCCCTGGCCGGTACCGGCGGCACCGAAAGCGTCCCAGGCACAGCTGTCCAAAAACAGGGCTTCCCACCACATGCTTTTCCCATCCGCAACCAACGGCGCCGGGGCTGTAACCATCCCCACCGAAGGATCCGCAAACGGCCTGACCACGGTTTCAATCCACGCCGGACCCGGGCGGCAATCAGCGTCCGTAGTAAGGATGACTTCTCCTGTCGAACAGCCGATGCCATGCGTCAGCGCCCACTTCTTCGGCGACCAGCCTGAAGGGATTTTGTCCAAACGGTAATAACGCAGATTGGGCATTTGCTCTGCGTAGGAGGTCAGGACGTCGCCGGTACCATCCGTACTGCCATCATCAATAACGATAATCTCAAGCCTATCGGAAGGGTAGACTTGCTGCCGCAGCGAGTCCAGCAGCTCTGAAATGTTCTCCTCCTCATTCCTCGCCGCAATGACAACGCTAACCGTAGGGATTGTCGGATTGGAGCCCCATTGTTTTACCCTATCCAATCCCAGACGCATCCAGAGAAGGAACAACAGGTAAAAGACAACAACACTCGCCACGACCCAGAAAATGAAGACCATCATCTGTCAGGAAGTAAACAGGTGAAAAAACGTTCTTTTGTCATTGGGATTGGAGGAAGGTGACCGAGTAGCCGGGAAAATCAAAATTATAGTAGAACCCGACGTTGAAGGACGTCTTGTCTACATCCTCCAGGTTTCCGGATTCCGGCTCGGCTGGATCGAATCCGGCGTTTGCCCACCAGATGTGGCTGACGGCGATCTCAAACCACAGCTTCCGCCAAACCGGTCTTGCCACGATGATATCTATGGTCTGGATGGTCTCAGTGCCGCCGGAAAAACGCTCATAGGGGACTATATTATACTGGTCTATCAGCATATCCCACGTGAGCTCTCCCCGCTTGGCATAAAGATAACTCACCATGAATCGTGTATCCCACTGATGTAACATATAGGATGCGAACAGGCTCTGAGCGTGAGCACCTGTCCAGTGGCCTATGCTGTAGCCATGGCTTGAAAAATCATTGATGGGAAACCGGTGCCGGTTGATGCGATGATCTGTCCAGGTGGCCTCCATCACCAGACGGTCCTCATCCTGGAGGATCGTGCGCCAATCCAGCCCCCCCTGCCAGGCAAACCAATTATGGTTGGTCTCTTTGAATGTATCTTCCGGCCGCCATTCGTCCATCAAGAAGACGCCGTAAATCTTCAGCCCTGGACGCGGCCGCCAGGTAAGATCCGCACTCATCTGAACGTTGTCGGTATCCCCAAGGTAGTGCTCGGCAGACCAGAACGACATAATGGGCACCAGGTAAATGGACTCTATGCCCCTGGCTCCATATATCACCGACTCCATCAATCCGATAGTAAGCTGGTCCACGGGAGACCACTCCAGTCGGTGGCTCGCGATGTAGCGGTCGTAATAGATCTCCCGTGTCCCAATAATGCTGCTGTCAGCGCCGCTACGCTGGGTATCCTCCAGTTCGCTGAAGAGTTCCCCGTGAAAATATGAAAAATTCAACCGCTCGGAGAGTCGCCAGTCAAAACCAAATTGGGGATAGGTGGGCGGTTTATTGGAGACGGTGAGGGAATGGAGACCTGGTCCCCAGTTTTGGGAAAATTTGCCTAAGAGGGCTGTAAACCCACCCACTTTATAGGTCATTTTCATGCTGGAGTAGTCTGTGTCAAATTCATCGGCTTCACCCCTGGCGTGCTGCTTCCATGAAAAACCCTGCTCGGGCGAAAAGCGATTGGGGATCTCTCCCAAGCCAAAAAAGCGCATGAGTATCAGATCGGCGTCCAGCCCCAAACGACCATACTCCAAGTCTCCCCGAACACCCCAGCCGGCGAAGGATACACCTTTGTCGTCCCCCTGCCAGATACCCCCCGATGACCGGTGAATTCCAAAGAGAATTGGCTCAACTACAATATCCTGTCCCCAGAGCAGGGAACTGAGAAGGATAGCAGCAAAGGAAAGCCTGTTTCTGATCATGGATTACTATTGAACATGATTGCGGAATGCTCATCATTAAAATGGATGCCACCCGCAGCTGCATCACACCAAACCGGGGTGCCGGGACCTTTCATGCGGGCGATCTCATACCGGTACTCGCTGCGAACTTTCTCGAATGCCTTTTGTCGCGGGCGGACCTGGGCCCGAAGCCAGGTCTTAGCGGCAATGCCTATGGTGGTCATTGGTCAGGGGGATGCCTCATCTTCCAGCACCTGCCCGGCATACCGGCGGATACAGACCAGGAAAGCCTCCGGTACTTCCACCCGCTTGAGGTCCTTGTTCACAAAGGAATGTATTGTATATCCCTCGGCAATAGGCCGCTCGACACCCTCTTTGTAGATCCTGTATGAGAGTTTGACTTTTGCCTTCGGCTCGTCGTCCAGTCGCGTCTCGATAGTGAGCAGGTCCTCGTAAGTGGCCGGGAGAAAGTGGCGGCAGTGGCTTTCTACCACTGGCAGGAAGATGCCTTCACGTTCAAGCTGCTCGTAGGGTAAGTTGATGCGTCGCATGAAGGCGCCGCGAGCCGCCTCGAAGAACTCGTAGTACCGGCTGTAGTAGACTACGTTCATGCGGTCAGTCTGAGCGTAGATGACCCGCAAACGGTGGCGGTGGGTGAGATTCATTCCTGCCACTGGCCGAGACGCTCGTAGCGGCTCACGCGGGTGGCTACCAGCTTCTCCGGCGGGATTTCCTTCAGTTCTGCCAGGGTTTCCATGAGAATCGATTTCACGGTAGCCGCTACGGTATCCGCATCCCGGTGAGCGCCGCCCGGAGGCTCAGGTAGGATTCGATCGCATACACCCATTTCCATCAGGTCCTGGGGTGTTACGCGCATGGCGTCGGCGGCCTCTTCGGCCTTGCTGGCGTCCCGGTAGAGGATTGAAGCACACCCCTCGGGGCTGATGACGGAGAACCAGGTGTTCTCCAGCATGAGGAGTCGGTCACCCACTCCCATGCCCAACGCACCGCCGGAAGCCCCCTCCCCAATGACAAGGATGATGATCGGTACCGGCAGGGTGGACATTACCATCAGGTTTCGGGCAATCGCCTCGGCCTGCCCTCGCTCTTCAGCCCCGATCCCTGGGTAGGCGCCCGGTGTATCGATGAAGGAGATCACCGGGCGGTTGAACCTGGCAGCAAGGTTCATCAGGCGCAGGGCCTTGCGGTAGCCTTCCGGTCGGGGCATGCCGAAGTTGCGGAATAGGTTGTCCCGGGTGCCCCGGCCTTTCTGCTGACCAATTATGACCACCTGCTCGCCATCGATCTCGGCCAGGCCGCCCACCACCGCCTTGTCATCGGCGAAGTGGCGGTCACCGTGCATCTCGAACCAGAAGCTGGTGATGCGCTCGATGTAATCCAGGGTGTAAGGCCGCTCCGAATGGCGGGCCATCTGAACCCGTTGCCAGCGGGTAAGGTTCTGATAGAAATCGGCCGCCGTTTTCTCCAGCTTGGACTCCAGACCCTCGATCTCCTTACTCATGTCTATTCCCCGCTCCAGGGCAGTTCGCTTGGTCGCCTCGATCTTCTCCTCCAACTCCTGGAGGGGCTTTTCAAAACTGAGTGTGTATTTGCTAGCCATGCGCCCGGAAGGTTATCACCGCTAAAGGGTGGAATGCCAGAAGGTTTTGAATCCCCGCTTTGATGTGTGCTGGTCTCAAAAGCGTGGCGTGATCGTCCCGTTCCAACGATATTGCCACATTCGTCAACTGACGGTTTCGCAATGATAGACTCCTCTACCATTGCGGTGGTCATATCCCGTCGTCAAATCCTGAACAGCGCCTTTAGGATTATTTCCAGGTCGAAGGTGAGCGACTGGTGCTGGAGGTAGTAGTGATCGTAGCTCCCAGCCACTTCCGGTTCGTCTTCCATCCGTCGCAGCTGAGCCAGCCCCGTCATGCCGGGTTTGAAAAGCAGGCGGGGATCTGATTCATCGGCAGGCACCATTTCCCCTCCCACGAAGCTCAGCCCGCCTCGGAAAATAAACCACAGCAGAGGCAGCCGTCGAATTCCCTCACCACCCTTCCGTAACAACCGGATGCTTACCTGGCCGCCGTCTACCGTCCAGATAGTGTGGCGCTCCAGGCCGCATACGGGTAGCAGAAAAGGCCATACCGGCAGCAGCACCAGCAGCAACAATCCTGAAGCCAGGATGTCGAACAGCCGCTTGGACAAGAGATGAAAGCGCTGGTAGAGGGTAGCCTCAACGCTGACGAATGGCAGGTCGCCGATATACTCGACATTCGCCTTTCCCAGCATTACCTCGTCTTCATGGGGCACAATGCGAAACAGGAGCGGCAGGTCCCGGGTCTGTTCCAGGATAGCCATAAGCCGCTGGTTGCTGAAGCTCTCTCCGGTCACGATTACTTCCCGGATACGGTGTCGGTCAGCCAGGTCCCGCAGCTCGTCGGTTCGTCCCAGGTAGGGCAGCAGGAGATTGTTTTCTTTTGGGGATGTGCTGGATCCGTCATCCACAAAGCCTAGTAGGTCTATTCCTGTATCCGGTCGCCGCATGAGCAGGCTGGCGATTCGCCTGCCTTCCGCCCCGGCTCCCAGGATGACAGCCCTCCTGGAGAATATGGAAGGCCGGTGGGCGCGGTAACTGTCCCCGATCCTGTGCGTAACCCTGCGCAGATGCACTACCAGCCGCCAACCAGGCAGCAATCCCGCCACCAGCGCCGATGCCGATACCAGCACTATCCGGGAGTAGGCCACCTCACGGTATAGGTATGTCAGGGTGGCAATGATCAGAAAGCCCACCAGGGATGCGATGAGTGCCCGGCTGTAGCTGAGGACGTAACGCCCGTAAATCTGGAACAACCCCCCGATGCCCAGCCACAACACCGCGTACACCGCTACTACCGGGGCATAAAGCACCAACATCTCCCGGGTGCGAAAATGAGGATCGGGCAGGAAACGTACACAGATCATGACGAAAAAAGCTGCCCCGATTACCATGACATCGATAATCAGCGAGGAGAAAGTCGCTAGGGAACTTCGGAATTTCGCTAACCAGAGGCGCAAGCGAATAGTAATCCGCAGCAATAGGGAGCCAATGAGTCCCCCTGAAAAGGTGTTGTGTTTGCGGGCGAAGGCTGCCAGGGCCTCGTGGAAGACCCGGAGGTTGTAAAGCGGGTCGGTTCTCACGCTTTCGCCCTTGTAGTGCACGATCTTCGTCGCCGGGTGGTACACCACTTTGTATCCTGACTGCCAGATGCGATAGCAGTAGTCGGTGTCCTCCCAGAACATGAAAAAGGCTTCGTCCAGGGGCCCTACTTCATCAATCACCCGGCGGGGTAGGCACATACAGGATCCGCTGATCGCATCTACCTCGTGGGTCTCGGAAGTATCCAGGTAGGTAAAGTTATATCGCCCGAATAGACGGCTTCTGGGAAACAGGCGGCCCAGCCCGGCCAGGTGGGTGAACGCTACCCATGGTCCGGGAAAACTCCGCCGGGAGGCTAACTGGAAGCTGCCATCGCTGTTCAGGATTCTCGGCCCGACACACCCCGCGTCCAGATGGTCACGCAAGTAGTCCACCAGGACCTGAAGGGTCTGTTCCTCCAGAATTGTATCAGGATTGAGGAGCAGGACCATCTCCCCGCCGGAAGCGGCAATCCCCTGGTTGGCGGCGGCGGCAAAACCTTGATTTTCGCTGTTTTCGATTACCTGTACTTGGGGGAAACGACGCCGGACCATCTCGACCGTGCCGTCATAGGAATTATTGTCAACCAGGATGGTCTCCACGTTGCCATCGAAAGAAGCCCGGTTGAGCGAAGTCAAGCACTGCTTGACGAACTCGCGGACGTTGTAGCTCACCACGACGACGGAGAGGGTCATGGTTCGGTCTTGCCTTTGTCCTCCCTGGACGCAAACAATTTCCGGCGGATAGCCCTCCTGATCCTTGACAATCTCAGGCGGGGGACCATCCAGACAGCCTCGTAAATAATACCCTTGGACATCTTGGAAGCACCTTCGGTGCGGTCTACAAATACGATCGGGGATTCCCGGATCCGGTAGCCCCGGTTATAGGCCCGGTAAGTGGTCTCAATCTGAAAGGCATACCCTTCGGACCTGATGGTTGGGATATCCAGGTTGGCCAGTACTTCCCGGCGCCAGCATTTATAGCCGCCCGTGAGATCCCAGACCGGTACCCCCGTGATTACTTTGGCGTAGATGTTGGCAGACCAACTCAGGATCAGGCGGCTCAGAGGCCAGTTGACTACGTTCACTCCCTTGATATACCGGCTGCCGATAACCAGGTCCCAATCCCGGAGTTGCTTGAGTAGTTCCGGTATCTGCCCGGGATCGTGTGATAGATCGGCGTCCATCTGGATGATGGCCTCATAATTCCTGTCAAGAGCCCAGGTGAAACCGGTACAATAGGCGGTGCCCAACCCCAGCTTGTTGGGCCGCTCAATAAGATTTACCCAGCCGTTCTTCGCCGCCTGCTCCTTCACATAAGCGCCGGTACCGTCAGGGGAATTATCATCCACCACCAGTACATGGGCTTCGGGAACTACATCGTGAATTCGAGCCAGAAGGGTTTCGATGTTCTCCCGCTCATTGTAGGTCGGGGTGATTACTAGACTCTTCAGATTTTCCGGGGACTTGGGCATTTGTCAGCTGACAGGAAAGGCCTGGGACAAGCCCTCCGAGATATTTGAATTTGTCACGTTCAACTCCATTTTCATCTTGCTGCAGATCAGGCCGCCTTTCAGTGGTCGCGGCGCCAGCTGATCGAGCTCTTTAGTAGTGATCGTGGCTATGCCTTCAACAGGCAGGTTGAAATGCTGGGCTATTTTCAAGGCGAAATCATAGCGGCTGGCGAATTCTAAACCCCCGTAATGGTACAGCCCCCCGGCTCCCTGTTCTAGAGCTTTCCTGATGGCCTCTGCCAGGTTAGTGGTAAGGGTTGGATTGTTGATCTGGTCGTCCACAACGCGAATTTGCTTGCCTTCCTCTAGTGAGTTCACCACCCAGTGAACGAAGCTGGCTCGGGATTCGATGTCAGGCCCAAAGAGCACATTAGCCCGGATGACCAGATGGGCGTCCCCTTCAAGGACCAGCCGCTCCGCTTCCAGTTTCGTCCGTCCGTAAACACTCAGAGGTGCAGGCTTATCACTTTCCAGGTACGGCCCGGCCGTGCCGTCGAATACATAGTCGGTGCTCACCTGCACCAGGCGGGCTCCCGCCTCCGCTCCGGCCGCTAATAAATGTTCCACACCTACGGTGTTCACCAGCCGGGCCCTTTCCGGCTCCCTTTCGTTGCCGTCAACATCGGTCATGGCGGCGGAGTTGACGATGTACTGGGGCTTGAAGGACCGGACTGCCTCCTTTACCTGCTCCCAGCTGGTAATATCACAGGGAGCTACTCCGCTGTCTCCAGGTTCCAGATCCGTGAGCAGCAGGTCCATTCCTGATGACAACACCTGCGCCAGGGCCAGTCCTAGTTGTCCTAGCGCCCCTGTTATTAGTACTCTGGTGGACAACTAAAGTTTCGCTCCCCGACTCCTGAACTGCTCCAGGCGTTCGTGCAGTGCCGGATCATCCAGAGCTAGGATTTCTACCGCTAGCACGGCGGCATTTATCGCCCCGGCCTTCCCCACGCTTACGGTGGCAACCGGCACCCCCCTGGGCATCTGTACCGTTGAAAGCAGGGCATCCAGCCCATCGGCCACACCACCCGGTAGGGGCACACCGATCACCGGCAGAGTAGAGTGAGCCTTCACCGCCCCTGCCAGGTGTGCCGCCATACCGGCCCCGGCGATCAACACCCCAAATCCATTCTCCCTGGCTCCGGCAGCGAACTGGGCTACCTGCTCGGGATTGCGATGGGCAGAGAGAATATTAACCTCGTAGGGCACCTGAAAATGGTCCAGGTATAACAGCGCTGCTTCCATTGCTGGTCGGTCGGTCTCGCTGCCCATAAGGATTGCTACTTTCTTCATATTCTGTGTCCCATTATGTAAGGTTATCACCTTGTGGCTGGACTCTGGACTTCGGTGGCTCTTCAAAGGTATGAAAAGTGCGGCCGATAACTTCCTGCTGGCGGATAAGAAGGGCTTTGGGTCCACCGGGATTGAATACCACCCCGCTGATAAAATAAAGACGGTTCTGCTCGCTGTCGCGGAATACGTAAGTAAAGAAAGGTCCCCCGCCAACCTGGGTTCGATGCCCCCAGACACCCCGAAGAATAAAGATTGTGTGCCCGTTCTGATCACCGATTTCCGTGCTGCGGAAGAGGGAGTCGATGTAGATGTCGGCGAAGAGTGAATCCGCTATATATTCCATGCTCTGCCAGGCCAGCTCCGGGCTGACATTCATCGTATCTGCCTGCTCAATCCAGTGGATCGACAGCCAGCGAAACGGATAACCCCGGCCTAGCCAGACAAAGTTCTGGTCCGGCAATTCCTTGATTGTAAGGTAGTCGCGCTGGATACGCAGCCGCCATCCGTATTTTTCCTCCAGCTCTTTCGCCAGATTCTTCTGCTCTCGGCCCCGGTACATGGCACGGTACTGCCGAATACGCAGCTGTTGCTCGAACTGGTCGAATATCCAACTGCGCAGGCGGGACAGCTCTTTCTGGGCGTGGATAGCGTCCAGCGCTGAGAGACCCATGAATATCTGCCCACGAGCCAGGAGGTCACTGGTGACATATATGGGATTCCCGCCTTGCATGGCCTCTGTTACCCGCTTCTCACCAAGTATCCTCCGGATAAGGACATCCCCGGTGGAATCTGCCGGATTAGATAGCGACGCAACCACCAGGCTTTTATAGTGCTGGAAGGTCTCGAATTCCGCCGGCGTTTCCCACCTGATTTTAAAGTACGGCTCCGGCGCTGGAGTGGCCATAGAGCGTCCTAAAACATCCGCTAGCAATGGTTCTAGCAGCGGACGGTCTTCCTCGGATGCTACGATCACCAATACGTCCTCCTGGCCGATCACCGGCGGCGTATAGCCGCAACGCACGAGCAGGAAACTGACCAGGAACGCAGTCAGACAACTCCGAATCGTAATTTTAAATACTCTAGCTGAGCGCATTAAACCTCCAGACTAATAGCCGCCGTTAACTCCCACATCGCTATTATTAATTAACCATATTAATAATAGTTCCACGCCAGAGCGGCCCTGTTTTTAAAGGGTATAAGTTGTTATCCATTGCATCCCAGGCACAGAAAAATTTTTATGGTGCACCCATATTTTATCGAACGCGTTCGATGTAGTATAAACCGATTGGACTTCCAACTTGATATTCCGGGGGAACTCCCACCTGGATCACAACCCTTGATACCGGGACAGATTCTTTGTACACTAATACCCCCATAGACAGACGAAACAGGAGTATGCGGGATTCATTTGCCCGGTACTCAAAATCAGAGGGAGAAAATTGTGAAAGCCGCCAAAGCAGTAGGTCGTAAGGATTTTATAAAAAAATCATTCGCGGGGGCAGCGGGAATCGCCTTTGTCGGATCAGCCCGCGCCAGCCTGCACAACACTGAACCCCCTCTCCAGCAATCCGAGAGAAAAATTATCTACCGGACACTGGGTAAAACCGGACTGAAACTGCCGATCGTGAGTATGGGCGTCATGAATTCCGACAATCCCGCCTTGATAGCGGCGGCCCTGGACAACGGTATAGTTCATCTGGACACGGCACACGGCTACATGCGGGGGCGGAATGAAGAGATAATCGGCAGAGTCTTAAAGGGACGGCCAAGGGACTCCTTCGTCATAGCTACGAAGATAGCGGATGATAAAATGGAATCGGCCAAAGAGACGGAAAAGGTCTTCCTCGATAGGTTCAATCTCAGTCTGAAACGACTGGGGCTGGACTATGTTGAGATTCTCTACCTCCATAGCACGAGTAATCGTGCCGATACGCTTCACGAGCCTTTCCTCAATGCACTGCAAGCAGCCAGGAAATCCGGGAAAACTCGTTTTGTGGGTGTATCCACCCATAGCCGCCAGCCGGAAGTGATTCAAGCCGCCATTGACAGCAAGATCTACGATGTAGTTCTTACGGGCTACAACTTCACGGACAGTGGTAGCGGAGTACTAAGAGAGGCAATTGCCAAAGCGGCCAAGGCAGGACTGGGTATCGTAGCCATGAAAACTCTGGGCGGTGGCACGAGGCGAGGAGTGACCGTGAACCCGAAAGCGGCCCTGAAATGGGTACTGCAGGATACCAACGTGCACACCACTATCCCCGGGTTTACTACCTTCGATCAGCTGCATACTGACCTGTCGGTCATGGAGGACCTGGCCCTGACCAGGGAGGAGCAGGAGGATCTCAAATTGCAGGGATCGGTACCGGGACTCTATTGCCTGGGATGCGAAACCTGCACCGGCCAGTGCCCGAAGAACCTGCCCATTCCTGATATGATGCGGGCCTACATGTACACTTATGGCCACCGCAACCTCGGCGCCGCCCAGGACCTGCTCCTTTCCCTGGACGTGTCTTCCGATCCGTGCAGAGGCTGCCCGGGCTGTACCGTGAGCTGCGCTAAAGGATTCGATGTAGCCGAGCGGATCAGTGATGTTGTTCGGCTCAGGGACGTACCTTCGTCATTTATCGCCTGATAGGGGAGGTCGTTAGAATGATGCTTCACTTCAAGGGCATTGCCAACGCCCGCGTTCACCGTCTGGCCTTCCTCTGGGCCACGGGAGTGTTCTTCTGGGCGGGGTGTGCGTCGTTGACTCCTTCAGGCAGGGACCAGGCCGCGCTGTTTCCCCGAATGGAAGGCTGGAAGCTGTTGGACGATGTGCGAACATACACTCCGGAAACCCTGTACGAGTACATCAATGGGGCGGCCGTGGGCTATCTGGCGTATGATTTCCAGGAGCTGCACGTAGCCGAATACCGCCGGAAGAAACAGGCTTCGGTGCTGGTGGAGATCTACCGCCACCTGACTCCCGCCCATGCCTTCGGCATCTACAGCCAGGAGCGCCCCCGGGAGGGGCCCTTCCTGGATATCGGCGCCCAGGGCTACTGCGAAGTGCCCCTCCTGAACTTCATTGTGGGCGAGCACTATGTGAAAATCAATGGAGCGGGCGACCCGCCAGCGAGCGAGACACTCCTCGAGACTTTCTCCCACGCCCTGGTTGCTGCTTTGGGCGGCAAGACCGGGCTACCGCCCGTTCTGGCTTGCTTCCCTGAAGAGCTCCGGCTGCCAGATTCCGAAATGTTCGTGGCCCGCAATTTCCTGGGATACGGCTTTCTGCACTCGGGCTACACCGCCGAATATCGGATTGATGATCAGTACTTCAAACTGTTTATCATTGAAGGCACCGACCGGCAGGACTGTCAGCAGATGGTTGAGAGTTATGCGGAACTTACTCAGTACCCGGAGGTCGTCGAAGAGGGGCCTCTCCACACCTTCACCGATCCCTACCACGGCGAGGTCACCCTGGCTTGGAAGGGAAATTATATCTGGGGGGCTTTGGATTTAGCCGACAGTCAGGAGCGGTCCCGCTACTTGTCCTCGATCGAGACCGGACTTAGCAAGCTGCAACCGGACATGTAGACTGGATACACCGGCGGTAGCGCGCCGGATAGTTCCGGCTCGGCTATCATTCTTTCGCTTCCCGGAAAGATCAGCCGCTGACAGCAGCGCTTTCTTCAGGAATTACAATCTCATCGGGGCTGGCAGGGCGAAGGGCCTGCTCGCTGGTGACGATGATACCGGCCTCGCCCGGCAGCGGACACTTGTGCTCGCATATCCCGCAGCCGATGCACAGCTCCTTGATCACGTAGGGATTTTTTACCACCTTCACGCTGCCATTGGGCAGGGTCGTTTCCTCCTCATCGATCTTTATGGCCTTGTCAGGTGTCGGACAGTGCTCTTCGCATACGATGCAGTCTTCGTACTTGGCATAGGGTATGCACAGGTCCTTGTCGAAGTAAGCCAGACCCATCGAGGTCTTCTGCTTCTGCTCCAGTGTCAAGGGCAGGATCGCCTCTGTGGGGCAGACCTGCCCGCAGAGGTTACAGCCGTATTCGCAATATCCCTTGCGCATGTCCGCCACCGGTGCCCACAAATCCAGCAGGCTGTTGCGAATGCCGTCCGGTTGCAGGCAGGCTCCGTTGGACTGACAGATGCGCACGCATTCCTCGCAGCGTATGCATTTGTCTAGAAAGTCATCTTCGGGGATGGAGCCGGGCGGGCGGACCATCCGGTGACGGGCGTTTTTGTTTCGAATCCCTATGCTCAGCAGGCCTAAAGCAGCGATACTGCTGAAGGAGGTCTGGATGAATTGGCGTCGGGAATAATCCACCGGCGTATGATAAGGCTGCCAGCGCCAGCGGTACGTGATCGCCTTGATTTTCGGCGGACACTTCTCGGAACAGGAGAAGCACTCGATACACTCCACCTTGTTGGTTTCCCTGACATTGTCTTCCGGGATAGCGTTCATCTTGCATTCGGTATTGCACTTGCCGCAGTCGGGGCACGACTTGTTTACCAGCCGTTCATAGAAGCGAAACTGGGATAGAAAGCCCAGGAACGCTCCGGCGGGACAGATATTCCGACACCAGAAGCGGCGGGACAGCTTCTCCAGGCCTAGGATAGTCCCGAAAAAGAGGGCGATCCAGAAAACCTGTGGTAGGTAGGCCTGGGACTCGGGCATCACCAGTGATTTGAATCCATCGTAGACCGCCATTGCCGGTGTCTCCAGGAACGGTACCAAGCCGATCCCAACTAAAACGGATTCCACCATAAGCGTCGCCAGGGGATAGACCACCACGGTAACGGCGCGGTTGAAAATAGACAGGGGATCGAACAGACCCCACAAGTGAATGGAGAAAAAGGCCAGGACCACTGTAGTGAATAGCAGCACAAACTTCACCGGACGCCATGACTGCCAGCGCTTCGAAGTTTTATTGTTCGGTGATTTTAGGGTGCGGCTGGTCAGGTCTATGGTCGTCCCCAGGGGGCATATCCATCCGCAGAAAAAGCGCCCGAGGAAAGGTGTCAGGATGATGATGATGAGTGCCGGCCAGAACAGTAACGATATCCTGATATTGTCGATAAAGTCGAAAAGGGGGATCAGCGGACTGAAACGCAGGAACAGGTCCGAAGGCAGGGAACCGGAGTAAGGATAGCGTGCCCTGAGAAAAAGTAGCCCGAAAAAGAGCAGGAACCCGATCTGAACCCAGCGTCGGGTTCCCGCCATTGTTATCCTGGTCTTCGCCACGATGTCTAGAGACTGATCTTCTTTATGTTCAGATTGGATACGTCGTATCGGTTCACCCCCCGGCTTACGGCTTCACGGATGTACCCCACCCTATCGGGTTCTATTTTGAACAGGGAGGCTGAGACATAGTCCGCCGTAACCGTGCAGGGGCTCATGATAAGGGTCCGCCGCTTGTCCACATCCGACATGCTGCCTCCGCTGGGTCCGTTACCGGTCATGATGCGGTATGCGTCAATAATGGTCAGTGTCGGTAGTATTTCCGACGTGATATCAACCAGCTTGGTGTCAAAGCCGTTATGGATCTCCCCCCGCGGACCGCCCATCACCCCCATCAGGTTCTTAAGACCCAGGGTCACGTTACACATGGAATGGTGCTTCGCTACGGGCACGTTGATCACCTTGTCCGCCTCCAGGTAATCCCGGTAGATCGGCCACTCTTTCAGTACGCTTCCCTGCCGTAGCGTGACGCTCTTGAAGCGGTGATCGCGGACCTGCAGGACCTTGGCGCCCGCAGCCTCAGCCTTCGTTTCGATCTGGCTGTTACGGTAGCAGCGGAGTGGGTTGTTGGTGGTACGATCAAAGACCTTGACCCGCTTAGCTCCGGTATCCAGGCAAAGCCTGACTATCTGTGCGACGAGGTCCGGGTTGGTGTTGGCCGCAGACTCAGGGATTCGGTCCCAGCCGATATTGGGCTTGACAACTACAACGTCACCCTTGGAGATGAAGCGGCCCATGCCGCCGAAGGCTTCGGCCGCCCGGTTTACCAGTTCTGCGGGCTCGCCGCTCTCGACCCATACGACGTCCGGGACCGGTTCGTTATCAAGCACCTTGATAATGCCCTTGGATAACAGCGGCGACAGTCCCACAAGCCCTCCCGTGGTGGCCTTTATGAATTCAATACGTTTCACGATAGATTACCCCAGAATAATTCGAGACAGTTTATACATATATCCATCGTTCGGACAATGTTATTCCTGCAGCAGAAGTTCCCCAGGATCTATCAGGGTGAATAAAAAGGGTACATACATCTGCTGAATTGTTGCTGGGATTCATATCACCGAGCAGAATGAAACCGGAAACTAGAAACCAGGAACTAGAAACTCTCCACCCAGATAGGATTGGTCAGCGCCAGGCCGGCGATTCTCCCGCCTGGCGGACGCGACTCCACCTCCGCCCGGAAGTAGCTGGTGCCGGGTTGCAGCTCATAGGCACCCTTCCACTCGGCGCTGTGTCGCTCGTCGTCAAAGTACACTTCCTCCAGCGTTTCCTCCAGTCCCCCAACTGTCCAGAATTCCCCGTAAGCCCGCCCGGAGTTGGGGCCCACCCAACCCCGGAACAGCCTGAAATCCGCCAGGGGACCGAATTCAGTCGTGCTTCCCAGCTCCAGGCTCACCTCGACCTTCCTGGCTCGGATGGTCTCACCGATTGCGGCCGTCCCGCCTTCCGCATTAAGACGCAGGTTGATAAAGGGTCCCGTACTGACGATACACCGCCCGGCCTTGAGAGCCGCCAGGATGCCCGCCATGTCACCCGGCTGAACGTCCAGGACACCCGTCCTGCAGGTCCCGGGGAGGTTGGTGGACCGTTCTTCCAGGTTCACGAAAGGCGTTCTGACCTGCCGGTACATGTTGAAGTTGCCGTGGGCGTCGTTGCCGGCATAGATAAATTTCCGATGCCCCCTCAGGAGCAGGCCCCTCCACTTCTCCATTCCCCTGTTGAAGCCCTCATCCAGGCGGCCGTTGAGAATCTGCAGACCGCGGATGCCGGGATGCTGCATGTCCTGGTCTTTCCACGCGCCCCGGCGCACTAGCACTTGCTGGATGAGCGGGAACTGATAGCAGGGGTGAGCAGCCATGGCGATACTACCCGGTGCAATTCGTTGAACCAGGGCCTCCACATTCAGTTCCGACCGCATCCTGAACAGTCGCTCCCCCGCGTCGCCCGAGCCGGGGAGGAATTCGGGATGGCCGAGCACCAGCGCGTGGACATTCTGATCTGAGGCGTTTCGCACCGATACCTCCTCCCCGGGCACTATCAGGGCACCATCCCCCTGGGTATTGAGGGCGGCGATCTCCTCCCGGGAGGTATGCCATTTGGCCAGCTTAGGGTCCGGAGTGAACCAGTCGCCGGGGACGTCGTCCAGGTCATAAGAGTGGTCCGCGGCGCAGATGAAGCCCAGCCCGGCGGCGCTGGCGGCCTGCCGGGTTGCCTCCTGCGGTGCGCCGAACTCCACCATGTCCTCAGTGAACGAAGTATGCAGGTGCAGGTCGCCCCAGACCACGTCTTCCCCTGGCAGTGACTCTCCCGCCAGATGCACCCTCAGGGGCTGGGGCTTCAGGGAACGGAGGTTGTGGGTCGTGCAGGTGCGGGGCCTGCCCTTGATAATGTAGTGAAAGGTCACCCACAGGCTTATATCCCCGCTGTCAATAGGGCGCTCCAGCATAACTGTGCGGTGCCACCAGTGGTCGTCGATCTCCCCCCCGATGGTAATTTCTGGCAGCTCCCGTCGTCCATTGTCGGTCTCCATCCCGATGGTGACCCGCTCCAGCGTGATGGGATAGTGGTGGGCGTCCTTCACCAGCAGCAACAGTGGCACCGGCTTACCCGGCTCCACCCGCCACGGCGCGTCCGCCAGGATCTCCGGCTCCTTCCTGAAATACCGGTTGGGCAGCGGCCACCAGCGGTAGTGCATCTCTGCATACAGCAAGCCCCCCGGCAGCAGCCAGGCCAGGTCGGGCCATATGAGGCTCAGGTCCAGCAGCATAAAGGGGAAGTTAGGACAGCGTTAGCGGGACAGGGAAGGAGGAAGGGGATCGGCTGAAGATCAGATTGCTCTTGCTCGCAGCCATACGTCCTGTATCTCCCTCCGTGCTCAGGCCCTTCGCGGGGGCTACTCGTTCGGGAATTCACTCATCGGCACATCGCTGTTCCAGATGTCGACGTGCAGCTTCCAGTGGCCCCCGGTATCCCTCTTCCAGATGTGCACGTTCTTGGTCTTGTGCCATTGCGGCTCCGCACCTTCCGCATGATAGGTATAGTAGTAGGAGTTCACGGTGTAGGCTAGCGCATCGCTGGCATCCATGTCAACGATCTCACGGTCGCGAAGTTTGAAGACCGAGCCTTCACCGGCGCGGATGATCGCCGCGATGGTTTCCTTGCCCTTTCCCATGGTCCAGTGGTTCGGCATCATGATTGCCTCTTCAGTGAACATCTCTATCCGGGGCTCGGCATCGCCTGCTTCGATCGCGGCATAGAAGGCGTCGATGGCCGCTTCCAGGTCGGCCGGAATACCCTCCTCTTGCTGCCCGCAGCCCGGGCACACCGCCAGGACCACCGGGAGTATAAGTGTTGCACAATACTGACGCCACTTCACAGGTAGCTCCTGACTTTTCATACGCTTTACCTCACAATTATTTTAATGAACGAATGAACAATCGCCGGGGAGCCCGTAACCTGAGTGATAAGGATACCACTGACCGCCCTCCTTTTCAGCAACAGGTAAACCAGCTATCGCGCCTGATCTGCACTCCGCCACCAGGCAAATGTCGCCGCAATCCCGGCGATGGAAGTCAGCAATACCACAATATAGCTGTGCATTCCGACCTGTTCGGCGCGCGGCCCGGCCATTCCACTTAACAGCACCGGTACGGACCACGGAAACCAATCACCCCAACCCAGGATACCTGCGATCTGGGCCAGCACTAGCGTGAGAATGGCCCAACCCAGCGGAGGTAGGTAGCCGCGTCCCGCGCTGGCAAATAGGGCGACAAATGGCATGAGCATAATGGTCAGGAAGGCGGTGGTCATAAGGAACCGGAATGATGTCCAGCCCAACGCGGGAGACCAGCTCGGAATATCAACGGCAACTCCAATGCCGAGCCCGATTACGAAGATAAATAGGACTAGTCCCAGTGTCCAGAGTGCGATTAATACGAACTTCGCGCCCACGATGATCCCGCGCGGAGTGGGAATGGCCAGCAATTCTTTCACGGTGTGGTCGGCAAACTCACGCCCGAATACCCAGGCGGTGATAAGCGCAAACACGATGGTTCCCCCAATTGCCATTCCCTGCAGAAGAATATCGAAGTATGTCGGCCAATCGGCCACTCCCGCGGTGAACAGCTGTGCCTTTACGCTGATCAATCCCATGGCACGCGCCCGCTCGGGATCTTTCAGGATAATCATGAACAGCCCGCCCACGAGGGGCAGGATCAGAAATCCGATAGCCGTGAACAGAGAGACCTTGGAGCGGCGCGCCTTGAGCGCCTCGGCCCAAAAAGCGGCAAGAAAAGCTCTCATTCTCTTTCCCTCGTCAATCGCATGAAATGATCTTCGAGATTCTCCTGTACCACGGCCAGCCTGGAGGGCGGCGTCCCCGCGTTGACCAGTATGGTTGCCACCTCATCAGGCGCGTCGATGGCGCGGGATTCGTCCAAGACAAGGACGTCCTCGCGGACCTGCACCGCAAATCCGGCCTCGGCGAGGGTGGTTCGGGCGGTGTCAAGGTCACGCGCCTTGATTTCCAGGCGCCGCGATTGCAATCGCTCCAGTTGCTCCGCTTCGAGCTCCTCGATCAATCGACCTTGGTGGATGATGCCGATGCGCGTGGCGTGGCCTTCCACCTCCGTCAGGATATGGCTCGACATGAACACGGTTACGCCTTTCTCCTGGGCCAGACTCGCCAGGAGTTCGCGGATCTCAACCACGCCCGCCGGGTCGAGTCCGCTGGCGGGTTCATCGAGGATCAGCAGCTCCGGCTCGTGCAGCAACGCGCGCGCCAGCCCCAGGCGTTGGAGGTTGCCAGTCGAAAGCGCGCCCGCTTTGCGGTCCGCGTAAGCGGCCAGACCCAGGTGCTCGATGACGCGGGACGTGGCGCCCACGTCCGGGATCCCCTGCAGGCGGCGGGCTACGTCCAGGTTTTCCCTGGCGGTCAATTCTGGGTAGGCGGCGGGCCTCTCGACCAGGTGGCCCACTTTACGCCAGGGCCCGCGTCCGTTCGGCCCGACAGCCTGCCCCAGCACCTTGACCGACCCCGCGTTCGGACGGATCATACCCAGCAGGGCGCGGATGGTCGTGGTCTTGCCCGCGCCGTTCAGGCCGAGGAAGCCGTAGATCTCCCCAGGCCCCACACGCAGATTGACCGATTCAACGGCCCGCACCTCACCGTAGGATTTTGACAACCCATCGGTCTCGATTGCATAACTCATGCGGTACCTCTATGCGTACTGCTCTATTATCAACGCCCAAGAAAAAAACTCAGCCGCCGCTCGAAGCGGAGTCGCCTGACAGCTCTCAGCATCTATTCCATCCGCCCGGATCACCACTACTGGTCTACCCGTGCGCAACTGATTCCATCATACCAGGTACGGACGCGATCCCCGGCCGGTGTGTTTTCCGGGCCGGTCTCGATGGCTTCATCGTCCACGAACACTTCGAATGTATCGTTCATAGCCGCCTCGATACGGCCGAGGTACGCCTGGTAGAGAAAGGTGCTGTCCCTCCCGGTCAAGATGAGCGGAGTCTCATGATCTCCTTCCTCGACCTGCTCGGATGCCATATGCCGGAACACGTCCATGGCATCGGCGGTGAGGCCGGCTTTGATCCGCCAGTCCGCAATCGGGTTCGCCCAGAAGTTGATCCAGACGTCGTAGGTTCCCGCTGAGGGCACCGGCACACGGGTCGTGAGGATTGGGGCATCCTCGCTGTCCACCTCGGCCGAAGTTAGCAAGGATCCTCCGTTCCCGACTTCCGTCCGCAGGTGCCAGCGACCATCCGCCGCTCCCGCGTCCGGATTCGGCCCGGTGGCATCTAGTGGTGCCCCGGTCAGATGAAAGGTATTCGCATCGGTTGCATCGACATAACGCATCAGGCCGACAACCTCCGATGGCCGCCTCAGCACACCAACGACCGCCGCGTCGAAATTCTGCGAGGTGCGATACGTCCCTCGCCACCACAGCACCGCCGTATGATCCGCATCCCAGGCCGGGACAATCGGGCGTAGGTTGTCACGCGTGGAGTTCCACGTCAACGGAGCCCAGGACCAGGTCCCGTCGGTGTCGCTGCGGCCCCCTTCAAAGATTTCATGCCTGCCCAACTCCCGGTCGTCGCGGGGATCGATGGACGTTGAAAGGTAGAGCGTGTTCGGATCGTCAGGATCCAGGGCGCCCAGTCCGGTGTAGTCCTCCTCACGCCTGAACAGCTTTGGCCCCGCTTTGGCAAGATATTCCCACGTCCACCGCTCGCGGTCATAATGGGCATAGAAGAACCTATGATCGGTATCAGAGTCGCTGGCTCGTGCCTTGAAGATTGCGCCGACAGAGCCATCGTCGTACACCTCGAGGTCGATGGTCCAGCAGCGCGTCATCACTACCCCTTTCACGACCGTGCCGGCCGCGAAGACCCGGGTGAACTGGTCGACCGTGGGTGCCGATTTATCGGTTATATCGTCGTCGAGCAGGATTCCGTCGGATGCATAGCTTTTTCCGCCCTGAATATAGCCGTGGTAAATACTGGTATTGAAGTCGCGCGGGTGATGCTCGGTGGCGATAAAGTTAATGCGATCATGCCCGTCGGAGGCGTACTTGAAGTAGCCGTTCACGTATCCGATACTCGAATCAGGGTCGGTCAACTGCCCGCCATATGACCAGGTGGTACCGTGATCGCCGGAGACCATGATGTTCGGGCTGCGATCGTCGGACCGGACGATATTGTAGACCCGGTCTTCGGACGAGAGGTAAAAAAGGTTGGAATACGTGGTCCGGAAATCAGTGCCGCCGGGCATGGTGTTCCAATCGAACCGTCGCTCGGTCCCCCAGCGGCCGGCGTCGTAGATCCGGTAGTAGCTATAGGTATCGTTGTTGTGTCCGGCGTAAACCGCCAGATAGGTCCCATCCGGCCGGATTAGAAAGGCGGGTATGTTGTGATCGTCGCCCCCGCCGTACGACGTGTAGCCGTGCTTGAGCGTAGACGTCCGGCGGCTTCCAGTTGCAAAATCGAATAACGTCGCGTTGATGTCTCCGTCCCGGGCGCCGCTCCCCGCCCCGAACCTATTTGCCACTGAACCGACCACCAGCGTACCGCCCGCCGCGTCGATGACCGCCCGCTCATCCTGATACCAGCACCAGGCCCCATTGCTACTGAACTGAATCAAGGTGCCGCGAACCTGATCCGGTGGGCTGAGAGCAGCGGCGGCTGAGCGGGGATTACCCGGTTTAATCCCGGCCATAGGGAGTGCCGAGGCATCCCGGACGCTGCACCCGGTCAGGAGAATGAGCATAAGCATGACGATGAAATAAGTTTTTCTGATTACCACACTTTGCCCAATTGCTTTATCCAATGCATAATGTGCGGTCAAGCCGTACGCCGGGGCAATGCCGAAGGTGCGCGGGCCAGGATCTCCGGCTCCTTATTGAAATACCGGCTGGGTAGCGGCCACCGGCGGTAGTGCATCTCCGCATACAGCAGCCCGCCCGGCAGCAGCCAGCCCAGGTCGGGCCATACGGGATCCAGGTCCAGCAACATAGTAGGGAAGTTAGGGCAGCGATAGCAGCACAGGGAAGGAGGAAGGGGGCTGGATGGCGATCAGATTGCTTATACTCGATGTATAACGATGTAGCTGAGCTGCCAAAACCACTTTCACGAAAACCAATACAATGTAAAAAACTTTTGACTTATCCACCAAATTACAATTGAAGCACTGCGTTTTTGGTCAGCTCCAGCCATTTGTTAGCCATTAATTTACAATTAGTCACACAATCTACTTTTGTAAAATTAGTTTCTTTGTTTCTGAAAATTCACCAGCTTCAATTCGGTAGAAATACAAACCAGAACTTATACTACTTGCCTTCCATATCATCGAATGATAACCAGCATTATTATATTCACTTACCAATGTTTCAACTAACTGTCCAGCAATATTGTAGATTGAAATATTCACCATTGTCGCCTTTGGTAGTTGATAGATTATCGTTGTTATTGGATTGAATGGGTTGGGATAATTTTGCTCAAGTGAAAATGATGAAGACATCCAATTATCAGTTTCTTTAGCTGAAACCGTTGATTCTACACTTCGAAATACACCGCCAGGGTCATAAGATCTACTGCTGGTCCCAACAAAAACGTAGCCATTCGAATTGATAGCAATAGAACGTACATCTCTATTTGTCAGACCGGTACTGACTTCCGACCAGCTATCGCCATTGTCCGTCGACAGAAACGCGCCGCCATTAGATTGATAAGCTGCACCTGTACCAGCAAAGATGTGTCCAATAGTATTGATGTCAAGAGTTTTTACATCTGTACTAGTTAAGCCAGCATTGATTACTATCCAACTATCACCGTTATTTTCTGAGCGAAAAATACCACTGTTTGAAGTTCCAACGAATATATGATCATTAGAATTGATAGCAATAGACCAAACAATAGGATTATCTAGATCAACATTTATTTCTGACCAATTCTCACCATTATCCGTAGAACGGCTGAGACCTGCATTAGTACCCGCCCAAATATGCCCACTAGAATTGATTGCTAAAGAAAGAGTCCATTTGTTTACTATACCAATTTGAACCCAGCTACCGCCATTATCTATGGAACGAAATACACCTCCCTCGGTCCCTGAAAATATATGATCATTTAAATTTATAATGAGAGAACGAACGTGAGTATTTGACAAACCATTATTTATCTGTGTCCAATTTTCTCCATTATCAGTTGATTTAAAAATTCCATCTTCGTCGGATCCAGCAAAAATAACGCCGTTTGAATTGATTGCAAGCGAGTTAATAGACGAATTAGTCGATAACCCATTATTGACTTCTATCCAATTTTCGCCATTATCAATTGAACTGAAAATAGTGCCTCCTGGAGTTCCCGCAAAAATATGGTCGTTGATGTTTATGGCAAGAGAATATACAGTTTTATTGGTTAAGGCACTTGCTTGCCAGAAGTCATCTTGACAAAAAGCGGTTTGAGTTTGGCATGAAAAGACAATGGTTACTACTAACCACTTTAAATTAACTTGATACTTCATCATACCCTCATCATGGCAAGTATTATTGGCGGTCTAACTATCATTTATTAAGAAAAGTTAAATACCCTAAGAATATGTCATTCTGCTCGTCACCAGGTCGATGTTACCGAGCAAGGCCCGAGGCGTCAAGTATAATGCGACGTATGTTCAGCGGGAAAAAAGGGATTCCCGTTCCACGCTCCCAAAACTCCCTATATTGGGAGATAGGCCAGTCCGCAGCCGGGAATGAGATACCAGCCAGCGTCATCAACCAGCTGGACCTCTCGTGCCGGGCTTACGATCGCATCATCAAGGTTAGCCGCGCTACCGACGAAATTGACTGGCCAGATAGAATCTAGGCTCCCCATCTGGCCCTATCAATTTAGTACCGCTCTCTTGACCGTTAGCTGTGGTTGTAGTGAGAAGAGTTTATAGTTACCAGTTTCTGATTTCGAGTTCCGTAGCTCAGAATCTTAACGTTTAAGGATTAGTCGTCGTTAGGAGCTAGATATAACGACCTACATGTGCAGCGGTAGATGTGCCTTGCTTATGACCTATGATTACTCTAGAATTAGTTTAAACTATAGAATTGGGTAGTGTTTATAGCCATCTGTTCAATTTAATAGGTAAATCTTCCTTCATTACTATAATTATCCCATGTCAAATACTTGTTCCTAAGAATCCTGTAAAATATGCGAATATTTAATCACCAGCTCATCCTACGTTTTCATTTAAAATATATTTCTAATGCATTTTCCGTTAATATTCTTGCTTCATATTCCTTCCCGAGTTTTTTATAACACTCTGCCATATCGAACATTACTGAAGCTACACGGTTATGATTTGGGCCAAGATTTTTTTCAATAATTTCCAATGCCCTTCTGTAGAGGAGAAGAGCTTCTTTATATTTTTCTTGCATCTTATAAATTTCAGCTAAGTTGTCTGCGGCTACTCCGACCACTTGATTATCTGGTCCATAGTTTTTTACCAATATTGTTAATGCTCTTCGGGAAAGGGCTTCAGCATCTGTGTATTTGCCTTGTCGAAGGCAAATCTCAGCTAAACCGTCAAGAATTATCCCAACTTGTGCTTCATCAGACACCTTTTCAGCTACTATCAATGCTCTCCTGCAAATATTCTCTGCCTCGATGTACTTACGTTGTGTTATATAGAATTTCGATAAGAGCCAAGCAGATGTAGCTACATTTGGATGGTCAGCTCCAAAATTCTTTTCTGCCAATGTTAATGCTTCTTCCGCTACTTCTAATCCCTCAAAATACTGTCCTTTTTCATAGAGCTCAACGGCACTGTTAATAACATTTCGCCACGATATCTCCTGCCTACTCTCACACTGCACTAGAACAAAGCACAGCGTAGCTACTAAAAAAATCCTTGTCGGTATTCTGAATTTTAATGCGGAGTTCATTTTGTCACACACTTTATTACTATCTCCTATGCCGAACCGAATATTATCTTGTATACTGCTATTGTTATTAACAAACTAAGAACTGATATGATTATTACTAAGGGAATAGCTATCCAAATCCCATGATTGTGCCACCAACTAAATTTTGGCTCTAAGCCATATATTAAAACAAACTCCCCACTTACTTGCCTGAACTGGATTTTTCCTTCCTTGGTTAATTCTACATCAACAGCGAATACCCCAGACTCTGACCTTGATAAGTCTGCAAAAAGAATACTCACTACGTTCTCACAGATATACTTCACATTATATTTTTCTACAAACTTTTTTCCTTCATCCGATGAAGCCGTGGCGTCATATATCGCGGGTCCCCCTTCTTGATATACAACACAACTATTTAAACTAACCAATAAGCTTATGAAGAAAAGTGATATTCCTCTCGTAAAGGGTCTCATCTCCGTATTCATTGTTAAAAGTTCTTTAGAGTTCCTATCGGAACGATCTCCTTCCTTTATCCAACAATCATCTATGAATAAAAGCTACATACCCTGAGAATATAATATTCTGCTTATCACCAGTTCGATGTTACCTAGTACTGTCCCAGATGTCAAATCTAAATGGCTTAATTCGGTCTCCGCGTTCCCTGCGTGCTCTGTGGTGAAACTCCCCCCGCAACTTCAACCATCAACAAATCACCACGAACCGCTGTTTTTCGCGCACCTCGCGCATCTCGCGCACCTCGCGCACCAGGCGAACGACAAACACCTTTCCGCGCCTTATATTCCCGCCATATGAAAAAGCCCGCAACCTGCCGCCCGTCACTATTCCCTGGCCTGCTGCCCGGAGCCCTGTCCGTATTTCGCATTTTTAATTTTGCATTTTACAGTCCGCCAGCTGGCGCAGCATTTTTTCCCCGGCCTCCCGTCGGACAAAATCTTTATAATGCAGAAAAATAGTGGGATTTTGCGGAATTTTGCGCCTATCGCTTCCCCGTTGGGATGGGTACCCCGAAACTGGCCCGGACCTGGCCCCGGGATGGTCCCTATGGCTTCGCTATCGTCTGATGATGTGTTGCGTGGGGGAGCCGGGCGGAATACTGTGCCCGGTCAGCGGCAGGTGAACCAGCTGCCGCGGCTGATGGTCGCCCGCACCCGGCCGGTGAACGTCATCCCCAGCATCGGTGTGTTACGCGAGCGGGAATGGATGTCCTCACGGGTAAAGGTCCACTCCTCGTCGGGGGCTAGCACCACCAGCTCCGCCGTCTCGCCGGGCTCTAGCGGCGTCAGTTCCAGCCCCATTACCCGGGCCGGGCCGCTGGTCAGAAGATCAATCACCTGCTCGGTGGACAGGCCCATTTGGCCCAGGGTGGTGTGGGCCATGCCGAATGCCGATTCCAGGCCGATCATCCCGAACGGTGCCTGGATCAGGTCCTGTTCCTTGTCCTCGACGGTGTGGGGGGCGTGATCGGTGGCGATGCAGTCGAGAGTGCCGTCCCTTAGGCCGCCTGCCACCGCCTGCCGGTCCCCTTCGGAACGTAGGGGAGGTGCCACCTTGGCATGCGTATCGAAGTCGCGCACCGCCTCGTCGGTCAGACCCAGGTGGTGAGGGGAGGCCTCCGCCGTGATCGTCACACCCCGCTCCTTGAAGTGGCGCACCAGGTCCACCGACAGGGCTGTGCTGACGTGGGGCACGTGGAGCCGGCTTCCCGTATCCTCGGCCAGCAGCAGGTCGCGGTAGATCATGGACGCTTCGGCCAGTGCCGGATTGCCGGGCAGTCCGAGACGGGTCGAGAGGGCGCCTTCATTCATGACCCCTCCGGCCCGCAGCCGTACGTCCTCAGCGTGGTTGATGACCGGCACACCCAGGTCGCGGGTGTAATAGAGTGCCCGCCTGAGCATCTGGCCGTCCTGGACCGGCTCGCCATCATCCGAAAAAGCCACCGCCCCCGCTGCCTTCATCTCCAGCAGCTCCGCCAGCTCCTTACCACGCTGTCCCTTGGTGACCGCACCGACAGGGTGAATGGCCACCGGTAGGTCTTCCGACCGCTCCAGGATAAAGCGCACGCCCTCGGGGCCGTCAATGGGCGGGTCGGTGTTGGGCATGACGCACACCCGGGTAAAGCCCCCGGCTAGCGCCGCTTGTGAGCCCGTCGCTAGAGTCTCCTTGTCCTCCCGTCCCGGCTCACGGAAATGGGCGTGGATATCGATGAAGCCGTGGGTGATTATGCAGCCCCGGGCATCGATCACTTTGGCCTTGTCTGCTCCGATCTCGCCCGGCTCCGTCAGCCTGCCGTTCTTGATTGCGACATCGCCTTTGCGCGACTCGCGGGTGATGGGATCGTAGAGCATACCTCCCTTAATGAGGACCTCGCGGGGCAGGGCCGTTATCGTACCCATTAGGTTTCCTCCTCAGGATGGAGCGGCGGTTCGCCTTCACTCTCACGGGGTCCCAGAAGATGGAAGAGCACGCTCATGCGTACGGCCACGCCGTTGAGTACCTGGTCCAGGATAACGGCCTGGTCTCCGTCTGCCACGTCGCTGTCGATCTCCACTCCCCGGTTCATCGGTCCGGGATGCAGGATGACCACTTCCTTCCTGTGCCGGGCCAGCCGCTCATTGGTGATGCCGAACCGGCTGCGATACTCACGTACCGATGGAATGATCCCGTCAGCCATCCGCTCCCGCTGGATACGCAGGACGTTCACCGCATCCGCCCAGGTCAGCACCTCATCTATATCGCCGTTAACCGCCACTCCCAACTCGCCGATGTAGGGTGGGATCAGGTGGCCTGGCCCGCAGACCGTCACCTCCGCTCCCATGGTGATCAGGCCGAATATGTTGGAGCGCGCCACCCGGCTGTGTGCGATATCCCCTATGATTCCCACCTTTAGCCCTTTCAGGCGGCCGAATTTCTCCTGCAGCGACATCATGTCCAGCAGTCCCTGGGTGGGATGCTCGTGAGTTCCGTCGCCGGCATTGATGACCACGGCGTCCACGAACTGGCTCAGCTGCCAGGTCGATCCCGGCACCGGGTGCCGCATGACCACCGCGTCCATCTTCATGGCGTGAATGTTCTGAATGGTGTCCTTCAGACCTTCACCCTTGCTCAGGCTGGAGGCCCCGGCGGAAAAGTTGGTGACATCTGCACTGAGACGCTTCTCCGCCAGCTCAAAGGAAATGCGGGTCCGGGTGGAGCCCTCGAAAAACAGGTTCACCACACTGATGCCGGTGAGTGTAGGGACCTTCTTGATGGGACGCTCCAGCACCTCCCGGAAACTGAATCCCGTTTCCAGCAGGACCTGAATGTCCTGTGCGGAAACCCCTTCCAGGCCTAGCAGGTGGCGCAGGGAAACGGTGGGCTCGCTCACTCGCTGTACTCCATCAGGAGGACCTCGTCCTTCCCGTCAACTTCGACCACGTGAACATGGATGTGTTCATTCTCCGAGGTGGGATGACGCTGGCCTATGTAGTCGGCCTGGACCGGCAGTTCCCGGCGGCCGCGGTCCACCAGCACCGCCAGCTCGATAGAGGCGGGCCGGCCGAAGTCCATGAGGCTGTTCACGGCGGCTCGAACCGTTCGCCCGGTGAATAGAACGTCGTCTACCAGGATGATGTGCAGGTCATCCACGCCGAATGCGATCTGGGTCGGTCCCACCTGAGGCGATGGCAGCCGGGTTCTGAAATCGTCCCGGTGGAACGTAACGTCCACGGTACCGAACTTCACTTCCACACCCCGGTGCCTGCGAAGCAGGTCCACCGTCCGCCTGGCCAGGAATTCACCCCGCCGCTGTATCCCGACTACGGCCAGGGTATCCAGATCCTGGTGCCGCTCCATGATCTCATGCGCCAGACGGGCGAGGGTCCGCTCCATCGCGGCGGCGTCCATGAGGATGGTCTTTACTTCCCCCATCAGCAATTACTCACTATTAAAAGAAAACCTCCGGACGGAGGTTCACAAAAGGGAATACCCCGGGCTGCGTTTGCCCTCAAGGTATCTTCCAGCATTATCAGGCTGCTCACTTCAAAGGGCTAAGTTAGGCAGGTCAGGTTTCGGATAACAGGATAATATGATAAACCCACCAGATAGCCTTAAATTGAGCGTGCCTGATCTATCGGCCCGGGAAGCGGCACAACGAAGCTGCCAGTGAATACGAATAAAGCTCTGCCACTACTGTAGAAAGACCAAATAATGGATCCTGTTATAAAAGGTGCGATCTCTATAGCACTCGGATATATCCTCGGCGGCATTCTGCCAGGCTACTTCCTGGCCAAGGTCCGGGGCTTTGATATCAGAAAAGCGGGTTCCGGCAACCCGGGAGTATCCAATGTCGCCCAGACCATGGGCTATCCAACCGCGATAATGGCGGGCCTGTACGATGTCAGTAAAGCCCCTCTCGCGATATTCCTCGCCAAGGCTCTGGGTAATGTATGGCTGATAAGCTATTTCGCGGGCCTCGCCGCCCTGATCGGTCACCTGGCTCCCTTCTACCTGAGATTCCAGGGCGGGGAAGGAATGTCCACAGCGGTGGGAATCGTGTTCTGGTCATCAGGGATGCTGCTGCAGATAAACGGGCAGTATGCCTATGCCTTCATCCTGGTCCTGGCAGTGCTGATACCCGTGTTTTTGCTGCGCATGTATAGAGGGGCCGCTGAAGTGATAGAATTTGCTCTGCTGCCTATCCTGGTAAATGCCGGTATTCTGTTATGTGGATTGAACATCCACAGTATAATGCTGCTAGTCGCGTGCCTGTATCTTATCGGGCATAGAATTGTGAAGCTAATGCTGGCTGTCATACCCGACATGTCAGCGGAGGAAAGCAAGCTGCTGTGGCGTAAATGGCTGCGCCCCCTGGCCATAGTTTTCCCCCTGGGGGCCCTGTATTACCGGCAGTATACGCTGTTTCTCCTACTGGCGGTCTTCATCTGCTTCGTCGTTTTTGAGATCATTCGGTTTCTAACGAAATATAAGCGCTTCCCGGTACCTTATCGGAAAACGGAAGAGTCGCGGATCTCATCCATGGTTATCTTTCTGTTTGCTGCATTGCTGGTGCTGTGGTTTTTCCCAATCGGTATCGCCACGCTGGCCATCATGTTTGTAGTCTTTGGTGATCTAATGGCCTGGTGTATCGGTATTACTATCCGCGGCAGGAGATTCCTGGACAAGACCTGGAGCGGCATGGCCGCCTGTTTCGTGACCTGCTTTACCCTCGCCGCGATATACTCTTCCCTTGGTCTCGTTGCCTTGCCTGTGGGACTATTAGGCGCAATAAGTGCCACCGCAGTGGAGGCTGCCCCGCTGCAGGAAGACAATTTTGTGATGCCGGTGGCCAGCGTGATCGTGATGGCGATTGTCTAACCCAGCCCGGGATAGGTTCTGACAACGGCCAATGTGTGAGTCGTTTCCGACCTTAAAAAGATAAGTTACTCTCAGTTAGTCCTAGCTGACGTGGCTGGTAGCCATGCCGGAAAGTACCGGCTCGCCCTTATCGTCAAACAGGCGCACCCGCAGGAAATGGACGGTAGTGCCCGGACGCTCGAGGTAAGCCTGGCCGTAGACACGCCCACGGATCGGGCCAAGCCGCTCCAGTGACAGTGATGAGATCTCAGGCGGTGAATAGGTATTGGAATCCGCATCCAGGGCAGCGCGAAACAGGGCCATCACGAAGGCCATAACCTGTCTTTCGCTCTCAAGCCCACTCCCACTTACTTTAGCCTCTCCCTCGGCCATATGATCCGCGGGCTGGGTGATGTAAGGGACGCTTGGATCAGGGGACTGGGTCATAACGGGAATCTTAACTCTCCGTACGTAGCATAGTGAAGATCGCCTCAGCGGTGGCGGCCAGCCGATCCTCTCCATCCCGCAGCTCGGCCTCGGCGGCCACGTAGAGCTCCCCCTTCTTTACAACCCGGCCTTCGCCGGTCAGGGTGCCTCCTCGAACCGCCTCCAGGAAGTGGGTCGTCATGCTGCTGGTAGCGAAGCGGGCGGCGGGATCGCCCAGGTAGGTGAATACGGCATGGCCCATGAGCGTATCGAGCAGCGTCATGAACAGGCCGCCGTGCATTGCCCCGGCAACGTTCAAATGCTCCGGCTGTACTTCCAGCTTCGCCGTCGTCCGGCCAGGCTCGGGAGAAGCGGTCTGAATGCCGAGGTACCTGGTGAAATAGGTCTCAGGCAGCTTGAAGGGCGCGTCGGAGGGATTGTCAGCCATTGTTTCTGCTCATCCAATAGGCATACTGCCTGAAGTTAGTCCCTGGCGGCTTCATAATGAAACACCCAATGACCAACCTTTGACCATCCTGTGACAATTTTCTGACAACACCGTTCTTCAAATTCCGTACGTTGAGGTCGGAGATTTAATAACGGCGACATAATCCAACCAAGAAGGAGGTTGACCATGCAAAGAAAAATCCTGACATCAGCAATCTTGATCGGCCTGATAGTCCCCGTTTCACTCCTGGCACAGAGAGGCCTGACCGTTTCTTTCAAGTCACGCTGGCCCGTGAACGGCACTAGTATCGGCCTGAAGCTGGGGCCGGTGACAGTGTACGGAGGTCTGGATATGCTCAAACTGTCAGCCGATGGTGAGTCTCAATCTACCAGCTATGGCCGTCAGTGGTACTATGATGAAAATACGAGTGAATATAAACAGAGCGATCTATATAAACAGTCGGAGAGCACCTCAGAGTATGAAGGGAAGGCCCTGTTAGCGCTCCCCCATTTAGGCTTTAAGCTGTATCTGGTCAATATCCCCCTGAGAGCCTATCTCCTTGGGAGCGCCTTCCTGGTCGTACCCTCAGTCTCAGGCCGCATTGAAACTAGTTACATCGACTATCACCGCGACGGGACCATTCAAGACCAGGATAGCTGGAAGGCAGAATTAGATGAATCCGATCGAGAACAGATTCATGACGTCCTGGACTTTATTGGGTTGACCTTGGGATTCGGTATAGAATACCCTGTCAGTGAACATTTTGCTGTGGGAGGAGAATATGGTTTCAGCTTTATCACCAACTCCTACCATTCTGAAGACGAACACATTGATGAATACGAAGGCCTGGTAGAATGGAAATCGGAATGGGAGAGCAAAGGCCGCACAGCCTTGGGAATTACCAACACCAGTATTTCCCTGAACTATTATTTTTAAACTCACGTGGGCTTAAGAAGGTACTCAGGAGCTGGGATAATATAGTTCCCCTGCCTCAGCCCTCTGGAGCAATCCCGGCGCCGGCGTAAAGCGGCTGCCATGGCGCTCCGCTAACTGCTGTAGCTGCTCAGTGAAAGGCACTAAACCAATCTGATCCATTGCCCAGTAGGGTCCCCCCAGGAACGGCGGGAAGCCGAAACCGAAAATAGCGCCGATATCCCCTGCCGAGGCATCTTCGATCAGGCCTTCAGCCAGGGCATAAGCCGCCTCGTTTAGTATAGCGCTCAGCAATCGGTCCCGTACCTCCTCGTACGGGATATTCCTGCGCTGCGGATTATCCAATAGCTGATAGATGGTCTTGTCCGATTTGCCCCGTTTGCCACCCTCATAGATATAAAAACCCCGACCTTTCTTGCGGCCTAACCGGTCGTCTTGCATGAACCGCAGATTATGATCTGTCGGCTCGACGCGTTCTCCAAAGAACGCGATCATCACTTCAGCCACCTTGTCCGCAACGTCTAAACCGACTTCATCTAATAACGTGCACGGCCCCACAGGGAAGCCCATACGTTGGGCAAAGTGATCGAGATCGTCGACGGATAAACCATCCTCTAACAACTTAAAAGCTTCGTTCAAGTAGGGAGTTAAAATACGGTTGATATAAAAGCCGGGACTGTCTTTTACTACGATCACTGTCTTCCCCAACCTGCGGCCCAATTCCACGGCAGTGGCCAGTGTCTGTCCGTCGGTATAGTCGGAGGTTATGATCTCTAGTAGAGGCATCCTCTCCACCGGTGAGAAGAAGTGCATGCCGATGATCCGTTCCGGGTGTCTGGCTCCTTCGGCGATCTTGGTGATCGGCATGGACGATGTACCGGTGGCGATCACCGTCTCCGGCGGACAGTGCTCTTCCAACTCGGCAACGATTTTTCGCTTCAGGTCCAGGTCTTCGAAAACCGCCTCGATGACCATCTGCGCTGGTCGAAAGCCGCTATAATCGGTAGTGGCACTGTAGTGGTTCAGGATCAGGCCGGCCTCGCGTCTGGAGATGATGTGCCTTCTCACCCGGTCGTTGAAATAGCCCTGGATGTGGGTCCGCGATCCGGCCAGGGCATCGAGGCTCAGGTCCTTTTGCCGCACGGTGAGCCCCCTGTCCAGGCAGACGGTGGCAATCCCCGAACCCATCAGCCCGCTGCCCAGTATGCCCACCTGGCGTACTTCTTGCGGCTCGGCTTTGAGTGCCGTCTTGCTGGCTCTGCTGGCGAAGTACACGTGCGTGAGGGCTCTATGCTCGGGCGTCATCGCCAGACGGCCGAAGCCCTCTGCTTCCCGCTCCAGCCCCCGGGCCAGGCTGCGTCCCGGACTCTTTCGCACTACCTTGAGAATTTCCAGCGGGGCCGGGTAATTGCCGCTGGTCTGGGCTAATACCCGCTGGCGGGCCGCCCGGTAGACCAGTTGTTTGAAGGGCCCATCCAGGGCACGGGTCGCCAGGGGCTGCTTCCGCCTGGCCGGCTGCTTTTCATTATGTGCCAGCTGCAGTACCCGCTTCTTCGCCGCCTCGAGTAGTACACCGGAGCTCACGATCTCATCTACCAGGCCGATCTTGCGGGCTTTGTAGGGATACACGTTTTTGCCAGTGAGCATTATGTCCAGGGCGCTTGACAGACCTACCTGCCGCGGCAGCCGCTGAGTCCCGCCGGTTCCCGGCAGTAGGCCCAGCTTCACCTCCGGCAAGCCCAGGACGGTCCTGGGGTGATCGGTAATGATACGGCCTGTGCAGTTTAGGGCTAGCTCCAGTCCGCACCCCAGGCAGGTGCCGTTGATGGCTGCCACTGATGGAAAAGACAGCCGGGCTATCTTACCCAGGATGCGCTGCCCTTGGCGGCTGGCCTCGGTAGCCTGCTCCGCGGCTTCGAAGCCCAGGAAATCCTTGATGTCCACCCCTACAATGAAGTTGTCCGCCTTGCCGCTGATGAAAACTACCCCCACCGGCCTGGGATCGTCCTTTGCCGCCAGCTCGTCCAGTACCTCACCCAACCGTAAAAATGCCTGGAATGAGATAATATTGAGTGGTTCGTCCGGATGGTCGAAGGTCACCACCGCAATGGCGTCATTGCCTATATTATAATGTATCATATTATACAGTCTGCCTGCCGCAACTGCAGTCTTGTGTAATTCTTAAGGCTGCCACTCATTCTTACCCCCGCTCCAGCACCATAGCCACGCCCATGGCGTTAGCGGTGCAGATGGTCAGCAGACCCAGCTTTTTATCCCGCCGCCGCAGTTCCTGGAGCAGGTTTATAACGATCCGCCCGCCAGTGGCCCCGAAGGGGTGCCCGTAGGCCAGCGAGCCACCGTTGACGTTCAGCGTGTCTATATCCACCTTGCCCACCGCCTTACTGCGGCCCAGCTCGTCCCTGGCAAAATCATCGGACTCTAGCTTCTGGATTACCGATACCACCTGGGCGGCGAAGGCCTCGTGGATCTCGAACAGGTCCATATCAGCCAGTGTGAGACCGGACTGATCCAGCACCTTCGGCACGGCATAGGCCGGACCCAGCAGCAGCTGCGGCCGGGGCGGAATTGCCACGTAAGTATAGGCCTTGATAAAACCCCATGGCTCCATGCCCAGCTCCATCGCCCGCCCCGCGCTCATGACCATCACCGCACTGGAACCGTCGGTAAGCGCCGAGGAATTGCCCGCCGTCAGGCTGCCGTGGCGGCGGTCGAACACCGGCCGTAGTTGGGCCAGCTGCTCCAGTGACGCGTCCTCCCGGATAAGGTTGTCCTCATTGAAATAGCTGTCATGTTTCGGTGGCAGGGAAACACGTACTATATCCCCATTCACCCGGCCCTCCTTCCGGGCCGCGGCCGCCCGGGTATGAGACATCAGGGCATACTCGTCCTGCGCCTCCCGGCTGATCCCATTGATCTGCGCCATGAGCTCGGCGTGCTGGCCCATGGACAGGCCCGTACTGGGCTCCTCAATTGCGGGTGGGACCGGGATGAAATCCAGCAGTCTGATCTGGCGGATGCTTTTCAGCCGTTGCCCCAGGCTGCGGGCTTTCTGCACCTTCAGCAAAGCTGTGATCAGTCGCTTCTTGTACACTACCGGCGTGTTGGACATGGACTCCGACCCGCCAGCGACGATAGCACCGGCCTGGCCAGCCATAATGTGCTCAGCGGCGCTGGTGATGGACTGGACCCCGGTGGCGCACTGCCGCGCCAGGGTGAAGCCGGGTGCGTGGTCCAGCCCCAGGGCGATAGCCACCTCCCGCCCCACGTTCAGGTTGCTCATGGTCGGCAGCACCGCCCCCCAGATGATCTCGTCAACTGCCTCCGGCGGCAGGTCCAGACGCTGGATGAGCTCCTGAGTGGTGAGCTTGGCCAGGTCGGAGGCGTTCAGGTCGGTCAGGTCGGTGAAGGCCTTGGCGAAGGGAGTGCGTACCCCGCCGACGATGGCTATGCGGTCGTTTTCCATGCCTCAAGTTACGGATATTGAGCTACCGGTGTCGAGCTGGCTATATCCCGCCAATCCTTGCATCCCGGTCCATCTTATTGTACAATTGATTGAACACCGTTTGCTCGGAGGTCTCACCATGATCCTGAAAGAATCTCGCCGCCGAGGACCCAGAGGCCTGGGAATTAGATCATTTTTCTTTGCGCTCCCGCCTACCGTCACCTGTCTACTGCTACTCGCATCCATTAGCATAGTAGCCGCCCAGTCCCCCGAGCTGGTCCAGGCTAAGGCGCGGGTCAAGGCTCTGAACAACCAGATGGGGAAGCTCGATGAAACCATCGAGCAGGAGCTGGAAGCCACCCTGGCGGAGCAGACCGACACCTCCCCCAAAGGCGAGTTCGAGACCACCGCCGAGTATCAGGCCCGCCTGGCTGCCGCTCGTGATGCTCGCCAGAGCCTGGAGCCGGAATATAAGCGTAGGAAGGCCGACCGCCACCGGGCCATCGAGCAGGAAATCGAGACTCTTACCAGCGTCCCCTACCCCGCTCCTATCCGCATCCGCCTGGGCACCTACGACGCCGACGCCCAAACCTTCCCCTTCCACGTCCGCGCCACCGGTGACAGCGGCACCATCGAGATTCCCCGCGCGGCGGCTCGCGAGATCAAGACCGAGCTCCCCACCCTGAAGCAGACTGGCTGGTGGCAGCTACTCAAGGATGGAACTGAAAGGCTGGCGGCGGTGGCAATTCATCACAAGATAAGAAAGTACGTGGTTCTGCTCAGAAAAGTTGAATCCGATTTAATGACGCACGATGAATTCTTCACTGAAGAGCGGCTTGTCTTTCACCACATGGAGCGCGTTCGTCTCACTCCACCGGTGCGCCTGACGCTCACGGTCCGCGATGACGTTGTGATCCAGCCACTCAGCGACGGCCAGCGTGGATCTGCCTTCAACCTTACCGTGGCCGAAGCCCGTATCTGGACCCTGCGGGGAGATCTCATCCTGCGCACTCCCGCCATCGAGCTCCTCAGAGGGGACCTGAACGGCATACCCATCGATCTAGGCCAGGCCAGCGGAATCGGCGCCCTACGTGTTTCCCCCCGGGGTGAATACGAAGTCTTCGCCTACGCCGCTCCAAAGATTGTTAGTACGCCACTAAGCAAGACTCTGACTAGCGAAAGTTTGGATAAAACTATTAAAACCTGGCTAATTCAGGCAAACATTAGTGACAAGTTTCTCACTGCGATTTTGGATGGCGAAGCACCCATAGGAATTTTAAAGCCCTCCCTGCCCCCCGCCCTTGCCGCCGTAGTCACCTTCAGCGAGCCCTCGGGAGATAATGTGCTGGATGCCAATGAGCAGGCAATTCTGGAGATCACCCTCACCAACACCGGCCAGGGGGCGGCGTATGGTGTGGAAATGTCACTGATGGGAGAAGCCACCGGCCTCTCCTTCCCCGCCAGACGGTATGTCGGCGAAATCGCGCCGGGTAAGAGCCAGCAGGTCAGCATCCCCATCAAGGCCGGGCTGGACCTACCCACCGGCCAGGCCACCCTCACCTGCGCCTTCACTGAGGCCAATGGCTTTGAGCCGGACCCGGTCGAGATCACCTTTGAGACCCGCGCCTACCAGCCGCCCGCGCTGGCGGTGGCCGATGTGGGGGTGGACGAGCCCTCGGGTAACGGCATGATCGAGCCGGGGGAGGTCGTGACAATCATGGTGCGGGTGCAGAACCGGGGTGCGGGAACGGCCGAGGAGACGAAGGCTAGGGTTAATATCGGGAAGAACGTATTCGCGGCCGCGGGTAGTGAAACGGAGTTCGACCTGGGAACCCTACCGCCGGGCACATACCGCGACATCCAGTTCCAGATCTACACCAACCGTCGGGCCAGGGAGATACCCGTCAGCGCTACTCTAACCGAGCGGCATGGCAAATATGGCCTGGCCGACGCACCCCTGGAGCTGCCCTTCAACCAGCCGGTGCGCTCAATACAGCAGGTAGTGGTTGAAGGGAAAACTGGGGAATTGACAGGAGCGTTGGAAGTGGCAGGTGGGCTGTCCGTTGATATCGAGCGGGATATTCCCCAGGGCCGCGACCGGCGCAGGAATGCCGTGGCCCTGATCATCGCCAACCGCCGTTACCTCGACCCGGACGTGCCCGACGTGACCTACGCCCACCGGGACGGCGAGTTCATCAGGCAGTATCTGATGCGCACCCTGGGCTACCGGGAGGGCAATATCTTCCTCTACCGCGACGCCACGCTGTCTAATTTCCGCACGGCCCTGAAGAAACTCAGGAACGCCGCCCGCAGGGGTAGCGATGTGTTCGTCTATTACACCGGCCATGGCGCGCCCGATCCGGATGAAAAGGCGGGCTACTTCGTGCCGGTGGACTGCGATCCCAACTACGTGAAGATCGGCGGCGTGCCCCTGGAGGAGTTCTACGCAGAGCTGGGGGAGATCAGGGCCGGGAGCGTTACGGTGGTCATCGACGCCTGCTTCTCCGGCGCCAGCGCGGCCGGGATGCTCATCCTGGAGGCCTCGCCAATCTTCATTTCCGTGGAGGACCCCACTGCGGGCCTCAAGGAGGGAGTCGTGCTGACCTCAGCCTCAGGCGACCAGATCAGCTCCTGGCACCCCGAGCAGCAGCATAGCCTGTATACCTACTACTTCCTCAAGGGCCTGCAGGGGGCGGCGGACGCGAACGGCGACAGGTCCCTAACAGTGGGTGAGCTTCAGGCCTACCTGGAGGAGCAGGTGCCCTACATGGCCCGCCGGCTGTACAACCGGACGCAGACACCCACGGTCACTCCAGGCCGTGAGGAGCAAGTGCTGGTAAGGTATAAATAGCCGTTTAGTGGTTCTGGATAATTCTAACGGCTCGTAAACAACCGCTTGCTCACCCGCCTGGGATCACCTACTACCCCGAAGTGGAAGTTCCGCACGTACTTGCGCATCACCGCCTGGATGTCCTCCGGCCGCAAGGCCCGGACCTCCGGCAGGTATTGATCCGCCTTCTGCCAATCCTCACCCACGATCTCCCATGAGGCCAGCTGCTCCAGCTGGTTCAGAGCCGATTCATTATCCAATAGCTGGCGGGTTATAGAAGTGGCCAGGGCGTGTTTGAGGCGGGTCTCGGGGATAGGCTCATGGATCATCTGGTCGATGGTCTGGAAGATTACCATCACGGTACTGTCCGGCCTGGTCGTAGTTACATGGAAGTAGCCGTGGTTAGCTATCCGGCGGTCAAAGCCTGCTCCGGGATCGGTGGACAGGCCGGGCCTGTTGGGCAACTCCTCCTGCAGCCGGTCGCTCAGTATGCGCATGGCGGCGGTAAAGGCCGGGTAGTCCGGGTGCCCCGGGCGGGGAGCGGTGAACAGGCCCAGGATGTAGTTGGTGGGTAGATTCCGTCGGGCTACGGCCAGGTCCGGCCTGCCGGGATCAAAGACCAGGGCAGGCAGACGCAGCTCCGGTCCCAGGGGCAGCTGGCTGGCCAGTTCCCTGGCCTGGTGGGTGACATCCTGGAGGTCCAGGTCACCGACAATAACCAGCAGGGCCCGGTTCTTGGTTACATCGCCCCGGTGGTACTGTAGCAGCTCCTTGCGGGACAGGCCGGCAGCAGTTGATGCAAAGCCATGCACGCTGACGCCGTAGGGGTGGCCCTCATAAAATAGGTCATTCGCTACGCGCCTCACGTTCCTACCAGGCCGGTCGTTCTCGGCCTCGATGACCGCTATCATCCTCTGGCGTACCAGCTCCAGCTCCCGGGGATCAAAGCGGGGGTGTAGCAGCACATCGGTGAAGATCTCCCAGGATGGATCGAAGCGGTCGAGGATACACTGGAAAGTAAGACCGGTATAGTCATATCCAGCCGCGACATCGAAACTTGTGCCCATAGATTCCAGCCTGGCATTCAGCTCATCTTTGGTACGGGTCTTGGTACCCTGGATGGCCGTATAAAAAAGGAATATCTCGATGCCGGCTTGCCGGGTGCCCACATAGTTCGTACCACCCTTGAGGTAGAATCCGCCCGCCACTACCGGGTTACCCGGGGTATCCTTGAATATTACCTGGAGGCCATCCACGATAAAGCCGGTGGTCTCAACTTCTGCCGGGCGCGAGCAGGCCAGCAAACCAAGGAAAACTGAAAACAGGAAACAGGCTCTGACAATACAACCTCTCATTTCGCCAGCCTCCCTTCCAGCACCTGGAGTTGCTGCCGGGTCTGTCTGTTCATCATCGCGGCGACCACATGCGGTTGACCTATAATATATCGGCGAACGTAGTCAAGGATGTCATCGCGACTCACGGCACGTAGGTTATCCAGATAGTCACGGTAATAATCCAGCCCGGCCACGGCCCACCAGAAAGCAACCTCCCGAACGAGCGCCGAGGCCTTATCCCCCTTGAAGACCTCGGCCACCTCCAGCAGGGTCTTCGCGTTTGTGAGCTGCTCATCGGTAAAGTAATCGGTATCATCAAATTTCTCTATTTCATCCTGCAGTGCCTGGTAGGCCTCCCAGAATTTCTGTGGACGGCAGGTTACAGTGATAAAAATAGGACCGATATGTTTCTGAGTTAGGTAATAAACCTCCACTTCTAGTGCGATACCCGAGTCCATCAGGTTTTTCTGTAGCACGGATGTCCTCTGGTTGAGTATGAAGGAAAATACGTCTGCGGCGAAGGTGCCTTTCACGTCCGCCATCACGCTGGGTCCGTGCCATGCCATGACGATCTGAGCGTTGTTGATCGGTTGAACCACTACTGTGTCAAGACTGGCCTCGAGAGGCATATATGGGGGTACCGGGCTGGCTCTGGATGGATCGGGGCCCGCTTCCCAGGAACCGAATAGATCCTCAGCCAGACTGAATACCTCACGCGGCCTTACATCTCCGGAAACCAACAAGGACGCGTTGTTGGGAATTACGTAGTGTTTCTGGATGAGGCGTACCTGCTCCAGCGAAGCAGAACGGATAACACTGCGATTGCCCAGGTAGTTCTTTCGACTGACGTTCTGCCCCCACAGCTTTGCTCGTACCGCGTTGGACCGGTGATAAGAAGGATTGGCGGCCTCCCGGTCTATCTCATTGAGAATCACCTGTTTTTCACGCCCTAAAGCTTCGTTGCTGAAAATGGGATTTTGGATCGACTCGCTCATAAAATCCAGCCCTTGTTTCAAGGAATCGACTGGCAGAGTGAGATAGAAAGCCTCCCATTCCTCTCCAGACCGTATCCCTGAGACTATGCCCAACTCCCGGGTACGCTCCAGGCAGGCTTCCCGGGTCGGAAATGTCTTGTTCGCCTTAAAGAACATATGTGCATGAAGATTCGTCAATCCATCCTTTTCCGGTGTCTCTGTGAAAGATCCATTTCTGAGAACAACTTCAATGGTTACCAAGGGTACGGTATGGTTTTCGACTACAATTACCTGCAATCCGTTGTCAAGGACTTTGGTGGAGAGTGCATCACCCGCCAGAGTGAAGGTAACCGCAGCCAGTATTAAAAAAGGTAACAACCTTGAATGAACCTTCATAATCTCCCTTTCGTTCAGGTGTAATTTTACACATATAGATTGAGAAATACGGCTCTTTTCCGGCCCCCAGGCAAATAATTCAGGGGTGTAGACCTTGTATTTTATGGGAGGGCATTCTAAGTTCCATGTGTGGAGCATACCCACAGGTCAAGAACTATGCTTTCAGGCCATTTTCACAGGAGGATAACTCCCATGGCCAACATCAAACTACCAGCCGCGGTCCTGCTGTTAGGGGTACTGCTGGCCGGATGCAGCAATGCGCTCGATGCGGACTCACCAGGAGACGATCCGGATAACCAGGAAGACCTGGTGGCCGCTGAGATCCATCTCCAGGAGGGTTTTGAGGGGCACTGGGTATCGATAGAGCTCAATGGCAAAGTCCGTTTCCAGACTCGCCTGGATTCCCTTGTCCCATTTTCGGGACCCTTGGCCGTTTTTCGCCTTGATGTGCCCCTAGGCACCCATCAGCTGCTGATCCGCTGGGTGCCGACCGATGGAGATCGTCAGGCATGCATATCCAGTATGAATATCAAGCTGGACCAGGCGGAGTTTTATTACCTCGGCCTGACTGCATCGGGAAATTCCATCAAAGTTGAAGTTCAGGAAAGCCCTTTCCTGTATGTCTGATCGGAATCAGTCCCGCTCTGATCCAGCCGAAACCGATATTCATGTCAGGAAGTCATACCCAATCCCACGTTGGTTTTTCCCTAGCTTCAACTAAAGCCGAAGAGCCCTGCCTGCTCTGGAAGGCGTAGTATGAAAATATCTGTAATAGTTAGACAAGTACCGCATCAGGAATCGGTTCTGAAAATCAGTAAGGATGAGACCTGGATTGACGAGGAAAACCTGGTCTTCATAACAAATGAAAGCGATAGTTACGCTCTTGAGGAAGGATTGCTCCTGAAGGAATCGCAAGGGGGTGAAGTAGTGGTGTGTACCCTGGGACCTGAGCGAGCGGGCCAGGTACTCAAGGATGCCCTGGCAAAAGGAGCTGATCGGGCCATTTTCTTGCGGGATGATAGCTTCGACCGGCTGGACAGTCAGGGTATGGCCAGAGCGTTCGCCGCAGCCTTGAAGGATGAACAATTCGACTTGATCCTGTTGGGCTTGCAAACCGACGATATCGGCAACGCCCAACTCGGACCCATTCTGGCGGAAGAGCTGGATTTGCCACACGCTACCCTGGTGGTGGGAACCGAGATGCTGGGTAGGCGGGTGAAGGTAAAACAGGAGCAGGAGGGCGGGTGGTTCCAGCATATCGAGATGGATCTTCCCGCCCTGCTCACTATTCAATCGGGGATTAACAAACCCCGCTATGCATCTCTGCGGGGTATTATGGCCATGAAGAAAAAGGAGATCAGAGATCTCACCGCCGCTGACCTCGGATTGAATACCAGCGATCTTACCCCCGATCAGGTTCTCGTGCGCCTGTATGTACCTCCAAAGATCAAGGATACGGCATTCCTGGAAGGGGCTCCTGATGAAATAGTGGCCCAGCTTGTGGAAAAACTGACCAACGAAGCGAAAGTCCTCTAGACGATGGGCCAGCTGCTTATATTCATTCAACAGCAGGACGGTATTGTATCACGCGTCTCCTTGGAAGCCTTGAAAGGTGCCCAGGAACTGGCGGCTTTACTCGATCATTCTCTGGCGGGGATAGTCTTCGGTCTGGAGACCCTCCCGGACGAACTTGCCGATATCCGGCTGGATGAAGTGCTGCTGGTGCCGGCTCCGGAACTGACCGTTTATAGCCCCGAATATTACGTGGCGGCAATGGACGAGATTCTTTCAACGGAATCACCAGCCCTGCTTATTGCAGGGCATACTTACCAGGCTAGGGATTGGCTGCCGCGCTTGGCCAGACGGAGGGAACGGCCCCTGATCAGCGACTGTGTGGGCTATCATCACAACGGCGAGCTATTCTGGGTACGCCAGATCTTCCAGGGTAAAATCAGTACTGATGTGACAACCACACCGGGTCTGGTTATCGTCTCTTTCCAATCGGGAGCTTTTCGATCCGACGATCTGGGCTCGGGCTCACCCTCTGTCCGTACCTTGGACATTGATCTTTCCCAGGTCCCGTCCCGGGTGTACCCCGGTGAACGATTCCAGGATGCCAAGAGCATTGTGGACCTGGACCGTGCCGAGCGTATCGTTGCGGTTGGTAGGGGCATTGGTGAGGAAGAGAACCTGGCGTTGGCCCGGGAACTGGCCGACACCCTGGAGGCGGGACTGGGCTCCTCCCGCCCGATAATAGATTACGGCTGGCTGCCCCACGACCACCAGGTAGGGTCATCGGGCCAGACCGTCTCGCCTAAACTCTACCTGGGTGTAGGTCTCTCCGGCGCCATCCAACACCAGGTGGGCATGAAAAACTCCAACTGTATCGTGGCCATCAACAAGGACCCCAACGCCCCCATCTTCGAGATCGCAGACTATGGTATCGTCGCTGATCTGCTTGAGATCGTCCCACGCCTCACAACAGTATTGAAAGAACGACAGGAGAAGTAGCCGCAAGACCTGTTCAGAGACCAGCCTCAAGTGGGCCGATAAGAAGCCAAGAAATATCATGGAAAACGATACGGCAGCTCACGTTCCAACCATCTTCTATATCTTTGCAGGCATCGCTCTGTGTTGCTTCCTATATAATCTCAAGCGGCTTTTCACCGCTCGGATCGGCCGTCCGGAGGTCAGGTCTCTCCGGCCTTGGGAGGTGATCCGCAATACGCTCTACTTCGGCGTACTCCATCTGAAGGTCTCCTCCCGCCAGTTCGGCTATGCCACCATTATGCACCTGTGTCTGGCGTGGGGTTTTATCACGCTCTTATTCGCCACTACCGTGGACTTCCTGGCTGCGCGTGGTCTCTTCCTGAATATCCTGCCCGGCAAAGACACTCCCTGGTTTGCTGCCCTGAACGAGATAGGTGGCCTGCTGCTAATCCTGGGCACCGTGCTTGCACTGATACGCCGACATTCAAGCATAAAACCCGAACCCCTCCCGCAGGATGCCCTGGCCGGAAGGGACAATCTATTTGGCGACACGGGTGTCCTCATCTTCCTGCTGTTGCTGGCTGTAGGCGGTTTCCTGGCCGAATCGGCCCGGCTGGCTATCGAACAACCCGCCACAGCCGGTGCTTCTTTTATCGCCTATCCCCTCACGCTCGTGCTGCCTTCGGACCTCTGGCAATCGCTGCAACCTGGGCTTTGGTGGAGTCACGCCATCCTGGCCTTGGCGCTCATCGCCCTGCTCCCCCGAACCAAGCTGTTCCATATCCTGACTGGCATCGTGAACGTGGCTCTTACCAATACATCCGAGCGAGGAACCCTGCGTCCCATGAACATCTTTGCCCTTATGGAGGATCCGGATGTAGACCTGGAGGGGCTGGTGTTAGGCGCTGGCAAGGTAGAGGATTTCACCTGGAAGCAGTTGCTGGACGTCGAGGCCTGTACCGAGTGCGCTCGCTGCTCTTCTGTCTGCCCGGCCTACGCCACCGGCAAGCCACTCTCGCCCATGAAGATCATCCAGGCCATAAGGCACAACCTCTACGCTCCAGCCATGGACGATCCGGCCTCGATGGTACTTGTCGGAGAGCTCATCAGCCCGGAGAATCTGTGGTCATGCACTACCTGCCGTGCGTGCATGCAGGAGTGCCCCGTACTCGTTGACCACATAACCGCCATTGTGGACATGCGTCGTTTCCTGATCCTGTCTGAAGGGAAGCCGCCTGAGGATGCCGCCGCTTACCTTGAAAAAACAGCCCAGCAGGGCAATCCGTGGGGCTTCCCCCGGGAGAACCGGCTCAAGTGGGCTGAAGATATCGGTCTCGAGGTGCCCTTGATGGCCGATAAGCAGGAAGCGGATGTACTCTACTGGGTGGGCTGTGCCGGGGCCTATGATCCTCGCAACCAAGCGATCGCCCGGGCTATGGTGGCTATCTTCCAGGCCGCGGAAGTGGACTATGCAATCTTGGGCAAAGAGGAAAACTGCACTGGCGACCCGGTGCGGAGAATGGGCGATGAATACCTCTTCGAAACCATCGCCGGACAAAACATCGAAAAACTATCTAAATATAGTTACAATCGGATTGTCACGACCTGTCCCCATTGCTACCAAACGCTAGGGCAGGATTACCGCCAGCTGGGTCCGGCCTGGAACGTGGTCCATCACTCGGAATACATCCAGGAGCTTATCAGACAGGGCCGACTCAAAATGGACGGTGAAGTCACAGGCCGAGTAACCTACCACGATGCCTGCTACCTAGGGCGACACAACGGTATTTACCAATCACCCCGGGAGGTAATTGCCCAAACTCTCAGCTGGAAGGGAGAACTGGTGGAAATGGCCAGGAGTCATGCGCAGAGCTTTTGTTGTGGCGCTGGCGGAGGTAACATGTGGTATGAGATCAACCAGGGGGAGCGGATCAACTTCAACCGTTTCGACCAGGCCGTGGAGGTAGGTGCCGATACAATAGTTACCGCCTGCGCTTTCTGCATGATCATGCTGGACGACGCCCGAAAGGTCCGGGATAAGGAGGAGAGCGTTCAGGCGAAGGATATTGCCGAACTGGTAGTGGAGAACCTTGCCCCAGCCATACCAGGCTTAGGGAAGCGGGAAGAACCGGCCAGGGTCTACGGCGAGTAACGAAAGGTAATAGCTATGGGCGATGCATTCAGATATCTTGGCGAGCATCTAATAAATGTGACACTCCCAATGATGCTGGGGATTGTCATTATTATTCTGACATACTTTCGCTGGCTCAAAAGGAAGCGCTAGTCCGGAGGATATCGTTCAGGACTGCCGGCCTGAACAAAGTCACTATTATATGATTGACAACAGTCCCGTTTGCTGTCTGGTAAGTAGTTCAGTTAGGGGCAGTATCGGGAGGAAGCTTGAAACCGAATTCCCGGGCCCAGTCGTCCTGAGATACCTGGATATCTCCAAAGCGAGCTTCGTATTTCTTAATGTTCTCGTTCAAGGCCATCGCGAAAGATTTTGCGTGCAGAGGTGCCATTATAATACGGGCTCGTACCCTGGCCTTTGGCATGCCTGGCATCACCTGGGTGAAGTCGAGGATAAACTCTGCCGGCGAGTGAGTGACAATAGCGAGATTGGAATACTCCCCCGTGCCTACTCGTTCATCCAGTTCGACCTGAATCTGTTTCTCATTCAATTCTTTCTTTGAATCCATATTCCGTTCCTTTTTCTATCAATAGGGATTCGGTTAATCGTTCCTGCTCAGCTCCTGCCGCCGGTTAAACTCTTCCCAGTCTTCTTCAATACCCTCCCATTGACGGAATTCCTCTTCGTCGGTGGTGACCTCATTTAGTTCAATCTCTTCGTCCAGATTCTGTATCTGCTTATCGATGCGCTCAAACTCATTAGGATCTGTCTCATCCAGTTCCTCGATATCCGGTTCATACACCACATCATTGCCATAAAGTGATTGGTCGAAGAAGTCCATATCAGTAACGATACCCTGTGCCATGAGAAACTCTACAAAGTCCAAATACTTGCGATCCTTGAGGTTAGTGCGGCAGTGGGGGCACACAAGGGACTTGGTCAGTTCCTGCTCATCAAGTGGTTCGTTACATACAGGGCAGACAATGCCCTCGATTTTCATGAAAAACCCTCTCTAAAATGCGGCTGAATGTAAGTGAACGACTCGAAGCCATCAAGCCCTTTTTCAGCCTCATTTTCTCGTCGGAGATATCCGGCAATTACAGAGGGAAATTGTAATATCGATGGTCGGAGATGTGCGTCGCGAGCTGTCGCACGGAATGATCCTGATTACGCCGGATCCCATGCAGATTACGACGAATCCTGCGCCAGGCCTCCTCGCAATAAATGCAGGTAATGTCTATCTCCGAGCGGGTCATTTCTTCGCCCACCGCCTCAATCCGGCTGGTTACCCGGGACAGGACCGCCAGCATCCCGAATAAATCAATAGCGGTATCGGCGAACCGCTTTAGCATGAGCTGCCGGTCTATTACCCGCTTCCCGAATTTCATAATAGCCGAATTCAATACCAGGTGAAAACGCACCACGGAGTGGGTAAAGTGGTCAGCCCACTTCTTGAGAGCGGGATGGACCATCGCCAGATGGTGGCTGGAAACCGCTTCCCGTGCACGAGTAAAGGCGTAATCCGCCAGGAATCCGAATCCTTTAATTGGATCGCGGAGGGCCTTACCTAGCTGTTCAAGGTATGCCCCGGGGGCCTTTATACCTGTCAGTGCAATAAACAGGCGGAGAATCTCGTTGGTCCCCTCAAATATGAGATTGATGCGGGCGTCCCGTAGTCCTCGTTCGAAGGGATATTCTTTCATATACCCTAGACCACCCATGACCTGCAGCCCCTCGTTGACCGCCTCCCAGACCCGCTCGCTGGCGAATACCTTGCAAATAGCAGATTCCAGCGAATAGTCAACATCGCCCCGGTCTGCGAGGCTGGTGGTGAGGTAAACCATGCTTTCGGCTACGTAAGTATCAACAGTCATTCGGGCAATTTTTCCCTGGATGACCTCGAACTCGGCTATGGGACGGCCAAATTGTTGGCGTTCCCTGGCGTGCTTCGAGGCTTCTCTAATGATCGTCTTCACGCCCCCAACTATGCCGGCAGCCAGCCCCAGGCGGCCGCTATTAAGTACCTCCATAGCCAGCTTGAAGCCGCTACCCTCATCACCCAGGAGGCTGTCGGCTGGCAGAACCAGATTATCGAAGAAAAGGGGCACCGTACTGGAGGCCCTGATACCCATCTTGTGCTCCTCGCCCCCCCGGCTGAAACCCTCCAGGCCCCAGTCCACGATGAAAGCGGAGATCTTATCCTCTTTCTTGCCGTTTACCTCCACTTCCATCTTGGCGAAGATAGTAAAGAAGTCGGCAATGCCCCCATTGGTGATCCACTGCTTCTGCCCGTTGAGAACCCAGGTGCCATCAGACTGGCGTACAGCCCTGGTCTGGATAGCGGCGGCATCGCTGCCGGCACCCGGCTCGGTTATAGCGAAGGCTGCCAGCTTCTTGCCGCTCGCCAGGTCGGGGAGGTACTTCCGCTTCTGCTCATCGGTACCGTATAGCAGAAGCCCCTTGACTCCGATTGAGCTGTGGCCGCCTACCATCGTCGGGAGAGAACCGTCAATGGAAGAAATAGCCTCGTAAACCCGGGCGAAGGCAGTCTGGGACAGGCCTAGGCCACCGTAGCTCTCGGGGACATTAAGACCAAAGACACCCATCTCCGCCAAGGCCTCCAGGGTACCTTCAGGGTAAGCCGCTTGCTCGTCGGCCTCAAACGGATCGTAATTCTCACCAGCCCACTTAAGGAAGTTGTCAGTGATGATTTTGACCATGTCAGCCTCATCCTCGTCAATATTGGGATAGGGAAAAGCCAGATCTTCAAGAATCTCGCCCTGGAATATGGATTTCATGATGGAGGGTTTATTCTTGGACATAGTACAGGTATACTCCTATATAAGATTCGGTAGGGACCCAACACTCTGCGCCCTGAAGAATGGAAAGTTACGACTGCTTGGGGAAAACTAGTTGGGCAAACCAGTCAATCAGGAGGTATCTCGGAAGCGGTGTGGACGGCCTCATACATCAGAATGTTAGATCCGGCTGGAAATGAGAAGCTCCAGGATTATCCCTGGGGCTTTCGCTCGTCGAGCAAATTACTCTTTGCAGACCGCGATGATCTCCTTCAGGACCCGATCAGCCTCCGCGATTGATGGCTGGCAGGTAGCCGCTCCCCGGTGGCCGCCACCACCGTACCGCTTGCACACCTCACCACAGTCAACCTCGGATGTGCGGTTGAAAATGGAATGAGCCACAGCGATGGTGCTGAACTCGCCCTTCTTCCCGTCAGCGATCCGCACTGACACATTGCCCTCCTCCAGCCCTGGCAAGGTATAGATAAGAAAACGATTGGCGGGTGGTATGTCTTTACCCCGCACATCTGTGATGATTACGTTTCCATCAAGCTGGGAGTTTGCTCCATAAAACTCAGCCGCGGATTCCTGCATCTTACTATATCGCTGAACCCGCTCTTGGCTATCCGGCATGGCTAAAATTTCATCAATTGAATGCTTGGCAAGCAGCTCGGGCAGCTGGGAGCTCCACTCAAAGTTACTGATGGAAAAATCTCGACTCAGACCCAAGCCGGAGCGAGGATCAAGGAGAAAGCCAAGTAAAATGGTGCCCGTCGGATTCAGTACCTGCTCCAGGGTCAGATCCGCGCTGTCAAGATGGTCGGTTGCGTCGACAACCTGCTCAAACCGCTTCAACTCGGGATGTTGCGGAAGGAAATACTTATACACTAGCCCCGCTGTACTGGGTGCTAATTCCACCGATCCTTGGAAGTCATCGGGATGGAAATCACCTCGCTGGATCTCGCTGGAATGGTGGTCAAACCACATGTGGCACTCAGGGTGGTATGGCAGGTTGCAGAGAATGTCCTGTTTGGTGATCTTGACTTTCTTGTCTTGCATATCCTTGGGGTGAGCCTGGGAGGTCTCGTCACAGAGCCCAATATATATTAACATGGCCGCACATACCGTACCGTCCAAGTCTCCCCGATAAACTGCTCTCATTTGCGCCTCCTTTGGCAAGAATTCCAGCGAATTTATTTCGAGCGGTAATTTAACATAAAGGGTACCTTCCCTGACAGTCTGAATTTTTATCTATATATAATCCTCATTGAAATCTGACGATTGTTCACTGGCATTTCCCGACATGTCTCTATGGGTAAAGGCGTTATACTTAACATTGTACTTCTTCAACCTATATATCTTCCTAATACTTGAACTTCCATTGATATAACCGACCGGGTATTATTAAACTCGCAAGTGCTTTTAAGGCACCTTAAGAGACAATAATCCTAACGAATAGATTGAGGCATACAGCAAATGAATACCAATGACCTTGCAACCGTCGCCTGCGCTATGGCTCCCGCAGGCCGGGGCATCCTGGCAGCGGACGAAAGTACTGGTACTATTAAGAAACGTTTCGACAGTATCAACCTCGAGTCCACCGAAGATAACCGCCGCGCCTATCGCGACCTGCTATTCACCACCGAGGGCGTAGAAGAGTTCATCAGCGGCGTTATCCTGTTCGATGAGACCCTCCGTCAGAAAGCCTTGGACGGCACGCCCTTCCCGAAGCTGCTCAAGAGCAAGGGCATTGTCCCCGGTATCAAGCCCGATAAGGGGGCCAAGCCGCTGGCCGGTTTCCCAGGTGAGTTAGTGACTGAGGGGCTGGACGGGCTGCGCGAACGCCTGGAGGAATACCACGACCTGGGGGCCCAGTTCGCCAAGTGGCGGGCTGTAATTACCATCGGTGACGGCATCCCCACCTCTTTCTGCCTCGATGCCAACGCCCACGCCCTCGCGCGCTACGCCGCCCTCTGCCAGGAAACAGGCCTGGTACCTATTGTCGAGCCTGAAGTACTGATGGACGGCGACCATACCATCGAGCGCTGCGAAGAGGTCACAACTACAACGCTGGAGCGCCTGTTCTTTGCCCTTCATGAGCACCGCGTGGTGCTGGAAGGGACAGTGCTGAAGCCTAACATGGTGATCTCCGGCAAGGGCTGTCCCCGGCAGGCGAGCGCGGAAGAGATCGCCGAGGCTACCGTTCGCTGCTTCCGGCGCACGGTTCCCGCGGCCGTGCCGGGTATCGTCTTCCTCTCCGGTGGACAGAGTCCTGAAGAAGCTACTGTGAACTTGAACGCCATGAACGCCATGTACGATGATTTGCCCTGGGAGCTGAGCTTCTCCTACGGCCGGGCGCTGCAGGAACCGGTACTCAAAGCCTGGAAAGGCGAGGTGGCCAACGTCCCCGCTGCCCAGAAAGCCTACTACCACCGGGCCAAACTTAACGGCGCCGCACGCTACGGGAAATACACCCCGGAGATGGAGGGAGCGGCGTAGGCTGGTTTGCGGCCCGGTAAGTAGCCAGAGAGAGTGATAGTATCCAGTACGTGGAGACCGATACTGATAAGACCGTAACAGACCTCTCCCTTACCATCCTGCCGGAGCGGCTGGCTATCTGCCGCCTCCCACCGGATGCCGCCATCCCTGAGTGCCCGCCCCAAGCCAAGTTCTGGTCAGTTACTCGCACCACAGAGGAGCTCTCCATCGTCCTGCCGGAAGAGAGTGTACCTCCCGGTTGGCAGGCCGAAACCGGCAGGCGCGGCCTGAAGGTGCAGGGACCACTGGACTTCGATCTCACCGGCGTACTGGCTTCTCTTGCAACTCCTTTGGCTGAAGCGGGTGTGAGTATCCTCGCCATATCCACATACAACACTGACTACATCCTGGTGAAAGAGGATGACCTGGAAAAAGCAAAACAGGCCTTGCGGGCAAGCGGCCATACCCTGCAGTAATATATAGTCTATCTTATTAATCCCATTACGTCGTATTTTCAGGCGGGAGTAAACCGCCTGCCTGGGCAGTGAAGCTCCCCGTCTCTATCGGACTATGAAACGCATCCGCATCACTATCCAGGGGGCCGTGCAGGGGGTGGGTTTTCGCCCTTTCGTGTACCGCCTGGCCCGCGAGCTGGCACTGACGGGTTCAGTGGCCAATACTGTCGAAGGAGTCATCACAGAGGTCCAGGGCTCCGGCGAAGCTGTGGCGGACTTCACGAAGCGAGTGGTAGCGGATGCACCTCCGGTCGCCAGGATCACATCTGTCACTATCGAGGAGCTGGCGGTGGAGCCGGATGAAACCGGGTTTGTCATCAGGTCCAGCGAGGATTCCCGGCAGAAGACCGTCACCGTCCTGCCCGACCTGGCCACCTGTCCCGACTGTCGGGCCGAAATCCTCGACCAGCGGGATCGCCGCTATGGCTACGCCTTCACCAACTGTACCAACTGCGGCCCGCGTTTCTCTATCATCAACGACATCCCCTACGACCGGCCTAACACCGAGATGCGCACCTTTACTATGTGCCCTGACTGCCAGCGGGAATATCACCAGCCCGCCGACCGCCGCTTTCACGCCCAGCCAAATGCCTGCCCGATCTGCGGACCGCAACTATCCCTCGAGGACGGCTCACCCATCGCTGGGGGCAAGGAAATATCCCGGGCGGCAGTCCTGCTCAGGGAAGGCCGCATCCTGGCACTGAAAGGGCTCGGCGGCTACCAGCTGCTCTGCGACGCCCGCAATGAAGCAGCGGTGATACGCCTGCGTGAGCGAAAGCGGCGTGAGGAGAAGCCCCTGGCCTTGATGTTCCCGGATCTGGACATGATTCACCGCTTCTGCTTGGTCAATGTTGAAGAAGAACGGTTGCTCCAGTCCTTTGCCGCACCTATTGTGCTGCTATCTAGACGGGAGGACGCTGGTCTCGCTCCCTCAATAGCTCCCGGTAATCCGAACCTGGGCGTCATGCTGCCATATACCCCCCTCCATCACCTGCTCATGGTCGGGCTGGACTTTCCGGTAGTGTGTACCAGCGGTAACCTGCACGATGAACCCATTGCCATCATAAATGAAGAGGCCCAGGCTAAGTTGGGATCGATTGCCGATGCCTTCCTCTCCCACAACCGCCCCATTGCCCGCCACATGGACGACTCAGTGGTGCGGCGAACCAGGCAGGGCACGCAATACTTCCGCCGGGCACGGGGCTATGCCCCCCTGCCGCTACGCCATCAGCGTGAGATGCCCAACATCCTGGCCGTGGGCGCCCACTACAAGAACACCATCGCCATCTCCTTTGGGAATCAGACTATCCTCAGCCAGCATATCGGCGACCTGTCTACGCCCGAAGCCCACCGCGCCTTCGCCAGGGTGGTGGAAGATTTACCCCGCCTCTACGACTTCAACCCTGAGTTGGTAGCCTGCGACCTGCATCCCGACTTTCTTTCCACCCAATATGCCGAAGGACTGGGCCTGCCACTGGTCAGGGTACAGCACCATCACGCCCACGTGGCGGCGGTAATGGCCGAGCACGGGTTGGACGGCCCGGTGCTGGGTCTGGCCTGGGATGGCACCGGGCTTGGAACGGACGACACGGTCTGGGGCGGTGAGTGCCTGCTCTGCGAGCGGGGGAGCTTCGAGCGGATCGCCTGGCTGGACACCTTCCCGCTCGGGGGCGGTGATGTGGCCATTCAGGAACCCCGCCGCTCGGCCCTGGGACTGCTGCACCGGGCGGACCTGGAGGCTGACTTCCCACACGGCTTCGCTGAGCATGAACTGGCCCTCGTGCGGCAGGCCCTGGAAAAGGGGATTAACGCTCCGCTGACTTCCAGTGTGGGTCGCCTGTTCGACGGCGTCGCGGCGCTGCTGGGACTGCGGCAGGTCACTACCTTCGAAGGGCAGTCGGCTATGACCCTGGAATTCGCCGCCGCCGGCAGGCTGGGCGAAGCCTACCCCTTCGAGGTGGACAATACCATTAATTGGCGGCCTATGCTCGGAGCCATCCTGAAAGATCGTGACCGGGGCGTGGCCGTGTCGGATATTGCCGCCCACTTTCACAGTACGCTGGTCGAGGTAATGGTGGCGGTGGCGCGCAGGGCAGACGTGAAACAGGTGGCACTATCCGGTGGCTGTTTCCAGAACCGGTTGCTGTATGAGGGCGGGGCCGCCCGGCTGGAGGAGGCGGGATTCACGGTGCTTCTGCCAAGAGAACTCCCACCCAATGATGGCGCCATTGCGGCAGGCCAGGCATGGGTGACGGCATACAATTAACCGATATACTCGGCAGCGGCAATGATTAACTTTGCCCGATGGATTCTCAAGGCCAGGTGTTGATTCAAATCCATTTTATCATTTTACCGACCGGGCAACAGGTTTAAGCTGCTCCTGCCATGCACGAAATGGCCATCGCCATGAATATCCTCGACATCGTTGAAAGAACTGCTCAGGAGAATAGGGCGGCGGCGGTAAAGGACATTTTCCTCGAGGTGGGTGCGCTGGCCGGTGTGATGATCCCCGCCCTGGAGTTCAACCTGGACATTGCTAAACGGAATACACGCGCTTGGGAGGCGGGTATCCACATCCAGCAGATAGAAGGCCGGGGCCGCTGTCCTGCTTGCGGTGAGACCTTCCCGATGGATTTTTATATCGAGCCGTGCCCCCGCTGCGAGGGCAGCTTCCTGAGTATGGTTGCCGGTAACGAGCTGCGGGTGCGGGAAATTGAGGTGGAGCGGAACTGATGTGCGAGACCTGCGGCTGTGGGCAGCCCGATAATCAGGGCGTGAAGATACTGAAACCGGGTGCCAGCGATCCTCATACCCACGATGGGCAGGGCCATACCCACGACCATCCCCACCATCATCATGACCATCCTCACACCGAAACCATCCAGGTTCAGGAAGATATTCTGAGCGCCAACAACCTGGTTGCCGCCCGGAACCGGGGCTACTTCGAGGGCCGGGGCATTTTCGCCCTCAATCTGATGAGCTCGCCGGGAGCGGGCAAAACCACACTCCTGGAAAGAACAATCCGGGACCTCTCTCCCGACTTGCCCTGGGCGGTCATCGAGGGGGATCAGCAGACGACGGTGGACGCCGACCGCATCGACGCCGTCGGAGCCGAAGCCGTCCAGGTCAACACCGGCACCGGCTGCCACTTGGACGCCCTCATGGTCCGAGAAGCTATGGCCCAGCTCTCCGTGCCGGAGGGAGCCGTGCTCGCCATCGAGAACGTGGGCAACCTGGTCTGCCCCGCCCTGTTCGACCTGGGCGAAGCCCGCAGGGTGGTTATCGTCAGCACTACCGAGGGTTCTGACAAGCCCCTCAAGTACCCTACCATCCTGCGCGACGCCCACCTCTGCATCATCAACAAGCTGGACCTGCTGCCTTACGTGGACTTCGACCAGGACGAGTTCATGACCAATGCCCGGCGGATCAATCCTGACCTGGGCTTTATCCCGCTCTCTGCCAAAACCGGTGAAGGGTTGGAGGGGTGGTACGACTGGGTCCGGGAGAACCACAAGGCCGCGAATGTCGACAGTCAATCCGCCAACGATCAATAGGCCAAACCATCGGGCAGAGCGCCCACTGTAGCCGCGCGTCAAAAGAGATTTAGCATGTGCCTGGCCATACCGGGAAGGGTAGTTGAAATCTACGAGGAGGCCGGCCTGCCTATGGGCCGGCTGGACTATGGCGGGGTCATACACCAGGCCTGCCTGGCCTACCTGCCTGAGATCAAGGTAGGAGATTATGCCATTGTCCATGCCGGATTTGCCATCAGTCTGCTCAACGAAGAGGAAGCGCAGAGATCCTTTGATATCTGGGAAGAGATGATCCGCAAGGCCGATGAGGCGGGGATTCCACTGACAGGCGAGAGCCAATCAGCCATTGAGCCATCGGAATGAAGTACCTGGAAGAGTTCCGCGATCCCGATGTGGCCCGGCTCTATCTGGAGCAGATCGAGGCCGCTGTTGCCCGCCCCTGGAAGATCATGGAAGTCTGCGGCGGGCAGACCCATGCCATCATGCAGTACGGTATCCAGGAGCTGCTTCCCGATATGATAACCCTGCTCCACGGCCCCGGCTGCCCGGTCTGCGTCACGCCCCTGGAACAGATCGATAAGGCTATCGCCATAGCCGGTCAGCCAGGCGTTATCTTCACCAGCTTCGGGGACATGCTGCGCGTGCCCGGCTCGGAAAAAGACCTGTTCACCGTCAAAGCCGAAGGCGGCGACGTACGGGTGGTCTATTCCCCCCTGGACGCTGTTAAACTCGCTACGGAGAATCCCGACAGGGAGGTGGTCTTTCTTGCCGTGGGTTTTGAGACCACCGCCCCGGCCAACGCCATGGCGGTGAAGCAGGCGGCCGCATTGGGCCTTTCCAACTTCTCCGAGATCGTCGCCCAGGTGCTGGTACCCCCCGCACTGGAAGCTATCCTTACCTCGCCCAAAAACCAGGTACAGGGCTTCCTGGCCGCCGGGCATGTGTGCACGGTGATGGGCTACCACGAGTACGAACCCATCGCCGCCAGGTACGGCGTACCCATCGTGGCGACCGGCTTCGAACCCCTGGATATCCTGGAAGGTATCTTGCTGGCTGTCCGCCAGCTGGAGGAGGGACGCCACGAGGTCGAGAACCAGTACCGCCGCAGTGTCCGCCGGACCGGTAATGAATCCGCACGGGAAATGATCAGCGAAGTATACCGGGTGGTACCCCGGCAGTGGCGCGGTATCGGCGAGATTCCCGCCAGCGGCCTGGGTTTGCAACCGGCCTATGCGGCCTACGACGCGGAAACCAGGTTCAAGGTTGATACTATTAGGACGCAGGAACCGGAGGTCTGCATCAGCGGCGAGGTGCTCCAGGGCTGGAAGAAGCCGCCGGACTGCCCCGCCTTCGGAGGCGACTGCACGCCAGAGACGCCCCTGGGAGCCACTATGGTCTCAGCCGAAGGAGCCTGCGCCGCCTATTATCGTTACCAGGGCCTGCCCGTCTGAGCGATGAAACTCAACTGCCCCCTGCCGTTCGAGGACAACGAGAAGGTCAGCCTGGCTCACGGCGGCGGTGGCCGGCGCATGGCCCAGCTTATCCAGGAGGTGATCCTGCCCCACTTCCCCAATGGTCAAGTCGATAATATTCACGATGGAGTCATTCTGAAGTTCGGTTCGGAGCGGCTGGCCTTCACCACCGACTCATTCGTGGTAACGCCGCCTTTCTTCCCCGGCGGCAATATCGGCGACCTGGCCGTAAACGGCACCATCAACGACCTGGCCGTGTGCGGCGCCCGGCCCCTCTACCTCAGCTGCGCCCTCATCCTGGAGGAAGGATACCCAATGGAGTCGCTGCGACAGGCCCTGGCCTCTATGGGGGCGGCCGCCGAGGACGCCGGTGTGGCCCTGGTCACCGGCGACACCAAGGTAGTTGACCGCGGCAAGGGCGACGGCATCTTCATCACCACCACCGGCGTGGGTCAGGTCCTGCCCAACGCCCGGATTGATCCCCGCCGGGTGAAGCCGGGAGACTCAGTTATCATCAACGGACCGGTAGGTGATCACGGCATGACCATCATGTGCCAGCGGGAAGGCCTAACCATGCAGGGGGAACTGGCCAGCGATACCCGGGCTCTGCACCGCGAGACAGAAGCCCTCGTCGAGCACTTCGGCAAGGCTATCCACTGCCTCCGGGACATGACCCGCGGCGGACTGGCCAGCGTGATGAATGAAATTGCCCAGGCAGCCGAGGTTTCCATCACCCTGAAAGAGCAGGCCATCCCGGTAAACCCGCCCGTCCACGGCGCCTGCGAGCTGCTGGGACTGGACCCGCTCTACGTAGCCAGCGAGGGCAAGCTGGCCATCTTCACCGAGGCCGGTACCGAAAAGGACATCCTGGCGCTGCTCCGCGAGACCGATCCGGCCAACCAGCCCGCGGTCATCGGCGCGGTAACCGAATCGCGTGGCGCGGCTGTGATACTTGAAAGCGTGCTGGGCGGCAGCCGCATACTGGACATGCTCTCCGGCGAGCAGCTGCCGCGCATCTGCTGAGGAGCTGATTACTTATGAGTAGCGATATTATTATTCTAACGTGGACCGCCGCCGGCATCGGCCTGATCCACACTCTCACCGGTCCCGACCACTACCTGCCCTTCATCGTCATGGGGCGGGCTCGGCACTGGTCCCTGGTCAGGACACTGGCTATAACCGCGCTCTGCGGCGTAGGGCACGTACTGGGATCGGTGGTGCTGGGATTCATCGGCATCGGCGCGGGAATCGCGGTGCACCAACTGGTGGACATCGAGTCCGTGCGGGGAGAGATCGCCGCCTGGGGGCTGATCGCCTTCGGGTTGGTCTACATGGTCTGGGGCCTGCGGCGAGGCTACCGTAAACGGCCCCACAGCCACCTGCACGTCCACCCCGCGGGTGACATGCACGTCCACAAGCATACCCACACCGGCGAGCATACCCATATACACGAGGAAGCCCAGCACCCCACCAGAATCACACCCTGGGTGCTTTTCATTATCTTCGTGCTGGGGCCCTGCGAGCCGCTGATCCCCCTGCTGATGTTCCCCGCCGCCCAGAGCAGCCTGGCGGGAGTGGCCCTGATTGCGGGCATCTTCGGACTGGTTACTATTACGACGATGCTGGGAGTAGTAGCCCTGGTCCATGCGGGCATCCAGCGCCTGCCGCTGGGCAACCTGGAGCGCTATGCCCACGCCCTGGCCGGCGGCACCCTGGCCTTCAGCGGCCTGGCGGTTGCCCTGCTGGGGCTATAAAAGCGTAGGTAGCGCCCGGCGCAAAATTCCGCAAAATCCCACCAAAATTCTGCATTCTGAAGTTTTTTACCGACGAGAGGCTGGGTAAAAGAGTGCAAAATGCAAAATTCAAAGTGCAAAGGGCAGATAAGGTCATGGGCGCTGCCCATGCCATGAGCGGGGCCCATGTCATGAGCTGCGCTCATGGGGCGATATGGCGGCAGCATCGGCATAGCGTCGGAATATAAGCTATAAGCGGCGGCCTGTCGTTCGCCTGGTGCGCGAGGTGCGCGAGGTGCGCGAGGTGCGCGGGATGCGGCACTCGCTCCCACATTTCCACCCCGAGCGGGATCAAGGGTGGGACTACTCTGGTAGTTACCTTAATAACAGCCCCGCATCCTGCCCCGCCTCTGGCCCCGCTGTTGGCGGGACGAGCAGCATGACAAGGATACCGATGCTCAGGGCGATAAACGGCCCCGGTTGTGTGTGCTAGCCTCCGATCCGCGTGATTAGCATCATAACGAAGATACCGATGCTCAGGGCGACGAATGGCCCGAACCGTTTGCGGGTGTCGTGAAAGGCCTCGGGCAGCAGGTCCATGGTAGCCACGTAGATGAAGGTGCCGGCTGCCAGGGCAGTGGGGATGGTTATGTGGATCTCGCTGAGGGTGTTGAGCAGCGGCAGGGACAGCAGGGCGCCGACCGGGGTGCAGAGCGCAAAGACGGCCAGCATCACCAGGGCCCGCTTCAGGGGGATGTTCGAGAGCCGGAATATGGTTGCCAGCGAGAAGGCCGCCACGGACTTATGGCTGACGATGGCCAGGAAGATCACCAGGGCTATCCGGGGCGCGACGAAGCTGGCGCCTAGCGCGAAGCCGGCCATGAGGCTGTGGATGCTCAGGCCGATGAAGGCGCTGATCCCCACCACCTGGTGACGGTGCTCGGCCATATCATCGCAGTCGTGATGGCGGTGGCGCACCAGCACCCGTTCGACGAACAGCACCACCATGAAGCCGTTGAGGATCATGAAGTCGGTCAGGACGTCGCGCTGGGCGGCCATGGTTTCCGGGATGAGGTGGAAGAAGACGGCCCCGAGGAACACGCCGGCCCCGAAGGCCACGAACAGGTGCAGCTGGCGGTCGCTCCAACGGCCCAGGAGGGGCGGTAAAGCCCCCACCACAGCGGCCAGCAGTATACCCGCGAGCGAGCCGGCATTTGAGAGGGACAGCATACTTGATTCCGCCTAGCCTACGGTCTTACCCGTATGAATGAATACCCCTTTATCAATCCAGTATCACCTTCACCGAATCGAGGCTACCGTCGTTCGGGGCGGCCTTAAGCCCCAGGACCCTGACAATAAGGTTATAGATATGGATATTCTGGAAAGGTGCCACCTCCAGACCGTTCTCAAAGGCCGGACCGCGGGCTATGAAAATACCATGCATGGAGGGGTAGCGGTTATCATAGCCGTGACTTCCGCCGTTGAAGTGGGAAGGGTCCCGGTCATAGAAAGCGTGTGAAGTAATGCTCCAGCCTTCGTCGGCGATAGCAATGATGTAGGGAATCCGGTGATGGGTGGAGTAGTGCAGCCGGTCGGGCATCTCGTCCCGCCGGAACGCCGATAGATGGGGGTGGGCGGTTTTCAGCGCTTCGTAGATGTCCTCTTGCACCTCTTCGGGGGGGCGCAGGCCCAGCACGGGCGACCAGTCAATAACGCCGGCCTGTTTCAGATCGATATAATCATCGACGAAAATCACCCTGGTTGAGTCAATGGCCGCCATACCGTGATCGGACACCACCACGATATTGATCTTCTCCATAAGTCCCCGTTCCATCAGCCCCTCGAAGAGCGTGCCCAGGATGCTGTCCACCCTTACTATGGCCGTCGCCAGTTCCTGAGAGTCGGGGCCGAACCGGTCGCCCTGGTCATCCGTGTCCGGGAAGTACAGGGTGATGAAAACGGGGCGGCGGTCGGGCGGCAGGTCGAGCCAGGCCAGCACCTGGGTGACGCGGTCGGCGTGAGGCAGTTCGTGATCATATTCGTACCAGTACGTCGGCCGGATACCCCCGATTTCGGCCTCCGATCCCGGCCAGAACATGGTGGCGCTGATCCGGCTCTGCCTCTCTGTCGTCACCCACAGGGGCTCTCCACCATACCAGTAACCATCACTCACCGCTTCCCGCTTGCTCAGCATGAAGGTGTCATTGTAAGCCGGATCGAACATGGTATTAGAGATAATGCCGTGGTTCTCCGGGTAGAGCCCCGTTACGATAGTGTAATGGTTGGGGAAGGTCTTGGTGGGAAACACCGGAATGAGAGCCCTGGCTTTCACGCCTGTGCTTACGAGGCGGTCCAGGTTTGGCGTATCGGCCTTTTCCAGGTAGTCCCACCGGAAACCGTCCAGGGAGATGAGCAGGACGGTGGGCTTGAGCCGTTGGCCGCCGCAGCCGATAACCAGCCAGAGCAGAAGTCCCAGCCATAGGCGGGCAGTCAGGCGCAGTATCGGTCTTGGATTACGCATGGGTCCTCATAGATATATGTCTGAAGGCTCGATGGTAGGCCGGGAATGGCATAGGAGTTATACTTCGTACCGGTCAAGGGTGGGGATAAACCGGCGAATGGACCATTCCTTGGGGGCTTCGATGTAGGCTGCCGCAAGGGTAGCCACGAGCAGGGGAAAGAGGTATGCATCGCCTATGAAATCCAGATTCTGAAAGCTCCCCCCCGCGAACTTGAAATTGAGCACCATGAACACGGCGCCCCAACTGGCCGGTTTCATCCAGAAGCCGGCAAGTAATGCCAGGCCGACCGCCAACTCGCCCAATGTCACCAAGTACCGCAGGACACCACTGACAGGGATGGCGAAATGCTTCAGATAAACCTTCGGGGCTCCCGTAGCAGTAAGGCTGGTCTTCGTAAGGTGGGTCTTCAGCTTGTTCTCTGTTAGCCAGCCGCCGGTTGCTTTGTCCAGACCGTGGTCAATCCAGAACAGCCCTAAAGCCAGTCTGAGGAAAAGCAGCAAAATCAAGGCACGTTTCGTTGACACTTTCACCCCCCTGTAAATCGGATTGAAGGGATTTTCAGTTCACTTGGCAACTGTCCTAAGTTAACCAATCCTGCAACGGGATACCCGCACGAACCGGCTTACCGTGATCTCGCCTGCCCGGATAGACCTCCCTGCATCTGTCAGCTTCAGTTTGAATGAAACCGACTCCATGGTATCTCTTGCTACAGCCTGTTTGGCTATTTAATATCCCCCATATCCAACATGTCTATGAAAGCATTCACCCAATTGTTCTAAGAAGGAGAAAAGACACGTGTTCCATTCAGGTAAACGCTTAAGATTACTCTCGACCTTGTTGGTGCTGGGGTGGTGTTTGGGATCGGCTGCACCGGCCTGGGCTAATCTACCTTTTTACTCCATTGTGCAGCAGGTCTGCAAGTCCTACCGGGTGCCTGTTACCATGAAACAGATGGACCTGGAAGAATCAGGAGACAATGGTGCCACTTTTACGCTCGCGCTTCAGAGTCGGCGTAATAATTTCGAAGAAGTGATACTGGTCGGATATGTCGCCGCGAGCCAGGCCATCGCGCGCACGGGCATCGAAATAAAAACTATCAATATCACCGTAACCATTCCCAAAGCAGACAACATGCTTCTCATGACCACTGCTGATGTGGCTCTGGTGGAACAGTTGCGTCTGGGAAAAATCAAGTCTTCCCAGTTCATGCAGAAATTAGAGTGGAATTAAACAAGGAGGATTGACGTGCTATCAATCGGTGACACCCTTACACAATACCTGCGGTCCATTGGCTGGGCACTTGCGGTTTCCATCGGCTTCTCGCTGGGTACAGCCATAGCTATCTGGATCTTCGCCCTGGTCTCGAGAGATATTGACGAGTGGGCTGAAATCAGGAATAAAAACTACGGCGTGGCGGCCATCTTCGTAGCACTGATCGTAATGATCGGTCTGCTGGTGATGCATGTGGCCTGATCACTGCAGGCTCGGTTAAAATCCTTATATAGACAAACCCCGCTGCGCTGGCGAGGTTTTATCTTTTTGTCGCGCTCCCGCACGATGGCATTATGAGATATTTTTCGACTCTTGACCATCGATTGATGCCTGCGTGAAGGATAATGGTATCTCTTGCTATCATAGTGGCTGACGTTTAAAATTCTGTAGGGTCAGTAATGAGTCCGAAGAAGATTTTTACTAGATAGTCTATGCAGAGTGAATGATATGTGTTCCGCTTTGGCAAATATCAGAGGCCTATTTCTGTGCTGTTAGTGGGGTATACCTGGCTGCAGCACAAGCCACGGCCCATACAGGGCTGAAGTTAAAAAAACCATCCATGCTACCGTATGATTCCCCAAGAATGGCTTCATGATCATCATGAGCAACGCTGAGATAGCGTTGGTGGAAAAGCTGCCCTAGGGGGAAATCGAATTAACCAATTCATACGATAAATAGAATGGAATATAAACGGGGAGAAACGACGTGCTATCCATTGGTGACACTTTCATACTTTACCTACGCGCTATCGGCTGGGCGTTAGCGGTTTCTATCGGCTTTTCGCTAGGTACCGCCATCGCTGTATGGATCTTTTCCTTGATCTCAAGGGACATTGATGAATGGGCCGAGATCAGGAACAAGAACTACGGCGTTGCTGCCATCTTCGTGGCCATGATCGTTATGATCGGCCTGCTGGTGAAGGGCGTGTCCTGATTGATCTAGGCCGAGCCGGATCCGATATACCATAAGCGCCGCCCGCACGGTGCGGCTTTTCCGCGGCTCACCAGTCATGGTGTGTCCCCGGCACCTTTCCGCCATGCCCGCAGTCCCTGATGGCAATGGCGCAAATCTGCGTGCCGCCCACATCCACGCCCGTGTACAAGCGGGGATGTACGGTCAGTCGCGCTGATCCGTACTGTGCGTAAATCCTTCAGCTCCCAGACTCACACTATCTCTCCCGCAGCTGGCGCAAATAACAAAAACTCCCCTGGCTACCGGCCAGCCCAGCCGCCTGTTATCATGGATCTTACCAACTAGCTGGCCCGTCAGGAAATGTCTATCCGGATCACCTTTTTTATAATTGCAACCCTCTCACGCACAGGTCTAAATTGACCCCTGGAAGGAGACGCAAAAAGCGCCCTGAAAGTGGCTTCAAATAGTACAAAATGCTTGATGCCGGGCCATCCTCCCGCTCGGGATGCTGACGGTCAAACAGCTCCATACAACCATCTTCGTTCTATCCACCTGTCCTACCTGCCTACGGGCTAAGCAGGACCCGGCGTCACACTTCCTCCAGCCTATGAACGGCACCCCCTCACAGAATCCCATACCAGTTACACAGGGTATAAATTGGTTTTCGGGCACTGCCGGGGTACTGACCATTCACTGCATAGGCGGCTAGACCCAGCCATGAAGCCCGAATAATCCATCTACAGAGGCACAAAACACATTATGAGCTACTGGCGAGTACCACTTGATATCCAGGAGATAGAGATTCCCCATGGTGACCTCCACATCATCGTGGAACGCTGTAAGGGCTGCGGCTTCTGTGAGGAATACTGCCCCAAGGATGTCCTTGAGATGTCCACCGATTTCAACCGCAAGGGGTATCATTATCCCAACATATTGAAGCAGGGTGCCTGCGTTAACTGCAACCTGTGCGAAATGATTTGTCCGGAGTTCGCCATCTTCTGCCTCGAGGGTGAGCCGAGACACCCGGACCCAGGCGAAGTCATTCAAGGAGGAGAGAATCGTGAAGGCTGATCCCATCGGTGTCGCCACCGGCAGCTACTACATTGACGGCGACCACGCCTGCGCGGAAGGCGCTATCGCGGCCGGTTGCCGCTTCCTGGCAGGGTATCCGATCACACCCTCCACCGAGGTGGCCGAAAGGGTTGCCGAACGCTTCCCCAAGGTGGGCGGCATGTTCATTCAGATGGAGGACGAACTGGCATCCATGGCCGCCGTGGTCGGCGCATCCTGGACCGGCACCAAGTCGATGACTGTCACTTCCGGCCCGGGCTTTTCTCTGATGATGGAGAACCTTGGGCTCGGTGCCATGATGGAGACTCCCTGCGTGGTGGTCAATGTCCAACGGGGCGGCCCCTCCACCGGCCTGCCCACCCTCACCGGCCAGGCGGACATGATGCAGGCCCGCTGGGGCTCACACGGGGACTATGAGATCATCGCTCTCTCACCCAACTCGCCCCAGGAGTGCTTCGATCTGACCATCACGGCCTTCAACCTGTCCGAACAGTGGCGCGTCCCCGTACTGTTCATGATGGACGAGTGCGTGGGACATATGACCGAAAAGGTGGTGATCCCTGAACCTGATGAAATCGAGGTTTTGCCAAGGAAGTACTACCAGGGAGACAAGGAATCCTACCGGCCCTTCAAATTCAATGGGGCCGCGGACCTGGCCCCCATGATCAAGGCGGGCGACGGCTACTTCATCCACATTACAGGACTGACCCACGACGAACGGGGTTATCCCATTATCAATGCGGAAGCCCAGGGAAAAAACGTGAGTCACTTGGTTGACAAGATTCGTAACAACGTGGAAAAAATCAGCATCTTCGAGGAAGACTGCATAGACGATGCCGATGTGGTTGTCGTATCATACGGGATCTCTTCACGTGTGGCACTGAAGGCCGTGGAGGATGCCAGAGCGAAAGGCATTAAAGTGGGAACTTTGAGGCTGGTTACGGTTTGGCCTTTTCCCGAAGGACGGATTCAACAGCTAGCCGGTAAAGTGAAGAGTTTTGTGGTCCCGGAGATCAACATGGGGCAGATCGTTCTGGAAGTGGAACGCGCCGCAAAAGGAAAGGCAAAGGCCATCCTGGTACCCCACGCCGGCGGCTGGGTGCACGATCCAGATGATATACTGGCGGCTATCGAGGAGGGCGCAGCATGAGTGAGACCGAGCAAGAATTCACGGAAACCCTGACCATCCCGCCACCGGAGGAAGACCTGCACCACCCCATGGAGCAGTACCTCCGCATGGAGCGGCTGCCGCACATCTGGTGTTCCACCTGCGGCATCGGTACCATTATAACGGCCTTTATCTCCGGCTTGCAGAAATCGGAACTGGATCGCGAGAAGGTGGCGGTTGTTTCAGGGATTGGCTGCTCGGGACGGGCCGCGGGATACCTCCGGTTGGATTCTTTCCACTCCACCCACGGCCGGGCCATACCCTTTGCCACAGGCCTGGCACTGGGAAATCCCGATCTGAAAGTAGCGGTAATCAGCGGCGACGGGGACTTGGTGGCTATTGGCGGCAACCACCTGATCCACGCGGCCAGGCGCAACATTAATATGACTATCGTCTGCATCAACAACTTCAATTACGCCATGACCGGTGGCCAGGCCGGCCCCACTACACCCCTGGAAGCCAACGCCTCCACCGCCCCCTACGGCTGCTACGAGTTCCCCTTCAACCTGCCGTACCTGGCTGAATCCAGCGGGGCCGTGTATGTTGCCCGCTGGACAGCTCTGCATATCCGGCGGCTTACTAATGCCATTGCCGAAGCTCTACTGAAACCGGGATTTTCCTTTATTGAAGTGATCTGCCCGTGCACCACACTTTATGCCCGCCGGAACCGCCTGGGCGATGGCCTGGACCTGATGCGTTTCTACCATGATAATGCCATCATACGCCACGGCGCCGATACCCGCGAGGTGGACATCGGCTTCCAGGATCGCATCATCGTCGGGAAATTCATCGACAAGGAAAAACCCACCTTCCTTGAAAAACGAGACCAGTATCTTAAATCGAAACTGGGGGAACAGTTCATACCATACAAGGGGCCTAACGATGGACATTAGATTTTCCGGTTTCGGAGGACAAGGCATCATCAAGTCCGGCATCCTGGTCGGCAAAGCGGCGTCCTTGTTTGACAACAAGTATGGTACCATGACCCAGAGCTTTGGCCCGGAAGCCCGCGGCGGGGCTTGCTCAGCTCAGATCGTCGTTGACGACTCGCCCGTACTCTATCCCTACATTGTGGCACCGGAAATCCTGGTGACTATGTCCCAGGAAGCCTACGAGAAGTTCACCGACGAGCTGATTCCCGGGGGCATCCTGCTCACCGACACCGACCTGGTCAAATCCGAGCAGTTCCGCAAGGACGTCAAGGTCTATTCCATCCCCTCCACGAGGATCGCCGAGGAGCTGGGTAATCGCATTTTCGCTAACGTTGTCATGATCGGCTTCTTCACCGCAGTGACCAAGGTTGTCAGCCCCGAGGCAATGAAAAAAGCCATCCCCGGCGCCGTTCCCAGCCGGTTTATCGACATCAACATCGAGGCCTTCGACCGGGGCTATAACTACGGCCTGGAGCAGTTAAAAGAAGCCAAGGGCAGCCGGAAAAAGAAGGCCGCAGTAGCCGCGTAATGATCCCGGCTTCGCGAGCACATTTATTCAGATAATTATTAAGTGATAGATGGCAATGGTTCAGATAGAAGAACTGTTGGGTCGTAAGAGACTCTCATTCGCCTTCGAAGAAGGAGACAGGGGTACTCACCCCATCGGACTGGTAGAACCCTCCCCCTGCACCAGGGCCTGTCCGGCAGGAGTGAACGTTAAGGCCTACGTCTCCCTGATCGCCACCGGCCGGTTCCACGAAGCCCTTGAGGTGGTCCGGCAACGGAATCCCCTTCCGGGCATCTGCGGCCGGGTCTGCACCCACCCTTGTGAGGCCGTCTGCAACCTGGGCGAGATCGATTCACCGGTGGCCGTCTGCTGGCTAAAGCGCTTTGTGGCCGATTATGAACTGGCTCACCCCCAGGCCATACCCGAACCCATCTCCAGGACACGCAAGGAGAAGGTAGCGATTGTCGGTTCCGGACCGGCTGGCCTCACCGCTGCCAACGACCTGGTGCGACTGGGCTTCGGCGTTACCGTCTTTGAAGCCCTGCCGGTTGCCGGCGGCATGCTGGTGGCCGGGATTCCCGCCTATCGGCTGCCAAGGGATATCGTGGAGACCGAAATCGCCGCTATCGAGCACCTGGGAGTGGAAATCAAGACCAACAAACCAATTTCCGGCGAGAAGGCGATTGACCAGCTCTTTGATGGCGGGTACAGCGCCGTCTTTCTGGCTATCGGCGCTCACAAAGGCCTGAAACTGGGCGTTCCGGGGGAGGATGAGTTCAAGGGTATTATCGATTGCATCACTTTCCTCAACGAGGTAAATCTCAGCAAAGGCAAGAAGCCGGGGGATAAGGTAATCGTCATTGGCGGGGGCAGCTCCGCCGTGGATTCGGCGAGGACCGCCCTGCGGCTTGGCAGCGATGAAGTGTACATCGTCTACCGGCGTTCCCGGAAGGAAATGCCGGCCCACGAAGCGGAGATCAGCGCGGCGGAGCAGGAAGGAGTGAAGCTCCATTACCTGGCCGCACCAGTAAATATCCTGGGTGAGAATGGCAAGGTCACCGGTATGGAATGCCAGAAGATGAAACTTGGAAAACCCGACTCCAGCGGTCGGCGGCGGCCGGTCCCCATCGAAGGTTCGGAATTCGTTGTCCAAGCCGATACCATCATCACGGCCATCAGCCAGGGTCCGGACCTCACCAACCTGCCCGGGGACCAGGGTGTGGAACTTACCAGGTGGAACACCTTCGCGGCGGAAGAGGAAAGCATGGCCACCTCACGCCCAGGCGTGTTTGCCGGTGGCGACGCCGTCACGGGACCCAGCACGGTAATTGATGCCATCGCCGCCGGTCACGTGGCCGCCCGTTCCATCGTCCGGTACCTGAATGGTGATCCACTGGTGCAGGCGGAAATCCGGGGTGAGCCCCTGGAGTCTGAGATCAAGGTTGATCAGAAGCAGCGCGAACACAAAAAGCGAACTAGCATGCCCATGCTGAAAGTATCCACCAGGATCAACAGTTTCGATGAGGTGGACCTTGGATTTAAAGAGACCCAGGCCGTAGCCGAGGCCCAGCGCTGCCTCCGCTGCGGACCCTGCAGTGAATGCTTCATCTGCGTACCCGAATGCGACAAGATCACAGCCATCCTGACCTCCCCGGAGAAGCAGGGGGAGTGCATCTTCCGGCTGCCTCACGAGTTGCTGCCTTCCATATCCGGCGATGGACCGGCAGATGCCGCCGTCCAGGCCGGAGCTAAGAAGACGATACCGTTTCAGGTGACACCGGTCATTCCCTGGGTTAGGGAAGACCTCTGCCGCGGCTGCGCAGACTGCGTCGATGTATGTGAACATATGGCCGTGACACTGATCTCGAAAGAACCTGCCCTGAGCTCAAACGAGGGAGAATACATCTCGGTAGCCAATGTAAACAGTGACATCTGCCGCGGCTGTGGTACCTGTGTCGCGGTCTGTTCTACCGGGGCCATGACACCGGGATACTACTCCGGCGATTGGCTGCCGGGGCGGCTAGCGACCTTAGTCCCGGGGAAAAAGAACATCGTTGTCTTCGCCTGCCACTGGAATGGATCCCACCCCGATGATGAGGCTATTCAAAATATCGGAGGTAATGGCACCCACATTGAAGTTATTCATACCATGTGCTCGGGCCGTATCAGTCCGGGGCTAGTATTCCAGGCATTCGAATTAGGCGCGGACGGCGTGCTTCTCACCGGGTGCAGTCCGGACAATTGCCATTACGGCTTCGGCGCGAAACAGGCTCATAATACCTATGGGACAATCGAGCAGCTGATCCACTTGGTCGGGATCGAGCCGGAACGTATCGCTTTCCAGCATGTTTCCGATTCGAACACCGCCGCGTTCCTGGACGTCGTTTCGGAATTCGTTCAGAATGTTGAAAAACCAAAGCCCAGGCCGGCAAAATCACGCAAGGTACTTGTACAATGACCGCCTTTCAGGTGGCATGAAAATGGTCGAAACAATCGAAATAGAAGAGCAGATCAAGCACACCAACGCCTATGCCTGTCTTGAGTGCGGCAAGTGTACCAGCGTCTGCCCCATCTCGCGCTACAGTCGGCGATACTCCCCCCGCATACTATTGAATCAGGCCCTCAAGAATGACTACGACGATCTCTTCCAGGACTACGATCTCTGGAGCTGTCTTACCTGCGGGAAGTGTGATGAAGTGTGTCCCTCGGGTATTCACTACATCGACCTGACACAAATATTAAGGTCAAGTGCCCTGGCAGAGGGCTTCAACGGCAAATGCTCCCACGCCGGTGCCCTGCAGTCCCTGTCCCGGATCATGACCGGCGAGCAGCTGCGGCAGAACCGCCTGGAATGGGTGGCTGATGACATGCAGACCGCTGCCGAAGGGGATATTCTCTACTTCGTGGGCTGCGCACCCTACTTTGACGTACTCTTCTCAGACCTGGATATCTCTACCCTGGAGGCGGCGGAGAGCAGCATAAGGCTCCTGAACCGGCTTGACATTACACCGGTCCTGATGACCGATGAGCGCTGCTGCGGCCATGACCTGCTGTGGAACGGCGACGTCGAGAACTTCAAACGGCTGGCCGAGCATAACCTGAAAGAGATCGAGAAGACCGGGGCGAAGACCATCCTGTTTTCCTGCGCCGAGTGCCTGAGCGGATTCAAGAACCTCTATACTGACTATGGCTTCAGTGTCAAGGCGGAACTCAAACACATGAGCCAGTTCCTGGCCGAGAAGCTGGCCGCGGGTGAACTGCAACTGACCGCTGACGACACCAACGTTACCTTCCAGGATCCCTGCCGCCTGGGCCGTCATCTGGGGATTTACGACGAGCCCCGTCAGGTCCTGACTAACAGCACCGCACAACCGGCCGGGAGCACAAACCATTTCCACGACATGAAGGAAACCGGTAAGCGGTCCCTGTGCTGCGGTGTAAGCGCCTGGATGAACTGCGATTTGACTTCCAAGACTATCCAGACCGAGCGGCTCAGACAGGCTCACGATACCGGAGCCGAGGTCCTGGCGGTGGCCTGTCCCAAGTGCCAGATACACCTCACCTGCACCATGAAGGATAAGGCGGTGAGTGAAAAATACGGTGTCAGGGTCCGCGACATTGCGGCCATCACCCTGGAGAGGATGGCATGACATACCAATGCAGCTTTTCATTTGTCCGCGAGGGTGCGTTTCGCGCCCTGCGGGAATATTTAAACATAGGAGAGATCCATGGCAGATGGTGATCTAAGGATCGGTGTCTTTGTTTGTGAGTGCGGCTCCAACATCGCCGGATCGCTGGACTGCAGCGCCGTCACGGAGTATGCAGCCACCCTCCCGGATGTGGCCTGCGCCGTGCTGAACAAATATACCTGCGCCGAACCTGGTCAGCAGGAGATCAAGAAATATATCAAGGAGCACAACCTGAACCGGGTGGTGGTGGCTTCGTGCACCCCGCGCATGCACGAGCCGACCTTTCGCCAGTGCGTCTCCGAGGCGGGGATGAATCCCTACCTGATGGAGATGGCGAATATCCGCGAGCACTGCAGCTGGGCGCATCTCAACGATTGGGACGGCGCCACTGCCAAAGCCAAGGACATCGTCAAGGTTGCGGTGGCCCGGGCCAGGCTGCTCCAGGCCCGGATCGAGTCCGAACTCCCCGTGCTCAAGGACGTGCTCGTTGTCGGCGGCGGGGTGGCGGGCATCCAGGCATCGCTCGACCTGGCGGACGCGGGTTACCACGTCCACCTGGTAGAAAAGGAGGCATCCGTTGGTGGGATTATGGCTGCGTTGGATAAGACGTACCCCACCATGGACTGTTCCATATGAATACTCGGTCCTAAGATGATGGATGTCGGTCGACATCCCCGCATTAACCTCCTGACCTACAGTGAAATAGATAATATCTCCGGTTATATCGGCAACTTCCATGTCACCGTCCGGAAGAAGGCCCGCTTCGTCGACGAAGCCGAGTGCAACGCCTGCGGCGAATGCGAGAAGGTCTGCCCGGTAGTCGCCGTTGATGAATTCCAGCAGGGCTTCTCTTCCCGCAAGGCGATCTACATGCCTTTCCCCCAGGCGGTACCCTCCGTCTATATCCTTAACGAGCGAGACTGCCTGGGCCATAATCCCATCGCCTGCGGCAAGTGCTCCGATGTGTGCGAGAAGCAGTGCATCGATTTCGACATGAAAGACCAGCTGATCGAGTTTGACGTTGGCGCGGTTATCGTCGCCACCGGCATGGACGTGTACGATCCTACCGAAATGGACGAGTACGGCTATACCCGCTACGAAAACGTGATCACCAGTATGGAGTTCGAGCGCCTCATCTCGGCGGGCGGCCCCACGACCGGGCACTTTATCCGGCCCACGGACCGGGAAACACCCAAACACATCGGCTTCATCCAGTGCGTCGGCTCACGGACCCAGAACGGCAAGGGGAATCCCTACTGCAGCAACATCTGCTGCATGAACACCATCAAGGACAGCCTGCTGCTGAAGGACCACTATCCCGATACCGAGATCAAGGTGTTCTATATTGATATCCGGGCCTTCGGCAAGGGATTCGAGGACCTCTTCCAGCGCAGCAAGCAGGCCGGGGTCCAGTACATCCGGGGGGTCCCCGGTGAGGTCTTTGAAGACCCCGCTACTAAAAACATCACCATGACGGTGGAGAACACGGCCACCGGTGCTATTGAGGACCACGAATTCGAGATGGTAGTGCTGTCCACCGGTGTTATCCCTCGCAACGACAGCGAGGTTATTCGGAGCCTGCTGTCCCTGTCGCGCACGGAAGACGGCTTCTTCATGGAGTCCCATCCCAAGCTGAAACCGGTGGATGCGCCTACCGGGGGGGTCTACTTCGCCGGGTGTGTGGAATCCCCCACGGACGTCAAGGACAGCGTCACCCAGGCCAGCGCGGCGGCGGCCAGGACCGAGATCCTGCTCAACGCCGGTCAGATCAGCGTGGAGGCCATTACCTCCGAGTTGGTCCCCGACACCTGCACCGGCTGTGGCATATGCGTCAGGGTCTGCCCGTTCAACGCCATCACCGGTGGCGACGCCAAGGCCAAGCTCCCGGTCGAGATCGTCGAGGCGGCCTGCAAGGGCTGCGGTACCTGCGCGGCCGAGTGCAACTTCGACGCCATCCTCATGAAGCACTTCGAGGACGCCCAGATCATGGCCCAGATCGACGCCATCCTGGACAAGGACCCCATGGAGAAGATCGTGACCTTCGCCTGCAACTGGTGCTCCTACGCCGGTGCGGACCTGGCGGGACTCTCACGCATGCAGTACCCCACCACTCAGCGAATCATCAAGACCATGTGCAGCGGACGGGTGGATGCCAACTTCGTCCTGCACGCCTTCGAACAGGGTGCTCCAATCGTGCTCGTATCCGGCTGCCACTTCGTCGACTGCCACTACATCGACGCCAACCGCTGGACCCAGAAGCGCGTGGAGAAGCTGTGGGACGACCTGGAGAAGCTGGGTATCCGGCCGGAGCGGCTGCAGCTGGAGTGGATCAGCGCGGCAGAAGGCCAGAAGTGGGCCCGGACCATGAAGGAACTGGAAGAGATGCGCCAGCAGGTAACCGAAGAGGAAGTGGATCATACCAAACAGGTCCTGAAGGAAGCCCGGCTGAAGGCTGAAGCTAAAAAGAAGGCCAAGGAGTCCAAGCCGAAGGCCGCCGAAAAAGCGCCTGCCGCGGCTGTGGCCTAGCAAAGGAAGCAGTTATGGATGAAGCACCCTTCAAATGTCTGCGCTGCGGGCACGAGTTCAAAGCCCCGTACGATAAGAAAGCGCCCGTGGAGCACGCTTGCCCCAAGTGCAACAGCAATAGCGTCCGGCCATTAAAGGCAAAAACCAGACCTGTCGCTAAGGCATAACCTGAGCCTGCCCAGCCCCGACCCCCGCATCGGGGACCCCCGCGTCGGGGACCCCCGCGTCGGGGCCCAAGTGCAACAGCAACAGCGTTCGGCCGATAAAAGCTAAAGCCAGAGCAGCAAAGGCCTGACCACCTCAGCGTCCGGGTTCAGCCATATAGCCCACCCGCCCCGCTACTGACGGCCGGGCCCTCTAACTAGAACTTTTTCTCGTATACGTGACAATAAGGGAGCGTACCCTTATGGTCATAGTAGTCCTGGTGGTAATCTTCCGCTTCCCAGAAGGTTGTGGCCGCGGTTACCTCCGTCACCACGTCGTAACCCTTGTTCTTCAATAGCCCGATAAGCTTCTCAGCGACCGCCTTCTGGTCGTCATCTAGATAAAATATACCGGATCGGTACTGGAGACCGATGTCCGGCCCCTGTCGGTTCAGCTGGGTAGGGTCGTGGGTCTCGAAGAACAGCCGGGCCAGCTCCTCGTAGCTCACCTTGGTGGGATCGTAAATGACTTCGGTCGCCTCGGCGTGACCCGTGCCGCCTTCACACACCTCCTCGTAGGTGGGGTTCTCCATATGGCCCCCGGTATATCCCACGGTAGTGGATATTACCCCCTCCACCTTGGACAGGTGGTACTCGGTGCCCCAGAAGCACCCGGACGCGAAAATGGCTCGTTTGGTTTCAGGCATGACGTTCTCCGGGATGAATTTCATGGCGATTGAATTGACGCAGTGACGGGTATTGAGCGGTGTGAACCCTTCCCCCAGGAACACGTGACCGAGGTGCCCGCCACAGTTGGCGCACAGGATCTCCGTCCGCCGCCCGTCAGCGTCCGGGACCCGCTTTACGGCCCCTTCGATTTCGTCGTCGAAACTGGGCCACCCGCAGTGACCGTCGAATTTCGCCTCGGACCGGTACAACGGGGCATCGCACCGCTTGCAGACGTAGGTGCCCGCTTCGTAGTGGTCGTCATACTCCCCGGAGAATGGCCGCTCCGTGCCCTTGTGCAGGATCACGCGTTCTTCTTCAGCCGTCAAGGGATTATAGTCCATATGCTCCTGTCCTGTTAATAAAGCACCAACCAGGCCGGCGGATATTATCACCACCCTTGCATTCAGGAGCGGCAAAGCGTGCAGCCTCCCGGGCGTCTTCTCCGTCTCTCTGCACTGTGACAACCCATCCCGGTGTGTTGACATGACTGACCTCTCCTAATGTCCTTACCGAACCATATGTCAATCGGCCGCATAAGTTCCGCCAATTTGAGCAGCAGCTTAAAAATGACCACTCCCGGGAACTGGACGACCTTTGGCAGTCGTCTAGCGATATGGCGCACCCGCCCTTTTATTGACGGCCTCGTCTCCTCCATATTCCCATAGTCCTTTGAAATCTTAACTCCACTACTCGCTTAGATGCGGGCGCTCGCCCTCCTTTGGTTTGACTTTCTTTCAAAGATATTTATTACCATCTTTTTTCTTTTGCATTTTACAATATACTATTGTATAGCTACCATATCTGGCTTTAAACTAAACTTTAGAACAGCAGTATGATTCTTTTTGTTATATGTCCAGTAACCTTACACTATTCTTATTATTCACAATCTGATGAACAGTTTTAATCTTTATGGGGTTTTATTATGGAAAAACTAAAATCTGTTTTTTTTGAATCAATTACTTCAAATAAAATTGTTTACACACTGCTAATCGCCATGTCCTACACTGCTATCTTATTCTCACTCTTTAATCCAATCCTGGAATTATTTAATAAGCAGGATCTAATTATCCTAACAGTATATGTCCTATTCTTTTTATCCATTTTAATTATTGGCTATATTTTTAGACCACCATTACCACCTCCGCCTCCACCAACAAAAGGACTTTTTCAAGGGATTAACCAATCAGAATCTTTACTTGCCTGGCCTCGTCCAAATGAAATGAAGAAACTCTGTAGCACTATTACTGATTCTAAAAACAAGCCTGTTATACTTGTTGGTTTAAGCGGTGACGGGAAATCTGTATTAGTCAATTCTTTAGTCAAGCCATTTTTATTAGCTAATGACTGGCATATCTTCAGTTTTAATAATTATGATTCATTCAAGGCTAATCTTTTAACAGACTTATTAAAAGAATATAAAGATATTGATGAGGGTCAACTGCTTTATGCTAATTTATTAGGAATTAAGAAAGAAGATAAAATTCTTTTCGTTTTCGATCAGTTTGAGCAATTTCTATCATCTAATTTAAAAAATGATATTGACAATAACGAGAAAAGGATATGGTTTAGAAATTTTTTAAACTCTTCTCTCCAATACCCAAATGTTAGACACTTGATAATTGTTAGGAAAGAATGGTATTATGATCTTCGATTTTTAGCTGAGTTTGTGCCGCCTCCTATAAATACTTTTTATTTGAAGGGCTTTAAAATAGATGAAAACAAAGGTGGTATAATAGTATTAAAAAGTAATTTAAAGGCTGTTATTAAAAATAGAAAGACAGCAACATTGGTATTTAATGATCTATTTGATCACGGTGTAATATCACCTTTAAAGGCACAAATTGTAGGATTAATGTTAGAAAATATAGCTAAAGATGAGGGCGAGATAACAAGAGAATACTATTGGCAACTTGGCGGAATAGACGGAATTATACGCAGCTACTTTGATGCCTATTTAAGAGCCGCACCCAATAGGGATATTGCGCTTCAGGTTATGTTTTCATTAAGCGTGATTACAAAAATGCGTAGTAAATTAACTATATCGCATATATCTGATATAACTCATAACCCGCAAAAGGATGTAACAAAATGTATAACATTTTTAGTAAACGAAGGGCTAGTTCTGCAAAGTGAGGCTGGGAGATATGAATTAGCTCATGATTATCTAGCGGAGCAACTACATGAAATAAGTGGAACTGAGCTAGATCCTGTCGAGAGAGACAATATTATATTCTTTAGGGATGAAATGCAAAAGATAGGAGAAGAACTTGACATCACTAAGCACACACCTGATAGGAAGAAAATAATATTTAGTGATTATTTTATGATAGTATTGGCAATTACATTAATTGCTAGATTATTAGCACCAGTTTATGGCATAGATTGGGGATGGTTTAATATATTAGCCCAATATCAATCAAAAAGATTCGGATTTGATACACTATATTTACCAGTGTTCATTTCGCACCTAGCTTGGTCAATATATGTAACTTTACTATACCGAAGACTGTTTTCAATAATAAAGGAAGAAAGGATATCAAAAATTCTATCAAAATATGTGGTGTTAAGTTGTACATTGTGCGTATTAGCTGCAGTATTTATACCATATTGTTGGATGCTTTCAATAGGAATCGGTGGCCTAGTAGTAGGATTTAAGTTTTATAGACTTTCAAAAATAAAGGGATTGCCGAGTATATCAATTGAATATTTTAAAAGTACAGGAGGAAAAACAATGTTAAATGTATCAGTTGTAATAATAATAGGATTAGTAACTATATATTATATAAATAATACGAATATTTCAAAAAATATTTTTGAATATTACCAAGCAACTTCATATTTTATGTCAATTGTGATGACATATTACATGTTGGCCGTGAGACCAATTCATATTACAAAAAAGGCAACTACAAAAATGCTAGGCTTAATTGATCGAGGAAAAGTTCGCTTAAAAAGACTAAATATTACCATCAATAAATGAAAGGATATGCATATAAATGAGCGAGGTACTAATAGAAAATATTAGAGTAAGAAACAAAGAGCTAAAGAAAGGCAAGAAAACAAATATCACTACTGGACTAGTATTACAGGGTGGTGGTATGAGAGGCATATACTCCATGGCAGCGCTGATGGCGTTGGAAGAATGTGGATTAGGAGGTGCTTTCGATCACGTTATCGGTGCTTCAGCAGGCGCTATTAATGGAGCATACTTACTAGCAAAACAGGCAAAATTAGCAGTAACTGTTTATTTAGACGATATTAGTAATAAGAAATTCGTAGATTTCAAGAGACTTTCCAAAGTTGTTGACATTGACTATTTGGTAGACGATGTTTTAAAAAAACACAAAGCATTGGATGTAGAGAAAGTAAAGAATGCACATAGTAAACTTCATATAGTCCTAACTGATTACTTAACAGGAGAGGCTCACGTCCTAACTAACAAGGATGAAGATATAGATATTATGGAAGCAATAAGAGCTACGGCTGCAATGCCTATTCTCTATAATAGAGTAATTGAAGTAATGGGGCGGGGCTATATTGATGGCGGAGTTACCGATGCCGTTCCATTGCTGCGGGCAATCGATATGGGCTGCACTGACATAGTTACAATACTTACACGTGACCCAAGTTTTAGACGAAATCGTCCAAGCATAATAATGAGGATAATTGAGCGCCCATTCCTGAAAAACTATCCAGAACACACAAAAAATATAATACTTGCTGAAGACGATCTATTTAATAGGACTATGGATATAATTGAAAATCCTGATAGACTCGAAAACGACATAAGAATCGGGGTTGTATATCCAAGTGATTTTAGCAAGATGGTTTCTCGAACCACAAAAGATCGTAGAGAGCTTCTCGAATGTGCACTCATGAGTAGAAATGACACCAGGAACTTTTTTAACTTTCAACCATTATATGACAATCCTTTCGATTAGATGACATTATTAAAATCTGTAGGGCGTTTAATAAAGGAAGCTATTATTGAGCTGAAAGAAGCAGAGAGCACGAGGGATGTCTTTTATTTTGAGCGTATGATCTTCTCATACAGTTTAGGCTAGATTAATGCCCTCCCCGCATTATCTGGCAGCGTGATGTACTGGAGATTTCAAAGACACCACTGCTCTGCATCACACCGTTAGATTGTTTCATTAACGGAGACCGAAAAAAATATTTCCGTGTTCACCGCTCCCATAGACACACCAGGTGCCAAATAGACCCAATGACAGACCTAAAGAGCATGATTTATCCGAAAAATCGAAGACCACTGGCCCCCGTCGACCAGTCCGGCGACTAGATGGAGAAGAAGGGGCTAGTCCACCGTTTGAAGGATCAGTAGCGGTGGCGAGATCCGTCGGTCGGCGAATTTCCGCTTCGCTTCCACTCCCCCGATACACGGATATATTTTTCTGATCAGAACACACTGATCCAATAATTCGCTATAAAATGCATGGGACCTCCTGAATAAGTTGCTAATATTCTCGGTATTTTTCCTTAATAGCGTGCGTGTTGCCTCTGATATATTGATTATTCGCCGCACCTCGCGCATCAGGCGCACCTCGCGCACCAGGCGAACGACAAATCCTGTCTGCCAGCGTATATTCCGGCGCTATGAAGCTGCCGCCGCAAAACCGCCCCTACCCTTCGGGCAAGCATAACCTTTGCTGCTGTCGCCAGCCTGTGAATGTGTGGGGGGGGTACCCCCCCGGGCGGTACCACGCCTACCGTCGGAAAGCGTGGTACTATCGTGGTACTATCGCGCCACTATCGTGCCACTATCGTGCTACCATCGTGGTGCCATCGTGATACTGGCGTGGTACATGTTTGGTGCCGAAATGACTATACAGGGCCATTCTTCGACAGCAATGAGTAGGCCGGGAGCAAAACATCGAAGGGACCACCCACTGCCTGTGGGCTCCGTGGGCGCTTATCTCGCCTTCTTCCCTCTCTTCATTTTGCACTTTTCAGTTTGCATTTTGAATTTTGCACTTTTCCCCGGCCTCTCGTCGGGAGAAAACTCTATAATGCAGAATTTTGGTGGGGTTTTGCGGAATTTTGAGATCTCCAATAGCCCTGTTTGCTTGAGGCTCAAATTATATGACAACCTATCGGTCATTTCCTTCGTCAAATCCACAACCAGCTTTTATGTATGTCCTACACCAATCATACTTGCTCGGCTGAAGATCGCTCAAGCCCTGGTAATGAAGGTCGGAGGTATCTGATGAAATATTCAAAGGCTGCCCTGCTCTCTCTTTTTATATCCCTGTCCTACACCTCCCGTGCGTCGGCGAATGTCCAGCAGACCCTACCGATCGAGGCCGCCCGCGCGCAGCAGGCCATCTCTGTGGACGGTTTGTTGGACGAACCCGTCTGGCAGCGCCAGGGCTATTCCCAGCTCGTTCAGCGTGATCCCATCGAGGGGGCCGCACCCACCGAACGCACCGACGTGCTCATCGCCTACAACGACGAAGGCCTGTACGTGGCCGGTACCTGCTATCACACCGGCCCGGATACCATCGTGGGCGGCCTGGCTCGCCGCGACCGGCCTGTCGAGTCCGACTGGTTCTGGTTCTGGATCGATCCCAACCACGACCGCCAGAACGGGTATGGCTTCGCGGTCAACCCCGACGGCTCCATCATCGACCAGCGCTTGTACCGTGATATTATGACCGACGACGATTGGGACGGAGTGTGGGAGGCGGCCGCCGTCCGCCATGGTGACCGCTGGACCTTTGAGATGTTCATCCCCTTCGACCAGCTGCGCTTCAACAAAGCGGAGGAGTATACCTGGGGTGTGAATTTCAAGCGCTATATCCTGGCCAACGCCGAGGATGACTATTTCGTGATGGTCCCCAAGGACGAGTCCGGTTTTGTGTCCCGGTTCGGTCAGCTCACGGGCCTGAATGGCATCGAACCGCCCCCACGCCTCTTCATCTCCCCCTACGCCGGCGGGCAATTGAACGACTACCCGGGTACCGCCGGTAGCCCCTTCTACAGCGACATGCGCTACGGCCGGAACCTGGGCCTGGACGTTAAGTACGGCATCACCGGTAACCTGACCCTGGACCTGGCCATCAATCCCGACTTCGGGCAGGCCGAAGTCGACCCGGCGGTGATGAACCTGTCGGCCTTCGAGACCTTCTATACCGAGAAGCGGGCCTTCTTCCTGGAGGGCTCGGACATCTTCAGGTTCGGCGCCAATCCTACCGGTGGTCTCTGGGGCTGCTACTGGTATGGTTACAATATGTTCTACAGCCGCCGCATCGGTCGGCAGCCCAACAGCAGCCCGGCCCACGATGGCGAGGTTTACGCACCCGAGCAGAGCACGATCCTGGGGGCGGCCAAGATCAGCGGCAAGATCCGCAACTGGTCCGTCGGTAGCGTCAACGCCATTACCCAGGAGGAGTTCGCCCTGGTGGATTCGGAGGGGGTGCGGTTCAAGGAAGCCATCGAACCCTCTTCATTCTTTGGGGTCTACCGTGGCATGGGCGAGTTCAACAAGGGCCGGCAGGGTCTGGGCTTCATGGTAACGACCGTGCGGCGCAACCAGGAGTCAGCCCGCCTGCGCGCCGACAATAACGACCAGGCCCTGGTAGGTGGGATCGATGGTTGGGCTTTTCTGGGCGCTGAGCAGAATTGGGCCGTCCTCGGCCAGATGGCCTGGTCCCATATTACGGGATCGAAAGACCGGATGGTGAAAGTCCAGCGGTCATCGACCCACTACTTCCAGCGCCCCGACCTGGAGGCGGCGACGCTGGATTCCAATCGCACGGCGCTTGACGGCTGGATGGGGCGTTTCGGCCTGCGCACCGTGGGTGGGAATGCCGATTTCCAGACAGCCCTGGGGATTATCTCACCTGGTTTCAATGTCAATGACCTGGGATTCAACTCCCGGACCAACGTGATCAACTGGCACATTGTTGGGGGCTATCGCTGGCAGGAGCCCACCAGCTGGTACCGGCAGATGGCACTCCGTTTCATGACATCCCGCAATTTCGATCTCGACGGGAACCGGCTCTTCGCCCAGGTCTGGCATGGAGGTAATTTCCAGCGTCTGGACTATATCCAATTCCACTGGAACATCCAGCTCACCCCGCAGGGCCTCAATCTGTTCAACACGCGGGGCGGACCAAGTATCAAGTCTCCCGGGTACACTAATCTCCACTTTGGTGTGAACACCGATTCGCGCAAGGCGGTGGTGCTGCAGGGCTGCAAGACCGCCCAGTTCGTCCAGGACGATTCCTATTTCCAGGTGCTGGATGGCTCGGTCACCTTCCGGCTGGCAGCCTCCCTGAAGCTGACCCTCGCCGCGCAGTATATGACCGACGACTACCATCGTCAATACGTGGACAAGGTCGACGATGCCGAGGCGGAGTTCGGGGAGCGCTACATCTTCGGCACCCTGGACCAGAAGGAGGTGTCAACCACCCTGCGGCTGGACTGGGGCGTAACCCCCCGCCTGTCGCTTCAGGCCTACGTGCAGCCGTTCTTCAGCGTTGGATCTTACTCGGGATTCAAAGAGGCTATCGCCCGTTCGCTGAAGTTCAATCCCTACGATTACGAGAGTCATCCGGACTACAGCGATCCCGACTTCAATTACAAGTCCTTCCGTGGAAATATCGTGTTGAGGTGGGAATACCTGCCAGGCTCGCTGCTCTACCTGGTCTGGACCCAGAACCGCGAGAATGACGAATGGCCCGGCGAATTCGACTTGGGCCGGGACGTACGCGCTTTAACGAAAAAGGCCGGTGATAATATCTTCTTCATCAAGGTATCTCATATGTTCAGTGTGCTGTGAGTCCATTGCCAGGCCTTAATCGCCGATTATTTTCCCCCCGAGCTTCAAGTCCCTGACCTTAAGCTCCTCCCGCGTACCCGGCGAAAGACATAACGCCCCCACCGCCCGGGGGCTTTAACTTCAGGATCGCGGCATCCCGAATGCACGGATGCGGGCGGATATCTCATTTTTCGATCCGGTCAAACCGGAACTATTGTGCCCGAGCAGCCGCTGCAATTACTTAACCACTGATATCATTCCACGAAAGGAGTAAGGCAAAATGACCGTACGAGCGATAATCCGGTATTTTCTCTATCTGCTCCTGCCCTGCTTCTGCACAGCAGCGAGTCTTCAGACACCTCTTGAGCGGGATAATTATTCAAAGCTATCCAGTCATAGCGACATGATGAGCTACCTGAAAAAGCTCGATTCACAGAGCAGGATCCTGACCATGTCCATTATCGGCAAATCGGTCCAGGGACGGGCAATACCCGCTTTGTACTTTTCACTGGACAAGACCTTTGGTAGCAATAGGGAAAAGAAACTGCTGGTCTTGATTTACTGCCAGCAGCATGGTGACGAGCCATCCGGCAAGGAGGCCGCACTAATAGTTGCGCGAGATCTGGCTGATCGTAATAGCGATATCCTGAAATACACGGACCTGATCCTGGTACCTCAGGTAAATCCCGATGGCGCCGAGATGGAGCAGCGTGAAAATGCGAACGAAATGGATCTAAACCGTAACCATGCGATACTGAGCGAACCCGAAGTCTTGGCAGTGCACGACCTATTCCTGAAATGGATGCCCGAGGTTACCTTGGATATGCATGAGTATAATGCCATCAGCAAAAATTGGATTTCTAACGGTTTCATCAGGGATGCGGAGGAAATGATCGGCGGTGTAACGAATCTCAATATCGCACCCCAGATCATGGAGTTTTCAAGAAACGTGTTTATACCAGGATTTGGTAAACTCGTTCAGAAAGATGGGTTCAGCTTCAGCCGCTATATCGTCGGCGCCCCCTTCGAAGACCAGCGCATAAGATACAGCACCACTGCTATTAATGATGGCCGCCAGAGCCCGGGCATTTACAATTCACTTTCGTTTATAATCGAGGGGAAAAAGTACGGCAGTCTAATTAATCTGATCGAAAGGCGGACTATGGGGCAGGTCTCGGCTATATGGGCTTTCCTGAACACAGCAGCTGATAACCATAAGGAGATTGGCAAGATCGTCACCGCTTCCCGTCGGCAACTGATGGAGGACCGCGATACAGAAAAACGAGTTTCGTATATCCAGATGGACTATTTCCCAGATCCTGGACAGGATTCACTGTCTTTCCCGGTATTCGACCTTTATTCCTGGCAGCGGGTTGAGCGGCGACTGGGGAATTATGAACCGATTGTCAAAGTGCGAAAAAGCGTCGAGAAGCCTCATGCCTATATCTTTTCAAAGAACGAGCATCGACTGATCGATTTGCTTTCCAGGCATCAAATCGAAATGCACTACATCCAAACTGAGGTTGACATTGATATCGAAGCGTACACAATATTACACGTTACGCCATCTGTTGAAGAGGATAAACCCTCAACATATGTTGATGTCAGCGTGCAGAAAGAGACAAAAAGAATAGAACAGGGAAGCGTAGTTGTATTTCTGAATCAGAGGGCATCAAACCTGATTCCACTACTGCTGGAGCCGCATTCAAGTTGGGGAATCTGTACCGAAAACAGCGGTCGTAAATATCGGTTCGCCGAATACCTACAGGAAGGGCAACAATATCCCATTTTTCGTATGATGAGAGCTGCAACTATCGAGACGGATCTATTGGAAATAGGTAAATAGAATCATATCATGCCCATTTTATACGTGAAGGTCATGATGCGCAAAATCCAAATAGAACTGTAATCGGCAAAATAGGTCGAACACATGGATGGTAATGAAAAAAGGCGGCCGTCGTTCCTTCAATCGCTTGCTCCTCTGATAGCCATTGCCCTTTTTCTGGGGCTGGGCTATGGTGTCCTAGGGCTGAGAATTGAAATCCTGCTCATTATGGCCGCTGTGGTTGCCGGATTGATAGCGGTTCGTCTTGGCTATTCATATAAAGAAATTGAGAATGGCATCCTTGAAAGCATGCTGAAGGGCATGCCAGCTATGCTGGTCGTGATTGTGGTCGGTGCACTTATCGGTTCCTGGATAACCGCCGGTACCATCCCACTACTGATATACTACGGGTTGAAAATTATTTCACCCCGGCTATTCTTGGTCACGGCCTGCATCGTATCCAGCTGCATCTCGCTGGTTACGGGCACGTCTTACGGAACCGCAGGCACCATCGGGGTGGCTTTTATCGGCATAGCCCACGGTCTTGGTATTCCATTGGGGCAGGCTGCGGGCGCGATCGTAGCCGGGGCTTATTTTGGTGACAAGCTCTCACCCTTTTCCGATACCACCAACTTGGCCCCTATTGCCGCCCAGAGCAACCTCTTCGATCATATCCGACACATGCTCTGGACCACAACACCTGCCTGGCTGCTCGGACTGCTGATCTACCTGTTCCTGGGAATATTCTCGAACCATACCGGTACTGTATCCCTGGAAAAGACCGAGATGATCATGCAAGTTATCCGCTCCAGTTTCACATTCCACTGGCTACTGCTGCTACCGCCGGTAATAACGCTTTACCTTGCCATTCGGAAAAGACCCGTCATACCGGGAATGCTCTTATCCGCCGTCGTGGCAGTTATCCTCGCTATCATCGTTCAAGACGTAGACCTTGTAACAGCAGTCAGGTCTATGGTATTTGGCTATGTTGCAGACACCGGCGAAAACATGGTGGACGAGTTATTGACACGGGGTGGCATGTTGAACATGATGGACGTAACTCTCATCGCTCTCTGCGCATTTGCCTTCGGTGGTATTGTTCAAAAGGCCGGTATGTTGGACGTACTGTTAGAAAAGCTACTGAGTGTCGCAAATACTGTGGGCAAGATCATCGCATCGACAGTGGCTTCTTGCATCACCACTGCGATGCTGACCGGCAGTTCGTTTCTATCCATCCTTATTCCCGGTGAATTATTTGCTCCAGCATTCAGGAAATATGGCTTGGCGGCGAAGAACCTCTCCCGCACTACTGAGGATAGTGGGACGGTGGTGGTGCCCCTCGTACCTTGGAGCATTGCCGGCGTGTTCATGTCAGGTACTTTAGGTGTAGATACGGTAGTCTATGCAAAGTGGGCAATCATGTGCTACACCGGATTTATCTTTGCCCTTATTTATGGATTTACCGGATTTGCGATCGCTCCTAGAATCAGGGAGGACGAGACCGTTCCCGGAAGCTAAATTTTCCTTACTTAAAAAAGGGGTTGTATTTCTTTTTCCGCCTGATCCGCCGCCGATAGTTACCATTCACGACAGCGTGGGTTCGATCCTGAGATAGAATTTGATCGCGCAGCAGGCGGATAATCCGTCGGTTTAGAACCTGAAAGTATAGTTGATTTTGGTGGTCGCTCCCCGAGATAAAGTGGCCAGGTTAAATCTCAGCGGCTCCTCATTTATGTTCAACCAGTTGTGAGTATATACGAGGTACAAATCGCTGCCCGGACGAACAATCCACCGGAATTTGGCATACAATCCCATAATCTCTGTCACGTCATCATATTGTATATTCCCCGTGACTGACACCCAGGGACTAGCGTGCCATTCGCTGCTCAAACGGAAAAGATTGGTAGAGAAATCTCCCTCACGGAGCCGGACGTCATTCCTCTCAACATCACACCCCAAGCTGATTCCGGGATAGGGACGGTACATCAGTTCGAGCTCAACTCCAGACCGATGACCCGACCAAAACTGCCCAACATTCATCTCGATATCACAGGCGATGGGCCGGCGACCAGCGCTGCGACCGCGGAGGTACCAATTGCGCGTATCATATTCACCCACCGGAATGACGATGGGCCCATTTGAACCACTATCATGAATTTCAAAATCATAATCCAGGCGCTCAAACTGCTGCATTACTCCGAGAGCTACATTATCACCGCTCTCGAACCAGATGCCAAAGAATTCTAGATCAATCTCGCGCGCGAGAAGGCGATTGGAGAGATCGGTCATATACTCCAGGTCAAATTCGAAGGAGAATTGCCGTATTGCCTTGATATTTTGAGGACGAGGTCGAAATTCGATACGGGGGCCCACCTCACGATAGCCAGTGCGGCCAATAAAGCCAACAGCAGGATCAAACTTTTCGCCAAACTCGCGATAGGAAACGAAACTACTCCAGATATCGTTAGGATAACCCAGTACGACCGCGTGGCTTGAGAGATTCCGGAAAGACGACACTCCGTTCTTCACAGGATCAGTGTGCCACACCAGATTCGCCTGAAACATCAGGTTCTTATCACCCAAAAATTGTGAAGTCGATAAATCCAGGTCAATTCCCCCCATGTGTCGGTCAGGTGGTGTAGCTATATCGGCCATGTCATCGGTTGCCCGTCTGGTGTAAATAACACCAATGAACGACTGTCGGAACAGCGAACGCTTGACCCGGGCAACGGTAAAATCTTCGGCAGGTAAGGTGCGGTGTTGATCCGTTCGCACCTGGATAAATCCCAGTTCATAGCGGCCAGCCTGTCCTGCCAGACGAGCGCCGTAGGTGATAGGAATAGGAATAGCTTCTCTCTCTTCTTCAAGCTCTGCAAGTCCGATTCGGCGGCTGAAGTAGGGATCCCAGCCGAATGATCCCGAGAATCCGAAGACACCCGAACCTTCGAGGAAAAAGTCACGCTGTTCGGGATAAAAGAGGGGGAAACGGGTGAGATTGACTAAGCGCTCATCTACTTCCACTTCGGCGAAGTCAGTATTGACTGTAAAGGCCGCCCGGAGGCCAGGCGTTACGCTGTAGGTCAGGTCAAAACCTACATCTGCTGGGAAGCTCGTCGGATCCGCCTCTTCCGGCATATTCCGCCAGCCGCTGGCGACATAAGGTTTGGTCTCAAGACCCCGACCTTGAGACATCCCCCGGAGCCCCGTCAGCCGACCAGCATGGACCGGTTCGAAAATCCCTTGGTTACGACGATGCCCATTCCAGAGGGACTCTTCGTTTTTCCTCACCACGACGCGGCTGAAATTGATGCCCCATGAATCCCGGGAAGGATCGAAGTTTAGGGTCCGGAACGGGATGCGGACCTCCGTTGACCAGCCGTATGTTCCCTTCGTCGATCGGGCTTCCCAGATCCCGTCCCACGATTTATTCACCGGGAAAAATGGCATAGCACCTGGGTCAAGCAGGCCGTCGCTCATGATCCCCATCGGATTGGTCTCGAAAAAGTAACCCGTTCTACCATCCAGGAACGTGTCGAGGATCCACATGAAACGGTCGTCGGTGTTGATTCTTGCGTCGCGCTGCTTCTGGTAGGCGATGATGCCGTCCGGATCGCTGTCGTAGAGCATGACGCCAAGGTAGAGGTTATCGCGATCGTACACTACAAAGACTTCCGTTCGTTCGGTCGCCGGTTCGCCCTCATCAGGATCCTGCTGTAGAAAGTCTGCAGCTGGCGTCGCCTCTAGCCAGACCGCTTCGTCCAGAATACCATCAAGCCGGATACTCTCACCCCCCTCAATGCGGACAGCGGCGATACTGCGTGGGTTATCCGGCCCAGGCGGTGAATCCTCACCCGACCACAGCTGCGCTGCAGGCATTAAAAATATAGCAGAGATGAATGCGAGCCGATAAAAGCATACAAAACGTATCTGCCTACTAATTATTCTCATCATAGGAAATGTACTCCCTTAAAAACCGGATACTCATTCAGTAGCGGAGCGCAACGCAACATCCCGAATGTATTACCTACTCCTCTACCAGCCAACAGACGTGAATTGATGCCTCCGGACACTTGCCCGGATAATAGAAAACTGAGTATTGTTCTTTAGACGGTCGGAAGAGGCAAAAGGTTAATATCCTCGCGATACAACTTGTATACTCAAGTCCTGCACTAAATCTTGAACTTGAGGCCGCCGGCGCTGAACCGACAGCTACCCTGCGGTGGACCAGGGGGGATTCTCCGGCAGCGCCGCCTGGAAATCTGCCAGGAACCGGTTCTCCCACTCTTCGGTGTATCGCCCCTCTAGGAACACGTCTATGATATCGTCGTGGAAGCGCTCCCACGACTCTTCCTCCCCGCCAGGAATAATGGGATAGAAGTGACAGTCAGCGCCCCTTGCGGCCCGCAGGTCACCCAGGGCGTCACCGATCATGAGCGTACGATCCGGCTTATACTTGCCACTAGTGGTAAACTGCAGGTGCTCCTTCTTACTGCCCAACTCCTGCCCGGCGATGATGGAAGTATAGCCGTCAACCTCGTTCTCCTGCCACTCGCGTATCAGTGCCTCCAGAGGCGTAGACGAGACGACGACGATGTCCGCCACGGGCTGTAACTTCTCCAGCGACTCCTTAACGTATGGAAAAGGCTTCACCCCTTTCACCACGCGTGGTACCGTCTCATTGATGGCCAGGCTCCATCCCAAGACCCGCTTCAACTCCTCACTACCAGTTCGTTTGATTTCCTCCTTCAGAGCCGGGTTGCCCAGCTTGGTTTCCCGCTCGGTCCAGCTACGTAGCTCGGGCAGCTCGGGCGCGTGGACATCCCGCCTGAGAACCTCGGGACGTTCCCGCAGGAGGTCGAAGGTCTTTAGCAAGGCAAGGAAGCGGTTACAGCCCCTATCAACAGAATAGAGATTCACGAATTCCCAGGTCTCACGGGCATACTTGGATACGGCGGCCAGACCCCACTTCTCAATGGTGACTGGGCAGAAGCATTCCTTTTGTTTCGGTTCCATGGAGTCGAAAACGCACCCATCGGAGTCGATGCCCACGTAAGAGTCATGCTGGGGCTGGAAGTTTATCAGGTCTTCCCGTGTGTGTTCCTTCATCGGTTTGTCGATCCTTCTATCGTTTGATACGGGCCGTGCCACCGGCCATGACGTGCTTGACCTCATCCAGGGTAATCATACTGGTATCACCGCGGGTCGACTGCAGCAGGGCACCGTGAGTCGCGCCGAAATCAACACAGTCCTGCATAGGCATATCATTCAGCAGACCGTACACCATGCCGCTGCAGAAGCCATCGCCGCCACCTACCCGATCCTCGATCTCCAGGCCTTCATAGCGGCGAGACTCGTAGAACCTACCGTTAAAGTACGCAATGGCAGCCCAGTTGTTGATCAGGCCACTTACCACCTCGCGCAAGGTCGTTCCTACGATCTGAACGTTGGGATAGGTCTTGACTACCCGGCTCACCATATCCTTATAGGCTTCCACCGGGAGCTTACGAAGGCTCTCGTCGGTACCTTTCACCTCAAAGCCCAGCACCTTCTGAAAATCCTCCTCGTTACCTATGAGGACTGTGACATAGGGTACCAGCTCCTTGGTGACTTCTATTGCCCGTTCGCTGGTCCACAGCTTGCTGCGAAAATTCAGGTCATAGCTGACAATTGTACCGGCCTCATGGGCCGCCTGCAGCGCCTCCTTGATTACCTCCGCGGTACCATCACTCAGGGCTGTGAAAATGCCGCCGGTATGGAACCACCGCATACCCCGCTCACTAAAGATGCGCTTCCAGTTCACCTCGCCGGGTTTGAAATGGGAGACGGCCGTGTGCCCCCGGTCGTACATAGTTACACTAGCCCGCACACCGATGCCGACTTCGGTAAAGTTAAGCCCGATGCGATCCGCTCGGCCTGATCCGTCGTAGGGCACCCACTGCACCTCACTAACATCCATCCCGACAGTCTGAGCATGATTGCGGATGAGTCGGCCCAGGGGATTGTCCACCAACTTGGAGACCCAGCCGGTATGCAAGCCGAACCGGGACAAAGCGTAGGACACATTATATTCACCACCACCAACCCAGACCTCGAAATAGGGAGCGTATTCGATCCGTTGGTGATCCGGCGGGCTGAGGCGGATCATGCACTCTCCTAGGGATAACAGGTCCAATTCACATTCTGATTGTGCTCTGATCTTCAGCGCCATGGCTTAACCCCCAATACTATTGTTATCGTTGGATTACTTCAGTTTTAAGGCGTTTTCAGACGGTACAAGGTCTGGCCGGCGTTATCCACCACCAAGATACCCTCGTCCTCCCGGTTACGCCACTCGAGTATCTCAATACTTTCCGGGTTCCGATAGCCCAGGTTAATCTTGCGGCAAATCTCTTCAGATATCCCGGTAGCCAGTACCACATTCACCCTCGGTTTTTCAATACCGTTTTCATAGGTGCCGATACCCTTGACATGGGTTGAGTGGGCCATTACGCCACCGGGTATATGGTCGAACCGGTCCATCTGTTTCACGAAATAATCACGGACATGATAACCAATCTTTTCTATGATATTACCATGAGAAACGGATACTTCGGTGATGTGGGGAGCGTAGATAATCAATTCTCCCCCATCGGCCACTACCGGTTCTAGCTTGTACATGCACTTACCGCCAGTCCATAGATCTTCATACATCTCAGGCGCTCTTGAGAGCACCCGTTTGAACGGCTTATCTTTGTATATTATATGCAGCTTATCGGATAGATCGGCTGCTGCCTCCCAAGCCTCCTCTGGTGTACCGATGTAAAGCCCAGCAAGATCAGCACCTTGTACCACCAAGTCAATGCACATGCGTTCCATAGGCAGCAACGCTGCAGCCTTATCAACTACTTTCCTAACGGGAGTATACTTAGTGCCGATAATCTCAGGATTGGTGATGAGCGCTCCCAACCAGTGAAACAGATCGATGATCTCCTGACCCGCTATACCGGGGAACAGATATTTGTTGCCACCGGAGAAGCCCACCACTTCATGAGGAAAGGTGGGACCCACAATCAGCAGTAGATCGTAATCGAAAACCATTTTGTTGATGGTTACATCTACCTGCCGCCGCATGAGATCGCCCGAAATATCCGCAATCTCATCAGCAGTGATAGTACCAATATTTCGGAGCTGGTTTGGATCCTTCCAGTGATGGTTGAAAAACCGAGTCTTAGGATACCGGCTGGCTCGTTCCTCATCGGTAATGCCCACCCGGTGGTTGATAGCTTCATCACTCATGGGTGGATGTGTGCCCAAAGCAATGAGGAAATCGAGCAGCTCCACCTCGGGCGCCAGCAAATCGTAGAGTATCCGAAACATTACATTGATGGGCGCTGTGCGGGTATGATCTGGTACAATGGCCAGAACTTTCTTCCCTTCAAGGAGCTTATCAGCGAAAGCTTCAGTACAGATATCTCGAATCTGTCCCTCGCTAATCGTGGCGTTTTCAGAGCCGAATCCGACTACCATATAATCAGAACTACTTTTATAATGTTAAACATTATATGTTGTCGATACCGTATCACCGCCGCGGCCAGTCCAGTTGGTGTGGAAGAACTCGCCCCGTGGTTTATCCAGTCGCTCATAAGTATGGGCACCGAAGTAATCCCGCTGGGCTTGCAGCAGGCTGGCTGGCAACACCGCACTGCGATAACCGTCGAAATAGGCCAGAGCTGAGCTGAAGGCCGGCACCGGTACTCCGTGCTCTACGGCCGTGGCTACGACCTTGCGCCAGGCTAGCTGACTGTTTTCGATAGCACTCTTGAAGTAATCGTCCAATAATAGATTCTGCAATCCCGGATCTTTGTCAAAGGCTTCCTTAATCTTGCCAAGGAACTGGGCGCGAATAATGCAACCGCCGCGCCACAGGAGGGCAATATCGCCGTATTTCAGCTCCCATTTGTACTCTTCAGCAGCTGCCCTCATGAGCTGATAGCCCTGTGCATATGAGCAGATTTTAGAGGCATATAAGGCTTTTTGTAGCATTGTCAAGAACTTGGCTTTATCGCCTGAGAACGTTGTCCCAGGTCCAGCTAATTTTTCTGATGCTGCCAGCCGTTCATCTTTGATCGCGCTAAGGGCCCGCGCAAAAACGGCTTCTGCGATAGTCTGCGCAGGTACGCCCAGGTTTAAGGCGGCGAGGCTGGTCCACCTACCGGTACCTTTCTGTCCCGCACGGTCCATAATCACATCCACCATAGGCTGACCGGTCTCGTCATCAACTTTTGCGAGAATATCTCTGCTTATCTCGATGAGGTAACTGTCCAGTTCGCCCTCATTCCACTCGCTGAACACCTCCGAAATTTCTTGCGGCGTCATGCCAAGTACGTTACGCATAAGCGAGTATGCTTCGCAGATCATTTGCATATCTCCGTATTCAATACCGTTATGCACCATCTTGACGAAGTGCCCGGCACCATTGTCACCTAGCCATTCGCAGCATGGGACACCACCTTCTACCTTCGCGGAGATGGATTGAAAGATATCCTTCACATGAGGCCAGGCGGCAGCTGATCCCCCAGGCATTATGGATGGACCCTTCAAGGCACCTTCTTCACCACCTGAAACACCCGTACCGATATACAAAAGACCCTTGCTTTCTACATAGGCAGTGCGGCGGATTGTGTCAGGGAAATGACTATTTCCCCCATCAATGATGATGTCGCCCTCTTCCAAATGAGGCCACAACAACTCGATGAAATCGTCGACCGGTTGACCTGCCTTTACCAGCATGAATATCTTGCGAGGCCGTTTCAGACTTGCCACCAATTCTTCGATGCTGTGGCAACCAATGATGTTTTTACCTTTGGCTCGGCCAGCCATGAAGGCATCAACCTTGCTTGTAGTACGATTAAAGACCGCAACAGTGAATCCATGACTTTCCATATTCAATACCAGATTTTCACCCATTACCGCTAGGCCAATGAGTCCTATATCTTGTTGTTCCACAACAACTCCTGATTTACACGAAGGTTACAGAGTAAGTTTGAATAATGTTTAAGTACGCCCGGATTATCATAATCCTAAACTGGCGGATATCAAGGGAGGTCAAGTTACATTTGTTCACGCTTTCTGAACCAGCAAAATCTCTATTATTCTACCCGGAAATCCGTCTTCCCCGCCAACGGTTCTCGTGGTTGACTCACCTTCGGCAGTTGCCGTAAACTGGTTGCTTATGAAACCTATCATCGCATTAGATTTCGATGGTGTCATCTGCGACAGTCTGGAGGAGTGCCTAGTCACCGCCTACAACGCCTACCACCGGCTAGAAGGCAGCAACTGCTGGGCTAGCAGCACCGCCGACATCAAACCGGCAGTGGCCAACAGCTTCCGGCGCCTGCGGCATTACGCCCGCAACGCCCAGGAATTCTGGATAATCATGCATTGGTGCCTCACCGATGGAGGGCTTCTAAGCCAGACCCAGTATGATGGTCTCATATCTACGTATGCGGCAAAACTACCGGTTTTCGAACCTATCTTTTTTGAATCACGGCACATATTTAGCTCAGCAGATATGGATCGGTGGCTTGGTCTGCACCGCATGTATACCGAATTCCAAGATGGCTGGAACGCGGTCAAGGGACAGTTTCCAGTCCATATCGTTACTACCAAAGACCTAATCTCGGTTCAGTATTTCAACCGCCACTGGCAACTAGGAATTCCAGAAGAGTGCCTGTGGACCAAGGAGCGGATTATGGCCAAGGCAAAAATTGTACAGCGAATCGCTGTGGGATCAGGGCATCCAATCCAGGACGTCCTGTTCGTAGATGACCATCCCCATCACGTAAGGGAAGTAGCCGCAACCGGGGCTCGCTGCTTCTGGGCTTCCTGGGGATTCTTAAGAATCCCGGGGAATTGCCTGGTAGACGGCGAGGGGGAATTATTTACGAAGATTTCCCGTCTAGCTGACCTGAAACCCTACCTTAATTCTTAGCATATCAGACCATCGCCTAGTGGCTGCTAAAGCCGTTCAACGCGGACTCCCTGCGAGCACTGTTCTCGCACCTTATCAGAGCCTATTTGATGAGTGCCTTGGTAGCTCATTTCAAATGATACATTAAAATTCTCCAGAAAGGGCCTCTGTTCACCTAATACACTGCGCCGTACCAAGATCTCAGCGGCCTTTCGGCCTGATATCGGCGGCTTCATAGATAGCCAGTACCGCAGCCAGGCTGCGGCGGCCTTCGAAACCATCCAAGTAAAAGGGACGATCCTCCCTCAAGGCCAGAATGAAATCCCGGAAGATACCGATATGTCCCGTTGGCTGGATACCCCTGGGATCGGCACTCGCCCCGGCACTGGTCTCGCAACCAGTTGTCGGGGGCGCAACGACGGCTCCACCGGGATCTGCCAGCTCCCAGCGGATAGCTGCTTCCCCCTCGATCTGGATATAGCCGCGGGTGCCGTAGAGTTCCAGTCGGTGCGGCGCACCTGGATCGGCGTTGGTTGTAGCAGTGATGCTGGCCTCTGCACCGTTGTCAAACGTGAGGGTAGCCGCCAGCACATCTTCCACTTCGATGTCGTGATAAAGGGTTCCAGCCCGAGCATGGACCTGAACGGGATCTCCCATATACCATACTAGAAGGTCCACCAAGTGGATACCCTGATTCATGAGGACCCCGCCGCCATCCAAAGCCCAGGTCCCACGCCAGGCGGCCTGGTCGTAGTATTCCTGTGGCCTGTGGTAGGGCATGGTAATGGTAGCTAAAACCAGTTTCCCTAGGTCACCAGTTTCGATGGCTTTATGTATCTTCTTGAACAGGGGCAGAGCCCGGCGCTGGAGGGTCACGCCTAGCCGTACCCGGGCTTTGTCGCAGGCAGCGATCATGTTGTCTGCCTCGCCCAGATCGACTGCAATGGGTTTCTCCACAAGCATGTGCTTGCCAGCTGCGGCTGCGGCTATGGCCTGTTCAGCATGCTGGCCACTGGGAGTGCAGATGCAGATCACATCCACACCAGGACAGGCCAACAGGTCGGCTTCATTTAAGCAGGGAACGCCGAACCGATCTCCGATCTCGGCAAAGCGATCCTGGCGATAATGCCCCATCGCCACGAGCCGGGCTCCCAACCCGGCATTGGCGGCAATAGCCTGGCGGTGGTAGTCGGCGATCATTCCCGCACCAAGAATGCCAAAACCCACTTCCCGATTCTTTGATATTGTCGTAATTCTATCCTTGTAAAATGGAACCAGCGCCAGGATCCGGCTACAGTTTGTAAGTCTCCTTCGCCAAGTCGTATGCCAAGGCGCGGCTTAGACCCCGCGCCTCGTCCAAGTCAATTATATGCCGGGCTACTAAGCCGGCCAGGAAGTTGGAATCGACCCTTCTGGATAGGTCATGGCGGGCCGGTATTGAGGCGAAAGCCCGCGTATCATCGTTGAATCCCACCGTATTATAAAAGCCGGCTGTCTCGGTAACGGTTTGCCGGAAACGGGTCATCCCCTCGACGCTGTCAAAGAACCACCACGGCGGACCCAGTTTCACTGCCGGGTAGTGGCCGGCCAGGGGCGCTAGCTCCCGCGAATTGGTTGACTCATCCAGGTTAAAGAGTACCAAGGTCAACCGGGGATCATTGCCGTAGCGGTTCAACAGCGCATGCAGATTGAATGTATATTCGGTCCGGACGGGAATATCCCCACCCTTATCCAGGCCGAATTTCTTCATCACTAATTCATTGTGGTTGCGATATGAGCCGGGGTGAATCTGCATTACCAGCCCGTCTTCGATACTCATACGGGCCAGTTCCATGAGCATGTGAGCAGTGAACCGGACTGCATCCTCTTCGCTGGCCTTGCCCTTCAATGCACGCTGGAAGACAGCATTGACTTCACCGGAAGTCATCTCGTGGGTGTAAGGTTCGAGCACTGCGTGATCGGTCGATGTGGCACCCATGGACTTGAAGAATTCCCGGCGTCTTTCCAGTGCCTGGATATAAGCCACATATGAGCCAATATCCCTAGCACCAACTCTGCCCAGGTGTTCTATTTCACACCGCCAGGTTTCTGTGTGTATGTGGTTGACGACCTTATCAGGACGGAAACTCGGGACGATTTTTGCTTTCCAATCCGACTCCCTGATCATCTCGTGGTGCTCCAGCGAGTCTGCGGCAGCGTCGGTGGTGGAAATGGCCTCGATATCGAAACGATCGAACATTGCTCGCGGCAGGAAATCCGGGCTCTGCAGCTGCTCCTGGATCCGGTCGTATATCCGCTGGGCGCTCTTACTATTAAGTCTCTCATCTATCCCGAAGACTGTAAAGAACTCGTGGTTTAGCCAAATACCGGTAGGGGTGCCCAGGAACAGGTGAAAATTGTCCGCGAACAGCTGCCAGATTTTCCTGTGATCCTGCTCTACCGGTGAACCATCCACTGTTGGGATACCCAGAGATTCCAGGCTAATACCTCGGGAATAAAGCATCCGGAAGACGTAATGATCCGGGATAACGATCAGCTCGGTGGGATCGGGGAACGGCTGATTCTCGGCAAACCAACGCGGGTCGGTATGGCCGTGTGGGCTGATGATTGGCAAATCCCTAATCCCTTCATACAGCTCGCGGGCCACTTTGCGGATTTTCGGGTCCGAGTCAAAGAACCGATCTTCATTCAGTATGAGCTTGTCAGTCATGTAACCATTCCTGCTTTATTGGCTTTTCTAGCATTTTCCTCTACAATCCTCTAGCTGCAGGACAAGTGCCGAACTGTCCAGGGTCTGCCGGGAGCGAAGAAAACTGGTGCGTTTCACAGCCCAAGTCTTAATCAATGGTAGGAGTCGGCGGGTTTAGTCAATCTTCATATTGGCAACCATTCGCCTGGCTTTCTCGGTGAGCACCTCGTAGCGGTCCTCTGCTATGGCCTTTTTATCCAGAAGGTCAGTACCGATACCCACGCAGCAGGCCCCGGCCTTAATCCACTGCCCGGCATTCTCGACGGTAACCCCTCCTGTGGGGCACAATCTGATCTGGGGTAACGGCCCTCCCAGATCCTTCAGATATCCCGGGCCTAATACGGTTGCTGGAAACACCTTAACTATATCGGCGCCCGCCTGCCAGGCAGTGACGATCTCGCCGGGGCTGAACGCCCCAGGTATCACTACCTTCCCGTACTCATCGGCGACCCCGATAACGCCTAGGTCCAGCACAGGACCAACGATGAACTCGGCTCCGGCATTGATGGCTCGCCGGGCTGTTACTGCATCTATCACTGTACCGGCGCCTATCAGGGCCTTGTCCCCGATGGTCCGGCTCACGTCTTTTATTACATCGATAGCCCCAGGAACCGACATTGTGATTTCGACACATTCAACTCCCCCTGCCCGGATAGCATCGATCACCCGAGTTAGTCGAGCAATATCAGTCATCCGGATAACGGCAATGGCCTTCTTTTCAAGGATGTGCGCCAGAATATCGTTACGGGTAGCCATCGGATTCCTTTCTTGAGCTGATAACTATTAGAAGCCAGGCGTTTGTTTAAATAGTCATGGCTGTGAAGCCGCCGTCCACCGGGATCACAGCTCCGGTGACGAAGGAAGCCGCCTGGTCTGATGCCAGCCATACCACAGTGCCGGCCAGCTCCTCCGGCTCGCCGTAGCGGTCCATGGGCGTGTGGTTAAAAATAGATCGCTTACGTTCCTCGGTTAGCAACCTGCGGTTCTGTTCGGCGGGGAAAAATCCCGGTGCAATGGCATTTACCCTGATCCGATGCGGCGCCCACTCCCGGGCTAGAAAACGGGTCAGGCCGTTGAGACCGTGCTTAGAAATGGAATAGGTAAACACCTTAGACAGGGGCAGTATTGAAGAAACGGAGGAGATATTAATGATGCTGCCTCCTTCATTCTGGGCTATCATCTGTTCTCCAAACACCTGGCAGGCCAGGAAAAGCCCCTTGAGGTTAACGGTTATAATCTTGTCCCACTCCTCCTCGGTTATCTCCAGTATGGGTGTTGGGGAATTGACACCCGGAGCGTATAGGAGTATATGAACTTTCTTCCAACGGTCAAGGACGGTATCTTTTGCCTTCACAAGATCAGACTTCGAGGATGCATCAGCCTTGAAGATCAAGCCCTCACCACCCACTTCCTCGATGACATTTACGTGCTGCTCCGCACCCTTGGTACTGATATCAACAATCGCCACTTTCGCACCGGCCTTCCCCAGAGCAATGGCCATAGCACCACCCAGGACGCCGCTCCCCCCTAGAACAACCGCTACTTTGCCATTCAGATTGAACATTCCTTCGACATATGACATTTAAGGACTCCTTCAGTGTTACGAAAAAACCTGCAAAAAGATACGCAAATTTATTGAATAAACGGTTCAATGTGTCGCCGGAAATGGCGCGTCAGGCAGTCATCATACAACCGTTCGTGTTCTTTCAGGGACATCATGATCCGGTCCTTGAAAATGGTCTTCCCAGTGTCGTCCCTGCTGGTCAGGACTTTGCCAAAAGTTACGTGAAGGACCTGGCGGGCATCATCCTGATCGAGCAAGGCGGGCAGCTGCTCATCATTGAGGTCACTGGCTGGCGGTACGCAATCCAACTCCGCCGATACGTGGTAGGTTGCCTTTTCGGTCTCGTAATGCTCACGCCCAAAGTCAAGGATTTCCCGGAACAGGCCCGGATCAGCGGTCGCAATGGCCCGTAGCGCCTCCAGGTAGCTGGTTCCAGCCGTCTTTACAAGGACACATCCCCGGTCTAGCGATCCGACAGCGCGGTACAGTGAAAACTTATCGCTGCCCGAATGGAAACTGATTTTATAGGGACCCAGTTTCTCTGCGATTTGAAGGTGTTTGATGTATTCCACTATAAATGAGCTAAGATCACCTTTGTAATCTATCCCTTTCTCCATCTCTCCTACAAAACGGGGAGCCAGACTAACCAGCTCAATTCCCAAACGCCCTAGCTCACTGACCACCATGAAATGCTCAAAAGACGAGGTCACCGACTCGGTTTCATCCACTGAGAGCTCCAGCTCCCGCGGATGATTCGGGTACCTATCCGCCAGGTGCCGGACCATCCGCACCGTATGAGCGATTACGGCACCGTATTTCACCAGAGCTCGCAGGACCTCTTCCCTGTTCGGCTCTAAGAAGAAATCAGCATCGATATCGAACCGCACATCGGCGTACCTGGCGATAAAGTCATCAAAGGTGTTGCCAAGCAGGTCCCAAGGGAGTGCTAGTGCTTGTTGAGTGAGGTCGTCTACGGAAAGGGTGTCGGCCTCGTTGACAACATGGTCCCCGGGATCGATGGTGAACATGAGGTATCCAGCCTTGACCATCCGATCTATATCCTCCGTGGTTTTCAGGTGATCGGCATCAGCACCCCAACCGTCTTCATACCCTTCCTGGAACACCGCCCACGTAGCGGCGTCCATAACTTCTTCAGCCTCCCGTTCGGTGCGATCCAATTCCCGGATGGATTGTTGGGCCAGGATGGGACGCATCTTCGTTCCTACTACAGCCCGTAGGTGTCCAGCATTAGCTATGCCGAGACGATCCCCCAGACCGATAGTGTCATGCAGGCCAATCAGTACCGGCCGGGTGAAGTCTATGAGCTCCCGTATGGCATCAGCGTTAGGATGGTTCATCGGGCAGCGCTTAATTACAGTCCTCTCAATTAATGTAACGGCCCCAATCGGCTCACCCTGAAAACGGTCAGCCTGCTCACTGCTTTCGGTCGGTGATAGGACATATAGAAATTTCTCCAGCCCTTCCCGGCCTAGCAGAAGTATATCATCGCCCAGCTTGTTGACTGATCGAGGATAAATCGCCACTCGCATCGATGGCAGCAGATCCATCTCGACCGGCCAGTTTTCAGCTGCCATTGTGGTCAGTTTCTGCACGAATTCAAGTATCTTCATATACTCCCTTTCATAGTTGAAAGCTCACTTGTTAATCGGGATAACCATCTAGTGGCAGGTTTTAACCGTAGAGAACATTGGGAACACAGAAATGAATTATTCCTAAGGATTAGGTTGGAGTGATCGAATTAACTGACCGAGATGATCAGTCATTCCTCCGTGGGTACTCTGAATCCTCTACGGCAATCCTTGCTCAGCTCAGCCGGAAGTAACTGTGATGTCTTTCGTAACAGTGTTATTCGTAGTTGTGATTTCCTTTCCCCTCATTTTCACCTTCACCGCTATATAATGGTCGCCCCTGATGGCCCACCAAGGCAGGCGAACTTCCCGGACGCGCGGATGAAGATCATTGGGGGCTTCGATTAAGTCAATGGTCCGCATCCCGATCTGTTCATTATCAACATAGAATAACACCTGGACATCATGGGCATCCGCACTTCCAATGTTGTGAACGGTCACGATTAACTCTACTTTATCACCGGGCTTAGGCTGGGGATTGGAAAAATCCAGGTCTACCTGGGATAATCCCAAGTCAGGCCGGGGGGAAAGCGGCCGTTCACTTCTTTCCTCCTGCATCAGTTCAAATACAAACAAGGTTTGACTGGGAACCGAGATTGAAAGGCGCTCCCCTCGCTCGCTCAGCTCGAATTCAGTACGGGTTTCATCCCCATCAATGTCATCATCCTCGTCCTTATCGCGACCGGTGCGCAGACTATAGCGTCCCTCCTCCAGGCGCCACAGTCGCAGATTCACTGACTTCTCGCGGTTAAAATTGTACGACAGTATTTTCAGTGCCGTCTTGCTGGCTTCTGTAACAAGAATAGCCATGTCGGTCCCTGTATGTTCCCAGGTCACCGCCGCACCGGGGTATTCACCGCCACGGCCGATACCACCGGTATACATACTGTATAACAGCTCAGCGCCACCCATATAGACCCGGTCGGTGAACTTCACTTCGCTGGTGCGGAGCTCAAAGTTATAAGCCACATTATCAATTAGGCGATCACAAGCCCGAATCAGATGGGACTTGTCGTGTGTTAGCAGATATTTGATGTATCCTGTCGCATGTGATCGCAGAAACTCGTCATAGCGATCCGATCCAGTGAGGACCTTAGCCCGCCCTACCAGCTCAATGAAACTCGGATCGAGGAGTTTCTCTCTAGCCCAAGCCGGTGAGCCTAGTGTAGTTGTCTCACTCGTCGGCACCTGGGCTTGCCTCTGTAAAAATGCTACGCTCTCATCAACTGGCCAGCGGAGCTCGGGATCGCCCGTTACCAGCGAGGTTCCCAGAAGCTGGTTATACATTTCGAGGCTAGCTCCAGAATCCCATTGATAATATTGCCAACCTAAATTTGGATGATACCAGTTATCGGAATAGCCGCCAATCTCATCAGTAGCGAATGCAACCGCTGATGGGAGCAGGCCGTGAGGTTTATTCTTGTCTATCCGCCGGGCATCTTCAACCCAAGCCCGTCCCCACTCCGAGAATAGTCTCATCAGGATCGGACTCCGCTGATACCACATCACCCATAAGCCACCGATAGTAGCCCGGGAATTCATAGGCACATCGACAGATACAGGTGGATCCTCAGTCACCGTGCTGGCCGAGAGATAACACGACTTGAAGTGTCGGTGTCCCCGTGGCGTAATCCCGGTCCAGGTATTCTCAAAATTTTGCATGCTGATGAGATTACGCTCTATGTACGTTGGATTACCATACTCCATGAGCAGCATGGCGGGATGGGTATCTGAGAACAGCTCCGCTGAGTGTTCAACGTCCTCGACAGCCTTCGAGTAACCGCGCTCAAGCAGCCCGCTGTTCCAGACTCCTTCAACCAGACGTTTATAGCCGAGCCGTGCCTTGGGATCATCGGCACCAAAGATGGCCGCTGGCCACCAACGAAGCATTTCTACATCGTCAGCGTACTTGCCCCCCATCTCACCATTTTCCACCTGCCGGTTATCAACCCACCAGTGTATAACCTCCAGAATGCGGCACATGGCCTCCTGCTGCTTGGAAGCCCAGAGGGGTGACTTGCCATTGCGTGGGGAGCAGGGGCTATTGTGACGTATCTTCTCACCCAGATACATACGCAGTTGTTTATGCCGGGGATACTTGTCTGCGATCAGATGGAAAAACCTCTCGGCTTCCAGGCGGTTATATTCCACGTGCTGCTCCTGGTAAAGCCAGTAGTGGATCTTACCCAGCAAGTAAGCCGCACGGTCATAGAGTGGATCGCTCTCGTCTGCCAGTATCTGCCGCAGAGCATCTGATGCCGCCCAGTAGCGATTGAAAATACTCAAGCCGGTTTCTTTCACAGCCCATGACCACCAGCCAATATCGTAGAAATAGACCGCCCGGAGATAGCTGTTAAGAAGTCTCAGTCGATTGCGGGCAGCTTGGTCATCAGGATTCTTGTTCAACTTTTTCTCAAGGCGGCGGGCAGCTTTGGCTACTGCGGCAGTATCAGCCTCAAGCTGGGTTTGAAACCTGATGCGATCCGGCGGTACCACCGGTCGCAGCTCGATAGCATGCACTCCTACCCCCGCACTGTCACCACTGACTGATACCTTAATGTATCCCTTGCTTGCCACCACCCGCTTGCGAAGGGTTCGATATGACAGACGCCGACCATACCATGGGGTCTCCAGCTGCTCTTCGAATGTTACTCCGTTAACTTCTACATTCATGGTTTTTTGATCGTCCAGACTGCCACTTCCGAGGGTTACCGTCAGAAAATATTCACCATCCGGGATATCGACCTGGAAAACGACCGTGCTTTTAGACAATACACCATCGATAGTCAGATCGCTGTACAGTTTGATGAGGGAGCCATCGTAAGCTGTTGCCGGTGCTGTAAGCCAGCCAAATCCCCGGGTTTGATTATAGGTCGTTTTCTCTGTCACTCGGATGAAGTGCTCTTCCAGGGGCGATGTGTTTGTCCCCAGGTCAAACAGGTAATTCTTACCCGTGGATTGCTCTGATGATGAGCATCCGAGGAACACACTTATAATCAATGCTGTAATTAGCAAACTATGCTTGAGCATGATCAGCTTATCATCAAGTCAATAGGTGAACTTCCTAGTGATCCTATAACTAGGCTACTTTATTTAAATCCGAATAATCCGGGCAGCCACAGGCTCAGCGCTGGGAGGTAGGTAACGAGGAGCAACGAGATAATCATGGCGGCAAACAGGGGCAGTAGCGGCCTGATCACCTTGGTTATAGACGTATCAGCGATACTACATCCCACAAAAAGCACGTTACCCACCGGTGGTGTGCACAGTCCAATGCAGAGGTTAAGAACGATAACGATACCGAAGTGGATGGGATTCATACCCAACTGGACGACCACTGGCAGAAAGATGGGCGTGAAAATCAACACCGCAGGGGTGATATCCATGAACGTACCTACCATTAATAAAAATATGTTGATGATCAGCAGAATGACGATCTTGTTGTCGGTTAACCCGATCAGGGCTGCGCTTACATTCTGGGGGATGTTTTCGTAGGACATGATCCACGACATGCCCATAGAGGTGCCCACTAGCAACATAACGATGGCCGTCGTTGCGGACGAACTAAGCAGGATCTGCGGGATTTCCCTCCACTTCACTTCCCGGTAGACAATTACCGAAAGGACAAATGTATATAGAACTGCCACCGCCGAGGCTTCCGTAGCGGTGAAGATCCCAGTGACGATACCACCCATAATAACCACTAGCAGAAGGAGGCTGGGAATGGCATCAAAGAAGCGCCGGACACTCTCCCTGATTCCGAGCATCTCTCCCGTTGGATATTTGTTTTTGTGTGCGAAGTAGCCAGAGACGAGCATGAGCGATACACCTATGACGATACCAGGGATATATCCCGCCAGGAAAAGTGCGGCGATAGAGACGCCGCCGCTTGCGAGTGAGTAAACAATAAGGATATTACTGGGAGGGATGATCAGCCCCGTGGTGGCGGAGGTAAGATTGACCGCCGCACTGAAATCCCGGTTGTACTTTTCCGCGACCATGAGAGGCACCATAAAGCTGCCAATGGCGGCGGCGGCGGCTACAGCGGATCCCGAGATAGCGCCGAACAACATACAGGCCATGATGGTAACATAGGCTAAGCCGCCCGGCAATTGGCCGACAATCACCTTGGCGAAGTCGATGAGTCGCCGGGCGATACCGCCGCGGTTCATGAGCTGCCCGGAAAGAATAAAGAAAGGGATGGCCAGCAGAGCGAAACTGTCAATCCCAGTAGCGATCCGCTGGGAAACGGTAGTGAGAGCAGGCAGGATTTGGATGCTCAGAATCATGGTGGCCGCGGTAGCGATGCCAATGCTGAAGGAAATGGGAACACCTAATAAGAGCAGGGTAACAAAGCTTAGAATGAGCACAAGAATATCTAGGATTTCCATGGTAGTGTTCTTCCTTCTTAATCAAGTGCATCGGCGATTTTATGCTCTTCCTCAATGTAAGAGCCCTTCACCAGTAGTTGCCGAACATGCTCCGACATCTGTAATCCGGCGTAGAACATAATGAGCAGACCGCTAAGAGGTAGCACAAGGTACACATAGCCCAGCTTGATCTGTAGGGCAGCTGAGACCTGCTCCAAGGCCAGGGTCAGGGTCACCAAGTGAATCCCTCCCACTACCATAGCAAAAAGGGCAAACACAAAGACACAAAGATCAATGAAAAGCCCGGAAAGCAGTTTGGTCTTTCCGGTAAACTTCAAGGTAAAGTAATCGATTGCCAGGTGTAGGCGCTTGCTCACCGCGTAGCTGGCTCCAAAGAGCGCTATCCAGATGAGGAGGAATCTAGCCAACTCTTCAGTGTACGTACTGGGATTTTTGATGATAAATCGAGTGAATACCTGCCAAAGGACGTTGATTACCATAACTCCCATGATCACTATCAACAGCCACTCGAGAACTTTGTCAACATAGAAGCGAATACGCTTAAGCATGATTACTCCACCGCTCTTATATCTTGGATAAGCTGGTAAATCTCTTGGTTGTCGCGAAATGCTTCGTACATACCAGCTACCTTTTCCCTGAATGAAGACTTGTCTGGGTAAAAGATTTCAACGCCAGCGTCCACGGCCCCCGTCAGGGCTTCTTCAGTAGATTCCATCCACTTGACCTTCTGATATTCGAAAGATTCAGCCGCGGCTTCCATGAGCAGAGCTTTCTCCCCTGGGGAGAGTCTATTCCACACAACAGTACTGATTAGCACCACATCGGGCACGGATGTATGTTCATCCAAGGCGTAATACTTGCAGACTTCATAGTGTCGGGATAAATAGAAGGAGGGTGGATTATTCTCGGCACCATCAACCACTCCCTGCTGGAGTGCCGTGTATAGCTCGCCCCAGGCAATTGGTGTCGGTGATCCGCCAAGAGCACGAACCATTTCCATAGCGGTGGCGCTTTCCTGTACGCGAATTTTCATCCCCGTCAGGTCTTCCGGTGTCAGGACCGGCTTTTCCATGGTATAAAAACTCCGACTGCCGGCATCATAGAAGGTTACACCCCTCAGCCGGTACTTCTCCGCTCCCAGCAAGAGGCGCTGCCCTATCTCGCCCTCAAGAACTTTAAACTTATGCTCCTTATCCCGAAAGAGATATGGTAGGCCCAGTACTTTAAAGGCTGGAGCGAATTGCTCAATGACACTTGTAGAGACCTTGGTCATGCCAAGACTACCAATCTGTAACAGCTCGAGGCATTCCCGCTCTGAGCCTAGCTGTTCGCTGGGATAGATGTCAATACGCATCTTCCCATCGGATTTCTCGGCAACCCTCTCTGCTAGATAGACCATTGCCTTATGGACAGAGTGGGTCACATCCAGCCCATGCCCGAGTTTAATAACGGTCAATCGGCTTTCTCGGGTACAGCCAGAAGTTGTTAAACACGTTAATAATCCCAGCAGTACCAAGATATGCCAGTGCTCTTGTTTTGGGGTCTTCACCGTATCTCTTCTCGCTTAAATCATGAACCGTTTTGCCCAGGGAATGACTTTCACCAGGAAAGCACCGGCTCCCTGTATCTCTTAGCAGTATTCCCGCTCATACTCCTCACCGATAATAGCGCCTGTATCATTTCTATCGCGCCATCCAGCCACCATCTACTAGCAACACGTGGCCATTAACATAATCCGAAGCAGCTGAGGCCAAGAAAACCACCGCTCCTTTTAGATCTTCAGGCTGGCCCCAGCGCCCCGCTGGAATGCGATTGGAGATCTCTTTGCTTCTAATCCTGTCATCCAGCAGAGCGCCAGTAAGGTCAGTAGCGTAGTAGCCGGGGGCGATGGCGTTTACCTGCACATTGTGGTGAGCCCATTCATTGGCCAAAGCCTTGGTGAGCTGAGCCACTCCGCCTTTGCTAGCCGCATACGACGTCACCGTTATGCCTCCTGAAAAACTCAGCAGCGAAGCGATATTGATTATCTTGCCCCGCCGGCGCTTGACCATCCGCTTGCCCACTTCCCGACATAATTGGAATACAGCCGTCAGATTGGTTCGGATCACGGCATCCCAGTACTCATTGGAATGTTCCTCTGCATGGGCACGGCGGGTCGTGCCCGCATTGTTAACCAGGATGTCGATAGCCTCATAGGTCTCCAGCGATTGATTAATGGCACGCTTGATCTGAGCAAAATCGTTGACATCACACGCCAGGGGCAGAATCCTCCGATCCAGTGCCGAGACGGCTTCTACAGTTGATTTTAAATTCTCCAGGCTCGTAGCAAGGGCAATAATATCTGCACCAGCCTCCGCCAGCCCTAGGGTCATCCCCTGCCCCAAACCCCGGCTTGCTCCGGTCACCAAGGCTACCTTGCCATTTAACTGAAATCTTTCCAGAATCATCGCGTCATCTTCCCTCGCAACTCAGCCAGGCAGGTATTTGAAGTTATAAATGAAATCTTAAAAGGAATACCCACTAATCCGGCAATCGATTAGCTGACTGGTAGAAGACTCCGCTCCTGATGCTCCTGTCTGATTCAAATGCTTTCTTTGCTTCGGACAGATCGCTACCGATTACACTCACCTTTTGTGTACGGCGGCCTTCGAGGTGTAAAAAAGTGCCGGTCCTCGGCAAGGCCACGCTACCGCGGATGAATACATCCCGGCATTGCTCGAGGTGAATCGTCGCCAGTTTCCCACCCGGCAGCGCCTGCTTGCCCCTGAAGCCATCTACAATCACTCCTTCGAGGTTGGCCCCATAGATAGCGTGCAGTTCATGCCCGGGCTGCTCTACTCCGACCTTTAGGTTCCTAAGTGTCAAACCATTCACATTAGCGAAGGTAAAATGAGCAGGAATATACGCATAGTCATTGGTCGACAACGGCATATTCCTGACACCTCGCGGTTTATGCCTTTCAGAGAAGTCCTTGGTTCCGGAGACTATCATACGTACGTTGTCAAAGGTCACATCTTTGACAGGTCTGTCAGGCATCCCCTGGATCAGGCAGTTCCCTCCCTGAGTGTTGATCCCGATATCGCTGAATACTACATTGCGTATCGTGCCAATCCCAGAAGTGTCTGTTCGTTGTTCGATATCTATAAAGATGGGGTAAGCTGGTCTGCCCTGGTTATAATTTGGGCTGGGATCCCTAGTTGTCTCGATGGAGATATTCTCGAACTGGATATCCTCATAAATTCCACCGTCTTTCATATAAAACCCGATGCCGTATTGGGTATTCCTTATTACAATATTGCTGAAAACACAATGCTTGATATTCCCCGTCGAGCGGGTACCCAGCTTTATTGCCGAGTCATCGCTGATGAGTATGCAATTGGATACGGCTACATTTTCGCATGGTTTATGTTTCAGCCTAGCCTTCAGGCAGATACAATCATCCCCGCCATTGATGTAGCAGTTGGAAACTAATACGTTCGATGAGGAAACGATATCCAATCCATCTGTATTGGGTCCCCTTCGGGGATTGATTATCGATATGTTATCTACCCTGACTCCATCACACCCCACAAGGTTGAGTGTCCACGCTGGCGAATTCCGAAGGGTAACTCCCGTAATCAATGCATCCTGACAATACTCCAGTTGGACCATTTTATCAGGGCGTTCAAGTGGACGATAATTCTCATCCCAGAAGAACTCTCCCTGCCCATCAATCACTCCCCGGCCCATAATCGTTATGTTTCGTGCCTTCTCGGCATAGATGAGAAATGGCGGATCGTAATCCTCCAGTGAGGTGCTCCCCAGAACTGTTGCTCCTGGTCCCAGGAACAGTACTACACCACTTTTGATGATCACCGTGCCGACCAAGTAAGTTCCTTCAGGGAAATAGACCGTCCCTCCACCACTGTTACTACAGGCGTCAATAGCCTCCTGAATGGCTTTGGTGTCAAGACGTTCGCCATTTCCAGCTGCACCATACTGTTTGACATCAAAAACGGACTTAAAAGTCGTGCCTGATACAGCCTGTGCATCTGTCGCGGCTCCGATGAAAGAAATGACGCCCAGAAAAGTGGCTACAGCATGCAAAAAGAATGTCATTCGCATTTTTAGTTTGATTGTATCCATTAAGTCACTTGGCAATGGCTCGCTTTACCTGCTATCGGTACTTGCCTTGAAGTGTTCTAATAGTATTTGACTTGCCCGAATTAGCTGCTATCACTTGATAGCTCGCTTGCAGTACAATTCTACTTGTTGAGTAAAGCTATCCGCTGTCGCTCCTCCTTTTCTTGCCTTTCTCTCAATAAGTTGCTGTTATTCTAAATTGACTTAAATATACGGTTCTACAGATTATCCCAACATACCTCTAGTGTTACAAGAAAAGCTTTGGTGAATATTAGAGAGCTGCTGAACAGTCCCATTTGGTGTGATTCGTCAGGTTGATCAGATTCTCGCCTGTTATGTCAACGGCATAGATGTCCGAATTCCCGAATTCGACAGATTCAAATACGACTTTTTCTCCATCGGCTGTGAAGCTTGCATGCTGATTAATGTAATCCATCCGCCTCGTTAAGCTTATAGTTTTATGATTTTTTAAATTGTATAAAAACACATCTCGATACTTCATGCCTCGCCGATTTGATATAAATATGATGTTCCTACCATCTGGAGAAAAAAAGGGCTCCGTTTCATATGATGGGCTATCAAATATCTTTCTTATGTTTCTTCCCGATCTCTTCATCATATATATGTCATAATCCTCATCCCGGGATGAGCTGAATACAATTTTTGAACCATCAGGTGAAAATTGAGGATGTCTGTCGTCGGTCGTTTTTTCAGTTAATACCGTTTTATTAGATCCGTCGATGTTCATTAAACAAATCGAATGTTTTTTTATATACTTAGTGACGTACACTATTTTTGAACCATCAGGCGAAAATTGGGCTTCGAATTCATCACCTTGGTTATTAGAAATATTCTTGCGATTCGCTCCATCCTGATCGATAATAAATATTTGTCTATGCTGCTGCAACTTATCAACATAAACAATTCGAGATCCATCGGGAGAAAAGCGGGGATCGGGAACATCGGTTTTTATTTCGGCTAAAGTCTTCAGATTACTGCCATCGATGTTCATTTTCTGAAGCAGCCTTCTTCCTGCTTCAAAAACGATGAAAACAATATCTTTTCCATTCGGAGAAACCCGGGGATTGGACGTACTACGAACACCGTTTATGTTTTTCGTTAAGTTTAATTGATCGCTCCCATCTAAATTCATGCTAAAGATATCAAATTGTCGCATGGGAGCTTCACGATTGGAGAGAAATACGATTTTATTATCCGCCTGTAATACCGCCTCCGTTTTCTTATGACAAGAATTTATAATGATAATAAATAAAATAAATGTAAAAGAAATTGAACTGTTGGTCAGAATCCTTTTCATTAAAACAAGTAGTAGCCCAAAGTGACCAGATATATAGAAATAGAACGCTGTTCGCCCAAGATGGCATTTTCCCGACTAAAAATCTTGGGGAATTGTTTTTCGGATAATTTTCTGGTTCCTTGATATCTAGGAGAATTCAATGCTAAATACCGAAATCCAATATTGAATTTATGAGCCAGTTCTACTCCTAATCCAAATTCATAGCCAAAATCACGGGTAAAATCAAACGTTGTTTCCTCTACAGTGGAATCTTTCCCTGCTATTTCTCTGATTGCTTTTCTTGAAGCTGCTTTGGTGACATTTATGCCTGCTTGAATAAGTCCGTACATTCTAAGGTTTGCAGTCAAGGGGTAATTGTATCGGAATCCTGTCATTACTGGGATGTTGATCCAATTCCCAAATTCGAAGTTAATATCCACAGTATCCCCAAGCTGGTGTTCAAATGTTTCTTCGATCGCTGAAATATCCGAACTATTGACCACAGCCCGAGCACTTAAAATCCAATCAAAATTCGTAAAGCCCACTGGTGTATATAGCTCAGCTCCGAGGCTGAATCCTGGTTGAGCAAGACCCACATCATCTCCAATATTAAATCCAGCCCGTCTAGTAAGGTTCGCCTCCTCCCCGATATCCTCCCCAAAATCTCCAGCTGGCATAGCAGCATTTGCGGAAATCAGGAGAGAGGGGCTATTGTTTTGAGCATGAAGCACACCCAGAATGATTACAGATATCGTGAAAAGCGTATAAAGAAAACGTTTCATTATTTACCCTCCATGGATATACTTCCATTGAATGCAGGATTATGCAGCATATTCCTCAGTGTTTAGTAGTTTAAGAAGGCGATGATCTATCCTTTGTAGATTACGAATAGATCATCGCCTCTTGGTTAATATTAAGTCACCGATCTCCTATTGATCAATGAGTGATTAGGGAGATATTCAAGTACCTGCGACGTTATCGCATCAATAACATCTTCCTTACTTGAATTTGATCCCCGGCTACTAGTTGATAGAAGTAGATACCACTTGCAACTAGATTCCCTTCATTATTGCGTCCGTTCCATTGAGCAGAATACTCCCCAGCCTGTAAATTCTTATTTACAAGCGTTCGAATTTTCTGACCAAGGATATTATAGACAGCCATCTCAACGTCAGCCGCTTTATTCAGACTATATGCGATTGTCGTTGATGGGTTGAACGGATTGGGGAAATTCTGTGCCAGGGAAAACCTTGATGGCACCGCGGGAATCTGATCAGCTATCCCCACTGCTGTTGATCCAGCTTCCCATGCCGCTTTCTGGACAGGGAACCAATTCAAGTCTCCCAACGGGAAATTATCTTCCGCGTGTGTGAAAGACTCATCACCATGCGCATAGTCGAAATCGTACTCGTCTGGTGCAGGACCAACGCTGAGTGGATCATCGATTAAAGCCGCAATCCCGTTTCGATCGGCCCATATTGCCGGGTTGCCAACATTGCTGAAGCCAGTTTCAAGCCGATGTATCGCCCACGCTAATATCGAATCCGAGGCAGGGGGATCAGAGAATGTCGGATATTCATTGATATTATTCTCTGCAACGATGCCAGTGTAGGTATCGACGAAATACTGGCCAGTCTGATCAAACCAAACTGATGCCTTGACCGAATCGATTCCATCAAGATGAGCTTGAACTGCGGTTGAATAAGCATGACTGTTATTACTTATCACAATACTCCGCTGGTCCTCAGTGGCAAGGTCCGGAGCATTAAGCGTATCAATCTCGATAACCTCTGACCACATGGTATCCGCGGGATCGCCCGGGCTGTGTACTGTTCCCTCGAAATCCACATCAAGGAACAAGCTGTTGGTGATGCTTGCATTAACAGCCTTTGAGATCGACACTGCGCCACCGCTCTGAGACAGCGTAACATGGTCCCAGAAGAAGTATTTAATAACTCCATCACCATCTCTAAAAGCATTGGAGCAAGACGTGTAGAACGTGCAATTTTGAACAAACACGGTGTCCACGAGGTTACCCCGGGTATCGACGAATCGGCCGTTGCCAGGACTTGCCAAATTGGCCGAATTCCGCATGATGGTATTCGTTATGAACAACTTCTGGTCTGTTGAATTCATACGCACGAATGACTGAGCATCATAATCCAGGAAGCAGCCATCAAGTATATAGCGCCCTCCTTTCTTTTCAATACGAACCATGTTCTTATCTGCCTGATTGCCCAGGTTGTCGATACCGGTCATATACAGATCATGAAACGTACCTTCACCATACAGACGGGCAACCCTGTCTGCTTCCCCGGTTTCATCCGCATAGGGAATTAACATGGGCAAGGGACCATCCCCTTCGGCGGCCACGATTCTCAGGTGAACACTACCTACAGAATCAGGGTAACCTTCAAAGATGTGCCCTGTAAGGTTTGAGACAGCACCATTCAAGCCATAGGCGCCTCCACGTTCCAGACGGTAGACCCTGTTAAGATTTAAGGGTTCACCTGCGTCATCACCTGTCACTACGGTATCGCCTTCAATAGCCAGATTTAAGGTTTCAAAACCCGGGGTTACATCCAGCGTATCCGAATCCTGTGCGTTTGCCTTTTCAACTAAGCCAACGCATATCCAAATCATCACAAGAACACTCAGCAATCCTTTCGCTAAATATTTCATTATTATCCTCCGTTCAAGCACTTGTTGGTGTTATTGTTAATTATCAGTGATAGATCACGAATGTCGTTTACATCACCTCCTTTAATAAATCAGTTCATAAATCATGGAAAAGGTTTAAAACTTAAAACCGATCCCCAAATCCGTTGTCCAGCCATAGTACTCCCGGCTGATAGGATACCGCGACTTGTATCGAAAGGATTCATCCGGCCGGTTGGTGAAGTTGTTCAAATTATAGAAAATACCTATATGGTCCGTCAATCTGTACTTGACCGACAGGTCCCAGCGAACCAGATCGGCCGTGAAACCATCCATTTCCGGTCGCTCTCCCACAGAGGAGAGCGTCGAACCCTGATAGAGCATGGACAGCCGCGCTGAGAAAGGTCCCTTGTCATAGCCGATAGCCACATTGGCGATATCATCCGCCTGATCCGGCATATCGCCCACCCGGAAGGTATCAACAACTGTCGTCTTAACATACGGAAAGACCGGGATTGACTCAGTCTCGACAAACGAGCGCGGAAATCTGGTCTCCGACCGGACATGAGCATAGTTGGCATTCAGCACCAGCCCGTCAAAGGGACTTGGCAGCCAGTGAAAATTGGTCTGCCATTCCACTTCATACCCGATGACTTCGGTCTTGAAGGGACTGTTTTCCGGGCGGTCAAGTAAATATCCCTGCAGCTCTTTGGGAAAACCCTCCTCTTCCCAATTCAGAATCTTGTGGCCTTCGCGTTCAAAGATCAGACTGTCGATCTCCTTGTAGAAACCGCCGATGGTAAGCAGGCCGATCCTGTTGCTGTAAAATGACAGGAACACATCGTAGTTCGTCGAGATCTGGGGTTGCAGGTCGGGCCGGCCATATTCAACAGTGTTATCCGACCCGTGGACTTGCTTTTTCGGTCGCATCCAACTGAGCTGGGGACGGGAAAGCGTGCGAGTATATGCCAGCCGGATGTCAAACCAGTTAGCGGGCCGAATGCGCAGGTGGTACATCGGAAACCAGCGGCCCCAGGAGGCGGTTGCAGTCGTATCCGAAATAAAGGAATCATCCAATGATGCTGGTTCAACATCTTCGTCCGGGACAAGTCCTTCTCTCCCGGTCATCTCGGCCTGGGTAGATTCGTAGCGCACACCGGGTAGAAACATCAAGAAACGCCCTATATTAATCTCGGTCATGATATATCCAGCGGAAACCTCTTCGATGGTCTCGTAATCATCCAGATCATGGTACGAGGAAATGGTATAGCTCGAATCTAATAAAAAGGTTCTCAGTAAATGATTCAATTCGTTTCGATCAAGTCCGGGGCCAAAATCATAGTCACCTCCCAGAAATGAGCCCGCATCAAAATCAGGATCAAGGTAATTATAAATCGATGGATATCCTCCTGTAACCCTTTGATACTCAAAACCAGGATCCCCATAACTTGTATGGTGTATGATTAAATCTGAGATCGGGCTATAGTAATCAAGGCGATTCTCGGCATAACCCTTGTCTCTCACCACAGATTTATTAATGTACTTGCCACCGAATTTCACATACCCGGCCAGCTTGCGGGTCAGCGAAAAAGGAATCATGACATTGAACTGTGAGCTCAGATCAGCTTCCGCTTTCTTTTCGGAAAAATATCTACCTTCGTAGAGATGGGTCTCGTCCATATTATTATAGGCCGCATCGATCAACACATCCGGCCCGTGCGGACCACCGAATTGGGCCGCATCAAACGCGCCCCGTTCTTTAGTCCGAATATAATTATTATACGGATGCCGGGTCAGGGAAGCCGTGCGCGATAGGCGCCAGTCTACCTTGCCAAACAGCAGATCATGTTCCCCGGTGAGCGAGTTAGTCAGGATATCGATCTGCCGGTTGTGCTCACGGAATCTGCGCTCATGCCAGTTGCTGCCTTCACTAAACTCATTATATCTGATAACCCCGTTCCGGTCCAAGCGGCTCATGAAGTTGCTGAACAGCAGCCTCCCATGGGTCAATTGATAGTCCATCAACAGACTGCCACCCTTACGCTTGCGGACCTCCATGACGTGTTCAAGCGTAGCGCCCGAGACTGAAAGTTTTTTCCAGAAATTATCGTAACCGTAACTCGCTCTGAACTTGTCCGTCCCCCTCTGGTCGCGGGATATATTTACGGTGACCATGATTCCCAAGCGATTATCCAAATAACGATTGCTCAACGTCATGCTGCCCTTATATTGACCCGGCTCCTGGCGTTGCGCATTATAGCCACTCTGAAAACGCATGTTTGACCTAAATCCTTCAGGCGCATCCGCAAGCTTGAAGTTCACTATTCCACCAAAGGAATCGGCGTCCTTGTCCGGGGTGAGCGCTTTGGTGACTTCAATGCCCGCCAGTATTTCCGGGGAGATCATGGCCAGATCGACACTGCGGTCGTCAAGGTCCGTCGCGGGGACCTTCTCGCCGCCAACGGTTATGGTATTGTAGGTGGGGGCCAGACCGCGGATGACGATCTTATTGCCCTCTCCCCCGCTGCGTTTGATGGAGATCCCCGGCAGGCGGCCCACCGATTCGGCCGCGTTGGCGTCAGGCAG
>CP070638.1:3129983-3197425 GCA_020354025.1 Fidelibacterota bacterium | reverse complement strand
GAATTCCTGCGCCTCATCGGATTCATTCTTGATGCTTATCGTCTGAACCACTGCCGGTTTGTCATTGCAGAAGCGATAGTCGACCGCCAGAGAAAATTCAGCATTACTTTCCTTGAATGTGACAGCGTAGGGCATAGATTCAAATCGGGACGCTTGACGCCCAATCATTCTTTCCGGTTCATCCCCAATACTCAGGCCCAATTCCATCACATAGGAAGTGTCCCGGGTCCAATAATCCCGACTATGGTCAATGCTGTTCGCTACCGGATAGTAAAAACTGATCCGCTGGGGGATCATTTGACTGTGGTGGAAGGCCAGGCCGACGAAAGGTCCTCCCACTTCAATCTTAGCATCACCTGAAAAGGACACCGCCAGATCATGATGATAATTGCTCTGTTTACAGCCGCTGCATAAGATAATGATTAGGAAAATAATTCGCGCTTGCATCATCTTATTTTCCGATACTGAAAATCCACATCCAGTCTAACTGATATTCGGGAATGCCAATTGATCTTCCATATTTGATTGCTTCTGCTGCTCCTGTTTTGTCTCCTTTTCTATGTTTAAGGACTTTCCCATGGGAAATAACATATTCTGTTGTTGCGTTTGAAATATTAGCGTACCATTTCGGTGATATGAAAAGTGATATTTTGCTAACTATAGCGTCAATTTTTTCTTCTTCACCTTCAACGAATATTGCACTCCAAATATTAGGCTGAAACTCGGCCGCCCGTTCATAACCGATTAAAAAGAACACCCCACTTAGAAGTCCCGCCAGGTACCGGTGACCAACACGGCCCGCTCTTGCGGTACATACGATAAAGGCCCCCATCCCGGGCAATGGCCTGGAAATCCCAAACAGACCGAAATCTTTGAAGCTGTAATTGGTGGCGAGGCTGCGTCCGCCTAACAGGTTCATCTTCATGCCCGTGCCCACACCGGATCCCTCGATAGAACCATCGATGCACTGCTCCGGTAGGTTCATGAAATAAATCCGCCGCTTTCCCTCCCCCGATTTATACCCGTTTGACGGGTGAAAAACGCTGGTGGCCACGGAAGGATTCGGTACCACGCAGATGGAGCTTGTCTCCTGCTTTGCTGGATCCTCACGTTCACCTTCCGAGAGCCTTACTGCATTAACCAGCTGTTTTGTATCACGCGGGTGTTTTGAATCCTGTTTTCTTACTCCCTACAGTTTCGTTTGCATAAATATCACTACGGTGTCATTGTTGCGAGCCGCCATGATCAGGGTCTCACCAGAAGCAGCCGGCAATGACTTGATCTGACGAACTTCTCCGTCGACCACAAATCCACTGTTTTGAAGACCGACCGGCGTAAATGCTCCGGTACCATCACCTAGAAGTAAACATCCATAGCTGGCATCATATCTTCCCTGATCTGGAGGCACGCCATAGAAATTGCCGCCTAATAGCATATCTTGATATCCATCCTCATTAAAATCCCCAATCAGCATTGAGTATATCGGTGAAAACTGGGCTTCAACCGGGAGTTGTCCTATACTGAATGTTTCATCTCCATTGTTCATCAGCAGAAGGGACGCGAATTCAGTCGCCTGGTGGACCGTGGCAGCTGCAAACTGCTCACGGGGGAAAATATCCCGAACAGACTCGCCCGCAAAGTCTGCATAAGTGGAGTATTTAGTTTGTAATGAGGATATATTCGTAAGCATTTGATCGGCTGATGCCAGGGGATAAGACTCTCCTTGATTATAATAGGTGAGTATCTGATCCGGCTGTCCATTCCCCGAGAAATCATTGATGAACAGCTGAACCGGTTCATCCTGGGTAGCTTTGATAACGGAATTTAATCCAAGATTTCCGGCCACAAGGTCAACAGACCCGTCCTGATTAAAATCTGCTGCAGCCACCGTATTCCACCAGCCGTGAGTGTTTTGGAGTCCAAATTTCCCGGTGACGTTGACAAATTCACCACTTTGATTGTAAAACACGGTCAGTGGCATCCATTCACCCACCACAACGAGATCCGCGTAGGAGTCCTGGTTCAAATCCGCCCACACCGCATCGGTAACCATTCCAACCTCGGACAATCCCGGTGCACGTGATGATGTCTCATCAGTGAATTTTCCATGACCATCATTGATAAGCAGATAACTTTCGGGAATGATACCATACTTCCGCGGTACTGAGCGGCTGCCCAAGAATAGATCCACATCGCCGTCATTATCAACGTCCATGGGCTCTACACAGGCACCATTCGTATAAATTTCCGGGAGCATGGCTGCCGCCTTGCGAAACCGACCTTCTCCATCATTTAAATAAAGCCGATCTCTCAGGGGAGCTGCCTGTCCGAAAAACTCATTGCCGCCACTGACCACGTAAAGGTCGGGAAAACCATCCCCATCAGCATCGAAGAAGGCGGCATCCACATCTTCACTCCGGCTGTCCTGTACAAATACAGAATCGGCGATGGCCTCGAATCCTCCCCGCTGGCCCTGAAGAAAGATGTGGCCAGGCTGGTGCTTTGCTCCGCCAAGATACAAATCCTCCAGGCCATCACCGTTGACATCCTTCGTGGCGAAAGCCGGACCTTCCGTTGATAAGAAATGCGGGATAAACGGTTCCCGATTGTATTCGATGAATGTATTCTCCTGGTGCGAATAATCGAGCTGTACGTCTTTGGTAATATCCTGGAACAGTCGCTGATCATTCCCCTGGGGGGGATAGGTGTAAGCAGCTGTTGCGTCAGTTTGGTTCAGTGTGACGGTTTGATTGGCCGGGAAATCTTTCAACACCTGGTATTCACCGGTAGCCCAGACGACTTCCAGGGAATCGAGACTATCAATGTTTCCCAGCCCGAAGTTTAGCAGCGGTTCCACGGATGATTGAAATCCTCTGGTGGTCATTAGCTGCTGGAAGAATAACTTGTCTTTACAATGAAGAACGACTTTGGCTCCAATCCCGAATGTGTTTTGACCCCGTCCGTTTAGCCTCACTTTGAGATAGTTTGCACCATCTTGGGAATTATTGGCGTTTTGATAAAGGATATTTTTATAAACAGCGGCCGGAGAATTGACATTGTTTACCACCAGATCCATGGCGCCGTCATTATTGAAATCCGCATACGCCGCCCCATTCGAAAAACCGGGATCGCCAAGCCCCCATTCAGGGGCACGATTTACAAAAGTGAGATCTCCTTGGGAATGAAAGGCATAATTGGCCTCAGGAACACTGGGCATGCGGTGGATCAACTCGGTCAGTTTATCCTTTTCTATGGGGATGGGAGTCAGCTGGCCCGCTCGGCCGCCCAACTGCATCTGGACCTCATTCTGCGTAACATAATTCAGATAATCCAGATCATTGGGTCGGTGAAAAATCCCATTGCTTATGAATAAATCTTTGTAACCATCATTATCAAGATCAACAAACAGGGGAGCCCAGCTCCAATCGGTGGCATGAATGTCTGCCAGTTGGCCGATTTCGCTGAACATATGATATGCCGCCCTCAACGCAGTGTTGTTATTGATGGCAGGTCCCCTGTTCAGTTGCAGCATATTCCTGCGGAACTGGTGATAATATCCGAATCGCAACTTCACGTTATAAATATCATAGGGATCAGCACTGACTGACGATTTGCGAATTTCCTCTTTCGCAGGGAACATGTCCAATCCCACCACATCCAGCAGGCCATCATTGTTAAAATCGGCTAAATCATTCCCCATGGAGGCACTGGCAATGTGCCCCATGGAATGGATCAACGCTTCGGTAAACGTTCCGTCTCCTTCGTTATAATAGAGATAGTCATTCTCATGAAAATCATTTGATATGTAAATATCCGGATATCCGTCCCCATTAATGTCGCCGATAGCCAGCCCTAATCCGTACCCGAGGGCGCTCTCATAAATCCCTGCTGCTTCAGTGACATCTGTAAAGCGTCCGCTCTCATTATTATATAATTTATCCCCCGCTTCATAGTCCCGGATTTCCCGCAATCTGGTATCACCATAGGTCCCTTTTGAATGTACCGAGTGATTCAACAGGTACATATCGAGATCACCATCCAGATCGTAATCAAAGAAAGCCGCCTGTCTCGACAGCCCGGTATGATCGAGGCCATATTCCTCAGCCTTTTCAATAAAGGTTAAATCTCCGTTGTTTATGAAGAGCTGATTCGCACCTCGTTTACCCAGATAATTCGACCGGCACACGTAGATATCCAGGAATCCATCTCCATTGACATCGGCCATGGTGACACCTGTGGACCACCCTTCTTCTCCTCCTCCCACGTTTGCCGTTTCCGTAATATCCTCAAATTGAAAACTCCCTTTATTCACATATAGGCGGTTCGAGAGCATATTGGCAGTAAAATAAATATCCGTCAGACCATCATTGTTGATATCCCCAACTGCCACCCCTCCTCCATCGTAGAAATAGAGATAATTGACGCCGTTTAATAATGGTTCTTCTTCAAGAGTGTTCTTGAATGTGATGTTGGTTTCCTTTGGAGTAAGCTTCTCAAATAAGGGTTGAGTGGAATCTCCTTGTCGGAAGGAACAGCCAATAAGACAGGCGCACACCCCGGCCAGACGCAAGAGATATCTCAACCTAAGATTTAAATTTGAAAATTGCATTATACTGGACTCCAGTCTGTACTAAGAAACAGCTTCTTTTTACTTAAAACTCAGCATTATGAAAAGTCATGATCTCATAAACCTGAATCCGGTCATTATTCTTGGCAATGATAATCACCTCTTGCTTATTTCGATAGGTTAGAGAAACCATATCTCGAACCTGGCTGGTCAAGGATAATCCACTGTTCCACATTGGCACGGATGCAAATCCCCCTGCACCATTTCCTCTCAACAGAGTGCCGTAGCTGGCATCATACCTCCCGAGCTGGGGTTTGATGCCATAGAAATTTCCGGCCAGTAGCAGGTCTTTCGAGCCGTCAGAATCGAAATCTCCGGCAATGATCGCATAAACTGGTGAAAACTGAGCCTCCGCGGGGAGGGGCTGCTTCAGAAATGTTCCGTCCTCATTTCCGCAAAACAGAGTAGTGGCGAAAGTATAGGCCTTTTTTACTACTGCTTTGTTCACCTGTTCTTCGGTGAATATTTCTGTTACCCGCTTTGCGGCATAATCGGCATGTTTGGGATATTTCTCATTTAAATATGGCAGTTGATTCATAAAATCCGGTTTTAGAAGCATGGGATAACTTTCCCCAAGCTTGTAAAAGCATAGTATCTGCTCGATCAGTCCATTACTGTCAAAATCGGATATGTAAATAGACGCAGGCTCCGACTGGGATACCTGGATTTTGGAATTCTCCCCCAAATTGCCAACCACCAGATCAACATACCCATCCTCATTCAGATCATCAACCAGCACACAATTCCACCAACCATTGGTTTTCTCCAATCCAACCCGTCCGGTGACATTAACCAAGCTATCCCCGGTGTTTTGGAACAGTGTGACCGGCATCCATTCACCAACCACCACCAGATCCAGGTTTCCATCTTTATCATAATCAATCCATTCAGCATCGGTCACCATCCCCGTGTTCGCCAATCCGGGAGCATACTCCCCGGTGATCACTGAATATGTTCCCTCACCGTCATTTTCCAGCAGGTAGCTGGTGGGAGTCAATCCATATTTCCAGGGGATACTGCGGCTGCCCACAAATAAATCCTGGTCTCCGTCGCTATCAAAATCCCCCGGCGCGACGCAGGATCCGCTGGCGTAGAATCGGGGCAGAGAACTGCTGGATTGAGTGAAAACCCCCCTACCGTTGTTGATATACAGCCGGTCAAGGAGGGCTGGTGCTCGCCGGGAATACTCATTACCGCCACTGACCACGTAAAGGTCCAGGTCGCCGTCGCCGTCCGGATCGAAAAACGCTACCCCGGCGTCTTCAGAGATTTTCGCTTCCTGGAACACCTGTTCATTTGTACTCCTGAAGGTTCCGGATGCCGTCTGGACAAGTAACTTCCCCGCAAATCCTTTACTGCCCCCTATATATAAGTCTTCCAGCCCATCGCTGTTTACATCGCCTTTGGCTATTTTAGGCCCCTCGGTGGATAACTGATGCGGGATGAGGGGCTCTCTATGAAAATCGACAAATTCATTTTCGACATGCCGATATCGTAGAGGAAACGTCTCGGTGATATCCCGGAAGACGGGGTCTGCATCCCGGTCAGGTTTTTCTATATACGGCTGCGCATCTCTCTGATACAAAGTAACCACCTGATCTGCAGCGACATTTGCTGTTATTCCCCGGGTTCCATCAGGCCAATCAACGATCAATGTGTCTACCAGGTCATGCTCTCCCAATCCGAAAGTGAGGACATAGTCAACGGACGACCGGAATCCTCTCATCGGCAGCTGCTCAAGGACAAAGATCTGCTGGTCCGCGCACTTGAGTGAAACCCGCGATCCAACGGCGAAAGGATTCATCCCCTCCCCTACCAGTTTCACTTTTAAATAATGATTATCGGTCAGGGAATCGGTTTCGTTTCGAAATACAAAAGCTTGTTGGTTGACATTATTAATTACCAGATCATTATCACCGTCGCCATCGAGATCCCCGTAAGCGGCACCATTTGAGAAGCTCGGAATATCCAATCCCCATCCCTCGGCCTGGTTAGAGAATGTTAAGTCTCCATTATTGCGAAAAGCATAATTGGAGAGTCTGTTTGAGGGAATTTTTCGTATTAAATCGGGAAAATCGATACGGTCGCCGCGTAAGATTGCACGCATATTTTCTTCCTGCATCAAATATGCAAGATAGTCCTGATCCGTGACGTCCCGAAATATTCCATTTGAGACGAAGATATCCTTTAATCCGTCATTGTCCAGGTCCACAATGATCGCTCCCCAGCTCCAATCGGTCTCCGCTACCCCGGCCAGCAGTCCAATTTCGCTGAATGACATATTATGCTGCGGATCAAATCCTCTGTTTAACTGAAGCACATTCTGTGACAACTGATGGTAATAGCCCCATTCGATCATCTTTTTATTGAAATCGAAGGTTTCGAAGCTGAACGTGGTTTTCAACCGGTAATCATCCTCAGGAAGCATGTCGGTTGCATAAATATCCATAAATCCATCATTATTGATGTCGGCAATATCTCCGCCCATGGAAGAGTTGCTTATGTGCCTAACCATCTCTTCCAGTTTCTCGTTGAAGGTACCATCGTGATTGTTGATATAGATATAGTCCCGCTCGAAAAAATCATTGGCCACATAAATATCCAGCCATTGGTCATTATTAATGTCGGTGACCATCACTCCCAATCCAAATCCGACAACACTCCCGTAGATTCCTGCCTCTTCGCTGACATCCACAAATCTGCGCCCTGATCTGGTCGAGGGAGCCTGTTCCGAGCTTATCGGAGGATCATTTCTATATAATCGATCTCCACCGTAGGGATCCCGTTCATGGCGCAGATTATTTGACAGGTCAAAGGTACTGATAGCCCGAAAGGCATTATTGAGTACATAAAGATCTAGATCACCATCTTTGTCGTAATCAAAAAAGGCAGCTTGGGAGGAAAATCCCTGACAATCGATTCCGTATTCAGCGGCGGCTTCTATAAAGACGGGAACACCATTTTTCTCATTCCCCTGATTGACAAAAAGCTCATTGGCGCGGTTGTCACCTTTGATATTTCCCGAGTTGCAGACATATATATCGAGCCGCCTATCACCATTGATATCAACCAGACATACTCCAGTGGACCAGTTATGGATTCCAGCCACACCTGCCTGCTTGGTCACATCCCTAAACACGAGATCGCCCTGGTTCAGGAATAATTTATTAGGCCGCCAATTGGCGACCAGGTACACATCGGGCAGACCATCATTGTTGACATCCCCGATAGCCACGCCGCCACCGTTATAATAATTGCGGTACTTAAAGACATTATAATTTATCTCATCGACTAACCTGTTTTCAAATTTCAGATGGGTGTAATCATCAGGAAGCATGGTAAACAGGTCATCGATCTGAATGGTCAGCGGTTTCTCACTGCAGGAAAACAGCAGAATAAAACATATCCCACCAATACGTGAGATTGCCCTCACGATGTTCATGGGAGGTAATTTATAGAAAAAAAAGTAAGCGCACGCTAATAATGATGGATTGGGTAGTAAAGACGACGTGCCGGGGAGAAATACATTAGGCATATACAATACGCAAGCGGCAGAGAATTTCTGCCGCTTGCGTATATAAAGGAGCGATAACGCTATGTATGAGAACCTGCTAACGCACGAGCATCAATATCCCGGATTCTGGACCAGGTTGGGATTTGCATCCATTTGAGTCTGCGGTATAGGATAGAGTTCTGTATACTCAGCACTTGGGGTCTCGTGTAATGACCACGTACCAAGCCACTTTCCTGTTCTGATCTGATCCTGACGACGGAATCCCTCCCAGAGGAACTCATAGCCGCGCTCATCAAAGATATCATCGAGAGTGACAGCTGTAAGTGCCTCATCAGGATCAAACGCACGTTCCCTCACCTGGTTAACCAGGGCTAAGGCGTCAGCCGTATTACCTAGCATGTACTGGGCTTCTGCTTTGGCGAGCAGAACGTGCGAGTAACGGAAAATGGCGTAGTCGTTACCGGCAAACCACCCGCTCATATTAGGATCGATCGGCCACTTGAGGACGCGCGGGCCATCTCCTTCGGTGGCATCGAATAAGGGGAAGTCCACCGTAAAAATCAGTGGCTCGCCCTGACGATCGAAGGCCGAGTCGCCCGCGCTCGGTCCGCCTAACACATATGCTTGTCCTGCCAGTATCTGGTCTCTTCGGTCATCGTCGGTATCGTATTTATTATAGAAGTCGGACAGGACGGCGAATCCGTTCCACGGACTTGAGGGTATCTGATTGTAATGCAAGGTTGCCATGTGGCGGTAAGCTGTGACTCCGTCCGCTGGCAGCGTAGCTACTACAAGGATATTCTCCGTGTTGCCGGGTCCCTCGTTTTCCAGTGCGAAGACGTCCGCAACAGTGGGCATCAGCGCATACTCACCGGAATTGATCACTGCGTTACACGCGGCAACACATTCAGTCCACTTTGCCGTTCCCGTATAGACCTCGGCATTCAGGTATACCGTGGCCAGCAGGGTATTAGCAACCCCTGTCGTTACCCGGCCGTAGCTGCCGGCTGTGAATGTGTCCTCTAGGTCCGGCAGTGCTGCCGTGATCTCCGCCACGATGAAATTGTACACTTCTGTTCGGGTACTCTGGCTTGGGGGATTGTCCGGGTCTGTGGCCGGATCGGTGACCAGGGGTACCGCGCCGAACAGATCCATAAGCCACCAATAATAAAGCGCCCTGAGAACCTTCACTTCCGCTATAAAGGTCTTAACCAGTGGTGTCTGTTCAGCTCTTCCCAGGGCATCCAGCGTGGAGTTCGCCCGCGCTACGCCCCCATAGGCATTCTCCCATGCATTGCTAATACTGGGGTGGACGGGCGTCCAGGTATGTTCCTGTAGTGCCCGCCACATTCCTCCATCGTCCCAGTCTCCGCCACGCGTGGGTACGACCATAGCATCCGAGGAGATATCCTGCAGTCCTGTAAGGCCATCCCAGGAAGCGAGCCCGAGACTGTTATAGACCGGGATCACCGCAGCGATTAACTCACCCTCTGTCTGATAGTATTCACCCGGCGTTACCACATCGTAGGGTGTTTCCTCAAGGTCCATGCAGCTCCAGAATAGCGGTAAGATCAACAGGAACGGCATCAGAAAACGAAGTTTATGGTTTATGTGCTTATTTCCCATAGCCTCATGCTCCCTTATTAGACTTGAAATTCCTGGTTATAATCCAACGCTTAAGCCAAGAGTAAAGGTCCGGGCTCGAGGATAGTTGGTGTAGTCAATCCCCAAGCCATACCCTGTATCGGTGCTGACTTCCGGATCATACCCCTTGTATTTGGTCAGTATAAACAGGTTATCACCACTCACGTAGAGCCGTAAGTTTCTGAACCTGCCAGTACTGAAGGTGTATCCAAGGGTGACATTCTGCAGCCGGATGAACGATCCGTCTTCTATGAACATATCTGTATAGGCAACCGCCGCTTCAGGATCCAATCCGGCATCCACCTCATCCCTCACTTCCGCAAAGGCATTAATGCCATTGAAGACGTTGGAAGGCCGCTGATACTCCAGACGGGTATTATTCAAAATATCCACTCCCTGCACACCCTGGATGAAGAACCGGAAGTCTATGCCCTTGTAATTTATGATGTTCGAGATACCGAAGGTAAAGTCCGGCTGAGCATTGCCCAGAATGTGCCTACCATCCTTCAGGGGTCCAAGTGTGTCAGCTCCGGCAACGTCAGGATCTATTAATATTTCCTGTCCTTCAGCATCATATCCATAGAAACGAAACCCCAGGAATGTTCCTAATGGTTCACCGGGGATGATAACCTGGGCTTGTACATCGCTTAACCCGGCGCCACCGACATTACCGGTCATGATATATTTATCCGGATCAGGACCCAAGCTGACCACTTCATTTCTGTTCATGGCAAAGTTCAAGCTGGTCCGCCAGAAGAGATCCGGGGTGGAGATATTCACCGTATTCAGCATTAGCTCAATCCCCTTGTTGGATACCTCTCCCACATTATCCAGCCTGGTGGTGACCACCGCCGGCTGCGGAACGTCAAACTCGAGTAATAAATCGGTGGTCGTTTTGGTGTACACATCGACTGAACCGGAAATTCTGTCCCGGTTGAAACTGAAGTCCAGCCCCAGGTTCAGCTGGCTGGTTTCCTCCCATTTCAGATCGGGATTGGCCAGCTGGGTCGCGGCAACACCGGTCATTGCCTGATCCCCGATAACGGCACGGTATCCCGGGCCAAGGGTAACCAGGGAGCGATAATTCCCGATGTCCTGGTTTCCGGCGATGCCATAGCTTGCCCTGACTTTCAAGTCTTCAGTGACACGGAATCCGACAGACCCGGAGGGGAACAGACCCCATTTATTATCGGCTCCAAAGCGGGAAGACCCTTCGCGGCGGAGGGCGGCACTGATCAGAAACCTATCAGCAATACTAAGATTTACCCGTCCGAGGAAAGAGATCAGCCGGTTTTTATCTCTGAAGGAAAACGGTCGTTCGGTAAAATTGGCTCCCCCTCCGATGTTATTGTATGACCAGGCATCGGTGACAAAGTCTTGAGCAACCGCTCCAAATCCCGCATTCTCGAACTCCTGGAAGGTATAGCCGGCCCAGGCCTCCAGTTGCGAGGCGCCGATATCCGCTTTATAATTCAGCGCCGACTCAAATAGGGTAGCTTGCCGATTGTTATTTCTGGCATCAGCTCTCCCGCCAAAGGCTGCCGCATAGGGTAACGACCTCGGTTCATAGGTAGACCGGGAGGTGCCGGATCGATCCAATCCCAGGTTTACCTTTGCGCTTAATCCCGGGATGAATTCATATTCTGCGGTTGCATTCAAAAAGATACGTATGCTCTCGGAAATATCCTCGACTTCGTTAGCCAGGGCAACCGGATTCCGGATAGTTGTGGTCGCCCATTCATAATATGATCCATCTTCGTTTTTCACCGGGTGAGTGGGATTCATCTTGAGGGCATTTGTAAACACTCCGCCATAGTAGCCCGCACTTTGGTTATACGGAGTATTATTGCGCTTGACGAAGGTGGGATTAATGCCCAATCCCAAGCGCAGTTTTTCATCGAGCATTCTATGGTTGACATTCAAGCGGAGTGAATATCGCTGCCGTGAGGAATTCAACACAATGCCCTGCTCATCCAGATAGTTCAATGAAACCAGATACCGGGAGAGCTGGGTGCCTCCACCGAAGGCAAGATTATGATTCTGGGAAACGGCCGTCCTGAAAATCTCATCCTGCCAGTCAGTGTCGGCGTCTTCCATGTCGGGGGTTGCGCCAACCTTATCCGAATAAGCCTTGTATTCCGCGGCAGTCAAAAGGTCTAATGTCTTAGACACGGTCGAAGTACTGGTATAGCCATCGTAAGTCATAGATAGGGCGCCGGCTTCTGCTTGCTTGGTGGTAATCAGAATCACGCCGTTCCCGCCCCGGGCCCCATAAATGGCCGCCGCCGAAGCGTCTTTTAATATGTCTATGGAGGCGATATCGTTCGGGTTCACCATGCCCAGAGGATTATCCCGGGTACCATTTGAGATCTCGACACCGTCAGGCATCGCTGACGAATTATCAATGGGTACCCCATCAATCACAATCATAGGACCGTTGCCGGCGGTCACAGAGGTACCACCCCGGATACGGACCTGGGGTTCGCTTCCAATGTCACCATTGTTCGCAGTGATGACCACGCCCGGCACCCGGGCTTGAAGCAGTGACTGAAGATCGGTGGTCGCACCCTTTGTAAAACTCCCCTCCTTCAATGAGAAAATAGAACTGGTAAGATCTCTGCGTTGCTGGGTACCATACCCGATCACCACCACGTCTTCCCCGGAAAGAGCCTGGGGTGTCATGACGATATCAATCACCTCACGATTATCGATGGAAGTTTCCTCTATCTGATACCCAATAAATGAGAATACCAATATATCCTCACCTGAAATATCTTCCAGCACATACAGCCCATAGGCATCAGTAACGGTCCCCAATTCTGTACCTTGCACAACAATATTTACTCCGTGCAGCGGAGCCCTGTCCTCTCCGGAAATCACGTGCCCGGTAACCCGATGTTCCTGGCCAGTTAATTGCCCGACGCACAACAGGCTCACTGCTAGACCAATTAAATAGACCTTGACTCTCATTATACGTCTCCTTTAATTAGTGAAAGAGGCTACCCCCATGCTTCAAATTTTTCTGGCTTGCGCTCGGAGTATAGATAATTATTAGTCTGAAGTCAATATATTAATGTCGACACATTCAAAATATTAATGTATAAACACAAGTAAGTAGCGGCTTAGAGAAAATCAGTCCGAGCGTGGTCTACCCAAGTATTCAACGGATCCGATGGACTTTATCCTCTTCGACCAGGTAATGGAGACCAAAAGGTTAGAATGACGCGGATTTGGTGACGCCCTATCCTGCTCGTTATCTGTGGACCGATCTCAGCCAGGAAAGACCATTGTTTTCAGCCTTAAATCTTCCCGCAACCGGATACTGATTGGATACGCACGGCTAGACTTCCGTTGAGCAATGAAGCGAGAGGCGGCCTGAGCCGGATTACCTCGGTAGGTGGCGAGTGGTGATGGAGCATTATTCCTTTTATTGTTAAATTCCATTTAGCCTATTGGTTATGAAGGACGTACAAATAGGAGGAGCAGATGGTGAATAATGTTCTTTTATTTACAGCCGTCCTGGTCTGCGGCTTGATATCGATCGGACTTGCCACCGATGAGTTCGAAGAGGATATCATCAAGACCTCCGCCGGTGACCTGAAGATCACCTTCATAGGTCACGGTACGTTGATGTTTACCTTCAACGGAAAGACCATCCACATGGACCCGGTATCTCGTGAGGCCGACTATACTAAAATGCCTCAGGCTGACTTGATCCTGGTAACCCACCAGCATGGAGACCACCTCGATTCAGAAGTAATAGAGATTCTGCGCAAAGATGACACGGATATTGTGCTGAGCGGGAAATGCGCCGAAGTGGTGCAAGGCGGCATCGTGATGAATAATGGTGACGTCAAGTCCGTTGGCGGATTAAAAATAGAAGCTGTCCCGGCGTACAACATCGTTCATAAGCGCGATAGCGGGAATCCCTATCATCCCCGGGGTGAAGGGAACGGTTACGTGATCACATTTGGTGATAAGCGAGTCTATGTGGCCGGTGACACTGAGAATACGCCGGAGATGAAAGCACTCAAGGGGATCGACGTCGCCTTTCTGCCGATGAATCTGCCCTACACGATGACACCCGAGATGGTGGCGGATGCCGCTAAAGCGTTCAGGCCTAAAATCCTCTATCCATATCACTACGGCAGCACCGATACCGCCAGGCTGGTGGAACTATTGAAAGGAGAAGAGGGAATTGAAGTGCGGATTCGAGATGTGAATTAAGACGAAATGACGGCCTCCTGATCCCAAGCCTGGTTGAAACCCGGTTATGGTATTATTTGTGCCGTCGGTAGGTCTTCAACAAAACGAGGTGTGTGGTCACTCCGACGGCAATCAGGATCAGTAATATCCTTAGCGCCAGGATATCGACCATAAAAAAGACTGAATAACCTATCGTAATCCATAGCAAGCCAATCGCAATAACCTTGGTAGAGAGAGGAACTCCCCTTCCTTCCCGGTAATTCCTGATATACCTGCCAAACCACCTGTTGGCTATCAGCCAGTGGTAGAATTTATCCGAGCTGCGGATGTAGCAGGCAGCCGCAAGCAGCAAAAAGGGCGTTGTAGGCAGCAGGGGGAGAAAAATTCCCAGCATTCCCAACCCGACACACACTGTACCAGCACCGATCAGCAGTGGCTTGAGTAGTCTGTCGTTAATCGTGTAAGTCCCCTATTATAATCATTCAATAAGCCACCCGAGATAGCCGAGGTGCATAACCAGGCTGAATCTAGCTGCAAAAAAGAAATTAAACAGAGAAACACCTGTCTGGCTGCTAAATACGAGAATGAGGAAGGCTTCTTCAGGTTATTGGCAGATGGTGTTATAGGCTGTAATATTTTCCAGCATTTCGGCTTTTGCTACATTTAAAGATCTGTCGATATAATAATTGCCAGCGAGGGCATGCTTGTGAATAGTGGCACAGAAACCGAGGGGGGACCTGCGGATACAGGAGTGTATGAAATTACAGCAATTACCCCGAAATAGGCTAAATAAAGCTTGCATTTGCCGGAATTCTTATATACGTTTAAACACCGGTAGAGCGACAGGGCACAGCACCTGAGACAGGAGCTGTGTCTTGAGAAGCAATGGTTTGTATTATAAGAGGCCAACAACCGGAAGGTTCTGACGAATGTGGCTTAAACATCCCTGGTTGTCGGTCCTTCCAGTTGTTGGCTTTCTTATTATCGGACGTTTTGACCATAAGTTGAGTGATGACCGATACAATCAATCTCACTGACCAGGTAGCCGGGTTCAATCCAACCCCGGTTTTTGAGCCTACTGAGGAGAATAACTCCGATCAGGCCGAAGAGGTCACCCGTCCAGGACGCAGAAGGGGAAGGGGTCAGTTAAGGGCTGCCTTTGCCCGTGAACGGCAACGCCCGAGACCCGCCTTCCTCGTAGAACTCAGTCAGCGAGCAAGACGTACCGCTGAGACCCGCGAACCGGAGGCAGCGGCAGAGCCGGATCGAGACGCCGAAGCAGCCCCGCGTGGCCGCGCCGCACTGCGACAGCAGTTCCGTCAGGCATTGCCGGGTTTCCGTGAAGCTAACCAGGCCGGACAAGCCGGAGGCGGTGGTGAGGAACGACGCGGAGTTGTGACCATTCCCGTTGGACTTGAACGCGGTACCCGGCAGGGCAGAGGTGGTGGCGCGGGAGCCGCTGCGGCTCCTACCGCGGCAAGGACAGCCGAACGACCCGGGTTTCAGGCCGGTGCCCAACCAACTATCATTGCCAACCGGGAGCCTCCCCGACTGGATGGCATTCGTATGGCGGCCAGCTTTGAACAGACCGCCCTGGGCAACGCCCTCAACATGAACCGGGGACCAGCCAACCTAGTGACCACGCCCGCTGACGCAGCCAACCAGGGATTGGCCATAGGCAGAAACACGGCACCTGCTAGCCGCAATAATCCCGCAGAACGACCAGGTTTTGGTGCTGGTGCCGCTCTGATTCGACAGGGGGATGCTGGCGTTACACGACCCGAACAAGGTCCACTAGCGCGAGTGCAAAGGCGTGTGGAGAATCCGGGAAACAATATCCTCAACACCGATCAGCGAACACCGCTGGCCGCTAACCGTATCACGCGTGGTGGGAACAGGATCGGCACTACCCAGCTGGAGCAAGGTGAACTAGTTAGACGGGGAAATCCCGGAGCCCTGGATGAATCTGACAACGCATTGCGTGCTGGAGTAGGTACCGATGATATCCGGCGGGTGACTAATGCGGGCAACCAAACCAACAGACTGGAAAACGACTTCCTTACCACAGACCAGCAGACTCCGTTGGGTGCTGGTCGGAGCGCGCTTGACCAGGGTGGAATTGGCAATACTCGACTCGAGCAACGACCACTGGTAGGACAGGTGAATCCTGGTCAGCAGGCGATACCGGCCAACCGTCTCACAGGTGCCGCGACTGAAGGGCCTGGAGGGGGAATCGGTGAGAATGTCCGGCCCGCTGCCGCACCTGCGTTGGGTGTTACCCCACCCGCAAATCCTCTGGAACCGGAAGCACCGAACCTCCTAGTAAACGAACCAGCAGCACCGCTGGGCGGTAATCCAGGTCAGGCTGTTCCAAGGCTGGCCGATCTTCAGGCCGCATTAGAAGAGGAGGAACCGACTGCAAATCCAGCTCCTCCGACACCGGAGCCACCGGAAACACCCAGTGAGCGAGCCGCCGCTATAAGGGCTACTCCCGCTGAGGCGGCAGACGCGGAGCTAAGAGCCACAGTCCCAGCGCCAATTGAACCTCCACCGGGAGCAGCTCGGGAGATACCCGCTGCAGCCCCGGGACCTGCTGAGGCCAATCCGGCAGTCGCGCGTCCAGGAGCCGGCGAACCCGGACAGGTCGGTAGACCCGGAGGAGCACCAGAAGCACCTCAGGCTCTTAGGGCTGGTTTCACTGCTGAAACGGGGGAGGAAGAAGAGAACGGTCCCGGAGTGAACCCGCCTGAAGCGGTCCCACCGGAAGCCGCCCCGCCAGGCGCTGCAGAAGGTAGACCCCCGCGAGAGGTCTTCACCGAAAACCAGGCCAATGAAGCCAGGCCGCTGGCTCCGCCTGGAGAAGAGACCGAGGAGTTTGAGCAGTTACAGGCAAGAGCCGTCACGGCCTACGAACTTCAGCAAATGGAAAACCGGACCAGCGAACCCAATGAGCGCCGTACCGTGATGGAGCTGTTTATCCGATAGCTTCTACCAGTCTCCCTTTTCACACGTCAGTTACATTTCCCCAGTCTACCATACCACGCCTGCCGGCATAAGGATTTCCTCCCTCGCAGGGAGAACAGCTATTCCACATATACGGTAAAAATCAAGACGGCATGGTTCATAGTTTGTAACTTAGGCCATGCCAACCAGGACAGTACTAAATCAGTTCGGCTTTGGTTTTCTGGTGTACCTTGTTTTCCTGCCCACCGTCAGGACGGACGTAGGGGCTGTACTTTACGGGGCCGAACCTTCGCAGTTTCCTCGGCGTCAGATCAGTTTCAGGCGTACATTCGGTGGCGATAACCTGGATGAGGGCAGTTGCGTGCAACAGACTAGCGACGGCGGCTACATAATCACCGGTATGACTGCTTCCTTCGGTGATGGGGACTGGAACACCTGGCTGGTAAAGGTAGACCCGGAAGGCGCGGAGCAATGGTCCCGGACTTTTGGGATTGCCACAGGCCAGTACGAGGGCGGGGAATCTCTCCAGGAAACCGTTGACGGTGGATTCATCATCGTTGGCACCATACTATCGTCGGGTCCCAACAATTATGATGTGCAACTGATAAAGACCAATGGCAACGGGCGGCGGCTATGGAGCGAAACCTTTGGTGGCGGCGGCTGGGACTGGGGCCGTTCTGTCCGGCAGACAAGCGATGGCGGCTTTATCATCACCGGCTGGACCGACTCACGCGGAGCCGGTGGCGGCGACCTCTGGCTCGTTAAGACCGACGCCCGAGGGACTGAGGAGTGGAATCGCACCTATGGTGGGATCGAGAACGACTACGGCAACTGTATTCAACCTACCGCTGACGGCGGTTACATTATAACCGGGGCGACGATATCTGGCAGTGTTGGCAACGATGATCTCTGGCTTATAAAGACCGACTCCGCCGGGACAGCGCAATGGAGGCTGATGTTTGGAGGCAAGGGCTACGAAGAAGGCCACTTTGTACAGACGACCTCTGATGGAGGGTATATCGTGGTGGGTTCCACGACTTCTTCCGGGGCGGGCGAGAGTGATGTATGGCTGATTAAGCTGGGGCCTGATGGCCGCACAGATTGGACCAGGACCTTCGGCGGCCCGGAATGGGATTGGGGGAATACAGTCCACGAAGTCCCTGACGGTGGCTATATTCTCGTAGGCACAACCCTTTCCTTCGGTGCCGGGAGTAGCGATATCTGGCTGATCAAGACCGACGCTGACGGACAGGAGGAATGGAACCGCACCTACGGCGGCCACAGCCTGGATTTCGGGCTTTCGGTGCAGCCTACTACCGATGGTGGCTATATCATTGCCGGGCAGACCTACTCCTTCGGTGCCGGTAGCGGCGACTTATGGCTCATCAAGACCGATTCTAAAGGACAGGCGGTATACTAACTAAGAGATCTGGTTTGGCTGTTTACCGGCTTAATAACCGTGCCGGACGAGACGTTATCCCGTGAGAAGCATCGCGGTTTTCAATCAGAAAGGCGGCAGCGGCAAGACCACCACAACCGTCAGCCTCTCGGCAGCCATAGCGGAGTACGGGCGGCGGGTGCTGGTGGTGGATATGGACCCCCAGGGAACGGCCACCAATTGGTTTGGTATTAAGGATGCCGGCCGGGGTATTGCCGATATATTCATCAGCGTTCGTTCCCTGGTAGAACTGGTACGTCCGACCGCCGTAATGGGCGTAAACCTGGTGCCGGCCTCTACCTGGCTCCTCGGCGCCGAAAAGGTTCTGTCCTGGGAAGTGGGTACGGTGCAGATCTTCAGTAAGACCATGACGTCCCTCCCACACGGCCAATGGGATTACCTGATCGTGGATTGTCCCCCAGCCCTGGGCATCCTGACAGCCAACGCCCTGATCGGCGTCGAGGAAGTGCTGATCCCTATAGAAGCCCACCACCTAGCCTTGCCTAGTGTGGATCGGGTCATCACCTCAGTGGAGAGTCTCAGGAACCACCTGAATCCCGAACTGCGGATCACCGGCATCCTGGCTTGCCGCGTGGATTCCCGGACCCGTCACTCCAAGAACATAGTACAGGAACTGCGCAGCCGCTTCGGCGACCTCGTATTCAAAGTGGAAATCCGGGAGAATGTCCGCCTGGCCGAAGCACCCTCACAAGGCCAGCCCATCACCCTCTACGACAGTCAATGCACAGGCGCCCGCGACTACCGCGACCTCGCCCACGAGATAATGGCCGGGGAGGGTGAAGGGCATGGCTCCTAGCGAGGATCGTTTGGGGACTTGGGATTTGGAGCTGGAGATTGATCACGGACCTCGGACAATTGATTGCTTACTAGTCCGGCGCAGCGAAGCGTAGACGGACCACAGGCCATAAACGAAGAAGCCCCCGGCACAGGCCCGGGGGCTTCAGCTTAGGCTGGGCGGCTGGCGCGCCGAATGCCTCTAAAGCGCACCAGCGGAGGCCAGCGCCCAATGTTTACTAGACAATGGACCACCTCCTTTCGTTAGTTATTGGATACAACCCGTGCCGCAATTTAACACAGGAATCGGCCTAATCAAGCCTACTTCGTTTGAGGAGGGATCGGATCCTGGACTAACGGCCAGATACCTGGTCTGTTGTCAGTCCGTTAAATGCATACCGGGGAGTGCCATGCAACCGGTTCTGATGCTTTTTCCGTTTTCTCGACGGTGCCCCGTCTTTAGTCTCGCTTCCTGAAGGACTAGGAGCGGGATTCAGCAGCAGCAATCGGGCTGAATCCTAACAACTGACTTGTCCGGCGCAGCAGTGCGTATCCGGACCACTAGCCTCAAAGACTATTCCCCCGGCCGTACCAGTGACTGTCTCGGAGTCCAGTGCATTGAATTGTCCTACACCCCCTTCTTGATTTCAAATCTTCAGTGTCTGGGCGAGATACATCCGGAGCGGACATCGACAGTAATAATGGTTGCCGAAAGGCAAATTAAACGTGCAGTACCTCGCATCGGGTTCGAGACATTCGAGGTATGACTCCAATCCAACGTTTCCTGCACTGCACAGCTCTTCAAATCCTGATTCTGCACAATTGAAGTCTTTTGGGCAAGTCATTTCTCCCATGATCTCTGCAATCTTCCTTCTAGCCTCTTCTTCCATTATGTTCCCTCTTCAGATGCAAAAGTAATATCATACGTTATCACAGTACATCTCCTATTCAGAGTATTTTGGAAATTTCACGCTAAAATCTAAGAGAGACGTATTCCTTTACCAAGCTTTCGCAGACGCTTCATTCACAGCACCCTTTGCTATCTCCTCCCCGGCTCTCTTTAGAGAGATAGGGAGACACGTGTTGTCAAAGGTGAGTGCGGAAGCTGCACCCATCCACTGACCTCTGACAGCAAGCAACAAACCGTCGACCACCTAATCCCACAAATTCTTTCTCTTCATTTTACATTTGATCTCACCCATCCCACTCCTTGTGTTTCTCGATGAAGCGCACCAGTGAGAGACCGGGGATGCGGATTATCCGTCCCATCCGCAGTGCCTCCAGATGACCCAGCTCCACCAGCAGCTGCACGTAGCGCACCGAGCAACCCATCAGAGCGGCCACCTCCCCGGTTCGATACAGCCGCTGCCGGTTGATCATCTCGATCATCAGGTTGAAACCGTCGTTGTCCTCCATATCGCTCCCTGCTCGCTTGTCTTTTCACTATTCATAACGCCAGCACCGATCAACAGACTCGTGCTATTGCCCACTGTTATCGCCATTGTCTCTTTCCTTGATTTCAACTCCCCCCAGCGCACTCCAGTTAAGCGCCAGTAGCTCAAAGCGGTCCGTGCTAGTGTGTCTTTGGTACACATTCACGTAGCGACGGGTAGTGCGGATACGGAGGCTGTCGGCAATGAGAGCCATACCCTCGCTCCAAACCGGATCGTCGAACTTGAGCTGCCTCAGCGTGAGTATGGAGCGTATGTTGATGCGCCCTTTACTGTCCACCTGGAAGGCTTGGTTGATGATAGCACGCACCTCTGCGCGGGCGTTGCCGGTCCAGCTGCGAAGGCAGTGGTCAATCTTCTGTTTGGCCAGCTGTAACCGCTCATCGAACTCCAGCGCCTCGCTAATTTTCACCTCAACCTTCAGCCGTCCGTCGAAGGTGACCAGCTCGGCGTTGCCTTTCCAGTTCTCGTCATACCCGGCCGCCACCTGGGCCAGGTATTCGTCCACCAGGGCCAGCACCTCTGCCTTCACCACCGACATCTGCTCATGGAGGCGCTGCGTCTTGGATGCAATGCGACGCACCAGTCGATCCCGCGCTTTCACCACCGGATCAATATACCGGGGAGGTACAGCCCGGCCTTGTCCATCAATCCAACTGCCCTGGCGATCTACAGTGGATTTCAGCACCCCTCGCGATGTACTTCTAGCTGCTGTCCTACGTTGTTGACCTGATTGTGTCATAATGACTCCTTTTCCTTGATTCTGCATTTTTGGATTGAAGCAGACGATTCAGATTGTTACCTTCGAGTGGTAACGTTGATTCGGTTTTATTATGCGATCGGCAGGAGCTTCGCTGGCATATCCGACAGTGGCACTGTCTCTAAATATTGGGAATAGACATACTTCTCTATCGAAAGAAAATAGGAAAGTGTCCGGTTGGATAAGTCTGTTGGAAGGTTTCATGCCACCTTTTCCCAGTGATAATGTAATGTGTAATAATTACTCATTGCAATAGGAGAAATGGTCACTACAACTAATAAACACGCCAGAATGGGCAGTCGCCTGAGATACATTAGAACCCACCTGGGAGAAACTCAGACTACCTTTGCTGCCCGTTTTGGTCTCAAGCGTTATGACATCGCCAATTACGAGCGCGGACGAGCCGATCTACCATCCAGCGTCGTAGGCGCACTGGATAAACTGGGATTTAACATAACATGGCTGCTTACCGGGGATGGCGGGATGTTCCGCACCGAGCTATCCCGGCCTGAAGACCAGGAACTGGTGCTGGTAAACCGCTATGATGTCCGGGTCGGTGCAGGACACGGCACCTTCGTTGTTGGCGAAGATGTAGTTGGCTCGGTGGCCTTTAGAAGGGATTGGATCAACGAAAGGGGTCTGAATTCGAAGAATCTGGCCTTAGTGGATGTGATAGGTGACTCTATGGAAAAAGTCCTGCGCGAAGGCGATTTTGTCTTGATAGATCTAAGCCAGACTGAAATCGTCAGCGGCAAAGCCTACGTCATCCGCATCGAGGATGAACTGCTGGTTAAATACGTGCAGCACCTGCCTGGCGGTCTTATCCAGGTGTTCAGCGAAAACGGTACTGTCTATCCACCATTTACCGTCAGCAGCAAGGAATTGGGAACCGAAATCTTCATTATTGGGCGGGTAGTAGCCTCGGCTCACATATGGTAATGACCGGAGAGCTGACCTTTACTTTCTACGTACGAACGATGAGGTACTAGTTGTGAGTTTGAGTCTCTAATATCCAACACCCAGGAACTAGCCCTTCGTCAGACTCAGGGCAGCCATCCAGAATCTATTATCCATTCCTAAAATTCATTATTCAACATTCAATTATTAACCAACAATGCACCTGCTAACATATCTGAAAATCTTCACCACAATCCTGATAGTTACCCTGTTCCTCTTTTTTACCAGTGCGTACATCTCGATGAAGCTGGGAGCTATGCCCTGGCCGATCGTGTTTTCAATCGTTGTGTCGGCTGGTCTGCTACGCCTGTTCTCTAGACATGTCACCCGGCACGAGGTCAATATGGCTCAGGCCGGGGGTACCATCGGTGGTCTCATGGCCGCCGCTGTGGCATTCGTCCTCCCGGGATTGTACTTACAGCCATCCAGCCCACCAGCTGGAGGATTGCCATCGGTCTGGCTACTCAGCCTGCTGGCCGGTGCCGGAGGATTATTAGGCGTCCTGCTCTCGGAGCGGGTGCGATCCCGCTACATTGAGGAGGCGGCCTTGCCCTACCCGGCTGGACAAGCAGGTGGGGAGCTCATCCGGGAGGGTTTTGACCGCGGCGCTCTTTTTTCCTTCGTGGTGCTGGCCGGTCTGCTAACCGGCGTTTTTACTCTACTGCGGGACCAGCTCGATCTTTATATCATAGCAGTAACCCTCGGGTCCGTGCTGCTGCCGTTTATGATAGCTCCCATGGGAGTCGGAGCTGGCTACATTCTTGGAGTCAGGACCGGCATCAACTGGTTGGCAGGAGCCGTCATCGGCCTCGCTGTCCTCGTGCCCATTGGCGGCCTGGTGGTTACCCGCCTCAGCATCAGCGAGGGCATCACACCAGAGCTGTGGGCTCAGAATATTGGCATGGGTCTGGTCTTGGGCTCAGGACTTGCCCAGCTCATTTTCCACGGCCAACTACGCGGCCTGACTGATCTAGTTGTTAAGGACGATTTCCGTATCCCGGTCCTTGGGCTTACCGTTGCAGGATTGATCCTTTTAATTACTGCTGGAGTAACGTGGTGGGGCGCTGTTATTGCCCTGGCACTAGCCTGGATACTGGTACCGGTGGCAGCCCAGCTCACAGGCACCACCAACCTGGACCCCTTGGAGCAGTTCGGCATCCTGGCAGCCTTTCTGGTTGCTGGGGTTTACGCCCTGTTCCATCTGCCCCTGCCGGAGCCGGCAAAGTATGTCATCGCCTTCTATGTGGCAGTTACAACGGCTGTTGCCGGCGACATCGGCCACGACTTCAAGTCGGCTCAGGTGGTGGGCACGCCCAACCGGTACATCGTTCGCGCGGACCTCTTCGCCGTGGCGGTTATTATCCCAGCCATGCCAATCCTTATAGCCATCATCCGGGACACTTTCGTCCCAGAGCTGTTTACCGCTAACCTACCGGCACCCCAGGCTAGAATAGTGTTCAATACTTTTTCCGGCCTTATCCACCTGCCAACCTTCTTCGGCACTATTGGAGCGGCTTTTCTACTGGAAGGTCTGCGGTGGTATTACAAGCGTCGGCGAGTAGATCAGCCAGCGGAACCGCTAGTTCTACTCATACCTATGGGTATCGGCATCTTTCTCGGTTGGCCGCTGAGCTTCGTAATAGCCTTGGGAGGGATTATTCGCGCCTGGGTGGACCGCTCCCACCCGGACTGGGCACGCGCCGGCGTTGTCCTGGCGGCTGGCATTATGGGCGGTGAAGGCATCGTAGGATTCATCACGGCCACTCTGGCCACAACAACCCCAGCCAATCTTACCACCTTCCGGCTCGTGGGGGCGGGAGTGCTGCTAATAGCGGCCATTTTTATCCTGTGGCACAGAAGAAAAAATCCGCGCTCCCCCTGACCTGAATGCACCCTCGATCAGTCGCCAATCCCTTACGGCCCTTCGCCTTCATCCATATACAGGCTAGCAGGCAGGGTTGTATCACCCAAGGCTACGGCCTGGCGGAAGTAGAGCCGCGCCCGGCTGTAGTTTTCCAACCGGCGGTAATACCAGCCGAGTTCCCGGTAATGCCGAGGATTACGCCGGTCCAGGCTGATCCGGAGCTCCAGACGTTCCCGCTCGCGGCGCCGGTTGTGCCGTGTTCGGAATTCGTCCATATATTGTCGGGTAGCGGTGGTGTCTCCATAGGCATGCGACACCCGCCCTAAACGATAAAGTACAGTTTCATTGCGCCGGTCCCGCTCGTAGAACCAGCCTAACTCCGCCAAGGCTACCCGCCACATCTGTCGCCGGATCAGGGCATCAACCAACTTCGCCCGCGCAGCGATGTTCTCCGGCTCCAGCCGTAGTACCATGCTGTAGTAGTATGTCGAGAAATCGTCCTCTCCCATAGCGGCGGCCACGTCACCCAGGAGACCGTAGATTACCGCGGAACCTATCGAGTGAACTCCGCTCGTATCACTTGAGGTAGACAGGCTGTCTTTGCGAATCAACGCGCCGAATAGCTGCAGTTCGGCGGCCTCATACTGCCCCTGGAGGTAATGGGCCAAGGCCTGGCGATGGTACGCTTCCCACCGGTCGGGACGGAGTTTGCCAGCCAGTACGTATTGCGCCATTGCTTGTGGGTAGCGGTCCCGTTTAAGGTCGATATCTCCACGATAGATCCACACCTCGTAGTAAGTCGAGTCTTTGAACAGAAGGGAATCAAATACAGCGAAAGCCAGTGAATCCCGGTCAAGGCCGCTTAGGGAACGGCCTAGATAAAGTTGGGCTTTCAACAGGTCCGGCAGGTGCACCGTGACAGTACACAATTGCGTCACAGCCTCCTCATACTCGCCAATTTCATACAATGCCAGACCGTAATTATATCGGGCACCGATGTGGTCTTTATACCGAATCACGTATCCACCCAAGAGTTCCACGGCACGCTGAAAATTCCCCATCTCCAGGTGACCCCGCCCCAGCCAGTAGCGTGTAACTCTGGTCTCCGGCGCGGAAGCCAGTCCCCGCTCTAACACATCCACAACTTCCGGCCACCGGCTTTCCTTTATCAGGATATTGGCGGCGAATTCATAAGCCAGAGAATATTTGGGGTACAGCTGATAGGTCGCTTGGAACTCAATCAGGGCTGAATCAGGTAGGTCAGTCTTGAAATAGACCATACCCAGTTGAAAGTGGTACGCCGCTGCTGTACTGTCCAAAGCGAGGGCTTGGCGGTAGCTCGCCTTTGCCTGTTCCAATGCCTCCAAGTCGTACCAGACATTTCCAAGGGCGAAGTAGGTTTCCCCACTGGCAGGATTCAGCTGCAGGCTACGCTCCAAGTCGTCGACAGCCCGCAGCAGATTCCCCGCTCGATGCTCGGCAAAACCGAGCTTCTGATAAAGAGTCGCGTTGTCCGGCTCTATTTCCGACGCCCGACGGTACCAGGCAGCAGCCAGACTGTCATCCCCCTGAGAAGTCGCTATGCGGGCCAGCAGGTCATAGCACTCCATACACTCAGGCTCGCGTTCAAGGATTTTCTGAAGACTTGTTGCCGCCTGCTCATACCTGCCCAATTCGAAATACCGCAAGGCATCGGCGTACGGATCACGAATCTGGCCACTAACCACAACTACTAGCAACAACGTGCTGATAGCCGGCCATACAATCCTATTCACTTTGCACTCTACAATTTTCATTTAGCATTCTGAATTCATCCCGGAACAATCCCTACTGGACGCCCCTCTATCGTTCTAATGCCCTCCTCGTCAGTATATGAGTCCGATTTGCGGTGATTTCAGAGTAATGATTTTCATGACCATCAGGCCATCTTACCAGCACGTCCGCTGACAATGCGGACCAAGGAAAATAGAAGCTGACTGGATTGGGATCGGTCACCAGATAACTACGGGAGATATTACCACTGCTTATGGTGATCTTGGCACCTACAGGTGTAACACCAGCTTGCTCGGTTCTCAGCCACAGTCCGATGAACCAGGGTTTCTTTTCCAATACCCTTTTCCAGATGCGGAACAATCCTATCGGATAGGTGGCAATCATCTCCTCGATACCATCGCCGGTAAGATCTACTGGGACAAACCGCTCCGCTTCCTGAAAGATCCTAAGGGTATCCAATTCAAGAAAATCGGGTAAATCAGCCCTGGGAGCGGCAGTAGAAATGGTGGTCATATCGACCAGCGTAGAATCAAAACCACCTAAAAGGCTTGACTCGAATGCAACTGTATCCCCGTAACCGCTATCAACGATAAATCGGGATTGGCCGAAATTATCAGAGTCGGGACTGGGTACACTCAGGGCTGTATCAGCATGCGCTGGCTCCGCTGGCAAATAAAAGGCAACCCGGTTATAAGACTCCTCAACAGGTCCCACGGGGAATAAAAGTTGCCCCAGCGTATCCTCGGCCATGAATAGTAGGCTAGTATCCTCTTCGACCGATGGTGTCAGCCGAGGTACCAGCAACGCTTTGTCCAGTATCATCGGTGCTTCTACATCAGCAGAATGGAAACGGTTCTGTTCATCGCTTAACAGGATCCGCGGTGGCTTGTCACTCTGGGCCTTCTTTTGCATCTCGGCCTCGCTGATTCCAAACTGGATCTCCGGTGAGCCCGGGTGAGCTTGAGCGGAATCGACGGGGGAATCAGAGGGGGATTCGAAGAGAGAGTCGGTGGAGATACTAAGTGAATCAACTATAACCATGTCAGGAGTCAGTGTGTCTGTCACGTATTTATACCATTGATCAGCCAAGATTAGGTCGATAGTGCTGTTGAAGTCTACATCAAGCGCCACGGCCGCAGTAGCCCGGAAGGGGGAGCGGGGCTGAAATAGACCGGTCTGATAGTGTCCCTCGAAGAATAGACCATGCCCATTGTTGAGTAGCAGATGAATCTCCCCATCACGGCGGGCAAACATCAGGTCTGTATGACCGTTCTGGTCAGCGTCCAGGACCAGGACTTGGCTCCACTCAGGTTCCGAGCCGTCCGGTGCTAAGGCTACGCCAGATAAGAATCCCACCTCATCCAAACCTGAATCGGCGCCACCCAGATACAACAGATTGGGTGAGCTGTGAGAAAGAATAAAGAGATCCAGGTATCCGTCACCGTTGGCATCCAGCAACTCCACTGCCAGAGACCTGCTGGTGGTATCTGCCAGACCCATAATTGTCGTTGCTTCGTGAAACCTGCCAATACTGTCGCTAAGAAACAATCGGTTAGGTGCCGGTTCAAACATCATGGGATCGCAGGTAGTGCGCTGACGGGTTCTAGCGTCGAAGCATGATGGAATATCACCACGGGGATAATCAAGATAATTGGCAACGTACAGGTCCAGGAAGCCGTCATGGTTGGCATCGAAGAAGACCGCATCTGTCGCCCAATAGTCATTCGAGATGCCCGCTGAGTTGGTCATATCGTGCCACCTTCGGCCGTTTTCGTTTAGAAGGAGCCGATCGGTTCCGAACAGGCATAGATAGAGGTCCGGGAATCCGTCTCCGTTCACATCCCCCACGGCTGCATTACCCGCTGGTGGGAACCGGGCCAGCCCAGTCTCCGCGGTTACATCTACCCAGGCCGTGTCATCGTTGCGGTAAAGGCTGTTCAGCCCCGAATATAGTGAATCAGCCACATGCGGGCCGTAGGTCAGGAGCAGGTCAAGATCTCCGTCGCGGTCAACGTCAAAGGGCACCGCATGTCCTTTGAAGGTCTCCGTCGGTGGATACCATCCCGAAGGGGGCAGTCTGCCGGGTGAAGCGATGCCCAGTTCCTCGGTAACATCACGCCAGCTGAGGCTGGTCTGCCCCAGCAGCTGGGCCGCGGAGCATCCTAGACTCAACGCCCAAACTATGGCGTAGATCACACTTCCTGTCTTTATATTGCGGTAACTTTCCATTATTGAACTAGGAGCTTTAACTGGAAACCGCCTCATTTGATCCGGCATTCCGACTGATCCGCTGGAGTGACTAACCGTCATAAGGCTGTCATCTGTGAATAGCTGTCCACCTTGCATTCAGTACCGATTGAAATTCGGTCACCAGCTGCTGGATTATCATGACAGCGAACCAGCATGACACAACTGGTGATATGCCGGAATGTGCGTAAACTTACCTAATAAAGTACCGCAGCATGAGAAGAAAGCTATCCCTCGCCAATACATCGGTGAGAGGAATGCAGGCAACGTAACCAGGAATAAAGGCTTTACAATCACAAGGTGAATTTATTATTTTGATATATAGTTTGATCAAAGGTAAACTAATTGATTTTATAGCGTAGAGATTCTAATACATACTCGATAATCAGGAAGCGTTTCCAGTGAAAAACGGAACACACAGAATTCAATTTTGGGGTGTTCGTGGATCGATCCCCACGGCAGACTCAGATAAATTCCGCATCGGCGGCGATACCTCTTGTGTGGAAATTACCCCCTCCAATGGCGCTCATATCATTTTCGATGGGGGCACCGGCGTCCGTGGTGTTGGCAATTTCATTGGCCGCCAGCATGAAGCCCCCTACGATGTTCACTTGTTTTTATCCCATACCCATTGGGACCACATCATCGGTCTACCCTATTTTACACCGATACATCAGCCTTTCGCCAATGTCTACATATACGGACCAAAACGGGCTGGGAGCACTTTGGAGAAAACCATCCGGTGTCTGTTCATGTCTCCCTATTTCCCCCTGGAAATCGAGGACATTAATGCCCAGCTGACCTTCATTGAATTGGAGCCAGGCCGGCACAGCTTCGGTGAAGACATGACCATGCACTGCACCCGCCATCCTCATCCCAACGGTGCCATGAGCTATCGATTGGAAGTGAACGGGTTTGTAGTCGGCTACGTAACTGACATTGAACACACCAAGGACAGACTGGTACCAGCTGTCCTGGAATTATGTCGGGACGCCGATGTCCTGATTCACGACAGCCATTTTCATCGGGATGATTTGCCCTTACACCGTTCCTGGGGACACAGCTCATGGGAAGAATGCGTCAATGTCGCCGAGGAGGCCGGGGTTAAGGAGCTGTTCCTATTCCACTTCAGCCCTAACTATTCCGACTATGATGTGTTCGATATGGAGCAGCGGGCCCGCCAGGTTTTCCCCCATACCACCGCGGCTTATCAAGGTCTCACCGTAGAATTCCCCGCCTCCTGACGCTGCCAATCGGTAAGACCTCCTGAGTCTATGCTCATCTTTGGTTTATTCGCTAGTTATCGGCCATCAGTCGTTGTCGGCTCGCAGCTGAAGACAAGGGATTGGCGACACAGATCCATCAACCTGTAACATGAACAAGCGCGTCATAGTAGCTATGTCCGGTGGAGTAGACAGTTCTGTAGCCCTGCTGAAGGTACTTGACGCGGGCTACGAAGCCGTCGGCGTGACAATGAAGCTCTGGGATTACGACGTTATGGGAGGCCGTCCGGTTGGAGAGAGTACGTGCTGCTCAGTGGAAGGCATAAATTATGCCCGGGATGTGTGTGTCGATCTGGGCATAACCCACTATACCCTTGACTTTCAGGACATTTTCCGCACAACTGTCGTGGATGACTTTGTTAGCGAGTACCTGAAAGGCCGGACACCCAATCCGTGCATTCGGTGCAACAGCCGCGTCAGATGGGGTATGCTATTCGACCAAGCGGACCAGCTGGGCGCCGGGATGATCACTACCGGTCATTATGCCCGGATTGAGACTGGCCCTGACGGAATACCACGCCTGCTTAAAGGAGTGGACGCCCGTAAGGACCAGTCCTACGTCCTCTGGGATATCCCCCGGGAAACCCTGGCAGAGACCCTTCTGCCACTGGGCGGGATGACCAAGGATCAGGTACGCCAGATGGCCCGGGATCAAGGACTGGTCACCGCCGATGTACCCGAAAGCCAGGAAATCTGCTTCGTGGCTGACAATGACTATCGCCGGTTCCTCAGGGAATACACCAATGGTCAGCTGGCAAAGGTAGGCGAAGGCGAGATCGTTGACGAGACCGGGCAGGTAATAGGCCAACACCCCGGGTATGCATACTTTACTATCGGACAGCGCCGCGGATTAGGCATCGCACACCATGAACCCCTGTACGTTAAGTCACTGGATCCGGCCGCCAATCGCATCACCGTGGCTCCCCGGTCTGCTTTGCTCGCATCCGCCTGTGAGGTCGGCAGCCTGAACTGGTTGGTGGATCCCCCAGCGGCTCCCGTGCAGATACACGCGCAGGTACGCTACAATTCCCCCGGTGCCCCGGCACGATTGATACCTGCGAAGGACACGCTCCGCCTGGAGTTCGAAAAGCCCCAACTGGCCATCACACCCGGCCAGTCGGCAGTTTTCTACGACGGTGAGGTACTCATGGGTGGGGGAGTCATTCTTAGAGAGAACGGCGCTTGATGTCCTCCTGCAAGCTAGCTGCGGTTATTCTGTCCGCCGGCAGGGGTAAACGCATGAAGTCGGAGCTGCCGAAAGTCCTTCATGAAGTAGGCGGCCGTCCCATGGTCCATTGGGTGGTAGACACCGCGCGGGAGGTAGGTGCGGAACCCATCGTGCTGACAGTAGGCCTGGGACACAAACAAATCGAGTCGTCCCTGGAAGAGAGGGGGGTAACTTTTGTCCTCCAGGACAAGCCACTTGGTACCGCTCACGCTGTGGAGCAGACTCGCTCTATCCTGTCAAGGTTCAATGGGGGCATATTAGTCCTTTCTGGAGACGTTCCCGGCGTAACAGCCCGCACTATCAAGATCCTCTGCCGGCACCATGAACAGACCGGAGCCAAGGCCACTATGCTCACAGCGGAATTGGATGATCCCACCGGTTATGGACGAGTCATCAAAGATAACAATGGACACCTGCTGCGGGTGGTAGAGGAGAAGGACGCCACCGACGAAGAACGGGCCATCCGCGAGATAAATGGCGGAATTTACATCTTCGACGCCGAAGCCCTGTTCGCTACTCTGCCGCTGGTTAAAAATAATAATAAACAAAATGAGTATTATCTGCCTGATGTTTTGTATATTCTACGGGAACAAAATCAGCTCGTCGCTATTGAAAAGGCAGACAATTATAGAGAAATTCTTGGGATTAATACCATGGAAGAACTGAGGAGAGTTCATGCAAAGGTCTTTAACTAAGCTTCATCGATCGTTTTTACCGATCCTGTTGATACTCACCTCGAGCCTCCTGGGTCAGCTCAAATCCGACCTCCCCCTGGTTACGCCGGCCTCGCCACTGAAGTCCATTGCCAGCCCTTCCTGGTTTGATCCTCAGCGCTTCAGTATGACTCACGGTTTTTCTATCTCGCTCCTTTCAGGCAGCGGACTGGGCCCGGGAGCTTCTAGCCTGAGCGTTTACACCAACCAAATGCGGTATCTGATTGCTAGCAATGTTTTATTAAGCAGCAGGATTGACCTCGTCCAGCCTGGAACCATGGGAGCACTTCAGCCAGGCGGTAATAATCTCCAGATTTTCTACCAGGCGGGCTTGGATTGGCAGCCATTCAGAAGCGTGAAGGTCCATCTTGGAATCTCAAACCTGCCCCCCATGCGCTATTACTATCCCTATTACCGTCCCATGCATAGGCAAATGCAGAACCGCCAGGCACCGAATCACCCTGATAACATGGAACCATAGGGGTTGGTCTCTACGAGACGCCGCAAGCGAACCACCTCTAGCTCACGTTCTCCTTTTATCCGTGCTCAGCGGCCTGTGCGCGGGCGCAAACTCGATCTTCAGCATTGGCTGTTCAACCTGACCCTTATGGTTATGGGGCTGCTGGTGGTGGGTTTCATCATCTCCGCCCTTACTACCCGTTCAGGGATCGAGATGAATCTCGCCGGCGAAGACCTGGCTGACCGGGCACGCCTACTTACCATTCAACCCGGCAATTTAGAATCGGAGAACCTCGAGACTGCCTTCACTGACAACCGGATCGAAGTAGAAGTACTCAACGGCTGCGGTATCCCCGGCATGGCGAATGAATTCACTAACTACCTGCGCCGCTATGGCTACGATGTAGTACGATTCACCAATGCCCAACGATATGATTACCCGCGCACCCTGGTAGTCAGCCGCGGGAAAGACTTTGACCGGGCCCGACTCGTAGCCCAGACTCTGGGTGTGGAGCCTAACGCCGTTGAAAATATGCCTGATCCCTCCCTCCAACTGGACGTAACTGTAGTGTTAGGCCAGGACTTTGCCACTTTAACCTCTTATCGGGAAATTATCTCATCCGGTCAATAACCGTTCCTACCGCGTTTATACTCTATCCAATCCTCGGTCCAGATGCCAGCTGAATCACGCCACATCAGCAACCGGGAGCTTAGTCCCCGGGACCTGGCTTCACGGTCAGCCGACTTGATGCTGGACAAGAAGGCCAGGGAAGTGATCATTATGGATCTGAGAGGGCTCACTTCTGTTACTGACTTTTTTGTAGTGGGTACTGGTGAATCGGACATGCAGGTAAAAGCCATTGTCGATCACTTGAACGAAGAGATACGATCTGAGGACACAAAACCATTCCATATTGAAGGCTACGACAAGCTCTCATGGGTGCTGATCGATTATATTGACGTGGTAGCCCACGTTTTCCTGCCGGAAAGCCGTGACTACTACCGCCTTGAGCACCTGTGGGCTGATGCGAAAGTATCAGAGATCACTGACTCCGGTACATGATACCTCGATTACGCACCCAATTGGCCAAGGCCCTCGAAGAGATGGGGATTGAACCGGACTATATTCAGCTGGACCGGCCCCGGCAGGCCGGTCACGGCGACCTGGCGACCAACGTTCCCCTGGTCTGTGCCCGGCAGGCGGCCAAGCCACCGCTTGCCGTCGCCGAAGAGCTCAAAGCCCGCCTGTCACTGGATGGCAGGATCATCACCAGGGTCGAGGTGGCAGCTCCCGGTTTCTTGAACTTCTTCCTGGCGGATGATTATCTCCGGCAGCACCTCCTCACTGTTCTGGAGCAGGGAAAGGACTATGGCAAATCCACCATCGGCGGGGGCCGGCGGGCCCTGGTGGAGTTTGTCAGCGCCAATCCCACCGGGCCCCTGACCGTAGGCCACGGCCGGGGCGCCATCCTGGGAGATACCGTAAGTAATATTCTGTCGTGGAACGGCTACCAGGTGGACCGGGAATACTATTATAACGATGCCGGTCGGCAGATGCGTCTGCTGGGGGAGTCGGTGCAGGCCCGCTACCTGGAGCTCCTCGGCAGGGACGCCGGGCTGCCGGAAGGAGGCTACGAGGGTGAATATATCCGCGACATCGCCCGGACAATGGTGGAAAAGGACGGCGATGCTCTGGTTGATGAAACCGATACCGCTCCCTTTACGACAGCGGCCGAGGAGGCCATCTTCCAGGACATTAACAGCGTTCTCGACCGGCTGGGCGTGACATTCGACAACTACTTCAATGAACACAGCCTTTACGAGTCCGGTGCCCTGGACGATGTGGTATCCGCCTTGGAAAAGAAAGACCTGGTCTACCGCAAAGACGGCGCCACCTGGCTGAAAGCCACCGCACTGGACCGACCGGAAGACCGCGTCCTGATCAAGAGCAGCGGCGAGCCCACCTACCGCCTTCCCGACATCGCTTACCACGCCGATAAGCTCCAGCGCGGGTATGACCTGGCGGTTGACATCTTCGGCGCCGATCACCAGGATACCTATCCCGACGTGCTGGCCGGAGTGCAGGGGCTGGGATATGACACCGGCAATATCCGCGTGCTCATCCACCAGTTTGTCACCCTGGTCCACGGCGGCCAGCAGGTGAAGATGTCTACCCGTAAGGCCACCTTCGTTACCCTGGAGGAGCTGATCGCCGAGGTAGGCCGCGATGTGGTACGCTATTTCTTTGTCATGCGCGGTATGGACTCCCACCTGCAATTTGACCTGGATCTGGCCCGTAAGACCTCGGATGAGAACCCGGTCTACTACCTGCAATACGCCCACGCCCGGATGGTGAACATCGGCAAACGCGCCGAGGCTTTCGGCTACCGGCTGGAGCCGGATAGCGCCCCGCTGCAGCTGCTGGCCCTGCCCGAAGCCCGGACGCTGATGCACCTGCTCTGGTGGTTCCCGGAAGTCGTCCAGCAGGTGCACCGCAGCCTGGAACCGCAGACGATGGCCAACTTCCTCCAGGAACTGGCCACGGCCTACCACCGGTATTATACCGTGGCGCGGGTCGTCACCGATGATCGGGAGCTCAGCGCCGCCCGCCTGGTGATCACCGAAGCCTGCCGCCGCACCCTGGCCAACGGACTGGCCATCCTGGGCATCACCGCCCCGGAGAGGATGTAAAGGCCTCGGCGTAGCCGCCTGCGGCGAGCCTGGCCCGTTGCCTGTGGCTGGGGGCCGACGACTGACGACTGGTCCCGCCGTAGGCGGGGAGATCAGCCCCCTGCTACATTTCCCCTCTCTCTCGAGAGAGGGGAAGTCACGCAAGTGACAGGCGTGAGTGATTCAGGGGACCCGGCAATCGCCGGGAGGGTGCTTTAGCCCCGTCCGTAGGCGGGGCTCCTAGTCCCGCCGTAGGCGGGGAGGTTATCCTCCCCCGCTGCCACTCTCCCTGCCTGTCCGGTGTTTCTTTTATAAGACGGATCTCCCCCGAAGCCCGCCCGTCCCGACCCCTGCGTCGGGAGCCCGCTTGCCCCGCCCGTCCCGCCTGTCCCGCCTGTCCCGACTTTACGTCGGGGACTTTACGTCGGGGACTTTACGTCGGGGACCTTGCGTCGGGGACCTTTGCGTCGGGAGGGGTGAGGTCGTCTCTCCGCTCACTTGATACCGGTCACCTGGTCCTCACTCCACGGCGCGAATGATCCGGTGATGGACGCTGGATATTAAGCTACAAGGTGGATGCGAGAAGCTTCTGGAATATTTCCTCAGGTAGGGATAAAATGATTAGCTTTACAAGGGCTATGGAGTTACAGTTATTTCTGATAATGCTGTTTGGACGCAATTCGGGCCGGACACTAGTTTGATATCGCTAATTTTCCTTTTTAATGTTATTAGGCAAGCACTATCGATCCGAGTTCTGTGCTTTATTGGATTAATCAGAAGATGGCATTATGTTCTGGTATGGGTACAGACCCCATAACAGGATTCATTGGCCCGGAGTAATTCTTCATAAATAGTAGTTATGCGGCTATAAAATATATAAATGTGCCAATGAATGATAAAATTCAAATTTAAGAGGATGAAATGAGAAATATCCTGGCACTGGTAGTAATATTAGCAGTGGCCTTTGTTGGCTGCGATTCAAATACTGAAGAGCAAACATCTGATACTCCGGTTCTGGAAGGACCTTATCTGGGTATGAAACCTCCCGGGGATGTTCCGGAGTTGTTTGCTCCTGGTATAGTCTCCGATGTGTACTGGGAACACAGCGGTGCTGTATTTACTCCAGATGGTAAAGAACTTTTCTGGTCAACGGCCATCAATGAAGGTCGGACGCCAAGGATTATTGTTGTTTTACATATGAAGCAGGTAAACGGTGTATGGACCCGGCCGGAACTGGCACCATTTAATTTAGCTACATATAACCATATCAATTCAATATCTCCGGATGGAAAGCGCCTGTACTTTTTTTCTGCACAGGGTGAACAGCCTTCCAAAGCCTGGGTAGTTGACAAAACTGAGAATGGCTGGGGTGAGCCCCGGTTGCTCAGACTAAACACTATAGATAATCCAGGCAGTGTTGTAAATGAAGTGCATGAAGCCCGCAGCGGAAATCTTTATCTTACCGGTCCTCTTGATACGATGCCTCAAGGGTGGGGCATTGTCCGTTCGAGATTTGTGGATGGAAAATATCAGAAATATGAATCTCTTGGACCAAATGTTAATTTCCCACACAACGATCCCCACCCTAATCACAGTCCGACTGTAGATCCTGATGAAAGATTTGTTATTTTCGTTTCGAGACGACCTGGCGGATTTGGCAGGGAGGACCTCTATATCAGTTATCGTCAACGTGATGATACGTGGGGACCAGCAATAAATCTCGGGCCAAAGATCAATACTATTGGTAACGGTTCCAGCTGGCCTCAGCTTTCCCCGGACGGAAAGTATCTGTTCTTTGTAGGTTATATCAGACCTTATAACGAGAACGATATTAAAGAAAAAAAGTACACCTATGCAGAGCTGATAGAAATTCAGGAAAGTATCATGAATGGCTGGGGTAACATTTACTGGGTTGATGCAAGTTTTATTGAGAAATTAAAACCGACTGATAATGAGTGAACTGTCGCCCAATAGTCTGAGCCTCGTCGAAGCCTGCCGCCGCACCCTGGCCAACGGACTGGCCATCCTGGGCATCACCGCACCGGAGCGGATGTAAAGGCCTCGGCGTAGCCGCCTACGGCGAGCCTGGCCCGTTGCCTGTAGCTGGGGACCGGCGACTGACGACTGGCCTGGCCGTTCACGGCCGGGAATAGAACCGGGGAAGCACCTGGAGAGGACGTTCACGTCCTTCCACCTGCTTGTCCAAATCCCCGGGTACTCCGTAAAGCCCCTCTCCGTTAACGGAGAGGGGACTACACGCAGTGAGAGCCTGTCCCGCTTGCCCCGACCTTGCGTGGGGGCCTTTGCGTCGGGAGGGGTGAGGTCTCCCCGCCCCGCCATAGGCGGAAGTGAGTGTTTTTCGCGCACCAGGCGCACCTCGCGCACCAGGCGCACCAGGCGAACGACAAACATCCATTGCTGGCGTATATTCGGGCGTTATGCTGACGCTGTCATTATGCCGCCCCTGTCTCGCTGCTCAGGACCTTATCCGCGTCTTGCGCCATGCATTTAGTTTTTTACACTTTTTATCCGGCTTCTCGTCGGGAAAAATCTCTATAGTGCAGAAAAATAGTGGGATTTTGCGGAATTTTGTGCCGGTCCTTGCTGCCCCTTTTGCTCCCGGCGGTTCCCTCTCTTTTGCCCGCCGCCGCCGCTTCTTCTCGAGTCCCGGGTCTCAGGCCTCAATAAAAAACCGGCCCCCCTCTGGTGGAGAAGGGCCGGCTCGCTTATATGATTCCGGTAAAGGAACTGGAGGCTTAGTACATGCCTTCCATGCCACCACCACCTGGAGGCATTGGCGGCATCTTCTCGTCTTCCTTCTTCTCGGCTACCAGCGCCTCCGTTGTTATCAGCAGGCTGGCCACGCTGGCCGCGTTCTCAACCGCGATGCGGGTTACCTTGGTAGGATCGATGATACCCATCTTGAACATGTTGCCATACTTCTCTTCCTGGGCATCAAAACCATAGTCGTCCTTTTTATCCCGGACCGCGGCGAAGACCACCGAGCCCTCATGGCCGGCGTTCTCCGCGATCAGCCGCAGGGGCATCTCCAGAGCCTTCTTAAGAATACTGGCCCCGGTCTTCTGATCGGCGTTTTTCAGCTTGGATATGTCAATCGAGTCGATTGCACGCACCAGGGATACGCCCCCACCGGGGACAATTCCTTCTTCCACGGCGGCGCGAGTGGCATGCAGGGCATCCTCCACCCGGGCTTTCTTCTCCTTCATCTCCACTTCGGTGGCGGCGCCTACGCTGAGCAGGGCCACACCACCCGACAGCTTGGCCAGGCGCTCCTGCAGCTTCTCCTTGTCATAGTCCGAGGTGGTCTTTTCGATCTGGACCTTGATCTCATTGATCCGGGCCAGGATATCATCACTCGAGCCACCGCCCTGGATGATGGTTGTGTTGTCCTTGTCGATGGCGATGCGCTTGGCAGTGCCAAGGTAGGACAGTGTGGCATTCTCCAGCTTGTAGCCCTGGTCCTCGGAAATAACAATGCCGCCGGTAAGCACGGCGATATCCTGGAGCATGGCCTTGCGGCGGTCGCCGAAGCCAGGGGCCTTCACCGCAGCCACCTTGAGGGAACCACGGATCTTGTTTACTACCAGGGTAGCCAGTGCTTCGCCTTCCACATCCTCGGCAACTACAAGCATGGGCTTGCCCGATTGGGCCACTTTTTCCAGGATGGGCAGGAGGTCCTTCATAGCGCTGATCTTCTTCTCATGGATCAGGATATAGGCATCCTCCAGCTGGGCTTCCATGTCTTCAGGACTGGTGACGAAGTAGGGCGACAGATAGCCCCGGTCAAATTGCATTCCTTCCACGATCTCCAGTTCGATCGCAGTGGATTTGCCCTCTTCCACGGTAATCACACCATCGTTGCCTACCTTCTCCATGGCATCGGCGATGTTGTCGCCGATCTCATTGTCACCGTTAGCGGAGATGGTGCCCACCTGGGCGATTTCTTCCTTGCCACCGACTTCGCGGCTTTGGGACTTCAACGATTCAACCACTTCCGTTACGGCCCAGTCGACACCCCGCTTCAGGTCCATTGGATTGGCTCCTGCAGTGACGTTCTTCAGGCCTTCAGAGATTATAGACTGGGCCAGCACAGTGGCCGTAGTCGTACCGTCGCCAGCAACGTCCGAGGTCTTGGATGCCACCTCGCGAACCATCTGGGCGCCCATATTCTCGTAGGCGTCCTCCAGTTCGATCTCCTTGGCGACGGTAACGCCGTCCTTGGTGATAGTGGGGGCACCGAACTTTTTATCAAGGACCACGTTACGGCCCTTCGGGCCCAGGGTCACCTTCACGGCATTAGCCAGCTGGTCTACGCCCGATTTCAATGCCCTCCGGGCGTCCACGTCATAGGCTAAAATCTTTGCCATAGTATCTGTTCTCCTTTCAAATCTGTTGTGATTGTCTCGCTATAAAATGGCGAAAATATCGCTTTCGCGCACGATGATATATTCCTCACCATCCACGGTGATCTCGGTACCGGAGTACTTGCCGTACAGGATCTTGTCACCTTTCTTGACCTGGGGTTTGATGATCTCGCCGCTGTCGCCCACTTTCCCGGGTCCAACCGCCATAACTTCCCCCTGCTGGGGCTTTTCCTTGGCGGTATCGGGCAGGATTATTCCACCCTTGCTGACTTCCTCCGCTTCAGCGGGTCTTACTACCACACGATCTTGAAGAGGTTTCAGGTTCATATGTTTACTCCTATGATTTCTCAAGATTTTCAGTCAGTTATTAACACAAGCAATTAGAATTCAGGTTTGAGCAGCCGTGAATTTATATTTGATTACTACCTTGAGGAAGGATTTTTTAGCACTCTCATGGTAGGAGTGCTAAAAAATTTCAAAACCCCTTGCCGGGGGTGGAATCACGAGTAGTCCCGGGCAGGCCTGTACTACCGAATCCACCGCCACCTCGGGTAGTAGTAGACAGCTCCTCCCGGAGCTCGTACTCGATAGACGAACCATCCAGCGCCACTAACTGGAAAAGTCGGTCCCCTTGGTGAACGGTATAAGGTACATCCTTGATGTTATCGCACATCGCAATAATCTCGCCACGATAGCCGCCGTCTATTAGACCAATAGAGTTAGCCATGCGTAGGGGGGTACTGGAGATGGATGACCGCGGCATCAGCAGGTAGGCCCGGCCATTTTCCGGCTCGCATTGGATACCCAAGTGAAGCGCCCCGGTCTCCCCCGCCTCAAAGGTCTGATTCTCAAGGACAAACAGGTCCAGGCCAGCGTCACCGGCGTGAAAGTGCCCGTGATCGGCGTAGAATTGTTCGGCGATTTTGCTGAGGGACTTGATGTAAAGCTTCATGAAATGACGCCCGGATTTTAAGGCGAACTATCCTATGCAAGATAGGAAAAAGTCAACGTATCTGCTATAACCAACCGAACGATACCATCTGCCGGATAATTCCCTAACACAATTCTGCGTCCCGCTTCATTTTGCGACCACACCGTTGCCGGGGTGGTAAATTCATGAATTAATAATCACCTGTTTCTGCATGGAACGGACTCGTTCAGGTTATTCTAATATGGCAACTAGCAAAATTAAAATGAAGAACACCCAACTCCAGAAGTCACAGCTGGAAGAAGTATTGAAGGATCAGTGGCTGTTCCGCCGCTATGAAGACGAACATATCCCTGTCATCGAGGTGGATAGTTTCCCTGAGCTGGGACGCATAATGGCACTCCGGTTCATTGAATGGGTTCAGCATAACCCGGAGGGAGTTGTGAGCCTGCCCACGGGTAAGACGCCGGAATACTTTATCCGTTGGATGCACCACTTCCTTGAAAACTGGGATGTCCCGGAGAAGCAGACCCTGCTGAATCAGTATAGGCTGTTACCCGAGAAGCCGGATTTTTCCCGGCTGACTTTCGTCCAGATCGACGAATTTTTCCCGATGCCCAGCGATCACCCCAACAGCTTCATCGCCTACATCAAGCGCCATTATCTGAAGCCCTTTGGATTTGATATGGAGCGGGCTTTGCTCATGGATTTAGACCGGCTGACCTGGCCGGAGGGTTTGAGTGTCAAGGACATTTTCCCCGACCAGTTCATAGATCTGAGCCTGCGGACCCGCACCCCGCGCAGCGATGCAGAAGCCATTCAGCGAGAGGCCATTTTCCAGCTGGATGCCTTCGCCCAGGAATATGAACATAAAATCCGCGAGCTGGGAGGCATCGGTTTTTTCCTGGGGGGCATCGGACCCGACGGCCACATTGCCTTTAACGTGCGTGGCTCGGACTTTTACTCCACCACTCGCCTCACCTATACCAACTTCGAAACCCAGGCGGTCTCGGCTACTGACCTGGGCGGCATCGAAATCTCAGCCAAAAAAGCGGTTATGACCATCGGGTTGGGAACCATCACATATAATCCAGAGGTGATTGCGCTGATCATGGCTGCGGGTGAAGCCAAAGCGACCATCCTGGCCAAGGTTATCACCGGACCGGCCAGCATCATCAACCCTGCCTCCGTTCTCCAGCAGGTGAAAAACGCCCGCATATACCTGACAAAAGGCGCGGCGGTAAAACTTCCTCAACGGACGCTGCAAAAGTTCCGAAGCAGGGCCACCTACGCTGAAGATGACGTAGTCCGGGCAACCATGGACCTTTCCCTGAAGTACCAGACTCCCATCACCAACCTCACTGCCAGGCAGGTCTCAGATGATCCCTACTGCTTGACAATCCTCGAAATCCGAGGCTGGACACCGGCAATGCTCAAAGACGCCGCCCTGGAACTGATCTTATCCCGCCTGAACAAGGGCGCTGAAACTCAGACCGACAAGTGTTTCCTCCATACGGGACCCCACCACGATGACATCCTGCTGGGATACTTGCCGTCAATAATCCATCAGGTGCGATCCATAACTAACCAGCACCATTTCGCCATCATGACCTCCGGATTCACCTCTATCCCTAACGCCTACATTCAGCGGGTTCTATACGACGCCCTGGGCTACCTCTTGCACTGGGACTTCATAAAACGCTGGGAATCTGGCTACTTTATGTTGCCCCCCGACCATCTGCGTGTGCATGACGCCAGTGATTTCCTTACCGGAGTGGTTTCCGGGAGTGAGGATATCCAGAAGGCGTGCGTCTCCAGGCGCATAATCGGGGCCGTGATGGACATCTATGGTGAAGAGGATCCCGCCGGTATCCAAGAGCGTATGGGGCAGATACTGGACGATATACGCAACCGGCATCCGGGTGAGAAAGACCCTGAAGATATCCAGACTTTGAAAGGCATGCTTCGGGAATTCGAGGAAGACCTAGTATGGGCCCATTATGGCTTCGATGCCCAGTATATCCACCACCTGCGTCTAGCCTTTTATAAGGGGGAATATTTTACCGAAGACCCGACAGTGCACGCTGACATTCCTCCTATCCGGGAACTGTTCGCTGACGTGAAGCCAGACATCCTCACTCTGGCCTTCGATCCCGAGGCCAGTGGCCCCGACACCCACTACAAGGTACTGGAGGCCATTACGACGCATCTGGAGGAACTGTCGCCGACAGACAGGAAACGACTCGAGATCTGGGGATACCGTAACGTGTGGCATCGGTTTCATCCCGGCGAAGCCAACATGTACGTGCCGGTTTCTATCAACTCCATGGCCATTGTCAATTACATCTTCAAGACCTGCTACCTGACCCAACGGGACGCCTCATTTCCCAGCTATGAATACGAAGGCCCCTTCTCAGAGCTGGTACAGCGGATCCTGGTGGAACAGTTCCAGATGCTGCGTACGGCCCTCGGTCCGGAATTCTGGTACCAACATAATACACCTCGCTTGAGAGCTACCAAGGGTATTCTCTTCATGCGCAGCATGACATTCGACGAGCTCCATGCCTCAGCCCGCTCTCTGCGTGAATCGGTGGGACGAATCTAGCCGGGAGTCACCACCGGCCGACAGTGGAGATACAGCTAGGTTCCGGTAAGGTTTCCGGGAGAATACTTGTTTTTCAGCGCCCGGGCAGTGCTACCTGACCGATTCATCACCTGCAGAACAATTTGAGCTTTGAAATGTCACTGATCAATTATACGTTTTGTGCCCTTTTATCTAACGAAAACGACCAGGAGTCTCATGCGAACATGGATTTTCCCCTTGCTGCTGGTTGCGTTCACAGCAGCTGTCGCCCAAGGCCGGATAGTCAAGTCTATCCAGGCGGCGAGATTTCCAAAACCACCTGAAATAGACGGTAAAGTAGACGAGGATGTCTGGCAGCTGGCCGAACCTATCGAGGGATTCATCCAGTTTGAGCCGGAGCACGGCCGACCCTCTCTCCTGTATACGGTCGCACATATCGGTTACGGCGATGAGGCCCTTTACGTCGCCTTCATATGCCATGATCCCGAGCCGGAAGCGATTGCCGCCGCTATCATCAAGCGCGACGGCGAACTCGATGATGACGATGCCGCTATCATCATGCTCGATACTTTCAACGACAATAATAGCTGCACGTATTTCACGACCAACACCCTCGGCACCCAAGCCGATGGCAAGGTAGCTGACAATGGCCGTTCCAAGGACGAGGAGTGGGATGCGACCTGGCTCTCTGCCGCTGCTCGAACATCGGTTGGCTGGACCGCTGAATTCGCCATTCCCTTCCGCATCCTCAAGTTTCAGGGTGGAGAAGGCCGCACCTGGGGGCTGAACCTCGGCCGCTACTACCCCAGACAGCTGGAGGAGAGTTTCTGGGCTGGTCCATTGGAGAACGCATTTCGGGTCTCGCAATTCGGAGAACTCACCGGCCTGGATCTTCAGGGCCGGGTCAAGCGCCATGAAATCATTCCCTACGCGCTGTCCCAGGCCGAAGAAGGGCAACCGCTAGAGGGAAGGGCCGGCCTGGACCTGCGCTACCGTCTCAGCAGCAACTTCGGTTCCGATCTGACCATCAATCCAGACTTCGCCACCGTCGAAGCCGATGTCGAACAGATAAACCTTACCCGTTTCGAGCTGCGCATCGCTGAGAAGCGCCCCTTTTTCCTTGAGGGGGCGGAGCTATTCGACCAACGGATAGGGCAGTTTTACTCCCGGCGGATTGGTGACATCCCCTGGGGCGCCAAGCTCACCGGTAAAACCGGTTCCTGGGACCTAGCCCTCATTGGTACTCAGTCGAAGCTGATTGATGACGATTCAAGCAGCTCTGCCGCCACGTATACGGTAGTGCGGGCCAAGAAGGGTGTGTTCGGTTCCTCCAACATCGGCTTCCTCGCCGCCAACCGGGCGTACGGCGGTGCCAACCAGGGATCGATAGGTTTCGATGCCACCCTATTCTTCACGGAGACCCTGGGGGCCACGGCCCAATTTGTCCGCGCCCACGGTGCCACGAACGACGGTGTAACGGCCTGGTTCATCCGGCCTGCCTTCGATAACGCCACCAGCCATTTCCACGTGCGATACTCCCATTGGGGCAACGGACTGATGGAGAATATGAATGCCGTCGGCTTCATCCGCGACGACAACCGGAAGGAGTTCGACACCAACCTGTCCCATACCTTCTGGCTGCAGGGAGGACTGGTAGAGGAAATCGATGCCGGAGTCAACTACAACCGCTATTGGAGCCAGGCGGGCACCTTAAGGAGTTGGGTGCTGGACGCCGAATGCGATGTGGCCTTCACAAATAAGTGGGAAATGGACTTGTCCTACAATGATGAGTTTAAGCGCTACGAAAAGGACTTTCGCAACTACGAAGCGAATCTGACGGTTGGCTACGATACACGGGCAGGCCGCTCAGCTGGAATATCCTACGGGTTGGGACGCAACGAGGACAGCGACCTGCGTCTGTTTGGCGTCCAGGCAAATTTCAAGATCACCGACGCCTGGAACGCCAGCTATGACCTGGAAAGACTCTGGCTTGATCCTGAGCCGGAAGACCCGGATGATAGAGGCACCACGATTCACGCACTACGTTCCAACTATTACTTCAACAAGGACTTATACCTCAAACTCTTTTACCAAACCCATTCAGCCATCAATAAGCATAACGTTCAGGTCGTTGTAGTCTGGCGATTCCTGCCGCCATTCGGTTCCCTGCAGGTTGCCTACCAGCGGGGCACCTCCCGCTTCGGCACCCGGTCCGACCAGGGGCATACACTATTCACCAAACTCTCCTGGGTGCTGTGAGAGCTGAAACGCTCCTGATATTGACGGGATCAGCGGTCCGTCCACGATTCTCCGCCCCAGACAAGCAAGCCATCAGCCATTGGAAGCATAACGCGGCCCTCCAGTGAGCGGCGGTTGAAAATTCCGCAAAATCCCACTATTTTTCTGCACTATAGAGATTTTTCCCGACGAGAGGCCGGAGAAAGAATGATGCGCCAGCTGGCGGATTGATCCGTTAGCTGGCAGAATGCCAAGTGCATAGCGCAAGATGCAGATGAGACCCTGAGCAGCGAGACAGGGGCGGTATGGCGACAGCGTCAGCATAACGCCGGAATATACGTCAGAAACGGAGGTTTGTCGTTCGCCTGGTGCGCCTGGTGCGCCTGGTGCGCGAAAGCAGTTACAAGTCGTCAATGCTCCATTCGCGTTGCGCTACACCGGTCGGATCACCATTCGTTGATCGTTATTCCCCCCTCGTACCCTCGATAACAAATGCCTAAATTCAAGGCCATAGATTTGCTATATTGAAGCGGAGCCATGCCCAAGTTCTACGTCACTACGCCAATCTACTACGTGAACGACCTGCCGCACATCGGCCACGCCTATACGACCATCCTGGCGGACGTTCTGGCGCGCTACCACCGCACCCTGGGAGACGAGGTGCATTTCCTGACCGGCACAGACGAGCACGGCCTGAAGGTCCAGCAGGCGGCCCAGTCCAGGAACACTGATCCCCGGGCCCACTGCGACGAGTATGTGGTCCGTTTCCAAGAGCTGTGGCGACGGCTGCACATCTCCAACGACGACTTCATCCGCACCACCGAGAAGCGGCACACGGCGGTAGTGCAAAGGCTGCTACAGGCCCTACACGACAAGGGCGAGCTGTACCAAGACGAGTACGAGGGGTGGTACTCGGTCTCCGAGGAGCGGTTCATCACCAAGAAGGAACTGGACTCGGGGGAATTCCGGCAGGTGGAGAAGGTCAAGGAGCGGAACTGGTTTTTCCGCATGTCGGCCTACCAGGAGCGGCTCATCGAGCACATTCAGGAGCACCCGGAGTTCATCCAGCCCGAGACCCGGCGCAACGAGGTGCTGGGCTTTTTGCGCAAGCCGTTGGGTGACCTATGCATCTCGCGGCCCAAGTCCCGGCTGACGTGGGGAGTGGAGCTGCCGTTTGATCCCGACTACGTGAACTACGTCTGGTTCGACGCGCTGACCAACTACGTATCCGCCGTGGGCTATACCGAGGACGATAAGCGATTCAAGGACTGGTGGCCAGCGGACGTGCACCTGATCGGCAAGGACATCCTGACGACCCACGCTGTCTACTGGCCGACGATGCTGATGGCGGCGGGAATCCCCCTGCCCCGGACGATTTTCGCCCACGGCTGGTGGCTGATGGGCGAGGAGAAGATGTCCAAGTCGCTGGGGAACGTCGTGCGGCCGCTGGACCTGATCGACCTGGTGGGCGTGGACCCGGTGCGCTACTACCTAATGCGGGACATGGTATTAGGTCAGGACGCCAGTTTCACTCCCGAGGCCTTTGAGCGGCGCTACAACAGTGACCTGGCCAACGACCTGGGCAACCTGGCGAACCGCATCGCCAAGTTCATCCGGCGGCACTTCGAGGCGCGTGTGCCCGGTCTTAAGCAGCCGGCCGATACGACCTTCGACGAAGCCCTGAAAACCGGTGCCGAGGAGATTGTACGTCAGGTGCCGCAGCTAATCAGCGAGATGCGGCTGCACGAGGCCATCGAGGGCATCATGGAGCTGGTACGGCAGGTAAACACCTACCTGGAACAGACCCAGCCATGGCACCAGATCAAGGCAGATAAAGACCTAGCAGGCAATTCGCTGTATCATGCCGCCGAGGCCCTGCGCATCGCCGCCCAGCTGTTGCATCCGGTGATGCCCAACCGCATGGAGGCCATACGCCGGATGATAGGGGCAGAGAAGGTATCCCTGAACGATTTTGCCTGGGGCCGGTTACGTCCGGGAACGCCTCTTGGTGAGGGTGAGATCCCGTTCCCACGCCTGGATACATTAACAGCGGCCAGCCAAGCAGAGCCACCGGAGGAGCAGCCCGAGAACGTGGTCACCTTCGACGATTTTCAGAAGGTAGACCTGCGGGTGGCGGAGGTGATGGCGGCGGAGAGAGTAGCAGGTACCGACAAGCTGCTCAAGCTAGGCATCTCCCTAGGGGAGGAAGAGCGCCAGATCGTCGCCGGCATCGCCCAGCATTACGAGCCGGAGCAGCTAACCGGCCGCCGCATCGTTGTGGTTGCCAACCTACAACCCGTGAAAATCAGGGGTGAGGAGAGCCGGGGGATGCTACTGGCCGCTGAAGGTAAGGACGGAAAACTAGTGCTGGCGACGGTGGATGATCCAGAGATGCCCGCAGGATTAAGGATCGGATAGTTTTTCTATTAGGGAGCGCCTATATGACGCCCCAGTTAATCGACACCCACGCTCACCTGTTCCACGAAGACTATGCTGATCGGCTGGACCAAGTACTCCAGCGGGCGGAGGAGACCGGGATTGGCGCCATCATCTGCGTGGGATTGGACCTACCCACCTCGGAGCAGGCCGTAACCATCGCCGAGACTTATCCTAAGGTTTGGGCTGCAGTGGGGATTCACCCTCACGACGCAGAAGACGCTCCACCTGAGGCACTGCATAACCTGGAATCCCTAGCCACCCACAATAAGGTAGTGGCAATCGGTGAGACAGGCCTAGACTACGTACGCAACCAAAGTCCCCCGGAGGTGCAGCGCGCCCTTTTCCAGGGGCAGCTGGAACTGGCCCGCTCCCTGGACCTGCCGGTAGTGGTGCACAACCGCCGGGCTGACGATGACCTACTAGCCACCATGCAGGCGGCGGGGCACGCAAAAGGTGTGCTGCATTGCTTCTCGTCAACGCCCGAATTTGCCCGTATAGCCATAGACTTCGGCTTTCACATCTCCTTCACCGGCACGGTCACCTATGGCAAGAACCGGAACGAGTCGGTGCTCAAGGCGGTTGGATTGGAACGCGTCATGGTCGAGACCGACTGCCCCTACCTGGCGCCAGTTCCCCACCGGGGAAAGGCCAACGAGCCGGCTTTTGTGCGCCACGTGGCGGAGAAGATCGCCGGTATCTGCGGGACCACGCTGGAGGAAGTGACGCGAACAACGACGGCAAACGCGCAGGAGCTGTTCAGATTGCCGAATGGAAGCAGTGGCTAAGCTGCTATCGCGTCCCCCCGCCCGCAAGCGCTGGGGGCAGCACTTCCTGACCGATCCCAACCTGATCCGCAAGGTCGTGGCGACTATCGATCCCCAGCCGGAGGACGTGTTCCTGGAGATCGGTCCCGGCCACGGGGAGCTGACCCTGCCGTTGTCCAAGAGAGCCGGCTCATTGACGGCCGTGGAAATCGATCCCCTGCTGGTGGAACCGCTCCGGGCGCTGGTCCCACCGAACGTGACAATCATTCATAGCGACATCCTGGAGGCGGACTTTGAGGCGCTCCTTCCGCTTGGATCTCGCGTTTACGGCAGTCTGCCTTATAACATTACCTCGCCCCTCATATTCCGGCTGCTGGAGCACCGGGGGCGGTGGCTGGACGCGCATTTTATCATCCAGAAAGAGGTAGCTGAGCGGCTAACGGCCGCGCCGGGCGGCAAGGTCTACGGGCGACTGTCGGTGATGGTGCAGGCATATTGTGCCGTGCGGCGCTGCTTCAAGCTGTCCGCTGCTGTCTTCCGGCCCCGGCCGAAGGTGGATTCAACACTAGTGCATCTGGAGCCACAGCAGGGACACGGAACCATTGCCGATGAGGAGCTATTTGCGCGGGTTGTGCGACTAGCCTTCGGTCAGCGGCGTAAGAAGCTGGCCAATGCTCTCAAAAGACTCCCGGTCCAGGACATTCTTACCGATCTGAGTCTGGCTGAGCTAAGGGCTGAAAAGGTGGCGGTTGATGATTATATTCGGTTTACCAATCGTTTATCTGATGAAAACCGCCACGACACCATGCTGCAGTAGATTCCGGCAGGGTTTTCACGTAGTCATTCCGGCCACGTTAGGCCTGGCTCTAATCCTAGTCCCCGTTCACGCCCTAACGGGGACCGCACAGGAGAGAATCGCCCAGACGGGCACAATCAGCGGTTTCGTCAGGGACAGCACCAACAGCGAGAGCCTTTCGTTCGTCAATGTATTTGTCCGGGGCACGACCCGGGGCTCAGCCACCAACCGGGATGGCTATTATGTGATTACCGGGGCACCACTGGATACGGTCACGGTGGTCGCCTCCATCATCGGCTACGAGCCAGCACGGCAGACGGTGGACCTGAGGGAACGGCCGTCCGCACGGCTCGACTTCCGGCTAACCCCGACGGTTCTGGCAGGGGAAGAAGTCACAATCACCGCCCAGCGCCAGCGATTCCGACAGTCGGTGGAGGTAAGCACCGTTATCCTAGACACCCGCGAGATACAGGTGGCGCCAGCGTTCGTGGAGGCCGACGTGTTCCGCACGCTCCAGCTGCTGCCGGGAGTCCAGTCGGTTAGCGACTACTCCAGCGCCATGTACGTGCGGGGCAGCACACCTGACCAGAACCTCATCCTACTGGACGGCATCACCATCTACAATCCCTTTCACCTGGGGGGCGTATTTTCCACCTTCAACACCGATGCCATCAAGGAGGCGGAGTTCATTGCCGGTGGCTTTCCAGCCCGATACGGTGGGCGAATGGGATCGGTGCTGGAGATCATCAACCGCGATGGCAATGCCATGGACTACTCCGCCAAGGCGAATATATCATTGATATCCTCCAAAGCGCTGATCGAGGGGCCGCTGCCGAAGGTTGGACCGGTGAAGGGTTCCTTCATGCTGGCCGGCCGCCGCACCTACTTTGACAAGATCGTCGACCTGGTCGGGGCGGCCACCGGCATGAGCAAGAATCCCGAATTCGTCGGTTTCCCCTACTATTTCTATGACTACCAAGCCAAGGCCAACCTGGACCTAGGTAATCGCCACCGGCTTACGGTCAGCACTTTCAAGGGACGAGATATCCTGGCCGTCGAGGACGAAGATGAATATGAAGATGCCTGGTCGGGCCGGGTATATAACGGGAACGGAGAACAAGTCTACTACCGGTCACGCTTCAACCTGGACTGGAGCTGGGGCAACACCACCAGTAGCCTCACCTGGCGCTGGGTAGCCTCACCCCACTTGGTGTCCAAGGTCTACCTGGCGGGCAGCCGATTCCGGTACGGGATTGCCATCAGAGAACATACCTACGAGGAGACCGAGAATTCCAGCGGCGAGGTAGAGCAAAGCACCGAGGAACTCGGTTTCGACATTTTCGACCTGGTGGAGGACCGCACAGCCCGAGCCGAGCTCACCTTTCTGCCCAATAACCGTCACATCATTGTAGTGGGTGCCGAGCAGAAGTGGCTGAACTTCAACATGGGGTGGATATTTCAGACGAGTATATCCAATAGCGATACATCTTTTACCCGGACGGACACTTCCCTCTGGATTGAGCACCACCCTATTGAGCGGGCGGTTTATCTGGAGGACAAGTGGCGGCTCTCGCCCCAGCTGCTGGTGAAGGTGGGCCTGCGGGCCTCGAGCTACAGTCTTCATAAGGGTTGGAACCTGGAGCCGCGCCTGGGTGCCAAGTTTTTCCTGCGCTCAGACCTGGCCCTCACCGCCTCAGCCGGGCGCTATTACCAGTACCTGATCACCGCCAACCCCGGCGATGAGAACTTCCGCGTTATTGACCTGTGGCTGCCAGCTCCGCAGGACCAACCAGCACCTTCTTCGGACCACCTCATCACCGGGATCGAACACCTCTCCGAGCGGGACCTGCTGCTGAAGGCGGAAGTGTACTACAAGACATTCGCCAACCTCGTGTACCTCAAGCAGGGCTACGTCTTCTTCATGGGGCCCGATGCCACGCCGGGATCGGAAGAGGTCTTCAGCAAGTTCTACGACGCCAAGGCCGCAGCTCATGGGCTGGAATTCCTGGCCAAGAAGACCTCAGGTAAGGTTCGCGGTTGGATTGGCTATACCTATGCCCAGACCCGCTGGCATACCGAAGAATACGGCTGGCATCATCCCAAGTACGACCGCACCCACACCCTCAACCTGGTGGCCGACTGGCAGCTGACGGACAAATGGCACTTCAGCACGGCCTACAGCTTCGCTACCGGCAATCCATACACACCCGTTCTGGGGCGGTACAGAGCCTATGAGGAGAAATATTATCAGGTAGAGGACTATGAGGCTTCGTATACCAGGTTCCTGGTGGGTAAGAAAAACTCAGCCCGTTACCCGGCCTACCATCGTTGGGACGTCAGTTTCGTTAAACGGCGGCCATGGTGGAACGGTGGATTCAAGGAGACCTACATTCAAATCCTCAACGTTTTCAACCATATGAATGTTTTCCAGTATTTTTACTCGGAGAAATATGACTGGGAAACCGACCAGGATCTGGGTATCCAGCGCACGGCTATTCCCATGTTTCCATTTTTCCCGAGTTTCGGGGTGCGCTATGAGTTTTAGGCTTTCAGCCGTATTGCTCCTGGTCCTCTGTCTGGGTTGCGAGGGCTGGCAATCGGTCCTAGTGGAATCGGAGGATTTCGAGCCCCAGCTGAACGTGCTGGCAATCCTGTCTCCTGATGAAGGCGGCACAGTAGAGATCCTGGTCATGCGTACCCTGCCGTTGGAAGGTTCCAGCGTCGAGTACGGTGATCCGGATACGGTATGCTACTATGATGAATATTACGACACCACTTTTTGCTATCTCGAGCGCCCGTGGATTTCCCGTATCAAGGTCACCGATGCCGAGGTAACGCTATCTGACGGTGCCGTCACCTACCCATTTGTGTATGACTCAACGCAGTACGCTAGTAATGGGTTCGATGTGTGGTCTGTGAACCACGCGGGACGCTACAGTCCTGTTGATATCGCCTTCGTTCCCCAGGCCGGCGTGACCTATGAGCTGAAAGTGGAGACCCCCGGCGGTTTGCAGGTGAGCGGTAGCTGCACTATCCCGCCACCGGTAGAGATCAAGGTAGACCAGCTTTCCGATACGCTGCAGTCGGGGGAGCTCTTCAACGTGGTCTGGAATCCGGTGACTGATTATGTGCGGGTTAAAATTGAGTCTGTCGAGGAGTCTCTTTATTGGATGCAGTCCTGTTACGTGTGGGAAGAGGCCATTGTCCGCCATGATTCGTCCTGGACTTTCCAAATCGTTCCCGAATGCTGGGAATGGTCAGATACTCTCAGCCCCTACGAGGAAGTGGAAATCGCAGTTACGGCCATGGACGAACGGTACTATAACTACTTTTACGGCAGCGACATAGCGGACTACGAAGAGATGAGCTTCTTTTTCCTGGGCGAGGGGGATACGGGCAGGTCCCAGGGGATCGAAGGGGGCTTGGGAGTCTTCGCTTCCTTCCGGACCAGCAGTGTCCGGCGGGTCATTAGATTATAGCCAGGGTTAGTCCACGACTCAAGTTGTGGAATACTAGGATGTTATGACGCACGAATGCCACTTCAGTGGTATCAGCCAAGGAAGTTTGATCAAGAGTACCTGTTTACTACCGAAATGGAGGTTTCCTGAAAGAATACCAGAATTTCATATTATTATTCCAAGGGAACATCCGCTGGATATCTAGAGCTTGACTATCCCACTCAATTTCGCCTAAGCTAGCAGGCTTTTCGAAGCAGGAATCTTTGGAGAAAAAGTAAGTAGTTCCAGATGAACAAGAAAATGAATGCAGGATACGCAGTAGTGGACATCGGCGGGAAGCAGTTCCGGATAGCGGAGGGACAGGAGCTCAAGGTCCCCAGTACCAGAGGGGATGCCGGCGCCAACGTACAGCTTGAGCGGGTTCTCCTGCTGAATGACGGCAGTGCCACGCACTTCGGCTCTCCGACGGTAGCGGGTGCCTCGGTCGATGCCACTATTCTCGGGCACGGCCGTGAGCGTAAAATCATTGTCTTCAAGTTCCGCCGCCGGAAGGGGTATCGGAAAAAGGCCGGACACCGTCAGGGATACAGCATGCTGCGTATCAACGGTATTAATTTGGCGGAGTCCAAGCCTCCTGTTAAAGCCGAGACCGGGAAAAAACCTGCAGAAGCCGCAGCAAAGACCAGCGGTAAAACCGCCGCGACTAAAAAGACAACTCCCGCCAAGAAAACCGCCGGAAAACCAGCCGCCGAAAAAAAATCTTCCACCACCGGTAAGGCACCAGCACCTAAAAAGGCTACCGCGACTAAGAAGTCACCAGGAGCCGTTGAAGCAACCGAATCCAAAAAGGCGACAACGACAAAGAAATCAGCAGTCAAGGACAAAACAGCAGCATCCAAAAAGGCTACCACGGCCAGCAAATCCTCCGATAAGAAAAAAGGTACGGCCCCAAAATCAGCCGTAAAAAAGAAGGCCAGCGGCAGCTGAACAGGATAACTTGAACAAAGAACTCGAAACCAGGAATCTATAGCCATGGCACATAAAAAAGGAGTAGGCAGCTCAAAAAATGGACGCGACAGCCACAGTAAACGTTTGGGGGTCAAGCGCTTTGACGGCCAAACAGTAACCGCAGGGTCCATCCTGATCAAGCAGCGCGGAACCAGGTTCCATCCAGGGCGAAACGTAGGGAGAGGGGGCGACGATACCCTCTTCTCAAAAATAGATGGCGTAGTTAAATTCGAGCATAAAGGGCGAGCCAAAAAACAAGTATCCGTATACCCGCCCAACTGAACACACTAGACTTATAATCATGCCCCTCAGGCCTTCCATTTACTCCTACCCCACAGCGCCTGAGGGATTTCATATAAAAAAACAAAGGAGCTCCCCATGAAAATCACTGTCGTAGGGGCCGGGCACGTTGGCGCCACCACCGCACAGCGTCTGGTCCAGCATCAACTAGGTGAGGAAGTTGTCCTAATCGACATCCTCGAAGGCATCCCCCAGGGCAAAGCCCTGGATATGTACGAGTCGTCTCCCGTCCTGGGATCGGACACCAAGCTCATCGGCACGAATGACTACAAGGACACCGCCGGTTCGCATATCACCGTTATCACCGCCGGTCAGCCCCGGACACCGGGTATGAGCCGCGATGACCTCCTCATGGCAAACAACGATATCGTCGGCGGCGTCACTGAGCAGGTCATGGCCCATTCACCAGATACAATCCTGATCGTGGTATCCAATCCCCTGGACGTTATGTGCAGTGTCGCCCATGCCAAGAGCGGTCTACCACCCAACAAGGTCATCGGGATGGCCGGTATCCTGGACTCAACGCGTTTCCGTTCTTTCATAGCCCTGGAGCTGAACGTATCCGTGCGGGATGTCCAGGCCCTGGTACTGGGCGGTCACGGTGACTCCATGGTGCCGCTAGTGCGCTACACTACCGTAGCCGGCATCCCCATCAGCGATCTTATCGACGCCAAGCGCATTGAAGAGATCGTTGAACGGACCCGTAAGGGCGGTATCGAGATCGTCAATTACCTCAAGACCGGTTCCGCTTACTACGCACCCGCCGCCGGGGTGGCCGAGATGGTAGAGTCCATCCTCAAGAATCAGCGGCGGTTGCTGCCTTGTTCCGTCCTGCTGAACGGTGAGTTCGGCGTGGAGGGTATCTTTATGGGTGTGCCCTGCATCCTCGGCGAGAACGGGCTGGAGAAGATCATCGAGCTGAAGATCACCGATGACGAGAAAGCGGCCTTGCAGAAGTCCGCCGAGCATGTGAAAGGAGTTCTGGCGAAGCTCAATCTGTAGCCTGCCCTACTCATATATCCCTACAGGATGCCCTCCCCACAGCTTGATGGCGGAGGGCGTTCTATTTCCCGGGCGTCATTCCAAATGAAAAAAGCCGGCGCCTCAGAAGGGGCCTAGATCTTTACAAACCACCGCCACCGGTACATCCCCCAGGCGACCAGCAACCAGAAGGCGACGTTGGCCAGGGCAAAGGCCAATGATGAAGGATAGTCAGGCAGCCAGGTGGTAAAGCCCCTGGTGTATATCAGGCTCCACACGGATGACTCTCCGTCCCCGGTGGCTATCTTGACAAGTATCAGGTTACGGACCATAAATCCGGACATCCAGAATATGATCAGTGGATTCATCCCCAGCATGATAAAGGGCGTGGACCACTTTTTCCACTCCTTAATCTCGATAAGCCAATAGATGATACCCAGGAAAAGTCCCGCCAGGCCAGCCATGAAGATGGAATAACTGGGAGTCCACAGCTGTTTATTTATGGGAATGACATAATCCAGTAATATCCCGGTTATCAAGAGAATGCTACCCCAGAGAAGCCATTGAAAAACGCGATCCTGATGGCTTTTGAATCTGATGATCACCCCGCCGAACTGGAGACCGAGGAAAACGCTAAGAATAGCCGGCAGCGTGGATACCAAGCCCTCCGGATCATATATCTTACTGCCGCGCCAGATATGATTTTCTCCGAGTACAAGGCGGTCGATATAGCCACTGGCGTGTCCCTCAGGGGTCAGGACACCTCGGCCGTGCCCCGGAACGTCCAGCCCGTACATAATCAGCAGATAGGCCAGGATGAGGCCGCCCATGAGCAGCCATTGATCCCGGAGCCGGGGAAAGAGCACCAATACGGCCGATACTACCAGATAGCATACAGCGATACGCTGGAGTACGCCCGGGATACGGGCGGTGGCGAAATTGAAGGAATAGCATCCGGCCAGGATCACGCCGATGATCACGAACGGGAGGGCGCCGTTGAGCATTCGCCGGACCGCAGCATTGCGCTGTTCGGAGTCCTCAAATCGGAAACGCAGATAGAGCCAAACGGCAACGCCCAGTACAAACAAGCAGAGGAAAATAATAATGAACCGGACCAGGGACACACTATAGGTTCGGAAGGCAGACAAGGCCAGTCCCAGGGCGAAGAGGAGGATTGTGCGTTTGAGGATCTTCAACCACACTACAGCCCGGTTCTGGCCGGACTCGATGCGCACCCTTAGCGACAGCGCCATGGCCACTCCCATGATGAACAGGAAGAAGGGAAAGACCCAATCGGTGGGAGTCTGGCCGTTCCATTCTGCATGACGCAGCGGCGCGTAGATGTAGGACCAGCTGCCGGGATTGTTAATCAGGATCATACCGACAATGGTTAGACCCCGGAAAGCATCGAGGGATGTGAGGCGTTGTTTCAGAGAGCCCATGTCTATCGTTCACCCCGAGGTTGACACAACTTCATGGACAACCAGTTACTGCTGGATCACATCGCTCCTCAACAAAGCTGCTGGAATGCAAAAGGTAATGTAGAATAATCCCGCCCGCCACCGCCGCGTTGAGGCTTTCGGCCTGACCTGAGCCGGGGATAGTAATAGCTTCATCCAGTTGTTCCCGCCAGAAGGTGCTCAGGCCGCGGGCCTCGCTGCCAACCACCAGCGCCCAGGCCTTGCCCGGCGGTTTGAACTGATCCAGGGACCTACCGCCCAATGCTGCCCCCAAGAGGGCGATACCTCTGTCCGCGAGCTGTCCAGCACAGGCAGTCATGTCCCCTTGCCAGAGGCTGGGAAGGTGGAAATGGGCGCCCATACCACCCCGGAAGACTTTGGGATTGTAGATGTCGGCGCTCTTCGAACTAACCCATACCGAGGGGACACCGAACCAGTCAGCGGTGCGCAGGAGGGTGCCAAGGTTGCCCGGATCGGCGATATCGTCCAGGATAAATATGGGCGGCTGATACAGCTGCTCCGGCCGGGGAGGCTCGACGGGCAGACTGACCACGGCGAAAACCCCCTGGGGATGCCGGGTATCGGCCAGTTGCTCGGCCTGGGTGTCTGTGAGAAAGACCGGCTCCGATCCCCGCGTCCTCACTCCGGCTTCAATAGCCGGCCAGGCCTCTGACCGGGTAAATCCGGCTGTCACCAATACTTGCTGCACACCCATGGAGGAACGCAGGGCTTCCGCTGCCAGCCGCGCGCCTTCCACCAGGCAGCGGCCTTGTCCCCGGCGGTGCTTCTTCAGCCGGAGGGCACGGAGGTCTTTGAATGCGCGCTGGGAGAGGGGCATAGGCTAGCAAGGACAGGCAGTAGTGTGACTAAGCTTTAGAGACATAATAACTACAGGGCAGGTATCAGTTCGTCAGGCGAGTATCACGCAGGCCGGGCAGCGCTTTCAGCATATACTTCACCATTAATATATGATTGACAGCATCTATCCACAATTATCTCAAACTTCTATGTTCGGTACCCGTTATAAAAAATTACAGTACCCTGCTGCGGTTTTACGATATTGCCTATCACCGCGCGTACTGGTATCAGCGGCTTGCTCTGGTAAGTATTCCTTGCCGATCAGCTTAGCTTACAGCTCGGCCATCATGGCATCGAACTCCTCCACGGTCACCGCCGGGGAAGTTGTGAAGGGGATGCCGATGAGATTGCTCAGGGCAACCGAGGTCTTTAGAGCCTGGTTGATATCAGGGAAATCGACGATAAAAACCAGGTCCTGTTCACCCAGCAGCGCATACATGGAGGTGACTCTCCCCCCCAGCTCTTCGATGAGGATAACGGCCTTCATAGTGCGATCCGGGGTGATCTCCTTCAAGGCTTCGGTGGTATACTTCCCGAACATAAAGCAGGTAATCATATTTTGTCCTCCTTTCCGGGTCAGTGTTACCCGTGTTGTCCATAGTGACTTAATGCCCGAGGAGTAGCCTATTTTGTCCCAGCGTCGCGGTCACCGACGTATACTCCCCGGACTATTATAGACTATGGTATCCCACCCGGAATATAAAATCGCACCTGTCAACATGAAAGGAGAACAGAATCGAGTTAGCCGGATCAGAATTTTCCTGTACCGACATGATATCGCGGGTGCAGTAGGCCGATAACACCTGCGGCCCACCTTCTACATCGTACTAAGTCGGACATCATGGCTTGACAATCCTCCAGCGGCCAACTACCTTTATGAAGATAATCATGTCAAAACGCAGCAAGAAGCAGGCAAAGCCATTCGTGCCTAAAACCGTAAAGGCACCAGCCACTTCTCAGCGCGATATACCCCCACCTGCTCCCCGTACGACGGTGCGTGGTACGGTGGAGGTGACCTCCGATGCCTTCCTGTCCAAGCTCTCCCCAGAGGCCCAAGCTAAACTGGAGACCCGGGACCGGATGATGAAAGAGGTTCTGAAGTTTGTCGAAGAGAATCCTGAAGAGGCCAGCCGACTGCTGCGGGCGTGGCTGACAAGGAAAGAGTAGGTACCGAGTCCCTAGTTTTCAGCCGCCAGCGGTTAGCAATCGGCGCGCAGCACTCTTCAATTTTCAACCAGCAATACTTCTAATTCCCAGCCTCTAGTCTTGAGTTTATTTGCGGGCTAGGATCGCTTCTATCTGATCAAGCAGCTCGTCCATTTTGGCAGCGGTGGCCTCGATGGGAGCTGGAGTGGACATGTCTACTCCGGCGATTTTCAGCAGGTTTATAGGATAGTCCGAGCCGCCGCTTGAGAGGAACTTCAGAAAGTCATCCACGGCTGGCTGCCCTTCCTCACGTATGCGCCGGGCAACCATCTGCGAAGCGGCGAACGAGGTGGCATAGGTGTAGACATAGTATGTATAGTAGAAGTGAGGTATGCGTGACCAAGACAGCGCCTCATCGTTATCCACTACCATCTCGGGCCCCCAGTACTTCTGGTACATCTCACCGAAGAGCTTACTGATTACCTCGTGGGTGAGGGGCTCGTCGTTCTCTACCAGCTGGTGAGCAGCCAGCTCGAACTCGGCGAAGCGAGTCTGTCGGTAGAAAGTGCTACCGATATCCTGCACGTATTGCTGCAGCAGAGACAGCTTCTCCGCATCGCTCTCAGCCCGGGCCAGGAGGTAGTCCATTAGCAAGGCCTCATTGGTAGTGGAGGCTACCTCGGCGTTGAAGGTGGCGTAGTCGGCATAGATGTACGGTTGGGTCTCATTGGAGAGGTACGAGTGGATGGTGTGCCCCAGTTCGTGCGCCAGGGTCATCACCGAGTTCAGCGTGCCGTTGAAGTTAATAAGGATATAAGGATGCACCCCGTAGATCCCCGCCGAGTATGCACCACTCCGCTTACCCTTGTTTTCGTAAACGTCGATCCAACGTTCGGCGAAGGCCTTGTCCAGGATTGTTTGTACCTTGTCACCCAGAGGCATAAGGGCTTCCTTGATCATTGCCTGGGCTTCTTCGTAGGTGTACTTTTTCTCCACCTCTGGGAACAGGGGAGCATAGGTGTCGTAGGGATGCAGTTCCTTTATGCCCAGCACCCGCTTCTTGATTGATGCCCATCGCTGCAACGGTACCAGGTTGTCATTGATGGTGTTCACCAAGTTATGGTAGACCGACACGGGGATATTGGGCCCATCCAGGGCGGCTTCCAGGGAGCTGTCGTATTTTCGCGCCCTGGTATAAAAGATATCCCGCTTGATCTGGGTAGTAAGCATCGCGGTCATAGTATTGACGTGACCTCGATACGGTACGTACAGCTCCTTGTAGGCATCGTGGCGCACGCGGCGGTCGCCGGAAGTCATGAAATAGTAGTACCGGCCGCTGGACATCTCGACGTCATTGCCCTTTTCATCCTTGATAGTCCCCCATTTGAAGTCGGCGTTGGTGAGCATGCCGAAAGCGTTGTTGGGGCCGCTGGTGACTTCGCCAGCCAGAGCCAGCAGTTCCTCCTGCTCTTTGGGCAGGATATGCGCTCTGGATCGCCGCAGGTTATCCAGATAAAAATCATACAGCTGTAGATCCTTCTCCCTGCGAATGAATCGCTGCAGTTTCTTATCAGCGACGGCGATGATTTCAGGGTCCATGAAGGCGGTGGCGTTGGCCAGTTTGGTATAGAGCCCCTGCATTCGCTGAGCCATGGCCTGATAGGTGGTGTTGCCCAAGTCTTCATCACGTTTACGGGCGGCGTAAGAATAAAGGCGCTCGAAGAGCATATAGGTTTTTTCGCCATGCTTAAGGGCGGCCAGCAGCGTCTTTCCAGACTTGCCTAGCTGCCCCTCGTACTGGTCAAACCCACCAATGAGGCCATCAGCCTCCTTGAAGGCATCCTCCCAAGCCTCATCAGACTCGAACAGATCGGTAACGTTCCAAGTGTACTGCTCCTCCACTTGGTCGCGGGTAGGCACGGCACCGGTCTGTTGGGCAGTAAGATGGGTGTTCCCCACCAGTAGGACGAGACCAGTGTAAAACAGAGCTAGAAAACGATGGGTCAGGCTGTTCACGTTTCTCTCCTTATGCTATTATGTGCGACTGATAGATATCAGGTAAGACTTAATTGAGATCAAAAGGTTGTCCAGATGTTCATTACTGCAACCCTCAGGTTACGTCACAGGTGATCGAGAAGGTAGCATTTTAGAGGATCTGGGTGGATGCCACGAAGGGGTATCAGGGATGGTGAATGAGTCCCGAGTTCCTAGTAGTCATCCATCAACTCCCAACATACATCACTCTTTAATATTCAATTAATAATGTACACAATCCCAAGGCTCTAATCCCTAGCTCTAAATCACCCAGCTGAGAGTTTGGCGCATACGGCGCATCCCTGAGACGTATGGTGATGAGGTTGACTTCCCTCTATCCACCTTTGAGAGATGGATCCGTCAAGGCAACTGGACGGCGTGCATATAGGCACAGCTGAGCAAACACTCAGCGGCTGGGAAATAATGCCGTGCTGTCATTTATTACAGGCCAAACAATACTTGCCGGGCAGCTCAATATAATGTAAATTGACGGCAGCGTCTGTCTAAAGTAGTGTAATAGGCGACATGCCGCCAATATATTTTTTTTACGAGATGAATTCCTCTGGGGGGCGGTTTTCTGTAAATCCTCACCTGCGACTGGCTCGGATGTGCCGTCCCCCTTCCCTCCTTTCCCCCTCCTTTCAGGCCCGGAGCCAAAATTAAATTTATTTTGCCCTTGAAAAATTGAGAGAGTCAGTGTATAATACTATATAGTGCGGGCAATTGGCAGTCACCAGTTCTATCCCGCCATCCTTTCCAGTGACGATCCGAAGGGGGCTATACGATGGCAAAAATACCAGCTCACATCGAGAATATTCTCAAAGTCAATGCCCACCCCCGGTTCTATGTTCGTTGGCTTGATCATTTCGATGAGATATATAACAAGATAAATCGGTGGATCGACCGGTCCGGATTGGGCAGCGATCGCGAGGAGATGCAGAAGATAGCGGCGTGGATCGTGCCCTATCTGTGCTCTGATCCTGACGAGCAACCTAAAATCTCCGAGATGGACGCGCAACACTTCAAGGAGGAGTGGAAACAGATACTGGATGCTCTTGAAAGTATGTACAAGAACGAGACGCTGAATGTGTGGCTGGGCATGGGCAGGAGCGACCTGGAGCGTAAGATCACTGTTGCCAAGCGGCAGTATGAGCACTACCTACCAAGACGGGGAGGCAGGCGCAAGATCCTGGACCAGGGACTGGATTTTCTGTTCTGGCGGATGGAAGACACGGGCAAAGACCGCATGGAGCAGCAATTTGCCGTGCTGGAACTGTTCAAGACGTTCGACTTCGCCAGTTTTTCGGACATACCGACCGCTAGAGCCTACAGCATTATCAAGCGTATACGAAATAAGGCCTTAAAGCAGCCGCGGGTGGAGTTTGACCAAATGGCAGGATTAAATGAGGGTGCTTAGCTGATCATGGTCCGCAACCCATTATCCGTGGTCCCAGGTCCATGGAGGGAAGGGAACCCGGGCGTCCCCGCTGCGCTAAGGACAGGTAGCCCAATAGGTGAGACCTACATCAAGAACCGGTGAGTTCTATTATAGCCATCAGCTCTCACCCCTCCCCATACTTTGCCACCAACACCTTAAGCCACGATTACTTTAAGAGGGAGTTCTACCGATGTTTCTCCTTGATGGCTAACTTGCTTTATCAAAACCAGGAGGTCTTCCCCATGGATACCCATAAACCAACTTCGACTTCCGTCTGATGGCTACCCTGCTCAAGGTACGCGGTCTGACACTATCGATCCGAATAGGTCTACTAGCCTTGGCAGCGTTGCTGCTCAGCGGTTGTCTGACCTACAGGTTGACCGAATTTACCGATCAGATCCGCAAAGCCGACCAGCTCTCCGTTGACGAGCTGAAACGGGTGCAGTTCTACACCAGCCACACACTGATCTTCACCGCCGTAAGTGAAACCCGGGAGAGCCCCCCTCCCGAACCGCGCAGGAAGCCGAAACTGGACACGCGCTATGTTGATCAGGTTAAAATACGCCGACACACACCAGGAGTCGTGATTACAGCTGGTGACCGGTGGCTGGATGTGAGTTTCGAAGAGGGTAAGTGGCTGCGTTTCACCCAGAAGCCCAGTGGCCGGTACCTGCTGGACGCTAAAACTGTGACATATGGCGGCAAGCTGTATCGGGTAGAGTGCGTACCCCGACGCTTCAGTGAATGCCCGGTCTCCCTGCGTATCCGGAAAAGCCTCAAACCAAAAATCAAGGTACGGAGCCAGAAGGTAAAAGGCCGCCAACCGTAGCGAGAATGACGAAGCCTCCTGCGCGTTTGGGAGGAAAAATGAAGGCCATCCGTCAAGCCGGATATTGTCGGCGTGACGGTTGAAATCACTATCAGTGTAAACTAATTATCCAAGAGGACAAAACCATGCAGATTAAACCCCATAGAAAGCTGTTGGTTAAGCAGTGGCTAATTCTACTCTCCGTATCTTTGGGACTGGTTTTAGCTGCTATTCTCCTACAATTCATCGTTCCTTTAATGGGAGGCGCAACTTTCAGACAAGTAACCGCGGTTCTCTGGCCAATCACCTTCGGGCTTATCCTAATCATGTGGGCCATAGCAGCTCCGATTGTAGCTTTATGGATAAGGAACCTCGCCTACGTCATTGAAGAAGACAGGATCACCATCCATAAAGGTATCTTGACTAAAATCCAACAAAACATACCATACCGTGCTATCACAGATTTCATGCTGCATCGTTCGCTTTATGACCGTTTCCTGGGTATCGGTGCAATTCGCATCCAGACCGCGGGTCAGTCTCAGACCGTGACGGGCTACGAAGGGCAGCTGGCCGGTCTGATGCAATGGGATGATTTACTGCAGCAATTGCGTGAAAAAGTCAGGAATCTGCATCCTTTGGCAGAAGCGATAGCTGTAGCGGAGCCTGCAACTCAACAGGTGAGCGAGGACCGTCTTCAACAAATCCTGCTGGAGCTGCAATCCATTCGGAAAATGCTGGAAAATGCCGTCCGTCAACGCGGTTCATGAAGCCATAGGTCATCCTCGCTCCAGAGACCGATAACAAGGCTGCCGCATTAAACAGTACTTCGTGGAAAGCTCATGACAGCAGGAAATGAACGTGAAGTACATATCTGGACATCTACATGATTAAGGAAGCCAGCATAAAACTTGATCGTGTCATCTTTGGACACTTTCAAAATCATTCGCACAAAATATTGGCGAAAGAAATCATCGGAAGCTGCGAGACTCTACTGGATTTAGGCTGTGGCGCCAGCTCCCCGATCCAGGAATTTGCAGCTGCGCTGCAATATACCGTGGGGGTTGATTACTTTAAACCCTCGTTAAAAAAGAGTGAAGGTAAAAAAATCCATGATGAATATCGACTAATGAACGTTCTTGAAATCGATACAGAATTCGAAGAGAACTCATTTGATTGTGTTCTGGCCTATGATCTGATCGAGCATCTCTCGAAGGAAGACGGCTTAAAACTGATCTCAATGATGGAGAGAGTAGCCAGGAAGAAAGTTATTGTCTACACTCCCAACGGATTCTTGCCACAACGCGCTTATGACGGCAACCAATATCAGATCCATCTTTCTGGTTGGGAAATTGAAGAAATGAAGGCAATGAGCTTTCGGGTAATTGGAATTAACGGCTGGAAGACATTAAGGGGAGAACGGGCACAGATACGATGGCGCCCAACCTTTTTTTGGCGGAGAATCTCTTTTCTGACCCAGATAATAACTACTAAATATCCACGATATGCATTTCAGATTCTTTGTATCAAAGAAATGCTGGACGATCGCCATAGCATGGATACAGCCAAGACCTCTCATGTGGCAATTGCCTGACAGACATTTTTTCTTGAACACGATCAGCTCTTCGACAACTACTTGAGAATCTACAAGCCATTCGCCAGTGTGATTGATTAAGTCGGAGGTATTCCTCACCCTGGAGACCGATAACATGGCGGCAACTACAAGACCAAAAGTTGCGGGAGTAGTTTGTCGATACTCAGAGCAGGTCAGCAGGTTTCCCTTTGCTGAAAGCGGCAAATGGTCTATATTCACCATCAAGTATTAGGCAATCACAGAAAGGAGAACGAGCTATGGCAACTTTCTTCATGTTCGGCATCTACTCAGCCGACGCTCTGGAGGACATAGGTGCAGAGCGGACCAGCGACGCCGAGAAGCTAATCGCTCGGTACGGCGGTAAAGTGAATAGTATGTTCGCCCTGATGGGCGAGCAGGACCTGATACTGATTATTGATTTCCCCGACACACAGCACGCCATACAGGCATCCGTCGCTCTGAGCAAGCATACCGGTATTTCCTTCTCCACATCACCGGCAGTACCGGTAAGTGAGTTTGATCAGCTGATGGCCGACGTGTAGGCCATAGAGAGCCCTGCTGACACAGCTCGGGCATAGGACCCTGCCCGGGGCAGGGTATTAGGCCGCCATACACCCGGCCATGAAGGAAAAAGTCTGCCTCATCACCGGAGCCAACCGGGGCATAGGCAAAGCCACCGCCTTGGGACTGGCCCTGAAGGGGGCAACTGTTATCATCCACTGCCGGAACCGGCAGCTGGGCGAGAACACCCGGGAAGAGATCATCACCGGGACAGGTAACACAGCCATTGAGGTCATTGTGGCCGATCTTGCATCCCTAGAGGCAGTGCGCCAGGTGGCGGGAGAAGTGACTCGGCGGCATACCGCCCTGCACGTCTTGGTGAACAATGCCGGTCTCACCAAGCGCCGCCATACACTGACGGAAGATAGCTTCGAGACAACTCTTGCGGTGAACCACCTAGCCCCCTTCCTGCTCACAAATCTATTGTTGGATACTCTCAAAAGCAGTGCCCCGGCCCGGATCGTAAACGTAGCCTCCATGGTGCACCGCTGGGGCAAGATCAACTTCGATGACCTCATGGGTCAGCGAAATTACAGCATGGACCGCGCCTACAATCAGTCCAAGCTGGCCAATATACTGTTCACTTACGAACTGGCCCGACGGCTCCAAGGGAGTGGTGTTACCGTCAACTGCCTAGAGCCAGGCATGGTGGTTTCGGACTTCGGACGGGAATATACCGGCTTCAAGGGGCTAATGACCAACAAGCTCTGGCGGCCTTTCATGCACAGTCCGGAGAAAGGGGCAGATACGGTTATCTATCTGGCTTCATCCCCAGAGGTGGAAGGTGTAACCGGGAAGTATTTCACCAAACGGCGGGTAGTCAGATCATCCAGAGCATCCAACGATGCAATCCTGGCCTCGCGGTTGTGGGAGGTGAGCGAAGGATTGACGCGATTAGCGTCCTGAGCATAATCAAGGGCATCATTTTCAGCGTCGCGGCTTTGTTGATTGTCATGGTCTCCTGGCCTGCCCTGCGCCGACCCAGATCGCACGGTTTTCCGCGCTTCTTCGCCTTCATGGCTATTCTGGGGCTACTCGTGCTCAATGTTGACCACTGGTTCGTCGCTCCCTTTACGCCCCTGCACATTGTATCATGGGCTCTGCTGACGGCCTCCCTTCTCCTGGTGATACACGGTTTCTATCTGCTGCGCGTTGTCGGCCAGCCCAGGGAAAATATTGAGGATACCACAAAGTTGGTCAGGGTGGGGGCTTATCGCTACATCCGCCACCCACTCTACAGCTCTCTGCTCTGTTTGGTCTGGGGCATCTGCCTGAAGGATCCATCACTCCTGAGTATTGGCCTGGCCCTAGCGGCCACAGCGGCCCTAATCGCCACGGCCAGGACCGAGGAAGTGGAGAACCTCCAGCGCTTCGGCGATGACTATGTCGCGTATATGGAAAAGACGAAGCTGTTTATTCCATACTTGCTGTAGGTGAAATTGTCGGCGATGTAGCTCAGGCAGTAACTTTTACTTCACTTTCACATTATCGCTATCCGGTGGTACCGTCTCAGGCTTGACAGTTGTCGTATCTAGCAGCTCTTCCACATCCACTCCCAAGCCCCAACCGGTTTTCTTATGTGGGTCGGTCTTGATTCGCACGTGGCTGACAACCTGTCCTTCCCGCCCCCGCTCGATCACCTCCTGTTCGCCAGTATCTCGGTGGAAAATGTATCGGAACTCCCGCACCCGCCTCATTTTTTCTCCCTGGAACCAGGTCTCATTAGTAAGGAAGCCCAGGCTGTCGTAGTCCAGGAATGCGGCTCCGATCAGCTGTCCTTGGGCACTCATGAACTTGTAGGACACGACCCTGAAGGCGGAATCCACCCTTACCTCAGTGAAACGGTTTCGGAAGTCGGGCACGAATTCCACCCCGTAGGCATACTCGATAAACTCTCGCGACCGGGGCTCATCGCCGAAGAGGACCTCCCGGATGATGAGACTGTCGGGCGTCAGTTCCAGCAGGCGCTTAACGGAGTTGTCATCCTCCCAGTATTCGTATAAGCGGATTTTGATCAGCGAATCCTCCTTGGTATGCCAGCTCATGAATCGTACGAAGCCCTGGTCATCATGGACTACCTTCAAGTAATCAGCCTCGTGGATCTCGAAGGGGAACAGCTTGATACCTTGCCGGAATTTCATTTCGCTGCGATAATACTCCGTGTGGGCAGACTGCTGGGGGTAGAGGAGGGCGGTCAGCAGAAAAATCCCTGCTGTCATAATGAAAACAAAATGGCGACGGTTGTGCAAGACCTTTAACAATGCAAACCCTCCAGTATCTAGTTACGTAAATCTACACAACAAGGGGGAATAATGCCTATGAAGAAAATGGCTCCGTGCTTGGAGAACTGCATCCGCTGGATCATTTGCATCGCATAAAAGCTTCTATGAAGTCCTGAGGAGAATATCGACGGTACTCGCGAGAAGAAAAAGCTAATACCAGGCACTTCTGCAGCATAAACAGCTCTCTTTCCGTTTTGAATCCACAATACTGCCCGGGCCATCCCAACTGCACATTACATTTGCTTCGTGCTAGTAATAATAGTACTTTTTATCGCCGAGGGGTATTTGTGTTTTTAATGCTTTGAATTACGATACTTAAGAATATCTTGGAAAGTCCGATAAGGAATAGGCAGGAATGCAATATCAATAAGTTATAGAGGAGAAATGACTGTTATGAAAAATGAAAACCAGGAAAGAGTGTTTGACACGAAAACAGCACTAAGGCTGCTCGATCCCAAGGGAGCTGGTATTCCACTACTACCTTTAGCTGAATTCGAACAGCACCAATCCACCTTGTTTTGGGCTGCAATATTTTTCGGCTTCTTTACAGCGATTCTTGGGTCACTAACTTCTCTATTAACCACCGCTTTTGGCAATTATCCCGTTATCTATCTTCTAGAAATATTCTTGGCTTCTTACTTCATCTTTTTTGTGGTTTTTGCCGTACGGGGATTCAGTAGGTGGAGGAAGTTAAAGAAGAAGTCATTAGGTGCTGTCTCTTGGAGTAAAGAGTCTCTGACGGATCGCATCAGCGCTCTTGAACGCCGCATTCAGCTATATAAGATTCATA
>CP070638.1:3071109-3129883 GCA_020354025.1 Fidelibacterota bacterium | reverse complement strand
GGGATGGCATCACTCATGGCGCTGAATCGACTGAAGCGCACTCCGAGCTTTTGGCTTCCCATATTAACCCCCCAGAAAAGGTGCAGCCGTTCCTGGGCTACCAGCGGGGCATAGGTCACCGTGTTTTTCCCCGAACCGAACGCTATACCCAGGGCCATGCGACGCGGCAACGTGAGGGTCCCGACCGAATACAGATCCGAGTAGGGTGTAAGGGTGTTCACCCTGCCTCCAAAACTGAACACCATCAGATCGGGATATCGGAGTAACGCTGCTGGGAAGTACCAGATGTTGTTTTCGTCTTCCAGGAACAGGCCGGAGGCCCCCAGGGTTTCCACACGCGTATCGGTCGCGCTAGCGCGGTGTGGTAATAGGGTGGTCATTGCCAGAACGACGGGAATAAATACTATATACTTCGTGAGTTTCATGATTGCGACTCCTTTGCGATACTTTTACCGGAAACATGACTATAGTTCAGGCCTGGTCACAAAAGTGAAGCTGTAAGGTTCCTTCAGGCTGGTTCCATGATAGTCTTTCGCCTGAGTGCCAAGAGTTACAGTATACCTGGTATTGACCTGAAGATCGCTTGATGGCCAGAAGGTTAGGGCGTCTTTCTCGTCGCTATGATGCTCGGTGCCCCACCTCAGATACCCGGGAACGCCTGGACTGAAGGACAAGGCGCTCTCAACGCTCGACTTCAGCATAAAGGTATTAAACCACAGTGTAATGACAGAGCTGGGGCTTACATATACCTCGGCATTATGCGGCGATGTGCTAGTAACCATGACCGGAGCTGTACTGAAAGAGAAGGTGAAATCATCACCCAGCGGCACTCCGTCGAGGTCTTCCGCAGTAGCATCGATGGTAATCTCGTAAGCGGTATCGGTATAAAGCGGCTCTCCGGTGTAAATCTTAAGAACATTCTTTTCCGGCCACAGGAAGAAAAACTGTTGCGGTGGTATTACAGTCACGACTGCTTCGGTGGTTGGGGCATCCATACGCCGGGGAAAGGTGACGTTAATGGAATTGGTCATCGGACTGACATCCACGTCGCCATGGAAAGGATTTGTCTGGATGCCTGCATAGCTGATGGACGACTGGACGGTGCTGAAGGATAATTCCAGCGGGAAGCGGAGGTGAGTGCCTGAGGTATCCATCGCCTCGGTGCTCAAGGTGACATAGTAGGTCGTATCGGAATAGGAGTCCTTCTGGGCTATCTGATAGGTCACGCTGCTTATCTTGCTGTAGGTGGTGATGGTGGCCCCTGCGGTAAACGCCGCACGTTGCTGATAATCAGCTAGAGCGTAATCATAATAATACCTAGGCCCCGGAGCCTGGGTATACTGGCCCCAGTAAAAAATCCCTTCGGTGGGGGGATCGGTGGATAAGGCCGCTTCGACGCTCTCGCGATCCATCTCTCTCGTGAAGAGTATAGAGACATTGATCCGCTGCCACCGGCTCGAGTAGACCATCTCGTCCATGTCCTCGGGATAGTGCTCTGCGACCAGGTCGGGCACCGTGGAAAGGTCGATCTCGCCCATATAGGTGACGCCGCCCGCCTGAACCATAACATTCTTGTGCACATACGTGCGATAGTTATCTGCCTGGATACTCAGGTCGTAGTTACCTATGCGAAGGTCATACATTTCGAAATTGCCGGTTACCGGATCAATTATGGCTGAGTCAACCGGCGCGATTTGGCTGGCCAAGACCTTTGCTTCACTGTCGCTCTGTTTGACGGTGCCAACGATATCCCCGTGGAAAAGATCATTTGAAAGGGGATCCCCTTCGAAATTAGTCCCTTCGTAGATGTTTTTCTCACATGTCAGAGTCAGAGCAACTAGGAAAACGATGCCGATGAGTTTAAATCCTGGTCCTTGCATGAAGTACCTCCTCGATCTTGCCGATCAGCAGACCGGATACATCCCGCCCCGGTTCGACTATACTACTCCCGATGGTTGTATGTGTTCACTGCGCTTCAGATAGCGCACACCCCCAAAAAGCTTAGCTGGTCTCTTCCCACACCGGCTCGACGATCTTGCCCATGAACAGCAGCGTTCCCGAGGTGCGCTCCCGGATGACGAAGATGAAGGGGCGGTCTACCCGCATAACAATGCTATTGGGGCCAATGGAGGTGAAGCCAATCTCAACCATTGTGACCGCCGCTGCCTCGGTGCCTTCTTCATCCACCTGCACAAAGGTCTTGTGCTTGACCTGATAGATATACAGGTTGCCCGGATACTCCTCCCCTTCAACCAGCATCCGGGTGAAGTCGGCCTGCCCCGGATCAAAGGCAACACCCATCCCCAGCGCCATGAGCACATCATTCATCGTGAGATCGTAGGATAACTTGATTTTAGGCAGCTCGAGCTGTACCGCGTGAGAATCCAGCCCGCTGATCCACAAGCTCCAGTTTTCCGGGGTTAAGTCAGCGACGAGATCGTCTAAGTTGACTTCAGGCTTGGGGAGAAGGACCGTCATGGAAAACAGGCCATCGCCGTAAGGCAGGTCCACGGCCTGAAACTGGCCTGTTTCCAGGTAAAGCAAGTCCGCCTCCTGGCTCATCATCCTGCACGCCACTTTAGATCCATCCATCCGCGTGAACTCATCGTCTTCGGTATCCACTGGATCAAACTCATAGGTCCAGGTGCCGTTGAAGTAAAGGGCGTTGATAAGGAACATCGCGGTCAGCGGATCGATGGGCTTGCCCACAATCTCCTCAATTTTCCCCTGTGTATTCTCCTTCACCCAGGCGTTAATCACATCCGCTGCTCCAGGATCGCTGAAGTCCAGCCCCTGCACCACTGCTTCGAAGTAGTCCTGGCAGCGCTGCAGGAAGTCGTTGTTAAAGGTCCATATATTCCGATACCAGATGGAGTTGGCGATGTCGAACTGCACCTTGGGATCGGCTCCCGTCAGGAGCTCGATCAGACTCTGGTAGGCTACGTTGCTCTCTCCCTCATCCAGGTCCGCTAGCTCCAGTGTGGTTCGCATGGCCGCCAGGGTGGAATCGGCGGCACCGTTGGCCGTCATCCCCAGGGCCATCGAAACGCTCAGGGGTGAAACGAAGATGTTCTTGTCGGCGTCTTGCTGCACCACCTCCCGGAACAGCTTTAGCCCGAAGCGGTCAGCCGAGGCCGCCAGCTCGATTTCCTCAGGGGTCAGCTGCCGGGGTAGGGCACTATAATTGACGTCATCCGGCTCCGAGGGATTAGAGCAGTGCATGAGCACCAGGCCCGCCAACGATATGGGTAGAAAAAGAGCGGAAATATTTCTGTTCATGAGGTCACTTCCTTTCGTATTTATTGCGGTAGTTTTATATGCATCTTAATCGATTGTCTGTGCCTTTCTGACCAGCTCCAGAAATTCTACATCCCGATCATCACCGCCCGCTACGGCTTCCGCGACGATACTTTCTACATCTTCGAGCAAGGTGTTGACGTAAGGACTCTCACGTAGGATTTCGGCGAATTCGGCGACGCCCACGGTGAACTGAAAACGCTCGCTGCCTTCGGTAAAAGTGTCGGCCAGGGCATCTACGGTAATAGGCACCTCCAGAGGAATATCGGCCGCTCCGTTAGGGAGCTTGTACCGCAGGTGAACAGTCACCAGATTCCCGATCCCGTTTCCCGATAGCTCGACCTCATAGAGGGCCGTTACGCGGTGCCCGGCTCCGATTTCACCCGCGTCTATGGTTTCATCATCGAAATCTTCGTCGGCAATGTCGCGATTTTCATATCCGATGAGGCGATAGCGGACTACTTCACGTAGATCAAATTCGACCTGAATCTTCACATCCTTGGCAATCACTTCCATCATGGCGACCAATTCCTCCTCAAAGAGCCTTTCAGCTTCCGCCAAGGAATCGATGTAATAGTAGTTGCCGTTGCCGCGATCTGCGAGTTGTTCCATCATGTTGTCATTGTAATTTCCTTGACCAAAACCCAGCGTGGAGAGGGTGACGCCGTTTTCCACGTAAGACGAGATCAACTCCAGAATATCCTCGTGGCTGGTTGGACCGACATTGGCATCACCATCGGAGCAGACTACGACGCGATTCACTCCACCATCTATCAAGCCGGACGTATTCACATCGTACGCGTTTTGAATTCCCGAGGCCATGGCCGTACTGCCGCCGGCTACCAGGTCGGAAATGATCCCTTTAATACCTTCCTTGTCATTCTCCGCCAACGTCGTGGGAGTAAGCACGGTGCCCACACTCCCCGCGTAGGTACAGATCGAGATCTTATCCCCATCCTGCATATTGTCCACCAGGATATAAAGACTTTGCTTGACCAGGTCCAACCTCGTGGTCATCGAACCCGATATATCGATCAGGAATGTCAGATTCCACGATTTTCGCTCACTGCCTGTAAGTTCTTTACCCTGAATGCCGATCCGAAGAACATGCAGACTGTCTCCACGAAATGGTGAAGGCGCACCATCAACCATGACTGAAAATGGCACATCGATCGGTGGATCATAGTCCTGCCGGAAATAATTAATGTACTCCTCAATTCGCACGGACTCTTTTGGTGGCAGGTGACCCTCGTTAATCTTTTTCCGGCCAAACGTGTACGAACCGGCATCAACGTCAATACCGAATGTGGAGAGATTGTCTTCGGTGGTATAGACAAAGCCATTGTATGTAAGTTCGCCGAACTTTTCGGTGCCGGGGTAGCAATCGCTGCACCCAGATGCACCACTACCCCCAGAAAAATCAGCAAAAGCCATCTCGTTGCCCGCGTAGCGACTCTTTTCCTCGGGTGTGTTCACTGGATCGTAAATATCCGTTTCACAGCCACCAAGAATCAGGGAAATAACGAAAAGGAAAAGATAATTGAAGTAGGCGAGCGTTTTATGAGACTGACGTTTCATAGTTATTCCTCCTCATCTAATTAAGCAGAGCACCGTTCGCAATGGTTGCGTTTTCTGTTTATAGAGATCATATTGGCCCTCTACTGGTCATTTAGCAAATGACATGCCGCAGGAATTTGCCGGGGGAGCGTAATGTGAGGGGAATAATGCGGAAAGGCTAGTAAGCGTTGAGTCAGGGATAAAATAACGATAAAAAAACTAAATCGGTTTGGTTTGGCAGCCGTTGATACAGGGTATCATCCTCAGAAATCTGAGGATTTTATCAGAAAGCTGATGGTTAATTACGGGAAACGATCAGAGAATGGAATAGCTCGTAGCTCGATCCGTTGGACTGCTTTGTACTACGGTTCATATTTAATGCCTAGCTCGATCATTGTCTTATCATAGTATTGATGGTTATAGATGGTTTCGTTCTGCAACAAATTCATTTGTACATAGCCGATATAGCTGTTACCTAATACCTTTTCCAGACGTATATGAGTTAAATTTTGAGTGGGTTCCTCAGGGTCCCTGTATTTGCTTTCTCCCTCGAGCGCTGGATATTGATATGCCTTGTCCAATCGCCGGAATACAACATGGTAAAAGATCGTTGGGCTCAGTTGACCAGAAAGATATGCGTGATAATTGACAAAACTGAATTCACCTATGACGCTGTTGGATTCAACAACTCCGATCCCCAGCTGCACTCCAATGATGACTTTTCCCCAATATCGCAAGTGAAACAGCCCGTTGATCCCCTTGTCTTTTTGCGGATATCCCAAGAAGATCAGCGACGTATCATCTGCAACTTCCACAGCAGAAAAATCCATATGGTCTATATTGCTGCGAGATATGGTGCTTTCAAGGAATATTTTTGGATCGATGTTGTATCTTCCTTTGAATTCTAAGTTATCTTCACCGAATCGATATTTATCCTTAGACTCAAGTGACTTACTCCGATGTCGATAACCGAACCACCCTGAAAATCTGGGTGTTGGCAAAAACCGTAAAAAGGTGTTGTATTCGTTCCAGAGGTAGGAGCCGGTACGATTGTAGAACGATTTCTGAAAATGACTCAATTGTCCCAAAATGCATATAGACTTATTTAAAGTATACTGAAAGTCCAGGTCAGCATTTACTATGAGTTTTGACTCTCCCAGAAAATGGGCGTCCAGATTTACTTGAGCTAATATTTCCCCATAGACATTTGTTCGTTGGCGGGAAATATCATGGTTCAGACGCCCGCGCGTTGCTAGTCCAAATGTGGATTCTGGAACGTTAAGAGATTCGCGTACATTGGTATCAAAATAGCTGGAAAATTGAAGTTGACCGTCGACTGCTTGCAGGGTAGAATATTGGCCAAAGAAAACCAATAAAAGTGACGGTAGAGTTTTAAGTCCGATTTTATTGCGGTAGTTGGGTCTCAATCTGTTTGAGAAGGTCTTGATACTGCCGGCGTTTGTTTTTCAGTTGGTTGATCACTTCATTAGTTGGTTCCACATTCAAAGAGATATTCGTTTCACCGGAAACAACCGGACTCTGGTTTATGGTGGCTGTAGGATTATCTCCGACTGATGCCTTCGAACTTCTTCCGCCCATATAGGAGACTCCCTCAGCCTCTACACCTTCAAAAAAGACAGGTTCGGGTTCGTCCTGACTGGGCGTTTCCTGAATCCCAGCTGTTGAAGGTGTTGCAGGATCAAGGTCTGATTTCATCTGATAGCTCAGGTCACGGTGGAATTCATTTAAGCGATCTAATAGGGTCAGCTCTGCTTCTTTCTCTGTCAGTAGTGAATCAATCAGCACCAGTTTACGCTGAAGTACTGCCTGCAGATCTTCCAGGACCAGGTGCTTGATGGCTTCATTTTCATAAGGGCTGTTCAGAATAGACGTATAATCGGGCAACTCGAGCGTGACGTTACTCTGGCTTAGCAGCTGGCGTCCAATAGCTAGCACTTGTTCTTTTTGAGATCGGGATAGTCTGTCCTCGGATTCAGATTCGAGTAGGATTTGCTGATAGACCTCCCTTAGTGCTAGAAACGCCTCATTCTGCTGCGCTTCTAAATCAGCAATTCTCTTCCGAATTTGCTGCAGCGAATCGGCCAGTTCCACCTGTAGTGTGCTCTTGCGAGCTATTCTTAGCTCTACGATCCACCCATTGTACCAGGATTGATTTTGCTGCAGTTTGCGAATTTCTTCGCTCAGTTCGTGCTGCTGCTCCAGCCATTCCCGCTCCAATTCGTTCGCTGCCGTTAATCTGGAATCGACAGATAGAAAATCCCTCCATGGCGCTTCCAGTATCTGCCCCCATAGGGTAGACTGGATGAGGAAAAGTGTGAAAACAAATGCGGTTTTCATTATTGCCATTTTATTTGTGAATTTTTTCATGTCACCTTGATATTTCTCTGCAAACTATTGCGTGATTTCATTGTCCTGGTTTCGATCTTCGAAAAGGCCGTATTTCTCCATTTTATAATACAGGGTGCTTGTTTTGATCCCCAATAATTCCGCCGCCCTTTGTTTGACACCGCCCGATTTATTTAACGCATCCTTGATCATTCTGTATTCCGTATCTTGCAGTACATCCGACAGTTTGCCAGTCCTCTCGGACACTTCTTCGTTGCTTTCGTCAAAATAGATATCATCAGCCGTAATCATGCCACTGTCCGAAAAGATAAGTACCCTTTCCAGCAGGTTTTCCAGCTCTCTGATATTCCCTGGCCAGGAGTACCGTTGCAATTTCTCGACAGCTTCATCACTTACCTTCGGTTTGTCTATACTAAGGCTGTTACATTTTACTCCCATGACGTACTCAATCAGGTCGGGAATATCGGACTTCCGTTCTCTCAAAGGGGGAACATAGATAGGGAGTACATTCAATCGGAAAAAAAGATCCTCACGAAATTGTTTAGCTGTTATGGCTTCCTTCAGGTTCCGGTTGGTGGCGGCGATGACCCGGACGTCTGTCGAGGTTACATCCGTTCCCCCCAGACGCTGGAAAGATTGATGCTGAAGCACCCTCAGCAGTTTGACCTGGAGTTGTGGCGAGATCTCACCAATCTCATCCAGTAGAATCGTTCCACCGTCGGCCTGCTCAAAGATACCTTTATGTTGCCTGACAGCCCCGGTAAATGATCCTTTCTCATGGCCAAACAGTTCGCTTTCAAGAAGGGTGTCGGTGAAGGCACCACAATTGACTGCCAGAAACACCTTATCCTTTCTTCTGCTTTCACTGTGGATTGCACGGACGATCAACTCCTTACCCGTCCCGCTTTCGCCGGTGATTAAAACCGGGCTATCCACTTTAGCCACCTGTTTTATCCGTGCTTGCAGCTGCTGCATTTCGGGAGAAGAACCGACCATACCGTAGAAGGTGGGAATCGCTCCGATCTTGATTTCGGGTGCCGGTACATCCTTGAGGATTTCGGAAACCTTCGCCTTCAGCTCATCGATGGAAAACGGCTTGGCAATAAAGTCTCTGGCACCGGATTTCAGGGCATTAACTGCCAGGTCGATGGTACCATAAGCGGAAATGAGGATGACCGGCAGAGACGGACGGACCTCCATGAACTCGTGAAGCAGGTGCATTCCACTCTTGCCGGGGAGCTTCAGATCAGTAATGACCAGGCTGGGAGGATGGGCCTGGAAAAGTCGGCTCCCTTCAAGCCCATCGGCGGCGCAATTCACATCGTAGCCCTCTTTTTTCAGGACGGTCTGGATGCCTTCCCTCATGGTAGCGTCATCTTCAATGACCAGAATCGTGCCTTCGTTGACTTTCTTCATGTTACTTTTTCCGGGGGAGCCTTAAAGTAAATCTGGTCCCTTTTCCCTCTTCACTCTGGACAAGAATCGTGCCATTCATTTCATCGACAATGTTCTTCACGATAGCCAATCCCAGACCATAGCCCTTGTCCTGCGTTGTAAAGTATGGATCAAAGATATTCTCAACGTTTTCTTCCGAAATACCTGTGCCATTATCAACTATTTCGATATTCACGAGACTGTCCTGGCTTTCAATACTGACCTGGATGGTGCCCTTTTGATCAACTGCCTCGAGGCTGTTCTTCAACAGGTTTAAAAAGACACGCCTCAGCTTCGATTCATCACCCAGAACAATACCCTTACCTGATAAGCTATACTCCACCTCCTTCTGTCTCATCTCCAATTGGAGGAGCCGGTGAATGTCTTCGAAAACGGCTTCCACGGCCAGCGGCTCCAGATGATTCTTCACCGGCCTGGCATAGTCGAGATATTCCAGCACGATCTGCTTTAAGTGGCGGAGTTCCTTGGTAACCTTGTCAAGGTAGGATCGAGGTTCGGCTGAATCTTTTTCGGGTAATCCCTTGGCCAGTGCCTCCTCCAACAGCCCACTGTAAATTTCGATTCCGCCAAGGGGATTCTTTATTTCATGAGCGATACCCGATAAGAGCTGTTTCATTGACTGCTCATTCTGTCTGATCTCCGAGTGCATCTCAGCCAGCGAGCGATTCAAATCACCAAACTCATCAGTTCGTTCCAAATCCACCGTATCCGAATATATATTTTTCTTTATCGCCCTCGCATAAGCGGAAAGTTGCATGACCGGGTGGGTGAGCGACCGCGAAAAGACAAATGCCAGACTAACAGCAACCACGATGGAAATAAGAACGATCCAGAAAATGCTCCCAACGATCTGATCGATAATCGTCATGAATTCTGCTCCTCCCCAGACAACCAGAATGGGGGGCAGGTTTTTTTCAATATTGATTGATATTGCTGCTGCTTTGACATACTCACCCTTGGCTAATTGGTATATCTCAGACACGGCACTAATAGCACTGTCTTCAGCTCCAGAAAAGGTCTGAAGCAGAACGGATATCTGCGGGTGATCCGATTTCTTCAGACTCCACCTTGCCAGTTCTTCGCCTCGCTGTGAGTAAATCGCCAGTCCTTCAATTCCCTCCACCAGGAAGGAAGCCAGCTCCTGCTCCAGCGCGAACCTGACAGTAGAAAAAGCCGGCTCCTTCGTGATGTTCAGTAGCAGGTCCCTGTTCAGATTCCTGGCGGCTATTTCAGCCGTACTCATGAGTCGTTTATCCAACTCGTCTTCCAATGCGCTGCGTGTGTACCAATAAAGCGGGATTGACAGAGCCAGAAAGGCGACGATCAGTATCCCTATAACGAGGGAGAGAATTCTAGGCCTGAGTTTCATTCAATATGGATCGCTAGTCTAGGGACGAACAACAATTTACCCTATCGCATCTTGATAGATAATACTTGTAGAATAACTTAATCGGCTCTATCCGGCAATCAAAGAGGATATCGTAAGAAATGTTAGCTCAAGATCATTAGTCACTGTAAATGCCACCTTAGTGGGAGGTTGCCAAGGAAGGAATCCCGCAGGAAGCGGAAGCCGATATAACCGCTGCATCCAGCAGGGTAGACAGGATGTCGTGTTATCGATGAGGTGATGCGGAGGGGGCGGCTAATTAGAACCGGAAAAAACTATTGGAGTGTTCCCCTATGTTTTCTATTTTTGCCCACGACTACCTCCTCTCACTTTTTAGAAGGTATGGTCTAATCCTTCTGTTGGTTTGATCTTACGGTTGGTATTTTGCGAATTAAGCAGGGAAAGGAAATGTCAATGCTTTTCAAAGTCTATCAATTACGCACATATGTCTCTATCATGATCTTTGCGATCTCGACCTGTGCAGTACCCCCGACGGAAAACGGTGGTGACAAAATCTATACCGATCCTGCTCGGCCTATTGAGGACCGAGTGGAGGACCTTCTATCCCGGATGTCCCTGGCAGAAAAAATCGGTCAGATGACATTACCCGAGAGGCAAGCGTTTCAGCCCAGCACGTTGGATGATATAAAGACTTACTTCATCGGTGCGGTTTTAGATGGCGGAGGAGCGACACCAACTAATCTTACACCGGCTGAGTGGCTGAGCGTTGTGAATGAATTTAAATCCCGCGCACTGGAAACACCGCTGCAAATACCACTCATATATGGTATTGATGCTGTTCACGGGCATAACAAAGTCGATGGTGCGGTTGTATTTCCTCACAACGTTGGCATGGGTTGCATGCGTAATTCTGATCTGGTGGAAGAGGCCGCCGCAGTTACCGCCCGGGAGGTGGCCGCTACAGGCATAGATTGGACCTTCTCGCCATGTGTTGCCGTTGCCAGGGATGAGCGGTGGGGTCGCACCTATGAAGGATTTGGTGAGACGCCCGGCCTGGTTAAAGAAATGGCGTATGCAGCCGTAAGGGGTTACCAGGGAACTGACCTGAGTGCTGATAACACCATTTTGGCCTGCGCGAAACACTTTGTTGGGGATGGTGGTACAACCGGGGGCGTGGATCAGGGAGATATCCAACTTGATGAGCAGTCCCTGCGGGAGCTTCACCTGGCGGGGTATGTGGAGGCCATTAAAGCCGGTGTGGGCACTATAATGGCCAGCTTCAGTAGCTGGAATGGACAGAAAACGCACGGCGACGACTACCTCCTAACAACAGTACTAAAGGAGGAACTGGGATTCGACGGCTTCCTTGTTTCCGACTGGGCCGGTATTGACCAGCTGCCGGGAGATTATGCCAGCGATGTCGGAACAGCCATTAATGCCGGTCTGGACATGATCATGGTTCCGTTTGAATACAAACTTTTCATCAGTACCCTGAAGGACCACGTCCAGAATGGATCCGTATCGTTGGCGCGAATCGATGATGCCGTACGCCGGATCCTTCGCATCAAATTCATGATGGGACTTTTCGATAAGGATATCACTCAAACAGCTGGTGTCATTGGTACGCCTGAGCACCGGGAGGTCGCCCGCGAATGTGTGCGCCAGTCTGTTGTTCTGTTAAAAAATACTGATAACCTGCTGCCCCTGGGCAAGGATTTAGCCCGTATTCATGTTGCAGGGAAAAGCGCGGATGACATCGGCATCCAATGCGGTGGATGGACCATTATCTGGCAAGGGAGCGCTGGCCCAATTACCCCAGGCACGACCATCCTGGAAGGTATCCAGGAGACTGTCTCTGACCAGACATCCGTCACCTACTCTCTCGATGGTTCTGGCGCTGCCGGTGCCGATGTCGGGATTGTTGTGGTGGGTGAAACCCCATATGCCGAAGGTTATGGCGACCGAACTGATCTGAGTCTGTCTGAGGAAGATCTTGCTGCTATTGGAAATGTAAAAGCTGCGGGGATGCCGGTGGTTGTGATCCTGATCTCCGGAAGACCCCTGAGCATTGCTGACGAAATTGAAAACTGGGATGCCCTAGTAGCCGCGTGGCTGCCGGGAACCGAGGGACAGGGTGTGTCTGATGTTCTTTTTGGAGATTTCAGTCCGACTGGAAAATCGTCGCATACCTGGCCCCGCACAATGAACCAAATACCGATTAATCTAGGCGATCCGGATTATAATCCATTATTTGAATACGGGTTCGGGCTTAGCTGGCCTACATTTTAATTCCGATGCTGTGCCTGGAAGGATGATGTGTATAGTCAGTATTTTTAGACTATGAGACCAAGTGGAGGGTATGACTGGATCACCCTATTCGGTCGCACCATCTGCCTTGTCTCGTTCCTGCTCGTTTGTCTAAGCTGCGCAGGACGGGGGATAAGCATTCGGCCACACCCAGGCGTGGAGGCGCTCACCCTACCCGAGCTTGCCACTTCTGATATCATCCAAGTACAATACTTAGGAACCGGTGGGTATCTTATTCAGCGCGGTAGGCACGGATTGCTTACCGCACCTCTTTATTCTAATCCCGGGGTATGGCGCGTAGGACTGGGAAACATCTCACCGGACACCGCCCTTATCAATCGGGTGCACCCCCGTATACCCGGAGTGAAGATAGCGGCTGTTCTGGTAGGTCATGCGCACTATGACCACCTGCTGGATGTGCCCTATATTGCTGCTCACTATACCAGAGAGGCGATTATCTATGGCAGTATGTCCGTGAGTCGGCTCGTTATAGCAGCAGATCCCTCATTGAAGAGCAAAGTGAGGGTACTGGAAGCTGAACTGGCCCGGAACCGTCAGCCTGGTGATTGGATCTACGTGGCCGATAGCACAATTCGCTTCATGGCTGTTGAATCTGACCATGGTCCTCATTTTCTCGGAATTCACATGATGAAAGGAGAGGTCCCGCCAGGTCTGAAGCAAATTCCAAAGAGCGCCTGGTATTGGAGGGAGGGTAGAACCTTCGCCTACCTCATCGATCTTCTGGGTGTGGACGGCTCGATTGATTTTCGTATCCATTACCAGGATGCAACCAGCCACTACCCGCTGGGGGCCCCGCCGCGTTTTGCATCGCAGGACACCCATCGCCTTGATTTGGCTATCATATGTGTCGATACCTGGGATCAAGTGCCCGATTACCCGGAAGCCCTTTTTCGGAATCACCGGCCCCGCCACGTTATCTTCGGGCATTGGGAAAACTTCTTTCGCTCCCCCCTCAAGTCTCCGTGGACGAGATTTTCGTCACTGAGACTCAGACAGTTTATCCCCAGTGTGGTGGATGCCCTGCCGGCTGACTCGAAGTGGGTGATACCTGAGCCCGGGGCCGTCTACCTGTTTAGGCCTGTCCAGCCCTAGAACGCTCTTACGTTACTTTGAGCAGAAGATAGATTGCAGCCAAATCAAACGCTCCCTAGCTTTATTCGGATGTCCATATTGCTATTATCCCCTGTGAGTAGGTAATATGTGGTCGCAGGCCTTAAAATAGGTATCCCCCGGGTGGAACTCGAATGCGCGATGCCAATATCTTTTATCGGTAATTATATTCTAATTAATTTGTCTAAAGCGCGAAAATCGTAAAGAGGACACTGCTTGGAGTTATAGAACATAGGGCATATATTGGTTGCTGGAGATCAGCAATCTCATATCGGAAGAATTCAATAACAATGTGGGAGAAGCCTCTCGAAGGAATATGAGTCAGATGAAAAAGGAATTGCTCCTCATCTGTACAGCTCCAGAGAGCTGCAGGGTAAAGCCCGGTGAGAAGCCGGTGGTCTCGCGTTTCTTCCGGCACACACGTCTCAGCCTACTCTCGGTTGCAGGGGCGACACCGAGCGACTGGGAAGTAAGCATCGTTGATGAGTATGTAAAACCGATCGACCTTTCTGCGAGACCCACCTGTGTGGGTCTCTCGTTCATGACAGCTGGTGCTCCACGGGCTTATGAGATTGCACGACAATTCCGGAGCAGTGGTATTCCTGTTCTTGCTGGAGGCTATCACCCGACCTTCCTCCCTGAAGAGGCACTCAGGCATTGCGATGCGGTGTGCATCGGCGATGCTGAACCGTCCTGGCCTCGAATGCTCCATGATCTGGAACAGGGCAGCCTGAAGCGTATCTATCGCAGTGATCCCCAGGCTTCTCTATCCGGTCTTCCGCTTCCGCGGCGCGACTTGCTGGATCCTCGTGAATATCTTACCCGTAACAGTGTTCAGACTTCCAGGGGGTGTCCACATCGCTGTACGTTCTGCTCGATCACCTCCTTCTACGAAACAAATTACCGCCACCGTCCTGTTGATGAGGTCCTCAGAGAGATTACAGCTCTATCTGGGAAGATTATTATTTTTATCGACGATAACCTGGTAGTGGATCGGACCTACGCTTTGCAGCTCTTCAAGGGGCTCAAAAGCTTGAACAAGCACTGGTTCAGCCAAGCAGAACTTACGATCGCTCAAGACCCGGAGCTCCTTGAAGCAGCCGTTGAAAGTGGCTGCAGAGGGCTATTCGTGGGCCTGGAGTCACTTTCCGATGAGAATCTCAAGAAGGTGGATAAACGATTCTGCCGGGTTGAAGAGTACTTTGAGTCAATTGACAAGCTTCATAAAGCCGGAGTCGTGGTTGAAGCCGGCATAGTATTCGGCTTTAATGAAGACGGACCTGAGGTTTTCTCTCGAACGCTGGATTTTCTTATCGAGAGCCGAATTGAGCTGGCCCAGATTACACCCCTTACTCCCTTCCCGGGGACGCCCCTCTTTAATCAGATCCAGCGGGAAGGTCGTCTCCTGACAATGGACTGGCGCTACTATGACCTATACCATACCGTATTTCAGCCAATGAAGATGTCACCTGAGGAACTCCAGTCGGGTACGGACTATGTCGTTGAACGCTTCTACAGTACGAAGGCGATTTCCAAGAGGGCTTTAGCCTCTCTGCGCTTCCGTGGGCTGTTTCAGACCTTATACCCTGTTATCCTTCTCAACCTTGCCGCGAAAAGGAGAATCGAAACCTGGGAGGAGAGGCCTAGCATGAGGGAGAACGGGCTGCATTGGCTTTCAGCGGCAACTGCTATTGAGACCCCATTCGGTGATGCCAATCACGCAGTGACGTGATTTAGCAGTCCCCGGTGCTGAATGATGTCCTTATCAGGTTCTAGGTTTTCGGACTTGAAGTACTATAAAAACGCGCGCAATACCGCTTCTGCATTATACTAGGCTGTAATCTGCACCCGTTGGGCTAATTGCTCTACCATCGAATGAGAACCCATTGCGGTCCCATCAAGACTGGCTGCTGCAGCACCACAGGCAACACCCCAGCGGAGTGCCGAAGGCCAGGATAAATTATGACATAATCCCCAGACTAGTCCTGCGATCAATGCATCGCCTGCTCCGATAGGATTATGTTCAACAATCGAAGGTGGTTCAGCCAGCCAGGTGTGTTCACTGTCAGAAAGCAGGGCTCCCATACTCCCCAGGGAGATGAGGACGATCTCGACGCCGAGAGCGTGTATCCGGGCTGCGGCTTCATGGACATCATCGATCATCTTGATCTCCACCCCTGTCAGAGCGGTAGCTTCAGCCTCATTTGGCTTGGCCAGGAATGGGATGGCTTCACAGCCATACCGCAAGGGGTCGCCGCTTGTGTCAAGTAATGCCCTGGCACCAGCGGACTGAACCTCCTTTATTATGGTAGCATAGAAATCGGATGGAACTCCAGGAGGAAGACTGCCGGACAGCACCCACCAATCTCCTGTCTTTGCAAGGGTTCGGACTTTCTGTAATAGTGTATCTTGCTCCGCGGGCGTAATTGCTGGCCCAGGCTCGTTTACTTTTAGATAATGCTTATGATCTTCGGTTACAATACTGACGTTGATTCGGGTTTCACCAGCAACTCTCACCATATCTCTCGTTAGACCCAGTGACTCCAGATCGGCTTCAAGCCTCTCTCCCGTTTTACCACCACTGAAACCGAGAGCTATGCTCTTTTCTCCTAGGGCAACCAATGCCCGCGATACGTTGAATCCCTTTCCACCGCAGTCAACGCGGAAGTCGATGGCCCGTAGCGGTTCGTCGAAAGCAAGTTTAGGTACGGTCAGCTCACGATCAAGAGCTGGATTTAGAGTCAATGTGAAAATCATGGTGTCCAATACTTTTCGATCAGCACCTGCTCGGCATCAGCGGTCCACACATCCCCTGGAGCCAGATATGGTGCTATATCAGGGAGTCTCACCTTAAGGTCGGTCAAGCCGATGAGAGGCAAGTCTCGAAGCTGAGGGAAGATTACAATCTTGCCGGGAAAACGCCCTTCAATCATGGCATGGATGCCATCTAGTGCTGCGTCAAGTCCTCCAATAGCGGCAACTGAACGGATGGGTGAGAGTCTTCTATTCAAGGCTTGATGAATAATGTTTTCTTGATCGGCTATTTTTGAGCCAGAGGTTCCCGTAAATTGCGCATTCTGTAAATACACAGGACTCATATCCAATGGCGCCACCGTTCCGTTGGGTACACCAGCGAAGAGTACCAGCATCCCGTCAGGCTTCATAACGCAAGCCGACTCAGCCATTAATTCTGCTGATGGAACAGATACGATCACATCGTCTGCCCCATGTAAATTCGTTCTCCTCATCACAAAATCATACAGAGTCTCATCTGCTGTTTCCGGATTGAAGGCAGCCAACCTTTTTCCATTTTCCTCAGCTAATGCAGTGAATCTTTCTTCTATCGTTTTCAAGCGCATCGGATTGATATCGGTGGCCAGTATTTGAGTGGGGCCGTCAGCTAGCTCAATCGCCCGTTGGACGTGCATTTGTCCCATCGGCCCGCCTGCTCCAACAAATAGAGCTGTCCCACCTGCGCGTAGTTCACATCGGTTGCGTGTTTCACCGTACGAAGCGGCAATATCAGGACCATGGGTGCCAATATAGGCGATATAATCATAATGGATTCGACCGACATCCACAGTAACAGGACCGTCGAGCGCTGTATGGCCCACAATATTGAATGTACCCCTGCGGGCAGTCAGCTTTATGGCTTCGCTCACCGTCCGGGATGAGCGCGGATTCAATAAAACGATATCATCGAAACCCAACCCGTTGGTGAACTCGTCACAAAGGATGGGATAATTCTTCGTGGTCAGACCGTTACGTTCTATTAAGCTGACGCTAGCCGCATCAATTTCCTTAACAATAAGATTCATCAACGATGCGGGGATATCTGTAGCAACAATGGTAGTGGGGGCTTCGAGCCCGGATGAAAACATATAATCCGTTACATCATCAGGGTTGCCCAGAATCCACATTGTCCCACCAGCTTTCGGCAACAGCCTGCGTCGCTGTGTGTAGGCTGCTTCAACGCAAGCCCAGGGCTCGGTAAGCGCGACCTCTGCATAGCTAAGTCCCTCACTAACAGGTAATAGATAGGACCCGGCATCGGCACTTAATATCTCTGGACCGATCAAGTGGAATTGGCATAACCCTCCAGGGATTGTATATCCGTAGGCAGTGCTTTTCCCCTGCTGGTGGATATCTGGTTGTATCGTGTATCGCTGCCCTGGAGAAAATTGCGTCTTCAATTTCTTGCCAACTTTTATCACGGTAAGCGAGACTTCATGGCCCAGGCGGGTAGGATTTCTAGCCAGATTACGGTTACAGAGCTTAGGGTGGCTGCCTCCCTGTTGAATTAATTTCACATCGGAGAAGCACAATCCGACTGTGTCGATGCGGACTAAAAGTTGGTCAGCGCTCGATTGCGGTATCTCAATAATTTCCGGTTTCCCGTCTCTGCCAATGTTTTCAACACCGGGTCCGTATAGATTCCAGGCCCAGGTTTTTAGTGGGACAGGTTCTTTAGCAGATTGATAAAGTGTGAATCTGGATGGCAATGAAATATCTCCCGAGTTAAAATGGAGTTATATGATAGCCCGCCCATCTTCATGGTCGTGACTGATGAATATTTACTCAGGACTATCATGAAAAGCAGTCAAGCAGTTAGGACATTTCATATTAATATACCTTTGTATTATGAAAAGATAGTAAGTACTGGATTAGCTTGATTCAACTTGATATCTTCCAAGTAACTATCGCTAGTCAGGCTTAATAATGTCAATGACATGGATACAGTTGCCGAATATCAAGTAAAAGGGATGGAATCCCAACTCCTATTCATTTGTCATAGAACAGTCGTGCAGGAAACAGCGGTCGGTTGGATAGGATTGCTCCAGCAGCACTTCCATATCAACTACAGTAGCGACCCGCGGATTATTTCCATTGTCTGGCAACACCAAGGACTGTTCGGCAAGCTCCCGCAATTCTTCCCTGGGAATATCGAAATCCTCCAGGCCAAACCACATCCCGATTTCCTTTAAGAACTTATCTACCTCTTCACACATGCTCTCAGCTGCGGCCATATCTGGTTTGTTCTCCAAAACCGGATTGAGTAGCCGACTGGCAGCTGCGAATTGGCTGACAGCGTTTTTGAAGGTGAAGCGTGTAAAAGCTGGATAATTCAGCGCCAGGGCTTCCCCATGCATAACGTGGGGATACATGCCTGGAATTGCCATGCCGATTCCGTGAGGCAGGGTTACACCGGCATTAGCGATACACAAACCAGCCAGCGTGTCCGCCCATGCCATCGCAGCGCGCCCTTCTCGATCAGAGCCATTCTTCACCACGCGGGGCAGATACCTAACGATAAGATGTATAGCCTCTCGCGCCATCATGTCGGTATAGGGCGAGGCATCCGGATGCAGGAGGCTCTCGAATGCGTGGGCGAAGGCGTCGAAGCCGGTGGAGGCAGTGATATGTTCAGGTAGCGTCAGCATCAAATCGGGATCTACAATCGCCACCTTCGGATAAACGATAGAATTATATATCGCAGATTTATCCCGCTTCCGACTATTCGTTACAACTGCCACCTGAGTGACTTGAGAGCCGGTACCGGAAGTAGTCGATACTGCGATGACCGGCAATGTCTTCTCAGTCGGTTGGGTTTCACTACAGTACAGGTAATCCCAGCAGGTACCTGTATGAGTAGCCTCGACGGCGATGGCCTTGGCGGAATCCATGCTGGAGCCGCCACCTACACCGAGCACCACATCGGCGTCGTGGTTCTTCACTGCTGCAGCACCGGCTGTGATACACTCGGTGGTGGGATTAGGTATGATACCGTCGAAATGAGCCACCTCCACACCGGCAGCTTTCAAGGAAGCCTTGATCTTGTCAAAGAGAGGCTCAAAGACCGGTTCGACCGACACCGTGACCAATAGACACCTCTTCCCGTACCTAGCCACAGCTTCACCAACTTCGTTGATTTTGCCAGATCCAAACCTGATCTCCGTCGGTTGGGAGTAATTAAATTCATGCATGATATTTTCCTTCTCCGTTGACATTTCGTTCTTTAATGTTCCCTGATCCCTCACAACAGATTTTACCGGCTTGATTTCTCAGGAAATATCGGTCAGAGTGCTCGGGAGGATTGGCTAGGTGCCGTTCAGGAAATGTTACATATCGATCATCACCTTCATGGTCTTGTCTCCCTGCTCATCAATGAAGGTATAAGCGTCGGCGTACTGCTCGAACGGAAAATGTCTGGTAACTAGAGGCTCGGTAATAACATCGCCACAAGCGATGAGTTCTACCGCCTGCTCATAGTCTTCGTGCTTGTACATCAGCGTACCGATCAGGTTGAGCTCGCGGTCACCGACGACGGCCATATCTACCCGCGGCTTTTCATCAAATACACCAACTACCACGAGCGTGCCGCCCTTTCGAATACTGGTTATAGCATCATCCATGGCAGCTTCCATCCCCGCCGCTTCGAAGGCAATGTCAAAACCCCCATCGCCTAAGATCCGGTTTGACGCTTCTGCCATGGATTCGTTTCCAGGATTGGAGATCTCGGCAATACCACACTGCAGTGCGATCTCCAGGCGGAAATCGCTTAAGTCACGGATGAGAAGCTTTTCTGCCCCACGACAGCGAGCCAACTGGGCGGTGAGGTTACCGATTGGACCAGCGCCCAGTACGGCCACGCTCTTGCCGGTGAGGTCGCCTCCCCGTTCAGTTGCGTGTACTGCCACCGCTGTGGGTTCTACCATTGCGCCCTGCTCTAAGCTCATGGAATCATCGAAGGGTACGATTTTGGAAAGAGTGGTAATAAACAGATCCTGAGCACAACCAGGGGCCTGAAATCCTTCTACTTTCAGAACGTCACAGATGTTGTAATCCCCCCGGAGACAAGGCCTACACTCACCGCAAACGATCTGTGGTCGGGCAGTGCACTTCGTCCCCAGCTGAATATTTGTGTTTCTCTCACCAACGGCTTCCACGGTAGCAGAAAACTCATGTCCCTGGACTATCGGGTAGGAGGTGAAGGGATGCTTTCCATGATTCACGTGGACGTCTGAACCACAGACGCCGATCCGCTGAATCCGTAACATTATCTCACCAGGACCCGGTAATGGTTCGGGGACCTCCCGGAACTCAATTTTACCTGGCTCAGTCATGATAGCTTGTCGCATAGCTTCATCTCCTCATATTCATGATACATTCAGGAAATCTCTTCTCGATTCATTAGCGTAGCATCACATGAAGTATTAAAATAATTGGTTGCGAACGGTTATAGCTGGAGGTTCTGATTGCAGCCCATTTAATCTTCATCAAGAAAAATCTCTCTTGATGTACATAGGCGCCAGACTACAATCTGTCTTTATCATATGCTCCTGTAAAACCTTGGATTGATTTTACACTGAGATGCGGAGGCTTCCAACAGCCTAATAGGCGAGTCCCGCTAGCTTTAACGCTACAGGTAGGGATGAGGTTGACGAAGACGATGGTGTCAAAAGGCGTAACTTGTACGATCCGGTAGCTCGGCAGCGCCATTTCTCTTTGCTTTCTTCCCGTCGGCAAAATAACTTAATCCTCTGATTTTTCATACTTGAGTCCACCGGCTCGGTATGAGGAGCCACGGACTAAAAATACGCTGGGAGATGAGGAGAAAAATCCCACCTGTGCAATAAAGTGTAGCCTGTCCCGGAAACGTAGTCATGTCCATCAAGAGGTAAGTAAATGATTCGTCTAAGAATGTATAGATATTTCGCAATTTTATTATTCATATATTTTTTCTCAAGTTGTGGCAATAAAAGCGGTGAAATAGATTTCGATCCGAAATCGATAACTGATCCGTTCCGTTGGGATAGGGCAAGTGGTCAAACTATCAAATTACATTTGAATAAACATCCCTTTACCGAGTCCATTCTGCCGATACTAAGCGAATTTACCGACTTGACAGGCATCAATGTGGAGTATAGTATTTTATCAGAAGAGGAATATCGAGAAAAGATCATCATCGAACTCTCCAGCCTTTCTGGCTCTGTGGATGTTTTCATGACCGGCCCATTTACAGCATGGTCTTATGTACGGGCTGGATGGGTAGAGCCTCTCGATGAGTATATGTATAATAATCCTGCTTTGATCAGCGAAGCATATGATTTAAATGATTTTTTCCCCGCATTACTTACGGGCAATCGATGGAATGGAGTGCCGGGCCATCAGAATTATGGCAAGGGTAGCCAATGGGCTATTCCGGTGCAGGTGGAGACATATATCCTGGCATTCAGAAAAGATTGGGCTGAAGAATTGCAGCTCACTCCACCCAGGAATTACGAGGAGTATTATCGTTTCGCCAAAGCAATGACACGCGAGATTGATGGCCGTCAGGTTCATGGTGTTACTGCCCGGGGAATTGGCACTTGGTCAACAATAGCAACGGGCTTTTTGACTGGTTTTGCCTCCTATGGTTGTCGCGATTTTGACGATCAGATGAACTGCACCATTAATTCTCCCGAGGCCGTGGAGTTCACAGAAATCTGGATTAATACTCTGAAAGAATGTGGTCCACTTGCCTGGACCAGCAATAGCTGGTACGATACGAAGGAACAGTTTGAATCGGGTCAATACGGCATGTACTTGGCTGTCGATTTTTTTGCTGTAGGATTTGAAAATCCGGAGAAGTCACGAGTGGCCGGAAAGGTTGGCTATACCCTTGCCCCTGCCGGACCGGATAGTACTATTCGCTCAAATATCTGGACCTGGGCCTTAGCGATCAATCGATATAGCCGAAAGAAACTAGCCAGCTGGCTGTTCATCCAGTGGGCTACCTCGAAGGAACAGCTGACGGCCGCAGCGATCGGGGGCAACTGGAATCCATCACGTAAATCTGTCTGGGATGATCCGGAAGTGGCGAGCATCACCAAAGATTGGGATAATTATCGCGATGTAGTGGCAGACAACCTCCAAAATTATGCACAAGTTTGTTTTACTCCGCAATCTGAGGTGCCGGCAATTGGGGATCGATGGGCACGTGCTTTACAGGAAATCTGGAGCGGTACCGATGCGCAAGTTGCGCTGGATAGAGCCGCAGCTGATATCGACCGGATCATTGAGAAATCCGGCATGAAATCGTTCACCCAATAAAAAGCTGGTACAGTTGTATGAAACAGGGTGAGCGACGCTGGCAGGATCGTTATCTCCCCTACCTTATTATCTTGCCGGCATTGGCTCTGACCATCGGAATACTCTATCCTTTTGTTCTGGCAGTCATTTACAGCCTCACCGATTATCGACTAGTCTCACCAACGCGCCATTTCATCGGACTCTCCAACTACCTGGATTCATTTCTGGATATCAACTTCTGGTACTCGCTGGCTGTTACGCTCCTTTATGCTGCGTTGACGATCATCATCGAAGTACCGCTGGGATTGGGAGTAGCAATGCTCTTGAACCATGAGATTCGAGGTATCCGATCTTTCCGTTTTATACTCATTATCCCACTAATGATGCCTCCGGTTATCGCTGCTTTGATGTGGAAGATGATCATGGCAGAGAATGGAATATTGAACTACTTCATTGGTCTAATTGGTGCAGCACCGGTGCCATGGCTGGCTAACACCTACTCTTTGCTTTCCATCGTACTTATCGATGTATGGCTCTACACTCCTTTTTGTGCTATCATACTCCTTGCCGGATTACAGTCCTTACCGAAAGAACCATATGAGTCAGCACTGGTAGACCGTGCTTCCGCCTTTTTCGTCTTTCGTCGCTTGACGCTGCCTATGTTGAAACCGTTCTTGATCCTAACGATTTTGTTTAGAACGATGGACTCGCTTAAGATGTTCGATTTGATCTATGCAACCACGAAAGGCTCTCACTCCACGATGCTCATACAAGTAAGTGCATATTATGAAGCATTCCGCTGGTACAATATGGGGAAATCCCTTTCTCATATGATCATCATCTGGGTCGTGATTTTCATCGTAAGTCGTATATTGGTCTCGTGGTGGAACCGAGCCATGCAGAGAGCGACCGGAATCGAGAGGTAGGCTTCAGGCCAAAATGAAGTATCGGCTGTAATATGAAGCGTTCAAGATATCTCGCTCCTAAGCGTCAGACTCTGATCTGGCTGGCGCTGGCAGGTTATGCAGTTTTTGCGTTATTCCCGCTAATCTGGGTTGTGATGATGTCTTTTAAAAGTCATATTGACATCATTTCTCCAGTCCCGAAGTTTATCTTCACTCCCTCACTTGAAAATTATAAGGCCATCCTTTTCGGTGGTCAAAGTATGCAATATGAAGCCGGTCAAACGGATTTTCTGCTCTATTTTAAGAACAGTTGCATCATCACCATTTCTGCTGTTGTACTTTCGCTACTGGCAGGTGTACCGGCCTCATACGCGCTTGCCCGCTACCGTTTTCGATTCAAAGATGATATCGCTTTTACATTCTTGAGCTTCCGCTTTGCTCCGGAAATTGCGGTTATTATACCAATCTATATTCTGTATCAGAAACTCCATCTGTATAACACCTACGTAGGATTGATATTCGTATATCAGTTGATCACACTGCCTTTGATTGTCTGGATCATTCGCGGATACTTTGAAGACATTTCGGTTGAGATTGAGCAGGCTGCCAAGCTGGATGGTTACTCATGGTGGGGTGTCTTCACTAAAATTGCACTTCCCCTGGTCAAGCCTGGATTAGCGTCAACAGCAGTTCTGGCCTTCATTTTCGCATGGAATAACTTCATTTTCGGATTGATTTTAGGATCAAGCGATACATACCCTTCAACGGTGGGAACTCTTGGTTTTATTTCGTACGAGTCAGTCCTGTGGGGACAGATGGCCGCAGCGACGGTGATCACCATTATGCCCCCACTAATACTGGCAATATTTATCCAAAAATACCTTGTGCGCGGTCTCACTATGGGGGCTATTCGAGGTTGAGAATAGGAAATATATGTCTACGGTTCAGTTAGAGGATGTCCATAAATATTACGGCAAGGTAAAGGCTGTTCGCGGAATCTCATTCGAATCTCTGGATAAGGATATATTGGCAATATTGGGCCCCTCGGGAGCTGGTAAAACGTCAACCTTGAAAATGATCGCGGGCTTGGAGCCTGTTACCCAGGGTGAAATTTATAAAGATGGGCGCCTGATCAATCTAATTCCTCCAGAAAAGCGAAACATCGCAATGGTTTTTGAATCCTACGCTCTTTATCCCCACTATACGGTATATGATAATATTGCCTTCCCACTTAGAAGCAAAGCTGCTCTTTTAAGCCAGGATGAAATTGACCGACGGGTGCGCGAAACTGCGGAGATGCTTCAGATGAAGTCTCTGTTGGCACGTAAACCCGCGGAGCTATCGGGTGGTCAAAAACAGCGCGTCTCTCTGGGGAGAGCGTTAGCTAAAAGGGCAGAAATACTGCTTATGGATGAACCGCTCTCACATCTTGATGCCAAGCTGAGACATCATATGAGGAGAGAGCTGAAGAAATACCAGAGCTCACTTAACACGACCATTATCTATGTCACCCACGATTATCTGGAAGCGCTTGCATTAGCCGGTCGCTTGGTTATCCTCAACGAAGGAGTCATACATCAAATTGGCACTCCAAGTGAGGTGTATTACAATCCAGCCGACACCTTTGTTGCCTCTTTGATAGGTCAACCTAAGATAAATTTGATCACGTGTCATATCCAGAATGGGAGTGGGGGGGAGCTAAAGGTGATCTCGAAGGACGGTGCTTTTCAAGTTCCATGTCCGCTATCTGCTGAAGAGTTGCCTCCAAGGAATGATACCGTACTGGTTGGAGTACGATCCCAACATCTATATCTCTCGCGAAATCTGGATGATCAGGGAATAGTTGGCGAGATCTACGTGAGTGAATATATGGGAGTTAATAGCATAGTGCAGGTTAAGGTCGGGCACCAGATCCTGAATGCTTTGACCAAGGAGCAAAACTACGAAATAGGCCAACCTGTGAAACTCCAGGTTTCTGAGAAGGACATTATACTTTTTGATGCGCACACGGGGAAAAGCCTGTCTCGGGGCATAGCTCATAGAGAATCGATAACAATCTGACCACGTTTCTACCATGGCTGAAATAACGGTCCAGGACCTAACCAAAATATATCAGGATGAGAGAATCCATGACCAGGTCATGGCAGTGGACCACGTCTCATTCACGTGTAACGACGGCGAATTCATGGTGCTTCTGGGACCTTCCGGCTGCGGTAAAACTTCAACGCTTCGCATGATCGCAGGTCTGGAGGAAATTAGCGCTGGCAAAGTCTTTATCGGGAAAACACTTGTCAATGATTTAGCCCCGGCAGATCAGAACGTTGCCATGGCTTTTGAAAATTACGCGCTATACCCACCCCTTACCGTTCGTGAAAATGTGGTTTTCCCTTTGAAAGCCCGTGGTATGCCTAAAGTTGAAATCCAGAACAAACTGCGAGAGGTTGTGGATGTATTGGATATTGGAGATATCCTAGACAGGCGACCTGCAGAACTATCCGGTGGACAACAGCAACGGGTTTCCTTGGGCCGCTGTATTATCCGTGACGCAGACGTTTATCTAATGGATGAACCACTCTCCCATCTCGATTCGGAACTGCGCTTGCGTACACGCGGTGAACTTAAGCGAATCCACGAGCTGAATAAGCGCACCGTGATCTACGTGACCCATGACCAGGTGGAGGCTCTTGCTCTCGCTGATCGCATAGCAGTCATGGATAATGGTGTCCTCCAACAAATTGGAGCCCCCGCACAAGTCTACGAACATCCGATTAATCTGTTTGTTGCTGGGTTTATAGGAGAGCCTCCGATGAACTTTATCAATGGTACAATCTCAACGGCCGAAGGAACACATATTTTTAGTTCTTTCGATTATGATTTGAACATTCAGCTGCCGGAAAGTCTCATGGTATCCGCAAGAGGATGGGAAAAGAAAAAGCTAGTTTTAGGCATCCGTCCTCACCACACTCATATGGTTCATGAAAAAGAATTTGCGCAACGTTCTGGCAAAGTGGTGATTTATGAATCTTTGGGGGAGGAAGGTGTCTTAGAAGTTGAGGTTGAAGGTTGCCCGCTCACTATACTTACTGAACCAGAACTCCGACTGAAGCCGAGAGAAACTGTAGGAGTTTCAGTTGATTGGGAAAATGCGATTCTTTTTGATGAGGAAAGTGGGTATTCCCTGAATTCCAATGGGGATTGATGTCTCTTCTCACATACTACGCTCTCACCTTAGTGTAACAGATTAGAACCTTTTGGCTATACAAGGAAAAAACTAAAAGAGACATTGCGTGTTTCCATGGTCTAACTGACGACTCATCTAAGACGTTCGCACTTGATTATTACATGCCCCCTGATATTCAATTCGGATATTATGCTGACATTTGAGATCGATCACTATCCATGCAAAGCAGCAAATCAAATGGTGGCAGAATCTTGTATCATATATTCTGAAGCATACTAGGTAGTAATTACCAATGCCAGCTGTTATGGAAATATATCACACCATACATCAAAATAGGTTATGTTCTACAATCAAGTTAAGATTCTTTTTAAAAAGGGTTTTCGCAAGGACACACGATTGAGAGGATAGAACGATGACTGGCTCCTCGAAAAAATTCATGATAAGTCTTTTCGTGCTATTGACAAGCATCGGCCACAGTCAAGTACTGAAGCAAAATCGAGCAGAGATAGGATCCCCGGATCGTGTTTATATGCTGACTTATGATCATGGCGGATTGATACTGTGGGGTAGTAATCATTTCCTTGAGCGGCTAAGGAACGCCACTGACTGGTTGGATCGCTATCCCGGTTTTAAGATTGGCCTTGATAATGAAGCCCATATTTACGATTACTTCGCTGAAAATGAACCGGAGATTTTAAACGAAATTCGCGACTATCTGAACAAGTATGACGGACGATTCGATATCGGATCGTGCACTTATGGTCAGCCTCTATCGCACTTCATCAACGAAGAATCCAATATACGTCAAATCTCATATGCCCTGAAATCTAGCCTCACACATTTTGGCGATAGGCCTTATGTTTATTTGATGAGCGAGCACGCCATGCATAGCCAGATGCCGCAAATTCTCAATGGTTTCGCCTTCAAGGGCGCAATCATGCGCACTCATTTTATGATGTATGGATATAATCCCACTTTCAATGTACCTATGGGGTGGTGGATCGGGCTGGATGGCTCACGGATCTCAACGGTACCGACATACGATGGTGAGGGCGCTGAATTTGGCAAGACCACTGTGGATAACTGGATACTGACACGTTATCCCGGTCCCGAGTGCGACGAGCCCATGGAGAGGTATCGAGAGCGCTTTGCCCATATCCAACCCTTGCTTGCTACCAGGGCTGATGATTCCGGGCTACGGCGCGAAGGGCTGGTGAGCCAGTATGAATCCAATCCACAGTACAGTTGGATCCTGCTGGATGAACTCCTGACAGTAATGCCTGAGCCCGCAGTAGACATGGTGACAGTGCCGAATGATTTCACTGTTCGTATGCCATGGGGATATTGCGGGAACGAAATATGGAATATGAGCCGCCAGGCCACGGTACAGGTTCTCGCGGCGGAGCGTTTAGCTGCCCTCGAGCTGATGACCGGCGGAACCAACCGGGAAAACGAATTGCATCGATCGTGGCAGAACCTGCTGGTGGGCCAGCATCATGATGTTGAAATCGTAGGTCTCTTGCCTGAAGCCAGGAAGTATCTGCCAACCTCGCTTGATTTTTCCCGCAGGGTGCAGGAGGCTTCCCTGGGATATTTTGCCGCCCATATGAAAGGCGAAGGATTTGCACAGGTAACCGTGTTTAATCCTTTATCCTGGCGTCGCGAGCAGTGGATCGTTATTGATCTGGCTTTTCTGGCGCTAAAAAAGGGCGATGCCAAAGCGTTCGCGGTACTGAATGCAAAAAAGGTCTTACCTACAGTCGTACTATCCGCACATCGCTACTCGGACGACAGCATTCTCGATGGTAGCATCGCTTTCAAGGCAGACCTTCCGGCCTTGAGTCTTTCCTCTTTCTCTTTGATAGCAGCGGAACCATCACCCTCACGAGCTGCTGAAGTGGTAATTGACGAGGAGAGTCTGAAGATAGCCACCCCCTATCTGGACGTCACCCTTGATCCCGAGGGGGGATTCAAATCAATAACATATAAACATAAACGGACGCGAAAGTCTATCCTTGCAACTGATAAAAGAGCAGCCTTTTTTGCCGGTAGGATTGACGGCGTTGACTGCGAGTCGCGAGGGAAGTGGATTATTCATAAAACCAACACGGATACTCCTTGGGCAGTAGCCACCGAATACGGATTTATCGGCGGCATCCCGTATACATTTGAGGTGACTTTCTGCCGTGATACTCCCCAGCTGGACTGTCGAGTTGAATTTAATTATAACGGTCAGAAAATCGGCCGACTCAGCGATAATCAAAGAGAGGATGTATCTCCTTTTATCCATGAGCATAAGCTCCGGTTCAAGCTCTTTCCGAACGTTGATGATAGTGCTATCGGGATACGTGACTTGCCGTTTGCAGTTTCTGAAACTCCAGATCAATATGTCGAAGGCAATTACTGGACCGCAATCGCTGATAGTAGGACAGGAATAGCTGTTTTCAACCGGGGCACCATGGGTTCTGTTCGTGAGGAGGATGGGGGATTTTCCGTGCCGCTTGCCTATGCCATGTACTACATCTGGGGTACCAGGATGCTCAATGGTAAATACACGTACGAGTTTTCACTTAGTCCTTTCACCGGAGCCTGGCAGGAAGCGGACCTGCACCGGCAGGCGCTGGCATATAATTTCCCTGCAATATACATCAGCGGCAAGGCCGGCGATGGGAAACTCGGCTCTCTGGTGGACATCCTCGATATCGGGCCCGATAACGTCCTGCTGTCAGCGCTTTACGGTGAAGATGGACAGATCTGTGTCCGGATTTATGAGAGCAAAGGCCAAAGAACGAAAGCGTCAGTGTCATGCACAATGAAAAATGCCAGACTCGTGGAGATTGATTTAATGGGCGGTGAAATAGCTCCGATATCAAAGCGGCTTACTTTCAATCCCTGGCAGATCCGTACGATTCGCATCGAAAAAAAGCAATGATAGTAAAGGGAGTCCTGCGGGAAAATAATCCCAAAGCCTGGGTAGATATGTACTGATGCAAAGAAGCTGGGTACAGGCTATTGTATGTCAGGAAAATAGGATTGTTGAATGTGACTCCCGTACTGATTAAGTAAGAATGACTCAGATGAAATGTGAACTAAATCTTGAAAAGGCAATGTGTCACTCTTAGTTTCTCACCCGACCATCTCGAATCTTTCTGGAGATCCGTAATGCGTATACACCATACCATTATTTTCACACTGGCGTTAATGGGTGCAGCTTGTACCCAACCAAGTATCACGGCAGTAAAAGACAACCGCCGAGCCATCTACCTTCGGGCGAATCAGATAGGTTATCAACCCGGCGAAAGCAAGGTCGCCATCGCATTTTCTCAAAAGAACTTGAGGAAGTACGAGTATGTCATTATAGACGTTAACTCAGGCGAGGAAGCATCGGGCCCCCGGGAGTTGGGTACCAACATTGGATCATATGGCAATTTTAGATACCATTACCGACTTGACTTCAGCAATTTCAATCAACCGGGACGCTATCAGCTCCGAATTGCGAACACTGATTATTCCTCCCTGCCGTTTGATATCGGTGAGGACGTATATAACGGGGTTCAGGAGGTGCTCCTTTCCTATATCCGGCAGCAGCGGTGTGGCTACAACCCCTTCCTGGATACCACCTGCCATCAGTTGGATGGACGAACCGTCTACGGCCCCATGCCTGACAGCACGTATATTGATGCGACGGGTGGCTGGCATGATGCCGGGGACTATCTGCGCTACCTGCTCACTTCCGGCAACTCGGTCTGCCGTATGCTGTTCACCTATCAGGAGAACAAGGGCAAATTCGCTGATGAGGTTGATGAGCGGGGCAAGCCGGGATCCAATGGAGTGCCTGATATCCTGGATGAGGCCCGGTGGGGATTGGAGTGGATGTTGAAGATGCATCCGGTAACTGACCAGCTATTCCATCAAGTAGCCGATGACCGGGACCACGTGGGCTGGCAGCTGCCCCACGAGGATATCGCCGACTACGGGTGGGGGCCGAACAGCTACCGCGTAGTGTACTACGCCACTGGACAACCCCAGGGACTCTTAGAGCACCAGAACACGTCCACCGGTATTGCGAACCTGGCGGGGCGATATGCAGCAGCCATGAGCATGGCTCATGATATCTGGAAGCAAGACCTGGACGATCCCGAGTTTGCCGCTCGCTGTCTTCAGGCAGGGATCGAAGTCTATCGGATGGGGCAAGCTCAGCCCGGCTGCCAGGAAGGTACACCCTGCCGGGCGCCGTATCGCTACCACGAGATCACCTGGGCTGACGACATGGAATGGGGTGCTGCCGAGCTGTACAGGCAAACAGGCGAGAGCGCCTATCTTGATAATGCCGTTTCCTATGCCCGCCTGATCGGCACCACCTCCTGGATGGGCGCCGACACTGCCAGGCACTACGAATACTACCCCTTCATGAATATAGGCCACTATGCTCTTTACTCTCTGGTGGATCCCGCCTTCCAGGATACTTTGGCTGCCTATTACCGGGAGGGTATCGAGAAGGTCTGGGCACGTGGTAAGGACAACGCCTACCATTTCGGTGTGCCGTTTATCTGGTGCTCCAACAACCTGGTGGCTGCGTTCATTAATCATTTGATCCTTTATGAGCGCATGACTGGCGACAGCAGCTTTCACGCTTTCATGCTTGATAACCGGGACTGGCTCCTGGGCCGCAATCCCTGGGGAGTGAGTGCCTTCGTGGGTATCCCGCCGGAAGGTGGCAACACACCCTTGTACCCTCATAGCCCACCCGCGGATATTACCGGCAGGTCCATAACCGGTGGCCTGAATGATGGGCCGGTCTATACATCCATCTTCAGCCAGCTCCAGGGTCTGCGGCTGACCCGGGAGGACAGGTTCGCTCCCTTCCAGTCAGCGTTAGCCGTGTACCACGACGACCTGGGGGACTACTCTACCAACGAGCCTACCCTGGACGGCACCGCCGAAGCGCTGGTATTTATGGCATTCCTTGCTGGGGCACAGTAGGCCGGCTACTCAGCAGCCAGTCCATCAGATGCCTCTGTCCCGCAGAATACGGGGTTGCTGCTGAAGTTGGAAGAAGATCACCAGAAAAAGCACAAAGCCTCGGCATTCAGCCGGGGTTTTATTATTTCCCGCGGGACTGAATCCGGCTGAACCCGGGGAACCCCGTTATCATCGGTATCGCCAACTGTTTTGACTAAATGGCTGGCTGTTGAGGATGGTGGGATACCCCTATGTTGAATCAGTCCTCTTCGATATCCCCTGGGTCGTACTGAAATATGCGCTTGCATATCGGGTCTATGTTTAAACTTCAGTTGGATCAATCTTGTGAGAGGACCACGGAACATTTAGCTTGGCTATTTACGGAGGATATGATGGCAAAGCTCCAAAATCTCATCTATATCGTGTTGATCTTTCTCGTAGGCTGTCAGGGGAATCGATCGTTCTTGAATGGTGGCAAGGATCTATTTCAGGCTTGGCAGATGGATATTGAACTGCGGGCTTTTCCTGGCACGTTCAGCCGCGATCCTGATAATAGAGTTATTGTGCTGGAGGGTTTGGCCAACGAAGTCCTTTCAGCCCAGGTAATCGTTAGGGGCAAATCAGATATCAAAGGGCTGTCGGGGCAGCTATCCGATCTCACCGGTTCGGCAGGAGGTACCATCCCGGCGGGACGGGTGCGTTATGGCGCATACCTGCCGGTGGATGAGACTATGACCCTCACCGCCGATCCTTTGATGGAAGTTGATGCCCTAGACGTTCCAGCTAATATTGCGCAATCTGTATGGCTTACTATTAAAGTACCCACGGAGACTGCGCCTGATCAATACCGGGGGGAATTGCGATTATCGGCTCCCGGCCAGCAGGAAGTATTCGATCTTCAGCTGGAAGTACTGCCCGGTATGCTGTCTGACCCCTCTGACTGGAGCTTTTACCTCAATATCTGGCAGGATCCTAGCGGCGTCGCCCGGGCTCATCAGGTGGAGGTATGGAGTGATGAGCACTGGGCCTTCCTGGAAGACTATGCGCATAACTTTGTTGCTCATGGCATGGACGTGATTACCGCCAGCATCGTCTATGACCCCTGGGATAGTCAGACCGGCTACCCCTATCATACTATGGTAGAGTGGAACTACCCTGGTGCATATGAACTGGGCGGGGCAGACCAGTTCTCATGGGATTTCTCTATATTCGATCGATACGTGGAATTGATGATAGCGGCTGCCATGGATGAGAAAATCGATTGTTTCTCAATGGTGAAAGGTCCCTGGATCACTACCAAGGCCGATATCCGGTATTTTGACACCGAAAGTGGTCACTACCGGACCGTGATCAGCACCTTGGGCGACGCTCCCTGGCGCGAGATCTGGTCGGCTTTTCTGCCAGTGTTCAAAGCGCACCTGATCGAGAAGGGGTGGTTTGACAGGACATACCTCGCCTTCGACGAAAAACCGAAGGATGAAATGCGGGTCATCTATGACTTTCTCATAGATGAAGCGCCGGACTTCAAGGTATCCATAGCCGGAGGGTATCCCGGTGATGAGCGCAAATGGTCCGATGAGGTCATCCTGCATATCGACGATTTGTTTGATGAGGAGGTTTTAGCCTCCTACACCCCGTTGATCGGGAAGATGCGTGCCGAAGATCGCTACATCAGCTTCTACACGGCTTGCGAACCCTACTACCCGAATGTCTTCCTGTTTTCCCAGTTGCGGGAGGCACGCCTCCTGCCCTGGCTGGCCTGGAAGCATAACCTGAGCGGCTACCTGCGCTGGGCAGTAAGTGCCTTCCCCGAAGATGTGTGGACCCAACCTAATTATAAGTGGCACTCCGGCGATATGTACTTTGTCTATCCTGGCGAAGAGGGTCCTTTGGACGGTATGCGCTGGGAACTGTTCCGCCAAGGTATTCAGGATTATGAGGCCTTAGGCATTGCACAGGAACTGGCGGAAAAAGCCGGACGGGAAGACCTGCTCAAGAGGCTGGATTCGGCCGTATCAGTTGCGACAACCCTGGATGACTGCCACCATTATCCCTATGTTGGAGAAGCCCGGACCATGGTGAACGAGGTGCTCAGAGAGTTTGGCAGGGATCAGTGATAGTACAATAGACACGGGGGGAGGATCGTGGGAGGTACACACCACATCGAAGAAAGACTCCCCAGCCAAACCTGTTAGGAATGTGATGATCTAGGTAGTTCTATATATGTCGACGAGGGTGATATAGGTCCTTCCACGCTTATCAGCACTCCGGTACGGGCATAAGAGCTATTCGTAGTATTTTTCCTGCATTTTCTGGGCTTGGCTGATGTGTTCTTTGTGGGTGGCGATCCCGAATTCCTGCAAGACATCGGATACCCTGAGATCAGGCAAGAGGCTCTCAATCGTCGCCCATTCCTCATGTCCATATACAGTCACATCTAACTGCCGTCCATATTTTGCCCGTAACGCATTGAACGATTGTACGTATGGCCATAGGTGAATAAACGCCTTTTCCAGGTTAATGGATGTGCATACCCAATGTTTGAAACGGCCACTCGTGGCCAGGTCATCGCCGGTAATGTCAATAATTCGGGTTGGGTCAGGCCTTGTGCTTGTAACTATATAGCACTGATTTATCCAAGCATAGGCATTCAGCATTCTACCCCCACCGAACGCGGAAGGCCAGAAGATGATCTCAGCCCCCGATTGTTGGAGATATTGCCACCCTCCACGCCAGTTCACATCGAAGCATATCTGAACGCCAATTCTGCCAAAATCGGTCTTGAAGACCGGGGGTTTCAGGGGTCCGGGAATTATACCGCGCTCCATTTCCGTTACCGTTGGGCGAATTTTGCGTGATTCTCCCATCACGATGCCGTCCCGATTGATAATCACTGCTGAATTATAAAAGCGGTCCCTTTCCTTTGTGTAGGTAGGACAGACAACGTAACAATGGTGCTTTTTTGCATAATCTGTAAACCGTGTAGTTATGGGACCGGGGGGAACTTCAGCGCACTCTGACAAAGGGGGTCTTTTCGAGAGTTTCATAAATGGGACTATTTCCGGCAGGCAGATAATATCGGGTTGATATGCAGCAGTTTTCTCCATTCTTATCAATATTCTATCGATCATTTCCTCTGGTGTTCTTGCTTCGAGCCCTTCCAGTGATACACTGGCGATCCAAACCTCCCTAGGCAGTCGGTCGCTTCTCGCGATTGGCTTCGTCTTTCCATGGGAAGCCACAGCCAATCCTGATGTTCCTGCGATACCCAAGCCTACGGTAGCCGATCTTTTTAAGAAATCCCTGCGGGTAAGGTCTTTTTTATCCTTCATGACGAACCTCCAATGGTATTGTTAGAGGAAATAGTTGTTAATTCCAGGTCTACAACTGGCGCTTGATCTTGCGCCAGTGCAGTTGTGGCTTACGCCCCGTGGGCAAAAGAAACAGGATAATAAGGCCACGCCATTTTATTATACTCTGCGAAAGAATATTTACCACCACTTGCTTTTCCCTATAGCTCAATTCATGGGATTAGCAGATTCTATGACGCTGAGGACATATGACTTATCACAGAGCAGGCCTTTCAAGGTGGGCAAGCAGGTGAACTCCAGCATAATATTCAACGAACGCTATTCGAATAAATGAACGAACTTACGGAACAATTCTTGGCTGAATTCTCCCATCATTTCCTCTTTCATAGCCTGGAGAGCTTTGAATGTAGGCTTCTTTGGCTTGTGCAGGTGGCGAGCCTGCCTTGAGATCGTGGTATCAAAGATATCAGCAATGCTGCAAATCCTCGCATAGACATGGATCCGGGGACCGCTCAATCCGAAAGGAAAACCGCTGCCGTCGTCCCGTTCGTGATGCTGAAGGATGATATTAGCGCACTCTTCGGTCAGCTGGTTCGCATCGTATAGGATCTTTTCACCATGAAATGGATGCATCCGTATCATTTCCCACTCTTTCTTAGTCAATCGCTTGGACTTATTAAAAAGGGAAGTAGGGAGTTTGCACCACCCCAGATCATGGAGAAAGAAACCCACGCCCAGTTCACGCCAATCATGATCCGGGGAGTTATTAAATTCGGCTTTTGCCAACAGGAGACCGAGTACTCCTACGTTCACGGAATGGATATAGCAGGTGGGATTGTGGGAAACGATCTGGGTGAAACAATTTGCAGTGCTATCATCGTCCAGGATGACCTCAGCAATGTCACCGACAATTTCCTTCGCATGGATTATATTATCGGCGTTGGGATGAGCTAAGGTCTGGTTCATCATCTTTTTGGCAATCGAGTAGAAAGCGTTTGCTCTCACCGAGGGTGATGCATCAGCGTCCTTAATAATTTTGCGTAGATCAACTGTAAGTGAGGCCAACGGGTTGAGATCCTTAGCTGGTGAGGCCTCTACTACATCGGGCTCTTTCGACTCTACCCCGACATCAGCGATCCCGGATCCGCTCTCCGTACTACCGGGCTCAATTTTCACAGTATCTATTACGGGACCATCAGGACCGGATTCTTTCTCCTTGACGGTCACCACATCCGGACCAGGCTTCCACTCAACATCTTTGCCTTCAACCTTCACGGTATCTATTACGGGACCCTCGGGTCCGGATTCGTTCTCCTCGGCGGCAACGATATCCGGACCTGGTCCCCACTCCACATCTTTACCTTTAACCTTCACGGTACCTATTCCGGGACCCTCGGATCCGGATTCTTTCTCCTTGGCGGCAACGATATCCGGACCTTGTTCCCACTCCACATCTTTACCTTTAACCTTCACGGTATCTATTCCGGGACCCTCGGGCCCGGATTCCTTCTCCTCAACGGTGACGGTGTCCGGACCTGGTTCCCACTCCACATCTTTACCTTTAGCCTTCACGGTATCTATTCCGGGACCCTCGGGCCCGGATTCCTTCTCCTCGACGGTAACAGTGTCCGGACCTGGTTCCCACTCCATATCCTTGCCTTCGATCGTCACGGTATCGATAACGGGGCCCTCCGGACCGGTTTCCTTGCTTTCAATTATAATGGTATCGATAACGGGGCCTTCCGGACCGGTTTCCTTGCTTTCAATGTTAATGGTATCTATTACGGGACCTTCCGGACCGGATTCCTCGCTTTCAATTTTAATCGTATCTATTATGGGACTCTCGGGATCGGATTCCTCTTCCTCGATTGTATCTGCATCCAGGCTTGACTCCCTCTCTGTACCCTCCTCTTCAATACTCATTGTATCGTCAGGCGGGACTTCTGGGCTGGATTCCTCTTCATCGAGGGCAACGATTTCTGGACTTGGTTCCCCCTCTGCGTCCTCTTCATCCATAGTCACCGTATCTCCTGGAGGGACTTCTGGAACAGATTCCTCTTCCTCAATGGCAACTATGTCCGGGGCAGGTTCTTTCTCCTCCGCATCAATGTCTTCCGGGATGGCCGCATCGGTTTCACCAGCCTTTTGTACAGATGCTGGGGTCTCCGGCTTTGCCGGACTAGAGATCTGATCTCTTCCCTCTTCAACTTCTTTAGTAGGAGAAGATTCACCGATGACATCGCTTTTCGAAATATCAACTTTGACTTCCTTGATACCGTCAGCGATGATTTTCTCAATTTGTTTTTGGGAGGTGATCTTGAATTTTTGCTTTAAGAAGGAATGTCGGAGCCAGGATCCACTCAGGTCAACGTACATCCCCACCTTTAAGTCTTTTACTTTTACTCTTTTGAGCATTAGCTCCACTAACTGTAAATGATAATTCTAAATAATAATTCCGGATGGACCTGCTGCATAATAATATCCGGCTCCGAAGTAGACCTTATGAATAAATATAAATGAAAGCCAGACATAATTGAAAATTTAGTGCGTGTTGACGGCTCGAATGATTTCCATCTTCTCCGCCCAACGAACTCATATAAAACACTCAGGTTTGGGTCCTTACTATTTAGACTTCTTTTTGGCTGCAAGGTTCCTTAGTGCCAGCTCAGTCACCGGGACTTTGCATGCGCTTCGCCCCTTTACCGATCTCTTTGTGTTGCCAATCTCGGGCGGGCAAAACTTTAAAAAGCATTAGGTTCAGAATTGGATTGCGTACAGGGTGGGCGGGGGGTGTGCAATTATGTAGCCGTCCGAGCGCGCCCGCTCACGAGAATGCTATATCGTGTTCTCCATATATAGCAATGCAATATTTTATGGATGCATTACCCACATGGTATATACTTCCTTTAATAATAGCTAGGCAATTATCTCATTCGTTTAATTACTGGGGCTTTCTTGCGCCAAGTAGTCGATGTATATCCAGCCCGGTCATATACAGACAGGGCACCAGCACTAAGGTAATCGGTGTAGCGAATACTAGCCCCCACCCAAGCGCCAATGCGATGGGCGCCACGAATGGGGCGGTCCCACCCAGTCCATATGCCAGTGGCAGGAGGGCGACCACCGTTGTAAGGGTTGTCAAGATGATAGCCCTCAGACGATTGGCGGTCCCTTCCGCTACGATATCCAAGGTCGTCCCATCTGGTCGCCGGAACCGCAGGTCATTTATATGGTTGACCAGGACCAGCGAATCGTTGATTACCACGCCGCACAGGCCGATGATACCCATCAACGCCATGAAGCTGAACGGCTCACCGTGTAATGCAAAGGCGATGATGACTCCCATTATACCGAATGGAATAGCCAGCATCACCAGCAATGGCTGAGTCAGCGAGTTGAATAGCAGGACCAGCAGGAAGTAGATCCCGATAACGGCTATGATGAACGAGCGGCTGATACCCGCCATAGATTCCTCGGTGGCGAACAATTCACCTCCGAGGGCCAGGCGCATCCCCGGCCAGTCCCGCTCTACGTTGAAGTGCTCGAAAACCATATCGGTCACTTCCAGCGGCGTTGTAACGTCCCGATCGAGGTCAGCCTCAATGGTTATCGCCCGTTCTCCATCGAAATGGCGAAAATCAGACGGGCCGGGACCGGTCGCCAGCCAGGCCACTTCCCGGAGCGGAATCAGGCGCCCCTCACGGTTTGGAATGAGGAGTCCGCGCAGATCGCTCAGCTGCCTGCGAGCCTGCTCCTGAATCATCACCTTGAATGCAACGTCTTCATCGCCGTAGCGGATACTGGTAACCACCTCGCCATCGTAAGCGATGCGAACATTCCGGGCTAAATCGGCCACGGTTAGTCCTAGCTGCGAAAGCCGATCGTAGTTGATCTTAATTTCAGTCTGGTTCTTGCCGCCTTTGTCATCCCGGGTGATATCTTTTATACCTCCAATACTTCCCAGAAAGACTTCTACTGAATCGGCCAGCCGGGTTCTCAAAGAATCGTCAGAGCCGGCGACGCGTAGGCTGATAGGCATGCCCACGGGAGGCGATGTGCCCACAATGGTGTAGATTATTCTCCCATCACCTTGTAGCCGATCAGTCTTTCTTCGTAGATCCGCCACAATCTCATCGGTCGTTCGAGACCTTTCGGTGTAGGGTGTGAGGTTCAGTGAAATGGAGGCATAGTTTTCGTTTTCGGCGTTGATGAACGGATTGAAGCCAATCCTGGTTGTGAAGGAGGCTAGTTCCTCTTCAGGCAGGGTTAACAGCAGGGCTTCGACCTCTTTCATCCTGTCCGAGGTCACATGCAGGGGTGTTCCAGCAGTTAGATCGTAGCCGATAAAAACGTGTTCGGATGTCCCGGTGGGAAATAGGATGAATTTCAGGTGTCTGGTGGCATACCAGAAGGAACCGGTCAGCAGGATTACGAACAGTAGAATCAATACATACCTGAACTTGAGGATATGAAGAATAACACCCCGGTAACTATCACTGAGTCTTCGGAACCACATGCGGCCGCTGAACTTCAATGCGCCGGTGCGCAGTCCCGGCAGCAGGTGCGCCGGAAGCGCTACAGTGACCTCGCCCATAGATATAAACAGGGCCAGGGTGATGGCTAGTGGTACCGGGACGATCATCTTCCCGAAAACGCCGGGGATGAAAAAAGTGGGAGCGAACACAATAATGGTTGTTAGTACGGTCGTCAATACAGGACGGAAAACCTCCCTGATTCCTTCCACCGCCGCGTCCAGTGGTTTATCACCCTCCTCCCTGCGGCGGATGATGTTCTCGGCGATGATGATGGCGTCATCCACTATGATACCAATGACCAGTATCATGCCGGTCAGGCCAATGGTATCCAGATAAATCCCAAACAAGGGCAGGAGGAAGATAGTGCCCAGCAAAGCCACCGGGATTCCCATCGCTACCCAGAAGGCAGTACGGAAATTTAGGAAAATGGGTAGGATAACGAGGATCAGGGCAAGACCTATCAGGCCATTCGTCAATACGACGCTGAAACTGTCCCGAACATAACGCGACTCGTCATTGACGTACTGCAGCTCAACGCCCTCCGGGAGATTCGTTCTCTCTCGGTAGATAAGTTCCTTGATGGCATCACAGGTCCGGATCACATCTGCGTATTCGCTGGGATAAACCAGAAAGGAGACAGCCGGCTTTCCATTCATCCGCGAAAGGACCCGCTCATCCTCAAAGTCGTCCCTGATGATGGCAAGGTCTTTGACTTTTATCAAAGCCCCTTCAAAGGTGGAGCGAACGATCACATCGCCTACTTCCAGCGGACTGCGGAACTGGGCCAGTGTAACCAGGTCCTGTTCGGTTGTGTAGGATTCGAAAGAGCCAGTGGTGGCCCTTATGTTGCGTTCCTGTATAGCGGCGATGATCTCCCACAGCGGAAGCTGGTACTGCGCCATCGCTTCAGGTGAGACTTCCACCCGGATCTCACGGGCGCGATATCCGAATCGGTCCAATTCTGCGACACCGGGAACGTCCAGCAGCTTTTTCTCGAACAGTCGGGCCAGCTCACGAAGTTCGCGGTAGGGGAGATTTCCGGTCAGTCCGACCTCGATCGCATCGACCCGGGAAGATGTTATTTCCGTTACTTGTGGTGATTCGGTCACCTCCGGCGGTAGGTCAGTAACGCGGCCGATCGCCTCCTGAACGTCAGCTTTGATCTTCTCCTGGTCATCCGCATCGGGATCGATATTCACCTCAACAACCGAGACATTTTCCATCGAGATCGATGTCATTCGATCGATGCCGATAATGGTTTTCAGCTCCCGCTCGATCTTATTAGTGACGTTTAGCTCCACATCTTCCGGTGAGGCGCCGGGATAGCGGGTAACCACGCTCATAACACCGAAGTCCGCCTCTGGCCAGATACTGCGCTTTATCCCTAATAAAGTGTTTAGCCCTAAGATGATGATCATTACGGTAATGAGATACGCTAGCAGATGGCGTTCAGCGAAGAAGCGGAAGAGTGATCTCATAAGTGTCTCTCCGATCTCGTGGTCTGCCGCAGTGCAACCGGGCAGTGGCGAATCTTACTCCGTCGAGTCTTCAAGTACTTCCGATGTTGCCGGGGGGATAAAGTAAAACTTCCTGAACCTGGGAATCCGCCGTATCAGTTTGCCGATATCATGTTGGAACATTACAAGCGAAGGTATCAACAGGAGTGTCAGGGGTGTGGCGAACAGAATACCATAGCCCAGGGCTAGGGCCATGGGTGCAATAAAGGGATCGTAACCACCGAAACCGTATGCCGTGGGTAGAAGCCCTGTCACAGTGGTGATCGAAGTAAGGAGTATTGGTCGTAACCGCGATGCCGTTCCCTCAGCGACGATCCGGATGAATTTCTTGTCTGGTGACTCTGCACGGTGCACATTAATGAAGTTGATAAGGATCAACGAGTCATTGACCACGACACCCATCATGCCGATGACCCCGGTCATTGCTATGAATCCTAAGGGTTCGTTGTGCAATGCAAAGGCGCCGATGACCCCGATGAGCCCAAATGGAATCGCGAACATCACCAGGAATGGCTGGGTAACCGAATTGAAGAGTAGTATAAGGACCAGATAGATCCCGACGCCAGCCATCAACATCGACATAACCAGACTTTTCATGGACTCGGTCGTTTCCTGCGCTTCGCCACCCATGACGAACCTTGTGCCCGGCCAATAGGTGTCTATGTCGAAGTTGTCGATGACGGCAGTTGTAGCTTCCAGAGGGGTAAGGGTGCTGCCCTCAGCAAGGTCAGCGGTTATGGTGACTGCTCGCTCTCCTTCATAGTGGAAAAAGCTGGAGGGCCCCGGACCAACATGGAACTTAGCAACATCCTCCAACGGTATAAGCCGTCCCTGGCGATTCGGGATTTTCAACTTCCCTAGATAACCCGGATTTTTACGCACGCTCTCCTCGAGGATGACCCGGATATACATATCTTCATCACCATAGCGCATCATGCTCACGAGCTGCCCATCGTATGCCAGACGTACGCTCTGGGCTACATCGGCCACGGTCAGACCCAGTTGGGATAGTTGGTCATGGTTGATATCGATCTCGACTTGCTCTTTCCCTAGTTTGTCGTCCCGGTCAATATCCGTGATGCTTCCTAGGTTTGAGAGGAAGGCTACAACGGAATCGGCCAGGGAGGTTCTGAGCTTGTCATCATCGCCGACGACACGCAGAGAGATTGGCCTGCCGACCGGTGGGCCTCCGGCCGCAACGATGAAACGAAGGGCATCGATGTCCTCCATGGCGCCGGTGTGCTCTCGGATACCGGCAATGATTTCATCAGCGGACCGTTCCCGGCCGGAGAAAGGCGTGAGGGTAATCGAGCCGATAGCCCAGTTCTCACTCTCCCCGGGGACTAATCCTGCCGCACCCCCCTGGCTGCCGACGAGCATCCAGAATGATTCCAACTCATCTTCAGGGAGGCCGAGGATTAATTCCTCGATCTCCTTGATTTTATCCGTGGTGGCATCCAGGGATGATCCCGGCGGTAGTTCGAGGGCGATAAAGAATTCATCTGCTGTGTCACCCGGGAATAGGATGAACTGGATGTAGTGCGACGCGTATATCGCTGTTCCCGCCAGGAGTCCGATAAACATGATGATGACTGCATACCGGAGGCGCAAAACGTAGACAATAAAACGCTGGAATCTGTCTTTTACCGGAGTGAACCATGTTTGCCTCAACTGTCCAGGGCTGGACTGTAGTGCTTTTTCCTCTCCTGACTGCTTGCCTATTACGGATTTCAGTCGGTTCCTTCTCCCTGCGGTAATGTGGGCGGGAAGGATGATTAGCGCCTCGCTGAACGAAACGGAGAGTGCCATTACGATGACCAGCGGGATGACGAAGACAAACTTGCCCATCAGGCCGGTCATGAAGAAAAAGGGACTGAACGCCAGGATGGAAGTAAGGATAGTGGCGAAAACAGGCCGGAGCACCCGTGAGGTACCGTTCACGGCCGCCTCCAGGGGCGCTTCACCTAACTCTCTGCGATTGTAAATATTCTCAGCTATCACTATCGCGTCGTCGACAATCAGTCCGATCACCAGGATCATCGCTGTGAGCGTCAGAATATCAATGTGGACGTCCATGAGGGGGGCGATTGCTAGGACACCCAGTATGGAAAGAGGAATGCCCATAGCTACCCAGAAAGCCGTTCTGAAGTTCAGGAATATGAACAAGACGGTTATTACCAATCCTAAGCCGATCAGCCCGTTAGTCGATAGAATCCCCAGTCGGTCCCGTAAAAAGCGGGACTGGTCAGCTGAGTACATAATTTCCACGTCGGGCGGCATCAACTTCTTCTGCTCCTCGACATACTCCTTGATGCTATCCACTACCCGGATAAGATCAGCGTTGCTTTGTTTAAATGCGATAAAAGCAATCACGGCTTCGCCATTCATGCGAAAGCGGGTCTTCTCGGGCTCAAAATCATTTGTGATCTTGGCCAGGTCACTGATCCGAACACGGGGCCCCTCGAACGCCGACCGGACGATGACATCCCCGATTTCCCCGATGGACTGGAACTGTGCCAGGGTGACGATACTCTTATCGCTGGTATAGGACTCGAAGGAACCACCCGTTGCCCTGATATTGCGCAGTTGGATCGCAGTAACTAGATCGTGCATCGGGATCTGATACTCTTCCACCGCATCGTTGGATACCTCGACTTTGACCTCGCGGGCCAGGAAGCCGACCTTCTCAATCCTGGAGACTCCATCGATATCCTTAAGCCCCTTCTCAAAGTATTTAGCCACTCGTCGCAGCAACACATAGGGAACCTTGCCGGTCAGGCCGACACGGATGATTTCCATGTTCTCAGTCTTGATTTCGAGGATGGATGGAGCCTCGGTTACCTCTGCCGGGAGATTGGTCACTCGTCCAACAGCATCCTGGATATCCCTCTTTATTTTATCGGGGTCTTTCGCATCCGGATCGAGTGAGATGTTGATAACCGAAATGTTCTCCATGGAAAAGGAAGTCATCTCGTCCAGGCCATCGACGCCTTTCAGGCCATCCTCAAGTTTATTGGTTAAGTTCAGCTCAACGTCTTCCGGTGAGGCACCCGGAAAGCGCGTGGTTACCACCAGTTGGTCAAGGTCAATGTTGGGAAAGAAGTCCCGCTTGATAGTCATTAGCGATCTCAGCCCGAGGAGGATAATGGCGAGAGTCAGTAGATTCGCCAGCAGATGGCGTTCGGCAAAAAAACGGATGAATGATTTCATTTTCTAGCTCACAGCTTTCCAGATTATTCTAATCAGTGTTTAACAGCAGCTCGTCGAGAAGCGCTTCCAGTCTGAGATTCAGTCCCTGGTAGGTGGCGGCATTCTGAGCATATGTAAGCCGGGCGTGCTCTTCGTTATCCTGGCTTTGGATTACGAAGGTCAGATCACCGCGTCCCTGATTATACAGTTTGAGTTCTTCCTGAGTCCGCTTGCGGGCGCTTTCGATCTGCTTTTCGTTCAGTGTCAGTACTTTGTCCATTCCCTTTACCTGCAAGATGAGATTATGCAGCGCTGCTTCCAGGCTTAAAAATATTTCGTCCACTTCCAGGTCATGACGATGAATTTGCATTCGGTTCCTTTTAGCTTCAGCGATAGCTGACCTGTTTCCCAGGGGGTAGCTGAATTGAAGGGAAATGCCTGCGTCACTTTTATCAAATCCCAGTGAATTACCGAACTCGCTGTCGCCACTCCTGGCAGCCAGTTGGGCGCGGAGATGGAGCTGCGGTTTGGTAGCTTCCTGGAGGCCGTCCTGCTGCCGCTCCATTTGTTGACGGCGAAGGGCCAACAATTTCAGGAGTCGCGATTGTTGGCGCAGGCGCTCAGCGGCACTTTGAAGCGCGAGGGAATCAAGCCGTTCGTACAGGTTGAATTCGGGATCAAGTGCATAGATAGCATCTGAGCGTGAAAGCACTGCCAGTTCGGCCTGCTTGGCTTGGCATTGGGCTTCCATCAACACGACACTCTGCTCGGCGATACGCACGGCGTCTTCAGATCGCAGAACATCCACCTCGTCAATCAGATTCGCTGCTCGTTTTCGCTCAGCCTGCTCGAGTTGCTGTTCAGTCAGGTCCAGCCGTTCCTCAGCGATGATTTTCTGCTCAGTGAGCAGAGTCCAATCGATGAAACGAGTTGCCATATCGAGGAGGAATTCTTCCTGGTTCTCCTGGGCCTGCACGCTGGCCATATCAACAGCGTACTGACCGATCTCGTACCCCAGCCGGTCGAGTTCACCACGGAAGTTTTGGAAGAGGGGTTGAGTGTAGGCGAGCAGGATATTATTCTGATAGAATTTGGGTGGGCCGGCGGGGATGGTTATCAGCCCGGGGATGACGATATCCTGGATGTCCTGATCAGTGAAGTCTGATGACCATGACATGGAAAGGCGCCCCCCTGTTTTCCAGATTGCTTTCTCGACCGAAGCCCCGGCAGACAGCTGCTCTAGACTCTTGGGCATGAAGGCATTGGTAGCTATTGGCTTCTGATGGATAAATGATGGAGAGGAAGCAATTCGCCAGTCCTGGCCGCCGAGAAAGGCGTCCCTGCTCTGCTTCTCGATCTGAGTAGCCAGCGCTTCCTTTTCAAAAAGCGGGTGGTTCGTTTGAACCAGATCAAGGAAACCGTCCAGAGTTATGGTCTGGGCGATACACCAAACATGCATACCTAAGATAATGGTTGCGATTTGAAAATATGACTTAAATGTGAACATGACCTCAGATTCCTTCCAGTGTTGATCTGTTGGACGTATGAGTTTTCAGCGTTGCCCACCATCGGGCAGCTTGTCGCTGTTTAAAGGTGAAAGGGGAAGTTTTCATTGTATCTCGGGCACAAAGTAACGATCAATCAGGAAATCAACATATACCTCCCTCGTCCCGGCGTCTGAGAGACTGAATCCTGTAAAATCACGGAACATTTCAGGCACAAGTGAAGGTAAAAAGACCGCCGATATCATCTGAATCAGCCTCATCTTCAGATCGTTTTCCTGTTCATCCCTTGCCTGAACTTTCATCTCTTTAGCGATGTTCCCTAGAAGATCATTGAATCGCTTTACAAAGTAGCCCTGAGAATCATTCAGGATGAGTGGACCGTAGATATGAGCCTTCGTCATCCCCGGATACCTGAAAGCCCCATCAATACAGGTGATACAGAATTTCTTTAACCGTTCACGGGGTTCATCCTTTGACTCCAGTGCTTCCTGCCACAACCCGACGAATTCTTCGGTTGTAGACTTGAGTACCTCATTGACGAGTTCCCTTTTTGATCCGAAGTAATAGTTAATTGCGGCAATATTTACACCAGCCCGTTCTGCAATACTTCGAACCGTCACGGCCTGGATGCCGGCCTGTTCGATGCAATCGATCGCCGCCAGAATGATTTTTTCTCGGATGGGCAGTTCTTCAATACTCATGCTGAATTCCTAAAATTAAAACATATGATTAAAACAGGCGTTTGATTTTAATTATTGGCTCCGGTTCCAGCAAGAGGTATTATTTAATAGGGTAAAGTCCCTGTTTAGGTATCCATGTAGCTAATATCAAACCAGAGGTGGTGAGTTCGCCGGAAATAGTCCAGGGGGAAAAGTTATGAGTTCAACGGATTACACCCGTCGAGATTTTCTGAAAACCATGGCCGCCGGTGCAGCCGCTCTCACCGTGCCCGGTGTGCTACAAACGGGGGAACGTCCCCAGCGGGAGGGTAGTGTCCGGATTCTCAATCCACGGAACCGGGTACCGATCAGCTTCATCATCGACGACTCAACGTGCCTGGTGAATATGGCCCACTTTGGCATCCCGCAATTCCATGACACCTTCCCGGACCGCTACCCGCAACCGTGGCGGACCCTCCCTCGGGAGATCCCCGATTCCTTCGTCCGCGACTTTGGCCAGTGGTGCCGGGACAACGGCGTCAAGGGCAAGTACAGCATTGTTCCCTATCCGGCCTGCGTGGGCTGGCTGGACCGCTTCCTGCCGGGCTGGTCCAAACAGGAGCTCGATGAGAGCCTGAATCTGGTACGCGAATTCATGACCCCCGATTGGGATATCCATCCTGAGATGATCAGTCACACTCGGGTCATCGACATCCAGACCGGTCGGCCCTACCCCCAGGCCTCGCCGGATTACATGGAGAACTGGGAATGGAGCCAGACCAGGAGTGCTGACGAGCTGGCCGAGTATATGGCCTATGCCCTGCGCGTACTTAAGAATGTCGGATTGCCCTGTGAGGGGATCACCACTCCCGGCGGCTTTGGCAGCCGCAACCGTGAGAACCTCGCCCGCGGTACCCTCGAAGCCGTCCGCGACGTATATGGCACCGAGGTGCCCCACTACTTCCGGGATCTTTTCACCGATCCCGAGCAGAGTGTCGCCCCGCAGGTCTATGAGGCCGCCGGCCTCGATGGGCCGAACCCCAGATGCGTGGTGTCGATCATCGGCTGCACGGGCGACTGGTTCGGCGGCTGGGACGGCCTCACTCCCGGCTCGGTGGACCGTTTCATCACTGAAGATCTGCAGAGCGGGCGTATGGTTCAGGTAATAGACAGCGGCGAACCGGCCATCATGGTCTGTCACTGGCCCGGTATCTATTACAACGGCGATAAGCTGGGCTTCAACATTTTCAAGGAGGTTGTCCGCCGCGTCCATGCCCGCTACAATAATCTGGTCTGGATGAAGCTCAGCGAAATTGCCCGGTACTGGGCGGCCAGGGAACTGACACGCATCGAGAGGAAGGGCAATACAGTGATGTTTTCGGCCCCGTTCGCGGCAGAGTGCTTTACCGTGGACGTTACGACTAGCGCTGAACTCGTCCCGCGCTTGACCGTCAGCGGCAAATCGGTCGCTCTGAAGAAGGCTACGGGACCTGATCGGCTGGAAGTGGGGACCTGGTATCAGCGCCCTGAGGGCTTAATGGTTTGCTTTGACCTGCCTAAAGGGAGCTCAAGACTGGAAATATGATCAGAGCGCTGCCTCACTGATCCCACTGTCTGGACCGTGGGATCAGTTAATTCAAAGTCTATCTAAATCGCTTGCATTAGCTTTTATTTAGCTCCATATTGATATTGAATATTATACAGGACGTTTATCAAATAGGGCCTGACTATGAGTGATCCTCCTTCTAGGCTAGCCGCTTTTATTTCCGAGCTCAAGCACCGCCGCGTCTTCCGGGTGGCCGCGGTGTACGCTTGCGTGGCCTTCATCATTATCCAGATCATCGATGGTGCCTTCGATTACCTCCACATTCCCGAGTGGGTCGGCACCACCATCATCGTCCTGCTGGCCATCGGCTTCCCCATCGCCGTCGGCTTGGCCTGGGCGTTTGATATCACCGATAAGGGCATCGTTCGCACCAAGCCTAAACGGGAAGTCACTGCAACCAAGGCCCCGCATCCCCTCGTCGGTAACAAAACCCTGGCCGTCATTGCCGCACTGGCCATCATCGTGGCGGCTTGGGCGCTGCTCAGGGAACCCTCATTGGATGGTGCCCCTATCGCTTCTATCGCCGTACTTCCGTTGGATAACCAGATGGGCGACCCGGAACAGGAATATTTTGTTGAGGGGATGCACGACGCTATCATTACGGAGCTCTCCCGCATCAGTGCCCTGAAGGTCATATCCCGCAACTCGGCCATGTATTTCAAGGATAAGGACATCCTTTCCCCGGAAATTGCCCGGCAGCTAAACGTGGATGCCCTGGTGGAGGGTTCGGTCCTTAAGGCTGGGAACCGGGTGCGCATCACGGCCCAGCTGATCCACGGCGCTTCCGATGAGCACCTGTGGACCAACAACTATGAGGGGGATCTGACTAACATCCTGCCCCTGCAGAAGACCGTTGCCGGGGCTATAGCTAAGGAGATCGGGCTGGCCCTGAAGCCCGAGGAGGAAGCGGACCTGGCCAGCGCCCCCCAGGTGAACCCCGAGGCCTATGATCTCTACCTCCGAGGGTGGCATTTACGGACAAGGGAGACACGCGAAGGCACTCTGAAATCGGTGGACTACCTGGAACAGGCGGTTGCCATCAACCCCACTTTTGCCCGGGCCTATGCGTTGTTGAGTCACGGATATTTAATGCTGGATGGTTTTGGTGTTATATCCAGGCGGGAAGCGCGAATAAAAGCGAGAAATGCTATTGAAAGGGCCTTGGAGCTGGATGACAGCCTCTCTGATACTCATGTCTACCTGGCGCTCTACAAGTACATGTACGAATGGGATTGGACGGGGGCGGAGCGGGCCTTCCAACGGGCCATCGAGCTGGATCCTAATCATGTGCATGCCCACTTTGAGTATGGCCTGTTCCTGGGCCGGTTGGGTCGGTTCGAAGAGGCCCTTGTCGAAGCGCAGCGGGCCAAGGAACTCGATCCACTATCCCTTCAGGCCGACTTCGGCATCGGAACTGTGCACCTGCTCAGCCGTCAGTTTGATAAGGCCATCGAACAATATACGAGGGTCCTTGAACTGGACTCCCACCAATCAGTTACGCGCTTTTTTTTGGCGAGGGCATACTACTATAAATCGATGTATGCGAAGGCTCTTGAAGAATTTGAAAATCTGGGACTTCGTTGGGGTATCATGCTTGCCAATTATGCTATGGGCTGGAAAACTGAAGCCCTCCCGTATTTTGATAGCCTGAAGGTTGCTGGGGAGCAACGGGGAATTACGTTGGGCTCCATGGCTATCTACTCACTACTGGGCGATAAGGAAGAAGCTCTTAATAGGTTAGAGAAAGCCTACCAGGAGCGTTCTCGGACTATGCACCCAATCAAAACCGGACCGGAATACGACTTTCTCCGCGCCGAGCCCCGGTTCAAGGCCCTAATGCAGAAACTAGGGCTGACGGAAGTATTCGATCAATACGGCCAGAGGATTCAATAGGCGGGGTGGATAATGCCTGATCCTCCATCCAAACTATCTGCCTTCTTCACCGAACTGAGTCCCGCCGCTAACGTGGCAGGTCACCCCCCGGGTATTCCTGAGTGAATCGAAATCCCAATGTTCATTTAGCCCGGTTCAGATTCCCGCCTGAATTGAATGGACCTATACCTTGCCCGGCCTTCTCCAACAGTATTATTCCTCCCAATAATGTGAAGGGGACTTGACATGATACGTTCTGGTATGTTTCTGCTATGCCTGGTTCTACTTGCCGGCGGCTGTAGAGACGCTGGTACACCCTCCGAGGTTGAACTGAAAACCAACGAGCTGGCGCAGCGCTATGCAAAGCTGGTGCTGGCCATGGAGCATCACGATCCAGGCTACGTTGACGCCTACTACGGGCCAGCAGAATGGCGGACTGAGGTTGAAGAAAGCCCCTGGTTGCTGGAAGATGCACTCCAGGAAGCTGACTCGCTGCTGCTGCTGCTTTCCCGGATAACACCTGATAAGGACGAGCTCTCTCAACTGCGACACACCTACCTGAATGGGCAGATCCAGGCCGTCCGGTTCAGAGCTGAGCTGCTTTCGGGTAAATCGGCTTCTTTCGATCAGGAAAGTCAGGGATTGTATGGCGCGACGGCTCCCAGGCACTCTGCCGCTTATTATGACTCCGTGCTGGAGGAGCTGGATAATCTGCTGCCCGGCTCCGGCACTATTCCGGACCGCTACCGCGCTTATCAGACACAATTCGAGATACCGCCAGAAAGGTTGCCGGAAGTTCTGGACAGCGTCGTTGCCGATTCCCGCAATCGCACCGGGAAATACCTGCGTTTACCCGCAGGGGAAACCTTCGAACTTGAGTTTGTCACCGATAAACCTTGGAGCGGGTACAACTGGTATAAGGGTAACTCCATTAGCCTCATTCAGATCAATACCGACCAACCTTCCCGCATCGACCGAGTCCTTGACCTGGCCTGTCATGAAGGTTACCCGGGACACCATGTGTACCACTCATTGTTTGAATCCGAGCTGTATTCCAAGCGTGGTTGGGTGGAATATTGTGTCTATCCACTCTATTCCCCCCAAAGCCTGATTGCCGAAGGTACCGCCAACGCCGGAATTGACCTCGTATTCCCCTCTGACGCACGTTCGAAGTACGAGCAGGAGGTCCTTTATCCCCTCGCGGGACTGGATCCCTCTCTGGCAGCTGATTATCTGAGAGTGCAGGAAATAAGACGCAAACTGCGGTACGCCCGGGTGGATGCCGCGCGGGCCTTGCTTGACGGAGCCATGTCCGAAGACGAGACCATTGCCTGGCTTATGAAATACAGCCTCTATACCGATTCCCGCGCCCGTCAGTCCGTCGCTTTCTTCCGTACTTATCGGAGCTACATCATCAACTACAGTCTGGGGCAGGACCTGGTCGAGGCCTGGCTGGATCGTCAGTCGGGGGATAGTCCCGCCAGGCGTTGGAACGCTTTTGAGAAACTTCTGACCTCACCTTATACTCCGGGCGGGCTGTAGGCCAGCTAATAAGGCTCTTTATCGCTGGAATCCCGCCGTTAGCTCTGGGCTGTTTAAGCCCTCGACAAATGGTCTCATAACCTTAGACGGAATCCCTTCAGGGACTTTCGTCGCTCGCGCGTATTAAATTTGGCCGTTCATTGCAGGCACTGAAGAATGTAAGTTTTCGCCGGCCCGGTCACGGTGCTGTTAAATCTGCTGTTCAGGGATTTCATCAAACTGGTAAAGACATAACAGAGGGAGAATGATGGCTGGAAAGCGGACTATCAGTCGTCGGAAGTTTCTGAAAGGGGCCTTGTTTGCGGTGGGGACCTTCACCATCGTACCGCGCCGGATTTTGGGCGGGCCGGGATACCTGCCCCCCAGCGATGAGCTGACCAAGGCCGTCATCGGCGTGGGAGGCATGGGGCGGGGGCACCTGTACTACCCCGGCGCCCGGCTTGTGGCTGTCTGTGACGTGGACGAGAAGCACCTGGAAACAGCCCTGTTCCTGGGTGGGGCGGGGGTTACCGGCTATCGGGACTTCCGGGAGGTTCTGGAGCGGCGAGATATCGATATCGTCCACATCGTCACGCCCCCTCAGTGGCATGCTCTGATGTCCGTCGTCGCCGCCGAGGCCGGTAAGGATATCTGGTGCGAGAAACCGATGACCCGCACCATTGGTGAAGGGCAGAAAGTGGTGGAGGCGGTACAGAAAAATGGCCGGATTTTCCGCATCAACACCTGGTTCCGGTTCCGTGATGATTTCTACAGGTTTGGAACGCCTGTCAAGCCGATAAAAAAAATTGTCGATAGCGGCATGCTGGGTTGGCCGTTGAAGGTGACCGTCAATGGGAACACCGGCTTCAACTGGAAATTCGACTGGAGCGGCAAGACCGACCTGGTCCCGCAGTGGATCCCCAGCGAGTTGGACTATGATATGTGGCTGGGGCCGGCTCCCTACAAGCCCTATCATCCTCACCGGACCCACCTCACCTTCCGCGGCTATTGGGACTATGATGGTGGCGGCCTCGGCGATATGGGTCAGCACTACCTGGACCCGGTCCAGTACATCCTTGGCAAGGATGATACCAGTCCCGTCGAGATCGACGTGGATGCGCCCCAGGCTCATCCTGATGCTGTAGGTTCCTGGCGGCGGATCAGCCTGCGTTACGCTGACGGTTGCGAGATCATTCTCGATGGCGAGAACGTGGAGCCTAATCCCCCCTATATCGAGGGGCCGGAAGGCAGGCTCTATCCGGGACTGGAGTCGGATATCCCCGACCTCCCCCGGAAACTGGCCCGGCTTCCGGATCCCGAACCGCAGGTGACCGAATTTGCCGAGGCCGTCAGAAACCGGCAGAAGTTCGCCCTGAACGAGGCCAATGGTCATCGGTCCTGTACCCTGGTCAATCTGGGTAAGATTGCCGTGCGCCTGGGCCGGGGACTGCGGTTTGATCCCGTGGCCCAAAGGTTCATTGATGACGACGAGGCCAACCGCCTTATCAACCAGCCCATGCGGGCTCCCTGGCATCTGTGAGCCAGTCGTGGCCAATTGCTGTGTTTTCGCGAAGCTCGTGCGTAATAATAATCTGTGGAACCGTATCATGATTCGTCAATCGGCATTGATCATTCCTTTCCTTTCAATCGCGCTTTTCACCGCCTGCTCCGACAGGGATTCCGGTGGTAAACCTTATTACGGTGATTCCTCCATCGCTAATATCGAGGATGTGCTGGCCCGAATGCCGGCCCGCAGCATGGAGCGGGGTGAGCAGGTATTCGCCGCGCTGGTCCGGCTTGGTCCGCGCAATATCCGCAGGATATGCGATCGGCTGGTTCCGCCGGGCAGCGGTGATGATACCCGGGAGCGGCTGGCCTTGAGCGGCTTGGCTAAATACGTCACCCGGCCCGGTGCTGAGTCCGAGCGGAAAATGGTCACCGGGGCGTTTGTCGACGCCTTAAGATCGGCAGAAGATGTGGAGGTGGCCTCCTTTCTGATCAGGCAGCTGCAACTGGCTGGCAAGGATGAGGCGGTGGTGCCTCTCAGTCGCTATCTTTCCGAAGAGCGGCTATGCGATCCGGCCGCCCAGGCCCTGGTGACGATTGGCTCACCCGAGGCTGAGAGAGCCTTTTTAGAAGCTCTCCCGGAAGTGGGGGGATCAGGCCGGATTGTCCTGATCCAGGCCCTGGGCCAATTGCGTAGCCAGGCGGCTGTCGAGACTCTCCTCGGGCATGCCGCCGCCGATGACCCTGATACGCGGCAGGTGGCGCTTTGGGCTCTGGCCAATATCGGCGATCCTGCGGCTGCTGACGTACTGGCTGAGGCAGCCCGGATAGACACTGCTTTTAAGGGAGCACAGGCGGTCTCTAACTATGTCCTCTTTGCCCAGCGGTTGGCCGAAGAGGGGCATGATGCCCAGGGCGCGACGATATGCCGTGAACTGCTGTCCCGCCCGGTGGAGCATAATGCCAGCGCGGCCGCATTGACCACGCTGGTATCCATCTTGGGTGATGAAGCCTTGGATGATCTGCTGAACGCCGCGGACACCGGAGATGTCCAGCTGCAGGGTGTGGCCCTGGCCCTGGCCGACCACATTCCCGGACGGAGGGCCACCGGGCAATGGATCGCCAGGCTGGAGCAAGCCACCCCGGAAAAACGGGCGAAGATCGTGACTATGCTGGGCCGTCGGAACGATTCCGAGGCCTTGAGGGCTGTGCGAAAGGCCTTGGAGGATGCTGATCCTGGTGTCCGTCTGGCAGCTATCCCAGCCCTGGATCGACTTGCGGGCGATGCTGCCGCCGACGATTTTGTCAAGGCCTTACAGACCGCCGATCAACCCGCTGAGGCAACTGCCCTGAAGGAAGCCCTCCTGCGGTTGCCTGGCCGGACTACCATCACCGCTGTGACGCGGGCCCTCTCTGGAGCACCCACCGCCGTCCGGATTATCTTTCTGGAGGTCCTGGGAGAGGTGGGCAGCGAAGACCAGCTGGAAACCGTCTATGGATACACCGGGGCACGGGATGAGAGTGTCCGGTTGGCAGCCGTCGATGCTCTGGGACACCTCGGCGGGGAAGACGATATGCCCCGGCTGCTGGACCTCGTGATTGAGGCTCGCAGTGACCGCGAGCGGGCGGTGGCTCAGCGGGCGGCTATTCTGGTAGCCGGAAGGATCCCCGATCCGGAGCGCCGCGCCGACCATGTCCTGACTTTCCTGAACAAAGCTAGGCAGAAACAGCGGGGACACCTGCTCCGCGTCCTGGGACGTATCGGGGGAGACCGGGCGCTGGAGACAATCCGGAAGGCCACCCGCAGCGATGATCCGGCCCTTAAGGATGCAGCCATCCGCGCCCTGGCCGACTGGCCTGACGTCAGCGCTGCCGATGACCTGCTGGCTATTATCCAAGAGTCTGATAACCTGACCCACCAGGTCCTGGCCCTTCGCGGCTACGTTGCCATTATCGATACCGCCGATCTGCCACCCGGGAGGAAAATCCGCTACCTGCAGGACGCTCTGGCGGCTGTCAGCCGCCCGGAGGACAAGCAGCTGGTATTCTCCGGGCTGGGCAAGGTGCCGGCTGCCGAGTCCCTTAAACTGATGAGCACTTACCTGAACGATGAAGACTTGCAGACCGAGGCGGCCTTTGCTGTCGTGAATATCGCCCAGGGCCTCAGCGGACCTGAGGTAGCTATGGGGCTTATCGGCACCCTGGTCAATCCGGAGGTAGGAGCACAGATTCAACGTTATCTTACTGAAATCGCTGCCGAGTCGGGATACAGGTGGATCCCGGAAGGTTTCATCCCCCTGTTCAACAGCCTCGACCTGACCGGATGGAAAGGATCGCTTGATGGTACGGTATCCGATTCCCTGCTGAACGCCTGTTGGCAGGTGGTGGAAGGAGAGCTCTTCGCTGACAGCCTCGGCGTCGGATTGGTAACCGCAGAGGACTATGGTGACTTCGAACTGCTGGTTGATTGGAGGATCGGTCCGGGTGGTCAGAGTGGCATCCTTCTGCGCGGCGGACCTGAGGTGCAGATCCGGGACGCAGACGAATATCCCGGGGGTTCCGGCGGTATCTCAGGCAGCCCGAGGGGCGTAGTCAAGCCCCTGGTACGGGCCGATAATCCCGTCGGGGAATGGAACACTTTTCGCATCAACGTGGTCGGGCAGACCGTGACCGTGTACCTCAATGATATTCTGGTGGTGAATGGAGCGCGGCTGGGCGGTCCGACTGACGCCACCGGCCCCATCGGGCTCAATGCCCGTGATACCTCCCTCTCCCTGCGCAATATCTTCATCCGGGAAATCCCCCGGCCTAGACCGCTGGCTACCCGACGGCTATTCAATGGCCGGGACCTTGCTGGCTGGCAGCAGGTCGGCGGGGTGGAGGGGGCCTGGCAGGTGGCCGACGGCATCCTCTACACCGAAGGGGAAGGCGGCGGGTGGCTCTCTACGACCGAGGAGTACGCCGACTTCACCCTCGACCTTGAGTTCCGGCTGCCGGCCGGCGGCAACAGCGGTGTATTCCTGCGCGCCCCCCACGAGGGTGACCCGGCCTACGCGGGCCTGGAGATCCAGGTCCTGGACGACTACGCCGATAAATATGCTGACCTGAAACCGTGGCAGTATACGGGCAGCATCTACGGCGTCCAGGCCCCATCCAGCCGGGCCAGCCGGAGGGCCGGCCGCTGGCAGCGCATGGTCATCATCTGCCGGGGGCCACAGGTGCAGATCACCCTCAACGATAAACAAATAGTCGACGCCAACCTGATCGACTACATGTACCTGGAGAAAAGCCACCCCGGCCTGAAACGCCGCCGGGGATACATCGGCCTGCAGAACCACAGCACGCGGGTTGATTACCGCAATGTCAGGATCGAGGAGCTGATTTTAACCTCACTACCGTTACTCCGTAACTCCTCCTTTCCTTGAGGATAGGGGGCTGGGATATGTGGTAGTATGTGACCCATATTCCTTGCCCTCGCGGTGATGCTGATCTAATTTTACAGGTTTAGTGATATGCCCGGCATAACTCCATCCAATCTCACCTAAGGATAATGGATAATAGGGTGGTCCTTTTCAGATCCGCATATCGTTTTAGAATATTAAGAAAGCTCCCGCTCCTGATCCCGGTTACTTTCGTCCTGCTGAGCTGCGAATTATTCGACATTTTCCCGCCGGAGATCGAGATCATTTCGCCAGAGGATAATGCCTCCTGTATCGGCATGCTTTCCTGTGAGATTGAAGCCACCGATAACCAGGGAGTTACCAAGGTCGAAGTGTACTTGGATAATGTTTCAATTCATGAATTCACTGATACACCATATAAAGCAACCATGGATATTTCCGGGCAAAGCTCAGGTACAAAAGCTCTTAAGGCTATCGCCTACGACAAAGCCGGGAATCACGCCCAGGCGGAACACCTGGTTCGCATCGTGAAAGAAACGGTCAGCACGCCATCCGCGCCCATCGGCCCCGGCAGCGGGAATATTGGCGTATCATATACTTATTCAACCAGTGGCGCCAGCAGTAGTATTGGACACAATCTCGAATATCGCTTCGACTGGGATGATGGCACCTATTCCAGTTGGTCTCCCTCTAACAGCGCCTCCCATACCTGGAGCGCAGTTAGAAATTATTACATAAGAGCCCAAGCCCGGTGCGGGACTGATACAAGTGTGGTCTCCAGCTGGTCGGGTTTGAAGACAGTTATCATACGTGAGCCCATTGTGGTGACCACGCCGACCAGTTCCACCGTCTGGACCCAGGGGCAACAGAATGTAACCATCAGCTGGAATACCGGTAATATAGGCGGGTACGTGCAGATCAGGTTGTATAAGGGCAGCACCAGTGTAGCCACCATCACGTCATCCACCAGCAATGATGGCACCTATGCTACCTGGGATGTGCCCGCTAGTCAGACGCCAGGGACAGACTACCGGGTGCGGGTCTATTATAACGCAGATAATTATGATTATAGTGATTACTTCGCGATTGTTGGCAACATTGCGGTCACCGAACCGGCCAGTTCCACCGTTTGGAGCCAGGGGCAACAGAATGTGACCATCAGCTGGGATACCGGTAATCTGGGCGGGAGCGTGCAGATCAGGTTGTATAAGGGCAGCAGCAGTGTAGCCACCATCGCGTCCTCCACCACCAACGATGGCAGTTACACTACTTGGGACGTGCCCTCAAATCAGACGCAAGGGACGGACTACCGGGTGCGGATCTATTATGACACCGATCATTATGACTATAGTGATTACTTTACGATTGCTGGCAGTATTGTGGTCACCGAACCGACCAGTTCCACCGTTTGGGCTCAGGGGCAGCAGAATGTGACCATCAGCTGGGATACCGGTAATCTGGGTGGGTACGTTCAGATCAGTTTGTATAAGGGCAGCAGCAGTGTAGCCGCCATCGCGTCATCAACCGGCAATGATGGCAGTTATACTCTCTGGGACGTCCCTTCTAATCAGACGCAGGGGACGGACTACCGGGTGCGGGTCTACTATGACGCCAGTCATTATGACTATAGTGATTACTTTATGATTGCCAGTCCCGTTGTGGTTTCAAATCCTGATCCCGCTGATGGGGCTACGGTGGCGCCTGGCGCCTCGGGGCAGCTGCTGCGGGTCACTGCACCAGGGGCAACTAGTGGAACCATTTACTATGATGATGACAGTAGTATTTCATATTCGGTTGCCGCCACTATCAACGGGGACTACCTGGAAGCGACTATACCTTACGCAAGCGGTCAGATAACCGACAACGGCACCAATTACTGGTATGTGGAGGCAACTAATGCCGCCGGCACCACGCGCTATCCTTCCAGCGGAAACCTTACTTTTACAGTAACTACTGTAGCAGCTCCAATCGTTTCAAATCCCGATCCCGCGGATGGAGCTACTGTAGCGCCTGGAGCCTCGGGGCAACTGCTGCGGGTTACGGCACCCGGGGCTACTAGTGGAACTTTCTACTACGACGATGACAGCGGTATAATAGACTATTCGGTCGCCGCTACCGTCAGCGGCGACTACCTGGAAGTAACAATACCTTACGCAAGCGGTCAAATGACCGACAACGGCACCAATTACTGGTATGTGGAGGCAACCAATGCCGCCGGCACAACGCGCTATCCATCGAGTGGACACCTTACTTTTACAGTAACTACTGTAGCAGCTCCGGTTGTTTCAAATCCCGAACCTGCTGATGGGGCTACGGTGACGCCTGGGGCCTCGGGGCAGCTGCTGCGGGTGATGGCACCAGGGGCTACCAGTGGGACCATTTACTACGATGATGACAGTGGTATATCCTATTCGGCTGCCGCCACCGTCAGCGGCGATTACCTGGAAGTGACAATACCTTACGCAAGCGGTCAAATGACCGACAACGGCACCAATTACTGGTATGTGGAGGCAACCAATGCCGCCGGTACCACGCGCTATCCGTCAAGTGGAAATCTTTACTTTATGGTT
>CP070638.1:3025992-3071009 GCA_020354025.1 Fidelibacterota bacterium | reverse complement strand
AGAGATTTACCAGCTAATGAATTACAGCCGAAGTCAGTCAGCTCTCAATCCCTGCGATCACCTGTGGGTGTGATCGAAGCCCCTACGGTGATATTGATTTCTCGAGCCCCATGGTGTATTATCCGCCAATCGATAATACGTGGCCTGCGCTTTCTCGAAATAGCATAGATTGTACCACCAGCGGTAGCAATAAAAGTGAGGATTAAGTAAAGCCACCAAGGCATGTCACTAATGTACGAGAGAAGTACGCATTTAGTCAAAAGTTCATTGCTTTTAAAATGTTATATTCCTCCGCCCTCAAACGTGTACTAGAAATGAGGTTGAGATACGCCATTAACATATCATCCCGACACGGTAACACATAAGACAGCACACTACTTGAAAATGGCTGGGATTGTTGGCGCGAACACTCATAGCCTTCGAAAGACATCTGGCAGTTTGATGCTTCAGAACGGTTATGCGGATCTGTACACAGTCTCCAAGTTGCTAGGGCATTCAAGCCTGAAAACAACTGAGAAATACTATGTAGACTTGCTTGATGAAAACTACAGGAACGCGGTTAAGGGGCTGGATATGATAATCAAAGGCTAGCACTAAGGTCAGATCTACCTGAAAGGTGTGCCATGGTGTACACCTTTTTTAATCCCAAATCCCCAAGAGCTGCTAAACACAGGCATCCTCTCGATGCAGTAAAAAAGTGTGCAGTAATTGGGTAGTATAAACCTTGGAACTCTTCAGATAAATTTCTTTATATGACCTTGCCCCCAAAAACCGGCCCAAGTCTTAAGTTAGGATTGAGACAGCTGCACGTGCTAATTTAGCAACGGCTGCATAACATTTAGATTGCGGCCAGCCTTGCAGCGATCAGATCGCACGGTCCGCAAACTCACATCGAAGCGGAGGATGACATGGACTTATTACGAGATATTGGAATATTAGTGGGTGGTTTAGGAATATTCTTTATGGGACTTGGAGCGCTTTACTGGATGTCAATTCATGAGGAAGAAAAGAAAGAAAAGAAAAAAAAGAAGGAGTAGTATCGCAAGTTGACCTTGCCACTAAAAACTGGTCCAAGTCTTACGTTTGGATTTGATCCATAAAGATGGTGTTGCTTAGGTAGGCCACCCACCAAATACCATAATGGAGGACCCTACTATCCGCCGCGTTCATTCCAATCCCAATCAGCGTCACTATACTTATACAACCAAGAGCATTTCCCGGTTCGCCATGCTTGGAATTATCTTTGTCCTGGCTCCCGCCAGCGTATGCGCCCAGTTCGAGTGGACACACACCAACCAGCCAGTGCTGGGTTACGGCAGCGACGGCCAATGGGATAACTATTCGGCTGGCTTTCCAGTAGTTATAAAAGACGGCGATACACTGCGCATGTGGTATGGCGGGAGCGATGTTGATATAGATGCCGGTGGAACAGCCAACATCGGCTACGCCTTCTCGCTGGATGGCATTTCGTGGAATCGCTACCCCGGTAATCCGGTCATGTCAGCCGAACTGGTCTGGGAAGGGGGACATGTCTATCCGACCGCCGTGATAAAAGACGGTGATATCCTCAAGATGTGGTATGCAGGAAGCATCTCCACAAGTTGGCCAGTTGCGATTGGCTATGCTACATCGGTTGATGGCATCAATTGGAACCGACGCCCTGACCCTGTGTTTCAGGCCGGACCGAGCCAGGCCTGGGATAGCGAAATTGGATTCATGAATATCATAAAAGATGCGGGTAGTGGGTATAAGATGTGGTACTCTGGCAGGGCAGGTTACCCCTCGCTCATTCAAATCGGATTAGCCACCTCTATCGATGGCATTCACTGGGCCAAATATGACAATGCCACCACAACCGGAACGCTCTATGCCGAGAGCGATCCCGTGCTGAAAGTCGGCGGTTCCGGGGCCTGGGATTATCAAAGAGTTTTCGGGCCTGCTGTGCTGCCAACGGATACCGGTTATGAAATGTGGTACGCCGGGGCTTGGTACCCCTCTGACGCTGGTTCGATCCAGGTGGTGGGCTACGCCACGTCCGCAGATGGGATCTCATGGACCAAATGGCTGGATAATCCGGTTATAAGAAGTTATCCTGAGTGGGGTCATTATTATATTACTGGGACAGCGCTCAAGCTCGGTGGTTTCTATCACTTGTGGTACATGAGCTTAAACTCGGAGGGTAAAAGAATGAGAATCGGATATGCTACCTCTGATACCAGCTTAATAGCAATTGAAGATCATTCGGGCCTCACTCCTTCTACATTTTCGTTGCACCCGGCTTACCCCAATCCCTTCAATCCGATGTCTACCATCAGGTATGACCTGCCGCAGACAAGCAATGTCTCACTTATCGTCTATGACATTTTAGGTAGAGAAATCACAAGATTGTTGGAGGGCTACATTGAGCCGGGGTATCATCAAGCCCAGTGGGATGGCAAGGATCAGTCTGGCCGAAGTATCCCCTCCGGCATCTACATCGCGCGGATGACGGCATCGGAGTACACCAAGTCCATCAAGATGGTGCTGCTGAAGTAGGGGAAATCTGTCCTAAAAAACATCTATTCTGACACTCACTTTTCCAAGTCTTAAAAAGGTGTCTTGAAACGTGCTGGTGGGGCAGTAATTTGCCCAACGGTACCGCCAAGGCACTGGTCATCATCCCGCCCGACTGATCAAGCTTCGCATATGTGATCATCTCGACCTGAGGAGTGCCGCAGGAGTATCCGTGCTCCGACGAGAAAGCTTATCGTACCGGGGAGGATAGGACCATGAAGTACTATTCCCAGCTTGCCGTGATAGTTGCCATCACAGGTTTATTACATCCCCTTAACGCCCAGCCTGCACCTGATGTGATCCTTCAAGAAGGAAACTCCCTGCCGAGATTGCAGCTGTTGACCAAGCAATCGAGCCAACTTGCTGCCGATACCAGGATAGGGACCGGTGCCTATTGCCCCTACGGGATGTGGAATATCCCAGATTGGGAAGACATTCTGGGTGACCTCACCAATCTGGGCGTGAAACGTGTCACGACATCATTGCCCGCAAATGAACCCCCAATTATATGGGACAGGCCCGAAGATGAATTCACCCAGAATTACGACCTGTTCATCGATGGACTGATTGATAATGGCGTGGCGGTTAACTATCTGATCCACTTCTGGGACAAAGCCGGCCACGCCAGAGGCGAGGAACTGTCTACGCCGCGCTTTAAGACGGCGGACCAGGTCGAAGATTTTTTAGACTATGTACGTCTGATCGTAAGTCATTATAAAGGCCGTGCCGAATACTACACGATATGGAGTGAACCGGACAACTGCCTCGGCGATCAAATCAAATGTATTGAGCCGAACGACTACATCAATCTTGCCAGGGAGACAATTCCTGTTATCCGCGAAGTGGACTCCCTGGCGAAGGTAGCCTTAGCTCCGAATGTTATCTACTTTGACCGTGAATACCTTTTTACCGTCCTCAGATCCGACGTCATAACAATGTTCGACGTGATTCAATGGCATGGTATATATGACGTGCTTCCAAACAGCGAGTTTTATGGGAACTATTACTACGAATACCCGGCGCTCATTGAAGAGATCATACAAATTGCCTCTGACCATGGATTCCATGGAGAATATTGGGGCACCGAATTGACGTGGTGTCCGGAAGGGTATTTGGATTGTCACCCCCCTGATCAACCCTGGGGGCAACCGAAGACAGACAAACAAGCAGCCAAGTACTATTCACGCGCAATCCCCATGCAGCTCGGTATGGATGTGGGTGTAGGAACCAAACCTTTCGAGCTGCCAAATAAACCCTGGACCTACTCAACAATACAGAATCTGTTTACCCTTATGGTGGGAACCATACCCGCCAGTTTGACTGTGAACATCGAGAGTGAAGCCACGAATATCATGAGCTATGGTTTTACGCTGCCCAATGGCGACCGGTTGTTCGCGCTGTGGACTAACGGCGAGGCAGTTGATGACGACCCCGGTGTGAGTACCACCCTCACGTTCACTGGTCTGTCTGCTCAGAAAGTGGTAGGGATAGATGTGTTAAATGGCTTCGAACAACAATTGATCACGAGTGATGAGGATAGCAATCTTGTGATTAACGGTCTACTCGTCAAGGATTACGCGATAATCGTGCGATTCTCCAGCGAGATAGAAACAAGTGTTCAGTCAGATGTCGTTGAGATACCAACTAAATACAGTCTCTACCAGAACTTCCCAAACCCATTTAATCCAACAGCGGCAATCCGGTTCGATCTACCGCAGGCCGCCCATATGAACCTAGTAGTATATGACATCCTTGGAAGGGAGGTGGCGCGGCTGGTGGATGGTTACGTGGAGCCGGGGTATCATCAGCTCCTATGGGATGGTAGAAATGTAGGTGGCCGGCAAGTCCCCTCCGGCATCTACATCGCGCGGATGGTTGCTCCGGAGTATTCCAAGTCCATCAAGATGCTGTTATTGAGATAGAGTCTGGATCGTCCCGCCAAAGGCGGGGGTGCTGCTTAATGAGGGAAGGATTCCAGTAAGTATGAAAGCCCCAGTAATGCTGGGGCTTTTTCGTGCCACGGGCGCGATTGAACCGATACAAAGAGGAGCTTCAAGAACTCGAATCCGTAAGGCTCGCCAGGCAGCCTACAATCAATTGTTACGTGCAGATAATCCGTTAAGCTATTTATATTTTAAGAAGGATGCATTTATCTGGTTTTCGGGCGCGCTGGAGCTGGGACCTGTGGGAACGTTCGACCTACCCAACCCAGTTATCAGAATAGCATCTGCCCCTTTAAGCTTAGCTTTCTCGATCAATTTTACTTGAATCTCATCATTGGAAGCCCATACACCACTACCAATTGCATGTCCAATTACGGTGTATTCCTGCATTATCTCATCTTCAGAAAAAAACATGTCAATGCTCGTTGTTGGATCGAATGAATTTCCAATATAGTTCACAGTTACACACCCTAATACCAAAAATGTTACAAGCAGGGATACACTGCCTAATCCCAACTTCCTTCCAGACATGGCTTCGCTCCCTCGTTTGAGGTTATCTGTCAATTATTGTCAAGTTTACCATTTCCAGGGCTTCTGTAATAGTATTAAGTCTATCCCAACTAAATCAGCTCATATATTCTATCATCATGGACATAGAAACAGCTCCGCCTGGTGGTCAAGACGGGTAAAATTTCAGGGATTATTTTTTAACCCTGTCCCAGAAAGCAGTACTCCCGCTGTCTGGTGCGCCCCGCCTTCGGCGGGACTAGCGCCCTGTAAGTTCACCTGATATTTCGGGGGAGCTCCTGCATACTCCCGCCTTGCCCGCCACCATTCTTCCTTCCTACCTTCACCGCGCTGTTTTCAAGGATTAATTCATGCAGATCGAACGCATCAACAAAGGCTGGTGGGGGATGATCCTGGCCTTAACAGGGTCAGGCCTGTAACTTTTCCGACCGTGCCAGACCAGGCCAGCAAAGAAGATCGACTGAAACCGAGGCTACTGGTCGGTTTCCTGGGGATTCCGGCCCTGCTCTTGACTATATGGCTGGGGGGGATGGTATATGCCCTGCTGATCACCGGCGTGGTGATCCTTGGGCTGTGGGAATACTTCAGGCTCCTGCGGCGGGGCGGGCTGGTCCCACGACCTATTATATCGTACCTGGCGGCTTTGGCCTTCCTGGCAGCCTGCGCCGGCCGCGTTGGCCTGTTCGGCCAGAGCCTATCGCTGGAAGCCCTGGGATTGCTGTTCTTCACCATCGTATTCCTGCTGATTATAGTGCTGCAGACCGGTGAGGTACTGTTCCCATCCGGAACCGCCTGGACGAACCTGTCGGTAAATGTCCTGGGCGTACTGTGGATAGCCGGTTTCGGGGCCAGTTTCATCCTGGTCCGTTCGGCCGACTTCTCTGCCTTCGGCGGAACCGTGGATGCAGCCTTCAGGCTGACCGCATCGTTGTATGTCTCGGTCTGGATCTGCGACTCCCTGGCCTACTTCCTTGGCAAGCGTTTCGGGAAGAAAAAGATCCTGCCGCTGGTCAGTCCCAAGAAAACGGTGGTTGGCACCGTGTCCGGCTTGATCGGCGCCCTGTTGACAATGTTCCTGCTGGGTGCCGCGGGTTTCCTGCCCACGGATATCTTTTCCTTAGCGCATCTGCTTGTCCTGGGAGTGATCGTGGGCGGAGCCGGGCAAATGGGTGATTTTGTGGAGTCCCGCCTGAAGCGGGACTTCGAAGTGAAGGACACCGGTGCCCTGCTGCCGGGGCATGGGGGAGTGCTCGACCGGTTCGACTCCCTTTTGTTTGTGATGCCCTTGACCTACCTGTATCTTGTCCTGGTGGTGCTGCCCTGAGGCAGACCCGTTTCTCCAGCTGGCGGATACCGATCCACTCCTGAACATATCAAATAAACAAGGTGCTGATCTATTACGGGAATCGGTAGGCGGTGACGATCCACCAACACGGCTGGGGCAGACTGCCCGCGTCTCAGTGGGCGATTATCGATTGATCAGCCGGGCTATTGTCAGAGGTGATATGTGCAATATTCGGGTGCTGACCAGAAGCGACAAGCCTTACACAGGTATCCCTGATTATTTTCACTGATATATTCCTTATTGACCATTTGGCTAGCGGGCGGGTAACTTAACATCAGTCTATTTCGCCGGAAAGATCACGAGCTAATATTGCGGTAATCAAGATGGGCAAAGTCCTCATCATCGAAAAGGATATTAGGACGATTGAGGTACTGGAGATGCTGCTTCAGGCCCTCAGGCAGCCATATAACGTGGTCAATACGCACGCAAATGTGATGCGTATCTATAAGAACGAACAGGTAGATGTTATATTCATGAACCCTGAGATTCCCCTGGTAGATCCAAAGGCACTCATTGATGAAATGGATGGCGCTACAGCGAGGCTGAAGCGGTCGCGGCCCCCCATCGTTTTTTTATACACCGATGATGGACTGGTTCGACGCTTCAACCTGAATATCCAGCCTGGATGTCAGATTGTCAGGAAGCCCGTGACCATGGAACAGATCTATGAGCTGCTTGATGGTATGGGACTGACCAAGCTGAAGATAACGGCAGGTAACCAACAGGTGAAGGACAAGATTACCCGATTTGAAGACTTCATTGAGCAATCTGAGGACTGGATGGAAAAGCTGAAGGGTTATCTGCTGAAGTCATAGGTGCTATGCCGGCAACACGAAAAAAACTGGACCTGCCGAGCGGTGTCCTGCTGCTCACATCGTTCGATAAGAACCGCCTGATTCTGGCTGAGCTGACCAATGGCTCGGCAAATAAAGATGAAATCCTGGCCGCGGTCGGTCAGGCCGGCATCCGTCACGGCCTTATTAACAGCAATGTTGATCTGCTCTGCAATGGCCAGGAAGGCCAGGTGCCCCTGGCCCGGGCCGAGGTAATGGATCTACCAGCCCAGATTACTGATGTTGGGCTTGATCTGCCGGTAGTGGAGGAGGTGGCCGAATCAGGAAGCTTTGAACTGCTGGACAAGACCGACGTTACCTATCCTGTAAAGGCCGGGGAAATTCTACTCACTATGGGGACACCACCCAAGACTATCGTTCGTTACCCTGACGGCCAGGAACGCTTATTGCGAGAGCATACGTCCATCGATCCCGGACTCTTCTCGGGGGAGAATACTTCCGTAAACGATGAAGGCGACGCTGTCATTGCCGCGATCGATGGGCTGGCGCATCGAACCATATTTGGTTCGGTGGCAGTCTATGGTTCCGAGAATGCTTCCAGCGTAAACAATACCCACGGAATACTATTGAAGGGATCAGCTCTCATTGTGGAGCAAGATATTAATGAGGGATCACATGTAGAGACAGTGTCCAACCTCGTGGTCCGGGGAACCGCCCACGGAGCGCATCTCAAGGCTGCTGGTAATATCCAGATAGTTTTTCCGGCTAACAATCCCACCCACCACCGGGATGCAATCCTTCTGGCAGGACAATCAGTCCGCTGCCGGTCCCTGGAAAACATTCCTGTACAGGCCGGTTCCAATGTTGTGTCTGTGCAGGGCATTATCCGCTGTAATGTCCAGTGCGTGGATACAGTGGTCACTCCGACCATATCCGGATCGACAATTACTATCGGCAACCGGTTGATTGTTCAGGACGTAAAGGGAAATACTCGAATTAAGCTGGGGACCAAGTTCTTATCCGATCCTGATCTGGCTTCCTGGGAAGTGGACCACAGCCAGTATAAAATACACCTTAGTGATCTTGAGAAGAGCATGCTTCAGCGCCGCTCGGAGTATAACAAAACGCGCGATAGCCTGGTCCGGCAGATTGAAAAGCTGCGTGATCCAAAGGTTGCATCGTCACAGAAACAAAAAGCGAAACAGATGCTTATTCGACTCATCAACTCCATGAATGAGTCATTGGAAGCGTGCAGAGAAGACTTAGATGAATACGTACCCATCATGGAGAAGATCGCCCGGGGACAGGTGGCTCTGGACTATTACCAACTGCGGCTGAAGAGCTTTGATGATCCCCATATCCTGGTTTTCGGCACGATGGACACCGGCACACTGATCGAGGGACCTGTCGATACGATTACACTGAAGGAGCCGTTCAGAAAGGGGCGTATCGGGATCGATCAGTTTACTGGTAAGCTAACTTTTTCCGATCATAATCCTGAAACAGCGTCCTAGACCCAATTGTTGAGTCTTGCTGGCTGAACGGATTTAATGCGGCGGTTGAAGCTATCCATAGGAGTTGGCATCATATCTGCCGCAAGATTCAAGATCAATAATATAGAGTAAAATCCACGCGCCAGATTTCGGGTGGCCGATCATATTTCCATATTTTATTATTTTAGTATACCTGAATTGAAGAAAGAGATACCTGATATTGATGAGTGAGCAGACCGAAAGAGCCCCGGAGACTGTTGCCCGGCGCTAAAAGCCCCTGAAAGCACAACCTTTCCTTCGTAACTTATTTCGTTATGCAAAGTGGATTGCCACTCTTTAGACAGAAGAGAGATCAGGAATAGCTGAGTCTCGTACGGACTCACAACTCAGTTACGGGTAGACTACGGGATTCAAACTATGGCTAACCAACAGAGGATGCACGATGAGTAAGTCCTATAATAATTTCATCGCGGGTGAATGGTGCGAATCCGAAAGCGGTCAGCGATTTGACAACATCAATCCCGCTGTCCATAGTGACATAGTCGGAAGTTTTCCCAGGAGCAATGCCAGTGATATTGACCGGGCGGTGGAGGCGGCCGGGGAAGCTCTTCGGGCTTGGAGCCTGATGCCGGCTCCTGAACGGGGCGAAATCATGAAAAAGGCCGGGGATCTGATGGTGGCCCGAAAAGAGGAGATCGCCCGGATACAGACGCGTGAGATGGGTAAGGTCCTGGCCGAGACCCGAGGTGACGTGCAGGAAGGCATTGATACCGCCTATTATGCTTTCGGCGAGGCCCGGCGGATGTTTGGCCAGACCGTCCCATCGGAACTGCCCAACAAATTCAATCTCACCACTCACCTGCCCCTGGGAATAGTGGGTGTGATCACGCCGTGGAACTTTCCCATGGCTATCCCGGCCTGGAAACTCTTCCCCGCCCTTACCAGCGGCAATACCGTCGTATTCAAACCGGCATCGGATACTCCCGCCACGGGCACTATGCTGGTGGAAATCCTGATAGAGGCCGGCGTGCCTCCAAAGGTTATCAACCTGGTCCACGGTACCGGAAGCGAAGTAGGAACCCTCATTGTGAACCATCCCGATATCAATGCCATCTCCTTCACCGGCAGTTCCTCTGTAGGGCGGACCATTAACGCCGCCGCGGGAGAGCAGCTGAAGCGGATTTCACTGGAGTTAGGCGGAAAGAACGCTCAGATAGTTATGGACGATGCTGACCAGGACCTTGCCCTGGAAGGTGTGCTGTGGGGCGCTTTCGGCACCACTGGTCAACGTTGCACCGCCACCAGCCGCCTAATCATTCATGACACCATTCATGATGAATTCCTGGAGATGCTCGTAAATGCCACCAGGAACCTCAAGCTGGGTAATGGTCTGGATGAAACGGTGGATGTGGGACCGGTCATCAACGAAAGCGCGCGTAAGACGATTCATAACTATGTCCGGATCGGGAAGAAAGAAGGTGCCAAGCTGGTACTCGGGGGCGAATTCGCCACCGGCGGCGTTCTGGACACGGGCACCTTTTTCCAGCCCACCATTTTTGCCGACGTTGTTCCAGGCATGAGGATCCACGATGAGGAAATCTTCGGACCAGTGCTATCGGTCATGAAGGCAGGGGATTTGGCGGAAGCGATCGAGCTGCTTAACGCCACCGACTACGGACTATCCTCCTCGATTTACACCCGGGACGTGAACGCCGCTTTCACGGCAATGCGGGATATCCAGGCTGGTATCACCTACATCAACGGTCCCACGATCGGAGCCGAATGTCATATGCCTTTCGGGGGGGTGAAGAATACCGGCAACGGTCATCGCGAAGGTGGCGAGGCCGTATATGACTTCTTCAGTGAGCCCAAGACCATCTATGTAGACTATAGCGGCAGGCTGCAGCGGGCGCAAATCGATAACCGGTAAACGAGGATATTTGAGCGCTATGACATCATCAATTGAACCCCAGGACGTACGTCAGGTAATTGGCCGCCACGCTCTGACCGACGGCTTGCAGGCCGTGATCGACCTGGAGAAAAGCCACGGTTCCTGGATCGTTGACGCGGTTACGGGGAAGGAGTATCTGGACCTTTTCGCCATGTTTGCCTCCATGACCGTGGGATTCAATCACCCGGTGCTGGTTGGCAACAAAGACCGCCTGGTGGCTGCTGCGATCAATAAACCTACCCTATCGGACATCTACGCCCGTGAGTATGCCGAGTTTGTTGCCACCCTGGAGGAAGTAGGCATCCCGGACTACCTGCCGTATGCATTTTTCATCGAAGGGGGCGCCCTGGCAGTAGAGAACGCTCTAAAAGCGGCTTTTGACTGGAAGGTGAGGAAAAACCTGGCCGCTGGTCATGGAGAAAAGGGCAGCCAGGTCATACACTTCCAGCGCTGCTTCCACGGCCGTACCGGATATACGCTGAGCATGATGGACAGCCCCGACCCCCGGAAAACAATGTACTTCCCCAAATTCAACTGGCCCAGGATCAGTCATCCCCGGTTGCGATTCCCTATTACCGAAGCGGTTCAACAGGAGGTGGAGGTCTTGGAGAAGAAGGCGCTGGGTGAGATCAAGCAGTCAATTAGAGATAATCCCCACGACATCGCGGCGCTGATCATCGAGCCTATTCAGGGTGAAGGAGGCGACAATCATATCCGTCCCGAGTTCGCCGTCAGCCTGCGCCAGATCTGCGACGAAGAAGAGATCATTCTGGTATACGACGAGGTGCAGACGGGCGTAGGGATTACCGGTGCTTTCTGGTGTCATGAGCATTTTGGTGAAAATGCCCACCCGGATATCATTGCTTTCGGCAAGAAGAGTCAAGTATGTGGTATTCTGGCTGGACAACGTTTGGATGAAATTGAGAGCAATGTCTTCAACGAATCCAATCGGATTAATTCCACTTTCGGTGGCAACCTAGTGGATATGGTGCGTTTCAACCTGATCCTTCGGGTGATTCGGGATGAAGACCTGGTGGATAGAGCCAGGACTCAAGGCCAGTACCTACTTGAAAAGCTGGAGGCCCTGGCTGATGAGTTTCCCGGCTATGTGTCAAATGCACGAGGCAAAGGTCTGTTCGCCGCATTCGATCTGCCATCCGGGACCGAGCGGGATGCGGTGCTGTCGGCCATATATGATAATGGCGCCATCGTCATCGGATGCGGTGATCGTACCGTCCGGTTCCGCCCGCACCTTACCATTTCACGGGAAGAGATTGATCTGACATACGACCTGCTGGCTAAATCGTTGAGGAGCTGCTTAGCTTAGGTGCTTGCCGGAACCCTCTACGTGGTATCCACCCCTATTGGCAACCTGAAGGACATTACCATCCGGGCTCTGGAAATACTGCAACAGGTTGATCTCATTGCTGCTGAAGACGTCCACCATACGAATATTCTCCTGAAGCATCACGAGATCTCCAAGCGTATGATCAGGTATCACGAGCATAACGAAGAGCGCCGGGCGAAGGAGCTGTTATCGTTTCTGGAAGCGGGCGACAGCATTGCGCTGGTCTGTAATGCCGGCACCCCCAACCTCAGCGATCCGGGATACCATGTTATCAAACAGGCGGCCGAGCGGGGAATTCCGATAGTTCCCGTACCTGGTGCCAGTGCGTTCCTGGCGGCTCTGGTGATGAGTGGGCTGCCTACCGATCGGTTCCTTTTTGAAGGATTTCTTCCCAGACGAAAGGGGCGTGCTGGTAGGCTGCAGTCTCTGGCAGCCTTTAAAGGAACTGTGATTATCTACGAGTCTCCCATGCGAGTGGCAGATACACTCTCAGATATTCTCATCCACTTCGGCGAACGCCGTATGGCCTTCTGCCGGGAGCTGACCAAGAAATTTGAAAGCGTGATGAGGGGAACGGTGGGAGAGGTACTTGCAGGTGTGAACCAGACGCCCCCTAAAGGGGAATGTGTTCTGGTCATTGGGAAAGAGGGATTGTCATGACTGGTATATTCATTTCCTTCGAAGGCATCGACGGTTCCGGCAAATCCACGCAGGTCGCTCTGCTTAATGAGCGATTGGAAGCCCTTGACAGGGCAATAACCGTAGTCCGGGAACCGGGAGGTACCGTACTCTCAGAACAGATACGGGGCTTGTTACTCGATCATCACAGCCGGGGTTTAAGTAAACGCGCCGAAGCCCTTCTATTCTCCACGGCAAGGGCCCAGACGGTCCATGAGGTAATCATCCCGGCATTGGAACGGGGTGAGATAGTTATATGTGATCGCTATGCTGACAGCACGATTGCATATCAGGGCTATGGGCGGGAACTTCCGCTGAACGAAATCATTACTATCCAGGAATTTGCGACCAGGAACATCCAACCTGACCTCAAGGTATTACTTGATCTGAGTGTTGACGTTGCCGCCACTCGCTTATTGGGTTCCTATGCCGATCGCATGGAGAGCGCCGGGAGGGCTTTCCAGATGCGTGTCCGTCAGGGGTATTTAGAACTGGCCCGGGAGGCTCCGGACGACTGGCTGGTCCTGGATGGTGACCAGTCGAAGGAGATAATCGCCAGCAAAATTGCGTCATATGTGGAACAAGAAATCATAAAGGATTCATGAGAATATGAGACGTTATCAATTATTAATCGTTGCCGTTATCATTGTCGTACTAGGTATAGGCGTGGTTGCGGCAACCGACCTGTTCAGGTCCATTTCCACTAATCTCCGTGCCTATAACAACGTGGTCAAACATCTCCTCTCCGAATACGTGGATGAGATCGATAGTGATGAGTTGATATCGTCCAGTATCAGGGGGATGCTTGACGACCTCGATCCCTATACGGTTTTCATCCGGGAGGAAGACCAATCAGCCGTAGGCATGTTAACCCGTGGCAAGTACGGGGGAGTCGGAATTCGTTTGGCTGTTCGCGGCGATACGCTTACCGTGATCGCGCCCATTGAGGGAACTCCCGCCTACCGGGCCGGCGTTCGTGCCGGGGATAAGATAATCAAAATTGACAATGTGAGTTCGCTTGACTTTCGAACGGATGAGGCGGCGCGCAAGATTCGCGGCAAGCCCGGCACGAAGGTAACGCTCACCTTCAGGCGTTATGGCGAAAAGGATCCACTGGATATTACCATGGTCCGTGAGGAGATCGAAGTAAACGACATGCCTTATTACGGTGTGGATGATGGTATCGGATACATTCGCATCACCCGCTTTTCCCGTGATACAGCTCAGGGATTCAGGAAAGCAGTCAAGGAGCTGCAGGGGCAAGGCATTAACGGTCTGGTAGTTGATCTGCGGGACAATCCCGGTGGCTTGCTGCAAGACGCGGTTGTGATGGTGGATGCCCTGGTAGAACCCGGATTATTAATTGTGGAAACCCGGGGCCGCACAAAGAAAATGACCCGTGAATACTACTCCGAAAACGAACCGGTACTTGACTCCGCGACGCCTCTGGTTATCCTGGTCAACCAGGGTTCCGCTTCCGCCAGTGAGATCGTAGCCGGCGCCGTCCAGGACCTCGACCGCGGCATTATCGTAGGCGACCGGACTTTCGGGAAAGGTCTGGTACAGAGTATTTTTCAGGTAGGGAAGAACACATCCCTCAAGTTGACCACGGCCAAGTATTACATCCCGTCCGGTCGCCTGATCCAGAAAGAGGACTACCTGGACAATGGTGTGCTTACTGACGGTCTCGACAAACGGGACTCACTGTTTGTGACGCGTAGCGGCCGAATAGTACATGGGGGTGGAGGTATTATTCCTGATACCGAGTTGGACTCGCCATCATTGACGCCCCTGGCTACCCGTCTCTGGTCAAAGAGCCTCTTCTTTGCTTTCGCAACCAGGCACCAGAACAAGTATGACCTATCGTTGCCGGTTGTTATTTCTGATGGGATCATGGAAGATTTCCGCCGGTTCATGGAAGCCGAGACTGTGGAGGTAATTTTCCCCGGCGAAAGGGATCTGGAATCCTTTGAAGCCAATCTTGAGAAGCTGGAATCGTTCAACGGAAAAGTGGATCTGAGCGAATTGAAGTCCTACTACCAGGCGAAAAAGGCGACCGCTTTCGATGATGAATACGAGCAGATCAGCCGCCGTCTACGTGTGGAATTCGCCGGTATCCTAGGAGGGCTGGGAGAGCGCATCCATTCCGGCCTGGAGGACGATCCCGGTTACCAGCGTGCGGTGGAGGTTCTTCAAAGCCCACTGGCCTATCAGCGTATTCTCCAACCTGATGGACAGACCGCCCACAACAAATAGGCTGACTGAACGGCGCTCCTGGTCGTTGACATATTCCCGCCTGACCATGTAAATTGGCCCCCGTCGCTAGAATGGTCGATTAGCTCAGCTTGGTTAGAGCGCTTGCTTGACATGCAAGAGGTCACTGGTTCAAGTCCAGTATCGACCACAGGTAAGGCCAAAGCCATGCGTGCCATCAATATTAAACGAACCATTGATGTCAGAGATACATATCACACTCCCCGACGGGTCCGTCCAAACGGTCAATCCGGGCACCACGCCCGCTGAAATCGCTCTGTCCATCGGCCAGCGCCTGCATGACGACGCCATCGCCGCCCTCGTTAACCACGAACTCGTCGATCTCCAGTATCCACTCGAAAATGATGCCAGTGTTGAAATCGTCACCAGGCAGGACACCCGTAGTCACGAGGTCTTGTTACACAGTACCGCCCACCTGATGGCTCACGCTATCAAGAACCTGTACCCCGAAGTAAAAATCGCCATCGGTCCGGCTATTGAGGAGCGGTTTTATTACGACATTGACCTGGATCGCCCCGTCACCGAGGATATGCTGGCGGAGATCGAAGAGGAAATGGGGCGCATAGCCGCCAGTAATTATTCCGTCAAACGCCTGGAGTTAAGCAAACAAGAGGCGATGGAGCTGTTCAAGGAGCGGGGTGAGGACTATAAGCTGGAAATATTAGATCAGGTTGATAAAGAAGAGATCATCTCGGCTTACCAGCAGAACAGTTTCATCGATCTCTGCCGGGGTCCCCATGTGCCATCTACGGGGAGTATCAAGCATTACAAGCTCCTTACAGCTTCGGGGGCCTATTGGCGCGGGGATGAACGTAATAAAATGCTCCAGCGTATCTACGGCACTTCCTGGGCCGACAAGCAAGGCCTGGAAGATTATCTTCACCGTCAGGAGGAAGCCCGGCGGCGTGATCACCGAAAACTGGGCCAGGAATTAGACCTGTTCTCCTTCCACCCGGTTGCGCCAGCCAGCCCTTTCTTCCACCAAAAGGGAGCCATTATTTACGTGGAATTGGTTGACTTCATCCGGTCGCTGAATCGCAAATACAACTTCCAGGAGGTCATCACTCCCCAGATTTTCAACGTGGAGCTCTGGAAGAAAAGCGGCCATTGGGAACATTATCGGGAGAACCTGTTCCTGATTCCTCATGGTGAAGGTGAAGATGAGTGGATGGGTGTTAAGCCGATGAATTGTCCCGGCCACGCCCTTATCTATGCCTCCCAGCTGCGGTCATATCGGGAACTCCCCGTGCGCTTGGCCGATTTCGGCCGCTTGCATCGGTACGAAAAGGCCGGTGTAGTCTCCGGCCTAAACCGGGTTCGAAGCTTTGCGATTGATGATGCTCATATCTTTTGCACACCCGACCAGATCGGCCCAGAAATCCGCAACCTGTTCACTTTTGTTCAGGAAGTCTATGACACCTTCGGGTTCGAGGATGTCGAAGTCCTGCTTTCAACCCGGCCTGAGAAGTTCATGGGTGATCCCGATCTCTGGGATAAGGCTGAGGCTATCCTGGCCGAGAGCCTGAAAGGGGCGGGGATCGCTTATCAGGTTGATCCAGGCGAAGGTGCCTTTTACGGTCCGAAAATCGACTTTAATTTTCGGGACGCTCTAAAACGCAAGTGGCAGCTCACCACAATCCAGCTTGATTTTTCCCTTCCAGATCGGTTTGAACTGAAGTACATTGATGCCCATTCTACTGAGCAGCGTCCGGTGATAATACACCGGGCGATTCTGGGCTCGGTTGAGCGCTTTATTGGAGTATACCTGGAGCATACGGGCGGTGATCTGCCTCTATGGCTCTCACCGATTCAGGCCATCGTATTGCCAGTATCGGAAAAGGCCCGGGATTACGCCCAGAAAGTTGAGGATACCCTTAAGAGTTCGGGATTGAGGGGAGCAGTGGATGCGCGTGATGAAAAGATTGGAGCCAAGATCAGGCAGGCTGAACTACAAAAGATACCGGTCATGTTGATCGTCGGCGAGCGTGAGGCGGAATCGAACACGGTTTCTCTCCGCCGGAGACATCTGGGTGACCTGGGAAGCCAGCCCCTGGATGAGGTGATCGTCCGGCTTGACCGGGAAGTGAAAAACAAAGAGAGGAGTACCGCCCATAACCAAGGATAATTCGTCACCCAGCGTCAATGAACAGATTACAGCCCCTCGAGTTCGGCTGGTGGGCCGGGATGGAGATCAGCTGGGCATTGTCCCTATTGAGGATGCTCTGAAGGAGGCTGATGATCAGGGCTTGGATTTAGTCGAAGTGGCCCCTAATGCAAATCCGCCTGTTTGCAAGATTCTGGACTATGGCAAATTTAGGTATGATCAGCAGAAGCGGCTGCGGGAGAGCAAGAAGAAACAGCACGTGATCGCCAACAAGGAAGTGCGGATGCGCCCCGGCATTGGAGATCATGACCTGGAAACAAAGATGAACCATGCCATCAAGTTCTTGCAGGAGGGCAGCCGGTTGAAAATTACGGTTCGATTCAGGGGTCGTGAATTAAGCCGCCAGGACCTGGGCACGACACTCCTGGACCGAGTAATAGAAATGTTAGCCGATTATGCAGAAATTGACAAGTCGCCGATGGTAGAAGGTCGCAGCATGATCCTCTACCTGGTACCGAAGTAACGAAGAAGGAACAAGAAATATGCCGAAAATGAAGACGCGGCGAGGCGCCGCCAAACGCTTCAAGGTAACGGGCTCTGGTAAAATCAGGCGGAATAGGGCCAACAAGAGCCACATTCTGACCAAGAAGTCACCGAAACGGAAGCGGCGGCTCCGTAAGGGCACGATCCTGACCAACGTAGAGGTCAAGCGCGTTAAAAAAATGATCATCACTTAGGAATCAGATAATGCCAAGAGCCAACAGTAGTATACCCCGACACCGACGGCATCGAAAGATTGTCAAACAGGCCAGAGGCTATTATGGGGCTCGCTCGCGGAATTTCCGAACCGCCAAGGATGCCGTCATGAAGGCCATGAGGTACTCTTATCGCGATCGACGCCAACGCAAACGCCAGTTCCGTCGTCTCTGGATCGCCCGTATCAATGCCGCAACCAGGCAGCATGGTATGAGTTACTCTCAGTTCATGCATGCATTGCGTGACCGTGAAGTGGAACTGAACCGCAAGATCCTGGCCGAAATGGCTGTCAACGATCCTGAGGGCTTCGCAGCCCTGGTCAAATCCCTTTCCTAGTTACACGTGGATCTGCTCGCGGACATTGAACAGGTCCGTGCGGAGTTCGACCGACGTCTTGAGGCAGTTAAGGTCCGCACCGCAGACCAAAATGCCGATGTCGAGACCGTCGAGCAGCTCAGTATTGCGTTTTTGGGCAGGAAGGGTAGATTAGCAGCTCTTTTTGCCCAGCTGGGCGCGATACCGACGGAAGAACGTCCGGAGGCAGGCCGGCAGCTTAACCAGGTAAAGGAGTACATCCAAACCGCCATCAAGGCGGCCGAAGGAGAGGTTCGCCCTGAGAAGCCTGAGGAGGAATCCCTCCTTGATCTAACCTTGCCGGGTGATCCCATACCGTTGGGGACCATCCACCCCGTAACCCGGATTGAAAAACAGATCAAGGATATCTTCCTAAGGCTGGGATTTTCGGTCCTTTACGGCCCTGAGGTGGAGACCGAGTTCTATAACTTTGAAGCGCTGAACTTCAAGCAGGATCATCCTGCCAGGGATATGCAGGATACCTTCTACATCAGCGAGGACCTGCTACTGCGCACCCACACCTCCAATAACCAGATCCACGCCATGCAGCACATGCAGCCGCCGTTGCGTATCATCATGCCGGGGCGGGTATATCGAAATGAGGCCATCAGTGCCCGCGCTTACTGCACCTTTCACCAGATCGAGGGTCTGGCCGTTGACCGCAATATTTCCATGGCCGAGCTTAAGGGGACACTGCAATACCTTGCCCGGGAGCTGTATGGTCCCGATACCAGGACGCGCTTCCGTCCCAGCTACTTTCCATTCACCGAACCCAGTGCCGAGATGGACATTTACTGGGGCCTGGAGACCGAAACGGATTACCGCGTGACCAAGGGCACTGGCTGGCTGGAAATACTGGGTTGCGGAATGGTGCACCCCAACGTACTGCGGGCTGTGGATGTCGATCCTCTTGAATGGACCGGATATGCCTTCGGGATGGGGCTGGAGCGCATCGCCATGCTGATGTGGGGCATAGGGGATATCCGCTACTTCTATGAAGGTGATCTGCGCTTCCTGCGCCAGTTCTGATCATGAAAATATCCGTCAATTGGCTGAAGGATTTCGTGGACTTTGACCTGTCGCCGGAGGAGCTGGCTGCCACTCTTACTGCGCTCGGGCTGGAAGCCACGGCTGAATCCCGGAAATTCGATTTCAATGGTGTTGTAGTAGGTAAAATCCTTCAGGTTGACGCCATCCCCGGTTCGGATCACCTGACCCTTTGCCAGGTAGATATCGGCAATAAGGTGGTGCCGATCGTATGCGGTGCTCCAAATGTGAAGTCGGGAGCTCTGGTCCCGGTGGCGGCTGTGGGCGCAGTTCTGCCAGGCGGGACTGAGATCAAGCCGACCAAAATACGTGGACAGGTATCTCAGGGCATGATCTGTGCCGAAGATGAACTGGGCCTATCCGATGATCATAGCGGCATCATTATTCTTGATATACAAGCCGCTTTAGGCCAGGATTTCAAGGAATACTTGATGTCATCCGGAGATTCTGTGATTGACCTAGATCTAACACCGAACCGCGGCGACGCCTTCAGTCACGTGGGGGTTGCCCGGGATCTGGCAGCCGGGATGGGGACTTCCGTCAGGATGCCCCAGATCTCCTTCGATGAGAGTGCTACTCCCATTGAGAAACTGGCTAAAATCGATATTTCCGCACCGGATGGTTGCCATCGTTATGCCAGCCGGGTTATCAGTGGCATCAAGGTTGGTCCTTCACCGGACTGGATGGTCAAGCGGCTGGAAGCGGTGGGGCTCCGTCCAATAAATAACGTGGTGGATGCCTCTAACTATGTGCTGATGGAGCTGGGCCATCCGCTCCATATCTTCGACTACGATCGCCTTGCTGAGCACCGCATTGATGTCTACTTCGCCCAAGCCGGGCAGACTTTTACCACCCTGGATGGTCAGGAACGACGGCTTGATGAACGGCACCTGGTGATTGCCGACGGAAATGGTCCGGTAGCCCTGGCCGGTGTCATGGGCGGCCTGGAGTCGGAGGTAACTGATGAGACCACTAACGTCCTCATCGAGAGCGCCTATTTCGATCCACCCGTGATCCGGCGCGGTTCCAAGTCACTGGGACTCTCCACTGAAGCCTCCAAACGATTCGAGCGAGACACTGACATTGAAGGCCTCATTTTGGCCTTGGATCGGGTGACAGCCCTGATTGTCGAGCTGGCTGGCGGAGCGGTGGCCAAAGGCCGCATTGACGTTTATCCCACGGTACACGCGCCCAGGGAAATCGATTTATCAGTGAGCTTTACGAACCGCCTGCTGGGCACTAGCCTGAGTGCCGAGGTGATGAACGAATTCCTCACCAGGCTGGAGATTGCAGCTGTCAGCAAGGGGGAAGATACTCTGCAGTGCACGGTGCCACTCAATCGCCCGGAGCTCACCCAGCCAGTGGACCTGATCGAGGAGATCGCCCGTATGGCGGGCTATGACAGTATCCCCGCGGTTGAGGGGGTGGATGTCCGCTTTCAGGCGCTTATCGATGACTCCCAGGCCTTTTTCTCCCAGGTCCGGTCTTCCCTGGTGCCCTGGGGCTTCCATGAGCATATGGCCAATACGCTGACTCGACAGGAATTAACGGGGCTGTTCTCGGACACGGGAGCGATCGAGCTACGCAATCCCCTGAGCACTGAGATGGCTTTTCTGCGCACATCACTCATCCCGGGCCTGGTACAAGCGGCGGCCTTTAATGAACGCCGGCAGCAGCGGGTCGTCCAGCTTTTCGAGATCGGGGCTGTCCACCACCGGGATGAGACGGCGTATAACCGCACTCGCGAGACTTTCATGCTGGGACTGATTGCTACCATCGGCGCTCATAGTGGTGCGGTTCATTGGAAAAAGCCGGTTCCCAGGGACCAATTTTTCCTGAAGGGTGTCATTGACAGATTATTGCAGGCCCTGCGGGTTTCCGCCGTGGACTTTACTCCCACCGACGCCGATGGTTTGAGTTCTGCCCTGCGGGTGAGCTCGGATGGCACTATCCTCGGTACACTGGGTGAAGTGAGCGAAGAGGTGCGTGACCTGCTGAAGCTTGAGACTCGCGCGGCTGTGGCAGAGCTGGACCTGGCACAGATCGGGAGCTGCCGCCGGGGAGCCGGTACCGCCTATCGGGATGTCGTCCCTTATCCGGTGGTAGAACGCGATATTGCTGTCGAAGTCCCCGCTTCAGTCCCCGCCGCCGATCTCCTTGATACTATCCGGCTGAAGGGGGGGAAATATCTCTGCGACACCCATATTTTTGACTTATATTCCGGACAAGGTATCGAGGAAGGAAAGCGGAGCCTGGCTTTCAGGCTGTATTTTCAATCCGATGAACGGACCCTGAAGGATAGTGAAGTGGACGATCATGTCCGGCGCGTTACCAAGGAGCTGAGTCGTCGATATGAAGCCCGATGGCGTCAATCCTGATACCAGTACCACGGGAGGAGGATCATCATGAACGATCATGAACAGAACCTGGTTCGGGTTACTATTTACGGCCATGAGTACACCGTGCGGGCGGTGGCTGACCCGGACTATATCACCGAGGTTGCCGCCTACGTGGATGAACGCATGCGTGAGACGGAATTAAACCTCGATGGGCCTCAATCATCCACCAGGATCTCCATCCTGGCGGCCATGAGTATCACCGATGAACTCTTCACCGAAAAGCGTAAGCGCAGCTCATCATTAGACCAGATCGAAGGTCGTGCAGTGGCCCTGTCCAACCTTGTTGATGAGGTACTGGAGTCCTCTTTCAAGGATTGAACTTTAAACAACTGGTCAGCTATCCTTTTCCGATACTCCCAAAGGTGATCATGAGCTGGACCGCCTTTGAGGACGGGGAAGGGTAGACGCGCTGGCGGGTAGGAATCTTTCATTCAATCCAAAAAGATAATTGAACCAGGTAATGTCGGTATGTCTGTAGACACGATCCTCTTAAAGGGTAAACCGGTTGCTGAAGCGGCCTATGAGCGACTGAAGCCACGTATTGCAGCCCTGCGCGGGCGGAATGTTATCCCTGGACTGGCGGTGGTACTGGTGGGGGATGATCCTGCCTCCGCCGTATACGTTCGCTCAAAAACCAGGGCCTTCCAGAATATGGAACTGGTCTCGGAAACATACAACTTGCCGGCAACGACTACCGAGAAAGAGCTCCTACAGCTCATCGACCGGCTCAACGATGACGAGCACTTCCATGGCATCCTGGTACAGCTGCCCCTGCCGTCCCAGATAAACTCTCAAACAGTGCTGGAGCGCGTTTTGCCGCTGAAAGATGTTGACGGTTTTCATCCCGACAGCCTGGGACGGCTTCTGGCCGGTGAACCAAGGTATATTCCCTGCACACCTCAAGGAATCCTGGAAATCCTTAACCATTATGAAATTCCCACCGCACGCCGTCACGCGGTAGTCGTGGGGCGTAGTACTATTGTTGGCAAACCCATGATGGCCCTGCTGGCCAATAAATGGGGCCGGGGCAACGCCACCGTTACCGTCTGTCACACGAGTACACCTGATATTGCCGCCCATACGCGCCAGGCTGACCTGCTGATCATCGCGTCAGGCCAGCCGCACCTGGTAACCCGTGAAATGGTCAGTGAGGGAGTGGACATCGTCGATGTCGGCGTCAATCGGGTGCCGGATGACTCTCCCAAGGGATATCACCTGGAGGGAGACGTAGCAACCGATGACATGCTGGGGCTGGCTCATGCTATCACGCCGGTCCCCGGTGGGGTGGGCCCCATGACGGTTGCCATGCTGGTCAGTAATACCGTCCTGGCGGCGGAAATTAGTTCTGGAGCCGCCTCCTAAGATCAGGTTATATTTGAACCCATGGTTATAGAGTCAGAAAATCAGGTAATGGAGACCACCGATATTGTTGGTGACGTGGTGCAGGTGTTTCTGAGGGAATCTGGGGAGTTTGCCAGTCTGGGCTTTGAAAAACCATCGTACTTCCTGAAGGTCATGGGTGTGGAGGAATTAGGCATCTGGGTTGCCCATCCCGGCTATGCCATAGCCAAGGTCAACGATGAGGAAGGCAAGCCCCTTCCGGCGGACGAACAGATCCACACCGTGGTTGACGCCAATTTCCTGATCCGCTGGGATCAGATCGCGACAATCGTTCATTTTCCCGATCGGGAAGGCTTTGATTTTCCCAGCCCCTTTGAGAAACACATCGGTTTCGTGGTCCCAACGGAGGAAGCTGAAGGAGAAGAAGAGGATTCGTAAGTCTGCCTTAATGCCCCGGTAGCTCAGCCGGATAGAGCGCTGGTCTCCGGAACCAGAGGTCGTGGGTTCGAATCCCGCCCGGGGTACATAAAAAGAAGAACCCGCGTCGGCGGGTCTTCTTTTTATATCTCTGTCAAGTGGTGAGAACGTCTGTTCGAGCCGGAGCGAGCGAGGGGAGCGGAGACCGGTGGAGCGTAGCGACACCAATCCCGCCCGGGGTACATAAGATTCGCCCCGCCTGCGGCGGGGTTAGTCCCGCCAACGGCGGGAAATCCCGCCCGGGGTACATTAAAAGGTCCCTGTTTCCATTGTGATTCAGGGATTTTCATTATTCAAAAGCCCAGTGTATCCCGATAGCGAAGCCGGATAGAGCGTCCCGACGGAAGCGTCGGGAAGGTCGTGGGGGAGTTTATCCCGCTATGTCGAACATGATGGCGGCAGCTTGCGCATGAATGCTTCCTTACTGCCCGCTGTAAGAGGATATTTACCATCTGAAATATGCGAATAAATGAATCGGATTACGAGTGATTGCGGGATAGGACCTGCACAGGGGCAATGAGCTGCAATTCGGCGTGGAGATGCAGCCTGCAAATTTTAGCGATGATTTGCAGGTTTGATTTACGTGCTCATTGCCGCTCAGGCCTTTATACTAATAACTTTCCCTATCCTCCCAGGTGATAAATACCAGGCATGAGGTGCAGGCTGCTGCAATTCGCCATAACAAGGAAGTCCATTAAATGAAAAAGAGTCTACCGAAGAAGATCCTGCTAGCGCTGAGTATTGTCGGCCCGGGGATTTTCCTGATAGGCTATAATATCGGGACCGGAAGTGTAGTGACCATGGCCAAATCGGGGGCCGAACACGGCATGTCGTTATTCTGGACCCTGGCGCTTTCCTGCATCTTTACCTACGTTCTCATGGTGGCGTATGGCAAAGTAACCATTGTGACCGGCAACACTGCCCTGGCCAATTATCTGAAATACTTCAAGTTTTTAAATATAGGTAAGATTCTTGCGCTTTATGTTCTGACAGCCCTCATCATTGGCGAATTATTGGCGTTGATGGGGATTATGGGTATTGTTTCCGAGTTATTACAGGAAGGTTCAAGGCTGATATTTGGCGGAACCGGCTTCAGTGTCCTCTGGATAACCATTGTGCTGGTTATCGGGCTGTATTTTCTGCTCTGGGAAGGTCATTACAAGCTATTTGAGAAAATTCTCATCGTATTCGTATTTTTCATGGTCCTTTGCTTTATAGTTGTCTTCTTCATGGTTAAACCCAGCATCCCCGCCATTGTCAGCGGACTTGTTCCACGGATCCCGAACGAGCCGGGTGCGTTGAGATTGATCGCGGCTATGACCGGGACCACTGTCTCGGCAGCTGTATTCATCATTCGGAGTACGGTCGTGGCCGAAAAAGGCTGGACCATTGAGAACCTGCGGGTGGAAAAGATGGACGCGTTCGTTTCCGCGGGTATGATGCTCTTTCTCAGCGCGGTTATTATGGCCGTTTCCGCGGGGACTTTGCACGTGATGGGATTAAGGCTTGACAATACCGTGGACCTGATCCACCTTTTCGAGCCCATTGGCGGCCGGATCGCGGCCTTCATACTCATTCTCGGGATCAGCGCTGCCGGTATCTCGACAGTCTTTCCCATCATCCTGATTGCTCCCTGGTTGATATGTGATTATACCGGCAGGCCCAGAGATGTAAAATCCCCACTCTTTCGAATACTCGGGCTGATCGGGATCCTGTTCTCATTTGTAATGGTGTTCTTAAACCAGCGTCCGCCGGCGGTAATGATCTTTTCCCAGGCTTTTCAAGCACTCATCCTCCCGGCGGTTGTCCTGCCCGTTTTGATACTCATCAATCGGCGGAATGTGATGAAATCGCACGTTGCGGACACCGGAATGAATATTGGTTTGATTGCCACATTACTATACGGACTAATGACAGCCTACTTTGCAATTGCCGAATTGATATAGTCAACGGAACCAGGCTGATCTACAAACAAGGGGAATCACAATGAACATCTTACGAGCTACAGGTCGTTTTCTTATGCTGTCTGTTATCGGCATCGGTATCCTGGCATGTGATGCTGATGACCAGACGGCCATGAAAGTAGAAGGATTGTCTTACCTGGATGGTAAGCCCGTTTCCATAGAGGTCGTCGATGGTTATATCAGCAGGATAACGCCCAAGAAAAAGCTGGATGACTCCGAGCTTTCAGATGTCTATGTAGCCCCGGGGCTCATTGACAATCAGGTTAACGGCTATATCTCAATCGGTTTCAGTTCTCCGGGACTTACTGTCGAAGGTATTCGAAAAGCGACCCACGCCCTCTGGAAGGTTGGTGTTACGACGTACCTGCCAACAGTTATCACCAGCAGTAACGAAAGATTAATGGAGAATTTCCCGGTATTAGCACAGGCTGCCCAGGAGCCTGAGATCGGACTGTCGATACCCGGGTTTCACCTCGAGGGACCTTATATCTCACCGGATGACGGCTACCGCGGAGCGCATCATAAGCCGTGGGTCAGGCCTCCCGATTGGCAGGAGTTCCTGGAAGTATACGAGGCCGCTGACCAGAAGATATTGCAGGTCACCCTAGCGCCGGAGATCGAAGGTGCAATTGACTTTATCCATAGCTGTGTGGATCGGGGGATCATCGTTGGGCTCGGGCATCACAACTCCCCGGCGGAAATAACGAAGCAGGCCTGCGACGCGGGCGCGGTCATTTCCACTCATCTTGGAAACGGATGCGCGAATTTGATCCACCGGCATAACAATCCCCTGTGGCCGCAGCTGGCAGATGACCGCTTGATGGCCAGCATTATAGTTGATGGATTCCACCTCCGCCCGGAAGAAGTTCGGGTGTTCTACAAAGTGAAGGGACCGGAACGAACCGTTCTTACTTCCGACATGGCCAAATTAGCTGGCATGCCTCCCGGCGAATATAGTTACGATAACAGAGTTGTTGTGCTTACGCCCGAAGGAATGATCAAATTCCCAGCTCAGAATGTCCTGGCGGGAGCCTCATTGCCGATCAGTGTTGGTGTTGGAAATGTCATGCGATTTACGGGGTGTACGCTGGCCAACGCGATCCATATGGCAAGCAGAAATGCAGCCAGGCTGTACGGTTTCAGCGATAGGGGAGAGCTGAAGGTTGGCAAAAGGGCTGATTTGATACTCTTCACCTTGAAAGAAGGTGCCTTATCCATAAAAAAGACGATCATAGCCGGTAAGGAAGTATATACTGCGGATCAGAATTGATACATATTGGCTACAGACCGATAACGAATGAGCGTTATAGGACAATGAACATTCATTATTTTAGAAAACCATCATGAAGGAAGTGATAATGTGCAACGGCAAGTTGGTTCAATCGTTCAAAGTTGATCTGATGACGGTTGAAATCTATGAATCTAATGTCGCCCTGGGTAGGGCGGCGGCTGAATATGCAGAGCGAAAAGTTCAGGAAGCCATCGCGGAGAGGGGCCAGGCCAATTTGGTACTGGCGACAGGAGCCTCACAATTTACGTTTATTGATGCTTTCAAGGAAAAAAGCTCGGTTGACTGGTCGAAAATACGCGTTTTTCACCTTGATGAATATAAGAATATGTCAGACCAGCACCCTGCCAGCTTCCGGAAATTTTTACGAGAAAGGATATTGGATGAAATCGAGCCGGCGGAGGTAAATTATTTAGCAGGAGACGCAAAGGATATCGAAGCGGAGATTATCCGGTACGAAAATCTCCTGAAAACACATCCCATTGATCTGGCATGCATCGGTATCGGCGAGAACGGTCACATTGCTTTTAATGATCCAGCTGTTGCCGATTTCAACGATGCCCGGTTGGTCAAGGAGGTAGAACTGGACGAAGCCTGTCGACGTCAGCAATTGGGGGAGGGATGGTTTCCAACGTTTGAAGATGTTCCCCAGGTAGCGCTATCGTTGACCATACCTGCCATCATGAACAGTAAAGCGATCAGTTGTGTTGTGCCCGATAAACGGAAAGCGGCAGCTGTTTATGATGCATTGTATGGTCCTATCAGTACGGCCTGCCCGGCATCTATTTTACGAAAGCATTCCGATGTCACGTTATTCTTGGATCCATTCTCAGCGGAAAAGCTGGAGGAGCGATAATACTTACTATCTGGTAAGTAAAATTACCTGGCCGGATTTCTGGCGTGTCGTAATATACTGTAAGATAAGATGTTGCATCACAGTTGAGCACTATTCCATAACCTTACTATGAGCTCGCTCAAGCCTGATAATCGCGCACAGGTAGCTTCCGGCGGGCTAGACGACTACCCGGGAAATGATTGCTTGATCCATCGGCTGTGATCTACAACACATAGACTGAATTCACCGTTCCAAGTTGGGCCGATAAAGGCTATATTCAGAGGTTGGATTATCAACAGTTCGTGGGAATATCTCAAGGGGTGTACTATGAGACCTGCTGATTCACGTTTGTCGTTTTCCGGTACTCTGCTATCTGGGTGCTTTATTATTATTACGATCCTGATTGCAGCTCTGCCTTTATCTGCGCAGCAAGATCCTCTGGCACGGGCGTTAAAATCCAGAGGTGAGGTGCTGTTGAAGCGGCAGGCGGAGGCTGACTTTGCCACCAGCTTGCGGCCGGCCATGAATACCTTCAATGGTGATGCCATTCGTGCCGGGGGAGATGGTTTTGCATCGTTTATGTTCTTAGATGATAAGACGCTACTCAAGATCAAGGCCGGCAGCCAATTCCAATTTATCGAAAGCGCGAACACCCGCACCCTGGACCTGCAATACGGCACTATTCGCTCCACCATGCCCCAGCCCATCAAGTCTTTCCGGGTGGAAACACCGGTGTCCGTGGCGTCGGTGAAAGGCACTGATTTCTGGCTGATTCACGACTTCGATGCAGGTGTTGACCGGGCTTATGGTATGGAAGGTGCGGTAGAAATTCTCAACAAGATCAGCGGCATTGCCCAGAACCTGACCCCCGGTACCATGATCATCTCTACGGCGACCGGCGCAGTGACACCCCCTGTTCCTGTCAGTCCTGACGAGCTGCCTACCGATCCTGATGAGGAGGTACCACGGCCAGAGCCCGAGCCGGGGGAGCCGGAAGGGGAAATTGAAGAAGGAGTCCCGGAAGAGGTAGGTGCAGCAGAGGTTCCTGAAGTCGAGGCGGCGCAGCTCGAAGAGCTTTTCGTTGAGGAGGAGGCGCCTGTCGCAGAGCCGGTAGCGGCTGCCGAGGCGCCCGAAGAAGAGGCGGCGGCTCCCAAGAAGGCCGGGCCGGGTCTCGGTCTGGGGCTGGGCTCGGTTACTCTCGATGGCACTGTCTACTACCAGATAGCCCTCCGTCCGGAGTTTTCCTTCGGGAAGATCGGTATCGGACTAGATCTGGTAGGTTACATGGATGCCGAGGGGAACTTCCGCAAGGACGAGTGGGACGAGGCTTCTGACTACCTTGACAAGATCCTCTACCTGCGCTACGGTACAGACCAGGACCCCTTCTTTTTCAAGATCGGGTCCATGCCCCAGGTGCAGTACGGCTTCGGGGTCCTTATGAATAATTACTCCAATATGACCGAGTTCCCCCAGGTGCGCCGGGTAGGCTTCGAGCTGGGCGGCCGCGTTGGCGAGAATTTCGGGCTGAAGGGCTTCACCGCCGATGTAAAGGAATTAGGCGGTCTGGTTGGCCTGCGGGGCACTTACCGGGTATCCAAGAACTTCCCTCTCACCCTGGGGATTAACGTAGTGGGCGACCTGAACCAGTACGGCGGCCTGAAGGATAAGGACGACGATGGTGTACCTGATCTCCTTGACGCATTTCCTGACAGTGTCATGTGGGCAATCGACTCTGATGGGGATGGCCGTCCCGATGATCGTGAAGACGAAATAGACATTGATGGGGACGGAATAACTGATATCGTTTATCCCAACGACCCACGCTTCCCGGCCTATACTCTGCCCGATACGCTGTATCTTGATGATGATATCCGGAGAGATCCCGAGCCCTTCAACAAGAAGACATCCTCCCGCTCAACTTTCGGCATCAGTGCCGATCTAAGCTACCCCATCTTCAGTTCCAATGCCCTGAGCATGGTAGCCTACGCCGAGGTTGGCATGTTGAATTACGGCGGGCAGCTGTATTCCGTTTCAGGAACTGACAGCGCCTCTTCAGGTTCTGGGATAGTAGGACCCGGATTACGGGCACAGATAATGAAGTTCCTTAACCTGAGCATTGAATATCGCAGCAGCTCGCCCTTCTTCCAGCCGGGATTCTTCAACACCACCTATGACTTTGAAAGGGCGCAGTTTATTTCATCGGGTGCAACCCAAGCGCCTGACTCGGTGGTGACAAAGGATCAGGTCATGATAAAGAATCCCAGCGCTTTGTCCGGGTACTTCGCCAGTGCTTCAGCCAACCTGTTCAACCTGGCTACCTTCACCGCCGGATATCAGCAGCTAATGCCCGCAGATACCTCGGCTGATGAGAGTAACAGCTTTATCGCCAACCTGTCGGTCAACACGGACATGATCCCGAAGATTTCGGAGGCTACAGCTTTCTACATCCGGACTAACGATCCCGAGCCGTTCGATTTCGCGAATCCCAGCTCCAACACTACCTGGGGCTATCGCCTTGGCTATGAACTGGGTGCGGGCGTCAGTCTAGTGTACAACTTCCAGGAGTCCTACCGGGACCTCGACGGCAACGGGATGATTGAAGGCAAGGAAGAGATTGTACGTCTCATGACCATTGAAACCGCTTTCAACTTCTAGCAGGTCCGGCTGTGGTACAGAATGACATAATGAAGGAGGAGTAATGAAGATCGGTCTGGAATACTGCGCCCAGTGAAACTACCTTCCCAGGGCCGCCGGTCTGGCGCAGAAAATCCTTGAGCGGCATGCTGATCGGATATCAGCCTTCACCCTGATTCCCAGTGGTGACGGCGTCTTTGAGATCTCTATTGACGGTCGGCTGCGTTTTTCCAAGAAATCCTTGGGACGTTTTCCAGAGGATGCAGAAATCCTCAAGCTTATTGACAGCAGCTAGTATTCTTACGCTGGCCGGTTCCTTGGCGGGACAGGAGCAGCTGCCTACCACGGGGGAGATACAAGTGGTCAGCAAGCTCGTGGGTGCCACAATTGATATCCCCGAAGAGGAATACTACCGGATATTTGGCAACTTGAAGGATTTCCGCTCCGCCCAGTTCCAGGAAACAACGGGTGGAATCCAGGCGAGGATTCAGACGAAAAAAGGGTGGCTCACCCGTAAGTATTCCCCGCGGGAGTTCTACGACCTGGGACTGGCAATCGATCTTATGGGGCCAATGGACCCCCGGGTCTGGGCAGAGCTGAGCGGACAGCGCGCGTTTGAGGAAACCGTTGCCGATATCGGTGAATTGCCCTTGGAAGTCAGGATGACCCTGTTGTATGGATCGGGAAAGCTAGCTCGTGGCATCTACCAGGGCTTTAAGGGGCATCACTTCACCCTGAAGGGCAGGCGGAGGAAGGTGAACGAGGTGCCTCTCGAAGGTCTGGCACGTATCTGGTACCGGGAACGACCGGTACCCGACCTGAAGAAGGATTCCCGAATCTATGCCGCCTCGGCCTTGCTTGGGATGTTGTTGGCTGATGGCTGGAACCGCTTGTTTGGCATAAACGATTTCGATACCCGGTGGCATCACCGTTTCATAGGTGGGTGGCTCGGATTGTGTGGTTCGCCTTTTGTGGTTAATATCTTCCGGATCTATCGGGCACCCGTGCACGTGGTGAAAATTCCCCGGGAGGCTAGAGAGAAAATCAGTACGTACACCTTTATCACGTTTAACTGAAAATGAAGTTTCGCACCTTTTCTGCTATAATGTTCGGCATGACAATGCTGGGATTCTCTGTCGGTCTGGTATTGGGCGTATACCTGCATAACCGCACCGACAATTATGCCTGGGCTTATCTGGCGGTTCCACTCATGGGAATAGGAAGCGCCGTTGCCGCATATGGCACGTTACACGCTAAGAAGAACCGGGAAAATTCGGAGGGAGCAGATGGCTAACCGAGCCGGCGGACGCAGTGGGACGAAAGCCAAATCCACGAGTTCTCGAGCTAAAGGACGTTCAAGTAAATCCGCAAGTAAGGCGGAAGAAAAGCTGCAGCCACAAAATAATCAGGAGGTTATTCGTCAAAAGCTGGAAGAGCTGACCGCACCTATACTGGAAAAGTATGGGATACCGGCATTTGATGAAATAATGAATCGGCTGGAAACTACCGTTAAGGAATTCACGGAGGAGGTAAATACTCTTTTCAGCGAGATGGTCATCCGATCACGGGAAGACCATGAGCGCATGAAATCCCTGCTTACCGATGATGAAGGCGATGAAGGGGGACATGATGAGAAGACTGAGAACAATGTGGAGATGAGCGAGTTTGAGAAGCGGTTGGAACTTATGGAAAAAGAGAATACCTCGAAGTCAAAAGCTAAGGGAGGGAAGAAATAGAAGATGGTTTTAACCGGGATCGATGCTCCCTGTGACAGGCAAACCAACTTGCAATGCCTGGTACTCCCTTCTAAATTCCGGCGGTTTGATTTTCGAACTGGGGTTGTAGCTCAGCTGGGAGAGCGCAGCGTTCGCAACGCTGAGGTCGAGGGTTCGAATCCCTTCAACTCCACGGCTGCCTGTCGCATCAAATCCCTTTTACATGATGCAGGGTCTGCCGTTTCAATATATCCCTAGATGGGTTGATAGCCCAGTGACTAGTACTCTGCCCGGCAACCGGCGGTTCATTCGATTCCCCCGGCATCGCATTATCTCATGAGCTACCAGGTCCTGTCCCGCAAATGGCGTCCTCAGGTATTCGAGGAGCTGATCGGTCAGTCCCATGTTGTCCAGACCCTACAGAACGCCCTCAAGCGCGGCAGGGTGGCCCATGCCTATATGCTGACCGGTCCCCGCGGAGTGGGAAAGACCACGACGGCTCGTATTCTATCCAAGACTCTTAACTGTCCTAATTCCGATGGGATTAATCCCTGCAATGACTGCCCGATCTGTATGGAAATCACCCGGGGCAATAACCTGGACGTTCTGGAGATTGATGGGGCTTCCAACCGGGGGATAGATGAGATACGGGAGCTGCGGGAAGCGGTAAAATATCCGCCCACTTCCGGCAAATACCGGATCTATATTATTGACGAAGTACACATGCTCACCCTCCAGGCCTTTAACGCCCTGCTAAAGACCCTTGAGGAACCTCCCAGCAGTATTGTTTTTATCCTGGCAACCACTGATCCTCAAAAGGTCCCCCAGACTATTCTCAGTCGGACTCAACGGTTTGATTTCAAGCGTATACCCACGACCGAAATCGCTGCACTACTGGCCAGAATCCTTGATGAGGAGCAGATTTCCTACGAAAAGGGTGCACTCACCATTCTGGCCCGCAAAGCCGATGGGAGTATCCGGGACGGTCTGAGCCTGCTGGACCAGATCATCGCCTATCATTCCGATAAAGTAGATGAGGCTTCGGTTCTCGCGGTATTAGGGCTGGTTGAGGATACCTTCTATGCCCAGCTTCTGGACAGTATCAGCAGACACGATCATAAGCAGGTACTTGCCAAAGTGGAGGCCATTTTCGATGGAGGATATGAAATTAAAGAGGTGTGCCAGGGCTTCAATCAATTCCTGCGAGACGGCATCCTGACCCTGGAAACCAGTGATCCCAGCCTTACTTCCAGAGGAGCGTTAGTGGATATACCTGAAGGATTGACAACGGGGGACCTCGTCAATCTATTAAACATTGGGCTCGCAACGGAAGGTCAGCTGCGCTACGCTCAACAACCCCGCCTCCTTATGGAGCACCAGCTGCTCAAGATGGCCGAGCTGGATCGGGTTGTTTCCATCAAGGAAGTACTACAAGGGCTGGCAACGGCAGTGGGGAATACGCCACACTCAGGTTCTGGATCGGAAGCGGACCGGGGCCTGGATTCCGAGAGCCGACCGCCAGCGCCACGGGCAGAGCATCTTCCCAAAGTGGGGACTCGTCAGGAGACGAGTTCTGCCTCGCCGGTTCGGCGGACTTTCACCCGGAATAGACCGGAAGTACAGGATGAGGGCAGTATTCCTGATAGCAGTGATTCATCTATAGGAGACAAGCCACAGCATCTGATTCCGTCAGATGCTATGGAGCAGCTGCGAGAGCGATGGGAAGATATCATCAGTGATGTGGCGAAGCAGAGTCAGGGAGCGGCAACCACACTCAGCGGATCCGAGGCAGCCGATCTGGACGGTAAAAACCTCACGATCCACCTCCCGGCCAGCCAGTCCATTCACCTGAAAATTCTCATGGATAAGCGGGATCTGGTGGAGAACGCAATACAGAACCTGATGGGATGGAAACTGAGGATTCTGCCTACAATTCCCGAAACCCAAGCCCACGAACCGCATTCAAAGGATGCGCCTTCCAAAGGAAGCGCTTTAATTGAAGAATTGACGGAAACTTTCAAAGGAGAGGAATACTGACAATAGCCATGTTTCCAAAAGGTAATTTGATGACTGGCCTGCTACAGCAGGCCAAACGTGTCCAAGAGAAGATCGAAGAAATACAGGACGAGTTAGCCGCCCTCAGGATTGAAGGCCAGGCTGGCGGTGGTATGGTCACCGCCGTTGTTAACGGCCAGCAGGAACTGATCAATGTCAAGATCGATCCTAAGTTGATAACTGAGGACGTTGAGATGGTCGAAGACCTTGTAGTAGCTGCCGTCCGTCAGGCCATGGAAAAGTCCAGGGAGGAGTCTCAGCAGAAAATGAATGCTGTAACTGGCGGAATGATGAGTGGCCTCAACCTGCCGGGTCTGTAATTGGACGGACTGCCACCTTCCCTGGAGAGTGTCATCCTGGAGCTGGCCAAGTTTCCCGGCATCGGGAAGAAGACGGCCCAACGCCTGGGATTTCATCTCCTGGATAGTTCTTCAAAAACACTTGAGGAGCTGGCCGGGGCGATCCTGGCCTTGAAGGAGAAGGTTCATGATTGTCCGCAGTGTCATTACATAGCCGAACGGGAATTGTGCGAATTCTGCAGGGATTCTAAGCGTGATGCTACCACCATCTGCGTGGTTGAACGGGTGCTGGATGTGCTAATATTCGAACGAATGGGAGAATACCGGGGACTCTATCACGTCTTGGGAGGCCTGATTTCCCCCTTGGATGGCGTAACTCCGGATGAACTTCATATTGAGGACCTTATCAAGCGGCTTCCGGGGGTTCGGGAGCTGATCATTGCCACTCATCCCAGTATCGAGGGGGACACTACCGCCCTCTACATCGGCCAGCAGGCGGCTCGATTCCCTTTGAAAGTCTCCAAACTCGCCCGGGGAGTGCCAATGGGGTCCCACCTGGAATTCACCGATGAAGCCACCCTGGCCAGTGCCTATTCTTCCAGGGTCGAGCTGTGATCTACTACCTGCCGAATATCCTGACCGTATTTCGCATCCTCCTGACCCCCCTGTTCATCTATATCCTTTTCTGGGGCGGGGCGAATGGCTATCCCTGGGCCCTCACGATCTTTATCACTGCCGGGATCACCGATATCATCGATGGCTACCTGGCGCGGCGGCTGAAGGTGGAATCTAGCTTTGGAAAAATGCTGGATCCGGCCGCTGACAAGATTCTGATCTTGTCGGCGTTTGTCAGTTTTGTTACCATGGACTTGATCTTTTTATGGATGGTGATTCTAATTATCCTGAGGGACGTGCTGATAACGGCTATACGTTATCTGCTGGAAAAACAGGGAATGCCCATGGTCACCAGTAGCGTTGCCAAGGCCAAGACGGGGATTCAGGTGGCTTGCGTGATCGTCATTTTATGCTATCTGAGTCTTAAATCGTATCAAGTCTACTTGATCACTGACCTGATTGACGGTATGTATCTAATCCTAATATTGATGCTGATAACCGTTCTATTTACGCTGTATACGGGCTTTGACTATTTTTTTGTGAATCGTTCCGCCATCCGGGCTTTGATCAAGTCCAACTCTCAGTGATCTGAGAGCGCTATCAATACTCTGACTACTATCATCGGGACTTTCGGGCTGACCGGTTACCTGAAGCCGGCTCCCGGTACCTGGGGCAGCCTGGCCGCAGCCCTGGTCTGGTGGTTTGTGATTCCCAGCTATCTGGCAATCCAACTGTTATTTTTGGCTCTGGCTGCGGTGGCAGGTACCTGGGCAGCGGGCGTGATGGAACAGCGCAGTGAACAGCATGATCCATCTATCGTCGTTATCGATGAAGCAGCTGGTATGTGGTGTGCCTTGTTGGGAGCCCGGCAGGTATGGTGGTATTTTCTGGCGGCATTTCTGATCTTTCGGCTGCTGGATGTGTTAAAACCCGGTCCCATCCACCGAATTCAGAACATCCCGGGGGGCTGGGGAATAATGCTGGATGACCTGGCTGCCGGTGCAGTCACGCTGGTAGTGATGAGCGCTGTCAGGATGCTGATATGAATGCGGGCATCCTTACCATAGGTGATGAGATCGTTGCCGGATTCAGCGTTGACACCAACTCTGTATGGCTGGCCCAGGAACTGCTCAGGAAGGGCATCATTGTCGCTGTTAAGGCCTCCGTACCCGATGACCGGGAAGCCATTGAGGAAGTGCTGGCCCGATGGGATGGGCAGATGGAGCTGGTGATCACTACAGGGGGGCTAGGCCCCACGCGTGATGATATCACAAAAACTGCATTCTGTCGCTATTTTGACAGTGAACTGCGGTTTGATGAGGAATACTGGGAGGTTCTCGTAGAGCGCTTCCAGAAGCGGGGATTCGAAATCCCGGGCAGCAACCGCTCCCAGGCCGAAATTCCTGTGAAGGCGGAGGTTTTGCCAAATCCTGTGGGCACAGCGCCGGGGCTCAAGTTTCAATCCGGGACCACCACATTTTTAGTATTGCCGGGCGTACCAATGGAGATGAAAGCCATTATGACCGAGCATTTTCAGCCTGGATTAGGAGATGGCGAAGCCATATCATGGACCACTGTCCGGACCACCGGGATCATTGAGAGCGCCCTGGCCGCCCAATTGGAGCCACTGGTCTCCAGTTTCGAAGATATACAGGTGGCTTACCTGCCGGCATATACGGGGGTGGATATCCGTCTGCGAAGCTCCACTACCGGAGATAAGGGCCGCAAGATGATTGAATCTGCCGCGCGGAAGCTCGAAGCCCTTGTTGGCGATTTGACTTATGGCCGAAACGATGCCAGCCTTGAAGAGATTGTGGGCGGGTCGCTTACCAGGCGGCAAGAGACCCTGGCCCTGGCAGAATCGTGCTCCGGCGGACTAACCGCCTCAAGGATCACGGATATTCCAGGGAGTTCGGCGTATATGCTCGGTGCCGTGGTGGCCTATGATAATGCGGCCAAGGAGCGCCAGTTGGGTGTAAAGCCGGAGACGCTGAAAGCACACGGAGCCGTGAGTGAAGCTGCTGCCCGTGAAATGGCCGAGGGGGTAAAATCTGTTTTCGGAGCCGATTGGGGCGTGGCAACAACGGGCATATCGGGACCCACCGGCGGGACGCCTGAAAAGCCGGTTGGGCTGGCTTTTCTGGCGGTGGCAGGTCCACAACGGACGGTAGCCAGGGAAACAAGACTGCTTCCCTATCGGCTGCCCCACAAGGCGGCCACAGCCCAAGCGGCGCTGAATCTGCTGCGCCTGGAGATCATGCGCCTTGCCTGACGAAATCATTCGCACCTTTTTCGGCTTTGAACTGCCAACTGAAGTTCCCAGGCGGGCGGCGGGTTTACGCACCCTGGTTGATGATCCCAAGCGAGCCGTGCGGTGGGTTAAGGGTGTTAATATCCATCTGACGGTTCGATTCCTGGGGGCCACACCCAGAACGGCAGTGGAAGAAATAGCGGTGGCGGTCCAGAGTAAGCTGGAAGGATCGCCATCACTGCAGGTGCGTATTGAGGGAACGGGTGTTTTCCCGACACCCACCCGGCCGCGGGTTCTGTGGTTGGGTGTTACCGGGGACATCGCCCGATTGCAGCAGCTGGAGGAGAGTATTCATCAGGTTGTGCAACCTATGGGTTTTCCCAGGGAGAAACGGGAATTTATTCCCCACATTACCCTTGGGCGTGTACGTTATCCGCAGAAAATCACGCCTGATGTCGCTAAATTCTTGCATGCCGAGTATGAACCTGTTGATTGTCCATTACAGGCATTACATTTATACGAGAGCCGGCTTGGGAGTAAAGGAGTTACATACATCCCACTGGCCACGTTCCCGTTAATGCATACCTAACAGGAGATGCCATGACCGAACAGAAGCAGAAAGTCCAAGCCATCGAGTCCACCATTACTTACGTTGACCGGCAGTTCGGCAAGGGTTCCCTTATGCGTCTGGGAGACAAGGCCCATGAACGCGTGAGCGTCATTCCCACCGGGTCACTGGCGCTGGATGTGGCTGTTGGTGTCGGTGGTATTCCCATGGGCCGGGTGATTGAGATATTCGGGCCGGAAGCGTCGGGCAAGACGACGCTAGCCTTGCACATCATCGCCGAGGCACAGAAGGCTGGAGGCTATACCGCCTTTATTGATGCAGAGCACGCCCTGGACCCGGGCTACGCCCAGAAACTGGGGGTGGATACCACTAATCTGCTGGTATCCCAGCCCGATACGGGTGAGCAAGCCCTGGAGATCACCGAAGCCCTGGTACGCAGCCGCGCCGTTGACGTGGTCGTTATTGATTCGGTGGCGGCCCTGGTTCCCAAGGCGGAGCTTGACGGTGAGATGGGGGACAGTCACGTGGGGCTGCAGGCCCGGCTCATGTCGCAGGCGCTTCGTAAGCTCACCGGCACGGTCTCTAAATCCAGTACAGCGGTGGTGTTTGTCAACCAGGTGCGGGAGAAGGTGGGCGTCATGTATGGCAATCCCGAAGTCACCCCGGGAGGCCGGGCGCTGAAGTTCTATACGTCCCTGCGCCTCGATATTCGCCGCATTGCCGCCATAAAAGAGGGTGACACCGTAATTGGCAACCGCACTCGAGTGAAAGTTGTCAAGAACAAAGTAGCCCCGCCTTTCAAAAGCGCCGAATTCGACATCATGTACGGCACCGGAATATCCTACGAGGGTGACCTTTTGGATATCGGCCTGCAGGCGGACATCATCCAGAAGAGCGGGGCGTGGTATTCCCACGGAGACCTGCGCCTGGGCCAGGGCCGGGAAAACGCCAAGCAGTTCCTAAAGGAGAATGCCGAGATACGGGAGGTCATAGCTAAGGAGGTCAAAGCCTTTCTGGGATTGGAGGCTGTCGGGATCGGCGAGGGACCACCCCCTGAGGAGCCGACTACCGATACGCAGTAATCCCTGCCTATTATATCAGGATTTCAACTCAAACGGATGAGACAGTCACCTGTGTCTGATGACGAAGGCCAGCGCGCCAGGGAAGCGGCCTTCCGTCTTCTGGCTGTTAGGGCCCGTAGCGCCCGGGAACTGCAGCAGCGACTGAGAAAAAAAGGCTTCCCGCCGGAGCTGATTGATAATGTCATCGCCGATCTCCAGGCCAAAGGCTATCAGAGCGACGAGGACTTTACCCGGCTGTATGCCCGCGAGAAATGGAATAACTCCGGTTGGGGACCGGCGCGGGTGAGGCAGGAGCTGCGAACCAAGGGTATCGCCTCAGAGCTGATCGACCGGGTGGTAGGTGAAACATACGCTGAAGCTGACTTAGCTGAGGCCGTTCTGTCCCTTGCTCAAAAGCGCTGGCAGTCCACCGAAGGACTCCCCATCGACACCCGCCGTCGCCGGCTGACCGGGTTCCTGCAAAGGCGGGGGTACGATTGGGACATCGTCAATAAAGTGCTGGAACAGGTCAGGGAAGGTCCCTGAAGGAATCGATATTCTATTCTATCTCCCCGGTTCCATAGGCGAAGCTCCGCTGAAGTCCTGGTAGCCCAATCCCTTGTAATTCCTGTTATTTCTTCGCATATTTCGCCTGACTTATCCCTCATTTTATTATACGGAAGGAGGGTACTACGCGCAAACTCGCCGCCATCATGTTCACTGATATCGAGGGCTACACAGCCCTGATGGGTGAAAATGAATCCAGAGCCCTCGAGATACTCCAGAAGAACCGTGATTTCCTCAAGCCGCTCATCAAAGAGTATAATGGTGAATGGCTCAAGGAAATGGGTGACGGCACCCTATCTTGCTTCAATAGCGCTGTGGATGCGGTGAATTGTGCCCTCGATGTCCAGCAGAACCTGAGAGATGATCCCGAACTGACTCTGCGCATCGGCATTCATATTGGCGACGTGGTCTTTGAGGGCGGCGACGTCTTTGGTGATGGTGTTAACGTGGCATCCAGGATAGAACCGTTAGCGGAGCCTGGGGGTATCTGTGTATCAGGCCGGGTGTACGACGATATTCGAAACAAGCCGGATATCGAAACCGTTTTCCTGGGCGAAAAGACACTTAAGCATGTCAAGCACCCAATAAAGGTCTATGCACTTGCGGGGAAAGGGCTCCCCACACCCTTAGTCAAGACTCTGGTCGCTGAGCCAATTCAGCCCAGCAGGGTCGGTATAACCCGGCGCCAGTTCGGTTTTGGAGGAGGGATCGTGGTGGGCATTGCTATCGTGATCTTAGGGTATCTGTTCCTGGTGGGACAGCGCCTGGAGGCTGACGAGCCCATTCCCATCGCCGTAGTGGATTTTGTCAACGAGACCGGCGAGCTCGAACTGGATGGTCTGTCAGGGATGCTAATCACTGCCCTGGAGCAATCCCATCGGCTTTCCGTTCTGACACGGTCCCGCATGTTCGATATACTCAAGCAGTTGGGCGATGGCGACGTGGAGCACATCGACGAACGGCTGGGGAAGGACATAGCCCGCCATGCCCAGTTGGATGTACTGATCATTGCTTCAATTCGCAAGCTGGGGGGGCTGTATGTCATCGACCTGAAAGCCCTCGAACCGGACCGAGACGAATACCTCTTCACTGCCCAGGAAGAAGGCGATGGCCAAGAGCATATTCCCGGGATGCTGGATAAGCTCGCGGAGCGGACACGGATCGGGCTGAGGGAAAAACTGGAGCAGGTGGAAGCCACCAGTTGGAAGGTCGCCACCTTGACTACGCCCAACCTGGGAGCCTATCAGCACTACTTCCAGGGGGAAGAATATATCAACAAGCTCAAGTTCGAGGAAGCCCAGCAGGAATTCAGGCAAGCCATTGTGCTGGATTCCACTTTCGGCCTGGCCTACTACCGGCTGGCGTATGCCATCAGCTGGAATATAGGTAACGAAGAAATTGCATTGAAGCCTATCCGGAAGGCATTTGCCCTCATGGATCGCATCCCGGAAAAAGAGAGATATCTGGTGCGCGCCGAGAAAGCCCAGATAGAAGGAGGAATGGCAGCAGGGATCGCGGTTCTGAGAGAAATGGAGCGAACCTACCCCGATGACAAGGAGATGATTTACAATATCGGAGACTGGTCTTATCACATACGTGATTACCAAACAACCGAAGAGTACCTTCAAAAAGTATTGACCATCGATCCAACGTTCCCGCGCGCTCTCCAGCATATGTGCTGGCTGTATCGCGACACAGGCGATTATTCCAGGATGCAGGCCGCTGCTCAGCGTTATGTCGATGCCACTCAATCAGAGGAAGCCAGCGCACTGCTGACGGATGCTCTGGTCTTGGCAGGAAAACCACATGAAGGTTTAGAACTACTGGAAAAGTTAAGTAGAGAATCCTCGCAGCCATGGGCGTACCTGGACGCCATGGCGGGAATCAATACCCTTATAGGAGACTATGACCGGGCAGAGACTCTATTGCTGCGCTTAATTGAGGAAAACCAGTCACCCGAAGTAAAAAAGCGGGGCTATCAGCAACTGGCTACTCTTTATCCTTATATTGGAAGATACCGGGAAGCCATCCACGCATCTGACCAGTATATTGAGGCCGCTTGGCAAGCGAAGGATACAGCCCGGGCGGCAACTCAAAAGCTCTATAAAGCTACCCTGCTCTGGGGTGGCTGGCGAGACTTTGAAAGCAGCAGGAAGGAGGTTCAAGCAATCCTACCGTACCAGGATGGGATGATGTATCCCTACTTCTGGGGACATCTGATTCTGTTGTATATTGCCGATCATGAATTTGCCCTGGCAGAAAGCCTGCTAGTGGACTTTTTTGGAAGACCCGAGGAGAGCCCCGTTGCGGCAAGTTTCTACTCCGTACTTGCTAGCAAGCGGCAGGAATGTGACCTGGCAGCAACATACTTGGAGATAGCATTACAGGCCACCCAGGATTTTATCAAGATCTATCCCCTGGGCGAGTTAGCCGAGTGTCAGGTGCAGGCCTCCCGGTATGATCAAGCAATCAGGTTGCTGAAACAAATGCAATCGATCACTGAGGACCCACTTAGCATGACAGCAGCGCGGTACTATCCCAAGAGCTACCACTCACTGGGTAGAGCCTATGAAGGGCTGGGGAGGCCCGATTCCGCCTTGGTGCACTATGAAAAGTTCCTTGAGATGTGGAAGAACGCCGACGATGATCTGCTTGATCTGATCGATGCCAAGGAGAGATATGCGAAGCTAATGGCGAGGGCAAGCAGCTAGGCAAGTCGCATGCGTAAACTCGCCGCCATCATGTTCACCGATATCGTGGGATACACAGCCCTAATGGGTGAGGATGAATCTAAAGCCCTGGGAGTCCTGCAAAAGAACCGCAAGTTCCTCAAGCCTTTCATTGAGCAATTCAATGGCGAGTGGCTAAAAGAAATGGGCGATGGTTCCCTCTCCTCCTTCGGGAGTGCAGTAGATGCGGTCAATTGCGCCCTCGAGATTCAGCATACCTTGGTAGAAGAACCTGAATTGACCCTCCGCATCGGACTCCATGTTGGCGATGTCATCTTTGAGGGAGGTGATGTCTTCGGGGATGGCGTAAATGTGGCTTCTCGAATTGAATCTCTGGCTGAACCCGGGGGTATCTGCTTTTCCGGGCGGGTTTATGAGGATATCCGCAATAAACCAGATGTGGAAGCGCTTTATCTGGGTGAGAAGCAACTGAAGAATGTCAAGCATCCCCTCAAAGTCTATGCTCTAAAAGGCAAAGGTCTCCCGGTCCCGGCTATCGAACAAGTCACAATCGAATCCGATCGGTCCTTGCGTTCTATAGCCGTGTTGCCGCTGATGAATCTGACAGCCAAGCCTGAGGAAGACTGGTTCGCGGATGGTATGACTGAGGCATTGATCACCAGTCTGGCCAGGATCAGCGCACTGAAAGTGATCTCACGTACTTCCGTGATGCCTTACAAGGGATCGACCAAATCACTACCACAGATTGCCGCAGAGCTGGGGGTCCAGACGGTCATTGAAGGATCGGTGCTCAAATCAGATAACCGGGTGCGCATCACCGCCCAGCTGATCGAAGCTCAGGAAGATCGGCACATCTGGGCTGATGAATATGATCGTGATCTTACCGACATTCTGGCCCTGCACAGTGAAGTAGCCCAGGCCATAGCCAAGGAAGTGAATGCCTCCCTGACTCCTGATGAGGAGGCAGGGCTGAAGAACACCAGATCCGTTCATCCCGAGGCCTACCAGCTTTATTTACGAGGCCTCCAGAAGATGAATCTCTGGACGGAGAGTGGTCTCCGGATTGGCATCGACTATCACCAGCGTGTTCTTGATATCGATCCTACTTATGCTCCCGCGTGGGCGGAACTCGCTAACTGTTATTCAAAGTTGTGCCTGTTCGGTTATTCCTCACCTAAGGATGCGTTCCCGAAGGCCAAACAAGCAGCCGTTAAGGCATTGGAGATTGATCCGGCGTTGGGCGATGCCCACGCCGCACTTGGCGCTATAAAGATGCACTGTGAATGGGACTGGGTGAGCCTGGCGGAGCATTTCCGCCAATCACGCAGGTTGATTCCCAATGGGATCAACGCCCTGCTCTGGGAGGTCCAATATCTCGTCATGACGGGCAGGTTTGATCAAGGGATTGAAGTCGCCGAGCGTGCGACCGAAATTGATCCACTGGCAGCGACTACCCACTTGATGTACGGCTGGAGCTACTTCATGGCACGGAAATACCCGCAGGCGGCAAGGGTATACCGGAAGGTCATTGAACTGGATCCCGAATTCGCCTACGGTCACCTGGAGCTGGGCTGGACATACTTCCGGCAGCGTAAATATATCAGATCCTTCCTGAGAGCCCGAAGAGCTCTGAAGCTTGGTGACAGTCAGATACTACTCGGCACACTGGGGTACGGATTCGGCATGATGAAAATGAAGAAAAACGCCCGGAAGCTGTTGACTAGGTTGACCGAAACCTACGGCCAGAGCTGGATCGATCCTCTATTCGTCGGGATAATCCACTGGGGCATTGGAGAGGTTGACCAGGCTTTTGAATGGTTTCTGAGAGGTATCGAGCAACGCTCCCCGAACATGGTTCATATCAAACATAGCCCTTTCGCGGATGGCATGAAGGACGATCCACGCTACCAAGACCTGCTGCACCGCATGAACTTTCCGGAGTGAACAACTATGCCTGATACTCCGCACCGTAAGCTCGCCGCTATCATGTTCACCGACCTGGTGGGCTACAGCGCCTTGAGCCAGAAGAACGAGACCCTGGCCTTGGAGCTGCTCAAGGAACACCAGGAGCTGCTGCGGCCCCTTTTCACAAAGCACAACGGCACCGAGATCAAGACCATCGGCGACGCCTTCCTGGTGGAATTCGCCAGCGCGGTGGAGGCCGCCCGCTGTGCTGTCACCATCCAGAAGACGCTGACCGCTCATACCTCGGTGGTTGCCCCGGAGCGGCGCATCCAGGTGCGAATCGGTCTGCACGTGGGCGACGTGGTTGTCGAGGAGGGTGATGTTCTTGGTGATGGAGTGAACATCGCCTCACGGATTGAGCCGCTAGCCCTGCCTGGGGGTATCTGTGTATCTGATACGGTGGCTCAACAGATACGCGATAAGGTTGACGCAACGCTGGAAAGTCTGGGTGAGCAAAGACTTAAAAACATCAAGGAACCGGTGACGGTTTATCGCCTCGTTTTGCCCTGGGAGGGGGAGGCAGCCCCTTCTCCGCTAGCTCGCTCAGCACGATGGAAGCTAGGTGCTATTCGCTGGATTGGGATTGGCGCGGCGGTTCTTCTGGTAGTGGTTGTCGCATGGTGGTTGTCGAGCCGAGGTGCACCTACCATCGAGTCGGGTGAGATTACCGCTATTGCCGTCCTGCCACTGGAAAATCTCATGAACGACCCGGCTCAGGACTACTTCGTCGATGGCATGCATGAGGCGCTGATCACCAGCCTGGCCCGGCTGAGCGCATTGACGGTGATCTCCAGGACATCGGTGATGCAGTATAAGGGGGCGCCGAAGCCGATACCGGAGATTGCCCGGGAGCTGAACGTGGACGCGGTAGTGGAAGGTTCAGTATTGCACGCTGACGGCCGCGTGCGGATCACGGCCCAGCTCATCGGGGCGCAGCCGGAGCGACACTTGTGGGCCGACGAATACGACCGCGACCTGCGCGATATCCTTGCGCTGCACAGCGAGGTAGCCCGAACCATTGCGCGGGAGATCAAGGCCACGGTGACGCCGGGGGAAGAAACGCGTCTGGCCAGCACTCGGCAGGTTGATCCCGAAGTCTACCAGCTTTACCTGCAGGGTCAATAC
>CP070638.1:3022200-3025892 GCA_020354025.1 Fidelibacterota bacterium | reverse complement strand
TTCCTCCAGTGTCCGGTCCACCAGCGCCTGGATCGCGTCGGTCCCCGTCACCATCAGGTTCACGTCCATCATGCTGAACGTGGGGATGACGTTCATGATCAGCGCTCGCCTGTCGTAGGAGATAAAGTATGGATCACCCGTTAGCAGCTCATCCACCGCCGCTTCAGACTCGGCGGCAGCTACGGCCTCCCCGTTCAGGTACCTCTCCATGATTGTGAGCCAGCCATCGATCCCGTCCAGGAACATGTAGGCTTCGTCCTCCTGCTCCCGCGTGCTCAGCGATTCTTCGGTCTGGATATATTCCTTCTCGAAGCTATCGTTCATATTTGTGAGCAGGGGCATCAGGTTGGGATCTTCGAAGATATCCTGCATATTCTCCAGGTCCGAGGCCTTCATCAACATGAATCCGTGGTTCTGGATGAAGTCCAGCTCCTGCTTGTAGTCCACGCGACGGGCGTAAAGCTTCGTTTCTCCTTCTTCACCTCCCGGTACGGGCAGCGGCTCCAGCACTCGGGGTGTAAAGTAGTCAGCATATTCCTTGATGCGCTGCTCTTCTCCCTGTACCACTACCACGATGCTGGAAGCGGAGACGAACTCCTCCAGGATACGGTCGAATTCCTCCGTACGCTTGTCCCCCTTCGGAAGCATGTCCGACCACTTGGGACTCATCTCGATGTGCTCCGCCATGATCCCCAGGATGATGGTAACGACAACCGCCAGAATTACCATCCACCGGGTCCTGTTCACGGCCCAGCCTGCCAGCTTTATAAGTATTCTATCTCGCATGAATCCTTGACTCCCGCGTTGAATTTTCACCGGATTGTTCTTCCGAATAGTCCAATATCAGAAGTAGACCTCCGACCGAAAAGCCTTGAAAGTGAAAAAATTGTCCCTTAGTTTCGAATTAAGTTAATACTTTATTGACGGGGCATAACACGTAATCATCTATGGAGGGTATTATCGTGAAAGGATTTACAGTAATTGGTGGTCTCATTGTCTATTCCTTAATTTTCACATCAATGGTGGTTGCACAGACAGGGAAGACGCGCTCGGCCGGCAGTCTCAAGGGCAAAAGGGTGGCTATCCTCGCCGAGGATCTATATGAAGACCCGGAGCTCTGGTACCCTTACTATCGCCTGCTGGAGGCTGGTGCCCAGGTGCGCGTCATCGGCCCGAAGGCCAAGGTTTACGAGAGCAAGCATGGGTATCCGGTCGAAGCCGAAGCGGCGGCCGGTGATGTCAGCGCTTCTGATTTTGACGCGATAGTTGTACCCGGTGGTTTCGCTCCCGATAGGCTCCGTCGGTATCCGGCCGTCCTCGAGCTGGTGCGGGGCATCTATGAAAAGGGCGGCGTGGTCGCGGCTATCTGCCATGGACCCTGGGTTCCCATTTCAGCCGGTATTGTAAAGGGCAAACGCGCCACCTGCTTCAAAGCCATCAAGGATGATCTGGTCAACGCGGGAGCGACTTTCCTGGATCGGGCCGTTGTGGTCGATGATAACCTGATTACTTCACGGACTCCCGCAGACCTCCCTGCTTTTATGCCTGCCATCATCTCAGCTCTTGGCGGATGATACGGATTAGGGCAAACTCAGCTTGGCAAACGGGTCTGTTTTTTGAGATCGTCGGGAGGAAATCTGCTCACGCCGCTGCCAGCTCGGCGAGCAGTTCGGCGATTAGTTCCTTTACCGTGACAATTTTATTGATGCGGTAGGCGTTCTCCCCGGCGAAAATGAGGCCGTGGTCAACATCGCCGAAATAGGAGTTCAGGAGAGCCAGAGCGATGCAGTACCGTGCCTCGGATACCTTGCATGCCGAAAGACACCTGTAAGGACATCTTATTTTAAGCCTGCCCTTAATTTCCAGGTCCTTCAGGAACTTATTCCGGATTGCCCTGCCGGGCAGGCCGACAGGGCTTTGAATTATGTTAATATCTTCTTTTTCTGCCTCAAGGTAGGCTTGTTTAAATTCCTGGGAGACATCACACTCCTCGGTACATACGAAGCGCGTAGCCATCTGAACTCCTGACGCCCCTTTGGACAGCATCCGGGCGATGTCCTGTCCGGTGAAGATTCCTCCGGCGGTGATAACGGGAATTTTCCGGCCGTATTTGTCTTCATACACCTTGACCACTTCCAGGACCTTAGGTAGAAGTATATCGAGGGAATACTTTTCCGGCTGTTTTAGCTGCTCTAAAGAGAAGCCGAGGTGTCCTCCTGCCAGCGGCCCTTCTAGGATTATGCCGTCGGCGGTCCTCTCATAGCGCTTGTCCCAGGTACTTAGGATTAAGCTAGCTGCCCTTCCCGAGCTTACGATGGGCAGCAGGTTTACCGAATCGTCTTCGATCAGGCGTGGAAGTCTGAGTGGTAAACCTGCGCCCATCATAATCAGCTTGATTCCCTCATTCACAGCTGCCTTGATCAGGTCGTCCGCGTTGCTGAGTGCGGCCATGACGTTGACTGCGATATGGCCATTTGATTTCTCTCTGGCTTTATGAATCTCTTTTATCAGATTTTCTCGACACTCCTTCTCGAATTCTTGTTCCAACGCATCAAGGTCACCTAGACCGACGCTGGCGATGGTGCCGATCCCCCCTTCATTAGCCACCGCAGAAACAAGCGATGAGAGGGATACCCTCACGCCCATACCACCCTGCACTATTGGTATATCTGCGGTGATACCTCCAATTTTCAGTTTAGGTATTTCCATTATACTCTCCAAATTTTCTAACCACTAGACAGGCGTTACCGCCGCCAAAACCAAAAGAATTGCTCATTGATACTGTGGGATTGATCTCTTCAACCCCACTGATCACGTAATCAAGAGGACACTCCGGATCGGGCTCCTCGTAGTTGATCGTCGGAGGCAGCTTGCCGGTATGAACGCTCATAACCGTGGCGGCGAATTCCACCGCTCCAGCTGCCGATAACAGATGGCCGATCATTGACTTTATAGAACTGACCTTCAGGTCCTTGGCATGGTCGCCGAAGACTTGTATAATGGCAGCACTCTCGGTTTTATCGTTCAAGAATGTCGAGGTTCCATGCGCGTTGATATATCCGACTTCCTGTGGCTCGACACTTCCGTCTTCAAGCGCTGCCTTCATAACCCTAACCATCCCGTCACCCTCGGGTTGTGGGGCGGTGAAGTGAAAGGCGTCCGCGGTATTGCCGTAGCCGATAAGTTCGGCGTAGACGCGGGCTCCGCGTCCGAGGGCGTGTTCAAGCCGCTCCAATACGATTACCCCAGCCCCTTCTCCCATTACGAAACCATCGCGGTTTCGGTCAAAAGGCCTGCTGGCCTTTTCCACGCAATCGTTCCTCTTTGACATTGATCGCGCTGCGCAGAAGCCGGCAAAAGGCAAGGGACTCACAGAAGCATCAGCTCCACCCGCCAGCATTATGTCAGCGTCACCCCGCTGAATAATCCGGAACGCATCGCCGATGGCGTTTGTCCCCGTAGAGCAGGCAACTGAAGGGGCAGAAAGAGGGCCTTTTAAACTATATCTTATTGAAACCATACATGCTGTCATATTTACTAGCGCCTTCGATACAAAAAAGGGACTTAAGGAGCTTGGACCCTTCTCCTGAAGCCTGATAAAGCCATCCTGAATCGTGTCTGAACCCCCGATGCCGGAACCAATAATAACTCCAGCCCTGTCACCGTCAAAGGTGTAAGTGTCCAGACTGGCA
>CP070638.1:3018021-3022100 GCA_020354025.1 Fidelibacterota bacterium | reverse complement strand
GCCTGGCGGAGCTGCAGCCAGTTGCGAACTCGTCCCCGGCTGTCAGACACAACCAGCAGAGGTCGGGTATCATCGGCCTCCACTACCGGCGGCTCCAAGGACTCATCCTCTTCCTCCGTTATTGATTCCTCTGGACTATAGATCGTATCGCTTCCCGCTAGTGTGGCATCCTCTTTCCACCGGGATGCTAGCCTATAGAACTGACCAACATCAGGCGTAAACCAGTCGATTCGTCCATCAACACTAACAGCATTATGTACAACAACACGTGGTAGCATTTCGTGTGACCTCCTTCTATCACGGTCAACCGCTCTCCACTACGGGTCTATTGACCGTTACAGTCTTTTTCTGGAAGGCTTGAATGCAAGGTATGTAATACGCTAAATAGTCGCAAGCTTATTCGGGGAAATGCGTGTAGCTACACTTTGTTGCACAGAAGGAGATTTCACTCGAGGAAACGCAGTGCATTAAGAGTCCGCTGCTCTACCAATTGAGCTAGTGGCGCCCGCCAAATGGCGGGCAAAGTTACCAATAGCAGCGCTGGAAATCAAAAGGCCCCGGATAAGTGGGGCCTTTCCGTTTTCTTGTTGTCAGTTGTCAGTTCATCCTTCGACAGGCTCAGGATGACCTTCGGCTAATTCATCAGCACTATATTGAGGGACTGGGTGACCAGTGCCCTTTTGAATAGGAACTCAGCTTCGACATATCTAACCTATTCATAATAATGTGATGCTTGATCGAAAAGAGATTCCGTCCGTTGAATCAGTGACATTTCCGGTTCTATTGTCCATCATTCTTGCATGCTCGGAGGTTTGTTTTCTTCTATCTTAAGCAAAATCAAATAACCAGCATCAGTTTCAATAATACCGCTGTATTCACCGACTTGAAGGTTTATAACATGGGTTTCCAGATCTTTCATCATCTCCCCAGGGGCAAAAAAACCAAGGTCGCCTCCATTTTCACTTCCAGGTCCTATGGAATACTGTGAAGCAATTACAGAGAAATCAGCTCCATTGTTCAGATCCTGAAGTATCTGCCTGGCTTTTGCCTCGGTTTTCACCCAAATAGCACTGATACGCATGCCTATGGGCTTTTCCTGATCCCCGCCACGCTCAACTATTACCGTCTTTGTCATTCGCTCGTAAAGGGAACGTAGACCTGCCACTGAAGCCCTTTGTGGATCCTCAATTATAAGCTCATATAGGGCATCTATGAATTCAGGATTAATTTTTATTGCTTTTTCAAAAGAGATAGTTGCATCTCTGTAGAAACCCTCATATAGGTAGATCGCTCCCAAAAGGAAAAGTGCCCTATCATCTTTGGGATCTATTTCAATAGCTCTCTTGAATGATGCTTGAGCTTTATCTAAAAGTTCAACATTAAGGTACGCAATAGCCAAATTGGTATGGGTCGTGCCCACGCTCGAATCCAGCTCGATGGCCCTGGTATAGGCAGATATTGCTTCATAATAGAGCTCTTTCCCCATATAAGCCACACCTAGATCATTGTAGATGTCAGAAACAGTAGAATCAATTTCCAGGGCTTTCTTATACTCGATTATGGCCTTATCATATTCACCTCTTTCCTCGAACTTGCTTCCAACGACTGCTCTCACGTAAGGATCATCCGCGTGTCCCTTCGCTAGCACCACAAACAGGATAATTATGCTCATTGCTCCTGGGATACCCAGATAATACCGAAGACGAGAACGAGCTTCTACAGGCGGTAATGATCTTTTAAGCAGGATTCCTAACAACATTCCAAATGCTAGTCCACCTAGATGGGCCGCATTATCAATACCACTTTCAGTAAAACCGTAAAAAAGATTATAACCTGTAAACATCAGCAGACTTGTTAGGTTCTTCTTAATAACTGCTTGGGGAACTGAAAGATCGCCTAAATACCAAAAGATAATAAGTCCACCCACCACACCAAATACGGATCCCGAAGCTCCCGCACTGACAACAGAAGTGTTCCACCAAATGCTGGCGGTACTTCCACCAAGCCCACTGAGAAGATAAAGAATCAAAAAGATCCAATTGCCAAACATGCGTTCAGCCAGTTTCCCTAGATCCCATAAGACCCACATATTGAATAACAAGTGTATGATACCATAGTGAATGAAGGTGGAGGTAAAGAGTCGCCACCACTCACCACTAAGGGTGTAGGGGCCAAGATTCGCACCCCAATTGAACGCTTCCTCGACTGTTGGATTAAATACCGACACACCTGACAGTATCATCACAACAAAGATTAGCACATTAATTCCTATTATAATCGGGGTCACGAAAAATCGTGGGGTTGACCCGGTTAGTAATTCGAGAAACGCTATTTCATCCTTTTTCATTCTTCTACGTCAGGCGGTCTCTTTTCTGCTGTAGGTCTTCAGAGCCTGATGGACTCTTTAGGCAAAAACTGGGAGCTATGTATTAGTACCCCTCAGGCACTTGTCAGGTCGAGATGATTACAGATGCGAAGCTTGATTAACCGGGCGGGATAATGACCAGTACCTCAGTGGCACCATGGTCTATCAATAAACACTGGAGTCTTCTAGGGAATAACTCCGGCGCAAAGTACATTACACTTTGTAAAGGAACAAGCTTATTAGGGAAAAACTCAGGAAGCTGCATTTTACTGCACAGGTAGGGGATTTTTCTCGAGGAAATTGGACAGGAGTGGTCACCATTGGGCAAATGTCTGCCCCCACAGTTGGTTTCAAGACACCTTTTTAAGACAAAGAAAAGTGAGTGTCAGAAAGGATGGTATTAGCGACCGGTTTTTCCTACTTCAGCTGAAGATTTAGGAATTAACCACAGAGAACGCGGAGAGCGCAGGAATTTATAGCAATAGTTCTTTGTATTCTTCACGCTCCTGGCGGTTTGGCTTGAATAGACATATTATGAGGCCTAACATCCAGCCGTAGTTGAAATTCGTGCCATCAGCCTACTGAGAAAAAACACTTCTTTAAAAGGATGAAAAATATGAACAACAAGGGAAGCCAATTCAATATAAAAACTTTTTCATGGTCTACGAGTCTTTTTTCCTTTAAACCATCGCAAATAGTGATTGGCCTGCTCCTGCTTTTTACAATAAACACAAGCATCTCCGGCGCAGAGCGTCCCTACATGATCGTGAAAGAATCAGAGTATGCAGGACTGCAAGCTCGTGCAACGCAATGGCCTTGGTCCGTAATGAAGACGAAAGCCATCAGTGACGCCAACAGCCTGACTTATAATCCAGGCGGACGTTATGGTTCAAAGTGCACCAGGGCTCATGACATCGCAAGTTCGTGTGCGCTGGCGTATATTCTGGATCCGGACAACCGGCCCACCTATGTAAATAAGGTGGAAACGGTACTGGCACCAGCGATGGATGACATTATGCAGGGAAAACTGAATGGTGTAAACTTTCATGGGCAGAACGTGGGGCCTGCGTTCTCCGCCTTTATGGTATATCTGGCCTTGGATATTATGTACAATGATTTGTCCGTCGACATACGCAAGGCTATTGAAGATGATTGTGACTACATAGCCAGCAACCATAGGGATTCCTGGCGCTCAAGCAAGTATGCCATCGAAGGGATGATGGAACTTTATCATAATGGCCCTACAGACGTATTTGCTCAGAAAAAAGAGGATTATCGAAAATATATCCTTGATGAAACCACATCTGACGGTGTATTTACTACCGGTCCAGGCTATACTGTAAGCAGACTGTACATGGATCTGCGAATGCAGAAAAAGATTTTCATGGATGTCTGTGAATACCATGGCTATCATGAATTTTACAGCGACCCCAAATTTCAGAATCTGTATGAATGGATTATGGGGTACATCATGACCCCTTTTAATCGAACCTATACGTTTGGCGATTCGCCCCCGATGAAGAGTCTTGATCATTGGGCAGCGTCTGTTTACCGTATGCCTCGTTTTTCCAGACGAGCACAGCAGTATGCCGTCTGGCACATCGGTCCGTTGACAGACGAGCTGATCATGGGCCGTCTGCTGCATTACATCCTGTGCGATTCGGTTTCCCTGGCTCCCGTAAGGCCGCTGAGCAGGATTTTTCAAAACGGCGGC
>CP070638.1:2982371-3017921 GCA_020354025.1 Fidelibacterota bacterium | reverse complement strand
CGGCTGCCGGGAGGCGCTTATCCGCTCCGATAGATCGCTCCAGGTCGATTCGTCGATATCGGGAATCCCGTGAATGTCCCGCGCGGCTATCCGCAGTGCCTGGCCGTACCCGGTGTATTTGACCAATGGCCAGAAAGGCGCCATACGCGACCAGCGTTCCTGAAGCGAATTCTGCGCGTCCCTCATGAATGCCAGATCATCCCCCGGCATCCCCGCCGAGAGCAGGTCGGAGGAGCTGTAGTGCGAAAACCAGTAGAAAAAATCTACTTCGTGAGTTAGCCACAGCCCCTCACTCACCAGGTGCTCGTGGGTGTCAATCAGGCGGATTTCATCCACCGCCGTCTTGATCTGGCGGTAAAAGCTGGAGCGCGACCGGGCCCTGTCCGCCGAGCAGTAGCCAGCCACCTGCCTCGTGGGAACCGCAGCCGGTTCCGTCCCGGTCGTATTAGCCTGCTGGCAGGCGCCAACGAAAAGGGCTGTAATACCTATGATGATAAGATCGCGACGTTTCATGGTTGCATCCTTATTGTGCAGTCGAGCTGCCGGTGAATTCGGTCAGGATTTCCGATAGGTGACGAACGAGTTGATCCGGGTCCTCCCAAAGTATGAGATGGCCTGCACCAGAATAGTTTATTACTCTGAAGGATGGGTCAAATCGTTGGAGGATTTTTATATCTGTGGGCAATATATCGGAGTTGATAGCCCGTATAGGAGCCGTTATTTCTTCAAGCGCTGGCTTCAGATCATGCAGGTAATATGCCTCAATGATGGGGATGGCGATTTCCGATGTGGATGGACAACCACCCATCTGCGACGCCAAGCTGTCAACAAAGACAGAATCCCTGCTTGGGTGTATAGCACCCCGGAGAAATCGCCGCATTGCCTCTTCACCTTTAAAACTGGCACTAAGAATCGCTACCACCTGTTCAATTTGTTCCGCTGACAATGGATCAATGTTTCTAAAGTTATCTATCCCGACTAAGGCCACAACGCGCTCAGGCATGCGTCTTGCCGCTTCAACGATGACTTTATCACCCATGGAAAAGCCGATCAGTATCACCTGGTTGAGCTTGAGTCTTTTGACCACTTCCATTACGTCCTCACCGTAGGCTCCCATAGTCCAGGTATCGCGTTCGCGGCCGGATTCGCCAAAGCCTGGCAAGTCGATTGTCACGACCTTAGAACGTTTAGCATAAGGGTCCAGAATATGATCCCAATTGGTTCGATCACCGCACCAACCATGGACAAAAACAAGAGCAGGCTGGCCTTTACCGTACACATCAAAACGGATGGGAACGTCATCGGAGGACATCGCAGTGTTATCTGGGATAGATTTACAGCCAGCGATGATAAATACAAGTCCTATGGTGATTACTATAAGTTGGCGATGCCTCATGGTTACTTCCTTATTTCCTAAACCGACACTTTAGCAAGTTTCACGGACTTCCTCCTTACTCTACCACCAATCGGTGTTCGATGCCGGGCTGCAGCCGGATGGCGATGCCCTCACTTAGCTGCCTACCCGTATAGGTCGCCTTGGAGTCAGCCGTCAGGTCGTGTACTGCATAAATGGTCTCGGAATCTACGGTATACCACTCGGGGAACTGGTTAATGCGCGGCCAGTCAAGGGGCAGATTCATGTTCGTCCGATGGCGCGGCGCATCGAATAGGATGGTCCCCTCCCACTCCTTCTCGGCGCGGATACTCACCTTGAGGACATCGCCCTCTTGAACGGCGCCGAAGACCACGTCCTCCCGCCAGGGCCGGATGGTAACGCCCTTGGTTTTCCACAGGCAGTACATAAGGGTGGTCCTGGCAAAATTACCGTCACCGTGCCAGCCTTCGATGATGCCGCTGGGCTGCTGTTTGCCCCACATCACCCTGGTCTCACTGTCTATCCACTCCGCCGCCGATGGAACCGGCTCACGATTATAAAGGTTGAGCCCGCTCTCGATGGTGTCGGCATAACCATCGGCACCCCCGCTGAGATTTCTTCCTTCCCAGATGTAGTTCCGGTAGTTTTCATTCAAACTGCCAAGGGCCTTTAAAACTGCCTGGCGATAAGCAGGAGTAGCGTCGATGAGGTAGACCGTGTAGAAACCGTTATAGGTATAGCCCCAGGTATCGGCGACACCTTCGTCCCTCCCGGCGCTCACGTGGATCCCTGCCCTGGGATTGATGAGATTATAGAATAGGCCGTGCTCGTTCCGGCCGACTTCCAGGATGCGGTCCAGCATCGCGTGGATCGGTTCCCGGTAGGCCTGCTTTTTCTCAGGCCTGGCAAAGTGTACCATCGCATACAGCTCGCACAGGCCGGAGACGATTTCGCAGCCGTGGTCCCGCAACCTGAGCTGCTCTTCATCACGGGTAGGGTGATGCTGGCTCAGCAGGTAGTAGTCCCCCAGGCGAACGGCCCATTCCAGGTATCTCCCGTCGCCCGTCATCCAGTATACCCGTGAAAGGGTCTGGAGCATCTCGCCGTTGACTTCCTGGCTCTCGGAAACTATGGGGCCAAAGGGAGTCTCAACCGGCGCCCGCTGCCACATGTCATCCAGCATACCCAGCATGCGCTCAGACCACGGGCTTGGTCCGATCCATTCCGTAAGCGGCAGCAGGCCGTCTTTGATGTATTCCGACGCACCGAAAATACTGCGGCCTAGATCGGGCTCCGCATCCTGGAAGTCCTGCTTGGAGAAGGAGTAGGTATCCGGCAGCGTCCCGATGCGGGAGGTCAGCTCCGTTTCGGTACGCAGCATGTCAAGCATGCGTCCTTCGAAAAGGGTGCGGTCAATGATCGCCGCCGTGAGCACCATAAAAGGATAGTTGTCGGCAGCGCTGTCCTTCGCGTTCCAGATATCCTTGCTTTCCCTCAGATTCCTGGCAATCAACCCGGTCACTGGATCGGCCGTATCCAGCCAGCCTTTGACGTAGTCCCTCGAACGTATCAGCCCTTCATTGGCCAACCGTCCGTTTTCCGCTGCCCGTGCAAAGGCTTCATCCGCTGGGCTGGAGAAAGGAACTGATACACAACAGCAAAATCCCATACTGATGAAGAGCACGACCACCCTGTTTAATAGCTTCCCCCGGGTGGTGCCAATTGTATTAAGGAATTCACGGCGTTTCATAACGGCCTCCTGGCAATAATCGAATACAAGAGAGCAACTAAAAGCTAAGAGACATATCTCGCACTTCCAAGGTTCTGTTTTCCTCTCACTGCTAGCGTTCCCTATCTGATTATCAAAGCATATTGCCTCATAATACCTTCGTCCAGCCGCTCGTGATATCCACTGGCCTTGAATTGCTCAGGTGAAGGTCGGGGACAACCTTTTATTTATAGTATAAGTCTAATTCTAACATTCTCTCTGGCTTGATGATACTCCAACGATATGCAGACACCGGCAAGGGATATGGGATTTAAATGATAGCATGCAACTCATTTTGAATATGGCTGTGGATTACAGCTGAAGGAGAAAATTATGAATAGATTGATCAGTACCGCGGCTCTACCAGCCCTTCTCATTTCGCTTCTGGCTGGTCAAGCACTCGCGGTGGAAAATAAGATCGAAAAGGTCTTTAAAGACATAGACAGGCTTGATATTGAGCTGGTCAGCGGGGATTGCGTGATCAAGGGTGGACGGGGGAAGAAGATTACGGTGAACCTGGTTTATGACTACCCGGAGAACTGCTTTGAGCCCGAATTCAAAGAAAGCACTGGTTGGCTCCGGCTCAAGGAACGATTCCGGGGGTACGGAGGATGCAGTGGGTTCTCCGAATGGACGATCACGGTTCCGAAGGGTACTCGCATCGAATTTTCTTCGGCGTCAGGTGAACTCTCTATGTCAGGCTGTGAAGGCGAGTTCGCGCTCGAATCAGCCTCCGGTAGGATTGAGATCGAAAAGTCGGGAGGCGAATTCGAGATTGACAACGCCTCCGGCCGCGTCACTATTAGCAGCTCGAACGGCGATTTCGAGATCGATAATGCCTCTGGTCGTATCAGGGTTCGGGACGTCTCCGGTCAATTTGAGATCGATAACGCCTCCGGTGACATAGGAATTGAGGACGCCCGGGGACGGTTCAAAGTCGATAACGCCTCAGGCGATATTGATGCCGACAAGGTCCTGATCGATGACGATAGTATATTCGACACGGCTTCAGGAGATATCGTGATCAGCATTGCCAAAAGTCCCGAGCATGACATCACCCTCGAATCGGCTTCGGGGGATATACTGCTTAATTATAACGGGAATCCCGTATCCGGCTTCTTCGAATTTTCGGCAAGAAAGGATCGCGGAAAAATAATAGCCCCTTATCGATTCGATAAAGAGAAAGAGCACGAATACAACGACAGAGTCTACGTAATCAAATCATTTACCAGGGATAAGGATACACCCGGAATCACCCTCAGTACCAGCACCGGGAGAGTAGAACTGAAACTCAAGTAACCCTCCTCCCGGCATCGATTCACAGCAGCCCTGCCATCCATTATCCTGCGTGATATGGAACGGCCCCGGGAGCAGACCCGGGGCCGTTTGTTTCGCGGGCGTTTCGCAACTTGCCCCTACTGTGATCGGGCCAGCTGGAGCGCGGCAGTGGTGGTATAGTATTTTGCCAGCATGTTCGGCACTTCCCAATCGGGCAGCTTGCCATCGACCAGGTACTGCAGGTACCGTTCCATTACCTGGCCGAAATGGGCTTCATGGCCTATGCGGTACTCATCGGGAATAATGACCCACCAGCTATCCCCCTTCTGCTCCAGTCCAAGCCCGGGATAGGTGGCAGCCAAGTTATCAATCCCATCCCGCAGCGCTCCCTCAAAATCGGGCCCACCCGCATCGCCGACCGGTTCTACGTACAATTGAGGTTTATAATTTTCCTCAGCGCCCTGCCGGATCACCAGGTTGGCTTTAGTGCCGCGCATTATGGAGAAATGGGTGTCGCCGCCGCCGGACGGGGCCTGATAGTTCCACACCACTGACACCCTGGCATGGACGTCCTTGAGCCTGTAGATGATCTCGCCGTTGGCGTATACCCGCAGCGCCCCGTCATTCCCAATATCCTTGGTGAGGTAATCCGGGAATTCTGACAGCCTCGTTACCTTCTCGAACTGCGCGGGAGTGATGACTGTTGGCCAGCGCCGGGCAGAGAGGATCTCGATATCCTGCTGATAATCGAGGCTCTGCTCTGGGAAACATCCCCACTGGACCAGGTCGATCAGGTGCGTGGTCACATCAACCAGCCCTTCACCTTGCTGGTCTGTATCGAAGTACCACGCCGGCCGCTTGATGGGATTCCCCGAGACATACTTGAAAAAGTGGTGCACGCTTTCTTTGGTAACCGCCGGGTTCTCCGCGCTCCCCTTTTCCAGTTCGCCGAAAATAGAGGGCATTAGTGACAGCTCCTTCTGAAGGATGCTGTTGATCTCGGAGCGCTCGGTCATGATATCATAGAGCAGAATGTCGTTCTCTTCCGCGGAGGCGAAGGCTTCCTTGAGCAGGGCAAATCCCTCAATGTTGATGCACATGGGCTTGTCGGACAGGACATTGATGCCCGCGTCCACTACCGCCTTGATGTACGCCGTCTTCTTGCCGTTATTCCCGGCGGTAACCATCACGTTGCCCAGCTTGTCGTTGAGCATTTTGTCCAGGTAATCTGAACCAAGATATACTTGTGCTTCCCAGCGGGTAGGATCGTCGGCCCGTGCATTATATCCCTCAACCTGCTGCAGATAATTTTCTACGTCCGGGCCTTCCGGCGCATACACATGTACGGCAGGGTCAACCTGGTTGTACATGGTTTTCTGTACCAGCGCTGCATGAAAATGGCCCGGATCTAGTGTCACTAGTTTCACTTCATTCTCCGCACCGGTAAACCTGCTCTCCTTGGGGACACATGACCCGATGATACACAGCGTGAGAACGCCTGTAGATATCCCTTTCAGTGTTCGAAACATTTATGACCTCCATAATTTATATTGGAAAACCTGTACCGGTATGGCGTGTGTTGGTCTGCGCTGTCAGGCCTTGAACGCCTTGTCTATCCTGGCGACACTGTCGTCGATTTCCTCCTTGCTGAGCATCCCGATGACCATGGTATTAACCAGGTTGTTGCCCAGCACGAATTTCAGCGAAGCGTCTTTCTCCTTCGGCTTGACGAGTGTGCCTTCGCCGAAAATCTTGATCCCAACGATTGCCTTCCCGTTCTCCCGCGCTTTTATAAGGGTCTTCGAGATCGCCTCCGGGCTGTCACCCATCTTGTTTCCCTTGTGGTTGATGCGAGCGTAAATGACATCCACCCACGGATGCTCGGCGGCCACCTTCAGGGCGCCGTGATCGTGGCATGAGCAGCCCACCGCGCGGATCACCTTCTTCTCCTTCAGTTCCGAGAGCTCATCCCGGATCCCCTTGTACTCCTCTGGCCATTTCGAAGTCTGGACGCAATGGATGAGACAGATGTCGAGCATTTCCGCGCCGAGCTCGTCGAGGAAGCGGTTGACCTCCTTGATGGCCCCGCCCGACGGCTGGAGCCAATCGGTCCCCCGGGGCCAGATCTTGCTGGACAGGACGTAACTGTCTCGCGGGATTCCCGCCAGTGTCTTACGCACAAACTGGTGAGAGCCGTAGAGGTCGGCCATATCAATATAATTGAGGCCATGATCGAAGCCGTGGAGAATGAGCTCCGAAAATGCTTTTTGGCCGAGCATGGTATGGTCCGACGACCGCCTCCAGCCCCGCATACCGGTCCCCATCGCGAGACGGGACGCAACGATCCCGGTGGTTCCCAATTCCACCCGGTCGCTGGCCTTGACGGAAGCTGGTGGTTTCCCCCCCGCATCGGGATCCTTAGCCCAGACCGGGCTCGTGGCTAGCACGCCCGCTCCGAGCAGTGACTTTTCCAGAAATTGCCGCCTGGTTATTTCACCCATGATTGATTTGCCCTCCACACACCTTTGGAATCTGCCGGATATTCAATGCCTGAAACTAAGCCATACCTTCCATTTTTCCAAGGCTCTGTTTGAACTTCTTCCAAAGTGATCTTCTTCAAAGCAGCACCCGCTGAACCAGAATCTTGTTGCTGCATCAAGCGTCTCACACGCTACATGATTCTCACGCTATGCGACCGCCGGCACCATCGGCTAAAGAATACTACCCCGCCGCCGATAGCGGATAGAAAGGACTGATAGGTGCCAGGGAACAGGGAAGAAAAAAAATGTGCTTGCAATTAACGGATGGATTGCCTTAGAATTGCCACTGCATAAAGGTGCGAGTACCTGGCGTTATCTATTATGAGTAAACGGTCTGTATATCACCCTGCCTGCTGGAGTCCCCGCGGGACCACTGTGCAGACTCTGCTCGCAATTGGCGGTCAGCTGATCGTCGCTGTAGTTATTGGGATTATCGTACTACCCGTAAGCCTGGCTCTGGCAGGCTAGTTAGACGGGCAGTTAATCCCAATCGTGCCACCACTAAAATTTCCTAACTAGCCAAAAAAAAGAAAACGGGATTAACTGCCCCAGGGGCCGGGTTTACGGTTGAAGTGCGGTGCGAATATGATTGCTAAACGAGGAACCAAGTATGCGTTCGGATACCATCAAGCTCGGTTTTGAGCGGGCACCACACCGCAGCCTCCTGAAGGCCACCGGTGTGATCCGCGGCCGGGAAGACTTCCAGAAGCCGTTCATCGGTATCGCCAACTCATATATCGATCTGATACCGGGCCATGTACACTTGCAGGACTTCGGCAAGGTGGTGAAAGACTCGGTCCGTGAGGCTGGCGGCGTCCCCTTCGAGTTCAATACCATCGGCGTTGATGACGGCCTCGCAATGGGGCATCTGGGAATGCGCTACTCCCTTCCTAGTCGGGAACTCATCGCCGACAGTGTGGAGACTGTGGCTGAAGCCCACTGCCTGGATGCCCTGGTCTGTATACCCAACTGTGATAAGATCATTCCCGGGATGCTCATGGCCGCTGTCCGGCTCAACATACCCACCATCTTCGTTTCCGGCGGACCAATGAAAGCCGGCCGTACTCCCTCGGGGGATAAGGTCGACCTCATTACCGTCTTCGAGGGCGTTGGCCAATACAAGGCCGGCACCATCGATGACACCCGCCTCCAGGAGCTGGAGGATTATGCCTGTCCCTCCTGCGGTTCTTGTGCGGGACTGTTCACCGCCAACTCCATGAACTGCCTCATGGAAGCCCTGGGAATCGCCCTGCCGGGCAACGGCACCGTACTGGCGGTTGATGAGCGGCGCCGCGAACTGGCCCGGCAGACCGGCCCCCGCATCATGGACCTGGTGAAACAGGACCTCAAACCTGGGGACATCATCACCAGGGCGGCGCTCTGCAACGCCTTCGCGCTCGACATGGCCATGGGCGGCAGCACCAATACCGTCCTGCACACCCTCGCCATTGCTAATGAGGCCGGCGTGGACTTCGACCTGGAGGAATTGAACCGGCTGTCCGGGCGGGTACCCAACATCTGCCGCGTTAGTCCTGCCGCCAGAGCCGTGCACATGGAAGATGTGGACGCGGCCGGAGGCATATCCGCTATTCTGAACGAACTGTCCCGGGTTGACGGCGCCCTGGACCTGTCCTGCATCACCGTTACCGGCAAGACCCTGGGTGAGAACATCGCCGATGCCGGCATCAAAGATCAAGAAGTCATTCGCTCTGTGGATGATCCCTATTCTGAAGATGGCGGTCTGGCGATACTGTTCGGAAATTTGGCTCCCCAGGGTGCCGTGGTAAAGACGGCGGCGGTGGAAACGGTCATGCTGACTCACTCGGGACCGGCCCGGATCTACGAATCGCAGGAAGAAGCAGTGAGCGGCATCCTGAGCGGTGAGGTCCAGCCCGGTGAGGTGGTGGTCATTCGCTATGAGGGCCCCAGGGGTGGCCCCGGCATGCCCGAGATGCTGACTCCCACCAGCGCCATTATGGGACTGGGGCTGGGTGATAAGGTGGCTCTTATCACCGATGGCCGCTTCTCCGGTGGTACCCGCGGGGCCTGCATCGGGCACATCTCCCCGGAAGCGGCTGAAAGGGGTCCCCTGGCCGCTCTGCGCAACGGGGACATCATACACATCGATATACCTGACCATCGTTTGGCGGTGGAATTGAGCGACGAAGAGATCGAAACCCGCCTGAGTAACCTTCCACCCTTTGAATTGAAGATTCAAACCGGCTACCTGGGCCGGTATGCACGTATGGTGACATCGGCTAATACCGGCGCTGTAATGGCGGTCTAAACAGGATTTGGATAGCGAGGAAAATTCATGAGCAAGAATAAACAAACCCTGACCGGTGCTGAGATCATCTGGGAATGCCTGGCGCAGGAGGGTGTGGAGGTAGTCTTTGGCTATCCCGGCGGGGCTACCCTACCCATTTATGACGCATTGAACCAGTATCGGGACAAAGTGCGCCATGTCCTGGTGCGCCATGAGCAGGGCGCCGCTCACATGGCCGACGGCTACGCCCGGGTCAGCGGCAAGGTGGGAGTCGCTATGGCCACTTCAGGTCCCGGCGCCACCAACCTCGTCACCGGTATCGCCACGGCGATGATGGACTCGTCTCCTATCGTTTGCATCACCGGACAGGTCTCTACTGCGGCCATTGGTGGCGATGCGTTCCAGGAGACCGATATCACCGGTGCCACCCTGCCTCTGACCAAGCATAGCTACTTGGTCATGAATGTGGAGGAACTGGCCCATTCCATCCGGGAGGCGTTCTATATTGCCCGCACGGGACGGCCGGGACCGGTACTCATCGATGTACCCAAGGACGTGCAGATAGCCTCGACCGAATTTGTTTATCCCGATGATCCGATCAGCCTGCCCGGATATCATCCGCCGGAAAGAGCCACCGATCAGCAGGTAGCCGACGCCCTGGAACTGATTAACGGCGCTAAAAAGCCGGTGATTCTCGCCGGTCACGGAGTCACTATGTCCGGGGCCACGGACGAACTGGTCCAGCTGGTTGAAAAAGCGACCATTCCGGTGGCAACCACCCTGCTGGGCATCGACAGCATACCGGCGAGCCACACCTATAACCTGGGTATGATGGGCATGCATGGGACCGCTATGGCCAACCACGCCATCCAGGAAGCCGATCTGCTCATCGCCTGCGGCATGCGCTTCGACGATCGCGTGACGGGGAATCTGAAAACCTATTCACCCAACTCGAAGAAGATCCACATCGAAATCGATGCCTCGGAGATCAACAAGAATGTCCGGGTGGATGTGGGTATCAACGCCGACCTGGGCACCGTCCTGCGGCAGATCATTCCCAAGGTAAAGCAGCGGAAGCGTCCCGATTGGATGAAGACTATCGACGGCTGGCGTGAAGAGGCAGATCAACGGGATGTGCTGAAAATGGAAACCGAAAGTCTCATGGGTGCCCAGGTTATCCGGGTAATCTGGGAAGGGACCGGGGGTGACGCCGTCATCGTCACCGATGTGGGTCAACACCAGATGCTGACCGCCCAGTACTACTCCCACGAGCGCCCCCATACTCATATCACCTCAGGGGGATTGGGCACTATGGGCTTCGGGGTACCGGCAGCCTTGGGGGCCGCTTTTTTCCTGAAAGACAAGGAAATCTGGGCCATCGTCGGGGATGGTGGCTTTCAGATGACACTTCAGGAGCTGGGTACCGCTGTTCAGGAGGACTCTAATGTTAAAATAGCCATCATCAACAACGGCTACCTGGGTATGGTGCGCCAGTGGCAGCAGATGTTCTACGAAGCCCGCTACGCCGAAACCCCGATCTCCAGCCCTGATTACCTCTTACTGGCCCAGGCTTACGGCCTGCCGGGCTACCGGGTGGAGAAGCTGGAGGATATTCTGCCAACAATGAAAAAGGCCAGTAAGCACGAGGGGCCTGTGCTTATCGAGTTCGTGGTGGAGCAGCACGATATGGTCTACCCCATGGTTCCTGCTGGTGCCGACCTGCACCAGATGATCCGCCGGCCCCACCCGGAATTCAAAAACACCGACGCCTGAAAAACTGGAGCTGATGCCATGAAACAGATACTCGTTGCACTCGTCGAAGACAAGCCCGGCGTTCTTAACCGCATTGCCAGCCTGTTTCGGCGCCGGAATTATAATATCGAAAGCCTGGTGGTTGGCCACAGTGAGATTCCCGGAGCCAGCCGGCTGACCATCGCCACCGATGAAGAGGAGCACCTGAGGCGTAACATAATCCGCCAGAATCTACTCAAGATGGTGAACGTTATCGACGTGGTAGATGTTACCGACCAACCGTGTGTCATCCGCGAACACGCCCTGATCAAAGTCAAGGCCGACAGTTCCACCCGGGGTGAGGTGAGAAACCTGGCCGACATGTATCGGGCACGGATAGTGGACGTGGGCAAGCAGTCCCTCATCATCGAGGTCACCGGCGAACCGGATAAGATAGATTCCATCATCGAAGTGCTGGAACAGTTCGGGATAATCGAAATCATGCGGGCTGGGAAAGTGGCGCTCACCAGGGGTGCGGACAAGCCTACCAACGGCAATGGGCCTGATAGTGATACCAGCACATCCAATACAACAGTGAACGAAGCGAACTAGAGGGAGGGCCAACATGGTCAATATGTATTATGACAACGACGCCGATTTATCCGTCCTGAAAGACAGGAAAATCGCTGTCCTGGGCTACGGCAGCCAGGGACACGCCCATGCCCTGAACCTGCGGGACAGCGGGATGAACCTCTGTGTGGGATTGAGACCCGGGGATCCTTTCACGGAACAGGCGGAAGGCGACGGCATGGACGTAAAGACCATCTCTGAGGCGTGCGCCTGGTCCGAGGTGATCATGATACTCGTACCGGATCAGCACCAGCGCACCGTCTACGAAAACGAGATCGCCCCCAATCTGCAGTCCGGCGACACTCTGGCCTTCGCCCACGGATTCAATATACACTACGACCAGATCGTCCCCCCTGAAGACGTAAACGTCATGATGATCGCTCCCAAGGGCCCGGGACACCTGGTCCGGCGTACTTTTCAGAACGGCACCGGTGTCCCCTGCCTTATCGCCGTTTACCAGGATCCCTCCGGGCAGACCAGGGACCTGGCTCTGGCCTGGGCCAAAGGAATCGGCGGCACCCGCGCTGGCGTGATCGAGACCACCTTTAAGGATGAGACCGAAACGGACCTGTTCGGCGAGCAGGCGGTGCTGTGTGGCGGTTCTGCGGAGCTTATCAAAGCCGGATTCGAGACCCTTACCGAAGCCGGCTATCCGCCGGAGCTGGCCTATTTCGAGTGCCTGCACGAATTGAAGCTCATAGTGGACCTGTATTACGAAGGCGGGCTGAGCCGGATGAATTACTCGGTCAGCGACACGGCTGAGTATGGCGGCATGTCCCGGGGCAGCCGGATCATTACTGATCAGACCCGGGCCGAAATGAAGAAGATCCTGAAGGAAGTACAGAACGGCGATTTCGCCAGGGAATGGATCGAGGAGAACTCCAAGGGTCAGCCGGTTATGGAAAAACTGCGCAGCGAGGTGAAAGCCCACCCCATTGAAAAAGTAGGCGTGGAGCTCCGCCGGATGATGGACTGGCTCACGGGCGGCGCTGAGGCTAAACAATCTGCATGAGTGCATTAAAGCCCATCCACCCAAGGCCTGATGCAGAACTCGGCCATGAGGACTTCAAACGGGGCCTACTGGACAGAAAGCCTGTCGGCACTAACTGCATAAGCGAATGGAAAATATACCATGAGTGAGAAAATCGTCATCTTTGATACCACCTTGCGCGACGGGGAGCAGTCGCCGGGGGCATCACTGAATGTCCCGGAGAAAGTAGAGATCGCCCGCCAGCTGGCACAGCTGAAAGTGGATGTCATCGAGGCCGGATTTCCCGTCTCCTCCCCAATCCAGTTCGAGGCAGTGGAGCGTATCACTGATAGTGTGGACGTGACCGTAGCCGCTCTGGCACGGGCAGTAGAACCCGATATCAAGGCAGCCAGCGATGCATTGAAAAAAGCCGACTCTTCCAGGATTCACACCTTTATCGGTACTTCCGATATCCATATCGGAGAGAAGTTCCGGGACGCGCGGTACGGCAAGACCATTAAGGAGAAAAGGATTTCCATCCTTAAGATGGCTCGGGACGCTGTGACCTATGCCAAGACCTTCACGGACGATGTGGAGTTCTCCCCCGAAGACGCCGGCCGTACCGATATCAACTACCTGGCGGAGGTTGTCGAAGCAGCTATCGACGCCGGAGCCACCACGGTGAACATCCCCGATACTACCGGGTATACTATGCCGGCCGAATTCGGGACCATAATCACCGAGCTGCGGCAGCGGGTGCCCAACATCGATCAGGCCGTGATCAGCGCGCACTGTCATAATGATCTGGGACTGGCCGTAGCCAATTCCTTGGTCGCCCTGCAGAACGGCGCCCGGCAGGTTGAGTGCACCATAAACGGCATCGGTGAGCGGGCCGGCAACGCCTCCCTCGAAGAAATCGTAATGGCGCTCAAGGTACGCGGTGAGTACTGGGACTTCCATACCGATATATGCTTCCAAGAGATCATTAACACCAGCAAAATGGTCTCAGCCTTTACCGGCCTGATAGTGCAGCCCAACAAGGCCGTTGTAGGTGATAACGCTTTCTCCCACGAGGCGGGCATCCACCAGGACGGTGTCCTCAAGGACAAACGCACTTACGAGATCATGACCCCGGAATCGATAGGCCTGTCTCAGACCCGGATCATTCTGGGACGGCACTCCGGCCGGCACGGCCTGGCCGCCCGGATGAAAGCCTTGGGCTACCATCTGAGTGAGGAAGAGCTGGGCCAGGTTTACCATATGTTCCTAAAACTGGCCGACAAGAAAAAGGAGGTCTTTGACGATGACCTGCGAGCCCTCATGGGGGATGAGATCTTCCGGCATCAGGATCACTATGAATTGGACTCCTTCCATGTCAGCGCTGGTACCACTACTCCCGCCACCGCCACTATCACCCTGAAGGTGGAAGAAAAGGATATCCGGGAATCGGCAAACGGTGACGGCCCGGTTGACGCCTGCTTCAAGGCCATTGATCGGGCTCTCGATCACGACACCAATATGGAGTCTTATCAGGTGCGCTCGGTGACGGCCGGGCGGGAAGCCCTCGGAGAGGTTATCGTTCAGATTCGCGAGAAAGGACAGCCCTTTACCGGTCGAGGCGTTTCCACCGACATCATCGAAGCCAGCGTAAAGGCCTACTTGAACGCACTCAACGAAGCCCGGGCGGCTGCCGATGGACCGGAAGAGAACCTGAAATCCGCCCCGTAATAACCGTCGCCTTGAGAGAAAACTACGTAACATGGGAAACACATTAACTGAAAAAATTCTGGCTGACCACTGCATCGATGGCCAGGTCATCCCCGGCAATATTATCCAGGCCGGGATCGACCTGGTCATGTGCCATGAGGTCACTACTCCACCGGCCATAAAAATGCTGGAGGAGCACGGGCTCAAGACGATCTTCGATCCTGACAGAGTAGTGGTAACGCCGGACCACTTCGTCCCTAATAAGGATATTAAAAGCGCGGAGCTGGCCCGAACCATCCGGAATTGGGTAGCTGATAATAAGCTTGAACATTATTACGAGCTGGGGCGTCATGGGATTTGTCATGCCCTGCTCCCAGAGCAGGGTCACATCGTTCCCGGTCAGACGGTGGTAGGCGGCGATTCCCATACCTGTACCTACGGAGCCTTTGGCACGTTTTCAACCGGGATCGGCTCCACTGACCTGGCGGCGGTCTTGTATACCGGCGAGCTGTGGTTCAGGGTTCCCGAGACCATCAAGGTCACCTTGGCGGGTCGGTTGCCTGCCGGAGTCTATAGCAAGGACGTCGTCCTGGAGCTGATCCACCGCATTGGGGTGGACGGTGCCCGCTACCAGGCCCTGGAATATCACGGCCCGGCTCTGCAGGATATGTCAATGGAGGCCCGCATGACCATTACCAACATGGCCATCGAGGCCGGAGCCAAATGCGCCGTCATGGCCGCGGATGATATCACCCTCGAGTACCTGGAGGGTAGGGCCAGGCAGACCGATTGGACCGTTCACCTGCCGGACGATGACGCAACCTATGCCGACGAGCTGACCATAGATGTCTCCCGGTTGGAGCCTGTCGTGGCCTTGCCCGGACTGCCTTCCAATGGCCGTACCGTATCTTCCCTTACCGATGAAGAGCGGGTGAAAGTGGATCAGGTCTATATCGCCTCGTGTACTAACGGCCGTATCGAGGACCTGCGTATCGCCGCTGCTATCTTGAAGGATCGCAAGGTGGCTGACGGAACCCGCACTATTATCATTCCATCCACTACGACGACGTGGAAGCGGGCCCTTGACGAGGGTCTCTTCGACATTTTCTATGAGGCGGGTTGCGTGATTTCCACCCCCACCTGCGGCGCCTGCCTCGGGGGGCATATGGGGGTACTGGCAGCCGGTGAGGTCTGCGTCTCCACCACCAACCGGAACTTCACGGGCCGCATGGGAGACCCGGACTCCAAGGTTTATCTGGCCAGCCCGGCAACGGCGGCGGCTACGGCCGTCAATGGCACCATAACCGATCCGAGAGACTACTTATAGGAGAGAGTCCTGATGCGGGGAACCGTACACCTTTTTCAACGCAGCCATATCAACACCGACGAGATCATCCCGGCCCGGTATTTGAATATCCACGATGAGGCCACCCTCGCCCGGCATGCCATGGAAGACATCGACGGTGATTTTGTGGATAAGGTCAAGGAGGGAGACTTCATCGTGGCCGGCGAGGACTTTGGCTGCGGCTCCAGCCGGGAGCACGCCGTCTGGGCCTTGCGGGGCGCTGGCGTGCGGGCCGTGATGGCCGATTCCTTCGCCCGTATCTTCTACCGCAACGCCATCAGTAACGGCTTCTATGCCATCGAAATCCCCGGTATCAGCCGTAAGGTGAACAGCGGTGATCAGCTCGAGATCGACATGACCGGTGGCAAGGTGACTAACATCACCAAAGATGAGGTTTATACCTTCCCTCCCTTCACCTCCATGATCCAGGCTATCGTATCAGCCGGGGGACTGCTGAACTATATTACCCGCCAACAAACCGGAGAAAGGATTTCAGGCTGATGGTGGAACTATTCGATACAACCCTGCGGGATGGCACCCAGGCCGAGGGCATCAACCTCTCCGTTTCCGACAAACTGCACATCACCCAGGCCCTGGACGACTTCGGCATTGACATCATCGAAGGCGGTTGGCCTGGGAGCAACCCCCGGGATGAGGCCTTTTTCCTGAAGGTTAAGGACCTGCAGCTTCACAATACCCAGGTGTGTGCGTTCGGCTCTACCGCCCGCCGGCCGGATACCACGGCCTCCGACCCGAACCTTCAGGCCCTGCTGAAAGCGGAGACCCCGATAGTAACCCTATTTGGTAAAACCTGGAGATTACACGCCCAGGTTGGCCTGGGACTGGATGGTGACGAAAACGAGACTATTATCCACGAGTCCGTAGCCCACCTGAGGGAGCATGGACGCCGGGTGATTTTCGACGCCGAGCATTTCTTCGACGGCTATAAGGACGATCCCGCCTTCGCCCTGGCCATGGTCAAGGCCGCCGAAACCGCCGGTGCCGATACCCTCGTTCTGTGCGATACCAACGGCGGCTGCCGTCCCAGCGAAGTGGCCGCCATCGTCCGCGAAATACGACCGCAGGTATCGGCCTCCTTGGGTATCCATGCCCATAACGACGGCGATCTGGCCGTGGCAAACACCCTGGCAGCCGTTGAAGAGGGAGTCACGCACGTGCAGGGCACCATCAACGGTGTGGGCGAGCGCTGCGGCAACGCCAACCTGTGCAGCATTATCCCGAACCTGCTGCTGAAACTCGGCCTGGAACTCCGGCACGATATCGACCTGGCACGATTGACCGAACTCTCCCGGAGCGTCGCCGAAATCATGAACCTGGCCCCTGACAGCCGCGCACCTTTCGTGGGCAAATCGGCCTTCACCCATAAAGGAGGCATCCACGTCAGCGCCGTAATAAAAGACCCGGCCATGTATGAGCACGTTGAACCGGAGGCGGTTGGCAGCAGCCGGCATGTGTTGGTATCGGATCTGTCCGGCCAAAGTAATATCAAATACAAGGCCAGGGAACTGGGCATCGATCTCGACGCTAACGGGCGCAAGGGACAGGCCCGGGAGATCGTGAAGCAGGTGAAGGCCCTCGAATACGAAGGATACCAGTACGATGGCGCCGAGGCCTCATTCGAGCTCCTGCTGCGGCGGCATACCGGTGAGTTCGCACCCTATTTCCGCATCGTCGAATCCCGGGTCTACGTCCGCTACGACAAGGAAGGGCACAATTACTCCGAGGCGGTCATGAAGGTGAACGTAGGCGGCGAATCCGAACATACCGCCGCCGAAGGGACCGGGCCTGTTAATGCGCTGGATAACGCCCTGCGTAAAGCTCTGACTCGCTTCTATCCCGAGATCTCCGAGGTCAGGCTGGTCGACTATAAGGTGCGGGTACTGGATCAGAAACACGGCACCAGTGCCAAGGTCCGCGTCCTTATTGAGACCAGCGACGGCAAAGATAGCTGGTCTACGGTGGGCGTATCGGAAAACATCATCGAAGCCAGCTGGCAGGCACTGCGGGACAGCCTGAACTATAAACTCTTCAAGTCGGCGGCCATCGCGCCTGCCGAAAACACATTACAGTAAGCGCTTTAAACAAGGATATCTAATAATGGCACCGACACACGCTTCTATCATGTGGATGGATGGCTCTCTCTTGCCTTGGTCGGAGGGCACCACCCATGTCATGTCGCATGTCCTCCATTACGGCAGCGGAGTCTTCGAGGGCATCAAATGCTATCACACACCCGACGGACCGGCTATCTTCCGCCTGGAAGACCACATGCAGCGCATGGCCGATTCCGCCGACTCTTACGGCATGCAGGTCCCCTACACCGTAGACGAACTCGTCAACGCGTCCGTCGAAGTAGTGAAAGCCAATAAACTGGAAAGCGGATATATCCGCCCCATTGTCTTCTATGGCTACGACTCCCTTGGTGTACACCCCAACAACTGCCCCATCCGGGTGGCTATCGCCTGCTTCGACTGGGGTGCCTATCTGGGCGATGAGGGCATCACCAAAGGTGTGCGCATTACCGTCTCACCGTGGAAGAAGTTTCACTGGTCCAGCTTTCCCACTACGGCCAAGGGCAGTGGCCAGTACCTGAATTCGCTGCTGGCCGTTATTGAAGCCCGCAAACGGGGCTTTGACGAGGCCCTCCTGCTAAACTCGGAGGGCAATATCGCCGAGGGTTCGGGCCAGAATCTGTTCATCGTGAAGGATGGCAGGCTCTATACCAACAATAAAGAGGCCTCCATCCTTATGGGAATAACTCGGGATACTATCATCAAGCTATCGGAGGATCTGGACATCCCCTTGGAGATAACCGACCTGATCCCGGACCAGCTCCTGACGGCCGATGAAGCCTTCTTTACCGGTACTGCTACGGAAGTAACCCCCATTCGGGAACTGGATGGCCATACTATTGGCGACGGGAAACCTGGCGAAATCACCCTGTGGCTCCGTGCCGTTTATCTGGATATCGTCCAGGGTAAGCGCCCCGAATACCAGCACTGGCTTACCTATGTATAGACTTGTTCTGGCGAGTCGACTAACGACGTAAGTATTAGGCTAACCACATATAGGCAGAGCGAGGAACCGTTTTAACGGTTTCCATTGGAATATTGTACTGCTGCCTAGGTTCGTCTAACTTTGGCCCTTGCAATAATATGATGCCGGGCAGGTATGTGGAACCCGGCATCATATGGATTAAGTAGATTACGGGACCGGCTGGACTGAGAAATGATGGGAGAGCTACCAATTTCCGAAACAATAGATAGTAAGGTTGATAAGTTAAAGGCATCACTGCAGGAAATGGGGAGCTGCGTAGTGGCCTGCAGCGGCGGTACCGACAGCCTCCTCCTCGCCACCGTAGCCCATCGGACCCTGCCCGACGGCTGCTTTATCGCTCATGCCATCAGCCCCGCTGTCCCGGCTGAGGACACCAGCCGGGTGAGGGAGAATGCTGCCAGGGAAGGCTGGCAGCTGCGCGTGGTGGAACCGGCTGAATTTGCCGATGAGAACTATCTCAGCAATCCGCTGAACCGCTGTTATTTCTGTAAGAGCAACCTGTATACCGCCCTGATTCCCCTGGCTAAAGAGCTGGCGAAAGACAGCAGCATCCCGGCGGCGGTTCTCAGCGGTGCCAATTGTGATGACCTCTCCGAGTATCGCCCCGGGCTGGAAGCCGCCCGCGAGCACGGCATCAGGCACCCGTTCGTCGAGGCCGGCATGGACAAGTCCGATATCCGGGCCTTGGCCGAATCGCTGGACCTGCCTTTCGCCGACCTGCCAGCTTCGCCCTGCCTCTCCAGCAGACTCTATACCGGCACCAGAGTGACGCCGGAGCGCCTCGCTGCGGTGCAGTTCGCCGAGGGTAAAGTGAAGGAAGTGACCGGCATCCGCGTGGTGCGGGCTCGCATGAAAGGTGATCACATGCTGATCGAAGTTCCAGCCGCCGACCGCCCGTCTCTGCCAGAGTCTACTCTAAAACAGGTCCGCCGGGATATTCTCGCAAAGTATGCTTTCATCGAGTCACTGGAATTGGACCCGGAGCCATATCGGGCCGGACGCTCATTTCAAACTCAAGGGTAATCATGATCAAGTTTGACCACCAGCGTGAGGAACGCATCCGGCTGCCCGAATCGGTCTTCTGCCACGACAAAACCGTCGAGATGCTGAACGAGATTCTCGTGGACCTGGCTGAAGGTGCCACGGCCCGGGTCTTGTTCACCCGTCTTAGCCGGGAGAAATTCCGGTCGCTCAATCCTGATCTGGCAACACGCCTGGACTATCATGAATTGTCGGAGACGGCACTGCTCGGTGGGCCCAGGGAGGAGCGGGTACCGGGCAAGGTCGCCGTTATCACCGCCGGCACCTCCGACCTGCCCGTTGCCTGGGAGGCCCAGCGGACCCTTCATTATCTCGGCGTGGCTTCGACTCTGGTGGTGGATGTTGGGGTGGCCGGGCTTTGGCGCCTCCAGGAACGGTTGCCTGAGATCAATGAGCACGATGTACTGATTGTTGTGGCCGGAATGGACGCCGCCCTGGTGTCCGTCGTCGGCGGCCTTACCGCCCGTCCCCTGATCGGAGTACCCACCTCCACGGGCTACGGCGTCAGCTCCGGTGGCCGCACTGCCCTCGAAAGCATGCTGGCCAGCTGTTCACCCGGGGTGGTGGTTGTCAATATTGATAACGGCTACGGCGCGGCCTGCGCGGCGGTGCGCATCCTTCAGGGTATCCAGCCTGAGTGAGCCCGAAATACTGACCATCCGCACCCCCTCGGGCATAAGCGGGGATATGCTGGTCGCGGGACTGGCGCTGATGGCTCAGGCTGACCGGCAGGCTTTGGACGCGATGGTCGCCTCGCTGAACCTGCCCGACTTCTCCGGGAGCGTCCTCATCGAACCGGTGGAGGTCGAGGGCATATCCGGCTGGCGGGCGCAGGTTTCACTGCCCGACAGCCATGACCACCGGTCTTATGCCGACATCCGCAAGATCATCCGGGCAAGTAGCCTGACTCCCAGGGCTAGGGAATATGCCGGGGGCACCTTCCGTATCCTGGCCGAAGCCGAAGGGGTGGTCCATAGCATGCCTCCCGAGGAGGTCACGTTTCACGAAGTGGGCGCCCTGGATAGCATCCTCGACATCTGCCTGTCGGCCGGGCTGGTTGACCTGCTGGCGCCCGACGCCATCCGCTGCAGCCCCCTGCCCCTATGCGACGGAGAGGTGCAGAGCGCGCACGGACTGTTGACCTCCCCCGCTCCGGCGGTCCAGCACCTCCTGCGCGACATCCCCGTCTACGGCATTGATTCCTGGGGTGAGACCGTTACGCCGACCGCGCTGGCCATCTTGAAAGCCCTGAAGACCGAATTCGGCCTCTGGCCCGAGATGACGGTCAAACGCACGGCCCGGGTCTATGGCAGCCGGGTGCTGCCCAATGTCCCCAACGGCGCCATCTTTGCCCTCGGTGCGTTGAACGTCGGTGAAAAATTCACGCCTGAGAGCCAACCACAGTAGCCGATACCCCTTGGAAACGGGGCGAGTATCTTTTAGTTTCAGCCTCGGCAGTCTGCTTCGTTTTAAGGAAATGCACCATTCACACCCTAATTAACCGATAGGCCATGACTAACACTACCATCAATCCCCTGCCATACCCTTTCCTGCAGGAGGACTTCGACTACACCGCGGCCATCCGCCGGGAACTGGATAACTGCCTGACCGAAACTGACCTCGGGATCGGGACCAGGGTGGCTGGCAAGGTTCGGGATACCTATGACCTGGGAGACCGGCTCGTCCTCATCACCACCGACCGCCAGAGCGCCTTTGACCGGGTCCTCGCCTCAATCCCGTTCAAGGGTCAGGCACTCAACGTCACCAGCGCCTGGTGGTTCGAGCAAACGAAGGACATCGTTGACAACCACGTCATCAGGATCCCCGATCCCAACGTCCTGGTGGCCCGGAAATGTCAGGTGTTCCCCATCGAGATGGTCGTCCGGGGCTATATCACCGGGACCACCAGCACTTCTCTATGGATGCACTATAATAACGGCGTTCGCAACTACTGCGGTAATCCGCTGCCCGACGGCCTGGAAAAGAACGCCGTCCTGGAGCAGCCCATCCTTACCCCCACCACCAAGCATGAGGAGCACGACCGCCCCATCAGTCCCGACGAGATCATCTCGGAGGGCTGGCTGTCCCGGGAAGATTGGGAAGCCGCCAGCGCCTACGCCCTGGAACTGTTTGCCTTCGGGCAGCAGGTCGCCCGGGAGCACGGCCTGATCCTGGTGGACACCAAGTACGAGTTCGGCAAGGACGCCGCCGGCGACATCCTGCTAATCGACGAGATCCATACACCCGACTCCAGCCGCTACTGGATCGCCGAGGGCTACGAAGAACGCTTCGCCCGCGGCGAGGAACCGGATAACATCGACAAGGAGTTCCTGCGGCTATGGTTTGCCGAAAACTGCGACCCCTATAACGATCCCACCCTGCCGCCGGCACCGGATGCCCTCAGGATCGAACTCTCGCGCCGCTATATCCTGCTATATGAGCTGATCACCGGCGAGGCTTTCCAGTTCCCAGCGGCCGGACAGCCGGTCCCGGAACGGATCCGGGACAGCCTGGCGGCCGGCCTGTAGCGGGTCCGCTGGAATGCGATGTTAGGCTGTGCCCAGTGGTGAAGTGATTGCTGCTAGTCATTAGGAAGGTTGAAAAGTGCGCGTGTATCTTGGTTTGGCGCCCCTTTAAACGCCAAGGCATTAATTTCAAAATTGCCCACCTTATCATGTATTCTGGAGAATCCGGCTCTTTCCAGTGCTTTCAACAGCGATTTCTGTGTAAAACCGGTCTTATGGGCGAAAAAATCTTGTCCGCTTCGCTCAATTTCAACGCCATAACCGTACAGCACGTCTAAAACCATAATCGGCCCGGCAGGTGATTCGTAAAGTACGTCCTCAATATCTAGACCTCGCTCAATGGTCACTCGCATCACTTCATTGATGTCTGGTACCCGGATTTGTGCAAATCCACCATCCTTAAGGACATGTAAGAATCCAGCAAGGACCCTCGCTACGTCATGCCGGTAGTAGTGCTCCAGGTTATGTGAGCAATAAACCGCATCAAACTGACCGGCTTCAAGAATCGTGAGGTCACGGGCATCACACACAATGTCAGCCGGACCTTTCGGGTCAATATCGAGCAGCAAATGCTCAAACTCGGCGTACTGCGGCGGCAGCGGAATTGCCTTGCTACTGCCCCCCACGTTTAAAACCTTTTTCAATTTCACTCCTTCTCAGGTACTTGAAATAACGTGCTCCAAAGCCCGACTACTATTTATGAAGAAACATCCCAGGCTTTAGAGACCTGATATTGCGTGAAAACCCAGCCCCGGTTCCCTGACGGTATCGGAACAGAACCTTTTGAACTTTTCAGTACAAAATAAAGAGAGTCATTCTGTGTTTCCAAGGCTTAACTGGCACCTCGTCCGATGCGCCCTCCATTTGATCAGCAAATCCTTCCCCTACTTCAGCAGCACCCCCGCCTACGGCGGGATTAGTCCCAGCGCAGGCGGGAATTCCGTCAAGAACCACAAGAATAAGTCCCCCTGCTCCGAAGAGAAAGGGGGACCTACCCAATTTGATTGCCACCAATCCGCAGGGCCGATTTTGGGCAACCAATTAAAAGGTTGAGATGAAAGTAGAATAGAGCCGCCGGTCAATTCCCGCCCGCCGGCCCATCTCTAATCGGCGATCCTCTCCGCTTCGTCTTTCTAATGCTATTGGCATCGACGACTGACGTCTATTGGTTCCTTCACGACGATCATTCGCGTTACGACGATCAACGCCCCTAGGTGTATCATTCATATAGTAGTCTCCTTTATTTTTATCCCAGAACGACAGAACATATAATCAGGTTCCGATGAAGATTCATCAGGACGTTTCCCCTACCTCAGCAGCCCCATCTTGATAGAAGGGGCGAGAGCTTTTTATCAACTGATATCGACATGCTGATATAATCGCCTTTTACACTCAGGACATATGCCATGTGTGAAATCAGCACTAGTATGCTCATGGAGATAGGATTCGAGTTGGTTCCAATGTCCCTGATCGTCCCGGATTCGTTTGCAGCTAGAACAAATAGGTATCAACCCTCCCAGTGTCTTGATCTTGTCAAGCGCATGCTGTAATTCTGCCACCAGTTGTTCATTTTTTTCCTCTATTCTTTTACGCTTAAGGAGGCACCACATACAATTCATGAACAGAGAAAGGCACCGAACATCAGACTGGTCATATGGCTCCTCCTTATTCACTACCCCAGCGATGGCAATAATCTTCTTGTCATCGATAAGGGGAATGCTCATGTGCCTGACAATATGGATATGCCCTTCGGAATAACCTTTGTTATCCGATGAGTTTTGACAATCGTTATGGATGACAGGTTTCTTGGTTCTGAGGCAATCAGTCCAGATTAAAGCATGGCTCAGGGGATGATGAGCAGCTTTATCCACGGTGCATACCTCTAGCACTTCTTTGGTCCAGGTAAACAGCTCAAGGTGTTCCTGATCCCCCCTCACAAAATGTAGATATCCGATTCTACTCCCAGTCAATCGGATAGCCTCTTTAAGTGATTGGCCGACAAATTCCCTGTCAGTAACCCCTGTTAACTCAATCAAGTTTAGCGATGCCTCAAGCCACTCTTCGTTCAGAGGGTGAGATTCTTCTACATGTCGCTCTATTTCTGTCTGCATCGACGGTTGATATCTTCCGATTCCTAAGCGACGACCCTTCGCTTCACGATGGTTACTACCCACACGGATATCTTTCATGAGTGGTCTTCTTCCTTGAACCTGGAATGATGGAACAGAAAATTCGGGTTCGGTAAAGATTCATCAGGTGGACCGGGGGGTTCGGCCCACCTGATGATCAACAGTGAAGTAAGTATGGTTCTTTGTGCTATGCCCATATTCATCTATGTCACGACCATGCCAATATAGCTGTTATCATAGGCATCATACTGTTCCTTAATCTCAAGCAGATCTTCAGCATAACACTAATTAGCATACTTACTTCAGCCATCTCCCCATAACAGAGGGAACGCTCCCCCTACTTCAGCAGCGCCATCTTAATGCTCTTGGTGAAGCCTGGTGTCACCAACCGGGCGATATAGATACCTGAGGGCACTTCCCGGCCCTCGACGGTTTCGCCCTTCCAAACAATCTGGTGATACCCGGGCTCCATTTGCTCGTTCACCAGCCTAATCACCTCACGACCAAGGAGATCATAGACTACCAGGTAGACCTCCGCGGCCAGGGGCAAATCAAACTTGATTGTCGTGCTGGGATTGAACGGATTGGGGTAATTCTGCCTGAAGGCGTAAACCAGTGGTAGCCCACCGGTCTCACCTACCGCAAGGGCGGACCCTTGCCGCAGGGTGATGACATAAAAACCGCCTTCAATACGAGTATCCCTTCCTTCGGCCTTACCAATAAAAACATGACTGGCTGCTGACATTGCGTAAGTGTGATGACCGGACGATGCAAGGCGCATATTAAACGAAGACCTGGATACTATGCTATTCTGAGACCAGATTAGAGCTGGAAGGAAAACCAGGATCAATCCGATCAATATGCAGGACGATATTCTTCTTTTAGTGGTAGACATCTCCGATTCCCTCTACTGCTCTTGAAGTATGAGCTGCGATAGAGCGTCATAGTCAACGAGGGTTGCTCTAATTGCTCCAATTTCCTTCTGCTGTTCCTTCATTGCCTCAATCAGGAGAGCAACCAGCCGGGCGTAATCCACGGATTGGGCATCTATGCCGTTCTCATCGTAGGCCACGATTTCCGGTATCACCTCACCTACCTCTTCGGCGATGAGGCCGATATCATGTTTGCCATCGGCCTTCCAATCATAATAGACGCCGCGGAGACGCAGCACTTTATCCAGAGCCCCTCCGATGGGTGTGATGTTCGTTTTCCATCTCCTGGAACTGTACGTCGTCCAGGCATCCGCGATCGGATCGGTCCCGGAGCCTTGGACCACGGTCAAAATGTTACTAGCAAACGCCGTCCCGATGCCGACATCAGCAGTGGTGCTGACAGTATTGGACAATAGATCATCGTTCCATAAACTGGTGCCAGGAGGACCTTGGGGTCCCTGGGGACCTTCTGGACCAACAGGACCGGGATCGCCTTGAGGACCCTGCGCGCCTGGGCGACCTTCTGGACCTGTATCACCTTTATCACCTTTTTCTCCCTGCAGACCCCGGGGACCTTCTGGACCTGTGTCACCTGGGAAACCTTGCGGACCCGTATCACCTCTCTCCCCTTTCCAACCTTGGTCGCCTTTATCACCTTTCTGGCCCTGGAGACCCGGAGGCCCCTCAAGCCCCGGAGGACCTTGGAGACCCGGAGGTCCGACATCGCCTATGTCACCTTTCGGGCCCTGGAGTCCCGGAGGACCCTCAAGCCCCGGAGGACCTTGGAGACCCGGAGGTCCCTCAAGCCCCGGAGGACCTAGATCACCCTTCGGGCCTTGGGAACCAATGTCGCCTTTATCTCCTTTCGGACCCTGGAGACCCGGAGGACCCTGGAGACCCGGAGGACCTAGATCACCCTTCGGGCCTTGGGAACCGATGTCGCCTTTATCTCCTTTCGGACCTCCCGGACCGGCAGGACCTGGGGGGCCTTCGTGGCCAATAGGTCCAGCAGCACCTTTAGGTCCCAGGGGACCCTGGGGACCAATGTCGCCTTTGTCGCCTTTGGGGCCTTGTAGGCCCTGTAGCCCGGGAGGTCCTTTTAGTTGTGCCGTTGATTGCACCGTACCATCAGGGAACACAAAGCCCCCTTCAGTCGATGCAATAGTGCCGCTGGCAGTGAGTGAGGCGATCTTCAAGGCGGCGCCGGGATCAATGGCTGGATTGGGATAGGTGCCGGTTAGATCACCCCCGGCAGGGCCGGTGGGAGCCGGCGCATTCAGGACATATTGCGCCGTATCAGCCCGCAGGGCGTAAAAACTGTAGCCAACGCTGGTAAGGGGAATACGCGGCAATAGCTCCGGTTCACTACCCACCTGAATACTCAACCAGTAGGGTTGGTCGAAGCGGACCGAATCTCCAATTGGCGTTTGATTTCCTAGAACCGTATAAAAATAACCCTGCTCAACGTCAAGATCCTTGGTTTCAGACCATAGTGGGCTGCCACCAAACTCGGTATCGTAAATCCTGAATGTGAAAGCATATAATCCATCCAGTTTCGGAATACCTGTGCCATCGGTCAGCACGCCTTGATATGGAAGCGTGCGTGGGATTTGCGCTTGGGAAGGCACTGACAGCGCAACGGTTAGAAGTAATCCTAATGCAACAACGCAGCGTGAATTCATAGCATCTCATTCCATAATAATTCGGTTAATTGTTTTCCCATTTCTGACAATCGAATTTACCTGCGTGTAAAGTAATTTACGTGATTATTGTCACAAAATCTGTCAAAAGTATAGTAGTATTATCCTTATTTTACAATAGGGCAAAGACGGGAAATTTTATAGGGATTTACCTAATAGGTATTAAGGTATAATAATAATATTAATAATAGCGGAGGGGATGGGAAGCCTGAATAATCTACTCAATCAACTCCTTTTCAATGACATAGCGGATTAATTCAGCGGTAGAATTCATATTCATTTTCTTCAGGATGTTAGCTCTATGGGCGCTTATAGTCTTTTCACTGAGCGCTAGTTTCTTAGCGATATCTTTAAGGCGATTACCAGAAGCGATCATACACAATATCTCAAATTCACGGTCGGTGAGGATTTCATGGGGAGATTCCCTGAAGTTGCTCTCAACATAAGCGGCAAGGACTTTCGCCAATGAGGAGGTAATATATTTCTCCCCTCGCAAGACTACCCGGATCGCATCGACCAGTTCATCGGTTGCACTCATTTTGGTCAAATACCCGGAAGCCCCGGCTTTCAATGCACGAACGGCATATTGTTTTTCGGGGTGTACGCTCAAAATGAGTACAGGGGCTTCATATCGATCTTGCCTTATCTGTCTTAATACTTCCAGGCCACTTCTACCCGGCAGGGTAATATCTAGTAGCACCACATCATAATGCTGATGCCAGACCTTTTCAATCACCTCCTGGCTCGTGCCCACCTCGTCAACTGCATCCACATCGAAATTGGCTTCAATGGCTTGTTTGATTCCTGCCCGGAGGAGAGGATGATCATCCGCGATCAGAATTCTTAGCATCAGCCTTATCCTCAACTTTTACTGGAATTATCACCCTGATCTTGGTACCTCTATCCTTAATTCCATTGATTTTAAAATTGCCGCCTACACTTAAAACCCGCTCTCGCATACCAATAATACCAAGAGCCTTTGGATTTAAGACCTTTTCTTCGGTAATCCCGATACCGTTGTCAGTAATACTCAGATGCAGCTTGCCATCAGACATTTTCAGACTTACGGCACTTCTGGTTGTTTGTGCGTGGCGGGCAATGTTCGTCAAGGCTTCTTGCACAATACGATAGATCGCTGTGGAACGATCCCGATCTACCACCATTTCCTCAGGTTTTACCATGAGCTCGCACTTAATTCCAGTACGGTTTTCAAATTCTTCTACCTCCCATTCGATTGCTTCCACCAAACCCAGTTCATCCAGGAGCGTCGGCCTTAATTGGGTTGCAATCTCATTGACTGTCTGAGCTGTTGCATCTATGTACTCAGCCATTGAAGTAACCTTTTCAACGAGAGAAATCTTATCGGCGGGCAGCGCGTTCTTTAGTTCCATTAAACCAAATTTCAAGACCGTCAATGCCTGGCCTAGCTCGTCGTGAATCTCACGGGCAAGGCTGGCTCTGTCTTCTTCCCTTAAAGATTGAAGGTGAGTAGAGAGGTTTCGCAGTTGTTCCTGCGTGGCTTTGAGCTCGTTCTCCGCCCGCTTGAGTTCGGTGATGTCCTGAACCGTTCCGATTGACCGAAGCATTTTCCCGGTCTGATCCTTGAAATGTTCACATTTCTCATGAACGTACCGGACCTCTCCATCGGATTTTCTGATTATACGATGCACAATATCATATGGAGTACTATTCTTTACGGATTTGGCATACATGGTGTCCACATATTCTCTATCGTCAGGGTGAACGGCATCCAAGAAGGCTTCATAGGTTGCCCCGAATTCCTGAGGCTCCAGACCAAATATCCGATAAATCTCATCTGACCATTTCAATTCATTTTTGACCAGATTCAGGTCCCAGTTACCTATGCGGCCGATACGCTGGGCTTCAGCCAGGCTTCTCTCGCTCTCCCTCAGAGCCTGCCCCGTTCGTTTGCGCTCAGTGATATCCCGCGAGGTGGTGATAAAAGCCCTCGCCTGGCCATCGGCACCTTTAAGTGCGGTGGCATTTACACCACCTATAAAGTGCGTCCCATCTTTTCTCAGGAGGATAACCTCCTGTTCCCTTAAGGATCCTTCCTCCAGGGTTTTTTGAATATTCTTTATCGCCTTCTCGCGGTCTTCAGGTGCAATGAGGTCGAGGGCATTCCGTCCGAGCAGCTCATCGGCCCGTTCGTAACCATGTAGTTCTACTATCCGTTGAGATACATAAACGAGCCGGCCCTCAAGATCGGTCATGCTCACCCCCTCGGGAGCAGTTTCCACCAGCGTCCGGTACAATTCTTCCGATTCCCTGAGGGCCTCCTCCGCTCGATTACGCTCATCACGTATGCGCAGGGAGATAATACCATACGCAAGGTTGTCAGCCAGCTTGATCAGCAGATTCACTTCCTCTTCATCAAATGCTTCGGGGTCCTGCGCATAGATGTTCAGGGCGCCTATATTCTCCTGGTCGATGTGTAGAGGCAAGGCGATAGAGGAGGCATAGCCGCGCTTGATAGCTCTCCTGCGCCAGGGGGCAAATTGTGGATTTGTAAGAATATTCTTCGCGATAGCCGGCCTTCCTGTTCGGATAGCTGTGCCTGTAGGTCCACGGCCCGTTGGTTCATCAGCCCACGTAATGTCTAAACTTTCGAGGTATCCTTCTTCGTACCCGGCACTGGCCACAGGTAGAACAGTCTTGTTTTCATCGTGTTCGGTAAAGCCGACCCATGCTAATCGATATCCGCCCATCCCGGTAATAATTCTGCATATATTATTTAGTAACGCTTGCTCGTCGGCGTTCCGAATCAACTCCTGATTGCATTCGCAAACCATCAAATAGGCCCGGTTGAGCCGGTTCAAATCCCTCTCTACCTGTTGACGTTCAAGAATCTCGTTTTTCAGTTCTTCAGTCAGGGCTTCGAGCTCCGCGGTGCGCTTCTTCACCTGTTTCTCGAGATCATTATGAGCTTTCTGCAATGCTTCTTCGACCCGCTTGCGCTCGGTGATGTCCACTATCTTGCCTACAAAGGACTCAATGACTCCCATTGAACCATAGGTGGGGTACACACTTTCCATCACCCAGACAAGATTGCCATTTTTATGTTTCACGCGGTATTCCATTTGGTAGGCCTCTTGCATGCGCTCATTCAGGCACTTGATAAGAAAGTTATATCTCCCGATCATAACCTTTTCTCTCTCGTCTTCGTGATATAATGGCACTATAACATGGTTATTTAGGATGTCTATAAATTCCGCTTGTGTATAGCCAAGAAGCGTTTCTACCTGCGGGCTTATGAACGTGAACTCCTTTGTGTGTACATCTATTCTGTAAATAATCTCACCAATGTTATCAAGGATAGTCTGTACATCTGGTCGAGATGGATATTTCAGTGAGGACTCAGGCAACTTTCTCCGCTGGGTTAGAGAGGCGGAAGCCAGTGCTTCCTCAAGCAGCCGCTTCAGGTTGCCCGTGTCGATCATATGAACCTCGTACTCTAATCCCACATTGTCTGCGAAATCTTCCACAAGATTTATGTCAAGCTGATCCTTCTCAAACCTCAAGTAGACGAGCTTTTCATAAGCATCCTCTATCAGCATACTGCCATTGACAGTACCTGCACCATATCCGACAAGGATATCCTTTTTCCACTTGGTGAAAAACGGTTCATTAAGCATCCAGTAGCGTTTTTTATGGTACTCGGCATATTTCTCAGTGCCAAGGAACATTTCATAGCAATTGTTTCCTTTCACTTTGATGACTCGGTTACCATACTCTGCAAGCAGTTCCAAGATCTGGGGGTGGCAGGTCCCGTATGCCAAAAGTGTCACATCATTCTCAATAATGGATCTGTCTAGGTAATGTTTGAACAGGTTGATACCCACAGTAAAGGTGCATGAGGGGATTATTGGATAGATCCGGAAAGATTCCTTCATTGATGCTGCGCATTCCTCTATCGCTTTGTACATCGATTCACATACTACTACCCCTATGCTTAATTCGTTCATCTTGCGTCCCTTTTAAGGTAGTTCTCCAGAGAGATAGTCAATTCGGTCATTTCTCGCGGGAAAATACAATCGGAAAATCCCTGTTTCATGCTCTCGTCATATACAAACGGAATACCACCGATAATGATTTTCAGATCTCTATCTAGTAAATACGGAACCAACTGTTTTAAAGTCTCTACGTGCAGGAACTGCGAAATGGTGAAGATTATCACCGACGGTTTCATCTTCTCAATATACTCTTTCAGGTCATGGTCTGTTTTCTCTAGTCGGATCATAGTAACGGCAAAGGATAGAGTTTTCAGAAACGAGTAAAGGAACAAAGCACTCGGAAGCAGGAACGAGGAGAAATGGCAAATCGGAAGTGGTGTTCGATTTTTATAATTAATCTGGACATCAGGTCGATCTAAGTACACATATACAAACCTCAGTAATGCGTTAATAGCTGCTGGAGTGAGCTCGTTAGCCTCCCATTTAGCGATGATGTGATCGAGAAAGACATGAATCTCGTCAATCGAGTAGGTGTCGGAATCCTTGACTAGCTCTTCCATTGAGATATAGTCTGAGTTGATTATTCTCTTCATAAGAATATTTAATCCATTCTCAGACATATCCGATTGATCCCTCCTTCTGCTCACCTTCGATTAACGAATAGTCCCATAGTTTTATCATGTGTTCAAGTAGCATGCTGAATCCGGTTGACTATCCAGACTCTCATTATGACAGTGATAGTTTTCCTAAGTTAAGAAGAAAAAAGGAAAACTCAAGAGCAAGATTGTACTTTGTCTGATGAACATGTACAAGTTGGGCAAAAACTACGATATATTTCGCGTTTCCAGGGCTTAACTGGCACCTCACTTGAAACGTCTTCTGCTCCAGCAGCAGCCTCTTCCCTACTTCAACAGCACCATCTTGATGGACTTGCTATACTCTGGAGTCACCAGCCGGGCGATGTAGATGCCGGAGGGGATGTCCCGACCACTTGCATCCCGGCCATCCCACATCTTCTGATGATAACCCGGCTCCATGTAGCTATCCACTAGGCTCACTACTTCCCTACCTAAGATGTCATAGACCACCAAGGAGACTTCACTACTTCGCGGTAGGTCATACCGGATCGTAGACACCGGATTGAAGGGATTGGGGTAGCTCTGGTGCAGGGCGAAAGCATTAGGGATGAGCTCCAGGAAATGGGCTATTTCAGCAGTGCCATTTAAATTGAGCAGCACCGACACGTTGACGCTATCACTATTCGCCACCGCCAGGTCGCTGGCTCCATCCCCGTCAAGGTCGGCGGCGGCTACTGAATGGGGATTATTCCCCACGCTATAATTCACGGCGTCGGCGAAGGTGCCCAGACCGCCATTGAGCAGCACCGACACGTTGGCGCTATAATAATTCGCCACCGCCAGGTCGCTGTCCCCGTCCCCGTCCAGGTCGGCGGCGGTAACGAATAAGGGGCCATTCCCTACCCCATAATTCACGGCGGCAGCGAAGGAGCCCGTGCCGTCATTGAGCAGCACCGACACGTTGGCAATATTATGATTCGCTATTGCCAGGTCGCTGTCCCCGTCCCCGTCCAGGTCGGCGGCGGTAACGAAAGAGTGGAAACACCCCACACCATAATTCTCGGTGGCATCGAAGCTGCCCGAGCCGTCATTGAGCAGCACCGACACGTTGGCGCTTTCATTCGCCACCGCCAGGTCACTGTCCCCGTCACCGTCCAGGTCGGCGGCGGTAACGGAATTGGGGTGATGCCCCGCGTTATAATTCACGGCGGCGGCGAAGGTGCCCGGGCCGTCATTGAGCAGCACCGACAGGTTGTCACTACCAGCATTCGCCACCGCCAGATCGCTGTCTCCGTCACCATCCAGGTCGGCGGCGGTAACGAAATAGGGCTCATTCCCCACGACATAATTCGTAGCGGCGGCGAAGGAACCCGATCCGTCATTGAGCAGCACCGACAGGTTGTCGCTACCAATATTCGCCACTGCCAGGTCGCTGTCCCCGTCACCGTCCAGGTCGGCGGCGGTAACGGAATGGGGGTGATGCCCCACGTTATAACTCACGGCAGCGGCGAAGCTGCCCGAGCCGTCATTTAGCAGCACCGACACGTCGGCACTAATACCATTCGCTACCGCCAGGTCGCTGTCCCCGTCACCGTCCAGGTCAGCGGCGGTAACGGACTCAGGGCCATCCCCTGCGCCATAATTCACGGCGGCGGCGAAGGTGGCGCTGTCATCGGAGCACTCGGCGATAAAGGACCAGGAAAATGGATTCGTCGGGGAAGATGCCGCGGCGCTTTGGATCCCTGTCGTCAGCGTTACGCTCACCTGCTCACCTGCCTTGAAAGGGCTGGTCGGGGCAAAGGTGGCAGTATAAGTACCGGCCTCGTAGCCGTACGCTCCGCTCAGCCGCCCCGTCTGGTTGCCGTGCACCACGAAGGTCGTGTTATTGAAAGAGGTAGCATTCATCTCTCTGTCGAAAGTAACGGAGATGGTGGTATCCCGTGGCACGTTCAGGGCGTTCTGGGCGGGATAGGTGGCGACGATGGGATTGCCCGCACCATACACATACACCTTCACCTCCGACTGCTGGGGGTCGTTGCTGGCGATGGCCAGACTGTCGCTGTAGTTCACCATGTCCGCGGGGCTGAAGGTGACGGTCACGGTAGCGCTGTCATCGGGAATCACTGAGAAGCTGCCGGGGCTGGCGCTGAAAACATTATTGGAGCTAGTTATACTGCTCACCTTCAACGTGCTGTCCAAGCCCTGGTTACAAACGGTAAGATTTAGAGTATCGGCAGTGCCGATCCTTGTAAGTCCGAAGGAGAGGAAATTTGTTGATAGAACAATATCCGCCTCCCCATAGTTACGGTTCAGCAGCACCGACACGTTGTCGCTACCACTATTCACCACCGCCAGGTCGCTGTCCCCGTCCCCATCCAGGTCGGCGGCGATCACGGAATTAGGGCTACTCCCTACGCTATAATTCACGGCGGCGGCGAAGGTGCCCGAGCCGTCATTGAGCAGCACCGACACATTGGCACTACCAGCATTCACCACCGCCAGGTCGCTGTCCCCGTCACCGTCCAGGTCAACGGCGGTAACGAAATAGGGCTCATTCCCCACGCCATAATTCACTGCGGCGGCGAAGGTGCCCGTGCCGTCATTGAGCAGCACCGATAGGTTGTCGCTTAACCAATTCACCACCGCCAGGTCGCTGTCCCCGTCACCATCCAGGTCGGCTGCGGTGACGGAACGGGGGTACTCCCCTACGCCATAGTTCACAGCGGCGGCGAAACCGCCTGAGCCGTCATTGAGTAGCACTGACACGTTGTGGCTAGAGCTGTTCGCCACCGCCAGGTCGCTGTCCCCGTCACCGTCCAGGTCGGCGGCGGTAACGGACTCAGGGCCACTCCCTGCACCATAATCCACGGCGGCGGCGAAGGTGCCCGAGCCATCGTTCAGCAGCACCAACACGCTAGTCGCTAACGCCAGCTCGATGTCCCAGTCACCGTCCAGGTCAGCGGAGGTGACGGAAAGGGGAGAAGATCCTGCACTATAATTCACAGCGGCGGTAAAAGTGCCCGAATCGTCGTTTAGCAGTACTGACACGTTGTGGCTACGCCTATTCGCCACCGCCAGATCGCTGTCCCCGTCACCGTCCAGGTCAGCGGCGGTGACGGACTCAGGGTCATCCCCTACGCCATAATTCAAGGCGGCGGCGAAGGTGGCGCTACCGCCGGAGCACTCGGCGATAAAGGACCAGGAAAAAGGATTCGCCAGCGTAGTCTCCGCGCCGCTTTGGGTCCCCGTCGTCAGCGTTACGCTCACCTGCTCGCCTGCCTTGAGGGGGCCGGCCGGGGCGAAAATGGCCGTATAAGTGTCGGCCTCGTAGCCGTACGCACCGCTCAACCGGCCCGTCTGGTTGCCGTGCACCACGAAGGTCGTGTTATTGAAAGAGGTAGCATCCATCTCTCTGTCGAAGGTGACCGAGATGGTGGTGTCCCGTGGCACGTTCAGGGCGTTCTGGGCGGGATAGGTGGCGACGATGGTAGGGGCCTGCGCCAGGAGGCCTGAGGCTAACAGAAGAGCAAGCACTAAAGGAGTATCGCTCCATCCAGGAGGAAAATGTAGTTTATGATTGGATTGAACGCGTTCCATGATTCCCACCGTACCGTTTTAAAGTGTGGTCAGATATTAGCTAGTACCCCCAGGCACTCGTCAGATCGAGATTATTACAGATGCGAATCTTGATTATGCAAGCGAGACGACGACCAGTGCCTTAGCAACACCTGTGTCTTTCAATTAACGTGGGAGTCTTCGAGGAAAGGCTTCCAATGCAAAGTACATTACACTTTGTAAAGTATCAAGCTTATTAGGGAAAACATCAGGAAGCTATATCTTATTACACTGGTTGGGATTACACCCGCAGAAACTGGTCAGGAGTTGCCACCATTTGGCCAATTGAATCCCACCCGGGATATGAAAAAGCCCCTCATCTGAGGGGCTTTTGGCCTGCTTCAGCAGCACCATCTTGATGGACCTAG
>CP070638.1:2956105-2982271 GCA_020354025.1 Fidelibacterota bacterium | reverse complement strand
ATGATCCGGTTAGCAGGGAGGAGGGTACGATGGAAATGATCTTATCACTTGAGAAGGGCGCCATGGAGAGGTGGCGTACGGGGGATCCTTGGGGATGGACAGAACTGAGCGCCCATGAAGTGACCTACGTGGATCCGGGCCTGACCAAGCCCATAGTTGGTCTTGAAGAGTACAAGGCTTACCTGAAACAGTTCGAGGGGAATATCCGTTACGAGATTTCGGAATTCATCGATCCCAGGGTTGTGCAGGTGGGTGATGCGGCCGTTCTGACATACAATTACCGGTCTTCAGCGGCCACGCCTGAGGAGCCCGAGGAAACCTTATGGAATACTACGGAGGTGTACTTCCGTCGAGAGGGAAAGTGGAGAATTATTCATACCCACTGGTCCTATGTCAAGCAGAAGCTCCCTGCTGGCCTGGAGGTACCTATCCCGGTGGAGCTGTCGCCTGAACAATACGAGGGTGTGTTGGGCGAAATTCTGGCGCTGGAACACGCGGCGATGGAGCGGTGGCGCAAGGGCGATCCATGGGGATTCACCGACATCAGTGCCCCGGATGTCACATACTTTGACACTGGAACTCCTAAGCGATTGAATGGCCTGGAAGCCTTAAAGGCGGAATATGCACAGCGGGAAGGGGAAATTCACTATGATGTCATGGAGTTTATCGATCCAAGGATTCACGTCAAGGGAGACATGGCGGTACTGACCTACCGTTTCTTTTCCACCCAACTGAATATCGACGGCTCCATTGCTAAAAGAACGCCCTGGAACTGCAGCGAAGTCTTTGCACGAATCGAGGGCCGCTGGAGAATCATCCACACTCACTGGTCGTTCATCCAGGGCGAGAGGATGTGAGACACCGCACTTCGTGAGATCCCCTGAGCCACTCACCCTCCTCACTGCGTGAGGCCCCCGGAAGCACTCACCCCCCTCACTTGCGTGAGGCCCCCTCTCTCCCCGCCTACGGACGGGGCCCCGACGCAAGGGTCGGGGTGAGGCAGGCTTGAGAGAGGGGGAAGAGCCCCCGACGTCCTCACCCTTTGAACTACGGGCGGGTACCAGCGATCCAAGTGATTATTTTCAATGGGATATATTGATTATGTTATAAGAGGGAATTACATTCTGTCAAGGACGCGGAGACAATATCAGGTTTCAATGGCCTGGGATGTTGGTTCAAAAACATTAGTTAGGGCGCCAACATAATAAAAAAGGAGAGTTCAGATGCGTAAAATAATCACACTTGCCACATTGCTTACTCTAACCAACGTGATTACACTATCAACTGTAGTAGCTCAGGAAAAATCCGAATGTGATTCTATTATTGTTGAAAAAGTTAAGCTAGGAAACATATATACTTACCAAGGCAAGACCATAGATATACAAGGTTCAACCTTCTTTCCGAAACTAACGGAATTCAGAAAATTATTGGCAGCTTATCCTGATGCCATATTTCATGTTAAAAAAGCCGAAGCAACTCTGCAAATTGTCGTTATTATGGCTAGTTTCGGCGGTTTTACAATAGGACAAGCTATTAGTCGCGTTATCATTGCTAACATTGGGCTTAAAGAACCTATCACCGGATTTAAAAAGCCTAATTGGACTCTTGCTCTTGCGGGTGCAGCCATTCTAGTTCTTGTAATTAAAGTTGGCCAACGATTCGACAAACATTTGGAAAAGGCTGTTGATATTTACAATAGCAATGTTGGTAAGACATCGAGTCCGACTCCATAACCAGAAAATAACCTAAATATTGGAAACATAACATATTATTAAAGCTTACAAGTGGTCGACCTAAACTTCAGTTTGCCTGGTACGCGAAACAAGGGATTTGTGGCTTGGGACTCGGGATAGCAGTAGTGGCAGAAGCAGTTGGCAGGGAAAAGAGAGGGAACCGCCAAGCCCGCTCTTAGCCCCGCCTGCGGCCCCGCTGTTGGCCCCGTTACACTACGTTACACGGGGTAAACTCAGGGGATAAGGGGGAAGAAGGGGAAGGGGCCTGAATCACTCACCCTCCCGACGCGGAGGTTCCCGGAGGAACCTCACCCACACACAGGCGCCTGACAATAGACGGCTTTGCCAGTCGGCGGGCAGGGCCTAAATTTCCGCCAATAGTTATCGAAAGGAGCGGGATATGACCACCGACAGCAGGAGAATCAAAAAGAACCGGGGAGTATCCATGGATCGCCGCAAGTTCCTGTCAGGCTGTGCGGCCTGCGTGGGTTATGCCGCTACCTGTGGTATGATAACTCCCGGGCTATTAGCGGCCAAGCGGCAGGGCAACGGCAAGCCGAAGATCCGGCTGGTATTCTGTGAGGCGGACAATGCCATTCCCATCTGGCCCAACATCGGTTACGACTTCGGCGCCCGCCGTAAACAGATGACCGAACTGCTGACCGCAGGCGCCCCCGGCCTGGAGTTCAGCTCAAGCCGAATTGTGGACAATCCCGAGCAGCTCGACAAGGTGCTCGAGCAGGATACCGAGGTAGACGGATATGTTATCTGCGTTCAAGGCCTCGGCTGGGAGAACGATATTGTTCAGCTGAGCTCAACGGGCAAGCCCACGCTACTGGTCGACAACCTGTTTGGCGGATCGGGCAAGTTCCTACTCGAGATCAACCGGATCATGAACTCGGGCCAGCCAGTGGACTGGGTGAGTTCTTCGAATGATCGCGATATAATAGCATCGGCCCGGCACTTTGAGTTGCTGAAAGAAGGCCAAACACCCGCCGAGGTCGCGGCGATGTTCCGTGAAGAGCGTGGAAAGCGGACGCCGACCGAGGCCGACTGGACGTGCAAGAGCGATCCAGTCGCCGCGGTGAATTTCGACACGGCTCTCAAACGATTGAAGGAAACGAAAATCCTCGTCGTCGGCAACGGATGGGGCGGCGACGATTTCAGGAAGGCCGCACAAGAGGTTATGGGCGTCCAGCTGGTCCCGGTTACGTTCGAGGAGATAGCCAGCGCCTACGACCAGGCCGACAAGAAAGCGGCCAGGGCGAGCGCCGACACCTGGATAGACCAAGCTGAGAAGATCATTGATGTCGACCGCGGTGAAATCGAGAGATCGGCTGCCATGTACGTCGGTATGAAGAAGTTGATGGACGAACACGGAGCGCGAGGTATCAGCATCAACTGCCTCGATGGATTCTATAATGGACACCTGAAGGCCTATCCGTGCCTCGGCTTCTGTCAACTGAATAACGACGGATCAGTCGGCGGTTGTGAGTCTGACCAGATATCGGCGCTGACAATGGCGACGATGAGCGCGCTGACGGGCCGCCCGGGCTATATTTCCGATCCGGTGATCGATACGTCCAAGAACGCTATTATTTATGCCCACTGTGTGGCCATGACTAAACCGTTCGGACCGGAAGGGATTTCAAATGCCTACCACATCCTCACGCATTCCGAGGACCGCAAGGGGGCATCCATGCGGTCGCTGCTGCCGGTGGGCTACATGACCACAACCCTTGAAATCGATCCTGTTTCCCGCCAAGTGCTGATGCACCAGGCCAAATCCATCGGCAACAATCCCAGCGACATGGCCTGCCGAACCAAGCTGGAAGCCGTCGTCAAGGGTGACCTCGAAAAGCTGACCGAAGGCTGGAGCATGGGCTGGCACCGGGTCACGTTCTACGGTGACCTGAAGGAACAGATGACTGAACTGTGTGATCGACTGGAGTTAGAACTGATCGAGGAAGCATGAGGCTATAGCTGGCTGAGGTGCGTGGACACGCGGAGTGGGCCAAGAGTCTGGCTTTGGAAAACGAAATGCAAATATGCACGTTTTTTCGGGAGCTAAGGAGGAGAAGGCATGTACTACATTTTATTCTATAAGACCGTTGACAACTATGTCGAGAGACGGGCCCCGTACCGTCAAGAGCACCTTGATCATGCGAATGCAGCTTATGAACGCGGCGAGCTAGTGATGGCCGGAGCGCTCGACGAACCAGCGGACGGCGCGGTGCTGGTTTTCAAGGGGGACGAGTCGACAGTGGCAGAAGAGTTCGCGATGCACGACCCATACGTGAGAAACGGCCTGATAACCGAATGGCAAGTACGCCCGTGGACGGTGGTCATCGGCGGCGAGTAAGCCGGATGACGGGGTCCCCCCGCCGTTGGCGGGATTCTCCCGCCGCTGGCCCCGCCCCGCCCCGCATACTGCGGGATTTCACTTACTGCGGGATCTGACCTGCGGCGGGAAAGGCTATCGCGCTAGCTGTCCGCCGCCCGCGGGATCGAATTGCTCCAGAACCTCCGCGTCTACCCAGTAGGGAGTGTACCCCTGATCGCCGGTTTTCTGGGTGACAAAGAATAAGTAGTTGCCATCCTGGGTGACCACGGGGGCAAAGTCCTCGAAGTCCCCATTGATACCGGCTCCCAGATTGACCGCCTCCGACCAGGTACCGTCGGTGAGCTTGAAACTGATGTACAGGTCGTGGAAGCCGAAGCCCGGGCGGTTGGAGACAAAGATGAGATAGCGCTCATCCGGTTCCAGGTAGGGATCGAAATCGTTGTACCCTGTATTGATCCGGTCACTCAGCTTCACCGGTTGAGTATAGACCCCGTCCACCAGTCGCGAGACATACAGGTCCAGTTGGTTATGGATCCACCCCTCGAAATAGACATCACCGTTGCGGTTGACACAGAACTGCCAGCCCGGATTCGTGGAATCGGGAAAGGCGATGTCCACCGCCGTGGGGGCAGCCCATCCGCCCATGGGACTGGGCCGGGTAGTGGTAAAGATATGGCCGCCGGGCCGCTTGGAGATGAAGTAGATCCGGTTGGGATCATCCACGGCGAACATGGGTTTATTCTCCGCGCTATCACTTGCGAATGACGGGTCTTCGTGGGGTATCCAGTCACCATCCACCACCCGGGTATACCTGAGCCACAAACCGCCGGTAGGCGACATCTGCGCGAAGTGCATTTCCTCTCCATCGGCTGAAAAGGCAGGGGAGCCGTGCCAGAACCATTCGGCGGTGGCCCGGTATCCCGCAGGCGGAAACCGCACCGGCTCCATCCCCGGGGGCTCCTGCCCCAGGTAAGGATTGCTCAGACCGGTAGGCTCGGATTCAGGTTCACAACCTACGGTGAACAGGATGGTCAAGGGCAGGAGAACCGTGAAAGATAATCGGATGAAAGGGTTGGACATGTCTACTCCTGTGGGTTTTACAATCATATGACCGCAGAACCGGCCCGGTGAAACCAGATATGGGCGCGGCCTGCTGCGGAATCTTCGTAGCCACACCGCTTACCGGGCGCTGCGAATGCCATTTCACCGGTTTTACCCGGATGCATACGCAAAGGGAATGCCAGCCGGTTAAGACCTGCGCGATACCCGGGCAGGATGGCTTATCTCGCCTGCCCTTCACGAGGGGTGAGGTCGCTGGCGGCCGAGTTATCGGCCGGATGGCCCGGGGGCAGCCGGAATGTCAGAAAGCTGAGGGCTGTTTCAGAAAGCTGAGGGCTGTGCGCGGCGCCCAGCGGCCCGCTGTAAGCCCCGCCACGGACAACCGGCAACAGACGGCTTTGTCTGTCGGCGGGCGGTGGCTAAATTCCCGGCGACTCCTATCGAAAGGAATCTCCGAGAATTTTTCCTGCCGCGATGAGGGCAGGAATGCCGCTCCACAAATAATAGCCAGGCTATGAAGGGAGGTAATAACGGATGAGATCGGCTTTGCGAAGAGTCCTGCGGCTGGTTTGCGTATGCTGCGTGTGCATGGTTGTGGCCGGGTGTACCACACCGCCCCAAGAGACATCGAGGGAAGCGTGGTCGTTCGCGGTCGTTGCGGACAACCGCGGTGGCGGGCAGAGCCATCGCGCTGTCCTGGAAAGCATAAAAGCGGCCAACCATGAAATGATCCTCAACCTGGGTGATATAGTACATCCCACCGAAGGACACCACTGGCAGGACTTCATGGCCGACATGGAGGCCGTTTTCGGAGACGACATGCCCAGCCTGTTGAAAAGGTATTATTTATCGGTAGGAGGATGGGAGGAACAGTATATCAACCGCTCCCGCCGAGCCACAGATCCAAAGATATCACAAGCAGACTGGAAGTATGCGGGCAATTTCACGTGGCCCGGGTACGAACCGGACAACGCCGCGGGGCAGTACTTCGTCGACAAGCACTTCAACTATCGCGAGCGCGCGGGAAAGGAAGGCAGTGAATTTGTCGATTATGACGAACACGGTGACTACCACGTAAAATACCGAGACCTGCACATACTATCCCTGTACCTAACCGATGAATGGCACAGAGAAGAGGTATTCGGGCCGCACGATGACCCGCAAATGCGGGCCCAGATATGGGACGAGCAGGTACTGTGGCTGGACGCGCGGCTGAAAGAGATCAGAGGAAGCAGCCCTGAGGCAGTGGTCATCGTCATGGGACACGACAGTGACTGGGTGGCACAGGAAGGCGATTCGTTCCGGGGGCGGCTGTGCGAGCTGATGGCGAAGTCCGGAGTCGATATCGCATTCTGTGGTGACGGGCACAGATACATATTCTACCCCGATCCCACTACGCTGAAGTTTATGGTGCCCGCGTGCCTGGGCGAAGAAGGCGGGGGATACATGAGTGTTACCGTAGACGGACCGCAATTGAGCGTGAGGCATTGCGACAGGAACGGGCAAGTCCTGGATGTATTTCAGAAGACGGCAGGGGAGCCAGTACAAAACAGAACGAGCCCGTAAAGCCTAACAAGGCGCTGAAGCCGACACGCCAGTCCAGTTCCCTTTTGAGGCTTGATTTCGTTTTTGTATCGTTTCGGTTCGCCGAGGTATCATTTGGTCCCTCAACCCACGAGACTAAAGTCATGGGCTGAGCAAGGGCCGAGACGATACAACAGACGGCTTTCCCTGTCAATGGGCAGTGCCTAAATTCCCGGCAATATTATCGAAAGGAGCCCCCATGAATCTCCCCACCCGCGAAGAGGCCTGGGACCTGCTGTGTGAGTACACCAAATCGGAATCGCTGCGTAACCACGCCCGGTCGGTGGAGCAGGTGATGCGCGCCTACGCCCGCAAATGGGGCGAGGACGAGGACCTATACGGTATCGTAGGCCTGCTACACGACTTCGACTACGAGCAGTACCCCACCATGGAGGACCATCCCTATAAGGGTGCGGAAATCCTACGTGAGCGGGGCTACCCCGAGGAGGTGATAACCGCGATCATGAGTCACGCCAACTACTCCGGCGTACCCCGGGAGACCCGCCTGGCCAAGACGCTGTTCGCGGTGGACGAGCTGGCCGGTTTCATGTTCGCCGTCACTTTCGTGCGTCCCTCGAAGTCCATTCACGAGGTCAAGCCCAAGTCGGTGAAGAAGAAGCTCAAGCAGCCCAGCTTCGCGGCCTCGGTGAGCCGGGAGGACATCGAGCAGGGCATCGCCGAGTTGGGGGTGGACCGGGATGAGCACATCCAGTTCGTCATTGATGCGCTGAGGGAGATCGACGAGGAGCTAGGTCTGAGGGGCACTGTCGAACTTCCTTCTTGAAGAAATACGAATAATCCACTACCTTCGAGGCGGATATCGTATACAAAAACAAAGGATTTGTAGCTTTTTATCCCATAAGGACCCCAGGGGAGGAGTCCTAGCTATAGAAATTCTGATCCGACGAGACAAGCCACCACGTTCGCCGGATACTTGGAGAAGATGGAGGAAGACAAAGCCCCTTTATATGAGGGGCGTAACATGTGGATGATGGGTATTGACGGTAAGGCAAAGATTTCTTCTGATAAGCCCGCCCTTTTCCGGGGGACGCGAAGAGACTCCCCCGGGAAGAACCTTTCCAAAGGAGACCTTTGGATCGGTATGCCTCAAATTTCCAAGACCGTCCTTTTGCCACATCACATGAGCCAGTAGTCCTGAGGGGACTACACTGGGATAACCTCCCCTGGAGCGAAGACCCGCAGTTAGCGGGGATGAAGCAACTATCCCTTTATATTTTGGGAGGTTAGTAGCTCTATGGCAGAAGAAATAGTAAAAGAGATGTTCATAAACGAGTCCGCCGGGAGCACGCGCCTAGCGATTGTGGAAAACGGGCGGCTCGTAGAACTGTACGTAGAACGCCCCGATTACCAGCGGATGGTGGGCAGCATCTACAAGGGAGTGGTGGAGAACGTCATCCCCGGGATGCAGGCCGCCTTCGTGGACATCAGCTACGCAGCCAACGCGTTCCTGCCTTTCGCCGAAATCGGCAGCCCCAACAACCTGGACTATGTGACCCTGACGGAGGAAGAGTTAGGTGAGCCGGAAAAAACCCCCGCCACTCGATCCAAAGACCGACGATCCCGATCCCCCAGCAAACCGGCCACACGCGACATCGACCTAAAAACCGGCCAGGAAATCCTGGTACAGATCATCAAGGAACCCTTTGCCGGCAAAGGTCCGCGAGTCACAACCGATGTCGCTATCCCCGGCCGGCTACTAGTCCTGGTCCCGAACTCCGACTTCATCGGCATCTCCAAGAAAATCAACGACAAGTACGAAGTCCGCCGTTTACGGAAAATAGTGGAGTCCTTCAAACCCGACGGTTTCGGAATCATTGTACGCACAGTCTCCGAGGGCAGGGATCAGAAAATCCTAACGAGGGACTTCAACAACCTTTGGCAGTCGTGGTCTGAACTGGAAAAACTCTCCACCAGCAAACCAGGGCCGCTCCTGCTCTACCAGGACCTCACCACCACCGACAGCGTGATTCGGGACCTGTTGTCGCCCGACGTGGACAAGGTGATCATCGACTCGAAGGACATTCACAAGCGACTGACGAGCTATCTCCGGGATGTCTCGCCATCCCAGGTGAACCTGGTGGAGTTTTACCGGGGCAAGGCCCCCATCTTCTCCAATCACGATATCGAGGGCCAGATCGACAAGTCCCTCCAGCGCAAGGTGTGGCTAAAAAGCGGAGGCTACATCGTGCTGGAGCATACCGAGGCCATGCTGGTGATTGACGTGAACAGCGGCCGGTTCATCGGCAAGGGGGACCACGAGCAGAACTCCCTGAAGATCAACCTGGAGGCGGCCCGCGAGGCGGCCCGGCAGCTACGCCTGCGTGATATCGGCGGCCTCATTATCATCGATTTCATTGATATGCAGCAGGAAGCCAACCGCAAAAAGATCTACAATGAGCTGGTCAAGGAGCTTAAGAAGGACCGGGCCAGGGTCGCGGTCTCACCCATTACCGAGTTCGGTCTGCTGGAAATGACCCGCGAACGAGTGCGCCTATCCCTGCTGCATTCCGTGAGCGAAGAGTGCCCCACCTGCAAAGGCCTGGGACGCGTCCCATCCAAAGACGCAATGATAACGGCCATTGACAGCTGGCTTCGGCGCTTCCGGACCAACCACAAGGACCGACGCCTCATTATCACGGTCCACTCTTCCCTGGCTGAATACCTTAACGAGACCAAGTCAAAAGTAGTGAAGAATTTCATGTGGCAGCACTGGGTCTGGCTGGAGATCAAAGCCGACGACGCCATCAGCCCCGACAACTTCCGGGTCTACTCCAAACGCCGCAAGACCGACGTGACTGATGAGGTGTAACGGCTGGTGAGATCTGAGAGGGTTTCCCTCGAAAATCAGTAGGCGTCTTTTCTTAAAAAAAGGGCGGAAGGGGGTGTGTTTCTGAAAAGTGAAATAATTTACACGATACTCCCTACCAGACACCGGCATTCCTGTCAATAAATTACGCCCGTGAATATCCACGACCTTCCCACTCCGTCCTTACTGTTGGACCTGGTCATTCTCCAGGGCAACCTGGAAACTATGGCCGAGAAGGCCAGTTCGCTGGGGGTTTCACTACGGCCGCACATCAAGACCCACAAGTGCCTGGAGATTGCCCGGATGCAGCAGGAGCGGGGCGCGCGGGGAATTACCGTATCGACCCTGGTTGAGGCGAGAACCTTCGCCGACGCCGGTTTCGACGACATCACCTACGCCTTTCCCCTTGACTCCGGGAAGATCAGCCAGTCCCTGGACCTGTCAGAACGGGTGACGCTGCGGCTCGTGGTGGATGATCTGGCCACCGCCGCGGCATTGGAAACGGCTGCCGCTGGCCGAGACCAGGCGGCCGCCGTCGGCCGAGACCAGGCGGTCCCAGTATGGTTGAAGGTAGACTGTGGCCTTCACAGAGCGGGCGTTGATCCCACGTCCGACTACGCGGTCCGACTAGCCCGTTTCCTGCACGAGGCTCCCCACCTCATCTTTGACGGCCTGCTTACTCACGCCGGCCAGGCGTACAAGGTGACTTCCAGGGAAGAGGTGCTCAATATCGCCGACCAGGAACGGGACATCATGGTCGCCTTTGCAGAAAGACTTCGGAGCGAGGGAGTCGCCGTGCCTACAGTCAGCGTGGGTTCCACTCCCACCATGTCCGTGGTGCAGCATCTGGAGGGGGTGCAGGAGATGCGCCCCGGCAACTACGTATTTCACGACCGCGCGCAAGTGGCCCTGGGCAGCTGCGATTTTGCCGATTGTGCGGTCACCGTCCTAACTGCTGTGGTATCCCACCAACCGGGGAGTTCCCACGTGGTGGTTGACGCTGGTGCGTTAGCCATGTCCCACGATCCCGGCCCGGTCCAGTTGGACAGCGTCCCCGGGAAGGGAGCTGTTGTTACTGAAGCCAATCCCCTTGCCATCCACCCGTCCCTGCTGTTAGTATCGCTCTCGCAGGAGCACGGGATCATTCAGGGTACAGGCCCGAAAGACCTGGCGGGGCTGGAGGTGGGTTCCAGGGTACGGATCCTCCCGAATCACGCCTGCCTGACAGTAGCCCTGTTTGACGAGTACGCCGTAGTGAAAGGGGAGGAGGTAGTGGACCACTGGAAAATACGGCGGGACCGCAGCTGAGGTTTATGAAATTGACAAGCAGCAAGGGGAAGATGATGAAAAACGAGTCCCGGCTTTCCCCGCTGGCCATTTTTTATTCACACGGACGGACGGGGATAATTCTCATTCTGGCCTTAGCGGGAGGACTGTTCTGCCGACCGGTAGTACCGACGGCAGATGCTGAGAGAGAATTTCCGGAAATCCTGGAGTGGCGAGAAGAACGGCTCCAAAGCCTACAACGGGATGACGGCTGGCTGACGCTGGCGGGATTATTCTGGCTCCAGGAAGGAGAGAATAGTTTTGGCAGTGATCCGGAGAATGACCTGATCTTTCCCGCGGGAAAAGTGCCGGGATTTGCGGGGACTTTTCATGTAGGTGCTGAGGGAACGGTCATTGAAGTATTTGACGGGGTACCAATAACAAGCGAACAACAGCCGGTCTCAAGCCTGAAGCTCCGATCCGATGCCGATGGCGATCCGACCATGCTCGAGACCGGCAGCCTTACCTTCTACCTAATCGAGAGGGATGGACAGCCGGCCATCAGGTTGAAAGACCGGGAGAGCGCCATCCTGAAGGAATTCCAAGGCCTGGAATATTTCCCGATAGATCCGCGCTGGCGGGTACAGGCCAATTTTAAGCGCCTTGAGTCGTCCGTATCGATTAACGTACCCACCGCCCAGGGTACCACCACCCAACTGGAATTAGCCGGCGCCCTGATATTCAGGATTGGCGAGAAAACATACCGTCTGGATGCCATTGGAGAACCTGATGCTGAGCAGCTGTTCATCATCTTTGGTGACGTGACCAATGGAAAAGAGACCTACAGCGGCGGTCGGTTCCTTACAATCCCGCAGCCGGATGCGGAGGGATCTGCGGTGATTGATTTCAACCTGGCCTACAATCCGCCGTGTGTATTTACACCGTATGCCACGTGTCCGCTGCCACCGCAGCAAAACCGCCTTCCGATACGGATAGAGGCAGGGGAAAAAGTCTACGGTGACCACCATTAACGCGATATAGACAGGAGGATGAATCAGTCATGGAGACCAGAAAACTCGGCCGCACCGAACTGGAGCTCAGCGTCATCGGCTTTGGTGCCTGGGCAATCGGTGGCGGGGAATACATTTTCGGCTGGGGTCCTCAGGATGATGAGGACTCCATCAAGGCCATTCACAAGGCGCTGGATATGGGAGTCAACTGGATTGATACAGCGCCGGTTTACGGCCTAGGCCGCTCGGAAGAGGTGGTGGGAAGGGCAATAAAGGGGATCCGCAACGAGATCATCATAGCCACCAAGTGCGGCCGGATCTGGGACACCGAGCGCAACATCTCCGCGAGCCTAAAAGCTGACAGCGTCCGCCAGGAGGCGGAGGACAGCCTGCGCCGCCTGAATACCGATGTCATTGATCTTTACCAGATCCACTGGCCCGACCCGGTCGAGGACATTGAAGAAGGCTGGAGCACTGTCGCCAAGCTGGTCGAGGAGGGTAAAATCCGCTATCCGGCGCTCTCCAACTTCAGCGTTGAGCAGATGGAGCTCATGGGAGCGATCCATCCCATCGCCTCATTGCAGCCACCTTACAGCATGCTACGCCGGGACATCGAGGCAGACATTCTGCCCTACTGCAGCGAGCAGGGTATCGGCGTGGTGCCCTACAGTCCGATGCAGAACGGCCTGCTTACCGGCAAGTTCACCAAGGAACGCATCCAGGACCTGCCTGATGATGACTTCCGCAAGACCAGGAGTCCTTTTTTCCGGGAGCCGGAAGTAGACGTCAACCTAAAGCTGGTGGAGGCCCTAAGGCCTATAGCCCGGCGGCATGAGCGCACCCTATCCCAGTTGGCCCTGGCCTGGGTTCTCCGGCGGCCCGAAGTGACCAGCGCCATAACCGGCGCTCGCAAACCGAAGCAGATCGAGGAAACGGCCTTGGCGGGTGACTGGGAGCTGGACGATTGGACCATTTCCCAGATTGAAGCCCTGCTCGAGAAGCGGGATGAGGAGCTGGCGGGGCTGAAAGCGTAGAATCCCGCGTCAGAAGGGCTTGCACTACCGGACAGGAATCAGATCCGGTAGTTTCTTAATACCATCCGGTGATTCAGTGCCACAAACCCAGCAAGGCCCCCATCAGCATCAGGCTGACCAGGTAGTAGCCGCTGTTGATCAGGTAGAGTTTGAAGGAGCGCTTTTCAAACAGTACACCGTCCAGGGCAAAGGTTGCTACAAAACCCAGCCAGACCAGGAATCCCGTCTCAAAACCGGCTACCAGAGTGGACGCCTCCGTATGAACCAGGATACGGGCCAGGACATAGGCGGCCACCAGGGTGGTAACGAAGCGGGTCCCATAAGTGCGCGCCGGGCTGAATTCCTCCTGCAATCCTTCCGTAGATATGTCCAGGGCCGCCATCCACTGTTTGCCGAATAACTTTGGTGAATACCATAAGGCCCCCAGACCGAATCCCAGGATAGAGGCGATAAGAACGGCAATAAGGCTGATATCGGGTTGGGTCATGGTTCGGCTCTCCTTTTAGTAAGTATGGGAAAGGTACATATCCCCGCTCCGTTGTGCAACGGGGAGTGACAGAGACCTATCTCAGAAATCAAATTCAATTGTCATGCCGTTCGGGGCAGCGATGACCCGCCAAGAAACTACCTCATCTCCAGACCGCTGGGCTAGGCTGAATCCCCGGACCACACCGATACCCAGTCCCGCGCCGGCGACCACGTCGGACAGGTAATGCTTGTTGTCATGGATGCGGCTGATGCCGGTGATGACAGCCAGGCCGTAGAATACGGCCCCGGCACCATTGCCGTATAGGGTCCGCACCACCTCGGCGATGCCGAATGCGTGGGAGGTGTGTCCCGAGGGGAATGAATGTCCATAGGGGAAGCGAGGTGTAGGCTGCTGGTTGGGCCGCGGCCGTCCGACGGTGTACTTGAGCGTCTGGGTAATAGTGGCCACGACCACAAGGCTGGTGAAGGTAAACTCCAGCCGCTGAAGTCTCTCTATCCCGGGCGTACCACGAAGTCTTTCCGCCAGATAGATCCCGGGAAGGATCACTATGGCCCCTACCCGGCCACCCCACTCGTCACCGACGTCGGCCAGTAGCTCGGGCATCAGGCCATGTTCCACAGCTTGCTGTTTCATGCGGCTGTCCTGGGACAACGCGGCCAGGGTACCCAGACCGGTGACGACCCAATGAAGACGAAGCTCCGGAGCGCTGATGGCGTACTGCAGGCCCTCGCCCACCCTTTGAGTGAAAGTCCTGGCCTTATCCTCCCGGCCAGCGGCTACCGAGAGCAGAAGGCCGACAAACAGAAGAACTTTGAGGTTGGTCATGTGCTGAATTTCGCGGCTATCGAACTTAAATGCGATATCTTACTGATGGTACGTTCCAGGATGAGTCATAGCTATTTATACTGTTATGGACCGAAAAGAACCTTGATCTGAATGAACAAACTCAGATCGAATGAAGCTCCGATGGGATGATAACGAAAGTCCTGGTTCAAAATGTTGCGAAGTAACAGACTTCCTATCAGCCTGCGGCGCCAGAACCATTTCTGTGCCTGCAGGTCGATAACAGTAGCATCACGAACGGTAGGGGAATATACTGCCCTGGCGCCAGCGGAATAGGGGCAATACTGGCTGCCAATATTCTGATAATCGATCCAATATGATGACGAGAAGTATCTCAGCATTGCCCAAAGCGAGAAGTTCTTAACCGGAGCATAAGTTATTTGATAGCTGACCTTATGGGCCGGAATCGACTCCCATAAATCTCTAAACACGTAGTCTCCTCCGACCGCAGTCCGGTAGCTATAGTAAAACCTTTGCTTTAGTTGAGGTCCGGGGCGGTGATTGATTGCAGCACTTGCCCCGATGATCTGCCCTTCTTGATCCGCGTGGACTTCAACGGGAGATGAAAATGAGCAATCTTGAGAATCATATTGGTATGAAAGTCTTTCCAGGTACAGGCTCCCGCACATTCTACATGACCCTGTCATTTCGATCACGAAGTTTTTACCTATACCGCCCGTCCACATGACATCAATGGCTAGCTGGCTGAATTTGTCAATCGGACCGCTGATCGAGTAGTCGACGCTACTATCGCTGAGCAGATCGTATCCCTGCTCAGACCAATACCACAGGCTGTTTCCTTCCTCAAGGAGTCTTTGCGAATAGGACAGCATGGTCTTAACCTGCTGTTCGGAATTGATGAACCAGTTGCTGGTCAGTGCGCCCTTAATTGCGGCCCTTCTGTTACTGATTGCGACCATTGCGCTCATGTTCTGGTGGCTAAAGTCGGACAGTTGAAAGCTTATCTTTCCGTATACTTTTCCGATGGCATAGGAATCTTCTGCCAGTTGGTAGCCGGTCTTCAAAGTACGCCGGTCCAGCCCAACTCCCACCATGGGCAGGTAATCCGAACCCTTGAAGATGCTTTCCACATTCGCGTTCAGGTTGCTCAGAGACCAGTCGAAATCCAGATCGAGGTAATTGGGCTGGGTTTCCAGTATGTTGGCGGAGTATTTAATCCGGTAGATGATATCCACGTCTCCGGGGACGGAAAAGATGCCATTCGCGCCGATATGGGGAAATAGATAATCTACGGCGAATTCTCTCCCAAGAGGTTTGAAGAACAGCATATAGGTTGAAGCGTGAGAATATCCGGCGAAGAGCTCCTGCTTTCCCAGCGTCATTTCCCTACCGATCCTGCAGGCAGCTGCAATGCGATCCATGCCGGGCCAATCGGGCATTATCGTGATTATGCGTTGTCGCAGGGCAAGGTCGGTGAAGGTGTGCAGCTGCCGTATCAGATAAGCACGGGCGTACCAGTTTCTGATGCCGATGTCGACGGTAACTGACTGGTCCATTCCGATTTTATCAATATTTGGCGTATTATATTCAGTGTACAGGTAAGGTCCGGGATCCCCGGTTTCATTGCCCGCGGCGATAGATCCTATAAACGAAATCCCCGACGCCGGCTTGCTTGTATGTATATGAATAAGACCCCCGCCCGTGAATTCCCCGTCACGTATCTGGGGCAGACTTACGACTTCAATTGAATCAATTCGATCCAGAGACACAGGCAACATATTTAGATTGACAACATCAAATGTCTCGAGATCAATTTTCTGACCGTCGAGAATGACCACCCACGTCTGGCTCTGGAAGGTCGATAGGTTGTTCACGCTTGCCTTCCAAGTATACCCGTCTGTTGAGTTGACATTCCACTGGTCGGCCAGTCGTAAAACATCACCTATTCTTATGAGGCCCGCAGCCTGGATCATTTCGGCGGTAATAACCTTCCTATCCGGTGATGCTCCGATGTCGTCAGCCCCCCTCACTCGAGTTGCAGGGCCCGAAAGAATCAACAATAACAACAAGATGGACTTCACTCCAGAAACGCCTTCAGCCATCCCGGTGTGGAGAGTGAATAGCTCACTCCAGCGGATAGAAACATGAGCCTGATCTGCTTGCTAGTAAAAATGATGTTGTAGCTGCCTGAGAAATTGATTGCCATGTTCCCATGAACAGTGTAACTCACACCGGAATCAAGGCTCATGCCGAGTTCACTTTCATACCGACTGTAGCGCCATTCTGTCTCGAAAATCATAATATTACCACCCACACCTACAAGGCCAAACCAGCACAATTCATTCAGCAACGACCACCGCTTACCCCACTTCAGGTAAACGAAAACAGTTTGAAAATCGGAGATATCCGTTTTCCGGCCATAGAAAGGGAAGGTGTGAAATCCAGCCTGCACGGTACCATAATAGAAAGGTGTTCCGATAAAGGCGTCAACTCCCCGCCCGGGCGCCCAGAAGTCGTGGAAAACATTGCGGTTCGTGTTGGCGACGCACCGAAGTCCAATGTTCAGCGTCTCAAAAGGCGTTGCGGTCTGGGCGGATAGTCCACCCAGGAAAATTAAGAGAGGTAATACGAGCAAAACTGGTAGCAAAGGGGCAGCGCGGAGCAGATTCTTTTCAACCACGGCAGTGTATTTCTCAAATCAAGATGATGAAAAACATCAATCCTCTATCTGGCGGGAATTTCTACCAGGTTGACGGCGAATGCGAATTATATTTCATCATGCTTAATGAAAAAGCCCCTCTTCAGGCGAAGAGGGGCTAGGTTGCTTACTATGGATGTATTGTGGGCCGTAGACTACTTAATGGCGATCTTCTTTATCTCAGGCTCTTCCGGCGCCACCTTGGTCAGAGAAACGCTGAGGATCCCATTGTGGTACTTGGCCTCAACCTTTTCATCGTCCACCTCGGTGGGCAGTGAGAAGGACCGGCTAAACTTGCCATGACGCAGTTCGGAACGGTGGATGGTCTCACCTTCAGTTACCTGGCGCTCGCTACGCTCGCCACTGATGGTCAGGACACCGTCCTGAACAGAAACGTCGATATCCTTCTTGCTCAAGCCGGGCATTTCAGCCTCAAAGGTCACCTGGTCTTTGGTCTCGCGGATATCGAAAGCCGGAGCCCAGTTGTTTCGCAGGACCACATCCCCAGAGAAGGGACGGGACCACAGCTGGTTAAACAGGCCGTTCATATCATCGTATAGACTCAAAACCGGTCGTCTGCGGGTGTATTTTACGAGTGTCATGGTTATTTTCTCCTTTAATTTTGACTTTCTCGAAACGCTACTTTTAAAAGATCAACCGTCAGGTTTCGCTGGAAGTAATCGCAAGGGATATGCCAAGCCAGGGATCGTGTCAACATGACTTCTCCGGCGCATTATTTGACAGCCGTTGGCTGCCATTATGGCAGTCGGGGGCGTTAATTATGTCAGTCCATTCCCTGGATATAACCGGACATGCTGAAGAGAACCCGCTGAGATGAAAGCAGCCACCCAGAGACGCTCCCTGGTCATCATCTGGATCACCATTTTCATTGACCTCATGGGGCTCACGATCATCATTCCTTTCATCAACGACTTTGTAGCTGAGCTGGGTGGTGATGAGCAGACGGTGGGGCTGCTGCTGGGCAGTTACGCTGCCATGCAGCTGATCTTTGCCCCGGTATGGGGGCGCATCAGCGACCGCATCGGGCGGCGGCCGGTGATCATAATCGGGCTGGCTACCTCGGCGGCAGCCTTTACCATCTTCGGACTGGCTGACCGCTTGTGGCTACTGTTCGCCTCCCGGATGCTGGCTGGGATGGCTAATGCCAACATCGCAACCGCCCAGGCCTGTGTTGCCGACATCACTCCCCGTTCAGAGCGTACGGGCCGCATGGGATTGGTAGGGGCGGCCTTCAACCTGGGTTTCATTATCGGTTTCCCCATCGGTGGGATTTTATCCAGCGTTTTAGGCAACCGGGCACCGGTACTTTTCGCCGCCGCGGTCTCGCTGCTCAACTGCCTAGCGGCGCTGGCGGTGCTGCCCGAGTCTTATCCAAGGGAGGCCCGCCTCAAGGGCCAGCAGGTCTCCGCTGCCAATCCCCTAGTGGCCATCAGGGCTACCCTGCGTAACCTAGCCCGATTCTGGAAGCGGCCGACCCTGTCGCGGTTGCTCACTACCTTTTTCATTTATACCATCGCCTTCAGCATCATCCACGTCACTTTTGTCGAATACGGCCGGGACGTGCTTCGGATATCTCCTTCGGATCGTGGATTCGTTTTCATGTTCATGGGGATCGTGGGGGCCATTACCCAAGGTACGGTTGTCAGGCGTTTGGCCCGTTGGTTGGGGGAGGACCGCGTTATCGAGCTGGGCCTGCTTGCCATGGCGATCGGGTTGGCGTCCATCCCGTTTCTGCGCACGGTGGCGTTCGTCTACTTCGGGTGCTTTTTCATCGCCCTGGGCAGCAGCCTGGTAACGCCTTCGGTAATGGCGGCAGTCTCCATGCGCTCCAGGGAGCACGAGCAGGGGGTAGCCATGGGCGTGACCCAGAGCCTGGGCAGCCTAGGCCGCATCATCGGTCCGCCCTACGGGGGACTCACCTACGCCCGCATCAATTTCTACTTCCCGTTTCTTTCAGCCGCCGCGGCGGCCCTGGCGGCCTTAGGGATTTATGCCCGATCAGGGTCAAAGCCAGGCGGGGCATTCGAGCCCGCGACGGGCGATAGGGAAAAGAAGGAGTAAAAAAAGATGATCTCAGACTGATTATTTATTATTTCGGGCAAACTCCCGCAGGACTCATTACGAATTGACATTCATCGGTGCTGTATGTAAAATGCGACGCTATTTTAAAAGAGGTATTCTACCTTTATATACGAAGCTTGAAATAATTTGAATAGAGTTCATACGGAGGTCCATGTTCTATGGTAGATTATTTTCTCCAAGGCGGTGGTTTTATGTGGCCTATCCTCATTGCTGGGGTTGCGGGGATCGCCTTTTCCCTCGAACGGCTATACCATCTCCTGAAGGGCAACATCAATGTAGAGAGTTTTACCGATGAGGTTGCCGGTACGTTAAAAGAATCCGGAGTGAAGGCAGCGATCGCCAAATGCGACCAGGCCAAGGGCCCGGTGCGCAACATTTTCCTAGCAGCGCTGGAGCGTATTGGGCTGGGTGCTTCCGAAGCGGAGAAGGCCATTGAGGCCCGGGGGACTCTCGAAATGGCCAGTCTGGAAAAAAACATGGCCTGGATTTCCTTCTTCATCGGTACCGCCCCCATGCTCGGTTTTCTGGGGACCGTTGTCGGCATGATCCGGGCCTTTAACGACATCAAGGACGCCAATGATATCAGCCCGGCGGTGGTTGCTGCGGGTATTTCCATTGCCCTTTTGACAACGGCTTTCGGCCTTATAGTGGCCGTGGTGCTGCAGTTTTTCCAGAATATCGCCCTTAACATGATTGAGAGCAACGTCGTGGACATGGAAAAGGGTTCCGAGGCCCTGGTGGAGACGATCATGGACCTGGAGCGTGAGGGGAAACTGAAGGCGTGAATCCGGAAAGCAATCAAGTCCAACCGCGATGAAACGTAAACGCAGCAAACTCAAAGAAATCCCATCGGCTTCCATGGCGGATATCGCCTTCCTGCTGCTGGTGTTCTTCCTGGTTACCACTACTATCAGCATGGACAAAGGCATCGGCCAGGTGCTGCCGGCGATTGGTGAGGAGTTGGAGGTCAACCCGAAAAACATCACCAAGGTGCTGGTGAATGCCACCGGACAGGTGTTACACGATGAGGAGTTGGTATCATTAAGCCAGCTACGAACGAAGATCAAGAACATGCTGGCGCAGAACGACAAGCTAATTGTATCAGTGAAAACCCATCCCCAGACCAAACATCAGGTGTACGTTGACGTGCTTGATCAGCTCAAACAGGCCGGGGCTACCCGTATTTCGATTGCGGAACCCGATATCTAAGTACATGATTATTGATGCAGAGAGATACAAATGAAGTTTAAGAAGAAATCCGAAGTCAAGTCCGAAATTCCCACAGCGTCCATGCCGGACATTATCTTCATGCTTCTAGTATTTTTCATGGTAACTACCGTTCTGCGGGAGTTTGAAGGGCTACCCCTGATTCTTCCCAGTGCGAAGAAGATCGAGAAGCTCGAGAGTAAGCGCAATACGACCCATGTATGGGTTTCCAAGGCCGGGCTGGTATCGATAGATGATAAGCGGGTTCCCATCCCCGCGGTTCGTAACGTTATCTATGCCAAGATAGCGGAGAATCCCAAGTTAACCATTTCGCTCAAGGCGGACCGGGACACGCCCATGAAGGTAATAACCGATGTGCAGCAGGAGTTCCGGCAGGCCAATGCTTTGAAAGTCAACTACGCAGCTAAAACAAGGGTCGGTTAGTATGGCTATTCATCGTGATAGTTTCGTCGAGCGGTACCCGCTTCGGGTTCGGTTCATCATCATCGGGGTAATAGGATTCGTCGTGATTATCTTTTACGCCTTTCCCCGATTTCTAGGGGAACGGCAAATCATCGAGCAGAGTCTCGACGAAGTGATTGAGACCATAGACATACCCCCGACCCAACAGTTTGAGGCACCACCGCCTCCCTCCCGGCCTTCGATCCCGGTAGAGTCGGAGGACGAAGACATCGCGGAGGATATCACAATTGAGGAGACGGAGCTGGAGAGTTTCGAGTGGGAAGCGCCGCCGCCGCCGCCGGATGAAGGACCCACTATCCGCTTCATCCCATACGATGAACCACCGGAGCCAATTGGTGGCTACGCAACCATCCAGAAGAATGTACGCTATCCGGAGATCGCCCAAGAGGCGGGAATCGAGGGTACCGTAATTATTCAGGCTTTCGTTGATAAGAACGGCCGGGTCCAGGAGACGGTGATCCTGAAGGGCATCGCCAACACTGGTTTGGACGAAGCGGCATCCGATGCCATCAGACGCACCCGCTGGAGACCGGCCAAGCAGCGGGACCGGGCCGTGGGAGTATGGATCTCCGTCCCGGTAAACTTCAAACTCAAGGACTAGAATCCGCACTCTCCAGTGTTTTTAAACTGAACCGGCTGGCTATGACAAAGAGGGAGGTCAGCCCGTTTTGGCTATCCACCCAGACAACCTTGCTGAACAGTATCCCCTGCGGATGCGTCTCATCGCCGCAGCCATTCTGCTGCTCATTGCCGTCATATTCTTTACTTTCCCCCGTTTCCGCAAGGAGGAAGCGGCCCAGGAACACTCATTTGAGGCAGTAATAGAGACCATCAATATTCCTGCTACCAGACAGTTCAAGATCCCACCGCCCCCACCCCGCCCCGCCATCCCGATAGAATCTGAATACGAAGACTTTGCTGAAGACATTACAATCGTGGAGACAGAGTTGGAGAGTTTCGCCTGGAATCTCCCTCCACCGGACCCGGAGGTAGGCCCAACTATCGCTACTGCATTCTACGATGAGCCCGCCGAGCCCCTTGGTGGCTACGCTGCCATTGGAAAGAACGCGCACTACCCAAATATTGCCAAGGCGGCGGGCATTGAGGGAAAGGTGATTGTGGAAGCATTTGTTGATTTGAATGGCCGGGTCACAGAAACCGTAATTCTCGAGGATATTCCCAACAGCGGTTTTGGGAGGTCAGCTTCGGCTGCCATCAAGGGGACCAGGTTCAATCCGGCCAGAAGGCGCGGCGAGCCCGTGGCGTCCTGGATCACTATTCCGGTTCGCTTTATTCTGAAAAATTAGCTCGGCCTCCACCGGCGACCGCCGATTTCGGTAGCGGTCGTAACGAGCCCATCCTGATAATTCCCATCGGTGCCACCGCCCAGACCTTTTTATCCCGGTTGCCTTCCGCAAGCGCAGATCAGAATCCCACATCAAGCGTGATCGTCAGAATATTCCATCCGGTGAACTATATTGACAACCTTCCTGACATTTTCGGCGTCTCAATTCTATATGCAAATAGTGGATATATTTAAGGAGGGGGAACTATGAGGTTGAGCGAAACGATTTTCATCCTCTCTTTCATAACAATACTGACGGGCGCAAAGCTTGACCGGGTGGACCTTGAGATGCCCCGTTCAATCGATGCCCTGCGGATTTCAACCGAGAACATTCGGATCGATGGAAACCTGAACGATCAAGCCTGGGATGAGGTGGATTTTGCCGCAAATTTTGTCCAGCGTGATCCACTTGAAGGAGAGGCTCCCACCGAGCGTACCGAATTCGCGGTCCTTTATGACGATGAGTATATTTATGTAGGCATAAAGGCCTATGATTCACAACCGGAGGGTATCCGGAGCATACTGAGCCGGCGCGATGAGGAAACGCCCAGCGATTGGGTGCACGTTTCCTTTGACAGCTACAATGACCACCGTACGGCATTCGAATTCTGGCTCAATCCCCAGGGAGTAAAGCGGGACATCCGCCGCTATGATGATGAGAACATGGATGTTAACTGGGACGCTATCTGGGAAGGCAGAACGACCATCCAACATGACGGTTGGACGGCGGAGTTCAGGATCCCTTTCCGAGAGCTGCGCTTTTCGAATGGCGGGAATCAATCCTGGGGTTTGCAGGTGTACCGCCACATATCCCGCAAGAATGAAGATGACTACTGGACTTACTGGTCCAAAGAGGAGAGCGGCTGGGTGCGCCACTACGGCCAGCTGACAAACCTTGACAACATCCCCCGGCAGCGCCGGATCTATTTCTCGCCCTATACCACGGGACAGTATGCCGCCTCGTCCAGCTATATCACTCCGGTTCACCCTGCATCATACGATCTCTCCCGCAATCTGGGTGCGGACCTTAAGGTTGGACTAACAAACAACCTTACCCTGGACCTGACTCTCAATCCTGACTTCGGCCAGGTGGAAGCCGATCCAGCCGAGCTCAACATCTCCGCCTTCGAGTCCTTTTTCCCAGAGAAGCGGCCGTTCTTTGTCGAGGGCGGCAATATTTACCATTTCTCTCTAGGTTTCGGTCAGAATCCCATGAGCAATAACTCGCTGTTCTATACCCGTCGTATCGGACGCAGTCCCCAACACTATCCTGACACCGAGGACGGGTACGTGGATATCCCGATGGCCACCTCCATTCTAGGAGCCGGCAAGCTCTCCGGCAAAACCAGCTCGGGACTATCCATCGGACTGCTGAATGCAGTAACCGCCGAAGAGAGGGCTACCATCAGATATGAAGACCAGCCCAGCATGCGGGAAACCGTAGAACCGTTCACCAACTACTTCGTGTCCCGGGTTCAGAAGGACTTCCGCGATGGAAAGACCAACATCGGCGGCATCGTGACTGCAACCAACCGACAACTGGAGGCAGAGCACCTCAAACACCTACATAAAGACGCCTACAGTACAGGTATCGATATCAGCCATATTTTCGCAGATGATACCTATCAATTCAGCACCACTATCGGTGTGAGCAGCGTATATGGATCGAGAGAAGCCATCCTTAACACCCAGCAGAGCGCCAATCACCGTTTCCAGCGCCCGGATGCTCCTCATCTCCAAGTCGATTCCAGCGCCACCTCACTCTACGGTTTTGCGGGGAATGTGATGCTGAGCAAAATCAAGGGAGAGCACTTCCGCAGCGCCCTAGGCAGCTGGTTCTATTCCCCCGGTTTTAATGCCAACGACGTCGGCTTTAACCGTAATGTGGACAATTCCATGCAGTTCATCTGGCTCCAGTACCGTGAAGATGATCCTGGAAAAGTCATCCGCAATTGGACGGTGAACTTCAACGGCTGGACCGGATTTACTTTCGCTTGGCTGGAAGAGATGACCAATATCGGAGGAAATATCAACGGCGGCCTGACCTTCATGAATTACTGGTCGATAAACGGCGGCGTCAACGCAAACAGGCGCGGCCTTAACACCGTAGCCCTATGGGGTGGTCCCGCCATGACCCAAGACCCGAGTTATAACATGTGGTTGGCTGTGAGAAGCGATCACCGCAAGGCACTGTCTGCGGGCACCAACGGCAACATGGGGACTGCCCCGGAGAGCGGCGTACGGTGGCGTAATGCCGGCGCCCAGCTCACATGGCGACCGACCAACTATTTTGCCCTCACCGCCTCCGCCAGGTGGAACGAGATGCACGATACGTGGGCCAACTGGGGTGACTATGGTCCTGTCACCGATGAGCAGACAGAGATCGAGCATTATATCATGGCTACCATGGACCGCAATACCCTGTCGACCACCTTGCGGTTCGACCTGACCCTGACGCCGACCCTCTCCATCCAGTACTACGGCTCGCCTTTCGTGACGGCGGCGACCTTCACCGAAGACAAGCTGGTATTGGAGGACCACGCCCAAGCGGAACGGTTCAATGACCGTTTCCATACCTTCACGGCCGAGGAGCAGGATTACGACGGTAATCCCAATACATATGATACCGATGGGGACGGCGTCACCAACTTCGAGCTCGAGAACCGAGACTTCAATTACAAGCAGTTCAATTCCAACCTGGTGGTGCGCTGGGAGTACCAGACAGGTTCGGCCGTTTATTTTGTCTGGTCGCAGAACATGTCCGAATCCCTGGAGATCGGGGATTTTGACCTGACTAATGACCTACGGCAGCTCTTCAAAGTCGATGCGGAGAACGTATTTCTTATCAAGGCGAGCTATCTGCTGAACATCTAAGCTGAACGATTGAGCGGGGCCTCAGCCCCGCGCGGAAGGTTCGACCGATGTGGCTGCGCCCGCCATCTGGCGGGCGCATCTGGTTTCATTACGGCATCGGGCCCATCAGCGAAATAATCATTGAACTTTTCCGTTAGTTCAACGTTCGGTCTTGTGCGCAATGTCACAGAATTCAGAGCACTCTGGAGATCCAGACAACCAACGACTACACACGATGGTCAAAGGGGGAAACAGAGAAGCAGACAGGCAACTTATCCAGAGTACCGAGAAGAAAAATTAAAAACATGGAAAAAGCTTCACGGCTGGAACACAGACATAAAGACAGTAAAGGAGAAAAATCATGAATAAAGCAGCCATTATAATATTGTTAGCCCTAGCGACCGTTCCTTCATTCGGGCAGGAGCGGACGCTCATCAGTGGTCCCGTTGTTCATGGCGGCTTCGGCGGCCCCCACTTGATGCTGGGCCGGATTAAGGGTGAAACCGCCGTTTTAACGGGTGGTTGGGGAGGCTGGCTGATAAATCATACGCTAATGGTGGGCGGAGGCGGCTACGGTCTGGTCAATGACCTAGCGGCCGGCCAGACCGAAACCGGCGAGGACCGGTACCTGAACTTCGGCTACGGCGGTATGATCCTGGGCTTCATCCTCGGGTCCGACCGGCTAGTCCACGTGACCGCTCATACACTTTTCGGTCTAGGTGACGTAGGATATCGCCATCACCGTCTGACGGAGGAGAGTTGGGAAGAAGATACGATACACGATGTGATTTTCGTGATACAACCGACTCTGGGTGTGGAACTGAACGTCACCAGGTTTTTCAGGATTGCAGCTGGCGGCAGCTACCGTCATGTTGCAGGCACTGATATGGTTGATATAACCGATGGCGATCTAGGCGGTTTCGGCGCCGAGCTGACACTTAAATTCGGCAAATTCTGAGCAGATCGAGAATATGCAGACAAGGAGGGCTCGGGTTGATACCCGAGCCCTTATTTTTTCTGCGCGTTATGGAATCGCCGCCGGCTAATACTGGAGGAGACCCAGCATTTCAGCCTCGAAGGTGTGAGCAGTGTTTTACGGACGTATCCGGTCCCGGGACAACATTTCGCACATCGAAGCAGACGCCTAATTAACCGTCGGTTTCAGCGGCGCCAGAGCAGCCGCAAAACCAATGTGAGTACCAGGCTCACCAGGATCATGGTTGTCAGGGGGAGATAGAGCCGGAAGCCGGGGCGATCGATCACGATGTCCCCCGGCAGCCGCCCCAGCCAGCGCAGGACCGGGAGGGATGGCCCCCACTGGACCAAC
>CP070638.1:2925969-2956005 GCA_020354025.1 Fidelibacterota bacterium | reverse complement strand
TGAAGGGCACGCTGGGCGGCCTGGAAGAGGGCTCCCCGGAGTATACCGGCGCGCTCAAGTGTGAACCAGATGACCTCGTCGCGGACCTGCCAGTTGGTGAGGCTCAGCGGCACGTTAACACTCCTGGCGTCCGGGTCGCCGCCCGGGTGAAAGCTCAGGGGCAGCCGGACCACATCCTGCCCGATGTGCAGCTGGTCAACCGCCAGGGATGCCGCCCCAAAGCGGCCCAGGTCGAGAACGACCTTCCCACTATCGACGCCCGGCAGAGCACAGATAATGTGTTTTATATGTGAGGTACTGAGGGCGATCCGGCTTCTCATCGGTGCAATCCAGCCGTTTGGAAACGACCTGCGTTCACCATGTCGACCAGGCAGATTCTCCTGTCAGGATGAGAAAGGCCGTGTCGATCCTGCTTCAGACAGGTCCCGGTCAGCCGTACGGTGTATATTCCGGTTTCCAGACCCAGTCACGAATGTAGCTTTCGAGGTCGTCGGGTTCCGGTTCGCCATTTACCCCGAGCCGGTAGGCCTCGCGGGCCACAGCGGCGGCAATTTCCAGGGAGACTTCCTTGATATCCGATTGGCGCGGATAGACGCTGCCTTCCTCCAGGAGTTCGTCGGAGACGGTGTTGGCGAGGGCCATGGCGGCGTGATGGAACATGCTGTTGACAATCCGTTTGGCACCACTTACGATAGCTCCCAGGCCGACGCCGGGGAAGACGTAGGCGTTGTTCCCCTGCCCGGGGCGGAAGAAGCGGCCATTGATCGTCAGGGGATCGAATGGGCTGCCGCTGGCGTAGATAGCCCGGCCGTCGGTCCAGGTATAGGCCTGCCGCGCGGTGCACTCGGCCTTGGAAGTGGGATTGCTGAGGGCGAAGATTATGGGCCGCTCTATCTGCCTGGCCATTGCCCGTACGATCATCTCGTTGAAGAGTCCCGGTTTCCCTGATACGCCCAGCAATACAGTTGGCTGGACCCTTTCCACTACCCTGCCCAGGGTATTGACCGGCGGTTCATCGCGGGCGAAGAGCAGTTTGTGGGGTGCCAGTTCCCCGGCCCGCTGATGGGTGACCAGTCCCTTGGAATCCACGTGCCAGAACCGCTGCTTGGCTTCCTCGTCTGAGAGCCCTTCTTCCTTCATCCCGGTCATGATGGCCTCGGCGATGCCGATCCCGGCCTCACCGGCGCCCAGGAAGACGATGCGCTGTTCTGAGAGGGGTTGTTTGGTGATGCGGAGCGCGCCCAGCAGGCCGGCCAATGTGACGGCGCCAGTGCCCTGGATGTCATCGTTGAGGACCGGCGCCTCATCGCGGTATTTTTCCAGGAGGCGGAAGGCATTGGTATTGCCGAAGTCCTCGAACTGGATTATGCAGCGCGGCCAGCGGGCACGGACAGCGTTAATAAACTCGTCGATTAGCTCGTCATATTCTTCACCACGCTCACGGGAACGATCCAGTCCCAGGTAGAGCGGGTCATGCCGCAGCTCCTCGTTGTTCGTACCGACATCCAGACAGACAGGAAGGGTCTTGCTGGGGTCGATGCCGGCCGCGGCCACGTAAAGACTCAGTTTGCCCACCGGGATTCCCATTCCATTCAGGCCCAGATCGCCCAATCCCAGAATGCGCTCGCCGTCGGTTACTACAATAATGCGGATGTCCCGGTAAGGCCAGTTGGCCAGGATAGTATCCACCCGTCCCCGGTCCCTTAGACTGATGCACAGCCCGCGTGGACGACGGAAAATGCGGCTGTACCTCTGGCAAGCCAGGCCAACGGTTGGCGTATATACCACCGGCATCATCTCTTCCAGGTGTCCTTCCAGCAGGCGGTAGAAAAGGATTTCGTTGCGGTCGAGGAGACCGATGAGGTAAATATATTTCTCTAAATCGGATTCCTTATGGCTGTAGTTCTCGTAGACTAAATCCAGTTGTTCTTCGATCGGGAGATATTTAGGCGGCAGGAGTCCGCGCAGATTCAGATTGTCCCGTTCTTCAGGAGTAAAGGCTGTTCCTTTGTTGAGTCTGGGATTGTGTAGGATGTCCACGCCCCGTTTTTGTTCCTGGTCATGGGGAGCTGGATCATCGGCTGCTGGGTTCATTTATATGACTTCCTTATTTATGTTAATGCTGAATGTTTGTTCAGTAGCCCATTTTACTATAGTTGAAGTTACGGTAAATCGGTATCTATGGTATATCCAAACTGGCGTGCAAATCGCCGGCACCGGCTACCGATTGATTGTCCCGCCACATAATCAGCTGATACGCTGAGGAAATAAAGACAACGAACAGGTAGGAAAATATTGCCTAGTTGCTGGAAAGATACTATAATGCAGTGGTTCATTTACCGGTAATCAGCGTGATAACGCTGAGGGGCCGGATAGGTATGTGGATGATTACCCTTGAAATGGCATGGGGTTTGCGTATACTACAGACGACAGTAATAGATCCGTTACAGATTGAGAAGCAGATTGATTTTGTTGATACACAGACTAAGGAACCGCAAATAGCTGGCATGTATTTCTTTTCATCAGCAAGTGCGGAAGCGTAAAACGGCTGGATAATCGAAAATGGAAATACCCCCTTCTGATCTGGATGCCGATTCCCCGGAGCAGTTTTCTGAAGACCTGACGCCCGTTGAGGATAAAGACAGTTCCACCTCTGAGGAACATCAACCCCCACAGCAGATTGAATTCACCCGCTGGCAGGAGGGATCACTGCCGACGCACCCGGTGTCTTCGATAGGCCATCGCCGTGTCATCAAGAGCCAAAAGGTGCACCAGAATGAGCCTGTGAAGATCACCCATGACATAACTCTGGAGCCGGACCCGGACCCGGAGCCGGAGCCTGAGAGTGTAGAGATCACGCCCCTTAAGGAGGGGGATGTTATCGTCGGGCTGCAATTGACCTGCGGATGTGGTGTAATCCATGAAGTGCGCTTTGATTATGGTGATAATGAATGAGCGGGCAGCTGGATGACCAGGAGAACAGTTCAGGTGAAAACGGTCCGATTCAGGTTCGAATACTGGAAGAAGGATATACCGCGGCTCTCCTAGTCCCTGAGGAGGTCTCCGCTTTTCCTTCCCTCAAGCAGGTGTACCTCGCGATTGAAAATTCCGGTGTTAAATACGGCATCAATGATGGTGCTCTGGAGAGGATAATCCAGGAGCCGGTCAAGGGTAAAGCAGTGATCTTTGCCAAGGGTAAGCTGCCCACGGAGGGAGGCGGCTCCAGGCTAATCTGGCATGAGAATTCCGGAGCTGAGCCGTCAACCCGGGATATTACCAGGGAGGTGGTTGAACCCGGGCGTGAGCCATGCTTATTTCTGCATGTGAAAGAGGGGCAGCAGATTCTGTCCAAACTGCCTGCCACAGGGGGCGAAGCGGGAATCAACGTGTTCGGTGAGACCATCAATCTGCCCGGCGATGATATACCCCTGCCCGCAGGAGAGGGTACGTCCCTCTCCAAGGACGGACTGACTCTGCTCGCCGACAGGTCTGGTCTTGCCACCTGGACGGGGGATAAGGTATCGGTAGTGGATATTCAGCATATCGAGGGGAACGTCAATGGCCTGACAGGTGACATCAAAATCAACGGTTCGGTGCACATTGAGAAGGATGTACTCTCGGGGTCCAGGGTTGAAGCCCTTGGAGATATCTTTATCGGTGGCAATGTTGAGGATGCAGATGTCTATTCCCGCCGGGGCAGCGTGGTTGTACGCAACGGCATTCTCGGCCAGGGGCGGGCCAGAATACTGGCGGGGCGTAATGTTGTAGCCGGATTTGTCCAGGACGCAACCGTGGGGGCCAAGTTGAACGTTGAGGTTGATCGCTATATGATCAACAGTGCCATCACGGCAGGACACTACATAACAGCCACCTCCAACGAAGGTATTGTCCGGGGGGGCACCATATTCGCCGAGAAAAGAATTGAAGTTCGCAACGCTGGTTCGGAGAGTCGCATAGCCACGGAAATGAAGGTTGGTTATACAGCACCGCATAATATTTCCCGGGCCCGATACCAACTGCGCCACGATCAGCGGCACAACCGCATGGAACTGGCCTACGTTCAAAAGCGCCTTGCTTTTCTCAAGCTTCTGAGAGAACGGATGGGGGAGCTGACTGATGATAAGGAGAAGCAGCTGGTGTCCCTGGAGGAACAGGAAAGTGTCCTGCTTGGCCAATATCGCGAACACAGTACCAAAGATACCGAGCTTGAAGGCAAATCCGAGGTTGCCGACGAAGATTTGTACGAAGCTGAGACGATCCGAATCCACGATACTATTTACTCCAAGGTGTCCTTAGCTATTGGTGACGCGACCCTTGAGATGAACAAGGAACGACACAATCTAATTTTTTTCCGGGCCGGGGATAATCTGGCCTTTGGGCCACTGCGTCAAGCCCTGGCAGAGCAAGCTTGACAACGGGGAGTTATGCATACGAAGGGCGGATCTCCCCTGAACGGCCTCGGCCTCATATCTGATGGGCAGTCATTGGGAGGAGTAATATGACAGCGACCATCCTAGTGGTTGATGATGAGGAATTTATCGTAGAAGCCATTTCCCGACACCTGAGTGAAAGCGGCTATGAAGTGGAAGGGCTGGTAAAATCCAGTAAAGCACTTGAGGCCATTAAGAAAAATGATTTTGATATGGTCATCACCGACCTGCGCATGCCCGATGTATCCGGCATAGATTTAGCCAGGGCAGTGCATGACAAAGCTGCCGACACCCAGGTGATTATCCTGACGGGCCATGCCACTCTGGATTCCGCTATCGATTCGATCAGCCTTGATGTTTACTCCTACCTGAACAAACCCTTCGATCTGCGCGAGTTGGACCAGGTGGTGGATCGGGCTCTAACGGCGCAGCGTCTGAAGCGGGAAAACGAGGCCCTCCGGCTCCGTATCGGCAAAATGCTCGATGACATTTCCACACTATATGAGGTCACCCGCTTCCTCTACGAAACCGACGACTGGGCGCTAACTATGGAATCTGTACTGGACACGCTGTCGATCGGATTGGGCATAACCCACAGTTGTATACTACTGAAAGCTGAAGGGGACCGCTATACTGTTGGCAAGGCAAATTTCCCCGAAGGATCAGCCCTGGCAGAACGGGCAGCCGCCTATTCCTGGGAGTCTCTGGGAGCCGTCGTTTCTTCGGAAGAACCTACCTTACTGGAAGTGAAGGGTAAGACTTCCCAGCTGCCAAAGGGTCTATTTTCCAAAGATGAGCCTCTTCAAGGGATATTTTTCGTGCCAATTCGCTACCATGAGAGCCTGCTGGGATTTCTGGCGATATTTCTTAAGGAGGGCATGGCGGCGCTTTCAGAAGATCAGAGCAGACTCCTGCAAATTGTCGCGATCCAGCTTGCACCCCAGGTTTTCCAGTCAATCGGAAAGCAGCTACAGGACCAGACCTCCTGGTATTCTGAAGCGCAGCTAATCCTCAGGCAGCAAATTGACGATTCTGAAGACTCCGATGGGCCCATAGGAGTCAACCTGTTACGGTTTGTCACTCCCAGGACGCTGGCCGCTCCGGAAGAGATGGCCTCCTTTCACCAGCTCTGTTCCGAGATGCTTCTCAGGCATGAACCGGAGGCCCAACTCCACTGGCTTGCCGCCGATACCGCGCTGGCGTTCTTCCCCGGAGCCAACCAGGTACAATCGGAGATTACCTGTACGGCTATGGCCGATGAATTCGGCAAGTCGGAGCTGGACAGGGTCAAGACGGGAGGCGCAGCGAAGCTGTTTCATGTCTCGGTAGCCTGGCCCCATGATACCATAGGCACAGCGGAGTTCTTAATTATGATCTGGGCGCGCCTGGTTGAACAGATCCAGCAATACACCCACAAACAACTCGCCGTTAAACAAGAGGATGGTTGAGGAGTCCCAACAGCAACAACCTAGCAGCTTGCAGTCGATCCTCATCGTCGATGACGATGAAGTAGTACTGAAGACGCTCAGTCTTCAGCTCCAGGACCGGGGCTGGGAAGTCCTTACCGCCGGAACCTCGGCCAAGGCGCTGGAGCTCTTTCGTGATCATCCAGTGACCGCTGTTCTGGTAGCCCTTGGCATGTCCGATATGGACGGAGTGGAGCTGGCCGGGGTATTGCGACAGCAGGCCCCGAATCTCATCGTTGTCCTTATGACAGGTTATCCAACATTGAATACGGCTATTGAAGGACTTAAAAATCCGGCCTATGAGTATTTGGTCAAGCCGTTCCGGATCGAACAGCTGACCATGGGTATTGAACGGGCAAGGCGGGAGCTGATCCTGATTCGAGAGAACCAGGAGTTGAGGCAGGCAGTCATGGAACTGCAGACCAGACTGGAACAGTTGATCCGTTCTCCGGTGGTTGCGGAAGAGGAAGGGGAGGAAGCCGGACTGGAAGAGGTTTCCCCACCATCCGCGCCCCATGCCGGTTATCCAGCCCAGGTACCGGGAGGAGATTCCGGTGCCATAGCCAGCTACGAGCGTCAAATAACTCCCGAACCATCTGAGCCGACCAGCGAGGAAGAACCGGATACTCAGGAGACGGCCGACCAGGAAGGAGAACAACCGCAGACCGATGACTGATAAGCTCGATCAACAAGCTTCTCTGGAAGACCTCATCCAGCAGTTCCGCCTGACTGCCGCTGAAGTCCAGTCGGCGTATCACCAGCTGGAACAAGAGCTGCTCATGCCTGGGGAAGAGACGTGGGAACCGACACCGGCCGCTACCGGTCTGGCGTTGCCCAATCTGGCTCCCCTCTATCTTATCGGTACCCTAGTGGGTGGATTATCAAAAGCATCCCTGGTGATAAATCAAGACCTTGAAGTGGTATCCACCAATAGTGATGCCCAGAAAGATTTCAGCCTGGGGGAAGCTACTTCTCTGAAAGAAGTCCTGGCCCCTAATTCGCTGGCTACCTTACAGGAATATATTGATGAGGCCGTCAGCCATGGCACCGTCGAGATCAAGAAGAAAAACGGCAGCTCCGCCGGCATCTACGATTGTATCTACCTGGATAACCCTATTGAGAAAGGGAGGCTGCTGCTGCTGGTGGCTCAGGAGCTGGAACTGGACCACCTGCGGGAGGTGGAGGACCAGATACTGAAGAACCTTACCGGCACCCTGGTCCACGAAATCCGCACTCCCTTGACCTCCATGCAAGGGTTTGCCGAATTGCTGATGCAGGTGCAGCATCTGGCTCCCAAGGAGAGCAGCAAGCTCGATATCATTCGCAGCGGAATAGAGCGCCTCAGCCTGCTGGCCTCCGCCTTGGGGACGGTCTTTCATGATACTATTGAGCCTCATTGGATTAAGGTGGACCTATTCCCTTTCCTGCAGCACTTCCTGGCGGAATACATTTCGAACAGGTCATTACCACAAGGCCTGATCGACCTGGTAGAGGGCCAAAAGACACTGCAGGTGGTAACCGATCCCGAGCTGCTCAGGCTGGCCCTGGACCAGGTATTGGACAACGCGGTGGAGGCTCTAGCCCAGCCCGTTGCCGGTGACATTCAGGTCGAACTACAGCATGATGGCGGGGAAGCAACCATTGCCATCCGGGATCGCGGTCCGGGGCTGGCCGGTTCGGATAGTACGAACTGGTGGGTGCCATTCTTTACTACCAAGTCTGGTCACCTGGGTCTGGGCCTGGTGCGGGTACGCCGTATCGTGGAGACGCTGGGGGGCAGAGCCGAGGTTCACCAGTGGAGCTCTTCAAAGAGTGACACCGATGGGCAAGGGGTGGAAGTCGATTTGACTCTTCCTGTCTAGCTTTTCCGGGGACTGGGGAGTCGTGGTGGATTTATGGACAGCCACCCGGCTTCAAGAAAAACTCGTCGTGGGTTTGTAACAAATGAAATTTTTCACGGAGGTAGCGGCTTTTGAAAAAGCAGAACATCGAATCATTTAAAATCCTCGTGGTAGATGATGATAACTACATCCGGCTTTTCCTGAAGGAGACCCTTGAGGGAAAGAAATACCAGGTGGAGCTGGCTGAGGATGGGGAAAAAGCGTTGGCAAAGATCAAGTCCTCGCCACCAGACCTGGTCCTCACCGACCTGAAAATGCCTAATAAGGATGGTCTCGAGCTGCTCAAAGACATCGGCAAGCTCGACGAAGCGATAGGGGTGATCATCATTACGGCCTACGGCACGGTTGAGACGGCCGTGAAGGCCATGAAAGACGGGGCTTTCGATTACCTCACTAAACCATTTTCCATAACGGAGATCGAATCCCGGCTGAAGCGGTTTTTCGAACTGAATACGCTCAGGAAGGAAAACCGGGACCTCAAAGAGAAGGTCAAGGCCCAGGAAGTGCGCATGGAGATGGTAGGAGAGAGCTCCCAGATCTGCAAAGTATTGGAAATTGTGGATATGGTAAGCCGGAGCGATGCTCCCGTTTTCATCCAGGGGGAGAGCGGCACGGGGAAGGAGCTGATAGCCTCGGCGGTGCATAGGCGCAGTGATCGTGCTGAGAAACCGTTCTTGCAGCTCAACTGCGCCGCCATCCCCGAAAATCTTATGGAAAGTACGCTTTTCGGCCATATCCAAGGGGCTTTTACCGGGGCCAGCAAGACCACTCGCGGCATCTTTGAAGAGTCCCACGGAGGAACGCTGCTCCTGGATGAGATAAGCGAAATTCCCATCGGTTTACAGTCGAAGCTTCTGAGGGTCCTGCAGGAGCAGCGCTTCACCAAGGTGGGCAGCCACAAGCCCATCGGTGTGGACGTGCGCATTGTGGCCACTTCCAACCGAAACATCGATAAGATGGTGAAGGAAGGGACATTCCGGGAAGACCTGTTTTATCGGCTGAACGTGGTACCCGTATTTGTGCCTCCACTACGAGAGCGATCAGGCGACATCCCTCTCCTACTGGAGCACTTCGTGGTCCATTTCTGCGATAAGTACAGTCAGCCCAAGAAGGAAATTTCCTCCAGCGCCCTTCGCCGCCTGGAGCGTTATGAATGGCGGGGCAACGTCAGGGAGCTGAAGAATAATACCGAGCGGGCGGTCCTCTTCTCGAAGTCCTCACCGAAGCTGACGATCGACCATTTTTTCCCGGGCGAGGGCGATGGCCGGGGTCAGGCAGGACTTACCTTCAGTAGTGATAGTACTCTGGCAGAGGTGGAGAAGCAGGCCATCCTGGCCACCCTGGAAAATACCGGGCAGAACCGGACTCAGGCGGCTCGCATCCTGGCCATCTCGGTCAAGACACTGCGCAACAAACTAAAGCTGTATGACCTTGAAAACTCCCCATCCTGATGATCTGGCGCAGCCGATAGTCCCGACTACAGTCAGTGAAGGGGATTGCGGCGGTGATCTTTATCCGACGGTCATGATGTGTACCTCATGCTCAGTCCTCCGGCGGCGAGGGTGGAAAAAATTGCCTCACGATGAGGGAACTTTTCTCCGCATCATGACAGGCTGGGCGGGAATATCCTCACTGATGTCCTCAAGCTGCTTCTCATATCGTGCCGAGAACGCAACCTCTATCGGGTTTGGCACGACTCTTGATACATTCTCTGCTGGAATGATCCAAGAGTATTATCTGTCATGAAGATCTTCAACAATCAGCCAGCGGTCCTATTGAAGCGCTCGCTGGATCTGCTCATGCGGCACCACCGCAACATTTCTGAGAATGTCGCGAATCTCAACGTGATCGACTATGAGCGGAAGCCTACCCGTTTCCTTGATGAGTTGTCGGAGGCCCACCGCCGGACTGCGCTTCATACCACCAATCCTCGTCATATCGTGCCCGATCCGTCGGAGATACCGCCACCGGAGTGGGAGCGAGGACCCGTGGAGATTACCCGTGAGATGACCGATCTGGCCCAGAATCAGATCAGATACGATTTTTCCACAAGGGCGATGCGCCGGAAGTTTGAGGATCTGACACGGGCCATTACAGGCCGTATCCGGTGATTATTGGGATAAGGAGCGAGATGAAAATTCAAGGTATATTTACTGTCTTCGGTCATGTGGCCCGAGGGTTAACACATGAGTTAACGCGGCTGGAAACCGTCTCTGAAAATATCTCCAACGCCAACCAGGTGGCAGCGGATGGTGAGCCGCTTTATCACCGCAAGACGGTAGACCCACGGCTGCGTAAAGAACCGTTCCGGTCCTTTTTGCGCGATAAAAGGATGAGCCTGAAGCGGACGGATCGTTCCCACCTGCCGGGGATCGGTGAGCGTACCCGCTGGTATGGCGAGCCGTGGCCCGAAACGAAAACCATTATCCATCCGAACGAGCGGATGATCTACGACCCGACCCATCCTAAGGCCAATGCCCAGGGTTATGTCCGCACACCGGATATCAACGTGGTGCAGGAGATGATGGACATGATTACCGCCACGCGGTCATACGAGGCCAACACCTCGGTACTCAACGCCGCTAAGCGGGTGGCTAAGCAGACTTTGGAGCTATAACGTACCAATGGAGATAAGCAATACACTGATTCAGGGGCTGGCCCAGGCGATCATCGGTGGTGGCCAGCAAGCGCCTCAGCCACCGGCACCCCCGGCCGCAGAGCCGTCAGCAGGGACAGTGGAACCCTCAGCGGCGCGGATTGTGGCCCCTGAGCAAGCTGCCGAACAGATCCAAGTAAACCAATCGGAGGATGGTAACGGCGTCCTGACCTCGGGGGAAAAGGAAATACTTGATCTCTTTTTCAACGGGCAGGAGGAGATGGATTTAACCTTCTATGGGCCTCAGCCGTCCAAACCGGGGCTACTCGGTAACTTTCTTGATGTAAGAGGGTAAGATGAAAATTCCAGAAAATCCGATGCGCATTGATCCCAAAGGTCTCACAGACCCGGCGAGTCCTCAGGAGCAGAAGGGCAAAGTCAGGGATGTCCGGTTCAGCGATCAGCTCAGGGAGCTGCTGTATTCCGTAAATGACAAACAGGTAAACGCCGACGAGGAAGTTGGAAAGGTTGTCACCGGTGAATCGGAAGACCTGCACACTGCCATGGTTGCCTTGGAAGAGGCCAGTGTCAGCTTCCAGTTGATGTTGGAAATTCGGAATAAGATGCTGGAAGCATATCAGGAAATTAACCGTATGAACATCTAACACCATTAAGAGGAGCAGGGTAGAATACCATGCCGCCATTAATACAGCAGATCAGGACATTTATAGAGCAGTTCAGCGTCGGACAACGCGTGGCGCTGTTCACTATTTTAATAGGGATAGTGAGCGCACTCATCGCTCTGTCCCTGTGGGCAAACCGGCCCGAATATGCATTGCTGTACAGTGATTTAGCGCCGGAAGATGCCAACGAGATCGTGAGTGCCCTTCGTGATGATGGAGTGGCCTACCGTCTTGGTGCCGGCGGGACGACGGTTTACATTCCTGCTGACAGGGTGTCGGATTATCGACTCACTTTTGCAGCAACGGGCGTTGCCACCGGTTCTGTGACCGGATTTGAGATCTTTGACGAGCAGCGGATGGGTATGACCACTTTCATGCAGCGGGTGAACTACCAGCGGGCTTTGGAAGGCGAGTTGGCTCGGACGATCAACCAGATGGAGGAAGTGCGGCTGAGCCGGGTTCATCTGGTGATACCTGAGAGGAAGTTTTTTGAGGAAGGGGAGCTGGCCTCCGCCTCGGTAGTTCTCCACCTGGAATCCGGGGCATACCTTCTGCCTAAACGGGTTAACGGCATTGCCGCAATGGTTGCCAACAGTGTCCCCGATCTGCATATGGATAATGTGTCTATCGTGGACGCGAGCGGGAAGCTGCTTACGGAGGTGATTCGCGAGGGTGAGGAGGGACCTATCGGTAGCCGCAACTGGGAAATCAGACGTTTGGTGGAAGAGAGCCTGCAGAAAAAGGCCCAGGATCTGCTCGATGATGTAATTGGCCCCGGTTCATCAATCATAAAAGTATCCGCCGAACTCAATTTCGAGCAGCTGGAGCGAACTACGGAATTCTATGACACCGATGAGGCTGCCGTGCTGAGCGAGGAACGCAACATCGAACAGTATACGGGAATGGATACCGCCAGCCGCCAAATCGAGCAGACGGTCACCAATTACGAGCTGAACAAGACTCTGGAGCACTTTGTGGCCAGCTCGGGTGAAATGCGGCGTCTGACCGTGGCGGTGATGGTGGATGGGTCATACGACATAGGTGACGGGGAAGGGGAGCCCATTTACCTTGCCCGGCCTCAGCAGGATCTGGATCGAATCCAGGATTTGGTAACTAATGCATTGGGCATCAACCCCGACCGAGGCGACCAGATTACGGTTGAGACGATGCAGTTCGATCGCGAGGATGAGCTGGCTGAGCTGGCCTCCATCCGGACGGTTGAACGCCAGGTCCGCTGGAATGCTATCGCCACCAACGCTGCCACGGTGTTGGCCGTGCTCGTGTCCCTGGTTCTCCTGTTGAGAATGTTGCGGTCTACTGCGACGAAAGTATCCGAGACCATAGCGCTGCCGCCCAAGAAGGTGGGTGTACTGGTGGGTGGTCCCGAAGAGATCGAGGGGATACCTGGTGCGGCGCCTGCGCTGGAGGCCCGGGGTGAAATGGAGATGGTTACGGACGAGTTCCTGCAGAAGTTATCTCCTGAAGCCCGGGCACAGTTAGAGGCCCAGGACCGGATTACAGAGGAGGTCACCAAATTTATTGAAGAGAATCCTGAAGGTGCGGCCGCGCTGATCCGCATTTGGACTTCCAGTGCGACTGAAGCCAGAGGAGAATAGTATATGGCGGACGAAGAGACCAAGACAGATCTAGAAGAAGCGACCGAAGCAATCCCCGAGGCCTTGGCAGAAGCCGAGGACGAAAATATGGTTCGGCTTGCTGCCAAGCTGGATTCGGGGGAGATGACTCCCAATGAAAAGGCAGCAGTGCTGCTGATCGCTTTGGGTGTCAGCACCTCGGCGGCGGTGCTCAAGTTCCTACCCGAAGAGGAGGTAGAGCGGCTTTCCATCGAACTGGCCAGAATGAGAGATGTCTCTTCTGACAAGCTTCAGGAAGTCATTGCGGACTTCTACGAGATGATGATGGCCCGCCAGTACGTTTCGAAGGGTGGGCTGGACTACGCCAAGCAGGTTCTGGAGAAGGCCTGGGGTTCGCGGAAGGCTGAGGAGATACTCAAACGCATCGAGGCCGCTACGGAAGTGAGCGCGTTCTATCTCTTGCAGACCGTTGATGATGCCCAGCTGCTCAGTTTCCTGCAGGAAGAGCATCCTCAAACGGCGGCCCTGATCCTGTCGAATCTCAAGCCCAAACAGGCAGCCAGCATCCTTTCCTCGCTATCGGAGGAGCTCCAGACCGAGATTTCTTACCGCTTGGCCACGATGGAAAAAACCTCACCGGAGATGGTCAGGGAAATCGAGAACGTATTACGAGAGCAGGTGGGTGATGTTTTTGGCACCGATATGCACAGTACCGGTGGAGCGTATGCCGTGGCTGAGATTCTCAATAGCGCCAGCCGAGCAGCCGAGAAGAATATCCTGGATCACTTGCGGGAGCGCGATCCCGAACTTGCCATGGAAATCGCCAATCTTATGTTCCTGTTCGAGGATATAGTGACCCTTGCGGATGCCAGTATCCAGAAGATAATCAAGGAAGTGGATACCAAAACGCTGGCACTGGCGATGAAAACTGCGAACGAAGACCTGCAGAACAAGATATTTAACAACATGTCAGAACGAGCGGGTGGCATGCTCAAGGACGAGATTGAATTTTTGGGGCCGGTCAGGGTAGTCGAGGTGGAAGACGCCCAGACCGAGGTCCTGGATGTCATCCGGCGGCTGGATGAAGCGGGTGAGGTTACCATTGCCCGTGGCGAGGCTGAGGAGCTCATCGAATGAGTACAGCCAGTATAATTAAAATGCAGCGTCCGGTATTCAGCTTTTCCGGTTTGGGTGGACAACCCGAAGACGGGGGCGAGGAACTCGTCAAGGAAACCCAGGAGGAAAGGATTACTGAGGAGGCAACCACCCAGTTGTTGCTGCTTCAAAGCCGGGTGGAACACCTTGAACAGGAGCTGCAAGGGGCCCGTGAACAATCATATAACCTGGGATTTCAGGATGGACTATCTGCGGAATGTGAAAAACACAGCCAAGAGTTGGAAGCTCATGCGCAGCAATTCAGGGATCTGGCCGAACGATTGGAAAAAGAGTTTGACCAGGCCTTGACGAACATGGAGGAGCCCCTGTTGCGCATGGGCTTTCACATTTCCGAGAAGATCCTGACTGTGCCCTTACCCGAATCCATCAGGCAAGGGGCCCTGGCTGGTACTATCCAGTCGTTTCTCAAAGAGGTGCTTCACGAAGGAAGCGTGGTGATTCACGTCTCCCCGGAAGACCTGGCCATTATGCAAACTGAGGAGATGTCTGAGAAGCTCAAACAATCTTTCCCTGGCAGGATCCGGTTTGTGGCCGATGATAGTCTGGCCGCCGGTGAGTGCCTGGTGGAGACCCCGGAGCATATTATTGACGGCCGCTACCGGACCCGGCTGGCGATACTTGAGAGTAAGCTGCTGTGACGTTGTCCGACCAGCTTGCTCCTAAACTGAGCCGCCGGCTCGATCAGCTGGATATACTGGAGCCCTATCGTATCGATGGCCGAGTGACCGAGGTGGTTGGTCTGGTGGTTGAAGCAACCTGTCCGGACGGATCCGTGGGGGACCTCTGTACCATTGATGTAGAGGGCAGCGAGCCCATCAAGGCTGAGGTAATGGGTTTTCGTGACGGCAAGATGCTGTTGATGCCCCTGGACGCTACTGTAGGTGTTGCCGTAGGCAGCCGGGTTGCGCTCAGTCCCGAGGCGCTGACTATACCTGTGGGGAGACAGCTGCTGGGCCGCATCGTTGATGGGATGGGACGGCCAATTGATGGGAAAGGACCCATCCAGGCTGACAGTTACCAGTCGGTTTACAACCAACCACCCGATGCCATGAGCCGAAAAATTATCATAGAGCCGTTTTCGACCGGGATCCGGTCCATAGATGGCTTGCTCACTATCGGGCGAGGCCAGCGCATTGGCATCTTTTCCGGCAGCGGCGTAGGCAAGAGCGTCCTTTTAGGAATGATCGCCCGGCACACTGATGCCCAGGTGAACGTGATCGGCCTGATCGGTGAGCGGGGACGTGAAGTGCGTGAGTTTATCGAACGGGACCTAGGCGAAGAGACATTGAAGCGTTCTGTAGTAGTAGTGGCAACCTCCGACCAGGCGGCCCAGATTCGGGTGAAGGCGGCCATGGCAACCACGGCCATCGCTGAATACTTCCGGGATCGCGGGCAAGAGGTCATGCTGCTGATGGATTCCCTGACGAGGGTAGCCATGGCCCAGCGGGAGATCGGCCTGGCCGTAGGCGAACCGCCCACTACCAAGGGTTACACGCCGTCCGTGTTTGCCCTCCTGCCTCGGTTGCTGGAACGGGCCGGTACCAATCCCCACTCCAGTATTACCGGTCTTTATGCGGTGCTGGTGGAAAGCGACGACCTGACTGATCCTATCGCTGACGCGGCCCGGTCGGTACTCGACGGGCATATCGTTCTATCACGTGATCTAGCTAATCGTGGTCAATACCCGGCGGTAGATATACTGCAGAGCGTCAGCCGGCTCCGTCGGGAGATCACAGATGGGGAGCATGACCTGCTCGTGCAGCAGGTGGTGGAGCTGCTTTCGGTGTACCACGATTCGGAAGACCTGATCAACATCGGGGCATACAGTCCGGGCAGTAATCCACGGATTGACTACGCGATAGCAAATATTGATAAGGTTTACGATTATCTGGCCCAGGACGGCTTCACCAAATCCGATTTTGAAACGGCCAGGGCAGAGCTCGTCAAACTTTGCAGGGATATGGAGGCGAGTGGTGGCTAAGAAGGGCTTCCAATACAAGCGTCTCCTGGATGTCAAGTCCCTGATAATGAATCTCAAGTCCATGGCGCTGCGGGAATCAGAAGATAAGCACCGCAGCCATAACGAGAAGCTGGGAAAGATTCGTGCCCAAAAACAGGAACACCTCAACGTGGACAGTGCATCTTCGGACAGCCAAGAGGAAGCCATGTCCTCGCGCGACCTGCAGGTGCATACCTGGTACACTGAACAGCTGAATGAAGACCTCCGGCGCCAGGTTCACGAAGTGCGGATAGCCGAGGAGGAAATGCGTGAGCGCCGCAAAGTAGTTGAGAAATCGGCCAAGGAGAAGCAGTCCCTGGAGAAGTTGAAGGAACACCAGGACCTGGCGACCCTCAAGGAAAGCGAGCGAGAGGAACAGAAGCAGCTGGATGAGATTGCTAGCCGCCAGCATTCTCGGAATGGAGACCGTAAGCAGTCATGAAAAAGCTACTCATGGGTCTCGCTATAGCACTGATATTCTTCGTGCTTATGATCGTTTTATTTTTTGTCTTCTTCCTGGTAACCAGTAATGGGGAGATGCTGGCCGAAGGAGAAGGCGAGACATTATCGAGTAAAGAAATGCAGGCAATCATCCAGGAGCGTGACTCCCTGTTGGTTGACTTGGACAGCATCCAGTCCGTGTTGGCGCACAGTAATGTCGCCCTCGACAGCCTGGAGCAGGAGTTGACCTTCGAGAGTGCCACTGCAAGAACCCTGGAAAGGCGCCTGCAGGAAAAGGACGCAGAGATCGAGTCTCTGCGTCGGGTGGATGTAAATGCTCAGGATATGGCCAGAACGTTCGCCACCATGACGGTGGCTGAACTGATACCCATCGTTGCAAAACTAAGTGACGATGTGGTTATGGATATCTACAAGCATACCACCAGCAAGCGAAAGAAGTTCCTGTTGGCAGCCCTCGGCGACGATCGAGCCGCGACGCTGACCAACAGGTTGGTAAAGAGAAAAGGAAGCTGATAATGAACAGTGGTGGAGCCCCGGTTTTCCAGGCTGGGCACCCCCAGTTGATCGGCGTGAAGGGGAAAGGCAAGGGTGCCCTCGCGGCATCGTTGGCCGGATCTCTTTTCTCACTGATACCCGGAGCCGTCGTCCAAGGCGCTCAGGGATTCGGTGGCATGCTGCGGCAACTACGGGGACACGGACCTGGACCGGGCATTCAACTGACTCGCCCGCCGGCGATAGCAGGCCAGAGTCCAACAGGAAGTGGTGATCAATCATTACTTCCGGTTGTGGCCCTTAACCGGCGGAAAACGGGTGCAGCGAATACCCCTGTTCTTCGGTTTGGTGAGGCAATCCAGGACCCACATTCCACCGAAGGGATTAAGAGCCATATACAAGGCGTCCCTGCGGAGGGGATACTGTCTCAGGCTGTTCCACAGGCTGAGAGTGGGAACCTGGCGGATGCCTCCTTGAAGGCTTCCAAACAACCTGGTTCGAAGGCTGATTTACCGGATCCCGGGCAGGCTCCCGGGAAGCGACCGGCATTGCATATCTCTTCCGTGAAAGGGGAGGGGGAGGTCGCTTGGAAACCAGCCGAACCGGCCGGCGTTGTCGCCAACTCCCGGTCATCAGGAGTTCCATCAGCAGTTACTGCTGAGGGGAAACAGCCTGAACCTGGGGATATCAGCCAGTCTTCCCGGCTGGCAGGAGTTCCCGGAGACTCTAAGCCGTCCCGCTCGGTCCGTCCCTCGATTGACGGGTCGATCCGCGATCGGCGCGGGGGTGGTGATAATCAGCCGGTTGTCCTTGCGTCAAGGGTGAAACAGTCGAGCCGCGTGTCCCAGCCGAATGGCGGGGACCGATTAGGCGTGATTCGTCCTCATCCTGATCGCCAGGTGTCTGCAGACCGGATAGAAGTCCATTCGGAGCTAAGCCATCCATCCTTTAGATTGAATGGCAAAGCTGAAGGATTGGCCTCCGGGATTGCAGCCCAGCGCTCCCATCAGCACCCGCCTTTGCCTCAACCCGAAGTGGTTGAGACCGGGCACCAAGGTGCCGGTGGCGGTGCAGCCGTGGGGCGCATAACGAACCAGAAGAGGCTGGATTCGAATCCATCCCTACCGGAACGTTTGGAGGGGCCGACTGTGGCACCACAGACCTCCGGGCGTACCTCTCCCATCGGGCCAGCTGTACAGCGGCCAGCCAACCACCGGGTGAACCCGGCAAAGGTTGAGGGCCAGCATGCATCAGCGGCCGTACGAGGAGGGGGTACAGCAGGAAACGGTTCTCATTCTGCCTACAGCCTCACTAACCAGAACGGGTCGCAGCATCCCGCGCCGGACGGCGATGGGATCAACCGTGACTTCGTTAAACCCGTTTCGCTTGGGATTCCCAAGAACGGAGAGCATGGTGGGAATGAATCCCCGGCTCCCGTGATCAATTCCCTGCCGACACCGGCCCCAGCGACAGTGGAAACGTCCGCCAGCCTGGCTTCTCTAGCCAGAATGACGGCACTCTACTACAGCCGATTCGTCAACGGTGAGCAGCGCGGTAGCGTGTTCACTTTCAATGGCGGGTCACTGGGCAACGTCCAGCTTACGTTCCAGGAGAGTGATGCCGGGACCAACCTGCACATTGTAGTGGAATCGCTCGAAGTACGCCATGTACTTCAGAGAGCGCTTCCTAACCTTGGACAGGAGTGGGCCCATCAAGGGCTGGACTTTTCCAGCGTGAGCGTGGAGGTTGGGGATACCGGTTATGAAGGAAGTTTTTCCGAACCGGAAAATATCGACGGAACCCCGGCGATAGATTCAGCGGAGACCGAAGAGGTCTCCATTGATGCAGAATCGGAGAGCGCCAGAGACTACGGTTATAATACCGTGGAATTTGTCGCTTGAGAAAGGAGTAAATCCATGGTAGATGCCACACAGGCCACGAGTGGCGGTGCGGTTATGCCGGAAGGTATCCAGCCCCACGACAGGGCAACCATCACTCACGATGAGTTCCTGACCCTGTTGATGACGGAGCTGGAAAACCAGGATCCCCTGGCACCAATGCAGAGCCAGGAGATGGCTGCCCAGTTGGCCCAGTTCGCCAGCCTGGAACGCCTGTACAGTATCGACGAGCAGCTCGGTGAGAGTCTCGATGTCGACCTGGTGATGAACCAGGCGATCAATAACACAATGGCAGCGAGTCTCATCGGTAGGGAGGTTGTCGCCGTCGGGGACAGCGCTGTCCTGAAAGGCGGTCAGGCCAATCTCCACTTTACGCTGGAAGATCCCGCCGCGGAGGTGACCATCACCATCCTCGACGAGGCAGGCCAGGTTGTCCGAACCATCAGAAGCAATAACCTGCTCGGTGGAGAGCAGGTAGTGGCGTGGGACGGGACCGACAATTCCGGTCGGTCAACGTCCGATGGTGTCTATCGCTTCACGATCACCGCCAGCGACGGGGATGGCAATACAGTTAATGCCGTGACAACCGCGTCTGGTATTATCACCGGTGTCAATTATGAGACCGGTATAGCCATCCTGCAGGTGGGCGATCTGGAGTTCCCCATGGGCAATGTAATATCCATCCGCAAACCGGAGGGTTAGACATGCGACCGGAAGAGTTGGAACTCCACACACGACTTCGTCCGCTCAAGCCGCTACAGCCGGGCCCGGGGTCTCGTACTCCGAGTACTGGCCCGGCGGAGAAAAAGACCGCCTTCTCCAAGGTACTGGCCGGTGAGCTGGTATCCAAGGGAGAGGCAGCCGACGCGCCAAAAGCGGTTGCAGGGGTGGAATTCTCCGCCCACGCCATGACACGGCTGCAGGAGCGGAACGTCAGGCTATCATCCCACAGCCGGCAGCGTCTGGACCACGCGGTCCAGCTTGCTGAGCGGAAGGGTAGTGTCAATACCCTGGTTCTCATGGATGACACGGCCTACGTCGTGAGTGTGAAGAATAAGAAGGTGATCACGGCGATCACCAAGGACGCTGCTGTCGAGAACGTGTTTACGCAGATCGACAGCGCAACGATTGTGTGAAATAGAAACGGCAAGGCTGGCCCCGTAAGGCCATCCCGATGACGTGCCCTGCGAATAGCGGGGGCTGAGGGGTAGCGATCAGGGAAGCCTTGATCCTGCTGAACGACTGAGGCAGGATCTATGCCAGAACCTGAGAAATGAAGGGGATTATACGATGCTGAGATCTCTTACATCAGCAGTATCGGGGTTGAAGAACTTCACGATCATGCTTGACGTGTTGGGTAACAACCTCGCAAATATCCGGACACTTGGCTACAAAGGAAGCCGTGTGTCCTTCGCCGAGACCCGTTCCCAATCGCTGACGGGGGTTTCCCGCGGCTTCGGGGGCGGCTTCGGTAACCAGAAACAGATCGGTCTGGGTGTGGGCATCAGTGCCACGGACCTGGACTTAACCCAGGGAAGCCTGGAGTTTACCGGTACGCCTACCGACATGTCTATCGAGGGGAACTCGTTCTTCGTTCTAAGCGATGGCGAGAAGAACCGCTATGCTCGGGCCGGGAACTTCTTCTTCAACAACCAGGGCATTCTGGTTAATCCGAACGGATTGGCCGTCCAGGGTTGGAGAGCCGATGATGATGGCGTAATCAACGTCTTCTCACCGATGCAGGAGATATTCCTGGATACCAACCTGTCATCTCCGGCCTCGGCCACGGAAACCGTGTTCCTGTCCGGGAATCTTGATGCCAGCCGGCTGCCAGAGGCAAACGTCTGGACGTCAGGCATCCCGCTGACCGTAGGCAACGTCTTAGCCGTAGGCACAGATGACCTGGCCACCCTGGACCAGAGTTCAGGCCTGGCGCCTGGAGATACGATTGAGATCACCGGTAACCTGCCCGACGGGACTGCTTTGCCTGTCCCCACTACCTTCACATACGCTGCGGGTGATGACATCAACGATCTTCTCGCGGCAATCGATACGGCCTATGGGGGTCAGGCAACGGCATCCATCGCGAACGGCAAAATCGTGCTCACGGATGTCCTGGACAGCAATGGCAAGATCGTAGGCACGAGCCTTGAGGCTGGCGAGTCGGCCACCCGTATAGCTCTGAGCAGCAGCGAGATCGCTCTCCCCACTTTTGAAAACAGTGTGGAAGGCTATACCGGAACGGTCACCACCTCGACGGCCATCTTCGACAGCCTGGGTGCCAGCCATAATATGTTGCTCACCTTCACCAAAACAAACGTGGATGGCGAGTGGCGGTGGAAGGCCGAGTTCGTGGGTGGCGATGAAAGCATCGTCAGCGGTGATACCGGTACGATCAATTTCAGCACGTCTGGAGAGGTCGTATCCTTCGACGTGGATGGGACCGCCACGGGAATAACCGTAAATCCCGGGACCGGAGCCTCCCAGTTTACACTGCAGCTCGATGTTCAAGGCGGTCTGGGATTTTCGGGCGTGACCCAGTTCACCTCCGATCCCAGCCTGATCGTCCGCGAGCAGGATGGCAAACCTACAGGTGTCCTGTTGCGATTTGCTATTGACACCCAGGGTATCATCACTGGTATTTTCTCCAACGATGAGAACATCACTCTGGCCCAGGTAGCCCTGGCAGAGTTTCCCAATCCCCTGGGACTGTTGCGAGCTGGTGATGGGATATATGACCTGGCTTCCAGTACCGGCACCCCAATCATCGGTGCCGCTGGAGATCAGTTCAACGCGTCCATCCTATCCGGATCGCTGGAGATGTCTAATGTGGACCTTGTACGGCAGTTCACTGATATGATCACCACGCAGCGCGGCTTCCAGGCCAGCGCCCGGGTGGTCACCACTGCCGACCAGGTACTGGAAGAAACCATGAGGCTGAAGCGATAATCATCGTTTGGCCTAATCGGATAAACCTGCCGCTCGGGCCACCCTGTCCCTAACTTCAGGGACAGGGTGGCCTCGGAGCGGAGGCTGATATATCAGGAGGAACTAATTGGATATTGCCACCATTGCAGGCATCTTGGCGGGCTTCGGCCTTATCGTCGGCACCATTGCCGTTGGAGGCGGTGCCGCAACTTTTGTCCATATACCCTCGCTTATGATTGTATTTGGCGGATCAACCGCCGCTACACTGGTCAACTTCCCGATGGACCAGATGATCGCGACCTTGAAAGTTGCCGCCAAGGCTTTTCGTAAGCAGGAGAACAAGGAGATGGAAGCGGTTCAGCAGTTCTCTGAACTGGCCAAGCTGGCCCGCCGGGATGGTATCCTGGCCCTGGACAGGCAGCTGGAAGAAGTTGAAGATCCATTTATGAAGGTCGGGCTGGAAATGGCCGTAGACGGCACCGAACCTGACACGATCCTCGACATTATGGAAACAGAGATCGCCTCCCTCGTAGAGCGGCATAAAACCGGCCAGGGAATTTTCACTTCGCTGGGTACCTATGCCCCGGCCTTCGGTATGATAGGCACCCTGATCGGGCTGGTGAAGATGCTCGGCAGCCTGGATGATCCCAGCAGCATCGGACCGTCAATGGCTATCGCGTTGATCACCACTTTTTACGGCGCCGTGCTCGGAAATCTGGTCTATCTGCCCATGGCCGGTAAGTTGAAAAGCAAGTCCTCCAGTGAGATTATGTTTAAGCAGATGATCATCGAGGGTGTGCTGGCGATCCAGCGGGGTGTCCACCCCAAGAATATCGAGCGCAAACTGATGAACTATATTGCTCCGAAGGATCGTGGCATCAAGGAAGAAGTTGAAGAAGAGCTCCAAGTAGAGGTAGAGGAAGAAAGTGGCTAAAAAACCTATGCCTGAAGACGAAGGTATGCCCGGTGCTCCGTTCTGGATGACTACCTATGGAGACATGGTAACTCTGCTACTGACGTTTTTCATCCTGATGTTTGCCATGTCGTCTGTCAACGAACAGAAGTTCATGCAGGCGGCGACTTCCCTGGCGCAGGCCCTGGGAGTCCTGCCGAAGAATGTGAGCATAGTCGGGGAGGCATCCCCGGCTATAGGGACTGCTGGTATTGCCCGGGAGCAGATTGATATGGTTGAAAGCATGGAACAGATCGCCGAGATGTTCCAGGAGGAGGCCCTCCAGGATGTGGCTACTGTTGAAGTCACGGGGCCCGGAGAAGTATTAATCCGGATGGGTGACGAGGTGTTGTTCGATCCCGGCGAGTCGGGACTTAAGCCAGTGGCGCTAAGAGTCCTGGCGGGGATTGCCAAATCGGTCCAGGGGAAAACGGAGTCGATTTACGTGGAGGGCCATACCGATAATGTTCCCATCAGCACGGCCGAGTTTCGCTCCAACTGGGAATTATCTTCTGCCCGGGCCTTAAGCGTGGTGCGGCTACTGGAGGAAGCAGGTGTCCCACCGGAACAGCTGGCGGCAGTCGGGCATAGTCAATATATTCCCATAGCACCAAACGATACACCGGAAAACAGAGCGAAAAACCGCAGGGTGGAGCTCTGGATTATATGGAGCAGCCAAAATAATGAGTGAAATCGAAGAACAGGGAGTGCCGCTCGAGGAAGCAGAGGACCTGACGGAAGAGGACCAGGCGGTAAAGGAATCCAAACCGCTGCCTCCATTTGTCAAGTTGATTATCCTGGTGGCGGGAGTCTTGATATTGGCAGGGGGTGCCTATTTTCTAACCCAGAAGGTGGTACTGCCGCAGATCAAGAAAGTCCCCGTGATGGATAAGATAACCGAGGTAAAGCAAAAGCTGCAAAAGCCGAAAAGGGAAGAGGATACGAGTAAGGAGAAGAAAAAGAAGAAGAAGAAGGGGCCGGTAATTAAACATCCGATTATGGGGATCACGGCGAACATTGCAGGAGGCAGGGGCCGAACATTCGTAGCGGTTGATATCATGGTAGAAGCCACATCGGAAGACTCCCGAGACGAGATGCTCGATAAGGAATACCAGATTCGTGATGCCCTCATATTCTACTTCAGGGGGCGCAATCTCAGGGAGATTGCCACCAGGGAATTTCAGATGTCCGCAAGAGATACGGTGCGCAGCATTATCAATTCAATCCTTGAGAGTGAGCCGGTGGACACGGTTTTTTTCACTACCTTTCTTATCCAGTAAGGAGGTCACTGTGGCCAAGATACTTAGCCAAGCAGAAATCGATGCTCTTCTTTCAACTGTTACGGAAGATACGAGCGATCTGGACCAGGTTGGAGGAGGCCTCCCTCGGCGGGTCGTACTCTATGACTTCAAACACCCCAATCTTATCTCCAAGGAGCAGATGCGACTCCTGGAAAATATTCACGAAAACTTCTCCCGGAACTTTGGCGTGTTTCTCTCCGCCCAGTTGCGCATGATAGTGGAAATTGAGTTGCTGGCTATTGATCAGCTGCTCTATTCCGAATTCGTGATGTCGATTGCTCCACCGGGAGTTCTATACGTGTTGGAGATGAACGATCCGGAGGGCGAGGCGATCTTGGAACTCAGTCCCAATCTGGTCGTCTTTATTGTGGAGAAGCTGTTCGGTGGCAAGGGTACTTTCTCCACTTCAACTTCACGGGCCGTCTCCGCCATTGAGCAGAAGATCATGCGCCGGGTAACTGAGCGGGCGATTCATGAACTGTCCAGCGTGTGGTCTGCTGTCGTTCCTGTTGATATCGACGTCACCCGGTATGAGAGCAATCCCGAGTTTATTCAGATTATCCCATCTGCGGAACCTGTTGTCGTGGTTTCCATGCAGATCAAGATCCACGACAACAAGACCCTGATGAACTTCTGCTATCCATACAGCTGGTTGTCTGATATGATAGGACACCCCGATATTCAGGATAAAATCCAGTTCGGAGGAGGAGAAGCCTCTGATGAAGAGCGCGATGTGTTGGAAGATCACCTCTTGAAGGTTGCCTGCCCGATCAGGGCAGTCCTTGGGGGTACGTCGATCACTGTACAGGATTTCATTAACCTGCAGGTAGGGGATCTTCTTGTTCTGAATGAGAAGCTGGAGGAGAAAAACGAAGTATTAATTAAGGACAAACCCGCGTTCAAGGGAATAGTTGGCCGGCGTGACAAGTATCGCGCTATTCTCGTTACAGACGTAATTGAAAAGGAACAAAGCCATGCAGTATGATGAGCTCAGTCAGAGATATCAGGAGGCAGCAAAGGAGCTGCTGGCAGCCCTGGATGAAGTTGGTGGACAGACTCTCCAGGAGAGTATCAAGATCAAGGCTGATGAGCCTAATCCTCTCACAGGGGAATTTGCCCCGGGACATGAGTATCCGCTTTTGAAAGTAACGTTGAGCACCACCGGGGAAGTCGCCTGTGAGCATTCCCTCCTCATGGATAAGTCCATGGCGGGACTGATTTTCAGTTGGATGACTGGAGGCGAAGAGCCCAAAGAAGTGGGTGAAGAACACTTGGATGCGGTGAAGGAATCAGCCGCTCAGATCCTGGGACAACTCCAGGCAGCTTCTGAAGGCAAAAAGTACAGCTTTACCGCCGGAGAGGTACAGTTGGCTGAAGTCCCTTCACAGGAAGAGCTGGGGCTACCGGAAGAAGGACTCGTGGCAGCCTACAACTTCACTCGAGGCAAGAAGAAGAAAGAATATCTCATCACCCATGCGGTGACGGGTGAATTGGTGCCCGCAGAAGCTGCAGAGGAACCCGAGGTTGAAGAAGCCGGCGAAGTGGTTGAAGAAGCTGCTGACGTAGCTGAAGAGGCTGCTGACGTCGCTGAAGAAACCGCTGACGCAGCTGAAGAAGCTGTTGACGTGGCTGAAGAGGCCGCTGATGACCAGGTGGGTGAGGAAGATATCGCAACAGATGTAGTTGAGAGCGTGAGTGAGGACCTACCATTAGAAGGAGGCGAAGATTTGGGCGGTGCGGCTGATATGGCAGCCCTGTTTGGCGGCGAAGGCGATGAGGGCGGCGTAGTAGAAGTCAGCCCGGCCGAGTTTGACGAGCTGGCGGAGCCCATGCTGCGTGACGGCAAGGGCCGCAAGATCAGCATGCTACTCGATGTGGAGCTGGATGTAGCTGTTGAGCTGGGTCGCAAGGTTATGGTAGTGGACGAAATTCTGCGGCTCGGGAAGGGCGCGGTCATCGAGCTGAACAAGCTGGCAGGTGAGCCGGTGGATATCCTGGTAAACGGCAAGAAGCTGGCCGAGGGTGAAGTAGTGGTTGTCGAGGATCACTTTGGCGTCCGACTGACACATCTGGTAGAACCTAAGGAACGCATCAAGAGTCTGGGCAAATAGTGGCGCGATCAGACGCCCGCAGGGTAACCAACCTGATATTGATTGGGGTGATGGCCGTAGTGGTCGTCATCGGGTTTTCGCTCCAGACCCGGTCGTTTGAGTCACGGAAGGAGCAGCCGCCAGCGGAAGTAACGACAGCGGCCCCAGAGGAAGAACCCGCTCAACCGGTCCAGGACCCGTCCGAAAAGCCCGACCAATCCACCACATTTACCACGGGGAAGGACCTTTCTACCCAGTTGTGGAGAATCGTCATCTACGTTGCGCTTATTCTGGGAGCTATCCTGGTTGCGGCCCGGATAATCAAGCGCTACGGGGGTGGGCGACTCAGCCAGGCCTCATCCCCTGAAATCCGCATTCTGGGACGGCGGTATATCAGTCCTAAGCAGTCGGTCGTTATCATGAAAGTGCGACATAAGGAACTTCTGCTGGGCATAACTGATCAGTCTATTCGGTTGTTGTATGATTTTACACCAGAAGAGGAAGAGAGGAATGGCACGGAGTTTGCCTAAATACCAGCGGAAGCCAAAACATGATAAGACGCTGGTTACCGCTACTCCTCCTCGGAGCACTCGTATTTGGAGTGCCGCTTACCGCCTACGGCCAATCCGGTGGCCTTCCGGCGATTAATCTCTCTGTCGACTCCGCCTCCACTCCCGAGCAGCTAAGCACTACCATTCAGATCGTGATCCTCATCACGATCCTGTCCCTGGCACCGTCGATTCTCATAATGACGACATCATTCACCCGGATAGTGGTGATCTTTCATTTCCTGCGCCAGGCTATGGGTACTCAGAACGCGCCCTCCAACCAGATCCTGATCGGCCTGGCCCTGTTTCTGACTTTCTTCACGATGAGCCCGGTATTGCGGGAGGTTCATTCCACGGCCTTGCAGCCCTACCTGGCCGATGAAATCGAGCAACAGGAAGCCCTGACACTGGCCTCTGCGCCTGTAAAAAAGTTCATGATCCACCATACCAGGGGAAAAGACCTGGCATTGTTTGCCGATTATTATGCCGATCAACAGGCAAAGTCGCCTGAAGAACTCTCTTTGATGGTAATAGTACCGGCCTTCATGATCAACGAGCTGCGTATCGCGTTCCAGATCGGTTTCATGCTATATCTCCCGATGCTTCTCATCGATATGGTGGTTGCCGCCGTCCTGATGTCTCTGGGAATGATGATGCTTCCGCCTATCATGATCTCCATGCCGTTCAAGATCCTCCTTTTCGTTCTGGTCGACGGCTGGTACCTGATCGTAGAATCGATTATTAACGGATTGCGCTAGCCATGAGTACCGATTTCGTCGTCTTTATCAGTCACCAAACACTCATTACGGCCTTGTATCTTCTACTGCCGATACTTGGGAGCGCTCTGCTGGTAGGTCTCCTGGTGGGATTATTCCAGGCCGTCACTTCCATCCAGGAAGTTACCCTCACATTTATTCCCAAAATCGCTGTAGTGGGGCTGGTCATCCTGTTGTTGATCCCGTGGATGCTGGACCTGGTAGTCGGATTCGGCCTCCTTATTTTTGACCAGATCACCCAGATGGGACAATGAGCCTGTCCATAATCGACCTGTTATCCGGATGGGGCGTATCCTTCATGCTGGTGCTGACCAGAGTATCGGCCATGATCTACGCCTTTCCCTTTTTCGGTTCTCCGGCTATTACTGTGCGGGTGCGAATAGCGATCACCCTGGTGATCAGCTTCATGCTCCTGCCGTTGGTGGGAACGGAAGGCTTGGGTTCTGACTGGAATCTGGGCCGCCTGGTGATGGGCATTGGCCGGGAACTGGCGGTTGGTCTTATCGTAGGATTTGGCACCAAGTTTTTATTTGAGGCCTTTTCGGTGGCTGGCACGTTTGCCGGCCGCCAGATGGGCTTCGCCATGGCAGAGCTGGTGGATCCGATTACCAGCGCGCCCCAGTCTATGGTTGGCCAGTTCTGGGCCTTAGTAGCCATACTCCTGTTCCTGGCGGTGGACGGTCACCATTTTCTGATTCGGCTGCTGATGCAGAACTTCCAGCTGGTTCCCCTGGATACGGGTATGCTGCAACCTGCGTCGGGCCGGATGCTGATCGCCGGTTCTACTGAGATGTTCCGGTTGGCCTTGAGGCTGGCCGCACCGGCGATGATACTTGCCCTCATGATGGATGTAGGCGTGGGGGTCCTTACCCGGGCCATGCCTCGTTTGCAGGTCTTTTTCGTAGCCCTGCCACTCAAGCTGGTCGTTGGCGTCTTTGCTCTGGTGGTCTCCCTCCAGCTGTTCCAGGCGCTGTTCTCCGTCATGTATAATGAATTCCAGGAATACGTGGCTACGCTGCTTGCCACTGTGAGGGGCTGATATGGCGGAACAACCGGCCCAGGACCGCACCGAAGAAGCAACCCCAAAACGCATCCGGGAAGCGCGGGAAAAGGGTGATGTCGCCCGGAGTATGGACCTCACCTCGGCGGCGCTGATGCTCTCGGCACTGTTACTATTCTATTTTACCGGCGAGTCTTTCCTGCGCGGCCTGACAGGTATCATCCGGGACGTGTACAGCTCACTGGCTACGGTTCAAATCAATCCGAGAAATCTACCCACCATGGTATTCTGGATATCCAGCCGCGGCATTCTCGTCCTGGGACCCGTCCTGATTCTGGTGTTGGTTGTAGGTCTCTTGGCGAATTATTTACAGGTGGGGGTAATTTTTGCCCCTAAAGCTCTGGGCCCCAACTGGGACCGGATTAATCCCCAAACCGGGCTGAAACGCATTTTCTCGACGAGAGGCCTGGTAGAGTTAATCAAGGGCCTTTTCAAGATCATTATCGTTGGCACGATTATTTACATCTACTTAGCTGACCGCGTCAAGGATTACCCTTTTTTGACATATATGACGCCGTTGCAGATCGTTGGATCCCTGGCCTCGGATCTGCTGAAGATCGGAGGCTACGTAGGCATCGCTTATTTCATTATGGCTGCCGCGGATTACACGTACCAGCGCTGGGAATACAAGCGCAAGCTGCGCATGACCCGGCAGGAGGTGAAAGACGAATTCCGGCAGACCGAGGGTAATCCGGAAGTCAGATCGCGAGTCAGGCAGATGCAGCGGGAGATGAGTCGTAACCGGATGATGGCCGAGGCTGCCAAAGCCACCGTGGTCATTACCAACCCGGTTCACGTGGCAGTGGCGTTGAAATATGATGAAGAGGATACTAATTCCGCTCCTGAGGTAGTGGCCAAGGGACAGCGGAAGGTGGCCGAAAGAATAAAGGAGGTAGCCCGTGCTAACAATGTTCCCATCAAGGAAAGCCCCGTGCTGGCTCGAGTCCTCTTCCAGAGTTGTGAGATAGGGGATGAAATTCCTTATGCCTATTACAAGGCTGTGGCTGAAATCCTGGCCGAGATTTTCTGGGAGCGGTATGGCCGCAGCCAGCATGCGGTGGGGGTTTCCCCGGCGCTGTAAGGCGAGGGACTGACGGAAAGAATTATGCGTTTTCTGAAATCAGCAGATATTGGCCTGGGAAGCGCCGTCATTCTGATACTGGCGGTGATGCTCATCCCGTTGCCTACGTTCTTCATGGACGTTTTTCTGGCCATGAGTATCTTGGGCGGATTGGTAATCCTGTTCGTTGCCCTGTATACGCTCAAGCCGCTGGAGTTTGCCGTCTTTCCCACCCTACTGCTCCTGGTTACCCTTTTCCGCCTGGCCCTTAACGTCGCTACCACCCGGCTCATTCTGGCCCGGGGCTTTGCCGGGGAAGTTATCCAGGGTTTCGGCTCCTTCGTGGTTGCTGGCAACTATGTGGTGGGCTTTATCATATTCATGATCCTGGTGATTATCAACTTCATGGTCATCACCAAGGGTGCGACTCGTATCGCCGAGGTTGCCGCCCGCTTCACGCTGGATGCGATGCCTGGAAAGCAGATGGCCATCGATGCAGACCTGAACGCCGGTATTATCGATGAACCCGAGGCCCGGGAGCGTCGGAAAGAGATCGCGATGGAATCGGAATTTCACGGTGCGATGGATGGTGCAAGCAAATTTGTGCGGGGAGACGCAATCGC
>CP070638.1:2716577-2925869 GCA_020354025.1 Fidelibacterota bacterium | reverse complement strand
TTGCACCGCCACGGCATGAACGCCGAGGGTGAAGATAGTGTTCTTCACCTCGGCAGTACCACTCCTCACGTCAATCATGCGGTAAACGCTGTTACTCACCGAATCAAGCGTACAGTGATTGAACTTCACCACCGGATCGAATTCCGCCATCTTCAGCGCTTCCCGTTCAATGCGGGTAAACGTGCAGTTGGAGATATCCATCAGCTTCACGTCCGCTGCGTCTGGAGTGCTCGTGCTGGGAACGGTCAGGATCGCTTCCCGACCGGCACGGTCGAAGATGCTGTTGGTGATGATCACACTGTCCGCCGTGGATCCCTCATGCAGCCTGACAATTGATTGCGTGGTGTTGTGCAGGATGCAGTCGTCGATCTTCAGAAAGTAGTGGAACGAATCCGGCACGGTTGGAACATTGAAGTCCAGCGAACGTACGATGTTCTTGTTATCGGCAACCATATCGCCAATAGCCGTGCCATCCAGGTCCAGACCGATCAGGATCAGGCTGCCGCCGGCGCGGATCTCGAAGGTCCGGGCGCTGGTGGCTGATGGTTTGGTGTTCTTGACCACCGGTTTGGTCTCCAATCCCGCTTTTGCGCGGATCGTGATGATCTTGGAGATACCTATCTTGTCACTGGCCGAGTTGGTATACAACCCACCATCATCCACCAGCTCGAGGATATCACCGTCAGCAGCCAGGTCAAGTGCATCCTGGATAGTGCCATCGCCGGCGGAAACCTGGTGTACGGTTTGCGCCAAGGCCGGGCATATGCCAACGGCGAAAATGGCCAGAACCGTTGTTATGATCTTTAGCCTTCTTTTCATTTGGTCCTCCCGGTTATTTGGTTAGTAATTATTTCATCAAGACCATTTTCTGGATGGAAACAAACTCACCCGACCGCAGCTGATAGAAGTAGATGCCCGAGGCCAGGTGGGAACCATCAAACGTTACGCTGTATGAACCCGCCGCCATATGTTTATCTGCCAAAGTAGCGACCCTTTTCCCCAACAGATCATAGACCTCCAGGGTAGTCCAGCTGCTTCGGGCTAGATCGAAAGCGATCCGGGTGACCGGATTAAACGGATTGGGATAGTTTTGTACTAATCTATATCCATACTCCTTTGGCAGCTTGTCTGTCTCGACGGGGGTGGGTATTTCTCCAGAGAACGTCGCGGTTATTTCCACGGCTTGGTTGACCGTAACAGTCTCTGAGCTGTCGGTCCCGGTCAGATCGCCACTCCAGCCGAGGAACTGCTGGCCGCTGTCCGGCACAGCGCTCAATGTTACCACTGTACCTGGTTCATAGCAACGGCCTTGAATGGGTGGGTCAAGCGTCACGCGCCCCTCACCAAGCACTGTCAGCGCAAAGGGGATCGTCGTGGGCGTATTCGTCGCCCAGAGCAGGTCACCTAGGGCACTGCCGTCGTGAGCGGACCAGTATCCGTGGGAGGCCGGCTGAAGGGTATAGTCATAACTAAGAGGATCCACATATAGAGGATCAAATCCCCACACCGTGGAAATGTCAACAAACCCACCCTTGGTGCACTCGACCCTATTTTCTCTGGGAAGCCCAAAAATCATATTGAGCGTATCAATATGGCTGACAACAGAGCCACTCTGTTGAAGCTGGATGACGAAATCGCTCCGTTCAGCCCTATCGGTGTCGGGGAGTCGGCTGTTGGTCACCAGGACATTGCGCATAATCGCGTTCTGGTTATTCTTGATGTACGCAACCCGGGTAGCGGAGCTGTCAATGGTCAAATGCTCGATAAGCACATAAGCGTCTTCAGTGGATACATCGGTGTCGGCATAGAAGCGGATACACTCCGCGTCGATATTTTTGAAGGTGCAGTTCCTGACGATCAGTGAATCCAGAACCCTTTCTATGAATTTACCGGTTGCCGGGTCCTGGTATTTCTCCGTCTCGGTCATCCGGACCGCTTCATCACCAATATTTCGAAAGGTGCAGTTCTCGATCCGCACGGTTCCGGCCCTTATCACCGCACTCACCCCATCAGGAGGTCGCAGGAAATAGACGGCATGGCCTGGTCCATCTGCCCCTGATATAATCTTGTCCCGGTAGATATTCCGGAAATCACAGTTTCTGACCGTGATATTGGTGCCGTCCTTTGCTAGAACCAGGTTACCATCACGATCCTCCTCTTCATGGCCCAGGCGTATGGCGTATTTCATACCGTGGCTTTGAGCATGCCCGCCGTCAAAGATAACACCTTCGACAGTGAAGTCGTTAAAGACCCGGAATATTTCCAGTACGTTAGAATCGGGATCGCTGTGGGTAAAGATGGGCTTCTCAGCCAGCCCGGGCTTGGCGATAATAGTAAGGGGTTCCAGGATCGCCATATAAAAGGTATCTGTAGTAGTATAGACGCCGCCGCTGGTAATCAGAATCAGGGTGTCGATATCTGCAGTGAAGGCATAGTTCAGCGCATATTTGAAATCGTAATCTGCGGTTATCTCTTCATTGCTGGCTGAAAGAGTGGCTGCAAGGCAGGATAATGCCAATACGATAGCCGCGAAACTTCGGGCTGTTTTCATGTTTATCTCCTACAAATGAGAAGGATTCGCTACCTGCAAATGATTGAAACCATGCCAGGCCAACTCGCTGCTGTTAAATAGCCTCATTTAAAACCGTAAATATATTCGACTGTCAGGCGATTAGCCGTTTCCAGGGTATAATTCGTGTTACTGTAATATGAGTCATAATACTTCAATTCTCGCAGGTCATAGGCAATATCGAGACGACCCAGGCGGCCCACCCGGATACTGGCCCCCAGGATATATCGGTTTGCCGCCGTTCCCTGGTCCTTGAAGGCGGCGCCGTCAGGCACGAACACTTCCGGTACATACTGATAACCGGCAAGCAACGAGAAAAAATCTGTTGGTTTGTATTCAACTCCGAACCTGATAATGCGGCTGTCAGCCCAAAGGTAAACAGTAGAATCCTGTCCCGTCAATTCAAATCGGGCCTGGCTGTAGGGTAATCGCTCCAGGTCAAGGGCGAAAATGAAGTCCTCTGCCGGACTGAAGCTTATTCCGAGTGCGTAGGCAGCCGGAAGGATCAGTTTATCCGTCCCTGAGTCGCTGGTAGGTGACGTCTGCTCAGTAGGTAATATACTCGTTTCATAACTCCAGGTCCTGGTCAGGGTATGTGGCGCAGTGACGCTGAAGCCGAGACTGACGTTGGTGAAATTGACGATACAGCCCGTTCTTAATTCAACTGCCTGAAAAGTCGAAGTGCCGGTGATTTCGGTGTCGAGAGTATCGTATGAAAAGCTGAACCTGTTTTCCCGGTAGAGATTGAAATAGCCGACTTTGTTCAGAGACTGCAGGTCGTCGGTCTTTCCGAATAGCATCCCCAGGCCAATGCCAACCTTTACCCGCTTGCTCAGCTCCAAGGCCAGGGCACCGTTGATAGTGTGCAGATCACCCGAGCGTTGGCGCAGGAATCGGTACCAGCTGACTTCGACCGTATCAATCCCGCTGACACGCTCGATGAAGTCATATTCCCGATAGCCCAGATGGGGATCGAGGTATGTGTCATTGCGGTCGAAATCTAGCAGACCGAATTCCCTTCGGTAGGCCAGGGCTAGAACAACCGGTCTATCCAGGAACTTCAAAGGGACGGCTGCCGCGAAACTGTTCAGCCCGAAATTAGTAGTATCCTTCTGCCAGTCGGCGGCCTCCTCGCTGAAAGGGTCTAAACCCAGGTCCGGATAGACAACGATGTAGCTTGTGTCCTGGGCGAGGTCATAATCCCATACTCCGTTATTCGCCGGGTCGGGGACATACAGCCCCTCCAGATAGAACGGAAGCGTAACAAAAAAGCGATTGGGCCGATAAGCCTGATTTTCACGCCATAGTCTTGAGAAGCTATTTGCAGATACTGCCAGTTGGGCTCCTCCAAGGGTCGCCAGACCGGCAGGGTTCCAGAACATTGAACCTATATCACCCGATATAGAGGTGAAGGCTCCTCCCATAGCCAGGGCTTTTACGCTACCCGTACTTAGGTGAGCCAAGCCCTGGAAAGCGAGGTCATCCCCGCGATGCTGCGCTGACAAATTGGTAGTTAGTAGAAGGGTAGCTAAAAGGATCCCCGCGTATCTAAGACAGTGATATCTCACTATGGTCTGCATACCAGCTGCTGTCTTTGCATCATATTAGTCAATCGAAACACCCAGAGTGAAACGATGAACGAGACCCAGATACCGACCATTATCATTGAAAGAGTAGTCAGCGCGAATATTTCCATACTTCAATCCGGCACCCAGACACAGTCCTTCAGCATCGTAATTGATTTTATACCCACTTCGTAGGAAAATAAGATCGTACAGTCCATACTCCAGTCCAATGTTGTACTGCTGATCATAGTCCCGGGGCTGAACCATGTCAAAAGCAAGGAGGAGCGTATGATGAGTTGTGGAGAACAGGAAATTGTCCTGGGGAGCAACCAGGTATCCGGAAATTCCGAGATTAAAGGTTTGCGGCAGGGGAAAGCTCTCATCGATATACTTGACTTCGGGACCAAAATGGCGAACCACGGCGGCCAGCTGCAATGTTCGATAACCGGTTCTATATGTGATACCAGCATCGAACATAACGCTAGAAGTGCTCTTTACGACGAGGTCCTCCCCGGCATATTTCATTGTTACACCAAAAGCGAACTTGTCTGTCAGATCGCGAGCAAACGAGATACCGAAGGCGTTGGCCCCGGGGTAAAGCTTATTACCGGTCAGTCCGGGATTATATGTGTCACCAATGAAACCGAGGTGATCGACCCTGGTCTCCTCAATTTCACCGTAATCAACCAATAAGCCCTGAAATCCAAAAGTGCCAATGCCGAGTACGGAATAAGCGGCCACGAAGGAAAAGTGCCTGGCATCCAGGAACCAATCGGCATGGGAGAATGCCAGATCGAATCGTGAAATCCTGGTCAGAGCGGCGGGATTCCAGAACATAGCTAGAGACGACTTGACGACGGATGAGTAGGCCTCTCCCATTGCCGTGGAGCGGGCGTCGGTCATCACCTTAAGAAACTGGAAGGACGTAATGCCAACCTTTTCGAGTGCCAGCAGTGGTGAACCTGTTGCCAACAGGACAGCAAAAAGCCAGGGGAAGGCTAATTTTCCAGGGTTGCGGATCATAAACGACACTCTTCAGCTCATCTGCTTACTTGATTATTATAAACTTGCCACTGGCTTGATCGCCGTTCGGCGTAGATACAACATAATAGTAGATCCCCGATGCGATCACCTGGGCGTTGCGGGTTACCTGCAACCAGGCGGTTGAATAAACGGCATCATCATGCTCTATAGTCTGCACCAGCTGCCCGGCATAGGAGAAAATCCGAATCGTGCACTTTTCTGGCAGTCCGTAAAATCCTATCGCCCCTTCAAGCTCCGGCTTCTCGAAATAGGATTTTTCCACAAAAGGATTGGGAACCACGTATACTTTATCCAGCTTTTCTACCGCGGCAATGTTTTTTGAGAATTTGGTAATATTTGTCTTGCCGCTCTGGTTCCCGTGCTGATCTATCGACGTAACGGCGTAGTATCGTATATCACCGACCTTGAAATCTGGATCATCATCAATGAACTCGTACATGTTACTGCTCGCGTCGACTTCCCCCACACTAAAGGTGCCCAGTGAGTCCCACGGTCCCATGCCGGCGTTGCTGCGATACACATTAAAAGCGGTCAACGTACCCATTAGGCGGGGATGCTCGAAGTCTTCCACTGCCCGGTTCCAGGTGATGCGCACGTTCCCATCTTCGGTGTTTTCGACAGTGATAGCAGGGGCCGGTACCGGTACCGGAATCTTATACGACCCCGTCCTGGAATTGTCTTCCGGCCATACGGGCAGTTCCGGTTCATGGCCCAGGTAGGCCCGGAATGCTTTGTGCGCTACCTGAGTCACCGTAATCACCGAATCAGAGTTGACATAGTCGGGATAACCATAATCTGTAAGGTAATGTTCCGTCATCACTTCGTTATCTATGACAATTTTCCTGTCCCACGACGGTGTCGGTGCCCATTGCTCTGCTACCTGTCCGCCCTCAACCATCTTACCCGGCTCAGCGCCATAACCAACCACTTCAGCAACAGCATACCGTAGCGTGTCTCCAATCTCCAGCGAATAAGGCCCAAACACGGTATGTTTCTGACCGGCATCAGCGCTCTGCCTGTAAGGATAAGCCGCCCTTCCATACCACTCGCTGGGAGTATCCGGCCATGTAGTACTTTTAGGACTGTAAACACCACTCCACCGTGTATTGGGATTAAATGCATCTTTCTCATACATCATTTTGATGCTGTTGGTATTCCCGGTGCTCACTTTATTCGACCAGGGCTGTTTGATATGGGCATCTTTGTCGAGCTCATAATACCAGGTAAACGTGCCATCCGCATTCTCACTATACCAATGATGAATGTTTTCATCAACAGCATTAATATTAGTTGTTCTTAATATGTCTGCTGCTTCAGACTCATTTAGTCCCAGGCTGTCAAATTTTTCGGGAATAACAAGAGCGAGATGGGTCGTATCGTAGTATAAAACGCAATATCCTGGTGCTTGCGGACTGCAAAGACCACCACCGTTCTCACCTGTTTGGGAAAATTGCCGGAATAATTCCTTATTGGGCTCAGGTTTTCCTGCCAGGTTCTCATCGGTAATAAAAGTCCGCAAATTCATATTAAACGACAGCCAGTAATCAGTATCCCAGAAGTTGTTCTGATCTCCCCTGTATATTCCCCCAGTATATTTCCATTCCTGATAATGACGCTGATACCCGTACATGGAAGGAGCGAAACCATAATTGAATGCAATCATTACATCGTGGAGTTCTTCGGTCATTTCCTGGGTAGCCGGATTACCGTCAGTATCACCGGTATACTCGAAGGTATATTCGTAAATAATCATATCATCATAATCCGGATAACTCCAGGCCCGCGAAACCCTGGTCACTGATATTCCCGTAGAAGATGCCCAGGCAGCCGTAATGATTTCCTCGGCTTCATCTGGATCATATTCGGTGTTCAGGCTTCCATCTGGAAGAACAGGAAAATTCTCCACTTCATTCATATACAGCGGGAAAGACCAGCGGCCGAAAGCTACCTCCGGCGAACTGGCACCGACACCCCCGCACAGGGCGAAGAGCCGGTTATCTTCGCCTGGCAGCGTGTCGATATTGGCTCCGATATAGACCCCTGCTCCCAGGATATTATGCTGACCGCTGTATTCAATACCTTCTAAGATTGTGAATGATCGTGAGGGCCACTCGAAGACCGGAACACTGGTCTTGTTACCAGCCTCGCCGGTCATCCAGCCCCGGCCAATTTCACCGGTATTGAATACCGTTTCATGCAGCATGCCCCGGTCGTGGATGCGGTACTCTCTGATTTGGGCATTGATAATTATAGGCAGCATTACAGCTATAATATGCAAAGGGAGGACCAGACTTCTGAACTTCGGTGTCTTCATTATTGGAGTATTGAGGCTGTTAATATTACCTGGCCGCTTTTAGAACTTCACGATAAGCCCCAGTCTCACATGCCTGGGTTCATTGCGGAGCAGATAAACCGATTGATCACTGACATAGGGATAATATTCGTTATATATCAGGACATTTTCCCTGTCTTTCTCCCATTTCGGGGTATTCCAATCGTGATTAAAGGTTCTGGAATAGTGGAAAAATTCCTCGTTCAGCACGTTAAACATTTCGGCATATAAGGTAACCTGGTGACGGGTGTTGCGAAATTCCTTTTCCACCCTAATCCTCAGCTCGCGCTCGGTTGGGCTACGCTCATTCATTTTCAGACCCTTGCCTTCATCATCCCAGGTATAGGGTCTTCCGGTATTAATTCTGAGGGTTGTGCTGAATCTGATATTAGCAAAAGGATGAAAGGCAAATATCTCAGGCCTGGCTTGTGCTGAGGTTTGATATCGGATGTTAAATACGGCCTTGTGTGTGCGATCATAATCCAGGTAGATATCTTCTGGATCCGGTAGGTCGATGGCCTCCTGTCCCGGCGCAGGATTCTCAAAGTAAGTTACTGGCGCATCCAGGTCATTGCTGCTCTTACCGGTAGCTGCTTCGTAGTTATAGCGCACGAAACCGCGCGCGGTACCGCTGATCTTCTCCAGGCTGACGTGGAAGCCCTTAATATCAGCATAATCCCGGTTCATATAGGTGCGATAAACGGCTTGCTGTTCATCGTAATAGTAGGCGGTCTCTACAAGATCCTTCACATCTTTGTAATATGCACTGACATCGAGACGCATACCGAGGGGCAGGCCTTTTACCCATCCCACATCATAAGCCTTGGTGTTCTCTGGCCGCAGTCTTGGATTCCCCAGAACCTCAATCTCATTGAATAGGGTCATTTGATTATAAAAGATCTGATTAAAGTTGGGTCTTTGGGTAAATGTGCCGTAATTCAGGTGAAATACGGCTGTCTCGGAAACAGGAAATGATATACCGATTCTGGGTTGGAGGCGGATGTATAGCTTCGTCTTCTCTTTCAGTGAGAGTTCTGGATCGTAGTACAATCCACGCTCAAGATAGGGCTTAGTCGGATCATAATCAGGATTTCTAAGTGGCGAGAACTGGTCGGCGAAATACTCAACGTTCAGATTATAAAAGTCAAGCCGCAGGCCGAGGTTCGCTATTAGCCCTTTAAATTCCATCTTATCCTGAAGGAACAAAGCCCCTTCGTAAGGATTGACATTAAAACTGACGTCCCGGTAACTCCCCTCATTGGAGATATTCATTTCCTCATCAACGTCAACATAGTAGTAAAAAAACTGGAGACCGGCCTTTAAAAGATTGTTATGGTTGATCTGGCTGGTGATATATGTCTGGAAACTGTAAGTCGTCGTTTGCTGATTACCACGGTCATCCTGCGGTCGGCTGACACGGTGGTTAGAAGGCCCGGTGTAATCGACCCAATTCAAGTTCGAGGAGTAGTCTACAACAAACTCCCCTTCATTTAAAAGCTCAACGCGATCCTGTGTAAGCAGGTCCAGTACCCTGAGCCGTATATCCACAAAGGTGGCATGGCTCAGGATATGCTCCCATTCGAATCCGTACTGTTGGCTGAGTGCCCTGTAATGTGCGATGCTCAACGTGCGGTCAAACATCCACCGCAGCCACTGGCTGCCCAGGTTGTTCTCCAACTGGAGATCATGGATCATGCTCAACTTAATTTTATTATTGAGGTTCGGTTGATAAATCAGGCTACTCATGACCTGCCGCTCAATATCGGGTGTAGGAGTCGGTATCTTCGGATGGGTGATATTCTGGCGACCAGCAAAGAAGAACTTCAGATTGTCGGCAATGGGACCACCTACAGAGAAATCGAGGCGGTGGTCAAAGGTGTTATTATATTCCAGGCCCAGGTCCCTCACTGATTGTAGCCATAGAATCTGGCCGAGCTCGGCAATTCTGAGCGTGTCTTCGTAAGTAGGGAAGTAAGGAGGCCACTGACTGAGGTCTGGGGCGGGTGTATATAGGCTGAAGCCGTAGCCGGCATCGTACATCGGTCTGCCGGGCTGGGTGGGATTTTCCTTGAGCCACTCCTCCGTATTCCTCAGCAGATCATAAAAATACAGATTCTCAGGATCATAAACGCTCTCACCCCAGGTCTTGTAATATGGCAGGACAACAGCGACTTCCGCCCGGGATTCCCATGTGTTCCTGCCCTCCCTCGCGACCATATTAACCACACCCGATTGGGCGTTGCCGTACTCAGCACTGAAACCGCTGGTATATACTTCCACCTGCTCAAGCCCTGTAACAATCGGGAGGAAAGCCCGCTGGTTGTTCAGGGGATTTACGATGCTACTCCCACCTAAAAGGTACTGGGACTCTCCAAGGCGTCCACCCCGGAAGTGATCATCAACCACGTCGGCCTGTAAATTGAGGATGTCAGAGATGTCTGCCACCCCAGCGATAGATTGGACCTCTGAGACCGTATATACCTGCTTGGTAGCCGTCAAATCCTCTTCAACTCTATCCGGCCGATAGGCGGTGATAGTGACCTCCTCGCCCGCCAATACCTGCGGTGACAACTCGAAATCGAGACGTGTGGTCTTATCCACTACAACAGTAACATGGGTTCGTACTTCGGTGATGTAGCCGATATAAAAAACCCTTACCGTATACTGACCGGGTCGAAGGTTCAGAACGAAGTATTCGCCCTGCATGTCCGTAGCGGCACCGGGGGAGCTTTCCAGCTCCACCTCTTCATCATCGATCCAAACTGCACTGACAATGACATTGGCACCGCCTAAGGCAGCCTGCGTCTCGGCATCAATTACTCTTCCGGCGATCTTGCCGGTTTCGCCTGCCTTTAATAAGCCCGCACAAACCAGTAGTACAGACCAGGCGGTTATAGTATTTCTGAGAAGCTGCCGTGTATAGTTCATAACACCTCCAGTGAATGTAATATATCGTATACGATATACGAAAAAAAAATCTTCCTTCTGCCACTATTTAAGGAGTTTGAATAACCTGTGCTTGAATACCAGGTGTCAGAGCATTGTGGGCCAAAATGGACCAATTCTTATCAGATACTTTTGCACAGTTGAACATCTAGTGGAGGAATCTTTCAATGACAGGGAAACGAAGCACTATGTCACAGATGTTCCATTAAGTACTTTTCCGCTTATACCGGAAAGCCAATTTACCCTCTTAACTCCGTGCCCAGTCTTAGGTGAAAACTCAGGAATTCTAATTTAAAAAAGCGGGCTAACCATCGCGGGCAGGTCAGCTCTTCCATTGTAATCTATTACCCTATACCTTAAATTATTTTCAAGTAAATTATTATTACTGCGGGAAGGATTAGATCGACAAGAGAATAATTTTTACCTTTATATTTGTGCTTTTCTTAGCTTAGATAACCTCTGGAAAGGGCATCCCATGAAGAGAAACATATTACTTCAATCCCTGATCGTCACCATTTCCCTGGGACTTACCGCAGCCTTGGCCCAGTGGGAGGTATTTGAGTGTGATCAATTGCCACAAGATGCCGATCCACCGTGGATTGAAAGTAATTCCTCATTTCCGGATGATAATGAGACCAGTGTACTAAGTGTGATAGATGATCCTGATATTACTGGAAACAAACTGATTAAAATTGATACTCAGGTGCAAGGAGCTGGCTTCAAAGAACAGTGGAAAAAGGAATGGGGCGGAGATCCCGCTGTTGGCCAGACACTGGTATTCCGGGCTGCTGCTCTGGATACGTCCCTCTTTGATCGTGATCTGGATGTATACATCTATAACGGGTACGGCGGAGAGAGACTTATCACTAAGATAATGGGCACAAGAGTAAAATTCGACCGATCAGGTATTGAGACTGCTATCGACGTGACCAAATGGCATATCTATCGTGTTACAGCCATCGCTGATCAGTTCGAACTCTATATTGATGAAGATCCGCTCTCATATCTGACGGCGACCGGCGTATCCACTACGGATAAATATTTCCGTTTCGGTGATGGCGGGAGTTCTCTGCATGGTGCCCTGTACGACTGGTTTGTCTGGGATACAACCGGTGCATATGCACCGGGATATGGGACTGCACTGCCGGATTCCTTGACCGGTCTTACACCGGCCAGCATTGAAAGAGTGGATCAACTGTATCCAGAGAACTTTGGACTGAGCCAGAACTATCCTAATCCGTTTAATCCAACGACCGAAATTCAATTCAAAGTGAGTAGAACAGCCCCCATCCGTTTGAAAGTTTATGACCTTTCTGGTAGTCTGATTCACACGCTGGTCAATGAAAGCAAACAACCAGGAACCTATTCCGTAAAGTGGAATGGACGTGATATCCACGGCGGCCTTCTGCCTTCGGGCATTTATTTCTATTCAATGGAAGCTGGTAACTATAGAGAAACCAGAAAAATGCTGCTTATGAAATGATGGAACCTTGTTGAAAGGACAATAACAGACCAGGGGTCTTATATGCTCCTGGTCTGTTATTATTGCCAAGATTTGAAAAAGCTATCTAGAGAAAAAATCAATTAATTCAGGCAGAGTTTTTCAGTCCTTGCATCACATTATCAGATGAAAATGCGACCTGATTATCCCAAACGAACATTAATTTTTCATACTCAAGGAGTTGGCTAAATAAAGCAGTGCACAAGGGAATACTGAAATATTCACCATTAATTCTTTTAACTCTCCTAACAGCAGGTAATTTAAAAGCGCAACAGCTGGCCTTTCCCGGGGCGGAAGGCTATGGACGCTTTACTACCGGTGGTCGAGGTGGAGAGGTGATCGAAGTGACCAATCTCAATGACAGCGGTCCGGGTAGTCTTCGGGCTGCTGTAGAAGCGAGTGGTCCCCGAACCGTGGTTTTTCGGGTTTCCGGTAACATAACTCTGGAGTCCAGATTAGAAATCAAGCATAGTGATATAACCATCGCTGGTCAAACGGCACCTGGCGACGGCATCTGCCTGCGTAATCGTGATCTGAAAGTAAGCGCTAGCAACGTTATTATCCGCTACATGCGGTTTCGCTTAGGTGATGTTGACGCGGTCGAAGCAGATGCATTAGGTGGTCAAAGTCAGAGAAATATCATTATTGATCATTGCTCGGCTAGTTGGTCGGTGGATGAATGTGTTTCTTTTTACAATAATAATGAGAACCTCACACTTCAGTGGTGTCTGATCAGCGAAAGCCTGCGATATTCAGTACACTCTAAGGGTCCTCATGGTTATGGCGGCATCTGGGGGGGAACCAACTGTTCGTTCCATCATAACATGTTCGCTCATCACAGCAGCCGCAACCCACGCTTCGACCGGGCTGACCGGAACATCGATTACCGAAATAATGTGATCTACAACTGGGGATTCAATAGTGTATATGGTGGCGAAGGCGGCTGGTATAACATGATCAGCAACTATTATAAATATGGTCCTGCGACAGGTCCCAGGAATCGCATCGTCGAGCCATATCAAGACGTAGCATATGGCGGGTATGGATTGTGGTATGTTGAAAGCAATTATGTCTATGGCTACCCGGAGATCACGGCTGATAACTGGGCTGGTGGTGTTCAGGGTGTCGAGATGGATAGGGTGAGGGTTTACGAGCCTTTTCCTTATGCATCGGTGGTCACGCACACTCCTGAAAACGCGTTCGAAGTGGTTCTGGCGGATGTTGGCGCTTCACTTAAACGGGATACGCTGGATGCTCGTATCGTCAGCGAAGCACGCAACGGAACGGCTACCTATGGTGGAGTTACCGGTCCAGGAACAGGTATCATTGATTCCCAGGATGACGTTGGTGGTTGGCCGGTACTGAATACGTACGATGTACCGGTTGATAACGACCACGATGGCATGGCGGATGATTGGGAATTGGAGAAAGGGCTGGATCCTTACGATCCCTCAGACCGCAATGAAGATTTAAACGGCGATGGTTACACTAATCTGGAGAAATATCTGAACAGCTTATGTGAACGTACGGATTTCTTGATGGCTCCAGCAGAATTGGAGGCCTCGACAATCTCCTATGAGATGATAAATTTGAAATGGAAGGAAAATGCACTCAACGAAAGTGGATTTTCAATTGAGCGCTCAATGGGCGATACAAGTGCCTTTACTGAAATCGCAACCGTCGGTCTCGATGATACGGTATATACTGACACTGGTCTTGAGGAGCTGACAACCTATCACTATCGTGTGCGTGCCTTTAATGAATTCGTTGAATCTGGTTATACCAATCTCACGAAGACAACGACACTCAGTGTTGGAGGACAGCCGCTTCATGCATCAAATCCCTCACCCGCTGATAGTGCTACTGATGTAAAAATCAATGTGATTCTGACATGGGAAGCAGCTATTGGCGCCACTTCCTACGATGTCTACTTGGGAACTGATAATCCGCTCCAATTTCGTGGTAACCAATTTACTACCGAGCATGAACCGCGTGATTTGCTGGACTCGACGACCTATTACTGGCGTGTTGATGCGGTTAATGATAGTGGCATAACCACCGGAGATGTCTGGCAGTTTACTACCGAATCATTCCATGATGCGCTCATCGCTCATTGGCCGATGGAGCGCGGCTATGGTTCGCTGGCGCTGGATGCGACCGGCAATGGGCATTATGCATATTTGAATAATATGACGAGCACAGCCTGGGTTGCTGGACGAATCGGTAAGGGACTGCAATTAGACGGTATCGATGATTTCCTGCTTGTGCATAACAAAGAACTGATCAATATATCGATCCGTAGTTTCACAATTACGTTCTGGCTAAAACAGAGTGACGTGAACCTTACAGCGCCGTGGCTTTCCAAAGCCAGCTTAGATGGGGAGGGTATGTATCGTGGTTATGAGATATATAATAATGGCGAAGGTTATGTATGTTTTGTGGTAGGTGATGGTGAGCATGATTCTATTCTTGAAGCTCCGAGCAGCTCCTTTATCGCTGATGAGTGGGTCATGGTAACTGCTATTCGTGATCGTTCCGACCTAAGCCTAAAACTCTTCTCTGATACTAATTTGATTGCTTCGGTACCTGATAGCACTTGGAACATCTCTCAGAACGGTGATTTATTCATGAGTGGAAATGCCCAAGGCAACAATTTCCTGAACGGCGTACTGGATGAGATGCGCATCTATAATTATGCCCTGGATACTACTGAAATCCGGAATCTATATAATGAAGGGATTACCGGACTTAGACCATCAGAATTAGTGCAGATTCCTCGGGAATTGGAATTGAATAATTATCCCAATCCCTTCAATAGCACTACGTTGATAAGATACACTGTAACTCATTCGGGATTTGTATATCTCGCCGTATACAACTTGCTTGGCCAAGAAGTATTCTCATTAGTAGATGATAATAAACCTACGGGGTACTATACTTTCAGATTCGACGCGGCCCGTCTTCCCAGTGGTATCTATCATTGTCGTTTAAATAATGAGGGCCAGGTTAGAGTAAGAAAAATGATGTTGATAAAATGATTATAATAGGCAATGCTGAGGAGCAATATATGATGAAAGATCATGCCATATACCTGATAACAAAATATTTCATTATTATCTTGGGATTAGTTCTGCTAGCTCCCACAGCTTCTGGTCAGACAACAGGCAAAATTGTTGGCATCGTGACCGAAGGTGTTAGTGGAAATCCGCTTTATGGTGTGAACGTGGTCGTCAAAGGGACCTATCTCGGAGCGGCGACTAATCCTGATGGATATTTTCATATTCTTAACGTCCCGGTTGGTGTCTATGAAATCGAGGCATCAATGATTGGATATAAGAAAACTACTATTATTGATGTAATGGTTTCTATAGATCAAAATACAAAACTTGATTTTGTGATGGAGTATGAAATAATTGAAGGCGAGACTATCGAAGTAGTCGCCCAACGTGATATCTTACACAAGGAAATCTCCAACAGTCAGCAGGTAGTATCTGCGGCCCAGATCGCTGAAACACCTGCCGTGCATACCATCAATCAATTCTTAGGATCACTGGCGGGCGTAACCGGTGAGCGAAGAATCACGGTACGAGGTGGTTCGGCAGAGCAGACCGGGACAATCGTGAACGGGCTGAGTTTTGTAAATCAGCGCATTGGCAAGGCGGAAGCAACCATTCCTCTCAGTGCCGTTGAACAGATCTCTCTGCAAACAGGGGGATTCAGCGCGGAATACGGCAATTTTCGTTCCGGGATTCTGAATGTAACCACCAAAACCGGCAATAAGAATGACTATCATGGCACGTTCAGCTACTCCCGAAATATCCCGCATATGAAACGATTCGGTAAATCACTCTGGGATCCGACGAACAATGGACTACGCCCTTATTTAGATCCGGTAGTGTCATTCGTCGGTACAAATATCGGTTGGCTCGAAGTAACAGGGCATGATACCGCAGAAGCAGAATACCTGAAGCAGGGGCATCAGTCATTTGACGGATGGGATAAGGAGGCTTTGCGCTATAATCGCAGCAAATCGGTAGAAGAACAGGTCACCGCAATGGATCTGTACCTGTGGTCAGCCTGGATGCATCAGACTGCCCCTGATTTCGAAAAATTGGAAGAACTCTATCCACAATATGAGATCACTGAAGAGCAAAAACAGGCTCTGCTTGATCATGCTCATGAATCTGAAGGGCTACAGGGGGACTTCGATATTGACTTCGGATTTGGCGGCCCCGTTCCGTTTCTCAGCAAAACCCTTGGCGATGCCACCTTCTATCTTTCGAATAAAACGACCAACTTCAATTACGTTCAGCCGGTTATGCGGAATGGAGAGTATGCGTCTATTACCATGTTGACACTCAAGTCAAATCTCTCGAGAAAAACGACCCTAAAGCTGAATGGCCTATACCGGATTATCAAAGGAACTCAGACGACTTTTCCAACCGATGGTACAATACCGGACCTCGAGGGTGGTGGGGATACTATGCCGGTTGATAATCTGAACGTTTTCGTTGATGAGGTTCCCCACCTCTCGATCGATAAATATATTTATTATTGGCATCCCACTTTCTGGCAGCCTAAGGATCAGACAACAATTTTAGGGGGCCTAACCATAGACAGAATGATCAATCCCAACACTTTCTGGGAGCTGAGCTTATCCTATGCCTGGCATCGGGACTTGTTCGAGCCCAAAGAGACTCGTGATAGAACTGCCATCACTAACTTCGGGCCCATTTGGGTCAACGAGATGCCCTACGGGATCGTATTCCGCCCCGATACCATCTATTATGATACTGAAGATCCCAGCAAATATTTTATCCATGATCGGTACGAAGCTCCTCCAGGGATGAATCGAAGGTTTTCTTCCAAGGTGGGTGAATATCATGAAAATTCGGTGACGCAACAATTCCGTGCTAAATATGATTTCAGCAGTCAGGTAAACCGGCATAACCTCATTAAGGCCGGGGTGGAGTTGAATTATTTCGATATCGATAACGACAACTGGCGCTGGTGGGAAGGCGAAGATACAATCTATGAACTTCGAGATCGTCGGAAACCGTGGCAGCTGGGGAGCTACATCCAAGATCAGATTTCCTTGGAGGGAATGGAGGGACGCCTGGGTGTACGCTTTGATTATTATAACTCAGGTGGCGGGGTTTGGCCCTCTGAGGACATGTGGAATGAAGCAGCGTTCACCAAGGGAATAGAGGGTAATAACCGAGATCAATTGAAAATTGATCTGGAATCTGGGAAACATATTGTTTGGGATCGGTGGCACGCTATCGATGATAGTTTGGGCGGCACCCTCCTGGCAAAAACAAAGAATTTCCTTACCATCAGCCCTCGTATCGGTATTTCTTTCCCAATCACAGATAGATCAAAATTCTTTTTCAATTATGGACATTTCCGCTCTCTGATACCTTATTCCCGACAGTTCATGTATAAGATGCGCTTCTATAAACGGGGTCTATTTGAACTGGGGAATCCCAATCTGGAGCCCCCCCGAACAATTTCCTATGAATTAGGCACTGCATATAATCTACTGGACCAGTACCTGATCCAGCTGAGTACCTATTACAAAGATGTTACCGGTGAAGCTTCTGATGTAGAGTTTAAAAACATTTCAGGTACTCTCGATTACGACGGCTATTTGGGTAATCGGTGGGAAAACGACCAGGGATTTGAACTGAGGATCACGAAAAACCAGGGTTCTTTTTTGACTGGATGGATCAATCTTTGGTATATCATCGATAAGAACGGCAGTACAGGCAGAGAATCTGCTTATGAAGATTCAGTGCGTAATGTTGAAGCTGGCGCGCTGTATGCAGGGGAGGAAAATAGTCCGAGTCTAATTCCGCGCTTTTCTGCAAATATTTCATTCCATACGCCAGAGAAATGGGGGCTCCAACTCTTTGGAATTGATTGGTTGGGTGGCTGGATGATAAGTATGTTACCCGAATGGCGTCGCGGGAATACATTTACGCATAATCCGGCCGATATTCGAAACTTGACCAACAATCTACGGTGGCCGGATTATATCATGGTGGACTTTAAAATGTCGAAGACTGTCTCGGTGGCAGGTGCTCACCTGGATTTCTATGTGGATGTCAACAATATCTTCAATTTGAAAGTTAATGAGATGGATGAGGAGTGGGCATTCCGGACCGACCTAGACAGGGATAATTATCTCAACTCACTGCATCTACCGATCTACGATTCTCCTGAATATGACGATTTACGCGAGAAGAATCCCGGGCAATTCATACCGGGAGATGACGAGGTAGGTGAACTGCGTTCCTTGGATAAACCGTACATCAACGATCCTGATAATATGATGTTTCTATATGGGGCACCCAGGGATATATGGCTCGGGATGAAAATCAATTTTTAATCACGTAAGGGAATTCAAAACGTTGAGGCACTATATGGAAAATGAGCACAATGCTGAATAAGAATCATCATGTCCTGGACAATATCATGACCTGGCTGGCCGGAATTGGTCTATGTGCCGCTGTGTTTCCCGGACCGGGATTAATGGCCCAAACTGCAGTAATTCGAGCCAACCGGGTCTGGTGCGGCATCCTCGAAGATGGTGGTACGGGAAACTTTGTATATAGCGCTAGTTGGTTTCCGGCGGACTACAATTGCATGGGTCCATCAATGGAGCAAGGATCGGGGATGACGGGATCGACCATTACCATGGCTTGCATGAACTGGACAGATCCCAATGGAACATTAATTCCAAAAGCGGTGATAAGGTCTGTGGACATCTATCCGAACTGGGCTGTGGTCGACTCTATGACCAATTATATCCGCTGGGCATACCCGACCAGCGTGATCGATTATCAAAATGTAACCCTCAGCGAATGGGGGAAAGTCGATCCAACCAAAATGATTGGAACAAGTGATCAAACAGCTGAAGTAAATACTGTCAACTCCCTTGGTGTGGAAATCAAACGCAAGGTGTTTGCATGGAGTCAACGGTTTCACGATAACTATATGGTTGTGGATCTTGTATTAACCAATACGAGCGGTGAGACCCTGAACGATTTCTGGGTCTCTATGCACCAGGCCCCTTTTTATTGGCGCAAGGCCAAGGGTTCAACTGACGATCCAGGCATACCGGATCAGGATGAGGTAGAGCGGGGTGCCTGCTGGCATCACTACTATGGCGCCAGACCCGGGGACAGCCTGCGCGTTTTCTACATGTATCATGCCGATGAACCGGACCGTCAGGGTGATCAAATGGGAGGGCCCGTTACTTCACAGGATGGCCGGTTGGTAGAAAGTGACATTGCCTTTTATACTATCCTCCACGCTTCAGAAAGCCCTTATACGGATCCCGCAGAGGATGTTGATGATCCTCTCCAGCCCCGGGTGACGGATGTGTACGCCGAAGTTCCTATGGGAGTCGATTGGAGCAATCCCGCTGCCAGGGATTTGATATACGATCTGATAGCAGGTCAGAACGGTAAGCATCAGCCAATGGAAGGGCAGTATGACGGTACTTTTCATCGTGCCAATAATGATGAACAGAATGATCCCGACTGGTCTAATCTGGGATCTGGATTTAATAAAGGTGCTGTCTGGAATCGTAGCATTTCTGCATTCGGACCTTATCCGACATTCGAAGATGGCCAATCACTTCACTTTGTTTATGCCAGCGGGTACGCTGGGATAGGTATTGAGAAGGAAAAGGAAATCGGGGAGAAATGGCTGAATAATACCTTAACTGATCCACCCAATCTGCCCGATGCTGATAAGGGATATTTTCCCGCCAATTTTGCCTATCCACCCGACGCCAATGAAATCGATAAAATCAAAGATAGGTGGATCAGTACTGGTATCGATTCCGTGCATAAAGCGGCAGCCCGGGCGAAATGGAATTTTGAACATAACTGGCAGGTTCCAGGTAGCCCGCCGCCACCGACACAAGAGATTACAGGCTTCGGCGATGGCGTGGAAATTAAATGGTCCGATGCGGAAGCTGAAGAATCAGATGGATTCGCAGGTTATCGCGTCCTGCGGCGTGTTGGTCGGGCTGATACCGTATTTTTTGATATCGTACATCAGACGGATGCCGCAGATAAGGCAAACGAACATACCTGGAGAGACACAAGTGTATTATTCGGCGCCTCGTATTTTTATTATGTTCAGTCCAGTTATCAGATATCGGAATATGATATGAATGCGCATCCCGATAGTCGCGGTAAGATTATTTGGAGCGGCCGACTATGGAATCCAACCACAATCGAAGTGCACCCACCGCGTCCTCCCGGAAGTGACTTGAGTGGGATACGAATCGTACCCAATCCATATAATATCAGGGATCAACTTATCGCGGATTATGGCTGGGATGATGACAGGGGTCTCATGTTCTTCAACTTGCCAGCGGAAGTTACCATAAAGATATTTACGGAAAGTGGTGACCTGGTAAGAACCATCATCCACAATCCCCCTTCCAAGGCCGGATCACTAACCTGGGATATGCTGACTGACAGCCAGCAGGCGATAGCCAGCGGTATTTATATTGCCGTCTTCCAAGAACCCGATGGACAGATGGCATATCAAAAGTTTATAGTTGTACGATAAAGGCTCAGTTAGAGGAAAACGTATATGAAACGCTGGATTCTAAATCTAATTATCCTGATTACGATAATGTTGGGACAAAGAGCATTCGCACAGACCGCAGAAAATCAGGGTGTGCACATGAAAAAAACCGGCCAATCTACTATGAATTTTCTACAAGTGGGTTTAGTGCCGGAAGCAACTGCTATCGGTGACGCTTACACAGCGGTCGGACAAGGAGTCCGAAGCATATTTTACAATCCGGCTGGCTTAGCGGAAATGAGTGACAGATTCGAAATATTTCTATCCAGTACAGAATGGATTGCGGACATTCAATATATCGCCGATGGATTTGCGTGGAACCTGGAAAACTATGGAGCAATCGGTGTGAGTTTTGTGAATGTTAATTATGGAGACATTATAGGTACTCGGCTTATCTCAACTGCTGATATTATCACTGATGAAAAAGGTTACCAAGAAACCGGTCTGGTAGATAACGTTGGCGCTTATGCCATTGGATTAGCATATGCTCGGAATATTACAGCGGCATTCAAATTTGGCCTGTCAATGCGATATGCCAACCAAAAACTGGGACAAAGTACGCTGGCTTCCAGTTTGAAAAATAATGAGCATCAACTATTGGTATATGATCTAGGTGTTAAATATTACACACCCATCAAGAGTTTTCGCTTCGCAATGTCTATTCGCAATTTCGCAAACGCGGTGAAATATGAAGAAATTACTACCCAGCTGCCCATGACCTTTGCAGTGGGGGGAGTCATTGATGTTATGGATTTCATAAATCCCTATCATGACGATAAAACCTCATTGTTGGCTTCGATGGAATTTACTCATCCCAATAATTATACTGAGCGTTTGCATATGGGGCTAGATTTTACTTTTGACGCCATGGTTTCTCTCAGAGCAGGCTATGTCACCAATCACGATGTGAAAGGATGGTCAGGCGGATTCGGAATACTATACAGTATCATGGGCATAAATGCAAATATCAGCTATTCCTATTCGAATATGGATTTTTTTTCTGATGTCAATCGCTTTGCGATTATGTTCGCGTTTTAATGAATCTTCGCGTCAGCCCGTGCCAATTTGATCAATACTCGCTGAAATAGTCAAATGGCCATAGAACTGAGCTGATGGTCACATGATCTGTTTGCTTAGTGTTGGATAATGTATTACTGATATATCAAATGAGAAAGTCAATAATCAACTTATAAGAAAGCTGATGTCATGCGTTATTCTCTGAAAGGAACAGTACTATTCCTTCTCTTAATATCAATCTGTAGCTCCAATGGTTGTAGAACTGAAAAATTAGAAAAATATACCAAAGATCTGCCTTTTGACATGACGCAGATTGTTGTTCCTAAGTTTCCCTCCCATACAGAAAATATTATTGATCATGGAGCGGTCGGTGACGGGCAGACGCTAAATACTGATGCTTTTAGCGATGCAATCAGAGCCTGTGCCAGCGCGGGGGGTGGGAGAGTATGCATTCCAGCTGGAATATGGTTAACTGGTCCGATCCGCCTTCAGAGCAATATTAACCTATATTTGGAAAAGGGCGCTTTAATACAGTTCAGCTATTGCTTTGAAGATTATCCCCTCATTCGAACCTCCTGGGAGGGACTAGAGCAGGTAAGGTGCATTTCACCGATTTACGGGGCAGGACTCGAAAATGTTGGCATCACTGGACAAGGGATTATTGATGGTGCTGGGGAGGCCTGGCGCCCAGTGAAAAAATTTAAGACGACCGAGCGCCAGTGGCAGGAGCTGCTGGATTCAGGCGGAGCGGTAAGTGGTGATGGTAGCGTCTGGTGGCCTTCCGAACAGGCGATGAATGGTGCTGAAATTGTAAGAGAACTGAAAAATAGCGGCGCTAGCGACTTGCAGGAATATGCTATAGCTCGAGAGTATCTTCGGCCGGTGATGATTAATCTGAACAATTGTAAGAATGTTCTTCTTGATGGGCCGACCTTTCAGAATTCGCCAGCTTGGAACATTCATCCGCTGATGTGTGAGAATATGGTTATCCGCAATATTACGGTGCTCAATCCCTGGTATTCGCAAAATGGCGATGGCCTAGATCTGGAATCTTGCCGAAACGTCCTAGTATATGATTGCCAATTTGACGTTGGGGATGATGCAATTTGCATAAAATCTGGCAAGAACGAATACGGTAGGCGCCGCGGAAAACCAAGCGAGAATATCGCTATTGCGGATTGTATCGTTTATCATGGGCATGGAGGTTTCACGGTTGGTAGTGAGATGTCGGGCGGTGTTCGAAATATCGATGTGCGCAGGTGCACCTTCTTAGGGACTGATGTAGGATTGCGTTTTAAAAGTACGCGCGGGCGGGGAGGGGTGGTAGAAAATATTTATATCCGCGATATATATATGAAAGATATTCCGACAGAAGCTATCCGTTTCAATATGTTCTATGACAACAAAGCGCCTATCCCGGAAGTGGACTCAGAAGGACATATAGTCTTCAGCGAACGGCTAGAAGTAGCCGTAAGTGAAGAGACACCGCGTTTTCGGAATATCCATATCAAGAACATATACTGCCGCGAGGCGAATCAAGCGGTTTTGTTGCTCGGTTTGCCAGAAATGGCCATTAATAATGTAGAATTGGATAGTATATTCATTTCAGCGAATGCAGGATTGGTCTGTGTTGATGCTGATAATATCACACTCCGGAACTTGAAGATAGTACCGGAAAACGGCCCTGTATTAAGCCTGCTCAATAGCCGCAATGTATTAATTCAGGATGTCGTTCTTCCAGAAGACTGCAAACCGTTTATGGTTGTGAACGGTAAAAAATCAGCACATATAAGGCTTAAAGGAAATATTGGTGCTATAAGAGGCGAGTTGGTGGCGGTGGGGAAAGAAGTGTCCTCAGACGCTCTAATCTCTGATTAGCCTTTTATTGTTGAATATCACGATTAGGCGTATTCCTCATCTGAAATTCCCCTGCTATACCTGCATCGCTCGGTTAGTTACGTAGGAATACACCATATCCATCAAGATGCTGTCATTAAAATAAGCTTCAGAGTTGTCCCGCAGGCTGCGGGGCTATTATTAAAATAGCGTATAGACAGTCTCGCCAAAGGTGGGCGTACTGCTGAAGTAGGGACAAGTCAAAATTAAAGTCGTTTCACTGGATACAGGCCGGATACAGACCGGATACGGAATTATTAAGAACAGATCGAGTAATAGACGCTTTGTACGAGGTGTGGAAACAAACTTGGTACCGCAATCTGTCTCTTTTGGTTTTTAACTCAATCTGTGTAAAATGTTCTATAATCCTGTCCCTTTAAAGCGTTGCTCATTCATTCAACGATGTAGTATTTATGCTTATTATTCTTGATCTTGAAATCAGGTAGCTGGAAAGAGAAGCCCCAATCCCCATTTCCCTGGTCAATTTGTAGCATGACATGATTCTTGCCTGCTTTAACAGGAATCAGCAGCTCATCCTCATCGAGAGTTAGGCTACGCATCATGTGGTTCCTATGAACCAGCAGCCCGTTTACGAATACTTCAATTCCATCGTTACTGCCCAGCGTGATCCGCACTTCACGTGGTCGCTTCGATTCAATTGTCGCATAAGCATATGCAACTACATGCCTATTATTCTTGTATAATTTGGCCAAATCAACCACCCCGAATTCGACGGAATGGACCTTTTTCCAGGGGACTTCAGTGCCATCGTCCATTTCAGTGATGGAGTAGACGGTCGGTCGGGCAGACGCAACACCACCCATCTCAATAAGGTAATCGGGATTATCATCCCGCTTGCGATCATAGGGGAAAGGGCCGCATATCAGCCAGTCCTGGAAGTAGTAGCTGTCAACCTGCTTAATGTTCAAGCGGACAGTTGTGGGTGGGGGCAAAGCATGACCTTTGTCAAAATCACCGATAGCTACCTGAATTCTGAGCTCAGCATCATCCAGGTCCTCAATCCGTTGATCAAAAGATTCAAGTACATGATCGAGTGCATATGAACGGTTTTCTCTCAGCCAGAGTTGGGCATATCGGTGACGAAGCTCCCTTAACATCCCAGTGGTCTCGCCTACTAATCCAAGGACCTCTACAAGGGCTTGTCTGACCGCTTCACGATCGGTCAACTGCTCAGCGCAAGCTTGACTGTATTTATTAGCAGCGCTCAAGAGATTCATCCGCGCCCGGGCCATATAGCGATATTGATCCGCCGTGAACTGGAAGTAATCCAGATCTCCAATACGGATTGGGGGAGCCGAACTTTGAATCACCTTATCTACCTGGGTACATACCTCGAGGACGTCTGCCCAACCATGCAGGTTCATGCGCAGTGCACTGCCTCGCGGGGGCATCAATTGATCCCAAAACACCTGCTCATTCATTCTTTGAGTGGGATTGAGATCGGTGAGATTATTTAATTGATTAATCACCCGGGCTAGAGTTTTACGCCGGTCACCGTAAAATGCCCGATCGAAGCGGTTTTCGAAATCGGACTGATCACCTGATTCCACGTTCCAGCAGACCTCGGCTGCATAGGCTACACCATACCAGTCTTTTGAAAACAGAGCCATACCGCCATCGTCCCATACGGTGTTGAGTACTCCCTTGATTCCATACCGTACTCCTTCCCGTATAAATCCACGGATATTGCCACGGGTCTGCCGGTAATCGGGCATAATGCGATTGGAATTAAGAACCCCGGGACTGATAAAGATTTCCTGCCCGGTCTTTGCCAGCGGTGCTAGCAGGTGCTCGTAGGAATCCAAGTCGCTATACTCCCAAGCCATCAGCACTGCATCTCGCGGAAGTAATGACAAGGCTTCCGGATGAGCCAGGGCGATATCGGCCCACAGCATGGTGCGTTTGCCATACTTCTTCACCAGGGAATCAAGGCGATTAATATGCATGGCATAAGCAGCGCCAACTCCCAGGCTGTCAACCAGCGCCTTTGACTCGGCCCTTCCGAGATCCCATGTTTCATCAGAGTGAACATTGAACCATGGTGTCTTAAATATGGGTATATACTCCTTGTAGATGTCTGCGAGAAGTCTATAGCTCTCCTCCTGCACCGGCGACAGCATGCGACCCGATTCGCCCAGATGGTTGTACTGGGGATAGCTCAGGATGCTATTAAAATGGCCGAAAGACTGGAATCCACCTAGTAGGTCTACGTGGTATCTGGCAGAATAGTCCCGTAGTTCACGCCATTCATCCAATGTGAGACCGCCGCCAGGCATGGCAAGATCGGGGTGGCTTTGTGTTATGACAACATTCTCGACATAATGACTGAGCATGTTCAGTTTCAGTTCAGCGCAGCGCCGGATCTGCTCTTTGAAGAATGCCATAGTAGGGATGGGGCCTCGGCTTATGTCATCCATTACAGCCCTATATTGAACATCGGGCCAGTCCACAACAATTACGGCCGGAAGAATCCCCGGTTTCTCGGCTCCTCTGAGAAGTTGGATCAGAGACTGAACACCATAGAACAAACCCGCGGGAGAGGCACCCGCGATGGTGATCTCTCTTCGGGCTACTCTCAAGATGTATCCCTCTTCACCAATCCGATCTTCAGGAAGGATTCTTTTACTACGGCAGTGATTCTCGAACTCCTTGTCCTCAGAGGTGATACCCAACCAGATCTCTGGTGCACCTGCGGTTATCCTGACCGGTTCCGTGTTTGCATAATCGCGGATGGCACGATCCAATCCTTCCAGAGCAGCGTCATGGGCAGATTGATTTTTAGCAGATACCCTCAAGGTGACCTGCCTGCCTGACAGAGTGAAGTTGCCCTTCCCTCGTTCAGCGATCTTGGGTTTTGGTACGATTGGCAGATCTGCTCCACCTGTAAAAGTGACCAGTAATGCTATGGATCCGGTCAAGATTGATATATGGCGGATCATCATAGGGATTCCTTTCAGACTCTACCCGGTAGATATAGTTCTATTCGCCTGATATTGTGGTATTGACCATAAGGGCTATTAACAGCAGTTAGTTATGTTATAAAAAGCCTTCAGTGGATCGATAAACGGTATCGAATCCGATTCAGGAAACCTGTGGCGGGCTTCCTGACAGTCAGGGTCACGGGAAACACGCTAACCGACGGGAAAACGGAACGATAGATCAAATCATGCTCGCCCAATTCGATATAAACATCCCCTTCGAGGATTTCAAATAGGAATGATTTTGCTGATCCCTCCAGCCTGACCGTGTGAGGATCGATCATTTCAAATGTCATACCTTCCTGCCTCACGAAGGGCTCGATAATATCCACCTCAGGAGTTTGCCCATGATACCTGAGTTCGATCTGGTGAGTCATGGCATTATCCGAGATATTATGCTCCCAGCTGTAGGCTACACCACCCGGCAGGAGATTCCTGTCGCTCAACTCACCTGACGTGGTCACAACGGCGAGCGAGCAGCCTTTGCCAGGTTCAACCGAGAAGTGACCATCATACTCATAAAGGTTGGTAAAGTAGCCATTCTCATTCGTGAATTCAATCCTGGGAGTCAGGCAGTAGACATCGTCAAGTTCCGGAAAATGCATTGGTTCCCAGCGGTGATACTCGGTTTGACTGGATAGCTGTAATAAACCATGATCTGCTGCCCAGAAATGGGAGATCGAGCCACCCGTAGGACGGTGCATATATTTGCTATTGTACGTTCGTTGCAGATCCTTATAGCGATAAGCTGTGATGGTAGTCATGAAGTTCTTTGACCGGATGACTGCTACATCCGTGGTTTGAAATTCCCGGAACCAACCTGTTTCCTCCGATGGCAGAGGCTCCAGTACTCCCGGTTCCTGCTCACCCACTTCGACCGCCATCGCTAGGTTCTTTGCTCGGACGAATGTGGGGTAAATACAGGGTAGATCGCTGAATATATCCCAAAAGTGCGGGCCATAACCAATCAGTCCATTCTTGATCATAGTGCGGAGATATTCAAGGTTCTTTATAGCCGCCGTGCGGTAGCGAGGGTCCTCTTCGGCAAACATGCTGAAAAGCACCTGGCAACCATCGGCGGTTTGGCTGCCATAGGTAGTCCATTTGTTGGAACGGATACCCCAGGAGCCATCTATGGCACCGTTGGGATAAATGAAATATAGGTGGTTCTGCAGTGATTTTCTCACCGCGTCCATGACATCCTGATCATGCATTAATCGTGCATAGAGCGCGAGCCCCCAGAGTGACATATCAATCTCATAGCCAACATCCGCACCATATTTTACTCCGTGTATTCGTCCTCCTTCACCATGTATGAAACCCTCGTTGTCCATTTTGGAAAGCACCTGAACTGCGAGTTCCCGTGCTTTTAATGCATATCGATTATCAGGGAAATACTCATTGGCCATCGCTAGTGAGGCGGTGGTGGTAGCACAGTAGTTGATACTGGCGAAATCTGGACTCATTACTTGAACCAGATAATCAGCAGCACCGCGGATTGAGTTTCTCCAACTGATTCTTTCCTTCTCATTTAAAGAATCCGTTAGTATCGGGAATGCCATCGTCATCATTAGCAGCTGATCAGTGGAGGTGCCAGTCCATTCTTCGGGTGTTTCTTTCCATGCGCCATCGGGGAGTTGTTGTCTGATAAGCCAGTTTCCCAGATTCCGGGCTGCCGAAAGATATCTATCATCACCGGAGTGCATATATGCGACTGTTAGAGGGTAGACTGCTTCAGCGGCTCTGGTATGTAGAACACCGCATGAAGGACATTGCAAAGCACCGTAATCAGGACTGGCAGGATCGTCAACCTGAAAGCCCAGCAAAGCATCAACCAGAACATACATTGTTTCAAGACACTCCTCTTTCAGGGAAACCATGGTTTCCGGTCTACTGCACCCAACAAGGAGCAGCGATACAAGACAGAATGCTCTGGTGAATCCGGTTCTTATATTCATATTCCGAGCCCCTTATTTTTTCAGTGTTAAATCCAGTCCACCCGCTAGGGAACTGTAAGGCACTCTGATAATAGTTATGTTCTCATCTTTGGAATAGATCCAGCCTTGGTGTGAGTCTATTAAAGCGGTATAATTCTTCTTAGAACGGATTCGCTTTTTATTCAAAAGGACCTGTTTCGCTTGTAACTGGTGAACACTGATCTGGATCACTTGGGTTTCTTTATTGCTATATCCACCTGCTGGATTACCAAAGTGAACCAATAACTGACGTGGATCATCCTCTGAACTCATTACAATTTGGCTATTCCCACCATCGGTGTAATCATATGATTCACCATCATCATCATAGTATCTGAATTCCGTTGAACCTCCTGCAGGATAGATATGAAACTCCAGCGGATCCAGCGGTTTTTCACCGGTGTATTGTATGACGGGACCCATGGGAACGATCGCGCCTCCTCTTACATACAGGGGCATCTGATCCATATCAGGACGTATAGTGAGATTCACAGGCCCCTCATATTTCTGCTCGGTCCAGAAATCGTACCAGGTTCCGGCAGGTAGATAAACAGATCTCTCATTCCCAGATTGGCAGATAGGGGCCACGAGGAATGCCGGACCGAACATATATTGAAGATCGTGTTCCCAGGCCTGCTCATCTTCCTGGAACTCTAGGACCATAGCCCTCATGAGTGGCAAGCCGGTCTCATGAGCTTCCCACACAAGGGAGTATACGTAGGGCAATAGTCTATAGCGCAACTGGTCGAAGCTGCGGAATATTTTCGTTACATCTGTCCCATACCAGGCTGATTTATCGTATTTCCATGGTTCACGCCAAGGTCTGCCGAATGTCTGAGGTACTCCGCTGAAGAAGCCGAACTGAGCCCACCTGACATAAACGTCTGCCGTGGGGATGATACCCTTCTGTGTGCCTATCCCGCCAATATCGTGCGACCACAGGGGGAAGCCGGACAGTCCGATACACTGCCCGGCCCTGATCAGCGTGGGGATCTGGTCCCAGCGTGAATAATGCTGATCACCGCCCCAGACGAGGGGATACTGTTGGGAACCTGCATAGCCGGAGCGGGCAAACATTACCGGACGCTTTCCTGTGTATTTTCTCATGCCGTGGTAGTGAGTTTCAATATATAAACGTGCGTACAGATTCCGCATCTCGGCACCACTCATACCATTGGCGAATTTGGCCTCGGCTGGAATTTCCTCGCCGATGTCAGGTTTCCAGGCGTCTAAACCCATATCGATGATCACTTCATGACGATGCCACCACCATTCCGCTGCTTCAGGGATAGAGAAATCCAGATATTCCAACTGCGGTGGAACCAGCCAACCCCGGCGCAGAGGGTAGTGACGAAGAATACCATACGGGATGGGGCGGTCGTGCAACGACATCTTGTAGCCCATTTCCTTTATCTCTTTGATCATCTGAGCGGGCTCAGGATAGGTATTGTGCCAGATGTAATCAGCACCTACTAGATCATCCCAGTTGGAATCGATTCGCATTACGTCAATGGGTATGTTTCTCTTCCGAAAAGTCCGAGCGATATCGAGGAATTCTTCCTGGCCGAATCCGGCCATGCCCTTGTGGCCGCCGGTGTAGGTACCATGCCACAAGCCTAGCGCCCATTTAGGTGGGAGTTCCATGTGACCCGTCAGATCAACATATTGCCTGAGTATCTGTTTTAGAGAGGGGCCATATATGAAGAAGTAATCAAGTACTCCACCATCCGCAGCCATGGAAAACCATTGTGGAGAAATGTCACCCAGGTGATATTCCGTCCGCCAGGTAGTATGAAAGAATATCCCGTAGCCTTTGGGATTCATGAAAAACGGAATGTTGATATACGTTGAATCGCCATAGCTGTCACCGGCGTCACGGTTGATACATTCTACCTGCGTACCTCTCTTGTCCAACTTCCCAAACTTTTCTCCGAAACCGAAGAAGTGGTCATCATCATCAAGATTGAACTGCGTGCCGGGCTTGTCATTGAGTATTTCCATCCCTGCTCCGGAAGATTCCATCAGAACCACTTCATCTTCAGGTGTTAGGAAGGAAATTCTAGCGGGTGTTTTCTGAGCCGACACTTTGAATACTTCCGTGCTGAGATTAAAGTGAGTTGCAGTTTCCTCGATCTTGAAAATGTTAGATATTGGCTCGACACCTTCGTACAGAAGGGAGAAGTTTTCTGATGGGTAATCCTCCACACTCAAGCGAATCCGTACGGTGTTTTTGGAATAATAAGTGACAAAAATAGTTGCCGCTGTGCCGTCTGACATTGCTCCCGATATTGTAGCGCCTTCAGGATATTTTTCGATTGATGTCAGCCTCGCTAACTCATTCGCATTGGTGCTGTTGATCAAGAAGCCGGTTATCATTACAGTCAGCATTGGGAGATTGATTTTGAAAGCTCTCATTCTTTATTTCTTTCCATTACGGGATTGATTCCCTCTTTCAGTGCGTTGACATCCACTGGCATTGTGCTTATTCGCTATGGAAATACAGGTCTTAGTTATCTACTCAACGGTAGGCAAAATCATAGTAATCACACAGGAAGCGAATGCAGAATGCCGTACCTACGTCCCGGTGAATTAGTCTCGGTATGCCCTTTTTAACTTTAGTTCGCAATTCCCAGAAGCCACCTGCCAGGTTCTTATCGGGATGATCCACCGATATTTGATAGTCCAGGATCCATTGCAAAGAGCGGTCAATATTCTGACGGAATTCGTCACCTACGCCGTACTTCAATAGACGCAGCCACACGAGGCCGGCGAAGGCCGTTGTAGAACCGCTGATCGAATACACATCCGCAGAACCGTCAAGATAGTTCCGGTAATAGAATGTACCGTCTCCTTTTTGGAATCGGGTATAGAATCTGGCGGTCTTCAGTGCGGCGTTCAGGAATCTTTGATCACCAGTCAGATCATAGCCTTCGAGCAAGGACTCGGCGTACCACAGATTAAACCGGGGATGAAAGTAGCCCTCCTCTCTGTTATTGGGAGTAAAATCCATCCAGATTCCTTCCGGTCCCTGTTTCTCTATCAGACTTTCGCAAATCTCAAGGAATATCGCCCGGTACTTTTCATCTTTGGTATACTCATAGATATCCTTGTAAAGGGAGCCTTCGTTGTTAGGCCGAGCGACATCGTTCAATGTCTGGACATCTTTCTCTTTCCAGAAAGGACTCCATTCCCTCATCACTTCGCCTGTCTTAGGATCTACTGCATCATAGAACATCCGACTCTCGGCTTCCCACATATTGGCATACATCCAGTCGCCTGCAGTCGTCGGTACTCTGGCATATCGCTCATCACCAGTAAGGTCATAGAGCCTGAAGAGGCCAGCCGTACCGTCGGTGACAGTAGCGAATACTATATAGTCCACACCCGCACCGTGAATAGCCTTGATCATCCCCTTCAGTTTCGCGTGGTCCTTGATCTCAAGACTCACCCACCAATTCCCGGCTCTCTTGGCCGACCTCAGATACTTCTTGTTGGCAGTGATATCATAGGCGCGTGTCAATGAATATATAAGCTGGCCGGTATGCCAGGCAGGTTCATAATCCTGCCATGTACCCTTTAAGATCTCATACTCACAGCGGCTTTTTCCCTTTTTGTCGATCAGCACGTTCGACGTATAATCAGCACCCGCACGGATAGCATTTTCAATCCGGTTCTTAAGATCACGGTCCTGACCAACAAGCGCTAGCTGGGGTAGTGAAAGAAGAAGAGGAACTACGTAAATGATCGATTTATTCCGCACCAGATTGACAAACATACTGCCCTCCCTTGGTTTTCTCATTTGTACTCATAGACCAATAACTGAAAGTCCTGATCATCCATCATCAATGAATCAGAATAGTCCCTTGATTCCAATTATACCGATTACAGCCATAAATATTGTGAACAGTAGAATTGCTCCTACCAGTGTGTTAAATATCATACCAGGCTTGTGTTCGCCCATCACGCCCTTCTTGTTCTGCAGGATCAGCATCGCCAGCACAATTACTGGAGTTGCCACGGCAGCAAGGACTTGCGAAACAATCATGACCAGTACCGGTCGCATGCCGAATATTGGAACGACGAGCCCGAGGGAAGTGGTAAAGAGTGCGATCATTCGAAAAGCTGGCTTCCGCATGTCACGCGGTCTGTTTCCGAAATCCGCTATGAACCACGGTGCTAATAGCAGATGCGGGAACATGGACGACAAACCTGCACTGACGATTCCAGCCACAAAGATGGAAATTGCGAACCGGCCTGCCAATGGCTCCAAGAGCTTCACCATGGTGATGGCGTTGTCGACTTCCAAACCCAGTGGATATAAGGTACCTGCTGCTGCAGCCATAATCGCTGCGCTTAGCAGGAACATCAGTGCTGAAGAGATGATGGCATCGCGCTTCTCTTCCTTCAGGTCATTGACCATCCAACCTTTCTCTTTGACCAATATTGATCGGACCAGGTAAAGGACTCCCCCCATAGTAGTGCCTACCATGCCTGCAATCAGCAGGGCGGCGTTGGATTCCTGTGGCAACTGGGGGACCAGGCCTCTAATGACCTCCATCGGATCCGTAATAACCATGAACATGGTCATCACGAAACTGATACCCATCAAGCCAACAAAGATCATTAGGATCTTCTCGAAAAAGCGGTGGGAGCCGTTCCAGAACAGGTAGTAGATCAATGCCCCGAACACAATGCTGGATAACACCATGCTGATCCCCTCGCCGGAAGAGGTAAGCGGCCGGGACCATTCCTTAACGACCTCGGTCACGACACCCATCACTCCCATAAAGGCGATCCATTCGCTGAAGACTACGGAGAAGAGTACAAACGCGGCTAAACCTGATCCAAAGTACTTCCGGAAGCTGTAAAGGGCGGTATCACCCGTTATGGCGGTATACCTCCCGAAAGCTACGATGAGGATGAACGTGAACACGCACGATAGGAACAGAGGCCATACGAACATCATCCCGTATTTGGCGCCAGTGGATGCGGCGGTCGTAACGCTCCCGGTGCCGATATTATACCCGATGAGGAAAAATCCTGGAGCTATGGATGCGAGAAAGAGGCTTATCTTTTTTATCAAAGAACTGTTGCTCATGGGGTTTCCCATTGTTGCTTCAGCCATCTGGCGGTTGATTGGTATGCACTCTCTAAATCCTCGATCCCCGATTCTTCCCCTCCGATATCCAAACCGATATCGCCTTTAAAACCAATGGCCTCAATGGCCTCAAAGAAAGCCTTCCATTCAATTGCCCCTTCCCCTGGGGGAAGATGCTCAATCCGGTCCCCCCGGTTATCCGATAAGTGGATAAAATCAACCAGGCCAGCAAGTCGATGGAGTGACAGCGGCAGGTTTTCCTTTACCACGAATAGATTGGCAGTATCAAAGGTGAATCGCAGGTTATCCCGGCTGACGGCGTCATGGAAGTAGAGGTATCCATCTGTCGTGGCCGTCAAGACCCCCAGACAAGGGTGCAAGCTGAAAGTCAGGTCTCGGCTGGCCGCCAGATCGCACGCGGCACGATAAGTATCGATCAGAGCAGCCCAGTAGCGGTCCCAAACCAGTTCATTGGGGTAGTGAGCAGATCGTAGAATTGCTTGATCATAATGTCTGACTATGGGGATATCCTCAGGGAATTGAAAAGGTGGTAATGGTCCATTATCCAACACACCCTTGGCTCCCAATGCCGCGGCTACATCGCATCCTTTCTCAAACAAACTCAGGTTTTCATTCCGTTCTTTTTCATCGGAAGATGCCAAACCAGGAAGAACCACACAGAAATAGGGACAGGATAATCCCAGTTCGTCGAGCTGCTCCCTGATGGAATGTCGTTGGGAAAAGACGGTCAGTAGATGGTCAGAGCGGATACCCTCCAATTCGATACTGGTGAATCCTAGGGATTTCGCTTCAATAAGATAATCATGCGTATCCTTTGCTGGCGGAGGATATCCATACTTGGAAATGAAATATAGATAACAACAAACAATAGTATCGTTAAACATGTTTCCTCCGAATCATTGAAGGGGAATCAGGCATGATGAGAATTATGGTAATGCATTGATAAAACCTGCTCAAGATTTACGATTTTTGGCTACGAACTCCCGAGGTCCACCCGGATAATGGTATCAGCGACACTGATAAGCCCGCCCAGCTTCCACCAGTCTCTCCCTGGCCGTTGAGGCAGCAACTTGTGTCTCTTTGATTTCCGGAGGGTATAATATATAGATGAACCTGACCTGCCCCCACTCTTCATACTACTGTTAAATTAGTGTTTTTAGGTCTGGGTCACTATACCTACGTACCCAAACTGTATCGAGATGTTGCTGCTGAGGTTGGGGAAAAGTCAAAACAAAAGTCGTTTTCCCGATGCGGAGAGGATACGCAATTTCAGTTCTCAACAGGGGCGGGCATCACTCAAAATCCGGCGGGAGCAACTCCGCGAGGATTCACCCGCCTTCGACAGGGCAGGCAGTTCTTAGGGCTGTCGAAAGGATTTAGGGGGCAATTGTGCGAATGTGCGAAAAGCCTGCTGTTGATTTAAAAATTGATTTTCTGTACACCGGAACGTAACTGTATCTCCTTCTCTTTCCATATAAATGTCCCTGCGAGTTTTGCCGGTAGAGTTATTTCTCCCATTATGCCTTCTCTGCCTTTCCGCTGCAATCGGACTTTGATATCGCCTAGTGGATGGGGCATTTGTCCCTCCACCCAGGTAAGCGAGCCCAGGGCAGGGGCAATGCGAACGGACTTGAAACCCGGTTCTGCCGGTTCAATACCGCAGACAGTGGCTAGAAAATTATAGTTAGGGCTTGAACTCCAGGCATGGCAGTCGGAGCGGGTAGGATCTGGCTCCTCAGCGAAGGTGGTTAAACCCAGGGCCAACATCTCCCGCCAAGGTCCCAGGCGGTCTACATACTCATCGGCCAATCCCACCTTACGCATAGCCCGATCAAGGTAAAATCGATAATAAAAGGTGCATCGCACCAGTGTCGTGTCGGTATCAATCCGGCGCATAATTTTCACCCGCTGGTCGGCTGGTATCATGTCCACTAACACGGCCATCACATTGGCATGCTGGCTGAAATTCTCTCTCTCAGGCGTATCGGCGATCAATTGCCGGTCCTGGTCCCAACACAATCGGTAAGTTGCTTCCTTGAGTTCCTGGCCGAGTCTTCGATAATAAGCGGCTTCCTCGGTGCGATCGAAGGCTTCGGCCATTTCCGCCGCGTAGCTCAGTACATAAATATACTGCAGAGTGATAATGGATGAATAGCCGTCATCGGCACCCGGCGGTACACCCTGTAGATAGGAACCCCCTTGAAAGGACCAATCCACGAAGTTCCACCAGGGCATGGGGCCCAGCATACCGTTTTCGGCGATGTACCCCTCATACCATTCCACTACTCCGCGAACGCCGGTGAGGAACTTCTTCACAAAAGTAGGATCATCGCGGTAAAGCCAATAATCGTACACCATAGCGATCCAGAAAAGGGAATAGGGCGGGATGTACTGGGAATCGTATTCCGGATAACGACTGGCGGTAAGGCCTTCGGGAATGCGGGAGTCGTTAAAGGCTTCGATCGCCTGGCGCATCAGGCGGTCATCACCGGACATGTACAAGGAAATGATGGCCTGGATACGGGTATCTCCAACATATTGCAGCTGCTCGTAATAGGGACAATCAAAGTAAGTTTCTCCGGCACAAAGGCGTGCCGTCCGCCAGCCCACATCCCAGATAGTCTTCAGGGATGGATCGCTGCTGACAAAGGAAGCCTTTTCCAGAAAGGGATATGCCGTGAAAATTCCATGGAAGTCCTGGATCGTCAGCGGCTGATCCGTGGTTTCGATATCTAGCTGGAGGTAGCGGTAAGTGCGGAACCACAGCGACTGCCACTTTCGAGTCCGCCCCCCGTCGGGTAAAAAAATGTCGACGTAGCCGCGGATGCGTTTGCCCGCGATCTCATCCCGGTTCCCTTTTTTATCATTCGAGTCGATAAGGGCTTCGGCATAAGTCAAGGTGATCCGGGCTCCCTGGCCACCGCTGATCACCAGCACTGGATAGGCAGTCGTGAGCTGAGTCTGGTCCAGCAGCAGGCTAGCCTTGGTATGCGGGGGCACCACCAGAGGCTTTTCCCCGGTGAGGAAACCCCCCTCAGTTTCGATTCCCTCAGCCCGGGCGACTTTCGGGATACGCTTGACCGTCTCCTCCATGGGCGGGATTTCCCGGGGCACTAGTTTCCAGGCTCTGTATATATCGCGATGGTGCCCCCAGCGGGGGAGAGCTGGCTGCCAATCCCTGGCCTTCAGCCAATCGCTGTCGTTATAATCACTCTTATGCCAAGCCCAGGGATAACGGCTGGCATCCACCTTCTCACCTGGTCCTACAACGATGTATACCCAGCCAAGGGCTGCACGGTCAACAGGGATGGGGGTGTAAGCCTCGTTTCGAATGACCTTCCAGCTGCTATTGGTATTGACTATCTCCTCCTTGTCGGTATTCCCCTGTAGCAGAAATGCCGTGCCGAAGCTGACCTGGGCTACGGGACGATGCTCAGCGAAGTTCCATACCACCGCCGCCAGTACGTTCTTTCCTTTCTTCAGGTAGGGGGCGATATCCACCGTCTCGAAGCGCCAATGCTCCAGATCCCCCCGGGCCGGTCCCGTGCAGACCGATTGACCGTTCACGAACAAGCGATATCGGTTGTCAGCAGAAACATTGATGACGAAAGATGCTGGCTTTGCCTTGAGGTTAATAGTTTTGCGGAAATGGAAAACGCCAAATTCTTCTGGTTTAGCTGTGGGATGTGAAATCCATTTTGCTTTCCAAACATTACTTATAACCTCCGGATTTACTGTTGGTGCGGATGATTGCGTCAGTGTAGTTGAGGGGATACACCCGGCAAGCAGAAGAAACAGGATTATATGGCTATGCCATTTAGATCTTCTTAACGAATGAGGATTTGCCGCCATTTGTTTCTCCCTTCGCTTCAATTATAGAACTGAAGAAATATAAGACCTCCGAGAATCACTCTCGGGAAATCGAGAGAGCCAAATGTAAAGTGGAGTAATTAGCAATGCACTCCTTTTTCACGAGTGAAAAAGTGAACGCAAGCGGATCGAGTGATTATTCGTAGTTTAATAGTAGAAGAGCCAGCGGTCGCAATGTCCCAGCCGGAGACAATATCGCTTGCCTCGTGACACCAGGCTGCTAGCTGGAAAACGCGCTGTGAAGGGATCTTGAGGGCTGCACGACGCTCTGTCAGCTGAGACGGGCGGGGACCTTGGCCGTGGGCTTCAGCTTCCCGTACAGTACTTGCACCGCTGCCCTCAGGTTCTCGCGGCCGCCAGCGGTGAATACGACCAGAACCGTCGGGAAATCGACGGGGGCGGCCCGCTCGAAGGGATTATTGGAGACCACAATCACTGGCTTGCCGCTCTGGTGGATATCCCGAACTAAATCAGTCATTACGGCCGCTGCCTTGTGGTAATAATAATTGGTGGTAACGACTACCTCCGCTTCACTGAGCCGCCGCATAATCCGCTCTCGGTCGTGCTCGGAGGGAGTGAGGGGTATCTCTACCGATCCCACATTCGATGACTCGCGGCACATCTCCTCCCACAACATGCCAGGATGACACGACATGTTATTAGCCATCTGATGACTGGAGAACACCTGCTCCACCAACAGGATGTTCTGTTTAGGCTTGAGTGGTAGCAGGCCGGCGTCGTCCCGTAGCAGCAGGATGGACTTATCTGCCGCCTCTTGCGCGGTCTCGATAACAAAAGGATCATTGATCGGCAGGGCCGCACTAGCCGGATCGACCTTGCCGCCGTTCTCGGCCAGACCCATGTCCCATCGCAGACCCAGAATGCGGATGACCGACTCATCGATCTGGGATTCGGGGATCCTCCCGCTCCTGACCGCATCGAGTACGGTCTCAAGGATCCTGATTCGCTGGGGGCTCTCATCCCGGTACAGTATCAGGTCGTTACCCGCCTCGATGGTCCGCACGATCGCCTCCCTGATCTCCAGCCGCTGCAGAATACCTCCCATCATCATGTTATCCGTGGTGACAACGCCGGTAAATCCCAACTCTTCCCGCAGCAAGCCCCGAATCACTCTTTCAGATGTGGAGCTGGGGATATCGGTAACGCCCAACGCGGGATAGCAGCAGTGCGCGGTCATGACCGCCGGTAGGCCAGCCGGGATCAGCTCTCGATAGGGCGCGATGTGCTCGTTCTGAAGGGTTTGTAGATCGAGATTGACCGAGGGTAGGTCCCAGTGAGCGTCGGCGACCGATTCGCCGCGGCCTGGAAAGTGCTTCCCGGTGGCTATCAGACCGGTTTCCTTAAAACCCCGCAGAGTCTGAAGTGCGTACTTGATGACCACATCAACCTTGTCGGAATAAGCTCGGGTGCCGATCTCCGGATTTTGTGGGTTGGTGTTTACGTCCAGAACCGGTGAATGGATCATGTTTGCGCCCAGGGCCCGAGCCTGCTTGCCGATAGCCATCGCTACTCGATAGGCCAGTTTGGGTTCGCCCGAAGCCGCCAGGCCCATGGGATGGGGGAACAGCCGCTGGCCGTTGATCAGATCGTCCGAGCCGTTGCCCTCCTGGTCGATGGTGAAGTGCAGGGGAATGCTCAGATCCCGGTCCAGGGCGTAGTCCCGCAGCCTGTTCAGCACGGCGGCATACTGCTCCGGTGTGCAGGCCACGCACTGTTTGGGGTCAGCGAAGTCGCGATTCTGTCCCCGCGGATATTCCAGCGACCGTAGTATGTTTTCATTAGGCTTGCTACCGGGTTTCAGATCGTGGAGCAGGGTCTGGGTTCGGAACTTCAGGCAGATCCGCAGTCCACCCACATGATATTTCTGGATTAATTCAACTGTATCCGGCGTGATGATCGGTCCGGCGAAACCGAACACCATCATCTGGCCGACCTTCTGCTCCAGGTTCATCTTCCCTAGAAGATCATCCACCCATTTTTCTTTTGCTTCCGCCATTCTTATTCCTTGTATTTTTAGTGTAATACTTCCATTCTCGAGATTAGGTTTAGTTCAAGGCAACAGCAAAACCTCTTTTGCCGAGCTTCGTTCTACTTGAGATATTTAAAATCCTTCACGCTGCCGCCAGCCGGACGCCGGGCGTGAAGCACCCGGTAATTGGTCTCGGTTACCATATCAACAAAGGGCTGGTAAGGCTGGTTCTGGTCGTTCACGATGCCTGCGTTACGTCCACGGTATCGCCCGACAGGTCCGTAGCCATTGCACCACTTATAAAAATGGGCCCCTACCATGTAGGGCAGATGCGACCATGACATCATCGTACGCTCATATGCTTCACCCCGTTCCTTCATCGTCGCTACGATCTTTTCCCCCCAGCGGTCTAGGGGGATGTTCGATTCGTTAGCGTGGAAGGAGAACTCACCGATCAGCAGCGGCCGTCCCGTTTTTTCATGCAGATAATCCAGCAGTGCCATCTGGTCCGGTGTGTACGATCCGCCTGATTGTGCATATAAGTTGGTACACACTATATCATACCGGCCAAAGAGGTCAATGAAATCGTCGACCTCTTCCACTGCCCTGGTCCTGGTACCCAGAGCAAAACGGTTGCTGACGATAAGATGGTCGGGATCATATTTACGGATGACATCCACAGTGAAATCGATATAGGTCTTCATGACGTGACGGATGAAAGCGCGCAGGTCCCTCTCGACACTTGGCGAAGGGTCCCGGTCTGGAATATCCGCCCCAATCTGGTCAAAATCGGCATACCTGTACTTCTTCTTGCGGGTCGACCATTTCTTATTGAGTTCGCCGATTTTTCCCTCATAGCGCTCCTCCAGCCACTTGACCAGTTCCTGCCGGCAGTAGGTGGAATGCAGATAGCTGGTTAGGTTCCTCATATTGATTTCATTGTCTACGAAATAGCCCACCAGCCAGGGGATATTCTCATATAGCGAGGTTATCTCCCGTACCTTATCCTCAGCTCGGGCGCGCCACTGGGGATTGAACGGATCAGCCATGGCGTGCTCGCCGAAGTCGTTCACAATCCCCTCGCGGTTGCGCACACTGTATTCCTGGTCACCAACCGTGGTAAAGCCGATGAAATGGAAAGAGGGAAAGGGTTCCTCCCTACGCGCAGTCAGCCGGGTGTTCAGACTCCAGAAGGCTGGTCCTGACCAGGAACCCGAAGTGGTGAAGTTCCAGTTCCGAAGCCGCGGGATCTGATCCTCCAGATATTGAGACTGGTCCCCTCCGTACTTTTCTTCGATATACTTGCTAAGCGGTGGGTTTTCCCACAATATGTTTCCCATGCTCTGCACGCCGATACTCCAGGTCAGGCGGCCTTCTGGATCGACCAGCCACCATACGCCGTCAACCTCCTCCACCCGATAGAACCCGGTTTCTTCCAACCTCGGCTGTTGCTTCACGGTTGCCAATACCGGCGTTTCCTGCCGGAAGGGTGGTTCCAGCGCGGCAGCCTCCTTGCGGCTTAGAGCTTTGACGGAAATATCATCGATGTGGGCGGTCCCACTGCCAGCCAGCCGGATAATTATCCGCATTCCGGCCTGCCCCTCGCGAGGGCGGATATAGACCTGTTTGTGACGCCATTCCATAACTCCGTAATCCGAAGACCGGATATTCCTGGTCTCCACCCGCGCCGATACGATCTGCTCGTATCCGAGACATTTACCCTCAGCGTCCAGGATAGAAAATATGATCCTGACATAATCGTGGTAGCGCATACTGACGGGCTCGATGAAGGCCTCCGCTAGATAAGCCTTGTCAGGCTCTATGGCAAAATCCTCCGAATACCAGGCGGGAAAGGCCGGTGCATCAGATAGAAAGATGCTGCGTTTACCGCTGTGTGCCTTATCAGCCACGCCCCAGCCCTGCTCTGCTGGCATATAACCCCGGGAATAGGCGCTGACGATCTTCCAGCCATCCGGTATCAGGACCTTGTACTCCGGCGGATCGTCCTCGGTGGCGGGACGAGCGGGCTGGAAGTTTATTGGCGGTATGGAGAGTGTCGCTTGCTCGAAACTCGGATTGGGAACCAGGTTGCGGCCGTCTCTTGCCAGACAGAGAGTTACTGCCGTTAGCAGTATCAGAAGTATCGGCTTCGAACGCATAATTGTGCTCATCGTATGACCTCCGCGGTTATATCGGTTGTGGTGATACTCGTCTCCGATGGCATGCAGAGAACGCTGCTCTGTAGTCAGATCCATCATCACTCCATTTCTATTCGAATCTATTAAGCGTAAATCCCGGCGGTGTCAGCTTCACTGCCACTCGACCTTCTCCTCGCCCTCCTCCACAGGGCCCAGCTTCACGGTTACTGCTTCGCCGTCCGAGAAGTGGAGCATTACTACGCGCCCCATGAGGGCGCAGCTTTCTATCAGGGAAAGCTCGGTCTCAACATTGAAATGTGCGGGGCGCGCAATCACTTCACAGGCCAGTATTCCCTGGGCGGAGATTGGAACGCCGGTCTTCACGTAGGGTAGGGTCGAACGCTTGCCCAGTGGATTGACATCGATCGCATCGCTCGTCCCGACTTCGCCGTACCCTAGCAGTTTCCGGACACAGCACTGGGCGTTCTCGGTCTGAACGCTGATCCAATCCTCTCCACTCGAAATCAGCGGCACCCCGGCATCGTAGGCCAGAGAGTATCCTCCTTCGTACGCCAGCGGCCTATTGGGACTGACCACCCAGTGGATGCGGATCTGGTGATCACCTTTCATGATGATGGCGGTCTCGATCCGGGAGTCTCGCTTCATACCGAACTGCTCGCCGAACGGATAGTGATATGACACCGCTGCCCTGTCGGATACGTGCAGAGGGTATACCCGCTCCCGGTGACTGAATCCGCGCTGCTCTTCGTAAAGGCTGATCATGTTGCCGCAGACCAGTCCTTCTTCGGTAGGACCGATGTCGTTGAAGAGATGGCTCGAATAGGCGTATTTAAGATACAGGTAATCCGAGGCGGGAGTTTTCCAGTCAGTGGATGCATTAACGTATGAATCGCTGCCTTGATTAATCAGCTGCACATGACCGGTTGTCTGATGCCCCTGAACCAGGAATCCGGGGATTTTGTGACCTAGGCAGTAGTCCCCTTTCTCGACCGGCAGCGGCTCCTCAACGGATGTCCAGAAGGAATGATCCTCCTGCATTAGGAAAGCCGAGAATACCTTATTCAGCCACAATGGTGAAGCCGGTCCGCTGTATTTCTCCGCCATGGGTACGAAATCGCGCGTCCAACCTAGAGGCACGGTTCCATCATCACCGAAAAGACCATTTTCCACAAAGTACTTCAGACTCTGGCTGCAAAGCCGGCGAGTTAATCCCGGGGATAATGGCGTATGACCTTTCCAGGTGCCGACGAGAGCTGCCGCCACGAGTGCGCAGCGATAGATTAGGGAGCGCCCGAATGCGGGGTGCGAGGCAGTACTGCTGAAATAGTGACTGAATTTTTCCAGGAAGAGACGGCTTCGCTCCTGGAATAGCTCCACCAGTTCCGGGCGGAGGATATCGGGATCCATTTCGCTCCACAGATGGGCGTAAAAATGCAGCGCCCAAGGATTGTATAGATCGTACTGTGGCCCGACTCCATCACGGTACCAGCCCTCAGCCTCATAGTACGAATCGTAGCGGTCCAGATAGAAGTCGATTTGGTCCTGGTAGTATTCCTGCTCGGCGGCTTTCAGGAAGGAGTTGATTATCACTCCGAATAGTACCCAGTTCTTATCTTCGAAGGGGTACTGCAGCAGGTGCCGCAGCCAGCGTCCAATCTGATCCTGCTCCTCTTTGGTATACAAATCCCATATTAGGTGGCGTGAGAAATAGAGGGCAATCGAGATAGAAGCAGCCTCAACCATGTACTGGTGTTTACCGGAGATCTCCCCCCAGTATTCCGGATGATCCCCTGCGGTCCCGTTCAGCAAACCCGCACGATATATTTTAGCCCAATCCACCGTTTCATCGCCGGTCTCCAGCCTACCATCCCGGCGGCCGCCAAGCCGGAAACCGATTAGCAGGAAGGTCCGCGCGAAACCTTCCACCCCATCGGACAGAGGGCCATAGATGCTAGGGCGGGGACCCTTAAAATTCACCAACGCTCGGCCGGGACTTAAGTGGCGGTAGGCGCTCGCCAAAATCCGGCTGGAAACATCGCACCAGTCCCGAATTGTCCACCCGGTAAGTGGCGACAGTGTAATATGTTCCGTCTTTTTGCTCATTCAGATCTTTATCGCCCCCCGCTCAGAGTTATGCACTCCATCACCCATTACCCCTGCAATTTGTTTCTGAGCTCTTCAGCTTTTTTCTTCAGTCCAGGCCATTCAGTCCATAGTTCATTGTCACAAGTCGGCAATTCGTCACAATGGGCGCAGGTGATTACATCCCGCTTGCTCGCGCACTTCCTGACTGTGCAGACCTCCAGAGCATATGCAATGGGCTTATCTTCCACCTTGCAGCCGTAGCAAAATATTTCCTCGGACGTGAATTCCCTGCCGAATCTCTCAGCCCAGCGTCGCGCGATTTTCTTTTTAGCCTCCAGGTCGTTGCTCAGGGTAGCCCGTAAGATCTGACATTCTTTTTCATCGCAGTTCCAGCTGCAGTAAGCCTGCTTGCTGAAGTCGATTCCTTCCGACACTGGACTTTCACTTTCACTAGCCTGTGATTTTGTCTTCATCAATTTTGTATAGCATGAAAAATTCATGCTGCCTAATACGAGTCCGGTCCCGACGGTTACACCGGTTTTGATGAATTCACACCGGCTCTGTCTATCCTTCATGATATTCCTCATATATTTTCCAGGATATCCCCTGACGCCCGCAAGAGCGTTTCTGCTAGGCTTCAGCCAGGGCTTGCACGTCCATCATCTTCTTGCGCCGTCCCCTTAGGAACATATATGAACCCAACCCCATCAGGAACAAACCCTCACTCAGGGCGATCAGGATTGAGGGCAGCTCCTTGAGGAAAACGATTGGTACGACGATGATCAGGCCTACTGCAAAAAGCAGCACGCCTACCACCTGCAGCATGGACACGGCATCCGCCGCAACCGGCTCTGCCAGCTCCTTGTCAGCATCGATGGGTGTATCCAGCTTCTGGAAAAATCCCTCGATGCGCTCCCGGTCGACCTGCGGTGCCCGGTTCCAGAAAATCCGCATTACCGTAAAGCTGGTTATGGAAGTCCCCACCACCGCACAGGCCTGATAGCCCAGGTGCATGTCATAGACGTAGCGAGTTGTATAAGCCACCACAAAAGTGATCGCGAACGAGAACACAGCCGTCCAGGGAGGGGTCTTGCGCACTACCAGACCCAGCAGCAAAGCGGTGGCCACCGGGACGGTGATTACCTGAGAAATATCCTTCATGACACCGAAAACGCCACCGGTGTGGGATGTGAGAAACACCGCCAACGCGGTAGCCGAGAAACCAATTAGCAGAATAGCCATCCGACTGGTAAAGAGCAGCTGCTTCGGGGTGGCGTCTGGTTTTATCAACCGCTGGTAGATATCCTTTACCAGTACTCCCGCCATGACATTATAACTGGAGTCCAGTGATGACATGGTGGCGGCAAATATCGCCGCCAGTAGGATGCCTATCAGACCATGCGGCAGGACCCTCAGGCACATAACGACGTAGGCCGCTTCCGAAGGATTCTTGAGTCCCAGGGCTATTCCACTCAGATCGGGATAAAGAATCCGGGCTGCCATAGATGGGATCATCCACACTGAAACTCCGACGAAAAACAGGACTGATCCTGTCAGAGCTACCCGTCGCGCATCACGTTCGGTCCTTACGCTGAAATAGCGTTGAACCGTGGCATTCGAATTATTACCATAAAACTGCAGCAACATCCAACCGATAATAAAAAACAGATCGACATTCCCATTGGTTAGAGAGAAAAACCTCTCTGGGACTCTTGTGATGAACTCTCCGATCCCCCCCACAGCACTGAGACTGAGTGGTGTAGCTACCATCGTCACCGAAGCGACGATGATGAATTGTAGCGTGTCATTCGTGGACACGCCCCATAGGCCAGAAAGGACCGAGTAGGTTAACATAGTCAGACCTACCACTACGACAACGATCCGCACATCTATGCCGATAGCCACAGAAATAAAGATTGCCGTTGAGAGCAGCTGTAGTCCGACAATGAACCATTTCATGATCACATACACCCAGGAGTAGAACTGATGGGTGAACTTGTTGTAGCGCTCACTCATAAACTGCATCACCGTCGTAATCCGACTCCGACGCCAGCGTTTGGCGAATATGAAGTACGAGAGCATCACAGCAACCGAACTGGACCACAGAATAGCAGCACCGGAAATACCGCTTTCATATATCTTGCCCGCACCGCCGGTGAAAGTCCAGGCACTGAAACCGCTCATGAATGAGGACAAGCCCGCCACCCACCATGGCAGACGGTTACTGCTCTTGAAGAAATCGGTAGCGCTTTTTACATAACGGTAAAAGAAGAAGCCTACTCCTACCATAAGCATTAGGTGGCATACCATGACCGCATAATCAATAAACCATAATTTAGGCACGGATATTTTCCTTGTTCTTATAGACTAGATTTTGAAAGTATAATCGGTCCCCTCGCTGAACCATAATTTCACTTGATCCTGCGAGACGTTAATTTTTCTGATCAGACCGAGCTTCTCGGTGACCTCATTTTTCCCTCCGAACCAGGTCCCGGAGAGACTGACGAAGACATGCCGGCCGGGCTTAAGCTCCCCGCCGATTAGCGTGGGAGTAACCGACTTCCCTCCCAACGTGTGATGATTCTCCGTATTATCCAGGAGTACTTCGAGCCCGGAGGGACCGGCGTAGCCGAACAGGTTCTTAATGAAGGATCCCCGTTCACCATTCCAGAACGCTACTGAATCTTCATCAATCACAGCCTCAGCCAATTTCCCGAAATAATTGAGGGCGAAGCCCCCTTCCCTTACTGCGGCGAGCTTACGTTTCGTTTCCAGTGTGTGCACCCGGACCTGGCAGAATTCCTTCAGATAGAGCTGGGTGGTTATTTTGACTGATTGGTCCTCTTCGGCTTCGGTTTTAAAATCGATTGAAAATGCTTTGGCATCTTCCGGCGCGCCGAAAGGGAAGCCTGCCAGTGGGTAATGATAGCTGGCACCATAGTTCTTGTCCAGGCCGATATAGAAGGGGATGATCCGCTGTGAGTACTTTTTACCGTCGGGGGAGACCGAGAACATATTATCACAGTTATATCCGTTATCGTCCCGTCGCAAGTCGATACCGAAATGAGAGGAATAGGAAAAGTTGGTGTATTTCTTTGCGTACCTGGTTTTAGCACCCTCCCGCTGATGCCATGAGCGGTGGTTGATGATCTGCACCTCCCCGGTCTCGTGGTTGCCTGTTACCAGCAATCCGATGTCCGGCTCCGGGACACAATAACTTTCCTGCTCGACGGTCAGGGGTTCCTCCCGATCCCGCCAGAAGGGGTGGGAGTCGGGTAGCAGCAGGTTTAGAAAGGCCGCGCTGCCCCAGTAGGGAGATCCATACTGGCTATAGGGCTCGATAAGTTTCAGGTTTTCACCTGCGTAGCCCATGGTAGGCGTCATGTCGGCCTGGAAGTAGCCGTTCTCGACATAGTATTTCATCACGCCCGATACCAGCCGACGGGATTCACCGGGTTGGAGTGGTGATACGCCCAGTATCTCCGCCCAGTTGAACGGTGCGACCACAGCCGGTCGGTACGCCCAGGAGCGCCCCCACATAGGGAAAGCGCCGTTACCTCCGAAGAAGTGTTTATAGCTGCTTACGTACTCCTTCAGACGCTCGACGATCCAGTCCTTCCAGGTCGGGTCCAATACGTTCATGTAGACGTACGCTGGCAGAAAATGGTGGAATCCCCACGCGTTATACTGGTCTATCGAATACCCTCTCTCATGGTCTCCGTCCATGAACCAGCCGCCACCAATATAGAAATTTTTCACCTGCTGTAGATAGCGATCTAGTTCATCCTGATCATACTTTTCCCCCAGCGCTTTTAGGACGCATTGGGTATTGGCCACGAACAGGTACCAGTTATTATGTGCTATCTTATGCCCCGTCGCCAGGCGCAGCCAGTCTGATACCTGCTCCCGCTCCCCGGGCGACATACTGTCCCATACCAACTCGCGAGCGATATAGATGGCTAGCGCCACACTGGAGGTCTCCGCGATCCACTGGTTGTTCCCATACCGATCGCCGATGTATTCCGGGTGCTTGGGGTCCGACGCCGATAGCAATCCCTCAACGAACTGGTCCCGAATATCAACGGATCGGCCGTTTGACGTGAGAGTTGTCCGGCCGGCACCCATCATCCAACAGGCCAGCAGCAGACGGGTGCGGGTATAACCTTCCATCCAGTAAAAGGTCCGCATTTTCTCCGGCTCTGGCAGATACTCGTCCATCCACCGCGTCGGGTTAGGAAGAGCCAGGCCGCCCTTGCCGGGCGTTAGATACGGTTGGATGGCGGCGATCATCTTATCGGCCAGTTCCAGCCAATGCTTGCGGGTCCAGCCGGTGCGCGGGGATAACTGGCGATCTTCCCCGGTTTCAAATATCACTTCCATGGTGGTTTACCTGTTCTTTTGCTCTTGGGCATATTCATTCCGATACCGCTCAGCGACCTGAAATATCCGCTCAATGTTTTCGTCCGGCGTGCCGTAATCCATATTCACACAGCACAGGCCGGTCTTATCTAGCGGACCGGCGTTCATGAGTAGACTGACGATGTCATTCTCGATCTCATCCGCCGTTTCCGACAGCATCCGCACCGGACTCAATCTCAGGCTCAGGAACTTCTCCGGAAGAGCTTCCCGGCAGAGCTTGATATCCGATCCCCACCCGACATCGAAGAACGTGGCCTCATTGATCTTGGCATACTCATACCGTAACCGGTGCATATCTTCGCCGCAGTGGTGGATGCCGTACGGCTGAAAACGATTAGCAAGCATCTGGTCATGAGGCAGCAGATACTCCCGGTAGTGATCTGCGGATATCATAGTCACCGAGCAGTTCGAGTGCAGGTTAATCCGTGGATCAACGCGCCCGACGATCCGGTTGACCGAAATGGAGGTGGTCCCAGTTTTTGAGATCATGAAGTCTAGGAACTGGGCAATTACTGTGGCGATGGTATCGAGCAACTTTTTCGCCAGCTCCGGATTCTGATAGTAATCCAGGAACAGCTGCTGACCCCGAAGATTCAAGGCCACATTTTGCACCCCTTCCCAGTTGATGTCTCCTTCGACATAGCCGAACCTTTGCTCCAGCTCGGATATGAGCCGCGAGAGCTCCTGCATGATCGGGGCATCCATGATATTTTGTGGCGCGAGCTGCTCTATCTGGGTAGCGGTCAAATTTGCGGGCAGGACTTCAGGCGAAGCATCCACGAAGTATTTGATCTCGCATCCCAGTATGCCGGAAATGAGGAATCCAGCCGCCAGCATAGTGCCTCCAACCATCGGACGGGGCTGGGCGTCTCCCTCGCCAAGCCCTAGATCGGGGAACCTCTCGTATAAATATCGGCGCATCAGTATATTGTACTCCAGTCTGACTTCGGGATTGAAGAAATAGTCCCTGTCAAAACGAATACCACAATTCCTGTTCCACCAGTTGGGATGGAAGACGACCTCGACCGGTAGAATTCCTTTTGGCTCCATTGCCCCTCACTCAGCCAATCTTGCCGGGACTTCCGGCGGGAAAGGAGACGGGCATTGTTGGTAGAGGATCATCAGTATCAGAGCTATCTATTCGGAACCGGCTTGAATTTATTAGTCAGACAGCAGTTGCCCGGTTTGTGTTCAGCGCAAGACCGTCATCTTCAAAGTCTTCTGGTAATAGCCAGCTAACAGGCGACACAGATAAATGCCGCTCGGCAGCTGAGTCCCCTCCCGGTTCACTGCTTCCCAGACCAGGATATGTTCACCTGCTTCCTCAACACCATCAAGGAGAGTTGAAACCTCCCTGCCCACCAGATCATAAACCGCCAGGTGCACCGGACTGGTTTCAGCGATGCTTAAACTGATTCGTGTGACGGGGTTGAAGGGATTGGGATAATTCTGTAATAGTTCGTAAATACCGGGGTTGAAACTACCCTGTTCCTCGCTGGAGCTGATAGTACCGTCCCATACCACGTACGGCCATCCTGCATTCTTCCCATGCTTCCACACCCTCTCCGGCTGGCCCTCCGACCAGTGGGTACCGTAGACAGAATCGAAGAACGGCAGCAGCCACAGGTCGTCCCCCTCAGCCTTCCAGCCGCCGTAACTATTCTCCCACCGGACCTGCAGCGCGTAGCCGGCGCGGTACAGGGCACTGTCGGCCACGTCCCAGATCGGCATTCCCATTCGTTCGAGTATACGCCCCCCCGAAACCTGGCCTTGCAGTGCCCCCCAGTGATAGGTAGTCGAGGAAGTGGGCGGCGGGTTGCTGAACGAACCGTTCCGCCGCATGTCATCCGGTGTGATACCGTCAATATTCAACCCCTGCTTCACAGCACCCTTGGGATTGATAAGGCGCAAATTGGATGGATCGGCATGCCAGGACAGATCATCCCCGTATTCCAGTTCATCGGGTTTGGGGCCCACAACTGCCTGAATCCAGTAATCACGCAACTCGCCCAGACTGGTTGTATCCTGCAGATAGGCGTAGATGGCGCAAAGAGATCCAAACGCGTGGGTGCCCCAGTTGTTTGGGCGTACGTGAAACATATGCAGCAGAGTCCGCTCATCGTAGGCGATATATTCTTCGGCCATCCTGCGCAGCCACGTCTCAAATTCGGGCGTCCGGTATCCGACCAGATCGGCAGCCAGGGCGTAGGCGCCGGTTTCGCGGGCCCAGGCCAGGGTGCGGTTATCCTCCTCGGATATGCCTGGAGCCAGGGCGGGGTAGCCCGCGCTGACCAGCTTTTCGCAGGCCGCGGTAACCTTGGTCTGGTAGGTTGTATCGCCGGAGCGGGCATAGACAATGGCCGCCGCCAGGATCTGTGCGTTGTTGTTATTGTTCTGATCGGATACGAAGGCCATTCCTGGATCGGCCGCATCGGCGGCGGCCTTTACGCTCTCCCACGGCAGGCCGGACATGGGCTTGTCCACCAGTTCGGCCGCGGAGGTCCATAATCCGATCTGTGCGGAGACAGGCCCGCAGCATATCGCGGCGATCAGCAATCCAATGATCCGCCTGCGAGTCCTCCCAATGGCTGATAACATCATGGCTCCGGTTTGGTGTCTGGTTCCAGCAGTTTTTCTATCTCGCCGATGGTCCAGCCGCCGCGTCGGAAGTCGTCCGGGAGCCAGCGCCGGACTTCATATCCTGCTCGGTCAATGAGGATTATCGTCGGTATCTGCTGGTATACTCTGAAATCGATCGCCGCAGTGCGGTCCTGGTTGACATCCACGGCTAGAATGCGCATATCGGGATACTCGGCTGACAAGCGGCCGAGGTCCATCTTCAACCGGTTTATCAGATAATCGAGGTTCTCCGCCCCGCTGATTTCCCCGGTCTCCGGGTAATAGTACTGCAGATCCTCGACGAGGAAGAGTAGAATCGTGCCGCGGCCTTCCTTCAACGCCAGCCGGGGAAAATGCTGACCCTGGAAAGAGGCCTGCTTGGCACAGCAGATCAGGCAGAGACCGGTCACTGTTAAGGCCAGCCCTGCCGGGACCGACCGTTTGCCCTTCCATATGCGCCCTCTCAGGTCCATGATAGACTACCTGCGGTCACTCAATCCTTTCGCTCAGCCAGGCTGAGGCTCACGTTATCCACGTAAAGGTTCATCGGACCCGAAATTTCGCCTGCCCCGGTCACGGTCACCCGCAGCCAGAGTGCATCCTCGGTTACAGTCCCGCTCGCGCTGCAACGATACCACTTACCCTTCATTTCCGATGCAGGGATATTGAATGCCGGCTCCAGGTCCTCCAGCGAAGTCTCTGCCACCAGCCAGTGTACGTTGTAGTCCCTGACTTCTGTCAGGTAAACCTGGGGTGGGTCGCGGGGTATCTCCCCGGCTTCCGAACCGCGACTCCAGTGCGTGGGCAGGTTCCGCTCCACGATAAACACATCCATTTCTACGACTACCCGCTTTCCCCGCATCAACGTGGTGAAATAGGGATCGATCTTCTGATATATCCAGGTGTTGGTCTCTCCCGCCGGCCTCTGGTCGAGCCGGGCTTGCCACCCTTCATCCACCGGGATTTTGCCGGCTTTTTCCAGGTGGAGCTGCTCCCGCCGGGCCGGGATACGGGTAGGCGCATCAGGGTAAGCCTGGGTGAGGTGAAATCGGGCGGAGTATTTGCCGCCACTTGCCTGGGTTGAGCTGATCGAGAACACGGGTTTTTCTCCCCGCGGAGCGGGGGGCTGTTCCACTTTCCAGTGCAGCGGTCGGCCGGACTCGCCCAACTCCTCGAATCCGGGATTGCGCAGGAAATTGGCGCCCTTAAACTTTTCCAGCAAGTACTCCCGGGCTTTATAATCGGTACCTTTGGAGAAGGAATTCCCGAAGTGCGCCAGCCAGACTTCGGAGGGATCATGCGGATCGATATCGATGGAATGATATCGCCTCTGCATGCGCTCCATGGAAGTGTGACCCACCGTTTCCCAGGTGTCGCCGCCATCGAAGGTGCGATAGATTCCATAGCGCTTGACGGCTGCATATATGATCTCCGGGGCCACCGGGTTGATGCATACACCTTCCACTTCTCCCCGGCCTCGTAGGTCGTCCTCGGGTGGATCAAACACCAACTCCCAGTTCTGGCCGCCGTCCAGGGACCGATAAACACCCCCCTCCTTCCATTCCGGGTGCCCCGCATCCTCCGGAACCAGGTAATCCTCATGACAGGCTGCCACGTAGACTATATCCGCATTCGAAGGATGCACGGCGATATCCTGCACGCTGGGAATTTCGCGGGTGCTGTTGAGCTTGTCCCAGGAGCGGCCGCCGTCGGTGGTCTTGAAAACCCCCCCGTGCTGGCCGGGTTTCAGAGCCGGGTAGGCGTCCGGCCCGATATAGATAGGCCGCAATCCATCCGTGCCTCCTACTGCCAGATAGAGCGTCTGCGGGTCAGAAGGCGCCATCTCGAGCCACATCAGCCGGGTGTTGCCCTTGAACATCCTCAGGGGAGTGATTCGCTTGAAGCTGCGGCCGTCATTGATACTCTTATACACACCGTTGCCGTAGCTGGCCGCATAGACAGTTCGGGCATGGACCGGGGAGGAAGGATCAATGACTATCGAACGGACGATGCCGTCGTCCAGCCCATGCTCTTCGTAGATTGGAGTCCAGTTCCAGCCGCCGTCCACTGACTTGATAATGGCCCCGCCGACCGCCGCCCGGTTGTTCGCATTCTTGCCGTTGATGGAGGCGTAGATGGTAGTGGATAGATCGGGATCCACCGTCATGGACACGCAGGAGCCGGAGGTATGCACCAGCTTATTTCGCCAGTAGGCGGCCTGATTCACCTCCCCTCGATGGAACGAGATCAGGTTGATGATGCTTTCACCACCATCCTCAGAGAGCATCAGCCCGGTGTCGGAGAATCCCATCCAGACGATGCGCGGCCGGTTTGGGTCGAACACTACCCGGTAGTCGGTCAGCAGGGTCATGCCGGTACCGATATAGCGGTCGCGCCGGACTTCCTTCAGCCCGTAGTGCTGCCAGGTCCGGCCGCCGTCGCTGGTCTTCTTGTTGTAATCGAGGATCAGGGTATTAGGATCGTTGGGATCAACGAACATGATCTGGCCGGATACGGCCTCGTGCTGCCGGTAGTTCATCTTCCAGTTATTCTTGGCATTGAACCGCCGGTGGGTCAGAAGCTCGAATGACTCACCCCCGTCCCGGCTGCCATAGATGCCCTCGTCCCTGACGGCGGCGATATAGACGATATCGGGCCGGCTGCTGGTAGCCTCTACCTGGAACGGTGTCTTACCGTCCAGCCCGTTCTCAAGCTTGGCCCAGGTCCGCGCATCATCCCGGCTGCGGTAAAGACCCAGGCCGGGAAAGGCAGCGTAAATGACACCGCCGTCGCAAATTTCCACGTCACTGCAGACCTCCTCCGGCAGACCGGGAACCGGCCGCCACTCACCATCCGGTTCCTCCATCCGGTACAGACCCTGGCTGGTGGGATAGTAGATCCGTCGATGATCCGGCGGGCTGTTGTGATCAATCTCAAGGGTGTGGCAGTGTTTGACCGGGTGCGCCAGCTCTTCCAGCGGTAGGCCACGGCTCACGTCCTGCCACGAATGGCCCCCGTCAACTGAACGATGGACCCCGAAATCAGCCACGGTCCAGTATATGACCTCGCTGTTATCCGGATCGACTGCCCCCGACTGGCTGCGACTGATGCCGAACTCATCGCTGCAATAGAGCTGCACCCAGGTATCGCCGTTATCGATGCTCTTCCAGATGCCGGAGGCCTTGGGCGTCTCGCCCAGCTGATTCATGTAGAGTGTGCCCGGTTCGCTGGGGGAACCTGCTACATAGAATGCAGTACCTGGAATGGGATTGGCGATAGGCTCCCAGGTCTCGGCCCGGTCGGTACTTCTCATCAAGGACAGACTCATGTCAGAGGAAAAATATAAATGCCCCGTTGTGGGATGGATAGAAGGAAACATCAGCCAGCCCATTCCCCCTGGGTCTACGGGTCGCCAGATGGTTTCTTGCCCCAGGCATGTGCTCAGGCTGATAAACGAAATCAGGAAAAAGCGAGCGCCTCGAAAATTAAACATTGGTTTAGTCCTTACAGCTCGACCACTGATTCAGCGGCCATCGGGTTAATTTCAACACTCCTGTCACGGCCCGGCCTACTGATGAGCCCCCGCAAAGTTGATCTGCGCGAATATCAGCGCTTCCCGTTCGATCAGTGACCGCCTGGCGATCGCCACATCCAGCGCTCTGCGGGCCTCGCTCTTGCGCCCATTGGCCTCATGGACCTTCGAGAGATAGTAATGCCCAAGGGCTTGGAGGAAATCCTCGTCCTGGCGCTCGTAGCCACTGCGGTCACCGCCCAGAAGCTGCCGGGCTTCGCGCTCTAATGCTCCAAGTACTCGATCGGCCTCTCCGGACCGGCCTAGTTCTCGCAAGGCCAGCGCCTGATGGAAGCTTCCCAAGGTGGGCATCTCGGAGGCTTCAGTGGCCGTTACGACCAGTAGGCTGTCGGCAACATGGTCATTACCCAGCTGCCGGTGAAGCAACGCCATGGGATAGTACAGGAATCCCCGCAGGTTCGGTTCGCGGGGAGCTACCTCCAGGTTGGCCGGGTACTCACAGGCTCGCTGGTAGCACTCCAATGCCTTCGCGGGCGACTCGGCTCTTCGGGACATACCGATGTTGGCTTCCATATAGGCGTTATGGATCGAGTAGCTGCCTTCCCAGTTGTGGAAGTGATGACTCATATAATACTCCAATGCCTCCTCGAAATCCCCTTGCCGGACCATCAGGTCCAGCATTGATGTCAGTAGCTCATCCCGTCCTTCCACTACTTCCCGGTGTTCCCGCAGGAAGGCCAGCCTCTCGGCTGCACTTTCCTTCCGGGCTTGCTTCACCTGATCCAGCTCCAGTAGAATCCTGGAGTCGGTCGGCAACAGCTCGAACGCCTTTTCATAGCACTGCCTGGCAGCCTGTAGGTCCCTACTGACGTTTAGGTTTGCCAGGCCTAGGTTTCTCCAGGCCCGCGCGTTTTCGGGTTCAATCCGTACTGCCAGTCGCCAATGGGCCATCGCACTCTCAACTTCGCCGATTCCACCATAGACCAGACCCAGGAAATAATGGGCCCGGCCGTCATCGGGATTGATCTCCAGAGCGGTTCGGAACATTTCTATCGCTTCCAGCCGGAAGGGGAAGCTGTAATCAACCTGGCGCTCTGCGGCCTCCTTGAACAGGCGGGCGGCTTCTTCGCTATGGCCTAACGCGGCCTGGCAGTAGGCGTGGTAATACCCGGTAAGAGCACTCCGGGATTGCTCGTCTTCTTCAATCCGCTCGAGCACTTCGGCTGCATCTTCATATAGGCCGGCGTTGAGATAGTGCAGCGCCAGTTCTATGTAGCAGTGGGGATCGTTCAGTAGGACCTGTTTCAGCTTGTCCTCCAGCGTGCCCCCGGATTTGCCCTGGATCTGCTCGGCTAGAAGCAGCTCGTTCAAGGCATGGAAATTGACCGGGTCCAGGGCCAGCGCTCGCTTAGCGGCCGCGGCTGCTTCCTCCGGCTCACCCTCCAGTCTCATGACCGTCGCCTTGAGCGCCCATAGCTGTGGATTGAGAGTATTGGCTTCGATCGCCTTACTGCTGTGGACACGGGCCTTGTGGAAGTCTCCTCGGCGTAGATCCAACCGGGCGAGACACTGATATCCCCGCGATAGGAACTGCTGGAAGTGGACCGCACGATAATAATGGTTATAGGCCGCCTCGTAGTCGCCTAGGGCTTCTTCAGCCACCGCCTGTAGGTAATATACTTTTCCGTTATCAGGACTGCGTCGCTCCGCGGTTTTCAGGTGGCTGAGAGCGGAACGGTAATCAGCCCGCTTGATGTCCCATTCCGCCAGTGCGATGTGGGAGGGAGCATGGCCTGGGTCCCGCCGCAAGGCTTCCTTGAAATAATCATCGAAGCCCGCCCGCCGGTCGAGGTACTTATACTTGCTCTTGAAATCGCCGATCTCCCAGAGCTCATCGACAGATGCGATGGTCTCCGGAGGACCGTACACCGGTGCCGGTTCGGGAAATGGCAGCTCTTCCGGAATCTCCGGCGAGTAGGATACCAGTTCGGTGCCCGCCTCGTCCAGCAGGCACAGCCGGAAATCTTCCCGGGAGTCCGCGGCGTCCTTGACTTCCAGTTGGTGCATAAAGGGCTGGGAGGGATCGATGTTGACCTTCTCCTCAAGGATGACATCACTGCCATGCTTCAGGCGGATGGTTCCGGGCTTCAGCACCGCTGTGGAATAGACGCCGATTTCGACCGTATCCCCGTTGAATTCCAGGTTTAGAGCTCCGTCGATGTTAGCCTGTTTGAAGGCACCGATATCACGCACCGGGTAGAAGAAAAAGCTGAAAGACTTGACTTCGCCGGGCTCCAGCCAGTGGTTGTCCGGCTGATTGTCGGCGAAAGCCCCCGCCTGCGGCTCCAGATACGGCCCCTGGTCTTCGGTGAGAATGGGCTCCCACATGCGGCCGAAAGGTGAGGTGCCCCAGCTCCACAGCTTCTTACCGATTACGATATTCTTGTTCCCGGTCAGAATGGTACCCGCCTGTTTGCCGTGGTCATAACCACCGAAGAAGTCGCCCCGTTCGACAGCGAAGAAGCTGGAAGCGTTGGGGATATTCTTCCACCACGAAATGTCTACACCGTTGTGGATTGGCCAGCGGAAAAACTCGAACTTGCCGTGTTCGGTCATCAGCCGGGTGGGATAGATGGCCTGATAGTTCTCGTTGGCATTCACCGCGGTGGTGGCCCACATGTAATACGAGTGATGGATCGGTGCGGGATTCATCAGTTTCACCTGAGCCTCAATGATGCTTTTGCCCGGGTAGACCGTCAGGCCGACAATCCAGCGCATCCGATTTACCCACTCCGTCTCGCCGACCCAGACAGTTTTGCTCCCGTCCTTATTCTCTACCAGCCGGTAACTTACCGGGCTGAAGCCGGTTGGGCGGTGACCGTAGGGGAAATTCCACTCAATGCCGCCGGAGATCCAGGCCCCCGTCATGCCGATAAGAGCGGGCTTTACGGAGGGTTGCCAGTAGAAAAAGTTATAGTCGTTGGTCTTGTCCCGGGCTCCGTGCAGCCGCCCACCGATTTCGGGCAGTACCAGTACCTTGATAAACTCATTCTCCAACCAGCAGGCGGTGTAGACTTTGTCCTGCCGGTTATTGGTGAGCAGCTCCTTATACATGTAAGGATAGACCGGCCTGCGAGGCGAGCTCCAGGAAAAACTCGGGTTAGCCTCCGGTGGGCCGATTTCCCAGGTGGGCATGACCAGCTGCTCCTCCCACGTCCGGACCGAGTCCCTGGTCGCGCATCCCGCCAGGAGACATACTAGACCGATAGTGATAAAGCGCCGAGTTTTCAATTTGCTCTCCTTGTGGTTATCAGACGATCGTTCACGATGAAAAACACCTGGCTTTGCCGTCAAAGCTCGGGGTACCATTTCTTCGCATTCTCGCGATAAATCTTTGCCAACACCTCCACTGGTAGATCTAGTCCGCGCACCGGCTCATTAATTCCCGGAATGGTCAGGATGCTGTCGGTGGTGAAATATATCCAGTCCTGCATCCAGGTCTCGTGCATGTGCCGGGTATAGGCTGTCGGATCATGCTCCTCGTTGATACTGAAGTCGGTGGCATAGATGAGACGGTCCTGATAGTCGATGAAGAACTGCCGGACCTTGTCGCTGTCAATGATCTGCAGATCGTCAACCCTCTCCGCCAGGTCCACGGCCGTATTGGGGAAGCGGTCCAGCCTTTTGGACAGTTCTTCCACGCTCCATTCCAGGCTCCCGAGGTGACAACCCACATACCGCAGATCTGGATGCTTCTCCAGCATTCGCTCATAGGCCTGGATGTGCTCCTCGTAGGCCGGGAATTCCGGGTGCAGGTACATGTGGTATTCTGGATGAGCCGCGAAATAGTCCCGGTTGCTGGATCCGAGCATTTCATCCAGCGGCAGCCAGCAGTCCCGGGGCTCGCCGATGTGGGCCGTGAGGGTTTTCCCCTCCGATTCGATAAAGTCGATCACCGGATCGAATTGGGGATCGTCGAGCATAACGAAATTGCCGTCCCTGTCTTTGAACTCCATGCCCACATCCTTCCAGATCTTCACCCCGATAGCCCCTTTTTCGAATGCCTCTCTTAGATGCGCGATGGTCTTCTCCTGCCAATCCGTCTCATCCCACCCCTTCATGGGAAAGGTCGTCAGATACTCGAACTGCTCGGGGAACATCCCTCGCTGGTGATCGACAAACTCTTGCTGCCAGTCAATATCATAAGCGTCGGTGAAAATAACAACCACCCTGAAATTGTCCGCCATCGCCTGCTCCAGGAATTCGGGGCCGTTATAGCGGATATGCAGGTGTCCATCGATCTTCTCAAAGGCGGCGAAATCAGGCTTCTTCTCGGCACAGCCGACAATCAGCAGTGCTGCGCCCAACATCGGCAGTAGCGAATATTTGATACAGTTTATGGTGACCTCCATTTTTCCAATATGGTTTGCCCGGGCAGTGCCTCGATGGTTCCTGAAAATCGGTTCTCGAACGGTATTTATCGTCGTTTAGTTTGCCTTTTTATGCGTTATCGAACCAGTGTTATCTTAATGCTCTTTACCTGCGGCCCTGCCTGCATCACGAACAGGTAGATACCGGATGCTAGCTGCCGGGCGTTGAAAATAAATCTATGGTTACCAGCATTCTGGTACACGGTATCGAAAGATCGAATCCGGCGTCCGGTGAGATCGTACACACTGAAAGCTAGGTTCGCGCTCTCACTTAATCGATAGGGAATAGTTGTTACCGGATTGAATGGATTGGGATAATTAGGCAGCAGCTTTATCTTTGTGGGCGTAAGGCAGGCATACTCCCGGGGTGCCAGGGTCGGAGAAACCAATCCCTGATGGCGCAGCAAGGCCTCTATGAAATAGTAATCGGCGTAGATCAGCGACACATCCACCTCGCTGCCCTTATTGTGGTTGCCGACCCCGTGCAGTAGAATACCGCTGCTGTTGGACGATTCGGCCAGGTAGGAATCCGATGAAAGCGATGCTAGTATATTCTCGGCGGTGTTCCAGTATTTCACCTGCAGATCGGTGCTGTCGACCAGGCCGCTTAACTCAAGCAGGCCTGAGGCAGCGATGGCCGCCGCGGAGGCATCTTTCTCTTCATTCGGGATGTTAGGGGCGAAATAGTCCCAGTAGGGCACGTAATCCTCAGGCAGATTGTCAACCACGAAGTCTGCCAGCTTGCAGGCCGTTTCTAGGAGCCGCACATCACCTGTATGGCGATAGGCCATGGTGAAGCCGTACAGCCCCCAGGACTGCCCCCGGGCCCAGGTCGATTCGGTTGTGTACCCTTGGCTCGTCTCCTTCTGAATGATGATGCCCGTTGTGGGATTGTAATCGACGATCTGGTAAGTGCTCCCGTCGGCCCGAACGTGGTCCTGCATAGTTCGCAGTCCGTGGCTGATCGCCATGTCATACCACTCTGTCTCCCCGCCGTTTTTCGAGGCCCAGAAAAGCAGCTCCAGGTTCATCATATTATCGATGATCACCGGGAAGGTCCGATTATTCCACGACCTGGTGCACCCAACGGTAGAATTGTATCGCGTAGCGAGGGACTGTGCCGCCCGGAGGATCACCGGTTTGTAATCCTCGTTTATAGTCATTCGGTAGCCCAGGCCGTAGCTATCGAATACCTTGAAACCCACATCGTGAGTGCCGGTGTCGTATTGCTCGTCCCACAGTCCTGCTGTCCATGACCGCGCCCAGTTCTTCCAGGTGCTGTCTGACGTGTATTTGTACATGTGCCACAGGCAGCCGGGGAAAAAACCGCTGGTCCAGCTGCCCGAGCTTTTTGTGGTCCAGTTGCCGTACTCATCGGTGCTGCGCGCGAACTGGGTAGTATCGACAATCTCAGCTACCGAGTTTTCCAGCTGCTGCCTGGCGAACTCCAGGCTGTGCTGGAATAGCGAATCGAGATTCTGGGCACGCAGATTCCTGACCGGAATAAGCACAACCAGCAGTATTCCGAAAATTGTGCTATGAAAGCTGACTTTTCTCATCGGCGCAGAACTGCCCACGAATCAATGATCTCCGTCCGCCTTTACCTGCCTGTGAAAAACATTCCTTACCGATAAGAATCCACCAGACTCTTCTGGAGGAATTGCTTCCTGAACCCCCTGTCAGATACCTCAGCCTCGATCACATCGACCTGCCTGGTTTCTCCGGGTAGGAGGTGGAAATAATTGTCGGAGAATCGGGCGTAGCTGTCCTTCAAGCCCAGGGTAACGTAGGCCGCAAACAGCTCGGTGCTGACGGTTATTGTCAATCGGTTGTCCCGCTTTTTAATCCTGTATTTCAAACCCGGCTCCTGGAGCTGCAGGTACTTCTGCGGCACAAAGAAGGCCACATTGGAAGAGAGCACCTGCCCCTCACTGGTTAGCTGGTAGGAGAGGTAATAGCGGCTGCGGTTCTCGTACGACTCCTTGCGGTAAGTGCCGTGCTCCGGGTCCTCGCCCACTTCATCCTCGAAGTCCAGCTGGGTAATGAGGGTGCTGCTGTTAGCGGGCAGTTTTACTTCCTGGACCCCCCGCTTCACCTCAGTGCCGTCGAATCGGGCCAGGGTCCAACGCAGCTCTGCCGCGACTGGCTTCAGCCCATCGTTCACGCCCCAGATTGAGACCTTCGCTCCTTGCACCAGGCTGCTGACCAGCTGGGGACTAAAGAACCGCCCCGCAAAGTAGTGCAGCGCCTTCCAGCGGCCGTAGTAATCGATGCTGCTGCCGGAAATCGTCGGCCAGTTGTCGTTAAGCTGCCAGTAGAGGGCACCGGTAGTCTGCGGGAAGTTGCGGCGGAAGGCTTCGGTGCCGGTTTTCATACTCTCGCCATGCATCACCTGGGAAACGTAGACCCAATTCTCCAGGTCAGTCGGCAGGTTGAACATATTTGTCATGTACCTCGCGATCCGGGTATTTCCAGGCCGCGGATTCCCCTGTTTGCCGCATTTATTGTGGTGATCTAGCACATAGGAGGGGAAATACCGGTCCGCGGGCGCGGTAAAAGCCCGGATCGTCTCCATATCCGGCAGGGACTGGAAACCGTACTCGCTGAGAAACCGGAAGTCCACATTTTCAGCGTACCATGAGAATGGCTCTCCTCCATGCCACACGTCCCAGATGTGGGCGTCACCCGAACCGGTCTCCCAGTCGGGGTTCTCCTTATCCCGGTCCAGCGGGTGATGCGGACTTGAGGGCCAGTAGGGGCGGTCCGGGTCGTAACGGGCCGCCGTCAGCGGGATGGTCTCGCTGAATACCCGGTCGTATTCTTCCCACGTCACCGCATCATATTGCTGTATCCAGCTCTGACCGCCGCCCATGTTGCTCTCACACTCGTTGTTACCGGACCACAAAACGATGGAGGGATGGTGCCGCAGCCTGCGAACCACGTCGGTAATCTCCGCTACCACATTGGCCAGATACGACTCATTGGCGATGAAGGGGCCGACGGCGAACATGAAGTCGTGCCAGATCATGATACCGTTCTCGTCGCAGTATTCGTAGAATATGTCCGGTTCATACAGCCCGCCGCCCCACAGGCGGATCATATTCATATGGGCGGTCTTGCAGGAACTGAGCAGGTGTATGTAGTGCTTCTCCGTGAGGCGGTCAGGCAGGGCATCGGCCGGCACCCAATTGACACCCTTGCAGAAGATGAGCTCGCCATTGATCTTGAAGCCGAACGTCTCGCCCCGCTCGTCCGGTTCGCGCACCAGCTCCACCGTCCGCAGGCCGGTCTTGATACTCTTTCGGTGGACCTCAGTGTTCCCGTCCATGAGGGAGGCGACCACCGTATACAGCGGTTGTTCACCCCAGCCGTTCGGCCACCACAGCTGCGGGTCCTTAATACTCAGGGTGGCTCTGACTTCATCGCCCGCAACGAGCGTCTCGTCTTCGGATACAACCTTGTCGTTCAATAGGATCTGCATGGCCAGTTTCAACGCCCGGTCGGCGTACTGATCAACCTCAGCAGAAACCTCTAGCCGGGCCCGGGCCGGATTGCTCAAATCCTGCCGCACCCCCAAGTCGGTTATCCGGCCCACATCCCACGCAGCCAGCCTGATCGACCGCCAGATGCCGCTGGTAACCAACCGCACGCCCCAGTCCCAGCCGAAATCGGAACCTTCCTTACGGGAAAAGAAGGTGCGCCCCTTGCTGTTGGTCCAGGTGACTTTCGGTTCGGAGGCCACCTGCTGCTGGTCCCAATCGATAATGGATCGGAAAATGATGTGGATCCGGTTCTCGCCCGGCTGCAGGTAGGGCTTCACATCGAACTCGTACTCGATGAACATGTTGCGGGTCTCTGCCACCAGCGAACCATTGATATAGATCTCTGCTATGGTATCAAGCCCCCGGCAATCCAGGATGATCCTGTCGTGGCTTTTAAAGGCACTATCGACCTGAAAAGTGCGGCGGTATTCCCACTCTTTTTTCTCCACCCACTGCACCTTCAGCTCGTTGTCACGGTAGAAGGGATCTTCGAGCCGCCCTGCCCTCAACAGATCGGTCCAGACGGTGCTGGGGACCAGCGCCTCCAGCCACTGCTCTTCATCGGTGGCCTTGAACTGCCAGGGCCCGTTAAGATCGATGGTTTCGGCGCAGCTCGATCCGTCGCGGCTCTGAGCGAACGCGAAACTGGGAACCTCCGCCCCTCCGTTAACTGCCGTTTCCCCGACGCCGCTTCGGCACCCGGTCGCCGTCAGGCATATAGTGAGAAGAACCAGAGCTGCCAGCTCCCGCCGCCAGCCCGGGCACCCCGGGGGCATGTAATCCATTTTGATACCCATGTTTATATTATTTACTCCGGATGTAATCTGACCACCTGCTGGTGTACGCCCTCCGGGGTCACGTTCACAATGACGTAGTGATGCACGCTGCCGGCGGGACCATACTGTTCATGAAGGTCCGCTCCCGCGCCTCCGGTCACAGTATAGTCCACTCCCTCATGGTGAGCGGTCGAATAGGCGTGGATATGACCGGCAAAGACGTGATCCACCTGGTGACTGGTCATCAGATCGGTGAACTGGCGTGACTTCTCTCCACTCATTGAGTGATAGGACCACTTCTTGATCTCGCCCGGCGGAACATGTATGAAGACGAATTTGCGAAAGTCTTCCGGTGTCTCGGCCAGCCACCGGTCCGCCGCTTCCAGCTGCGACAGAAAGTCGGTCACGCGGCTGCAGTTGTCCAAAATCACAAACCGGGATTCGCCGTAGTCAAAGTAATAATTGAGCGCATTGGAACCGAACGAAGTCAGATAGGCGAAAGCCATCCCATCGTAACTGATGTCGTGGTTCCCGACTACGGGTACCAGATTGAAATTGCCGTACTTTTCCATGACTCCGAAGAGATATTCATCAAATTGTTCGGGTTCGCCTTCCCGGACTAAGTCCCCCGTCACGATGGCAAAGAGGGCATTTTTTTTACTGATGCTCTTGCAGACAGCCTCCCATACCGGCTGGTTGATACGGTTATCGCCGAGCACGATAAACTGAAAGCCCTGCTCATGGTCATAGGGTACGGAGTGGATACGGCCAAGAACGGTATCCACGCTGTATTTATCGTGATACTTACCCAGCAGCTCTTCTATTTCCGCTTGCGTCCACTTGCGTGCGACGCCTTTTCTCATTCGTCGGGCCTCACTCATTGTCTTCAGCACTCCATCCGGGCGGTAAGCAAAAGAGGTGGTGTCGTCATCCTGAAATCCAACGACTTCTATGACGAAGGTGAGGCCAATATCGGAGGTGGCGGTCCACGCGCCGAGCTGGCGGGCTCCACCAGTATGGCGCTCGGCATTATTCAATACCGGCGTTGGCAAGGAATCAAGCGGTATCGGACGCTCCGTACCGGTTATGAAAAAGAGTCCCGGGCGTTCCTGATAATCGCCCTTGATATACAGGATCTTTGAGACGTTACCAGTCAAGTAGATGAATATCTTATGCGCATGCCCATCCGCGTAGCTCTTGGTTACGGTATATCGGAACGGACCCCAGTGATTTATGAGTACCTCCTCCCCGCCAGGGAGCAGCTGCTCGATGACCGCTCTTACCGAATCAGGGAACTGGCTGTAGTCCGCTAGTATCTGGTCGCTGTCATCCCTGGATGGATCAGGAGGATCGATATACTCATTACCGGCAGGGACGATCTCTTCCCGGAACTGTGGGCCTTGGCTACAGGCCGTCAAAGTCAACAATGCGCTTGCGTAAACAACGACCGGCAGGAAACTGTATCTATAGCGGGACATCTTATTCATAGTACTCCTTTTTGCGTATGATTAAAAGGGGGAATTCTAATTTAACTAGAATCCCCCCTCCCATTCAGCGGTCCGAACTTGAACACTTGGGCTAAATAGTGCCCGGTCTGTTCAAAACAATCTTCAGGGGCTGCAGAGGGCTCCACAACCCCCGAAGATGCACCTCGTTACTTGAGGAGGACCATTTTCCTTGTCTCGACCGAAGTTCCGGCTTGTAGTCTGTAGAAGTAAACCCCACCTGAGACCAAACTCCCATCATCGTCCAGACCATCCCATACCAGCGTATAGGTATTGGGATTCTGCACTTCGTTTACCAGGGTGCGGATCTTGCGACCTAGAATATCATAGACATCCAGTTTTACAGACGCGCCCTCCAGAATGGAATAAGTAATCCTGGTGGACGGGTTGAACGGATTGGGATAGTTCTGCCGCAAAGCGAAGGCCTCTGGAATTGTGAGACTGGCTTCCTCAACTGAAACCGGGTTACCCGGAGCCCAGATGGTTATACTGCTGCCTTGGTCAGACCCATCATGTGCGGCGCCGATCGCCACTGATCCGGTCCCGAGAGTGAAATCTCCGTTGTCGGAATCGGTCATCAGCAGCACACCATTGGAGGCGATGTTGTACATACCCAGATCACCATGTTTGGGATGCCAATCGGCGCATGTACTACATCCCCACCCGGAAGAGTCGGAGGTGTTGTAGTCCATGTAGGTGGCTTCAAAGAGGCCACTAGCCAGCTTGATGCTGAAATCGGCGACATCATAGAAGATATTATTCCTTAATGTATCGTCATTGCTGGTATACTTCAGGTACATTCCGACGCCGTTCTTCGTGGGATCATACTTGTAATGGATTCCGTATTGTTCGAGCCCGGGAAATCCAATGTCCACGAAGGTGTTATGCTCCACCAGGGCGTGTAAGTATTCATTGTCCGTTTCTGAGCCGTAGGCTTTGATACACTCGCCCTCCACCCTCCAGAAGGTGCAATTCTGCACGTTCAGCACATGTAGATAGTTGTAATCGACCTTGATGGCTTGATAGGTTTTGAACCTGGGCCCCCCGTAGAATAGACTGTTGGTCACTATCAGGCTATCAATCAGGACCTCTGATCCTGGAAAATCCCCATCTGCTCCGATTCCGTATCCGAAACCGATGAACTGGCAGTAATCTACCTTGATGTTGACAGTGTCAAGACGAGGTTGGATGGCAACGTTGCTGTTGGCGGTGGCGACCAAAGTATCGACTTCGAACGTCCAGGGGGTGGTGGTGTCAGTCTCGAAGATAATATTCTCGAGGGTTATGTCACCACCGGCATAGATTGCGTCGATACTGTCGGCCACATACCATTTTACTCGGGCACCTTCAGCACCCCGGATGGTCAGGGCAAACGGCGTCAGAACACTGTCTGATTCGATGTAAGTACCATCGGCGAGCTCTAGAATGTCGCCCTCGTAAACGGTACCTCCATCAAGCAGGGCGGAAATCACGTCGGTGCCCGGAGATAGCTGATGCGTCTCCTGAGCAAAGATTCCACCAGTGCCCACGAGACACAGTGCGAAGATGCAAAGTAACACTTTCTTCATTTTCTCGCTCCTTTTTTTGTTCCACTAGCACTCACGCTCAGGAGTCCTTTTCCCGACGTGAATTGTTCTGAAATACTCTTTTCTGCCCTCTCCCGTATGCAAAATTTCCGCTAGAAGGAAAACCCGGCCGAGAAACGGGATATGGCACCGATGGCCTCATCAGCCTCGGAATAGGAATAGTCCAGCTGAAATTTCAATGATCCGAAGGCCTTGGGTGTCAGTCCGAAACCGGCCGAGAAAGCACCGATATCAGTATTGGACCGGTACCCGGCGCGGAACACGATCAGATCATAAAAACTGTATTCGCCTCCGAGATGCAGCCTTTCTCCGCCATCGTACGGACTGACGGTAGCCAATGACACTTGCAGGTTGTGGTTCTCCATCTGCGGCATCAGACTCAATATGTTCATGGCAATAGCTACACGGTAGGTTATGGGGAGGCTAAAAGTCTCAAATGAGTAGGTAACCGATTTAGCGAAGTTCCGGAGACTCATGCCAATTCTCAGGTCCTTGAAGCCGAAATAATATATAGTGCCGAAATCAAGCGCCAGAACACCTAGCCTGTTCTCAGCGTCCTCAATAAGTTCATACCCGATGAACAGACCGCTCGAGTCATCGAATGTGGGTTCCTTGATATCCGTAATGCCCAGATCCTCATAGCAGTATTTCAGCTGCCCGCCGACGGAGAACTTATCGGTAATCTGGCGGCCATAGGCTATGCCGGCCACCCACTGATTAACAGTGAAGGTCCCATCAGGATAGAATCCTTCCGGATAATTCTCAAGGTCTTTGGTGGGTATCGTCCTCTCAATATCACCGTTATCAAAATAAACAAAACTGAAGCCGAGAGTACCGAATCTGTCGCCGCCGAAAGCGGCCGCGACGGCATACTGGTTTATGTCGGCTATCCACTGTGTGTTGCTCAGGCTTAATGCTCCACCTCTGATCCTGGCGATTCCAGCGAGATTCCCGAACAGTGCGTTCACATCATTATCAATGCAGGTATATGCGCTTCCCATTCCAACCGACCGGGCGCCGACGTCGATATCCAGGAAGGTCATGCTGGATTGACCCAGCTTCTCGTATTCTTCCACATCCAGATATTCATCCTGAGCCTGATACGAACCGGTGGTAATAATGACAGCAATTACGATCGTTACTAAACTGCACTTCATCGATTGACTTCTCCTGATTTCAGGACAGGTTCTGAGAAAACTAGCATAACGACGACTATCTGATCACTACGAACTTGCCCGCTTTTGTGGCTTCAATCTCTTCGCCGCTGTACCCCCGACACTGATCGATTACATAGATGTACATGCCGGAAGCGATAGTCTGGTCCGACGCAGACCTCATATCCCAGTTAAAGTTGGAGACCGGTAAATCGCCCTCCGATGCGTGATTGTGCTTAAAGACGAGCACGCCGTTCTGCGAGTAGATTCGAATCCGGCAGTTGGCGGGAAGACCATAGAAGGTCAGCTTGTCTTGCGGCCAATCATATACTTTCAACGATTTAGCATTGTATGGATTGGGAATGATGTGGACATCATCCAGATTCTCCCGTTCCCGGTCGTAGGGTTGAATCGAGCCATATATATAATCGGTAGATTTCGGCCATGTACGGCCGATGAAATGACTGCTCTCTGTACCGTCGTCGCCGATCGCTGTTACATAATACCAGTAGTTATATACCGGAAATACCGAACTATCCACCCATGCCGTTGCACCTATCGTAGGTGAATATTCCACGCTACCTCCGGGATCCGCGCCGCCACACTGGTATACAAGAGAATAGACCGTTGGTACCGGCTCGGAAAGGTCAAAATCCACCTGGTCCCGCCGATACACCCGGTAGGCCTGGGCACCATCTACAGGGGACCATTCAATCCGGCAGCCACCTACAACCGGGTTTTGGGTCATGTTATCGGGCCAGGCCGGCGGTACCCCGATCTCCTCACTGATCTGCTGTAGTGTCAAATAGAGGTCGCCGTCATTGCTAGCAAAACGGTCATTAAACAGCTCCTGGACCCACTTGATCTTGGTAAACAGGGAATCCCGGCCGCTGCGCAGTATCACGTTCTTCTGGCCTTTGGATATCGTGCCCTCAACATATTCGGCACCCACGTTTATGGCGCTTTCCCAATTGATTGTTCCCGCCGAATAACATAGAACGATTCGAACACTGTCATCGATGCCGAAGTCGTAGGGCCCGAATGCCAGTGTCCCACATTGGTTGTAACGGTTCTCGTCGGTCGCATGGGGTGTATTATACCCGGTCCAGAACTGATCCTCAACTTCGGGAGAACCGGCGTTCTTCCAACCAGTCCAGTCAAATGGCTCGGGAGAATCTGGTCCTTCATCCAATATTTGATAGATGTCCGCAAAGGATAGGTCTCTCCCCATCGTCAGGATGTTGGGGCTGAAGGTGCCCCCCCAGGAGGCATAGAAACGATGCGGCTGGTCAGGATCATCGGTGTGATCATTTACCGACCTGTCGGCATGGAGCACCGCCATTCCCGGATACTGAGAAGCCGTGAGAACACCGGAAGAGCCAAGGTAGGGATCTCCTTCATCCTCCTCAGCTCGGTAATAATCACCGGCATCGCCGTCCCAGCCATACACCACTCGAAGCTGGTCTCCATCTTCGGTCTCGGTGTAGGAAACCCAATCATCGGTCCCTTCCGTCCAGCCCCCGGAATTCTCCACCACATCCTCATTGGCGAGAACCGGACGCATTTTTATCCCTACATAGGCGCCTTTTACCGAATCGCTGTAGGTGATCTCCTGGCCGTCATCGTAATTGCTTCCGGTTTTCCCGGTATTCTTAAATACGAATTCGACAATCGCGAATTCGCCATTGTCGAACACGTAGGCGCGTTCGGTTATGGAAATACCTATGTAAGTATGGACCGTGGCGACACCCATCTGGTCGGTGGGCATATCGGCAGGGCCGTCAAAGTCCTTGCCATCGGTCCATTTCTGGTCTGGGTTACTGGTCGAACGATCAACATTATTCACTATCTTGATCGTGGGACGCTGTCGCCAGTATCTCCTCGCGCCGCCATCAACCGGTACGGTGGTATGATTCATATCATACGTATACCAGCCCGTGGCGTCAGCCACCACGTACGGCAGCAGCGTATCGGCGACAGTCCAATCAGCCGGATCAGCCTTTTCTCTGGCGTAATAGGCTTTGGCCTGAAAGTCCCTGGCGGCGACTATTACACCACCGCCCTCGGCGCACTTGCGGCGCATATAGCGGTGTTTGGCCTGATACGCCCGGTACTCATACGGATAAGTCAGGCGCTCACCCCTGTGGGTCATCAGGCTGGCAACTGCAAGTCGAAACTGGCCAGCACCGATCTCCATGGTGTGGGTCTGTGCCTCAGCTGCGAATGGTGCGCCGACTATCACTATCACGGTAATCCAACGGAATAGCTGCCGGATATTATTCTCGTTCACTTTTACCCGATCCCCCGATTGTTACTTCGACATGAGTCGTACAATGATCAGTTTCCCTGCCTTTAGCTGATAACAGACCAGGTTCATCATCTGAATTCAAATCTGATCCCGGCCCAGATCTGACGAGGATTTAAATACAGGAACCACGGGCTCCCGTTGAACGGCAACAGAATGGCCGGATTGTTACCGATGGCTTCCCTGGCCAGGTCTTCGTTTTCACCCAACTGGCCCCCTTCTTCCTCCAGGGCCTCGATGTATGCCAGGAAAGCCGCATCCTTTTCATTGAAGGCACCTCGCCACATGTTCTTGGTATTCAACAGGTTGTATACCTCTACGTAAAATACGGGTACCACGTATCGACCGAAGTCGAAGCGCTTCTTAAAGGTCATGTTGATAGCCCAGTGTGGTTTCCAGCGTACATTGTTACGCGGCTCATAAGGTGGTTCGGCCTGGCTGGGATTGTAGCTGTCGGTCGGCTGCTGCCTCCACCACAGGAGAAAGTTCAGATCAATATCCCCGGCCGGATGAAAGCCCAGCAGACCGGGACCGAATCCGGCGGGTGTATGAAAATCGATCCCCAGATTGAAGCGCGACTCCGATGGGCGTTCGACATTCTCCTCAACATAATCAAATTCAGCTGGCGATCTGGTGGAATCCTCGTAGAATGTCGTGAAGCCATATATGCCGCGACTGTAGATCTGCAGGCTGTAGTTGAACCACGCGGTCATATATCGCCCCTGCCTCTTCTCCAGCCGGGCCTCAAGACCCTGGCTGGTCATGTAGCGATTGGGACCATAAGTATACAGATTAGCGTATTCGGCAGTGTAACCGATTTCACGGAACCCGATGCGATCCACCAGTAGGTTCTTAACATCCTTATAGAAACCGGAGAGGGCGACGCGAACGACATTGGCGATGTTATGCTCGTAGCCGATTTCGTATTGTATGGCCTTCTTGAAGGGCAGCTCCGGATCACCGTACTGTTGTTGATATAGTGCGTCTCTCCGGTAATACAGATACTGACGCTCAAACGGCTGCTCCTGATAGTAGTGTCCCCAATTGAAGAATATTTTGGCGGTTTCACCGATGGGATGGGAAATGCTGAGTCGCGGTGCGACGGCCACTTTTAGCGGGGGCTGGTACCAGTCCTCGATACCTGCGCTGTCACCAGGTACCGTGCCGGTCCATGCCCAGACGGGATGATAGGGATTACTTTTCCAATTATGCCATTCATCCGGAATCCTGATATTGGCACGGACACTGGCGTTGATTACCGCGCCCTCAAACGTAAGATTGTCGATCAACCATACGGCAGCATTCCTGGGTTTCACGTCCCAGAGCCATTTACCCATTCTATCGAGCGTATTTCGGTACTCTTCCTTTTTAATCTCGTAGGACACGTATTCGATACCGAAATTGAGCTGGTTGTGGTCGTTCACCTGGCTGGTAATATTCGCCCTGATCGTCAAGTCTTTAGCGGAGTTGTTCTCCTCGTATCCGTAACTGCCACCCATGGGCCATTCCAGGATGTTAGCCACCGTAGTCTCCCAGAATCCCAGCGGCGCCTCCGCCAGGGGACCCTTGAGCGTTACGGTTGCGGTAGGATCGTTGGGATCGGTCAGCGTTACCTCCAGGGTGGTATCCCGGAGGGCGGTCTGACTTCCCTCAGTTTCCACGAGATTCCTTAATATTTTCAACTCGTAGAATGTCCGCGGACTTAGTTGATGAGAAAGAGTGAATCCATACTGGTTCCGGTATCGGGTACACTGCCCGATATTCGCCGTATAGGGCCAGGCGCCATACCCCGACCAGGCCACCTGCTCCACGCCCTCGAACATATATCTTTTTTCCGTCTGATAATCCGGATCAGTAGCTCCCAGGTCACCTCTCTGGGACTCCCCGCGGTAATAATCGTAGCGGTTCAGTCCGGTCGATTCTGTGTAGCGGGCGGTTAGCGACATCTTGATGGACTTTGTGGGCTTAGTTGTTATTTTGATCATACCGTTTTGGTCTGAGTAATGATCCAGGGGCCCGGGATATAGATAATAGTTTTTCTCTCTCCGGAACGAAGAGAAGAAGGTGGTGTTTTTCAGTACCGGGCCACCTAAAGTGGCACTCAGGACCATGTCCGAATTCTGGCCATATTCCGTCGCTTCATCTCGCATAAAATGCCTGTATACTTCCTGCATCAGGCCCGGGTGATCGTAATAGGGACTGCCCTGGCTTACAGTATGAGCCTTTTTTGACCAGGTATTCACAACCGTATCGACAGTAACCGGATTGCCGTCTGGACCTGGTCGCGTCCACTTGTACGGGATCGAATCGTTGGACCAGGCTTCCAGGATATGCTCGTCCCAGTAATCCTTGAGCGGGGGGCCGAAATGCTTGCGGCCTGGTTGGGACAAGCGGTAGTCGAAGGTGCCGGTCAGTCTGTTCCCGCCTTCCTTGGTTACCAGATTGATCACCCCCGCAGTGGCATTCCCTGAGGAAGCATCGTAGCCACCAGCACTGATTTCAACCTGTTCCATTTCATCAGGATTGAAGCGCGTATAGACCAGATCATCCACATTGTCCCGGGTCTCCATTCCATCGACCACCATGCTGATCCCATCCTGACGTTCACCACGCATGAAAAGTCCCCGCGCATCCATCTCTTGAATGCCCATTTGCTTATCCAGGATGTCTTTGAAACTGACTACCGGTAGCGCCGTCAATTCGGAGCCATCCAGAATGGTTCTGCTGTTCCCGATATCAGTCTGAATAATTGGCCGTTCGGCAACGACCACTACTTCTTCACCCTCAATTATTGAGGGATCAAGAGGGAAGTCCAGCGGAGTGGTCAGTCCCATCTGAACTGCTACTTCGGTAGCTCTAACATTTACATAACCGATAACAGACGCCGTGACCGTATATTCCCCCGGCCGAACATTAAGGATGAAGTAGTTGCCGTCTATATCCGCGGCGGCACCCATTGTCGTGCCCTCGATGACGACGTTCGCTCCCGGCAATGGTTCATTAGTCTCGGCATCGTACACTCTGCCAGATATTTTCCCGCTGGAGTCAGCAAAGAGAATACTCGCAGAAACAAGGAATAACACTGGAACCAGGGTATGAGAGAATAGCTTTCTAAGATGAATATTCATACAAGCAAGCCTCTTTCCTTTCTATTTGTACTCCTATTCCAGAACCATGTCCTTGAATAAATCCAGATGATCATTCTAACTATCTTCAGACGTTATTTAGTGCCGTATTCGGAACTTAATGCTTTCTATGTCTTTCGATTACCTTATTAAACCTTGCAGTAGGAAGGTAATATGCTTACGTTCTCTTATCAAGTACTTTTTTTCTTTTTTTATTCCCCCGGAAGCGCCGACTTCAACACTTGGGAATCACAACAGCTCCGTCGAGGAAGTTCATAGAAGCAATTACCACCCCCCCAAGACTAGTAAGTCCCCAGCACATGATTTCAGAGCCTTTCTTATAGCCTTACGATTTCTTAACAGCCGAGGAGCGGTCTTGCACTAACTGGCTCGGCCGTCAGCGGCCTAAGTCTGATCACACTTTATTGTTTTACGGGGAGACTATTCAGCCATTAGGTAGATGGCCGCCACCGCGAAGACCATACCGGCGAGGGTGATAGGATGGGGGATCACCGCATAGATTATTAGTGAAAGGATTATAGTTATCACCGGGGCCAGCGCTGTCATAGGCACAACGATAATGGCCTTACCAAACCGTACTGCGTAGACGAACATGAGTGCACCTACGGCATTGAGAACCTGAATCATTGCGGCCAGGTAGGGTCCCCTGAAACCCCAATTGATATCTTGTGTAAAATCGGTCATGAGCAAAGCCACTGGTATAAGCACCACGGCCGTGGCCATCATATAGAAGAAAATACTTTCTGCTTTCATGCTCTCGTGGGAGAACTTCATGACATAGGCCTGGATACCCCAGAAAAAGAATACGAAAAACGCCAGGAATAGCCATAACAATCCCCGCCCTGCTGAATTCTCAGGGGGCTGGTATGAGAGCAGGATGATGGCGAAGAGTGCCAGCACGATCCCGAGCCACGAGCGCCGGGCAGCACGCTCATTTAGAAATAGAACCGACAGCACTATCGTAACCACCGGATAAAGTGAGATAATGGGAAATACGAGATAGGCAGGGCCGGTTCTCAGTGCCTGGAAAAGAATCAGTTGGCCCCCGGCACCCAGGAAACCCACCATGGATCCCAGAAAAATTGAGCGCTTATCATATTCCAGCTTCCAGTTGATGAGCTTCAGTGCCACCAGGGAACACGGGATCATGGTTAAGGCCCAGACGGAATACCCGAGTGTGGCAGGAAAACCTGCCTTCTCAGGAATCTCGATGAGGGCACCCCATACACCCCAGAAAAGGGTGGTGATTATTGCGAACAAGAGCCAGGGTTTTATCTTCAACGGTGTCTCGCTTCTACTTAAGTGTTTGTACTTGATGTTCTACCAGGCATACCTGACGTACTACCTCAGTCGGGTTGGCAGGCGCGGGCATAAGCTCCGGTGACTTCCATGATCTTGTGTCTAATCAGCTCCACCGGGCTATTCACCAACTCACCCGCCCGTACCATTCGATACTGGATCGGCATCAGCTGACTCAAAAGGGCCGGGGGGGCCGGGTGCTCCATTAGGTTGTGCACTAGCCTGTCCAGTGCTTCAGTTACCTCCCGCCGCGGCCAGTAGTAGCGTAAACGGTCACTGTAGCTGTACCTGCGGGCATACTGCAACTGGGTTTCATCGCCCTGGTAGTACATATGCCAGTGCTCGCGATGGGCCACCATGACCTCATCCAGCACTGCCCGAATGTTGGATAAGACAATCCCTTTTTTCCCCGCAAGCCATTCAATCTCCATGGCAGCCAATGCAAAGACGGCTTCCCGGAGGGTGAAGGTAAGCCAGGGCCCCACTTTCAAAATTGCGAAATGGTCTTCTACCATCTGCCGCAGGGCCGTGGTGGTTTGATAATCGGTGGAGTGGGCCTCGTAGACCAGCTGCTGGTCGCTCTCAATAAAGTGCGATAGGTCTTTTGCTCTTTCCCGGTCATAGTTCGTCACGGTCGTGTTGCTGAACTCAACGCCAGGCTGCACTACTAGTCCTATGACTCGTTCCCAGGCGGATTCCAGGCCTTCCTTCAGGAAAGTCTGTTTGCTCAACTCTATAGTCTGTCTTGCTTCTTCGACAGAGGTGACCGAGAGAGCGTCCGGCTCTCTCCGGGTACCTCCAGGTGCGGGTACGTCGGTGCCTATCACATAGAGCAGTGGTAGGGAATCCTTCGGTTGTTCGGCGTAGGCCTCTTCGGCCACCCGGCATAGATCGGCGGCCCTCTTTGCCATAATGGCTGGGTCCGGTGGGGTAGAGGCGCTACCGGGATCATCACCCAGATGCATACTGCAGTCCAGATGAATTTTGGTGAATCCGGCTGACACACAAGCCCGGATCAGGTCCCGGGCTTTGGTCATCGCAACTTCAGCCTTCTGCTGTCGCCAGGGATTGGGTCCCAGGTGATCTCCTCCCAACAGTAACCTGTTAGATGAAAGGTCGAATGCGGCCGCTATATCCCGGACATAAGTGACAAACTGCGCGGGTGTTTTCCCGGTGTAGCCGCCATACTGATTCACCTGGTTCGAGGTGGCCTCGATCAAGGCGCAGGTTCCGTCAGCTTTTGCTTGCAGCAAGGCGGCCTCTATCGCATAGCGGTTGGCGGAACAGACGGAATACATTCCGACACTGCGACCTTGTTTATGAGCAGCTACAATCTGTAAGGGAAATAGATCCATATATTATTAGGGGGGCTGGCACTGGTCGGGCGATCAGTGAACGAATATCTCATCGGTTTTGGAGGCTAGGAACTCATCTAGCTCTTTCTTGGATGGTGAGGCCGTAGAGCCGCCCATCTTCGTCGTGGCCAGTGCACCGCAAGCGTTTCCGGCCTTTAAGCACTGTCGAATTTCCGAGTCCCGCAGCCACTCAAACAGGAAACCAGCATTGAAACTGTCGCCGGCGCCGGTTGTATCAACGGATTCCACTTCAAACGCCCGGATTTTAATTGTCTCACCATTGATCCGGCCGATAGCTCCCTGCTCTCCTTGCTTGATAATCACAACCTGGCAGGTACGGTCCATCTGGTCCAACGCCTCTCTCACCGTGCGGGAACTGGATATATTGAGCGCTTCCTGCTCATTGGGCAGGAAAACATCGACCAGCTTCAGAACCTCCTGAATGTCTGCTTTCCACTCCTCCTGAGGGTCCCAGCCGGGATCGAAAGAGGTAGTCAGGTGTGCCTCCTTCGCCTGTCTGAACAATTCAGCACAACCCGGACGCAACCCAGGTTGGAGATAGAAGGAAGAAAGGTGCAGGTGCCTACCCTTACTGAGGTAGCTGAAGTCGATATCATGCAATGAAAAACTCTCCATGGCCCCCATATAGGTAACCATTGCATAGTTGCTGGGGAAGGTCATGGAAACGGTTACCCCTGTGCGGGCAGTCTCATCGCGCTGGATGCCACCGCAGTCCACACCGTGGTCCTTGAGGGTGTCCAGAATAATCTCCCCGAAGGGGTCCTGGCCTAGTTTTCCTATAAAGCCAACCTTTGCCCCCAGATGGGCTAGATTAGAAGCCAGGATAGCCGAGGCGCTGCCCATGGTTAAAGCCATGTCTTTGGCGATTTTCTCCGTTCCCATTTCGGGAAATGAAGAAACATCTTGTAGGATCAGGTCTACATTCAATTCGCCAACGACCACCGCATCAAATTCAGCCAAGCCCAGCACCTCCTCATCTGGATTGGAGAATTATCATCGCAAGGTAACAACCTGCACCAAATTGTTCGGATGGTCGGGATCCAAACCTTTGGCTACGGCATTGTAATACCCTAAAAGCTGGACTACCGGCATATAGAGTACCATTCGGGCATCGTCGGAGATATCGGAAGCTAGTTCGATGACATGATCGCTTACCTTTCTGATGCTGGCATCAGCCGCCTCACACAGTGCCAACGTACTGGCTCCTAGCTTTTTCATCTCTCTCAGAAGGGCCACCTCTTCCTCTCTGACGTGTTCGGAGATGAAGAAAGTTATGAGCATGTCTTCATCAACCGTAGCCATTGGTCCGTGTCGGAACTCCAGGCTGTAATAGACTTCAGAAGAGGAGAGTGACATTTCCTTGATCTTGAGCATGGCCTCGCTCGCCAGCCCGTAGTAGGGCCCCTGGGCTAGATAGATAAATTTGGAATACCGCCCGTCATTTATAATGTCCTTGACAGAGTCACGATACTTATCAATCATCGCAATCCCCAGGTCAGGCAGCTTTGACAGCTCCGATTCGAACTTGGCGTTGCTGGAGGTAATGGCTGTCATGAGCTGGATGAGTAGGAGCATGCTGGTGAATGATCGGGTCATTACCACACTCTTTTCGTCAGCATCAGGTACTAGCAATGGGTAATCACAGATGTGGATCAGACTGCTGTTGGGCCGGCAGCTGACACCATAGGTATTGCCTCCCAGCCGGGTTTGAACCTCCTTGGCGGCCCTCACAACTTCCGTTGTTTCTCCTGATCTGGATATGAATACGGGTGCGTAGCCGCCCGTACCGGATGCTGGAAAAACTGTTTCAGGATAAAACAATACTTCAGAGGCGGAAGAGGCGCGGGCTCGCTTTCCAGTGATCCTGGTATATAGGCTGGCGGCACTCAGCGAGAGGTAATACGAGGTACCGCAGCCAATGAAGATCACTTCCTGATCAGTCAGCTCTTCAAGGTACTTCTGAAAAGTGGATCGCTCGCGGGATACCTGCTCCAGTACTTTATCCCACGTCGTAGGCTGGGATAATATTTCTTCGAAGGTGGCATGATGCATCTTGGGCGGGACCTCATTAATCAAAGTGTGAGCTATGCCAATATAACCTCAACGCCCAGTTCCTCAAATCGGGCCAGGTATTCCTTATCAATATGAGGATCGGTGACGATCTTTTTAATCTTCTCGAGCCCACCAATCCGACAGAGGCTCTTACGGCCGAATTTGCTTGAATCGGCTACTATGATCGTCTCCTTGGCGACTTCCAGCATCACCGCATTAAGCCGGGCCTCAAACTGGTTGGGCGTTGTCAGTCCGACGTTCAGGTCAAATCCGTCCACTCCCAGGAAGAGCTTATCAAAATAAAACTCCCTCAGCGCCACTTCAGCCTGTGGGCCTACTAATGAGAAGGAATTCTCACGCAACCGGCCACCGGTTAGAATGACGGCAATGTTTGAACAGCCCGCTAGTTCAATAGCGATGTTCACTCCATTGGTCATTACCGTCAGGTCCTCGCGGTCCTTGATGCGCTTGGCGATTTCAATGGTAGTTGTACCCGAGTCAAGAATAATTGAGTCACCTTCGAAAATCATTTCGGCCGCCTTGGCACCAATGGCCCTCTTTTCTTCCGCGTGCAGTTTGGCCTTCTCTGTGAGAGTGTTGTCGTGAGCCACAAAGTCCCTGACAAGTGCCCCGCCATAGACGCGATGAATTAAGCCCCTGCTTTCGAGATAGCTAAGGTCATTTCGGATAGTTACCGAGGAAACACTAAACCGCACGCTCAGCTCATCCACCTTGACCTTGCCGGTTTCGTTAATAATATGGACGATTTCATCTCGTCGGTCTACCGTGGTATGGCCCCCTGAATTCTTCATTGCCTTTCCTTTTGCCGCAAATTACTTACGAATATTTGTTATGTCAAGATAGAATACTTTCGTTTTATCGCCATTAAGCTTATCAGTTGGCAACGATTCCGCTTTGTGTTCTATTATTCAGGGCTACACTCGGATTGGTAGATGGTTGATCAGGAGACTGATAAGGCCAAAAATGAACCAAGCCACCATGAAAAGTGCCTCAGAGCCGGTGCTGTCAGAGAGTGGCTGTAGCGGCGTGGTATTCCATCTTTTCGGCGGTGAACAGCCTGGATGATTTCAAATACAAGAACCACAACTTTATTCTATCCTAAAGTGTATTCCGTGTTAGTGAACTCGAAAAGATCATGAATAAACTGGTTGATTAAGCAGGCAAACCAAATTACTTTTACACATAAATAGTTCACGGACTACGGAACGAACACTACTCTATCACCAAACAATATACTTCTCATCTCTTTTATTTCTTACAGTTATATTGGCGCATTTTAGCACTCATTGTACCAAACTACTATTAGAGGAGATCGACCATGTTGCGTACTTCCAAGCACACCCGTCTTAATATGATGACAGGATTTCATAATTCCTTTGGCTTCCTGCGGCCCTTCTGGACCCCAACCACTTCCCAGTCCCGTATTATTATTTTCGGGCTGGCGCTGGGCTTGTGCCTGACCTCGCCGGTCAGGGCGGTCCCCCCAACCTTCGTCGAAGTTACCGCCATTACCGACAGCTTGACGGGTGTTTCAACCAGTTCAGCAGCTTGGGGTGATTATGACAACGACGGGGACTTGGATATCCTGTTGACAGGCTCTTATATCGCTGAAGTCTACCGGAATGACGCCGGCACGTTTGTCGATATCGAAGCCGGGCTGACAGGCGTTTCCTCTAGTTCGGCGAACTGGGGCGACTTTGATAACGATGGTGACCTGGATATTTTGATCACGGGTTATAATAATACAACGAGCACCAATATCGCCCTGGTCTACCGGAATAATGGGGATGACACTTTTACCGACATCGAAGCCGGTCTGTCAGGGCGTACTTATAGTTCGGCAGCCTGGGGTGACTATGACAACGACGGTGACCTGGATATCTTATCGTTGGGCTCTGGTAGCGGCACAATCTACCGGAATGATGGCGGTATTTTTACCGATACTGACGCTTTCTTCAGCACCTATAGTTATGGGAAGGCTGCCGGGGCCTGGGGTGACTATGATAACGACGGTGACCTGGATGTCTTGGTCTCGAATTGGTCTGGCGGCTCTAAAATCTACGAAAATGTTAGTGGCGAGTTCACCGCCCTACCTGCTACTCTTATAGGAGTTTGGGATGCTGCAGCGGCCTGGGGTGATTATGACAACGATGGGGATCTGGATGTCGTATTAACGGGATATACTGGTTCAACCCGTTATACCGTGCTCTACGAGAATAATGAGGGCGCTTTTTCCGGTCACTACGTTGGCACGACCGGCTTGGCAGATGTAGAAGATGCCGCAATAGCCTGGGGCGACTATGACAATGACGGTGATCTGGATATCTTATTTTCGGGATGGACCGGTTTGTCCACTTTCGCCAGAGTCTACCGGAATAACGGAGATGATACCTTTACTGACATCGCTACCGGGCTGAATAACGTTTCCAACGGATCGGCCTCTTGGGGCGACTATGACAACGATGGAGCCCTGGACATCTTGTTGACGGGATCCGGTATCGCCAAAGTCTACGAGAATACTAGCTCCGTGGCCAACAACCTGCCTACCGCTCCCACTGGTCTTCAGTCGGTAGTCAACCAGGACACGGTGACCTTGAGCTGGAATATATCCACGGATACTGAACCCGATGCCGGCGGCCTCAGCTATAATCTTCGGGTGGGTACAACCTCTGGTGGGGTGGGCTTGATTTCACCCCATGCTAACACTACCTCGGGGTTTCGTCTAATCCCGGCCCTGGGCAACGTGCAGGAAAATCTCAGCTGGAACCTGTATGACCTGCCCGATGGCACCATCTACTGGAGCGTCCAGAGCATTGACCACGCCTTAGCCGGTTCGGCCTTTGCAGAGGAGCAGACCTTTGATATTGCCGTCCCGCCAGCAGCGCCCCAGAACCTGGCGGTGAAAACCTACTACGATATCGGGGCCGCACCTTTGATATGGAATCAGAATACCGAGTCGGATTTCCTCCGGTACCGCATTTACATGGATACCTCTCCCGTCCCCACAACCCTGGTGGACTCAACCAGCGCTATCGGTGATACAACCATCACCATCACGGGCCTGACCGTCGGGACCACGTACTATTTCCGGATCAAAGCGGTGGACGCGGGGCTGTTGGAAAGTGTTGACTTCTCAAATCAAGACAGTTTGACAGTGGAGCAATATTCGCTTAAGACCGACTCCCTGGCGCTGGTGGACCTGTACAACAGCACGAATGGTGGTACCTGGACCTACAATACCGACTGGCTCAGTGGGCCGGTCTCCTCCTGGTACCGCGTCACCGTTACGGATGGACGGGTTGCTCAGGTGAAGCTGTACGGCAATAATCTATCCGGTTCGATTCCCTCGTCAATTGGCGACCTGGTTGAATTGAAAATTCTATCGCTGTACGGCAATAATCTATCCGGTACGATTCCTGCGTCCATTGGTAACCTTGATCAATTGACAGGTCTAAGGCTTGAGGGAAACCTTCTGATCGGCGCCGTCCCAGACGAGATTGGTAATCTTACCAACCTGTCATATCTCTATCTCAATAACAACCAACTGACCGCCATCCCTGGTTCGATAGAAGAATTGGATCAATTACAAGACCTGTATCTTAATGACAATCAACTCGTTGACTTGCCTGATCTCAGCTCGCTTCAATTCTTAGATAACCTGAGGGTACAATATAACAAACTCACCTTTGAGGATATCGAACCCCTTATCGGCATCGGCATATCGGGTTTGCAGTATGCACCGCAGGATAGCGTGGGCGCCGCGGAAGACACCACCGTGGAAGCGGGAGACAGTCTTACCCTCTCAGTTTCTGTAGGGGGGACGGCCAACACGTATCAGTGGATCAGGAGTGGGCAGTATCTCACAGGCGCCATCGATAGCACCCTGACGCTTGATCCCGTCAGTGAATCGGACAGCGGGAACTACGTATGCCGCATCAGAAATTCTATCGCCGGCTCCTTGACCCTGTACAGCCGGCCGAACCATGTAACGGTCTCCAATACGACTGCCCCGGCAGCGCCCCGGAACCCGGCGGCCGAGGCGGGTGATGGGCAGGTGACCCTTACCTGGAATCAGAATACGGAGAGTGATTTTCTCCGTTACCGGATTTACAGCGGCACAGCAGCTGGTCCCACCACCCTGGTTGACTCTACCGGCAGTATTACCGATACAACCAGGACACTCACGGGCCTGACAAACGACACCGCTTATTATTTCCGGATTACCGCGGTGGATGTGGCCCTCAACGAAAGTGATTACTCCAGTGAGGTCAGTGCTACCCCGACTGCACCATCAGCGGTATCGGATCAGGATGCGCTCCCCACCGAGTTCGCCCTGCACCAGAACCATCCCAATCCCTTCAACCCGGCGACAACGCTGCGGTTTGACCTGCCCGAAGCGGGTAATGTGTCCATACTGGTCTACGACCTCATGGGTCATAACATAGCCAGGCTGGTTGCGCGCAGAATGGAGCCCGGTTACCATGCTGTTACCTGGGATGGTCTTGATAAGGCGGGCCGTCAGGTGTCTGCCGGTGTTTATATCGCCCGGATGGAAAGCGCCAGGTATACCAAGACCATCAAGATGCTGTTCTTGAAATAAGCACTGGAATAGTCCCGCCATCGGTCCCGCCCGAAGCGGGGCAGAGGGCGGGTGTGGTGCTGAGATAAGGACGGCCGTCCGGCTTGTTGGGATGCTGTCAGATACGGGCTGAGGGCTTTTTGGTTGCCAGTACTCCCCATATCGTTGCTAATTTGCATCGTTGATTTTGTCGGATTCGGACACTGGAAATACAGCCAGATCATAGGTAGGACTGAATAATCGATCAATCCGTCCAATACCCAGACTGCGCGATCACTGCCCCTACGGACAGCCGCCTTCCACCTGATATTAACCCGGTTCTGGCTATTCTGCGTGAGGGCAGAATGTTGTTGATGCGACCGGCTAGGGCTAACTAGGACACTTAACAGTCCCTTCCTGAAATATCCATGTCAAGAGACCAGCTCAAAGTCCTCCTGAAACTGGTGGGTCTCCTCGCTTTCCTCTATCTGTTTATCGTTGGTATCGGCGCGATGGGCCATTCCTTCAAACTCTTCGGCAGGGAATTCTCTGAGCGGATCCTGAATACAACGGCCTCGCCCCTGGTCGGTCTGTTCATCGGGATCCTGGCCACTTCGCTGGTGCAGAGCTCATCTACCACGACATCTATCGTGGTAGGGATGGTGGCTGGTGGGGCGATCTCCATCCAGGGAGCAATACCCATCGTAATGGGCGCTAACATTGGTACAACTGTTACAAATACCATTGTCTCCATTGGGCACATTACCCGGAAGACCGAGTTCCGCCGGGCCTTCGCCGCCGCCATTGTACACGATTTCTTCAATATTGTAGCGGTGGCGGTGCTGTTCCCTCTGGAGCTGGCCACCGGCTTTCTGAGCCGATCGGCTGCACGCCTGGCCATCCTCTTCGAAGGTATCGGTGGGATGACGCTGGGCAGCCCCTTGAAAGCGGCCACAGTGCCGGCTATTGCATTCCTGGCTGACCTGGTGGGACAGCGGCCTGTGCTGCTCCTGATTCTCGCTGTCCTGCTCATATTCGCCATGCTGGCAGGTATCGTGAAGGTACTGCGGAGCCTCGTGCTTAAGCGGATCTCGGCCTTCTTCGACGAGCACCTGTTCAAAACGGCCGCCCGGGCATTCCTCTTCGGTGTCCTGCTGACCGGACTGGTGCAAAGTAGCTCCATAACTACCTCTCTGGCCGTCCCTCTGGTCGGTGCCGGACTCCTGAGCTTGCTCCAGATCTTTCCTTATACCCTGGGAGCCAATGTGGGCACCACCGTGACCGCCATCCTTGCTGCTTTATCAACTGCCAATATGGCCGCCATAACCGTTTCGTTTGCCCACCTGCTGTTTAACATCAGTGGGATCGTCCTCATCTGGCCTATAAAAAAGGTCCGGCGGCTCCCGATCCTGATGGCGGAATTCGCGGCAGCGACGGCAATTAAAAACCGATTCCTGCCCCTGCTTTTTATCCTTTTCGTTTTCTTCATTATCCCGTTAATATTTATCGTAACGACGAGGTGAGCCATGTGGAAGAGTTTATTACACCTGTTTAAAGAGGAGGACCTTTATACCCGGGCCCTGGACAACTCCTACCAGATGCTTGACATGGACCTGGAAATGTACGAGGCTTCGGTGGAATCCCTCCGGCGGTCAGACACCGCCGAAATCGCTATCGATATCTATAAGATGGACAAGCAGATCAATGCCTACGAGCGGGACGTGCGCAAGAAGGTGATGACCCACCTGGCGGTCACCGGGCCGGCGGACCTGGTATCCGGTCTGGTGCTGGTCAGCGTCGTCGTGGACATCGAGCGCATCGGCGACTACACTAAGAATATCTTTGACCTGGCCCGTAACCACCCGGCCCGGCTGAGCGCCGGAAGCGCGGAAGCAGAACTGAGCCGCATTGAGGCCACCGTTACCCACCAGTTCCGCGATACGATCAATGCCTTTAAGACTAGTGATGCGGAACAGGCCCGGAAAATCATGGATGAGTACAAGGAAGAAGTATCGGCCGCCTGCGATACCATCACCCATGGGGTGGTTAATGGGGAGATCCAGGACCTGGAGACCAGCGAGGGAGCCGCCGTAGCCCTCTATGCCCGCTACCTCAAGCGTATCGCCGCCCACTCCCGCAACATCATCACCAGCGTGGTCAATCCCTTCGACCAAATCGGCTACCCGTACAGCGAAGTCCAAACGTAGGGACGCCTTACCAAGCCTGACATCCCTGGCTGGCTATATCCCCTAGTTCAATCCCCCCGGCCGCTCCCGGATCTCTACCCGCGCCGGCGTACTTGTTTATTTTAGCTGAGCGGACGAGGACCCTGGTCGCGCATCGGCTGCCCTTTTCTTTTGATGCAGCAACTATTTGCTTGAGGACTCCAACTGCTGCAGGTACTCATCAAGCCAGACCATCTCTCCCTCACACTGATGACGCGGCCTCGTGGCCACCGCGATGCGCGCAGGCGGGCAGTCATTATCCTTTAGGAACTGCTCAAGACGCACATAGCCCTCGATGGACTCGGCGAGATGTTCGCGATACATGCGCAGACTCGACTCGACTTCATCGGGCATGAGCAGGTCGCTGTTATAGATGGCTACATTGAACGGGTCCTTGGGCAACACCTTGACCCTGAGTAAACTGCGTATCTTTCTCTCCAGGGCATCACGGCCTGCCTCTGTCAACTGGTATACCTTCCGGGCGCGATTACCTTCGGTAACATCAATCTCGACGTTCACCAATTCTGTATCCTCCAGTTTGCGCAGCAATTTATAGATTGACGACATTGATAGATCGGTCCAGCTGCGCATGTCCCGGTACTCCACATTTTTCTCGATCTGATATGGATACTTGGGTTCCTCCGCCAGTAGTCCCATCAAGGCCGCTTCGGCATTACTTGGTTCATAGTCACTCATTCTTGCTCCAAATTAATGTATTATGCTATTATTGGACTGGTACAATATTATATGCTGATACTAATAGAGTCAACCAAATTCTTTTACTGCCGCTGTATACTGGAAGACAACAATTTGAATTCCTGGCGAGTGCCCGCAAGTATCAACAATATCAAGGACACCAATAGACTGAACCCCGCCTGTCCCGACCTTGCGTCGGGAGGGTGAGTGATTCGGAGCCTGCCCCGCCTGCTCTTAGTCCCGCCTGCTCTTAGTCCCGCCTGCCCCGACCGCTTTGCGTCGGGGACCAAGGCGTCGGGACCCCGCTTGCCACGACCCTTGCGTCGGGGACCGCTTTGCGTCTGGGATCTCTTTGCGTCGGGGACCTTGCGTCGGGGACCGCTTTGCGTCGGGGACCAAGGCGTCGGGACCCCAACCCTTGCGTCGGGGACCTTTGCGTCGGGGATCTTTGCATCGTGGCCCCTCCCATTCTTCCCCCTCTATTTTAAGAGGGGGCGACACAGTTTATCCCGATCCTTCAGGACAGTGTCGGGGGTGAGTTCGCACAGGCCGCCGCGTCCCAGGTCGCCTCCAGCGAGGGATTAGGCTGATCCCCGCTTCTTCAACATTTGCTTTACTTTTTCAACTGGATATGGAGGATCAGACTGATGCAAAACTGCATGGCAATTTGGACATACTGGGATAAGATCAGTGACAGGATTAATCTCATAGCTTTCAACGATCGAGGCAACTGGAACTAGATGGTGAACATGGATTATCCCAGCCAGTTGTGAGCCGTAGATATCCGCAGAATTAAACTTGCATATTTGGCAACTTGATCCATAATGCTGGATGCATAGGGCCCTCGCCCGTTGATTACGTTCATAAGTATTTACTGTTACCCTTTTCTTTATACCTTCAACTACGGTCGAACTTGAGGGTAATTCCTCAGGAAGGTTGAAATCAGGCTCTTTAACCCATCCAAAGTATTCTTCTTCGAGTTCATCTGCGATGTTCTCAGGGACAGAAATACCTGATTTCTGTGTTTTCCAATGAACCACTGAATATGGAGCATGGTCTAAACGTGATCGCGCTATGACGGGGATTTCAGAAAAATGATGCCATAATGCATCAACATAAAGAGCTTGATCGTGCCTCGATTCATCCCAATGAGTATCAAAGTAAGGAGCTCTCTCTACGGTGCCAATACCTATAATACCTCGAGGTTCAAGTCTCTGTCTTAGGAAGAATACTCGGTCGCCTTCAACAATTGATTTAGTATTTCCACAAGCCCATTTAAATCTTACATGACCTTTTGATTTATATTTTCTCTCAATTCCTCGAGCCCAATTCAGTTCTCCTCTACTTGCATTCCACGTAAGAAGAAATGTTAGCATATATTATCCACTCCCATGATCCGCCTACCTACTATTTATGATGAAACATTCCAGGCCGTTGAAACCTGACATTGTTCCTCAGCCATGATTGAATATTGTCGGGATGGTACGCTTTTGGACTTGACGCACTAATCTTCCGTTTTATTCTTATTTTCCTTAATAGAGATTTGTGAATTAAAAGGAAGGCGTTGCTGTTCGGGCCCAGGGGTAAAATCCAAAATATCAATAATCTTATAGTCATTCCTATACATTCCAGCGGGCGTTATACGTTGTGTTATTTGCAATTTAACTTTATAAATATCGGCTACATTGATACTGCCCCGCCTTATTACATCTTGAGCGATGCTAGTTTCGCTCACATCCGCTTTTATTATTTCCTCACCATAATAAAATCTCCAGGTAGTAGAATGAACGTCGAAAACGGGGGAATAGATTTTAAGGACAGCGTTAACAATCTGGGGTTCAAGCCCCTCATCATATTCGTCTATCTCTGTCCTCATTATATCTCTAGCTTCCTGCTTGTCAATTATCTCATGAATCTGTTCATCAGAGCGGAATTCTACCGATTCAAATCCTGGTGCCTGGGTAGGGGCAACAATCCCTTTGGATGATTTTAATATCTTCCTGCTTTCACTCAATTGATAAACTCTTTGATTAATGATTATCGGGGATGACTCCCCATCTATCTGTACTTTAACAGTCCCCGTTCCATCTTCTTCCACGACCGATACAATATTCCTGGCCTTGCGTTTCTTCAAATATTGAAACAAACCCCAGGTTACGGGTGCGGCCCCGACTTTTGCAATGATACCTAGCCATTCTAATAATTCTTTTGCAGATGCAACTTCTTGTTCTTTCAATAGTCCCTTAACTTGTTCATAAACAGTCTGGACAACTTCAAGACTTATATCAAAGCATTTCCCCCCAGAATCAGATTTGACCAAAACGTGGACTTTAGCCCTGTCAGCATTTATAATATAATTTGCTTCACGACATATCTCTCCAACCGCCATAAGAGCCGGCGCTAGCTGCTCCACGTCCATCGAGTGTTTATCGACAGCCTCACCCCGAAAAATCATTTGAACTGCTTCTTTACTCATGATGATTCACCCATCTATACTTAGAGAGTAACAAAGGGAAAAGCCCCTTGCTACTTCTTTATTTTCGCACCGACCTTGGTCGACACCTATGCGCGGGTTATTTGTCCTCTGCTGCCTCTGTTACTGCATTCCTCAGATTAAACAGATCTTCGGCAATTCTACTGGCATACGTATGAGCTACCGCTCGCTGATTCCCATTATGCTCTTCAATAATGCGTGCTGCGATATCTCGGGCATTAGGGTCATAAGGTGGCAGGACCTTAACGATCTTTCCTTTCTTCACTTTCGCTCTATGCCAGAGATAATGCAAGCTAATATGACAGTAAGAATGGCGCATAAACTTAATAAAGCTAAGATCTTCTTCCGTCAGCTTCGCCCGTAATGAGTCGAGGCTTCGCATAATCGGCTTCTTGAAACTGATGAGTTCGTTAAAGGAGCGAAACTCGTTCTCCTCCTCGTAATACTCGTCAACAATACCGTTGAGTTTAATCCAAAATATTGGATACTCAGCTGAGTATGCGTGCCCTTTGAGCACTTTGTATGTGACATCGGCCGCTCCAATAATCCAGGCTACTGTCTGCTCGACCTTCATTACGGAGGAAGTCGCCATGTCGAGTAATAGCTGCTGCATGGGCTTTGGCAAAGGAGAGCCGTACTTAGATTCCGACAACTCTACTAATTCCGGATACTGCGCTTTTAAATCCTCGAATGTAGCATCACCTTTTATATGCATCTTATCCGGCCATATAACTACTATTTACGAAGTAACATCCCAGGTCGTTGATACCTGATACCGTGTATTTACCAATGACAAAATGTAATTGCCTCTTCTGGCTAATCCTATAAAAATTGAAATAATATCACTTGGATCGGTTTCCGCCGCTTGGAAAAAGCCCCAGCACTCGCGAAGTATCCCTATCAATTCTCAATCTTCAATCCCTTCGCGCCCTTTGCGCCCTTCGCCCCTATGCGCTAGCTTAAACAGGGTGAGTTCGCGCACCAGGCGCACCAGGCGCACCAGGCGAACGACAAGTCCTTCCCTTTTCCATATATTCCCGCCATGACCAAAGCGCGCACCAGGATCGCCCGCTACCCCCAGCACGTCCGGGAGGATGCCTTCGCCTACTACTGCGCCGGGCATACCCGGGCGGAAGTGGTCCACCGTCTGCGCCTGCAATATGGCGACCGGGCGCCCTCCCCGGCCTCCGTCAAGCGCTGGATGGAGCGCGGGCGCTGGACCGCCCGCCGCCGGCATATCGAGGAGCTGGTGGCCCAGCGGTCCGATGAGCTGCGCGGCAGGCAGATTGCCGAGGCCGTCACCAGCAATCAGATCGTGGAAGGCGCCATTCAGTCGGCCCGCAGCGCGCTCTCAGACCAGGATCAGCTGCTGGAGGTCATGATACGCGCTATCCGTCAGGGCGGCCGGATCGCCGGCGCCGGAAGGCGGGCTGAGGAGGAGCCGGAACAGGAAACGTCTCGGGAGGCCGCGAAATGATCCCTGACCGCAACGCGCCTTTTGACGCCCGCGGCATTGGTTCATCGCTCCCCTCGGTAGGTATTGGCCATTTGCTGGCCATTTGCTGGGTATCCGGTGGGCTTTGCCGGGGTCGCTGGTGGGTAGTGGGGGGGAGTCTCCGGGGCGTTGGCGGGGTCGCGGCTGGCCCCGGACACCGCTTTTCAGCTGCGGATCACCCGGTCGCTGCGATCAGCCGGTCCCTGGCCTCTCGTCTCATCCCCCTAGCAGTCGTGGTACATCTCGAACTCGAAGGGGTGCGGCCGCTGGCGCATGTTGTCCACTTCTTCCCGGCGCTTGTAATCGATGAAGGTGTCGATCAGGTCGGCCGTAAAGACGTCCCCTTTGAGGAGCCAGTCGCGGTCTTGCTCCAGGGCGTCCAGGGCCTGGTCCAGGCTCATCGGCGCTGTGATCACCCCCTCCAGGTCCCGGGCCGAGGTGAAGAAGATGTCCTTGTCGAACGGCTTCCCGGGGTCGAGCTTGTTCTGGATGCCGTCCAGACCGGCCATGATCATGGCCGAGAAGGCCAGGTAGGCGTTGCAGGAGGGGTCCGGTGTGCGGAACTCCACGCGCTTGGTCTTGGGGTTGTCGGAGTAGGTGGGGATCCGGATGGCCGCCGATCGGTTCCGCGCCGAGTAGGCCATGTTCACCGGCGCCTCGAATCCCGGCACCAGGCGCTTGTAGCTGTTGGTAGTCGGGTTGGTCAGGGCGATCAGCGCCCTGGCGTGGTGGACCAGCCCGCCGATAAAGTACAGCGCCAGGTCCGACAGGCCGGAGTACTTCTTGCCGGCGAAGAGGTTCTTGTCACCCTTCCAGATGGAGGCGCTGGTGTGCATACCGGAGCCGTTGTCGTTGAATACGGGCTTGGGCATGAAGGTGGCCGTTTTGCGGTGCTGCCGGGCGGTATTTTTCACCACGTATATGAACCACTGGAGGTTATCGGCCATGTCCAGCAGGGGTTCGTAGCGCATGTCGATCTCGCACTGTCCGGCGGAGGCCACCTCGTGGTGCAGGGCCTCCACCTCGATACCCATTTCCTCCAGGATGCGGGCCACTTCCGCCCGGTAGTCCTGCAAAGTATCCGTCGGCGGAGTGGGGAAATAGCCACCCTTGGCGCGGATCTTGAATGCCAGGTTGCCCAGCTCCGACTCCTCGCCGCTGTTCCAGTGGGCTTCGGTGGAGTTGATGACGTACATCCCCCCCGAGCCGTCGGCGGGATTCGAGAAGCGGATCTCATCGAAGACGAAGAACTCGGCCTCGGGTCCGAAACAGGCCTGGTCGCCAATACCGGTGGACTTGAGATATTCGATGCACTTCTTCGCCACGCTGCGGGGATCACGATGGTACACTTCCTTGGTCACCGCGTCGATGACGTCGCAGATCATTACCAGCGTCCTGGCCTCGAAAAAGGGGTCCAGCCGGGCGGTTTTGGGATCGGGGATTACCAGCATGTCGCTCTCGTGGATCTCCTTCCAGGCCGGGATGGAGGAGCCGTCAAAGCCCACCCCGGCGGTAAAAACGGACTCGTTGAATTGGCTCACCGGAGTGGAGAAGTGGTGCCAGGTCCCCTGGATATCGATAAAGCGATAATCGATGTATTCTATGTTTTCGTCTACAACACGACGGACGAGGTCGGTAGGTGTCATGCATACTCCTTTGCTTGCGTTTGGTTAGTGACGTTGTCCATGTATCTCCTTGGGGCTGATAAGCGCATCAGGCACTTGGATGACGCCGTGTTCCTTGTAATGGGACAGGATAATGCGTGTCTCTGTCCGGGTGACTCCCGGCCAGGACTGGATCTGCCCCAGAAGTCTCTCCAGAGTGCCGGTGTTCTCAGTCCTTACCAGCAGCATATGGGAACCCTCCCCGGTTACGCTCATGATCTCCAGCACCTCGGGACGTTCCCGCGCTCGCTCGATAACCTCATCGTAGTGAGCGGAGCTTTCGCTGATGAGGGTTATATAGGCGCCAACGTCCATGCCGATCTTTTTCGGATCGACTACAGTGGAGAATCGCTGGATGATGCCACCCTCTTGCAGCTTCCTGACGCGTTCGGCCACGGCGGGCACCGACATCCCCACCTCGTGGGCCAGCTCACTGGTAGTCTGCCGCCCATTCTCCTGGAGGTGCTCAATCAGGTACTTGTCGATTTGGTCCAACATAAGCCGTAATAATTTAATTGGCATCCACCGTACATGCAATAAATATTTAGGTAATTAGGTGAATAACCTAATATATTTAGGCATATCTATAATATTCTGGACAGGTTTAAGGTTTCTGGTCCTGCCCCACTTGCTTCCATCCAGCTGTCTACACGGTGACAATAGCACTCTCGTTTCTCCCGCCTCCAACCTTCTAAATTGCACTCACCCGAAACGTCTGATTGTAGACCTGGAACTCAATTACGCTATTCAGCAGGTTGATGGTTTCTATTGTCAACTTTCGGTGAGACATCCTGTCAGTCCACAATCGTTGAACAATGCCCCACTCCAGCGGTAATTTTCCCGATGAAATTTCCAAGCATTAACAGCCTCATCGTCGCCTCTTTGCCATACCTGCCTAAGGCACTGGTTGGACTGATTGCCCGAAGGTACGTCGCGGGTGAAACCGTGGAAGAAGCCCTGGAAGTTGTGCGACGACTCAACGAAAAGGGCTTTGAAGCCACACTGGACATCCTGGGGGAACATGTGGAGTCCCCGGAAGAAGCCTCGGCGATAGCCGACGAGTACGTTGAGCTGTACCGCCGTATCGCGCAATCCGGTCTACGCAGCAGCATATCCCTCAAGCCAACCCACCTGGGGTTGAGTATCGATTATCCGTCTTGTGAGCAGAATCTTCTCAAGGTCCTGCACTCGGCCGCCGATACCGATAACTTCCTGCGCATTGATATGGAAAACTCCCCCTATACTGATAATACCCTGGCCTTATACCGCACTTGCCTGGAGCAGTATTCCCACGTGGGGCTGGTTCTACAGGCTTATCTGTACCGTAGCGGAGACGACCTGAACGGGCTTATGTCGTCTCGTTTAAACTTCCGGCTGTGTAAGGGGATCTACCGGGAGACGCCGGAGATTGCTATCCAGGACCGGGGCGCCATCAACGACAACTTCATGGCCCTGCTGAGGCAGGCCTTCGAGGGTGAGGCCTATGTAGGGATTGCCACCCATGACCAACCGCTCATCGCCCAGGCTGAGGAACTGATCAGCCAGCTGAACGTCCCGCTCTCTCGCTTCGAGTTCCAGGTCCTCTACGGCGTACCGATGGAGGGGAAGCTGGAGGCGCTGCTGGCCCGTGGCTATAAAGTACGCATCTACGTCCCCTTCGGGAGGGCATGGTACGACTACTCGCTGCGTCGCCTGAAGGAGAATCCCAACTTGGCGGGCTACGTGCTGCGCAACATCCTGCGAAGATAATCCCACGCCATGAGCACCGAAGCAACCATTGAGAGCGTCCTCGCTATGCACACCATCGCCGTGGTGGGTCTCTCCCCCAAGGTGGAACGCCCCTCACACGGTGTAACTCGCTACCTGCTAGCCCAGGGCTATCGAGTTATTCCAGTTAATCCAGGGTATGATAATATCTTGGGGCTCAAATGCTACCCTTCGCTGGGGGCTATCCCCGAGCCGGTGGAGGTAGTGGACGTTTTCCGCCGGGCAGAGCACGCGGTGTCTGTGGCTGAAGAGGCTATAGCTGTAGGGGCAAAGGCTTTATGGCTGCAGTTGGGAATCGTGAACGACGAAGCTGTCCGGCTGGCCGAAGAAGCAGGACTGCTGGCGGTACAGAACCGCTGCATCAAGATCGAACACGAGCGAAGGCATTACTGACTGTCGGATATTTAGCGCAAAGGGCAAATTGAAGCATATCATGTTGGCTAGTGGGACTGAGTCAGTAGCAGTCGTAGCAGTTGGCATGTGAAGATGCTAGCCGCTGAGTACGTAGAGAGAGTGGAGATGAATAGTACCTTTTTTCAGACTCCGCGACCTCAGCAGCACTTTGGTTTAGCTCAGGCTTAGTCGTGGGCACTAAGCCAGTTGGGCATGGCTACGCGGTTTGTATCCGAGGCCATGCTTGGTCGCACCGCGCAGAATACTAGCGCCGCCAGAGAATCAACGCGAGGATGATCAGGGACTTAACGGGGATTAGGGCGAGATATTGGCATAGGCGAATACTTCATACTCGCCTGAGGGCGTGACTCGTAGAACTCCGATACCCCTGGTCTGCCCCAGGTTGATGGGAACGCCATTCAGATCGCCCCGTAGGAGCTCGATAGCGGTAGTGCGAATGATTAGCTCCTCTTGAATTGTCCAGATACGGACCTCGGCCACAGTAAGATTGAAAGCCGTTCCCTGTTGGCCATCAGTTAGCGGCTGAATGACCACATTATCCCGGGCCATAAGAGTTAGGCGAACGGGCGGCGTCAGGCGAATCCGTTCCATATGGTGTGAGACAATCCGTTCCTGGGTGAAAAGTTCGTCGGGCAGTTCTACCGCCGATTCCTCGGGCACTATCGGTTGAATTCTTGTCGCTGGTGGCTGGGTAGTCACCGGCCGGGATTCTTCTTCGGTGATACGGGTTGTTGGGACCTCCGTGCGCGATGCATCCGGCTGGGATTGAGACGTAGTACTAGCCCGTGGCTCCTCGACAGTAACGGCCGGTGGAATGGTATTGGAGGATTCACTCGCGGCGGGCTCCTGGTAAACGCGCCGGGCAAAGAACGTTACTATGATCAGCAAAAGGAATATGCCCGCCCCGGCAAACAAATCCCGACGCAGGCGGACGGGGCCGCGAGATTCTGTTTCCGGGATACTGTCACTTTTCGTTGGGCTTGGTAGCGAGGCACTAAATTCTTCAAGTAAGGTAGCGTGGGGGACTTTGGGTCCGCCCAAGTGTTCTTCAATCTGCTGGATAGCTTCCTTCACATCAGCACCGATCTCCCTGCAATAGCTTCGCAGAAATAGACGCATATAGGTCTTGGGTAATATTTCCAGCTCACCCCGTTCTAGGGCTTCCAGGAAACGGATGTTTATCCTGGTCCTGGCGGAGATATCCTCCAGGCTGATTCCCTGGGCGACGCGCAGCTGCTTAAGCTCGTGATAGAAGGTTTCGGCTTGTTCCATATGAATAATTTTACGGTAGCTGTTCCACCAGTTACAAGTGCTTTAGGGCGAGGAGACGGGGCCATAAGTTGTTGTCTTTCAGATGTCGGTAGAACCGTGCCAGGGGAAATCCCACCACGTTGTGGTAACATCCGGCTACTTGCTGAACAAATACTCCACTCCAGTCCTGGATGCCGTAAGCCCCCGCTTTGTCAAGGGGTGGATCAACAGACAAGTAGCGTTCGATGTCGTCCTCTTCCAGGTGGTGAAACGCGACCTCGGTGGTTTCTACGAAAACAGACTGGTGGTTCAGATCGCTGCAGACCAAGGCCACGGCGGTTTTGACCAGGTGGGTCTGCCCGGAGAGGGCTTGTAGCATGCGTCGGGCCTCATCTAGGCTGTCTGGTTTACCCATTACCTGGCTGCCCAGGATGACGATAGTGTCGGCACCGACTATTAGATCTTCAGGAAACCGTTGGGCGACCTGTATCGCTTTCCCCTGGGCCAGTCGGCGGCAGGTGGCCTCCGGGTCCTCCTCATGATAGTGTTGTTCCTCATACTCCGGGCGGACAGTTACGAAAGAGATCCCCAGCCGCCCTAACAGCTCCTGGCGTCGAGGGGAAACTGAAGCGAGAATCAGCCTCATCGCAGGCGAGCGAGTCGCCCCCACCTGGTAATGGCCTGATCGTCAAACGTCGCTGCCCGGAAATGGTATAGATAGGCTCCGTTGGCGATCTGGTCGCCGAATTCATCCGTGCCGTTCCACGGCAGACGTTGGAAACCGGACTGGTCGGCAACAGCTTCCAGGATTCTGACCTTGACACCATTGAGGGTGTAGATAGTGATCGTTACATCTGCCGGGACGGAAAGGCTATAAACGAATGTAGTGGTCTCTGAGAAAGGATTGGGAAAGTTAAGCAGGTCATGTACATCCAGCTCCTCTTCAAGTGTCAGATGGAGCGTCAGCGTCGAGATTGCCCGGTTGTTGGCTCCGTCCCAGGCTTCTACAGAGAACTGGTGGCTACCGGACAATGCCGGTTCGAACCGATAATCAAAGCGGCCGATCGTGTATTTATCGATGTCATACCTGAATCGGGTATCCATCACTTGGGCGGCTGATTCATCATCTACCCAGGTCCGAATTGAGTGGCCGACCTCGCCGGTCAGATTGATACCCAGAGGGTCCTTCAACTCCACCTCCAGCTGGGCCCCTTCAGGAAGAGCATCTCCCGAGACCACAGGACGGTCTTCCCAGTAAAGCGTGATCAGTGGACCGGTGTTGTCCTGGATGTCCTGATCGGTACCTCGGATGATGAGATCGTTGCGGTAACCGATCTGCTCCAACAGCGTACCCTGCACATCCGACCAGCTATATGCAATTATAGTGGCACTATCGCTGTAGCTGTAGCTGATGTCTTTGGGGATGACAAACTGGCCTTGGAAGGAACTTGCCGTTACAGTTACCGAACCCCTGAAGATGGGAGCACCCGGCAGTGTATATGCAATAGTGTCAATCGCCCCGGACTTGGCCTGGAAGGTGCGCCTGACCCGGCGGGGGACATCCAGAACTGTTATCAAGCATTCGCCGGTTGTGACAGTGCCCCCGGCGGTGGTGCCGGCATAGTTGGCTTTACCCAAGACTTTCAATGTGTCGGGCGTGACCGCGTCAAGTGTCAGGGATCCCCTTGGAAAAGCAATCAGAATGGCTGGGTCCCCGAACAGATGGAACTTCTCATCCGATGTGCTTCCCGTTTTAGCCCTCTGAAGTATCTGTCCGATGCGCAGTGGGGAAGGCTTCCGTTCGGGAAAGGTCTCGGTGAATAGATCCTTAATGAACCTGAAGTTGGCGGATGCATAGACGGCTCGTACTGCGGATACAACGGCGATCGCGGCTGACTCGCTGCCCGTAGTGAGTATCTCACTCATACTGGGAGTTTGCAGCTGGTCAAACCGTCCCCATGTGCAGGTGCCGGCGAACCAGATGGGCATGCGCTTGCCCGGATGAATGAGAACCTGGTCGCGGTCCATGACCAGCAACTGCTCCTGGGCCCATTGGGAGGCGCTGCCGTGGCCTACGTAGTTGATCAGCGCGATCCCCCGGTTTACGCTGCCGATCAGATCGACAGTAGCGTCGGGCTTAACCACCGTGTTGGTAGCTGGGTCGCGTATTGCCGTGTATTCGGTGAGGTATATCTTCTCCAGCTGCAGGTAGGGAGGCAGTATCCGGGCGAGGCCGTCAGATTCGGTGATAAAGCTGGTCTCCCGGTCGTTAGGACGCTGTGGATCGTCGGCGGCCAGGAGAACACGCTGACGCCACGGGCCTGGCTCCGGATTGACCATATACGTACGCACTCCTTCCACTGCTGCCTCGGCATCCTCTAGGGTTGATACTGTAATGCGGCCGATGCCCATGTCGGGAAGGGGCTTCGATACCGGAATGGAGTCGAGGTAGACAAAAGCATCATCAACCGCGCGGGAACTAATTTCGGAAGAACCGTCCACCTGGATGGTGGGCACGAACATGCGGCTGAGCCCGGACAGATTGCGGTAATCGTAATCGCCATCACCGAACAGAACTACCAGTATGGAATCATCGGGTGCCGACCGGTTTTCATAAACCCACCTAAGAAAGGCACGAATGGCGAAGGGGTCCGCTACACCGCCTGAAAATTCTTCGTAGATCTCGTCCACTATGGTTACCAGGGTGTCCCGTTGCAGTCCGGTGCGCACCTCTCCGGCGTGGATTGCGGCCAGGTCCCTGGCGGCGGAGAGCAGAGTGTCATTGGTGATGACAATATAGTCAGCCTGATGGTTCTGGTGCCGGAGCGTGGTGAAGTCAAGGCTGTTATAGAGTGTCGGCGAACCCGTAGTCTTCAGTTTTTCATCGGTCAGGGCTAGGTACCGCCGGGCCATACTCAGGTCCTGCGGAGTGAACAGCCAGTTGCTGCCTTCTTGATGGACCTGCTGGTCTCCTAGAAACAGGACCGGCGAGGCGGGATTGGTTATGTCCATTACTATTGGTCGGCTAGAGAAATCCACCAGCCGAATGTTGTTCTCTTCAGCCTGAGGACTGATCAGGAAGGCCAATGCGTCCTCTTCGGCGGTCAAGTCGAGGCCGTAGTCCAGCTCCGCCCAGTCCAGCCATACCTCCTCCTGCGGGTCGGGATTGGTGGTAATATTTTCTAAGATGATGACGTTCGATCCGGTATTTGCAGCTCCGGCAACGACGCCCGGATCAGGTACCAGTGTTATATCCCCATGAGCAGTCCAGATAGTGGAAGTGAGTAGGAGGGCCTGGTTAAGAGTGAGTGTTACCTGGTGGTATCCCGTCTCGTTCCCGCCGCGGAGCTGGACCCTCAGATAGGCGGGCTTATCGCTGCGCAAACCCTCAACAGGCAGACTGATTGTAAATGAGTCCCCTTTCTTAATAGCGACCTGGTGCCATACCGGGCCGGAATGAAAGCCGTTATGCACGTCCACTTCATGGTGGTAGAGATTTCTCCCGGTAGTAATAACGTCCACGGCTGGTACAAAGGTCGGCCCTCGGGTCATCCGCTCTGCTCCAGTCCCGTCAGGGATCGGGGGAATGTGCAGCCAGACATAGGCTTCATTGGTATAGGGATTTTGTATAAAGGTGAGGCTATCTCCCACCAGTTTGAGCCCTCGGGGCCCTTGGGCGTAAAAGAGAATGTCATCACCCTCACCCAACAGCCCGTCACCCCCATCGCGGACATGGATGGGCAATTCCATCAGGTTATCTTCAAGCGGTGCTCCGACCTGATCCGGCAGAGGCCGTCCCAGTGAAGCCGGAGCAAATAGGCGCAAAGTAGTGGGATTTAGGTCACCGACGAACAAACCAGCGTCAGTAAGGTAGCCGGTCGTCAGGTGATACAGCCCGTCTTCCCGGATAGGTATTTTCAGCCAGGACCCTTCCTCGGGAATTGTGCCTGCAAGCCGTCGCAGGAGTGATCGGGTAGACGGCCTCGCTTGAACCATAAGCCTGTTGGTGATCCTAGAGTCCGGAAATGGCAGATTAACAGATTCGACAACGGAGTCATCCGCTCGGTGGTGGATCGTTATCTCCACTCGTCCACCTTTAAGGACTTCTACCCGGTCGTCCAAAATACGCCAAGGATACAGGTCCAATAGCACCACCCACATCCGTCCCCATACCTGAGAGGAGTGGACCTTCAATATGGGGTGGCCCGGTAGGAGCTGGGCGGTACTTTCAACCGGCTCCCATTGTTCATCAATTAACCGTGCCGAAATCCTGCTGGTATCCCGGGCTGAGAGAATCCAGCGGTAGATACCCACCCACCGGCCCTCAATCTCTATTGTTGTAGTAGCGCTGCTCAGATGATAGAAGCGCCCGTCTTCGAGATCCACTTCTATCCGGGAATCCGGGACATCCAGGGTAATGTTCTCGATTTGCCCACTGTTGCCGAAAGCTGCACCACTGATCAGGCAGAATATCAGCAAGTTCGTGGCCGTGTATTGCATGGGGGCGAATTTACACGGATGACCTATCTTTATCCCGGTTTTCTTGGGCCAGTGTTGGACCGATAATCAGGATTTATTCTGCGATTGTTGACTTTACGATGCGGCATATAATGATGCTCAGGAGGATAGACTATCATGAGCTTGATAAATGACGGGGGATGAGGTTACGGAAAACGATGTGTAGTAATACTATCTGTCACTGTGAGGAAATGATAATGATTATTTTATTGGTAGTCTAGCTCTACAGGCGGAGATATATACTATCGATAAGGATTACTTCGCTGTAAGGGTCCAGCTGCCGTCCCAGTCGTCGCCGGGCGGATTGGCCTTAAAGTAGTCGCAGCGCTCGATATACACGCGACTGGGGGTGTTGGGGCGTTTGGGAAAGACCTCCTCTAGGCGCTCGCTCTCCTCGAAGATCTTCCGCGCCTGATCCCAGTGCTGCTGCCGGTATCGGGCCATACCTTCTTGGTATTGGTCCCGCATTTCCAGCAGTGAACCGTCGAGCTGATCCTTCTGGGCCATGATCTCCACCGTCTCCACCGCTTCCGATTTGCCTACTACCCGGACCTTGTCGATCTCCCGCCACTCGAAGAGCTCCGATCCGGCCAGATTCAGAGATTCAGTGGTACACTGGATATAGATGCCGTATTGTTTGGCTGAGGCTTCCAGCCGGGCAGCGGTGTTCACTACATCTCCCATCATGGTATAGTTCATACGGGTGGTAGTACCCATATTGCCGGTAACGAATTCCCCGGAATGAACACCGATGCGCATGCGCATGTTATGTACCAGCTCGGGCCACTTGTCTCCCTCGGAAGCCCACTTCTCCCGGAGTTCTGCTAAGGCATCCTGCATACCGAGTCCGGTGTGCAGGGCTCGCAGGGCGTGGTCTTCCATGGGCATAGGAGCGCCGAATATGCCGACGATAGCGTCACCCTCGAACTTGTCCAAAGTGCCGCCTTGATTCAATAGGATATCGGTCATGCTGGTAAGATACTCATTGAGCAGCGCCACTAGCTGCTTCGCTGTGAGTATTTCTGAGAAACTGGAAAAGGATTGGATATCGGTAAAATACGCACTCCGGACGCCGGATTCCCCCCCTAGCTGAGGTTCGTGCTTGCTCTCCACCATCTGCTCGATGAGTTCTGGGGATACATACGTGCTGAAGGTCTTACGCAGAAAGCGCTTGTCCTTCTCAAGGATCAGGAATTGATACAGGTTCACGCTGAGAAATATCCCACCAAAGCTGATGATGGGACGAACCATCTCGAATACTTCCAGACCACCCAGGAAGCGGACGTATGTGAAAAGCATCCATCCACCTACGAAAACGACGGTGATCAGCAGGGAGACCAATGCCTTGAACCACACTAGAATTGCCCCCAACACCAATCCCAGGATAACCACGATCAGGAACATGTTGGCTTTGGGCACCAGGTGTACAAACTCGTTCATGAGGATGCTCATGATCACGTTTGCGTGAATTTCCACTCCCGGGAAAGTCTCCTGCATCGGTGTATTGCGCAGGTCCATCAAGCCGGCAAGTGTCGAACCCACCAGAACGATCTTGTCCTTGAAATACTCCGCCGGGAGCATCTCCGGTGCGGCCCAGGCGTAGGGGATATAGCGGAAGGTGCGGTGCATGCCATAGTAGTTCACCCATAGCCGTCCCTGAGGATCGATGGGGATATCCCGCACAACCTGTCCGGCGCGGTTGGCCATTCTGAGCTGTCCGTGCTTGAAATCATAATCCAGACCATCCGCGGGCACGTCAAGAATGTCCATGATGGCAGCCATGGTCAGGCTGGGAAAGACTTGTCCGGCGCTGGAGAAATAGACTGCCGTGGGACTCCGGCGGATAATGCCATCCGGATCCTGGGGGAAGTTAGCGGCACCGATTCCCCGGCTCGCATTCAGCAGGTCGATAAAGGTGATATCAAACCGTTCGCCGGAAGGGAAATGGACTGCGATGTCATCAGGTAACGGAAGGGTCTTGGAGTCGGTGTCCAACAGGATGGGAATACGGATCACTTGGGCTTCTCTAGCTTTACCGTCTGCGGGCAGAAGGTCCGCGTTTAGGGATCGAAGGTAATCAGCTGCTGCAGGATCACCGAAGTAAAGACGGGCTATTTCCTCCAGGTCCTCACTTGGGCTGACTGTATGCAGGTGTACTCCTTCTGGCGGGGCCGTCATAGGGTACTGGAAGTTCAGGGTGTCAGACTGAGAGAGGGCGATAGCGTTGTAGACGTTTCCCGCGCGGTAAGTCGCGTTCACGAAAGCGGTGTCCCGGTACGGATCCGGTTCAGGATCAAGGAGAATATCTATAAGGATGGCTCGGGCCCCGCCGGAGGAGAGGTAGTCGATAAGCACGCCGTGCCGGTCGTGGTACCAGCGAAAGTAGTTGCCCAGCTCGTTAATGCTCTGCTGGTCGATATCGATGATCAGGACGGTATCAATGGACTCCTCTTGGAAGTTTGAAGTCCTGGCCTGAACCCGGCTATCATAGGAGCTGAATTCATATTTGTCCACCACGCCCTTAAGGAAGGACCACTTCGCTGAGGTTACTCCCCAAACAAAAAGGGCTGAGAGCACTCCCAGCCCGGACCCGATTAGCAGTTGCTTCAGTTTATCCGGCATATGCGTTACGAATCACCCTGTTATACCAGGCTTGTCAGAATTACTGGCCCTGCTGCTCGTCTAGGTCCTTATTCCAGCGAACGAACTCCAGCTCGGCATCGGTCGCTGCATCAAACTCGAACATATGGTACTTGCCGTCCCGGCGGACATTGATCTGCATGCCCTCCACCAGGGTGATCCACTCTTCCAGAGATACCTCATATGGCCCCGGGACCTCTTCCGGTGGGGCGACCTCCTGCGGTGGTCCGATCTTGATCGCGCCTGGGGGGCCCCCCGGTCCAGCATCCCCTTGGCCGGACTCCTCCACAGCCTGGGCCCAGATCACATCAACCTTGCCCTCATAGACCAGCACCGAGCTCTCAGCCGTATCCGCCACCGCCCGATACTTGGTGCCCCGGATTGCCGCTACGGCCGTAGGCGCCCGTACCGCCACGTTCTTGGTCTCACCGAAAGCAGCCTTGGCTGCAACCCATATCTGCCCCTTGTTCACCGTAGCAGCGAAGTCTTTCTTCAGGGGTGTCACACTGGCCTGGGTGAGTTCCAACTCGGTTTTCTCGCCAATCCGGAATTTCCCACCACCGTTCAAGGTTATTTCGCAGCGGGACTTCTGCAGCGTCTTGAGCTTGTCGCCTACGAAGACTTCCTGGTTAAGGACTACTTTCGTCCAGCTCGGATTCGGGGTAACCTGAACCTGGACAGTGCCAAGTGGAAACGAAATCCGTCCGAAGAGCTGTTTCCCCTGGGCTGAAAGCCCGCTTACGAGCAAGAGGACGAGAAGGTTTGGTACAACCCGGTACATAATTACTCTATTCATGATTCAGATTCTGGTAATGTTCAGAATCCCCGTTGACTCGTGTTATTAGACCAACCTGTTAAATCCAGAATTCGGGTGATAAGCGCTGCGTAATGTACTGGCTGACTTTTGACATCAGTCTAGGATGAACATCACCCGGCAATTACCGATGGCTTCGGCAAATCCATCGAAACCGGCGGCCTGCTGGGCTGCGCTCATGGAAATAACCACATCAGTGGCCAGGGTACCAGAGGTGCGTGTTCCCCTGATGGTGAGGGGATTGCCAGCTACCCTTGCGTCATCCTTGGCAGCTTCAATGTCTTTGTGATACCCTACTACTCCTTGTGTAACAGCAAAATCGCGGGGATATTTTCCCGGGCCGTACAGGATAGAACCATCGTCGGCAAGAACGCGCGGCGACATGGATGGTTTTATACCCAGCCCCCGAGTATCAATGATCAGGCCGGTAATGGGCTGTCCCGCAACGACCGGGGTTACCGGAGCGGATTCCACGGGAACTGCTGCGGGCGCGCCTGTAGCCTCACCAGAAAGTGGGGGGGGCGAGGTAACCGTAGTAGGTAGCACCACATCCATGATGCCGCTCATGGGTACGGACATTGCCACCTCCACCGATGCGTCACTCAGATACTTGACATCACCCACCTGCTGGGCCCCCCGGACCATGGCTTCAACCTTTGTCCGGACGATGTCATTTTCCACCATGTTATTGTTGACGGTGGTTTCGGACGTTACTCGCACGGCCTTCACCGCCTCAACCAGGTTGCGCAGGGCATCCACCCTGGCGGCCCTGATAGCATTGGCGCGTGCAGCTCCTACGTTGGGTGCATTGGGTGGTACAGCACCGATCCCGGTAGCCTTAATCTCCCGGTTGGAATAGTCCACTAGGCCGAAGTCGTTAGCTTCGGCAACCGTGCCTGGGGCTGTAGCCCATTGGGCCTGGGCAATTGAGACACTGCTCGCCAGCACAATAATTGTCGCTATCAGCTTATAACACCGCATATTCCGCCTCCATAAAGTTGATGATTTAAAAACCATACCGCTTAGCCAATCCGCCTCATCTGTTCCCGGAGCAGGGACGTTAAAAAGTCAACCGCAGTGAGGATTGGATCTCCCTGATAATCAGCAGGGCGTCGGCGCCATTCACCATGCCGGCCGGTTCAAAGCGCCCGGTTATCATATCTGCTTTCATGATCCCCCGCTCGGCACATAAGGCCATGGCATTATAGGCAAAGTGACTGCTGGGGACATCCGTGAAACGAGAGGGACTCTCCCCGAAGTAGCGGGTGTCGAGAGAAGCATCCCTGGTTGCCGCCACCAGGATACGCTGAACGGCCATGGCATAATCCACGCGCGTTACGGTCTGACTAGGGGAGAAGTTACCGGCCGGGTCAATTTCAAAGACACCTAGTTTGACTGCTTCCACGATCCAAGGCTCAGCCCAGTGGCCGGCCACATCTTGGGGTGTAGTCGCCTGTCCGGGGGTAGTGGTGGCACCGGGGGGCTGGAAAGTCGCTTGCCCGGGGGGTGGGGCTAGACGATCGAAGATCTCGGCCAACTTGAGTTCCTCAGTGAACAGCACCGCCAGATCGGCCCGGGTGATCTCCGGTTTAATAGCGATCTTGCGACCAGCGTCCGTGCCCGGCCTGGCCCTGACGATCTTCTGTGTCAGCTCCCACTTCTCATCGGCCTTTCCCGCCAAAGCACCCTTAAGCTCCACCACCTTGGCAAATTGAGCCTGGGCCTGTGAAAAACTCAGGCCATAGAAATAGGCTTCTCCTAGATAGTATTCGGCGGTCTCATTCCCTGGATCGAGCTTTAATGCGCGCTCAAAATCATCTACCGCTTCTTCCAGCCATCTCTTCGATGCCTGGCTGACTGTCCAGTAACGGCCGTGCCAGACCCAAACCTCAGGATCTTTTTTGGCTAGGTCGGTGGCCTTGTCAACCGATTTTTTCCCGTTAGAGATATCTTCCAGATATGTCTGGGTCAGTCCCAAACCGCCCCAACCCAGGGCGAATTTCTTGTCCAGGTCCACTGATCGCTGGAAAGCGGTCAGCGCCGTCTGGTAGTCACCATTATCCAGGCTGCGAACTCCAAGCCGATAGTGGTATTCCGGTGTATCCAGGTCGGACTGGGAAACGGCTTTGGGCGCGCATCCGGTAAGACTATAAAGGATTCCAATAGACAGGGCAAGAATCAGTTTGGCACGCATGGCACAGACTCCTCCGGTAGAAGGTTAACGGTTGATGTCATAAGCAGACAAGTAAGATAAAAGGTAGTTAAAGAGAGCATGATCTGCAAGTGTATTACTGATCCGGCCAGGAGTGACACACCCCTGACCACCAGATAGAGAATTGCTGCTTGATAGGGACGGCACGGTCAAAGCTAGCAATCGCCATACGCCCGTCGGTCGATTTACTTGGCCTGGGCGGAAAGGTCAAAACCGTTGGGGGTTTCGCCTACTATAAACAAGGCGTATGCGCCGAAATCTTTCCCGTCGAGCTGGGCTCCGAGGTCTTCATTACTGCCGGCATACTGCACCGCCAGGGTTACCGTCCCCGCCGAGAAGCTCCGCTGATCCACCGATTGAATACCCTCAATTTCGCTCTTTAGGATTTCGATGATCTGTCGACGGGTCTGGTAAGTAACTCCTGAGATCCGCAGAGTGAGGAGGCGGGCATTGGACTGTTCCAGGCTCCACCGCTTCACCGTCTCGGACAGGAGGTACTCGCTGAGCTTTTCGGCAGCTCCCCTGAGGGCATTTACACCGGCCGTATGGGCTTCGATATGAGTGCTTTTACCGTGGAAGGTCTCCTGGGCTATGACTTGAGCGTTGTCAGCCCGGATCACTTGGGCGCTGATGTTAGCCTGACCTGACAGGCGTGAGCCAAGCATGGGATGTGTGGTGGCCTTCGAGCTAGCCTTACCGAGAATGATATACTCCGCTCCGAATTCCGCCGCCATGCCCGCCGCCTGGTCAGGATTCTCCTGAATAGAGGCCAGGTTTACTTTCCGTTGTTTCAGGGCTTCGGTCTGGCTGGGGCTGACGATATCGAAACCCTTGGCACCCATGAGCCGCCCAATCTCTGTCTCGGCCACAATTGAGTTGGGATCATCGATGTTTCGCTCGTCGACCATGATCAGGAACCGGGGGTGACGAACCCACGAAAGGAGTAAGTCCAAGGCCAACTGGTCCTTCACCACCTCATCGAGAATGTCGGTCACCACTGCACTGATGGTTACTGTATACAAACCGTCAGGTCCCTGGCTGGAGGAGAGCTCCTCATAGGTCTTGACAAAGCCATTGGCCTTGCTCAGAATTCGATCCTCTGCCACCACGAAATTCTTTACCAGGGTTTCGCTGGCTACTATCACGCCAACTCCATTTTCCACGGCGTTTCGCTTAGCTGCAGACAGGGCGGCGTCGTGGGTCATTCCCATACCCTCACCGGTGACGGTCTGCACATTCTGGGCGTAGAGCCAGCCCCCCAAGCTCGTTAAAAGCAGTAAGTAACGGATATTATATTGGCAACGTTCTGATTTGAAAAGTGTCTGTCTAGTCATAAGTGTGTTCGTTCTCTTCCGGTTGGACATCTGGCTTGATTTCATTCAGGGCATGTTCACCGTTTGTAGCCGCTTCGATGCCATGTTAGAGGGTTCTTTGGTCGCTCTCTCAATTTTCCAGGCGTCAAACTAAGGCACCTTCATTGGTAAATGCAATGACTATTTAGGAATATCATACTCCCGACCTCGGATCAGTTTCCAGAATAAGAGGATTAAGATTATATAACGCCCTAGAGATTTTGTTCAGAACCATCGGTCGATGAGAAAATCCGGTCTCCCACCCTGGATCTGACGTTGGTCAGCTTCCGCGTTGAGCATTTGCGTATACCTGATGCCTGCAGCTCGGTATGAGTCTAGTTGAATGTGATCCTTTTGTATAAAGTCTCAAGAGCTGCTATCCGGCTGTCGATTTGTTTTACCGAAGGGGGAGACCATTCCCTTGATAATGAACTGGGCACGGTGTACTGATCGCTCAACATATAGATAAAATCACTCTCTCTGAAAATAAATACTCCTCGTATGACATAGTCCCGATCTTCTGGGCTTTGTTGAATAAAAGTTTGAGTTTCGGCCATCTCTAGGATTGAAAAGAAAAGTACCTCTTGGTCGATCTCAACGAAATTCTCATAAAGGATCCTTATCTTCGGTGATAGGGTGAGAAATAATTTGGGCATAACGTAGTTCCTGAAAAACTCCCGATAAAATGACCGCATCGTAATGGGATTGTTAATTACTTCAAGGTATTCAGGCTGTAGACGCCAATAAATAATGCTATTCAGATTGTCCTCATCACCATAAAACGATACACTCCCCCCATCTCTACCATAATCATCCCTGATTTTCAATCCCGGCAACCTTGGTATCGTGCAGGAGAAATTGTCGGATGGGGATAGATACACATTTCCTTCAATTTTACCCATTGTTGCTGCGCAGCCAACCAGAAAGGAAGCTTCTAGCACAGTGAGAATAAGCAACCAGTTCCGAGTAATCTGTTTCATGATAGCCTTTCCTTTCACCTTAGGCAGCTAAAAAACATGATCTCGACCCAATAAACAATGCCCGGTATACCTGCCGTTGAGATAGAGGTCCCAAATATGAAGATCGGCAGATGGAGTCCCCTGCTGTGCGAAACATAGTCATGTCGCCGGTAATCCAGCAAATAATCACATATCTCATTTATATAGTCCAAGAATGGCACATTACAGGTAAAATTAGATCAAGAGCCGATTTGATCATCGTGGGCCGTGCCTCCATTTCAAATTTCCAGCCGCTGGTCCGTTCATCAGAACTCTTGGACCTACCCTTGATGCCAAAACCCTACAAATAGGTTGACGGCATGTGGGATAAGAGTGAAAAAATCTTCGTATATGTAGGACTTTGGCGATTGAGCGGGTGAAGGGAATCGAACCCTCGTACCCAGCTTGGGAAGCTGGTGTTCTACCATTGAACTACACCCGCAAGCGGCTAAGTTAATTTACCCGACGCAATGTAGGGAATCAAGATTCCTCCAAGGCAGGTTAACAACAAGTTATCCACAGGTTACCCACACATGTTGTTATCCAGGGAAAAATAGCCCAAGATATTGTGTAAGAGTGAACATTTTAGCTTGCACCTCAAGTCTGAACAAGCTACATTGGATGGCATTTTTTCACTATTTATTTGCTTGTTGTTTGCAGGCTTTTGGCAATTGCCGTGGATAGTGTCTTCTTGCTGGTTGTTTTTTCGTTTGCGATAATTAGGTAACCGTTATACCCTGCCATCCGGTTTCTTTGGGTTAAGTCCGATTACGCCTCAAAAAGGAGAGCCTCGCGTGGCCGCCGAAGCATTGGAGCTATTTCCTGTCCCTGAACCCGAGTCACGGGTCGAAGAGGAATCTACAGCTGTTCCTGAGGAGATGGAAGATACACTGGCAACAATGGCCCAGGCATCCCTCCCACCGAAGACCGTTTATGAAGAATGCCCCCAGAAGTATATGCTGGATAACTATTACCAGGATGACGAGATTGCGAAGGACGTTATCCGAAACAAGTACCTGGCAGCGGAGGAACAGGATCCCTGGAGCTTGTGGGTTCGGCAGGCCAGAGCCATTGCCAGCGTCGAGCCGACAGATGAATTGAGAGCGGAATGGGAGCGTAAGTTCTTGGACGTTCTGGAAGACTTTCGTTTTGTCCCCGGCGGCCGGATCATGCATGGTGCCGGACGGGATGATATTAAAACAACCCTGAACAACTGCTACGTGGTGGCCATCAAGGAGGATGCCATACAGGCAATCTACCAGGCAGTCATCGATGAAGCCTTGACATTTAAATTCGGTGGTGGCTGTGGACATGACCTCTCCGTCCTGCGACCCTCCGGCTCACCCATCATCGGCACCGGGGGCGTGTCCTGTGGTCCCATCGGGTTCATGTCCCTTTTTAGCACCAACACCAATACCATTGCCCAGCACGGGCGCCGAGGGGCCAATATGCAGACCCTCCGGGTTGATCATCCTGACATCGAAAAGTTCATCACCATCAAGCAAGACCTGAACAATGTGAGGTATTCTAATATCTCCGTCCTGCTTACCCACGAGTTCATGCATGCAGTGGAACAGGAAGAGGATTTCGATCTTCGCTGGGGTGGCAAGGTATATCGAACGGTACCAGCCCGGGACTTATGGCAAAAGATTATCGCCGCTGCCCACGCCAGCGCCGAGCCCGGGCTCATCTTCTGGGATACCATGTGCGACTATCACAACGGGGAATATTGTAGCCCGCTTGTCTCCACCAATCCCTGTGCCGAACAGCCCCTACCGGATGGTGGCTGCTGCAACCTGGGGAGCCTCAACCTGGAGCGCTTTGTTGGTGAGGATGGTCAGTTTATGATGGAGGAATTTAAAGAGACGGTGAGAGTGGCTACCCGTTTCCTGGACAACGTCATCGATTACAACATCGACCGCCACGCCCTTCCCATCCAGCGGGAGAATGCCGTACGGGACCGGCGCATCGGATTGGGCATCCTGGGTCTTGGTGATATGCTTGTCCGTAGGCGCATCAAATACGACAGTGACGAAGCCTTGTCAGTAGTAGATGACATCATGCGGAATATGAGGGACACGGCCTACGAGACCTCCATTGCCCTCGCCGAGGAAAAGGAACCCTTCCCAAACTTCGAATGGGAAGGATACTGGCAGAGCAAGTTCGTACAGAACCTGCCGGAAAAAGTCCAAAAAAATATTAAGGATAAGGGCATCCGAAATGTCACTATTTTAACAGTGGCACCTACCGGCTCCGGTGCCATTGTATCCCAGGTGACTTCCGGTATCGAGCCTATTTTTGCCACATCCTACAAGCGCCGAGTTAAAGAAAACGAAGGGTATGGAGACACGTTCCGTGAATATACTGTCTACCATCCCATCATCAAGAATCTGTTCGGTAATGATCAAGACCTGCCTGACTATGTGGTTACCGCCCACGGAATAGATCCCTATTTTCGGGTCAAAATGCAGGGTGTTATACAGAAGTACGTCGACAGTTCCATTTCCTCAACTGTCAATCTGCCGGAAGACATCGATATAGAGACAGTAGCGGATATTTACCTGAGGGCTTATCATGAAGGACTGAAGGGTATCACCGTCTACCGGGAAGGCTCTCGGGAGGGGATTCTGATCTCAGATAAGCAAGCCGGAGCTGCGGGCAATGAGGCACCACGCAAGCAGAAGCCGATATCGACGGAGGAGTCTCCCCCCAGCGGGGAAGAATCCCTGGATGAGGATATAGGGCTACCCGGCAGATCGCAGCTTCATCCCCGTTCGCGGCCGGATGTAACCTGCGGGATAACCCGGCGCGTCCGGACGGGAGAAGGTAATCTATACATTACTATTAATGAAGACGAGCGTGGCTTGTGTGAGGTCTTCACCACTATCGGTAAGGCCGGTGGGGTAGCCTCTACCCAGGCTGAGGCCATCAGCCGACTCATTTCGCTGGCTCTAAGGTCAGGTGTGGATGCTCGGGAAGTCGTGAAACAGCTTAAGGGCATTAGCGGTCCCAGCCCCACTTGGGAAAACGGCCGCCTCATACTCTCCACACCCGATGCTATCGGTCAGGCCTTGGATGACTACCTTAATCAAAGGCCCCTGCGCAAATGGGAAATTGTCGATAACGATGCCGCTCTCGCCGGCGCTTCAAATCCGGACACGATAAGTCCGCCGGGAAATGGAAATTCTATCGAGGAAGGTGCGTTTAAAACGGTGTCAACTTGCCCCCGTTGCGGCGGCACGGTCATCCATGAAAGCGGCTGCATCACCTGTCCCGGCTGCGGCTACTCCAAGTGCTAACCCTCCCTTGGGATTTAAAAAAAGCGGGTTGCTTAACCCGCTTTTTTTTCGAAGGATTTGACTGAGGGTCAGTCGTGGAGGATCTCCTGCTCCTTCGCCGCCAGCAGTTCGTCTAGGATCGTGATATGTTCGTCGGTGAGAGCCTGAAAATTATCCATTGCTCGGTGCAGGTTATCCTCGGAGATATCATGGCTTTTTGCTAGTTGCTTAAGTTCGTTATTCGCATCTCTACGCACATTTCGCAGCGTTACCTTGCTTTCTTCCACCAATTGGTGTGCTACTTTCACTAGTTCCTTGCGACGCTCTTCTGTCAACTCCGGTATCGGCAGTCGAATGACGTTGCCGTCACTGATGGGATTGAGTCCCAGGTCAGCCAGTTGGATAGCTTTCACAATATTACCAATCTGAGTTTTATCGTACGGTTCTACCACCAACAGCCGGGGTTCCGGAGCGGATATATTGGCTAGGTTCTTCAGGGGCTGGTGGCTGCCGTAGTATTCAACCTTGACATGGTCTACCATCCTGGGATTAGCCCGTCCGGTACGTAGGGTAGCCAGTTCTTGGCGAACGTGCTCTACTGTCTGATCCATGTGTTCCTTTGAGTTGGCGTGCAATTCGTTGATCATGACACGTCCCTCATAACTATGGTTCCAATCTGGTCACCGGTAGCAGCCTTTAGCAGGTTGCCGTCCTGCTTAATGTTAAAGACCACGATCGGTATCTGGTTTTCCATGCATAAGGTAACTGCAGTGAGGTCCATAACCCGCAATTTTTTTTCAATCACTTCTTCATATGTAATACAATGTAGCTTATTTGCTTCGGGATTAGTGGCTGGGTCGTCATCGAAGACTCCATCCACTTTGGTGCCTTTCAGAATCAGGCCGGCTCCGATTTCAATGCCCCGAAGGACCGCCGCTGTATCGGTAGTGAAATAGGGATTGCCGGTTCCTCCGGCACAGATGATTACCCGGCCTTTCTCTAGGTGCCGGATGGCGCGTCGCCGGATATATGGTTCGGCCAACTGAATGATGGAGATAGCTGATAGGACCCGGGTATCCACCCCGATCCCTTCAAGAGCGTTCTGCAGGGCAACGGAGTTCATAATCGTGCCTAGCATACCAAGGTAATCGCCCGATACTCTGTCGAGCCCCCCGGATTCCATTGAAAGGCCTCGGAAAAAGTTGCCACCGCCAATCACTATACATACTTGGAGCCCCCGCTCGACAACGGACTTAACCTGGCGGGCGAGATTACTGACGACCAACGGATCAATACCGTATCCCTGCTTGCCGGCGAGGATCTCGCCGCTCATCTTCAGCAGGGTGCGTGGGTACGGCGGATCGGTCATTGGTATTACGGGAATCTATCAGTCGGCGTCGCTTCCTGCTGGATCCGTTTCTCCCAGCTGGAAGCGGGTAAAGCGGGCAATGGCAATGTTCTCACCGAGACCGGCCACGGTCTCGTTTAAATAGCCCCCGATGGTCTTCTCGGGATCCTTGACGAATGCCTGCTCCAGAAGCACATTCTCTGCGAGGAACTTATTCAGTCTCCCATCGACGATCTTTTCCAGGATGTTCTCGGGTTTCCCAGTTTGACGGGCCTGTTCGAGATATATCTGCTTTTCATGATCCATGATGGCCTGCGGCATTTCATCCCGGTGGACGACCATGGGCGCTGCGGCAGCGATATGCATGGTTATATCCTTGACAAACTGCTTGAAGCTATCGGTTTTAGCCACGAAGTCGGTCTCGCACTTCACTTCCAAGAGGACACCCAACTTTGATCCAGGATGGATGTATGAGGCTACGACGCCCTCGGTAGTATCGCGGCTCGCTTTCTGTTCTGCCTTGGCAATCCCCGCTGTGCGCAGATAATCGACAGCTTTTTCCAGATCGCTGTCTGTTTCCTCCAGGGCTCGTTTGCAGTCCATCATGCCGGCCCCCGTCATGAGTCGAAGCTCCTTTACCAGGTTTGCCGATATCACTCCTTCTTCCCTTTCTCTTTTCCTTCATCTGCGTCTTTATCGTCCTCAATTGCAGGCGTGACCTCTTCGATCTCAACCGCCGTCTGTTCATCTGGAGCTGCTTCTGCGACATCCGGTGCTGGGCCGGCCTCCTCACCCTCTGAGGCAGTCTCATCAGCGGTTTCCTCAGCTTCGGCATCGGTCTCTTCTTCGACTTTTAATGACTGATCACCACGGACTGCAATAATAGCAGTAGCCAGGGTTTCCGTGATTAATTGAATGGTGCGGAGGGAATCATCATTAGCGGGTATGGGGTAATCTACCAGGGCTGGGTCGGTATTGCTGTCTATGATTGCTATAATGGGAATTTCGAGACGCCGAGCCTCGCTGATAGCGGTAGCCTCATACTGACCATCCACGACATAGACAATGTCTGGCAGCTGCTTCATGTCCTTGATACCCCGGTGCTGATCGGATAGGCGGATGCGCTCACGCTCCAGGCGCAGGATTTCTTTCTTCGTCAGGGTCTGATAGAGAGTATCGGCATCTTTTTCCAGCTGCTGCAGCCGCTTGATGCTTCGCTTGATAGTGGCAAAGTTGGTCAGGGTGCCCCCCAGCCAACGTTCCACCACATAGTACATACCGCAGCGGTCTGCTTCCCGTTGTAGGATATCCTTTGCCTGTTTCTTAGTACCTACGAACAGTACCGTGCCACCGTCCCGGACAGTCCTAGTAGCCACATCGATAGCTTGATGTAGACATTGCATGGTTTGCTGAATGTCTATGATGTGGATACCGTTTTTTTCCATAAAGATATACGGCTTGTAATTGGGATGCCATCTGCGAGTGAGGTGCCCGAAGTGGGCTCCGGTACTGATCAGGTTTTCAGCTGTTATCTGCGGTGTGTTGGTCATACAATCCTTATGGATGCTACGGTTAGCGTTTGGAGAACTGGAACCGCTTTCTGGCGCCCGGCTGGCCATACTTCTTACGCTCAACCTCCCGGGCGTCCCGGGTCAGGAAGCCACCCCGTTTGAGGATCAGGCGAAAGTCCTCGTTGACTTTTTCCAGGGCCCGGGCAATAGCCAGGCGTACGGCGCCAGCTTGGCCGGAAAGTCCCCCTCCGTGTACGTTGATTTTAATGTCATATTGGTCTGTTACTCCAACGGCCTCCAACGGTTCCATCAGGAGCTTTTTGTGGAATCCGCGGTGAAAATAGTCGTCTAATTCGCGCTTGTTAATTACAATTTCGCCCTTGCCACTCTCCAGCTGCACCCGGGCGACTGCAGACTTCCGTCTGCCAACAGTCCGCGCAATGACTTTAGTCATAAGCTACCTACGTATCCAGAGGTTGTGGTTGTTGAGCCTGGTGGGGATGATCGGGACCAGTGTATACTTTCAGATGTTTGAGCATCTTGCGTCCCAAGCGGTTATGGGGCAGCATCCCCCGTACGGCATTTTCGATGATCCGTTCAGGGTGCCTCTTGCGTATGGTCTCCAGGGTTTTGGTATTCTGTCCACCTGGGAAACCGCTGTGATGCCGGTAGTTTTTCTGGGTTTCCTTAGCACCGGTAACCACTATCTTCTCAGCATTAGTTACTACTACGCAATCGCCCATGTCCAAATGAGGAGAGAAGGTCGGTTTGTGTTTGCCGCGAAGAACGGCGGCAATACGGGCTGCCAAACGTCCCAGCACCTGACCCTCGGCATCCACCAGGTACCAATCCTTTTTAATATTTTCCGCCCTAAGCGAGAATGTTCTCATAAATCCATAATTATAAAGCGGCGAATGTTACCCGTGCTTTAAGATGCAGGTCAAGGTTTTTCAACGCCATATTTATTGCAATCTGGACTGGCTGTATACAATGTTTGTGCTACACTTTGCGGTATACGGCAATAAGGTAAGATGAATGGGATCAGTAATAAGTGCGCGAATCAAAGGATAGTAGAGAATTATTGTAGACATCCTCATCGATTTCCATACCAAATTTACCGTTCGGGCTAAGTAACCTCTGGAGGGAAACTAGCACCTCCTCGCAGCTATCGACGTCTTCCCTGACATGGCTATGGAGTATCATGTCGAATTCCGCCCGTACGACATTCGCTTCCTCGGGTGCAATGAAACTCACATCGCAGTAGATTAGGGACGCCAGTTCAAGTGTGTCCCGGTTGATGTCGGTGCCGTAAATCCCTGCGCCGATATTCTCCTGTCGGCGAGGGGACTTTAGATGGTTCCCCTAGCCCTTTTTCCAGATAGTCCCGGAGGAGGTATCTTCCAGGATAATACCCCGGGTCAGAAGCTCCTCCCGGATGGCGTCGGCACGAGCCCAATCGCCGTCTTTCCGGGCCTGATCCCTCTCCTTGATCAGGCGCTTGATGTCTGCACCGGTCTCGCTGTCCAGGTTGAAATAGATAACACCCAGGATCTCATCATACCGGCGGAGAGCTTCCAGGCTTTTACTGGCCGCCTCATGGGAGAGATCGCACCCGTCCATGAGGCCGAACAGCTCTCTGGCCCAGCTGAAAATTGCTCCCAGGGCACCGGCGATATTAAGATCATCATCCAGGGCTGCCTCAACGGCTTTATCTGGGATCTCCGGCCTTGTACCGGTTTGAGAGGAGGGTACCTCTTCCAGGCGCCGGACTAGCTCTCGCAAGCGGTTGATCGCTTTCTGGGATTCCTGCACCCTGGGAAAAGTGAAGTTGAGCTTTTGCCGGTACTGAGTGGCGAGCAGTGTATAACGTACTGCTTCTGGTGAGCATTGCCTGTCCAGGATATCCTGCAGAGTATAGAAGTTGCCCAGGGATTTGCTCATCTTCTGGCCATCCACGATGAGGTGTTCGCTATGCAGCCACAGGTTGACAAACGGGGTGTTATGCAAGCAACGACTCTGGGCAATTTCATTCTCATGGTGGGGGAAAATATTGTCCACCCCACCGCAGTGAATGTCAAAGTGCTTCCCGAGAAAATGGGTGGACATGATGCTGCACTCAATATGCCACCCGGGACGGCCTGCACTCCATTGGGAAGGCCAGGCATAATCCCCGTCCGTGGGCTTGCGGGCTTTCCACAGGGCGAAGTCCCGGGCTTCGTCCTTCTGGTAGTCGTCATCCGCAACGCGCTCACCAGACCTGAGCTGCTCCGGATCCAGACGGGCCAGCCGGCCATATTCAGGGAAGGATGATACATCAAAGAATACCGAGCCTTCATCGGTCCGGTAGGCGTGCCCCTTCTCTAACAGAACCTTTATGCTCTCCACCATTTGTGGGATGAACTCGGTGGCCCGCGGCAGGTAGTCGGCAGGCAGGATATTGAGTGTCCTGAGGTCCTCCAGAAAAATCCGGGTGTGGTGCTCGGTCAGTTCTGTCAGGGATAGGTCCTCCGTGATAGCGCGATCGATGGTTTTGTCATCTACATCAGTGATATTCATGACGTGGCTCACCCTGTAGCCCTTATATATGAGAAAGCGCTTGAGCAGGTCCTCGAACATGAACGTACGCAGGTTGCCGATGTGGGCCGTATCGTAGACCGTGGGTCCGCAGGTGTATAGGCTGACCTCGCCGGGGTGGATTGGCTCGAAGGTCTCCAGGCGGCGACTAAGGGTGTTGGTGAATTTCAAGGTCATTTACGGCAATCCCTTGTCTGTGAGAGCTAGCTTGACGATGCGGTTGATCAGTTCGGTGAAACTTATCCCTACGGCTTTTGCCGCCATCGGTACCAGGCTGTGGGAGGTCATACCGGGGAGGGTATTGAGCTCCAAACAGAAGAACTGACCATCGGGATTAAGGCGGAAGTCCACCCTGGAGTAGTGACGGCAGCCCAGATTCTCGTACAACTGCCGGGCTGCGTCCTGAATAGCAACAGTAACATCTAGGGGCAGGTCGGCGGGAACGATATAGGTACTCATGCCATCAGTGTACTTACACTCGTAGTCGTAAGACCGGTGCCTGGGGATGATTTCCACAATAGGCAAGGGGCGCTGTTGTAAGATCGCAGTGGTAAGTTCCCGTCCCGGGATGTAGTCCTCAACAATCACCCGGGGTCCGAATTCCCTCGCCAGCAGCAGAGCCTCGTCCAGGTCGGTGGGAGCCTCTACTATCGAGAGGCCGACCGTACTTCCCTCGTAGTTTGGTTTGATTACTACCGGGTAGGAATATTCTTCAAGAAACTTCATTAGCTCTGGGTAATTGTCGCTGCGGGGAAACGGTTGCCCCTCAGCAAGTGTTAGGCTGATCCAGGGGGCTGTAGGTATACCGACTGCGACCATCCATTCTTTACTGGTGTGCTTATCCATAGCCAGGTTGGAGGCCTGGAATCGTGAGCCCGTGTAGCTGATTCCCGCATTGTCAAGAGCAGCCTGAATGGTTCCGTCTTCCCCATCGCCGCCGTGCAGGGCGTTGAAGATCAGGTCAAAGCCATGAAGCGCCTCGACAGTAGCGGCGAGATCCCCCTCGTAGACCACGGGAACCGCGTCATAATCCAGGGCAAGTAGGACCTCGAGCACTCGCCCGCCTGACTCCATCGAAATCTCACGTTCTGAATTGATTCCTCCCAGAAGGACAGCAATTCTCGGATTGCTAGACAGTTCAGGCATATCAGGTGAGGTGTTTATTAAGACCGGCAATATTGTCCAATATCATTGCTGGCGGCTCGGGTAGCTGGTCACGGGTAGCCCGACCCCTGCCCGTAAGCACCAGGGCAAAGGCCACACCCGCCGACTGGGCAGCTCCATAATCGGCCAGCGAATCACCGATCATCAGGCATGCTTTGGCCTGGACCCCGCAATCTGACATGGCCCGTTGGAGCAATTCGGATTCGGGCTTACGGCACCGGCAGCCATCGTCGGGATGATGGGGACAGAGATAGAAACGGGGTGTTACGTCCCACTCACGGCAGAACCGCTCGTGCAGGACATCCACCTCCTTCATGCTCCAGTACCCCCTGGCTATTCCGCTCTGGTTGGTTGCTATCCCCAAGCGGCAACCAGACTCATCCAATTGTTTAAGCGTTACACCAGTGAAGGGATATGCGGGCAGGGCTGACAGATCGCGATGAAAGGACCGCTGCTCATATGTAAGGGTACCATCCCTGTCGAATAGCAGCAGCTGATAGGAACTCATCGGTAACTCTCTGCTTCCGGCTTCAGCGGCTGGCTCTTTACATCCTGTAAGCGCAGGTGCGATTTAAAGAAAAGTATTGCACCGATGATAGTGTACGGTATATACCCGATGGCATGGAGCACCACTGCCATAGCTTGTGCCCGGGATGGGTCCATTGAGAAGATATTTACACAGACTAGAATTACTGCGGCGTGGAAGGTCCCCACAAATCCCGGAGCGGCGGGTATCACCAATACCAATGTCGTGGCTACCAAGATAAGGTAGGACTGAACCAGCGACAGTCCTAAGCCCATAGCGTACTGCGCGATGTGAATATACACCAGATACAGCAGCCAGATAACCACAGTTGTTAAGAAAAGTGTCAGGTAGTGCTGCTCTTGTCTCAAACTGGTAAAGCCCAGTTGAAGGTTGTCTAAAATACTCTTCAACCTGCCCTTGACAAAAGGGATACCATTTTCCCGTCGTGCCAGCCAGACAGTTACCACTGCAACGATCAGGCAGAGTACCACCAATAACAGCAGTGGCCGCTTGAACTGTTCAGGTACAGCCCCTGTTAATGGCAGGAAAACCAGCAGCACCAGGGCGCTTAGCATATCTATCACTCGTTCTACAATAACCGTCCCGAATACCTGGGTTAGCGGCGCCGGAGCCTGTCGAGCTACATAATAGCTGCGCAACAGCTCCCCCAGGCGGAAGGGCAGGGCATTATTGCCGAAATATCCTACGATGGTGGCCTCAGTGGTCAGGCGAACGGGGACTTTCTTTACTGGTTCCATGAAAATACACCAGCGCAGCCCCCGCAGAGGAATCACACTCAGAAGGACCAGCGAGGACGCGGCTATCCACAGCATATTCCCCTTTGTTAGTGCCTCTTTGAATGCCTGCCAGTCCATACCCTTGAAAGCCCACCAAAGAGCGACAAGGCTGATTATCAGGCCAACGATTAATCGCTTCATGTGAAGTCGTTACCTCAAGTCCAGGCGTGTGCCGGGTAAATCTTCCAATGCTATGAAAGAATCCGGATTGGCATTATTCCAAGGTTCCGGTATGTCCAGCCGAACCAGGTGCTGCCACTCTGGCTCTTCATGCAGTAGAATCTCACGGATGGCCCAGGTGGTCGTATCTGTCTCCACCACACCTTGCCACCACGGTTCCTCGTGGCTCAGTTCCCAACAGGTAGCACCTTTACTGGTTGATTCACACGGGGTCACGACCGTTCTCGCCGGCAGTTCACCATGCAGCAGTCGCACCCACAAGTTCACTTCCGTCCACCGCAATGAGTCAATAACGGTCTGATGGGTATTCCGATCATGCAGGTATAGGGAGCTGCCGTCACTGCCATATACCTTGTCCCACAGCTCCAGCCGGAAGACCCCGGGCCCGATCAGGACCAGGGTACCGCTGGTGTCTTGCCGGAAATTGCCGCGTGCTATGGTATAATGGTAATTCATCTTAATAGGTGCATTTATCAGAAAGGCGTCTACTACCTTATGAAACGGCTTATCCTGTTGCCCCTGAGCAGCAGGAGCCAGTAGCAATCCTATAGCGAGCAATAAAGCTGGCCGGATCATGGATCAGAAACTGTTCGCTTGGCTGATCCCAAGCGTCGGCGGTCGTAATTGTCCTTGAGCACTTCCCGGCACCAGTCCAGGTGGGTGACGTACCAAGTGACGGTCTTGGCCAGACCGGTTCGGAGGTTTTCCCTGGGAGTCCAGCCCAGCTCCCGCTGGATTTTTCCCGTATCGATCGCATAACGCCGGTCATGACCAGGTCTGTCAGGGACAAAATTGATGAGGGAGGCATAGTCAACGTCAATGCAGTAATCTGTGTGCTCTCGTATAAGATCGGCCTGATCCTTCAGGCACTGGAACAGGGTGTGGAGGAGGTCCAGGTTGGTCATTTCGCAGCGACCACCCACATTATAGGTTTCTCCCGGCTGGCCGTGGGCCAACACTTGTAGGATGGCCTCGCAGTGGTCTTCTACGTATAGCCAGTCCCGGATGTTCAGGCCGTCGCCGTAGACAGGGACGGGTTTGTCCTCCAAGGCATTCAGAAGCGCCAGGGGGATCAGTTTCTCGGGGAACTGGTACGATCCGTAGTTGTTTGAGCAGTTGGAGATGGTGGCAGGCAATTGGTGAGTCCGGTGATAGGCCCGTACCAGGTGATCCGAGGCGGCTTTGGAAGCAGAGTAGGGCGAGTTGGGGGCGTAAGGTGTCTGCTCAGTGAAATAGCCGGTGGCTCCCAAACTGCCGTACACTTCATCCGTAGAGATATGATGAAAGCGAAAAGATCGGGCTTCATCCCCGGAAAGACCCTGCCAGTAGCTCAACGCCTCATCTACCAGGACATAGGTACCCACGATATTGGTTTCGACGAAGTCATCGGCCGACTCGATACTCCGATCCACATGGGATTCGGCGGCAAAGTTGACGATGTAATTGGGTTGGAATTCCTGGAAGAGCTGCTGTACCAGCTGCCGATCGCCGATGTCTCCCTGTACGAAGCGGTAGGCGGGGCTTCCTTCCCAGGAGCGTAAGGTAGCTCGGTGACCGGCATAGGTGAGCTTATCCAGTACCAGGACCTTGCCTATTTCCTCACTTAGCACCTTGGCGACGAAGTTCCCGCCAATAAAGCCGGCCCCGCCGGTGACTAAAAACTTCTTTATAGATAATGTCATCTAATTGACTGTGGTAGCCGCAGAGTAAACAGATGCAGGGAAATTGATCATTTCAAGCGGCCTCACATCTTTGTATAGCGTAATAGTATTAATGATTGATAAGAATCCTTATACAATCTCAACGCTCATCCGTTAAACCTCAGGCTTCGTCATGGACTTAGTCGGACGGGCATGTCTTGGTGTTAAATCTCCCCGTAAGTCCCGGGGGCAAACTTAAGCTCTTGTGCGCCGGGACCGCAGCTCTTCCAGATACGTTTCATCCACCAACACGTCCCGAGCCTTGGAACCGCTGTAGCCCGCGATGATGCCGGCCCGTTCCAGCTCGTCGATTAGGCGGCCAGCGCGGCTATAACCAATACGAAACCGCCTCTGGAGCATGGACACCGATGCCTGCCGCTGGGAAATAACTAGGTGGGCGGCGTCCTCGAACAAATCGTCCTCTTCACCCGCGATGGCGATCTCACCCTCTTCGCCATTTACCGCCTGCTCAGGGAGGAATATCTCGTCCGGTTTGGGCTGCTGCTGGATAAAGTTCAGGATATCCGTGATCTCGTTGAGTGAGATAAAGGCGGAATGCAGACGTATCGGCTCCGAAGCTCCCGGGGCCAGAAACAGTAGATCACCGCGTCCTAGCAGCTTCTCCGCTCCCATCTGGTCCAGGATGGTGCGGGAGTCCACCTTAGTGGCTACCTGGAAAGCGATCCGGGCTGGGAAGTTGGCCTTGATCAATCCGGTGATCACATCCACGGACGGTCGCTGGGTAGCGATGACCAAGTGAATGCCCACAGCCCGGGACATCTGGGCTAAACGGGTGATTGGGTCCTCGACGTCCTTGCCGGAGATCATCATAAGATCAGCCAGCTCATCAATCACGATAACGATGAAGGGTACTTGTTCCATCTCAGGTTTTTTCGCGGCCTTGGTCCGGTACTCAGCGATATTGCGTACCGTAGCTTCTGAAAAAAGGGCGTAGCGTCGCTCCATCTCCACCAGGGCTGACCGTAGCGCAGCAACGGCGTTTTTCGGGGTAGTGAGCACGTACTCCCCGATGCCGGGAGTCGTAATGAGGTGATAGCCTTCAAGGGAGCGGTACGATGTGAGCTCAAGCTTTTTCGGATCGATGAGAATGAATTTCACTTCATTGGGTTTGACCCGGAATAGATAGCTGGTGATGATAGAATTGATACATACCGACTTGCCGGAGCCAGTAGTACCGGCAATTAGAAGGTGGGGCATCTGTGCCAGGTCGAAGCAGTAGGCTTCTCCAGAGGTGGTCTTCCCAAGGGCTACGGTTAGGGGTGAGTGGGAATTCACATAGTCGTCGGAGCTGATGATGCTCCGCAGGTAAACGGTAGCTGGGCGGCGGTTGGGAATTTCCACTCCCACGTGTTTGGTGCCCGAGATGGGGGCAATAATCCGTATGCGTTCGGCACTCATGATCCGGGCCAGGTCATCAGCCAGAACTACGAACTTGTTTACCCGTACACCCTCCCCAGGCTCTACCTCGAAAAGCGTGATAATTGGCCCCGGTGAAATACTGACTACTTTACCTTCCACTTTGAAGGTGGCCAAGGCCCGCTCCAACTCCCGGGCTTTTGCCAGCAGCTCTTCCCTGGATTCTGTCTCTTCCACCGACGGTGGTTCCACCAGTATGTCCAAGGGAGGGAACTTGTATTTCCGCCTTGATGGTGTCCGACGCTCCTCCATGGTATCGATGTCCCCGGTCTCAACGTCTCTCCGCTCTTCGATCTGGATCTCCTCACCGGTGCTGGGGGATGTTCTTTTTTTACTCGCAATATTGGTAGAATCCCGGCGTCGGGCTGCAGTCGGGACGGGCTCTTTCCGCTTCCTGCGGCGGGTGGGACGGCTCGGTGTAGTTCCGGGCTTCCGGGCGTAGCCTCGGGATTCCACCATGGTCTTTTCCCGCCGTCGGCGGTCGTGCCATTCGGTGTACCAGACTTCCAGGTTGGCTATCTGCCGTGCCAGGGAAGCCCGCACATCCCAGCGCAAGTAGCCGCTGATTACCAGGAAATACCCGGCTATCAGTACCACCACGGCTCCGAACATGCCAAGGAAATCGTGCAGAACCTTAGATCCCACACCACCTATCATCCCGGTCGTTGTGAAATCCCCCCGGCCTTCATATACTAGGGGGGCTTCAGGCAGGCCCACAGCAAAGGAGGTCAGCAAGGCCAGGAGCAGCCCGTACCAGGTGATGCGCCACAAGGGTCTATGCGCCCGTTTAAGGAGCAGTCCCACACCCCAGACCAGTCCTAGGATGGGAAAGACCAGTGCCGCGTAGCCCAGGGTAAACTTGATGGTGTAGTGAGACAAGTAAACTCCGACAATACCCATGATATTCTTAATGGCCACATGCTCGGATATGGTAGGCTCTTCTTGGGGGCTGTATGTAACTAGGCTGAGGAAAGTGAGGATAGAGAGCGCCATCAGGAGGATAGCGAAGACCTCAATCCGGCGGTCTTTTTTACGGGAGGCGTTCATGGTGTCAGTTTAGAACTGTGGATCCATACAGTAAAGTGTTGGATAAAGCCGCATAATATTCAAATTATCTTATCCTCTCGATCTGGCCATCCTCCCAAGGGGAAGAGGCTGTGATTGACGGCTGATAGTTCCTTCTCCCTTGGAAAGGGGGAGAGGATGAGGGGAACGGACATATGCTCCGTCATCCTGCCATCTTTCCGTGGATAGGGAGAAACCTGAATACTATTAGATCGGGGACATTTTTCACCGCTGCTGACATATAGTAAGTTAAAAAAAGTTGCTACAATATTCGTTACCAGTTAGCTCCTAGCAATAAGCGATCCCCAGACTTATATTACACTGGAGATTGTAGCGGCTGACACCATCCCGGATTCTATGCCATAAGGCTTGTATTTTTCACAAACGGGGGCTTCACCACGGTGGCCCCGACTGTCCCGCCCCTGATGTCCACCTGGAGCGTTGTGCCGAATTTTGTATGCTCTCGGGCTGCATAACCCAGCCCAATCCCCCGTTTCAGTGTGGGCGACTGAGTACCGCTGGTCACCCGGCCGATTTCCCGGTCATCATGGAGGATTGTATACCCCGCCCTGGGGATGGCCCGCTCTTCCATCTGGATAGCTACCAGCCGGCGGACAGGCTTCGCCTCTTTCACTTGAGCAATAGCTTTTGAGCCGATGAAGGATTTCTTTTCCAGCTTGGTGATCCACCCCAGTCCGGCCTCAATGGGATTTGTATCAGCTGAGATGTCGTTGCCATAGAGGCAGTACTTCATTTCCAGCCGGAGCGTGTCCCTGGCTCCCAGGCCGGCGGGCACTACTTCCAACGGCTTACCCGCCACCAGGCAATCCTCCCAAAGACGTCGGGTTGTATCGGGATCAGTATAAAGCTCAAAACCCAGCTCGCCGGTGTAGCCGGTGCGGCTGATCAGCACCTGCCGGTCGTAGACCTTCCCTTCCATGGAGTGGTAGTAGGGCAGGTTCGAGAGGTTCACTCCCAGAGTCTGCTCCACTAGTTCCCGGCTGACGGGACCCTGCACGGCGATGAGGCCGATCTGGTCCGATTCATTCTCTAGGGAGACATTACCTTTGATATTGGATTGGAGCCATTCAAAATCTTTGTCGATGTTAGCGGCATTCACCACCATGAAGTAGTGGTCGGTCCGGCGATAGAGTAGGAGGTCGTCCACAATACCGCCGTCGGAGTAGCACATGGCTGAATACTGGGCCTGTCCTTCTTCTAAGGCGGCTGCATCGTTCACCGTAACGTCCTGTAGGAATGTGAGGGCATCGGGGCCGCTGATCCGGAACTCACCCATGTGGGACACGTCGAATAGCCCTCCGGTGGAACGCACGGCCAGATGCTCGGCGTTAATGCCGGTATACTGGACGGGCATTTCGTATCCGCCGAAAGGAGCGATCCGGGCACCCAGTGCCAAGTGCTGGTGGTAGAGGGGGGTCTGTTTCGTCAGTTTATTTTCCACGGAGAGCTGCCCGGATAAGGTCTTCGACCGGAGCCTGGGCTTCAACCCGCTTGATGGCTGACTGGATCGCCCGGCGGGCTTCCTGGGGTCGGTATCCCAGTGCCACCAGACTCTGCACCGCCTGGGTAACGGCATCGCCCTCTCCTGCAACAGACGCGGAGATGCCTTCCCAGGCTGGTGCTTCGGCACCGAATTTATCCCTTAGTTCGGTGAGAATCCGCCGGGCCATCTTGGGGCCTACACCATGGATGGTCGTGAGGGCGGCTTCATCCCCTTCTTGGACCCGCCGACGAAACTCGTCCGGTAGAGTGCCGCTTAGAATGGTGATGGCAGTTTTTGCCCCTATGCCGCTGATGGCGATCAAGTGCCTGAAAACCTCACGCTCTTCAGCGCTAGCAAAGCCGAAGAGCTCCTGGCTGTCCTCACGAACCTGGTGGTATGTTAGCAGGCTGGCTTCCTGGCCGGGTCCCGGTAGGGCTTCATAAGTGTTGAGGGTTGTCCATACGTGGTAGCCCACTCCCTGCACGTCTATCACCACATGGTCGGGGTGTTTTTCCAGCAGGTGTCCTGTCAGGTGGACGATCATGCGCCGGGTATCTTCGCAGAAAGGCCTGCTCCTGTCAGGCGGCATTGCTGATGGTGGCATAGGGCCACGGCTAAGGCGTCGGAGGCGTCAATAGGCTGGGGCGGGTGGTCCATATTCAGTATACGCTGGACCATGAAGCGGACCTGTTCCTTGGCAGCGCGGCCGTTGCCAGTGGTAGCCAGCTTGACTTTGCGCGGGGCATACTCGGCAGCGGGCAGTCGTTGATGGGCGGCACACAGGAGCGCCACCCCCTTGGCTTGACCAAGAATGAGGGCTGACTTGACATTGATACCATAAAAAGTGGCTTCAATAGCGAGTTCGTCGGGGCTGGTCATTTCGATAAGCTGGGTTAGGTCATCGTAGAGCACGGACAGGCGCTCGCCCATAGTGGCGTCGGGTGGCGGTGTGATGGTGCCGTAGTCTACCAGGGTCGGTTCTCGGCTGTGCACTGCGATCAAGCCGTAGCCGGTGCACCGAATGCCGGGATCGAGGCCGAGAATCCGCATCAGGTTGAAAACGAGGTTGTCCAGAGCACCCCGCTGAATCTACCACGAAGCCTCATACCGAGGTCCTGTTAATGGAGGCTAGTTCATCTTCGGCAATGTCGCAGTTGGCATAGACCTTCTGAATGTCCTCTAGGTCATCCAGGGAATCCAGCAGCTTAAGGAGCTGCCGGGCATCGGATCCAGTCACCTGTACAGTACTGGTGGGTTCTAAGCCTACTTCCACCGAGTTGACGGGAAAATCCTGCTTTTCCAACATGCTTTGCAGCTCGTAGACTTTCTCCGCCGGCACGGAAATAACGAACTGGTTATCCTCTATCTCGATCTCTTCGGCACCGTAATCTATCGCTGCCTCAAAAAGGTCATCCTCCTCGACTCCCTCCGCCGGAACGGTCAGTGTGCCCCGGTTTTCAAATTGCCAGGCCACACTTCCCGATTCACCAAGGTTCCCGCTGTACTTGGACATGAGATGGCGGATGTCGGCCACGGTCCGCTTCTTGTTGTCGGTGAGCACGTCCATGAGGATGGCTGATCCGCCGGGCCCGTATCCTTCGTAGACGGCTGATTCGTAGCGCACGCCGGGAAGTTCGCCGGTGCCTTTCTTGATAGCCCGGTCGATGTTGGCCTGAGGCATGTTTGCGGTGCGGGCCTGGCTGATGGCCAATCGGAGACGGGGATTGGTGTCCGGGTCGCTTCCACCCAGGCGGGCGGCGACGGTGATTTCCTTGATTACTCGTGTGAAGACGGCACCGCGTTTGGCATCGGCTGCCGCCTTCTTACGTTTAATGGTGGACCACCTGCTATGACCGGACATACGCTACCATGATTGCTGTTTCAATTTAAGAATAACTCTCAAGGAAAAAACAATCCTTCCTGGTGATTTTGCCCCTTGAGTATTTACCCTGGGATTGGGGCGTCTTTCCCTATTCAAACTAAGTCAGTTGGCCCTGGTCGTAGCCTGCGAGTTAGGTTGAGCAATCAAAGGGTGACAGTTCACCCCTGGTGTTTTAAAACCGATTACTCCCCTACAACACCCGCAGCTGATCAGCGGGGAGCCAGCCACTCTTACCGTCGAGCAGCTCGATCTGGTACCAGTCGTCGCTCTGCTCCAGAACGGACACCTTGAGTCCTTCATGGAGCTCGAACAGCATCGTCGAGCGTTCCGATGGGGCACTTGTGACCGTCACTTGCTCGCCATAGATGATCCCTTCTCTGATCCGGTTGGTGGTGATAATACTATCCAGCGTGATCAGGAAAAGGAAAGTGGCTATGACCGTCCCCGGTACCATCAGCCACCCCAGCCAGGGACGTCGTAAAATGCGGTTCAAGGCGTAGAATAGACCTACTAGAAACAGTACGATGGATACCCACCGCATCCATTCGCCTGGCGTGAGGCTTTCCCGTACTCCCCGATAGAAACGGATGTAGAAGGGGATCTCCGGCAGCTCTATCCGGTCTTTGACACGCAGGTTGGCCAGGGCGAGGTTATAGCGGGCGTCATCGTCGTTGGGATTCAGAATCAGGGCCTTCTCGTAAGCCCAGACCGCCCCTGCCACATGTCCAGCCCGGTAGTAGGCATTCCCTAGATTATAGTATAGCAGCTCCGCTTCATAGCCGCTACGGAGGATGGACTCGAATTCCTGGATGGCCAGCGACCACTGCTCGCTTGCATAGGCGTCCATGCCGCGCTGATAGACTGCTTCTTCAGTAGCGCCGGCACTCAATCTTCCCGCGAGGATTGAAATCAAGACAAACGTAGCGAAGTATCTCAGGCGGACCATTGCGACTCCACTTCGCTAAGAACCTCTTTCAGGGCTTGACGATCGGTTTCAGCATTCCCGGCTCTGACCGGGGCAAAGCGGGCTGCAGCAGCCCGTTCCAGAATCTGGACGAGGATCTCCTGATGCGCCGGAGATACACCCCTGCTGGTGAGCAGCTCCCTCACATCGTCCATGGTGTATTCACTGGTATCCCGGCCTAGTTTATGATTCAGGTATCGGGTTAAAGCCCGGCTCAGCTCGCTATAGATCTCCATCGGCTCGCCTTGGGCTTCATCCACGATAGCTGTTGCAACACTGAGAGCCCGCCATGCCTGTAGACCAGGCCGAGCTGCCGTAACTAGTGACCGGGCTCGGGTTCCCAACCACGGTGCTCCTAAAAGCAAAACCGTAGCAACGTTCAGGATGAACAGACTTGAGGTATACCAACCCTTGCCGGTTCTCAGCCAGCGGGGACGTCCGGACTTTACGAAGCGGATATCCTTCCCCAGCAGCGCCACCTCCCTTCTGGTATAGCCGGGCGAGCTTACACCAGCCTCTTCCCTGGGCAGAACATTTAAAGTAAAGGGCCCCGTCGTTTTTACTTCATATTGTTCTGCTGCGGGATTGAAATATGGTAGCCGGACCTGGGGAATGATGAAAGTACTCGCTCGGCGGGGGATAATAATATACTCGACGGTCTTAGATCCGCCTATCACATCTCCCAGGGATGGTTCGCTGTTGACCTTGGGATCAAATACCTCCAGATCCCTGGGGAAGTCTACGGGCGGGGCATCGAGGGTCTTGAAATTACCTTCCCCGCTGATCGTGAGGGTGAGGGTAACCGCTTCATCCTGTACTACCTCCTGCGGATTCAGATTCCCCGATAGGGAGTAGCGCCCCACTATCCCGCTGTAGTCAGAGGGACGGTTCACAGCTGGCGTTGGTGCTACCTCCACTACTACCGCCGGTGAGCTCACCGTGCGATGTTCCACCTGTCCAGGGCGGAAGATGGAGAAGTCATCAAAGAAAGGGTCAAGAACGCGGCGTTTTCGAAGCTGCACCCCTATTTTCAGGATGAGAGGATCAACCTCCAATTCCCCTGATTGCGTCGGGAAGGTAGCTATCCTTCGCACTACCGCCGTATAGTATCGGCGTCCCTCAACCACGCGCTCCCGCAGCTGCAGCTTGTTGGGCGCAAAGAGCTCCTCGGTCCAGAAGCCCGTCAGGTTAGGCAGGGAGACGATTTCCCAACCCGATATGTTCTGCTGCGTATATAGTGTCCAGGAAACGGTGATCTGATCACCCCGATATACTTTCTTTCGGTCTACATCAGCTACCAGAAATACGGAGCGGTCACTGTCACCACTACCGGCCTTTGATGCAGCCGTAGCCGACAGAACTTCGATCTGTACCGGTGTGGTGTGCAGAGTGGTTCCACCAACCTTTACTGCCAGGCTGGGGATGATCTGCTTCCCCATCTTCCTGGGTAGTAGGGTCCAGCGGTAGCTGGAAGTAGACGTGATAGCACCATTTATGATCTGTACGCTTCGGGAGGTTGTAGGGCCAGTGAGAATTCTGAAAGCGGCCAGTCCCTCCTGGGAAACTGATTGGATTTCCCCATCCTCCACCCGGACTTCCATGGTAAAGCTCTGTCCCTCAACAATCCTGGTGTCACTGACAATGGCCTGTACCTTGGGCTGGGCGGTTATGGAAGACAGCGGCAGTAGCAGTAGTAGTGGCAGTAACAGCGGCAGTTTACCTGGCATGATACTGGCGGAACCAGATAGCTGTTGCTCCCTCGGTTTAAACATGACACTTAATAGTGAATTTGTTTATTTGGCACACCTGTCGTCCTAATTCTTTTCAGCATTTTGACCATCTTTGCCTTATCCCCATTCTCTGCGGTGAACGCATTCACCAATCCTTTTCCAGTTTAACGGAGACTGACGGGCGATAGGTCCGCTTCATGAGGTTCTCCTCGTCGGCACGGAGGGCATTCAGGATAGCCTCGGCTTCCTCACGCTTTAGATCGTCCAGGGGCTGGACTTCCTGTTGGCTGGCAGTGGACTGTTCGTCAGGCTGTTCCTTGCCGGCCTCATCCTGCTCCTGTCGTGTCTGGGAGTCTTCATGCTGTTCCTCCGGTGCGGATTTGTCTTCCTGACTGCCCGATTGATCCTGGGATGACTCCTGGCTGGATGAATCAGGAGTTTCCTCTTCAGCATCCGGCTTCCTGGCCGGAGTTTGGTTCTCTTCCTGCTGTTGCTGCTGTCTGGACAGCTGCGTGGCCAGCTCATAGTTTATACGAGCGTCTTCATCACCAGGATTCAACTCCAAGGCCTTCCGGAAAAAGTTCTTGCTGTCTTCGATGTTGCCCGCTCGGAAAAGACTGTTGCCCAGGTTGAAGAAAATCCGGGCTTGAGTTTCACGGTCACCGGTTTTCAAGGCCGCCTGGTATTCCTGGAGGGCCTTTTGGTACTCACCGGTGCCATAGGCCAGGTTGCCGAAATTATAGTGGAGCAGTGGGTGATCAGGGTATTCCTGGACTAACTGGTCATACTGTTGCCATACTTCCTGCAGCTCATCTGGAATGGACGGCCTGGACGGAGTGTTGCTGGGAGGAAGGGCCTGTCCCTGAAGCAGTAATGGTAATAAGAGTATTATCTGGGCTTTATGCATATCGGCTTAGTGCTTTTGGGGCTTCCCGGCGTCCACCCGGCAGAAGCAGCTCCAGCAGCAGGAAGATGAGGGCCGGGAGGGCAAAAAGCTGGTAGCGGTCTTCGAACTGGGAAAACTCATGGATCTTGAGAGTGCGCTTCTCCATGGACAATATCTCCTCTAATAGCCCCACCAGACTACCGCTCCGGTTATCCACCCGGGTGTGGGTGCCGCCGCCTGCCCGGGCCAACTCTTCCAGCATGGATTCATTGAGCACTGAGGTGACAGTCCGCCCATCCCGGTCTTTCTTAAACTCCCTATTGTCATTAATCGGGATTGGAGCACCCGCCAAGGATCCGATCCCCACGGTATGGATGATGATGCCGGTGTCGGATGCCTTCCGGGCCAGCTGCAAAGCTCGGCCATCGTGGTCCTCACCATCGCTTAATATCACCAGTGACTTGTACTTCTTCGTCTCCTGGTCTAAGGTGCGCATGGCTAGCTCTAGGCCTTCGGCTAGCACGGTTCCTTGAACCTGGACCAGTCTGGTATCAACCGCGTTGAGAAAAAGCCGGGCGGCGGCGTAGTCGGAGGTAAGGGGAAAATGCAAGTGGGCGGTTCCGGCAACGACAATCATGCCCACCCGGTCCCCTCGGAGACCATCAATAAGGCGTCCCACCTCGTACTTGGCTTTCTCCAGCCGACTGGGTTTGACATCCCTGGCATCCATGCTGGTGGAAGTGTCCAGCATGAACAGGACATCCACTCCTTGACGTTTGAGTTCAACAACTTTGGTGCCTGCCTTGGGACCTACAGCAGCCATGATCAGGAATCCGAGGCCCAGGAAAAACAGCATATTCTTTGCCCGCTGACGGGGGAATCGTACGCGGCCTAAAACATATAGTTGCACCCGGCTTTCCCCCAGTTCTCTTAGTCGTCGAATCGCACGCTCCTGACGCCAGAAGCTCCATGCCATTAGCCCCGCCCAGGGGATGAAAAGCAAGGCCAGCTGCGGATGAGCGAACTGGATCATCCCACATATTTCCTGAAAACGCCCACGCTAACAACCGGCAGGAGCAAACCCAGGACGCTGGCGGGGATAATAAACCAGCTATACAGCTCCTGGACATTTAGATACTCGTCAACCTGGATTTCCGTTCGCTCCAGCTGATTGATCTGGTCGTAGATTTCTGCCAGTGATTGCTGGTCGGTTGCTCGGAAGTACTGCCCCCCGGTGATATCGGCTACTTGGCGCAAGGTCTCCTCATCCAACTCTACTTCTACATTCACCATCCGCTGACCCAACAGAGGATCACTAATCGGATAAGGTGCCATGCCGTGTGAACCCGCTCCAATGGTATAGATTTTAATATCGAATTCCTGCGCCAGTTGAGCGGCGGTAGTTGGATCTAGCTCCCCGGCGTTGTTACTTCCATCGGAGAGGAGGATCATCACCTTGCTGGCGGCCGGTGTGTCTCGGAGACGGTTGATGGCGTTCGCGATCGCCATACCGATGGCGGTGCCGTCGTGTTCTTTATCCACGATAGTTACCTGATCGAGAAGGTTGAGCAGGACGTTGGTATCATGCGTCAGGGGGCACTGGATGAAGGACTCGGCTGCAAATACCACAGTGCCGATGCGATCATGGAGGCGGTCCATTATGAACTGGCGGGCCACCTTTTTAGCTGCTTCCAAGCGGTTAGGTGTAAAATCGGCTGCCCGCATGGATGACGATATATCGAGTACCAGCATGATATCGATAACTTCAACTTTGGATTCCCGTACCACATCAGCAAGGCGGGGGCGGGCCAAAGCAAGTACCACCATGGCTATCAGAGTGAATCTGACGCCTCGCAGGAGGGCTGCTTTCAGACCACCCGTGCGGACGTCGATCGGATTAAACAGGGCCAGCGAAGAAAACCGCAGCACGCCCTCATGACTGCGCCCCTGGCGTAAATACCACCAGTAAAGCAGCGGTACCAGCACCAGAAGGAGCATCCACCAGGGCTGTTGGAATTCGAGCATTTATCAGACAGAATATCTTTGCTCGATAAAACGGCTGAGCTGGAAAATAGTTTCCTCTCTGAAGTAATTGGCCGTCAGTTGCAGCCCGATGGGAAGACCTCCACGGGACTGGCCCATGGGGATGTTCATGGCGGGCACACCTGCCAGACTCATGGGTACGGTGAACACGTCTGACAGGTACATGGTGAGTGGATCGTCAACCTTGGTGCCAATCGGGAAGGGGAGGGTAGGAGTAGTTGGTGTTAGCAGGAGATCAACTTCTTTGAATGCATGGAGGAAGTCCCGCTGGATGAGACGGCGGACGCGCTGGGCGCAGATGTAATAGCGGTCCATATATCCGGCCGACAGGACGTAGGTGCCCAGCATGATACGCCGTTGCACCTCGGGGCCAAAGCCACTGCTGCGCGTGTCCGTGTAGAGCCCTTCTAGGTCTCCCTCAACCCGGGCGCGCATCCCGTAGCGGATTCCATCATACCTTGCCAGGTTGGATGAAGCCTCGGCTGTTGTAAGGATATAATAGGCTGCTATCCCGTAGTCCGTGTGGGGCAGGGAGACTTCCTTTACGGTAAAGTCCTCACTCTTGAGGAATTTGATGAGGTTCCTGTAGCGACTGCCGATCTCCTCGTCCAAACCCTCGTGTTCGTATTCACGGGCAATGCCGATAGTGAGGCTGCGGGCGTGCTCCTCATCGTAAGAAAACGACGTTACCGGTTCAGCTGCAGAGGTACTGTCCAGAGGATCGTGACCGGCGATTACTTCAAACACCCTGGCCGTCAGATCGATGTCGCGGGCAAAAACGCTAACCTGATCAAAAGATGAAGCGAATGCCACCAGTCCGTACCGGGAAACCCTGCCATAAGTAGGTTTGAGGCCAAAGAGGCCGCAGAAAGCCGCCGGCTGGCGCACCGATCCACCGGTGTCGCTTCCCAGGGCCGCATCTACTAATTCGGCAGCCACAGCCACCGCCGATCCGCCGCTGCTGCCACCGGGAACCAGATCGGGATTATAAGGATTACGGGTGGGGCCGAAGCAGGAATATTCGGTGGATGATCCCATGGCAAACTCGTCCAGGTTGGTCTTGGCAACTATGGCTGCGCCAGCGTCCAGAAGCCGCTGTACCGGCGTGGCCGTATACGGTGAAATATAACCTGCGAGCGTCCAGGATGCACATGTGGTAGGAGAATCAACCAGGTTCAGGTTGTCTTTTATAGCTAAAAGGCAGTCCGATAAGGGTCCCTGCGTCCCATCCCCATCCAGGTGCGCCAGGGCCTGAGATGAGGTATCAGTGATGACTGCGTTGAGCTCGGACTGTTCCTTAAGGGCGGCGGGAAAGGCTTCAATCCGCTCGCTGAGCCGGGGAGTCACCGCTAAGAAACCGGCGGGTTAGTCTTCCTGCTCTTGGGTGGAGCTATCGGTCACCTTCTTCGGCGGCTCGTCCAGATTGGTCGCCGACTTGATTTCATCCTGAATCTCATTGGTAGCGCGCTTGAACTCGCGCATACCCTGACCCAGACCACGGGCCAGTTCGGGAAGCTTTTTAGCACCAAACAACAACAGGACTATGAACAGAATGACCAGGATTTCACCAAAGCCCAGTGACATGAGCACCTCCTATCTGATTCTCAATCTGAAACTTAATAAATTTAATCAAAACAACCGGATTTCTCACGCTTATTCCCTCGGTCCATGCCGCTAATGACATGTAATAATACAAGGTTCACCGGAAATAACGCAGAAAGTAATAAGCAACTGCCAAGCCTAAGACGCTGATGATATTGAGCTTAACCCGCAGGCCGAAAGTGACGGTACCTACTATTAAGTCCAGCGTTACAGGACTGATTCCCCAAGTGACCGATTGGAGAAAGAACTGTTTTACTACGCCTTCAGGAAGCATGAGGGCTAGGGCGTTACCAAATATCGTGCCTATGACAGCGCCGAAAATGAGAATTATGAAAATGAATCCCAGGGATCGCTTCTGGTAATTGGGGAGGGCCATCAACCGTACTCCGCCATGGACTTGAAAAAAGCCAGTCCGTCATACGAGCCCACAATAGCTTCGGCGGCTCGTTCGGGATGGGGCATCAGGCCTAGCACGTTTTTCTCTCGATTCAGGACACCGGCGATATTGCCTGTCGAGCCGTTGGGATTAGCTCCCGCGGTTACCTTGCCCTCTGGAGTGGCATAACGAAAAGCGATCTGGTCGCTTCGCTCTAGCTGGTCTAGTGTTTCAGGCGAGATCAAGTAATTCCCGCTTTGATGTGCTATGGGCATCCGATAGGTTCGGTTGGTATCCAGGCCGGCTGTAAATAGGCTGTTCTGACCTTCGGGCTTGAGGTACACCATCTTGCTGATAAACCGCAAGCTGCGGTTGCTGATGAGCGCGCCTGGCAGAAGCCCGGCCTCCACCAGAATCTGAAAGCCATTGCAGATGCCAATAATCGGTTTTCCCTTTTGGGCGAATTCCTGCACCGCCGACATGATGGGCGAAAATCGGGCGATCGCGCCGGTGCGGAGATAATCACCGTATGAGAAACCCCCTGGAATAATCGCGGCGTCATAGCCATCTAGGGAGCGCTCCTTATGCCAGACAAAAGCTCCCTCTTCGCCTAAAACGTGTCGTACTGCATGATAGGCATCGTGATCACAATTCGATCCGGGAAAGACGAGTATGGCGAACCGCACTAGGTCTCCTTCACAATCTCAAAACGGTAGGACTCGATATTCAAGTTGGCCAGGAGACGGTCACAGGCTTGCTTCGTAATCTCTTCCGCCTTTTTCCTGGTGGTCCTCGGCAGCTCCATTTCAATATATTTGCCCATACGCACGCTGGTCACCTCTTTCATTCCCAGATTGCGCAAAGCCTTGCCAACGGTCAAGCCCTGGGGATCAAGTATCCCCTCCTTCGGAGTAATATAGATATGAGCCCTCAAGCTTCCTCCTCGACTGAATGCAATTCGGTGGTTGAGTCGGCCCTTGTCAGCCATCGGACGAGCCCACTGAGTACGTAGGCGAGCACAATAGGCAGCACGATTCGGCCGCCGAAGATCGGTAGTGAGATCAGAGTCGCTATTATAGCTGCGAGGTAGAGGGTGTTGCCAAGCCCCGCTCGAAGTGTGAGTCGGGGAGTCTTGGCATATCGAATCGGGCTGATCATAAGGAAAGATGTGGCCATTATTATGGGCAAAACCACCTTAGCGGCAGATTGGCCTTGCCCGTAGTAATAGAAAACCAGCGCCACAATTACTAGGGCATTCGCCGGGGATGGGAGACCCTCGAAATAGGATTGGGGTTTGGAACGCTGACCCACATTATGACGTGCCAGACGAAGGGCGCCAAAGTAAAGGGGAGCACCGGCTATCAAGCCTCCCAGCACCGGGTGCAGATCAGGGGCGTATAGTGCCCAGATCAGGAGCGCCGGTGCAAGACAGAAAGAGATCACGTCCGCCAGGGAATCTAGCTCCATTCCGAACTGAGACGGCCGCTGGATCCATCGGGCGAGTTTTCCATCTAGAGCATCGAATATGGCGGCACCGACGATGAGATAAGCAGCCCGAGGGTAATTTCCTTCCACAACACTGATAATGGCCAGGAATCCCAGGAACATATTCAGGAGGGTAAACAAACTCGGGATGTGATGTTTATTGATACGCTTTTTCAGTTTCATGATGAAAAATACCCTATTATTGTTGTGATTCCCTCTACCCGCTTCCCTACCGTAACCTGGAGCTGGAAATCTGCCGGTACGATGATCTCCACCCGGGAGCCGAACCTGATAAATCCTAGACGATTACCACGCTGTACCGAGCTATGCGGTCGCATGTGGCAGATAATGCGCCTGGCCAGTATTCCGGCAATCTGCTTTACCTTGAATTTACCGCCTTTTCCGGTAAAGCAAGTCACCACTTGTTCATTTTTTTCGCTGGCTCCGGGATTGAACGCAGCCAGGAACCGGCCGGAGCGATGCTGCGTGGAATCAACGTGGCCATCAGTAGGTACCCGCTGGACGTGAACGTTGAACAGTGAGAGAAAAATGGCAACCTGTAATGCCTCACCACCTATGTGCTCATCGTATTCAACAGGCTGGATGGCCACCACCTTGCCATCCGCGGGGGAAACGAAAGCATTGGGATCTTTCGGCGGTAATCGCACAGGGTCTCTGAAAAAGACCAGGGATAAGCCCGCCAGTACCCAAATGAAACCAACAATCCCTTGCAGCCAGGGACGTGGGGCTAATAGCAGCCCTAAACCGGCCAAAACTGCCAGGAGCAACAGCGGAACGAGTATTATGCGTCCTTCAGGAGCCATTGTAAGTCCCAGTCTCTCAGGCGACAAACTCGCCCTTGAATCGCTGAATCAGCAGGATCGGGTCCACGTTCTTGAATACCTTCTTAGACTTCCTTTCGTACAGGAGCTCACCTTTCTTTGAGGTTTCCCTTTATCAAATGCCAAGCCGCTGATAGATTGTTTCGATATTCCTGCGCAGGTTGCTGTAATCAAAGCAGGCATCTAGCTCTTGGTCTGACAGAAGGGCTTTCACTTCTGGATCGTCCTGAAGCAGCTGGTGGAAATCGCCTCCCTGCTCCCATACCTCCATTGCATGGCGCTGGACTAGGGCATATGCCGCTTCCCTGCTGGCGCCCTTCTCCACTAGAGCCAGCAGAACCGGCTGGCTGAAAATAAGACCACCCGTCAGATTGAGGTTTGCCTCCATGCGCTTCGGATAGACGACTATACCTTTGACAAGATCGGTCATCTTTAATAGCATATAATCCAGGGCGGTGGTGGCATCGGGCAGGATAACTCGCTCTACCGAAGAGTGGGAAATATCCCGTTCATGCCACAGGGCTACGTTCTCCAGACCCACCAATGCATCAGCCCGCAATAGCCGGGCCATCCCACAGACCCGTTCGGCGATTATGGGATTCCGTTTGTGTGGCATGGCCGATGAACCTTTCTGCCCTTTCTTGAACGGCTCCTCCGCTTCCCTCACCTCGGTCCGTTGCAGGTGGCGGACCTCCAGGGCGATCTTTTCCAGAGTGGCACCAGTGATTGCGATAGCGGAAAGGTAGCTGGCATGGCGGTCCCGCTGGATGACCTGGTTGGAGATACTGGCCGCCTTCAGTCCCAGGCGCTTACATACCTCCTCCTCAACCTCGGGTGAGAGATGAGCGTAGGTCCCCACGACACCGGAGATCTTCCCGGCGGCGATTTCACCCAGGGCGGCTTCCCAGCGGTGCAGGTTGCGAGCGATTTCCTCCGACCACAAAGCCAGCTTCAGGCCGAAAGTGACCGGCTCCGCATGAACGCCATGCGTCCTCCCGATCTGCCAGGTGAACTTGTGCTCCCGGGCACGTTCGCGCAGCAGCTGGTGGAAATCCTCCATCCGGCCTTGGAGCTGTTTCCCAGCCTCTACGCACAACAGAGCCAGGGTAGTATCCAGCAGGTCAGAGGAGGTCATGCCCAGGTGGATAAAGCGGGAATCGGGCCCGACGTGCTCGGCTACATTGGTCAGGAAAGCGATGACGTCGTGGCGGGTGGTGGTCTCAATCTCCTCAATGCGGGCTTGGTCGAAAGTGGCTCTGGCCTTGATGTTCTTCAGGGATTGTTGCGGAATACGCCCCTGTTCGGCCAGTACCTCGCAAACGGCAATCTCAACTTTCAGCCAGGTTTCATACTTGTGCTGGTCGCTCCAGATGCGGCCCATCTCGGGTGTAGTGTAGCGTGGAATCACCTCGGTATCCTTTATCTGCCTAAAACCAGGGAAATGGTCAGCTCCCGTCCATCTCGCCAGACTTTCATCGTGATCTCGTCGCCGGTCTTAAGGAGGTCTTCCTCCACTGCCTGAATGAAATCGCGTTTGTTGGCAACCGGTTTCCCATTCACCTCTAAAAGCACGTCGCCTGGCTTGATACCTGCTTTCTCGGCGGAACTCCCTTTCACGACCAGCGTGACAAAGAGACCGTAATTTGCAGACAGACGCAAATAGTTCCGGATGGCACGATCTACGGGACGTCCAACTATTCCGGTATCGAAACTCCGGTCCACGGTGCCTCTAGTTTTCAATTCCTCAACCACCTCTTTGACCCGGTTGATGGGAATAGCAAATCCAATGCCGATCGATCCGGCCGAATACTGATTTTCCGTGAAGATGAAGCTATTGATCCCAATCACCTCACCATCAGCGTTCACTAGCGGCCCGCCGCTATTGCCGGGATTGATGGACGCGTCGGTCTGGATCATGTCTTGATAGACCCGGCCCGGCTCCCGGTGGCCGAAATCCATGTGCAGCCCGCTGATGATGCCCATAGTTGCGGTCGGCTGTTTACTTACGTCAAAGAGGCCTAGGGGATTTCCCAGTGCGATCGCCCACTCGCCGATTATCAGTTCGTTGGAATCACCTAACTTTACAATCGGCAAGCCCCGGGCGTCGATCTTCAGGAGGGCGATATCCGTCAGGGCATCGGTATACAGGTCCTTTACCTCGTACTGGTGTCCTCCCGGCAGGGTTACAATGATCTCGGCGGCGTTTTCTACCACGTGAGCGTTGGTGGCCACGTAGCCGTCGGAAGAGAGTACCAGCCCCGACCCCAGACTTTCCACCCGGCGGTAGGTTTCGGGGAACATGTTGGACCAGAAAGGATCGTCAAAAAGCAGGCTGTAAGCGCTGGGACCTTTCTGTAGCTTGACGACGTTAATGCCCGCCACGGCGGGGCTTACCTGCTGGATGGCCCGGGTGATGGCTGTCTGCCGGCTGAGGGTAATCTCATCTTGGACCTGGGCTGGCAGGAATAAAGGTCCGAGGGTCAGTAGCCCGACCAGAATAATCGCTCTGTACTTGTATCTCATATGTATACCTTGCTGATTTTTATTCTCGCAAATGCCTTGTGCTGTTAGCTTCACCTCACGAATCCGATTAATTTGTCAACGGGTACGACACTTCTTCTAGGACCAGCCCCCGCGCCGGTGCCCTATAAACAGTTATATACCCGGGACCTTCTTCAATCTGGGTGCAAAACTGTTCCACGGTGTATCGCCCTCGTGCAACCTCTACCATGGTACCCACCAGGTAGCGGACCATGTGGTGGAGAAAGCGGTCTGCTGCTATGTGATATACCATATCGAACTCGCTTAACTCCCATCGGGAAATCTCCACACGGCAGATAGTAGAATCCACGTTCGCATTAGTCCGGGCGAAACCGGCGAAGTCATGTTCCCCGGTGACCTGTCCAGCGCATCGTAAAAGCAAGTCCCGGTTGAGGGAATGCCTCACAGGCCATACGTACTGCCGTCCGAGAACGGGCCGGGCAGCGGTCATTGCATAACTGTATCGGCGCACTACCGCGCTTTTTCGGGCGTGGAAGACATCAGGGACCACCTCAATAGTCTTGACCCGGATGTCCTCCGCTAGTTGGCTATTGACAGCCAGCCGCAGCTGTTCCGGCGGGATAGTGGTATCCAGTTTCACGTTGGCCACCTGACCCCGGGCGTGGACGCCGGCATCCGTGCGACCAGCCCCGGTGACCGTGACCTTCTGCTGAGTCGTCACCTGTTTTAAGGCCGCTTCCAGATCGGCCTGGATGGTACGTTCCCGGCGTTGGAGCTGCCAGCCGTGAAAGGCCGTACCGTCGTATTCAATGAGCAGCTTGAAATTTAAAACACCCATCCCGAGCTACCCAGGAGTACCGCAATGACAGCTACCGCCACACTATCCTGTAACCGGAATGGCAGGGGTGTAAGCTGGCCTCGCGGAATGGCTCGTCCATACCCCCTCAGGGTCATGATTTCCCCCAGCTGACGGGCTCTAGTCAGGGAGCGTGACATCACCGGTAGCAAGTTGCCGCCGTAAAATCTGATCCTCTCCCGCAGGGTGCCTGGCGGTGTAAAGCCTAGGGCCAGGTTAAATCGCTCCAGACTCTGGTATTCCCGCATTACTTGGGGGATAAATACCAGGATAAGCCGGAGTATCTGCAGGAAGTCTTCCACGCGGCGGCTTCTGACTCGAAGGCGGTCCATCAGGGTCTTGATACTATCTACTAGGGATTGGGCATCCATTCCTTCCCGGAGAACGCCCATCGCTCCGGCCAGGCCGATGAACCGGAGCAGTATGATAAACTCCCGGCGGAGAACATCTACCAGACCCGCCCGTGGACCGGAAATATAGGAAAAAGTCAGGTGAATGGCAAAAAAAGCCATGGTCCAGGGGAGCATAAGCCTGATGCTGCGTCCCAGGGGGATCAGACGTAGGCCTAGGAACAGGCACAACAGCACAAATAAAGCTGCCACATAGGCGAATTCAATCGTGGTCTTAGATAATGATATAGACAGCAGTCCGGCTATGACCAGGACCACTATCACCAGGGGATTATGATTGCCCCTCTGCAGCCAGCCGGAGTGAGCTCCTTTAGGTGCTCCTGCAGTTGACATGTCCTCAGTTCTGCGGAATAGCATACTATAGTAGCAAGTGAATTCTTAACCTACCACCGCCGGGTAGGGGCGTCCAGCTGGCCGTAGCCGCTGTCCCCATACGGGAAAGAAAAAGTACATGAATAACCGCAACTGCCCGATTTACTATCATGCCCCCCAGGATGAAGGAGGCCCCTTTAGCCGCAATCAGGCTGGCCCGGTGCAGGTTCTTGTACCGCTCACGACTGACGGCATCGTCCCATTGCCAGTCGTAGCCTTCCCCCAAGCGGTATACGTCACTGATGTTGCGCTGCCGTAGCTGAACCTGGTTATACTCGGTTATGGAATCGTACCGTCCCAGGCGGTAGTAGTAAGCATCCGATTTCAGGGGGTAGGCAACATCGGCGTGAAGTGCGGCAAAAGCCCGGTAATCCTGCTGGTACCAACCAGTGGCCCCCCGGGTTAGAGCATAGCTCAACCACAGGCCGGTCTCTATTAGCACCATCCTCCGGGCTACTTTATGATCGCCCAGCGCGTACTGCCCCCAACCGGGCATGATCAGCGACCGGATCAGTGCGCCCTTCTCAGCTGATCCGCCGGTATCCCGGGCATGAAGGCATGGCATCCGGCCCAAGACCAGGATGAAAATCAGCGGCAAGACTTTATGCTGCTTCAGACTGACCTCCAGCTCTCAAGTGGTTTCGATGGGCGACGATGGAGAGTATCATTGCTGCCAACACGCTAAGCAGAGCGAACAGATCACCGAACCGCGTATAGAAGGTCATGTCGGTGGCTGGCGCAATCGAGGCCGTGAATACTCCCTCCTTATTTAGCTCGTAGTAGGCAACGACCTTTCCGGCCTGATCGATGACCATGCTGATACCGGTATTGGCAGCCCGCACCATCGGCCGGCGGAATTCTACAGCCCGGAAGCGGGCTTGGGCGGCATGCTGGTAGGGACCGGACGAGGTCTGATACCAGGCGTCATTCACTACTCCCACCAGGAAGCTGGCCCCCTCCCTCACGAACCTGCGATTCAAACCCGGGAAAGTAGTCTCAAAACACACTCCAACGCTGAATGAGATGGAATCTTCCCCTGCGGCAGGGCTGCCTAGGGAAAAGACGGTGTATTCGGTTCCATGCGTGAAGTTGCCCTGTCCCAGGTTAAGTGAATTCAGGGCAGGGATCCACTTTGACAGGGGGATATACTCACCGAAGGGGACTAGCTGGATTTTATTGTACTGTTGGTCGCGGATTCCCATACTGTCAAGAAAACCCACGGCATTGTAATAGTGGACGTTTCCGTTGGGAAGTCGTTGAAAGTCGGGCATTCCAGTCACGACCGGGAGTCGCAGGAGCCGTAGTTCCTCCTGGATTTGCCGCAAATAACCCCGCCCCCCCCTTCGCAGATAGGCCGGTGTGGCGGCCTCTGGCCAGAAGACCACATCTGGCGAATCCACGGCTGCCAGGCGGGTGAGTGCGATGAGCTGATTGAAATGTCTATCCCGAATTTCCGGCATCCACTTCTCGGCGGCATTGACATTCGGCTGAACCACCCCCACGCGCAGGGTGGGCTCTGGTACTTCGGGGAGCAGGAGCCAGCCGCTTAGCCAGGGAAACAGGAATATGCCCACCAATATCAGGGCAGAGATCAACTTCTTATGCGCATGCAACAGATCCACCACTAGGATATTGATCAGGACAATCCAGAAACTGAGTCCGTATATGCCGAAGATTTCGGTGTTCTGAATGAGCAGCAGAAAGCCTGTCTGGGAGTTAGCTAAGGCAATCCAGGGAAAGCCCAGAGTGCCGAAGCTGCGCAGGAATTCCACACAGACCCAGACCAGAGGCAGCAGCCACAAGGCCACCCGTCCCCGCCGGGCATGGAGCCAGCCGAACCACCAGCCGATGAGGGCATAGTTGAGCGACAGGAACAAAACCGCCGCCACCATACTCATTGTAGCTGCCCACCAGTAGGTTCCGGTGTTGAGAGCCAGCCAGTACATTACCACAAACAGAAATCCCAGGGACCAGAGGAAGCCATACCAGGCAGAACGGGAGGGGGAGGAAGATTTCAGCCACGCATTTATCAGTGGCACAAGCCCTATCCAGGCCAGGAATCCCAGGGGAACCGGTGGGAAGCTGAGCCCGGTGACTACTCCCGCCAGCACCAGCTTCCATGAGTCGGGCAGGTTCCGGCTCCAGGTGATAATATCCCGGCTGTTCATCGCTGGCTGTCCAGGTAATCCTGGAGCATTAGGGCGGCGGCGGTGCGGTCCACGGCCTCCTTCCGATGTCCCGTTTTGATACCCTGCTGTTGCAAGGCTCTTCTAGCGGCTACCGACGTAAGGCGCTCATCAAAGCGGTAAATTGGCAGCGACTCCCGTTCCTGGAGCCGGGTGATAAACTGGTCAACTACTTGGGTCTGATGGGAGGCTGAGCCCTTCAGGGTGCGTGGATAGCCCACCACGATGGCCTCTACTTCCTGCTCGGCAATGATCGCCGCCAGCTCATTCCACCACACCTCTGAGTCCCTCCGGATTATGGTGGTAAGCGGCTGCGCGATGAGGTAGGTGGGATCGGAGACGGCCAAGCCGATACGCCGTTCACCGTAGTCGATGCCGAGGATGCGTGCCAACAGCCAGGTGGATCTAAAGCTGGTCTAGGGGTTCCCTGAGAACCCGCTTGAGCAGCCGGCCGGGTTTGAAGTGGCTTTTCCTTCTGGGCGGGACGTAGACCTCTTCGTTAGTCCTTGGATTGCGCGCCCGGGGTTTAGCCTTTGTCGGCTTCACCTCGAACACGCCGAAGTTGCGAATTTCGACGCGCAAGGCTCGGTGATTCTTACTCATGATCTCCCGCAGAGACTCAAAGACTGCGTCCACCGGGGCTTTCATCTGGGATACCGGCTTGTCAAGCTTTTCGGCTACTAGCTGGGTTACATCTTTTTTTGTGTAGGTTATACTGTTACTACTTTTCATGTTTATTCACGCTCCATGTATATTATTCCAGGAATCATTTTCAAGCGGTTCCTAATTCGCTCCAGTTTGCGAATGCCGTCCACTTCTATTGTCATAAAGAGGGTCAGGATGCCTTCCTCAACCGTCATGTCGACGCTGACAATGTTAGTATTCAGCTTCGATATTGATTCCGTGACGTCTTTGAGAAAGTGCTTGCGGTCCTCTGCTACGATCTTCAGCTGGACCACAAAATCCCGCCGTTTGTCCACATCCCATTCCACCTCCACGTAGCGATCCTGGTCTCCACCGATCAAGGGGAGGTTGACGCAGGTCACTCGATGCACGGTAATCCCCCGGCCGCGCGTAACAAATCCGATAATCTCATCGCCAGGGATGGGATTACAGCATTTTCCCAGGGAAATGAGCAGGTCGGATATACCATCTACTCGCACACCCTGGGCCGATTTCCGCGGTCGGCTAGTGGGAGGCTGGGTCAGTTTTTTATCAAGACCCATGCTCTCCGGAACAAGATCCGGTACAAATTTTTCGATTATCTGCCGAACTGTGACGTCCCCGCGTCCTAAGGCAGCATACAAAGCATCCTCGGTATCAAATCCCGCCCTTTGCGGATCTTTGCGCAGCTCCTTCTTAAGAGAAGTACGCTTCAGGCGGCGGAGAGCTTTGTCCATCATTTCGCGTCCCAGACGAACACTCTCTTGCAGCTGGGCTCGGCGAATGAACTTCCGTATGTGAGTCTTCGCCTTTCCCGTCTGAACAAACTTCAGCCAGGCATGACCGGGAGTCTGGTGCTCGGAAGTAACAATTTCCACCGTGTCCCCGTTGTTCAACAAAGTGTTCAGGGGCACGATTTTACCGTTGACTCTGGCCCCTACACAGTGGAGGCCTACTTCGGTATGCACCTCAAAGGCCATATCCACTGGAGTTGCTCCGACTGGCAGCTGGACGAGATCACCCTTAGGTGTGAAAACAAAGATCTCGTCATTGAACAGGTCAATCCTGAGCAGTTCCAGAAACTCCTCCGGAGTGGACTTTTCATTCTGCACTACTTCCACTAGCTCCCTCAGCCAGCGGACCTGGCGGTCCATGGGTGTGATGCCTAGGTGGGCGTCCTCCTTATAGCGCCAGTGGGCCGCCACTCCGATTTCGGCGGTCTGGTCCATTTCATCGGTCCTGATCTGAACTTCCACCACTTTCCCGGTGGTGCCCACCACGGTGGTATGGATGGACTGATAGCCGTTCAGCTTGGGAGTGGCTATGAAATCCTTGAAACGCTCCTGAACGGGAGTATTCAGCTGATGAATAATCCCCAAAGCGGCATAGCACTCATCCACGCGATCAACAATAATACGGATAGCCAGTAGATCGTAAATCTCCTCGAAGTTTACCCGCCGACGCTGCATCTTCCCCCAAATGGAGTAGTAATGCTTGGGTCGGCCTACAATCTTGGCTTTAATGTGATTGACTTCCAGCAGCTCACGGATCGGACCGGCGAATTCCTCTATGTGTTTTTCCTGTTCCGACCGGGAATCCCGTACTTTTTTTACCAGGTCCGCGAAGGCCTCCGGCTCCAGGGTTCTCAGGGCTAGGTCCTCCAGCTCCCACTTCACTCGGGCTATCCCCAGACGGTGGGCCAGGGGGGCATAGACATCCCGCGTCTCGATGGCAATACGCCGCTGCTTGATAAGGGGTAGATGCTGAATAGTGCGCATATTATGAACACGGTCGGCGAACTTGATAATGATCACACGAATATCCCTGGCAACAGACAGGAGCATTTTCATATAGTTTTCAGCCTGTCGCTCGGCCTGACTGCGGAACTTGATGTCAGAAAGCTTGGTTACTCCCTCCACCAGGTGACATACCTCCGGGCCGAATTGCTCCGCAAGATCGTCTGTGGAGTAGGGAGTATCCTCAATAGAGTCATGCAGCAGCCCCGCAGCGATGGTAATGGGATCCATACGCCATTCCGACAGTAGCAGAGCCACTTGATAACAGTGCTCGAAATACGGCTCTCCGGACTTGCGTGTCTGTTCCGCGTGGACTCTCTCCGCCGTCTGGTAGGCCCGCCAAAGAAATTCCTCGATTTCGTCCTTATTCTGCTCGCCGTCAAGGTTCATATTGCCTATGATGGTCTGGAATTTGGCCGGTTGACGACGGGGATCAGCGGGGCCGCTACTAGGGAGTATCTGCCTGAGGGCGTCTACGACCATTAGAAAGGAGGTTCCTCTTCAATCGCCTCTGCTGCCAGTCTGGCCTCTTTCTCTCCAGGCGCAACGGATTCAAATCCTGCGTATTTCGAGACGAATGTGAGATCGACTTTTCCCGTGGGTCCGTTGCGTTGCTTTCCAATGATTACTTCAGCCAGTCCAACGTGCTTATCTGCCCGGCTGTAAATCCAGGGACGATAAAGAAATAAAATGACGTCTGCGTCCTGTTCGATGGCACCCGATTCCCGCAAATCAGACATGATCGGCCGCTTGTCCTTCCCCGGCCTCTGTTCAGGTGCCCTGGAAAGTTGAGATAAGGCTAGGATCACTATGTCGAGCTCTTTGGCAAGTCCCTTCAAGGAACGGGTCATTTCCGCAATTTCCTGCTGTCGGTTTTCCGATCGCCCGTGTCCTGAAAGCAGCTGGAGATAATCAATTATGGCCATTTCAATGTCGTAATCAGCCTTGAGACGCCTGATCCTGGAACGAAGCTCCAGGATATTCAATCCTGCGGAGTCATCTAGATAAATAGGCAATTCAGATAACTCTCCAGCCGCTTTGGAGATTTTAGGCCAGTCCTGTTTTGAAAGTTGTCTCCGTCGTAGCTTGTGGGAGTCAATCCTGGCTTCAGCCGTCATAAGCCGGAGGGCCACCTGGTATTCGGACATTTCCATACTGAATAATCCTACCCTGTGGTCATAAACCTTGGCAGTATTGCGTGCGATACCAAGAGCTAGGGCAGTTTTGCCCATGGATGGTCGCCCAGCGAGAATGACAAGGTCTGACGGCTGGAATCCGTCGGTCATGTCATCTAGATCAGGGAAACCTGATGGCAATCCGGTGTACCCGAGCTTCCGGTCATGATGTTGCTTATCGATTTTCGTCAGGCTTTTATGTAAAATAGGCTCAATACCTACCGACTTCGTTCCCGCTGATCGACGCTGAAGGTCAAAGAGACGATGTTCAGCGGAGTCCAGCAGTTCGTTGGGTTCTCCCTGGCCTTCGTATGCATCTGTGCTCATCTCATAAGCAGTGTCGATGATCTCCCTTAATATGTGCTTTTCACGGACGATATCGGCGTAGTGTTCCACGTTGGCCGCTGATGGTAACTCTTCCACTAACCCGGTGATATAGTATGCGCCGCCAATTTTTTCCAGCATTCCTTGCTTGGCTAGAAGGTTAGTGAGAGTCACCGAGTCAACGGGATCCCCTATATTCTGCAGCTCCAGCATAGCGTCATAGATGCGGTTATGGGCTTCTTTATAAAAGGCGTTTTTGGGCAGGACGGGTAACACCCGATCCAGGGCCTTGGGGTCCAATAGGATAGCTCCCAGAACTGCCTGTTCGGCTTCCAGGTTCTGGGGCGGAAGGCGCAGTTCCCCGTTCTCTTTTTTAGCCATAATGGGTCCTCAGCTGGTAGTGCTTTTGCCCGCTGATTGGGATTTGCCCTGGCTCTCTATGGGCGGCTGGCCTGTCAGCTCCCGATAGCGGTCACGGATGGCCTGAAAGTCTTCCCAGGCCGGGGCCTTCAATGCCGGGTTGCGTAGTAGGGCTGCTGTGTGGTACGTCACCCGCAACTCCACACCCTCGTAGTTGTACACCTGTTGCCGCATATTCTTGAGACTCTCTTCCACTCCTAGCAGGGTCTTAGCCGCCACCCGCCCAAGGGCTACGACGAGCTTGGGATGTATGATTCGCAGCTGCTCTTTAAGGTAGGGGAGGCACTGGCTCACTTCCGCTGCCAGCGGATCGCGGTTATTCGGTGGTCGGCACTTGAGGATATTGCATATGTAAACCTCCCGGCGGGACAGCTGGATGGCCGCCAGAATCCGATCAAGGAGCTTGCCGGCCTTGCCCACAAAGGGCTCTCCCTGACGGTCCTCCTCATAGCCGGGGGCTTCCCCTACAAAGACCATATCTGCCTCCGGGCTGCCCACTCCAAAAACGAATTTGGTCCGCGCGGCTTCCAAAGTACACTTCCTGCATTCGCGGATTTCCTCCTCAAAGGCGGCCAGGGACGCTGCTTGTTCATCTACATTCTCGTGAGCCCGGAGCGGCTTATCAGGTGTAATAGGTTGGTCCAGGGACAACTGGTCTCCGTAAAGTGCCTGATGACGTCGCAGGTAGCAAACTGCATGATCAACGGGTGGGGACATGATACTTGCTGAATTACTCGGATTCCTCCGAAGTTTCTTCGCTATCCGGATCGAAATAGCGCCAATTGAGCCGGTCATTCAGGAAATCATCCATTGCCAGGACGGTGGACTTTTCTTCCTCCACATAAGCATCCTCATCAATGGGAGTTATTATCTGATAATCCTCTTCGAGATATTCTTCCTCGAAGTCTACCCGTTCGGCTACCCGCCGGGAGTTTATCTGCCGCGCCCGATGCCCGGCAACAACCACCGCCTCGAATACGTCCGGGGTATGACTGAGTATCTCCTGGAATGACAACGTCTCTACCTTCATTTCACCTCCATTATTGCTTTTTCAACTGCATTAACCGCACGTTCAAGGTCATCATTGACCACGACGTAATCGTAATTTTTCTTGTAGGCCTGCTCCTCGGGTATACGCGCCAGCCGCTGCTCCATTACGGCCTGGCTCTCGGTCCCTCGGTCTTCTAACCGCTGGATGAGAGTCTCTAGGTCCGGCGGATCGATGAAGACGGCGATGGTATCATCCGGGAATTGTCGCTTGATGTTGGCGCCGCCTTTGACATCCACCTCCAGCAGTAGGATTTCTCCCTTATCCAGGACCTCCTCCAAGGTGGAGCGCAGGGTACCATACCGATGGCCATGCACCAATTCCCACTCTGCCAACTTGCCATCGGAGATATATTTTTCAAACAGTTCGTTGGAAATAAAGGTATAGTCCTTTTCGTTGGTCTCGTCGAATCTCGGAGGCCTGGTAGTAACGGAAACTGAAAAGCGCCAGTCAGGATGAGCCGCCATGAGCTGTTTACAGATGGTCGTTTTCCCCACACCCGATGGCGCGCTTATGACCACGAGGAGACCCTTCCTCATAAAATATTCTGTACCTGTTCGCGAATTTTTTCCAGCTCGTTCTTCATCCGTACCGCAGCATGACTGATATCGATATGGTCGGTCTTTGCTCCTATTGTATTCACTTCGCGACCCATCTCCTGAAGGAGAAATCCCAATCGTTTGCCGGTATCATCATCGTCATCAATATATGACCGAAACAGTTCCAGATGGCTCTTGATTCTGGTACACTCTTCGGTAATATCCCGCTTGTCAGCCATTATAGCCACTTCCTGGAGCAGCCGTCCTTCATCAACGGGTACGCCGTCTAACAGTTCCCGGATTCGGCTGCCATAGCGTTCCAGGTCTCCGATACGGTGCTCGCCAGCCAGCTGTTCAATAGTATCATTCTCCTCCTGTACCACGTCCAGGCGCGTCATCAGGTCGGCGGCTAAATTAGCGCCCTCAGCCTGTCGCATCTCCTGCACCCCTGCCAAGGCCATTGTCAGGGTTTCCATCAACAGCTCCCGCAGCAGGTCTTCCCGGTTCGTCTCCTCTACCTCAACGATATCGTCAATAGCAGTGTAATGTGAGAACGAAGGGCCTTCCGGCAGTGCCAGCTCGTCTTGTATCTGCCTGAAAAGCTCCTGATACTGGCGCAGCCGGGCACGGTTAAGCCGGATAGCGGTGTCGGTCTCCCCTTCGATAGAAACCACTGCTATGAGATTAACCTTGCCCCTGGTCAGGACTTCCTGGGCCACCTGGCGTATTTGAGTTTCCCATTTCTGCATTGTCCGGGGCATTCTCGCGGCCAGGTCAAAGAACCGGCTGTTCAGGCATTGGATGTCGGTGGAGACGGTCACCCCGTCACGAGTGATCTGGCTCTGGCCGAATCCTGTCATGCTTTTAACCACGATAACCGCTCAAATTCAGGGTCAGAAACTAATACGTTCTGCGTGAATAATCAATGATACTATGTTGATAAGCCATTAAAATATTAAAAGATAGAGCCTGCTGTCATCCAGCAGCTCCACTAGGTCGATATTTTATATGGAATCACTCGGTTTCAAGGAATGTGCGCAGCGTTTCCAGGAACAGGTTAATGGAGAGCTGGTGTGTAGGCTCGAAAATCCCGGCCTGTGTGTCACCGATGTAAGCATAGTCCAGGCTGAAAGGCCTGAATCTTAACCCGGCTCCCAGGGTAAAGGGGTACAGAGTGGCACTGCCGGCACGCAGGCGCAGGTTCTCCGTGAGGGCTAGCTCAAAGCCCAGAGAGGCCATCACACTGACAGGCCCTAGGTCAACGAACCGCTCTAGGCGTCGGCCATCTAGACGGCTGGTGAGCTCCCCCTCGATAGCAACCGCACGACGGATCAGTGGCAGGGAAAAAGCCCATCTAAACCCGGTGGTTAGCCTGGGCGCTGTCGTTTCCCATCTGCCAGTACTCCAGTGGATCTGGGTGGTGGTGATATCCTGAAGCATCACGCCGAGTGAAAGACTTTGTCCAAAAGCACGCCAGAGACCGAGATCAAATCCCATGCCCAGGCCCAGTTCCCCGGCCAGCCATTGCCCTATCAGCTTTGCGCTGGCGCCCCAGCACCAGCCCGTCTGGTTTTTCCGGGCTACTGATAGCAGAATTCCCCATTCCCGTTGGTTAAAATAGCGAATGCTGTCAGCGATTAGGCGTTCATCGTCATCCAGCTCCCCATCCCCATCCCGGTCGTCCAGGGCAAAGCGCGTGTCGGGGATATCATCCACCCCGCGCCGAACCAGGCCGAGGTGAACCGCCAGATCTGAGGAACGCTTGAAGCTTATCGCTGCGAGATCGGCGCTTACCACACCGCCGAACTGTTCTCGGTGAGCCAGCGTCAGGCTGGGTTGATGGAGCTGCCCCACCAGCGCCGGGTTGTAAAAACCGGTTGCGGCCTCATGTGTACTGCTCACGCCGCTGCCACCCATACCCACACTTCGGGCGTCACCGGGAAATTCGAACAGCTCCCCGGCGTATTTTGCCTGACCAGACAGCGAAAGTGGCAGCAACAGTAGCAGCAACAGACCTCGGCATCGCCACGGCGAACCTAACAGATTATACGGCATAGCTCTGGCGTAGATGGGTAGCAGTAAGTAATCGAATAGAGAAGAGGGAGGAGCGATGTGCGAAACCTGATCCAAACCGCCGGGAGGCCAGGGCCGTCGGGAAATTGAACGCATGAATCTCTTCGGAACCATAACTCGGGGCTCTTCGAGACGGCGTTATCATAGGCCGTGCTTTTTCTTCAGTTGGTCCAACAGGTTCAACGCCTCAATAGGTGCCAGGGTATCGATGTCAATCTGTTCAAAGTCGGTGCGGAGCGCTTGTTCCCGGGCTTCAAACAGATCGATCTGGGTTTTATCTTCTGGATGAACTTCAACTGCGGTTGGCCGCCTGTCCTGATCGGTCAGTGTGGCCAGTATTTCGCCAGCTCGCCTGATAACTTGTGGTGGGAGGCCAGCCATCTGTGCCACGTGAATACCGTAGCTCCGGTCAGCTCCGCCAGGTACAATCTTACGCAGGAAGACCACCTCCTGTCCATGCTCACGAACCGCCACGTTGAAATTCTTTACCAGGGGGAGGGCATCCGCCAGCGATACCAACTCGTGGAAGTGGGTGGCGAAAAGGGTTTTAGCGGCTATCTGAGGATTTTGGTGGACATACTCGGTCACCGCCCAGGCAATGGAAAGTCCATCGTAAGTGGAGGTGCCGCGACCGATTTCATCCAGCAGGACCAGGCTCCGGGAAGAGGCGTTGTTCAGAATATTTGCTGTTTCCACCATTTCAACCAGGAAGGTGCTCTCACCACCGGCCAGGTTGTCGCTGGCGCCCACCCGGGTAAAAACCCGGTCAATAATACCGATGCGGGCCATTCCTGCTGGTACGAAAGAGCCCATCTGGGCCAGTACTACCACCAGTCCCACCTGTCGAAGATATGTGCTCTTACCGGACATGTTGGGCCCGGTAATAATATGGATCTGGTTCGTCTTTGGGTCCATCTCCAGGTCGTTTGGCGTGAACCGTTCGCCCAGCGGGAGTAGGATTTCAACCACCGGATGGCGGGAATCCTTCAGGATTATAACGGGCTCATCCTCCAGCACCGGTCGCGTATAGTTGTTACGCACCGCCACTTCGGCCAGGTCGGCGGCAACATCCACCATCGCCAGGATTCGGGCATTCTCTTGGATCTGTCGGGCTTCAGCCAGTATCTGTTTCTGCAGGGCGTTGAAAAGCTCTCTTTCCAGTGCCTCAATCTTTTCCTCCGCCGTCAATACTTTCTCCTCGTATTCCTTCAGCTCCGGAGTGATGTATCGCTCGGCGTTGACCAGTGTTTGCTTGCGGATGTAGTCTTCTGGCACTTTGTCCTGGTGTGTTCTGGTGACCTCCAGGTAGTAACCGAACACATTATTATAACCGATCTTCAGGCTGGGTATCCCAGTACGCTGGCGTTCTTTTTCCCGTAGGTCGGTAATCCACGATTTGCCGCTTTGCGCCAGTTGTCGCAGCTCGTCCAGTTCCGTATTAAAGGCCTCACGGATATAGCCCCCTTTGGCAATATTAATGGGCGGATTCTCAACCAGGGCCTTGCGTATAAGCTGGATCAATTCTTCAGTATCATGGAGGCGCTCTACCAGGTGGTTCATTGCGGGGGATTTTCGCTCCTGCACCCACTGACGCACACCGCCAATGATCTCCAGGCTGGTAGCCAGGTTAGCCACATCCCTGGGGCTAGCCCGGCCTGCGGCGATGCGCCCTAGGATACGCTCCAGATCACTGCTGCCCTGCAGCAGATTCCGCAGGTCATCCCGGAGCTGCCCATCCTCGACCAGTTCCTCCACCCGGCACAGCCGCTCTTCTATAGCTTCCCGGTCCTGCAGGGGTGCCCTGAGCCACTGCTTGAGAAGACGCGAGCCGGGTGCGGTGCGGGTCCTGTCAATGACACTGATAAGGGTACCGTGAGTCCCCTGAGTGGCTAGGGATTGGAACAGCTCCAGGTTCCGAACGGTGAAGCTGTCCAGGCCCATATACTTCTCATCCTGGACAGCCCTTAGGGCGGAGATATGTGGCTTAGGCCCTGGACGGTTCTGGTGGATGTAGTGAATAATAGCTCCCGCGGCCGATATGCCCAGAGGGTATCCCTCGATGCCGAATCCCTTGAGTGATGTAGTTCCGAAATGCTCCGTGAGTTCGTGGGTGGCGTTTTCAATTTCAGCGATCCAGTCCTGGTAGGGCGTAATGAGGATCTCGGTCAATCCCAAAAGTGGTTTAACAGCATCCAACTGACTCTCCGCCAATAGAATTTCTGCGGGTTGGTAGCGCTCCATGCGCTCAGCTAGCTCGTTGGATGCCATCTCTTCCAGGAAGAACTCACCTGTGGAGTTGTCCAGGAAGGCCAGGCCGGTATTATCTCCCTGGACGTAGACACCTGCCAGGAAATTGTTCTCCCCCCGTTCTAAATATTTCTCCGCCAGGGCGGTGCCGGGGGTGACTACCTCCACCACCTTCCGCTTGACGATGCCCTTAGCCAGCTTGGGATCCTCCACCTGTTCGCATATGGCGACCTTGTAGCTGGCGGACAGGAGCTTATGAAGGTAGCTATCCAGGGCGTGGTGGGGGAAACCGGCCAGGGGCACGTAGGAAGCGGGGCCAGGCTTGCTCGAGCGCCCCTTGTTGGAACGCTTGGTCAGGGCGATCCCCAAAACCTCCGAGGCGATCTTAGCGTCCTCGTCGAAGGTCTCGTAGAAGTCCCCCATACGGAACAGCATGATGGCGTCGGGGTGGGCCTTCTTGGCTTCCCGGTACTGACGCATCAGGGGAGTGGAGCGAGGACTCCCTTCTTTTGTTGTTTCCTTAGCTGCCAAGTGTAGGCCTTATGCTCAAAATTTCTATTGCCCTGGAGTTCTCGGAGTGCGACGTCTCAGTCTCTGTCCTTTTCATCCATCAGGCCTCACCCGTTTATCGCCCACTCGTACGGTATGGCCGTTACGGTCCAGGTACTCCAGCAGCGGTACGGAGTACTTCCGGGTAGTGCCGGTGAGGGCTTTAACATCGGCAACGGTCAGCTCACGGTGCTGTTGGAAGTGCCGCTCCACCGCCGTAACGAGCTTCTGTATAGTCTGCCGATGAAACAATATTCGCTGATTCACTCGCACTAGCTCACCATGGTCTTCGGCCAGCGCGCAGAGGATCTGGAATTGTTCCACCGGTGTATTGAGGTGAGCGGCCAGAGCCTCCACGTATTCGGTCTCAAATCCTTGGGCCTTAACAACCTCGACCAGCCGGTTCAGGGTGGCCTCATCAGACTGTGAAAGATCTATGGAGAACGTGGGTAGGCGCCAGGTTTCACCCTCAACCTGCAACCGTCCGCTGGCAACCATGTCTTTCAACCACTGCTCCAGGAAGCGATCATCCCCATCTACTTTCTGCCGGATAAACTCGCGGTTGGCTCCCCGGCTGTAGGGATTTGCCTGGTGATAGGCTTCCAGGACGGAAAATATCTGACTGTTAAGGGCCTCGGCCTGGGAGGGGGTAAGCAGCCAGGGATCTCCGGTCCGGCCTGAGTGCAATGTTTCCGGCGGGAGTAGGTCGCGGATTCTGGCCTCGGACATACTACACCGGCGGGATAGCGACTCGAGCGTAAAAGGTCGTGCCTCCCGGCTCTCGATGATCGCCCCTATCCGATCCCCTTCCATCGCCGCCAACTTGGTCACCCACTTCTTTCGTGCTTGCCAGCGCGGGGGCAGCTCCACATCAATGACGGTCCCGCCACCAATGGTGGTGATGGGTGAGAAGCTCCTCAGGATAAATCGGTCACCGACAACCGCCGGCACCGCTGCCTGCAGCTCCAGTACCGCCCCGGTCCGTCCGCCTGGCTGAAGTCTACCGGTCGTAGGCAACTTTAGCCTGGCCATTACCTCGGCCGTGCCCACATTCACCCGGACGGGATGGTTATGGGGGAGAGGTGATGCGTCATCTAGCAGGCTGATCTCGACGCCCAAGGCTTTGGGAGTCGCTACGTAACCCGGCGTGGCCAGCTGCTCCCCGCGCCTCAGCTCTGCCATGGAGAGATTGCTAACATTCAGGGCAGCCCGGTCGCCAAGCGCTACCCGGGATACTTTCTCACCGTGGCTCTGGAACCCCCGTAGCTTCACTGGTTGCCTCCCCGGCAGCAGTTCAAGGGGATCTCCCGACGCCATACCGCCGCTGATCACGGTACCCGTTACAATGGTCCCGAAGCCCTTGAGGCTGAAAACCCGGTCGATGGGCAAACGGAAAAAGCCCCGGTCTTCCCAGGATGGTACTAGGCTCGCCTCCTGGATCAGCGTCTCCCGCAGCATCTCAAGCCCAGCGGCGGTTTCCCCTGATACCCGCACTATCGGACTGTTCTCGTAAGGGGTTCCGGCCAGCAGCTTGCGAATATCGTCTTCAACCAGATCCAGCCACGCCTCCTCTACCAGGTCTATCTTACTCAGCGCGGTACATAGCCGTGGTACTCCCAGAAACTTTAGTATTTGGACGTGTTCCCTTGTCTGGGGCATAACCCCGTCGTCCGCGGCCACCACCAGGAGGCCCAGGTGAACCCCCGCCACGCCCCTTACCATGTTCTTGACGAAACGGTCATGTCCGGGCACATCCACCAGCGTTATGGCCTCGGTGAGGAAGGCAAAGCCTATGTCTATGGTCATCCCCCGGCGCTTTTCCTCCGCCTGGGTGTCGGTATCCACCCCGGTGAGGGCCTGGACCAAAGCGGTCTTGCCGTGATCAATATGACCCGCCAGGCCAATGACGACTTGTTCCGAATCACTCATTGATCTATCTGGGAATTCCTTTCGGGAGCTGGCGCGAGCACCTCCGCCAGTGTCCGGGCCAGTAGGTAGTTTTTCTCTAAGGGAACGGCTTTCAGGTCAATATAATACTGCCCCCTGCGGACATAACCCACCACCGGATTGGTGGCTTGGCGGAATCGCAGCGCCAGCTCATCGGGGCTGGTATTAGGTCTGGATATGGCAAGGGCGATGCTGGGAATCGGCACTAGGGGCAGCGATCCGCTTCCCGCCTCCACCGTGGATTCCACTACCTTGATAGTCCCGCCCCGGTGCGCCTCCGGCGAGAGACGGCCCAGCAGCTCCTCCGCCTGCGAGCGGAGCTCCTCCCGGTCGCGGTTCAACAGTTCTAGTACCAGGTTTTCCGGCGTCCAGGTCTCGGCATCGACGTAGGTCCGCAGAGTCTGTTCCAGAAGGGCCAGGGTTACCTTATCACACCTCAAGGCCCGGTAAAGGGGATTTTTATGGAGGCGCTTGAGCCATCGCTTTCGGCCCACTACGATACCGGCCTGGGGGCCTCCCAGCAGCTTGTCCCCACTGAAAGAGACCAGGTCTGCCCCGGTCTTTAGAACACTGGTCACGCCTGGCTCCGAAGCTAGCCCTACGATAGGCTGGTCCATCAGACTGCCGCTGCCTAGGTCAACCAGGAGCGGCACCTTTTTCTTTTTCGCCAAGGCCGCCAGGTCTGTTAGTGGCACCTCTTTGGTAAAACCCTCGACCCGATAGTTGCTGGTATGAACGAAGAGCAGGGCGCCGGTTTGTCTGGATATTGCCTTTTCGTAGTCAGATAGGTGAGTCCGGTTGGTGGTGCCTACTTCCACCAGCTGTGCTCCGGATTTGTCGATCACGTCCGGCATGCGGAATGAACCGCCGATCTCCACCTGCTGCCCCCGGCTGACCACTACCTCTTTACCATCGGCAGCGGTGTTTAGCATGAGGAGCACCGCGGCGGCGTTGTTGTTCACTACTATTACCCCTTCCGACAGGGTCAATGCTTTGAACAGGTCTGTTATTATGTCCAGACGCTCACCCCGTTTGCCCGATTCCAGGTCCAGCTCCAGCCCGGCGTAACCGCTGAGTGCGCAGAAAGCCCGGTCAAGTACGTGCCGGCTCAGAGGCGCCCGCCCCAAGCCAGTGTGCAGCACTACCCCGGTCCCATTAAGGACTGGCTTCAATTCCGGCTTGGCCAGACTCTCCATCCGCCTGCGCACTGCAGCCCGGACCATTGAACCTGCGTCGGATATGTCTGCTCCGTCTCGAACCTGCCGGCGTACTTCCGCCAGGGTAGCGCGAATGGCACTGCGGGCTTGCGGACGGGTTACGCGGTAGTTTTCAGGAGGGAACGCTTTAAGTAGGTCGTCGACTGAAGGCAGGGACTTGAGAGTCGCACGGACTCCCGCGGAAAGTTCAGCCATTTCGAGACCGCCAGGACTTATTCTTCATTTTCCTCATCCGGAAATTCGGCAACCTCATCGGATTTCCGCTCCCATAGGCGGTGTGAGATGAACAGGTCTACCAGCTCCTTGTCGAATTCGTCATGTTCGGCACCGGCCTGGAGTATCTGGCACGATTTTTCCGGAGGGATCGCGGGCTTGTAGGGGCGGTCCTGAGCGGTGAGGGCGTCCCAGACATCGGCGATACACATCATACGGGCCGGGATAGGGATCTGGTCTCCTTTTAATCCCTTTGGATAGCCTTTCCCGTTGATCCACTCGTGGTGACTGGCGGCAAACATGGGGACCTGGGCTAGCTTATCTGTGAAGGGTAACTTGGTAAGCATCGCTTCGGTGTGGACGACATGACTCTGAATCTGGCTCCGCTCGTTATCGGTCAGGTTCCCCTTGATAACAGAGAAGTTCAGATATTCTTCTTCCGTTAGGTAGGGCTGTTCATCTCCCTTCCAATCGGTATAAGTCTTGACGGCGACCTGATCCAGCTGCTCCTTCTTCTCGGGAGCTAGGAAGCCGGGCTTGTTGACCCACTGGATAAACTCGTAGTCCTCCTCCCACTCCTGGAGTGTCTTTAGAAGCTCCTCGTCTACAAGGTCCTCCGGTTGGCTGTTGGTAGCGTTTCTCAGCCGTGCCCGCATTATCGCCAGCTCCCGGATCCGCTGGAAACGGTCTACCACGCGCTCATACATGGCCCCATCCAGTTTGTTCTGTTTCTCCAGGACCGCCTCTGGCACACCGATTTTGCCCACATCGTGCATGATCGCCGCCATCCAGATTTCTTCGATCTGCTCATCAGTAAAGTGGACATCGGCGAAGGGGCCGTCGGTCTGTAGATTAACCGTCTGTGCTAGGCGGCGGGTGAGGGCGGCAACCCGGCTGGAGTGGCCCGCCGTATGTGGGCTTCGGGCATCGATGGCTTTGACGGTGTAGTGTACCACCGACTTGAAAAGGTTCTCGATATCCTGGATCAGCTGGGCGTTGTTGATGGCTACCGCCGCTTGGCTCGCCAGCGATCGCACCATGGATTCAAACCGTGTCTCAAAGGGGATGTGCTTCTTCTCGACATCTTGGGCGTTAATGAGCTGCAGCACACCGATGACCTTGTCGGTGTGGTCCCGCATGGGAATAACCAGCATGGACTGGGTGCGGTAACCGGTCATCTCATCATATTTCTTGGGACCGGTGAAATCGAAGCCTTCCGCTTCGTAGACGTCAGGGATATTCACCACCTTGCCTGTGATAGCTACGTATGCTGATACGTTAGCACAGTTGGGCTCGCCGTCCTTTTCGAGGGGAACGGGGGGAACGGTGATCTGGTTGCCCGTAGTGCCGCCAGCGTAGTACCCGGTGGACTCGGTCTGCATGATCTCAAAGGTTAGAACGTTTTTCTCTTCGTTCACCCGGTACAGGGTACCGGCATCGCAATGAGTGAAACCCCGGGCCTCAGCTACGATGGTTTCCAGCAGTCGGTTTAGGTTTTTTTCGCTGGAAAGAGCGATACCGATCTGATGGAGACGTTCCATATCCCCCTCCAAGGTGCTCAGGCGGGAGACGATGTCAGTATCCTGAAAATCCGGTGTGTTTGGTTCCGTCTGTGATGTCATTTAACCCTGAATATAGAATAAGTCTTTGCGTTAATCAATGGAAACCGCCGCGCTCTCCCTCCGCAGCAGCAGGCCTGCTGCTACTGCCGGAAGAAGTAGTACCCCCATAGCTGCAAATATAGCTACCGTGCCCCAGCGATCGCCGATGGCGCCGGCCAGCGTCGCGGCCAGGGCACCCACACCAAAGGTGAGACCATTCAGGATGCCGAACAGAGTACCCCGTTGGCGGGGATTGGAAAAGTCGGAAATCAGGGCGTTGGCGATGGGCTGGTAAGCAAAGTTCACCACTCCCCAGAAAAGCGCCGTTAATACCAGAATATAGCCCCGGGTGACGGTCATCAGGATCAGGAAGGGAATATTCAAGGCTACTACTATTACCATTATCCGGTATCTGGGGTAACGATCACCCCAGACCCCGCCCAGGGTCTGTCCCAGGATACCACAGGCCAGGACCAGGGCTGTGAGAAAGCCGCCCACCATCACTGGCGCCAGTGTGCCTTCAAACACTTGGGAGAAGTGCAGGGGCAGGAAATTCAGGGTGCCCCGGTGAGCCAGTCCCATGAAGATACCGATTAAGTAGCAGTAGATGAGCGGACGGATCAGTGTGGCTCGCTGGGCCTGGGGGTGGGAGGGGGACTGGTGAGCTGTATCATTTACGGACGAAAATCCCAGGTAAATACCCGCCGCCGCGGCCAGGAAACCGAACAGTACAAACGGCGCCCGCCATCCGAACCATGCGGCTACGGCACCCCCCACCAGGGGGCCAAGGGTTAAGCCCACGCTGCCGGCGACACCGTGTATACCCAGATGACGACTGATGCGCTGGGAGGTGTGGCTGATCAGGGTCAAGCCCGAGGGGTGATAGAGGGCACAGAAAAGGCCCAGCAGTGCCAGACCCACCGCCAGATTGATCAGGCCGGGGGCCAGCACCAGGTAGACCACCGCAGCCGCCGATCCGAAAAAATAAATAAGAAGAATGTTCCGGGCACCGAGCCGGTCGGTCAACCAGCCCGCGGGGAACGCACCCAAACCGTATAGCAGGTAGTGTACCGTTCCAAGCAGCCCAAAGGTTGTCAGGGAGCTTTGGGGATACAGGGTGGCTAGCTGGATCATCACAACCGGGTAGATCAGTGTAAGGCTGTGGTTGAGGAGGTGCCCCAGGAAAGTGATGGTTAGAACGCTGCGGATGTCCATTGGTTTATGCCGTCGAGGTATACTCCTCTGAGTGTAGCCTTATGGGCGCTTGAGGCTTGCCAAAGAGGCGTAGGGGGCTCGGAGATGCAATTAATTCGTAAAAAGATAGGGGAGGGCATTATCGGTGATACTGTATACCTTCATCAATTTACTCCTGGCCCCTATATATCTATTAAGGATTAGTAAGATATTACTCTGCTATATCGGCACTCTCTTTGGTGGTCCCGGGGAATCGGCCCCGTGTATTATCGCCGCTCCTTGATCCGGGCGGCCTTGCCCCGCAGCTGGCGCAGATAATAAAGCTTTGCCCGGCGAACTTTTCCCGCACGTATAATCTTGATCTTATTGATATTAGGGCTGTGAAGCGGGAAGATCCTCTCCACTCCGATGCCCCCGGAAATCTTCCGGACGGTGAACGTTCGGTTAACGCCGCTTCCTGACATGGCAATGACATCGCCCTCGAAAGTTTGGACCCGGGTCCGGTTGCCTTCAACCACCCTTACGTCCACTGCCACGCGGTCGCCGGGACGAAATCGGGGCAAGTTGTCGCGCACGTATTCCTTAGTCGCTTCATGTAGTAGTCTATCCATTTTCTTGCTCCGTAACTTGCCGCTCAGCGGCCTGGAATTGTTTCCATAGATCAGGACGACGTTCCCTGGTTTGTGCCCTTCGTTGCTCCTGACGCCAGCTCTTGACTTCGGCATGATTGCCGGAGAGAAGGATATCCGGTACGGCCAACCCCCGGTATTCCCGAGGCCGCGTATAATAAGGTCCATCCAGCAGTCCATTACTGGATTGGCCAAATGAGTCGGTGTCAGCCGATTCCCTGGCGCTGAGTACCCCTTCCTGGAGCCGCACTATGGCATCCAGTATTAGGAGGGCCGGCAATTCTCCTCCAGTCACCACAAAGTCTCCGATGGAGTACTCGTCAGTCACCAATTGATCTCGAACACGCTGGTCGACCGCTTTATAGTGACCGCAGATAATGACAAGGTGTTCAGCCTGGGCCAGGGCCACGGCGTCCGCCTGGCTGAAGGGCTTCCCGTCAGGAGAAGGGAAAATCACCCGGGGAGCAGCGTCTGGCCCCACCTGCTCCATCACCCGGTCAAAAGCCCGGAACACCGGCTCTGGTTTCATGATCATACCCGCACCGCCGCCGTAGGGCTCATCATCGATTTTATGGTGAGGTGCATCGGCAAACTCGAACAGGCTGTGTAGATGGTAGGACACAACTCCCTTGGTGGCAGCCCGGCCCAGAATACTCGTCGATACTACCGCTTCCACCAACTGTGGGAATGGGGTCAGCACGTCAATGCGCAGTTTCAATCCAGAAGTCCTTCCATCACTGTGATTACTATCCGTTGGTCGCCGAATCTGATTTCTTTTATTACTTCGTCAATTAGTGGGACAAGCACCTCCCGGTCATTACCGATTACCTGGAGCACTTCGTTAGCGGGCAGGTCCCAGACGTCCTTCACTACTCCTATGAATATTCCGTCGTCGGACAGAACGGTGTAGCCGACCAGATCACTGAGGTAGTACTCCCCGGCGGCCAGTGCTGGCAGATCTTCACGGGCGATGGACAGTTCCGCCCCCCTGAGGGCATCGGCACCCGCCCGGTCCTTGATGCCTTTGAAGCCGAGTACCACCTTGCCGCCACGGGCACGCACTCGGTCGAGTTCTAGGTTTTCAGTCCGGCCATCGGGATAAGAAGCGATCAGGATATGTACACCGTCTAAAATCTCCGTGTCCTCTAAAAGGGAGTGTATTTTCACATCTCCCTTCAGCCCGAGTCCTTTGAGTACGGTACCGACGGGAAAAGAATTCCGTTCTGAGACGTTTTGTACCATGTCGGCTGCAGCCCATCTCCTGTGATCAAGGTCTACCCTTTGGCAGCCTTATCTTTATCATCCGGGGCAGCTTCGTCAGCGGCGGCGCTTTCCGGTGACTCGGCTTTCTCCTCAACGGCGGTCTCACCTGCTGCCTCCGGTTGGTCTTCGGCTTCCGCCTCTTCCTCCGCAGCTTCCTCTGCCACTGTCTCCTCGGCTGGGATTTCTTCTTGGACAGCTCCCTCGGCAGCAGCCTCGGTCTCAGGCTCGGGCTTTGTCTTTTCTTTTACATCCGCTTTTTCGCCGGTGGCCTTCTCATCAGGTGCTGTCTCCGCTTCATCAGCTTCTTCTTTTTCTTCACCAGCCTCAACTGCCTCAGCTTCTTCAGCAGCAGCCTCGGTCTCAGGCTCAGCCTTTGCTTTCTCTTCCACCTCTGCCTTGTCGTCCTTGACTTCTACCTCAGGTGCTTTCTCCGCCATGCCAGCTTCGTCTTTGGCTTCACCAGCCTCAGCCGCCTCAGCTACCGCTTCATCAGCAGCAGCCTCCTCTGAGACCGGCTCTTCTACCTCTTCCGTGACTTCAGCTTCTTCTTCTACTTCGGCCTCGGTCTCCGCCGCTGGTGCAGCTTCTTCCTTCGGCTTGACCTTCCGTTTCTTCTGAGCCTCCAATGCCTCCTTGCGGCGCTGCTCCTCCAGACGCTGCTGGTGCCACTCTTCCACTGCCGCCTCGATCTCTTCCGGGCTCTTGCCATTCCGCTTCAGGTGCCACTTGAGACCGAGCCCCGCTTGTGATAAAAGGCGTTTCACTGCATTCGATGGCTTAGCTCCCATTTCAAGCCAATGGAAAATCCGCTCCTCATTCAAACGGAACCTCTCATCATTACTGGTGAGAGGATCGTACCAACCCAGCCGCTCAATCTCTGCCCCGTCCCGGCGGCTGCGAGAATCAATTGCCACTATACGGAAAAAGGGCCGTTTGCGACGCCCTAAACGCTTTAAACGGATTTTAACCGCCAACAGTAATCTCCTTACTACACAATGAAAAGCCCTGAGGGTATTACCCTGGGGTAGGCCGGGCTTCTCCCTGGTTATACTACTTTTACGAACCTTATCCGGGTTACCGAATCCCCGGTTTTACTTCTAACGATAATCCACTGCATCAAGCTGAATTGAGTGTCCGGTACGGATTTAAGGCGCCGCAGTGGATAATGAAACACCCAAAAGTGTATATATCTATATCCATAAAAATTAGAAGAGTTTTAGCTTTCATTGCAAGACAATTGCCTCACCAGGGAATGTATTCATTTCATTTTCTGGTTAAGCTCAGCTTGCGCCCTGGTCCTGAATCCCGGCCGCCACCTCTGGAGGTTGTCCAAGGCTTTCTGTGGCTCCGCCAAGACTGGACAAAGTCGGCCACGGGGAGGCCGAGCAGGATTGCCTTCAGTTGCTGGAAAGATTATCTCGCTTTAAGGGTGGGCAATGCATCTGGCCCCTGTCGATACCACTGCTAACCATGATAATATGGCACTCCTGCTTAATGGACTGATGATCGCCGTTTTATTGAGAGCGACCAGGTTTACGCCCGACAAAGTTCAGGCTCTGCACCTTACCGTCCAGTTCTCTGGCCAGCTGTTGCAGGTCCATGCCTTCTGTAGGGGATGCCGATGCACAACACTCCGAACCGGTAGATCCAAGAATAGTCTGAACGTCTGCAGAGTCAAGCAGCTGGGTGCTGAAAGCGAAGCGCTCGTTCACTCCCAGGTCTGCCAGTCCGGCGGCCTGCAGCCCGGCCAGGTAGTCTTCCTCGCTGATGGCCCCGGCGACGCAGGAGTTATATAGAATGGGATTCTCCCTTAGGGTGTCCGGAAGCTCACTGACCACAATGTCGCTGATACTGAACCGGCCTTCCGGCTTCAGCACACGATAAATCTCCGCGAAGACCTTTCCCTTCTCGGGTGAAAGGTTTATCACGCAGTTGGAGATCACCCAGTCTACCGATCCATCCTCTACCGGCAGGTCTTCGATGATGCCTTGGCGGATCTCGATGTTCCGATGCGGCGAAGCGGCGATGTTGGCCCGGGCTCTGGCGATCATCTCGGTGGTCATATCCACGCCGATAACCCGGCCGGTGGGCCCGACTTTTTCCGCCGCGATCAGCAGGTCCAGACCGGCCCCCGAACCCAGGTCTAGAACAGTCTCGCCCGCCTGGACACCGCTGAACGCCAGCGGATTGCCGCAGCCCATGGTAGTCCCGGCTACCCCCTCGCCCGCAGCTGCCGTTTCCTCCGGAGAATAGCCGATTGCACGAGCGTTGGCGCTGTCTGGGGTATCACCGCAACAACAGCCCGTACTCTTAGAAATAGCCCGGCCGTATGCGTCTTTTACCTGAGTATGTACTTCTTCTGTAGACTTCATTTTTCTTCCTCTAAAACTTCGGGTGATGTTTGACAGCAGGATTCTATAGCCTCGGCCAGAGAACGAAGGGCGCCGGGCAGGTTCTTTTGATCAATCCGGTAGACCACTTCTTTGCCCCGCTTCTCCCTGATGACGATACCAGCCTGGTGCAGTACGCTCAGGTGGCGGGACACCACCGAGAGGTCCACATTGCAGCAACCGGCCGTCTGCCCTACGTTCTGCCCCGGTCCCGCGCTGAGTAATTGGAATACCAGCCGAAGCCGGTTTGGATCGCCGAGGGCTTTGAACCTAGTGGCCAAAGGTTCAATATCCACGTTAAGCTCATCAGCGAACCTGGCTGAAAGAGGCTTGGAAGTTATTTGCATAGCGATGCAAATTTAAATACATTTGCATCATGGTGCAAGTGTTTTGAAGGCTTAGGCTACTATGACTGGGATGTTCGGATCGCTTTAGACTGGTATCAGGGAAGGAAATCCCGGCGGGTGATCCTTATTTCATTTGTTCCAATAAGGTCTGGAAAAGTAGATGCCCAGGGCAGTTGCTGGCCCTCCACTGATATATCCGGCCTCTGTAATCGTAGGGTGATTGCCAAATCTTGGCATAAAGCCTTATGAATTCTCTACTTCATTAAAACCATCTTGATGGACTTTGTATACTCCGACGTCACCAAGCGGGCGATGATGATGCCGGAGGGGAATAGCGCTCACTCAGTTTCACCGGCGAACTGTATCTCTCTCGTAATGATACGTCCGATGGTATCGCGCAGCTCATTCATGTTAATTAGGGCCTCATCTCGCTGGCCTAATGATTTAAAAACCTTCCGATCAACAGCATCCCATTTGGCCTGGAAATCATCTAATGCAGCCATGTCAGGATAGGCCTCCATAATCATCACATCCCAATCGTCAGGATCAGCTGGCCATTTGGTGATGATCTTGTAGTCCACCAGAAGCCCCTGTCGGATTGCCTCATCAAGTTCGAGTCTGAAGCGCTGGTTCAGCGCGCCCAGGTACCGGTCAAACATCCCCGGTCTGGTGCGTACGAATATGATCTGCCATACAACGCTCTCACGATAGGCACGTTGAGGCCCAGGATTTTCAGTCGGTTTTACGGGGAATGACGGAGAGAGGAGAAGGAGGGAGCACATAGCGATAGATATTCGTGATCTAAGCATACATTATTCCTTCAATTCTTATGTGGTCAACTGCAGGCTTGTCGATTTTGAAATACACCGTGATTTTCCGCAAATGACGAAGCAGGAAAGTGTACCGTTGCCCATTTCCTTTAGCTATTCGCCGTTGCGCTGCTCGATGAGGGGCCTAAGAAACTCCCGGTTATTCTGCAGGAGTGCCAGGGCGTTGGATTCGTCCTCCCCCATCAGGGCTGTATAGGCCGCAATGTCGGCGAACATGATGGCGGCGAGTTTGCGCATGGTGCTCTTTAGACAAGCGGTTTAAGTTTAACATTAAATCATAGGGATATGAATTAAAGATGCAAGAAAGTCCTGCCAGCTCTAATGAAGGGTCACGAGTTGGGTGTTTAATATTGCGCAGGTGCGTCTCAGCGGAATAAGTGCACACCACTTGGATTGCGACCCTTCCCCCTGTTAGATTTGCCGCGTTGTGAGCAACATCGCCGACCTCATTCATTCGCGCGCGGATCACCAGACTATCCTGGAGGCCGCCAGCCAACTGGGCCAGGAGCAGGGAACCAACACCTACCTGGTGGGTGGCTACGTGCGGGACCTGCTCCTGCAGCGGGAGAACCAGGACATCGACCTGATGGTGGAAGGTGATGGCATCGCCTTTGCCCGCACCCTTGGCAACCGCCTGGGCGTGGACCGAATTGTGCCTTTTGAACAGTTTGGCACCGCCCTGATTCCCCTTAAAGGAACGCAGGTGGAGGTGGCCACCGCGCGTACCGAAACCTACGACCCCGACTCCCGCAAGCCCCATGTTACCGCCGGGACTATTGAGGCCGATCTCTCCCGCCGGGACTTCACCATCAACGCACTGGCCGCCTCTGTTCACCCCGGCACGTTCGGGGACTTGGTGGATCCGTTCCAGGGCATCCAGGATATGAACCGCGGTATACTCCGCACGCCCTTGGACCCCGATGTTACTTTCAGCGATGATCCCCTGCGGATGCTGAGGGCTGCCCGGTTTGCGGCCCAGTTGGGGTACACGATAACACCTGAGTGTCTGGATAGCGTGGCCCGGCAGAAAGAGCGCATCGCCATCGTAAGTTGGGAGCGCATTACCGACGAGGTTATGAAAACGCTGGCAGCGGATAAACCCAGCGTCGGTTTCATTATCCTGAAGGAAACGGGCCTGCTGGCGCTCATCTTTCCCGAGCTGGACACCCTGTCCGGGGCGGAGATACGTGACGGCCGCGGCCACAAGGACGTGTTCAGCCATACCCTGCAGGTGGTGGATAACACCGCCGCGGTCAGCCCCAAGGTAGCGCTGCGCTTCGCCGCCCTGGTACACGACATCGGCAAGCCCCGGACCAAACGCTATGACGACCAGCGGGGATGGACCTTCTACCACCATGAGGAGGTGGGGCACAGGATGTTGCATGAGGTGACCCAGCGCATGCGCCTGTCAAACGAGCTGCGGGATTATCTTATGAAGCTCACCCGGCTCCACCTGCGCCCCATTGCCCTGGCCGGTGAAGGCGTCACCGATAGCGCTGTCCGACGGCTCATGCGCGAAGCGGGAGAGGATGTGGACGACCTCATGGTCCTCTGCCGCGCCGACATCACCACCAAGCAGGTCGCTCGGCAAGCCCGCTATATGGCCAACTTCGAGCGCGTGGAAACCCTCATGGCGGATGTAACCGTGCGCGACGAAATGCGCGCTTTCCAGTCACCGGTGCGGGGGGCCGAGATCATGACCATATGTGGTCTTGAACCGGGACCGATGGTCGGCAAATTGAAAACCGCTATTGAAGACGCCATTCTGGAAGGCCAAATCGAAAACACCCATCAGGCGGCCTTGGCCTACCTGCACGAGGTCAAGGACGGGATCCTCGCCGCTGGCGATTGACTGATCGCGGATAGCCTCTTTATCTATAGTTTGGATACCCATAAAAAAAGGTTGCTATCGGCACCGTTTTAGTGTTATACTCATGTAGAACACTAAAGATGCAGAACAGTGCGGACGGCCAATAGATCACAATCAAATATACCGACGGGGAGTTCAGCGAAAGCGACTGGAGTTCCCGGCGGCAGGCCGAAGTCCATCGCTATGATAAAAAAAATCTTCTTGAACCTGGACGAAAATCGACTTCGCGCAGGGTGGCGACTGCTACTGGTCCTCATTGCCCTGCCAATTGTCTCGAGGATCCTCAATCCGATTATCAAACCGGTTTTTGGGGGTACCCTTGAAGACGATATGATCAGGTGGATCTTTCGTGGGGTTCTCGTTGTGATCACCGCAACACTGGTCGTATGGATCGGCCGAAGGTACCTTGATAAGAAAACGTTCTCCTCCCTGGGAGTAAGGCTGAATGGGCTGGGAGTGTGGGATCTGCTGGTTGGATTTTTAATCAGCGGGCTTATGGTTGGGATTGTTTTCGTAGTCCTTCGCTATTTTGAGATTATCAAGATTCAAGAGATTGGTTGGGACGGGAACGGCATCTTACCATTTTTAGAAATGTTCTTGTGGCTTATCGGTGTCGGTGCCACAGTGGCTTGGTCGGAGGAGCTGGGATTTCGGGGCTATATCCTGCAGAATCTGGGCGAAGGAATTGGGATCGTGTGGGCGGTGGTTGTATCGTGCCTGCTGTACGGTCTTATGCACATGATTAATCCCAACTCCACCATGCTTTCTGGGCTGCTGATCGCGATGATCGGCTTCCTGAGAATTTTGGGCTGGCTTCGAACCGGTCAGCTCTGGCTGTCAATGGGTATGCATGCTGGTTGGAACTTCTTCCAGGGACCAATATTCGGGTTTTCCATCAGTGGCTATTCAACCGACAGCCTCATCAAGCATTCTCTTTCAGGACCAGACTGGGTTACAGGTGGTTCGTTTGGTCCGGAGGCAGGCATCGTAGTCGTACCGGTAGTTCTACTGGGATTGTTGGCTATGGTCCTTTGGACGTCCAGGAGGGAGAACACACCCTGGACTCAACGGAAGAATGCAGTGGTGTAATTGTGGCAGAAACAAGCACACTGGGATTCACCAGGCGGCGGTAGCTCCCGCCAGGGAGGCGGTATGAAGTGGACCATAAGCGTGCGTGAAGGCAAACAAATGATTCAGGCAAACGGACCGACGCTATTCCAAAACTTATCTGTTCGAGCAATTCCCCTTTCTAGTGGCTTAACTATCTTCGAAAGCAGCGGTTGAAATCATGACTATCAACTTCGACCATAAAACTCCCATCTACCACCAGGTGGCCCGGATAATCCGGGACGCAGTGGCCGCGGGTGACCTTCCGGAAGGGGAGGCCATCCCCTCGGTCCGACAGGTATCGGCGGAGCAGGGACTCAATCCCCAGACGGTACTCAACGCCACCCGGATGCTGATCGATGAAGGCATCCTGGAGAAGCGCCGGGGGATTGGCATATTTGTGAAAAAAGGCGCTCGGAAAACTCTTTTGGGTCAGGGGCTGAAGCGGTTCGAGGCTACCGATGTACCTGCCCTCGTACACCGGGCCCGACTTCTGGGATTATCCCGTAAGGTAACCCTGGATTTGGTTAAGGAAAAATTTGAGGAGTGAGGCTATGGAACCTTTAATACAGATACAGGAAGTGAACAAGTCCTATGGCTCCACGCAGGCACTGAGGGATGTGAGCCTGGATATCCCCGCCGGGCGGATCGTGGGATTGGTGGGCCCCAACGGCGCCGGGAAGACCACTCTGCTGCGGATCCTAACAGGTAGCATCGACTATCAGGGTCGCGTCCGTGTCCTGGAGCTGGAACCCCGCAACCAGCGCAAGCAACTCATGGCCTTTACGGGGGTGATCCACGACGTAGCGGTGTTGCCGCCATGGATGAAGGTACGCCATGTGCTGGACTACATGCAGGGGGTCCATCCGCGCTTCAACCGTCAGCACTGCGAGGAATTCCTGGCCACTACCGATATAGAGCAGAGGAGAAAAGTCAAGCAGCTCTCCAAGGGAATGAAGACCCAGCTGCACTTGGCAGTGGTGATGGCTACCGATACCCGCCTGCTGGTTCTGGATGAACCCACCCACGGCCTGGATATCCTGTTCCGCAAGCGCTTTTATACCACCGTTCTGGATGAATACTTCGATGGCGACAAGACCATTGTCATCTCAACCCACCAGGTGGAAGAAGTGGAACACATCCTTAGTGATGTCATTTTTATTCGGAATGGAGAGGTTATGCTCTATATGACCATGGATGAACTCAAGGAAAAGTTTGTCCAGGTGATCGCATCGGCGGGTAAGGCCGATGAGGTCCGCCGGTTGAGACCCCTCACCGAGCACGAGCTGTTTGGCCGGAAAGTCTTCCTGCTCCGGGATGTGGATCGCACAAACCTTGCAACTCTGGGAGAGGTCCAGGTACCGTCGGTCGCCGATGTGTTTGTCGCCATGATGGGAGGTGAAGCATGAAAGCATTCGGCAATTTGCTCGTCAGAGAGTTTAAGGAATGGCGAACGGTGCTGCTCGTACTGGGAATTCTCTATCTCCTCGGTTTGATCGGTGCTACCATAGGTATGGGGAAACTCTCCTCGGAAATGGAATCGAGAGATGAAATTCGTATCGGATGGGGTGATGAGGAATGGGACATATCAGACTTTAGCGAGTATGAGAATAAGTGGCTGTCATCGGGAGAAGTCAAAAACGCGGTCAAGTCCAGTCTCCTGCTCTTCGGCTGGTCATACATGCTGCGCATAACAGTGTCCATGCTCAATTTGGTGCTGATGGTGATATCGGTATTTTACTTGGTCGATGCGATATTCAAGGAGAGATCGGATGGCAGTACGTTCTTTTACCGGGGCCTGCCGGTAGGGGATCTTTCCATCCTGTTCTCCAAACTGCTGGTCGGGACTGTCGGATTTCTGGCGGTATCATATGTCCTGGGAGTGGTTTGGGTGCTGTTCGCCCGGCTCACTTTTCCGGGCGATCTTAGCGGAATGATGACGGAGTTGGGTTACTCGCTGAGTCAATTACGCGTTTTCGACTTTTTTGGCGACTGGATCGTTTTCCACTTTCTGTTGATGCTGTGGCTTCTTCCTTTTGCCACATATTTTCTTTTCGTATCCACCGTGACCCGCAGCCGGCCACTGTTGGTGGGGGTGGGTGCTCCCTTGCTGCTGGGCCTTTTGTGGCTATGGATATTTAGGGATGACGGCTTGCTGGCCCTCTTCACAAGCAATATAAGTGCCGTCGCGAATGTGCTGGACGCGGAATGGATTATGTCCGAAGGCCCTCCCAGGATCTTCCCCGGTGAACGTCTGGAGATGTTCGGTTCATTCGGGAGCCATATGCTCAGCCTGCGAACAGCTATTTCCCTGCTGGTAGCGGGTGGATTCTTCTGCCTGACGTTCTTCGCCTACCGCCGGAATATGCCTGTGTCGTAACTTCCTGCCTTGTATATCGTCGTAGGGTAAGGTGATCTGCCGCGGAGGCAGCTGGCCATTATTGCATAAATGCTCCCCGCCTCATCATTTATTACCTGAACACGGCTTATGGTCTCTCGGGGGATATCATCAGGAAAAATGATGGACGGACACGACATTCAAAATGACAATAAAACCTTGGTTCAGCGCATCTTCGGAGTATTTCTGACACCTCGGGCAACTTTTAACGCTCTAGCCCGGTCAACAGGAGTGTTGGACCTGTTGGTACCCTTCCTGATTCTGCTGGTCCTGTCGGTAGGCAACCAGAAGCTGGTGGGACCACTGGCCATCGAGGAACAGAAGCAGCGGATCCTTCTGCGAGAGGACATTCCAGAAGAACAGAAGGATGTAATTCTGGAGCGGATGGAAGGATCACTGAACAGGTCCTCGCGGTATCTGTTCGGAGGGATTACTATTGTTGTCTGGTATGCCATATTGGGTGGGGTGATCATGTTCCTCGGTGCCTTTGTTCTGGGCGGTCAGGCTACCTACCGGGAAACCCTGACGGTGGTACTGTATGCCAGCCTGGTGGGTGTCGTGGAATGGGTTGTGAAAATACCGCTGATACTGCAAACGGGGACTACCCAGGTGGAAACCGGCCTGGCTCTTTTGCTGCCCGGCAGTTTGGATGGGACCCTGATCTACCGCTTCTTCCACCGGCTGGATATTTTTGCCGCGTGGAAGGTTTTCCTGGTGGCTTTAGGCGTTGCTCTGGTCTACCAGGTGGAGGAGAAGAAAGCCCGCACAGTCCTTTTCGGGGCTTGGGTTCTGGCCATGTTTCTCTTGGCGTGGTTGTTTGATGGGCGGGGCTTTTCCTAGTCAATCGTATTGGGGGGAAAGTGCGGTTGTTCCGCGAACACAGAACAATTATTGTAGTAGGAACCTATTAACCTTGAATTGATTTAAGGTATCTAAAAGATAATATAAGGGGTCTAACGGATAAGGAAAGCTATGAAGAACCTTCACTGCCTCTGTGCAGCTATATTTCTATGTGTCGGCCTGCTGGCGGCTCAATCAGGATCATCCCTTAGCCAGACTCAGGGCGCTGCTCTCACCTTGGACCAGCTGATCGAGATCGGATTGGATAACAACAGCCAAATATTAATCGCTGAGCGAAATTTGAGGGCGGCTAGGGCTGGCCACCGGAGATCGTACTCGGGACTTATCCCATATGTAACGGCTTCCTTCAGTAGGGATATGGACCCGGGTCCAGGATACTTCGATCCTTCTACCGGTATTACTCACCAGCCCGAGATCTATGGCTCGGGATTGACTGTAAGACAAACGATCTTCGACGGGGTGGCATCATGGTACTCCGTCAGCAGCGGCAGGATCTCGTTGGAAACTGCTCAGCAGACCTTTGATTATTCTCGTCAGCAGGTAGTCCTGGGCATCAAAAGGGCCTACTTTGATCTCCTTTCGCAACTGGAGCTCCTGGAGGTCGCGCAAGAGTCTCTGGAGCTGAGCCGGAGACAGCTGGAACTGGTTGAAGAGCGCTACCGGCTGAAAGCGGCCAAGCTGACGGACCTGCTTAAGGCTCAGGTGAGTGTAGGACGGAGTGAGGAAACTGTATACAACCGACGCCAGGATCTGGCCACTGCGACTACCAACCTCAATGTGATCATAGGACAGGATCCCGCCGCCCCCGTCAGTGTTATGCGTGACAGTGTGGTCTTGGAGCCGGTTCCGGAACGGACGGTGGCTTTGGCCTCTATGGAAGCCAACAACCCCTTCATTAAAATGCAAGAATTGGCGGTGACTCAGGCTAGGCTGGATGTTAAAAAACAACGGGGTGTATTGATGCCCTCGGTGGATATTGCCTATTCAGTACGAGCGGGCGGACCCGAGTTAAACGATGTCTTTAGCTTTGATTTTCAGGATGCCAGCACCACTGCTCTCGGTATATCTGTCCCTATTTTTACTGGTCTGCGGAATACGTCTCAATATAGTCAAATGAGGTATTGGGCCCTGGCCGAGGAAGAACGACTGGATGACCGGTTGCGGGATATGAAAAAGCAGCTGGAAGACACCCTGTCCGGCCTGGAATCCCTTCATCGCATACATCCAATCAATCAGGCCGTGCTTGCCTCAGCCGAAGCAGACGCCCGTCTTGCTGATGAGCAGTACAGCCTGGGCGCAATTTCCGTCCTGGATTTGCTGACTACACAGCTTAACCTGGTCACGGCCCGCAGCACGCTGGTACAGACCACCTATCGAATAAAAATTGCTGAAGCGCAGCTTACAGCTATTATGGGGACTATCGGTCAATGAAAATCAATCTGAAGAAGATCGGTCGTAAGCGCCTGCTCATTGGTTTGGGAGTCGGCGCAGTTATTATCATAATCATTATCGTCAACCTTTCCTCCGGCGGGGGCCAGGGCGGGGCGAGCCAGGGGCCTCCTATAGCCGTCCAGGTGGAAGAGGTACGCCCACGCACAGTCGAACAGACCGTCACGGCTGCCGGCAAGATCCAGCCGGTGTTCGAGACGGAGATATCCTCCACTGTAAGCGCCCAGATCATGGCCATCTATGTGGAAGAAGGCTATGAGGCTCAACCGGGGGATACGTTGGTAATCCTTGATCGGCGCCGTTATGAAGCCTCCCATGAACGGGCTCAATCCGGCCTGAGGTCCGCCCGGGCAGGGCTTAAGAAAGTCACCGCCGAGCGCGACCGCGGGCGTCAATTGTACGAGAAAAATCTCATCAGCCTGCAGGAAATGGAGACCCTGGAAGCCTCCTACGAGGAGGCGCTGAGCAGGAAGGAACAGGCCGAGGCCACCCTGGCGCAGGCCAGCGATGACCTGGACAAAACGGTCCTGCTAGCTCCCGAGAGCGGCGTGGTGACCAAGATCAGGAAAGAAGTGGGTGAAATGGCTTTGGGTTCCACCTTCCAGGCGGATGTGCTGCTGGTCATCTCCGACCTCTCCATGATGGAGGTGGTGGTGGAAGTGGATGAAACCGACGTTGTGGACATTGAGCTCATGGATCCAGTGAAAATTGAGGTGGACGCTATCCAGGATACCGTCTTCGAAGGCCGGGTATCAAGGATTGCCCACTCGGCCTTAGTCACGGGGCAGGGTACCCAGGAGCAGGTGACTAACTTTGAGGTTGTTGTAACGCTCGATGTGAATCCCTTGGCCAGACGGGTTGATTCCCGCATCCGTCCCGGCATGTCCGCTACGGCCACCATCACCACTGCTCTTCATACCTCGGTTGTGGCAGCCCCCATTCAGGCCCTCACTGCCCGTGTACCGATAAGGAAAGAGTCAGAGGATCTGGCTGCCGGGGAACCAGCGGAAGAAGGTCGGGAGGGCAACCAGAGCGGGGCACGAGGTGCGCCCCGAGGCGGTCCCGGCCGAGGTGGCCCAGGGCCGCCCGGCGCTGTCAGGATGAGGGGCCCAATGGGTTCGGGACCGGGCGGGGGTGGAGCGGAATTCACCCGGCCTGAACCCGTAGAAGTAGTTTTTGTGGTGGCTGAGGATACTACCGGGTCGGGTGGCGGTTTTTTACAGAAGCTCTTCGGCTCTAAGCCCTCTGCAAAAGTAGATCAACGGGAGGTCATAATCGGCATTTCCTCTGACACGCATTACGAGATCCTCTCCGGTCTGGAAGCGGGAGAGGAGATCGTAGTGGGCAATTACCAGGCCGTGAGCAAAGACTTGCAGGACGGCCGGTCGATTACCCGCAGGGAGCGGCGTACTCCCGGAAGGCCTCCACGATGACTAGTAACCGTAAAGATAATACCAGCCCGACATCAGATAGCCGGAACCCATTGATCACTCTCAAATCCGTGACCAAGGTCTACGACATGGGCCAGGAAAAGGTCCACGCCCTGCGGGGTATCGATCTCACCATTCGTCCCAATGAATACATATCTATAATGGGACCCTCAGGGTCCGGCAAATCCACACTCATGAACATCCTCGGTTGTCTGGACACCCCTACCAGCGGTCGTTACGAGTTTGAAGGGGAGTTGGTCTGCAATGTGACTGATAGCAGCCTCAATAAAATGAATGACAACCAGCTGGCCAATATCCGTAATAGGAAGATCGGTTTTGTTTTTCAGACCTTCAATCTCCTGTCTCGGACCAGCGCCCTGCGGAATGTCGAGCTGCCCCTGATTTATGCGGGTGTACATCGACGCCAGCGTATTGAGCAGGCCAAGGTGGCTATGCAGCAAGTGGGGCTGGCTGGCCGGGCCAGTCACCGGCCTAGCGAGCTCAGCGGTGGTGAGCGCCAGCGGGTGGCTGTTGCCCGGGCCTTGGTAACCACCCCCGCCATCATCCTGGCCGATGAGCCCACCGGCAACTTGGATTCGGTTACTGGCCAGGAAATCATGAGCCTGCTGGATGAGATCCATGAGCGGGGTAACACCATTATCCTCGTCACCCACGAAGCACATATCGCCGAACACGCTCACCGGACTATTCATATCCTGGATGGCCAGATCGCCAGTGACGAGCTGACGGAGAATGGCAAAGCTGTAGCGGCATGATTGAGATTCTCCGCGTCGCCGGAACCGCCCTCTGGGCGCATAAGTTCCGGGCCCTGCTGACTACCCTGGGCATCGCCATCGGCATATTTACAGTGGGCGTGGTTATGGCCCTTATCGAAGGGCTTAACGCCACCTTCTCCGAACAGATTTCCAGCCTGGGCTCCGATGTGCTCTACGTGGACAAGCGGTCTTGGTTTATGGGTCACGAGGAGTGGCTCCGTTCCCGCCAGCGGCGGAATATCGGTATGGATGCGGTCGATTATATTAAACAGCGAGCCGAGTACGTCAGCCATGCCAGCCCCCGGATCCAGCATGGTGGTACGCTCAAATACAGAGACAAGAACCTGGAGGGAGTAAGCGTACAGGGTGTCCATGCTGATATGGCAGTGATTTCAGGAACTGAAATAGTTGATGGGCGCTTTCTCTCTAGGGTGGATACCCAGCGCAAGAAAGCCGTAGCGGTCATTGGCGACGCCGTGAAAGAGAATCTGTTCGAAAACGGGAATTACCTGGGCGAAAGCTTCTTTATCAATGGACGGAGGTTCCTGGTCATCGGGTTGCTGGAAAAGCAAGGCCAGACGCTCGGGCATGATCCGGACAACATGGTCTATATCCCAGCTGAGACGCTCATGAAGATGTTTGGCCGCCGCTGGCGCAACGTCTCCATAGCCCTGAAGGCCGCCGATCCGGATCTAGTAGACGAGGCTCGGGACGAAGCGATCGGGATAATGCGGCGCTACCGCAAACTGCGCCCCGATCAGCCTGATGATTTCGCCATTAACCAGCAGAGCACGCTCCAGGAACTCTATGACAACGCCACTCGCCTGCTGTGGATGGTGGCTATTGGCATCGGGAGTATCGCCCTGATAGTGGGTGGCGTGGGAGTAATGAATATCATGCTGGTGACGGTTACAGAACGCACCATGGAGATCGGCATCCGCAAGAGTCTCGGTGCCCGGCGGAGCACTATTCGCTGGCAGTTCCTGGTGGAGAGCATGACCGTCTCGGCACTGGGAGTCGTGGTAGGTTTCCTGCTGGCTTCGGGAGCGGCTCTCGTAATTCAACGGGCTACGCCCCTGATGGCCAGGATTCCACCCTCATGGGGGGGCTTGGGGATTGGCGTGGTTGTTGTCGTGGGAGTGGTCTTCGGCCTGTGGCCGGCTACCAAAGCCGCCCGCCTGGATCCCATCGAAGCGCTGCGGTACGAATAATGCTTGAGTTCTTTCAGATCGCCCTCCGTTCTATTCTGGCCAATAAGCTCCGCTCTGGCCTGACCCTCCTTGGTGTGGTTATCGGAGTGTGGGCCATCACCAGCATGCAGGGAGTGGTTGAGGGTTTCGATCGGGCTATCGAGAAGGAGTTGAGCGCCCTGGGAACGGAATCCTTCGTTATCCAGAAGTTTCCGCCGGTTATGGTGGGACACAATTGGAGGAGATACGCCCGGCGTAAAGATTTTACGTACGAGGATGCCGTGTACCTCGAGCAACAGGCCGCTAACATCCGGGTGGCTACGGCCGTTGTCCAAACCCATGGCCAGACAATCAAGTACAAGGACAAGAAAACCTCCCCTTCCGTCAGAACCACCGGTACCATGTCCGGCTACCTGGCGACCCAGTCGGCCGAATTAGCCGATGGCCGGTTCCTTACCGATGATGACGTGAGTCACACGCGGCAGGTTGCCATCCTGGGCCGGGATGTAATAACTGAATTGTTCCCTTACGAGGACCCGCTGAGCAAGAGCGTCCTGGTAAACGGACAGGCTTTTACGGTTATCGGCGTACTGGGACAGACTCCCAGCACCTTCGGTCAATCGGCTGACAACGTCGTCATCATCCCCATCACCGCTTACCAGAAGGTATTTACTACTTCCCGCCGACAGATGCGTAACACCAGCCTGATCCTGCGGGCCTGGGACGCACAGGGAGTGGGAGAGGCCACTGACGAGGTGATTGCACTGCTCAGGGTCCGGCGAAAGGTGCCCCTGGGTCAGGAAAATGACTTCGAACTGTTGACCGCTGAATCCGCCATGAACACCGTCCTGGACTTTACCTTCTATATCCGCATTGCGGCCATCGGGATCGCCGGCATCTCCCTGCTGGTGGCCGGCATCGGTATCATGAATATCATGCTGGTGTCGGTGATGGAACGAACCCGGGAAATCGGTACCCGCAAGGCGGTGGGTGCTCGTCGGTGGCACATCCTCGTCCAATTCCTGATTGAAGCTGTGCTGCTCTCCGAATTGGGTGCCCTGATGGGCATTCTGCTGGGCGTCATTACTACCGTCGGCGTCTCACCGCTCCTCGAAATGGAAGCTCGGATTCCCGCCTGGGCTGCGATAGCCGCCCTGGGCTATTGCTCTGTTATCGGCATCTTTTTCGGCCTGTATCCCGCTAATAAAGCCTCCAAGCTCGATCCCATCGAGGCTCTGAGATATGAGTGAGACTTGGAGATTGGTGGATGATTTCCGCGGAGAGCACAGAGCCTTTTTCTCCGCTTAGACCTGCCCCGAGTCAACCGATCTCATCTGTGGTGTGCCGGAGCTATACCCTCTACGACGTAGCACGCTGTACCCCAGTATCAACATCAGCGTCTTGTCGCTCTCGGCGGATACCGGTGCTACTTGACGGGCTTGCACATCTCCCGGCATCCTGACCGGATAGGTGGCTCAATCCTGACCCTGCACGGCCTCGGCATAGCACTGTTGCCGTAGCCCTGGGCGGATTTTTCTTCATGCCGCATCAAAGGGCCGCTGGTATTAAGTTTAACCTCGTGCGCAGGACGCCGCCGGATATCAAGCTATCATGCTGAAATCTATTCTGTATTGGGTCTATCAGAAGCGCTGGCTGCTCTTTGCCGTCGCGCTGGGAGTATTGCTTTACCTCCTGCCCCACCCCGGCGGCATCTCCATCGAAGGCTATCGGACGCTGATCATCGCCGTGATCGTGGTGATTCTTATCGTAAGCGAGGCCGTTCCGCTCCCGGGAATCGCCTTATTAATCGCTGTGCTGCAGGTGACTTTCGCCATTGCCGGGCCCTCGGAAGTCGCCCAGTCCTTCATGAGTGATGCCGTCTTTTTCATCATGGGCTCCCTCATGCTGGCGGTGGCCATCGTCCGGCAGGGATTGGATGCCCGCCTTACTCTGGGCATACTCGTTCTCACCGGCGCCCGGGTGAGGTCCATCATGTGGGGTTTCTTCGTTATATCCCTGCTCCTCACATCGTTCATCGGTGAACACACGGTAGTGGCCATGCTCCTCCCAGTGGCCTTGACCCTTATCCGCAATACATCGGAAGATCCTAACGAAGTGCCGGGTCTGACCAGGCTGTTGCTGTTCGCCCTGGCCTATGGAAGTATCATTGGGTCCATCGGCACCCCTTCAGGCGGGGCCCGCAACGTCATCATGATCAACTACCTGTCCGATTTCGGCCTGGCGAAAATCGGCTACTTGCGCTGGATGATCTTCGCCTATCCGTTGATGCTCGTCCAGATACCTCTGGGCGGCTGGCTCCTCTCCAGGGCTTTCAAGCCCGAGCATGACCGCCTGGACAATGCCGTCCACAAATTGAAGGTCAAGGTAGCCGAAGCTGGTCCTCTCACGGGCCAGCAGATCCTGGCCATCGTTCTGTTCATCACCATCTTCCTGGGTTGGGTGTTCCTGAGCGACCGGATCGGTTTGGGTGTTGTGGCGCTGGCCGGGGTATTCCTCTATATGGTTACTGGTCTGGTGCAGTGGCAGGAAATCAATCAGCGGACCAACTGGGGTGTGGTGCTGTTGTTCGCCGCGGCCATTTCGCTGGGCCTCCAGCTGAAAAACACCGGCGCCGCCCTCTGGGTGGCTCAGCAGATTGTCGCCGCCACCGGTGGACTGCTGGAGCAGTTTGCCATCGTCCAGTACGGGCTGGTAGCCGTCTTCACCACCATAGTGGCTAACATCATGAGCCCCAGCGCCACGGTAGCCATGATGGGACCGCTCTTTATGAACTTCGGGGGCGATCCGGTGCTGCTGGGTCTGGCCACCGCCGTGTCTTCGGCCTTCGGTTACCTCATGGCAGTGGGCGCACCCGCGGGGATGATCATCGCTGCCACCGGTTTGATACGTGCCAGAGATTTCATACAGGCCGGCTGGCGCATCACGCTCGCATCGATCGCCTTTTTATTGCTGGCGTTGTTTCTTTATTGGCCGCATATTAGGTAATGGGCTATGGCCCTATTGGATAGAGAGTTCTAGTCATGCGATTCCTGGTTGCCATCAGAAGTAGCACCTATTCGGAACACACCCTCCAGATCGGGAGCTCCGTTGCCAACGCCTTCTCCGCCGACCTGTCGGTGGTGTACGTGGGCGATCGGCCCAAGGATCTGCTCTCCGGGGGTGTTAAACTGGCAGGGGATGCGCTCTTGAACTGGGAGATCAACCACCCAGGTGTGGATGTTCTGCGCTGGGCATACCGCCGCCTGCAGGATTGGAAATTCATCGATCCGTCCCTGGAACAATTTGACCCCACCAACCTGGTGGCTGACACTGACCGCATTCGGGTGATCCTGCCTCACCTCCACGGAGAGAAGATCCGGCTCATCTTCCGGGAGGGTGAGACAGTGGATCAACTGCGGAAAGAGACGGAAGACCGAGACTATATCCTGACTATCGTGGGCGGTGGCAGCCGCAAGCGTCTTACCCGCCAGCTGGTACAGTTTGTGGAGACCAGCATCCTGTTCGTGAAGAACTTCAATCCCGACTGGAACTATAAGATCCTGCTCTGTGTGGACGATTCCCAGGCTACCAGGCGGGCGGTGGTCTTCGGCGCCCGGGTGGCCCAGAATTTCAAAGCCCGTGTGGACCTGCTGACCGTGAGTAAGACCCAGCGCTTCGGTAAGGGCTATCGCGGTGCCGCCCGCTGGGCCCGGCGCTATCTGGACCGCCAGAACATTGCTTACGAACAGCACTTCGAGACCGGCGACCCACCCACCGTCTTCGCCGAGACCGCCGGTACCGACCATATCATTATCATGGGAAAGTCGAAAATGAATCCCCTGAAGGCTTTTGTCAAGGGTACTAAACCGGCCAAGACAGTCCTGAAAGCCAATTGCCCGGTGATTTTAGTGAAGTGAGCAGCTGGGCTCTTGTAAGGCTGGGCGAATAATCAATCCCTTTCGGTTTCATTGTTCATAGTATAAAATCGGGGAGACACACCATGAAAAAGCAGATCACGAAAATCTCGATTCACCAGACCAGCAAGGTAATTGCGCTGACCTATATCGGGCTGGCGGTCCTTTTTGCTATTATCATGTTTATAGCCATCGGCCTGTTTGGCGATCGCGGCGAGAGGGAATACGCCCCGCTCATAGCGGGACTCTACCTCATATTCATGCCGGTTGTAATGTATCTCGTCGTGGCTTTATTTGCGGTGATCTATAATTATGTGGCACAGCGATTCGGCGGGATTGAGTTTGTTCTGAAGGAGTTTGAAGAGGAGTAGCGATCTTCCTCAGCGGACTTCGGCGCTTTCGTACCGATTTATCCGCTAGTCACGCCGGTAGGCGGATCCGCACCTTGGATGACTGGCGGTTTCGTGGCTAGAATATCTTCCTCATCATGAATCCACTCTGGATAGCGTAGTCGTAGAGCTCCTCTCTGAAGTCGGGATGTGCGATGCTGATGAGCTGCTCGGCTCGCTGACCCACGGGCTTACCGCTGAGGCTGGCAATACCATATTCAGTGACCACGTAATGTACATCGCCCTCGCTGGTGACTACCCCGGCTCCGGGATCAAGATAAGGGACGATGCGGGAGACGGTCTCGTCACCGGAGTGGGCAGTGGAGGGCAGGGCGATAATGGGTTTGCCACCTGTTGAGCGGGAGGCTCCCCGAATGAAATCCACCTGGCCGCCGATTCCGCTGTAGAACCACTTACCCAGGGTGTCGGAGCAGACCTGGCCCTTCAAGTCGATTGACAAAGCCGAGTTGATGGCCGCTACCTTATCGTTACGGGAGATGTTGAAGGGATCGTTGGTGTAGTCACAGGGGCGCATCTCCACCGCTGGGCTGCGGTCAGCCCAGTCATAGAGTCTTCGACTGCCGATCATTAGACTGGTCACCACCTTACCGGGATTCAGGTTCTTTTTCTCGTTATTAATTGCACCTGTTGCAAGCAGGTCCATGATCCCGTCGGAGATCATTTCGCTGTGGACTCCCAGGTTGCGGTGATTTTTCAGGCATGGGAGTGTCGCGTCCGGGATAACTCCGATGCCCACCTGCAGCGTGGATCCGTCTTCGATTAGGGAGGCTACGTTTTCACCGATCCTGCGCTGAACCTCGGTGAGCTCTTCAGCCTCGTAGGTGTAAAGTTGGTAGTCCACCTCCACCATATAGTCAATTTCGCTGATGTTGACGTATGAATAGCCCTGGGTCCAGGGTTGCTGGGGATTGACCTCGGCGATTACCTTTTTGCTGGCCTTGTGAGCAGCCAGCACTACGTCTACCGATACTCCCAGGCTGCAGTATCCCCAGGAGTCCGGCGGGCTTACCTGGATCAAGGCCACGTCCGGCTCCATTTGGGTCAGATAGTGTGGGACTTCCGACAGGAAAGCGGGGATAAAATAGGCCCGGCCCTCGTTCACCGCCTGCCGGGCATTGGGTCCGATGAACCACGCGTAGTGGATAAAACTCTGCTCCATGCCGGGGAGCAGGTAGGGGGCACTCTCTTCAGTGGTGCCCATGGTGAGGATATGATGTACCTGAACTCCCTCCAATTCCTCGTGCCTGGCTGTCATTGCTTGCACCAGGACCCTGGGTACTGCCGCCCCTGATCCTATGAACACCCTGTCTCCCGATTTGATGATGCCCACGGCTTCTTCCGCCGTGACCCATTTCTCTTTGCTGATAGACATGAATACTTCCTTGTTCTTTACCCGGCGGTCAGATATCCTCCGGATCAGAGTGCAGCACCACCTCCGATGTGATCTCCACCGATTCATTTAATGTATGGGTGACGGAGCAGTACTTCTCTTCGGAGAGCTGCACCGCCCGCTCCAGCTTCTTGCGGGGCAGGTCTCGGCCTCGGAAGTGATAGGCGACATGCACTTTGGTGAATTTTCTTGGCTCTGTTTCGGCCCGTTCGCCTGATAGTATTATCCGGAAGTCCTCGACCTCTACCCGCATCTTCCGCAGGATGAGCTCCACATCAATGCCGCTGCAGCCCCCCAGCGCCATCAGGACCAGCTCGACGGGACGAGCGCCCCCGTCATGGCCTTGGTTCTCCGGCTTGGCGTCCATGACCACCCAGTGATTGGATGGCCCCCGGGCTAGAAACGTGCTGCCCTCCACGCGTCTGACTTCGACTTCTGTCATTGCTGCTCCTTGCTCAACGTTGGAATGTAACCGTTAAAGCTACACCCTCATAGGCTCGGTAAAAAAGCCGCAATCGCAAAATGTTGCCGTTCACTGCCTGCTGCATTTAGGGGCTGCATATCTCACCGCCATCTGGACTTCCCCCGTAATATTCATGCTTGGATTTCTGCCTTGTTGCCTTGAGCAGAGGAGTAGCTGCTTACAGGTGGAGCGGGCTGTTTCTCGGTAAAAAGCTTCGTTACACCTTGCCTTAAAAAAAACCCTTTTCGCGCACCAGGCGCACCAGGCGCACCAGGCGCACCACGCGAAAGACAAGCCCCCGCCGCCGCCTTATATTCCGGCGCTATGAAGATGACGATGCCATATCGACCGTCCCCTTTGGCTGATGACAACTTGTCCTTCTTTCGCCCGCTTGGCCCTGGGGGGGGTACCCCCCTGCGAGGTATCACGCTCTCCATCGGAAGGCGTGGTACAATCGCGGTACGATCGTGGTACTATCGTGACACTATCGTGCCACTATCGTGCTACTATCGTGCTACTGGACTTTGGCCTCTTCGGCCCTCTTCACCTTTTGCATTTTTCTTCTGGCACATCGTCGGGAAAAAACCTCAGGATGCAGAATTTTGGTGGGATTTTGCGGAATTTTATGCCGATCACCGCTGTCGGGTTTTCGAGGCTCCCGAATCCCGCTGCTGGTGGCGCAGATACCTTGCATGGCGGGTATCGCTCGATTTCAACCGGTATTTCGGAGGAAGCGCGGCACGGCCTTGCCTTGCCCTACTCCCGGGGTGCAACTAAATTTGCAGCCTTATTCTTTTCCGGGGGAAAGTCAGTGTCAGGTTTGATCATAGGAGTGGTGGTTTTTATGGCGGCTCTGGCGGTGGGCGGGATCGTGCGCTATCTGCTGTTCTGGCAGGCCAGGGAAGTGCCATTTTTCCCCGAGAATCGTATGCTGTGCCTGGCCCATCGGGGAGTCCCTTCCAGGGCTCCCGAGAATACTCTACCTGCCTTTCAGGAGGCATTTAATGCTGGCGTTGATTGCGTCGAGCTGGACGTTATGGAAACCGCCGATGGTGTGCTGATCGTCAGGCACGACTACCACCTGGAAGAAGACACCGAAGGCAGTGGGTACGTCTGGGAACAGCCCTATGCCGCCATCGCGAAACTGAACGCCGCTCATCGGTGGGGGGACAAATTCCCTGCCACACCTATCCCTCGCCTCGAGGATATTCTCAAGGAACTCCCGGAAGACGTGCTTATAAACATCGAACTGAAAATCAGACACTGGTTCAATCCTGGATTTGAGGAGAAGGTGATTGCCATGATTCGGCAGCATCGTCTGGTGAGACGCACCATTGTCTCCAGCTTCAGTCCTCTGTCACTGGTCAAGCTGCGCCGGCTGGAACCGGAGCTGGCTCTCGGCTATCTCTGGAGGGATACGCGAGTGCCATGGTACCTCCGGCGACCGTATTTTGTTAATCTGGTTCATCCGGATGTTCTCCATCCCCACGTGATTGTCACGACGCCGAAGGCAGTGGACAGGGCCCATCGACGGGGGATGAAGGTGAACGTGTGGACCGTAAATAACCGGCCTATGATCCAGTACTTGGAATCAATCGGTGTGGATGGTATTTTCACCGACTTTCCCGAACTGGTGCTGAGAGTCAACCGGGCATAGATATAGCATTCGTCTTGAATTATCCGGCCATATCTTGGAGTGTCTTGCTATGAGGAAGCTGTCCATGCGATCCCTTGCCTTGATTATCGTTCTTTTCTATGCGTGTGCTACTGGGCCAAAGCCGCTTGAGCCGTCGTCAAGGGGGCCTGTTGCGGCGGAAGCCCTGCTCGTCCACGCCAGCTATCTGGCTGCCGACAGCCTCTTCGGACGGCGCGCTGGAACGCTTCATGAGCTGCGGGCGGCCGAGTACATCCGCCGGGAATTCGTCCGATACGGTCTGGAACCAGCCGTTCCCGGTTTTTTCCAATCCTTCTCTTTCATTGACCGGATAGAGATGGGACCCGGTAATGCTCTTAGCTGGGCATTGGGTGGCGTCAATGAGCATACCAAACTGCAATCCGACGTGGATTTCCGGCCTCTGGGCTTCTCTGCGTCGGATCAGGCGGAGGGCGGCCTGGTTTTCGCCGGATACGGCATCAGCGCCACTGAACCTGAATACGACGACTACGCAGGTCTGGATGTCACTGGGAAAGTTGTAATGCTCCTGCGCTATTCGCCGGATGGTACCAATCCTTATGGACCTTTTGGCGAATATTCCCCTCTGAGGAAGAAAGTCCTCGAGGCACGGGAAAGGGGCGCGGCGGCGGTGATCATGGTAACCGGTCCCGCCGATGATGATGAAGACTACCTCATGAACCTGCGCTATGACCGTGGTGGCTATGCCGGTCTCCCGGTGGTAAACCTTACCCGTCAGGCCGCCGACCGGCTCTTAGCCTTCGAGCATCTTACCATCGCCGAGCTGCAGCAGGAAATCAATGCCACACGCCTGCCCCTGAGTCATGAGGTGCCAGGGGTGAATGTCTCTATCACCACTGATCTGGTGCCACAGGAAACCGAATCCCGGAATGTGTTGGCGGCCTTGCCCGGGACAGGCTCGCTAAAAGGCCAGTGGGTGGTACTGGGAGCCCACTATGACCACCTGGGGTGGGGCGGGCTCGGTTCCGGCTCCATGGAGCCCAACGCTAACGCGATCCACAACGGCGCTGATGACAATGCCTCCGGCACTGCCACTCTTTTGGAGCTCGCCCGCTACCTGGCGACTAATCCTCCTACTACTGCCGTAGCCCTGACTGCGGATCAATCCACGGGAAGCCCCGGACAGAGCATGAGCAAGGGCGGTAAAACCAGTCCCGGCAACCGGCGCTCTATCATGTTCCAGGCTTTCGGTGCTGAGGAGGTCGATCTGCTGGGGTCAGCCCATGTCACCAAACATCCGCCAGTACCTATTGACAGTATAGTGGCGATGTTGAACCTTGACATGATAGGTAGCCTCGCGGAGGGTAGACTGCTTATTGGCGGTGCTGGAACCACACCCCTCTGGAAAGAACTGCTCCCGGTCTTAAACAGCGATTCACTTAACCTGGCATACGGCGATGAAGGTTTTGGCTCTAGTGACCACCAGTCCTACTACCTGAAAGATAAGCCGGTGCTCTTTTTTTCCACCGGCGAGCACGAGCGCTACCATCGCCCGAGTGATGATGTCGAGTTCTTGAATTTTAGTGGAATGGTCAAAGTGGGGCAGCTGGTAGCCCGCGTAACCGAAGAGCTGACCACCAGGCCGGAGCCGCCGGTATTCTCCAGAGTGGTGAGCAGCCGGCCTGTTACCCGCCGAGGCCTGGCCGTTACGCTGGGTACCATCCCTGATCACACCTGGGACGGCGAGGGCTTTCGCATTTCAGGTGTCCGGGATGGAGGTCCCGCCGACAAAGGGGGCTTGAAGACCGGAGACGTTATCCTCCGCTTCGGCGAGACTGAGGTGCAGAATATCTATGACTATATGTACGTCCTGCAGGCAGCCAAGGCGGGAGTACCAGTGGCCATCCTGGTAAAACGGGGAGCGGAGGAACTGGAGCTTGAGGTGGTGCCGGAACGCAGGCGAGACTAATGTTTGTAACGTGTTTCGAGTTTCTGACTGGCGACCCGTAACTAGTAGCCAGGATCTTTATGCTATAGGAATTCCGTCCTCACCTCCATAAGTACCCATTCATGGTTCCGCTCCAGCCGCTCGGCGATCTCCGAAAGACGCCGCTCCACGATCCGCTTCTCCGCCGCCACCGTGACGAAGGCCAGCTCCGCCCGGTTCCATACTTCCTGTTGACCGACTTCGGCCACGGAAACGTTCATGTGATTGACGGTCCTGTCCTTCAGGGACTTGACCACTCGGCGCTTGTCCTTCAGAGAGTGTGCCTCGGGGATGGATATACCGGCGCTCAGGAGGGCGATGTGCATAGGATCCTAACCTGCTACTGCCCCCCCAGAATAATCGGCAGGCCGTCCTTACCGGAGCCGATAACCACCACCTTGGCATTGGCGCTGCCGGCTAGGTTCTCAGTGGCCTCGATGCCCTTCCAGCGCAGGAAGTTATCGCTGATGCCCTCGGCCACGGTCTTGTTGAAGTCTCTGATACCCTGGGCCTCGATGCGCTTGCGCTCGGCCTCCTTGCCCTCACGTTGCAGCACGAACTCCATACGCTGGCTCTCCTGCTCGGCCCGGAGCTTCTCCTCGATGGCGGTGCTCAGGTCCGTGGGCAGCGCCACCTGCCGTAGCGGGGTGGACTCGATGATGACACCCCGGGGTGTCGTGGCCGTGTTGAGCTGCTCCTGGATTTTCTGGGCTACCTCCTCTCGCATATCGGTATACAAGGCCTTGGCCTCGTACTGTGCCGTGATGCCCCGTACCACAGAGCGGAAGTTGGGCAGCAGGATCTTGCGGACGTAGTCTTCCTCCCGGCCGAGGGTCTTGTACACCTCCGGGGCCATAATTCCGTCCAGATGGTAGATGACGCTGGCTTCCAGCCCCACCGTGAGCCCTTCCTTCGAGGGAACCCGCATCTCCTCCCGGCGCTCCTGGGTCTTAATGTTCATCTTTATGATTTCTGCGAAGGGATTCCTAACGTTAATCCCCTCATAAAGGGGGGCGTCTTTAACCTTACCGAAGACTTTGACCACTCCCACACTGCCGGCCTGGATAACGGTGAGGGTCTGGGCTGCTGCAAGGACCAGGGCGAATACACCGATCAACTGGATAAACCAGGCTCTCAATCCCATGGCGGCCAGCCGTTGGGAGAGCTCATATCGGCGGCGCAGCTGCACGGCAAGGCCAAAAGCGATGATGGCGATAATAAGAAACAGGACAAACTGCATGACTGGATGCTCCTTCAATCAAGTTTTCTATTTACTATGACTCTATAATCGCCCCGGAAGCTATCCTATTATATGGTTAATTACCGCTATTTTCTTGCAGATACCAGGCGGCATAAAGATTCGGCAGCGTACTAACAACTCTTGCATTTCATTGTTTTCGGGCCTATCGTTGGCTAAAGACTGGGTGTTAGGTCATTCCAGGTGAGTTTTTCACAATTGGATGCCCTGCTGTCTAAGGAATTTTCAGATCATGTCTTTACGCTTGTCGCTTTCCACGCCGGAAGAAGTCCTGCTCCGCCGGTTTCAACTGACGGAGATAGGCCGACCTTTTCGGCAGCGTTATAATATCGCTCCGGGTCAGAAAGTACTGGTGCTGGCGGAGCGAGAGGGGATCAACCGGATCACGGAGCTGGTCTGGGGGCTGATCCCTGCCGATGCTCACCATCAGGCCGTGGGGGCGGGATTGTTCCAGGTGCGGCAGGAATCGCTGCTCGAGCTGGAGGCCATGCAGGAGCGCCTGGAAAAGCGGCGCTGCGCGGTTCTGGCCGATGGATTCTTCCTCTGGCAGAAGTCCAATGAGGGAATGCAGCCGTGGTATATCTACCTCCGTAACAGCGTCCCTTTTGCCCTGGCCGCATTGTGGGAAGTGTGGGGCCCCAGAGGAGAAGATCCCATTTATAGCTGCGCTATCGTTACCGTCACGCCCAACGAGCTGGTGGCTCCTATCCACTACCGCATGCCAGTGATCCTCTCACAGGCAGGGCTGGCTAAATGGCTAAATCGCGAAATCACCGCGGCTGAGGAGGTGTTACCTTTATGCAAGCCGTATCCTAATGACGAGATGGAAGCCCACAAAGTCAGCTCCTTGGTAGATAACGAAAAGCTTGATTCTATCGAGGTGACCGATCCGATCCTGTGAGCACGGCCTTAGCCTGTCTGTCCTGAGGTCGGCTGCAATAACCGGCTATCTACCAGGGATTTTGCCCGTTATTCCTCCCATCCCTTCGTTTTTATCTTCGGCGGTGCTATGGGCGTTACTCAGGATGGACCTCAGGATGACTATCCTCTAAAGAACAGATCTCGCGGTCACTAGTCTTGCGTTTAGCATGGGGAAGGTTCTTCAAAGGGTGACGTGGCTATCTGGCCCAAGGATCATAAAAGCCGGGTAGGCTGCTACTTCAATTACGGCTACTCTCCCAGAAATAGGTATAGCCAGAGAATCAGCATTTATGTTAAAATCGAACCTTTAATATTAACATTTTGCCTGGAGTGAATATCTCAACATTGAAATAGCATTCACAGCCAGGCGGACAAGCAGCTACTTATTTCACGTTTATGAACCTATGAAAGGAAAGATAAGATAACATATGCGATATCTACGCTCTATGATTCTTATCCTCGCACTTGCTATTCCACAGTTTATTTTCGGATTGGATGCTTTCCAGCAGTCGGATACCGTCGATACAATCAAGAGTCAGGCAATAAAGGTCTATCTCGATTGCCGCCAATGCGATGAGGATTTTATCCGCACCGAGATCACTTTCGTGAACTTCGTGCGGGACCGCAAAGATGCCCAGGTCCATGTCCTGGTTACTTTTCAACATACGGCCAGTAGGGGTCATGAGTACACTTTTACCTTCGTCGGCCAGCACGATTTCGCCGGTAAAAACGATACCCTGATATATGTCAGTAGCGAACAGGATACCGACGAAATCGTCCGCTCCGGTATGGTTCGAACTCTGAAGCTAGGGCTGGCCAGTTACGCGGCGAAGACTCCCCTGGTTGATTACCTGGACCTTGCATTTGCCAGAAAGGTATCCCCCACGGCAGTGGAAGACAGATGGGATAGCTGGGTTTTCAGGCTCAGCACCAATCCCAACTTCGACGGCGAAGAGAGCCGCAACTCCATTGATCTCAATGGCTCTATCTCGGCTGATCGTATCACTGAAGCGCTCAAGATCCGGTTGTCGTTAAGAGGAGATTACGAAGAAGAAAATTTCGCTATCGAGAACGGGGACAAAGATTCAGAAACCAGCATTACCAGGAGACAGAGTTTTTCCGGCTTAGTAGTGAAGAGTATTACGGGGCACTGGTCGGCCGGGGCATCGTTATTGGTCAATTCAAGTACCTATCGTAATATTCGACGCGGCCTCACCCTGTCACCGGCCGTGGAGTACAATCTCTTCCCCTACTCTGAATCAACACGCCGCGAATTGCGCTTCCTGTACAAGCTCAGCCCCAATGACTTCCAGTACATTGATTCAACCCAGAGTAACAAGATCGCAGAAAGATTATTCAGTGAGTCCCTGGGTGTTACGCTTGAGATCACTGAAAAATGGGGCACGATGAGGACTAGCCTTGAGGCATCCCATTATTTTCCTGATTTTAAGAAGAACAGGCTGGAATTCTCGAGTAACGTCAATTTGCGTCTTTTCAAGGGATTGTCGTTGTCCCTTAACGGGAGCATCGAGATGATCCACGATCAACTTTCCCTGCGCAAAGATAAACCTACTGAAGAGGATATTTACCTCGAAACCGAAGAGCTGGCTACCGAATTTGAATATCGGGGATTCATTGGGCTAAGCTATACGTTCGGGTCCATCTACAGCAACGTGGTCAATCCCCGCTTCGGTGACGGCAGGGGGAGTGGCTGGGGGGGGGGACGTTTCCGCTGAGTAGCGAGCTGCCGTGCCGCCTATGCGGGCATGTACCGGCTGACCAGCTCCCGCAGTACCGGGACGCACTCCTCGAAGAACCACGGCCGTTGACTTAGCCACTTACGGTTCCGGGGTGAAGGGTGTGGCAGGGGAAACAATCCCTGCTCCAGGTACTCCCGCCAGCGAGCCACCACAGCCGATACCGGTTGCTTTTTGTTCAGGTAGTAAGCCTGGGCGTAAGCCCCTATCAGCAGAGTCAGTTCGGGCTTGATATACTCCCGGAACCGCGGGTGCCAGGTAGGGGCGCAGACAGGGGGCGGCGGCAGGTCTCCCTTGCCCTTTTCCGTACCGGGGTAGCACAAGGCCGTGGGGATGATGGCAAAAGTGGTTGGGTCATAAAACTGCTCGCGGTTAATCCCCATCCATTCCCGGAGTGCATTCCCGCTGGCATCATTGAACGGGAGACCGGTCTCATGCACCCGTCGACCCGGAGCTTGGCCTACAATCATAACCTTTGCCGAAGGCTCTGCCAGGAAGACAGGCCGGGGCTCGTGGTCGAAGCAACTACCCCGACACCGGCGACAAGCACGGACCTGGTCAGACAATTTCTTGTAGGACGACATCAATCCTCAGCCAGTGCCCGGTCCACCGCCATTCGGGCATGAAGTGTAGTGGTGTCGAAAAGGGGCACGCCTGCATCTTCAGGCTTCACCAGTAGGGGGATCTCGGTGCAGCCCAGGATGATTCCTTCGGCCCCTTGCGAGATCAATCGTTGAATGATCTCGTGATAGTTTGTTCTTGACGCAGACAGCACATCGCCGATTACTAGTTCGTGATAGATTACGTCGTGTACTACGATCCGGTCGGCCTCATCAGGGATGATGATTTTCAGGCCGTATCGGTTTGTAAGCAGGCCCTTGTAGAAATCGTGTTCCATAGTAAAGCGGGTGCCGAGCAGGCCGATCCGCTTGAGTCCGGCGGCCTGGATGGCCTTGGCGGTGGCATCGGCGATGTGCAGAAGCGGGATAGATACGGCGGCCTTTACCCGGTCAGCCATCTGGTGCATCGTGTTCGAGCATATCAACAATACCTCCGCGCCGGCCCGCTCAACGTTTACCGCGGCATTCACCATGATGGCTGCGGCTTCCTCCCACCGGCCTTGATATTGGAGGTCGTGCACCTCCTGGAAATCGAGACTGAAGAGGACAATTCTGGCCGAGTGGCTTCCGCCCAGCCGCCGATGCACTTCCTCATTGATTGCGCGGTAGTACTCAGCGGAGGATTTCCAGCTTAATCCCCCGATAAGACCGATGACTTTCATTCGTTATTCCATGGGATCAGTGAAGCTGTCTGATAGGAAATACCTGGGATCGATTACATCAGGTCCACTAATGATCACTCCCTCGGCTTCCAGCAAAGCCCGCTGAAACCGCCCGGCACCCGATTCAATGTCCAAGGAGATGCCACCCCGGGCTTTTACGACCCGGTGCCAGGGAACGTTCGTGTCATCGGGGAGGTTGTGGAGAGCATACCCGACTAACCTAGCGTGGCCTGGCAGACCGGCCTCCGCCGCTACCTGACCGTATGAAGCTACCCTGCCGCGCGGGATACGGCATACCACCTCGCAGATGCGGTCATAGAGGGAACCTGGCACGGTCAAGCAAATTCGGGAACAATACCGAAAACAAGGGCAACTGTCAGTACAATCCCGCTCCCAGCCAGACAGCCGGTCATTTTACCCAGGGAGGTGGTTATCGGCTCTCGGGATTCCTCGATGCCCTGTTTACGAAGCCACTCGGCGATGCCGCCCTCAAAGAATCCAGCGATACCGTCAGTCAGGGCGTCGCCGACCACCCCGCCGGCAATGGCTCCAGCCACTCCGAACATCACCCCGCCCCAGAGGGCTGGAATGGTTAATAGGCCAGTGTCAAGCGCCCCGAAGATTAGGTCAGGAACGGCACCAACCAGGGGACGCCTGATCAGCAGTAACCCACCTAGAGGGACAACAGAAAGTACCAGTACAACAGGGCCGATGGGGAACCTGCTTTTCAGGGTGATGACCCCGATGACGGCTACGATGATACCCAGGAAAGTTACGTAAGTGGCTTTTCTCAACATCAGCTGCCTCCGTATTCATAATTGTTTAAGAATTGATTGTCGATCCTGATACCAGGACTTTGCCCGATATAGATAAAAGCAAATGACCAATGACTAACTGCTGTATACTTAAAATCAGTCTCTATTCTCTCCCTTACGCCGGCGGCCGCTCCAGAGCTATTTCCTTTCTCCGTTCAAGGGCATATTGTAGCAGCTCCGATATATAGACAAAATCGAATCCCTGATCTTTCAGCCGGGGTATTTCTTCGGCCAGCACATCCAGGGTATTCAAATGACTGGTTCCCACGTGCCCAATACCAATAGCTATGCCGGTGTTCTCCGCCCTGGACGCCAGCTTAGCCAGCTGCTGACGGATATAGTCTGGATCATCCACGTTATCCAGGAATACATGCCGCCCCATACTGGGCACGTTCCTGGCCTGCATGATGTCAAGGGCCCGGGTGTTGGGAGTGGTGTAGCTGTCCACAAAATACATTTTTCGGCTTTCAAGATCAGCGGCCAGGATATCGAGCAGGACAGTATCCAGGGTGGCCAAGGAACCCTCATGGTTATTCATACCTACTGCCTGGGGAAGCTCCTGGAAAGCTCGCCTGATACGTGCCAGGATCTCGTCCTTTTCCATGCCGTAGAGCAGGATGAATTCCTCCTCGTCCCGGCCGTTATAATTTTCCGGCTCCATCGGCATATGAATGATAACCTCATGGCCTGATCGAATAGCTTCATCAGCCAGAATTCGGGAATAGCGATGCCCGGGTATTACCGAAAAGGTGAGTTTCTCATTAATACTCATAAACCTTGAAGTCAACCGGTTGCGGATATAGCCGAAATCGTCAATGATAATACCGATTCGCCCCCGGAGTGCTCCCGCCAGCATTTCATCCATCACTCCGGGCACGAAGAGAAAACGTGCTACTACATGCTGCTCGGATGAACTCAATTCGATAAAAAGTTCCCGGCGTTCCTCATATTTCACGGCGGCTGTCATGACAAGGTCGTAGCGCCGCATGATCCGACGCAGGAGGAGGATAAGATCATCCGAGGACATGGTAGGGGGATGACCAAAGCGGATGCTGCCGTTATCTTCAATCACCGGTGACCGGGCCAGTCCCATTTTCTCAAGTTCAGCAACCACATCGGCCCGCATTTGAGGGATCTCCCGCCGGAGATACCGCCGCTCAGTTGCCCAGTAAAAAACGGTATGCCATGCAACGAAGCCTGAGGCACCAACCAACAGAACGATAAACAGGAACTTCAGTATCATTGGCTGTCTGCCTTTTAGCGAGTTGCTCACAGTAGTCGTTTCTCGGTCGCTTTTGTAATTATTTACGTCTATTCAGTTGAAGACTGGTGTAGTTGAATAGAAAATAGTCCCGGCAGTAAGAGCGGCCTCTACCCCCCGATTACAGCCACCGACTGAGTGATAGCATGTAAGGCTGCCCTAGGGCTCGATCCTGGTACCCATAAGCGTAGGAGATGATCCACCGGTGATATGTCAGCTGGAATCCGGCTGTCATGAGGGGGATACCTGTCTTCCACCGGGCACCAGCGATGAATCGCACGATCTGTCCCGAGCCTTGCCAAGCCAGGCAGGGAACAAGACCTTGCTGCCTATCTAGCCACAAATCCAGGGAGAGGTAGCTCCCTCTTAGCGGTGTCTTGACGGCCATACCGACCCCGGTACGCATAGCTACCGGGTCCCTTTTACGAAACAACGCTTCCCCCAGGCCTAGGTTATTTAGGGTGAAGCTCCATCGCAGCCATGGGAGCGGCTCGCCCTGCCAGCCTGCCGAGAGCCATAATCCCCTGGCTGAATATTCATACATACGCTGATGAGCGAAGGTGATACCAAAACCCAGATTGGTAGTACCCAAGCGCCATCCCCGAAGGAGGGTCGCTGAGAGCAGGCGTGCGCTGAAATAGGCCAGGGGTTCAGCAGTGGGCACGTCATTACGGACTTCCAGGTCCTCCTCGACGGTTGACCTGAGGACTAGTTGCATCGGTCTGGCACGCCAAAGGGTATGCCATTTTACGCCATAGCCTCTCAGGTCTCCGAACATCCTGAGATAGCCGAATTCGACGGTCTCCCCCTCCAGGCCCCATACGTGGGCTGGATTGACCGTTGCTAGAGTCATGTTGCCTGGGAGCGCTGTCCCTCCGCCGGCCAGTGCCAGAGCGACGGCTGAACTCGGTAGGTGGTTAGCGCGCCAACCCAGTGCTGAAAGCGACTGTGTCAAGGTCAAACCGAACAGGAGGAAGAATGAGAGCCGGTATGGCACTGACTTGTTGGGTCTGGGCAGCATCAGATGCTGAAAGTCCAGGTAAAGAAGTGGCCTATCCCCTCACCGGATTTGCCTAGGGAAAGGCTGTAGTCCACCCGGCTATCGTAGGATTGGCGGATAGAATAGCGTAGCCCTACACCGAGAGTAGGAGTCGTGTTCTCAAATCCACCCCGTATGAAATATCGCTCTCCTAGGAGGTCCTCCACCGCTAGTCGGGAAACGGGTACTGCGCTGCCGTATGTTACCTTATCACCATCCTTTATTTTCGGCACTACCACATCTGTCTGGCCTAAGAAGGTGAAGTGACGCCAGGGCAGGCGACCTCCGAGACTCACAGTAACTGGCAGGTAATCCACGTAGTTGCGCTTACCCATGGAAGCGGCGACTTTCCAGGAGTAGGCACCAGTGATATTTTGTACTTTTAATGCCAGATTGAAACCGCTGGGCCGGTGATATAGCAGGCCTAGGTCCAGGCCAAAACCCTCGCTCGCTTCGTCACCGAGATTGACAAACAGCAGTTTGGCATTGATACCAAGGCTGATGACAGGATTTAAGCGATTGGCAAAGGAGAGGACCACCATATTTTCGTTATAGCTGAGGGCTTCGGTGGGCTCACCGATACTATTGCGGCCTTGGATGTTGTCGTCGCCGGCCCGCAAGTAGCTAAGGCTCGCAGCAGCAGAGGGTGGTAGACCCAGAGCCAGGCTCAAGGTCTGTAATGAGCGGTCCAGCGGCAGGGACATGTATGATAGTCCTATTTCCCGCCGCTGGACGTAGACTAGGCTGGCGGGATTGGTGAGGGCAAGGTAGCCGGAATTGACGTCGGCTACCAGAGCTCCAGCAAGGGCAACGCTCCGGGCATCCCCGCCTATGCGGGTAAAGGCTCCAGCGTATCCGCCGGTTGCCGGTCCACTACCAAATAGCACGGTTCCAGCAAATAGAATAATCAGGAATAACCTCACTTGATCACCATCACTTTTGTCCAATACTCGGAACCGCCCAGAGTGAGGCGGCAGTAGTAGACGCCATTGGCTACCTGATGCCCGGCGTCGTTGTGCCCATCCCACGCCTGGCTGAAGTCCCCGGTTCCAGTGTGATATCTCGTCGCAAGAGATATTACCGGGTCCATGGCGAAGTCGAAAATAGAGATTCTTGCAGTAGTCGTAGTTCCTATCTCCCCGGCGTTAATATAGTACTGGAATCGCACGTGTCCACTGCCACTTAGAACATTGTTCTCAGCCGGGTAGAAGGGATTGGGGTAGGCGTAGAAGCGGACCTCCCCTGAGTCGGAAGTGGAAATGAAACTCCTCTCGATCTCCCACGATAAGCCCGCGTCACGGGTCCTTGCCAGGCCGTCAGGTGTACCGATCCAGAGGGTGGAGTCCCGGCTGTCAAACAAGACACCATAGGCCTCCTCCGCCCAGACCTGCTCGCCTGTCAATGAATCCACTGCAGAATGGAAGCGGGCCCAGTTAAGACCATCAAACGATTTGTACAGACCGTTGTCTGTTGCCACGAAAACGGCGTCGCCCGCAGATGTAATATTATGGGCCCGCTCCCCAAGTAGTGTGATGTACCAGGTCTCCCCGCCATCTTCGGTAAAGCTGACGGCTCGCCGCTCGCTCTGGTCAGTTTCCACGGTGGCAGCCCAGATGCGTTCCTTCCCATCCGCCGTTACCTGGCGATGCAAGGCTACCACCCAGTTCCCTGAAATGGGACGGCCGCCCCACTGGGCCTTGTAGTGAGTCCAGGTAATACAGCCTGTGGCCGCGTTGAAGATACCCTTATTGATCCCGGCAGCCGTACCCACCCAGACCAGCGAGTCGTAAGCCACCACCGAGAAGGCCTTATGGTTGTGGTTGCCGCCGTCACCAGGATCCCGTGGATTGAGCACATAATCTTCAGGAATCTCGCTGCATGAGAAAGTAGTATCATTATCGCGCGGCAGTGGCACCGGTGTCCACCGGCCGGCGGGAAGATCAAGATCATACCGCCGTAATCCTCCTGCCCAACTGGCCGTCCAGATATTGCCCTGTGACACCGCCACATCATAGGTGACGTTGCTGATAGAGGTAGTGACAGCTAACTGCCGGACCGTATTGCCGACCCATAGGAAAGTAGTATCGCCGCTCTCATCCGCAGGTTGGTCCTTGCAGGTCCAAATGTCTCCTACATCAGTAGAAAAGGCTATGCCGGTTCCCATCACCTTCCCGCTGCCGGCAACAACCGTATCCTTCATCCCCGCAACCGTGATAGTGTCACCTTCTACCGCCAGAGCCGAGATGCCCCCTTCAGGCAGGTTAACCTTATCAACCATATAGGATCGGAAAGTCGTACCCAGATCCGGCGTGAGCGACAGTCCCCGGGAGGTGCCAAAAAACAGTAGTGAGTCCCCCGTCGCTCGGATATCTAGGATGCTGTTGCTAGCCAGCCCGGCGAAAGAGGTGGAATCGACCATATAGGAAGCCGTGCTGTCAACGACGATCTTGTGGAGACTGAACTGGGTCGGGACCAGCTGCCCCCAGCAGAGGGCGGTCAGAGCCACCATGAGAATCATACTACGTCTCATTGCACCACCACCGAGCGACTAACGGTATCACTCACCGCACCGCTCAGGTCTCGAGCGATAAACTTCAGGATGTAGGTACCGACAGGATTATTAAAACCGAAGGTTACACCACCAGAGTAGATACCATCACTGGCTTCTGCGTCGATACGGGAACCATCATCATATAACGGGAAGGAAGTATTTCCCTCAAGTCCAACTCCTAAGGTACTATCGGGTTTAACAATCTGGAAGGTTACACCCCTCAAATCCTCCAGGCTGTCGGGATCTACAGCCGTAGCATAGATAGTGTCCACGACCACGTAACCGGAGTCAGGACGTGTGAAAGTATCTTTTGTGAGTACCACAGACACAATCGCAGGCCGCAGGTTGACCAGTCTCAGGATGTCGCTTGTGCTACTAGTATCACCGGCGATGAAGGCGTAGAACTCAAAGCGCAAGGAGCCACCGGTGCCTTTAGGCAGGGGTGAGTCAAACTTGCGGGCATAGACTCCGTCCTGCGGTAGAATATCACCGCTTACGGCGTCATCGTTCAAGGTCACCTGCTTCCAAAGGGAATCAGTACCGAGAGAATCGGCCAGATCGCCTGAGGCTAGGTACATTTCAGTCCAGATACTATCTAGAGCAGTGACATTTTCCGGGAAGGTCACGGTGACGGCAACGTAAATGCTGTCATCCCGGTCGTCGTAGGATGTCTGAGGGCTAGACAGGACTGGAAGCTCGTCGGACGGCTCAATCCCGGTGCCGTCGCATCCGTACCACAGCATGACAGCCGCTCCTGTCAATGTTATTAGGTGTAGGGAGAACCTCATGAAGGGCGCAATATAGGTGGGAATCGGGGTTGTGCCCAATTACTATTTAGCCAAGAATTAACATGAATTAGTACTAAATCTAGCACTCGTTAATCTTCAATTATTTACAGTGGTGGCACTGGCCAATTTTAGCTCCATCAGGGTCTCTCGCTGTAAATAAGGGTAGTAAGTACCGTCCCTACGGCTTCCAAGCTCTCAGGTGAGCATTTATCAGGAGTGTCTTCCAACGTATGCCAGTAATTCTTTCCAGGGTAAGGGTAATTAAAGTCGATGATGTCCACCGCGGGTATCCCGGCCTCCAGGAGGGGAACATGGTCATCGTAGATCTGGGCCCCTACCTCGAAGCGGAACTGGCTGTAGCCCAGATCCCGGGCCAGATTCCAAATGCGTTGGGTCAACTGCCGTGCGTCCCGCCATGAATTGTACTCGATAGGCAAGGTCAGTTCAGCATCCCCCACCATATCAATCAATACGGCATACTGAGGCCTTAGACCACCGAGGAGCTCATTCATTTCGGCAAGGAAGGCTTTAGTGCCGAGGGAATAGTTATCCAGATCGCCGGAACGCCCCACATCTTCAGCATCAACAAACAGCAGATCTACGCCGATTGGGGGTATCTCCCCTGCGAGGATATCTGCCAGTGTTAACAGAATGGCCACTCCGCTGGCACCATCATTGGCACCTAGAATTGGTTTAGAGCGATTGCCGGGATCGGGGTCCTGGTCTGCTATCGATCTGGTGTCGTAGTGGGCTAGCAACAGCACACGACTTCGGGCCTGGGGATTGAATCGAGCCAAAATATTAGTAATGGACAGACGGCCTTTCTGGTAAGGATGGCTTTGACTGGTTTGTTGGATTTTCAGTTCGTGAGCTATGGGCTTCAGGTGATCGGTGAGCAGTGATACCAAGGCTATATGACCCGGGGACCCGGGGAACCTTGGACCGAGAATCACTTGTTTTTCGAGGTGTTCAAAAGCCCGGTAGCCGTTAAAATGTGGAATCTGCTGGCCGCAGAGAATTACCCCACCAAACAGGAGCCAACCAGTCAGCAATGAGCATACTTGTTTATTCGCGAACACCGCTATTATGAGCCCCTGATGGCTATGTTCACGTCAAATTTAAAGTCACGGTTGGTACGCTTGCCACTCACATAGTCATCATGTTCTTCGTAAATGATATGAAATCCGCCCGTTACTTTGTCGGTAAAGGAATAGGTAATGCGGGGGGTGATGGACCATTTTTTACTCCAGGACTGGGTAGTATAATCTGTCCCCTCACCCTTAATAGCCTCGGTGCTGTTTTTAGTAAAGTCGAAATCGAGGTTTAAATTGACTGTGTTCTGTAGCTTTATATCATTGAACAATGGGAGTGGGATATTGAGTCCTCCCCGGTGCCGATAGCCCAGGGATGCAGTTATCTGTTGGCTGGTTGTCCTACTTCTGCCGGTTTCCGCATTGCGATTCATGGTTAGGGTATGGCTGGCCCTTATGTTGGTTGAAATCCCATTGTTGAAGTTGATAGTAAAGCCCACCAGCGGTTGGAACTGTCGGGTATATCTTTCGACGGGGCGGTCGTTCTGGATATTTTCTGTATACTGGCCTGAGTAATTATGATCCATGCTCACTTTCCAGGGGATTATATTCAGCAATGGGAGTTTTTCAAGATTAGACCAGCGGATACTCCAATTTACAAACGGTATGCCCAGTTCCGGATGGTCTTCCAGAAACAGCCAGTTCTTGGTCTGGGTCGTAGTAACGGCACTGGGACTTTGGGTTTCGGACCATTTACGGGAGTGAGAGAAGTTCAGGTTGACTGCCCGGGAGAGATTAAGTCCCGAACGCCAGGATATGTCCTCGTCCTTGCCGATAGTAGCGAGGTTTACTCCCCCGGTTCGCTCTATATCAGATTCCAATCCTGATGTATCTACCAGCGCTAGACGATAATAATAGTTAGGCTGGTCTATGACCGCTGGCTCGCCCGCTCGACGGTTGCGACCGTAGTTAACAGCGATGGGAGCTACCTTCCCTGCAACGGTATGCAGCAGCTTCAGTACGACTTTGAGCTGCGGGTTGGTCACCTCGAAGCGTTTCCGGCTATCAGAAGCTTGGGCGCCGCTGGTCTGAGCGCCCCGTTGCCGGCTTCTCCCTCTGCGAGCGGCACCGGCTGTACTCTCAGGCGTATAAAAGACTTCAATGATGTCTTTCAGTTGTAGGCTAACACTTCCCGTGAAACGTCCCTGAGCCGCTATCTTGCCACCGCGCGCAAGCGAATCGATTGGCGCGTTTTTGACCCAGTTATAATTGGCCTGATACATGAACTTGGGTTTGAACCAGCTGATCAGCTCCGGATTATAGCTGGTTGAGAACTGTTCCGCGAATTGACGGGACTTGCCCGGATTCAGCGTCTTTAATGCCTCGAGCTCTCTGCCCCGGAAGTCATCCAGGACGTTATTTGCGTTCCAGCTGTAGTCAGCACTGAGGCGGTCGGTTAAGCGATACTTTGCTTTGATTGAGCGGGCCATGTTGAAACTAAAAGTGTCCATGATGGAGTCCGGCAATGCTCGGGTTATGCGGTTATTAAGGGCTTCGGTAAGATTGGCGGAAAAATCCACGCTTGTGGGAGAATAGTACAACCGTGTATCCTTGATCCGCTCACCCAGCCAGGGAATGAATCCTAAGGTCTTGAAGGGCTGAATGTAATTTTCTTCGCTGAACTTGATGGGATAAGCCAACTGACCTGAGATGTTCTCCGACACGTTGCTTTTGATAAGTTCGGTAGACTCCAATTTACGAGCATAGGACATACTGCCTCTTAGGCGATCAAATGTTTGTCGTACAAGCCAATTCTTGCTGCGCGTAGACTTATCGAAGCTGGTTTTCGCAGTGAACTGACTGCTTTGTTTCTGGATGGAGTCCGGCGCCTGGCGGATATCCCCGGCTGGGATATCTCTACCGGGAAAATACTTGGGTGAGCTGGTGCTGCTACTGTAGTTGACGGTGAGGGGAGTACGAACCCCCCAGGATTGGGGCAAGAACCGGTGGGGATTGAATGTGACATCCACTCGCCAGTTTTCACTGGTTGCCGCGTTGCGGGCGATCCGCTGCTGGATAGTATGAAAACCGGCATCCTTGCGCGCATAGTTAAATGAGGTGCTTAAAAGATCGGCAAAGTTGACAGCACCGCTTAACCGCATTGCCACACCTGGCTTGCGTTTTACATCGGAAAGATGCAGTTCATCCATCATCACCCGGCCCCGGAGCGTACTATCAGGGTGCATGTTGATAACCCCGGCAATATATCGGTCGATTCTTTCCAGGGACGGTTCCCCCCGGATATAAACATCCATGTTCTCATCCTTAAGGTAGTATACCCGGATACTATCGGTGCTGGGATTAATGATCGTGTCGGGTGTATCCTGCTTCAGCTTGGCTAGTTCATCCATTTTGATTGAGAGGTAGTTACGGCTATCCCAGCCCCGATGTTCTTCGTCCGGCCCCCCGGAATAAACCAGCTTGCGGACTTCATAGTAGTTGCTCTCACCCTGCCCCAGGCGTAGCCAGAACTTGGCGTAGCTGGAGTTTTCCCCGATGAGATCATCTACGCCTTCAGCATAGACAAACAGCTCCATGCTGTCGTAGACCAGGAAAGTGCCGGTCTGCTTGGGAACCGACTTCTTTATAGCCCCCTTATGTTGCGGTGGGATACCCTGACGGCGGAAATCGAGCATTAAGGATTGTTCCCTCAGACGGATATCGTTGAGGCGGTCATATTCACCCTCAACATCCGGCGGTGATGTGTAGTCGGCGTTGTCTTCGGTATTGGCCACCGTTACAGCCAGACTCACCGCCGAGTCAACCTTCACATATTCCTCGGAGCCAACCGGGGCTAAACCCAGCTCCTCCCATTCGTTACCCACGAACTCAATCTTGGCAATCTGGATGCGGGTGTTGAGGCCATTTGTGGACTGCAAGCCGCCCAGACCGTCAATCCAGAATCTGAGGTGCCTGACGTTATCCCAGCTCGCAGTCATTCCCTGCTCGAGCCGGAAATCGGTAAGGGGAATACGGAACAGACGCCAACCGGTTGGTTTTCCATCCTTCACAGTAGATCCACCCACCAGAGTTGGATCGAAATCCGGGAGGTCAGGATCGAGCTGGAAGCTGTAGGTGAAGTAATTATTCTGATCCTCGGGATAGATACCGCCCAGGCCGTCCAGGTCTTCCGTATCGGGGTAACTCCCCTCCTGTATCTTGCTGTTGCCATCGGTACCATTAAGGTTGTTATTGCGGCCGTGATTAGGATTGGTGGCTTTGGTATTGTAAAAATTATCGCCATTAGGGTCAGGATTACCTTCAGGGTCGACCCTATTGAGCACCCACGGCACTGTTGGACCGTCATAGATACCATCATAGAGACCTTCGTAGATCAACCGGGCGACTCCTATCGAATCCTCATCTACCAGTCCGTCTCCATCGTCGTCCGCATGGTGCAGCTCATCTTCATCAATCGTACCATCGCCGTTGATATCCCACGCAAGACTGCCTCCCATACCGTCCTCAAATTCATCCGGGCAGCCGTCCAGCCCCACGTCTTCTTCCGGCTCCAGCAGACTGTTCCCTTCGGTAAAACCGGCGACTGGTCGGTCCTCAGTATCGATTAATCCATTGGCGTTGAGATCCTCGCTAATGCTGCCTACGTCGATATGCACCCGTCCCCGGGTTCCCTTGATCCAGACCTCAAAAAACTTACTTAGGGTCTGATCGTAGTCGCTGGCCAGCAGGGGATAGGTGATGCCACCCCACATGGAATCGGTAACCGCTCCGTAGCCTTCTTCGAACAGCGCATCCAGTACCAGGACGGTAGTAGTTAGATTCCGTGCGCGGATAGATGTCTGTCTTTCAGGCCAGATATCCTTGACGTCAACGTCGGTGTAAGGATTCCACCAAGCCAATTTACGGCGGTCGCCCTGTCGTTTACCCATCGGTGCTGAGGCATGTCGCCAGGCACGATATTGTAGGGATGGGCTGGTGGTTCGTTTGGCTGCCTCGAAGTCGTCCACGAAGGCTTTTCCCAGGGGATTCGGATTTGGCCGTACCTGGGCGATCTCTCCCTCGAAGCGGAACCGGCTGGCAGCGTCGGTTTCCACCAATGGTAGGCGGTCGACCAAACGCGTAAGCAGGGGGGCTTCACGAGCAATGCGGCCGTTGATATCCCACAGCATGTTCTGAACCGGTTCGGATCCTACGTCAATCCGGTCGTCGATAATGGATTGGTTATAATAGAGTCCTGTCGCACCCAGGAAGGAACTTTCTCCCAGGTCCATCTCAGCCCGGGTACCCAACATCACCTTTTTATCAAAGGAGATAAGCACGTTCTCTTCATAATCGATTGAAATATCCGGATCGGCGCCGTACTTGGACATGTCCATGATTGTCAGGGTGCCGGAGAAGTAATCTATCCGGTAGTCCTTACCACGAACAAGCGGATTTCTATTGATATAGACTGTTTCACTTCCTTCTACCAGGTTGAAACCCAAGTTATACTCGTTGGCACCACGGCTAGACTGCTTTACTGTGATATCAAACCGGGACTCCTCATTCTTTGCATTCGGATTCTTTGGTTTGTAGTAGATGGCGGGCACATCCCACTTCCCGTTCTTGGGGCTGATATCTTCATCCCCGTCATCTTGAAAGTTCTGGTTGGGATCTTCAAGTTTATAACCATATACCTCCTCAATAGCTTTATCGCTGGTTGCCAGACCCGGCACATCCGAGTAGACGAATGGTAAAAGGGAAGGAAAGTGCAGTTCTCCTCGGGCGAGATTCACTAGGTTTGCGTTGCTCGCGTCGATGATCTCGTCAGGTATGGGGTCCCGGTTTTCATTTTCCTTGTCTAGGCCGAAGATAGTCAGGTAGCTCACACCGTTGGAAAACCGATCGTCACCTTCAGTGGTTCCGCGACGGTTGGTGATCTTAACCTCGAATCCCTCGGGATTGATATTGGCACCTCCAAGGCTGTAGACGTTCTTGAATTCCAGCGGCCAGGTGGGATGGGTGATTGTCTGTCCCCGGGCCTTGATGAGCTTCAGGGTCAGGTCCGTAGTATCGGCGGCGGTACCCACGTCCCCGACCTTTTCCTTTGGCACACCGCTGATATCCCCCAGGCTATAGGCTACGGCAATTATTTCATGATCGCTAGCCGGGCTTTTAAGGCGAATCCATCCCAGCTGAGGATTGAAGGTATAGTCCTCGTTGAGTAGAAGACGCTTGAAGTTTCCTTGGGTGGCATAATTGGGATCGACTTGTGGGTTATTAGGATCGACATAGGCGGTCCCGGAATAGGTGTCAGCTTCCTGTCTGTTAACCGATCGATACACTTCGAGCTGGATCACCATCCGGCCTGCATCAAATCCATGCATTCCGTCCTCAAGTAGGGGATAGTAGTTGGCCCTGAATACCATATCGAGAAAGAAATAACGGTTGGCCATAAAGTGTATATCACTGATGACGAATTCCCTGGCCAGTGTGCTGGATTTGGATGACTTGCGCGAACGCTCGATAGAAGCCACCGTAGTAAAATCCAACGGTCCCAGCTTGGACAGGGCTTTTATGCCGAACAGGCCACTGCTCTTGCCGCTACCACCGGTGGCGAACTGGGTACCAGGCAGGGAGAGCGATATGTTACCGGCATCGATCCGCTGGAGGATTTCGTCCTCTTCGCCGTTATACGCGATTTTCATATTGTTCTCCCACTCGAAGTCGTTCTCGCTATCCTGGTGGACTAGTACGGAGACGCGGTCTCCGATAGTGCCCTCAATATCAAAGCGTTGTTTCTGTTCCACATCGATATCCCAGTTCTGGTCAGCACGAAAGTTCGTATAGCTCTTCTCGCGGTTTTTATGGGCCAAGCCGCCGTTGATGGCTACGTTTCCCGACACACGAAGCGACACTCTCTGACCAGCGATATCCGCCCCTAAAAGCTCGATAGTGCCACCTCGCTGGGCTTGTTGTGCCCCGGCCGGCTGTAATGCAGAGGCAAGCTTATCCCGGATTAGTGCCTGGAAGTGGTTCTCCATGCGGTGGGGAATGTACCATGCCAAAGATACAGTCGAAGGCAGTTTCAAAATTGTCTCGTTGTGATTCTCATGAAACGTAATCCACATACCGGTAGCGTCCACTTCGGACCACCGATCCAGATCTGATATAGTGAGGGAAAGCATGTTCCCTCCCCGACGCAGTATGTCGCTGGCATCTGCCGGTGATATAGTCAGTTCCTCTAGGGATGTATCCACTGCTACGGTAAGCAGGGAAGTATCGGCGGGAATAGTTTCCGGAATACCGGTTGTGTCTGCATCAGGACTGTAAGTCCAATCCACCAAATTCAGTCGGGTGGAAGGTTTCAGGGGCAGGGATTCCGCAATATACTTGGCTAGGAAGTCGGGCTGCTTCACCGGGTGAGTATAAACCGGGGCTTCAGCGACTTTCATCAACGTCTCCTCGCGTAGGTTCCCTTCGGTAAGTCCCTGCGAGAGAAGTAGTTGGATGCCACCTAAAACAAGTACAATAACCCCGTAAGGCGTACGATGTAATATCAACCGCCAGCTCCTGATACTCGTCATTAACACAAAAAACCGGTATCAGTGGGGCCTAGGCAGGTGTCTCCTTGTTTTGTTTAATGGATTCAGTCTGAGATAGCAACTCATGTAGGGCCTTAAAAGCCCTCGCTCGATGGGAAATCTGATGCTTTTGTTCTGATGTCATCTGGCCAAATGTCTGTATTGATCCACTTAAACGAAAGACCGGATCATATCCAAATCCGTTGTCACCGACTGGTTTCCGGGTGATATATCCTTCCACTACACCTGACGCTACTAGTTCATGCGCACCATTCACAAAGGCGGCGCAGGTACGAAAGCGAGCGGTTCGCTTTTGATCCGGAACATATTTCATAGCCACAAGCAATTTTTCCACGTTCTGGTGATAGGTAGCTCGGGGCCCTGCGTAACGAGCAGCATAGACACCCGGAGCGCCATTAAGGGCATCCACCTCCAACCCTGTGTCATCAGCAATCACCGGTAATCCCGTTGCCAGATGAACCGAGTGCGCCTTTAATAAAGCATTTGCTCGCAGGGATGTTCCCGTTTCCTTCACTGCTCCGACATCCGGAAATTCTTCGAGGTTCAGGAGTTCAATGGGCAGATCAGCGAATATGGCTTTGATCTCTCTGAATTTATCCCGGTTATGGGTTGCCACCACCCACTTCATCAACCACTCCGTTTCAGTTGATCCGTGATAGCCGCATCATAGGCCACATACAACCGCTGAGAGTAAAATTGTAGCCGATTGCCGCGGACGAACGAATTTCCCTGACGTCCTTTTAATCCATCGGTCGGGGGAGCAATAACTTTAGTCCTTCCATCAAGGGCAGGATTCGGATTCTTCAAATCCTACCACCGTTGTTTGGCAGATTTGTGATTTGAGAATCTGCCCGAATTGACATTAGAACAGCAATAAGCTCTACAGCTTCTCCAGCAATTTCAAAATCAGCTTTTTGTCTCAAATTGTTACCCTCTTTAATAGCTAATGCCTTCCTGGTATTACTTTTCAGGAGTGCGTCAGCGATACATTCTCCTAGAATACTCCGAATATTAGGATACCGCTCCGTTCCTGTCAATGGGATTCGATATTGGGTCTGACGGATTTCGCCGTGCAAATGCATGCCTTTTGGTGTTTATCTGTGGTAGTATTAGTGTTTGAACTGGTATCAGGAAAGAGGTTAGGCGATCCGTAGTCGAAGACAGAACCGATTACCAGGTTTACTGCTGTTATCGAGCCAGAGATCGCCTTTCATACGCTTCATTAGGCTTAGGGCTACCGTGAGACCCAATCCCAGGCCGGAAGCAGATTCGTGCTCGGGAAGGCGGGCGAAAGGCTGAAATATAACATCCCGCTTATCCTCGGGGATGCTTGGTCCTTGATCTTCTACCTCAATGCACACAAATGAATCGCTGGATTGAAAGCAGCGGAGTGTAATGGTACTGCCCGCAGGACCATATTTGCTGGCGTTGTCAACCAGGTTAAAGAGCACCTGCTCGATGGCCGCTGTATCCGTGTGCACATTGGGAAGGTTATCGGCCACCTCTTCTACCAGTTGGAGATCGTGTCGCCGGAGAATTGGGCGCAAGCTGGTAGTCACATGGTTTATGATCTTTTCTGGTTCTTCATCTCTTATCTGGATTCTCCAGCTGCCACTTTCCACTCGACCCAAATTCTCGATATTATCCACCAGATATAGTAGACGATCAATATTCTGATCAATTACCTTCAGATATTGAATCTGCTTATCCGTCATCTCTCCGCCGAAACCCTCCTGAAAAAGGTGGATGAATTCTTTTAAAACAGCTATGGGTGTTTTTAGCTGGTGTCCAGCTTCGAAAAAGAAGCTGCTCTTCTCCTGTTCTATTCGCAGCCGTTCCTTCAAACTTTCGCTGTAGCGCCGTGCGCGAATATATTTTTCATTTTTATCAATTAGATATGTCAGCTCTTCAAAAGTGAATGGCTTGGTGATATGCTCATTCACCCCGTGCTGGCTAAGTGCCTCCCATGACTCGATAGGCATACCCGACATGATCACAGCAATCAGGTTCGGAACGACCTGCTTAGCTTGCTTAATAATGTCGAATCCGTTCATGTCCGGGAGATTAAGGTCCACAAAGGCCAGATGGACCTCACTGCGATGCAGTATGTCAAGAGCCATCGCCCCATCTTCGGCTTGCTGTACTCCGAATCCCTTCATGGTAAGAAAATCGCTCAGATAGTTGCGAATATCGGCCTCATCATCCACAACCAGAATCTGCAGTTTCAATTCGGTGTCTTTGCCAACGTTCATCTCTGACTACCAGGCAAATAGATATTCAAAGTAAGGCGTTTATCGTGGTTCGTAATATCCAAATTGCCGCCATGATTCTGCAAAGTATTGTAAAGCAAGGCCAGCATTAGACCCAAGGAATCATCCGGCTCGAAGGCGAAGGGATCGAAGAATACGATGTCCTCTTCCTGGCCGTAATCAGCCAGTGAGATGGTAGTCCGTAAGCGTAGATAGTGACCGGGCTGGCTTTGCAGGACCATCGCCGTGATGGCCGCTTCTTCCAGTCCTGCAGGGGCCAGCTCTAACTTGGCAGGAGACGTCCCTGTCTTTCTAGCAAGGGAGCACAGATCACCTACTAATGCTCTGATAGCGGGTTCATTTAGGAGTATCGGCTCTGGCTTGCCTGATACAATGACTTCTATAGCAAAATCGTGCTCCTGTGAGAAAGTTGCACAAACTTCCCGGGTGATGGATGCCAGGTCTACCTCGGTAACCATTACCTGGCTGGGGCGATATGACTCTGCCAGTCGCTTGTTCAATTCAACACATGACCGGAGAGCCTGATTCATCGGGGGCAAGAATTTCCGCAGGTCTTCATCATCCGATAATTGCATCTCGAGCAAGGAGAGATAACCCTGGAGGATGCCATAGTAATTATTGGTGTCATGAATGATTTTCCGTGCCAGGATCTGGAGAGCATGAACCTTGTAGCGAATGCTCTCGTTGAGGGTGATCTGATCATTGAAGTAAGTTTTCAATTGAAACTAATACGTTGATCAGTGGTCCTGGTCCGGGCCTGTTTGTTGGATATTCACAATCCCAGATCGATTTTTCAAGAAGGCATCCGCACATGCGGGATCAAAGTGTGAGCCTGATTGATTCTTTATGTATTCAAAGGCTTTTTCCGTAGTCCAGGCATCCTTGTAGACTCGCTTGGTGGTCAGGGCATCAAATACATCAGCTACGGCCGTGATGCGGGCTGCTAGGGGAATATTCTCGTTGGAAAGCCCTCGAGGGTAGCCACTTCCATCCCACTTCTCATGGTGCCCACATGCAATTTCACCTGCCATAACCAGCAGGGGCTGAGCCGATCCACTAAGAATCTGTTCACCAATGAACGTATGCTCCTCCATGACGGACCACTCCTCCTTTGTCAATTTACTCGGTTTCAACAGGATGTGATCCGGAGTTGCGATTTTACCCACGTCATGCATAGGGCTGGCATAAAGGATATTGTCCACCGTATCCGACGGCAACTTCATCTCGTTGGCGATTGCCTGCGCATATTGACTCATTCGCCAGATATGGGCTCCTGTATCGGTATCACGATGCTCAGCAGCTGTCGATAGCCGGCGGATAGTGTCCAGGGTGGATTCTTTGAGCTGAAGGTTAACCTGCTTAAGCTCCTCAAAGGCCTGATTGAGTTCTTGGGTACGGAGGGACACCTGTGTTTCCAGTTCTGCGGTGTAGCGCTTCATGTGATCGCGATAGTCCTTTATCAGGAGCAGGTTACGCACACGGGCCTGAAGCTCGCTCGGATTCACCGGCTTGATCAGAAAATCGTCTGCACCAATGCTTAGTCCGCGGATTAAGCTATCGCGATCATCCTGCGCCGTGACCAGGATGATGGGGATGTCTTCAGTTGCCGGATTCCCCTTCACCGCCTCGCACAGTTGATAGCCGTCCATCTCCGGCATATTTACATCGGTAAGGATAAGATCGGGGTGTACGATATTTATCTTTTCTAATCCCTGCTTCCCGTTTTCAGCTGTGATCGCAGCATAACCGAATCTGGTGAGTGCATCGTTAAAATATAGCAGATTAGAGGGCAGATCGTCTATTACGACCACCGTATGCTTATCCTGCTTTGTAGAGTCAGTCATTGTCTTATACGCGTCATCTTACAATGAAAAGATGATGGTTGCTCTGCGCTTCCGTTTTCCTTTCAACAGGTATCCCGAAGTTAAAAGGTAAATAGTCTGCAGCTCTATATTATTGCCTGTCCACAACAAATAGCATGATAGACATTGTCCTCAGCCAGCAGCTAAGGAAAAAAGTAGCTCCCCGTTATTCATTTCACTTTCGGGGTGTTGCTCAGAGTCCTTACATTTAAGGGCTGGTGATGCTCAGCCAAAGTGCTGGATGGCTCGGTAGCTCAGTTGGTAGAGCAGTGGACTGAAAATCCATGTGTCGGCGGTTCAATTCCGTCCCGAGCCACGCGAGTAAAGCCCAGGAGCAATCCTGGGTTTTTTACATTCCTGTCCCGTAGCCGATCAAAAAGGGGATTAGGGTCTTGTTCGGCCCTATTATGGCCCAGCATACTAACCGGGTAGCAAGGACCGGCGCGAAATTCAGCAAAGTCCATACAAAATTCCACATCCCGAAGTTTTTTCCCGACGAGAAGCGGACGCAGTTTGAAAAATGAAAGATGCGAATTGAAGAACTGAGGAACTGGGGGCGGACCAGGAAGACACTCCAAAATTCCGCAAAACCCCACCAAAATTCTGCATCCTGAGGTTTTTTCCCGACGATGTGCCAGAAGCAAAATGCAAAAGGTGAAGAGGGCCGAAGAGGCCAAAGTCCAGTAGCACGATAGTAGCACGATAGTGGCACGATAGTGTCACGATAGTACCACGATCGTACCGCGATTGT
>CP070638.1:2661174-2716477 GCA_020354025.1 Fidelibacterota bacterium | reverse complement strand
GGATCCTCCCTATCATCCCAGACTGAGACTGGGAGAGAGAGCGTACTTCTGCCTCTCCCTCTTCCCTCCGGAAGCAGTCGCGGAACGGCCGGAGGTCGTCGCCAGGCAAAAGCTGGTGAAGAAAATAACCGGTATAATGCAGCGGGGCTATAACACCAGCTATAAACCAAACATTTCCTGGGCAGCTGACGAGGCTGAATTCAACAATAAGCTACTGGAACACACCCAAAAAAAGGGAAACAATATACATTATTTTTCGAATATCTCTGAGGTGAAGGACTGTCTTTATTCCAATGTTCTCAAGACCTGCCTGGTTCATCCCTTACTTGCCGGGAGTCTTGAGGGCATGAACGATAGCCAGGGCTCGATCCTGAGATCCTTCGAAAGGATCTTGCACGAAATTACCCACGGATTGGTGAATGAACTTCAGGATGACTCCAATGTTTTAAGTTTCCCGCTGGAGGAGTACATAGTAGCCATGGCTGGACATCAGCTCACCGCGGATTATGCAAACGAAATTGTTGGAGAGGACATCAGTCCGGAGCAAGACCAGGATTTTCTGGTGAACGGAAAGGTGACCTTCCTGTCTCCTAACCATGAAAAAAGGAAGGTCGCTTTATTCCTTACCGAGACAATGAAACATCACAAACAGATCGCCAGGTATTTCATGTCAAAATTGAATTCGAAGGAGGGACTGAATGAACTCAATGTGTTAGGCGGCTGATTGTATGCCTCGCTGTTTTGCCTCCTCGAGGATCGCTTCAGTGGCAGTGGCTCCTATTCGCGTAGCGCCGAGCTCTCTGGCTTGCAGCAGATCGTCGAGCGTACGGAGGCCCCCCGCCGCCTTTATCTGAACTAATGCTGAGGAATGTTTCCGCATGAGCTTGAGGTGATGCTCCGTAGCGCCTCGATAGCTGTACATCCCGCTGGCCTGCTTGACAAATCCGTAGCCCGTGGAAGTCTTCACGAAAGCGACCTGATGCTCGGAACAGATTTCACACAATCTGATTATCTGCTCATCCTGGAGATAATCATTCTCGAATATGACCTTCAGTATGGCCCCGTTCGCGGTGACGGCATCATTGATGGCTCTGATCTCCGCTGACACATAGTCCCAGTCACCGCTTAACACTTTCCCTACATTCACGACCATGTCGATCTCGCTCCCGCCCGCCAGTACAGCCGCTTCAGCTTCCTTGACCTTGATGGAAGTCGCGCTGTTCCCGTGCGGGAAGGCAATCACCGGGCACACTCCTACCTCGGAATCGGATAGCAATTCTCTGACCATGGGGATGCAGTACGGCTTGATGCAGGCAGTGGCAACATTGTACTTCTTCGATACCTCGCATCCTCTGACAATATCTTCATCCGTCATTGTCGGATGCAGCAGCGAATGGTCTATCATTTTCGCAAGCGTACCCAGCGTAATAGTCTCTTTCATCAGTACTCCTTCTGTTCCGCCCGACGCTCTTCTTGGGCGGCCTGTTCGGCGGCCGGCGACCGGACGATATCACTCTGGAAAGACGCTCTCCATCACTCCGATGTGCCACTGCAAGCACGCCTTGTCAGTCACTTGCGGCTATTCTGTATCACTCTTTCTTATTATCCCTTTAACCGGGCGGAATTCCATGTCACACGCAAATTGTCGAGTTTTTCACCCAATATTTCAATCGACTCTTCCCGTATCTCCCCCAGGCCCATCTCGAAACCCATCGCGAGGTGCTTCACTTCGTCAGTATCGTGGCTCATGATGCGTGCTGCTGTTGCGTCTGCCGCCATGATGTCGCTACTGGCTATGATTGCCCACGAGCCAAGACGTTCTTTCACATTCAAAGTGGTGCCACCGAGGTTCATCGTGGGGCCGTCACCTTCAATACCGATAGAAAAATCAATGATGGAAAGGTCAGGTCTTATGCTTTCTACAATATCCAGGTATACCTGTCCGATTGCTTGCGGGCTGCTGTGATCGAAGGTACCACGATTCCACCAGGTATTATCTACCAACTGGGCATAGCGGGACAGCGGTGTGATACCGATGAAATTCTTCAAGGCCAGCGTAAGCTGGGCCCATGAGTGTGTTTTAGCCACGGGAATTGAAATTACCCTGTCTGCATTGGCAACCAGGCTTGAAATGGCTATCTTGTCCAGCGACGTTTTGGAAGGAACCTCGACCCAGCCCGGAGAATCGGTTTCTAGACATGCCAGAGTAACTTTTCCGTCATACAATGAACTGAGACGTTCTGCTTCCTTTACCAGGTTAGTGCTGCCATCCAGAGTGATTGCATATTGCCAGTCGAATGTTGGCAAGTGAGAGCCTTCGCCAATAATGACTTCCGCAGCACCTGCCTTCAGACACTCTTCTGTGGCAGCGATGATGATTTCAGGTTTAGTGCACTCACCGATATGAAAACAGTTATTATATTGCGCCCAGGGGAAAGAAACAAAATTGGGCTTAATAAAAACTGTCTCGCCTTCATTGACAACGGTCTGCATCCCCCCCAGCGCGTCTATGGCGTCTCGGGTTATCGAATCCAGATTGTCCCCGCGAATTGCGGCTACTTGCGCGTTTATCTCCTGTGAAGGACCCTGGGCAGGCGCTTTATAACACCTCGTGAAAAGCCATGGTGTGCCCAGGGCGACTGCGGTCCCAACACTTGCCTTTAGGAATTCGCGTCGTTTTATCTTCTGCATTTTTTCCTCCACTTTTTGCTGCTGATAGACCGCTGATCAGAGCAGCCGCGTAACGAATTAGCTCAACGGCGGCGCCCTCGCCGTCCGCTCCAGCGGCTTATTCGGCAGCCGGCTACCGGACGACACTACCTTGGGAAGACGCTCTCCATCACCTCGAGGGCGAACCGGGCCGACACCGTCCCCGGGCCGCCCGCCATCTCGATCCCGACCTCCACGGCTTCCAGGACTTCGGCCTCGGTGGCGCCTGCGGCCGCCGCCTGCTCGATGTGCCACTGCATGCACGACTCACAGTCAGTCGCGACCGAAATGCCCACTGCGATCAGCTCCTTGTGCTTCTTGGCAAGGGCTCCATCCGCGAAGGCAGCCCGCTCCATCTCGAGGAACGCCTCGTAGACCCGCGACTTGGCCGCGAGGAGCTTCCTGTGCGCCTCCTTCCGCCTGCGCGTCATATCGTCCAGTTTGCTCATGAGGTTCTCCCGGCCGACTAATTACTATCTATGAAAAAACATCCCGGGTTTTTGAAACCCGATTTTTTATCTGTAACCATGCTGGAATGTAGTCCCCTCTCACGGCTGATGCCAAAATTAACAGCCATGCAATATGATCGAAGGAATGAGTTGTAGCCCTGGCGGTTTTAAAACCGCATTTATTCTTTAGGTCGCAGTTCCTCAATGAACTTTGCGTCAACCCAGTAAATGTCACTCTTCTTCCGTTCACCGGCGGTGAAGAAAAAATATTTCCCGTCTGGTGAAACAATCGGACAACCGGCGTCCATCCCAACATCAATTGCCTGGGGATCACTCCAGGTCCCATCCTGTTTTTTGAATGAAATGAACAGACCGCTGTTGATTTTTTCTACCGTTCTTGTTGAATTAAATATCAGATAACTTTCATCCGGGGCTATAAAGGGATACATCTCCTGTTTACCGACGTTTATCGGAGGTCCTAATCTTTCCAGTTCCCTGTATTGGCCATTGATCCTTTTTATGACGGCTATACCCTCTCTCCCCGGACCTTCTGAAATATCCGTTGTATATATCGTACCTCCCAGTGTCATCGACACATACATCGATTTCATCGGATTGAAAGGATGACCCGGATTTTTAATGGCCTTCCAGTTATCGCCCTCACGTTCCACATAGCACATATTCATTTGCATTCCCTCTTGAACACTGAAGTAAAGCCGTTTGCCGTCGGGCGTTGCTATTGGTTCGAATGCAACCCTGTTTTCAATGAACGGTGCAACCTCAGGTTCTGTCCAGGTATCTTTTATCTGCTTTGCTACCATAATCAGATTTCGGTTCAGTTCTGGACCTCTCCTGGTAAAATAGAATTCTTTCCCATCCGGTGTGAACGAACAGGAAAATTCGTGAGCATCGGTAGATACGATGCCGGGTGCAAATACTTGGGGCGTGTTCCCGGGGGCCTTTTGCCCCAGATAAGGACCCTGCAGTTGTGATTTGCTTGAATTCCCTTGAGACCAGGCAATAGAAGGAAAAAGAATGGCAAATGTGAGTATGTTTCGAAATTTCATAATAGTTGTATCCTCCCGGTTCTAAAGAATAATTACGGGATTCTGTTATCAAATTTAAGCCCCATAACGACGAGCTCACGCGCCATACGATAACCCGGCCGGGTGCGGTGTCTTATTGGGCAGCCACCGATACCCTGATGTCAGGCAGGCTCTTCGCGAAGGATAGATGTGACGGCCCGCCCGCTTTAGCCCGCTCCCTTCCTCTCGGCTCTGACCTCGTAATGCCGCGAGCGTTCATCGAAATGGGAGAGTACCGCTCTCGCCTTATCCGGGACGACCGACAGTTCGTAGTCCTCGCCCGCGAACTCCCGCACGGCATCCAGTGATTCAAACGCCATGATCGTGACGAACTCCACCTCTTCCCCGGCATCGCGCCGAAGTAATTGAATGCCCTTGAAGCCCCGGATATGTCGGTCCTCGATCCCGACAAAGATCTCCTCCTTGAGCATTGCCTCGTACACGTCTGCGTTGGCGGGACTTGTCCAGCCCTGCCAGATTCGGCTGATCATGTCTTTTTCTCCTTTCTCATTGGAACTCCACCGTTTGCCGCCCACCTACTATTCATAAAGAAACCTCCCTGGCCGTTGAAGTCTGATGACATATCTCTACCCACACCCGAATGTAGTCCCCACTCCCGGCTGATACAAAAATTAACCGCCAAGCAATATCAATTTGATCGAATGAGCCTGGCCGGAGCCTATGCTCATCCACCATCGCTCATTCAGGAAGGTTGATCGGGTTCTTCCGGGAGCTTCTATCTCTTGATGAAAGTCGGTTACACCTGGATGTTGATGGGAGCGTGTTGACGACATACGGAAACAATGCTGTATTCATTAATCGTATTTAATGCCGATGAATTTCAAGATGCGTTTCGTTGTTCCTGCAATTGGCTCTAGGTTCCCAGGGCGCTGAGCACAATATGGCCCCCGCTGTTTCTTTCATTGTAGCCATAGACGGCAATTTCTTCACCTCCAGATCAAGAATGAACCATCCTATTTCACGATACTTGTTCTCGATCCAATTGCAGTCATGCAGTGACACCAACTATTAGGCGATTTCAAATATTTGATGTAAATTATTTATTCTAGTAAATAATTATTTTTACGGATTTAATACACCATCCTCTCGAGGACCAATAAGTGTAACGGATTTGAGGCATCCTCCTGAACGATAACATTCAATATAAAATTCATATTGCCAAATCGAGACCCATTCGGTGCCGCCAAGATATCTTTCGCACAGGCCTGAAGTATATGATATACCTTTATAAGTGAATGTGCGACATCCAGTAATGATCGGTTTCTCCTCTTCTGCTTCATCATCTTCACATTTTAAAAAAGCAAGAGAGATCGACAATATAAATAATAAATTAAATATGGCAAGAAACCGTTTTCCATAATGCTTTAACATAATAGCCTCCTCTTAATAATTTATTAGCATTGGCAACTAACTACTATTCATAAAGAAACCTCCTGGTCAGTCGAAACCCCGCCGAAGCCAACGCTCAGCTGCTATCACTCCCTCAGGAAGTCTGTTCGGGTTCTTTCGGGAATATCCGTCGCCAGAGAAGGCCGCTGATGACGAACAGCACAGCCAGCGGTAGCTCCGCGATGGTTATGGGATTAAGGAAGACACCGGAAATGAGGCCGAAGGCCACGGCACAGATGCCCAGGAGGATGCCGCCGGAAAAAGGAAGGAAGATCGCGTAGATCAGAACCACTCCGGTGACGATCATCGTTATGCAGACGCGGGTATTCAGCGCCAGGTATTCATCGGAAACGTCAGGATTGATAAGGTTGATAATCCCGAGAAGCAGGAGTCCGAAAGCCATCAGGCCCCCCAGGCTGGCTGTGATGGCCCTCAAGGCCATTATGACGGTCCTGAGCGTGCCAGAACGGCTCATTTTCGGAAGACGCATGTCATGCCTCCTTCGTGGTAGTGCCAGGGATCAACATCCGACCTGACTGCCGTTTACGAAGCAATCTCCCGGTTGATACAAAAATTAACCGCCATGCAACATCAATATGATCGCTAGGACTCGCTCTTCAGTCCTGATGCGGTGGGGTCCAGAGCCTAGCCGAATGCGGGTGAGGCGGAGCGCAGCAGCTCTTCCGTCAACTCTAGCCTATCTTAGGCTTCCATGATTATTACGGGTTTGGTCACCGTGGTTTGGTTGCCTTTACAGCGCGAGCCTTCGCGTCTAGCAAAAGTTGCTTGATTTCGTCGCGGTCTTTTCTGTATCCGCCATACTCTAAAGCAGTGTATCCCTCACTGTCTTTTTCGTCCACACGGGCGCCCGCATCCAGCAAAGCCTGAATGAGGCCCTTGTCAAACCGATCTACTGCATACATCAAGGCTGTCCTCCCTCGATTTTGCTTCGCGTTTACATCAGCGCCTGTAGCGAGCAAGGTTTTTGCTACCTCATCGTACCCATTGTCAAGGGCTAGCAATAGCGGTGTCCATCCTCGTTTATCGTTTAGGCACTCACATCTCTCATTGACCTCCGCTCCCGCGTCTAAAAGGTTTCGAACCACGGCTGCGCTCCCCCGCAACGCAGCATAATGCAAAGGTACCCATCCATCCTCGTCTTTTGCATTCACATCGGCGCCTTGCTTCAGCAAGAAATCCACTATCTCACTTAGTTCTCTATCGTTACCCGAAGTATTCGAAATTGCCGCTTTTAGCAGTGCCTCGCCCCCGACCTTATCTACCTCAGCGCCGCTATCCAGGAGGATACGCAAGCTCTCAAGATGTCCCTCTTTCGCCGCGGTGATAAAGGCTTTGTTTATTGCCTCGGTAGTAGCGTCGTTGTCCAGGAGGATGCGCAAGATCTCAATATGTCCCCTTCTCGCCGCGGTGATTAAGGCTTTGTTTATTGCCTCGGTAGCAGCGCCGTTTTCCAAAAATGTGCGCAACATACTCTCGTCATCCCTAGCTGCCGCCCAATCCAACGCTGTCTCACCCCACCCGCTTTCCTCATTGACGTTAGCGTTTGCTTTAAGCAAAGCGTTAATTATCGGGATATCGCCTTCCATCGCCGCGTACAAAAGGGCAGTATTCCCTTCTTCGTCTTTTACGTCAGGGTCCATCCCCGCGGTTAGAAATAACTTTACCGCATGTACATCGCCCTTCTCTGCGGCCTTGACAAAAACGTCCGGACTATACTCCAGGGATAACTGAGCCAGCTCGGCGCGGGCTTCCTCTGGTCGATCTCCCTTGATCATACTGAGAAGGTTCTTTGTTGCATCGGTAAATGTAGCCAGAGCTATGATTATTGTTCCCAGCACGATTACCGAAGCAGCTACAGGATTATTTTTAATCCGCGAAATAATTCTATCGAATCGAGTGTTTTGCTTCTTCATGGCATCACCTTGCTACCTCTTGACATGAGACTAAAATAAACAACGATTACCTTTAAATATTGGCCTTCTCCATAAAAGCTTCTGACCACTACTACCGAACGAGCGACCTGGCTGCTGCTTATTTTAAATCCCCCGGCAGTCGAAGCCTGCTATTGTCTCCGTATCCTTGACAGAATGTAATTCTGTCTTATCACTGAATCAATATATACCGTTGAAAATAATCACTTATATAAAAAATGTATTCTTATAAATTATATAGATGACCTGAACAGATGTAATTCAGCCCATCAAGGATAGTCTAAATCCCTTAAGGAGGTCGGGCGGCGGGCTAGTGCAGCGCGATACTACGCCGAAGGCGCCTTCTCAGCGGCCGCCAGCACCTGCTCCAGGAAGACCGCTTCCGGCACCGCGCCCTCAACAGCGCTCTGGTCGTTAACCACCGTCTTGGGCACGCCCCGGACGTTGTAGCGGTGGCTCAGGTGCGGGAACTCCGTCGCCTCCACCATGTCGGCCACCACCTTCCCGCTCTCCATCGCGAACTGATGCGCCAGGTGGACCACCTGGGGGCAGTACGGTCACGTGGGGGTGACGAACACCTGCAGGTGCAGCGGCTGGGTCAGGGCCGCCAGGCGTTCCTTGGTGGCCTTGGACAGGCCGGAATCGCCCTTGGAGATCATCATTACCGCCTCCAGCACGCTGGGGAACTCGTAGCCCGACGGTATCCCGAAAAAGCGGATGCCCGGGTCCTGCTCGCCCCGGATCAGCGTCGCCGGGATCTTGTCCACCTGGAACTCCTCCGCCTTGTCCTTGTCCTCGATGAAGTTGTACACCTCCAGCCTGACCTTGTCCGACAAGGCCGCCAGCTCCTCCATCAGCCTGCGCGTGTCCTCGCAGTAGGTGCATTCGATGGTCTGCGTGAAATTGATCAGTCTCACCGGCTGGTCCAGTCCCTCGAGCTGCTTGCTTACTTCCGCGGCCGCTGCCTCGTTGAGAAACGCCATATCGCACCTCCCGCCTTGAAGTTACCGGATGACCCTCCCCGGGCCTGATTTTTCCCTCTCCCGGGAAGTTAACCCGGCCACCTCCTGATTGCATCCCGAATCGCCCTGATACCCTCTGATGCGGTCCTGCTATCCCCTCAGCCTCATCGCACCTTCGACCTCGTCGAAGTGTGACGACGCCTTCGCCTGATCGCCGCCCTCTTCCCCCTCTATCTCTGAGAGAGGGGGCCTCACGTTTATCCCGCCAGCGGCGGGGAAGTGAGGGGGGTGAGTGATTTTTCGCGCACCAGGCGCATCAGGCGCACCAGGCGCACCAGGCGAACGACAAATCCCAACTACTTCTGTATATTCCGGCGCTATGATAACGCTGCCGCCATATCGCCCCTGTCCCGCCGCTCAGGGTCCCTTCCTCATTTTGCACTTTGCACTTTGCATTTTGCACTTTGCATTTTTTTACGGCCTCCCGTCGGGAAAAAACTCTATAGTGCAGAAAAATAGTGGGATTTTGCGGAATTTTGTACGGGTTTTGTACGGACTTTTAACCGGGGAGGCTGGGCTCGGTTGCCCGCCTGCCGGCTATGGTTCTCACCGGCCCCCGCCCGACTTCTGTCGGGCCCCCACCCGACTCCTGTCGGGCCTCCACCCGACTCCTGTCGGGCCCCCACCCGACTCCTGTCGGGCCCCCACCCGACTCCTGTCGGGCCCCCACCCGACTCCTGTCGGGCCCCCACCCGACTCCTGTCGGGCCCCCACCCGGCACTTGCCGGGCAGGGCCGGCTACTCCAGCAGGGCGGCAATATCCGCTTCGGAGAGCTCCTCCTGGAAGGCCTGGAAGCGGTCCTGATCGCCCGTTATCCCGTAGACCTGCTCGATTTCCTCAAGCCCGAACTCGGCCCCGACGTTATGCAGCGTTATTGCCTGCGGCGCGGACAGCGCAATGGCGGATTGGATACCTCCGGCCTGGGCCAGCCCGGGCACGAACAGTCTCAACGACTCGGCGTCATTGTGATGGTCCAGGTTCGCTCCCTGGGCGACCACCTGGCCGGCCAGGTCTCCAGCCACGGCGCCGGCTAGTATGGCCCACGCTCCGGCCTCCTCCAGTCCTACCAGGTGCACTTCCTTCAGGCCCCGGTTATCTCGCAGGAACGCCAGCGCCGTCAGTATGTCCTGCACCCGTTCCTGGGTGTCCGTGCGGTTGAAGGTGGTGAAGTGTCTGAAGCTCTCATCGCGCTGGGTCTCGGTCCCCTCCTGCAGCACGTGCTCGCCGGTCTTGAAGACGTCGATTGCCAGGACACCCTGGCCTCTTTCGAGCAGTCCCTTGACCAGCCCCACCGGCTCGGCCTTGTCGAGCCCGGCGAGCAAGACCTTGTCGAGCCCGGCGAGCAAGACCTTGTCGAGCCCGGCGAGCAAGACCTTGTCGGTCCCGGCGAGCGCGACCTTGTCGAGCCCGGCGAGCGCGGCCTTGTCGAGCCCGGCGAGCAAGACCTTGCCCCGCGAATGGACGACCACGGCGGCGCTCCGGGCTCCATCTGCCGGCCGGTACCAGATCGCCGGTATCCAGTCATTACGGCCGCTGCGCGCTATCAGCAGGCGGCTGACAATATAGCCTTCTCCCGCGGCCAGACCGGTCTCTACCGCCGTCACCTCCGGCGGGACTTCGGCGGCGATCACGTACCGGTAGATGCTCCCGTAGACATCACGGAACCTCTCCAGGCTCCCCCGGTCGGACGGCCAGTACCTCTGTACGTTCTCGATGGCCTTCTGCCGCAGGTACCTGGTAAGCCCACCGGCGTCGAGGTCGCCGGGGGGACCGGTGTCCGGAAAGACCAGCAGGTCCTCGTCCTTCTCGGGTTCGAAAGGCGTTTCCTTCAGCGCGGCGGGATCTTCGGCTTCCAGCACCCATCTGCCGAACCACTCGTACACGGCCTCGCGGCTGGCCCGGTTGTAATTGTGCGGATAATCGAATTGCACGTACTTCAGCCTGTCGTCCGCGCCGTACAGCCGGTAGATCGTCCTCATCATCGGATACTCCACCCTGGGCGTGTTCAGCGTCCAGTCGTGGGTACACGACACCATGAGCAGCGGCCGGGGGGCCGCCAGGCCGCCAACCTCGACGTTGAACACCTCATGCCGCAGCCCGGGCGCGTTCTCACACAGACAGCCGCCCTGAAAATGGGCCGATATCATGTTGACCGGCGCTACCGCCTTTATCCGCTGCTGATCATCCACCGCCGTCAGCATGAAGGTCTGGGTGCCGCCCCCGGAAGCGCCGGTGACGGCGATCCGCTCCGGGTCCACCTCCGGCAGCGATGTGATAAAGTCCAGCGACCGGATGCTGTTCCACAACTGCAGCCCGAGCAGGTTGATGCCCCAGACACTCGACAGGCTGTCAGCGGCGAACTTGTGGTCGAGCTGCTTGCTGTCGTTATAACCGACCATGCTGTAGGAGAAGACGACGTACCCCTGCCGCGCGAAGTTGATGCACCTCCCCGGCACCGAACCGCGCTCCTCGTGGGCCAGCCGGCCCTGGCTCCAGTGACCGTGAGGTGCCAGGATGCCCGGATACGGCCCCGGCCGACCCTGCGGCCGGTAAAGGTTCCCCGTGACATAAAAACCCGGATAGCTCTCAAAATAGACCTTCTCCACGCTGTAGTCATCGCGGTCGATCCTTCCGGAAATCTTGGCATTCAGGGGGGTTTTCTCCGGCAGGGGCAGCAGCCCGGCGGAGACGAGCACCCGGTCACGGATATATGCCGCCCGCTCCTCCCACTCGCCCCTGGTCTTGTAAGCCGGCATTTCATACCTGGCGTCGGTATGCCGCATGCTCAGCAGCCGGTTATCCCTGAAGGCGACGTCCCTTTGCTCCAGGCTTTCGGCCGGATAGACGCTGGTCAGATCGCTGATCTCTGCCCTGGGAAGCTCCGATATCTCGGGCCCCTTCTCCCGGGCGCAGCCGAACAGAAAAAGCGCCAGAATCACGTATGCTGTCGCTACCCGCATTGATATCCCCTCCTGGTTATGATAATAGTGATATCTCGGTTCTGCTGGATCACATCGACACAATGAACTGGGAACCCATTAGCGAAAAACTACGGGCGAAACGCTGTGTATCCAAGGTTTTACTCGCCCCAAAACTGCCGTGATTCGCCAGCCATGCCCCGAACGACATTCCTTTTGGCACGGGAACCTATGCGAGTCGTTGTGGTTGACATCCCCGTTTCCCGCATATAACTTCCGTTGAAATTGTCAACAGCATAAAGGAGTCTATATACAACTTCGTTAAGGGTAACTGATCTTTTAATTCTGTTATAGTGGATCAGGTTTGCCCTTACATGAGGTTGTGTGGAACCGAATGTATCGGCATTCGGTTTTTTTTTAATCTTATGAGCAATTGGACATTGTCAACCTGCATATCGGAAAACGTTGCGTCAGTCCCTCTGCCTGAGTATATCGCAGGGTCCCGGCGCTGTTCAAGCCGGCGAAAGGTAGGCTGGCGGAGGATTATAAGTTGGCTTTAAGAATATTGCATGTGCTTATAGTTACACTGATTACGGTGAACTTGCTGCCGGGACAGATCCGGTTGCTTGACCGCGATAGCCAAACTACTCCAAAACGGCAAGTAAAGACCGTACCTCCCTATCAGGTCCCCGTAAAGGGAACCGCACTTGAACGTACGATAGTACCGAGCGACTATCTGGTAGGGCCGGGGGACAGATTCATCATCTCCATCCTCAGCTCGGAACCGTACCTCGAGATAATGACGATTACTCCCACCGGGGACATTGTCATACCGGAAATCGGAGTGCTCTCCGTTGCCGGTTTATCCGCCGAGGAAGCTCGCCAGCGGATACTGGTCTATCTCAAGGAAATCTTTCCTAGCTATAAGGCGACCTGCGTCTTATATGGCATCCGGGGGATTCGTGTGAGCGTTACCGGCGCAGTAAAACGGCCCGGTTTCCGTGAAGTGACCCAGCTGTCCCGGCTGACGGACCTGCTCGATGTCGCCGGTGGTGTCCAGCCAAATGCGGTACTTCATCGAATCCGGCTGATCCGGGACTCGGAGGAGGAGCGGGTCCTGGACCTCACCAGCTATTACCACGAAGGTGACCTGTCCCAGAATCTGTACCTGAAGGCCGGCGACCAGGTTATTGTGCCCTATGGCGAAATAACATCCGACCTTGTGCTCGTGCGGGGACTTGGGACCGGCGTCACCTACCAGGCTATAAAACCGGGTGAGACCTTAGCCTCATTGATGAAAAGGATTGCCCATGGCAAGAATGCTGACCGGGGCGATGTCACCCTCCAGCGCCAGCAGGGTGCTGACCAGCCGGAACAGCGGGTTGTTCCAGCGGATCAATTCTCCTCAACCACGCTGCAACCGGGTGATGTGCTCTATATCAATACTATCGCCGAAATAGCAGTAGTGGGCGAGGTCCGCGCAGCCGGGCGGTTCGCTTTTCAGCCGGGGCTGACAGCCGACGATTATGTTGTCCTCGCAGGGGGCATTACCCGCGACGGTTCATCGCGCAAGGTCGAGATCACCCGGGGCGACGGACGGACCGCACGCGGCGGCGATACACAGGTGCAGGCCGGGGATACCATTTATGTCCCCCGCTCCTTCAACAGCGTCTTCCTGGGACAGCTGGGGATGATCCAGGCTGCCCTTACATTCCTGAATATTTACCTGGCATATCTGGCGGCGGTGAGGACTGGCTGATGAATGACACCACTACGGGTCCAGCCGCAGACGGAATACATTTTATGCCCGCAAGTATCATCCGTGAGCTGTGGCGTGCTAAGAGATTTATTATCATCAATTTTGTTGTGGTCTCATTCCTGGCGGCTGGGTTCTCTCTCCTGCTGCCGGTATGGTATAAATCCTCCGCTACCATACTGCCCCCTTCAGCCGGTGGCGGTGAGATTGTTATCGGGGGCGCGGGTACTGCTAATCCTCTGTCAGCCCTCGGGTTCGGAGGCGCCAGCGAGGAGATTAACAACTATATAACCATATTGAAAAGCCGCCGCTTGAAAGAGGTCATTATCCGTGAGTTTAACCTCATGGAAAAATATAAAGCCAAGACGATAGAAAGCGCTCTTAAGCAACTGGACAGCAAAATTGACCTGGAGGTTACAGATGAGGGGGCCCTCAAATTCAGCATACTCGACCGCGATTCTCTCCAGGCAAAGCTCATGGCCGATGCCATACTGAATGAGTTGGGAGCAACAACTATTAGCCTTGGGACTAGAGCCGGTCAACGGAACCGCCGCTTTATTCATTCCCGCATCGTGTCTGTAAAGGAAGAGCTGGCCGTAGTAGAGCAGGCCATGCGTGATTTCACGGCCCGTTATGGCACTTTTGACCTGCCTACTCAGCTTGTGAGTGTGATTGACCAGTTGATCCAGATGGAAGTTGCGCTCGCCGACGCCGAATTAGAGTATGACATCGCCTCCGCCAGTCTGGATGAGAAACACCCCCAGCTCGATTTTCTCCGAATTCAACGTGACGAGATAAGTGCAAAAGTCGAAGATCTGATGGCAGGCAAGGGGAAATCCAACTTGCTGCCTAACCTTAAAGAGCTTCCTGATGTGGCTGTAGAGTACGCACAGTTGACACGCGATGTGGAAATTCTGAGCGCGCTGCTTGAGTTCCTGTATCCCCAGTACGAACAGGCACGACTGCAAGAGGCCAAAGATGAGCCAACGCTGCTTGCCCTGGATTATCCCCGGGTTCCTCAAAAAAAGGACAAGCCCAAACGAGCAATGATTGTGCTGACCTGTGGTCTGTTCAGCCTATTGATCTCAAGTGTGTGGGTTGTCGTAAGACCTCAGCTGCAGCTGGTAAAGGACCGGGAACAACAAGATCGTGTAACCTGAATGCTACAGCGATTACGACTCATTCGAGCTCCGCTTTTACTTCTCGGCCTGCAAGGCGGGGCAGTCATCTCTACCGCTATCCATCCCTTCATGCCCTTCATTCTCTCAGCCTGTCTGATAACTACCCTGATCGTGTTATTTTACAGCCAGGTTTTGCTTGTCCTGCTGGCCGACGTGGGTCTGGTAAAAGGGGCGTTGATCGAACAGTTCCCGATATTTGAGACCATCGATTTTACCGTTCTTTTGAGTGTACTGATTCTATTTGCACTGGCCTGGAAACTAACTGATCCCCTGGTGCGCAAGCGTGTAATGCGATATCGGGTTATCATTGCCGCTTTCGCGGTCTGGGCAGTCTGGATGATCATTTCCTCCCTGTATGCGCCACGCCTGGACTGGGCCTTTGAAAAAAGTCTCCGATTCGCCCTCTTTACCACTATACTGTTTCTGGGTCCCCTGGTATTGATTCAGCGGCGGGAAGAGAGCAGGACTCTGCTCAACATTTTTCTTGGCATAGGCTTTTTGGGGGCTGTCTTTCTGGTAGGCCAGGGATGGTCCGCGCTTGGCTCGACTTCTTCCCTGCAGAGTGTGGTACGCCTGACCATTCTCACTGCAAATCCTATCGCGGCCGGTAGGATCCTGTCAATTTGCGCCGCTATGGCTACTATTTTGATAATTACTAAAATGGGCAGGGCGCGCTATTGGGGCCCGCTCCTGATCCTGTTTCTGGTTACATCTCTTTTTACCGGCTCCCGCGGGCCGGTATTGAGTTTTATAGTGGCTGTCTCCTTGCTGGGTTTATTTCTGGGGGGAAAAGCCCGACGCCGGACTGTCTATTACGGCGTCGTAATAGCAGCGGTGATCATGCTGGTATTCATCCTGTCTCCCGAAGAACTCACATCCAGGTACCGGCTGTATATGGAAGGGGAGCTGGCTGCGACGCAACAAGGTCTGATGGTACTTAACACCGTCAATTATCGGATTATGCTATGGAGTAAAGCACTGGTCCTCTGGACCCAAGACCTGCCTCATTTACTTCTCGGCACCGGTACTGCTGGCTACATCATGGCTTTTCCCTGGCGGGACATGGAATATCCCCATAATCTGCCGTTAGAGCTCTTAGCCGAATTCGGTCTTATCGGCCTTGGTGTATTCAGTCTGCATATCCTGCTAATCACAAAACAGATCTACCATCGATGCCGGCTAAGCCTCCATCGTGAAGAGATGCAGTGGTTGATTGGATCCCTCACTATGTTTTTCGCCACGCTTGTCAGTGGAGACCTGAATGATAACCGCATGTTGTGGTTCTTTTTAGGAGGCCTGCTGGCGACCATGAATATCAACACTACTATTCACCAACCTAGCAGTGAGCATGCCTAATACCGGCGATAGAGGGAATATGGCAGAGCAGGACATACTTTCTGTCATCATTGTCAATTATAATTCTGATCACCATCTGACGGCGTGTATCCAATCCCTCATTAAAAACGCAGGCGAGGTTCCAATAGAGGTGATTATTATTGACAATGCCTCCACTGACGATAGCATAAGGCTGGTGTCCAAAGTGTTTCCTGATCTGAAAATCCTTACCAATTCCCGAAATATGGGCTTCGCTGCGGCATGCAACCAGTGCCTCCGGGAGGCCCGTGGCGGAAACATTCTATTGTTGAATCCCGATACGATTATACAATCCGGCGCAGTGAAAGACACTATGGAATTCCTCACCCGTACACCGGAGGCGGGGATTGCTGGCTGCCGACTGCTCAATACCGACGGCCGCCCGTGGAATTCATGTCGCACGTTTCCAACCGTATGGGACTACCTGTTCGACAGCCTGTTCCTGACCAGGTTGTTTCCCGGCAGCAGATTATTTGGCCGGCTATACCTCACTAATACCCGGTTTACCGAACCGGCGGAAGTTGACGTGGTGTCGGGAGCCTTTTTCATGTTCAAGCGGGCGGTGATGGATGATATCGGGCTGTTGGACGAACGCTATTTCATTTATACCGAAGAGCGTGACTTCTGCTACCGTGCCAAGGCAACAGGTTGGAAGGTATACTTCTATCCCCAGGCCGAAATCATCCACATAGGCAGAGTCAGCACCCGACAACATACCTTGGAAATGTTTATCGAGCAGAAAAAAAGCATGGTCCTATTTCACCAGAAATTTGATACCCCCCGGAAAACAAACCTTATCCGGTTCCTTATATTTCTGGGCATTTTCATTAGGTTTCTGGTCTGGAATATCGCTGCTGCTGTCAGTCGCACGCCCGAGGTGATGTCCAAGCGGTATATTTACAACGGCGCAACACGCTGGCTTTTATGGAGAGATAATTCCTACAAGGTTCCGCAGGGAGTGGGAAACTGAATAATAACAACCTCAAGTGTCAATTGTAACGTGTATGTGAATATCCGGAAACTGACTCTGGTTTTATCCCTGGAAAATATAGGTCCAGGCGAGTCAGAGAGGTCCGGCCGTCATGATCATATCCTGACGCAGTGGCCGTTGCACGGAAGGACCTTGTGGTGATTGATAAAGTGCGCCTGAATCCCTTCGCTTATGAAATGGGTTTCAGAGGGGACGTATTCATCACCCTGCTGAATGGAATCGGAGTGATTGCCGGAGTTCTGGTTCTCTATGGCTTGATCGCCAGATTCATGGGTGTAGAAGCCCTCGGGGAATTTCTCTTGGTACGCCGAATTACTTTTCCGCTGATGGGCATACTGCTGGTGGGCATGACTACCGGTCTTCCCTATTACGTTTCTCGGCTTGGAGACAATGCTTACGGATCCGCTGCCCTGCTCCTCTTCGGGCTACTGACTCTCCCCCTTATCAGTCTGGCATCAGTGGCTTTACACTACGGCGTTTTAAGTGGCTTTCCTCACACGCTTGCGCTCCCTTTCTTTATCTTCGCGGTCGGGTATGCCCTGCAGTTCCTGGTCTATGGACTGTTTCGGGGTCACCTGAATATACTGGGAGCTAATCTGTTGCAACTGATTGGTACCGGGCTTATCCCCGTCGGTCTTTTCTTCCTATTGTATCGCCGGGGAATACCCTCCCTTCTGATGGCCTTCGGCCTGGGAACCCTCATCTTATCCGGGTTGGCAGGCATTATCAAACTGCGGGACGGCTGGTCTGGGGTGGATGGTCGCAAAATCGCGCAGCTCCTGGTCTATGGAGTGCAGCGGGTTCCGAGCTCCCTGGCTTTTTTCATCCTTTTGGGGGGAGTACCACTACTCATCCTCAGCAGCACCAGCAAAGCCGAAATTGCGTTCGTCAACTCGGGGATAAGCCTCATACGCCTTTTTATGGTAGTAGTGGGACCGCTGGGTGTCGTGCTGCTTCCCCGGCTGTCAAAAGCACTTGCGGCCGATCAGAAAGCCAGGATTATAGATGGTCTGGAGGCGTTGGTGAAGACCACTTTCCTCGTTGGTGTTACACTGGCGATTTTCTTGAGCATAAACAGTGAAGCTTTGATGAGAGTCTGGTTGGGAAGCGAAAGCACAGCGGGGGCTGATATCGTAGCGCTCATTGTCCTAGCCCTACCATTCTACTTGTTGATGGCGGTGCTCCGCGCGCCCATAGATGCGGCCTCAGTCCGGGGATATAATTCACTTATCTACGGCGCGGCCGCCCTGGCTCTGCTGACTATATTTTATGGGTTGAAGCTCGCCGGGGTGGACAGCACCGTGGCCGGTGCGATCAGCTTTATTGGAGGGCACATGACCGGTAGTGTCGCCAGCTTATACTACACTTATAAATTCTATGGGATAAATATCACCAGCCCTTGGTACCTGATGACGGTACTGGGCATGGTCACATTCTCAATTATTTTAGTCTGCTCTATCAATGCCCTGGTTTCGGGCTTGTTATCTTTACTCCTAGGTGGTATTACCCTTTTATTAGCCCTCGGACTGTTATTCATGAAATCCCGATCTGCCTGGATTGTTGATTTCCGCTCGCTGGTGACGACCCGATGAAGCCAAACGGGGCAAGAGTGCTTGTGGCTTCCTCCGTCCATCGCTGGAATGATGTGCGGATATACCATAAAGAGGCACAGTCTCTGGCCAAGTTCACCGATGTGCATCTGGTTGCCGTCCAGAACCGTGAATCATCTCAAGTTCCCAACGGCGGTGTGACCGTTGAATTCCTGCCGGTGAATGGATTCCAGCCGGGCAATGGGGAATCTATTTTCCTACGCCTCAAGCGTATGGGGATGATCATGAAGAGTGTCCTGAATGGAAAATATGACGTTTTCCACTTTCACGATCCGGAACTGATTCCGATTGGCTGGCTTGCCAAACTGAGAGGCAAGCACGTTATTTACGATATTCACGAGGACTATCCGGCTCAAATCTTATGTAAACTATGGATAACTAAATTATTAAGGAAACCTTTATCAACGCTCTTTTTATGGCTTGAAAATTTTTCTGCAAAAAGGGTGCGCTTCCTAATAACGGCAGGCCCACTCTTAAAAGAACGCTTTATTAAAATAAATCCCATGACTGAAGTCCTTCACAATTACCCGTTGTGCCATGAGCTTGATATTCAAACCGCTTGGAAGGAAAAAAGAAAAGAAATATGCTTTATTGGAAATATCACCAGAATTAGAGGAGTAAAACAGGTTGTACAGGCACTGGAAAATGTTGAAGGAGTGACTCTGAATTTAGCAGGGAATTGCTTTTCGCAGGAATTCCGTGAGGAGCTGCTGAAATGCAAGGGCTGGGAACAAGTCAGAGAATGGGGATGGGCAGACAGACAAACAGTGGCGAATATAATGGCTATATCAAAAATTGGTATAGTTACATTTTTACCTCTTCCCAATCATATAGACCTGCGTTCTAATAAAATGTTTGAATATATGTCAGCTGGCATACCGGTTATTGCTTCCAATTTCCCGTCGTGGAAGAGAGTAATTGACAAGCACAATTGCGGTATCTGTGTTAATCCTGAGAATCCTGACGAAATCGTGGAAGCGATTAAATTCCTATTGGAGAATAATCGCATTGCTGAAGAAATGGGCAAAAAGGGTAGAAAAGCTGTAGAAAGCAGCTATAACTGGGAAAATGAAGAAAAAATACTGAGCAAGATCTACCAATCCATCTTGTCTGAACGCTCCACTTCCAGTTCTTATACTCAACCTGAAGGATATCAGCCTCGAAAATATTTTACATCGCAGGGGCATTTACCGACTACATGAAGATCGCTCCCATATTGCTAGCACTTAGAGATTTCTCGGACCGATTCAGCCAGCTGTTATCGCATATCGGGCGACAAAACTATTCTGCCCTGTTCCGGATTTTTCCCAGGACCTTGAATTGCCGAAGGACGATTATTTTCATAAAGCCACTGTTCCTGACATGAAGATATTAATATTTGAGCAAAGATATACATCCGAAAAGGATCCCGGGATAGCCAGATTCAACATATTTGCAAAATATTGGGCTAGAGAGGCCCACTCCGTAACTGTTGTATCAGGTATGATCAACTATGTGTCTGGTCATAAACCTCATAATTACAAAAGAAAAATATTCTTTCCCGAAAGAATTAAAAAAGGGATAACTGTATTACGTGTTTTCGATACGGTTATAGGTTACAGTACATTTTTAGGTAGAATGTTTTCATATTTTACCTACACCTTCTCTTCATTGTGCGCTGGGATCACTATTAAGCGACCAGATCTTATTATTGTTTCTTCTCCACCACTCTTTGTTGGTATTGTAGCAATTATAATAAGCGCCTTAAAGAAAATACCATTTATTTTTGATGTCAGAGATCCCTGGCCTGTTGCGGCGGTGGAGCTGGGATTTGTAAAAAACCGGATATTAATTCGCCTTAGTTATTTGCTGGAAAATTACATTTATCGCAAATCATCGCATACAGTTGTAAACTCATCAGGTATGTTGAAATATTTAATAACAGAAAAGGGAGTGACTAATAAGAAAATAGGTCTGATTCCTAATCCGGTGGACTTTGAAACACTAAATTCCAATAAGCCCAAGTTGTGGGAAAAAAACAAGGAATGGGAAAAAAAATTCATAATTATGTATAGTGGTGCCCATAGCGCCATTTATGACTTTGATACCCTTTTATCTGTTGCCGAAAGCTTTGATAAAAACAGTGAAATATTATTTGTTTTAATCGGAGACGGTCGCCAAAAGCAGTATATCCATGAGTATATAAATAAGCATGATATAAAGAACGTTCTACTCCTGCCACCAGTAACGAAAACGGAAATAACAAAGCATATCAATAATGCTGATATTTGCCTTGTTCCGGTAAAACATCACAAGTTTTTACAATATTGCTTCTTTACCAAATTGTTTGATTACATGGCCCTGAAGAAGCCCATCGTAATAGCGGCAGAAGGAGCTAGTGCCAGGCTGGTCGTCGACGAAGCGAACTGTGGAATTGCAGTTAATCCCGGTAATAAAGAAGCATTCGAAAACGCGATTCTAGAATTATATCAGAGTAAAGAAAAGAGAAAGGTATTAGGGGGAAATGGTTATCGATATGTCAGCAAGAATATTTCAGCAGAAAAGCTCGCTCAGGACTATATTAAGATAATAGAAAGCATCGAACAATAAACATATTTGTGCAACCAGGATAATGTAATATTTTATCTTGCCAGATAATAGCAGGGCTGGCACCTCAGTAAATACAGTTTATCTAGCCGTATTCTCAACTAGAAAAGGTGATTCAAATGGAGTATAAAAGGGATTACCTTCAAGTAATATTGCAGGCGAAATTGAAGAAAATCTGCAGCTGGTTGGTGCCGGGCTACCTTAATCGGTTTAAGTGGTCATCCATGCCTTGAGGGAGTAAATTTTAATCCGGGAGGGTATTGAAAGACCGGATAAAATGAGCACAGCACATGAACAATAATATACCTGATTTTCGCTCCGGCAGGATCGAATCCGTGGAGATATGGTCTAGTTGATTCCCTTAAAATTCATTCGCCAGAACCAGGAAACTGTCCGACGAGGGATGCAGAGTAAGGGCGTTGCGGAAAACAGGTTAGATGAGCTGCTCGACCTGGATACAAAAGTGCGAAAGAAAATCAGCCTGGTAGAGAATCTCAAGGCACGACGGAACCAGGCCTCCCAGGAGATCGGCCAACTGAAACAGGCAGGGAAAACGGCAGAGCGTGAAATCGCCGCCATGGGCGATCTGTCCCAGCAGATCAAAGCACTGGATCAGGAGATTCACCAACTGCAGGAGCAGATCCAACAGCACCTGCTATGGGTACCAAACCTACCCCATCCATTGGCCCCGATTGGTCCTGATCCCTCTCATAATCGAGTACTGCGTACAGTGGGAGAAGCAGTCCAACCCGCCTTTGAGGCCCGGGATCACCTGGATCTGCTTACGTTGCTTGGACTGGTGGATTTCGAAGCTGGAGCACGCATCGCAGGTCGGGGATTCCCGCTCTACACAGATCGGGGCGCTCTCCTTGAGAGGGCACTGATCAACTTCATGTTGGATCTGCATACCCGGGAACGAGGCTATACCGAAATTTATCCCCCATTCATGGCCACGCGGCAGACCACCCTGATGACCGGCCAGCTGCCGAAACTCGAAGATGACATGTACATTACCGACAGCGACGATATGTTCCTGATCCCCACCGCCGAGGTTCCCCTGACCGGTATCCATCAGGACCAGATTCTTCTGGAGAATAACCTGCCCCGCAAATACGTAGCCTTTAGCGCCTGCTTTCGACGGGAGGCGGGCAGCTATGGCAAGGAAACCCGGGGATTGTTGCGAATCCACCAGTTTAACAAGGTGGAGCTGGTCAAACTGGTCCACCCTGCCGCTTCCTACGATGAACTAGAAACCCTCAGGGACGATGCCGAGGAAGTCCTTAGGCGATTGAGCCTGGTATACCGGGTGGTTGAACTGTGCACTGGTGATCTCTCGTTCGCCGCGACCAAGTGCTATGACCTGGAAGTATACGCTCCGGTCGCGGACCAGTGGCTGGAGGTGAGCAGCTGCAGTAATTTTGAAGCTTTCCAAGCGCGCCGTGGTAACATCCGCTTTCGGCGAAAAGACACCGGTAAACTGGATCATGTTCATACGCTCAATGGTTCCGGTGTGGCCACTCCCAGGCTGCTAGCTGCACTGTTGGAGACCTGCCAGCAGCCCGATGGCTCAGTGACCTTGCCCGAGGCATTGGTGCCATACTATGGTGAAGAGGAACTGATCCTGCCATGAAATGGCTACGCATGGCATGGATTTACTTTCATGTGGCGGCGGCCACTACGATATTCGGATCCCTCACCATGCTCACTGCACCGTTTGACCGCTCCAAGCGGTTTATCGGCTGGCATCCTAGGCTCTGGGCTCGCTGGATTCTCTGGTCCACGGGGCTGCCTATAATCATCCGGGGAAAAGAGCTGCTCCAGAAAGGGCGACAGTACATTTATATGAGCAATCATTCCAGCGCCCTGGACATCCCACTTGCCCTGGCGGTCCTGCCGGGCACAGTAGTGTTTATGGCCAAGAAAGAACTGTTTCGGATTTTATTTTTCGGATGGAGTATGTGGGCCGCGGGCTATATACCGGTCGATCGGTCAAACGCATTCAAGGCCCGCCAATCAATGGATCGAGCCTTGAAAGCTATGAAGACCAAAGCCATATCTCTTATCCTGTACCCGGAGGGTACCCGGACCGATGACGGCCGGCTCCTGCCTTTCAAGCGGGGCGTGTTTCATATCGCGCTTCACAGCCGACTGCCTCTGGTCCCGGTAGCTGTGCACGGGTCTTTCGAGGCTATGCCTCCTAACGCAATGAGCTTGACACATACGCCAATTCAGGTTACAATTGGCCAACCAATTGAAACGAAGGCTCTAACGGACAAGGATTGTACACAACTCCTCAAGGACGCCCATGATCGAATCCAATCCCTATTGGACAGCAGTTCGACGTGAAGGTCAGCATTACGGGCCGCAGATCGTCGGTGCAATCTCTGACCGGGAAGCGGACCTTCATACCCGGTGGGAGCGGATTGCCGGTCGCAATGTGTGGGGCTTAGGGGGCAAATATCAGATTGTTCACCAGGGCAAGCGCAACGGGGGACCCGGACCCGACTTTCTGGATGCGGTGATTCTATTCCCTGACGGCAGGATGCGGCGTGGGGATGTTGAAATCCACCTGCGGAGAGAAGGGTGGCGTCAGCACGGACACCAGTGGGATCCACGCTATCGTCAGGTAATCCTACATGTGATCTCAACCGGCTCGCTTGAAGCCGTGCCACAGGAGTGGTGGCGAGCGGTACCAACGCTATTGTTGCCCGGAGAGCCGGCCTCGTTACAATCCTTATGTGAGACCATACCACTGACCTTATCCGATTTTCGGGCCCAACCTGATTTTCTACGCACTCTGGCAATGCAAAGGTGGTGGCGCCGTTTGGCGGATTGGAGCGGCCGTGACAGCCAGGATATACTGAAAATTCTGGCGCGGCGTCTGGGGCCTGACCATCACCGACTAGCCCTGGCGAATCTCTGGCTGGCCTCCCTGCCAGGTGAAGGGAACCTCTTTTCTTTCCTGTCAAATGTAATGGCCTGCCTGCCGGTCGAGACGATCGGCAGCATCAGGAAAGAACTACCCGGCCGCGTGCTTTTCCTTAGCGCGCTGGCCTTCAGCTACCACAGACAGCCCCGGACTCTTGCATCATGGTCTCTGGATGAAATCCAGCAGCTGGCTCGGGACCTGCAGGCAGGGAGCTGGCCGACTCCCACCCGGTCTTTTCTGATAGAAGTGGTGGGTAACTGGCTGCTGTTCCTCGGCAGTGTAAAAACGGGGTCTGACCGGTTTGATGAGTGGTACCTGCTTCCCCTAGGCTGGAGTTACGGCCGGGTGAGACGACACGTAGAGCGGCTGGGGCTTCAAAGACCATCGAACTTCGGGCAGCAACAGGGACTGCTGGAGTGGATTGAATCCCTCTGCAAGCCGGTTGAATGCGACTGTTGCCCGGTAGCCGGGGCTATGAGTGGCCTCTAAAGAATTGGACTGGGATGCCTGTGCCAGGTGGATTCGGTCGCGCCAGAAAGAAGGGCAGCGGGTGGTATTCACCAACGGCTGCTTTGACCTGTTACATGCCGGTCACATTCACTTGCTGGAGGAAGCCAACCGGCTGGGTGACTGCCTGATTGTGGGGGTGAACAGCGACGAGTCGGTTCAGCGACTGAAGGGCTCAGGGCGTCCCATAACACCGCTGCAAGACCGGCTGCGCATCCTGGAAGCCCTTACAGTTGTGGATGTCCTGGTGGTCTTCCCCTCCGTTGCGATGCCCCCTGAGAGGCTTGAGCCGAGCCTGCTGGACACGCCCCATGCCCTGCTACAGAAGTTACGCCCCGACGTTCTGGTGAAGGGAGGCGATTACCTACCCGAAGACGTTGTGGGACGGGAGTTTGCCGGGGAGGTGCAGATCGTTCCCCTGCTGGACGGTCGGAGTACCAGCCGTATTATTCGGCAACTTGACCTAGTTATAAATGGTGGGAATGCTGGTTTTGATTAGTGATTCCAGTGAAAACCACCCCTAAATTTGCGCGTTTTACGGAATTAGCGATGCGCGCAATGAAAACAGAGTTTATCATCCTGATCTTGTTCGGATGCCTACCGTCGGCGTTGACCGCCCAAGAAACCCCGGCCAGGACCCCGCTGGGGGATGGTGTCGTAGCGGTGGATCTGGCCTCCCGTGACGGTGAGGAGTCCCGTTTCGACGAACTCCTGGCCGAGGCCCGCCTCATCTTCGTGGATGCGGTAGTAGCCGATAAGTCGGGCGACACCCTCGAGGCGGCTTTCTACTTTGACCTGCTGTTCGAGGCCCTGGCAGATGTAGAACAGCTACCGCTGCTGGATGAGCTCCAACACTTGGAGTTGAACCGCTTTCTGAATGCCACTATCACTTACTATGAAGACGACAGCCATACCCTGCAAAGAGTGGAGACCTCCTTGACCGTCTCCGCCCTGCGTGATGAGCTGAGCCGATATACCCGTTCGCTTCCGACCGAGCTCGGCGACATCACTCTGGTGGATTACAATGGGGAGGGACACCTGCCAATCGTGTATAACGATCAGGTAGGGCGCATTATTCAATTTTTTCGCACTCAAGGCCACCGCAGCATGCAGATATGGCTGAACCGTCTACCCAGTTACTCCAAGATTATTGAACCGATCTTGGAGGAGGAAGGGGTTCCCAGGGAGCTGCTTTTTCATGCTGTAGTTGAAAGCGGTCTGAATCCAAGGGCATACTCGTGGAAACACGCCGTCGGTCCCTGGCAATTTATTTCATCCACTGCCCGTCTTTATGGGCTTAGACAGGACTGGTGGGTAGATGAACGTCGGGACTTTGAGAGAGCCACCCGGGCAGCAGCCCGTCACTTGAAGAAACTATTCAACGAATTCGGCGATTGGTATCTGGCTCTGGCTGCCTATAACACTGGTGAAACCAGGGTTCATCGAGCCATACGAGTACATCAGTCCCGTGATTACTGGAAACTGTATCTCCTGCCGCGGGAGACTCGGAACCACATTCCAAAGATAATGGCCGCCTTTCTCATAGCCCAAGACCCGGAGAAGTATGGTTTCACTGTCGATCCCGAACCGGACCTGCAGTGGGACGTAGTACCGGTGGATCGGTATCTGACATTCAATATATTGGCGCAGATTGCAGAATCCAGTATTGACACCCTTAAATTCCTGAACCCGGAGCTGCGGCAGGGGGCTATCCCACCACCGGAAGCCGGAAATCAGCCGTATATGTTGCGAATTCCAAAGGGACACAGGGAAGCTTTCACCCGCAACTTCGACCCGATTATGGCTCAAGTCGGTCCGGTGACCTCCGTCACGGTAAGGACCCACCGTGTTCGTCGCGGTGAAACGCTTTACTCTATATCGAGACGTTACGGTATCCCTATCCCCACTATTACCAAAGCAAACGATATCAGGAACCGACATCTGCTGCGTATCGGCCAGCGGTTGCGTATCCCTATTCCTTCATCCGGAGTGGCCGCCCGTCAGGCAGAGGTCCCGCCCAGAGCGGGGACGAAGAAGATTTACTACACTGTTCGTCCCATGGATACCCTGAGCGAGATCGCCGAAATTCATGGAGTTGGTCTCTCAAGAATTCGTAGCTGGAACGGTCTCCGCCCCGGGTCCAGCTATATCCGGGTGGGGCAGAAGTTGGTGATCTGGGTACCGGCCTCGCCCCAGCCCCCGCGTCTGGCCGGTCAGCCCCCGGCAAATGTAGAAGGAATGGAGAAATATACCTATACCGTCCGTCCGGGAGACACCTTAGGCCAGATCGCTGAGGCTCACGGCGTTGGTCTGTCGATGCTACGCCGCTGGAACGGCATCACGGGTAAATCCGGTTATATCCGGGTAGGACAGCGGTTGGTCATCTGGAAGCAGGGGGGATGAGCGTCAGCCGCTACGACCGGGTGCTTAAGTGGATACTCTGGATCGTCGGTCTTTTCCTGGTCCTGCTGGTCATGTCCCTGTTTCGCCGTCCACCAGCCGAGACCTGGCAGACCGGTGACGGCCCCCGGATCGGGGTAGTAAAGGTCGAGGGGCAGATTGTCGAAAGTGAGCGGATTATCCGCCAGCTTGACCGATTCCACCAAAGGAAAGATATCGATGCTATCCTGGTGCAGATTAACTCGCCGGGTGGTGTGGTAGCTGCCAGCCAAGAGATTTACGGAAAGCTGCGCAAACTAAGGGATCAGGGGTCCCAGCCGGTTGTAGCCTCCCTGGGTACGGTGGCCGCGTCCGGGGGTTATTATGTGGCCGTGGGCGCCGACACCATCATGGCCAACCCGGGGACCACTACCGGGTCCATTGGAGTTACCCTCAATTACCCGGTGGCCGCTGAGCTGATGGATAAGCTCGGTCTGCAGATGGAGGTGATCAAGAGTGGTTCTTTGAAGGACGCCGGCTCGCCTTTCCGTTCTCCCACTGACAGTGACCGCCGCAGCTTTCAGCGGGTGATCGACGACCTCCACGCCCAGTTCACCGAGGTGATAGCAGCGGAGCGGGATTTATCCCTGGAGCAAGTCAGGGAGCTAGCCACCGGAGAGGTGTTTACCGGACGCCAGGCCTTGGAGCTGGGCCTAGTGGACATCCTGGGCGGATTCGAAGATGCCGTTACCTTGACGGGCCAGCTTACCGGGGACACCAGGCGTCCGGTGGTTGTTCGCCCGGTGGAACGCCGGCGTATCTCCCTCTGGGACTATTTTCTGGGGAACCGTTCCCGCACTACCTGGTTTCCCCAGCTCCTGCCGCAATACCTCATGAGATAAGGAGAAGGAGGAAATGATTCAAAGTGAGCTGAAACAACTTCTGGGAAATCACACCGGTTTGACCAGGAGTGATTTGGTCAATTTTCTAGCTTTAAAAACCGGATTAACCAGGGTAGAAACCAAGACGGTCGTAGATGGCCTGCTAGATACAATCCAGGAAGTTCTAACAATGGGAACGAAGGTTGAGCTACGGGGATTCGGCACCTTCCTGGTCCGTGTCCGCCAGCCGCGGGAGGCTCGCAATCCGGCCACCCAGGAGACTGTTATGCTGGACCGGCGCTCGGTTCCGGTCTTCAAACCCTCCAAAGCCCTCAGGGATGCGGTGGACCAAGCCCTGGATAAGTGATCAGTTTGGTATGGATATTTTGATAATTAGTCAGCGTACGAAGGAGTAATTATGCCCTGTGGACGCAAGCGAAAGCGCCGCAAGATAAACACGCATAAGCGCAAGAAGCGGCTGCGCGCCAACCGCCACAAGAAAAAGGTGCACTAGCCGGTTGGTCTCTCGCCCGGGGCGTATGAGGCACCGATGGCACTACGACACCTTATCCTGGCTGCGGTCCTCTGGGCCGGTATACCTGCGGCACCCCTCTGGAGCTGGGGATTCGAGGTCCACAGGTTGATTAACGGGCAGGCCGTGGACCTGACTCCTGGTCCACTGGGCACCTTCCTTCAGCAGAGGCGTAACTGGATCGTAGCCCTTTCCACTGATCCCGACCAGCGACGCGAGTACGATAAGGCAGAGGAACCTAACCACTACATCGATCTCGAATATTTCAGCGAACCGCCCTACACCTCCATCCCCCATGACCGGCGGGAGGCGGATGAGAAGTACGGCACTGAGAATCTTGCCCAGTGGGGTATACTTCCCTGGCATATCGTGGCCGTTGCTACCGCACTGAAGGAGGCCCTGGCAGCAGGCGAGTGGGAGAGGACTGTGGTATTGGCCGCCGACCTGGGACATTATGTGGCCGACGCTCACCAGCCCCTGCATACTACTGCCAACTATGATGGCGAGCAAACGGGGAATGAAGGCATCCACCATATGTTCGAAAACATTATGTTGGAACAGCACCTGGGCGATTACCAATCCCCCGACGAAATTTCGGCTGCGACAGGCTGCATTTCCGCGATGGTATTCGGCTGGCTATTGGAAAGCTTCCATGAGGTGCCCGGGATTTTGAAGGCCGACCGTCTGGCCAGGAGGAGGCTCACAGAAGCGGATAAGGAGGTAGTGGCCCAGGGTTTTTCCGTTGATCCTGACGCGGTATCGCCGGCTTACATCAACGAGCTTTACGCGCGAACCGGCCCGATGGCTTGGCGTCGTATTTCCCGGGCCACCACCAGGCTGACCGCGTTGTGGCTCCGAGCCTGGGAGGAAGCCGGTAAACCAACTCCCCCTCAGTAGATGTCCCCGGCCAGCCCTCTCGAGATCTTCACCGTCTCCCAGCTGAACCGCCAGGCCAGACAGCTGCTGGAATCCCGCTTTACTCCCGTCTGGGTAGAGGGAGAGCTATCCAACTTCAAGCACCATACCTCGGGGCACATGTATTTTGTCCTGAAGGACGACCGCGCCGAAATAGCCGCCGTTATGTTCGCATCCCATAACGTGTCATTGACCTTCACACCGGCCAATGGCCAGAAGGTCCTGGCCCGGGGGAATCTCACCCTGTACGAGGCCCGGGGGCAGTACCAACTGGCGGTGCAGAACTTCTATCCCGCCGGGACAGGCGAGCTGTGGCTGGCCTTCGAGGCCCTTAAGGGAAAATTGCATGCCGAGGGCCTGTTCGACCCGGTGCGTAAGCAATCCCTGCCCGCCTTTCCCCGGCGTATTGGTGTGGTGACCTCACCCACGGGGGCGGCGGTGCGGGACATCATACAGGTGATCAACCGTCGGGCACCCCATGTAACGCTGGTGGTACGTCCCACGCTAGTACAAGGCGAGAGAGCAGCTGAAGACATCGCCACGGCGCTGGAGGAGTTCGCCGCTTGCGACCGGGTGGACCTGGTGATACTGGCCCGAGGCGGCGGATCGCTGGAGGACTTGTGGCCTTTCAACGAGGAGGTAGTAGCCCGGGCTGTGGCTGGCTGTCCTCTGCCCACCCTGTCGGCCGTGGGCCACGAGACAGACATAACCATCTGTGACCTGATAGCCGACCTTCGAGCACCAACACCATCGGCAGCGGCCGAGCTGGCTGTGGAGGATCGGCAGGGGTACCTCCAGCTTCTGGACGAGCGCGCTACAACCATGGAACAGCTTCTACGGCGACGGCTGCACGATACCAGGCTGCAGCTAGCCCAGCTACAGCAACGCTATGCTTTCCGTCGGCCGCTGATCCTCATCGAATATCGACGGGAACAGATCCAGCAGCTTACCGGTAGTCTGCGGATTAGTATGACCCACCTGGTTGAGCGCAAAACGCAGACGCTCGAAGTGGCGGCTGCAGGGCTGCACGCCCTAAATCCCCGTAGTGTGCTCGAGCGGGGATATACCATCACTACCGACGACCAAACGGGACAGATTGTGACCCATCGCAGCCAACTGGAGCTCCATCAGGCCCTGACCCTGCAATTTAATGACGGCGAGGCCGGCGTGGAGGTTACCCGCCTGGAGGAGAGTTAGCCAATGCCTGAGGAAAAATCAGATCTTAGCTTCGAAGCAGCCTTGGAACGGCTTAACGAAGTCGTGGCCCAACTGGAGTCGGAGTCGGTTAGCCTGGATCGCTCGCTGGAGCTCTTCGCCGAGGGCAAACGATTAGTCGAGTTCTGCCAGGACCAGCTGGCTGAAGCGGAAGATAAAGTGAAGACCCTGATAAAAACCCCGGAGGGTTTCGAGGAGCAACCAGGCCTGCCGGGGCCGGAAACCGGAGCTGACCAATGAAATCCTTCGGTATTGTTGCCAACTACCGAAAGCCCGACCTGTGGAGTCTCTTGCCCCCATTGGTGGACTGGCTGCTGGAGCGGGACTGCTCCGTGGCGGTTACCGACCGTCTTGCAGGCACTCACTATCAACCACCCGAGGAAGTAAAGGTCTACTCTACCGCCACAATTGTCCGGCACGTGGACGTGATGCTTTCCATCGGCGGCGATGGCACCATTCTCTCCACCGCCAGGATTATCGGCAAGGCTAAAGTCCCCATTCTGGGCATCCACATGGGCGGCCTCGGCTTCCTTGCGGAGGTACCCACAGCCGATACCTTCAAGGCCCTTAAGATGGTCATTGATGGTAAGTATCGCCTGGAAGAACGCATGGTGCTAGCTGTGGACCTGCAGCACGGGGGGAAGGTTGAGACCTATTACGCCGTCAACGATGTGGTAGTGGACCGGGGTGGCTCTCCCCGGCTGCTGCACACCCGGGTGGAGGTTACTGGGCGGCGGCTCAACGACTACGTGGCGGACGGCCTGATCGTGGCCACTCCTACCGGTTCTACAGCCTACTCCCTCGCGGCTGGAGGCCCCATCGTGGTGCCCGCCCTGGAAGCCCTCACCATAACACCCATCTGCCCGCATTCGCTCTCGGCCCGGTCTATTGTCGTACCCAGCACCGACAAAATCGTCATCCGCTTCGAGGAGTCCGAGGAGGGCGTCGCTCTGACTCTTGACGGGCAAGTAAGATTTGAGATCGATAGCGCTGCTGTAGTCACTACCCGGCGGGCCAACTGGAATATCAAGATGGTTCGCCTGCCCGACAGCGATTACTTCCAAATCCTGCGAACAAAAATGGGCTGGTCAGGAGAAGCCCGGGGAGTCCGGGGGTAAGGAGATGAGGGAAGCGGGGGAAGAAACAATACTGCCTTTTAATGCCATAGAGGGTATCGTAGGCACATTAAGGAAAAATGTATTTCAAAGCAGACAGAATGTTAACACAGTAGTTGTGTCCGTAATTTACAGTGAAATAAAAAGATAAAGAAATAGGGGACACAGCACTCAGAACCACCAATTGTATAGATAAAATAGTATATTTTGACATCTCAGATCTATTCGTAACTATATTTGGATTGCTCAAAGGGAGCATCCTTCTTCATCCCGTTTACTATAAACAATGAGGTAATCCCATGAAAGCTATTAACAGTAAAGTTCAGAACAGCTGTTATGTAGCCCACGTTGTGCGAATCTTAGCCGGCACAACCATAGCTTCTGTTTTGATCCTTGCCATTCCCGGTTGTGGATACAACACTGTAGAACAGCAATCTGCAGATTTTATAAAAGCACATATTGAAGCAGTAAAACCCCTCATAAAAGAGAGCAATCTCGCTTACTGGGAGGCCGCCAACAGTGGCAAAGCTGAGGACTATGATAAAGTCAGTGCGCTGGAGTTGAAAGTACGCCAGATCTACAGCGATCAAGAAGAGTATACTCTTGTCAAGGGATTAAAAGAATCGGGAAAGGTGAAGGATAGGCTGCTTGCCCGGCAGGTAGAAGGTTTGTATAACTCCTATCTTGAGGATCAGATTGAACCCGAGCTGCTGAAGAAAATAGTCGATCTAAGCAACGAAATTCAGAAGAATTTCAGCACTCACAGGGCTACTATCGGCGGAGAAAATGTAACAGACAACCAGATCAAGGAAATATTGAAGACTGAAACCGATTCCGAAAAGAGAAAGGAAGCCTGGCTGGCCAGCAAGCAGGTGGGAAAGATCGTCGCGGAGGACTTAATACGACTGGTAAAGCTGCGGAATGAAGCCGCCCGCAAGGTCGGTTTTGACAATTTTCACACCCTTTCTCTGACAACCTCCGAACAAAAGGTCGAAGATCTGGATCGCATTCTGGGCGAACTGGAGGAATTGACCAACGTACCCTTCGCCGAACTGAAAGCCGAACTGGATAGCCGTCTGGCGGACCTGTATGAAGTGAAGGTGGAACATCTAGCCCCCTGGCATTACCACGATCCGTTTTTCCAGGAAACCCCGCTGGTCTATGACTTGGATCTTGACACCTATTACCAGAACCAGGATGTCAAGGACCTGGCAGTAGCGTATTTCGCCGACATCGGATTACCAGTGGAATCCATCATCGCCAGTAGCGATCTATACGAACGCGAGGGTAAAAATCCACACGCTTTCTGCACTAATATTGACCGTGAGGGTGACGTCCGCATTCTATGTAACCTCCAAAACAATGAGTCCTGGATGGAGACAATGCTGCATGAATTGGGGCATGCGGTTTATGGCAAGTTCAACGATCCGGATGTTCCTTTTATTCTGCGAACCCCGGCACACATCTTCACGACTGAAGCCATCGCCATGTTTTTTGGCCGACTAAGCCGAAATGCGGTCTGGATGCAAGCCATGCTGGGACTGTCTGACCAACAGCAGGCAGAAATCAAGGAGGTAAGCAGCAAATATTCTCAGCTAAAACAGCTCATCTTCGCCCGGTGGGACCTGGTAATGTACAACTTTGAGAAGCAATTATATGCTAATCCCGATCAGGATCTGGACGCTCTCTGGTGGGAAATGGTTGAGAAATATCAGCTCGTTAAAAAACCGGAAGGCCGGGCCGCGCCGGATTGGGCCGCCAAGATTCATTTCGCAATCGCTCCCTGTTATTATCACAACTATTTACTGGGCGAATTACTCGCCTCGCAGCTACATCACCACTTGGTGTCAAAAGTGCTGGGGCTCGAGGTCGGTCAGAACGTCGGCTATGTCGTCGAATCCGATATTGGAGTGTTCCTTCGTAAAAATGTATTCGAGCCGGGAGCTGTCTATCACTGGAATGAAATGATCGAGCGGGCAACAGGGGAGCCCTTGACGCCGAAATACTTTGTTGACGAATTTGTTCACTGATAGGGGGATAGTGGAAGAACAGGAGTGTAGGGGACAAGTTCAATTTCTCGCGGATAGACCAACCACCTTCTTAATACCCCAGCAGTTGGTATTCGGTCTTGAGGCAACGATCCTGCACCACCGAACGGGCCGCCTCCTTACCGAGAGCGCTGAGGCGAACAAGATCTAATATATCTGCAATAGTGTTTGCGCTTAAAGGTTAAAAGACAGCTGTAAACCGGCTGAATTCATCCCCAGATCGAAGTCGGGTTCGATGCTGATACCTAGCGTCTTTCCGTATTTGAAGCGGACCCTGTCCCGTTTTTCTTCTATGATCTTTATACCGTGAATGAGATCGAACGCAATGTCTCCTATCAATATCGCGGCGCCCAACGCGACCAGCGCAATACCCGCACCACTCACTTCTCTATGGATTTCCTGGAGTTGGTAGGTCGTTTCAGTATCCGTGATTTGGACGGGGATTTTTTCAAACCGCCGCTCTTTATCCTTATCATCAGGATTTAGTACCAGGACATCGAAGTCGGAATCGGGGAAATCGCCCTCATCGGCAATGGCGGCACCCGCTAATATACTTGTAAGCCCAACCGCAGCAGTACCGAGGACCAGCCAGCCGGTTTTCTTCTCATCAGCGTAGAAATGGATCATTCCGGGAACGGGGATAGCAGCCAGTGCTAATCCGATGGTTAGACGACGATTCATATCCCGATATTCCTCGAATGTCATCTCAGCGGGGACTTTGGTTAGCGGCGCCTCATTCAGTAGATCGCCGCCCTGTACTTGAGCAAACACAGGTTGAGCCGTAAAGGCTGAAAGCAGGATAGACCCAGCTATCATGGACCAGACTGTTCGTTTCATGTTAGTATCCTCTATTTGCATGTATCTCACGTAACCTGTGCGTGATCTTCACCCATCTTAATGATACCGGGTATGCCAAGTCAATCAAGATGGTGGAATAATCCATTCCCGACACTGCGTGTCGCCCCCCTTCCTCGCCTACCTTTTCACCGCTGCCCGTATGGAACCGGATGGAGCTTGATATAAGACTATGATAATTGGCAGGAGACTGTCAGGTCTCTGAATTGATTAGATGGCTGTCGTTTATGGATCAGACCAGTAATACGTCGGGTTGCTGGTAAAGTGGTTCTCGGCAAGTCCCAGCCCCTCTTGTCTGGTATTTTTCGGATCTAAAAGAAAAAATGTTCTGCGTACAACGTCGGGAACATTAAAAATCCAGTAATTACCAAACGCTGATTGAACAGCGCACGAAAATCGATATAGGTTCTTCGACAGATAATGAAGGTAGCTGACCCTCTCAGCCTCTTGCCCGTTGTAATCCGCGCCGTCGTTTAGTAAAAGGGGCTCATCCTGTATCAAATGCTCTCATAGCTCAGCGATACTGAGCAGATTCCCGTTTTCATCCGAAAAATAAGCCTGATAGGTTGAATCTACGAACAGCCATTTGCTCAGCGTTGTGGAACAGACCATATTAAACGCGCGCCAGTCGCCGTTGAATATGAGCTTCTTGGCATTGCCGTGAACAACTCGTGATTGAAATCCCATGGCAAGATAGACCTCATTCAACACGATGGCCATCATGACGCAATTCACGCCATTCCCCGTTTCCTGACAATACTGAAGAATACTCAGTGAATTCTCAGGGCCAGGACCGGAATTCCCTCCAGCATGTCTTATCGTTTGATGAACCCATTTCAATAGGTTGAATATCTTTGATAATTCATCCCCGCCGCCGGCTGCATTTTCAAGCCTATAGGTATTTCTCAATTCACGCAGATTCTCATCTGTCGAATCTTGATAGGTAAAGTCAGGAAGGCTATCGATTGCTTCGTAAGCATATACGGGACTCGATTTCAAGATAGACAGATAATCGAAATCAGGATCGCACCCGAAAGGTATTTTCTCCTCTTCAGGTCCTAAGAGATTTTCACAACCAGGGAAAAGACTCACGGAGATGAGGAGTACGGTGTTGGATTCAAGGGCCTATTCCCCTGAGAAAACGTTATCACTGACAGTCACGCCGACCATGTTCTCTTACAGCCTTTATGGGTATACTGGCTTCTCTTCCCCGCTTGGACAACCGGGCAATGAACAAGGTCGTCCGTAAATTGATTCCAGTGTTGTTGAAGTGACTTAAAAGGTCTCTTCCGGCTCGTCGAAGGATCTGGTCCCTGGGATATTTCAGACGTTTTCGCGCATCTCGCGCACCAGGCGAACGACAAACCGTGTCCTGGAGCTTATATTCCGGCACCATGATAATGATGCCCCCTGTCGCTTCGTTACCACCGCCACTTCTCCGCTGGATGTGGTGTGGAAAAGTCATAACCCCGGATTCACGCCTCCCGTCGGGGAAAAACTCTATAATGCAGAATTTTGGTGGGATTTTGCGGAATTTTGCGCCGGTACCCGCCTACCGATTTCCTCTTGGCTATATCAATCTAGCAGCGCCCGGCATAAAGCTTCCCGCTCCAGGTAACTACGAGGCTGGCAGTATCACCCGGATCACCGTCTCCCCTGGCTTCGATGAGACCAGTCGTAGTTTACCACGGTGGATGTCCTCCACGATGCGGCGCGCAAGGGATAGGCCAAGACCCCAGCCTCGGGCTTTCGTACTGTAGCCGGGGCGGAAGATGTTCTTGCGATCACGGGTACTGATACCCATGCCGTTATCCCGCACCTCTATTAAGCCGACGCCAGGCCCTTCTGACCGACTCGCCCGTCGGGCTACACCCGGAGGGGCAGACGACCCGACCTGCACCTGGATAATCCCCTTCCTCCCCTGGCAGGCATCCAGGGCATTCTTGATGAGGTTCTCCAGGACCCACTGCAGGAGGGTTTCGGCTCCCGGGATGGTAACGCTTTCACCGCTGACATTGATTGTAGTCTCCGAGGAAGCGGGCAACCTCCGGCGGAAGTAGGCGGCGGAGGACTCGGCCAGCAGCCGCAGGTCCAAAGGCTCGAATCCACCAGCGGGAGAGCTGCCTACCTTGTGGAAGCGGTCAGCGATCTGCTCCAGACGGTGCACGTCCGACTCCAGCTCGTCCAGGGCTTCAGCCTTATCCGGCGCTTTGCCCCGTAGGAGGTCAATCCACCCCATCAGGGAGGAAACCGGTGTACCCAGTTGGTGGGCGGTCTCCCGGGCCATGCCCACCCAGATAGACCGTTTCTCACTATTGCGGATCATAGTAAAGCCGGCAAATCCCAACAGTATGAACAGCCCGACTACGGCGATCTCCACGTACGGCAGCCACCGCAGGCGGCTGACGATGCTGCTGTCACCGTAGTGAATGCGGGTAACAACCCGATCTCCATAGCGCACATCCACCGGATTGTGAACCCGATCCATACGCTCGATGATCTTCGCCAGATATGCCTGTTCTTCATCAGGGGAGATCCCCGCGGCCACTTCCACGTTGCGCCAGCTTACTGCATCTCCTTCCGGAGAAGTTATTACCACTGGGAACTGGATATGTCGAATCACCTCGTCGAAGACAAAACTCAGCTCCTCCCCGCTCTCTTCGGAGGCAGCCTTGGCGATCATGTTGGCGTACAGGTCCAGCAGACGGCGCTCGTTGGTCTGGATCTCTCGCACCAGACTTTGGGAGTACCAAAGAAGAGCCGCCACTATGAGAATACCCAGGGCGAACAATCCCGTCTTTAGATTGACTGTATAGCGATAGAGTGCCATCTTTATCAACCCTCTTCTCTCAGAGATTTATTTTCATGACGGAACATACGGGAGCGCACTAATATAACAGCTGCGGGTATGAATCCCAGCATGATCAACAGCAAGGAAAGGTTGCTGATAATACGTCCCAGCCGGACGTCCGCCGGCTCAAAGTCTATTGCGATCTCGTGGGTCCCGGTGGGCACTACGATGCCCCGCAGGATCGTATTTACTTCGTATATTGGCGTGGATTCACCATCCACCCGTGCCAGCCAGCCTTCGGGGTAGTAGATCTCGCTTAGCACCAGGAAGGCCCGTTTATCGGTTTCTACCTTTAGCCGGAGGCGGTCTGCCTGCCAGGCTGCTTCCAGAATCCGGCCTGATCCACCCGCTAGTGGAACCGCCAGGGTATCGGTTATATCCGCCTGAAAAATGTACACCACTTCCTCGGGATCATATCCGGGATCGCGGAGCAGTCCGAATATCTCCTCAACCGTGGTTTTGATTTCGATCCTGCGTGGGAACCATGCCCGGTCTAGAAAAGTGGTGAACTCATACACAGCAGCAGGTTGATAGCTGCCCGCGTCGTAGAGGTTCCCTACGAACACCTCCTTGAAGCGGGCATCGCTAAACCGCTGTCGGCTTACTAGGTATTTGATATTGAGCATCCGCAGAATACCCTCGCTCTGGAATCCGGTAGCTTGCATGAACCGGTCGTAATTGACAAGCTTAGCCGCATGATAGCCGGTTACCGATTCTACTCCCACAGCAGCCCAGCGATTTTCACCTGCGAGCTGCCTGCCAAGAGGTAAAATCCGATAGGTCGATGTATCGCCGCTGAGAAAATCCAGTACCGGATCGCTATTCAGGTAGCGATTCACATAGGCTTCAGGCTGCAAGACGGAAACGCGCATGCTATCGCGTGAGGGTTCAATGATCTGGCGGTCAACACGGCCTAGATCTATTGCGCTCAGCACTACTAACGCTCCCAGCAGCCAACGATGTGGGAGGCGTCCCTGCCGCCAAAAATATAAGCAACCTATCGTCAGGCCTCCGATAACCAGGAGCAATAGAGCATCAGTTCGGATCAGAGATAGGCGCAGGCTATCTATCCGGGAGGCCATCTGCGCGGGGATACCTCTGGCCGCCGGGAGGGCTCCCTCTAGCATAGATCCGGAGATTAGGAATAGTATGACCAGAACAACTAATCCGCCAGCTACCCACAGCAGGATACGGCGTGCCTTTTCCACCTTCCGATCCATTAACCAGCTGAGCCATGAATCAAGCCCGATCCCCGCCAGCACAACCACACTGAACTGCGTCAGAACCAGCACCATGACCGGGACGCGGAACTTATTGAAATAAGGGAAGAGATTATAGAACAGTTTATATAAGAAGAAGTTATGTCCCAGGCTCAGCAGGTAAGCCAGGAATCCCCCGGCAGCCAGGGTCCAGACAAACCATGAACGCTTGGTAGCTACTGCCCAGATAGCAAGAAGGAGTAACAGGATACCCATATAGTTGGGGTAATCGGTAAAGGGCATACTGCCCCAGTAGGTAATGCCTCCGAAGCCAAGAAATGCCGGCAGTAGGAATGTTACGGTTTCCCTGAAGCTAAAAGACCACTGAGTGGCATATTCAAAGCCGGTACCGCTGCCTATCCGACCTCCACGAATGCTGTAAGGAGTGTAGCTCATGACCGGTAGGAACAGAGCAGTAGCCAAGCCGAAACCTACTACCATGGCCAGGGCGAACAAGAGTATGAAGCGCCAGTTACGGCCAGCGCCTCGCTCCGAATCCCGCCACGATCTGCCCACCATTACTAGGAAAAACAGTCCCAGGAGCAGCAGGGTGTAATAAGCGATCTGAGCGTGACCCCGCTGGAGCTGCAAACCCACCAGCAGCGCCAGAAGTGCCGCCGATGCAATAGTGGTCCGGTCGTAGAGCCGCACTGCAGCCCAGATCACCCACGGCAGGTAGGCCAGGGTCATCATCTGGCTACCGTGTCCATGGACCAGCATGGTGTTGATATAGGGCATTAGCATGAAGCCGGTGCCCCCTAATAGTCCTGCCGCGAACGACCCTCCTAGACGTCTAAGCAGAAAGTAGCACCCAAGTCCGGCCAAGACGAGGTGTAGGAAATAGAACCATAGCCTGGGCAGGCCAAGTGATACAATCGCCTCACCAATTGGATTTGGCAGGTATAGTCTGGATATGTCAGAGAAAGCGTGAACAGTAGGCATTCCCGAGAAAATCCAGGGCTGCCATGATAGTCTCTTCCCGGTCTCCTCCTCAACGTTGCCCAGGGCTTTATAAGTGGCCGCCGGGGCAAGTGTATCTGGCCCCACGAAGAGCTGACCTCCCAGCATTGGCTTGTAGTACAACACAAGACCAATACCTATTATAATCAAGGCCGCAAGGACCCATCCTGGAGTTTTCCAGCTTATCCCGGGATTCAAGGGAGCCCCCTTTCTAGCTTACGACGGACCGCTCGTAATACAGAGATATCATCCTGGCTTAGACCTAGCAGATAGGTGGCACTGGCATAGACTGTCAGGAAAATAGTCGCTCCAAGGAGGAGGACGATAATAGTGTGCCAGTCAAATATAAATCTGTTGGCAGCAGTACACACGGCAAAAGCAGCCACCCCTGCCAGAAGGGGCTTAACATGATTCCATGTCATAGGATGCATGCGATACAGAATCCACACCTCTACCACCCGCAGAAGAGTAAGGGTTCCCAAGGCGGCCAGAGTTCCCAGGGCCGCGCCCAAGGTACCGTATCTTGGAATCAGATAAAGATTGGCCAATACATTTACCGTGAGGGTTAGGGTATTGTTGATCAGCGCGGCCTTGGGGTAGCCGGTCATCGTCAATACAAAAGCATTACCCGCAGCGAGAGATACAATCACCTGAGCCAATGCCAGAATCTGCAGGACTACCCGGCCAGGAAGGAAATCGGCGCCGAAGACCAACATGACCTTGGAGGCATACAGCAACAGGAAGAGGAAAGCAGGCCAGGTAAAGGAAAAATTCCATCTGGCGGCCAACTTAAGTAGGTGATGAATTCTGTGATTCAATTTCCGAGCGTCAAGGTCAGAAACCATGGGGGCCAGGATCCAGGAGAAGGACGCTGTGAAGAGGAGCATCATACCGGCGGTTCTGGCGGCCGGCTGGTATAGTCCGGTCGTCCGCCCATCGGTGAGGGCTCCCAGCATGAGGATATCACTCCAGTGGATAAGCATGGACATAACGGCAGCCAATACCAGGGGGAGAGAGAAACGCAGCAGTCCGGTTTCGGGAGCAGCTTTGACCGGCCGGTGAACGGGTACCAGTCTCGTCAGGAGGTAGAAGGCGGCCAGGACCGAAATAACTTGCGAGCCGACAAACGCTGCCGCCAGGGACCAGAGGGAACCAGCCCATCCCGCTAGCCCCAGTAGGATCACACAAAGAAAAATCGCAGGCAGGACGTCGAGCGCCAGCGCGCGGTGCTTCAGAACCTTGAAGGCCTGGCTGCCTCCGACAGCAATCTGCGCTAGCACCATTAGTGGGATGACTGCAAAAAACCAGACGAACAGTTGACCGGGGAATTCGCTTTGAGCATGGAACAGACCAATGCTCATGCGTCCGGCATTAGCAATGAGTATCAATGCTATCAGCAGCCCGTTGAATAGACCATATTTAACTGCCAGTCGGATGGTAGCGGTTGCCTCCGGAATACGATCCAATGCCCGTAAACGAGAGACAAACCGAACAACACCCAAATCGAGGCCAAGCTTGCCGATGACGGAGGCTACTTGCGTTACACCGTTACCGATGGCATAGAAACCTAGGACTTCAATCCCCAGGAAGCGGGCTACAAATACGTTAAAAAGGTATCGAAGAATTCCACCAACGGCACTCCCCCCCATTGTAATGGAAGCCTCTCTGGCGATTTTCAGCTCGTCTGGAAGGGAGTTATCCATGATCCCAGTATAGGAGTGAACTCAAACAAGCCCACCTCGTTCCGATCCTAGCAGATCCGGGGTAATCTGCAAGCTGGAGCCACTCTACCATTTTAGACCCATGTCCACTGCCGGAAACAACCAGAAACGGATAAGGCGGTGCTGCTAATCCCGATAGATCCTTCTCGCCAGCTTGACGATCTGCAGGAATCTCAGCTCCGTGAGGCTGTGCCTGAAGACCCTTCTTATCTGCCAGAGCCGCCCTGCTGTCAGTACCGCGCCATAGATAATACTCAGTAGGGAAGTAAACGGATAGAATCTGTTGCCCAGTACGATCCCCTGGAAAATCAGGTCAAGCAGAACGGCGATTGTGATTACATTCATTGAATCTGGATACCTGAACAGAACCTGTATCCATGAACGTCTGCCTACACCACCGGCGCTGCCCATATCGATCTGCTCAATAGGCTCGTCCAGTTTGCTGCGGAGATGATCGAAAGTGTATTGCTCCGTTCCAGCGTTGGTAGCCAGGGTATCCACCACATTCAGGAGTGTATCTCTTTCTATCCGCTCAACAAATAAAGCCGATAGGAAGCCGCTAACCAGGACTTCGATATGCCCCGTTCGCATCCAGGCACCGAAACCAAGGGCAAACATATAGGCCGGGATGATGATCATGTGCCCCACCAGATCAAGAAATACCCCGTCAATGGATTTCTGGTCTTTCCAGCGGGCTACCTCGCCGTCAGAGCAGTCGAGAATATAACCCAGCTGTAAAAGCAGTACTCCTACGACAGCCCACTCAACATGGCCAAGCGCTAATAGCACCGCCCCCGCGAATCCGATTACCTCCTGCATAACCGTAACCTGATTCGCTGAAATAGGCGTCCTTACAAAAAACCAGGTGAAGTAAATGCAGATCGGTCGCACGACATATCGGGCATATGGCTCCGGCTCGTAGGATTTACGAACTACCCGTTTGAGGTTCTTCAGCGACGGATGTGGCATGGAAATCTTCGGCTAATCTACTCGAGCTGTCAACATTTTAAAGAAAATGCGATAGAACTTCTGCGCCGTCAGAACCGTACCTATCGTGAGTACATAATAGGCGATAAAATCCGGCCGCTCCGCAAGAAGGCATACGGTATACACAAAATGACGGGCACCGATGTTCCAGAACCGAATTCCCAATTTCTTCTTGAACGTCGTGTAGGCACCCGGGCTTTCACTCACTTTTGCCAAGTCTGTCGGATGTAGCTGCTTCCGCAGCCAATCGGCATAGAAGGAATGCACCACTACCAGAAGCGCCAGCGCCTGGACTAATAGGCCTTCCTTATCGGGGTAGGCCATATACAGAAGGACAGTGAAAAAAGTGGTCTCCCGAGTAAAATCCACCGTCAGGTCAAAGTGCATTCCAAACTGGGATGTCTGGTTCTTTTCACGAGCTAACTGCCCATCCGCACAGTCGAGTATATAGACAACAATGAATCCAAGACCCGCAAGGAAAAACTGGCCTCTGAGCAGCATCACAATATTGATCGCATGTATTCCTAGTGAAATCAAGGTGACCAGGTTAGGTGAGACCTGCAAGTAGGCCAGTAAGATAACAAGCACTGCTGCAATTGGTCGACTTATAAAGCGAGTGTAGAAATCGTCACTTTCCCTCTGATCGAAGGACGTACGATAGTTGGAGACAATCTTCGCCCAGATGTGTGCCACCGCTTTATCCGCTATGCAAGGCCAATTACCTGGAGAGTATGTGCACCCAGTCTATTAAGACCGCTTACACCCTCATCCGCTTGACTTTTTCACGGGCTTGAAACAGATCCTCAGGAAAATCAATCTCAATGCAAGGTATATCGGTCACATCAATAAGCTGCAGCTCGTGGCGGGTGATAGTCTCATGCAGAGCGTGCTCAAAATAGGCCATATCCATGCCTGCATCGACCGCGCTATTCAATGCCGTGAAAAAAGGCCGGGAGTAGGCTGCTGAGAAGCGGGCTACACCGATAAACTCACCTAAAGCCTCTGCCTGATCAAGCTCTTTCCCAATATCAACGATACGGCCGGCACCGTTAGTCAGTACCTTAACCTCCTCTTGGCCACAAGTTTTTATCTCAACGGCCAAAGCGTTGGGCAGGTGTGACTCAACCAACCTGTGCAACAATTCCGGCGGGAACAGCACATCGCCGTTAAGATATACGAAGTCATGGTCAAGAAAGTGTTCCGCCGCCAGCCAGAGCGAATAGGCCGTATTAGTCTCTTCGTAGCGGTGGTTGGTGATAAAGGTATAGCTCATCTGAGGGAACCGCTGACGGGCTGCTTCCATGATCTGATCCCGCCGATAACCAACTACCATGACAATATCCCGGATCCCCACCTGGTCCAAGGCGGACAGTTGATAATCCATAATGGTCATGTCACCAAGGTTAAGCAGACACTTGGGAGTGTCCTTTGTATAGGGAAGCAGCCGTCTTGAAACGCCCGCGTTCAGAATAACAGCTTTCATACCTCTATCAAAAACGTAGGAATAGTTAGATGAATCCCCCAACAAATAATGCAAAGAAAAGGCAATGGGGAGTTGCTCTCCTCTAAGTTACATGTCAGTCTATCAGGTCGGAAACCGTTTATTCCCCCGCTGCTTGAGGGCATGCAGCCTGGGCAGCGGCTTCTCGCATCGAGTTGGGTTGATCGCTATTTCCCCCGTCGGCGGCGAATATATCTGGCCGGGCCCAACACGCTATAATACAGGAGCTGGTACACAATGATTGATGGCCAGTGCCAGGGACTGGCGTAAAGTCGCAGGAATCGCATGCCGGACCGCCATTTAAGGTATACCTTTCTCAGAGAGAGTTCCCCGCCTATGCTACTGGAAAGGTAGTGCTTAATCCGACCATCAGGCAGATAATAACAGCTAAACCCAAGCTGTCGAACCCGATAGCACAGGTCTGCGTCCTCTGTGTACATGACATAGCTCGGATCAAAGCCGCCCAGCTGACGAACCAAGTCTGCGCGGATGAGCAAGCAGCAGCCGCTGACGAAATCGGTGGGGCCGGCCTGATTGTACTGGCCCTGATCCCGCTCTCGGATGCCGCGGTGTCGCAGACGACCTAGGGGCAGGTTCATCTCCCCACCGGCATACCAGATCAAATCTTCTTCCTCACCATAATAGATTTTTGGGCCAAAAACAGCGCCGTCGGGAAACCGCTTAATCCCGCTTGTAAGCGCCGTCAGCAAATCTGGGGCTACTTCGGTGTCGTTATTTAGGAACATGATCCAATCGGGGTTCTGCTGCAGTGCAACCTCCAGTCCCGCATTGTTGCCCCCAGCAAAGCCCAGATTCACTGGTAAGGACAGTACCTTTACTTGAGGGAAATCCGTACTAACAGCCTCAACCGAGCCATCCCGCGAGCCGTTATCTACTAGAATGGTTGCGTAGTTTCCGTACTTTAATCGCTCAAGCGAACGCAGGCATTGGAGGGTGATCTCCCGCCCATTCCAGTTCAGTACGATAATAACAATCCTGGGTTCTTGTGAAGGTTCGGTAAGCATTCAGGTGTGAAATATACTATAAAAAGGTGATTAATACTCCCAGGGATTTTTATCGGCGGTATGATGATGGAAGCCTTTTTCTGGCCCGGCAGGGCTACCAGTGGATTAAGGAATCTATTGTTGCCCCCGGTACCCTATGCCTGGTTAATTTTCTCTGTCATGATCATTAATTACGACTGCCGTCATTTCAAGGGCCATATCCCGTGCAGTTATCACAAGCTTGATGGGATTCATTGTGAAGGTTGTCCCCACTATGACCAGGTGATCGAACGAATTATTATCATCAAGCTGGGAGCCTTAGGAGATGTTATTCGCACTACACCCCTGATCGAGGCCTTGAAGGCGGCTCACCCGAAAAGCCAGCTGTTCTGGTTGACTTACTCCCCTGAGTTCCTACCTTCTACGGTTGATAGGAGACTTCCCTTTACACTGGAGAGCATCACCTACCTTGAGCAAGTCCCGTTTGATATCCTGATCAACCTGGATAAGGACGTAGAAGCCTGTGCCCTAGCCCGGCAGCTAAAGGCGGAAAAAAGGTTCGGCTTCACACTTCACAATGGAGTCCCTGCACCGGTAAATGAACTGGCTGAGCATAAGTTTCAAACCGGCCTCTTCGATGATATAGGCCAGAGCAACACCAAGTCTTATCCCCAGGAAATCTTTGAAATATGCGGGTATACGTTCAATGGTGAAAAATATGCCCTCGCCTTCGAGGAAAACTCCTTCCAATGGTCCTTGCCGAAAGGGGGCGCTGTAATCGGGTTGAATACAGGTTGCGGGCGCCGCTGGCTCACTCGCCTGTGGCCGGAAGCTTACTGGGCGGAGCTGGCCGATGAACTGCTGAAGAAGGGCTACCGGGTTCTGCTGCTAGGCGGTCCTGATGAACACGAAAAAAACCTGCGTATCCAGGCCGACTCGGGCGCCTTATACCAGGGAACCTTCCCACTCAAACAGTTCGTAAGCCTTATCAATCAATGCGACCTGGTAGTTACGACCGTTACCATGGCTCTGCACCTAGCCATCGCCCTCGAGAAGAAGATTGTGCTGCTCAATAATATCTTCAACCGCCACGAATTCGAGTTGTACGGACTAGGACAGATATTAGAGCCTCCCAACTGCACCTGTTACTTCGCTCAAACCTGCGACAAGGGCTGCATGGAAGACCTCAAGGTATCCGAGATACTGAATGCGGTGACCGCGCTCCAGCCTGCAAAATGAAGATCGCTATGCTCGGGGTCTTCCCACCCTTCCGGGGAGGCATTCAACATTTCAACACCTTACTCTACCATCATCTGAAGGTTGACCACCGGGTTTCGGTCATCAATTTCGCCCGCCAATATCCCAATTTGCTGTTTCCCGGAACAAGCCAGTTCGATTCCGGCGCTCCTATTGACCCTGCTTTTCACTACCGGCTGCTGGACCCGGTTAATCCCGCTACCTGGCTGAAGGCCTATCAGCGGCTGAAGTTCATAGCGCCCAGGCTGGTTATATTCAAGTACTGGATGCCCTTCTTTGCCCCTACCTTCGGTACAATCGGCTACCTGTTGAGAAAGAACACCCGCTCCAAGTCTCTGTGTATCATCGATAACCTGGTCCCTCACGAGCCGCGAGTGGGTGATCGATGGTTGAACAGATTCCTGGTCTCCAACACGGACATGTTCGTCTGCATGTCGGCTACGGTGGAAGCGGAGCTGCTGCAGCTGAAGCCAAGTGCCAGGTTCCGGCGCAATCCCCATCCATTGTACGAAAACTTTGGCGAGCGGCTGCCAAAGCAAACAGCCCGGCGCCGCCTGGGTCTCGGCAAGGAGCCCCTGCTCCTGTATTTCGGTTATGTCCGCAGGTATAAGGGTGTGCTGACGCTCCTGGATGCCCTGCCTAAAGTGGTGGAACAGCTGGGAGCGAAGGCGATTATCGCCGGTGAGTTCTATGAAGACAAGGAACCCTATCTGGCGAAAATCGAGACCCATAGCCTGGACCCCCACGTCACACTGGCCGACAGGTTCATTCCTGACGAGGAAGTGAACCTTTTTTTCTCTGCCGCCGATGTGGTCGTCCTACCCTATCTGTCAGCCACCCAGAGTGGTATTGTTTCTATCGCTCTCAACTACGACCTCCCTTGTATTGTTACCAATGTGGGTGGTCTTCCAGAAATAGTGCATCACGAGAAGACGGGACTGGTTGTGCCCCCCGACGATCCTCAGGCCCTGGCTGAGGCAATCGTCAGTTACTTCAGAGAATCAGACCGGGAGAGCCTTGCCCGACATATCGCCAGTGAGAAGCAACGCTACAGCTGGCCGGCTTTTGTCGGCACCATAATTGATCTGGCCTCGTCAGCTATGAAGGACTGACCGGGGACCAGCAATAATCAACTTTTCACATTACCTTAACAGGCATGAAATAGAAATGAGATTTCACTTGCCCACATCCTACACGAGTAAAGCAAAATGGTGGCAGGCAGGTAACCACTTATCGAAAAAAGGAACCGGCAGTGGCTAGACCAAGAATTTTCCGAACAGTGAAGCTCATGCTGGCAAAAAGCGGCCTACCTCCCTCTCGTCTCATAGGCTTCCTCAACGGCATCCTGGAATTTGGCCGGTGGCTAAGGACTCACAAGGTACCTGTTGTATTGGATAATACAACAGAGCTATATACCTACCTCCAGAAGGAGGTGATCGGGGATGCACCCGTTGATTATTTCGAGTTTGGTGTATGGCAAGGAAAATCCCTGAGAGCTTGGCTGGATCTCAACAAGCATCCCGAGTCCCGTTTTTATGGCTTTGATTCGTTTGAGGGTCTCCCAGAGGACTGGGGACACTTCGCAGTAATTTTAAAAAAGGGGACCTTCAGCACAGGCGGAGAGGTCCCTGACATCGAAGACCAGCGGCTGAGCTTGATCAAAGGGTATTTTCAAGATACCTTGGTACCCAGCATAAAGAACTACCAGCCAAAGAACAGGTTGTTAGTCCACTGCGACGCTGACCTCTACTCTTCCACCCTCTATCCTCTTACCATCATGAACCAGTATATAGTACCGGGGACCATTATTCTCTTCGATGAATTCTTCACAGTTGATCACGAGTTCAGGGCATTTGTTGATTTCACACGCGTATGTAACCGGCGCTATAGGGCTATCGCTTCCAGCGGACCGTACGATCAAATGGCGATCGAGATTACTGAATGATTGCGTAACAGGATTATCTGATCCCCGGTCATAAGGTATGGAATCCCGGTTGTTTATCAGTGCTACCGGACCTTGAAAATATCGCCGGGTGAAGGGACAGCTTCTATAAGGGGATCAGCGCTTCTGGTAGTAGACGTCCTTTACCAGCTGCTGTTCCCTGTGCCGCCGTTGAACGAACAGTTCCGCCAGCAGTCCCAGGGAGAAAAACTGAATTCCGACGATGATCAGGAGTATTCCCAGGAAGAAGAGGGGACGGTTGCCTATGGGAATGCCTGCGAACCAGTTGATGGTCAGGTATACAGATATGACAAGACCAGCTATTGAAAGCAAGAGCCCGACAAGTCCAAAGAAATGGAGGGGACGCTGGAAGTAGCGTCCGACGAATAGAACGGTGAACAGGTCCAGAAGGCCATGGAGGTAGCGGGTGAGCCCGTACTTGGTCTTGCCATGCTGTCGCGGCCGATGCTGGACCACTTTCTCGGTTACTTTAAAGCCCTTGTACTTTGCGAGGGCGGGAATGTACCGGTGCAGGCCGCCGTAGACTTCCACGCTTTTCACCACTTCAGCCCGGTAGACTTTCAGCCCGCAATTGGAATCGTGGATGGGGACTCCCGTCATGAGCCGCACGACAAAGTTGTAAAACTTGGATGGCAATCGCCTTCTCAGAGGGTCGTGGCGGACCTTCTTCCAGCCGCTCACCATATCCCACCCCTGGTTGAGCAAGTCGATCATGGCCGGGATCTCCGCCGGGTCATCCTGCAGGTCTGAGTCCATGGTGACGACAATATCACCGGCGGCGGCCTCAAATCCCGCGGCCAAAGCAGCGGCCTTGCCGTAATTGCGATAGAAGGAGATGACCTTTACCCTGGCATCCCCATCGGCGAGCTCCTTGAGGGCCGCTGCCGACCCATCGCTGCTGCCATCATCAATGTAAATGATCTCGTGCCCGCCGTCAGCGGGAAGGATGGCGGCCAGCTCCCGATGGAGCTGACCCAGGGAGTCAACTTCGTCATAGACGGGCAAGACAGCGGATATATTCATGTCAGGACTTTCCTGCCGGGGTATAGCAGCAACAGGGATAACTAATCCTCGTTGACCCGCACGAGAGAGGGACTCTTCTCCTGTCGGAGCTGCTCAGCCAGCTCAAAGTACTCTTTCGCCTTCTCCTGGTCGCCCAACTTCCGATAGACCTCACCAAGGTGATCCAGTACAATCGGATTATGCGGCTTGATATCAATACTCCTGGCGATATACTTCCGGGCGGTCCGATACCACTTCAGCCGATACCAGATCCAGCCGTAAGTATCGAGGAAGGCGGCGTTCTCCGGCTGCTGTTTGAGGGACTTGCGAGATAGCCTGCGGGCATACCGCAGCTGTGCCTTGGACACCTGGTCCCGGTCAGCAATGCTGTAGGCATAATTGTTCATTGCCACAGCATCCTTGCTGTCGGCTTTCAGTACTACCTCATACAGGGAATCCGAGACCCCGTATTTGCCTATGCCGGACCAGGTGCTTGCCAGAAGGTGTCTGATGTGGCTGGCCGAGGGTCTGTGTTTGAGGGCCGTCAGCAGATGGCGTTCGGCTTCGGGATATCTATCATCTTTGAAGTATAAATTGCCCAGTAGATAGTTGACATCAGGTTCGGCGGGAAACCGGAGGACCGCATCCTCAAGTACCTCAATGGCCCCCGATTTATCCCCCAGGTAATTCCTGGCGATAGCGAGGCCGGTATAGCCTCCGACGCTGTCGGGATAAACCTCCACCATAAGAGTAGAGATCCTGGCGAGCTGCTCGTAGTTGGATTGTTTCTCGGCGACGTGCCCTGAGAGGCTGAGCACATCCCACTGCCGATGCCCTTCATCAATTAGGGACACAATGACAGCCTGGGCTTTATCGAGACTATCCACCTTCAGATAGAGCCAGGCGAGCTGCAGGGTAGCGGGCAGGGTTGTTCCACCGGACTGCTCAAGGAGTTCATAGGCCTCAATAGCCTCGGCGAAGCGCTCGGTTTGAACGCTGATCTCGGCATAGGTCCGGATCACCCGATGATCAGCCGGCCGTGAGCGGTAAAGCCTCAGGTAGACCTGGAAGGCACGCTCAAGATCTCCGGTAGAGAGAGCGATCTCGCCGGCCCGGTTCAGGACCTGCTGCTGGAGAGGATCGCGGTCATAAATAATCAGGTAGTTATCGACCGCCTCGGCGAATTTCTTCTGTCGGAGGAGGAAACCGGCCTTGCGGAACAGGGGCTCAAGATCGGAGGGATCCAGATCCACCCATCGGTCCAGATACCGGATAACCATGTCCATATCTTCCCGGGCAGCTGCGTTGCGGGAGAGGAACTCATAGACCAACGGGTCATCCGGCTGTAGCCGCAAGGCTTTTTCTCCAGCCTTCTGCGAGCTTTCCAGCAGGCCCAGCCGCAGCAGAGCCTCTCCCAGGCTCAGGTAAATAGTCGCAGAGCTTGAATCGTAGCTGAGGGCCAGCTTATACGCTTTTGCGGCAGCCCGGTAGTCCTCCTGCATCATGTAGAGATCGCCGTCCAGGTAGTGAGACAGGGCGCGGCTGTCATACTGCTTCGCTGCGGTCCCGGATTCCTGACCGCTAAGAGGAACCAGTAACATGAAAGCCGGCAAGAGAAGCGCGGCGCAACGCTGGATCAGGTGCATCATGATATCCGGCAATTTAGAAGAAACCCCGTCGGGAAACAACATCGAATCGTTCATAGCGGGACAATGTTTGAAGTTGGAAGTTGGATGTTGGAAGTTGGCAGTTGGCAGGAAAAGGGAGGTGGCCTTCTGGGGCAGACGGGGAGCCAAGGACCGGCGCAAAATTCCGCAAAACCCCACCAAAATTCTGCATTATAGAGTTTTTTCCCGACAGGAAGCCGGGGAAAAAAGGCAAAGTGCAAAAGGTGAAGTGCAAGAGGCAGATAAAGCCTTGAGCAGTACCCCCGGGGCTATATGGTGACAGCGTCAGCATAGTGCCGGAATATAAGCTCCGAGACGCTGCTTGTCGTTCGCCTGGTGCGTCTGGTGCGCCTGGTGCGCCTGGTGCGCGAAAAGGATTTTTTTTCAAGGTCGAGGCTAGCGGGATTTTTTCAAAAAGAAAGCCCGCTTCACACGCATATCACCACAATCCTCAATCCGTCAGCTGACGGACCACACTATTTAAATGTCCGTTTATACTAGAGGGTCTGGCAAAGATTGCTTATATTATCGATGGTGATAGCCTCCATAGGAGAAATGCTATTGCACTGTCCTTTATATGCCACATCTGTGCCCGGGACCGCTTGCGCCCACTCTACAAGCAGCCACCAGGTGGTAACGTCTACTCTCAAGGAGAAAGTCTCATGAAACGTACCATCGTCCTCGCGTCCATCGCAGTCCTTTGCTTCCTGCAGACCGGTTGGGGGCAAATTCCACTAGATATCAGTTATCAAGGGATCCTGAAAGACGACAGCGGTAATCCATTGGATGGACAGTATAACCTCACCTTCAAAATATACGCTATTTTTGGCGAGACTCCATTGTGGTCGGAACTCCATTCCGCCACCACAGTGACCGATGGCGTCTTCAGCGTGGTTCTGGGAAGCAGCAATCCCTTAGTCCTTAACTTTGATGTCCAGTATTTGCTGGAAATTGCGGTCAATGGTGTTCCGCTCTCACCTCGTACTCCGTTTACGTCTTCGCCCTATAGTCTAAACGCCAATCAGGTCTTTGGTCTCAGCAATGTCTTCCCCGGCTACGGTAACGTGGGTATCTGGACGACCAATCCGACCACGGCATTGGACGTGAAAGGTACTGTTACCGCCACCGCTTTCTCCGGGGATGGCTCGGGACTTACAAACCTGCAAGCCAGCGGCTGGTCGCTAACCGGCAACAGCGGCACCACCGCCGGTACCAACTTCCTGGGCACCATCGACAACGTGGCCCTGGAGTTGAAGGTCAACGGCACCCGCGCCCTGCGCCTGGAACCCGGTGATTTCAGTTCTAACCTGATCGGCGGCTACTGGGCTAACTCGGTACCCAGTGGCGTCCGTGGAGCCACTATCGGTGGTGGGGGGTATGATGCTAACACTAACCGGGTCACCGATGATCATGGGACAGTGGGAGGCGGAAGTAACAACCAGGCTGGGAATAATGATGGCACTACTTTCGGCGCTAATGCCACTGTAGGCGGTGGCCATGGAAACAGTGCCAGCGCCACTTACTCCACGGTTTCGGGGGGTATGATCAACACTGCCAGTATGGACTACGCAGCCGTTGGAGGGGGTGGCGGCAACACTGCCAGCGCCAGCGGCGCCACCGTGGGCGGGGGTGATCAAAACGCTGCCAGCGGCGCTAGAGCCACCGTGGGCGGGGGCTCCTACAACGCCGCCAGCGGTAGTGAATCCACCGTGGGTGGGGGCTATAGTAACGATGCAAGCGTCGGCTATGCCACCATAGGCGGGGGTTACAGCAACGCCGCCAGCGGCAACGCCGCCACAGTACCGGGGGGCTATCAGAATGCAGCTGTGGGTCACTACAGCTTCGCGGCGGGACGACGGGCCAAGGCCAACGACGACGGTGCCTTCGTATGGGCGGATGGCACCGATGCCGACTTCGGCTCTACGGCCGCAAACCAGTTCCTGATCCGCGCCGCGGGGGGCGTGGGGATCGGGACGAACAGCCCAGTAGGTGCCATGCTTCATATTCGCGAGAGCTCAACCGGCGGCTATGGAATAAAGATCACGAATAGAAACAATCTGCGTACGTGGGGAATACTGGTTGATGACCAGGCTACCGATGACAACAAGTTTGCCATACATGATCTGACAGGTAGTGCAAGTCGATTAACGATAGATACCGACGGCAACGTGGGCATCGGCCCAACGGAGCCGAGCTATACGCTAGACATAGCTCCCTCATCCGGGTCAGCTGGGCTTAGGCTTGATGGTGTAGAAACAAATGCCTCAGCTCAACTACTCATTGACAGAAACAACTTAGTTGGTTCCTTAGGACAGATTCTATTCCAAACCGCAGGCACGACGCAATGGGAGGTAGGACTAAATGAGGGTAGTACCGACTACTTTGGGCTCCAGAATACAAGTGGAACAGAAGTATTTACTGTATTACAAGGCGGCAACGTCGGTATCGGGACTACGAGTCCTAATGGGAAACTGGTTGTTCAAGATGATGTTAATGGTTATGCCCGTTCTACCTTCCAGAATGTGAACACTGGAGCAAATCGCAGGCAGGACATAATGATTAGCACTGGAGGGTCAGAGGCGATTTACCTTGGTATTGACCAGGGAGGGGCTATGGGAGCAGGTATTAATGCATACCTTGACAACCGTTCAGGTGGCAATTTCGGCTTCTTCTGCAATGGCGGCAGTCCAGATTTGGTATTGGATATAAACGGTAACGTCGGCATCGGGACGACGAGTCCAAGCCGCATCCTTGAGATTCACTCTGCAGATAACCCAGTTATTCATATGTATAACACTGGCGCAGCTGCAACTGAAAACTGTGTATCCTTAGTTCACCACTTAAAAACAAGTACTTCAGACCGTAACGTATTGAACATTAAGTCCAGCTTCTCAAACATTACAGACGGTTCAAGAACTAGTTTAGTGGAGTTTATGACAGCGGATAATGGGACATGGGGCACAAATATGGTAATTAGCGGTGGCAGCGTGGGCATAGGGACGGAGAGTCCCGACCAGCTGCTCACCGTGGCCGATACAATCCATTCCACCACCGGGGGCTTCCAGTTCCCTGATGGGACCGTGCAGGCCACAGCAGCTACCGGTATCCCTTCTGGCGTAATTGTAATGTGGAGTGGCTCGCTTGCTAATATACCTTCAGCCTGGGCTTTGTGTGATGGAACTAACGGAACCCCAGATTTGAGAGATAGATTTGTAGTCGGTGCTGGAAGTGGATATGGTGTTGGTGCTACTGGCGGAGAAGCATCGCATATTCTATCTGTAGCTGAAATGCCAGCACATACACACTTGATGGATAATAACTGGTGGGGTTCGACTGGACCGGCCTATACCCAAAATCATTGGATGGATGAATCGAGTAGTATTCCACCTGTTGATAAATATACTGGTTCTACTGGTGGCACCCAAGCCCACGAAAACAGACCACCTTATTATGCCTTGGCCTATATCATGAAATTATAAAAGGGAAGGGGGACAGGAGTGTAATTTTGGCCAACGTTGGCGTCGGCACGACGAGCCGGGGGGAAACTAGGGCGTGTTAACATCGTTTCGGCAGGCCTCGCCACTTGCCAGCCTGGAGGCGCAGGTGAAGGTTGCGGTGCAGGAGTAGGAGGAACCCACCCCCCTTTCCCCCCTCCCTTTGAAGGGAGGGGGGTTAAAAGCTTGTCGAGGCTCACAGAGTCCCAGCCATGAATGGCTGGGCTAATAGGACTAAAACAGCGAAAGAGGGACGTTTATGCCCTTACGAGGGTAACGCCATGAATGGCGTGGGTTGGCTTGGCTGGCTTAGTATCCCAGCCATGAATGGCTGGGCTAATAGGATCAAAAGAGCGAAAGAAGCGCGTTTATGCCCGTTTGAGAAGAATAAGATGGCTCATTCATACCACAAGATCTGGCTGCATTTCAGCTGGTCAACGAAGGATCGGCAGAGATTGATGCACAAGGAATTCAAAGCAAAGCTATTCCAGCACATCAAACAATACGCTGAGGAAAACGACATCCACCTTGATACCATCAATGGAGTCGCAGACCACCTTCATTGCCTTGTGGGACTTCTCCCAACCATAGCACCGGCAAAAGTGGTAAACCTGTTGAAAGGGGAATCATCAAATTGGATCAATAAGAACAACTTCATCAGCGGGAAATTTGCCTGGCAAGATGGATACAGTGTCTTTTCTGTCAGCGCAACTGGAGCTCCAAAAGTGCGGGAGTATATCAGGAATCAGGAGAAGCATCATAGAAAGCTAACCTATCAGGAGGAAGTTGAAAAATTCCTGAAGGCTTATGGTATTAAGGGATAACGCCGTGAACGGCGTGGGCTGGTTTGGAAGGCTTGGTGTCCCAGCCATAAATGGCTGGGTTACTGATTAATCTACAATTAGCCGAGTCGTTTACGACTGGGCCAAAAGGATCAAAATAGTGAAAAAAAGGGCATCTGCGCCCCCCTTACAAAGATAACTCCGTGAACGGCGTGGGCTGGTTTGGAAGGCTTGGTGTCCCAGCCATGAATGGCTGGGTGACAGATCAGTCCAGTCGGCCGCGATTGGGGTCATTTTAGTGTTTTTCTCAAATCAACATTTCTTTAAACTTCCTGCTATTCAGATGGTGGAAGGAATCTAATGAGCTACAATTCCATCGTCCTGGTGAAACAGGTGCCGGACACGGCCAACCTGTCCGGTGAGGTCATGCGGGAG
>CP070638.1:2516249-2661074 GCA_020354025.1 Fidelibacterota bacterium | reverse complement strand
TGGCCCATTGCTACTTTCAATTGAGGGGCTGGAGGGGCCTTCTTATCTATGATACCGCCATTCGGGGGAAACAGGCACTGGATAAAGCCCTGGAGCTGGATCCCGATGAGGTGCAAGCCATTGTGGTACTGGGGAATTTTAAACAGATGGCGTATCTCGACATGGACGGGGCCGAAGCGTCTTATAGGCGGGCGCTGGAGCTGGACCCCGCTAACGCCAATGCCCTCTACGAATATGGCCTGTTTTTGTCGCGCACCGGCCGGCCTGACGAGGCCCTATCCAAGATGGAGCGAGCCCAGGAACTGGATCCCCTTTCGACCCTGCCTCTCTATGGATTCGGTTGGATTTATTACTTCAACCGCCAGCATAGTAAAGCCCAGGAATATTACCAGGCCGTTTTGGAACTCCAGCCCGGCTTCTTAATGTTTTGGCCCAGGCGGAACGAGCTTGCTCTCCTCATGCAGCAAAGCCGCTACGCGGAAGCCGCCGCCGAGGCGGAAGAATGGTACGCAAAAGCCGCTTTCGAGCGGGAAAAAGAGGAGGCTTTATTCCTGCAGCTGCGGGCCGAGTGGGCCCTGGCGAACAGTGAGAAAGTATACTCAGTCCGTGATTCGCTGAGGTCCACCGGGGAGCTGCAGAAGGCCGAGCAGGAGTACCCATACTGGTCTGCGCGTTTCTATGCCATCATGGGTGAGAGGGAAAAGGCCCTTAGCCTGTTGGAAAAGGCCTCTGAAAACCCTTTGAAAGAGATATATCTTGATGGATGGCTCGTGTATAATCCGGAATTTGATTTCCTCCGCGCCGAGCCCCGGTTCAAGGCCTTGCTCGAAAAACTAGGGCTGACGGAAGTATTCGATCAATACGGAGAGAGGATTCGGTAGGCGGGGGGATAATGCCTGATCCTTCTTCCAGATTCACCGCCTTCCTCGCCGAGCTCAAACGCCGCCGGGTCTTCCGGGTAGCGGTGGTGTATGCCGGTATTGCCTTTATTATCGTCCAGATCATGGACGGCACGTTTGAACCTATGGGGATTCCAGATTGGGTGAGTCGGCTGATCATCATTCTGCTGGCCCTGGGCTTCCCCGTCTCCATTGGCTTGGCCTGGGCCTTTGACATCACCGACAAGGGTATCGTTCGTACCAAAGGCAAGCCCTCTGCTCCCACCACTCCGCACCATATCGTCATCGGCAACAAGGCCCTGGCTGTTATTGCAGTGTTGGCCATTATCGTTGCAGCGTGGGCGTTGCTGAGGGAGCCTTCACCGGGCGGTGCCGTTATCAGCTCCATTGCGGTCCTGCCCCTGGACAACATTAGTGGCGATCCGGAACAGGAATATTTTACCGAGGGCATGCACGAAGCCATCATTACCAACCTGAACCGCCTCAGCGTATTGAAGGTGATCTCCCGCACCTCGGCGATGCGCTACAAGGATACCGAAAAACTGATGCCGGAGATAGCCCAGGAGCTCAATGTAGACGCACTGGTGGAGGGTTCGGTCCTGAAAGCCGGTGACCGGGTGCGCATCACGGCCCAGCTGATCCACGGCACTACCGATGAGCACCTGTGGTCCAACGACTACGAGGGGGACCTGACCGATATCCTGGTCCTGCAGAAGACCGTTGCCCGGGCTATTGCCGGAGAGATCGGGCTGGCCCTGAAGCCGGAGGAGGAAGACTACCTGGCCAGCGCCCCGCAGGTGAATCCAGAGGCCTATGATCTTTATCTCTGGGGGTGGCATTTTCGCAGTCAGGAGGGTAGCGAGAATTGGCTTAAGGCCGTTGAATACCTGGAACAGTCCGTAGCACTAGACTCCACCTTCGTCCAGGCCTGGGCGGCCTTAGCCCATGTCTACATAATGACAGGCACACGTGATCAAGCGAAATGGGCGATAGATAAAGCCCTTGAGTTGGATCCTGACTATGCGCAAGCCATTGCGGTTTTGGGAAGGCTCCTGTTAACGTCCGACAGGGCAGCGTCTGAAGAATCATTCAAGCGGGCGCTGGAGCTGGATCCCAATAACACCTATGCCCTCTACGAATACGGCTTAAGCTTGTTATATTGGGGCCGGCCTCAAGAGGCCATGGCCAGCATGCAGCGTGGCCACGAGTTGGAACCTCTTGATCCCCCGCTCTTGTTTGGTATCGGCTGGGTTTATCAATGGACTCGCCAGTATGATGAAGCTCTGAAATACTTACAAGCCTGTTTGGAGCTCGCTCCCGACTTTTCAGGGGCGCTTGGCAGGGAAGCTTCGGCAAAGCTTGAAATCCTCATGCAGCAGGGCCGCTACGCGGAAGTGGTGGAACAAAGGGGAATAAATACGACTTTGGGTATGCGGGCCCGGATTGCTATGGGGGATACAGAAGAAGTCCACGCCTTTCTTGACTCACTGTTGTCCTCTGGGGAGTACGAGCAGGAGAACCCATACGGTGCTGCGCACCGTTATGCTATCATAGGTGAGAGGGAAAAGGCCCTCAGCCTATTAGAACAGTGGTATGAAAGTAATCCCTCACCCAGTTTTCGGTATATGTGGCTCGTGTATGATCATGACTTTGACTCCCTCCGCGCCGAGCCCCGGTTCAAGGCCCTGTTCCAGAAACTAGGGCTGACGGAAGTATTCGATCAATACGGGCAGAGGATTCGGTAGGGGGGACCGTTTACCTCACTCCTGTTATTCCGAAAATCCCCATATCCTGAAGGAAAAGGGACCTCCACGGAGCCCACGGCGAGCCGCATCGCAAGGCCTTCCCAATCGCACGGTTAAAACCGTGGGCTAAGCTGAATCAAGACAATCAGGCAGGCCTACAGGCGGTAGGAGACCCCGTTCGTGATTTCGAGGTCGCAGGGCTTGATCCCTCCGGGCGGTTCGCTGTCGTAGCGCAGGTCCAGGTTGAGGGTCAGCGAAAGGCGTTTGGTCAGGGTGACACCCAGGCGGCCTTCCCACAGCAGGCGGTAGTCGGAGAACCGGCGCAGATCCACCTGGTAGTAGGTGGTGGAGAAGAGGGTGAGGCGTTCGTCCAGCCGCCAGCGGAGGACGAGGTAGTTGGTGGAGCGAACCAGGCTGGCGACGGCCCCGTGCACCGGATCACCGGGAGCATTGCCGGTGGTGTCGATGCGCTCGCGCTCCCACATCAGGCCGATGCCGGTGTTAAGCTGCAGTGGCGGTGGCGTCTCCGCTGATCCCCCTCGCTGCTGCCACCTGATCCGCAGGCCACCGCCGGCCAGCTGCCGGTCCTCCAGGGAGATAAACTCGTTGAACTCCCGCTGGAGGAAGCCCTCTGCATGCAACCGCCGTCTCAAGGCCCTGACACTCCGCAGGTGGGCGAATCCCTTGTTGATGAACACCTGCTCATCCTTGCTGCCCTGCTGGTACTGGGTTACCAGGAAGAAGTGGTTGCCACCGCCAAGATAGTCAAAGCGCAGGTTGGACTTGAGCCGCAGCAGGTCGGAGTTGCCGGCGATGAGGCCCAGGTCCGCGCCCAGGGTGGTGTGCAGGCCGGGGGCGAGTTCCTCCCTGCGAAGGGCCTCGGTGTTCACCTGGGCGAAGAGGAGGGAGGCGAGGACAAGGGCGGTGAGTGTAAGTCTGGTAGTCAATGCGATTTTTAACGCGAATGTTCGTAATGGGGACATGTGAGCTCTAAACATGACCGGTGCTGCCTTCCCGGCGGATCACCCGCCCCGGTACTTATTGAACTGCTCCCCCAGGTCGGCCAGCCGGCGCTGGAGGGCGGCTACTTCGGCGACGATGTCAGCCGGGGGCTGGCTCGCCTGCTGTTCGGCCCGGCGCAGGTCCTGGCGCCGCTGATCGATCTGCCGCTGGAGGGCATCCCGGTGCAGCAGCGTCAGGCAGTCGATGGCCAGGGGCATGACGTCACCTGCCTGCCCGGCCTCATCCGCAGACAGCCCCTCGGACATGAGGGCCTGGCTGAGCACCTGACGTTCATCGTCGCTTGACAACTTGTCCATGATACCGCCGGGTTCGGGGATGGTCTCCTGCTGGAGGGCCGTCACCACAACGCGCCAGATGTTCTTCAGGACGGGGTGAGTGAACAGCTCCTCCCTGGCATGATCCAGCAGCAGGTTGAGGAGCCGGTCATCCTCGTGAAAGGCCAGGCTGATGAGAGCCAGCTGGGCCTTGTTGCTGCGGGTAGGCTCGATTATCACTCGATCCTTTCGCGGCTGGGCCTCGTCCTCCTCGCTCCTGACCCGCACCCTGGGAATACGCTGGAGAGTTTCATGGAGCCGCCGTTCATCAACGCCGGTCAGGTCCGCTACCTTTTTCAGGTGCAGTTCCCGCACCAGGGGGTCCGGCACCTGGACCAACTCCTGGAGAATCTCATCGAGAAAGCGGCGCATGTCGCCGGTCTCCTTCAGGTCGCCCTGGAAATGGCTCAGGTGGAATTCAAGGAGCGGCCCGGCATCTGCCACGGCCTTAAGGAACGGTTCGGGGCCTTCCTTCCGCACCCAGTCGTCGGGGTCCAGGTCGGGCGGCAGGTTCACCACGCGGGGGCTGAGGCCGCCCCGCAGGAGGGTGTAGCCGCCCCGGACGGCGGCACGTACCCCGGCATCGTCGCCGTCGTAGGCCAGGAAGACGTTGCCGGTGAGCTTGCGGAGCTCGCGGGCGTGGCGTTCGGTCAGGGCGGTACCGGAGACGGCCACTATATTCTTGATCCCGGCCTGGTAGAGCTGGATCAGGTCCAGGTAGCCCTCGACGATGATGGCCGTCTCCGTCTCCCGGACATGATCGCGCGTCAGTGACAGGCCGTAGAGGACCTCGCCCTTGCGATAGACCGGGGTCTCCGGCGAGTTCACGTACTTGGCCGGGTCATCACTCTCGAACACACGGCCGCCGAAGGCCACCACCCGCCCAGCAATATTGGTAATGGGAAACATGATCCGGCTACGGAAGCGGTCGTAGGGCCCCTTATCACCGGCGATGAACAGCCCTGACTGGTTCAAAGCCTCATGGGAAAACTTCCGCGCTCCCGCGGCTTTCAGCAGGTGGTCCCATCCGGGCAGGGCGTAGCCGATCTTGAACAGGGCCTGGGTGGATCCGGTAATGCCGCGCTGTTCCAGGTAAGCCCGCACCCCGGCCCCGGCGCTGCCCTGGAGATTCTTGCGGTAGCTATCGGCGGCCAGCTCGCACAGGTCCAGGACCTGCTGGACGGTGGCCTTCCGACGGGGATCGGTGGTGCCGGAGAGCTCCACCGGTATGCCGTAACGCTCCCCCAACCGCTGGACGGCCTCCACGAACTCCAGCTTCTCCAGCTCCATGACGAAGGTGATAGCGTTACCGCCCCGCCCGCAGCCAAAACAGTGGAAAATCTGCTTCTGCTGGTTGATGCTGAAGCTGGGGGTCTTCTCCTGGTGGAAGGGGCACAGGCCGAACCAGTTGCGCCCCCGGCGTTTGAGCTGCACGTAACCGCTCACCACATCGAGAATATCGGCGGCGTCACGAATCCGGTTGATGGTCTCTTCGGGAATGCGGGCCATGGATCAGCTGGATTTTACGAAAGCGGGAGGGGGAAAAGTAGCAGTAGCAGGGGCAGTTGGGAGTCAGCGACGGACAACTGTCAGTCGTCGGCTGCGGCACCACCAGTCGAGCAAAATCCGGCAGATAAGAGGACGAGAAGCGCTGCTAGTTTTCCGGCCTCCAACCCGGTCCCCTCACAAACCGGCCCGGTGTGGCGCCGGTATGCTCGCCGTCCTTGAGCACCTGCTCGCCGTTGACAAAGACGTGTATCACGCCGGTGGCGTACTGGTGGGGCTGCTCGAAAGTGGCGTGGTCGGTGATGGTGGCGGGATCGAAGACCACCACGTCGGCGAAGTAGCCGGGAGCGAGGCTGCCCCGCTTTTCAAGCCTGAGGTTGCCGGCGGGAAAGGAGGTCAGACGGCGGACGGCCTCCTCCAGGGGTACGATCCCTTCCTCCCGCACGTACTTGCCCAGGAGCCGGGCGAAGGAGCCATAGGCCCGGGGGTGGGGATTGGAGTTGAGGAACAGGCCTTCAGGACTGTAGGCGCCAGCATCAGAGCAGAAGGCCACCCAGGGCAGGGCGATCTTCTTGCGCACGTTCTCCTCGCTCATGATGAACAGGACAATCCCCACGCGGCTGTCATCCTCGATAACCAGGTCCATCATGGTCTCTTCGGCTGAAGTGCCGCGCGCAGCTGCCACTTCCGCCAGGGTTTTGCCCGTCAGGTGGCGCAGATCCTCATTGCGGAAGCTTACCAGCAGAACATCTTCGGGCGGCAGGATATTCAGCTCGTCCATCAATCGCTGGCGGACAGCCGGTTCTTTGAGGCGCTCAACCCAGGCCTGGTGCCCCCCTTCCTGCACCCAGTCGGGCATCAGGATATCCAGACCGGTGGCTCCCGCAATGTAGGTGTACATATCGGCAGTGACCGTGAGTCCCTCGGCACGGGCGGCCTCGATTCGCCGGACAACCTCATCCAGCTTGTTCCAGTTCTGCTTCCGGGAAGCCTTCAGGTGGTAGATCTCGCCCCGAACGCCCGCCTCCCGTACAACGGAGAAGAACTTATCCAGGGCGGGGAAGATATCATCCCCTTCACTGCGGAGATGGGAGACATACATACCGCCATACTCAGCGGCCACTCTGGCCAGCTCGATCAGCTCCTCGGTTGAGGCAAAGGAAGAGGGTACATATTCGAGTGCGGAGCTGACCCCCACCGCTCCCTCCTCCATGGCCCGGCGGACCAGCGCTTTCATAGTCTCAAGCTCCTCCGGTGTAGCGGGGCGGTCTTCGTAACCGATCTCATGTATGCGCACGGTGGCGTTGCCCAAGAATGAGGCGACATTGGGGGAGACGCCCTTATCCTCAAGGAACTGGAGGTATTCCCCCAGGGTGGTCCAGGTAATGTCATACTTGATGTCACCCTGGCCTTCCAACTCCTCCTGCTTCATTTCTTCATTTAAGGGCCCCATGGACCACCCCTCGCCCAGAACCTCCAGAGTCACTCCCTGGCGGATATCGCTCTGGCCACGGCCGTCGTGGATGAGCGATTCGGTTGCCCAGCTGAGCATATTAATGAATCCGGGGGCTACGGCCATGCCAGCGGCGTCAACATCGACCCGACCGCGCAGGGTGTCCAGCTCACCGATGGCGGCTATGATGTCATCACTGATTGCCAGATCGGCAGGGTAGGGAGCTGAGCCGCTGCCGTCGTAGATTGTGCCGCCCCGGATGATGATATCGTAGTCCGGGCGGGGGCCGCAGGCGGTGATAAGCAGCAGGGCGGCGGCAAGAGACGCGGCTGCAAAGACAGATTGTTTCATGATCCATGCTCCTTTGATACAGGATGGTGAGCTTGTACGGCCATAGAGACGCCCGAAATATAAGGTTGTTTTATTAAGGGAAGGTCTGGAATCGGATCGTATATAGACTTGTCATTTGAGTTCCGCCAACGTCACTCCCGTTCCCCCGGCGTCGAAGTCGGCGAAACGGAAGGACTTCACCTGGGGGTGTCCTTCCAGGAACTCCCGCACCCGTTGCTGCAGGGCGCCGGTCCCCTTACCGTGGATGATCTCCACCTGCGGCAGATTAGCCAGGATGGCCCGGTTCAGGAAGCGGTCCACCATTGCGACGGCTTCATCACCCCGCCGACCGCGCAGATCCAGGCGGTAGCCGCCCTCCCCGGTCATTGTGACGCTGACTCCCGCCGGCTGCGCAGAGTGGGCGATATCCTGCTCCGCCCGCGGTTTCTGTCCCGGGCCCAGCTGGTCGATTGGCAGGGTCAGGCGCATGCCTTCCACGCTCACCGTGACCCGCTTGCGCCCCGGGTACCGTTTCTCCACCCTGGCCGGCCGATCCTGATCAATTATCGTCACCCACATCCCCGGCTGGACATCTTCCATAGCGAGCGCCGCCGGTACCTCCTCGGCCAGCCGGGCTCGCTTAGCAGCTACTCGCTGCTTCTCCCGGCTCACCGCCCGTTTAGCGCCGCGAATATCTTCTTTAGTCAGGCTTTCACCCTTTCGACGCACTTCGGCGATGGCGGCTTCCAGGCGGCGGTTCATATCTGCCACCAGTTGCTCCGCATCGCGCAGGGCGTCCTTATGGGCCCGGCGGTGGACGGCCTTGATCTCGGACTCTTTCTCAGTCAGCTGCCGCTCGCGTTCTTCGATGTCCTGGAGCTGTCCCACCAGTTCCGCCTTCAGGCGCTCCACACCGGCCCGGTCCTCTTCCAGGGAGATCAGCAGCTCATCCAGGTTGACCGCGGCATCGGGCATCAGGGTCTGGGCGCGCTGCAGCAGCCGCTCGTCCAGTCCCATCCGCCGGGCAATCTCCAAGGCGAAGCTGGCCCCCGGGAGGCCGATCTCCAGCCGATAGGTGGGGCGCAGCTCCCCGGCATCAAAGGCCATACCGGCATTCATGATACCGGCCTCGTCCTGGGCCCAGAGCTTGAGGCGATTGAGATGGGTAGTGGCCAGGCAGAAGGCTCCGCGCTCGCGGATCGCCTCCAGGAAAGTCTGGCCCAGGGCGGCGCCGGCCTCGGGCTCGGTGCCCGTGCCCAACTCGTCCAAGAGCACCAGGGCGTCCTGACCGCACCGGGACAGGATCGCCTTCAGGTTTGCCAGGTGGGCGGAGAAGGTGGAGAGGTTCTCCTCGAGGGACTGCCGGTCTCCCAGATCGGTATAAAGGGCCTGGAATAGGGGCAGCGCCGCCCGCCTGGCCGGTACAAACAGGCCGCTCTGGGCCAACATGACCGACAGGCCTACGGTGAGCAGGACCACCGTCTTGCCTCCGGCATTGGGGCCGGAGACCAGCATGATACGCTCCGGTCCTCCCAGACGGATATCCAGCGGCACCACCTCGCGGTGTTCGGTCTGGGCTCCGGACAAGTCGGCCAGGACGGGATTCCGGGCGCCAGTCAGCTCTACAGGACCATCCAGTGTCAACCGCGGCCGGACGGCTTCATGGCTCACCGCCCAGCGGGCCTGGGCCAGGTGGGCGTCCAGGCGGTAGAGCAGCTCCACGCTATGCGCCAGGTCATCGGCATAAGGCCGCAGGTCGTCAGTGAGGACACTCAAGAGGCGGAGTTCCTCAGCCTTTTCATCATCCCGGAGGGTGGTCAGCTCGTTGTTCATATCGAACACCTCCAGGGGTTCGACAAAGGCGGTAGCCCCAGAGCTGGAATGGCCGTGTATCAGCCCCCGTAGTTTGCGTTTATGGCTGGCTTTCAGGGCGATCACCAGCCGCCCCTCCCGCCAGGCGATGGGTTCATCCTGGGCCCAGCCGGACCTCAGGGACTGGGCGTGCAGCTCATCCAGCCGCCGCCTGACCTGCTCCTCCAGTTTACGGATGGCAGCGCGCAGCCGCTGCAGCTCTCTGCTGGCGGTCGACTTAATAGTCAGGTCTTCATCCACAACCCGGCCGATCTCATCTGGCCCCTGCGGCCAGGGATCGAGGTGTTCGGTTGCTTCCCGCCAGAAGGTGAGATCGTCCTGTTCCCGGAAGAAGGCCTGCAGGGGATCCATTAGCAGCAACACCTGGCGCAGCTGGTGGAAATCTTCCGGGGTCAGGTTGCTGGCACCCCTCTGCAGCCGCTGGAGGGCAGGGCGTACATCGTGGAAGGCACCCAGCGGTGGCGTCGCATCCTTCTCCAGCAGGATGAGGATCTCAGCGGTGGCGGTATAATGCCGGTCCAGTTGCCGCGGGTCGGTGACAGGCCACAGGGCTATCACCCGCTCTCTTCCGACGGCCGTGAGGCACAATCCGCCGATGCTATCCAGGACCTGGTTGAAGTGGAGCAGATCGCCAAGGCTCTCATCCCAGGCGGATGTTGACGGGGCGGGGGACAATTTAGGATTGAATATTGACGATTAGATATTGACGATTGATGGCCGAAATGCGTTGACCGCTGATGTCTGGGGGCTTGCGGCTGGAGACTGGGGGCTTAAGATTTGGGATTCGAAACACGCAATTCAAAACTTAAGAATCATAACCTCGAAACCAGGAACTTGAAACTTGAATACCTCCGATTGATTGACAACCGTACAGCGGTAGAGAGTGACGTCAGCGATCCTTCAGTATGGGGTCTAGAATCTCATCCGCATCAATCTCCTTCACCCGGTCGCGGACATCCTCAATCATCCGGTCAAGCGACATGACCTTGAACAGGCCGTCTTTCACGACTAGCACATTCCGATAGACGAAGGACCGTTTTTCCAGTTTAAGAACAAACGTCCTGGTCGCGTCAAAGCTCTCCATGACGTATATAAGCACTCCCAGGACCACGATACTCTTGAGCACGCCGAAAAGGATGCCACCGATTTTGTCCAGCCATCCCAGCAAGACCAGCTCCACCAGAGTCCTCACGAAGCGGGTGATGAGCATCATGACGATGAGGGTAACGATGAAGATGCCCACGAAGGCGGTTGCTGACCGGGCCAGATCATTTCCCAGGCCGATATACTCCTCCAAGAGTGGCGAGAACTGGTAGGCCAGGACAACTGCCAGGACCAGTCCCACCAGTCGGCCCACCTCATCTATGAGCCCCCGCTGGAAGCCCCGGAAGCCGAAGTAGGCAATAAGCAGCAAGATTCCGATGCCGATGGGATTCATTTCGGTTAGGCTTCCGGAAGGGAGATTAGCCTGATTTCGCCTGAATGGTACAGTGGATACATTCCTGAACCAGCTGAGTTGCAGATCAAATTATGACGGCATGCGGGGCAAGGCAAGCCTTTCCCTTTCCCTCAGCGGAGGTTAAATTAACCGGCGTTTTTCGGGGCGGTTAGCTCAGCCGGTCAGAGCGCTGCGCTCACATCGCAGAGGTCATCCGTTCGAATCGGATACCGCCCACATGACGTCGTGGTTGACCAGCTGATGTTATCATTGGGTGTGCATAGGCCTCACCCGACACTGCCCAACTACGTCCGATCATACGCACCGCCCGGTGCATTTTTCATACCCCGAAGCAGGTCGGAGTCATGAAAGAAAACCTCGCCCGGCTGATCAAGCTACAATCCATTGATTCCCAACTGATGGAGATCGAGGAACAGAAAGGCGACCTACCAGCCCAGGTGGAATACCTCACCCGGCAGCTGGGAAACCTGGAGCAGAGCATTACAGAGAAACGAGCCCGGGTGAAACATATCGATAAGGAACGTCTAGAGCTGCAAGCCACCATTGAAGAGACGCGCGGGCATCTAAACAAATACCAGGAACAGATCCTGCTGGTGTCCACGAACCGGGCTTATGATGCCCTCACGGCGGAAATCGACAGCGCCAAGAAAGTGCTCGATGACAGCGAGTTCCATCTGCTCGAATTAAGCGAGGAGAATCAGCAGCTGGGCGACGAGATAAAAGCAGAGGAGTTACAAGCCGCTGAGAGACGCACGGAGCTTGTCACCCAGCAGGAATTCCTCCAAAAGACGATCGCCGCCACCGAGGCGGAGGGCAGGGCGCTGGAACAGGAACGTACGGAAATACTGTCGCATATCGAATCCAGGTATCTGGGTGCCTACGAACGCATCCGGCAAGCCCGGGACGGCCTGGCGGTGGTATCGATGAGTCGGGGTGCGTGCGGGGTTTGCTACAACCGCATCCCACCGCAGCAACAGGTGGAAATCAAGGCGATGGATAAAATTGTTACCTGTGAGAGCTGCGGCGTAATCCTTTTCTGGGAAAAATAAAGACCGGATTCCACACCGGCAGCGGCATAATCAGAGCCGGTGCTGTTCAGGGAATCCTGCCCAAACTGAGCAAATTACTCGTAAATTAGCCTGTGGAGACCGGCCGGATGGCTGCTTTCCATTCCGTGTGCTTCCCGGAGGAATCTCTTTCGGGATTGGCAGACGGGGATGGAGAGAGGAAAGTCCGAACTCCGCAGGATACGGCGCCTCCTAACGGGAGGGGGCCGCGGCTTTGTCCTTTCGGGGAAACGGGTCGGGGCTACGGAAAGTGCCACAGAAACAAGACGGCCCCATCCGCTCTGGCGGGTGGAGCAAAGGTGAAACGGTGGTGTAAGAGACCACCAGTCTCCGGCGCGAGCCGGGGAGCTGGCAAACCCCGCCGGGAGCAAGACCGAACAGCTCCGTTCCCTTTCCATCAGCTCCGCCTCTGGCGGGACCAGCTGACTGACGGGAGCCAGTGATCCGCCGGTGTCCCGAGGTATCGGGACTCGGAGCGGGTAGGTCGCTTGATCCCGGTTGTGAAGCCGGGGCCAGATGAATAGCCATCATTCGTCAACCGACGGATACAGAATTCGGCTTATAGTCCGGTCTCCAAACTTTTATTATTCTTTAGTGCAAGGACCGAAAAGGACCACCTGGTTTGTCCGCTGTAAACACCCGCTGGAAATCCACCCAGCCTGATCTTGCCCTGGTCCGCCAGGCGGAGCAGGAGTTCAACATACCGGAGATCTATGCCCGGGTCCTCGTCCACCGGGGGATTGCCAGCCGGGAAATGGGGATACCCTTCTTCAATCCTGACCCGGCGCAGCTGCACGATCCCTTCCTCCTGAATGATATGGAAGCGGCTGTGGACCGGGTGCTTGAGCAAATCGGCGCCAAGCGCCCGATCCTCATCTTCGGCGACTATGATGTGGATGGCACTACCGGAGCCTCCCTACTCTACCTCTTCCTAAAATCAATAGGCGCCAAGGTATCGACTTATATTCCCAGCCGTGAGACGGAAGGCTATGGTTTCTCGAAGGGTGGTGTAGACTACGCGGCGCTGATCGGTGCTGACCTACTGATCACCTGCGACTGCGGCATCAGCGCCCTAGAGCAGGTAAACCGGGCCAGGGAGAAGGGCATTGACGTGATCATCACCGACCATCATACCCCCGACACCGAACTGCCCACCGCTGTCGCCATCCTGAATCCCAAGCTAGAGGACTGCACCTATCCTTTCGAGGGTCTGTGCGGGGGCGGGGTGGCTTTCAAGCTAGCCCTGGCGGTTGCCGAGAAGGGCGGTTACGATCCCGCCCTAGCATGGGATCACGTAGACCTCGTGGCTCTGGGGACAGCCGCCGACCTGGTTCCTGTCCTGGATGAGAACAGGGCCATCGTGAGTGAGGGGCTTCGGCTCATCCGGGAGCGGTCTCGGCCGGGTATATCAGCCCTCTGGCAGGTATCGGGACTGGCCGGGAAAGACGTAACGGTAGGGCGCCTGGTATTCGGTATCGCTCCCAAGCTCAACGCCGCCGGACGCCTCGGGGATGCCGGGCGGGCGGTTAAATTGCTCACCACCGATAACCGCTACCTAGCGGTTAATATAGCCCGGGAGCTCGTGGCGGAGAACGACCGGCGCAGGATAATCCAGGAAAATACCGTAGAAGAGGCCATTTTCCGGGTCAACGCCCACCACGATCTCAGCCGGGAGAAAGCCCTGGTGATCAGCGGTGAGGACTGGCACCAAGGGGTAATCGGAATCGTTGCGGCCCGTATCCGAGACCTGTTTCACCGGCCGCCAGTTATCATTGCCATGGAAAACGGCGTAGGGAAGGGCTCTGCCCGGAGCATGGCCGGGTTTGACCTGTACGAGGCCTTGACCCAGTGCCGGGAGCATCTTCTGAACTACGGCGGCCACGCAGTAGCGGCGGGACTTTCCGTAAAACACGAGGCCCTGTCGGTTTTCACCGACCGCTTCCTTGCCTGGGCCGACAAGCAGCTCACCGATGAGCAGTTGCAGCCACATCTCACCGTTGAAGGGGAGTGCCCGCTGGACCTCATCGACAGCCGGTTCTTGCGCTTTCTTGATTCGCTGGCTCCCTACGGGCCGGGAAACAGACGTCCGGTATTTACAGCCCGAGGTGTACGAGTAGCCGGAGTACCGCGCCTGGTGGGAGAATCCGCCAGCCACCTGAAATGCCGACTTGTGCAAAACAGCACCACCTTCGATGCCATCGGCTTTGATCTGGCTGACCATTTCGAAAAACTAGTCTTGAAAAAGCCCCTGAATATCGCTTACGTTGTAGAAGAAAATAAATGGCAGGGAAGCCGGAAGATTCAGCTGCAACTTAAAGACATCAAAATAGGAGACTCACAGTGACCCAGCCCCGATCCGATGTAAGGCATGCGTATATTTCCGGTACAGGCTTTTTCGTCCCGGAGAAAGTGGTAACCAACGATGATCTGGCCGCTATCATGGACACGAGCGACGAATGGATTCAGGAACGCACCGGCATCCAGACCAGGCGTTTTGCGGCTGATGGTGAGGGGACCACGGACCTGGCGATCCCAGCCGTCGAAGAGGCTCTGAAATCGGCCTCGCTCACCGTGGATGATATTGATCTGATCATTTTCGCCACCTGCACCCCGGACCATTATCTGCCCGGCTCGGGTTGTCTGCTCCAGGACCGTATGGGCTTTCGGGAAATCGGAGCTCTGGATATCCGGGTCCAATGCTCCGGATTCGTGTACGGCTTGTCCATCGCCGATCAGTATATCAAGACGGGTGTGTACCGAAACATTCTGTTGATCGGAGCGGAGGCCCAATCCAGTGGCCTGGACCTATCGGATGAAGGACGAGACGTGAGCGTCATTTTCGGTGATGGTGCCGGTGCGGCGATTATTTCCGCCACCGAAGAGGACCGTGGCATTTTAAGCACACACCTTCACTCCGAAGGTAAATATGCCCGGGAGCTGTGGGTCGAGTCGCCCTCTACGCGCAACAATCCGACCATTTCCACTGCGGACCTGGAAGCGGGACGGCACCGCCTTAAAATGAACGGTCGAGAGGTATTCCGGCACGCCGTAGCCCGTTTCCCCGAGGCCATTGTGGAGGCCCTGCAAGCCAATAATCTCAATATGGATGATATCACCCTGGTGATCCCTCACCAGGCGAACTTGCGTATCAGCCAGATGGTGGCTAATCGGCTCGGCGGCCCCAATGACCTGATCTATTCCAATATCCAGAAGTACGGCAATACAACGGCAGCCAGTATTCCCATCGCCATGGCGGAGGCCATCAGCGAGGGGCGTATTCAATCCGGTGACTATGTAGTGCTGGTAGCTTTCGGCTCCGGTTTTACCTGGGCTTCGGCGTTAATCAAATGGTAGGTTCGAATCACAAAAAGGTTATGGAACAGCGCCATTATCCCGATGAGCCGGAGACCGGCGAAGTACAGCGGACGTTCATCGCCCGACAGATAGTAGAGGGAACCCTGAGACTATGATAAAGGCCAGGAAATCCGGGTCCCCATTGAGATCACTGCCATACCTATCCTGGTTGCGAACCGATCGCTTCTATCGAGTACTGATCTTTATAGGCAGTATCTCGGTCATCTCCTGGTTATTTCCCATTGGTGATCAGTTTGAATATCGCTACGACCTGAACGAGATTACCCAGGACGCCATTATCGCACCGTTCAACTTTCCCGTACTGAAAAACGCCGAGACACTGGAGAGCGAGCGTGAGGCCGCCCGGCTGTCAGTGCCATATCTATTCCGACGTGATCCTCAGATCACCACTGCCCAGCTCAACGGCATAGTGGACCTGTTCACGCGAGTCAGACGCATTCGGCGCGCTGAAAACCAGCTGACCCAGAATCGGCAGCGGGCATACCGCTATCGCTACGACGAACGCTATGAAGAGATTCAACAGGCGGTGGAACGCGACAGCACTGAGGTGTTAGACCTTCGCAGCAACTTCGCCCTCAGATTTCCTCTGGATCTGAACGCTCCGCACTGGAACAGCTTTTTCATCGGGGAGACACCTGAAGGCAGGATTATCAATTACAGCCGACTCCAGCGTGAGCTGGAAAGGATTATCCGTGACATTCTTGCTGAAGGAGTCCTGGACCTGCCCAAGAGCCAGTTGGGGGAAGCCCCCATCGCGCTCGCCAGCGAGGGGGTGGAAGAGGAGATAGACCTTCAATTCCTGGTAGACCTGGATGAGGCCTGGGCCAAGGCCAAGACCCGTCTCCAGGCTCAGTATCCGGTTGAAGCGGCCACCGAAATTTCGGTAGCATCGGATCTGCTTATCTACTTCATCCGGCCTAACCTCATCTATGATGACGAGACGACCCAGCGCCGCCAGGAAGCCGCCGTGGGTAAGGTGCCCATCTCCAAGGGATTCGTCCTTAAAAATGAGCGAATCGTGGATGGTAATACCAGGGTAACACCTGAAATCCTCGAGAAACTCAACTCCCTAGCAGCTGCGAAATCCCAGGCTATTGCTTCCGCCGGGGGATTTCAGCTCTGGCTGCCAAAAATCGGGATGGTAGCGATCACCATTATTCTGTTGCTCTTTTTCTACACCTGGCTGTATATCTACCGTAATTCCTGGTTCCAGCAGAATCGTGTCCTGCTGCTGACCAATCTTTTAATCGTCTTCATCCTGGCTATAGCCAGTCTATTTCACCACCGTTTTGAGCTCTCGGAGTATCTGATCCCCTTCACTGTAGTGGCGATGATGTTCACCATCCTTTTCGATGCCCGCACGAGTATAATTGCCACCGTGTCTCTTGCTCTGATGATGGGCTTTCTGGTCGGTAATAAGGTAGACTTCGCATTGGTGAATTTGTTAGCGGGCAGCGTGGCCATTTATGCCGTCCGGCAATTGCGCCGTCGGCGGCAGATATTCACAGCCATCATCTATATCGTATTAGCCTACGCCGTAGGGATTACCACCGTGGAGTTCCTCAAGTGGACCAATCTGACCACCCTGGGTATCCATCTGATGTACGCCTCAATAAACGGGCTGCTCTCGCCTATCATGGTATATGGTCTCATCGGCATCCTCGAGGTCATTTTCGGTATGACCACCAACCTCACCCTCCTGGAGCTGTCCGATTTCAACCATCCCCTGCTGCGACGTCTCAGCCGTGAAGCCAACGGAACTTTCAGTCATAGCATTATCGTAGGGAACCTGGCAGAAGCGGCGGCCAACACTATCGGCGCCAACAGTCTGCTCTGCCGGGTGGGGGCTTATTATCACGATATCGGCAAGCTGGCCCGACCGGAATATTTCATCGAGAACCAGTTCAGGATGGAAAATCCTCACGACACCATCGCCCCCCACCTGAGCGCCAAGGTGGTGATCTCGCACGTAAGGGAGGGGCTGCGCCTTGCCCGGGAATACGGCTTGCCACAGGCGGTGGTGGATTTCATCCCGATGCACCATGGCACAGCCCGGGTTGAATACTTTTATCAGAAGGCCCTCAGCGAGGACGGCGGCCCCGACAGGGTACGAGAAGATACATTCCGTTACGGCGGTCCCAAGCCAAACACCAGAGAGACAGGAATCCTTATGCTGTGTGAGGCAATTGAGGCTGCAACCAAGTCTATCAGCAAGCCCACCCTGCCCCGCATCCGGCAGATGGTGAACACTATCATCGAGATGCGTATGATTGACGGGCAGCTTGATGATTGTCCCCTAACCCTTGAAGAGATTAACCGCATCCGGGGAGACGCCGCAACCGGGACGGGGATAATCGGTGTTTTGAAAGGGATCTACCATGTGAGGCTTCCCTATCCTACAACCGAAAAGAAGCCGGCGGAGGAAGAGGTAACCGAGATAAAAGAGTTACCGAAAGCCGCGGTCTTCGAGGGAACGCCCACCGAGTGATCACGGTCAGCAGCGATACGCAAAGCGGGGAGCCTCCGCCCCTGCCAGCGGAAACAGTAACCTCCCTGACTACAGCAGCACTGACCGAAAACGGCACCGACACCGGCCGGGTCCAGGTTGTTTTCACCGATGATGAAGACCTCCGTCAGCTGAAGAATCGCTTTTTCGGCCAGGACCACTACACCGACGTTATCGCATTCAACCTTAACGACCCTTCTGAACCGCTGGATGGAGAAATCTATATCAGCACGGAGCGCGCCCTGGAGAACAGCAAGTTATATAACGAACCATATCCACGGGAGCTGATGCGTCTGGTGATTCACGGCTGTCTGCACCTGTTGGGGATAAAGGATGATACACCCGAGGAACAGGCAAAAATGCGCGCCCGTGAAGATCATTTCCTGGCCCAGACTCCCGATACCCAGAATCATGAGCGGGATACTCGTTAACCTAGCCCTATTCGCAGGGCTCCTAATTCTCAGTGGATTGCTTTCCGGGGCGGAGACGGCCTTTTTCCGCTTGCAGAGCCGCATCAAGGATTATGGCGAAGACACTGCAATTCACAGCGGTATCCTGACCATTCTCCAGCGGCCACGGCACCTGCTCATTTCCCTGCTTACGGGTAATACTCTGGTAAATATCACCATGGCCTTTGTGGCCGCCCTACTCACAGCTGATCTTGCCCGTCGTCTGGGGCTAGGGCTCTCCCTGTTACTGGTCGTGGAGTCCATTGTAGTAACTATGGTAGTGCTCCTCTTTGGTGAGATCGTGCCCAAGCTTCTGGCCCTCCGTCATACCACAACTTTCGCCCGTTTTGCCAAGGGACCAGTAAAGATCCTAGTAATGGTCCTCTATCCGCTGGGCAGCCTGATTTATGGCTTCACCCACCTTGTTACACGGCTGTTGGGAATCAGACCCGAGGGTATGTTCATGTCGGAAGAGGAATTAAAAGACCTGGCCAGGGTCGGACTTGATCGGGGCACCCTGGCACAGAGCGAGACTGAGATCATCCATTCCATTTTCGAGTTCGGTGACACAGCGGTCCACGAGATTATGACACCCAGGGTGGATATACTGGCATTGGAGACCCGATCAGGATTGGAGGAAGCTCTGGAACTGATCCGCACCCGGCAGGTATCCAAGATCCCTATCTACAAGGAGGCTATTGACGATGTTCGAGGTATTCTGTATGCCAAGGACATTCTGCCATACGTGGACGGACCTCATCCCGATGTGAACCTGATCCGTCTGGCGCGGGCCCCGTTCTTTGTTCCCGAGAGTAAAGGGGTAGTCTCTCTGCTCCAGGACTTCAAGGACCGCCGTACGAGCGTGGCCATCGTGGTGGACGAGTTCGGCGGCACAGCGGGACTGGTTACACTGGAAGACGTAGTCGAGGAGGTTTTAGGGGAGCTGCGGGACCCCTTCGACCTTGAAGAGGCGGAAATCAGGCCGCTTGGCCGGGACGAGTTCCTGGTTGACGCCGGAGTAGCCCTGGATGACCTAGGATACCGACTGCCGCATGTTTTCCCCGATGACCGGGACTACGATACGCTCGGAGGATTCCTATTCGACCGCTTTGACAGGATACCCTCCGTCGGGCAATGGATCACTGACCGCGGGCGGCGATTTACTGTCAAGACCCTGGAGGGCAACCGCATCGCGAAAGTCCAGATCAGTGCCCGGAAGGCCGAAGCTGAGGATGATACCCATGAAAATTGAAGACCTACCCCGGACACGCCCACCGGCGATTGGCGAGCGTCTGACTGAGCTGCTGAGTGTCCTAGACAGACTCCGCGCCCCGGATGGCTGCCCCTGGGACCGGGAGCAGACCTCCCGCAGCCTAATTCCCTATCTGCTGGAGGAAACCTACGAGGTGATCGAGAGCATAGAAGGTGAGGACCGCCAAGCCATGAAGGAGGAGTTGGGTGACCTTCTACTCCATGTGCTGTTTCAGGGCGCCATTGCCGAGGATAAGGATTGGTTCACCCTGGAGGAATGCATGGCAGCTCTGACCCGGAAGCTCATCGACCGGCACCCTCATGTTTTTGGTGAAACACATACCGAGGCCGCTTTTCACGCCAAGCAGAATTGGGAGGCGGCAAAACAGCGGGAGAAGGAACGGGGGTCTCGTATGGACGGGGTGCCGCGGCACCTGCCGGCTCTCACCCGGGCCCGCCGTATCCAGGAGAAGGCCGCCTACGCCGGTTTTGACTGGAACGAGATAGAGCCGGTATGGAACAAAGTCCAGGAAGAGCTGGACGAGCTACGGGATGCCCACCTGGCGGATGATCTCGATTCTCTCGAAGATGAGCTGGGTGACCTGTTATTCAGCCTGGTGAACCTGGGCCGCTTCCTGGGTGTGAGTGCCGAAGAGGCCCTCCGACGCACCATCGCAAAGTTCGAATACCGTTTCCGAAACATTGAGAAGGAGCTGCAAAAGCGAGGCAAGACTCCCGAGGATGCCACCCTGGAAGAAATGGATGAGATCTGGAACCGCTATCGCAATGGGGAGGAATCAGCTTAAGAACGGAACCCATTCCTTGCCCTGGCGATAGACTCGCACTCGGGGAGCAGGCAATATTAAAGATGCTTATTGGATCTACCAGGGTGTGGAGCTGCGGGGAATAGCTACTTCTTTTTTTTGCCCTTACTTTGTTTCTGGTCGGGAATAACTTCCTGAATGATGTGGACGTTGGCGCCGAGCTCGCCTTCCTTATTTCCCATGTCAATACATAGGTGCCACAGTCCCTGGTAGGGTGGTTTGATATTGGCTAGCAAGCTTTCCGCCAGCCCACCAAAATAGCGGTAGTTTTTCCCTTCTCGATAGGCCAGGTAATGTTCCTCGGTCAAGAGCCTCACATAGGCCGGGGACTTAAGGTCCACTTGAACCACATCATGAACTCCAAGGTTGAGAGAGTAATGCAGGTATTGCATCAGGCAAGAGGAAAGGTTTCAGCCTTCCTGACTAGTGGTTTCTTTTCTAAAGTCATTTTCCAAGATCGAGCATTCCGGCAGGGTATGAGTCAAGTGTAGCACGTCCAGGGTTAGAATGTGATAAAATAGGGTTCTATAGCAGTAACAAATATAAAGCCTCAATCTTTTATCGGACAAGCCCCAATCCCAAGGTTTGAATCCGCGGGCTCTACTGGATTGATCAGGGCAACCCTCAGCTTCAGTAGTGGGATTTAATGTCTGGGGCCAGTACCGGGAGCGATTCCAATAGATTGCTTGTAATCTGTTAATATACAGTTCCAGCCAGCTATCTCAGGGTAATTCCACGGTTGAAAAGGACTTGCCATTTTATGGTAACAGGCCTAAATTAGACCGACCGTCGGTCTAGACTGACCGTCAGTCTGAAGAAGGCCCGTCGCGTGATCAGGATCTCCAAAGACTACGACGTGAGGAAGCAGGAATTCCTCGATGCTGCCCAGAAGCTGTTCTACGAGCAGGGCTACGACCAGACCTCGGTAAATACTATCATCGACTATGTCGGCGTTTCCAAGGGAACCTTCTACCACTACTTTAAATCCAAAGAAGACCTGCTGGATGCGTTGGCCGAACGGGTGGCCAGGCAGAGGCTGGAACAGCTTCATTCCATTGTCGAAGACCGCAAACTGAGTGCGCTCGAAAAATTCAACGGGTATTTTGCCGGATCCCGCGGCCTCATTGAGAAAAGCGAGGATATTGCTAAAGCCGTACTACGGGTGATGTATGAGGATGAAAATATCCTTTTGCGCCACAAAGCCCGAGTCCGCAGTATGGAGTTGGTCGTCCCCGAACTGGGCAAGATCATCGCCCAGGGAGTCCAGGAAGGGACCTTCAATGTTCCCTACCCGGAGAGAACTGCCGAGATGATCCTCATGCTGGGCGGTGAGCTGAAAGATATTTATGCCCGGTTATTCCTGGAGCTGGATGAAAAGCCCGAAAACATCTCGCTGGCCAAGCAGCTTATCGATCAATACGAAGACGCTATCACCCGTATGCTCGCGGCGCCTGAAGGATCGATCCGATTCCATGAGCAGTTGAATCTCAGGGATTTCCTGGTATGAAAAAGGAAGTAGCCATAGTCCTGGTTCCGCTGGCAGCCGTTATCCTCGCTTTAACCCCCCTCCAGGGACAGGGACTGCACCTGAAAGGCCAGCTGTGGGGCAGCGCGACTTATGGCGACGATCCGGCTCCCACTCATACCCATCTGGAAACCACATTTGGGTATATCCCCACTGTCTCCCTGGCCCGACAGTTGGGATCCATGTCCCTAGTGGACGTAGAGGCGGCCTATTATTGGGGTCGAGTCACGGACGGACCCTTTGACACCTCCGGCACAGGTAGTATTGATACGGAGAAATGGTACCGTCTCTGGACGCGGGTGGCCACCGAGCGACTTGAGGTGCGGCTAGGCCTGCAGAAGATCGCCTTCGGGCCGGGAATGGTGCTACGGCCCCTGATGTGGTTTGACACCCTGGACCTGCGGGACCCCACCGGCCAGACCGAGGGTGTGGGTGCCCTGCGCTTGAAATGGTATCCATGGCCTGACCTGGCCCTGTGGGGCTGGGCGATCCGCCCTGACCACCCGGACGAGGCCAGTGCGGGCGGCCGGGCGGAATATACCTTGGGCCCCGGTGAAGTAGCCTTGACATACCACTACCAGCAGCGCACCAGCCTGGACTTTGCAGGAAGGCAGCTGCTGCCCTTGGACGAGGCGGAGAATCGGCTGGCCATTGATACCCGCCTGGATTGGAAGGTGGGGCTGTGGTCCGAGGTAGTGTTTGCCCAGGCTACCGAGGAATCCATGGATAGCATGAAGAACGATCTGCTACAAGTGATGGTAGGAGGAGACTACACCTTACCCTGGGGGGATGGGGTCTACGTGACAGTTGAGCACCTCTGGAGCCGCTATGACTCCTTTGGACTCCCCAATCCCTTTTCATGAAGCTATGTGCGGATGCTCCGGGAAGAGCAGCTCACTGTCATGATGATAAGCATCCCCTGGGGAATGTTCGATAGCGTGATGGGGCTCGTGAGCTACGACTGGAAAAACGAGCGCCTCAGTAATTTTCTCATGTGGCAGCGCGCATATGATAACTTCAGCCTGCACGCCATCCTCTACGCCAATCCGAAGAGGGTTGATTACCCTATAGAATTCCAGTTGCGTCTGCCTGAGACCCTGATGGGTTCAGGCAATGGCATACAATTCATGGTCGTTTTTAATCACTAAGAAAGAGCAATACCAATGGATGACAATCATATCGTTGAAATTCGTGAACTCGTTAAACGCTATCCAGTGGGCGGCGGCCATTTTACCGCCCTGCGGGACGTCACCACGGACGTAGTTGTCGGTGAGTTTACCGGGCTGGTGGGGCCTTCCGGTTCGGGCAAGACCACGCTGCTGAACATCATCGGCGGGCTGGATGCCCCCTCGGAGGGGTCTGTCACGGTGCTGGATATGCCCCTGGGTGGCAAGAACCACAAGGAGCTGGCCCACCTGCGCCGGGAGGGGATCGGATTCATTTTCCAGACCTTTAACCTGCTCCCCGTCTACACCGTGTTCGAGAATGTTGAGTTCCCGCTGCTTCTGATGGGAATGAACGGTGAGGATCGCCGAAGCGCAGTCAACCAGGCCCTGGAGTGGGTAGACCTCATGGATAAGGTGAAATCCCGACCGGCCCAGCTGAGCGGCGGTGAGTGCCAGCGGGTGGCCATCGCCCGGGCTATCGTCAAGAAACCGAAGCTCATAATCGCCGACGAACCCACCGCCAACCTGGACGCCGAGAATTCCCACAACGTTATGGGCCTGATGGTGAACCTGAACCGGGAGCTGTCCACCTCGTTCATGTTCGCCACCCACGACGAGAAGGTGATGGGTTACCTGACACGGATCATCCATCTAATCGATGGACGGATCGACGAGGATGAACAAGTCTCCAAACCCAAATACAGGGAGGGGAAGTGATGCTGCTCCTCAAGCTGGCGCTAAAAAACTTGTTGGGGGCCGGCACCCGCACCTGGCTGAACGTGGCCGTAACCTCTTTTTCATTCGTGCTGATTGTCTTCATGAGCGGTTTCTATCAGGGTTTTCTGGAGTACGCCCAGCAGGTAACCCTGGAAACGGAGGTTGCCGGGGGCGCGTACTGGCATCCCGCCTATGATCCTGACGATCCCTTCACCCTGGATGACGCCCACGGCATTCCTCCCGGTCCCGTCAGCGAGCAGCTAGCAGCCGGAAAGGCCATGCCTATCCTGCTGACCCAGGGCTCCATCTATCCCGAAGGCCGGATGATGCCGGTGATGGTCAAGGGTATCCCCCCGAATCAGAATATCGTTACCCTTCCCACAGAGGTACTGGGTGAATACACCGGTTCCGCGATCCCCGTCCTGATTGGTGCTGGTATGGCTCACTCCGCCCAGCTGGAGGAGGGCGATGTCTTCACCGTCCGCTGGCGTGACGCACACGGCACTTACGATGCCAACGAGGCGGAAATCGTAAGCATCATGAGGGTGGAAAATCCGGGGGTAGATATGGGCCAGCTTTGGCTGCCCTTGGGGAAGCTTCAGGACATGCTGGAAATGCCGGGCGAAGCGACCTACGTCGTGGCAGCCTCCGGTGCCGAACTCCTGGCAGATATCGGCGAGTGGCAGCCTAAGCCAGTGATGTTCTTCATGCAGGAATACCTAGATGTCATCGAAATGAAGTCGTCCAACGCCAAGATACTCTACGCCGTTCTCCTGGCAATGGCCGCCATGGGCATTTTCAATTCCCAGGTACTGTCCATTTTCCGCCGCCGGAAGGAAATCGGCACCCTCATGGCCCTGGGAATGATCCGCAGCCGGGTGGTAGCCCTGTTCACCGCTGAAGGCGGGATGCACAGCATTCTGGCATTTATCCTGGGCGCGATCTGGGGCGGGCCCCTCCTGTTTTTCGTCGCGACAAAGGGCATACCCTTGCCTTACGATCCCACCGAGTTCGGGGTCATCATGGCACCGCGGCTGATTGGTGTATACGGGATCGGCATGATTCTCGGGACAACCCTCCTGGTGGCGGTCATTGTGACGGTGGTGAGCTATATCCCCGCCCGTAAGATTGCCAAGCTGAAGCCTACGGAGGCCTTAACGGGCAGGAGCAATTGATGCTGCGTTTCCTAATTAAGGGAGTATTCCGGGACCGCTCCCGCAGCCTGTTCAGTATTATCGTCATCACCCTGATCGTTGCCCTCACCGTGCTTATCCGGGGCTTCATGGCGGGCATCTTTGATGACGTGTTCCGCCAGAGCGCCGTGATCTTCGCCGGCCACGTGAAGGTCACCACGCGGGCCTATGCCGAGGAATCCGACCTGCTGCCTAACGACCTGGCGATCCTGGGAAGCGATTCTCTGGTTGCGGCCTTGTCGGAAGAGTACCCTGACATGTTCTGGACCCCGCGCATCCTCTTCGCCGGCCTGCTGGATATCCCCGATGAACAAGGTGAGACCAAGGAACAGGGACCGATGATGGGCTTTGGCCTTGACCTCCATTCCCCCGGGTCCAGGATGGTCGAGATCTGGGAGCTGGAACGAAAACTGACCAGAGGACGCTTGCCGGAACGCCCGGCTGAGGTTCTGTTGGGTGAAACATATGCCCATCGGTTAGGGGTTGAACCGGGTGATGTTGCCACCTTTATCGGGGCCAGCATGTACGGCGGTTTTGTAACCTACAATTTTCATGTGGCCGGGACCGTATCCCTGGGTATCACCGGCATCGACAAGAACATGCTGATCGCGGACCTTCGTGGTGTCCGCATGGCTCTGGATATGCAGGACGCCGCCGGTGAGATCGTGGGTTACAGCCATGACATGTTCTATGACGATGAGGGCAGTGTCGCGCTGGCTGTGAACTTCAACGAACACGTGCCCAATCCGGAGAACGAGTTCAGCCTCGTGATGCAAGCCCTACGCGATCACACCCAGATGGGGGCCATGGTGGACATCAGCGAGTATGCAATTGGGCTTGTACTCTTCATCTTCATGGCGGTCACGGTCGTCGTGCTGTGGAATATGGGCTTGATGAACGGATTGCGGCGCTATGGTGAATTCGGCATGCGCCTCGCCATGGGTGAGACCAAAGGCCACGTCTACCGCACCACGCTGGGAGAAGCGGTGGTCATCGGCATTGCCGGGAGCTTCATCGGCACTGCGGTGGCCCTGCCCCTGGTGTGGTATCTCCAGGAGATCGGCCTGGACTATACCGGACTTTTTGAGGGCATGACCTTCGTCTTGTCCAGTATCATCCGCGCCAGGATTACCCCGGATTGCTACTATCTGGGTTTCATTCCCGGCGTTCTGGCGACGGTAGCCGGAACCATGCTTTCCGGGCGCGGAATCTACAAGCGGGAAATGTCCCAACTGTTCAAGGAATTGGAGCTGGAAGCATGAAGCAATGTCCTAGCTTCAGCGACCTGAAAGGTTGACCTCACATGATGTTATTCAAACTGGCCTTGAGAAACCTGATCGGTGCCGGGACGCGAACCTGGCTGAATGTGTTCGTCACCTCCATTACATTTGTCTTGATCATCTTCATGAGCGGATTGTATCAGGGGATGTTCGAATCCAATAAGCGGATCATGATCGAGACCGAGATCGGCGGCGGGGAATACTGGCACCCGGCCTACGATCCCCAGGATCCCTTCACCCTGGAAGCCAGTCATGGGCTTTTACCGGATGCGATCGCCGATCAAGTGACGGTGGGTGTTGCGACACCCATTCTGATCACTCAGGGTTCGATCTATCCGGAAGGCCGCCTGAGGCCGGTTCTGATCAAGGGCATTCTTCCTGAGCAGCAAGTTGTTGCTCTGCCCACCAGCACCCTGTCCGGCTATGCCGGTGAAGCTGTTCCAGTGCTCATCGGTGCCGGCATGGCCAAGACCACCAAACTCAAGGTTGGTGATACCTTCACAGTCAGGTGGCGGGATGCCCACGGCACCTATGATGCCGATGAGGTGGAGGTGATATCCATCATGAACGTGGAGAACTTCCAGGTCGACCAGGGCCAGATATGGGTGCCCCTGGAGCGGTTGCAGCAGATGCTGGATATGCCCGGAGAGGCAACCTTTGTTGTCGCTTCCCAGGAGACAAACCTGCTTGCCAACCCCGGTAGTTGGCGCACGATGAGTGTAGATGCTCTGACTGAAGATTTCCGACGGATAATGCTGACGGGACAAGCTATGATGAGCATGATGTATCTCATCTTTCTAGCTCTGGCAGCCATGGGTATTTTCAATTCCCAGGTACTGTCCATTTTCCGGCGTCGTAAGGAGATCGGCACCCTCATGGCCCTGGGCATGCCCCGCGGCCGGGTGATCGGGCTTTTCACAACCGAAGGAGGCCTCCACAGTCTGCTGGCTCTGGTCCTTGCTGCACTCTACGGGGGTCCGTTCATGTATTGGACAGCTACGAATGGGATTCCCCTGCCCTTTGACTATGCCGAGATAGGTATGCTCATCAGCCCGCGGATGGTATCGGTCTACCCGGCCGGACTGTTTGTAAGCACCACCTTGCTGGTGACCTTGATAGTTACTATCGTAAGCTACCTACCCGCGCGCAAGATCGCGAAAATGAAGCCCACAGAAGCAATAACCGGGAGGATTAACTGATGGTTCGCTTCCTGATCAAGGGCGTTCTCAGAGATCGCTCCCGCAGCCTGTTAAGCTTTCTCATAATCGGCGGGTGTGTGACTCTCACGGTGTTCCTGCGTGGCTTCTTTGTGGGTTTCCTTGACGACATGCTTCGCCAGAGTGCTGTCTTGCTCACCGGGCATGTGAAGGTGACCACCCGGGCTTACGCTGAGGAAGCCGATCTCCTACCGAACGACCTGGCGATCCTGGAGGTGGACTCCCTGCTCACGGTGTTGTCGGCAGAATACCCGGACCTGTTCTGGTCCCCCCGCATCACTTTTGCCGGATTGCTGGATATCCCTGATGAGAACGGAGAGACCCGCACCCAGAGTCCGATGATGGGCATTGCCGTTGATTTGCTTTCGGAGGACACCCGTCAGCCGGAGCTGTGGGATCTGGCTCCCAAGATCACCCGTGGGCGTCTACCCCGAGAGCCGGATGAGGTACTGCTCGGGGAAGAATTTGCTAGCCGCCTGGAAGTGGAGCCTGGTGAGACTGCTACCTTTATTGGTGCCACTATGCATGGTGGCTTCACCACCTACAATTTCCGGGTGGCGGGTATGGTGTCATTAGGTGTTAGCGGTATAGGGGATTATTTTATTCTGGCGGACCTGGAGGGCGCCCGACAAGCGTTGGATATGGAAGGTACCGCTTCGGAAATATTCGGCTTCTATAAGGACATGTATTATGATGATCCGGCAGCCGTTGCCTTGACGGCCGGATTCAACAGAATACACAAACGGGCGGATGATGCATACAGTCCCTTCATGCAGGCGTTAAGAGATCAGAACCAAATGGGTCAGATAGTAGACATTGCCCAGATCGAAATGTGGGTAATTATCCTGATCTTCATGACCGTGGTGACGATCGTTCTGTGGAACCTGGGCCTGATGAGTGGCCTGAGGAGGTACGGCGAGTTCGGCATGCGCCTGGCCATGGGCGAAACCCAAGGCCATGTTTTCCGAACCACTCTGGGTGAATCGGCAGTCATCGGTCTGGGAGCCAGTGTCGTTGGAACAGCTGTTGGTTTATTGCTGACCTATCTGGTACAGGAGGTGGGCATCGACTACTCCAGCATGATGGAGGGCTACGATTTTCCCATGACCCTGGTGATGCGGGCTAAGGTTACCCCCGACTGCTGGTTTATCGGATTTATCCCTGGGGTATTCGCTACCATGTTAGGTACGATACTCGCGGGGAGAGGGATTTACAAAAGGCAATTATCACAACTATTCAAGGAATTGGAGCTGGAAGCATGAACCTACTCAGACGTTCAGTTATTATCTTAATGCTAAGCTTAATCTGGCCGCTGGCCTTATCTGCCCAGTCGGAGAAGGTTCCCACGGCCAGCGAACTCATCGCGGCCATGGATGCCAATCTCACGGCCAAGACCTCCATTGTCACCAGTCGGATGGTGGTACACGGGCGGCGCGCCAGTCGGACAATCACGTCCAAAAGCTGGGTAGAGGGTGCTGAGAAGGCGTTCACCGAGTACCTGGCGCCACCCCGGGAAGCCGGTACCAAGATGCTCAAGCTCGAAGACCAGCTCTGGACCTACAGCCCCCAGACGGACCGCATCATCCAGATCTCCGGCCACATGCTGCGCCAGTCCCTCATGGGCTCGGACCTCTCCTACCAGGACATGATGGAGGACCAGTCGCTGGAAGATGTCTACGATGGTGTGGTGGAGGGCTCAGAACTGCTCAACGGCCGTGACAGCTGGGTCATGACCCTGACTGCCAAGAAGGAAGGCTTAGCCTACCACAGGCGCAAGGCCTGGATCGATAAGGAATGGCTGCTCCCGATGCGGGAAGAGTTATTTGCCAAGAGCGGCAAGCTGCTGAAATCGTCCTACGCGGAAGAGGTCATGCAGGTGGAAGGCCGCTGGTATCCCAAGGTGTGGGTGTTCAAGGATGAACTCAAGCGCAACAGCAAAGGCACCGAGTGGATCATCGACGAGATCGCTTTTAACCAGCCGATCCCCGAAGCGCAGTTCGCCAAGGCGGCACTGAGGAAGTGACGGCGCTACTCCCCACTGACTCATAATAACGCTCCTTCCGGCAGGGCAATGCATTCGGGGTGTTCTATCACGCCGCCTCATTGACCATTTTGATACCTTGATATCTGCAGAAATGCTCCAGTTCTCTGGTTATATCTCCGTAACACGTTTGCCGATGCAATCCGTGTGACCAGTTCTTCCACAGTTTTTTCGTATCGCCGTCCACTTTGACGGTTATCTTGGTGCGGCAGCCCCTATCCGTTTCGGGTGCGTCGACGATCTCACCGGTGAAGTATAGTAAAAGGTCCGTACCGATTAAAAACGCCTGGGTGACTTTCTGGCCAGAGCGCATTTTTACCTGCGGGACAACGCCTTCTCTTCGTTCCATAACCGTCCGCAGCTTGTAGGGAGCAGCTGGCCCATCCGGGCCCTCCATTTTCGCCGATCCCATGCAATGAGCCAAGATGATACTGTCCCTGGACTCATCCACCGTAGGATCGCTGATAAAACCGGGCTTCCCCACCAAACCCTGGAATAATATGTGAGTCATTGCAGATCGTAAATCCGATTCACAGATTCCGCCTAGTCCTATATTATTGAGTCTTGAAAAGCCGAGACAGGGGTAAGCTGGCAGTTTGATGGTCTGGTCCCACATGCTACCGTAGCAGTCTACAGTCATCACTGTCGCGTTTTCCCGTTCCAGCAAATTTTCAAGAGCCAATGCCAGTTTACAGGACTTGATCACATCTTCCCTGGAAGGCTCGACAACTTTTTCGGCCCCTTTTATCCAGCGCTCAGCTTCCGCCCTTGCCTGCCTGTCGCTGACACTGTCATAGGCGTCCACCACCTGCTTCAGGTCAATCTGTTTGATCTCGGTACCGAATTTATTTTTAATTCCATCGGCGTATTCAGCAAATGACCGGGTTGTGACGTTCAGGACCTTCGCTTCTCTCAAATGATGAATCGCACGGAAAGGCCTTATGGCGACCGCTAACTGCTTGTAATCACTGGTGAGCATGCATTCCATCCTGGCTCCCAGTTCCTGTTTTTGCAGGGCGCCGAATCCGGTCCAGCCATGCCCGGAATAGGGAACCGCAAAAACAACGGTGGGTTTGCCTACGCCGAGCAGTTCATTCAGAATCGGCCTTATTCCAATATTAAAATGTATTGCCAGGACACCGTCAACTTCTTTCAACCTGTCTTTGAGTCCGGCAACCTGATCAGAAGAGGTGACCAATTCATCAACAACAAAATCAACATCGGCCAGTTCGTCTTTCAGCTTGGCGAACTCTGACTTATAGAACCTGATCTCCTTATCAAAGTCCAGGTCAGGCTTGGGCCAGAGGCCGTGGGAAGTGCCCAGGTATACCCTGGCGACTTTGACCTTTGTCCCGCGGCAGCCCGGACTTATCAGCTCGGATCCTCTTTGATTTGCACCGAACGCTAAAATGCCCGGACCGCCAAGACAGAACACACTGCCAGCCGCTGTCAGTTGAAGAAACTTTTTCCGCTCCATTCGACCTTGCATGTTATCCTCCACTTTTGATGACTGCTATCCCGGGGGGTATCAGCTGCCACAGGGCATACACTCAAGTGATGTAAATTATTTAAACTTTTTTCAAAACTCCACACCAACCGTATGGCCTGGCTATACTTCGTTATAGCTCTATTATAAGTCTCGCTGGAAGCGGGTCCGACGGTGGGACTGAAAGCCCGCTATGAGGCTGGGGCTACAAGGCGGCCTGAGCGGCCGTTCGAGACCGCTTGTCAGGTCAGGATTCTAATTTAGACTTTAGCGGTGCAGGACGCCGAATCCTATCCGGTTTCCTCCCGGTTTCTCCAACGCCGCCTGCTCCCGTTCGCCGCGGTCCTTGCATGGGTCATGCAATCACTCGCCTATTCCCTGCCCTAGAACCTGGGAAATCAGGCTTATTCCATCGTGGCCTTAACGCGTTCCTCCTGGGATAGCCCTGCCAGGTGCTCGACCTTTTTCACGTCAAGCCCTATCCCCTCCGCCACGTGTCGGCCGTATTCGGGATCGGCCTTGTAGAACAGAGCCGTCTGCCGCAGCTGGATGCGCTTCTGGGCCCCGCCCAGGTGATCCACGATGTTGCCGATCAGGTGATCTCGATCCTCATCAGTCATCACCTTGCGGTACAGATCCCCCGCCTGCACGAAATCATCGTTGGGATGGGTGTACGTCTGCCGGGCGGCCATACCGGTTACTTCGAACGGCGGCTCGGCCACTTCCGGCCTTGGCTCGGGACCGGCAAACGTGTTGGGATAGTAATTCGGATCGCCGCCAGTCCTTTCATCGGTCAACATGGCGGCGTCCCGCTGGTAATTATCCGCTGCCGTACCCTTAGACCGGTTCACCGGGATCAGATGATAGTTCGGCCCCAGGCGATGGCGATGGGTGTCGTGATAGCTGAACAGGCGCCCTTGAAGCAGTTTGTCCGGCGAGGCGGCAATTCCCGGCACAAAGTTGCCGGGGGAAAAGGCAGATTGCTCCACCTCAGCGAAGTAATTCTCCGGATTCCGGTCAAGCACCATGCGACCCACCGGAATCAGCGGGAAATCCCCATGCGGCAGTACCTTGGTTATATCGAACGGATTGAAATGGTAATCCCCGGCTTGCTCTGCGGTCATGATCTGCACACTCACCGTCCAGGAAGGGTGATCCCCCCGCTCGATTGCCTCATACAGGTCGCGAGTAGCGTGGTCGGGATCCTCTCCGGCAAGGCGGGTAGCCTCTTCCCGGGACAGATTCTGAATGCCCTGGTCAGTGATAAGGTGGATCTTAACCCAGTAGTACTCACCCTTATCGTTGTACCTCTTGAAGGTATGCCCGCTGTAGCCGTTCATGTGCCGGTAGGACCGGGGCGTGCCGCGGTTGGAGAACAGGATTGTGACCTGATGAACCGACTCAGGTGTTAGCGATAGAAAGTCCCAGAACATGTCCGGGTCCTTGAGGTTGGACGCTGCCAGCCGCTTCTGAGTGTGAATGAAGTCAGGGAACTTGAGCGGGTCCCGTATGAAAAAGACCGGCGTGTTGTTGCCTACCAAGTCGTAGTTCCCCTCTTCGGTGTAGAACTTCACCGCAAATCCGCGGGGATCACGCGCCGAATCGGCCGATCCCCTCTCACCGCCTACGGTGGAGAAGCGTACAAAAACCTCCGTGCGCTTGCCGATCTTGGAGAGGAACTGTGCCATGGTGTACCGGATTACGTCGTGGGTGACCTCAAAGTAGCCATAAGCACCCGCTCCCTTGGCGTGCACTACCCGTTCGGGGATCCGCTCCCGGTCGAAATGCGCCAGCTTCTCGATCAAGTGCACATCTTGGATCAGGGCGGGACCGCTGCTGCCGGCCGTTACGGTGTTCTGGTCGTCGTCAACCGGCGTCCCGAAATTCGTCGTTAAGGTCCGTTTTTTCTTTGCCATTAGAAACCCTCCTTCGTTAGAGTTTCATGTTGTGTCTCAAATCGGTGGTGGATTCAAATTTGTTATACTTGTCGCATTTATTCAAGCTATTATTAAAGGCACCTCCTTTCCTTTAGGCGGCCAATGCGCACTGCACCCAATAGCTTCATGCGCCTGTCAGGCTGCATCAAACCCTGCAGAGTAGCTATCTTATATCAGGTGGGAGTGGAGCGCGCTTTTCCCCGGCTAGCAACGACCCGCGGTTTGCGGAGGCGATAGCGTATTTGAGGAGTCGCCGCTCTCGACGATTTACTGAATGCCGGTCCTTATCTCGTCTAAACGTGTCTTAGCAGCAGGATCGGTGGAAAAGAATTCTTCAAGGCTATCGCAGACATACTCGCTACAGAAGGCACAGTTCTCAAGCCCTCTCTGCCTCGCACAGCTCCGAATATGACAGTTATAACACGCTGAGAACAGTCTGTCGCCTTCAGTCAAGCAGCCGTCGCAGTCGGTGATATCCTCCGGTCCATACTCCATCCCATACTGCTCCCTGCAAAGCCGGGCGATCTCGGTTCTCATCCTCCGCTGTTCGGCTTTGCTTTCCTCCCTCGTCGCAGTATAAATCGGGCACGTTTCACAGATCAGACCGCAGTAGGCTAATGCCTCGCTCATGTCTCTTATCCCCTGATGAATAGTCACCCAATCCCCGGCTGGAGTAGCTATCCACTATTCATCGGGAATGAGTGCGCCGAGTACTGGATCTGCCAACGGCCATCATGCAGAACATAGATGCACATATACGTCCCCGACGACCGTGCCACATCCCCGCTTTCCAGAGTGGCATTGAACTCAAACGTCGCCGTTACAACCGCCACTTCGGGGCTGAGTACATCCACGAATATATCCCGCCATCGCAGGTCGGCGTTGGTCACGCCTCCAAACTGTGCGTCCATAATGTCTGAGAAGGCTTCATGGGAGCGCGTCACCCGGCCACCCGCAACATAGGTCAGGTCTTCACTCTCCCGGTATTGACCTAGCAGGCGATCGAATTCCAAAGCGTTGGTTGCCTCAGCGATCTCAGTGAACCGCTGACCGACCGTTAACGCTATCGCCGTCCGTCGCTCAGGAGTCATTCTCTGATTCGTCGCACAGGCAAACAGGCCGACACAAAATAATGGGAAAAGTATCTTTTTATAATTCATAAACATTACTCTCATTCCCTGTTTATATCTACGCTATTACGATCCGACGCCTGATTCCGCCAGTAGCAGACCTGACGGACTCATGCTGAGATGCCCCCAACTTCGCGCCGGTCAGACTGCCCGGACTCACCCGCTGCAGCCTCTTCGGCCCGTGTGATGCGTCTCGACTGATTAATTATTTGTCTGTCGACGGGACGGGATGCAGAATTCCGTCCAAGTGCGTCGCCAGTTGGTCTACTGCGACTTCCTCCTGCTCGCCGTTGTCCATGCGTTTGACGGTGCAGGTGCCCTTCTTTACCTCCTCCTCACCCATGATCACCGCTGCGCGAGCCTCGGAGCGGTTGGCCTCCCGGAGCTGGGCTTTGGCGCTGCGGCGCAGGGTCTCCAGTATCACGGTATAGCCAGCTGCCCGCAGCTCCTGGGCGCGGACAAGAGCCGGGGCGCGGGCCTCCTCGGCCAAGACCGCCAGGTAGACGTCCAGCTTCCGGAGTGTAACCTTCTCTTTCAGACTCTCACCGGCCACCAACAGCAGCCGCTCCACACCCGCCGCAAAGCCTATCGCCGGGATATCCGGGCCGCCCAGCTGCTGCACTAAGTTATCATAGCGACCGCCGCCGCAGAGGGCATCCTGCGCCCCCAGCTTTCCGGACGTGATCTCGAAGGTGGTGCGGGTATAATAGTCCAATCCCCGTACCTGCCTGGGATCATGCTCGAAGGGAACCTCCAGCGCCTTAAGGCCCGCTTGTACTTCTTCGTAGTGCTGCCGGTCCTCGCTGGAGATATGGTCAGAGATGAGCGGGGCGTGCTGCTCCAGAAGGGCCTGGGTTTCGGGATTCTTGCTGTCAAAGAGGCGCAGAGGATTGTTTTTCAGGCGCTGCCGGTCCAGCTGGTCCAGGTCTGCGGCGTATGGTTGGAAAACCTCCCTTAGCTGCTTGAGGTACTCGCCGCGCTGCTCCGGACTGCCGATGCTGTTCAGACGAACGGTCAGGCCTTGGGGCACGAAAAGGCTACATAAATCATAGGCCAGGGCGATGATCTCAACGTCCTGCTCCGGGTGGGGCGAGCCGATGGCCTCCACGCCAAACTGGTTGAACTGGCGCAGGCGTCCCTTCTGGGGGCGTTCTTGGCGATAGAGCTCATCAAGGTAGTACAGTCGGGTGATGGGGGCTTCCCGATCGAGGTGGTTCTGGATGTAGGCCCTGACGACCGGTGCGGTGAGCTCCGGCTTGAGAGTGAGGCTCTTGCCACCCTTGTCGGTGAAGGTGTACATCTCCTTGTGGACGATGTCGGTCTCCAGTCCAACGCCCCGGACGAACAGCTCGGTGGGCTCAAAGGCCGGTGTGCGGATTTCCTGGTAGCCATAGGTGGACATCACGGCATGGACGATCCATTCCATGAAGCGCCAGAGGTGAGTCTCTTCGGGAAGGATATCCCGAACTCCTCTGATGCGCTTTACGGGTTCACCCACGCTGGTGTTACTTTCCGGCCTAGGGGTATCGTTGGAGGTGCAAGGTTAAGCTTTTCAGCGCCGGTGGAGAGCGAAGCGCCGATCCGGGCAAGCTGGTGATGATGGCTTCAGAGGAGGACATCCTCTTCCTGAGTTTCCCATTTTTTCAGTGTATCAAGTACTTCCTCCGGCGTGCCAGTCTCCAGCAGTGCGCTGCGCAGTTCCCCATCACTGAGCAACTTTGTGATGCGGCTGAGGAGTTTCAGGTGTTTATCCGGCTCGCTGGCGGGACTGATGAGCAGGACGAAAATATGGCACAGGGCCCCATCAACGGCCTTGAAGTCGAGGCCGTTGGGGGAAATACCCATGACCATCGCCACTTCCTTCACGCTATCGCTGAGTCCGTGGGGCAGGGCTACACCTTTCCCAACGCCAGTACTCATGCGCCGCTCACGTTTCAGGATGCTCTCCAGGCATTCGTCACGGGACGTAATAATGTGGTTCTGAGCCAACGGGATCAGCAGCTCCTGAACAGCAGAGCTCCTGTCAGTGGCACGCATGGGCAGAATGATGAACTGCTTGGCAAGCAGGGAGGAAAAACTACTCATGTGAGCGAGCAAATTTTGTTCCAATATAAGGTGATTACAAGGTTTTTTAACCTGAAAGGCAGAATCACCGGCAAAGAGGGATCAGTAAACTCCCAGAAAGTTCTGCCGGCCTCCCCTTGATTCGTACTTGATATCCTGCAGATCCATGTCTCTCACGTTAATGCGCAGCATGAAACCCCGGAAGGCGCCGGAGGGACTCCAGCTGAACGAGAACTCCCAGCAGTGCAGCTGACGATATAGCTGCAAATCATGGCTCACCAAGCTCTGGGTGAGCATGTCGAAACGGGCGGAGTAGCCCACATTCCAGCCGGGCCCGATACTCAGCTTGAAATTCCCATTCAGCCAGAAGGTCTCACGCCGCTCAGGGTAGGGGATCAGGCTGTATCGTAGAGCCAGTGTGGCTTCCCAGATGTTGTCCCGAGCGATAGTAGGTTTTACGACCTCCCGGCGTAATGACGCCCGGTCGTCCGGTTCTTCTTCCTCGTCAACTATAAGCGTATCAGTCAGTGCTTCCGCTTCACCCGGTACCGCCTTCGGTAGCGGGACTAGCCGTTTGCCAGCCAACCGCAGGTTGCTGCTGGCATTCATTCGTGAGAGCCGGGGAATGGTCCTAACCCGGTTAACCCGGCGCCCGGCGGTCTTGTCCCACTCGTAGAAATCGTGCTCCATGGAAATGTCCAGATTCAGCATTCGCAGGAACGGTGACCGGAAACTGGATCGGATTGGGCTGAGCCGCAGGCTGTCGGCCGTGAAATTGTAGCTGGTACTCATATTCCACGTAAGGAGGTGGGTCTTGACCTCCTTGCCCTCGACTTCGCGCTTGGCTTGAAACAGGTTGGATACCGAGACGCTCATAACCTGGCTCTCCCTGTTGGGGGTCCCGCCTATAGGGGAGCCAGCGAACTTGTCATAGGCTTCACCATCCGGCCCCACCGGAAAGTAACCGAGATCATAACCGAGAATGGGTTTAGAAAAGTCAGGGGTGTAGCTATAGCTGATAGATGGTGTTATCACGTGTCGCACTGCCTCAAGGGAGCCCATGCGCAATGGAAACAGCCCGTATAGCTTGGTATTTGCGGTGAGGGAAATTCGTCCGGTATGTCTGGCGATAAAGTCCTCAACCGTATCGTAATCGATGGCTCCAGCCGTATCCATGTACGCTTTCCGATAACTGGGCGTCCAGTCCTGGGTGATACCCAGGCTAAGCCTCATTGTCAGATACCTGAGAATGTTCTGCTGGGCCTGGAAGTTGAAGCTGTTCTTTGCCCAGGTGCGGTTGTATGTATCCAAATCCTTTTTATTCGGCCAGACGAGAGACGAGTCGGCCGTATCCAAATATGCTTCCCAAAAAACGGTCTGGTGGTTGTTCAGGCTGCTATTGAGCGACCAGCGGATATCGTGATACCATCTGGGTGTCTGACCCCTGGCGGGCTTGAGCAGGGCAGTGCTGGCACGACCGAAGGTGATCTTAGGCAAGGTGCGGGATTTTTCCTCAATTCGTTGGCCCAGGCGGACAGGGGGGATTCCCAGCCGGTCAACGGCCTGCAAATCATATTTCTCCTGAAGAGCCAGGTTGAATCGGTTCGAGGTACCGGGCCAGCTCTTGCTGTAGCTGGCATTGGAGACAATCTGCTGATTCAACCTAGTGCGCCGGTCAAGACCATGATCCCGGAACATCTTGGGATCTGACGTGTACCGGGCGTTCACATTCAGCCGCTGGGTAGGATCAATGGTCTGGCGATGGCTCCAGGAACCGCTCCACTTGTTGCCCGTCTTTGCCGTCGTAAACAGGTTGGCGATATTCCCTCCTTCAACGAGTTTGAATAGGGTAGCGCTAAACTGGCCGCTGTATTTATATCGCCGGTTATACCTGAAACGCCCCCGCGCCTGAATCCCGCGTTTATCAAAAAAGTCCAGCCAAGTGGTGGCGTCAGTATAGTCGCTGATAACCCAGAAATAACCCAGTCCCTCAAGATAGCGCCCGTGGTGGTCACTGTTGCCGTAGTTGGGCATTATCCATCCTGCGCGGCGCCCACCCGATTCGTTGGGAAAGACAATAAACGGCAATCCCAGAAGCGGTATGTCCATGAGGTAGAGGATAATGGGTTTAGCGATTACTTTATCGCCCTGGAGCATTTTCATCCGCTGCGAGGCGAAGTAAAAGTGGGGCGTATCCAGCTCACAGGTGGTGTATAGGCTGCGGCGCACATAGTACACATTCTCCGGATAGCGGTGGATCAGTTCGCCGTGGTAGTGACCCTTCTCAAGTCTAGTCCTCCCCCTGACAATCCGTCCTCTCTCTTCCACCATGTCGAACTCCATCAGCTGGCCGTACATGGGATCGCGGCCTGCCTGATAGAGGGTAGGCCGTTCCTGGAAGGCTATCCCAGCGCGCACGAGGTTATCTTGCCAGGTGACCATAATGTGTCCGGCGGCCAGTCCGTTCTCCTGGTAGTCAACCCGGGCTCCCCGCTCCAGATAGGTTATCTCCTGGGGGATCTGGTAGTCGATGTAATCCGCTTTGTAAATGACCACCGTGTCCACATCAGCATTGCCCGGTTCCGGTTCAAAACGCCCCCGCGCTCCTCCCCGAACGCGAATGCGAATCAGCTGGCTGGTACTGTCAAAGTCCATGGTGAGCGTATCCCCGGTGGCGTGGTTCAGACCCTGGCGGATCGAGTCCTCAACAACGTTGTATTTGGACGTTGCCATACCCAGCAGGTTCAGGGTGGCCAGGCGGTTGTCGACAAAGCTAGCTTCCATCCTACGGCTGGTGAGTTCATCAGTAAAGGGCTGAAAGTCGCGCTGTTCGTTCGAGAGCCGGGCCTGAATCTGGGCTGTGCCTCTGGCCTCTTCCTCCACCAGCCCCGACCGCAGGTCATCACCATCGTATACCAGATGAATCCTTTTGCCACGCAATTCCCGATTGTTTTCCCTGATGGCAGCGTCGCCGATCAGATCCAATATACCGGTGGTGTCGTCGTACGTCATGCGCTGACCGGACACATGCCGATCACCCTCTATAATCTCAACGGTCCCCTCAGACCAGAACGAACTGCCGCGCTGTCCCCCGGTCTTATGATAGTGGAATTCCTCCGTGGTAAGCTGACGGGCCGCTTGGGTCATGACCACATTCCGCCGGGCGATCCCGGAGTCCAGTTCCGTCCAATAGACGAATTCCCGGCAAGTGATCGTGTCGTTTTCCGTTTCAAACCTGACGGTGTCACCCCAGGCATGGATCTTATCTTCGGAGTTGAAATAAATAAGGGAATCGCAGGTAAGCTGTTGCCCGGGGCGCACCATTTCTACCGGACCCGAGAAATAAACACGCTCATAACCTCGATAATACTTGGCATGCCCGGTAGTAAGCTCCAACTCGCCTTTCAAGAATCTTACGTTGCCAGAGAGGACCTCTACCGACTGACCATTACGGGAAACATGCTCTTGAACGTCTGCGGTCCAGCGCAGGCGCTCATCGGGTGGACCAGCCATGATTATCCCCACAAAGAAACCGTGGGCGAGAATGATCAGTAGCGGTCGGACCACAGCTTCTCCAGCCGTTGGCGGATGAATTTCTCGTGTCCCTGGTCCGTAGGCCGGTAAAACGCCTCTGCCGCCATGTCCTCGGGGAAGTAGTCGACCCTGATAAAGTGCTCCGGTTCATCGTGGGGATAAGCGTAGTCCTTGCCGTAATCAAAGGATGCCATGAGACCCGTAGCGGGGTTGCGCAAGTGCAGCGGGACCGTCTGGGCGCCTTCGTCCTGCACCCGACTAGTCGCTCCCTTTAGAGCCAGATAAGCGGCATTACTCTTAGGCGCTGCTGCCAGGTAGGTCGTCACCTGAGCCAGTATCAAACCAGACTCGGGCAGCCCCACCATATGCACCGCCTGGAAACCGCTGGAAGCCAGCACCAAGGCCTGGGGATCGGCGTTCCCGATATCCTCCGATGCCAGGATCACCAGCCGCCGGGCAATGAACTCCGGCTTCTCGCCGCCCTCCAGCATCACCACCAGCCAGTAGACCGCCGCGTCGGGGTCGCTGCCCCGGACCGACTTTATAAAGGCGGAGATGGTATCGTAGTGGTAATCACCAGCCCGGTCGTAGAGCAGACCACGCTGCTGCAGCGCCTCCTTGACGTTCTCCCTAGTCAGCGTAAACGACTCCTGCTTCCCATACTGACCGGTAGCGATGTCCAAGGCGTTGAACATCTTCCGGGCGTCACCACCGGCGGACTCGATGAGCAGGTGCCGCACATCGTCTGTTAGGGTAATATCACGCCGTGAAAGGACAATATCCTCAACCAGCGCCCGGTCCAGCATAGCCGCCAGCTGCTCGCTGGTGTATGGCGGCAAGCGGATCACCCGGCAGCGCGACAGCAGGGGTCCGATAACCTCGAAGCTGGGATTCTCGGTAGTGGCACCAATCAGGATAATAGTACCGTCTTCCACGGCATGGAGCAGAGCGTCCTGCTGGGCTTTATTGAACCGGTGGATTTCATCAATGAACAGGATGGTCTTTCGCCCCATCTCACGATTGCTCCCCCCGGTCTTCAGGACAGTCCTCACCTCCTTGACACCGGCAGCAACCGCGGATATCTCGTGGAAGGCAGCCTGGGAGTGACTTGCCAGGAGTTTGGCCAGGGTGGTCTTGCCGGAGCCCGGCGGTCCCCAGAATATCATGGAAAAGAGGCTATCCGTTTCCAAGGCCTTCTGCAGGATGTGCCCCGATCCCACCAGCTCCTCGTGACCCACGAAATCGGCCAGGGTTACAGGACGGACCCGGTCTGCCAGCGGCGGCAGGTTGCGCCCGCCAGACTGCGAAAATAGAGTATGGTCCTTTTTCCGGGAGGTCATGACTAAATCAGGGGGAGTCTTCAGCAGACGATCTGGATAATCCTTCCAATACTTGAATGTCACCGTGGGTCCTGGTGAACCATACTAAAGCGTAGGCCATCGCCAGGAAGCGGCCGTCCTGATTGCCCCGCCAGAGCGCACCAGCATTCGAGGGATGGGTTCCAAGCGCCTGGACAGCGCCAGTGATGGCCAAGTCAAATTCCCCCATCCGCCGTGTCTGCCGGGCTTTTATCAGAGTTACTAATTCAAACGTTGGGACCTGGTATGCCGACAACTCGGCCTGCCCGCTGGTGAAATTCCCATCATCCAGCTGATTCTCCAGCAGAAAGTTCAGGGCAGCATTCGCTCCACCCCGAACCCGGCGCTGGTGGGGATGGCCGTCCACCAGGGCCTCCTCCAACATCAGCAAGGCCTCGGTGATAGTAGCATGATCATCAGTTGAAAGCGGAGCCGGATCGTTCCAGCTGCCGTTGGGAAGCTGGCGATTGAGTATGATCAGTCCCTCCTTTACGGCCCTCTCGACAAGGCCAATTTCATGGATTGTCCGGTAATGCTCCAGGATACCTGCCAGTACCAGTCCATGATGCAAGGGGGAATCATCCTGAGGCCAGACCTCCTGCCATACCTGGGCTCTGGATGCGGCCAGCAGGTAGCGAGGATTTGCCAGGACCCGGTAGCCCCGGTTCATTGCCCTGCCGGCAAGCGCAGTGGGATAAACACTCTTGGCCGTCACCGTACCCCGGTTCATGGTATACAGGGGCCAGGCCCCTTCCTCGGTCTGACGCTCCATTAGCCAGTTGAGTCCCATCTTCGCCCGGTGGATCATGGTCGAGTCGCCCATCCCGGCCTCGATAAGGACCAGCAGTCCCAATACGTGCCGGGCCGCCACCCTTACCAAGGGGTGGTCCGCAGGGTAGGGCCGGGTAGGCCAGTCCGCATAGCCTAAACCCCAGCTGCCATCACCGTTATACATGGCTTCGCTGTGGACAGCGGTGGTCTGCCAGAACCGGGCCATTGTCAGCGTATCCAGGGGTGGGTGGTAGGTGGCCTTGAAGGCCAGGGCGTCATGGCGCACGTACTGCACCTGCCCCCACGCCAGGGAAGATACCATCATAAAGGCCAGGCATCGGCTCATAAAATGAAAGTTACAGGAACAGGAACGCAATGGGTAGTAGTGTTGAATCCTATCTAAAAATCATCTTTCCAGCTTTTCCTTTTCCCCGTCCCACTTTAAAGCCTACATTCGTGCCCGTATGAAACCGGCCCTACAGCGCTCACTCGCCTGCTCATTTCTTATTATTTCCGTCCTGGCAAGCGGTTGCGCGGGTCCCAAAGCCGCCCACCGGAAAACGGCTGTGCATACCGGCTACGCCTATGTTTTTCTGGCCAAACGGGCTGAACGTATCCAGGAGAACAACCTACAGCGGGCGCGAAAGATCTTCGCCCGGGCCCGGAAGCATTATATCAAAGCCTACCAGGCAGGACTGGTACGCCTAGACGAGCGTCATCCCGGCTTCACCGCTGCTCTGGCCAGGAATCCCGGCGAAGCCGTTGCCTCAACCACAGCGGAGGACGTGCCGCTGCTCTATTGGACCGCAGCCGCCCTCGGCTCGGCTATCAGCCTATCCAAGGACAAACCGGAGATGATAATCCGCATGCCACAGGTAGGAGCACTGGCCAACCGTGTGACCGAGCTCCATCCAGACTATATGGACGGCGCCGCTTACGAGCTGCTCATGATTTACGAAGCAAGCCGTCCGGCAATGATGGGCGGATCCCTGAGTCTGGCCAAGCACTATTACGAGATAGCCCTTTCCCACTCTCAAGGAAACAGTGCCGGGCTGTTTGTAAGCTACGGCGAGAGTATCTGCGTGCAGGAGCAGGACCGTGAGGGGTTCGTGGCCATGATGGAGCGGGCCTTGTCGGTGAAGACGGGTGGCGTCATGAATCGTATGGCTAGAAAGCGCGCCCGGTGGCTCCTTATGCGGATCGATGACCTTTTCATATAGGGCCCTAAACAGGTGCCCCTACATCACCACATCTTAGCTTCGATCTGCAAGATGCGATGATGAAAAAAAGCTTCAATACAAACCTTCTTTACCATCATAGATCAGGTTACCGGAAGTGGCTAGTAATTGCGTTGTCGGCTGGCCTTTTGATCCAGTCCAGCCTGCAGGCCGGACAGAGGCCGGTAAACATCAAGATGGCCTCTCTGGCCCCGGAAGGCTCTCCCTGGCACCAGGTCCTACAGGAAATCGCCCAGGACTGGCGGGACCTGTCAAATAATCAGGTGCGCTTACAGATCTATGCCGGCGGTGTTATCGGTGACGAGAGCGATATGGTCCGGAAAATGCGCCTGAGTCAGGTTCAGGCCGCCGCACTCACCGCCGAAGGGCTCAGCTATATTGATAAAGGGATATACGGTCTGTCCCTGCCCCTGCTGGTTGATAATTACGCTGAGCTGGACTGGCTCCGGGCCCAACTAGAGCCGGAGCTGCGCCGCAGATATGAAGAAAAAGAGTTCATAGTCCTGGCGTGGGCCGATGTAGGCTGGGCCTACTGGTTCACCAGGAAACCGACAAAAACCCCTGACGATCTACGCAAACAGCGTATTTTCACCTGGGCCGGCGATCCCCACTCACCGCGCCTGTGGAAGACGGCCGGATTCCAGGCGGTATCCCTCTCGGCAATGGATGTCTTGCCTGGTTTGCAAACGGGCCTCATCGATGCCGTCCAGAGTTCCCCGCTGACTGTGGCCTCTTTCCAGTGGTTCGGTATCATCAAGTACATGACCAACCTCCCCTGGGCAGCCATGACCGGCGGTCTCATTATAAATAGTAAGTCCTGGAACCGCATTCCTGAGAATCTCCGCCCCAGGCTCCGGGCAGCAGTGAGAAAGCGGACACTCCGCATCAAGAACCAGATCCGATATACCGATGATGAAGCAGTTGCGGTAATGCAGGAACACGGACTCGAAATAGTTGATATCACCGAAGATGAGCGGGCTCAGTGGCAGCAATTTGTCGACAGGTACGGCCCCATCCTGAGAGGCACCCTGGTGGATACCGCCATGTATGACCAGATTCAGGCGCTCAGGAGAGAGATGGACCGCCCCGATTTCACCCTACCCGAGGAAGGATCAGGCAATCAATAGTCTTTTGTTTAACAGGATTTTCGCATCGATCAGGGCGAAGATCCATGCCATAGAAAACCTAGCCGTCATAATCATTCTGGCGGTGATGGCTGTGCTTCCGGTAGTTGAAGTTTTCGCCCGTGAATTTTTCAAGACCAGCATCACCAACTCTATCGTTACCGTTCAACACCTGACCCTCTGGATCGGCTTTGTGGGCGCCATGCTGGCCGCCCGGGAGGGACGGTTACTATCACTCACCGGTGAGACCACCTGGCTGCAGGACCGTTGGGGCAGCTGGCCTGGAGCAGCGGCCGGTATCGCTTCGGTTGGAATCACCCTCACCCTGATGGTGGCCAGCTACCATCTCGTTTCAGTGGAGCGAACCTTCCCACGCAGCGTATTCGGTTCCATCCAGATATGGATGGCCCAATTGGTGATGCCCATAGGCTTCGGGGTTATGGCCTGGCGACTCCTGATACGCAGCAGTGCGCAGTGGCGCTACCGGCTGCTCGTTCTGGTCGGGGTCGCCATATTGGGTTACCTGGGAATCGGGATGGAGCTTCAGGGGGGCTGGGCGGTCTACGCCGGATTCGCCGGGTTGTTCGTTGCGGTCATCCTAGGCGCGCCTATCTTCGTCGTACTGGGTGGCGCCGCCGTACTCCTGTTCTGGAACGAATGGGGCGTCATGGCCGCCATCCCGGCGGAAACCTATCGCATCGTGGTCCATCCCATGCTGCCAACTCTGCCCCTGTTCACCCTGGCGGGCTACTTTTTCGCCGAGGGGGGCTCCTCACATAGACTGGTGCGGGTATTCCGGGCCTGGTTCGGCTGGATCCCCGGCGGCACGGCCCTGGTAACTGTGCTCGTGTGCGCCTTTTTCACCTCGTTTACCGGCGGCTCCGGGGTGACCATCCTAGCCCTGGGGGGCCTGTTGTTCCCCATGCTCCTGAAGGACCTGTATACCCGGAAGTTTTCAACGGGACTGTTGACGGCATCCGGCTCAATCGGCCTTCTATTTCCTCCCAGCCTGCCCGTGATCCTCTATGGCATCCGCGCCCAGGTTGGAATTGACCGCCTGTTCCTGGCGGGAATACTCCCCGGCATTTTTCTGGTGGCTATTGTGGCCTTGTGGGGCATCCGCCAGGGCATCGTGGGAAAATCCCAAAGGACCCATTTCCACTGGCGGGAAGCGTGGGAGTCCTTCTGGGAGGCTAAATGGGAGGTCCTCACGCCGATCATCGTCCTCGGGGGCCTTTTCGGCGGTGTTGCCACTCTGGTTGAAACGGCAGCCATTACCGCTGTATACGCCTTCATCATCCAGGTCTTTGTCTATCGCGATCTGAAACTGACTCGGGATGTCATCCCCACCGTGATCAAATGCGCCACGCTGATAGGGGGTGTGCTCATCATCCTGGGCGTGGCCATGGGCCTGACCAGCTACCTGGTGGACGCCCAGATACCTTCCCGGGCCCTACACTGGGTCCAGGCCCACATCCATTCCAAACTTGTCTTCCTCCTGGCCCTCAATGGCGCCCTACTCATTGTGGGGGCCCTCATGGATATCTTCTCCGCCATCATCGTGGTGGTGCCCCTCATTGCCCCGATGGGAGCGGCCTTTGGAATAGACCCGGTGCACCTGGGTATTATCTTCCTGGTCAACCTGGAGCTGGGTTACCTCACGCCGCCGGTAGGAATGAACTTGTTCTTATCCAGCTACCGTTTCGACACCTCACTGCCCAGGGTCTACCTATCGGTCATCCCCTATCTGATTATCCTGGCTATCGGCGTGCTGGTCATCACCTACGTCCCGGCGATCACACTCACCATTCCCGCCCTGTTCGGCAAGTAAAAACCGGGTAGTCCCCCAGCCGCAATAGACTTCTTTTCCCGGAACTGGCACCCAGCCAGCACCGGGCTGTGATGAGCCGCAGATCAGTCGAGAAGGGATCTAGGGAACAATGATGGTCTGGCCGTGACGGAGGACGATGATCTCCTCATCGGAGAGTCCCTCCTGGCGGGCGGAGTGCCGGAAGAGTCGCGGCGGCTCCATTAGCGGTTCGTCGGATAGGATAAAGGTTCCCCAGTGCATGCCGACGGTGCGCTCGGCGCGTAGGTCCAGATGGGCCTGCACCGCCTGACGAGGATTAAGATGTATGGGGAGCATAAACCACTCTGGTCGATAGGCACCGATGGGCAGCAAGGCCAGGTCCGGGTGGCCGATCCGCTCACCGATCTCAGCAAAATGAGGCCCGTAGCCCGTATCGCCGGCAAAGTAGACCCTGCGTCCGGCAGTCGCCAATACCCAACCCGCCCACAGGGTCTTATTCCGGTCCCAGATCGAACGACTGGAGAAGTGCCTGGCGGGCACACAGATCACCTCTCCTCGATTCACCAGTCCTTCCCGATCCCACCAGTCCAATTCGACTACCTTGTTGACTCCCTGCCGGGCAAACCATGCCCCTAACCCTAGGGGCACCAGCCAAGTGGGGCCGTCGCCCAGCAGCCGGACGACGCCCTTGTCCAGGTGGTCGTAATGATTGTGGGAGATGACAACATAGTCGATCTGCGGCAGCCGGTCCTGATCCAAGGGCATATCCGTGACGCGTCCGGGACCGCCGAACGGGACCGGGGAACTCCGCTCGCCGAAAACCGGGTCGGTAAGGATGTTCAGGCCGTTCATTTGTAGCAGGAAGGTGGCGTGACCGATCCAGGTTAGCACCAGGCTGTCACCCGGCGAGTCGATGGCCGGCCAGTTGGTGGCCACCAGCGGCAAAGTGCCAACCACCTCCGCAAATCGCGGTCTGCCGGAGTACTTCCGTTCCCTGCGCCATCTCAGGAAGTCCCGTGATCCATAGTCGCGCTCATCCGGCCACGGGTTGCGGAAGCCTTTGTCCGTATGGTGAGAGGGACGTGTCATCGTTGATATCCCGCGGGTGGAATGCCGGGACGGACCGGGCGGACCGGCAAGGGTCAGGAGCACCGTCAACGCTATAAATGCAGCCGCGGCGAGAATACCCTTAGTCACGGGGAAGCTGCGATCTCAGGGTAGCCGCTCGTCGTAAAAATCGGTTTTTATGGCCTCGATCAGGTCCGCCTTGAGGGCCGAATCGGCCTCCCACCAGGGATCCACTTCCTGCAGAGCCCGCACCGCGGTCCTGGTCCGCTCCCCGAAGAAAATATCGTTAAGGGCCAGTAGACTGATGAAGTTGGCATGGACCTGGGCAATGTCGCAGCGGGCCTCAGAGGATTCCTTGAGCATCTTACTGATGATGCCCACCGCTTTGGTGGGGTCCTGTGCCGTTCTGGCCATGGCCGTAAGGAAGCTGCGGGTGTAGTCCCTATCTTGCCCGATCACCGCGGTGCTTTTGCCCATTAGGTTGACCGTCCGCTCGATGAGCTCAATGCGCTTGTCCAGCAGCCGTTGCTGGTCTTCGCGCCGGAGCTTCTGTTCCCACACATCGTGCTGGACATTGTAAGTGATCACGGCACCAGCTGCCGCCGCCGCGAATACGACCACTCCCGAAATAATCACCAGAAACAGCTTGTGACGGAGCATAGTGAAAAAAGCTCCTATTCGTGAGGAGCGCGGCTTACCTGCCTTCGTTGTTGCCTGAGGTTTGGTAGGCTTTTCCGGTTGTTTCGGACCGGTGTTTGGTTGTCTGTTCATGACACCCTCCTAAATGGTTCCGAGGGGATGAAAAACGCTGCAGTAAGGGAATCGCAAACGCTTTGCCCGCAGACAGCAGGACATGCCCAGGGATTCTGACCGAATCTACTGCTGATGGGGGGGCAATAGCAATGTATGCCAGGGCTGATCAACCAGATAGCCAGGCAGGAAAGAAGATTCCGCCCGGTCAGGGACTTTGAGTTCAAGAAATTATTCCGGCCAGCGTGCGGTTACCACGGTCTGGATGCCGCCGCGGGGATGGAAGTCCCCGGTCACCTCAATCTTCCGCGGCTTCACAATGCGCTTGATATCCTCAAGGATACGGTTAGCCACCTCCTCGTGGAAAATGCCCAGGTTGCGATAGTTCAAAATGTAATATTTGAGTGATTTCAACTCTACGATGTACTTATCGGGTACGTAGTTAATTACGATCGTGGCAAAATCAGGCAGCCCAGTCCTGGGACACACGCAGGTGAATTCCGGGATAGAAATATTAACATTGTAGTCACGATCCCGGTATTTGTTCGGCACTACTTCCAGTTCATGCCAGGTCTCTTCGGCCATGGTCAGCTCCTCTCACTTGGTTTTCTACAACTAGTGTCGTACGATTATTTTCCGGGCGATAGTCTCGCTACCGGCAGACAGCTTCACGAAGTATAAGCCGGACGGCACCCGAAATCCCTGGTCGTCAAATCCATCCCATACTGCAAAAGGCGGCTTGCTTCCATAGGCATTTCGCCGGTATAAATGAGCCACGTGGCGTCCAAGGATATTAACCATGTCCAGGCTCACGGGATTCTCCGCGGGAACCTGCAATGGGATGAGCATAAAAGCTTTGTTGCCGGCGGGAAATGGATTGGGGTAGATATTTCCGATCCCAATTATGTGCTGGCTGGAAGGTTTTCGGCCGTAGTAATTCATTGCTTCCAGGACGTTTATCAGGCCATAGCCGTAATCATAATCCGGTCTGTCTACGCGGCTGGCGGTGGCTCTGAGCGCATTTCTGACGTCTTCAGGCTGCCAATCCGGGTGAGCCTCCAGCAGCAGCGCCGCGCAGCCGACCACCAGCGGCGTTGACAGGGAGGTGCCGTTAGCCGATGTATACGCATTAGCGGCCATAGGGGATCCACAACGTACATTCACTCCCTGGGCTACCACGTCGGGCTTGGTGCGGCCGTCAGCAGTCGGCCCGTGGCTGCTGAAGCTGGTCAATGTTCCATTTTCGTCTACTGCGCCAACGGCAATGATGCTGTCTGCGTCAGCCGGGGCGATAATATACCCGCCCCATGTCAAATCCTGACGCCGGTTCCCGGCGGCTGTCACCACCAGCATCCCCAGCCGAGCAGCCCACAGCACGGCCCTGGTAGTTACTGCGGTGAGTCCGTTCAGATCTTCATATGTGTACCAGTTAACGTAGCCCAGGGAGCTGGATACGATGTCAGCGCCCAGAGCCTCGCCCCACTCAAGGCCGGCCACATAATTGTCCTCCTCGCCCTGGAATTCCTCACGCGCCGATTCCGTTTTGGCCAACAGGAAGTTGCACTGGTAGGCCGGACCTATGAGCTGTCCGGGGCTGTAGCCCCCGAGTGCCGTGTAGGTATGCGTGCCGTGGTTGTGCTGACCGGACGAGTCTTCCGCGGCGGTCTCATTCTGGGTTTCACCATCGCCATACAGAAAATCATACTCAGCAAGTATCCGCCCAGGTTGGATGGACTCGTGATCCTGGTAAAAACCGGTATCGAGCATGAGGACTATGATATCTTTCCCGGAATAGCCCATTTCGTGCACCGCAGGGACATTCATCTGGGCCAGCTGGTTGTAAGCAGGACCGTAATCCAGCAAATGAGTGTTACTTTTCAGCATTGTTGGGGGGCTATCGAATGGAGTGGCAGCGAGCAGCGGCGGTCGTACCACACGCCGCACAGGTTCAATTCGGCTAACAAAGGACAGCTGCGTCAGCAACTCAAGCTGTCTCCGCGTGGCACTGACGCTGACCGCGTTCAACCACCGGCTAACCTGACGGATGGTGGCTCCGGTATTCTGCACCTCTTGCAGAAATCCGGGGGAAACCGTGCGGTCCAGATCCTCTACCTGTTCCTCTGGTACGTTTCCCCGTAATCTCCGGCGCTCCAGGGCTTTATCAGAGGCCCGGTGAGCGACGGCGGAGCGGGCGAGACCTCGGGGCTTGTGACTGAAGAACACCCAGGCGTGGATATGCCCATTGTCCCGCAATCCCAGCTCGCGGGTGGCCGGGTGAATCTTACCCGCAACCGGTACTGCTGTGGTGATTATCACCAGTGCCAGTGAGATTACCGTCATCAGGTAGAATCACCCATTAATGCAACACCCCGTAGACTTGCCGGAAAAAATGCCCCTGCTATCATCTATCACAGCAATAAAACAGCTCCTTGACTTTCCTGAAAATACAAATTTTCGTACCGGAGTAAGTGAGTTTCTTAACCGGACGGCAGGTGCTCTTACCATACCGGAAAATCCTGTTGCAATTGACGCTTTATCTTGGCACCTTACAACGGCTGACTATGGGCCATAATTCTGGTATTTGTGATTTCTCATGACGACAATCATCCATTTCTGATGTATTTCCTTGGCAACCTGCTGGTAGCGCTTGGTCAGCTGATACATTTCGCTGTCGGGATCCTGGAGCTGCTCATTATTGTCCAAGTGGTTCTGTCCTGGTTAAATATCAGCCTGCCGCTTAACCAGCTAACACGCATTTTATATTCCATCACTGAAGCCATCTACCGGCCCATCCGGGCGATTATCCCTACCATGTTAGGGGGTCTTGACTTCTCCCCCTTTATCGCTTTGGCAGGGCTATATATTATTGATCGCTGGTTGATCAGCAGTATCATCCGGTTCGGCTACCAGCTGTCAGGCTGATGTCGAGTTCCCCGGTCTGGGTCTGGACGCCCCATTTTTCCCGGGCCACGGCAGCAGCGAGACTCAAATCGAATCCTGGCATCAGGATCATCCATTTCGATCAGGCCGATCCCGAAAAAATGCTCCTCTTATTCCGCCGTATCAGGGAGGATGTGGGGGATCAACCGGTCACGGTTTTCGATCTTGCCCGTTTCCCGGATGGGCGCGAGTGGTCCTATGTCACCGATGGAGTGAACCGGTCGGGGGCGAATCCTCTACGGGGACTGGGAGCGGTTATGCGGGAACCGTTTATCGACGTGAGCCAGCTCTACAACGTTCCCACCGGCGAGCTCGGCCTGGAAGTAGTTTCACTGGGAGCGCGTTATGACGCAGCAGAGGACAACCCGCTGCCTGACTCACGAGGCCGACCTGTCTGCGGCTACCTCCAGGACGCCGCTATCCTGGCACATACCGAGGGTCTGGCAGTTAACGGCGTCCTGGTGGCGGAATCATATGTCCCCCACTTTGACTTCAGTCAGTTCCAATAAGGCTTGCGGCTGGGGGAAGATACGATTGGGTTTTGGCACCGAAGGGAGGAGGACTTTATAGCCCGTCAGCTCGTTGACAGGCTGTGTAACTGTTACCTAACGGATTAAGCGGCTCGACTGCCGTGCATTAGCATCGTCTGCCGCAGGGGCTTATTTGCTGCTGACATGTGTTTGAAGTAATAGGATTCTTTTTTGAATATTTTTAATCCGCCTTTTCCATTGAACATTCTTACTCTTAGCTGTATATGGATATATCGTTTTCAAATCCTTAATCTTGTCATATATACTTGATACTAAGTCATTTGTGGTTTTCCCTTGCCATGACGATAAATCAGTACCTTCCAATGAAATATTATTGGGGATTTTCTTCCTTTTTAAAGCATTGAAATTGAAACCTTCTCTGCAAAGGCGATCGTACTCAGAAGTGGAGAGTTGAGGAATTATCTCCTTTAGCTCTACATCCTGCTCTAAAAACAGCCAAAAGTAGCGTGAATTTTCTTTTAACTCTTCAACTAAGGATCTTGCCCCACCTCTCGCCTTTGCGCGCCAATTGGTGAAAGCCTCGAGTGCCGGGCCAGCTGACCCTAATGCTTTCAGCAGGGATGGAATATTTTCAATCATTTCCTCGATCTCCTATTGGCAACTAACAGTCTAGATCATCTTCAGGTGCCTTCCGTCCCCTCTGCCCCTTCCCACTTATAAAGAAATGCTTTCGCCAGCTTCCTGGCTTTGGGACTTCTGCAGTTGACCTGCTGCCTTACAAAGGCAAGGATCTGCGCTTTATCCTGCGACCGCTCAAAATACTCCTCGAAGGACTCAATGATAAAAGGCTTGATCAGGTCCTGGCGGCCCTGATCGAAGTGCGTCTGCTCAATATTCAGCAGCCGCCCAGTTATCTTTGGCTGTAGTGCAGGCTTGGCCCGGGCGATCTTGCCAGACCTGCCCGCTGCATGCGCTGCTACCATGATGCTCCGGTCGTCGAGCAAGTCGTAGTAAATGTCGAATGCCTTATCGAACAATCCATGCTTATCGGCTGGCACTATGGCAGCGATGATGTGAATGGCGGCGTACTTGGAATAGCTGTTGTTGCTTTGTAGCAGCCCGACGAGATACTCCCAGTGAGGCAACAGCCGGTCCGGGTGCTTCTCGCACAGGAGCATCAAAGCCCTGAAGCTATTTTCTCGGATGGTGATCTTCTTTCTATCAGGAGAGATGCCGTAAATCAATTCTTCGAAGACCTTGTCATCTGCAAGCGCCTGCCTGGCAATGCTGGCTGCATCGAGACCTTCCTTGCTCAAATCGAGCACATCAGGCATGATATACCTCCCCTGTGTGGTTGCGGTATGTAACTAGTATTATTGCACTTATCAGACGCGGCCAACGGATCGACGCGCTAGCTGTTGTGCATCAGCGCGGCCGGCTGCCTGCGCGGGTCAGGCGGATATCGCTTTTAATCCTGGGACCACTCAATCTCCAAGTCTTCACGATCCCCGAGGGCGCTTTCCAGGAGATCTATGAGCGTCTGGCCTACATCTTTTTCCTTCAACATCTCCAGAGTCACGCGATTGAGATAGTAATCAGTGTCATCTATAGATTCTTCCTCAAGATTGTCGATCAGAAACTGCAGGTCCTCTTCCGAGATCGTACCTAGAAGTGCACCCGTTTCCTTGTCGAGTAACTGAATCATTTTGTTCTCCTATAAAAGCCCAGCCTTTCGACCGGCCGGTATTATGCGAAAATATTTTCTGGTATCAGCGTACAGGCACTTTCATTTGTGGCGCTGCGATATTGCATTGTATGAGCATCTGAACGCCGCAGCAGCAAAGGCAAGCCTCCGCTCCTGCCCACGTGAGGTAGGCGAAGTCCTGCTCCGACCCTATTTTTCCGGGTGCTACCTCCTAGAAACGCCGCCCTCCACCTCGTCTTCCTCCCCTACGATCTTCACGAGGGCGAGCCTCATTAACATTAACAGCTTGTCCCTTCATCTCCTGAGCATTCAGGCCTTCGATCGCTGCCTGGGCTTCCTCCTTAACGGGCATTTCCACAAATCCGAATCCTCTTGATTCCCCGGTGAACCTGTCTTTTAGAATAGTGACGGATTCGACCTGCCCAAAGGCTTCAAAAGCCTGCTGCAAATCTTCCTCGGTCACCTCGTGGGACATATTCCCTATGTAGATATTCATTATGCACTCCTTTTTGTCTTGAACATTTTACTTGTCTCCCGCCTAACTAGAATTACACGGTTAAATCGCAGTATATCAATCCGTAGGCTGACCCCTACATTGGTGGGACAGGCGGATCAACGCGGATGTCTTCAATCTTGGTGTTGATCCTAGAAGGGAATATCATCGTCGCCGGGAGGTTCTTCGCTCACGGCTTGGATATCCTCCACTTCACCCTCCCCGGCTTTCAGGCCACCCAGGGGGGTAATCACATTGGCTCTCACTTCAGTGGTGCGCCGTTCAACCTTGTCACGGTCTTCCCAGGTGCGCGTCTGAAGCCGCCCCTCCACATAGATAAGCTGGCCCTTCTTGATATAATTGGCGGCAAACTCGGCCTGCTTCCCCCAGAGTACGACCCGGTGCCACTCGGTGGACTCCTGGTCTTTTCCTTCGGGATCCCGCCATACTTCGTTAGTCGCCATCCGCAGGTTAACTACGGCCGTACCGGCAGAGGTATAGCGCGGTTCCGGATCAGCCCCCACGTGCCCAACTAGAATGACCTTGTTCACACTTCTTCTTTGCATGCGTCCCCCTTTTTAGTCGTATGCGTCCCGTCATAGGGTTGATAAGATATTACATTACTTTTACCAGAATAAAGATCCTGCCGGGAACATAACGATTTTAATCCGTCGAAACAATGCCAACTTTCAGTGTCAGACCACGATTCGCTTCCATGGTCCGTACCGGAAACGCAGGTAGGCCATTGTCGCATAAGCGACGATATAGAATGCCAGGGCGACCCAGCCCCCTGTAATGCCCCAGTCCATCAGGATGCTGGTGACATAAGTGGCCGGTAGAAAGAGCAGCCACATGATTATCATTTCACCTATAGCCTGAAAAGTGTTGTCCCCAGCTCCTACCAGGGCCCCGTGATGGACCATGCCCACGGCATCGAAAAACTGGACCAATCCCAGAATCTGTAGTGGCAATACGCCAGCTGTAACTATGGCCTCATCCGGTGTAAAGATATGCAGTATGGGCCGGGGGAATAATATAAACAGAATGCCCATCGCTCCCATGAGTATTAAGCAAAGCAAGGTGGCTACGCGGGTAGCGCCCTCGGCGAGGTGGTGCCGCCCCTGACCGATATTCTCGCTCACCAGAGTCTGAGTCGCATAGAGGAAACCCATTGCCGGCATGAATGAGAACGAGAGAATATTGATGATGATCTCGGTGGCGGCCAGAGCCACGGTACTCACCCAACCCATCAGCACCATGAACACGGCGAAACCGATCATAACCCCGAAATTCTGTACGCTGATCGGCAGTGAGAGCTTTAGAATCCTGATCAAAGTCTTCATCTCATGTGGCCAGGTCCAGATGCCAGGGTATTGGTGACGGATGCGGGCAGTACGTGTAAGGAGGGCATAGAGCACGAAGGCCGTGGTGGTCGATAGGGTGGTGGCCAATCCTGCTCCGGGTGCACCCATTTCTGGGAAGCCCAGTCGGCCGAAGATCAGACCATAATTCAGAACCACGTTTAATGTGTTCGCCAGGACTGATACAACTAGGTGAATACGTGGCTGGCTGATACCGTTGTAGAAGGCATAGAAAACGTACCCTGCCATTACCGGTCCCAGACTGATACCCCGTAGCTGTACGTAAGCGGTGCTTAAGACCACTACTTCCTGGTCAGCGTTGATTATGGGCAGCAGCTGCCGGGCTGCCCAGATGTACAGGCCGGCGAAAACGGAACCGGTAAGCAGGGCAAAGTACAGGGTACTCCGCAACGCCGCGACCGCTTCACTATGCCGACCTTCCCCCACCCGGCGGGCAACTACTGTCTGGACTCCGGCCTGAATAGCGTTGAGGAATGAGCTGAAGGCGTAGGTGAGCATGCCTCCTAATCCAACAGCAGCCACGGCTGCGGCCCCCAGCCGGCCCACCATGGCAATGTCGATAAGACTCATTAAGGTCTGGGAAAGACTCGCCAGCATGATCGGCACCGCCAGCCTCAGGACCTTTCGGGCCAGCTCATGTGATTGAATATCTGGCGGCGGTATCATAAGGATATCTCCTGCCGGTAGCTTCAATAATCAGCGAGTTGTTGTGAATTTAACAGGGCCGGAAGTGAAACGGCGGCTGCTATCCGTCCGTATCGCTCGGATCTTGGGCCACTTTCTTCAGGCTTGCCATCCGGGGCAGGAATTGACCCGTCACCTCTATATATTCCAGGTAGGTATCACCGAACCGTTGCAGCAGCTCCTGTTCTTCTTTCTGGACCAGCCATATCCAGACTAAGTGGAGTGGCAAAACTCCCAGGAGTACGAGCCAGGATTGAAAGAAAAAAGCAACCGCAGCGGTACCGCTCCATAAAACGGTCCCGTACATTGGATGGCGCACCAGCGCATAGGGTCCGGAGCTGGCCAGCCTTTTTTCCCGGTTGGCCTTGACCAGGGTTATGGCGCTCCATATGAACGTCCCTAGGCCATCGGCAAAGAACAGCAGGCTCACCCCCCAGCGCCAACCTGGTGAAAGGTGCATCTGTGGAAGGGGAAGGCGGCGCTGTAGATACAGGCAAAACGTCCATATGGCAATGGCTGCCGCCACGCCGATGAAACCGATGCCCGTGGTAGGCCGGTTCGCTGCCATCCACTGGTTATTGGGACTGGGACGCTGCTTCGCGGAAGAATTCCAGGACATCCTGACTGTGGGTAGTAATATCCACATCCTTGATGATCTTCAGGATACGCCCCTCTTCGTCAATTAGAAAGGAGCGGCGGATAGCCAAGGGATAGATCCCCTTTGTGCCGTAGGATGCCGCGACTTCCTTCTTGCCGTCGCTTAGTAGTGTAAATGGAAGGTTATATTTCTCTCGGAACTGATCGTGTGATTCGGGAGAATCATAGCTTATTCCCAGAATAACGATATCGGCAGCTTGGTAGTCTTCGAAGTCATCTCTGAGGCCGCAGGCCTCCTTGGTGCAGCCCGGCGTATCATCCTTGGGGTAGAAATATACCAGTACCTTCCGTCCACTGTAATCTGAGAGACTGTGGCTCACACCATCCTGGTCAGGTAATGAAAAGTCCGGCGCTAAATCTCCTTCTTTCAAGGAGTTTTGCGATCCTAGCAGTGAACCAGACATTATTACTATGCCAACAACTATCAGCAGCCCAGTTTGTTTAAGACGGCGCATGTCCGTGATAATTATACACCCATTCTGGTTATGTTTTCAAGAGAATTCGTAACGACTCACAAAAGATAGGATTGGGCTACTGTCCCTGTTGATCCAGGACCTCATCTATGGCCTTTGTCTGGTCCTGACCAAGGGTCATACTCCCGGCCCTCAGCGTCTCATCCAACTGCTCCGGCCGGGTCGCACCTACAATGGCAGATGCTACCTCCTCCCGGCGCAGACACCAACGCAAGGCAAGTTGGGCTACGGTCATCCCCAACTGCTCCGCCAAGGAGTTCAACCGATCAACGGTAGCCAAATTTTCCTCGTTGATAAACGGAATATCGTGTTCGCTATACGACTGTCGGCTGCCTTCCGGGATGACTCCCCGCTGGTATTTGCCGGTGAGGACGCCCTGGGCTAGAGGCGAATAGACAATATTGCCAACTCCCAGCTCCAAGCAGGCAGGGAACAGTTCTTTTTCAGGCTCGCGCCAGAGCATGCTATATTGCGGCTGGTTGGATATGAATCGCGTCCCTCTCTGTGAATCGGCAGCACTCTGGGCTTTCCGCAGCCGATCCGCAGTGAAATTCGAGCACCCCAGGTAGAGCACCTTGCCCTGGCGCACCAGCAGGTCCAGAGCGGCCATGGTTTCCTCTATAGGGGTATCGGGATCGGGAGAGTGGACCTGGTACAGGTCGATGTAGTCAATATCCAGGCGCTTCAGTGAAGCGTGGCAGGCCTCGATAATGTGCTTCTTTGAGAGACCCTCGCCTAGCGGGCCCGGCCACATGCACCACCGGCACTTGGTGGCGACCACTGCCTGCTCCCGGGGCAGTTCCTTAAGCGCTTTGCCCAGGACGACCTCCGCCCGGCCCTCCGCGTATACGTCGGCTACGTCAAATAAGTTTACCCCGGCGGCGAAGGCCTGGTGGATCAGGGCGATGGCATTTCTCTCATCCACCCAGTCGCCAAGGTTGAGCCAACCTCCCAGGGATATCTCCGAGACCTTTAGACCGCTGCGGCCTAAGTGGCGATATTGCATTCTTTCCTGCTGCGTTGAAGTAACGTGCTATTCTGCTTGAAATCTACGAACTATTTTTAGCCAAATCAGCTGGCGATATTGTCTATTTTTCTGCCCAGGTTTTATATTCACCACGAATTGTCACGAATCGGAAGGAATGGCATTATTGGATTTCGCATAGCCGGCATGGCGGCAGGAATCACGCTTTTCGTCGATATACCAACCCGTTTATCCTTGCGTTTCCAGTTCCGTTAGGTGCACCTTTACGGCACCTGAATCGAGGTTATTTCCATAACGTAACGAGGACACTATGAAGCGCAGTGAATTTATCCGAACCAGTGCTCTAGCCCTGGGTGCCGGGGCATTGCCAATCTCCACCTTTAACGCGTGCCGCCCGGCTGATAAAGAAACCGGTTTGGTCATGACCGTCCAGGGACCGGTAACGCCGGAAACGCTCGGATTGACCTTGACACACGAACATGTGCTGGTAGACTTCATCGGTGCTGATCGGGTGAATCCTGACCGTTACGACGCTGACGATGTGCTGACTGTCGTTCTGCCATACCTTCAGCAAGCCCGGGAGCTGGGCTGCCAAACATTGATTGAATGCACACCGGCCTATCTTGGGCGGGATGCCGCCCTGCTCAGGCGACTTTCCCAGGCCAGCGGCCTCGCCATAGTTACCAACACCGGCTATTACGGAGCTGTTGATGATGAGTATATCCCCGCCCACGCCTACCAGGAGACCGCCCATCAGCTGGCGGCGCGCTGGACACGCGAGTGGCGCGAAGGTATTGACGGCACCGATATCCGGCCGGGATTCATCAAGACCGGGGTGGATAATGGCGCCCTATCGGCGATTGACGCTAAGTTGGTGCGGGCGGCGGCTCTCACCCATCTAGAAACCGGACTGTCCATCGCCTCTCATACCGGTTATGCCGTCCCAGCCCGGGAACAGCTGGCCATCCTGGCCGAGGAGGGAGTACACCCCAGTGCCTGGATCTGGGTACATGCTCAGAGCGAGCCCGACAGTGAACACCACGCCTGGGCTGCTCGGCAGGGGGCGTGGCTATCGTTCGACGGGATCAGCCACGAATCCCTTGAGCGGCACCTGACACTAGTAACGGAAATGAAACGGCTAGGTCTGCTGCACAAGGTGCTTCTGTCCCACGATGCCGGCTGGTCCCGGCCGGGGGAGACAGGGGGTGGTGACTTCCGGCCCTTTGATACTCTGTTCACCGAGTTCATACCAGCCCTACGGGAGATCGGCTTCACCACAGATGAGATCAGCCAGCTGACAGTGACCAATTCACAACAGGCCTTTCTAGTGCATATCCGGAAGCAAGGCTGATTAACTGTTCAAAGGGGCTGTCGCGAGGGTGATAGAGGACAATACAAAGACGCTTGACACAGAATATTTAATCCCGTTACTTTTTTTGCGAGTAAAGCCAATTCACCCAGAGGCTAGAAATGAAACCTAACGAGGTGGGTCAAAAAAGGAACGTGAAAGGCAGGGATATGAGATCAATTATTAGTCTTGCTTTAGTTATTTTCTTAGTGAACGGCCTTGCAGCCAGTGTATCAATTACCATTAATACTGAAAAAACTAAAGAGCCGATCTCAAAGTATATCTATGGGCAGTTTATCGAACATCTCGGGAAATGTATATATGGTGGGATATGGGCGGAGATGCTGGAGGATCGCAAGTTTTACTACCCGATAACCGACTATTTTAATCCCTGGGGCGCAGACAGTGATGAATATTGGGGAACGGGGCCATACAAGTATTTGAATGCATCTCCCTGGCAGGTGATAGGATCGGCCGGAACCGTCACGATGGACTCCACAAATGTATTCGTTGGGGAACATACACCGGTAATCCACCTGCCCGGAGACGGGACAATCGCAGGAATACGCCAGGACGGGCTCGCTACGGTAGAGGGTAAGAACTATACCGGCAGGATCGTTCTCGCCGGGGACAGCGGGACCTTGCCCATATCGGTCCGACTAGTCCTGGATAACGGCAAGGCCCTAAGCCAGGAAATCAAGAAAATCTCCTCTGATTTTCAGACATACCCCTTAGGATTTACGGCCCCGTCATCGAGCGATAAGGTGAAAATCGAAATTACCAGCAAAGGGAAAGGAAAATTCAAAATAGGAACGCTCTCGCTAATGCCGACCGACAATATCAAGGGATGGCGTGCAGATGTTATTGCCTTGTTGAAAGAACTTGACTCCCCTATATACCGCTGGCCGGGTGGAAATTTCGTAAGCGGCTACAACTGGCGGGACGGAATCGGTAATCGTGATAAAAGACCTCCACGGAAAAATCCAGCCTGGAAAGGGGTAGAACACAATGACGTCGGTATCCATGAGTATATGGAATTAATGGAACTGATAGCCGCAGAACCGTTTATCGCGGTTAATACAGGCCTAGGCACTGTTGAGGAAGTAGCCGAGGAGGTAGAATATTGTAATGGAGCAGCCGATACGCCGATGGGAAAACTTCGAGCCCTAAACGGTCATTCAGAACCATTCAACGTTAAATGGTGGGCTGTGGGTAACGAAATGTATGGTTCATGGCAGCTGGGGCACATGCCCCTGGAAGAATATGTAAAAAAACATAACCGCGTGGCTGTGGCGATGTGGAATGTCGATCCGAGCATACAACTCGTAGGGGTCGGCGAGGCTGGCGAGTGGAGCGAGACCATGCTGAAAGTGTGCTCAGATCACATGAACCTCATCAGTGAACACATCTACTGTAGAGAAAGACCGGATGTTACCGAACATACAAGACAACTATCTCAACAGATCAAACGGAAGGTAAACGCACATAGAAAATACCATGAAGAAATCGAAGGACTAGCAGGCAAAGACATTCGGATTGCAATGGATGAATGGAATTTCTGGTATGGTGACTACCTATACGGCGAACTGGGAGTCCGCTATCATCTCAAAGATGCCCTTGGTGTCGCTATCGGCCTACATGAATTTTTCAGAAACAGTGATCTCTATTTCATGGCGAATTACGCCCAGACAGTAAATGTCATTGGCTGCATTAAGACCACTCCTACGGCAGCTGGTTTTGCCACGACCGGTCTGCCATTAAAACTCTATCGCAGACATTTCGGCACTATACCTATTGCGATTCCCGAAGGGACGGGCAACCTAGACGTCTCAGCGGCTTGGACCAAAGACCGGAAAGCCATTACGCTCGCAATTGTCAATCCAACGTCAGGCGCAGAGCGGGTTGTGATCGACTTAGGAAAAGCGGTTTTCAATGAAAGAGGTGAAAAGTGGACGATCAGGCATTCTGATCCTGAAATCTATAATAAACCGGGGGAAAAACCGAATGTAAGTATACAAGAGGAAGATATCATTCTTGCGAAGAATGAGTTTAATATCCCCTCTTTTTCTATCGTTATGTACCGTTTGGAAATAAAATAAAATTGTGCCCTGAATAAAAATATCTAGTGCCCAATCCAGAATCGTCAATAAAACATCCAGGCATGCCAGGATTTCGCAGTCGTGTACCTGGAACAGGACAACATTGACTGCTTTCATCTCCGGATATCAACCCAGCACACACTAGGCAGTTTACCCCCATAACGGTAATATGTCCGATTCCGACCGGGATCATCCAGCCAGGAATAAGCTCGCAAGAAATTTCGTGCCAATGATGGTGAGCAGAGCATTGTTCTCCACGCAGCACAAGCGGTGCCGTGAAGTATTTAATATAATACCGGACAACAAATACTTTGTACATTACATAGGCGTATGTTATTTTCCTTACGTAAAAAGGAGGGTGGTATGGGCGTGAAAACAGGTAACCTTGAACTCTACATGGGCCCCTCGGAGCTAGGAGCCCAAGACAACCTGGAAGAGGTTATAGTTCAATTCATTGACGGCGCCAGGAAGAGGCTGGACGTTGCAGTCCAGGAGCTGGAATCTGTGTCAATCGCCGAAGCCCTTATCAGGGCTCGTCAGCGCAGAATGGTGGTCCGGATAGTCATCGAATGGGACTATTTAAGTGTCACCCGGGCAATTTCCACTCCCTTCAGTCCTGGGGGCTCCAACGAGCCGAACCGCGGCATCCACGACGCCCTACTGCGGGCTAATGTGCGGGTGCACACCGATTACAATCCCCACATTTTCCACCAGAAGTTCATGGTTCGGGACGTTTCCGACGACGACGCGGCGGTGCTCACCGGCTCTACCAACTTTACTCCCACTGGTGTATCTCAGAACCTCAACCACTTGGTGATTATCCGCAACAAGGCCATAGCCCGGGTGTACTGGCGGGAGTTCAAGGAGATCATGCAGGGCCACTTCGGCAAGTTGAACGAAGGACACGATCCGTTTCCGCCGGAGGAATCCGTGTCCGGTGTGCGGGTCAAGGTGCTTTTCGCGCCGGATCACAATCCGGAGATGGAGATCATGAAGCAGATGACCAAGGCCCGCGAGCGCATAGATTTCGCTATCTTCACCTTCTCCGAATCATCGGGTATCGACGACACTATGATCGCCCTGCTCCGCAGCGGGGCAATTAAAATCCGCGGCGCTATGGACGGACCGGCTGCCAGGCAGAAGTGGGCTGCGGCCCGGGATATAGCCGCAGCTGGTGGTGAACTCTACGCGGTGCCCCACAAGGCACCGCTTAATAAGCTGCACCACAAGCTGATGGTCATTGACGGACAAGTGATCATTGCCGGGAGCTTTAATTACACCGGCCCCGCTACCCGCCTGAATGACGAAAACATCATCATCCTAGGCGATTTGGGGGAAGCCAATCCGGCGGTAGTAGCCAAGCAGCGGCGTCTAGGTGGGTATGCCCTGGAAGAGATAGATCGCATCATCCGGGAGCATGGCCATCGATACGAGCTTTAATCATAATAGGTCCGGTTTCATCAGAGCTGATCCCCGGACATTTTCCATAAGGAAAAGCGCCTTTGAGGAACACAAACTAAGGCGCTTTTCTATTAACCTTCTGCAGGGTAGTGCCACTGCCTTCTCCGGCAGAGTATATTGCCCTGCTACCAAAATACGCTAGCCTCAATCGGAGAGCAGCACCGTGGTGTCGGTAGCTACCAGCTACCGGGCTCCTTTTGCATATGCCCTTCTTTAATTACTCAGAGGTAGACTAGAGGTGAAAAACAATCAGCCCCTAGCACAGAGAGTTACGCTTTGGCGCTTTCGTCCTTGATGTGTTTGGCGTCGATGCCCAGGATAGCGATTTTCTGCCGCAGGAACACCGGGTGCACGCCTATCTTCCGGGCAGTGGCGGCGATGTTGCCATTATGCTGGCGCAGGTGCTGAGTGATGAAGTTGACCTCGAACTCTTTCACCAATATCTCTTTGGCCTGCTTGAAGTCGTCGTTCTGATAGGGTGCCTCCCCTCCCACGCTCCATGCCAGGCGGTCGGGGATGAGGTCACTGGAGATGATGCCGGTGGCGGGATTGCAGAGGATTGAGGTCCGCTCGGCCACGTTCTTTAGTTCCCGGATGTTACCGGGCCAGTCATAGCTGAGTAGAAGGTCGCGCACATTAGGATCAATCCCAGAGATAGTCTTGTTCATCTGGATAGCGTACTCCTCTATGAAACGCTCATAATAGAACATGATATCTTCGGGTCGCTCCCGTAGCGGCAGAAGTAGGAACTCAAACACGTTTATGCGGTAGTAGAAATCCTCCCGGATTTTGCCTTCCGCCATGAGCTGCTGCAGATCCCGGTTGGTGGCAGCGATTATCCGCACATCCGTCCGCCGAGCCTTGGTTTCACCCACCCGGGAGAATTCCTTCTCTTGCAGCACGCGCAGCAGCTTGACCTGCATAGTAGGGCTGAGCTCACCGGCCTCGTCAAGGAAGATAGTACCTCCGTCGGCGACCTCGAAGTACCCGGCATGATCAGTATATGCCCCGGTGAACGAACCCTTTACGTGGCCGAACAATTCACTTTCCAGCAGCTGCTCGGAGAGGGCCGCGCAGTTCACTACCACAAACTGTTTGCCAGCCCGCTGGCTATTCTTGTGGATATACTTGGCGAACACTTCCTTGCCCGTGCCACTCTCCCCGGTGATCAGCACCGTCGAGTCAGTTGCTGCCACGTTCCCGGCCTGATCCAACAGCCGCTGAATATTCTCATTCTGGGTTATATAGATATCGCCCCGGCTCATTTGCTCCACCTGCACCTTCAGCAAGCGGTTTTCCTTCAACAGCGATATCTTCTCCCTGCACTTGGCCAACATCATTAACACTTCTTCCATGTGCAGGGGCTTAGTCAAGTAGTCAAAGGCACCCAGCTTCATGGCCTCTACCGCTGTCTGGATGGAGGCATGGGCCGTCATCATGACCACCAAGGCCTGTGGATATGTTTCCAGGACTTGCTTGATAACCTCCAGCCCGTCCATTGACGGCATTTTCAGGTCAACCAGGGATACATCCGGCTCATTCTCAAGAATAAGGTCCAATCCCTTTCTACCATCAAGAGCTGCGATGATCTCATAGCCCTTTTGGTCCAGATGGTGTTTTAACCAGTTGATAATGTCCTGATCATCGTCAATAATGGCGATACGCATATCAGTCTTTCTGCCCCAACTGTGCCATTGTCAGAGGATCTGGAGAAACGTTCAATCTGGATTGTTGTTTTGCCATTTTAATACTGCCGGTTCCCGGTGAAGACCAAGCCAATTGCCCCATGCAAGATGAAATTAGAATATAAAGTCGGCATCCATCTAGAATATTACTCCCTGCAGATAGGGCAATTTACTACTCTCCTTCGAAAGCAATCTTGCGCAGGATCACAAGTAGTACCTCCAGGCGGGCTGGAATTTCTTTTTCCTGTGCATCCTGCAGAGCTTCAGCGGCCGCCGTTATCTCCTGGTAACCATAAGTACCGCCGGAGCCTTTCAATTGGTGTACGATGTGCCGGATAGTATCGGCTGCTCCAGGCATACCGGCCATTAGGTCCGCCTTGGCAAGCTCCAAGGCATCAATATGTTTGACCAGGGCTTCATGGTAACGGCGTACTAATTCTTTCATGGTTCTGTCGCGAAATATAACCCAGTCTTAGTATCATGATACCATCAGTCTCGCTCTACTGGATCATTATTTTGTACCCTATCAGGCGGGCACGTTATAGAATAAATTGATTATTTTCGGTACCGGACAAAATAACAACGATACTCCCATCATGTCAAGGCGCATAACATTTTAGGGATTCCTCCTAGATTATCAGAAGAGATTAAGGAACATATTTTTACATCATAGACTCGCCTCTTTCCCCCCGCGAAAAGTATCTTTTTCCAGGGAATTCCATTTGGAAAAACAGTTCCCCCCGATTCTTGATAGCTGGTGCGATCAATCCGCCATCTAACTAACAGATGAGCTCAAAACCCCAAGGTCCCATCTGTGCAAGAACGCATGCATGCTTTAGTTTTGATGTATCTCGACCCAGTGTCTAAATTCCCCCGCTATGAACGGAGACCACCGACATATTGAGGAGCAGAACGGACGGCGGCAAGTACGGTTTGCTTTCCTGGCCACCATAGGCTCCATGTTCATCGGTGGCTTAATTGGCGCTGTCATTACTCTGACATTCATTAATCCCAGCAGTCCCGACCTCGACCTGCCCCGCTGGACCATCGTTCTGAGCGAATCGCTCATACTCCTGCCCCTGATTTTCGTTATCCAGAGGCGTCGACTGTCACTAAAGGCCACCTTCCGCCTCCAGGGCGTCTCTCTCGTAACACTAAGGAACACCTTATTAATCGGACTGGGCGTTTCCGTCCTGATTGATGAACTCGATCGGTTGCTAGCCCTTGTATTTCCCCTACCGGACTATATCACGCGGGGCATGGAATTTCTCACCTTTTCCACCGGCTCAGAGGTCTTGCTTGTGGCAGCGGGAGTAGTGGTGATCGCTCCACTGGTAGAAGAGATCGTTTTCCGGGGTTTTTTCCAGGGGCAGCTCGAGAAGGGGTATCGGGACGTCACCAAGGCTGTGCTGCTCTCGTCGCTCCTATTTACCGTCTTGCATTTCAATCCCTGGTGGAGCCTCCAGATCTATTTTTTGGGAATGGTCCTGGGCTACTTGGCTTGGCGCACCGGCAGTATCTGGCCATCCTTCGTGGTACATGCCCTCAACAACAGCCTTAGCCTCTGGTTTGCGAATGCGGCCGAAGGCTCTTTATCCTGGTACGCACCCGGTGGGCATGTTTCCCCCTTGTGGCTGGGAGCAGCTGCCATGATAACCTACATAGGATTCAGGTCGCTGCTGGTACAGACCTCGGAGCCATTGCTGAGTGACTATTCGGGGAGAGACATCACGTGAATAAGGTTGACAATATTCTCCAGTTAATTGGCCGTACTCCCATGGTGCGTATTAACAAGCTGGCCGCCCCGGAAGGGGCGGAATTGTGGGCGAAGGTGGAGTATCTTAATCCCAGCGGCAGTGTCAAAGACCGGATCGCGCTGCGCATTCTGGAAGATTTCGAGAGAGAGGGTCTGCTGAAACCGGGTGGAACAGTGGTAGAGGCGACCAGTGGCAATATGGGTGTTGGGCTGGCAATGGCGTGCGCAGTCCGGGGATACAAGGCCATTCTCGTCATGTTCGATAAGGCGAGTGATGAGAAGCGGCGCTTGGTGCAGGCCATGGGTGCTGAGGTGGTCATCTGCCCCGCCGACGTCCCAGCAGACGACCCCCGCTCCTATTACTCGGTAGCCATTCGCATCGCCGAGGAGACTGAGGGCGCCGTCCTATGCAACCAGTATCATAATCTCTCCAATACTCAAGCCCACTACGAGGCTACCGGTCCGGAGATCTGGGAACAGATGGAGGGCAGGATTCACGCCTTTGTGGCTTCTATAGGTACCGGCGGCACTATTACCGGGGCAGCACACTATCTCAAGGAAAAGAATCCCGATATCAAGGTCTGGGCCGCTGATCCGCTTGGCAGCATTCTGAAGACCTATAAGGAGACCGGCGAGATCACCGAAGGGTGCCCCTACCTTGTTGAAGGCATCGGTGAAGATATGGTACCCGGGAACCTGGATATTGACCTGGTTGATGAGATTGTCAACGTCACTGATAAGGAATCCTTCAACATGGCCAGACGACTGGCGCTCCAGGAGGGGATTCTTGGCGGGGGGTCAACAGGCACCAATATGAAGGTAGCTGTGGATGTGGCTGCGGCCATGCGCCCCGACCAAGTAGTGGTAACCCTACTGCCGGACACGGGTGAGCGTTACCTGTCCAAGCTCTATTCCGATGAATGGATGCTCGAGCAGGGCATGTCGGACCAGTAGATGATTACTCACCATCAATTACACCAGATGAAAAGCCGCGAGCTGCTCGATATCACGAACATGGCCAGCTTTTTTCAATTACTCTTCAAGCATCACCGAGTGATCCGCCCCAGGTATAGCCAACCGGCAGGTTTCGTTACTATGCACGACATTATCAAATATATGGACATCCAATGAAACACGAATTTATCGGCACAGAAGGCCTGGTTCTGTTGGATGCGGTCCGGCGTCTCAATCGGCGCAAAGCCCGCTCCGCCCTTGGCAAAGTTCTGAGAAAGATCCATCCCGCGGAGCTGGCATGGATATTCCGCCACCTGACCACCAGGGAGCGCCACGACGTATTCGAAATGCTCAAGGAACCCGGGCAGGTCGGGGATTTCCTTAGCGAGTTGGATGACAGCATCCGAATGGAGCTCGTCTCTACACTCCAGTCCCAGCGAATTGCCGAGATCATCACCGCCATGTCCACCGATGACCAGGCTGATCTGCTGGATGAACTGCCCGATGAGCTGCGTGAACAGGTCCTGGCCTTCATGAAAAAGGAGGACGCCGCGGAAGTTGAGGAATTGCTACAGTACGAGCCGGACACCGCCGGCGGTATCATGTCGCCTGATTTCCTGGCGATGGAAAAGAATCTGAAGGTGAGCGAGGCGATCCAGAAGGTTCAGCAGCTGAGTGAAGAGGCAGAAATGGCATTTTACATTTACGTGGTGGATGAAGAGAACAAACTGAAAGGGGTCCTCTCGCTCAGGCAGCTGCTTATGAATACCGCAGGCAAGCAGCTGGCCAATATCATGGAGACCGACGTAGTCGCTGTAGCGCCTAAGACCGACCAAGAGGAAGTGGCCCACATAGTATCCCGGTACAACATAATGGCCGTGCCGGTGGTTGACAACGACGGCACCATTCTGGGGATTGTTACCGTTGATGATATTGTAGACGTGATCCGGGAAGAGGCCACCGAGGACTTCCTGCAGATGGTGGGAGCCGGCAAGGACCGCGAAATACTGCTAAAGCCCGTACTACAAAACGCTCTGACACGCCTACCATGGCTCGTAGCCAGCTGGGTAGGAGGTCTGCTAGCCCTAGGTGTTATTAGAGCCTTCGAGGCCGAATTAAAAAGCGTCATTGTCCTGGCGGGCTTTATCCCGGTGATTATCGGCATGGGGGGTAATATCGGCACTCAGAGCAGCACCATTACCATCCGTGGATTGGTAACGGGTCGAGTTAACATCAAGCGTGCCTGGAACTTCATCGGCAAGCAGCTGTGGATCGGAGTTATTCTTGGGATTTTCTTCGGGCTCCTGCTGGGTCTATTGGCCTGGGTTTTTAATGAAGATCCCTGGCTGGGAATAGTTGTCGGGCTTGCCATTAGCTCGGCTATGGTGCTGTCCACGCTACTGGGAACCATAGTCCCCATCTTTCTCCGTCGTCTGGATGTGGATCCGGCGGTGGCAACGGGTCCTTTTGTCACCACCAGCGCCGACGTCCTGGGTGTTCTAATTTACTTCCTGCTGGCCAAGGGCCTGCTTGCGCTGTAGGCAACCGGTTGTTCATGAATCTTGTCCTGATAATCTTCCAGGGCTGTCTGGTAGTCTACTTACTGGCCCTGCTCTGGTTTCTACTGGGGCTGTTACGGCCCGACCCACCCCGAACCCACGACCAGCCCCCGGTATCGGTTATCGTGGCCGCCCGTAACGGTGATCTCCACCTCTCACGACTCCTAGCGTGTCTTATGGATCAGGATTATCCCGAGGACAAACTGGAGATAGTCATAGTCAATGACGGTCTCTCTGAGGTTTCAAAAGCTTCCCTCGATGAGGCGACCAGCAGGGATCAACGCATCAAGGTGGTTGACTCCGCCTCCGGCGACCAGCGGCTTACCCACAAGAAACGGGCTCTCGATGCCGGAATCCGTCACAGCCGTGGAGAGGTACTTCTCTTCACCGACGTAGACTGCCAGATGGAACCCGCCTGGGTTCGGAGCATGACCAGTTACTTTACCCCTGGGACCGACTACGTGGTTGGTTGGTCGCAAGTAGCAGCAGGTTTGAGCGGGGTAGACGACGTGGAGCTGACAGGACCAACAGCTCCGTTCAAGGTTTTTGAGCGGCTGGACTTCGCCATGCTGATGCTGGCTGCCAGGGGTGCTACCATGATGGGTACTCCCTGGGCTAGTTCCGGGCAGAACCAGGCTTACCGGCGGTCGGTTTATGAACGGGCGGGAGGCTTTCAGAAGCTGGCACACCGCCTTCAGGGGGACGACTCGCTGTTCCTCCAGGTGGCACGCCGACGGGCAAAGGCCCGGATCACATACGCTACCGATCCTGACGCCCGGATAGTGACGGATTCCGCCGAATCCCTGGTACAGCTCATCTACCAGCGCATCCGGTGGTCCGGGGACGCGGTGGCCATGTGGCGGTTCAATCCGGTCTTCTTCCCCATCCCCGTCGCCACTTTCGGCGTCAACGCCCTGATCATTGTCCTGGTCCTGGCCGCCCTGGCCGATTCCACCACGGTTCTACCGGTGCTGATTCCGGGTATTTTACTTAAAGCATTAGTTGAAGCGACGTTCCTCTTAGTCGGCAGCACAAAGCTTTCTCTAGGTGGCTTGCGGCAGCATTTCCCGCTGTGGTTCCTGATGCAAATACCTTACGTGACGCTTGTCGGTCTGGCCAGCTTCTGGGGTAATCGTTTGCCCTGGCGCCGACCGGTCTCCGGGAAGCGGAAAACCGGCCAGGAATAACTAGAAGTAATACTTGAACCCGCTTCTTATGCTAAACAGGCAGGCATTCTCAACCTTATGCAATCAAGCCCCCCCCAGGATTTGGGCTGTGCTAGGGATGCTGTACCTACCCATACTGCTTTCGGCCCAGCCGCTTTCATATACCGTATCGTGGTTGGGAATTCCGGTGGTTGATGTAACCATAACTCTGACGGAGAGCGACTCCAGTTGCCATGCCGAGTACCACGCGCAAACCCGTCCGTGGTTTAACAACTTGTACTTCGTGGACAACCGGCACAGTATCTGGGTGGATCCTGTAGAAGGCTATCCCCTGCGCTATGAGAAATTGATCCATGAGCACGGTCAGGTGGACTCTCTCTGGGCCAGTTATAATCAGAATCCTCAGAAGGTGGTTTATGCCAACGGTCTGATGCGTCCCTGGCAGGAGGGCGCCCATTCCCTGTTCAGTGCCCTGCTGTGGGTCCAGCGATATGACTGGACCGCCGGGGAAGAGCAAATCCTGCAAGTGGAAGTCGAGGGCGTGGTCTGGGAGGTCTCCGCTGCATGCTCCGGAGTTATCGGTACCAGGGATGAAGGGGGTGCGGTGATGGAAATGCGGGCACGCTTTGAACGGCAATTATATGGCGAACCGATCTTGAGTACAACCGACATTCTGACCCATATGCTGCCGGGTGAGGGACACCAGCTTCGGTTCAGCCTGGACATAGAGCGCAATGAAGTCATGTGGATTGAGTTCGGGTCAATACCATTCCTGGTGCGGGCAGAATTGAATTCCCTTCCAGAACATCACTGACGTAGATTAAATACTTGGGGAAGCCGGTATGTTATCTGCTATAAGAGGATTTTTCCAGTCTTATTGGAAAGCGCTAGTAGTCGTAGGGGGGATCGCCGCCGCGGTAGCGGTAGGCCTCTACTTCAGAGTAGACGCCAAAATCCTGGCACTGTTTGCCCTAGTGGCCGGCTTTGTCACAAACGGCTTTGTAGCACTGGCGACCCTTATTTCACTTATTCCTGTCGTGGGGCCATTGCTCATAAAGGTACTCTCCATCCCCGTCTTCTACCTGTTCAATGCCTTAGGCTACCTGCTCTCGATACTGGCCATCAAGAAAGGCTACGGTTCTGAGGTTGTCAGCCATCGGGTACTTACCATCATCCTTTTGGTAGGTATCGTTATCGGCTACATTATTGGGAACCTGGTTCCCCTGAGATGAGCAATACTATTTGAGCTACATCGCGGATTTCTAACCACCGAGGCGCAAAGGACGCCAAGGGAGTGGAGAACAGACGAAGAGCCGCATGACCCACAGCTTACGGTTGCTTCGGGAAGAACTGCCCTACCCGCCGCCGGTACTGCTCGTACGCCTCCCCATAGCGCAGGAGCAGGTCGCGTTCTTCGCCCCAGCACATAACGATGAAAACGGGAACGTAGACGAACGACCAGAGCACCAGGAAGGGCGAGTGTAACAGGAAGGCGATAGCCCAGAAGAGGGGCATCTCACCCACGGCCTGCGGGTGCCGTATCCGTTCGTATATCCCGCCGTACAGGGTATGTTCCTTCCTGACGATCGCAGTCTCTTCTCCTGCATCTTTAAGTCCCCGATACATGAGGTAGCCGCACGGGATACCGATCACCAGCCCGATCATAATTGACCCCCACCAGGACCAGGGGAAGTGTTCCGGTAGGCCGATGGGCAGCGGGTAGAAAACGTAGAGCACGTAATTGGCCGTGATTACCGCCTCAAAGAATCCAGACACGAAGCGGTAGATCGTGCACCTGCGCCAGGCCTTATCGCCGACCCGCTGCTCCATGCGGGCGGGACTGACGCTGAGGAGGTAGAAATAGAGGAATAGCTTGGTGGCAACGACCAGGCTGGCGAGGTTTATCCAAGGAATCATCAGACGGGCGGCGAATAGGGAACCTTGGGGTAACCGTGGCTGCAGCCGTAGCAGAACCAGTGATCGCCGTCGTCCTGCAACCGCACCAGCTTGGTATCCTTATCGTAGCAGCGCTGGCAGTAGGGGCCTTCTTTGGAACCACTGTCCTCGAGGTAATAGACACCTTTTTCGAAGACCAGCCGGTCTTTGAGCTCCTCCTCCAGCCGGCCAATCTTCTCCTTGAGCTCGGCGTTCTCCTCCTGCAGCTCCAAGGCCGCCTCCCGCAGGGCCAGAATCTGCTTCTGGGCTTCGGCGGTATTGCCCTGCTTGATGAGGTCAACTATGTCTTTGTAGCGTGGCAAGGTCATCGGTCTACCCTACTTTGGTGATTTCAAACTTAAATACAAAGAGAATCGACACTGGACATTCCCCCAGCTGCTCTCGCCCATCACTGGCTCCCGAGCCAGCAAAGAACGGCAATAGCCAGGAATACCACCCAGGAGAGATGCCGCCCCCGGGTATGTATGAGGGTGATGGCCGCGGTGACCAGAAATATGAGAGAAACGACCGCGAGCGCCATCCGACCCGGCTGATCGACCTGGCTGGCGGCATACACGACCATCACCGCACCCAGGCCCCACCAGGCTATGGTCAATGCGTGCCAGACGAACCGCAGGGTGCGCTTGGTGAAATCATCGCTACCGAACAGGTGGGGCAGGTTGCTTCGCCGGAGCAGGCGGATCAGGACATAGCGTTCCCCAAGGTAGGAGTGGGCCAGCCCGATGCCTAGGGCCAGCACCGCCCCGATGCTGAGATAGATCTCCATGACCGTACCCTCCCTTACTGATCCCCGGCCTAGTCCTTCCAATCGCGCTTGAGCAGTGCACGCCCGTGTTCGAAGATGTCGGCCAAGTCGGCCGCGTGTTCAATGGTAAAGCCCGCGTTAACCAGCAGGCGATGCACATCATCCCGATTTAGGTTTATGTTATAAGCGGCGCAGTGCCAGATGAAGTGGTAGAAGCGTTGCCAATCCCGGTTGCGCAAGGCACTCTTGTTAGCCCGGTCTACGAAGCGGTTGAACACTTGAGAGGCTATGGCAGGCAGACGCGGCTCGGTGGCGGCCTGGGATTGGATCTGCAGCTTGCGGTTGCTGTGGAACTTCAGGTTGTACTGGTGCAGTAGGGGTTTGAAGATCTCACGGGCGGCGGTAACGTAAGCCCGGAAAGTGGGCGGATCGGGGTGCCAGCGAGCGGCGTTGACCTCCACATTCACGCGATCATGGGATGCCGGTATTATGATAATTCGACCGGTCAACTCGCGGTGATGGGTCACCAGGATGGGCTTGAGGCGCAAAGCGTTGACCTCGCCGTCACCAGCCAGGTCGCGCTCCGACTCCACGACGAACTCGCCGATCTGCCGGGCCATGGCTTCAATGCGGCGCAGGAACTCCTCCGGCGTGGTGTCGATTTTGATGCTCATAAGCGGCAGGCGGTCTTTCATAGCGCTATAGCTCCTATCAAATACCTGGTTTTCAGCACGGGGCGCATCGTTTTACACGGCAGGCTCCAGGGTCAACCCGTAAAGCAGGCCCAGAATAAGCATTTCAACGAATCCGGCCTTAACGATGTAGAGCACCGTCCCCACCGGCACCTTGAGGGTCATCCACTGTGAGGCGGCATACATGACTACTCTGAAGAACCAGATCATTACGGCAAAACTCACTCCCTTCATCCAGCCAGCCTGACCGGGCAGGCTGCTGTACAGGAGCAAGAATGTCCCCGCCATTGCGAAGCCGTAAACCAAGTCGATCACGATGCCCGCAGGGATATTGACGGAAGTCCTTGAAATCGGCTTGTAGACCTCAAATAGCCTTCTGGCCAGGGGATTGGCGTTCATCAGGCCGTCGAGGATACCGAAAAGGATGCCGCTGACGACGCTAATTATGATATATTGCGTCATGGGTAAAATCCCCCCTCAAAACCTATTTATCGTAGAGAGCACGGAGGTCGCGGAGAGAGCCTAATACTTTTTTCCTCTCGGCTATTCTCCCTGCCTGAGAACGGATTATCCTTCTGCCCTGATGTATTCATGCTCTGCGCTCTCAGCATACTTTACGGTTGGTCTTATGCCCAGCCCCGCTCCCGCCTAATGTCCTGGTAAGCCTCATTAATGGCCTTGAACTTATCCTCAGCCACTTTCAGGAAGTCTTCGCCCAAATGGTTAACCTTATCTGGGTGGTACCTGTTAGCCATGCGGCGATAGGCTTTCTTGACCGTTTCCTCGCTGGCACCGGGCTCAATCTCCAGAATACGGTAGGCGCTGGTAGTATCCTTAACGAACATCGCCTTGATGGACTGGTAATCGGCGTGTGAGAGGCCTAGATAGCCGCCGATCTCGCCAATGATGTGGCTCTCGGCCTTATGCACCCGGCTATCGGCTTGGGCCAGTCCGAAGAGGAGGTGGATCAGCTCCAGGCGGGAGGGGTGGTCCATATGGCGGCGTATTTGGCGGCATACATCCCGCAGGGGATAATCCTGCTTCAGGATGTCTTTGAACAGAATCATGCGCTCCCGGGCGTAGGCCTCGCCGAAGTTCCGGATAAAGAAGTCCTTGACGAAATTCAGCTCGGACTCGCTGAAATCCTCATCAGCCCTTATAACGGCAGCAAACAGGACCAGCAGCGACACGCCGAAATCGCCGGGGCGGGTACGGGGAAAAGTCGTTCTATTATAGGCCCCATTCTGGGTCTGATCCCGCATGGCCCCCAAGGCAAAGCCTACAATCCCGCCGATGGGTCCCAGCATAGCCCAGCCCAGACCACCCCAGAGCCATTTCTCCCAGCTGGCCATCAGATCCTGTATCCTGTGAAAGGAATCTTGTACATGTCCTGGCTTGAGTGCCTGATAAGTGGGAACTTATCTCTTGCAGCTTAACACATCCAAGCAATCATGTACTACTCCCTAACCGTCCACAAGAGAAAACGGTCTTCACGATCGCAATAAAATCCAGATATTATTACCGGCAAGTGTGGATTTCCCGGCAGCCAATGTCTATTTTCCGGCATGGAGCAGCTGACGTTCTCAAAATGATATCTCACCTTCATTCCGTGAATAGAATCCACTGGGAGAACATTTTCAGGATAGGCGGGATCGTATGGGTGTTCATGCTTTTACTAGGCCCCCTTCATGGCCAATTCTATTTCGGCCGTAACAAGATCCAATACGAGCAGTTCGATTGGCAGGTACTCACTACGGCCCACTTCCAGATATTCTATTACCCAGTTGAGGAGACCCTGGCCAAGGCAGCAGCCTATTGGGCGGAGGAAGCCTACGGTGAACTTGAGCAGAAGTTCAACCATACTCTTGCCCGACGAATACCGCTGGTGATCTACAGCAACCACCTCCATTTTCAGCAGACCAATACAACCTCTTACCTGTTGCCAGAGGGGGTGGGCGGCTTTTTTGAATTTGTTAAAGGGCGGGTAGTGCTACCCAACAACGGCTCCATGTACGATTTCCGCAAGGTTATCCGTCACGAGTTGGTGCACGTATTCATGTACGCTAAGATTAACACCAAAGCCCAGCAAGCCGGTATCTGGAATTACCGCCACCCGCCGTTATGGTTTACCGAAGGTTTGGCAGAGTGGTGGTCCACCGGGTGGGATACGGAAGCGGAAATGGTAATTCGGGACGCCCTACTGCACGATCACCTACTTTCCCTGGGAAGTATGTCCCTGGCCAGCGCAGGCTTCCTACTATATAAAGAAGGCCAATCCTTCCTGCAATTCCTGGAGACTGAATACGGCAGGGACCGTATTCGACAGGTCATGGAGGAATACTACCAGCATGATACCTTCGAAGAGGCACTAGCTGCCGTCACCGGCGTCTCGTACAGCGAGTTGACCCGGAACTGGCGGCTTATCCTTAAGCAGGTAGCTGCTAAAACCCTCGCCGAGCAATCCCTGCCTGGCGGGAAAGCGCGTCCGCTCACCCGTCTGGGGGCCAATGTGGCTCCGGCAATCTACTGGGACTCCGCCGGTAAGGCCCATGCGATCTACCTCTCCTCCCGGGATGGGTATACCAATATCTACCGTCAGGCGTTGGAAAAACCGAAAGAGCAGGTGATGATACACGGCGAGCGCAGCCCGGAAATGGAGTCTCTGCACTTTCTTCAGAGTGGTCTAAGCGTGTCCTCCGACGGTGTACTGGCTTTTGTAGCTAAATCTCATGAGCATGACGTGATCCGGCTGGTAAATCTGCATCCCCTGGTAGAGGCAGGCAGCCGGAGCATTGAACCGTTTTTAGAATTCTCGCACCCCGACCTAATCACTATCCGTTCCCCAGTATGGTCCCACGATGGTAGCCGGATTGTTTTTTCCGCCCAGGACCGGAGCGGAAAGACGGACATCTATCTGTGGAGCTTCCCCCTGGGGTCTTCGTCGAGCGGCGAGCCTGAAGCGTTACGCCTCACAAATGACATCTACCTCGACCGTGAGCCGTGTTTCAGTCCCGATGGCAGGGCGATCATTTTCAGCTCCGACCGGGGGCGACCGGAATTGGACGGTGCTACTAACCTGTTTCTATTGGACCTGGCAGATAACCAGATCCGCATGGTCACCTTCGGGCCCTATCAGGACCAGCGGCCGCGATGGTCTTCCCATGATCCGGGAGCGATTCACTTCGTTTCCGACCGTTCCGGCACCCCCAACATCTGGCGCCTAGCGCTCCTGTCGAATGCCGCACACAACTCCCTGCTCCCGTCACCGCTAACCGACCTGCACACGGGTGCCGTAGATGTCCTTCCCCTGCCAGGTGACAGTCTGCTTATCACCGCTTTCCAGGACTACAGCTTTCAGCTTCATTTGATGCTGTCGGACCTGGATAGTGTCCGGGATCAGAGCGGAATCGTCGGTGCAACCGCTGCCATCAGCAGCTGGTCTCTTCCCCATCACAAAGGAAAAGTCGCGACTGATTCCCGCCCATACCGTCTTAAATACAGTCTTGACATCGCCCAGACAGCCGTGGCTCACGATCCCATTTACGGCTTCCTTGGCGGAGCACAGCTGGGTATCTCCGACATGCTAGGTGACCGATATTACCACTTCCTCCTGGCCAACACAGCCCAGGTCAGCTCGGAGTTCCTGAGTCACATGAATCTTGCCGTTACCGCCGTAAACCTGACCCGCCGCATCAACCGTTCCTGGGGCATATTTCGGTTTGCTAATGATTACTACTGGGACCCGTATCAAGGGATCTTTTTTGAACAATCTCTTGGTATCAGGGCAGCCATGAATTATCCCCTCAATGTCTTTCGGCGGGTGGAGCTCAGCGGTAGTCTGTGGCAGTCCCGGAAGAAATTCCACGGCATCAAGGAGGGGGAGGAGGAAGCCCTACTCTTATCCAATTACTTTTCCGTGGTTCACGATAATTCTCTCTGGCAGCTTACCGGTCCGATTGACGGTTGGCGCATGCGGATCACCGGTGGGCTCACTTTCAACTTTGCCAGGTCTCAGATTCACAACTACTCAGCCCTATTCGATAACCGGCTCTACTTGCGCTTCACCCGCAGGTTAACATTCGCCCAGCGCACCATGATATGGTATAATACCGGAACGGACATCCGTCGGTTCTATATCGGCGGCAGCTGGGGATTACGAGGCTACGGCATCTATCAAGTCTTCGGACGCAAATACTTCATGCTCAACCAGGAGCTCCGCTTTCCGTTTGCCCGGAGCTTAATGCTGAACCTTAGATCCGTTGCCCTTGGAATGGCACCCATCCGGGGCGCGCTGTTCCTAGATGTAGGCAAGGCCTGGGAGGAGGCCTGGGAAGCTGATCCTCGCGGCGTTATCGGTAGCTACGGCTTCGGTTTCAGGGGCTTGTTTATGGGAGGGCTGGTGCTACGCCTGGACATCGGGAGACGGACCAATTTCCGTTCCAAGGACAGCCCCTGGTTCACCCAGCTCTTTTTCGGCTGGGACTATTAAGGACGATATGTTTTGAGTTTCAAGTTTCAATCTCCAAGTTCCAGATCCCAGATCCCAAATCCCGAATCCCGAGTCCGAAAAAGATTCACCACACATCTGATCAGAAGTGGCGTATTGATTCTGTGTTGCGCATTAATAGGCCTGACCAGCGAGGGCTGCAGGGGGGTGCCCAGGATTCTACCTGATGAATTGGCGGAACTGGACTATTCCCGGGCTTTGGTCGCAAAACCGGAACTGGCTTGGCAAACAAAGCTGCCCTCTCCTCCGACCGCTCTGCTTCCAATGGGAGCTGACATACTACTAGTTGCTACCCATCGTGGTGAATTATATCGCCTTGACCTGAAAACCGGCCGACGGGATGGCCGCATCCGGCGTCCTCTGCGCAAATCCCTTACAGGCCAGCTGGTCTATCGCGAAGGACCGTACCTTTTCATCACCTCTTCTCAGGACACGGAGCTACTCGCTTACGAACTGACACAAGGCAGGACCCTCTGGAAGCAGCAGGTTGCGGGTATTACCGGGCACCTGGGGCTGGCCGACGACCTACTGTTGGCAGCTTCAATTTCAGGGGAAGTCGCGGCGTATGATATCCATGATGGGCGCCTCATCTGGCACAGACAACTCCCCGGCCGCTGCTACCGGGGTGTCCGGGTGCTGGATGATCGGATTCTAGTGCTGAATGACGGCGGAATCCTCTACGCTTTACCCTTGCGAAAACCTTCGGATATACTTCTGCCGGAAACCAATCAAGCGACTGAAACTGTTGAGGATTATGCCCACCTGTGGAAACGGCAGCTGCCGGTGACTCCCAATGCCGTTGTAGGGTCTGGAGAAGGCAGGCTGGTTATCGGGGACACGGATGGACGCCTGTTGGTGGTCGATCCAGCCGTAGGTGAGACGGTATTTCAGATCCAGATGGCTGCCCCTATCTATAGCCGTCCGTTGATTACCGGCGGCCTCGTGGTGGCAGCAACGGCAGCGGGTGAGATCGTCGCCCTCAAGGGCAGTGACGGCTTCCCGGTCTGGCGCGTTCGGGAGGACGGATTAGTTAATCATCCCCTTCTGTTAATAGGATCTCCACAGCCCCGGGCGGTTCTGGTAGCATTCGCCCGCGGTGGTCTGCTGGCATTGGACCTGGCTACCGGGCAGGAGCTTTGGCGATATGATCTGGAAAAGCCCCTCGATATTGCGAGCCTGACCCCTGATGGCCTGGTAGTTGCGGACAGGCAAAATCATCTCTTTCACCTGCGAATTGCTGATTCCACCGCCGGGGAACCGGAGTGATACCCCGGCTCGTTCTGTTGTCCCTGCTCATGCTGTCAGTGCCCCTGTCCGCGCAACTACCCGGCGTGCAGCAAGACAGCACCAGCAATGCTGCCGCTCTACCCGCAACTGTAGTGCTTCCATTATGGATCCCGCCTGAAGACGCTTCAGCCGGCGGAGCCGTCCCGGATACCTTATCCCTGGAACCTCGCCCCCCGTTGCCCCCCCGCAACGTCTGGTTGAAACGTCAACGCTGGCTGGGCCTAGCCATGCTGGTCGTATCCGGTGCACTCTCATACTACTATCATCAAGAAGCCGAAGCAGCTTATCAGACCTATCTTGCTTCGGGTGATCCAGCCCGGCTGGATGACCTTTACGAGAGGACCCTATATCTGGACCGCCGGGCGGGATGGTGCTACCTGGGAGCGGAAACCGGCCTGCTGCTGGTGGCTGTTTCCTTTATCCTAAGCCCATGAGATACCCGCTACTAATGCTGACTTGTCTGTTGGCAATAGCTTGTTCCGACCGGGAGCGGGCTAATCCACTGGACCCCCACAATCCCGCCACCAACGGCGCACCGACCGGTTTCCAGGCCGCAGCTAACCGCGATATAGCCACACTCACCTGGGACTCTATGGATGTGAAAGGACTGGAGGAATATCGTATCTATCGTAGCGTCGGGGGCGATTCATTACGGTTCCGTGCGAGTGTACCTGACGAGAGCACGAGCTTTCAGGACCTGAATCTAATGTACGACACAACCTACACCTACGCCGTCCAGGCGATCACTGAATGGGGAGAAAGCCGCCTCTCACCAACGGATACCCTGATCCCCGGACCTTACAACTTCTGGGTCGCCGACTTCAACTCCGGTGTTTGGCGCATCAGCTATGATGGGTCTCATGTGCTAGGACGCGATTACGAATATTTCAACTCCCCTAAAGCCATAATCTACCAGTCCGGAGAGAACCGAATTTGGGTCGCTGATTATTACGATCAGGCGGTCTATTTCATGGGCGTGAACTTCACCGGGACCGGGCAGACAGGCCTTACCGGACGGCCTATAGACATAGCCGCTGATCCCTCCTCCGACGGCGTTTTCATCCTGCAGATCACTCCAGATGCCATCTACTATGCCACTCCAGCGGGCACTACTCTCATAACAAACAAAATTCCTGTGGTGTTGGATCCTGACGCCTCTTTCACCCTTGACCTACAGTCATCTTCCCTGTGGCTAAGTACTCCCACCGGGTTTGGCGACGGTGTGGTCTACTGCTTGCGTCCGCCAGTGCCCGGCGGCAGCTGGGAACCTGCTGCCAGCGTACCCTATCCTAGAAAAGTGGCGGCCGATCCCGTAGTGGGCGGATGTTGGGTAGCCACTGACTCGGGAGTAGTGCGAATTGATGCTGCCAGACAGGTTGCCACGTACCTACCACAATTGAAAATTATGGATATCAGCCTCAACCCGACGAACGGTGACTGTTACTATATCGGGCGCTCCCATCAGGGCTGGCAGTGGCAGACAGGCCGTCTCTTTGGTCAACCCGAACCGCATATAATCCTTGAAGCGGACTATTCCAACCTCACGGGAATCGAGGTCCTGCCTGGCGAAGGGCAGACAGGTTTTTGGATTAGCCAAGCCCAATCAGTCTATTCCCAGCGCATCCTCCGCTTTGACCGGGACGGGGATTTGATAGGCTGGCTTGGGGAATTCTACAATCTGCTGGATTTCGCCCTAGAATAACGAGTATCTTGTCCGGACAGTCTGTCCCGCATGCAATAGCCGTGGTATGTCTAGCTGACATTCCTAAATTAGCGGTCCCCTGACCGTTGCCTGGATAGTGTTCATCCTCCTTGCCGCAGCGGCCATTACCTTGCGCTGGCAGGTAGAGAAAGGCCTGGGCTTTATCATCTGGGGAATCCTAGCGGCCGGGGCGGGATATAGTATTAGGGCTTAAACCTATCAGCATCAATACACACCAAAGCAAATTTTCTAGCACAATTGAAGACCGATCATGGAATCCACCCGGCAAAAGCACCTCCTGGCTGACTTCGTCCTCCTGCTAGCAGCCTTTGTCTGGGGCACCACCTTCGCCCTAGTCAAGGCCTCGCTGGACTATACCTCCCCCTTCATGTTCATGACCATGCGTTTCACCCTGGCTTTGGTAATCATGACCGCCGTGGTGGCTCACCAGCTCGGTGCGCTCAGCCGCCGGGAGTTGGTAGGAGGCGTCTTAACAGGGGGAGCTTTATTCTTCGGATTTGCCTTCCAGACCTGGGGTTTGGTTTACACGACCGCCAGTAAGTCGGCTTTCATTACGGGGCTGAATGTGGTACTGGTTCCCTTCCTGCTGTGGGGTCTGGGTTACCAGCGGATCCGACCTCGGCGTTGGGCGGCGGCCGGGCTGGCGGTAATGGGGCTGTACCTCCTCACCAATCCCCAGAGTGGTGCCGGCATCAATCAGGGTGACTTCCTCACGCTGGCCTGCGCGGCTGCATTCGCCGGGCATATAATCCTCCTGGGCATCTACGCCCCCACCATCAGCACTCTCCGCTATTTCTGGGTACAGCTCACCACAGTAGTGATCCTGGCCGCCCTGGCCACCCTGATTGTGTCAGGCTGGGAGGTGATCCCCGGCACTACGCTGTGGATAGGACTAGGAGTCACCGGCGTGCTGGGTACGGCTGGTGCGTTTCTGGGTATGACCTGGGCCCAGCGGCGCACCTCCCCCACGCGCACGGCCCTCATTCTCGCCAGTGAGCCGGTCTTCGGAGCCCTGTTCGCCGTGGCTATTGCCGGGGAGTTTCTCGGCCCTGTAGCCTGGCTGGGCGGCGCACTTATCGTAGGTGTGATCGCTTGGTCGGAGATGGGGAACCGGTCTAGGACGTAAGGCTGGCTACGAAGCTTTTCAGGAAATCGGCCAGGTCTTCCGGTGTGATGCCATTTGCTTCTGTGACCGCCAATCCTTTGAAAATCGACTCCTTATGATAGTCCCAAGGCCCTTTCAACGGTTCCAGGTGGAAGACGGCCAGGGGCAGGTGGGCAACTGCCGCTGTCTCCCGGATCAGATGACCGGTCCGGGCCCAGATACCGGGAATGAGGAGTACCCCCTCTACACGGTTGCGCTGCCGTTGGATGATTTTACTGGCCTCGGCATCCCCCTGCTTCTGGAATATTTTCAGTTCCACACCAAGGTCCTGAGCCTTACGGCGTAAAGCCTGGTTAAGCCTGTCAAGGGTCAGGCGGGTGTCGCCCCGGGATACCAAGCCCAGCAGGTTCAGGTTGGGGCCATATAGGACCAGTATCTGCATCGCTAAAAGTTAAGTCATCATTCGCCGGGTGGCCGGTCTTTTACGGAAGATTCATCAGGCCTATCACGGCGGTTTACCGGTGATTCCATGTACGTGCGGATAATTTCCCGGTGGCAGCGAAAAGCCACTGGTGGTAGCTGTTCCAGCGGGAAGAAGCGGGTCTCCTGGGCATCGTCACCGGGAGTGGGCTGCCCGGAAAAATTCTCAGTAACAAAGGCCAGCACCAGCAGGTTCTCTTTGATGCCCCCCGGATAGGGGCATATTGCCATGAAGGTGAGATTGCTCACGGCAAGGCCGGTCTCTTCCCTCAGTTCCCGGCGGGCGGCTTCCTCGGCACTTTCCCGCAGTTCCATGAAGCCCCCCGGCAGGCACCATTGCCCCTCCGCTGGGGCGACTGCTCGCCTGACCAACAGTATTTTCCCGTCCCGCACCGCTACAACCGTTACCGCCGGACGGGGATTCTCGTAGTGTACCGTCCCGCACTCTGGACAGACACGCCGCCTGCGTCCTTCCAGCTTGCGGATCTTATTGCGAGCACCGCAGCTAGAACAGTATTTCAGGTAGCCCATGATTCAAATTAGACCCGATTGCCACGCTTTCAAACTTGCTTTTTACGCCGCTCGCGCGTTAAGCTGGAATGATAGGATGGCAGCACGTGTACCGGCTTTATTGTCCGTTGAACCCTGCTGGTCTCCGGACAGGTATCCGAGGATAGCACTTTCCAGCAGCTTGTCAATACCCATCCCCAGAAGTTAGGAATATCTCACTATGCGAAAAAGTAGACCGAATTTCTTTGGAGCAACCTGTTCCGTGTTGGCAACAACGCTTCTTTTCGGCAGTCTAACGAGCATCTCCCTGGCCAAGGACGCGTTCAAGCCCGAGGATGTCTTCAGACTCAAGTACGCCGAAACGGCGGAAATCAGCCCCGACGGGAAATGGATCGCCTATACCGTATCTGTCCAACGCGAGGTGACCGACGAGCCCGGCGGCCGATACAGCGAACTGCACGTGGTATCCACCGAAACGGGAGTAAGCCGGCCGTTTATCACCGGTAAGGTAGAAGTAGAATCACCGCGCTGGAGCCCCGACAGCCGTAAAATCGCTTTCCTCTTCCGACGAGACGAAAATAAGATGATACAGATATGGGCCATTTCGATTGACGGTGGTGAAGCGGCCCCCATCACCGATTCCAAAACGAACGTCCTGGAATTCCGGTGGCACCCCTCCGGAAACCAGATCGCCTATGTAGCCACAAAGCCCAAGAGCAAACGCGAAGAAACACTGAATGAGAGAGGCTACGGATTCATATTCTACGAAGAGAACCTCAAGCACCGCAACCTATACACCATTGAAGTGGGCGGTGATATCAAGGAAGCCGAAGCAGCACAGCTCACTGAAGGCATTACCATCTGGACCTTTGAATTCAGTCCCGATGGGAAGTGGATCGCTGCCGGTGCTTCCCCGGAAAACCTGGTGGATCATGAATATATGTTCAGCAAGATTCACCTGCTTAACCTGAAGTCCAAGAAGCTTACCAGGTTCTCCGAAAATCCGGGCAAGCTGGGGAATTTCGCATTCAGTCCTGAAAACAAAAGGTTGGTATATACCGCCTCCCTCGACCAGCAGGACCACGACGTGAGCCAGGTCTTCGTTAGACCGGTCACTAAGGGCAAAGTAATAAACCTCACTCCTCCCGACTTTCGGGGCCATGTGCAGTGGGCAGGCTGGCGCGACAACAGTACCATAGTCTATCAGGCGGCTGAGGGTGTGTGGAATACCCTGAACACCGTGGCGGCCACCGGTGGCAAAAGGGATGTTATCCTTCACTCAGAGAAAGAGAGTGTAGTATTCAGCTCTCCCAGCTTCACGAGCGATTTTGAGCACCTCGCCTTTACGGGCACCTGGTCTGATGTACCGGAGGATGTCTATTACTGGTCGCCTAATAAGCCGCTCAAGCGACTGACCGTCTTGAATCCCTGGATCGCCGAACGGCAGCTGGGCAGGCAGGAAGTCATAACGTATAAAGCCCGCGACGGCTGGGAGGTGGAGGGCCTCCTTCATTACCCGGTCAATTACAGTAAACGGCGCAAGTACCCACTGATCGTGATTGTTCATGGGGGCCCGGAATCACACTACTCATACAGCTGGGAAACCAGCTATTCCCGGCCGGTGCAGGTGCTTACCGGCAAGGGCTACGCCGTCTTCCTGCCTAACTACCGGGCCAGCACGGGATACGGACTGGAACATATCAAGCTGCACTTGGGTGATCCGGCCGGGGTGGAATTTGATGATATAGCCGATGGTATCGACCACCTGGTCGATATCGGCCTCGCCGATCCTGACCGGGTGGGGCTTGGCGGCAGCTCCTACGGCGGCTATGCCGCGGCGTGGTTTTCTTCCTATTACACCGAAAAGGTCAGGGCGGTTGTGATGCTTGTCGGGGTCAGCGACATTATCAGCAAACTGGGAACCGGTGATATTCCATATGAATACCTCTTTGTCCATTTCGGGAAGAAACTCGAAGAGATGTGGCAACTGGGTCTTGAACGCAGTCCCATTTACCACGCTCATAAGAGCCGTACTGCCACGCTTATCTTGGGTGGCACGGCGGACACTCGTGTCCATCCCTCACAGAGCCTGGAATATTATCGACGGCTCAAGATGAATAACCATCCTGCTGTCCGGCTTGTTCAGTATCCCGGCGAGAAGCACGGCAACCGGATGCTTCCAGGACGTGCAGATGTGCTGTATCGCACCCTCCAGTGGTACGACTGGTATGTCAGGGATACGAAGCCTTTCGAAGGGACTATGCCGCCGCTGGACATCAGCGACCGTTATGGGCTGGACCTGAAATAAGGATTAGTTGACAACGCCCTTGTCGTATCCTAAACTGGCTCAGTCATGACTACCAAGCCCATCCTGGCCGTCGGCTCCATCGCCTTGGACACGATTGAAACCCCACAGGGTCAGCGGCAGGAGATTCTGGGCGGCTCGGCCACCTTTTTTTCGATAGCCTCCTCCCTCTTTGCTCCCGTCCGCCTGGTCGGTGTGGTCGGATCGGATTACCCCGAAGAGGGGTGGCGGCTGTTTCGGGAGCGAGGGATTGATGTGAGCGACGTGCAGCAGGTCGCTGGAAGCACTTTCCGATGGGGGGGGCGTTACTCCCGGGACCTTTCCGAGCGGGAGACCCTGTTTACCCACCTGGGAGTTTTTGAAAACTTCCAGCCATTGGTCAGCAATGGGAACCGCCGCACAGGGATCATCTACTTGGGAAACATCCAGCCGAGTCTGCAGCTGGCGGTCTGTGAGCACATGACCGCTGCCCGCCGGATCATCAGCGATACCATGAACCTCTGGATCGATATGAACCGGGAGGAGCTGGAAGCGGTGCTGGGAAAAACGCATATATTCCTGATCAACGACGAAGAGGCGTCCCAGCTTACCGGTCATGACGACCTGGAGGCGGCCGCCCACTGGCTGTTGAGGGCGGGACCTTCAACGGTGGTAATCAAGCGAGGGCATAAGGGAGCTTTTCTCGCAACAGATGGTACGCACAAGCACATCCCCGTTTACCCCCACTCCCGGCTTGTAGACCCTACCGGCGCCGGAGACAGCTTTGCCGGGGGATTCATTGGTCACATAGCCAATCATGATGAATCTCACATCGAGGAAGCAGTTATCCGGGGGGCGGCAACGGCCTCATTCACCGTGGAGGATTTCGGATTGGAAGGCTTACTTCGGGCTACACCGGAAGGCGTTGAACACCGGATGGAAAACATCCGCGACCTGATGGACTAGGGCTTTTTATGCGGACCGGTTGGCTGTATATTTGCGTTCAGGGGTTATTAGACTATAAAATAATTAACACAAAACAAAAAGGTAAAATTGTGAAAAGGCAACTAATCTTCATAATCCTTGCTGCCCTGGTGCTTTTCGTGGATCAGGGCTGTGAGAGTTCGGAGTTCGTTTCCGCCAAAATGTATGTGCAGCAAGAGGACCTGGAAACGGCGGAAGAGTTCTTCCTGAAAGCCATGGAACTGGAAGCCGAGAAGGACAACGCCAAAGTTCCTTTCCTGCTTGCCAGGGCTGTTTATGCCCCGCAGCGCCGGTACGAGGAGATGAACCAAATGCTGGAGGAAGCCCTGAGGCGCAATCCCTCCCAGAAGCTTGAAGGCAGCACTATAGCCGACCTGGTGCAGAACCTGCGGCAGGTGGAGTGGACAATGGAATATAAGTTGGGTGCGGACCTATACAATGCGGTGATTCAAGTCACGGGGGGTAAGCCACCCGAAGAGGATCAGCGTGAACAGCTGCTGCAAGCCAAGGCCCATTTTGAAACCGCTGCGTTAATTCGACCGGATGAGGGCTCTACCTACACTAACCTCGTCTACTGCTACCGCCAGTTGGGAGATAAGGAAGGAGAACGGGCAGCCGTTGAAAATGCCCTGAAAAAGAATCCTGAGAGCGGCTGGGTGCTGCTCCTGGCAGGCGAATTAGCCTATAACGATGGCGATTACGACAAGGCATTAGAGCTCTATAAAAAAGCCCACCAAGCCCTTCCGGATAATGTCGATGTAATGCAGAGACTTACCGCCACCTACCTGGATGTCGGGGATTCCCAGGCGGCTCTTGAGGTCCTGGAAAAGGCCCGCCGTAATGCCCCTAAGGACCCCGATGTTTACTACAACCTCGGTGCGGTATAAGCCAACATCGGCAACGAAGCTCTGGAGAAGGGCCAGGACCTGTATCAGGAAGCCATCAATACCGACCCAATACCAGCCGACAAGCTGGAGAACGCTATTGGATTTTTCTCGCAAGCCCAGAACGCGTACTCGGAGTCGCTCTACTTCATGGATAACACCCTGGCCCTGAATCCCGATGATCCCGCATCATCCCAGGCGGTCAGAGAGATCCAGAATACCAAGAAGATCCTTGATACATTGCAGAGATCAGCGGAAGAGATCCTCAGAAAGATAAGGTGAGATCGGGGGAGGACCTAGTGGCTACGACCGGTAGGTTACTGACCGCATGCTTTTTCCTGGCCTGCGGCAAGAAGAATAATTAACTGACTTGGAGGGATTTTGAATACTATAGCCTCTATTCATGGCCGCGAGGTGCTGGATTCCCGCGGTAATCCCACTGTTGAGGTAGAAGCCCGTCTTAACGACGGTACTCTAGGGCGGGCTATCGTCCCTTCAGGGGCGTCTACCGGCGAACACGAAGCAGTGGAGCTACGCGACGGTGATAAAAGCCGCTACCTGGGGAAAGGGGTGCTTGAGGCAGTGAGTCACGTTAACGGGGAACTGGCCGCGGCACTCACCGGCCGCAACGCACTGGATCAGGCTGGCCTGGATGAGGCCATGATTAACCTGGATGGAACCTCTGACAAGGGTCGCCTGGGGGCCAATGCCATCCTGGGAGTTTCACTGGCTGTCGCTCATGCCGCCGCCAGTGTCTCCGACCAACCCCTCTACACCTACCTATCCGGAGAACAGGAACAGTACACCCTGCCTATCCCCATGATGAATATCCTTAACGGTGGGCAGCACGCTGATAACAACGTTGATATTCAAGAGTTCATGATATTCCCTGTTGGGGCCAGCTCATTCTCGGAAGCGCTGCAGATGGGCGTGGAGACCTTCCACCAGCTCAAGGCTGTTCTCAAGGGGAAAGGCCTGACTACCGCCGTAGGCGATGAGGGCGGATTCGCCCCGGACCTCAGATCCAACGAGGAGGCCATCGAGGTGATTCTAGAGGCTGTTCAGCACACGGGATATCGTCTTGACGAACAGCTGTCCCTCGCATTGGATGCTGCCGCCAGCTCCTTCTACGACAAAACTACCCAGCGCTACCACCTGACTTCCGAAAACCGGATGCTAGGGGCGGAAGAGTTGATCGCCTTCTATGAACAACTGGCTGAAGCCTACCCGATAATATCCTTGGAGGATGGTCTGGATGAGAATGACTGGGACAACTGGCAGGTTCTGCAAAGCCGCCTAGGTGGTTCGGTCCAGATCGTAGGTGACGATCTTACCGTCACCAATTTACAGCGTCTTCAGCAGGCCATAGACCTGCGGGCCATGAACGCCATCCTTATCAAGCTGAACCAGATCGGTACGGTGACTGAAACGCTGGAGACCATCTCCCAGGCTCAGAAGGCCGGTTTTGGGGCTATTGTTTCCCATCGCTCTGGCGAGACCGAAGACGTATCCATCGCTGACCTGGCCGTAGCTGCCGGAGCAGGGCAGATCAAGACCGGTTCAGCCAGCCGGACTGATCGCATAGCCAAATATAATCAGCTGCTCCGCATCGAAGAAGAGCTCGGCGGAAAGGCGCGTTTTCCCGGTCGGGAAGTATTTCCTATGCGGCACGGGGATAGTTCCGGTCAATGACCCCCGGCTCCACTCGAGGACAAATCCGGGCAGGGCGCAAGGGCGGTTCAGTGCGTCCTAAGCGCTGGCTGGGAGTACTGGTAGTGTTGGTGGTCCTTCTGTTTCTCATCTTTAACCGTCACGGGCTGTTCCGGCAGTATCAGCTGCGATCCGAGCAAAAGCGTCTCGATGCGGAAATTGCATTACTTCAGGAGCGAGCTGCCGAGCTCCGTCAGGAAGTGGCCAGCCTTGAGAGCGATCTGATGTACATCGAACGCCTGGCACGTGAGAAATACCGCATGGTCAAGCGCGGTGAGAAAGTGTTCCGTGTCGTACCGGACCTTCGGCAACTTGAACAGAATGAAGGGGAAAAACCCCCTAGATAAATACCACTACCCGCTCTGCGGGAAGAGCAGCACCAACCGCAGCCTTCACCGTAAGCCACTAGCCCGCATTGGAATCCTGGGCCTGTTCTGCATTCTGGCCAGTACCCTTTCCGGCGCTTTCGAGGGATCCGATCTGTTCCGGATTGCCTTCGCTGGTATCGATGGTATACTCCCGCCGACAATGAACAGCCCTGCCCGGCTTCCTGATCAACCTGTCTGGCTGTCCCTGGGACACGGGCGGCCGTGGGATTGTAAGTGGGCAGCATACAGCACCGCCTCATTTGGCGGACGGGTGGGCAGCTGGCGCGCCGCCGGCGGCGTCTGGTATTCCGGGGATGAACTGTACCGGGAGACAAGTCTAAGCGCTGCCGCAGCCGGAGAAGTACGCAAGCGCCTCATCGCTGGTTTGAGCCTGGCCTGGCATGAGGTCAACATCAGCGGCTACGATCCTATCGAGGGGGAGCTGCTACTCGGTATCGGCCTAAATGCTCCCCTCACAGAGACCCTGAATGTGGCTGTCTGGTACAGTGGCCAGACTCCAGGTCGCAAGCAGGCCTACGAGAGCCTGACCCGGCAGCTGTACCAACTGGCGGTGATATCCCGCATTGGCAAGCAGACCACCTGGACGCTGGCTGTTGAAAAAACTCCGCCACTCGCCCTGCGGCAGCTGGCGGAAGTCTGCTTTGCCACCCGAAAGAATCTGACCTTCCAGATCGGCTATCGCACTATCCCCAGCATGCCCTACGCTGGCGCCCAGGTGGACCTTCGGCGGCTACAACTCTCGGCAAGGCTGAACTATCATCCCATTTTCGGATTGTCCACCGCTTTTGGATTCGCGTTCAAATAGACTCCTCCCCGGCCTTCTGACTATGATGCTGTTCCTCTGGGCAACCGCCGATAAGGCCCAGTCACTACGGCACCTCAACTCCGATCTGCTCAACCTGCAGCTGCTTTCCGAGGAGGATATAGCGATTCTGGAATCACTGCTCGACAACCCAGTTAACCTGAACCGAGCATCATCAGCGGACCTCTGGTTTCTGGACGATTCCCTGGTGTCTATAGTATTGATAGCCAGGCAGTCCGATCCCTTCAGTGATTGGGACGACCTGGCCAGGCGTACACTTCTGCCACCGGAACAGATCAATTCACTCCAGCAGTATTTAATTCTCCTGCCGGTAAGAGATGTTAACGCCAAGCTTTCCACCCGCTTGGTGAACACCGGAGCAGATGAACGCATTCGCACCCGCCTCAACCTTAACGGAAGGCAGTGGGCGGCCCAATGGGTGGCACAGCGCGATCCCGGCGAATACCATCTCTCCGATCTTTCCGATCTGAGCATAACCGTTCGCAGGAATTCTACTCATCTGGCTCTTGGGGCTCACCGCATGACCTGGGGATTGGGTCTGGTGCTGGCCGATGAATTCGCAGCTCCCCGGGGGGAAACCCTCCTGCGGCCCCTCTCACGAGCCTTCAACCTGCGATCAGGCTACAGTAACACAAATGCCGGCGTATTGCGGGGAGCCAGTATTCGTCACAACTGGCGCAGGTTCCAGCTCTTGGCCGGTGCCAGTGTCCAGCAGGCGGATATCACCACTGACCCGGACGGTACCTATAGGGCAATAACCTACCGCGCGCATACTGGACCGGCTAAGGTCACCGGCGAAACTCTCTATTACCTGGCGGGAACCACCAAAATCCTAGGTTGGGACGTAGGCGGATTGGCCGCTCGGTATCAGCTCCAGGCCCACTCTGGAACACCGGATTCACGACATAGGACAGGTTCCCTTATAACAATGCGCTCGTTTAAAACCCAGGAAGGCGAATTGTCCTTCTGCCACGAGGAGGCTGTACAACAGGATAAGCCCAATACAGCATGGCAAATCCAACAGCGCGCCCGACAGACACGTTTGAGTTATGTGGTCAATCGGGGCCGGCAGGAAAATCAGTTGCGTTTGACCTTGCTGTATCGCAGCTATCCCCCGGGCTGGACTGCCCTGCGAGGCCGCCTAGTGGGTGATCGGGTGAGCCGGGGAAACGAATCAGGGTGGTTTTTCGGATGGCGATGGGGTCAACGCCCCTTGCAGCTCAACGGATACCTGGATAGCTTCCGTCAGGTCGAGCCTCAACTCATGGGCTCCTGGCCTCGCGAGGGATTGGAGTCGGGTCTGGCCGTAAGGGCCGGCAAACGGCAGGTGGAGACCTCGCTGTTTTACCGCTATCGGGAAGAAATTGCCAGCGCTGGCTCGCTTAACAACGAGAATTTGCACATCGTGCAGCATAAAATAGCTACCACCCACTACGTGAGGTTTACGCTAGCGAATAACGGTTTCCGCAATCTGACGGCCCGATTCATGATAGCATATAGGGCTACCGGTGAGGGTAGTGAACAGGGAAGGGGTGAGACTATTGGGGGGAGTTTGCGCTACCATTTTCGATCAGACATTTCCTTTGCTGTTGGGGCTTACGGCTTCGCAACCGATGGGTGGGCCCAACGCCTTTATGTCTACGAGGACGGTCTGCCGGGTGAATTCAACTTTCGGGTGCTCTCCGGACGAGGTATGCGGATCTATGGGAAGACGACAATACCGGTTGGTCAAGGATCAATCTCACTCCGGTTTACCCGGCTGTGGGGCTGTACTGATCCGCGCTGGACGACATTGCAGGTAGATCAGCAGGTGGGGCTCCAGATGGATATTGCACTCTGAGCGGCCAGCTCTCTAAGTTTTCCCCGGTACAGACAGCCTGGCCGGAGTATTGTCAGGATAAAGGATTTGGTGACTATCTCTTGAGACTCAACGGATTAATGGAATTTAAAACTTATCGGCGTGGATGGTGGGTGTTCGCCTTCATGCTCTTACCCGTCATCCTTGTAGCCGATGAGATTCGGGTGGCATTCCCCAGCCAGCCGCAACGCCGGGAAGCTCTACGAACGTTTTTCCGGGGCAACATCGAATACCTGAACGGTCGGGAGCTAGCCGCTGTATTCTCAGCAAACACGTATGTCAACGATGAGGTGAACAAACTGGTGCTCCATTTCCGTGATGGGGAAGTGAAGATTACCGCATTCTCATCTTTCGTGGTGGTGGATGGGCGGGCTTTTCAGCTGCCGCTGCCTACATATTTCGACGGGAAGGAGTTCTATCTACCGGCGAGGGCCATCTTTTCCGTAATAAGTGCCACGGTCTTGCCAGGAGCACGATATGACGAGGCCAGGAGGACCTTCATAGGCCCGGCAGCGCATCCTGCCTTTAACATCTATGCTGCCAGTCTCGAATCCAAACAGAACGGTACTCTCATCCGGGTAAAAACCAGCCAGGAATTTGATACCCGCAATATCGTGCGATATATCACTGATAATGGGTGGCTGGTAGTCCAGGTACCCGGGGGAAGGGTGGATACTCTGGCGCTGAACCATTCCATTCTGGGTGGCATTATCCGGAGAGCATGGGGCCGGCAGCTGGAAAAATCGGCCGAGCTGCGATTCAAGCTTACTGACAAAGTGAGCCTGCCTGAAGTGTATCAGGTGGACGGCGCGGCCGAACTCCATATCGCTATCCGCAATCCGGCCCGCCGTAAGAATGACAGGATAAAAGAATTGCGTGAGCGGTGGTACCTGGACACGATCGTCATTGATCCCGGACATGGTGGGATTGATGGCGGCACCATTGGCAAAGGCGGATTGAAGGAAAAGGTCGTAACGCTGGATGTCGCCTTGCGTCTGGGACGCCTGATCAAGCGCAAGTTGAATATGAAAGTTGTCTACACCCGTGATGAAGACGTGTTTGTCCCTCTCTGGCAGCGCTCAAAGGCAGCCAACGAGGCCGGTGGTAAACTGTTCATTTCCATCCATGTGAATGGGTCACCTAACCGTGGCGCTAGCGGCTTTGAGACCTATCTTCTGGCGCCGGCCAAGACTCAGGAGGCTATTGACGTGGCCCGGATGGAAAACAGCGTTATTGCCCTGGAGGAATCGGACCACCCCTATCAGGAATTCTCCGACGAAGCTCTTATTCTCTCAACCATGGCCCAGAGCACCTGGATGAAAGAGGGCGAAGCCCTCGCGGCCATGATCCAGGAAAAGCTATCCAGACACCTGGATGCGCCCAACCGGGGGATTAAACAGGCCGAATTCTATGTCCTGATCGGTGCATCCATGCCCAACGTGTTGATAGAGATTGGTTTTATTACCAACCGGATCGAAGAGAAAAAGCTGGGACAGAATGAATATCGCCAGCGTATTGCCAACGGTCTTTTTGATGCCATCGTGCTCTTCAAGCAGAAATATGAAGGAACCATGCTGGTTGAGCAGGGAAAATGAACCGCTGACCGTTTGCTGTACTCACTGCTACCGTCTTACTCCTCATTCGTTTACCAAACTCTACAGGAATCCGGAATCCGGCTGATCCAACTCAGTGTATCGGACAGCTATAAGTCCCTCATGGTGATTAATTACCCTGTCTGCCAATACGGCTATTAACATGCACCACCTCTTGGAATATCTATACAGCCTAGAGCGTAAGGGTGTAAATCTGGGGCTTGGTCCCACCCGGCAGTTATTGGAAAAGTGCAAGAATCCCCATCAGGACCTTCTCATCGTCCAGATCGCAGGCACAAATGGCAAAGGCTCAACAGCTGCCATAACAGCCCGGATTCTACATGATCATAGTCAGAAGGTAGGACTGTTCACCTCTCCCCACCTATGCCGCTTTAACGAACGCATCCGTATTGACGGTAGGCCAATTGATGACAGTTATATCATCCAATGGTTGAAGGAACACAAAGGCGACTTGGAGGAGGTCTCTGCCACTTTCTTTGAGGTCACAACAGTCATGGCGCTGAGTTATTTCAAGGCTCATAGGGTGGACGTTGCCGTTCTGGAAACAGGATTGGGGGGGCGTCTGGATGCTACCACTGCTGTCAGCCCCACCTGGACCGCCCTTACTCCCATTGACCTAGATCACATGGATCTGCTGGGAGACACAGTTCGTGCCATCGCCAGGGAGAAAGCCGGCATACTCAAGCCGGGAGTGCCGTGCTATTCGGTTCCCCAGACCTCATGGGTGCGCGAAGTGATACAGTCTGAAGCTGATCGGGTCGGTGCGCCGGTCACATTCCTGCGCGAAGAACCGGCGGTTCCCCTTCCCCTCCGGTTGCCTGGAAGTCACCAGCACACCAATGCCAAATTAGCCTGGAGGCTTGCGCAGGCGATCCTCGGTAGCGACTTTATCAATGAAGTTGCCCGTGAAGCAGTCAAAACCACCGTCTGGCCTGGCAGGTATCATCAGCTCGGCGATCATCCCAGTGTGATCTACGACGTGGCACACAATCCAAGCGGAATGACTGCTTTTCTGGATACTCTGGCTGGAGAGTCCGTTAGGGGTCGAAAATGGCTGGTACTAGCCCTTCAGAAGGGGCGGAAAGCCGAACAGATGCTGGATATGCTGCTACCCAGGTTTGACACGGTAATACTCACACAGACCGGTATCCGCAGCTTCTATTCAGCCAATGACCTTGCTGAACTGGTGGGGACCTCCCATCATTGTATACGGATTGAGTGTGACACTGTGTCAGCTATCAAGGGCGCGATCAACAAGGCAGGGATAGAGGACTTGGTGGTCATTTTAGGTTCCCATTACCTGGGGCCGGCGGTTGCGAGGATATTTAAAATTTCATTTGACATACTTTGATATTTCTCTCAATTTCCAGGCGAGAGTTTTAGCCCCCTGATACGATTTTCCGATCAATTTGCTAGACTTTTTCCGTCGAACCATTAATTGACGTATAAAGACTGAGATTTCAGAGGGGGTAAGAGTATAGCTGGTATTTGAAGCCAATGTGACGTCTAGTGGGGAACTTCGGAGCCGGATTTGCAGTTAAGCTCTTCGGAGCAGACGTTGCATATCTTGAATAGCGATCAGCAGCATCTATAATTGACCGCACATTCTTTTTGAGCTAAGCTGTACAATCTGACCACGGAGCGAGCACTCCCGAGGCATTGTAGCCAGGGTGGGAAACTGGCAGAAAGAACTATAATAATCTACTAGATCAGCTATATGATCCCGCTTTTAATCCGTAGTTAGTTTTTTTGGAACACTCGGTTGGCAGGTAAAGAGCTTATTCTGTTGCCGTTAATCATTCACCATCAACTTTAGCATTGGAAGTATCATGACAGAAGAACCTATCATGGACATTAGCGAACTGCAGTCACTGCGTGTAAAGGATCTCACTAAGCTGGCTCAGGAGCTGGACGTCAGCGATTATTCCGGTCTGAGGAAGCATGACCTCATCCTTAAAATCCTGGAGACCCAGGCCGAGAAACAGGGCAACGTGTATGCCCGCGGTGTACTGGAGATTATGCCGGATGGCTACGGCTTTTTGCGTTCCCCCGATTTCAACTATCTCCCCGGTCCCGAGGACATCTACGTCTCGCCTTCGCAGATCAAGCGCTTCGGCCTGCGTACGGGGCATGTTGTAAATGGCCAGATACGTCCCCCCAAGGATAATGAGCGCTTCTTTGCGCTGCTCAGGGTGGATGCGGTAAACGGCATCAGCCCGGATGAGATCAAATCGTTTCCTCACTTTGTAGACCTGACGCCGCAGTTCCCTGAAGACCATCTGGCACTGGAGACTAGCGCGAAGGAACTCTCCACCCGCATCATTGACCTGGTGGCACCCGTCGGCAAGGGTCAGAGGGGCCTCATTCCGGCCCAGCCCAAGACCGGCAAGACTATTCTGCTACAGAAAATTGCCAATGCCATAACTCAAAACCATCCGGATATTTACCTGATCATCCTCCTCATAGATGAGCGTCCAGAGGAAGTGACGGAAATGAAACGGAGCGTTGATGCGGAGGTGATCTCCTCCACTTTTGACGAGCCAGCCGAGCGGCATGTGCAGGTTGCGGAAATGGTATTGCAGCGAGCTCGCAGGATGGTGGAAGTTGGTCAGGATGTGGTGATCCTGCTGGACTCTATTACCCGGTTGGCCCGGGCTCACAATACCGTGATCCCCCACAGCGGCAAGATTCTCTCTGGTGGTGTCGATGCCAACGCCCTTCAGAAACCCAAGCGCTTTTTCGGCTCTGCCCGCAACATCGAGGAAGGTGGCAGCCTCACCATTATCGCCACTGCGCTGATCGATACCGGCAGCCGCATGGACGACGTTATCTTCGAGGAGTTCAAAGGCACCGGCAATATGGAACTGATCCTAGACAGGAGCCTGAGCGACCGGCGGGTCTATCCGTCTATTGATATCAACCGCACCGGAACCCGACGGGAAGAGAAACTCCTTAGTCGGAAAGACCTCTCACGTACCTGGATTCTGCGACGGCTGCTCAACGATATGAGCGTGGTGGAAGCTATGGAGTTCTTGCTGGATCGCCTCCAACGCACCAAATCGAATCGAGAATTCCTAGATACCATGAGTAATTAGACTTTACCGGGGAATTAAAAAAATGAAAAAGGCTGCACCATGGCTTTCCCATCGCAAGTCACAGCCCGAGCAATCTGTGTAAGATTCCATACCGACCACCCGGTATTGATCACTCCCTATCGGTTGAAGGGGATTATCATCCATGATTTTCCCAGTCATCCTATTGTGCCCTTTATCAATGGAGAATATCGCGGCGAGATGCGCTACCCACGGATCCAGGTTAAGGTGCTGCGGAACCAGCTATGCATTTTCGGCCTGGGTGAGGGATATGATGTGGTTCAGTCTTTTCGCCAGCAACTGGAATCATTTCAAATTGACGATCAGACCTACAAGGTTGAGCGTATGGATGTGCTGGAGAGCGGACTCCAGCTTGATCAGTATGCCGACCATTTTCTCCGCTATAAGTTTATTACCCCCTGGGTAGCCCTCAACCCACGCTCCCTGGCCTTGTATAAATCTCTGTTACCTAATGAACGAGTTGCTTACCTTAACCGCCTCGTGGTCCAGAACCTCTTGTTTATCGCCCGGGAACTGAAGTACGACATCGGCTTTAGCGTCAGTGTCAAGGTGAATCTCCAGTCCTTGACCCCACGGGTAGTGGAAGGACAGGGTAGCGGCTCTTTCAAGGGTTCCTTCACCTGCAATATGATCCTGCCCGATTATATAGGTCTGGGGAACGGAATTACCAAAGGATTAGGAACCATCGTCCAGATACCGTCCTGACCGGGTGGTGACTTGCTTACTGCCCCACCATAGTCGAAATTTGTCCCCGGAAATATTGCTGTAATAATGATTTTTGCCGATAGAGTATCCCGTATTAAGAGCTCGACCACTTTGGAGATGACCAACCAAGCCGCTGAGCTGCGTGCCGCTGGCGTAGAAGTACTAAGCCTTCTGGCGGGAGAGCCGGACTTTCCAACCCCGGAGCATATCATCGCTGCCGCCAGACAGGCCATGGACGAGGGCTACACCCGCTATACGCCCACAGCAGGCATCCCCCAGCTACGTAATGCAGCAGCCACAAAGCTAAGCCGAGACAACAAGGTGGAGACTGGCCCCGATCAGATAATTGTGAGCAACGGCAGCAAGCATTCCATGTACAACGCTTGCCTGACCCTATTCCAGCAAGGAGATGAGGTCATCATCTTTACTCCCTATTATGTGTCTTTTCCGGAACTTGTCCATCTAGCTCACGCTACTCCGATTTTCGTTGACACAGATCCAGAGCACGGGTTTGAGCCCCGCTTCAACGAGCTGGAGGCTAAAATCAATTCCCGCACTAAGGGTATCATTATGAATTCCCCTTCCAATCCCACCGGCGGAGTGTGGAACCGGGAGGCAGTAGAGCAGACTATCCAATTGGCCCGACGGCATGACTTGTGGCTGCTGTCCGACGAGAGCTACGAAGCCCTGTCCTATGACCAGCCCTTTGAATCACCAGCCGCCGTAGTCCCTGGCTATAAGAAGATCCTCACCTTCCAGAGCTGCTCCAAGACCTACGCTATGACTGGCTGGCGTATCGGCTATATGGCCGGGCCGAAGGAAGTAGTAGCAGCCATGACCAAAATGCAGGGCCAGAGTACAACGTGCCCAAACTCCATCAGCCAGATGGCCGCCATTGCCGCCTTAATAGGGGATCAATCGATGGTGGCGGAGCATAGAGCCGCATATAAGCGACGGCGGGGGCTAATGGTCGAGCGCCTGTCCCGAATTCCTTTCCTATCGTGTCGGAACCCCGGGGGCGCTTTTTACGTATTCCTGAATGTTAGCGGATTGTTCGGCAAAACAGTCAACTCATCTTCCCACCAGGCAGGTAACAGGCAACTCCGAACACCCCGCGATGTTACGGAATTCATTCTTGACCAGGCCCGCGTGGCTACGGTCAGCGGCGAAGGATTCGGCGACCAAGAACATATCCGACTGTCGTTCGCCGTTTCAGACGAAGATATTATCACTGCCGTTGACTGCATCAGAGCGGCGGTAGCAAACGTGAACTAAGGAGATCGCAATCGTATGAAAAAAGGTATTCATCCTGAGTATCACCTGGTAACAGTCCATTGTGCCTGTGGCAACACTTTCAAGACTAGGTCAACCGTCAAAGAACTGCGGGTGGAAATCTGCAATGCTTGTCACCCCTTCTTCACGGGGAAACAGAAGCTGGTTGACACCGCCGGGCGAGTGGAAAAGTACCGCCGCAAGTATAAGATTAACAAGCCAACCGAGTAGAGCGCCTCATCCGGGCGCATCTAACAGAAACCGTAATGCGGCTCTCCGGGACAGGAAAAGCAAGACAATCACCGCCCTCGCGGCAGGGCGGCGCAGAGCATCCAATTCAACGTTCGCTCTGGTCACTGCCTTTGCTGGTGCTGGCAGCCCAGTCCCGTATCCTGGTGGGCGGTCAGGCCGTTATCGAAGGAGTGATGATGCGCGTTCCCGGCGTCTATGCAGTTGCAGTACGAGACCCCGAAGGCCAGATCCAGACCCAATGTACGGATTTCAGTTCCTCGGTAGAGCGCTCCCGCTGGCTGAAGCTACCCGTGGTGCGAGGAGTGGTGCATCTGTTTGAGGCCTTAAAAATCGGATTGGCCACCCTCAACTGGTCTGCGACAGTGGCTTATCCCGAAGAGACCGCCGGGAAAGGTTCTTCATCCAACGTCTGGACGACAGCACTGGCGCTGGCACTGGCAATCGGTCTGTTCTTTATTGCCCCCTTGTGGATTACTACTCGCTTATTGGATATTGAGCGGCAGGCTCTGGGATTCAACCTGGCATCCGGGGGCATACGCATTGCCTTCTTTCTATTGTATCTGGGGCTGATCTCCCTGGCCAGAGACGTTCGGCGGCTGTTCCAGTACCACGGCGCCGAGCACAAGACCGTGTATGCCTTCGAAGCGGGGAAATCCCTCACCGTGGACAGCACCCGTGACTTCCCCACTCAGCACCCCCGCTGCGGTACCAGCTTCGTCTTTATTGTGCTCATTGCGGCGATCCTGGCCTTCGCCTTGATAGATACCGTTGTCCTAGCCTTGGTGGGGAAGATCACCCTCGGTCTGCGGTTGCTGGTGCACCTTCCACTGATCCCGATGGTGGCCGGTGCCGGGTATGAAGCACTCAAGTTCACCACCAAGTACCTGCATGTAACCATATTCCGCTGGCTGTCCCTGCCTGGTATCTGGCTACAGTACATCACTACCCGGATGCCCGATGACGATCAGGTTGTGGTGGCGCTGGAATCCCTGAAGGTAGCCTTCGGTGACCGGTTGAAGGAAGTGGAGGGGAAGCAATACGTTGCCGAGGCCATTGCCTGAGGATAAAATATGATTAAGAAGCTACAGGAAATAATCCAGCGGCAGGATGACCTGGCTACCCGCATGTCGGACCCTGAGACGATGTCCGACCCCAGGAAATACGCCGAACTGGCAAGAGAGCACAGCGAACTGAACGAGGTAGCCGATAAGTCCCGCACCTACGTGGACCTATGGCAACGGCTGGAGGAGGCCGAGGAGATTCTCCAAGGGGACGATCCTGAACTGAAGGAACTCGCCCACGAGGAAGCGCCAGAAATCAAGAGTAGGCTGGCGGAGCTGGAAGAGGAGCTCAAGTTCCTGTTACTGCCCAGGGATCCAGACGATGATAAGAATACCATCCTGGAAATCCGGGGTGGTACCGGTGGGGAAGAAGCGGCCTTGTTCGCCGGTGATCTTTACCGCATGTACACCCGTTACGCCGAGCGCAAGGGGTGGGATACCGAAGTCTTGTCGCTTTCCGAGTCGGAGACCGGAGGTATCAAGGAAATCATTGCTTCGGTTAAGGGCAAGGGGGCTTATGGCGATCTGAAGTACGAGAGCGGTGTACACCGGGTGCAGCGGGTGCCGGTGACCGAGGCCAGCGGCCGTATTCACACCAGCGCCGCTTCAGTTGCAGTCCTGCCCGAGGCGGATGAGGTGGAGGTGGACATTGATGCTGCCGAACTGAAAATAGATACCTACCGAGCTTCGGGGGCTGGTGGCCAGCATGTAAACAAAACCGAATCAGCGGTGCGTATTACCCATATCCCCACTGGCATCGTAGCCACCTGCCAAGATGAGAAATCCCAGCACAAGAACCGCACCAAAGCCATGAAAGTGCTGACCTCGCGGCTGTACGCCCTGCAAGCGGAGGAACAGCAGCGCCAGCGGGCCAACCAGCGACGCAGCATGGTCTCCACCGGCGACCGTAGTGCTAAGATCCGCACCTACAATTACCCCCAGGGACGGGTAACCGACCATCGCATCAACCTGACTCTCTACCGGCTAGGCGAGATCACCGACGGCGACCTGGATGAGCTCATCGAGCAGCTGCGGGTCCATGAGCGGATGGAACGTCTGGCTGATCTACCGACCGGTCAAACAGAAGTGTGATCCAGATCACAAACCGCCCTCTTGACAATCCCTTCGACCATGCTCGGGGCAGTGCTCAGCATAATTCCCTGCCTTGGCGGATCATCGATCTGATCCAGTGGGGAACGCGCTACTTCACCGACCGCAACATCTCTAACGCCCGCCTGGAAGTGGAATGGCTCCTGGCCCATCAGCTAGGCCTGGAGCGGATTGACCTATACGTCCAGCACGACCGCGGCCTCACTTCCAGGGAACTAGCTGGATTCAAGGGTCTTGTGCGGCGGCGAGTGGTCGGCGAGCCCTTTCAGTATATCCTGGGTAAAGCCCCTTTCTACGGCCACGATTTTCTTGTTACGCCGGCGGTGTTAATCCCCCGCCCCGAGACCGAGACGCTCATTCAGGTGCTGCGCCAAGCATCCTCTCCCGAACTTATCCTGGATATCGGCACCGGCTCGGGCTGCCTAGCCATCACAGCGGCTCTGCTCTATCCCGATGCACAGGTAACAGCGGTGGATATTTCCCAAGCTGCACTGGCCGTAGCAGAGGAGAACGCCCGGCGACTGGAAGCTGCCAATGTAACTTTCCAGAAAAGGGATATACTTAAAGCATTGCTCAAGGGTAGATTCGATTCGATTCTGTGCAATCCACCATACGTAGCGGCCGATGAGATGACCATGCTCCAGCGTGAAATCCGCGAGCATGAGCCACTCTCGGCGTTGACCGATGGCAACGACGGGCTGACCTGGTTCCGGCGGCTGGCGGAGATTGGTCCCGGATTGCTTGAAGGGGCGGGACGGATGATCGTAGAGATTGGCGGCAGCTGCCAGGCCGAGCCAGTGCGCGCGATTTTCGAAGCAGCGGGGGCGGAGGTTACCCTCCACAGGGACCTGCAAGGGGAGCCCAGAGCTTACGAGGGGCGGTGGGAGAAGTGAGGAGTGTTGGTCTGGCAGGTGGAAAGCGGGCTAGGCGATATCTCTGAAGGAAATAGCGGTCATACGTCGGTCGAGGTAGATACGACGGTCCGTAGTAGAGCGACGGTCGTTTCCAGACCTGCGCTTTGTATTAGCCGCTACCATATTCAGTCGCCGGTCAATGCCGCTGCGACGGTCATCTAGGCCGCGTCGATCAGAGCTACCACGTTGGTCTAACATATTTCCTCCTTTCGTTGCCGACACCATCCGACTGAGCATCTCCGCTTCCAGCCGTGAACGGGCCATAGTTTACCGCTTTTACAGCCAGGTGCTGTGATCAAGATCACGCGACAGTGTGACTGACAGGGAGAGTGGCTGGTTGTGCATGTTACTCCCCCATGCACCTTATAATCCCCTAACTTCCCCCCGTGAATTCCCTAATGGCGGCAATCAAGATGCTGCGCCCGGTGAACCTGGTTCTAGGAGCCTTGGCGGTGCTGATTACCGCTGCCCTTATGCCAGCCTGGCCGTCCTGGAGCGCCATAGGCTGGGCCATCGCCACGGTGCTGAGTTTTAACGCTGCGGCTAATGCTCTGAATGACTACTTCGACTACCCTATTGACAAAGTGAACCGGCCCGACCGGCCATTGGCCAGCGGCGATTTGCCCCGGCACGTTGGCTGGCTGCTGGCGGTGATATTGTTCGTGGCCGGGGCACTGGCCGCCTTCCAACTGCCCACCCACGCCCGCATCGTTGCCATATATATCGCCCTGCCGCTGATGGTACTCTATACGCCTCTTTTCAAGGGGCTGCCACTGGTGGGTAATTCCGTGGTGGCAGCCATTCTTGGGCTGGCTTTCCTGTTTGCAGGGGCTGCGTTTGGGCACTTGAATCTCATGTGGGCTCCGTTCGGGCTGGCTGCCGGCTTTACTCTGCTACGGGAAGTAGTGAAGGACGTTGAGGATGTGGTTGGTGACGCAGCAGCGGGATTGGGCACTTTTGCCGTGCGCTGGGGAGTCTCGGCTGGTATAAAATTAGCGCTAATACTTACTTTGTTTTTGATGTTCGGCTGCCTGTTGCCTTACATTCTGGTTATCTACGGGGCTACCTATCTGATAGCAGTGATCATTGGGGTTGAGCTTCCCCTTCTGTACACGTTCGTTTATCTTGACAAACATCCCAATCCGGCAGGTGCCGGACGGGTCGCAAAGGTGTTGAAATTGGATATCTTCGCCGGGCTGTTGGCCATCTATCTATCGAAGTTCGATATCTGATGCTTCCATCAGCCTTCGGCATAGCTCAGGGCAAGACTGAGCATGGCTGACTTCGTCCACCTCCACAATCATTCCGACTTCTCCCTGCTGGACGGAGCCCAGTCCGTTAATACCATTATCAGTACCCTCAGCGACCTCAAGATGGACCGGGTGGCCATCACCGAGCATGGCAACCTGTTCAGTCTGCTGCCGTTTTATCAGGCAGCTAACACGGCTGGTATCAATCCTATCATAGGCTGTGAGGCCTACGTCGCCAAAGGCGATCATCGTGACAAGCAGACTACCAGGGGCACAGGCTGGGGTTATCACCATCTGGTCTTGCTGGCGCAAAATGAAACCGGCCTAAGCAACCTGATCAAACTGGTCTCCATAGGCTATCTAGAGGGCTTCTATTATAGGCCTCGAATGGACAAAGCCCTGCTCCGTAAACACAGCGAGGGGCTCATCTGCATGTCGGCCTGCCTGAAGGGAGAAGTGCAGGAGTATGCCCTCAGCGGTGACATGAAGGCTACCCACAAGGCAGCCCTAGAGCTGGCCGAGATCTTCCCAGGTCGCTTCTACCTGGAGCTCCAGCGTCATGACCTTTCTGAAGAAGACGCCGCCCGGGAGGTAAATATCAAGCTGGCCCGGGAACTGGATCTGCCCCTCGTGGCCACCAATGATTGCCACTACGCTCGCAAGGAGCACTGGGAGGCCCATGATGTCATGTTCTGCCTGGGTACGGGCAAGGATCGGGATGACCCTAATCGCCGTCGTTATGCGACCCCCGAGTTCTACCTCAAGTCCGTCGATGAGATGTACCAGCTGTTCAAGGACATTCCAGAGGCGCTGGAAAACACTGTAGCCATCGCCGAGCAGTGCTCGGTGGAGCTTGACTTAGGCCGACTGCACCTGCCCCAGTTCCCCATTCCCACCAGCGCCGGTACTCAGGATCCCGACGAATATCTCCGTATCCTGGCCGAGGAAGGCCTGGAACGACAGTACAAGGTCACCCCGGAGATCAAGACCCGCCTGGACCTGGAGCTGCAGGTAATCAGGGATATGGGCTACGCCGGGTATTTCCTGATCGTCATGGACTTTATCCGCTATGCCCGAAACCGGGACATTCCGGTAGGACCCGGACGGGGAAGCGCAGCCGGCAGTCTGGCGGCCTACGCACTGGGTATCACCAACGTGGATCCCATCCGCTACAACCTCCTGTTTGAGCGCTTTCTCAATCCCGAGCGCATTTCCATGCCCGACATCGACATTGACTTCTGCCAGGAACGCCGGGGGGAGGTCATTGAATACGTCAGGCAGCAGTATGGAGAAAACGCTGTCAGCCAGATCATCACATTCGGCAAGATGAAGGCACGGAGTGTCGTGCGGGACGTAGCCAGGGTGCTGGGCCTGAGCTTTGCTGAAGGGGACCGAATCGCCAAGCTGATCCCCGACAATCCCAATATCACCATTGACGAGGCCGTGGAAGCTAACGCGGAACTGATCCAGGCTGAATCGGTGGACCAGGCGCACAGGAACTTGTTCGCCTACAGCCGGGTGCTGGAAGGGATGAACCGGCATGCTTCCACCCACGCCGCCGGAGTGGTTATCGCCCCCGGAGACCTTATTAATTACGTCCCTCTCTACCGGAACCCGAAGACGGAGGAGATCACCACCCAGGTAGACATGAATGGACTTGAGGCTCTGGGCCTGCTGAAAATGGACTTCCTGGGACTGAGGACCCTCACGGTTATAGATAAAACCCTGAAAATGCTCAAGGCTCGGGATGTCAAATTGGATATCGATAAAATCCCGTCTAACGACGAGGCCACATTTGAACTTTTTTCCCGAGGCCAGACCATCGGCGTTTTCCAGTTCGAGTCAGGTGGGATGCGGGAGTTTCTAAAAAAACTGCGCCCCACCTGCATTGAAGACCTTATCGCTATGAACGCCCTCCACCGACCCGGTCCCATGGCTTACGTTGACGAGTTCATCGACCGCAAGCACGGCCGCAGGGAGATCGCCTATCTGCATCCGGCCTTAGAACCAATCCTGAATGAGACCTATGGTATCATTGTCTACCAGGAACAGGTGATGCAGATTGCCAACGCTATTGCCGGGTTCAGTCTGGCCCAGGCTGATATCCTGCGCCGGGCCATGGGGAAAAAGAAGCCTAAGGGAATGGCTCGCATGAAGGCCGACTTTCTTAGTGGGGCCAGCGAGAATAGCGTGGTTGAGGACACGGCTAGAGATATTTTTGAGCTCATGGCTCGCTTTGCTAAGTATGGATTTAATAAGAGCCACTCCACAGCCTATGCCCTGGTGGCCTATCAGACGGCCTACCTGAAAGCCCATTATCCATCCGAGTTCATGGCGGCTAATCTTTCTTCCGAAATGAACAACCAAGACCGGGTGCGCATCCTGTTAGCCGAAGTCCAGGCTATGGGACTAGAGGTACTGCCACCAGATGTGAACCACTCGGGACGTAATTTCCGGGTAGACTCGCAAGGCCGCATCAGGTTCGGCCTGAACGCCATCAAACACGTGGGTCAGAAAGCAGCAGACCATATCAAGACCATCAGGGAAGCGATCAATAAAGGCTGGAAGACCCTGCCCGAATTTGCAGCCGCTATCGACCTTCACCTGGTAAACAGGAAAGCCCTGGAATGCCTGGTAAAATCCGGCGCCTGCGACAGTCTGGAAGGCACTCGGCACCAGAAATTTACCAGTCTGGACGAGACTATCAAGTATGCCCAAGGGATGCAGTCGGATGCCAATCCCAACCAGGAAAGCCTGTTCGGTAGCGACGCCCAAGCGTCCGTTATCTCCGAACCGTCACTGCAGCAGGTTCCCCCCTGGTCTGACCAGGAACACTTCGAGATGGAGAAAGAGCTCACTAACTTTTATCTAACCGGCCATCCCTTGCAGGCTTTCGAGGAAGACCTGCGTGAGTTCTCCAATTACGACTTCACCGATCCCCAGAAAGCCCACAATCTGGAGCAATTACGCCTGGGCGGAATCATAAGCCAGCCAAAGCGGCACCAGACTAGGAAGGGGCTGCCCATGGCTTTCTTCACTCTGGAGGGACTTTTGGGCGACGTGGAGGTGGTGGTCTTCTCGGATTTGTATACCAGGGTGCATCCACTGTTGACCAAAGATAATAGGGTATTCGTTATCGGGCGGATTTCCACCAGGGGCCTGTCCCGGAACAACGGCCAGAACAGCAATAGCCTGGAAGATAACGGCAATCAGGAGGCAAAGGACGGATTTAAGATGCTGGCTGAGGACATTATTCTTCTGGAGGAACTGCGCCAGCGTATGGCGAAGCGGATCAACCTCAGGCTGTATCTAAGTCGCCTAGAGTCGGGATTAATTCAGCAGCTCCGCTCTTTGTCGGACCACAACCGGGGAGAATGTGAGCTGTGGCTGCACGTAGCCGATGACACCAATTCTGATGGCCTGGAGGAATATCGTACCAGGAGGATCCGCTCCACCGATCTGCGGGTTTCACCAGCACCCGTGTTCCTATCTGAGCTTCGGGGCCTAATCGGCGACGAGAATGTGTGGATTTCTTCATAATGATCGCTGTTCTACAGCGGGTATCTAAAGCCCAGGTTACTATTGATGGCCAGGTTACCGGCTCCATCGGGCAGGGGCTAGTGGTCCTGTTGGGGGTGCACCGTGACGACACCGAGGCTGACAGCACCTTTCTCGTGGAAAAGACCGCTAATATGCGTATCTTCGGGGATGCGGCCGGGAAGATGAACCTGTCTCTGCTGGACGTGGGCGGCAGCGCCTTGGCAGTAAGTCAGTTCACCCTGGTAGGCGATTGGCGCAAGGGACGGCGGCCTAGCTATATCAACGCAGCAGCCCCCGAGGAGGGCGAGCGCCTTTACGAGCATTTCATGGACGGCCTACAGGAGCGAAATATACATGTGGAGAGCGGCCGGTTCGGGGCTATGATGCAGGTACAGCTGGTGAACGACGGCCCGGTAACGTTCGTCCTCGACAGCAAGGAACGCTGAGTGGAACGAAAAATACGCATACTAATGGCCAAGCCGGGCCTGGACGGCCATGACCGGGGGATCAAGGTCCTGGCACAGGCCTTAAGGGACGCCGGGATGGAGGTGATCTATCTGGGACTGCGGCAGACGCCGGAGATGATTGCCCGAGCGGCGCTGCAGGAAGACGTGGACGTGGTGGCTTTGTCAATTCTCTCCGGCGCTCACATGACGATTTTTCCCAGAGTAAAGGAACTACTCGAGGAGTCCGGGCTGGAAGGTGTGCTCCTCACCGGAGGCGGTATTATCCCCAGTAAAGATGCAGAAGCTCTCCAGAAGCAGGGGATGGGACACCTCTTCGGCCCCGGCAGCCAGATGGGCGAGATCATCGAATATATTACATCCTGGGTAGAGGAAAACCGCCCTGACCGGAACGGGGAAGCTGCCTGATGGCCCCACCGCAGCACTCCTCAAAGGCAGCGATCCTCCAGGCCACACGGGAAGAGGCTCTGCAGGGCGGCGGTCAGGAGCGACTGGAACAGCAGCACTCCCGCGGAAAGCTCACCGCTCGGGAACGGTTGAACCTTTTCCTGGATAAGGACTCCTTCACCGAGCTAGACATGTTCGTCCGCCATCGAGCCCGGGATTTCGGCATGGATGATAATCGACCCCTAGGCGACGGTGTGGTAACCGGCTACGGCACTGTAGACGGCAGGCAGGTGTTTGTCTTTTCTCACGACTTCACCGTCTTCGGCGGGTCCCTGTCAGAGACCTTCGCCAAGAAGATCTGTAAAGTAATGGATCTCGCCCTGAAAGTGGGAGCACCAGTAGTCGGTTTCAACGACAGCGGCGGCGCACGCATTCAGGAAGGAGTGGTCAGTCTAGGTGGCTACGCCGATATATTCCTGCGCAATACCCTTGCCAGCGGTGTTGTCCCCCAGCTGAGCCTGATCCTGGGACCCTGTGCCGGCGGCGCAGTCTATTCCCCGGCTATCACTGACTTCATTATAATGGCCAAGGGCACCAGCCATATGTTCGTTACCGGGCCCAACGTGGTAAAAACCGTTACCCACGAGGATGTCTCCTTTGAAGAACTGGGCGGTGCCGATCCCCACGCTACGAAAAGCGGTGTAGCCCACTTCGCCTGTGAGAACGAGGTCGAAGCTATCCAGTACGCGCGGCAGCTACTCGGTTACCTGCCCCAGAATAACCTGGAAAGCCCGCCGCAGATAGCCACAGATGACCCCCCGGACCGGGAGGAAGAAGCCCTTGACAGCCTCGTGCCGGAGAATCCCAATAAACCCTACGATATGCACCATGTAATCAATGCCGTGGCAGATAACAAGGCCTTTTTTGAGGTGCAGAGCGGTTATGCTACCAATCTCATTGTGGGCTTCGCCCGGATCGGCGGCCGGTCAGTGGGGATCGTGGCCAACCAGCCTTCCCACCTGGCGGGCGTACTGGATATTGACTCATCGGTTAAAGGCGGCCGGTTCGTCCGCTGCTGTGATGCCTTCAATATTCCCTTGGTTACCTTCGTAGACGTCCCCGGCTTTCTACCCGGTACCGACCAGGAATGGCGGGGCATCATACGCCATGGGGCCAAGCTGCTGTATGCCTACTGCGAGGCAACGGTGCCCAAGGTAACGGTCATCACTCGGAAGGCATACGGCGGCGCCTATGACGTGATGAGCTCCAAACATATCCGCGGCGATGTTAACCTAGCCTGGCCCAGCGCCGAGATTGCTGTCATGGGCCCCAAGGGAGCAGTAGAGATCCTGTGGAAAAAGGACATCCAGAAAACCGAGGATCCAGAGATCCTTACCGGTAAACTGAGCCAGGAATACCGGGAGAAGTTCGCCAATCCCTACATTGCAGCCGAGCGTGGTTTTATTGACGATATCATCCTTCCCAGGCACACCCGTAACCGCTTGATTGATGCCCTGATCATGCTGGAAACCAAAGTGGATACCAATCCCCGTAAGAAACACGGAAATATTCCCCTATGACTACTCCGACCACAACAGAACCTAAATCTTCCACTGACCTGGAGCAACGGCGCCAGCTGGAGCACTATTTTGCCCAGAACTTCGACTCACTGGCATATCCTCTCCTGGCCGACATTTATCTCACGGAGGGTGATCTAGCCCGTGCCCACAAAGTCTGCACCGTCGGTCTGGATCACCACCCCGGCCACCCCCCTGGTCTGTTCCTATTAGCAACAATGGCCTTACGCGAAGGCAACCTGGAAGATGCGGAAACCCTGCTACTACAGACCCTGAGCCGCGATGAATACCACCTGGAGGCGGCTGAGCTGCTGGTGGCCGTACAGGAGCGGCTCCGTCGTAAGAAGTCGGTTCTGGAACAGGCGTACCAACGATTGCTCCACGCTAATCCATTAAGCCGCGGTGCCCGGTTGCGTCTCAGACGTCTCCAGGCGGAACGGGAGTTGGTCAGGGGGGTGAAAGACGAATTGAGGGAAAAACGGGGCGTACCAGCCGATCCAGAAATAGAAGACACCGAGGCTGATGACCTGCAGACTCTCGAACCGCCGGAACTGGAGGCGGAAGCAGCGGGACCGGCTGAAGCGCCGACAGCCGGGGAAACCATCGCCGATCTTTCCAAAGCTGATGAGACCGAACAGGCTTGGGAGGCCAACATCAAGAGACTGGCGGCAATGATAGCGGCCAGCAGTGGGCGGCAGGAGGAAGCTAAGCCAGGAGAGCCTCCTTTGAGTCCGGAAGTCACCGCCGAGGCAGAAGCACCGTCCACAGATACAGCAGCGCCATCATTGCATGAACCTGGTGTTAGCATTGAGCAGCAAGGTGAGATTCTCTATGCTCTGGAAGCTGAGGAAAAGATCGATGAGGAACCTAGCGCGCCGGGTTTCGAGCCTGCCGAGGAAGAGACCGGACCGGAAGGTGAGGTCCTTGACACACCTGCGCTTTCAGGTGAAGGTGAGGTAGTTGGGCCGTTCGTGTCCGAGACTACAATCCGCGATGACGAGACTGGGCCGGAAGCCGAATCCCCCTTTGAAATAATTCCTGAAGGAGAGAAGCCAGAGAAAGAACCGTTTAGCCCTAAACCAATACCACTCGGGGGCGAGGCGGCTTTGCCGGAGGATGAGTTTGTTGATACAGCGGCGCTAGAAGACATGGCCCAACAGGAGCAGCCATTCCAGCTTGATGTGGAATCCCTCCCGAGGGAGAACGAACGTGAGGATGAGTCGGTCGAGGCTGGGCCATTTGAGGGAATACTCCCTGAGGCCACAGACGCCGGGCCTATCGGCGAGATACTTGACAGTGAGTCCCTTCTCGAAGGCGAGTCTGAAGCTGAGGCCGAGGGAATTGCCATATCGTCTAAGGAGGGTTTAACCGAAGCGCAAGAGGCATTTGAACCCGGTACAGGACATCCTGAGGAAAGCACTGCTCTGGAAGAGGACCTTGAGGCGGTAACCAAAAAAGATCCTGCTGGGGAAAAAGAATCATTCGAACCAGGAATTGCAATTGCCTCCGAAGAAGCCCTGTCGGATGATGACGACCTAAGTACGGGCTTGCCCGAAGGACAGGAAGTGGCCGAAGAGCAGGTTTGGCCGGGAGCCACACCTGCTGACGAGGGAATAACCAAGCAAGAGACCAGGCTGTATGAGGGAGCAGCGGAAGAAGAGCGGTCTGCAGAGGAGCTTTTCGAGCCCGGCTTGATATCTGACCGCGAGCAGGTCAAACCGGAATCTGATGCAACTGATACGCCAGCGTTGGAGAGTCGTGAGCAGCAGGAGGAACCCTACCGGCCTGACGTAGAGTCCCTTCAGAGGGCGACCAAGCACGAAAACGAGATGGTTGAAGCAGTAGCTCTATCAGAGGAAGATACCGTTGAGCATCGACCAGGAGCTCCTACCCTTCAAAAGGAAGGGAACGAAGAAGACCTTTATAAAACAAAGGAAGAGGATAAGGATACCGGGAAGGAATCTTTCGAGCCTGGTATCGAACCAGACCGGGAGGAGGAAGTCAAGCCCGAGGGCGAAGGTACAGACCTGGTGGCATCTAAGGGAAGAAAGCGGCAGGAGGAGCCTCACCGGCCCGACGTAGCATCCCTTCAAAGAGAGACCGACCGGGAGGATGAGTTGACTCGGTCTGCAATCCTCAAGGACCAGGACCTTGACCACGAAGGTGCTGTACCTTTTGACGAAATGCGCGACCAAAAGTCTACCCCTGAAGGCGAGCAGGAGGCCGTGGGTGGGGAGGTTGAAATCCCGTTAGCGGAAAGCCGAATGGAAGAACCGGAGGAATTCGAGCCTAGTGCAAGGCATTTAAAAGAAGGCGTACCCCCCACTGAGGAGATTGACACAGCACCGCTGGACCGTTCAGCGGAGGAAGAAGAATTATTCGAGCCAAGCGAAGCAATCGCCTCCGAAGATGCCCTGTCGGTTGAGGACGACCTGGGTAGGGACCTCTCCGAAGGACGGGAAGTAACCGATGAGCAGGTTTGGCGGGGAGCTGCATCCACTGACTATGGAAGAACCGGGCTTGAGGCTGGCCTGGGCGAGGAAACTGAGGAAAGGGAACGGCCTGAAGAGGAGCCCTTCGAGCCCGGTTTGGAATCCGACCTGGAGCAGGTAATGACGGGGGATGAGGGCAATGATACGGAATCCCTTGAAAGCCGGGAGCAGGAGGAACCCCACCAGCCCGATGCGGAGTTCCTCCAGAGGGCAACCCAGCGCGAAAATGAGATGATAAAAGATGCAATCCTGGCAGGTGAAGATACTGTGGAGGATCAACCGGTAGCTGCTTTCATTCATAAGGGAGGAGACGAAGAAGACTTTTATAAAATAGAGGAAGCGGATAAGGACACTGGACAGGAACCATTCGAACCTGGGACCAAGCCAGACCGGGAGGAGGAAGTCAAGCCGGGAGATGAGGGACTTGATGCTAGAGTTTTTGACGAACAAAAGAGAGAGGAACCCTCTCGGCCTGACAGGGCACCCCTTCATAGAGAGACCAAGCGAGAGGACGAGTTGGCCCAGGCTGGGATTCTTGAGGATCAAGACCTAGAGGACGTAGGTGACGCAGCTTTTAGCGAGATGCCCAAGGATGAATCCCCTCCTGAAGGTGCGTCGGAAGCCGTGGGCGGGGAAGTTGAAGCCGTACCAATGGAAATCAAGGCGGAAGAGAAGGAAGTGTTCGAGCCTGGCGTAGGGCATCCTGAGGAACGCGCGGTTCTGGAAGAGGACATTGAAGTCGTATCGCCAGAGGATTCCACAGAGGAAGAAGAATTTTTCGAGCCTGGAGAAAAGACCGCTTCCGAAGAAGTCCCGCCGGTTGAGGAAGACCTAGGTACAGGTTTGCCTGAAGTTCAGCAGACAGCCGAAGAGCAGGTTTGGTCGGGAGCTGACTCCATCGGCGAGGGAATTACCGGGCTGGAGGCCGGGTTAGGTGAGGAAGCTGTGGAAAGGGAACGGCCTGAAGAGGAGCCTTTCGAGCCTGGGGGTGAACCGTCCAGGGAGGAGGAGGTCGTACCAGGGGAGAAAGACCTTGATACGACAGCTGACGAGAGTAAAGACATTAGGGAGGGACCGGCCTGGCCTGAGGTCCCACAGCTCCAGGAACAGGTCGCGTCGGAGAGCACGCCCTTCGAAGAAGCTGCTATGGAGGAAAAAGACCACACGGAAGAACAAGTGCTGCCAGATGAGTTGACCGACGAGAAGCAAACTGCCCTGGGGGATGAAGCCACTGGCAAGGTCACGCTTGAAGACAGGGACCTGGAGCAAGAATCCTTTGAGCCCGGTGATCAACCGCTGGATAAAGGATACGAGGCCAAACTGGGGGAGGCGGCCTTGGAGCGGCAAGCGGTCGAAGGCGAGGAGAGGGAAGAAGAGCCCTATCGACCCGATGTGGATTCCCTCCAGAAAGAGGCTGAACAGGAGTCGGAGATTATTGACAAGGCGGTCCATGATGACAGGGAGATGGCTGGAGATATATTTGAGCCCAGCAGTGCGCCACCTAAGGAGGAAGCTCCCCCTGCGTTATCAGCTGAGCGGGACCAAAAGGCAGTTGAAGAGATTGAGTCGGACATCGAAGATCTTGATGAGGAGGAATACGAGTTTGAGTCCGAGTTTCAGGCCGCCGAAGAAGCCGGGAGCAGGGACACACTTGGGATCGATCCCAAGCTGGCCACCTTCACCCTGGCAACCATATACAAGGTTCAGGGCTTGTATCATCAGGCCTTGCAGGTACTGGACCTGCTGGAGACCAAGGGCGGTGATACTGATCGCATCCAGGCCGAGCGTGAATCTATCCTCCAACTGATGACTACCGACACCAATCTCGAACCGGAGTGACCCTCCTCTCGAAGCAATCTCTCCAGGAGCGATGGAAGCGGCTGCACCAGCGTCTGAAGGACCTGGAGGCTGACGGCATGCTGGTAACCAACCTCACCAGCGTGCGCTACCTGAGCGGCTTCACCGGCTCGACGGGTCTTCTGTTATTCCTTCCCAATAGCCGGCATTTCATTTCCGATGGGCGCTACCAGGAGCAGGCCCACCAGCAGGTAGTTGATTTCCAGATCCATATTGATACCGGCGACGCCGGTAGAGCGGGCCAGGGACTGTTCGGTTTCATACAAGAACAAGGCTTGCTGGATGGGCCATATCGTCTAGCGTACGAAGCGGACCACGTGTCCGTTAGTCGGTTCAACGATTGGTGTGAACTGTTCCCAAATATCGAGTGGGTAGAGACCACCCAGTTGGTGGCGGAGGTGGCAGTGATCAAGGATGATGAGGAGCTGGTGGCATTGACGGAGGCTGTTCGGATTACCGACCTGGTTTTTGAGGATCTCAAGGATGACCTGAAGCCGGGGACTACCGAACGCGAGGTGGCCGCCAGACTGGCCTATCTCCTCAGGCACCATGGCAGCGAGGGCGACAGCTTTGATCCCGTCATCGCCAGCGGACCGCGCAGCGCTCTTCCTCACTCCAGCCCATCAGATAAGTCACTCGACTCCGGGGATTTTGTAGTGCTGGACTTTGGCGCCCGGCACGGCGGCTACCACGCTGACATGACCCGCACAGTCTGCATTGCCGAGGCCACGGACCGGCATCACGAGGTTTACAGCATAGTCCTGGAAGCCCAGCGCCGGGGCATCGCCGCAGCCCGAGACAATATACCCGCATCGCGGGTGGATGCCGCCTGCCGGGACTATATCACCGAAAAAGGCTTCGGTGAATATTTCCTCCACGCCACGGGACACGGCGTCGGATTGGAAATCCACACGCAACCGCGTCTGTCAAGGGAAAGCAGCGATATCCTCAAAGCAAATATGGTGGTTACCGTTGAGCCGGGTATCTATCTCCCGGATTGGGGAGGTGTGCGGATCGAAGACGATGTCCTGATCAGGGCTGACGATTGCATTCCCCTGAACCGGACGACCCGGGAATTACTGATACTCGGTTGATCTAAGCGGAGCTATCGGGCGGGAGGACTATCCGGGACAGCCCCTTCCCTGGACGGGGCTGCCGGTTTCAAGCCTGTCGCATCATCTGGGGCGTCGGAGGCAGACAACTCACCGGTCTCAGCGGCGGGTGCTATGGTGACATCCCTGACCTCCAGGTGAAAACTTTCCATTCTCATGCTGGTTTCGGTCACGGAAATACCCCGCGTTTCCTCCCGCTCGGGGGCTAGGATCACTACCTCCTCATCGCCTTCCAGCTTCTGCCGCAGGCGCGCAAGTATGACCGTCAGCTCGATCAGCGCCATGAGGTCATGGATCAGCTTGCCGTTCTCGAGGGCAAAAAGCTCACGAAAGTCTTTGTAATCGAGAACCACGCCTCCCAGGACCTTGTCATCATCGGCGACCGTTTCTTCTATGTCCCTCAGTATCCGGCGCACCAAGGACATGATGTCCTCCTTGCGCACATAGGGGGTAACGGTCTTATGGTTCACCTGGGAAACACTGACCTGGAGGTCGGCTTCAAAGGTGCGCAGCTCGGCGCGACCCTCAACAACCACTTCCTTCTGGAAGGTGAAATGCCAAGAAAGGTTCAACGTCCCGGTTTCCTCGGAATAATAACCCGATACCGAGAGGCGCTCAACCGAGCTCGAGGTGAACTCCAGGTTGAAGTCCATGTTCCCTGACAGGGTCTCTACCGACGACGCACCGAAGTCCAATCCTTCCTCGGAGAGCAGGACAGCCCCGGGCGAAAGGTCGGTGGACACAGCATCTCCCCGATCAGCGGTTTGGACCGGTATTTTCCCTGGCGACAGCAGGTGCGGCGATGCCTCCATCCCCTGGAGGACGGGATCCAACTGCTTGTTATGAACCGGTCTAATCATGGCTGAAACCATATCTCTCTTATACCGGTATCGGTCACTTTCAGTAAATTATTATACTAAGTCTTGAAAAAATTGAGATTTGCGCCCGCACAGTCCAATACCGGCCACCTTTTCCAATGCCGTCCTATCACCTCCGCTCGGGGCTTATATTCGGGGTATCATGTCGACCCTCTCCACCGAGTCTGGCCTACCTATATACCAGGATGCCGCCCGATATGACGCCGAACACTGGTGGAAGACCGACGACCTGACCTTCTGGGAGGGGCTGGCCGGGGAATACGGTCCCCGGGTGCTGGAGCTGGCCGCCGGTACCGGCCGTCTGGCGCTGCCTATCCTTAAAAGCGGGACCACCTATACCGGGCTGGAGATTTCGCAGGCCTTTTTGAAGCATGCCCGCGAGAAACTGGCTCTTTTCGGTCAGCGAGCGTGCCTGGTACAGGGCGACATCCGCGACTTCCACCTGGACGAGACCTTCGACCTGATCCTCATCGGCTTCAATGCCTTCCTCCACCTGCTCACCGAGGAAGAAGCCCTCGCCGCCCTGGCCTGCATACGGGAACACTGCCATGAGGGGACCAGGTTGGTCATCGATATCTTTGTTCCCGATCCACTATTTCTGTACCGGCCGGAGGGCCAGCGGGTACCGGCCAAGGTATATACCGACCCGCAGACCGGCTCCATGGTCAATGTAGAGGAAACCAACCTCTACGATCCCGACACCGAGCTCAATCACCTGCGCTGGTACTATTCCACCGATGAGAAAAAGGACTTCCTGGTGATTGACTTCACCCTGCGAATGTACTTTCCCGACACCATGGACCGCCTGCTGCACGACGCCGGGTTCCGGGTTGTGGATAAATGGGGCAAATATGATCAGACGCCCCTCAGCGAGGAGAGCGAGCTGCAGATATACGTGGCGCAGGCGGGAGGATGACGCCAATTGTCTGACCACCCCGCTATCACCACTATTTTCTTCGACATCGGGGGTGTCCTGGTGGAAGTCAACGAACGAGGGGGAATGGACGAGATCGTCCGCCTGACCGGCCTGGCTCCCGAATGGCTGGGCAGCAGGATGGCAGGCGAGAACCTCTATGCCCTGGAGCGGGGGGAAGTCACCCTGCGCGACTACCACGCGGCCGCTTTCAAGGACGCCGGGGCCAATCCCCCCATTACCTACGACCGCTTCGAGCAGTTCTGGACCGAGCTGCTGCTGGAGCCAACGTCCGTGGCGGACATCCTGCCAGCCCTGAGAAGGCAGGCCGCGGTGTGGTTCCTGACGAACACAAACCAAGTGCATATGGACTACCTGAAGGAGAACTACCGGTTCATGGCGCAGGCGGACGGCGTGATCAGCTCCCACCAGGTGGGACACCGCAAGCCGGACAGGGAGATATTCCGGCTGGCCCTGCGACGGGCGGACGTACCGGCCGAGCAGGCCCTGTTCGTCGACGACAAGGTGGATAACGTGGCCGCCGCCCGGGAGTTGGGCATTGCCGCGCACCAGTACGTTGACCTGCCGGGGCTGGTAGGATTCCTGGGTGAGCACGGGCTGGAGGCGCCGCCGCCGGCAGAGCTTTAGCAAGGCCCGGGCCGGGCCGTGAAGTGCGACAAAACGGGCCGCGCCAGGGCCTGTTCCAGGTCTCCCAAAACTCCGCAAAACCCCACCAAAATTCTGCACTTTAAAGTTTTTTCCCGACGAGGACCGGGATGCAAAGGGCAAAATGCAGAGAAGACCCTGAGTAGCGAGGTCCGGGCGATATGGCGACAGCTTCAGCATAACGCCCGAATATACACAAGCAGCGGCGGTTTGTCGTTCGCCTGGTGCGCCTGGTGCGCCTGGTGCGCGAAAGTCTCCCTCACCTCGATCCTCTCCCCAAGGAGAGGAAGAGAAGAAAAAGGCACTGAGGGCGGTTTGTTGTTCGCGTGGTGCGCGGGATGCGCGTCGGAGGGAAAAGAGAGGACAACGGGCCTTTCCTGCGCCTATTTTATTTATCTAATGCTTGACTATTCAAGTTTTACAATGCATAATAATGCAATGAAATAGTCTGGTTCATATGTAATATATCATGACCGACGCCTGAAGACCGGGAGAAACTATGCCCGCTGAAGATATCCGCCAAGACATCTGGGACCTCCTAAAAAATTTCCAGGGTGATGAGCCTATCAAAGACCTGTTCTGGTCCAAGCTGAACTACACCCGGGTGAATGAACCTCTCTCCCGCCGGAGTTGGTCCGACACCACTGCTGCTATTCCCGCGGACGATCCTCTTCTCTTAGCCAGTGGTGGACAGGATGATGATTTCCACGTCATCTACACCAGAATGGCTGAAGATCGGCTCCTGCTCACGGAAGAGCGGCAAGTCGCATTGAAACTTCTGAACAATCATCCATATTCTATCTTTGTTTTCTCGAACAGCCAGCAGGATCGCTGGCATTTCGTCAATGTCAAGTACGGCGAGAAACTGGATAAGAGGGGTGAGTTAAAGAAGCGTCGTCTTCTGCGACGCATAACCATTGGGCCTGAAGAACGCTTGCGTACAGCCACAGATCGGATTTCAAGAATAGACCTGTCCCAGATCAGTCCCGACCTATTCGGACTATCCCCTTTAAAAATCCAGGAAGTTCATGATGAAGCCTTCGACGTTGAAGCAGTTACAAAGGCATTTTTCAGGGATTACCAAGATGTCTTTTACAGACTGCAAATACACTTGGAGCAGCAAACTAGTGATCCGGCATGGGCCCATGATTACGCCCTTCAGTTCATTAACCGTCTGATGTTCCTCTACTTCATCCAACGTAAGCGCTGGTTGGGCGACAATCATGACTTCATATATGGTTTCTGGGAAGCCTATAAGTCGAATGGGCAGCCCAAAGACACTTTTTTCGACCAATGGCTTTCGGTATTATTCTTTGAGGCATTCAACGAACGCTTCCAGGCGGGGCGAGTGGATCGACAGCATTTCCCCCCTGAAATCCGTGAAGCCTTTGCCAAAGCACCTTTCCTCAATGGCGGTCTCTTTACCCCAAATGATCTGGATGATAAACAGTCCTTTAGGATCAATGACACCATGTTTAAAATGCTCTTCGACCGCTTCAACGGCCAGAGCACCGGGTTCCTGGAGCATTACAACTTCACGATTACAGAGGATACTCCTTTTGACCAGGAAGTCGCTGTGGATCCAGAGATGATCGGAAAGGTCTATGAGAGTCTGGTCAATATCACTTTCGAAGGTATTGAAGAAGAAGACCGGCGAGGGACAGCGGGCATCTTTTATACCCCTCGTATCGAGATCGATCTGATGTGCCGCTTAAGCCTGGTGGACTGGCTAGCTAACCGGCTAGGCGATAAACATAAGTCTGTTCTTTATGAAGCAGTTTTCGCGTATGATCCCGATGAGAAGGAAACTGCCGATAGGAGTTTGACAAAGGAGAACTTGTGGTCACAACTGAATGACCTACTACGTGAGGCTACAATATGCGATCCTGCATGTGGCTCGGGCTCATTCCTGGTAGGCATGCTAACGGCTCTAGATGATCTTCAGGCGAGGGCGAATAACCAGTTGGGTATTGATGAAACGGCTTACGAAAGGAGAAAACGGATAATTGGACAAAGCCTCTACGGGGTTGACGTAATGCCCTGGGCCGTCCACGTCGCCGAACTCAGGTTATGGCTACAGCTGGTTGTGGAGACAGAACTGAAGCTAGCCGAACTAAAGTTCCGTCCCTTGCTGCCCAATCTTTCTTTCAAGATTCGCCAGGGTGACAGCCTCGTTCAGGAAATAGGTGGAATCAGTTTCGCTCTCCATAAAGCGCACCTTGATATCTCTCCTGAGCTGAAAGGTCGACTAACGAAACTCAAAGGTAGGAAGCTCCATTTCTACAATGCAGAGGATAGGAGCTTATCCGAAGTGATTTTAAGGAAAGAGGAAGTCCAGCTCTTCAGAGATATCCTGTCTTTTAAAATTCACTCATTACAGCAGGACATCGTGCGGCTGACCAAACAGATTGAAACGCCCCCCGAGCAGCTGGCCTTGGCTGGCATGGAGGCCGGGAAGGCTGAACAGATGGATTTGATGATCAGAGAATGGGAGCGGGATCGAGAGCGTAAAAAGAACGAAGCAACCAAGGTCCGGCAGGCGCTGGGTGCACTTACCGATGATAGCACCCCCTTCTTTGTGTGGGATGTTGCCTTCGTGGAGATATTCGAGGGTGAGAAGGACGGATTTGATATCGTCCTGGGCAACCCGCCATACGTCAGGCAAGAAAAGATCGCTCCACCTGACGAAAAGGAAGAAGATCACAGTGAAGCCGCGTGGCGACAACTAAAGAAAGAATACAAGGCAAAACTGCAGGAATCGGTTGCGCAGATTTATCCCCGGTTCTTCAAGAGTCGTAAGTTAGACGGTAAGAGCGATTATTATGTGTATTTCTATCTGCACGGCATGAGCCTATTGAATAGAAATGGATCATTCTGCTTCATCACGTCCAACTCCTGGCTGGATGTGGGCTATGGGAAAGACCTCCAGGAGTTCCTAGCCAAACATTCTCAAATCAAATATATCATTGATAACCAAATGAAACGTTCCTTCTCTGATGCCGGTATCAACACCATTATTGTACTATTCTCCGCACCCGATGACACCAAGGCTTTCGCCCATGATCACACTGCCCGCTTCATCATGTTCAAGACATCGTTTGAAGAAATCCTACACCCGGTCATATTTGAAGAAATAGATGATGCAGCTCATCGATCGACTAAACCAGGGTACCGAGTCCTTCCAATAAATCAGGAAGAACTGTTCAAAGGCGGACTTGATGTTAAAATGAGTACCGATAAAGATACTCTATCGCCAGACAAGAAGAGTGAAAGAACCGCTTCTAGTCCCCTGATAAAGGTTGCCAGGTATATTGGTGACAAATGGGGTGGGAAGTACTTAAGAGCACCAGATATTTATTGGCGAATAATTAGTAAAAAAGATAAGCTGGGACGACTTTGCAATGTATCGTCCGTTTACTATGGAATTAAAACTGGGGCTAATGACTTCTTTTATCTCCGTGGGGCCCAAATACAGCGATGGGAGATTGAGAAAGAATTTCTTAAACCAGTTATCAAAAGTCCAACTGAATGTAAACAAATCTTGATTAATCCTAAGGATTTAAAATATAAGGTATTCTGGTGTAACAAAGATAAAAAGAAGCTTAAGGGGACAGCCGCGTTTGAATATATCAGATGGGGGGAGAAACAAGGATTCAACGATAACCCAAGCTGCAGCGGTCGCTCACTCTGGTGGGTACTGCCACGAGGTTCGGGGAATAGTATCTTTGTAAAGGAAGCAAACGACACGGCAGCAGTATTTTATAATCCAGATAATTACCTTGTAGATTGCAGATTGTACTATGCTGATCTTGCCTCGGTACAATTAGTATATCTCAATTCCATCATCGCTGCAATGATGTATGAAATCTATAATCGTGCTGCCCTTGGTGAAGGCGCCAGAAGCCTTATGGTATCCGACTATGCACAGGTACCGATAATCGAACCAAGTAGTGACATCGATAATGCTTCTATTGAATCTGTATTCAGAGATATTCACTCTATGCCAGCACGTAAGGTGACGACTATCCCCGACGAATGTTGGAGAAATATTGATCAGGTAATATTTGATATCCTTCAACTTGACCAAGCTGAGAGAGAGGCAGTCTACGAAGCTGCTCTTGGCTTGGTAAACAATCGTTTGGAGAAAGCGCAGAGTATATAAGAAAATTCATGGGTAGTTACAGGTTCTGTATTGGTAAATATTCTTTCTAATAATAGCGCTGCGAATGTCTACACATAACATAATCGATAATCGCAATGAGAAGCTAGTTGACCATATCAACCGAATCCTAGATTCTTCTGAAGCGGGCAGGTTTGCGGTAGGCTATTTCTTCATTTCCGGCCTGGTACCATTCGCAAAGCGGCTTGACAGTATCAAGGAGCTGCGGTTGCTGATCGGGAATACCACTAATCGTGAAACCGTAGAACAGCTTGCTGAAGGATACCAGCGGTTAGAGGAGGTAAAGGATTCGCTGGAAGGTCAGGTTTACCCCCGGCGTACAGACTCCAGGCAAATGGTTAAAGAGACGGCCGAGAACGTCCGTAAGGCTATGGAGCTCATGGACCAGACTGACCAGGGTGAGGATCTAGTACACGGACTCATCAAACTCATTGAAGAGGAGCGGCTTAAAGTAAGGGTCTATACCAAGGGCCGCCTTCATGCTAAGGCCTACATCTTCGATTATGGCGAAATCTATGATGATCAAGGTAAACCTGTAGAACGCCACGAGAACGGTATTGCCATTGTCGGCTCCTCCAACCTGACTTTATCAGGAATCACCCACAACACCGAACTGAACGTGATCGTCCAGGGCAACGATAACCATACCGAATTGGTGCGGTGGTTCGAGGAGCTGTGGGTAGAAGCAGAGGATTTCGACGAAGCCCTTATACATGAGATGCGCCAGTCCTGGGCGGCGGTGGAAGTGAGTCCCTATGATATTTATATGAAGACCTTGTATACGCTGGTCCGTGATCGTATTGAAGAGGATGATGATAAGGAGATTCTCTGGGACGATGAGATCACCAGTCAATTAGCAGATTTCCAGAAGGTTGCAGTGCGTCAATCCATCCAGATTGTCAAGGACTATGGAGGAGTATTTGTCGCCGATGTAGTTGGGCTAGGAAAGAGCTACATTGGGTCGGCCATTATCAAGCACTTCGAGCGGGCTTACCATAAGCGACCGCTCATTATTTGTCCGGCAACCCTGGTGGACATGTGGGAACGCTATAACGAAGTGTATCAACTGAATGCCCGCGTACTGTCAATGGGCTATCTCAGGGAAAATCAGGATAGCACACTGAATCTTCTGCTTGAGGATGTACGTTTCCGTGATCGAGAATTAATCCTCGTTGATGAGAGCCACAACTTCCGTCACTCGGATACGCAGCGGTATAGAACCCTACAGAGTTATCTAGGGGCCCGAGCGAACAGATTCTGCTGCTTCCTCACGGCAACTCCCCGCAACAAGAGTGTCTGGGACATTTATCATCAGACTAAACTATTCCACCAGGATGAACGGACCGACCTCCCCATCGATCCCCCAATTCTTAGAGACTATTTCAAACTTATTGATGCCGGTGACCGGAGACTTCCAGACCTGCTTTCCAATATTCTCATTCGGCGAACGCGCAATCATATCCTACGATGGTATGGTTTTGATTCTGAGACCCACCAGCCCGTAGATCCGTCCGCCTTCCAGGAATACCGGGAAGGGAAGCGTCGAGCCTACGTTATGGTGGCAGGGAAACCGCAATTCTTCCCCAAGCGCGAACTCGAAACGGTTGAGTATAGTATTGAAGATACCTACCAGGGATTATACCAACAGATACGCGGTTGTCTGGGTCGACCTCGTAAGCGTCTACCCAAAGAGCCGCTGCCAGATGAACTGACGTATGCTCGATATGGTCTATGGCATTATGTGAAAGATGAGAAGAAGCGAAGAGAACCCTATGCAAGTCTGCATCGGGCGGGAGCTAACCTACGCGGGATCATGAGGGTCCTTCTATTCAAGCGCTTTGAGTCCAGCGTACACGCTTTCAAGGAATCCATACGCCGACTTCTCAATATTCACCAGTTATTCTTGACCGCTCTTGAAAACGGAATCGTTCCAGCTGGAGAGGACGCGCAGGCTATTCTCTATGAATCGGACTACGACGAGGAATCGGCCTTTCTAGATGCAATAAGGGAAGTATCCAAGACGTACAATGCAGTGGATTTCAACGTCGACATGCTTAAAAGTCATATCGAACACGATGTGGGGATGCTGGATAAACTCCTGAACATGGTTGAACCGATTATACCGGCAAAGGATACGAAGCTGCATGTACTCAAGGGTCTCCTGAAGAGCTCCACCGTTAAACCCGGTAAGCGCCTGATCTTCACCCAGTTTGCGGATACGGCGCGTTATCTGTTCGAGAATCTGACGCCCTACTTTCCTACTGATGAAATCGACGTGATCTTCAGCGGTGATAAGAGCAAGGAACGGGTCGTGGGGCGTTTTGCACCCAACGCCAATCCTGAATATAAGTTCAGCAAGGGAGAATCTGAGTTACATACGTTGGTCACTACCGATGTACTTGCAGAGGGCCTCAATCTCCAGGATTGTGATAAAGTGATTAACTACGATCTTCATTGGAATCCCGTTCGACTCATTCAACGGTTCGGTCGCATCGACCGCATCGGCAGCCGACATGATAAAGTCTATGGCTTCAACTTCCTGCCTGAAACCGGGATAGATCGGCAATTAGGACTCAAGGATAGACTACGGAACCGCATCCAGGAGATTCACGATACCATTGGCGAGGACGCAGCTATCCTAGATCCAAGCGAGCGGCTGAACGAGGAAGCAATGTATGCCATCTATGAAAAGAAGGGTGACTACCTGGCTCACCTGGAGGATGAGGAAGAGGAGATTTTTGACATCAATGAAGCCGAGCAGATCATGCGGCAGTTACGTGCTGAGGATCCAGATGAGTATAAAAGAATAGCGAATCTTCGTGACGGGATTCGGACTTCAAAGGCTGCAGATCAACCTGGATACTACGTTTTCTGCCTGGCAGGTCGCTATATGCAGCTATTCCAATTGGATGAGAGTGGGGAGATCGTATCACGTGACATCCCACGCATATTGAGCACTATCAAGGCTTCCCCTGACGTCACCGCATTACCACTGCCAAAGCAACATAATCGCACGGTCACCCGAACCAGGCAACAGTTTGAGAAAGAACTCAAGCAAATCCAGGCTGAGAGAAAACATCGATTATCCTTAACTCACGGTCAGCGGTATGTTCTTCGGGAGTTGCGGCTGCAGTACGAGCAACAAAAGGATGAAGAAAACAAGGCCGAGATATCATTGCTCGATAAATCCTTCCGCGGGACACTAAGTAGAGCCGTCATCAAGGAGCTCAACCTGTTACGCAGAAATGGAGTAACTGGAGAGGTTCTACTGAAAAACCTCATAGATATTTATTACCAACATAATCTCAAGGAATATGCTGAGAGGCGATCAATTCGCTTGGCCGAAGAGACGATCCCGAGAATTATATGTAGCGAGGCTTTAACGTTGATTGAGGATTAAGCCTGCCTCAGGGCATTGAGGGCCGGACCAGGAGACCGGTATCAAGTGAGCGGGGCGGAGGTGCGAGCAGAGCTACCTGTATAACGTGCGCATTGGGCGCACGGGCGACGGACAAGTCACCAGCCCCTAGTCTCAAGTAACATCCGTCATTTCCCACATATCCCCCCAATTTCTCTTTACCCCGGCGCTCTCTTATGCTATCTCATGAGGCTTATGCCGGCCTACCAGGCAGAGAAGATATTCGTTCGGGGAGCGCGGGAGCACAACCTCAAGGACATCGACGTTGAGATCCCGCGGAACCAGCTGGTGGTGATCACCGGGCTGGTGGGATTCCTGGGGGAGTACGGGCTGGAGGCGCCGTCAACGGCGGGCTAGAAGTGGATAGCCAGTATCCATTTCACCGAAGCGAAGCTGGCGCTCCAGGTTCCTGACCTCGACACCTCTTCGTAGCTGTCATCGTTAATTATGTCACCCGTATCTAGGTTTGTTCTAATGTGTCGTATGATCCTGTTAGCACGACGCCACTTGTATTGTCCTGATATTCCATTTTCGATTGCTAGACTGATCCGATCAGAAATAGACCATTCCGCTCCAACAAAGACAAGAATACCTGCTGCCCAGAATGTGGCTTCGTTTGATATGTCGCGTTTATTTTCGAAGGTATCGTTGAAAGTGTTTACATCTTCACTTTTACTTACTCTTCGCTGCTCACTCACATTATATGCAACATGCGGCCCGGCACCAATATACCACTTAAAATCAGAATCAGGCGTCAGGTGCCGGATGTAATGAACATCACCGCTTATCCCATAGCTCCCTGATGTGTTGTCCTCTTCACCCGTGACATCCGGCTGGTCGCCGAGAGTTAATGCGGAAACTGAACCGTCAATGTTACCGTTAATGTTTATATCCAGCCTTAAAGACACCTCACGCGAAAACCAGCGTTTGAGCATGAGATTCAGTGGGCCACTCAGGGACGTGACATGCGTCTGCAAGGTCCAGGGGTAGGCTTTAAGCGCAGGGGTTGCGGTTGAGTCTTCCCTGGCCGCCCCCTGACCGCCGGCCAGCGCGACCGAGGCAAGGCACGTGAGAGAGAGGAACATGATGACGTATCTACTGGACGTTGGTGAGATCATTGGTGACTCCCCTTTCTGGCTGAAGTGCAAGTCTGAGCTGTGTCAAGAATCATATGCAAAATCCAACTATAAAATAGGGACAAGGCATTCTGATCAATGTAAGCCACCGGATTACAAACTGGCAACGGTTTTCTACGGGAGGGAAAACCTCACGCCCGTCCCCAGTTGATAGAGCAGCTCCCCCCTTCACCTATTCCTCACGCTGATAAATGCCCGCTACATCGGCGCGAACTGCGGTTTTTACTGACCAGCCCCCGGGCGCAGGTCCCTAGCCTCAAGTAACATCCATCATTCTAACATTATCCCCCCAATTTTCCTTTACCCCGGCGCTCTCTCATGCTATCTTATGAGGCTTATGCCGGCCTATCACGCAGAGAAGATATTCGTCCGGGGAGCGCGGGAGCACAACCTCAAGGACATCGACGTAGAGATCCCGCGGAACCAGCTGGTGGTTATCACCGGACTATCGGGCTCGGGTAAGAGCTCGCTGGCCTTCGACACCATCTACGCGGAGGGACACCGCCGCTACGTGGAGTCGCTATCGGCCTACGCCCGGCAGTTCCTGGGCCAGCTGGAGAAGCCCGACGTGGACGTTATCGAGGGACTGTCGCCGGCGGTCTCCATCGAGCAGCGGTCGGCCAGCCGCAACCCCCGCTCCACCGTAGGCACCATTACCGAGATCTACGACCACCTGCGCCTGCTGTTCGCCCGCATCGGCACGCCTCACTGCACCGGCTGCGGCCGGCCGGTCGGCCGCCAGACGGTCCAGCAGATGGTTGACCACATCCTGGCCTTTCCCGAAGGCGCCCGCATACAGCTGCTGGCACCGGTGGTGCGGAGCCGCAAGGGGCAGTACAAGGAAGTGTTCCGCAGCATCCGCCGGGAAGGCTTCGTCCGGGTCCGGGTAGACGGGCGGGTGCGGCTGCTCTCAGAGAAAATAATCCTCCATAAAAACAAGAAGCACGACATCGAGGTGATCGTAGACCGCCTGGAGGTCAAACCGACAGCAAAGGAACGTCTCACCGAGTCGGTGGAGCTGGCGGTCAAGATCGGATCAGGGGTGGTCGTGGTCAACGAGTTGCCGGAATCGGGCCGGGGCAAAGGCAAGGACCACCTGTTCAGCGAGAGCCTCTCCTGCCCGGACTGCGAGATCAGCTATGAAGTCCCCGAGCCCCGCATGTTCTCATTCAACTCACCGTTCGGCGCCTGTCCCGACTGTGACGGCCTGGGAACTCAGATGGAGATCGATCCGGACCTGGTGGTCCCCGACAGGAACAAGAGCCTGATCCAGGGAGCGGTAGGACCTATAGGGGAACAGCCCCGTGGCGGGTGGTACAGCTCCATACTCAAAAGCCTGGCCCAGCATTACGGATTCAAGTTTACCACACCCTGGAAGCATCTGCCGGAGGGGGTCAGACAGGTGATTCTGAACGGTACCGATCCCGAAGCCAGGATTACGATGCAATACACCTCCAAGAGGTGGCGGGGTGAGTACACCGGCGGGTTTGAAGGGGTGATCAACAACCTCCAGCGCCGGTATAGCCAGACCCGCTCGCCGGGAATCCGCCAGTGGATCGAACAGTTCATGTCCATTCACTCCTGTAATGGCTGCCACGGCGCACGTTTACGGGACGAGTCTCTCGCCGTGACGATCAACGGCAAGAGCATCTGGGACGTGACTGAGATGTCCGTGAAGGGGCTTCAGGGATTTGTCAACCAGCTAGTACTTACTCCCACCCAGCAGGAGATAGCCTCCCAGGTCCTGAAGGAGATCAAGGACCGCCTTGGTTTTTTGATCAACGTGGGTCTGGACTACCTAACCCTTTCCCGTTCCTCCGCCACGCTAAGCGGTGGCGAAGCCCAGCGCATCCGCCTGGCCACCCAGGTGGGCAGCCAGCTGGTGGGTGTGCTCTATATCCTGGATGAGCCGTCCATCGGCCTGCATATGCGCGACAACCGGCGGCTTATCCAGACCCTGTACCGGCTGCGGGACCTGGGCAACACGGTGCTGGTTGTCGAGCATGACCGGGAGACCATCGAGTCAGCCGATTGGGTGTTGGACCTGGGCCCCGGAGCCGGGGAAGAGGGTGGCTGGGTGGTGGCTATCGGTCCACCGGGCAAGATCAAAGCCGACCCCGCCTCCATGACGGGTCAATATCTGGCAGGCCGCCGGGAAATCCCCGTACCCAAGAAGCGTCGCGCCAAGCCGGACCACTTCTTCAGTCTGGAGGGGGCTTGCGGTAACAATCTCAAGGAGATCACAATCAATCTTCCCGTTGGCCGTTTTATCTGCGTCACGGGAGTCAGCGGCTCAGGTAAGTCTACCCTTATAAATGAGACCCTCTATCCCATTCTCAGCCGGGAATTCCACTCCAGCAAGAAGAAACCTCTCAAATACGGCTCGATCCACGGCCTGCTCTACCTTGACAAGGTTATTGACATCGATCAGTCGCCCATAGGCCGGACCCCGCGCTCCAATCCGGCCACTTACACCGGCGTCTTTACCCATATCCGGGACCTATTCAGCCAGCTACAGGAGTCGAAGATCAGGGGCTACAAACCCGGGCGGTTCTCCTTCAACGTGAAAGGGGGACGCTGCGAAGCCTGCCAGGGGGATGGTATCATCAAGATCGAGATGCACTTCCTCCCTGATGTTTACGTACGCTGCGAGGAATGCAAGGGAAAACGGTACAACCGTGAGACCCTGGAGGTTACTTATAAAGGCCGCAACATCGCCCAGGTTCTGGACATGTCCTGCGGGGAAGCCCTGGACTTTTTCAGGAATATCCCCACTATTGAGCGTAAGCTTCAAACACTTTGCGATGTGGGTTTGGGTTACCTCCGGCTCGGGCAGCAGGCTACGACGCTTTCCGGCGGGGAAGCCCAGCGGGTAAAGCTTTCCTCCGAGCTATCACGTACCGGAACCGGCCGGACCATCTATATCCTGGATGAACCCACTACCGGATTACACTTCGCGGATGTGGAGATGCTCCTGAAGGTCCTTAACCGGCTGGTAGACAAGGGCAACACCGTGGTGATTATCGAACATAACATGGACGTGATCAAGACCGCCGACTGGATATTAGACCTGGGTCCAGAGGGCGGGGACGATGGCGGCTATGTAGTGGCTGAAGGAACACCGGAAGAAGTGGCACAACACACCGGCTCATATACCGGACAGACCCTCCGCGAAATTCTCCCCGGAAAGCGCGACCGTCAGCAGATATCACTACCTGTCCGGGATAAGGATCGTGTTCAAACTGAAGTGGCTTGATAATCAACCGGCAATCACCTGCCTGAGAAGGAGTTAACCTGCTATGAGGCGGCCTACATCCTATCCCCTGACCCAGCTGAAACAGGAATTCTCATCCTACGAGATTATCAAAGACCTGATAGATCAGTGCATTGATATCATGCTCAACCACCGCCAGAGCGGCCACCCCGGCGGCTCCCGCTCCAAGGTTCACATGCTTGTAGTCAACACTCTATCAGGCGCCATGCGCTGGGATATTCGCGATCCCGGCAAGCGCTTTGCCGACCGCTTCGTCCTGGTGGGGGGACACACCGTTCCCCTGATTTATGCCATGCTCGCCGTTTACAACGAAGCGCTCCGCATCAAGTACGAGCAGACTAATAATCCCAGGTATCTGGTGAAGGGCTTCGAGCGTCGGGCGCTGGTATGGGAAGACCTGCTCAACTTGCGTCGTCAGGGGGGGTTGCCCGGCCATGCCGAAATGAGCGGAAAAACCCTATTCCTGAAGTTCAATACCGGCCCCAGCGGCCACGGTTCGCCGCCAGCGGCCGGGATGGCCCTGGCCTATAAGCTGGCCGGGATTCCCGAGGTAAGGGTATGGGCATATGAAGGCGAAGGCGGACTCTCAGCCGGCTCCAGCCATGAAACCAAGAACACTGCCTATGGCCTCGGTTTGTCCAACCTGATCTATGTCCTGGACTGGAATGATTTCGGCATAGATGACCGCCCCTTTTCTTCGGTTATCAACGGCGCACCACCAGACTGGTTCAAACCCTACGGCTTTCACGTGGTGGGAACCCATGAAGGCGAAAAATGGGAAGAGGTCGCAAAGGCCTTTGTCCTGCTTAACAGCCCTGATGGCGAGGATAAGCCAAAAGTACTTTGGACTAGAAACCGCAAGGGTCGAGGCTATGGGGTATACGATAGCAAGTCTCATGGTGTACCGCATGAGGCCAATTGTGAGCTTTTCTGGACCGGGCGCAAGGAGTTCGCAAATAAGTATGGTGTGACTTTCGAAAACTTCGGCGAGCCGCGCCCCGCTGATGACCGACAGTTCCGCGAGGAGTCGGCCAGCCATCTCTCACGGGTCATGTCGGTAATGCGGAACAATCAGGAGTTGGCGGACTTCCTGGCCGAAAGACTGGTGGAGCTGGGAGATTCGGTCCCCGAAGAGCTGGAAGGGTACCTTCCAGGAGCAAACTTCAAGCTGCCCAAGCAGGTACTTAAGAAAGTTGCGCAGTACCCAGAGGAACTCTTTGTAGGACCCGGGCAGAAAGCGCCGAACCGGGCGGCACTGGCTAAATTCGGGGCCTGGATAAATAAGCTCAGTCATGACCGCTGCGGAGTTCCCATCTTTATCGCCGCCTCCGCGGACCTGGCCGATTCCACCAACATTTCCGGTTTCGCCAAGAACTGGGAGAACTTCGAAGGCTTCGGCTGGTACAACCGGGAGGACTATACACACGGTGCGCTGCTGCCGCAGGCCATTACCGAGTTTACCAATGCGGGTCTGCTGGCGGGTATGACCACGGTTAACTTTTCCGAAACTCCAGATGAAGACTATCAGGGTTTCCTCGGTGCCTGTAGTACGTACGGTTCCTTTTCATACCTTAAGTATGGACCCCTCCGGCTGTTCAGCCAGGTAGCCCAGGACTCAGAGTTCAAAGTAGGTCGCATCCTGTGGGTCGCCGGACATTCGGGCCCGGAAACCGCCGATGACAGCCGCACCCACTTCGGAATCTTTGCGCCCGGCGTTACCCAGCTGTTCCCCGATGGCCAGATCATTAACCTGCACCCCTGGGAGCACAATGAAGTAGCTCCAGCCTTAGGAACCGCGCTAGCCACTGATGTACCGCTCATTGCCCTACACCTCACCCGCCCCCCAATTATAATACCTGACAGGGAAGCCCTGGGCATTCCATCCCACCTGGAAGCGGCGAAGGGAGCCTACATCATGAAGGACTATGATCCCGGGAAACCCAGGGAAGGGACGCTCATCGTTCGAGGTACCAGCGCCACTAATAGTTTAGTTACCATCATACCCCACATCCGGGACCGGGGGCTAAACTTGAAAATAGTGGCCGCTATCAGCTATGGGCTTTTTCAGCTACAGTCGAAATCCTACCGGGAACAGGTCCTCTCACCGTGGGACTGGGACAACAGCATGATCGTCTCCAATCAGGCCTATCGGCTTATGCAGAACTGGGTCGGGAATCGGCGCCTGCGCGAATTTGCATTGACACCGGACTGGGACAACTGCTGGCGGACCGGTGGCTCGGTTGAGGAAATAATAGCCGAGTCTCATATCGATCCCGAGCATATATGGGAGGGAATCCAGACGTTCATTAAGCGGTCGATCGAGTGAACAATCCTGGCCGGAACGCGGGCCACCCGGTGAATGACTGCTTTATCAGATATCCTGGTCATATTTCACAAAACTGATATTCACTGGTTTTTTTTCAAGCTACACAGGTTTATATTATCCTATTCTAAATAACCGGGGAGGAACGATAATCATGCAAGAGCTACTGCGTCAACTACGCTCATCGGCGAGCCGGGCAGTATTATTAATTGCCCTACTCGCACCGGGAACCTCCCTTTTGGCTCAGAAGACCACTATCGCCGTGCTGGATTTCGAAGGAAGAGGTATCAGCCAGACGGAAGTCGCCGCGCTGTCGGACCGGCTTCGAAATGAGCTCTTCCGCCTTGAGAAATTTCAGGTGGTTGAGCGGGGAATGATGGAGACGATCCTTACTGAGCAGGACTTTCAATTGGTCGGCTGCACCAGTGATGAATGTCTGGTGGAAGTAGGCCAGCTTTTAGGGGCCCAGATGATGGTGGGTGGTAGTATCAGCAAAGTAGGAGATATGTATACCGCCTCGGCCCGGATTGTTGACGTGGAAACGAGCCAGGTCATCATGGTCGCCGATTACGATCTTGAGGGTAAGATCAATGATATGCTCACAATTGGTATGCAGGCACTGGCAATAAGACTGGCGAGCGATGAAAAAGCACCGCCGTCGGCTATCGAAGAACGCGTACCGACTCCCACCCCGGATACTGGGCCCCCCCCAGGTGCTCAACTGGCCCCGGGAGTCTATGCTCGCGGTAAAGGCGGACTCGGGCCTTGTCTGGCCAGCGCCTATATCGGTCCCCGCGTTGGGCTGGAGATGAACGAAGGCAAAGAGATTCAAACCAGCGAATGGATTGGGCTGGCTGGAAAACTGATAGCCGGGGCTAGTAACTTCGCAAACTTGGATGTCACTTTTTGGACGCAGTCCTACATGGCCTATAAAACTGGTTACAAGGCTAACGGACTTGACGGCTGTCTGGCTAGTTATTTTCTAGGCCCTCGTATCGGGGCCGAGCTCCACGAACGGAGAATTCGCAGTGATGAGTGGCTGTTGCTAGTGCCTTGCGTTAACATATATCCCTGCTTTTCAATTTCGATGGATGCCTACCAGGGCAGGACCATGACGGAGATCGAGATTGCGGAAGGGCTGCGCAAGTAAACTTGCCTTGAGGGTGGCGGTCTTTAACCTGCTGCTCCTGGAGAGCCTTCTCGCTCAGCTGCCACCGCCCGCGAACCGGTATTGGGAGACACCACCTGAGTGGGGAGTCCCGTCAGACGGACCCTCAGTGGGAATACAATCAAATCTCCTGAAAGATGCTCTGACGACGTGGATCCGCGTCTATCAGAAGGCCATTTCCACCCAGGACCTGCCATCTTGCGTGTTCCATCCTTCCTGCTCACGATTTGCCCTTGGTGCTCTCCGTGAGTATGGGAGCGTGAAAGGCTACCTGCTGACGGCTGACCGACTCCTGCGGTGTAATCCCTTTGCCTATTTCTACTATCCCTTCGACGGCGAAAAATTCGTTGATCCGGTGTCGACATACGGGCCTGAAACCGCTGTGGTCACAGTTGCCAGGGAGAGGGACCGTTAGCCCTATCATCCTTCGTGCGCCCCCTTTTATTACTACTCTCTGCCCTCGTTGGTCTTAACGCCCAGCCCGAAGCGAACCTCTTCACCCCTTCCCGTCTGAAAGCCTTCGGTGATTACCTCTTTATCAGGGGAGACTACCTGCGGGCAGCCATGGAGTACGAGCGGTATCTTTACCTGAATGAAGGAAATGACGACTCCACCCTATTCAAGGTAGGATTGTGTCACGAGCTCCGCGGGCGTCATGATTTTGCTGCTCAGACCTTTGAAACACTGGCGACTGAAGCCAGCGGCCAGCTGGCTGCCAGCGCCCGGCTGGCATTACTGCATAACCTGGCCAGAGGGGAGAATTGGGAGCGGATTGCGGCCAGCGGCAGCCTGGAAGAGGGAACCTTCTATCACCATTATGCGGCCCGGGTGGCTCTTGATCCCACTTTTTTAGACAGTGGCTATTTTGATATTATTAAAAACGACAGCCTTCGGATGCTCTTCCTAACACTGGAAAAGGAGCGCCAAGAGATACGGCCCAAGCGGCCTTGGGTAGCGGCGTCACTGTCCGCGGTGATGCCCGGCCTGGGAAAAGCCTATAACGGGAGGGGCCTTGATGGGCTGTACGCTTTGGCAGCTACGGTCTTCAGCGGCTATGTGGCCTATAATGCTTTCGCCCATGAAAGGGTAGTCTCCGGTCTGGGCTCCGCTGCACTGGCAGTATCCTTTTATCTGGGGGATATCTACGGCAGTTATGTCGGAGCCAGGATCGACTTCCAGGAGCGACAGGCCCTATGGCGGGCCAGGCTGGGCCGGCTGGACCCGGTTCTGGCGCATCCATACCTGGAGCAGTGGCTCGCTCAGTAGTTATCACCGGGTGGCTCCTGCTAGCAGGTTCCCTTAACAGTGCCAACCTGGGGGACTATTTATATCGACAGGGAGCTTACTTTGAGGCGGCCACCGAGTATCAGCGCCAGTGGTATTTCGGACAGTATGACAGCGAGGACCAGCTATTATACCGACTGGCACAGGCCTACCACGCCGGGGGACAGATCAGCCAGGCCGCTGCCGTGCTGATCCAGGCTGTATCCAACGATGAAACTTCTCCTTATGACCGTGATAACCTGATATTCCTAACCCGGATCAATTGGGAGGCTTACGACTACGAGCAAATGCGCCGGACCCTTGCTCTCCTTCAGCCTGCGGTTACCTCCGAGCAAGCCCAGCAGCTGATCTACATCCAAGCCTGGTCTTATATCTATCAGGGACACTGGGCTGAAGGATCGGAGCACTTGAATGCATGTAAGCTGGAGTATGCTCAGAACCTGGCCCAGGATATCGAACGGATCGGGGATGTGCCACAGAAGTCAGTAGCCTTGGCTACGGGTATGTCAAGACTCCTTCCTGGCCTGGGAGAGCTTTACACCGGCGATCTCCGCAACGGTCTGAATGCATTTGTGCTGGTTAATGCTATCCGTTGCTCGATTATATGGGACCTCTATGGAGGGGCTTATTTACTCGCGGCGGTGAAGTATTTCTTCCTCCATACCCGGTACGCAAACGGAGCCTTGCGTAATCTGGAATACCATGTAGAAAGCCGCAATGTAGACGCTCTTGGAAACTTCCTGAAAACACTGTCAGACTCCTACCCTAAACCCCTGGAGCTACTCAAAGATATGAGTACGACTGAATGAGACTTTTAACGCAGAGCCTCTCGCAGCGGTAGATATAAACCTCCGGGATAGAGCTTTTGAGTCCCATCCCGCAGACCGGGCTGGATTTTTACTCTACTTTCAGCAGGATGGTGTCAACCGCCTTTTCTTCGATCAGCCCGCTGAGCACCAACCGCGGCAGTAGTATCCTCCAGTTATTATCCCGCCTGAAAATAGTCCGGAAAAGAGGGTAGGATTCCTCCAGACGGTCCATATTAGCCAAAGCCACGGCATGCCAGAACTTCATCTCCAGGTTGTCGGGAAACAGCTCCTCCGCAGCGCCGTACTGTCTCAGTGCACCTTCATTATCGCCATGCTCCACAGCCAGGTCACCGGCGTTCATGTACTCATAGGCGCGGTGAACATTGACCAGACGACGCAGCTCACTCAATGGATCGGGGTGATCCTCCACCCGTAGCTCCATGAGTACACCTTTCCAGCGCTGCTCCTGCTTTTCGCCGGAGACGATGAGCATGGCCGCCGACTGGCGTCCGCGGATGTCCCCACCGACCGATTCGGCCGCCTCCAGGGCAGCCATCATCCGTTCAGCCAGGTCCCCGGTGGTGTTCTCAAACGCGGTCTTCATTCGAGGCCAGACCTTATCGCTCAGCATGAGGTTGGCCTGTACGGAGAAGCCATCGCCTACATGGTGCCCAGCCGCTTTAATGCACCGCTCCCCGGTGTAGGCCGCCACGTTGCCGGCGGCATCTAGCATAGCCACCTGCCGCACTTCCCGGCCTTCATCCCCCTCGACCAGTCGGCCCAGAGCTTCCGGTGCCGCCACACCCGCTTCCATGAGCGCCAGGCCGTCGGGGCCATAGTCTACCAGCACAAACGATTGGGTAGCCACGACGCCCACGCCGGCCCGGGCCCAGGTCACAAGCGAACCCACCGAGAACCAGTGGGACTGCACTGCCACACCCAGCTGCCCGGTGGCGGGATCACGGGCCACGATGGAGTAGGTGGCCACAGGCCTCAATTTGGACGGTCCGTTACCGGCAGCACAGATAACTGCGCCTGAAAACAGGATAGATATAATGCCCGTGATGGATCGAAAGTTCTGCATGGCGTCTTCTCCCGGTGAGATTAGAATTTATTTACGGGCATAAGTTAGTAGGATTGCTGAAGCCCGGCCCGTTTTATAGCAGCATACCTCCCGGAGTGAACCGGGGAGGCATATCTGCTGGGCACGTGCAAATTAGTGGCAGAGAGGCAGGATCGAACGGGCGAGAATCTCAGGGGCCGCAATCACGGCATACTTCCGAGGGAGGAATTCACTGAGACAGCTCATCCCTCGAGGGCAAGTGCAAGGGAGTCTATTTGATTAGATCGAAGCCTAGCTCAGCTCCAGCCCGACATACAGAAATACTTCCCCCCGGACAATGCGCAAGAGGACAGTATCCCCCTCTTTATAATCTTTCAAGGCCCGGCGATAGTCGCTCAGATCACTGATCTTTACATCATCGATTTTCACCACTACATCCCCCGGCTGGACACCACCCCTGGCCGCCTTGCTGCGGGGATTAATTCTGGTTACCAGAACACCCTCTTCGGCACGCACATCAAATTGCTGCGCTTCCCGGCTGTCCAGCTCGGCCACAGCAAAGCCCGTACGGCTCTGTACGGTTTCATCTTCATCCCTGTCATTATCCCGGGCTGCCAGGGTTTCTTCCGATGGCAGTTCGCCCAATTTTACAGTAATGGTTTTTTCTTTTCCATCACGGATAACCACTACCTTACGCCGATCACCAGGCCGGGAGGAGGAAATCACGTTCCTCAAATGCGAATTGTCGCGGATGGCGATATCATCCACTCGAATGATTACGTCCCCTTCCTTGATACCCGCTTTTTCCGCCGGCGTGTCGCTATGCACTTCGTTGACTATGGCCCCCTCCGGGCTCTTCATGTCCAGGGCTTTGGCGAGGGATGCATCCACATCCTGAATGAGCACACCCAGGTAGGCGCGGGTTACCTTCCCGTATTCAATCAGGTCATCAACCACCCGCATCACCAAGTTGATGGGGATCGCAAAACCGACGCCCGCACTGGAGCGGGAGAAGCCGTTAGTGGCGATGGCGGTATTGATACCTACCAGCTCGCCATTCAGGTTCACCAGGGCGCCACCGCTATTGCCGGGATTGATGGCGGCATCGGTCTGTATGAAGTCCTCATACCGACGTGAACTGAGGGACAGCACATCACTACGACTTTTGGCGCTGACGATCCCCGCAGTTACGGTGTGGTCCAGGTTCGGACTGAAAGGGCTTCCAATAGCCAGTACCCACTCCCCGATCCGCAGATCATCGGAATTGCCCACCTGCGCTTGTTGCAGATTATCGATCTCCACTTTGATAACCGCTATATCACTGCTGGGATCGGTACCAACGACTTTCGCTGACAGCTCTCGCCTATCGATAAGCATTACTTCAATATCTTCTGCGTCCTCAATTACATGATGATTGGTAACTATGTATCCTTGCGAGGCATTAATGATCACGCCTGATCCCAGGACCCTGCTTCGGGATTCGGGGGCCGGTCCAAAAGGCCCGAAGTCATCCCCCCAGAAATCGAAGAAGGGGTGGCGAAACGATCGCTGGACCACCCGCTCCGAGGCGATGGTAACCACACTCGGATTGGCCTTGGAGGAGGCCAAAATGAACAGGTCATTGATCTGCCGGGCGTTAATATCATCGCCTGCCGCTGCCGGGGGAGCGGCTATCACCAGATTACCAGCGCCCAGCAGCAGAAAAAATAGTACAGAGAATATCCAGGTTTGTCGCTTATTCATCGCGTATCCTTATTTGTATGACTTAAAACTGTGCATATTTTCATTCAAAAGGCACCCGAACTATTCACGGGTGCGATCATGCCATTCTATGCAGACGGGCAGAAAAAGTTTCAGAGAAAAGATTTGCTGTCAGGAACCGATTTGTCCGGTGGTATCGGCAGCTACCAGGCGGGCTTTAAGAGCCAGGATCTGCATAAGCAGCTTCCGTTTGTGATCCTGAAAACCGAATTCGAAAGAAAGCAGCGGTTGTTGGGTGTCGGAACTGATATCTCCCAGGAATTGATCAAACTGTTCGGACAGACTGTCAAGCTTCTGAACCAGTGGATTGGACCTGCTGCTGGTATCCCTGAGCCGCTCCCGGGCCGAGTCCACCATCTGGATCAGAGCCTGAGTTTCGGGACCCGTAATAGACACACTGAAGAGTGACACGGGGTTATCAGATTGCCGGTACCTGGCTAATTCCCACTCCCGGGCCAGGTGGACGATTGCCGACTCCTGGCGTTCAAGGACCACCAGTGCCCAGGGAATCAGCTCCCGGGTGGTTGAGTCAGCTAGATCCAGGCGGGCCGGAGCGGGACGCTTCAGGCTGGTGTCGGCCCATAATGGAGGTTGGCTGAAGTCAATGAGCTGGAAAATCTCAGCCGAATCCACGTAAACGGGGTGCAGAATCCGCATGATCCCGACCAGTTTAGTAGCTCCCCGGGTATTGCCACGACGCCATTGCTCCATGGCGATGCTCTCTAACTGCTTGATCCGGCGTATCAGGAGAATATGCTGCCGAGCCTCATCCGATTCGGGATTATAGGGCTTAGCTTGCAGATAAGCTAGCATGTCGCGCCGGGCTTCATTGAGGCGCCCTTCACGATAGAGAGAGAGGGAATGCTCCAGGTCCGGTGGCTCTGTCGGACACGCCAGGAAGATGAATAGAATCCCCAAGGCGATCAGATAGAACTTGCCAACCCTCAAGAGCCGCCCTCCTCCGTCACCGGCCTGCTCCGCGACTTGCCAAGGGGGAAGGAGATGCGTATCGACAAGCCCGTGAGCCGGTGGTGCTCGCTGGGAAGGCCGCTGTCCGTTGTGTGGGGATAATCGGCAAATCGTTCGTCCCAGAGTTCATGATCCTTGTCGAAGGGCAAGGGACTGAGAACTGCCCGCAGGGGCATGGAACTAAAGTCGTGGAAGTAGCCGATTTCCCACTGGAAGCGGTAGAAACGCGGTAGGTTCTCAGAATCTTCCCCCTTTACTGCCGGTGCGCCGCCGATAAGAATCCCAATACGGGCGCTGCGCCCTTCACCGATCCCATTCGGGATAAACATACCGCGCAGCCCGTAATACCTGAGCCTCCGCACCGCACGTTTTTTTTCCTCATCGACTTTTGTCCGGTGAGAGACGCGGTAATAGGTGAAATCCAGATTGTAATTCGGATTAAGACTACAGGCCAGATTAAGGACGTCCGAGCGTTCATTCTTCTCCACCAGCAGACGACTGATATCAATGCCACTTCCATAGATGGGCAGCCCTAGCCGCAAGCCCAGATCCCAGTTGTCGGTCAATCCCCGGCGAAAGAAAAGCATGGGCAGCACGTTCTCAGCGCTCAGGGTATAGCCCATGTAGGTCTCGCCCTGTTTTAGGGGTATCGGACTAATGGAAGGATGAGTCGCACAGGCGGATAACGCCAGTGCAATTATAATCATGTATAGCGGGCGGAACATCCACGAAAGGTTAGGGTAAGGGAAGGCCTAAAGTCAAGTGAGGCTATCACTGCCGGAGCCTGATTTTCCTATGGTCGATCTCAGGGGAGCTGGCAAGCCGGGCACAGGTACGTGCCACGCTGGGCCACCCTGATTTTCACCAGCGGTGTGCCGCAGACGGAACAGGGCTGTTCCTCCCGCCGGAATACCCGCAGCTTCTCCCGAAACCGGCCGGTGTTGCCCTCACCGTACTGGAAATTGATGATGGTTGTCCCGCTATGCTGGATGCTCTCCATGAGAATATCCTGGATTGCCCGGTGCAGGACTTTGGTCCGGGCAAAGGTGAGCCGGGAAGCGGGTGTCTCGGGGTGAATCCGGGCCAGGAACAAGGCTTCATCCACGTAAATGTTGCCCAGACCGGCGATGAAGGACTGGTCCAGCAGCAGGGGCTTGATCCGGCGCTGGCGGCCTTGCAGCAAGCGGTGAAAGACCCTGGGCGTGAACTGGGGGGATAAGGGTTCCGGTCCCAGGCGGGCCTCCAGCGGTGCCAGGTCGTCCAGGTAGCCCACCCGGCCGAACTTGCGCATGTCCCGGAAGACTAAACGGCGGCTATCAGAAAGATCAAACTCGGCCGTTATGTGTGACTGTCTGTCGGCTTCACTTGGAGACAGCACCAGCAGCCGGCCCGTCATGCGCAGGTGCAGGTGGATGTTGCCCCGGTCCAGATCAAGAATAATGTACTTCCCTCTCCGCTGGACAGCGCCGATAGTGCGGTCAGTCACCTGCCTGGCAAAGTCCTCCGGTAAGGCTGGGGCCGTCACCCTGGGCCAGTGAGCGTTGAAACCGATGATGATCCGCTCCTCCAGATGAGGGCGTAGATAACTGACGACCGTCTCGACTTCGGGTAGCTCGGGCATGGGAAAAGTTAAGCCGGGAAGAAAGGCGGCGGGGGAATACTACCGGATTATTGTAGCATCAATAATGGTACCGCACTGCGTCCGGGGCGTCCTTCACAATGATTTTGACCGTGCCGCTGTCCCCCTGCCAATCCCGGATGGGAGACAGGTCAAAGCGAAGAGTCTCATGAATCAATGCCTTGCACATATCCCAGTGGCCATCATGAATGATTACTGCCAGCATCGAGGGCGGGTCGCTTTCTCCCCAGCACGTGGAACCGAAGAGGAAGAAATCATGTTCTTTGCAGCCGCCGCCGTAGTTCACATATACCAACAGCGTATCGGTTACCACAGCCGTGCTGTCAATATCAAACCCGTCAATAGGATTATTGAGGAATTCCCTAACGACGTCCCATGCTACGAGGTTGAGCCGGTAGGTCTCCAACGGCACAGGGTTCAGCGAGAACGAGAGCAGGGCTGTGTATTCATCGGGGTCGACCTGTGCGATTTCAGAGGATGGGTACGGATCAAGTTGTAACAGCGTTACTGTGTATTCCTCGGAAAAGACACGCTTGTGTGTTGTGGTATCCTCCTTGAATACATCTCCATAGATGAAGGGTTCAAGATAGATTGTATCCTGTCCCGGGCGGTGCAACCACAGCTGAATTCGCGCCCAGCCCGGCCAAAGGCATTCAGCATCCAGCGGGCAGCGGGAGTCGATCAGCACAGCCTGGAAGCCGACCTCGATTTCTCCGGTTTCTACCTCCACCAGGACGCTCTCGCCGCAAGCCAGCTCAAAAGACTCTCCATAGAGTACATCCGGCGGCACTTCCTCGCAGGAAAGCCATATGATGCAGCAGGCAAGAAGAAGCTTTTTCATGTCCTCCTCGAAGGTTATTCCCCATATCTAAAATCAATGTATGGACAATTATGACCATTTTCAAGGCCTACCGGCCTCTTTCACTGCCTAGATTCATCCCCCAGAAATATGTGCTTGGTCACCCAATTTACCCTGGCTCCGCAGCGATGAAGCAGAGCCCCTTCGCCTTCGCCGCAGGGCTGGTCCTGCTGGGATCGCTCATGGCCTCTTCGTCCGCCATCTGGATCCGCTTCCTGCCCGAGGTCTCCCCTATCTCCATCGGGTTCATCCGGGTGAGCGGGGCCGCTATCATCTTCTTCCCCCTGTTCTGGCGGGAGCGGGCTAAACGGCGCATTCCCTGGCGGGACTTCCGCTACTCGGTCCTGGCCGGGATCGCCCTGGCCCTGCACTTCGCCACCTGGATCACCTCCCTGTGGTACACGACCGTGGCCCATTCGGTCCTCTTCGTAGCCACCCATCCCATGTTCGTCATCGCTATCTCCCTAGGCATCCTGCGTATTCCCGTAGCCCGGAACCAGATCGTGGGTGCCCTGGTAGCCCTGGCGGGGGTGGTCTTCATCCAGTGGCGGGACATCAGCATCGCTTCATTGGGGAATGGAGGGGCGCAACCCATATTGGGCAACGCCCTGGCCCTGGCCGGTGGGCTGTTTGCTGCCGTGTATCTCCTCCTTGGCCGGGAAGCCCGCCGGTCGCTGAGCACCGTGCTTCACGTGGAAGTCACCTATGCCACTGCTGCCGTAGTGCTGCTTCTGGCCATCATCGTACTGCGCGTCCCTCCCATTCCCCTGGCACCCGGCCCGTGGCTGTATCTGGGCCTGCTCATTCTGTTGCCCACCGTCGGAGGACACACCATTTTCAACTGGGGTCTGCGCCACCTGGGCGCGCCCCTGATATCCCTGTTCGGACTGCTGGAGCCGGTGGAATCAGCCCTGTTGGCCCTAATTATCCTGGGTGAGGGCATCGGGGGAGACACAATCATCGGCGGGGCTGCTATCATCTGCGGTCTGGCTCTGGCCGTATGGCGTCCGGTAGACCACGCCCCAGGACCATCGTCGACTAATTAAGCGAAGCTGCTACTTAATATTAAAGCAGAGAAAAACGATCCCTATGAAGACCGGCGTTTGGCCGGTGGGCCGGAAGGGAGGGCTACAGGTTCAGAAGGAGGAGTACCAGCCCGACTCCCACAAAGCAGACGAAAAAGAGGGTGACTTTCACGATAAGCTTGCGCCGCAGCCAGCTGCGCAGCTCCGGTGCTGTGTCTGCTTTCCTGGGATTATGGTGCTCGTTGGTCTGTAGCTTAAAGGTCTCGTACTGGCTGGGGTAGTGTTCCATCGGGCCTGCTTTCATATCCATCTCGATAATAAGCAATTTCAATGCCATTAACTTTGTCCCCCATCACACGATACCTGTCCGCGTGATCCCCATCAAGCAACTTTGGAAAACTGGCCGCTGGATATTGAATCCCCCGGTATGGACCGGGCATCAGACCCGGATATAGCCCCTCGCTTTGGAGGCCCGATATACCCGTGACAAGGCGAGAGCGAAACAGGCCTGGCGCAGGGAACATTGATGCTCCCCGGCAAAATCCACTACCGTAGTGAAACTTCGCTGCAGAATTTCGTGCAGTTCGTCGTCAATGCGCTCTTCCTTCCAGGCAAACTGCTGGATATTCTGGACCCATTCGAAATAGCTTACGGTCACTCCGCCCGAGTTAGCGATCAGGTCCGGAATCACTTCCACCCCCTTGCGCGCCAGGACATCCTCCCCGCCGGGGGTGACCGGATGGTTGGCCCCTTCTACTACCGTAGACGCACGGACCCGGTCGGCATTCTCCTCCGTGATCACCCTGCCGAGGGCAGCCGGGACCAGGTAATCGCACGGTTGGTAAAGGATCTCATCACCATCAACAGGGTCGCTCTCCTCAAAGCCGGCCACCGAGCCGGTGGTCCTGACATACTCCATGAGGGCGGGAATGTTCAGCCCCTTGTCATTCCTGATACCGCCCCGGACATCATTGACGGCGATGACCCTGGCTCCCTGGTCAGCGAAGTTCAGGGCGGCAAATGAGCCAACGTTGCCAAAACCCTGGATTACTACCTTTGCCCCTTTCAGCGAGAGGCCTTTTTTTTCGGCCCACCGGCTGGCGATGATCACTACTCCTTTACCGGTGGCAGATTCCCGGCCCACAGAGCCTCCCAACTCCAGGGGCTTGCCGGTCACCACTGCCGGTGCATGGCCGTTTATGCGTCCGTAGGCGGCCATGGCCCAACCCATGATGCCGGCGTTGGTGCCCATGTCGGGAGCCGGCACGTCACGGTTAGGACCTAGGATCATTGAAATGCGAGTGAAAAATGTATTGGTGATTGCGTAGAGCTCCTCATCGGTCATGACGAGGGGATCACAGGCTACACCTCCCTTGGCCCCGCCGAAGGGGATATTCACCAGGGCCGTCTTCCAGGTCATCAGAGACGCCAGGGCCCGCACTTCTTCCAAATCCACGTGAGGGTGGTAGCGGACACCCCCTTTATAGGGCCCCCTGGCCGCGTTATGCTGGATGCGGTAGCCGACAAAGTGCTGCAGCCGCCCGTCACTGAAAAGGGGAATCTCAACCTTGATCTCCCGGTAGGGATTTTTCAACAGGGCCATGACCTCTTCGGGGACACCGGCAATCTCACCAGCTTCGTCCAGACGCTGGTTGACCTCCTCAAAAGCTGAGAGAGTGGAGTTTGATCCATCGTCGATCATATCGAATTCCTTATCAGCTGCTTAAGTACAATAAATGGGCTCCGGCAATAGCAAAGTTAACGTGAAGGAAGCGGGCTGCCAGAAAAAAAAGGCGTTGAAAAGAATCATCAGGAGAGGAACCAGCGGCAGTAGGGGGGCGCCAGGAACGACAAGTGGAGGAGTGAGGACATCTTCTGGAACAATCCTGATCGGCGTGACACGAATGCTCCGTGAACTTTCCTCAGTTAACCGTTAAATTCTCCCCATGCGCTCCCTGATCATTATCCTGCTGACGGCCTCCTTCCTCTCCGCCCAGGAGGGCCAGGAGGCAATAGACACAACAGATGCCCATTCCAACGCCTACATCCATGAGGACTGGTCATATTTTGCCGAACGGCTGCGCAACGAGTTCCTGGCCCTGGGCGAACGCAAATATCGTCGTGGCGAATACCAGGCGGCGGTTATGGAGTACTTCAGCTTTTTGTATCATTTCCCCGAGGATGAGCTGATCCCGCTGGTGCACTACCGCATCGGGCGAGCTTACGAACAGCTGGAAGAATTCGACCTGGCACGTCAGCAATACACGCTGGTACGCGACAGCCTAGACGCCGATTCGAGGATTCAGTTGGTCTGCCTGCGGCAGCTGGCACGCATGGACTACGAGCTAGGCCGTTATCAGGCGGTTTTGGACCTGCCGCCGATGGATGATCCCTATATCCTGGTGTTGAAGGGATTTGCATCGCTCACCGAAGAGAACTGGACTGACAGCGAGGAGTTGTTCCGGCAGGCTCGTCGATTCTATCCATTCAAAGCACAGATAATCCTGGACAAGATGATAACCGACCTCCAGGCCCTGCCGGACCTTCCATACTACCGGACCTGGAAGCGGTTTCTTTGGAACCTGCTGCCAGGTGGCGGATCACTCTATTTACATGATTGGGGGGAAGCCCTAGGCTATGCTATTGGTGTCGGAACCCTGGGAGCGGCTGCCGTGATGACCCAAAACTGGACCCGCTATCCCATGGGCCTGGGAGCCGCTGGCTTGTATTTTATGAGCTTCAAGGCGGCGGCGCGGATCATGGCCGAAAAGAACCTGGCCATTCGGGAAGCGCGTCTGGCCGAAATTCACGAAGCTTACTCACTTAATATATTTTGGTCCTTTGCCCATCCGGCTATTTATTAAGACCACACCCCGATGTTCAGGACCGCGTCCTGGACAGGATTTATTGCCGGGACCGAAACTGTCGGGAAAAGATTGCACCGGGATGGGGATCGTATTAATTTCACCGGGTTAGGGGCGACGGATAACCGCGCCCTAACCGGATATTTGTCATTGCGAGAAGAATGTGCGCGGGTTACTGTCAATCAAGTGACCACGGAAGAATAATAACGCATACAACGGAGAGTTTGATCCTGGCTCAGGACGAACGCTGGCGGCGTGCTTAACACATGCAAGTCAAGGATAATCTCGCCTTCGGGCGGGAGGATACTGGCGAACGGGTGAGTAACGCGTAGATAACCTGCCTCACAGATCGGGATAGCCCCGGGAAACCGGGATTAATACCGGATACGATCCCACATCGTAAGCTGTGGGATGAAAGCGGGCTTCGGCTCGCACTGAGAGATGGGTCTGCGTCTGATTAGCTAGTTGGTAGGGTAAAGGCCTACCAAGGCGACGATCAGTAGCTGGTCTGAGAGGATGATCAGCCACACTGGGACTGAGATACGGCCCAGACTCCTACGGGAGGCAGCAGTGGGGAATTTTGCGCAATGGGCGAAAGCCTGACGCAGCAACGCCGCGTG
>CP070638.1:2452878-2516149 GCA_020354025.1 Fidelibacterota bacterium | reverse complement strand
CCTCCACACCCGATTATATTATCGAAGAGGTTAAATCGAGAATTGAAGCCATTGCTAATGCTCCCACACCCGCCAGTGTGGCTTGAGACCGCCTATAGGGGACCTCAGGCATGGTTCTCCGCGTGGGAAAAAGGAGAATTGTAGGAAAACCTGACGAACAATCGGGAACGAGAGCTCCCTTTCCAAGTAAAACGAGTTGATCACCAGGCAATAGAAGCTGGCTGGGGGAAAAGAATTGCTACTAAGGTGTCAGTGGCGTTTGTAGATTAGTGGCAAACGGTTATTGACAACAACCAAAGGTCGGAAGAATAGTCATGGAAAAGGGATCATTCGAAGTCAAGGTAGGTCTTGCCGAGATGCTCAAGGGTGGGGTAATCATGGATGTCACCACCGCCGAGCAGGCCAAGATTGCTGAGGACTCTGGGGCGGTGGCGGTAATGGCCTTGGAACGCATCCCCGCCGACATCCGTAAAGACGGGGGGATTGCCCGGATGGCCAGTCCCACGGTTATCCGGTCCATCCAGAAAGCGGTGTCCATCCCGGTGATGGCCAAATGCCGCATCGGGCATTTCGCAGAGGCCCAGATTCTGGAGGCTCTGGAGGTAGACTTTATCGATGAAAGCGAAGTGCTAACGCCGGCCGATGAGGAGAACCATGTCTATAAGCACGATTTCAAGGTACCCTTTGTCTGCGGTGCCCGGGACTTGGGAGAGGCGCTCAGGCGCATCGGTGAGGGTGCCGCCCTGATCCGCACTAAGGGGGAGGCAGGCTCGGGCAACATCGTAGAGGCGGTACGCCACATGCGCACCATTCAGTCGGCTATTCGACGGCTAACCGTCATGGATCAGGCTCAGCTAATGGCTGAGTCCAAGGAGCTGGGCGCGCCGTTTGCTTTGGTAGAGCAGGTAGCAAAAATCGGCAAGCTGCCGGTGCCCAATTTTAGCGCAGGGGGAATCGCGACCCCCGCAGATGCGGCCCTCATGATGCAGCTGGGGGCTGAGGCGGTCTTCGTAGGTTCAGGCATCTTCAAATCGGAAGATCCCGCTGCCAGAGCCCAGGCCATTGTGGAAGCCACCACTTATTATAACGATCCTGAAAAGCTATCGCGCATCTCAGCTGGTTTGAAGGCTGCCATGCGTGGGCTGGATATGTCCGAGATTCCCCCGGAAGAGCGACTACAGGAGCGCGGTTGGTAAACACAATAGGGGTCCTGGCCCTGCAAGGTGACTTTACCCGTCACCGGGAGATGCTGGTATCCCTGGGGTGCCGTGCGCGGGCCGTCCGTTACGTCAGTGATCTGGAAGACCTGGCCGGTCTGGTCATCCCGGGCGGCGAGTCTACCACCATCAGCAAGCAGCTAGATCGTAGCCATCTCCGGGAGGCGGTCAGTAGCTTTGCCCGGGAACGGCCCGTGATGGGCACCTGCGCCGGTCTCATTCTCATGGCCAGGGAACCCTCTGATAACCGGGTGAAAAGTCTAAATCTACTGGATGTTGCGATAACCCGCAACAGCTGGGGGCGGCAAGTGCATTCCTTCACAACTCCCGTGAAGGTGCAATTGAACGGGCGACATGATACGGTGCCAGCCGTATTTATCCGGGCACCACGGATTCACGAGGTGGGACCGGAAGTGGAGGTTCTAGCCCGAATAGAGGACGAACCGGTTCTCGTACGCCAGTTCCCCCATATGGGCATAGCTTTTCATCCCGAACTTACTAATGACACTAGCATTCATAGGTTGTTCCTGGAAGCGTTGCCATCATGACCGAAAAATATCCACTCCTATCAACCATTGACGGTCCTGACGACCTGAAACAAGTTCCGCCGGAAAAATTACCGCAACTGGCTGAGGAGGTGGAGGACCTTATAAAGACAGTGGTTCAAGAGACCGGAGGGCACTACAGCTCCCCTCTAGGTGTCGTGGATCTGACGGTAGCCCTGCATTACGTATTTGACTCGCCACAAGATCAATTGGTCTGGGACGTGGGTCACCAGGCTTACGCCCACAAGATCCTCACTGGGCGCCGCGACGTCTTTCATACTCTACGCACCAAAGACGGTATCAGCGGTTTCCTGCGCCGGGAAGAGAGCGAGCACGATGTTTTCGGAGCGGGGCATGCCAGCACAGCCATTTCCGCCGCCCTGGGAATAGCAGAGGCCCGCAATCTACGGCAGCGGGAAGGGCATGTGGTGGCCGTTATTGGGGACGGCGCTCTAACCGGCGGTCTGGCCTATGAGGGGCTGAACAACTTGGGCTTCAAGGAAATGAAACTGACGGTGGTCCTCAACGACAACCATATGTCCATCTCACCGACCATTGGTGGTCTCTCCACCTACCTGACTCGTGTTGTATCAAATCCCCTATATAACCGTATCAGGGATGATATCTGGAAAGCGACCGGTCTGTTGCCCTTGGGTACCAAGGCGGTCCGTAATTTTCTCCGCCGGCTTGAGGAGGGGCTGAAAAGTCTCATTACGCCCGGCCTGATTTTTGAGGAGCTGGGTTTGCGTTACTTCGGACCTATCAACGGCCACGACTATGATTCCATGATCCCGGTATTCAGGAATGTCAAGGCTCTACCCATCCCAACCCTGGTTCATGTTTTGACCACTAAGGGGCACGGAGCCAAGGAGGCAGAGGACGATTCGCTTCAGTTCTATAGTCTCCCGGGTCGGAAGAACCGCAAGCCCGAGGTCAAGTCAGCGCCCGACTATAACCAGGTCTTTGGTAAAGTGGCAATGGAGCTAGCGGAACAAGATGATCGCGTCTGCTGTATCACCGCAGCCATGGAAGTAGGCACGGGTCTGACCGAATTCGCCGGCAAATATCCTGACCGCTATTTCGATGTCGGCATTGCTGAAGAACATGCGGTTACCTTTGCCGGCGGGTTGGCCACCCAGGGTGTGCTCCCGGTGGTGGCAATTTATTCTACCTTCCTGCAACGGGCCTATGACAACATAATCCACGATATCACCCTACAGGATTTGCCGGTGATCTTCTGCCTTGACCGGGCCGGTGTGGTGGGTCCCGATGGGCCGACGCATCATGGGGTTTTCGACCTAGCCTTCCTGCGGCAGATTCCCGGTATGGTGGTCTGTGCGCCCAAGGATGGTGATGAGCTACGCGATCTCCTCTTCAGTGCGGCGGATTATGGGGCTCCCGTGGCAATCCGCTATCCCAAGGATGGCAGCCTTCAATTTGATCCTGACGGGGGAGCGAAGATTATCCAACGGGGAAAGTGGGAGATTATCAAGGAAGGGCCGGACGTGATTTTCCTGGCGGTGGGTAGTATGGTTGCTGCGGCTCTGCAGTCGGCCACCGAGCTATCCCGGAATCACGACGTTGAGGCGATGGTAGTAAACTGCCGTTTTGTCAAGCCGATTGATGAGGCACTCCTGCAGCGTATCGCCGAGGAGGACGCACCGGTTTTCACCATTGAGGAAGGGATTCTAGCAGGCGGATTCGGTTCGGCCATCCGGGAATATTTCGGCCAGCTTGATAATCACATTCAGGTGGTGTCCTTAGGTATTGAAGATGAATACGTTGGACATGCGACGCGGGGAGAGCTTCTGGAGTTGCTTGGTCTAACCCCGGCCAGAATTGTTGAGCGGGTGCTGGAGATGACACCGTCCATGGTCGTTCTAAAATAGCGGCAGACGCTCCTGAAGCACAACCACCGTATCAAGTTATAAGGAGAGACAATGAGTTCGCCAAGGAGTGGACGTATTTCAGCTGCGGCCAGGACCGCTCGGCGACAGTGGGAGGATGAGGCCAAGAGTGCGGGAGTCCGGGATTACAGTTTTAATACCGTCTCTGGTCAACCGGTGGACATGCTATACCTCCCGCCGGAATCGGATGATAATTACCTGGAAAAATGGGGTTTTCCGGGGCAGTATCCCTTCACACGGGGAGCGTATCCCAACATGTACCGAGGCCGGTTCTGGACCATGCGCCAGTTCGCCGGTTTCGGAACTCCCGAAGAGACCAACGAGCGCTACAAATTCCTGTTGAGGCACGGACAGACCGGCCTGTCCGTGGCCTACGATATGCCCACCCTCATGGGCTACGACGCCGATGATAATTGCTCGCTAGGCGAAGTGGGCCGGTGCGGGGTCAACGTGTCATCCCTGGAAGATATGGAGACACTCTTTACGGACATCGACCTGGGAGCGATCAGCGTTTCCCAGACAATCAACGGCCCGGCCTTCATTCTACTGGCGTTCTACGTGGCTACAGCCGAGAACCAGGGTGTACCACGGTGCGACCTGACCGGGACCCTCCAGGCGGATATCCTCAAGGAATACATTGCCCAGAAGGAATGGATCTTCCCGCCTCGGGAATCCATGCGTATCGTCACAGACATGGTCGAATTCTGCACTGACGAGATGCCCCGCTACAACTCAATATCGGTGAGCGGCTATCACATTCGGGAGGCGGGTAGCACCGCTGTTCAGGAGCTGGCCTTTACCCTAGCCGACGGCTTCGCTTACATCGAGCATGGAATTGATCGGGGGATGGATGTGGACGCCTTCGCTCCCCGCATCTCATTTTTCTTCAACTCACACCTGGATTTCTTCGAAGAGATCGCCAAGTTCCGGGCAGCTCGTCGTATCTGGGCGCGGTGGATGAAAAACAGATACGGTGCCAGGGATCCCCGTTCCTGGCGGCTGAGATTTCACACCCAGACAGCGGGATGCACCCTCACAGAACAGCAACCGGAGAACAATATATCCCGCACTGCTTTCCAGGCATTGGCGGCGGTCCTGGGGGGCACTAACTCCCTGCATACCAACGCCATGGACGAGACCATCGCCCTGCCGACTGAGAAAGCCGCTATGATTGCTCTGCGCACCCAGCAGCTAATTGCCTATGAAACCGGTGTCGCCAACGTTATTGATCCACTGGCCGGTTCCTGGTTCGTGGAAAGCATGACTGACGCGATGGAGGAACAGGCCGAAGCCTATTTTCAGAAGATCGACGAGCTAGGCGGCGTAATCCCGGCCATTGAGGCAGGCTTCTTCCAGCGGGAGATAGCCCGAGCTGCGTACGATTACCAAAGGATAGTAGAAACGGGGCAGCGGATTGTCGTGGGCGTCAACGAGTTTGTTAATGAAGCTGAGACCCTGGATATTCCCATCCTCAAGATCTCGGCAGAGGTCGAACAGCAGCAGCGGAAGAAGCTTGAATCGCTCCGTACCCGGCGTAACAGCGTTGCCGTGGAAGCGGCCTTGAAGCGTGTTAGTGAAGTTTGTCACTCATCGGAAAATATTCTTTACCCGGTGATCGAGGCGGCAAAGGCTTACGCTACGCTTGGTGAAATCGTTGCCGTTATGAAAGAAGAGCTTGGTATCTGGGTGGAAAGCACGACATTCTAATCTAAGCCAATCATCCTTTCAGGATATGTCTACATACGCCGATTTGTTTAGCCATGACCGAAGCTTCACGGTTGGGATTGAAGAAGAGTATATGCTCTGTGACCCCACCACCGGTGACCTAGTGCCGCGAGCCGATAGCATCCTGGACCGACTAGATGCGGATGAGCAGGAGCGCTTTAGCTATGAGCTGATTCTCTCCGAGATCGAAATCAATACTCCCGTTTCCGAGACGGTTAGTGAAGCTATGAGCCATGTCAGGCATTATCGGGGACGGGTTCGGGATATGGGGCGGGAACTAGGCTTCTGTATCGGCATAAGTGGCACCCATCCTACGGCCTTGGGCGACGAACAGCAGTTTGTGGATAGTCCCGGCTATCAATGGGTCGCAGAACAGCTACACTACTATGCGCGGCGGAACATTACCTTCGCCATCCACGTCCATGTGGCGCTCCCCGATGCCGAAGCGGCCATTGCCGCCACCAACGCAGCCCGCCGATGGCTGGCTCCCCTGCTGGCGCTGTCTACCAATTCGCCATTCTTCCGGGCTCGAAATACCGGGATGCTCTCAGCCCGGACGTTCCAGTTCGGGGCTTTCCCCCGGACTAATATTCCCGGGATGTTCCGTGATTTTGAACACTTCCGGGAGGTATTGGAAACCTATCTGGCAATGGAGTCTATCCGCCTGCCCCGACAGATCTGGTGGAAAATTCGCCCCCACGCTGGCTACGGGACGGTGGAGTTTCGGGTATCAGATATGCAGCGTTCCCTGAAGCGTACCGAAATGCTGGTGGCCTTAGGGCAGGCCATCTGCCATCGCATATTCGGGGAGCTCCGCGATAATCGCTTACAGCAGGACTTTGAGCTGGAATATCTCAATGACGCCCTGTGGAAGGCCACCCGATTTGGTTTCGATGCCATAGTGGCCGATCCCGACAATCACCAGGTGATGACCATGGCCGAGTTGGTAGAGAAGCTGGTGACTTATGTGCGCCCCTCCTTGACCGAGCTGGGCACTGAGAATGTGACGGCAACAGTAGAGGAAGTGCTGGAGTGTGGCAGTGAAGCCCGGGAACAGCTGGACGTGCATGCGAGGGAAGGATTCGATGGACTGAAAGCCATGCTTATGGAGAGGGTAGATTTCGGGGATGAGGATTGTTTTGAGAAGATTCACACATGAAGAATCAGCGGGCCAAATTGGTGATTTTCATATCAGTCACCGCACTGGCCGGGTAACCGCTCCGTGAATGGGATCCCTGTCTGATACTCCTGGTTACTATTTTTCCTTGTTCATCTTAGCGAGCAGCCTCATCTTTGATTATATTAAGGAGCAGTAGATGCAAGCCTTCCATACCATACGCCGAAACCAGGTTTTCCTGGCAATAACCCTCGCGGTCGCCATCGCAAATCTGTGGTTAATCTACCAGGTAGCCCCGGTAGTGCCCAAACAAGAGATGGCCCAGAAAATCTTCTACTACCACGTGCCTCTGGCCTGGAATGCTTTCCTGGCGTATCTCTTAGTGGCCGTAGCCGGGGGTGCCTACCTGATCACGCGCCAGCCCCGGTGGGATCGCTGGTCCTTGGCGGGCGCCGAGGTTGGCACGTTGTTCGCTTTACTAATCCTCATTACCGGACCGATCTGGGCTACACCCACCTGGGGTCGACCATGGAGCTGGGAACCGCGTCTCACCACAACCCTGGTTCTGTTCCTAATATTTATAGGATACTTCATGGTCCGGGCTTTCGGTGGGCCTTACGAGCGGGCCTCGCGCTATGCGGCTGTTATCGGCATTCTAGCAGTGATCGATATCCCGCTGATCCTCACGGCCGTGACATGGTGGGCCCCGGAAGTGCAGAGCCATCCCCAAATGGAAATGACCCGGCAACCTTCCGGGATTTTGAGAATATTTTTCTTCTCGCTCTTCAGTTTTACCCTTATCTTGGTATATATGCTTCGCTATCGCCGCCACGTAGGTGAGCTGGAGTTCAGGCGGATGGCACGAGCGGAAGGGATGAGCGATGCTTAAATATCACGGCTATCTACTGGCCTGCATCATCAGCGTCTGGGTCGTGGTGCTGGTCTATGTACTGCGCACATGGCTGCGGGAACGAAAAGTGCTCTCTCAGCGATGAATCTCCACTCAACCATGGAAAATGGATAGGGCACCATGGCACGGAAAATTATTCACATCGTTGGAACGGGTACTATAGGAGAACCGCTTATCGGCCTGCTGAGTGACTACGGTGAGCAGCTCGGCATAGACGAAGTTACCTTTCATAAGAATACGCCGCTTACCAGTGAGCGTTCCAAGGTAAAGGACCTGATCAGACGTGGAGGCCGCCTGGCGGTGAGTCCTGACGCGGTGGATGGATTCAAGAGCATAGGCCTTGACCCTGATTTCATTGCCGAGGAGGCTGTTGAACGCGCTTCGGTAATCATTGACTGCACACCAAAAGGCAGCGGCCACCGCAATAAGGCCGAGTATTATGACCGGTTCAAGGAGTCCACGCTCGGCTTTGTAGCCGAGGGCAGTGAGTACGGCTTCGGGAAGATGTACGCCCGGGGGATCAACGATGATGCGCTGGTGCATGGCAAGGACCAGTTCATCCAGGTGGTCTCCTGCAATACACACAGTATAGCCGTCCTGGTGCAGACTCTAGCGCTGAAGGATGCACCAGCCGACAACCTAATTGACGGACGGTTTGTAATCATACGCCGGGCCAGCGATATCAGCCAGGATTCCGCATTTGTCCCTGCTCCTCAGGTGGGTAAGCACGAATGTGATAACTATGGTACCCACCACGCCCGGGACTGCGCAGAGCTATTCGCCACCTTGGGCTTGGATCTGAACCTGTTCTCTTCGACTATGAGGGTCAATTCGCAGTATATGCACGCGGTGCACTTCAACCTCAGGTTGAAGGAGCCTACGACCCTTCAGAAAGTCATTGACCGGCTGGACGCAAACTTCCGTATCGCCCTGACCGAAAAGGCTACCGCCAACCAGATATTCTCCTTCGGCAGGGACCATGGGCATTACGGACGGATTCTGAACCAGGCGGTGGTGGTCGTACCAACCCTACAGGTTCACAACAAGCACGAGATCGTCGGTTTTGCCTTTACTCCACAGGATGGGAATTCCTTGCTCAGCTCTATCTCCGTCGCGGAGTGGTTTTTATATCCCCACTCCTTTGAGGAAAAGATAAAGTGCCTGAGGGAACTGTATTTCAAGGAAGTCTAGGGTATGCGGATAGAGACCCTTGTAGCGGGTCCGTTTCAGGTTAATACGTTCCTGTTATGGAAGGAGGGGCAGACTAGAGCAGTCATCATCGATCCCGGGGATGAAACCGACCGGCTGATGGATGCAATCACCACAGAGGATCTGAGTCTCGGCACTATCCTCGCAACCCACGCCCATATTGACCACGTCGGGGCGATAGAGGATTTGCGCCAATGGAGTGGGGCGGTCGTCTGCTTCCCGGAAGGGGAACGCGAAGCGCTCAGATATTTGCCAGATTCATGTCGTTTCTTTGGTGTGCCTGAAAGACCGATTCCCAAGGTAGACCACTGGCTGAATCCGAGCTCCGCCAGGCTTGCCCGAATAGTGTCTTCGGACCATTTGGGCGGGCTTGAGATAGTAGTTCACACCACCCCGGGTCATTCACCAGGCGGGGTTTGCTATCAGATTGAAAACCACTGGTTCGTAGGGGATACCTTATTTTCCGGCTCAGTAGGCCGCGTTGATCTTCCCGGCGGCGACTGGGGCGCTCTCCAGGGGTCCCTGCACTTCCTTATGAGTCTACCCGACGATACGATTGTCTACCCGGGTCACGGTCCCAGCACTACTATCGGCCGGGAGAGACGCACAAATCCCTTCCTGCTGGAACTTGACTAGCGGAATACAGCTCATGTCCGAAGCTAAACGCACTTTTCTTGAGGCTCTTGAAGAGCAGGTGCTGCTGTGTGATGGTGCCATGGGCACAATGCTGTATCTTAAGGGTGTTTTCGTCAACCGCTGCTTCGATGAGCTTAACGTCACTGAACCGCGCTTGGTAGTTGACATCCACAAGGAGTATATCAATGCCGGAGCGGAGGTCATCGAGACCAACACGTTCGGTGCTAACCGCTACAAACTAGAAAAATTCGGCCTTGAGCAGAGAGCCTCAGAGATAAATCGGCTGGCCGTTGAGCATGCCCGGGCCGCTGCTGGTGGTAAGCCGATTTTCATACTAGGGGCAGTGGGACCTCTGGGGCGGCCAATAGTGCAGGATAAGGGCATTACCCCGCGACAGGCCCATGAAGCTTTCGAAGATCAGGTGTCGGTTTTAGTGGAAGCCGGTGTTGAAGGGATTATCTTCGAGACTATCTCCCATCTGGGTGAGATGGCCATTGCCCTGGAAGCTGCGCGGGAAGTAGATCCTGAGATCCCTATCATCGGACAGTTTGCCTATGCTGATGAGAACAGCATCCTAGCGGGTGCCTCCATGCAGGAGGCCGTCAGCGTGCTTGAGGAGAAAGGCGCAGACGTCATAGGTGCAAATTGCGCGATCGGCCCCAGGACTATCCTGGATGTAACAACGCGTATGGTTGCACTTACTGACCGACCTGTCTCAGTCATGCCTAATGCCGGGAGCCCGGAGTATGTTGACGGGCGGCTATTTTATTTTGCTACACCCGACTACTTCGGAGTATACGCCAAGCGATTCATTGACGCCGGTGCCCGGCTGGTAGGTGGGTGCTGCGGCACCACTCCTGAACACATCCAGTCTATGGCCGGTGCTATCAGGGCACTGGGTAGGGCTGAGAAGGTTGCCGTCAAGTTACAGCCGGTGGAGGAAGAGAGCCGACTGGAGGAGGTGCCTATGGTAGAGCGTTCCCCTCTGGGTCGTAAACTTGTCGAAGGCAAATTTGTTATCAGTGTGGAAATCGATCCCCCCAAGGGGCTGCGCCATTCCAAGTTGATTGAGGGTGCCCAGGCTCTGAAAACGGCTGGTGTGGATATGATCAATATCGCCGATGGCCCGCGGGCTACCGCCCGGGCCAATCCCCAGTCCATTGGGCTTATCTTCGAGAGGGAAGTGGGGATTGAGACTATCCTGCACACCACCTGCCGGGACCGGAATCTTCTCGGGCTCCAGTCCGATATGCTGGGGGCCTACACTAACGGTTTTCGCAACATTCTGGCGGTAACCGGTGATCCGCCCCTAATGGGCGATTACCCATCGGCCACCGGTGTCTTTGATGTGGACGCCATCGGTCTGGTGACGCTGTTAAGAAACCTGAACCAGGGATTGGATATGGGCGGGCGCTCCATGAAAGGCCAGACCGCCTTCGTCATCGGAGTAGGTGCGAATCCGGCGGCTCAGAATCCTGAACGCGAAATGGATCGCCTGGAAAGGAAAATCGAGCACGGCGCCGAATACATCATGACCCAGCCTATCTATGATCACCAGCTCCTGTGCCGGTTCCTGACGAAGGTGGAGCACCTGAAGCGGCCGGTAATTCCCGGCATCCTCCCCCTGGCATCTTTCCGTAACGCCGAATTCTTACATAACGAGGTTCCGGGCATGACCATCCCCGACATCGTTCGGGAGCGGATGTATAAGGCTGGCGATCATGGCGAAGCCGAGGGGATTGCCATCGCCCGTGAGATGCTCCTGGAGATCCGGCAATGCGCCCATGGGGTATACATCATGCCACCGTTCAATCGCTACCACATCGCTCTGAAGGTTCTGGAAGTGATCCTGCCGCATAACGGCGGGCTTGATTTTGGAACTGATAATGAAGCCAGGCGTGTCAATACTAAGAAGCAACCGTCATCTACGCTCGGGAAGGCCTGAAACAGTTGCCGGGTGTTGAATTGTCGCAGGTAATTAGCAGTAATGTATGATCCTACTCGATTGGAACCCGTCTTCTACCGGTGGGGAATCCCGCTGAAAGGTTCTCACTTCCTGGTGGCTTTTTCAGGGGGACTGGACTCCGTCGTGCTGGCACAGAGTATGTCGAGCCTGGCGAGCGGGCATGGCTTCACAGTTACCCTAGGTCACGTCAACCACCGTCTCCGCCCTGAGGCCGACGGGGAAGAGGCTTTCTGCCGGGGATTTGCCGCCCGGCTGGATCTACCTTTCCGGGCTGCTGTTCTCAGTCCAGGCCAGCGGAAAGGAGAATCGGTTGAAGCGTGGGCCCGCCGTGAGCGCTACGTCGCCCTTGAACGGTTGCGGCAGGAAGCGGGTGCAGAGTGGATCCTGACCGCCCACCATGCCGATGACCAGGCAGAGACCGTTCTCATGCGCCTGATCCAGCAGGCGCCTCTTCTGAGTCTGGCGGGCATCAGGCCCCGGCGGGACCGGGTACTGCGTCCGTTACTGTCTTTTACCAGGCTGCAGCTGCGATTGTGGGCTGAAAGTGAAGCCCTGGAGTGGGTGGAAGATCCGTCCAACACCGACCGGCGTTTTCTGCGTAACCGTCTGCGTCACGGCGTGTTGAGCACCGTAATGACCAAAGACAATGGCGCCAGGGAGACGCTGCTGGGCTTGTCTAGGCTGGCGCAGGGATATGAGGCCCACTGCACCGCTGCAGCCAGTGAACTCGTGGGATTGGCTACAGAGGGAAACATCCCGGCAACCGTGGAGATGCCAGTTGAAGTCCTACTCGCAGTAGAGGAAGACATTTTCAAGCTGACGATCCGAAGTGTAGTGGAGCGGTTCCTTGGAGCACATATTCAGATGAGTTCCCTCTATTGGAAGAACTTTCGTCATTTTATCCGGGCGGGTACCGTCGGTAAGGTTTTTGACCTACCTGATTCGGCCAAGGTTTTGATGGATCGTGGACGGCTGATCTTTTATCATTCCAAGCAGGGCTCGGCCCCGGCGCAACACCCACTGGAACCGGGTCGGACCAAGTGGGGTTACCATGATTTCGTGATGACCACAACCGACCATGCAGCGGGGGCTACCGGTTTGTGGCTGCGATCGTGGCGATCCGGTGACCGGACCACGTTGATGCCCGGCAGACACGCTAAACTGGTTAGTGATATTTATATCAACGCCCGCCTCAATCGTCTAGAGAAGACTCACTGGCCGCTGGTAGTAACTGGTCAGGAGGAGGTGGTTTGGCTACCCGGGTTGGGGATTCCCCGGGATCAGCTGCTCAGGTCCCCGTGGAGGATTACGTGGCAGACGCAGATCCGCAAGAGATAACCGTCCCCGCCTCCAGTCGCTATGGTGGTCAGGTCCTGGAACTCTTTATCCCTCAGGCGAAAATCCAAGGCAAGGTGGCTGAAATGGCCGCTGTCCTTTCAGAGCAGTATCGTGAACGGTGTCCTATCCTCATAGGTGTCTTGAACGGCTCATTTATGTTCATGGCCGACCTGGTGCGGCAGCTGGATATTGACTTTGAAATTGATTTTATTAAAATTGCTTCATATGGCAGCGAGACGTCTTCTACCGGCACCGTACGGTTACTGAAGGATATCAGTGCCGACATTACCGGTCGCGACGTGGTCATCGTGGAAGATATTGTGGATACAGGCCTGACAGTTAAATTTCTACGAAACCGCATGGAAGAAGCCGCACCTGCTTCGGTAATCTTTGTAACTTTACTACTTAAATATGAGGTGGCGAATCTGGATTTTACTATTGATTATGTTGGATTTAATATTCCAAATCGTTTTGTTGTAGGCTATGGATTGGATGTGGATCAGAAATTACGGGGGCTGAGGTCACTTTACGCTTTCAGGGAGAATTGAGATGCCGGATAGAGATAAGCGGGAAAAGGCGCAGAGACCGGAGTTGAAGCCACCGCGTCCCCCCCGAGATGTCAGGGGGGAGAATCGTGGCAAGGGGCATCCAGCTGGGGACAAGAAGCGGGTTCCCGGTAAAGGAGGCAAGGAAGCCCCGCCACAGCCACCAGGCTTCCAGATGGGTCGAGCCCTGAAGACGTCCCTGGGATGGATGGCCCTCGTTCTGGTGGCGTTCCTGCTGGCCAGTATATTCTCTTCAAACGGGGATGTCAAAAAGGCCACCTTCACCGAGCTGGAGGACTACATCCAGAACGGTCAAGTGGAATCGGCTGTAATTACCAGTAACACCTTCCGGGGCAAGTTCAAGGAACCGTATGTTGAAACCAGCCTCAACGGCCAAACGCGTAGATACGAGGAATTCGAGACCGTCATACCCTATGTTGACAGCGACCTGGTAAGTAAATGGAAGGAGAGTGGCCTGCGGTTTGAGTTCAAGGACAAGAGCCCCGGCTGGTTTGATTATATCTGGAGTGCCTGGCCGATTCTGCTGATTGTTCTTTTCTGGTTTTTCATCATGCGCCGGATGCAGGGGGGCGTCGGCGGGCAAGGGAATATCTTCAACTTCGGCAAGAGCCGGGCTAAGATCGTCGCGCCGGACAAGCCCCAGGTGTCGTTCCAAGACGTAGCTGGCTGTGAGGAAGCCAAGGAAGAGCTCCGCGAGATCATTGAGTTTTTGAAGAATCCTAAGCGCTTTATTCGTCTGGGCGGTAAAATTCCCAAAGGGGCGCTCCTGCTGGGCCCCCCGGGGACGGGCAAGACCCTTCTGGCACGGGCGGTAGCCGGTGAAGCCAGCGTTCCTTTCTTCAACCTGTCAGGCGCTGACTTTGTCGAGATGTTCGTTGGCGTGGGTGCCAGTCGCGTCAGGGACCTGTTCGAGCAGGCCAAAAAGCAGGCCCCGGCCATCGTTTTCATTGACGAGCTTGACGCTGTCGGTAGGCACCGTGGCGCTGGATTGGGCGGTGGCCACGACGAGCGTGAACAGACGCTCAACCAGCTGCTGGTCGAGATGGACGGATTTGATACCGACACTAGTGTGATCCTCGTCGCAGCCACCAACCGGCCTGATGTGTTGGACAAGGCTCTTCTGCGCCCCGGCCGGTTCGATCGGCAGATCGTAGTGGATGCCCCTGGTATGAAAGGGCGGGAAGGCATCCTGAAAGTGCACTCCAAGGATATTCCCCTGGCTGATGATGTAAACCTCAAGGTGGTAGCCCGCTCTACGCCCGGACTGGTAGGTGCTGATCTGGCCAACCTCGTGAATGAAGCGGCTCTCCTGGCGGCCCGTAAGAACAAGACCAAGGTGGGCATGGAAGACATCGAAGAGGCCAAGGATAAAGTGATGATGGGTGTGGAACGCAGGAGTGTGATTTTATCGGAGGAGGAACGGAAGGTCACGGCCTACCACGAGGCCGGTCATGCCCTGGTGGCCTACCATACCAAGCAGGCCGACCCTCTCCACAAGATCACCATCATTCCCCGGGGGCGAGCCCTGGGACTTACCGCCCAGCTCCCCCTTGACGACAAACACAATTACAGCCGGGTATATATTCAAGGCCGGCTGGACATTCTAATGGGCGGCCGCACAGCCGAACGCCTGATTTTCGATGATCTGACCACGGGGGCCGGCAATGACCTGGAAATAGCGACTGAGCTTGCCCGTCGGATGGTGGTGGAATGGGGTATGAGCGACAAGGTTGGCCCGACAACGCTAGGTAAAACCGGACAGGAACTTTTCCTAGGCCGTGAGATTCAGCAGCAAAAGAATATCAGTGAGGAAACAGCCCGCACGATCGATAATGAAATCCGCACTATTGTCTTGACGGCCGAACGCCGGGCGACGCAGATTATTACAGAGCATATGGATAAGCTCGATCTGCTTGCCAAAGCCCTGCTGGAACACGAGACTGTCCAAGGCGAAGACCTGCCGCGGCTTTTCTCGGGGAAAAGGCTGCTCAGAGTCTCCACGGACGGCCGCCCCAGGGCGAAAACCAGACGTAGAGGAACAGCTGGTAGTACTACCCGGAAAAAAACTGCAACGGCCCAGGAATCCAAATCAACTTCAGCGAATAAACCCCGCAGTAGAACATCACCAGCGGCCGGGTCAAAGCGGAAGGCATCCTCGTCAACCAAGCCAACCAGCTGACTTTGTCGGTGGCCACCATCAGGGAGATTATCGCTTACACGCCAGAAGAGCTGGTACAGGAATTCGATTCCCTGAAAGTCGACGAGAGGGGCATCGGAATCATGTCTCCCAAAGGCTTTTTCCATGTCCTGCGCCTGCGGTCGTTAAAATCGCCGGCCGCTAATATCCTAAAGCAGGAAATGATCAGCGTGGGGGGTGAGTGCGCCACCAGTCGATCAGTGGTTCTGGGTGATCCGGAGCCTCAGGACGTGATTGTCATGGGCACTCGACGGCAACTGGCGAAGCTGGGAAGCCGGTTGAAAGCCCAGCCCTTTGGATTGAAGCAGGCAGCTGGGCGGATCGAGGATTTTCTAAAAAAAACCACTAAATCCTCAAGGCGAGCTGATTCGCTGCTACTGACTCTTACAGGTGAGCCCTCTCGCTACCCCCTCATCATGGGAATCCTGAATGTGACTCCGGACTCGTTCAGCGATGGCAATGCCTACATAGATACTAGCGCTGCCGTCAGCCATGGAATGACTCTTTTTGAACAAGGGGGGGAGATCGTTGACGTGGGTGGTGAGTCAACCCGCCCGGGATCGGAGTCGGTTTCGACGGAGGAAGAGCTAGGACGGGTGCTGCCGGTCATAACCAGACTTCGTGAGCAGACGGACAGACCGATCTCCATAGATACCACAAAGGCTCAGGTAGCCCGGGAAGCCCTTGAAGCTGGCGCTACCCTGATCAATGACGTGAGTGCTGGCCGTCATGACCCCCAGATGTTTGAGGTGGCAGCCCAGGCGGAGTGCCTGTTGATACTGATGCATATGCAGGGCAAACCGAAGACCATGCAGCAGAATCCGCACTATGATTACCTGATGGATGAGTTGCACGGATTTTTCGATGAGCGCCTGACACAGGCGGCGAAGGCGGGTGTGAAGGAGGAGCAGATCATCCTTGATCCCGGCATCGGGTTCGGGAAACGTCGGGGGGATAATTATGAAATCCTGCGACGCCTGGGAGAACTGCGGATATTCGGCCGGCCGGTTGCGGTGGGAGTTTCCCGGAAGTCATTCCTGCAGAGCGAGTTGGGCGAGATGCCCCGGGACCGCCTGGAGGAGAGCATTGCAGCCGGTACTATCGCCATGGTGAACGGAGCGGATATCCTGCGGGTCCACGACGTGGTTCCCGCACTCAAGTCCCGGATCGTATCTCGGAGGCTGATGGGTAGCGTATGAATTTTGAGATTTTTCGTATCGGTTTCCTGCCCATTTCACTTTTTGATATTCTCGATATCCTAGTTGTATCCTTTCTATTCTATACGTTATATAAATATTTCCAGAACACCCGGGCGGGACAAATGCTGGTGGGATTGGTCATCCTGCTAGTGATGACCTTGGTAGCCCGATTCTTTAACATGAATGCCCTTTCCTGGCTAATGCGGCAGGTACAGACTGTATGGGTGGTTGCTTTCGTGATTCTATTCCAGCCGGAGCTGCGGCGGCTTCTCATCCGCATTGGACAGACGCCGGTGATCAGGGGCATCTTCCGGGTAACGGGCAGCCGTACCATCGATGCGGTGGTGGAGAGCAGCCAGGAGCTGTCTCAGCGCAAATGGGGCGGACTGATCGTGCTACAGCGAGACAGTGGCTTACGGAGCTACAAGGAAAAGGGCATGCCCCTGCGGGCTGAGGTATCAAAGGAACTGCTGGTCTCCATCTTCAATCCCGCCTCTCCCCTACATGACGGGGCGGCGATCATCCAGAACGAGATCCTTGAAGCGGCCCAGTGTATCCTCCCCCTGAGTGAGAGCGAGACTCTAGACCCTGGTATGGGGACCCGCCACCGGGCCGCCCTGGGCCTTACCGAAGAATCGGACGCTCTAGCGGTGGTAATCTCCGAAGAGACGGGACAAGTCTCCCTGGCCATTGACGGTACCTTCCACCGCAACCTGGATGAAACGGACTTGCGGGGCTTGCTGAACAGGTATATTTTCGTGAGTGCGGGAGAGTAGTATCCGTTTCACAGCTCCTCATTGAGCCCTGATTCCTCCTTTGTCGATACGCTAGCTTATGTATACATTTCGCTCCTTAATCTGGCTGAACCTGTTTATTGTCTGTAGCAGGGCATTAAATTAGACATTATTTATTAGATACCAGGCAGGTACATAAGTATGAGCGAAAATCCGGCAAACCGCAGTTTGGAAACCTATCGTAACGGCTTCCAGTCCGCCGAAGCGCGGTACGGCGAGCTCTGGAGGTACCTTTGACCTGGATACCCTCCGACAGCAGCTAGCCAGCCGGCAGCAGTCCACCACCAAAAAGAATTTCTGGGATGATCAGGTAAAAGCCCAGGGAACCCTCAAACAGATCAGCGGCTTGGAGAAGGAGCTGCAGATGTGGGAGGAGCTGGTTTCCCTGCACGATGAGGCGGAAATTCACTTGGAGCTGGCGCAGGAAGAAGGGGCCGATGTTATATCCGAGGAGGCCTGCGAGGCGCTGGAGCACTACCTGACTGCCTTGGAAGAAGCCGAGGTACTGCACCTACTCAGCGAGCCGGATGATGGAAAGGACGCCCTACTCACCATCCATCCGGGAGCTGGTGGAACCGAGTCCCAGGACTGGGCCGAAATGCTGCAGCGAATGTACCTGCGCTGGATAGAGCGTCACGGTTATCAATACCAGATCCTGGACTATCAGCCCGGTGACGAAGCCGGCATCAAAGACGTGACCATCGAAGTTAAGGGCAAGCGGGCTTATGGGTACCTAAAAGCCGAGATAGGAGTTCACCGTCTGGTGCGCATCTCACCCTTCGACGCTAATGCCCGCCGGCATACCTCCTTCGCCTCAGTCTTCATTTACCCGGAGGCCGAGGACGAGATGGAGATTGAGATCAATGAGAAAGATCTACGCATCGATACCTTTCGCTCCAGTGGTGCCGGTGGCCAGCATGTCAATAAGACAGACTCGGCCGTGCGAATCACCCACCAACCCACCGGTATTGTAGCTCAGTGCCAGAATGAGCGCAGCCAGATGAAGAACCGGGCCACTGCCATGAAGATCCTCAAAACCCGATTGTATGACCTGCACCGCCAGGAACAGCAGGTCGAGCGGCAGAAGCTGGAGGATACCAAGAAAGACGTAGCCTGGGGCAGCCAAATCCGCTCTTATGTGTTCCAGCCATATACCATGGTCAAAGACCACCGCACCCGGGAGGAAACCGGAAACATCCAGGCGGTCATGGATGGGGATATTGACCGCTTTATCCGGGCTTATCTCCTGCAAAGTGCCGCCTCCGCCGCAGGGGAGGGTAGCACAGATTCATCCGCAGTAAAGGGTTCGACGTCATGACGCAGCCGCAGAGAACGCTCCACGAAATCCGCCTTATACGGCAGAAGAAACTCCACGAACTACGGGATATGGGAATCAATCCTTATCCCTACCGGTTCGAAGTAACCCACCACAGTGCCGACATCCAGATCATGAAAGACGACGAGTATCCACCAGATGTAGCCGTAGCCGGAAGGGTGGTATCTCTGCGCCGCATGGGTAAGGCCAGCTTTGCTCATCTGATGGACGTCATGGGCAAACAGCAGATCTATGTGAAAATGGACCTTGTTGGCGAGGACAGCTATGAGGAGGTCTTCCGCCGGGTGGATTTGGGGGATTTCTTGGGTGTGCGAGGCCGGGTATTCCGTACCAAGACCGGGGAAATCACGGTTGAAGCCCGGACGCTGGAGCTGCTGGCCAAATCGCTCAGGCCGCTGCCCAATCTGAAGGAGAAAGAAGGGGAAGTTTTCGATCCTTTCGAAGATAAGGAGAACCGCTACCGGCGACGCTACCTGGATCTGATCGCCAATCCCCAAGTTAAGGAGGTCTTTATCAAGCGGGCCCAAATAATACGATTTCTGCGCCAGTTCATGGATGATCACGGTTACATTGAGGTGGAAACGCCTGCCCTGCAACCCCTCTACGGCGGAGCATCTGCCCGGCCCTTCACTACGTATCATAATGCCCTGGATCGAACCCTATACCTGCGTGTTGCTGATGAGCTCTACCTGAAGCGCCTGATCATCGGCGGATTCGAGAAAGTCTACGAAATTGCAAAGGACTTCCGTAATGAGGGAATGGATCGCTACCACAATCCGGAGTTCACCGCCCTCGAATACTATCAGGCATATGCCGATTACAATGATATGTTGACCTTCACCGAGGGGCTCTTCAAGACCGTGGCAGAGCAGCTGGACAGCACCATTATAGTCTATCAAGGCCACGAAATCGATTTCAGTCCGAGCTTTGCCAGGGCGGGCCTTTTTGATCTGCTTCGTAAGTATACCGACGAAGATCTCGGAGCAATGACCGATGTGAAAGACCTCTACCGTTTTGCTCGGGATCGAAACCTGGATGTAGCCAAAGGTCTTAACTACGGTCAGGTTCTCGAAAAGATCTTCGGGCTGCTTGTAGAACCGCAGCTAGTACAACCCACCTTCGTGGTGGGCTATCCCAAAGTAATCTCGCCCCTGGCAAAGACACACCGCGACGGCCCGGACAATCTGGTGGAGCGCTTCGAGCTCTTCATTGCCGGCATGGAGTTCGCCAACGCATTCAGCGAGCTAAATGATCCACTCGATCAGCGGACGCGGCTGGAAGACCAAGCTCGACTCCGCGAGGCCGGCGACGAGGAAGCCCAGGTGGTTGACGAGGAATTCCTGGAGGCTATGGAGTTCGGGATGCCCCCCACCGGTGGGGTGGGTATCGGTGTAGACCGGCTAGTGATGCTCTTCACTGGTCAGGACTCCATCAAGGACGTCATCCTGTTCCCGGCCATGCGCCCGATCCAGCTGTGAATCCGCAGCGGTTTATAGCCCTCCGATATCTCCGAACCCGGCATAGCTACGGTTTCATTTCCTTTATCGGCTACCTGGGAATGACCGGCCTGGCTATCGGCGTAGCAGCCCTCATTCTGACCCTGAGTGTCATGCGGGGCTTTGAGGAAGAAGTTGAAAGCAAAGTAGCGAGCATGGACGGCCACCTTCGACTAGCCAATGTTTTAGACGAGGAAGTATCTCTTCCGGACTCGCTGCTCCAGCGCCTGCGTGGGCATCCTGAGGTGGAGAAAGTCATTCCTTTCATTGCCCGGCACGCCCTCGTCCGCCGGGGTGATAAATCCGACGGTGTCTTCCTTATGGGTGCCGATCTGCAGCAGCTTCAGGAAGTGGTTGACATTGAAGGTTTCGTTGTTGCCGGACAGCTGCCCTCACCCGGTGATACTTCCGCCATCATTCTTGGAGAGAAACTGGCTCAGGTGCTTCGGCTGATACCGGGAGACGAGGTGATTCTCTTTGATATCACCTACCTCCTGGGACAGCAGGGGATACGGGGTCGGCGATTTGCCGTTGCCGCCACCTATCGCTCAGGCATGGTGGAATACGACCAGGTGCTGGCGTTTACCTCCCTGGGTTCGGCTCAAGCGCTTTTCGGCCAGGATCAGCCGCCTTCGAGGGCCATAATAAACATTACCCATCGCGACCGGGCTGACGAACTAGCGGCTGACTTGGAGGATGAACTTGGCTTTCCCTATAACCTGATCTCTTGGCGCCAACGGCATGCCAACCTGTTTAGCTGGCTCAAAGGCCAACAGCTGCCCATCCTCATCGTATTCGGATTTATTGCTGCTGTAGCCCTGGTAAATATTCTAGGCACATTAACGTTGGTGGTGGTTGAAAAGCAGCGGGACATTGGTATATTGCGCAGTCTTGGATTCAGTTGCAGGCGGATCCAGCGTATTTTCCTATATCAAGGATGCACAGTGGGGCTGGTGGGCAGCGGAGTCGGAGTGGTGCTGGCCCTCATCTTGGGTTCTCTCCAACGGGAGTTCCAGTTCCTCGCCCTTGAATCGGATATTTACTTTATGGACGCCCTCCCAGTCCAGTGGTCGTGGCAGTCACTGGTGATTATTCCCTTATTGACAGTGTTCCTGTCGTTGCTGGCGGCGGTTTGGCCGGCCCGGCGGGCAGCTGCTGTTCAGCCTGCTGAGGCCTTGCGATATGAGTAGTTCATGGTTTCTGGCTCGGCGGTTACTACTTTGGCGGCAGGAGAGGCGTAGGCTTAATAGGAGTGCCGTTATTGCGGTGGTTGGTGTTGCGATAGGATCAGCTGTGCTGATTCTATCCCTATCCATCCTAAACGGTTTTGAGGCGGAAGTGCATGACGACCTCATGCGCTTTGAGCATCAGAGAGTGCTGCTGCCCCGGTCCTCCAAAGCAGACATTGAGACCGCTGCCGCCGCCCTGGCCACGGCGGGAATCAGCACCCGGCCTTATGCCGAGCGCAAGTTGGTAGTCCAGTCTGAAGCGGATTACCGTTTGGTAACGGCCCGGATTGTACCGGATTTGACCAAGCACCAGGCCGCGTTCGGTGAATCTGTTATCCAGCAGCTGCCCTATCGGCCTTTGGGGCATGGGGTGATTATCGGGTCTCTCCTGGCAGACAGGCTGGGCTTGTTGCCGGGTGATGAGGTACGCCTCATCTCTCCGCTGGACATATCCCTTGCCGATCCCCGGCCGCCGCAGCTCAAGGTCAGTGTTCAGGCCATCTACGAGTTCGGTATCCTTGATTTCGATGATGCGTATCTCTTCACCGATTTCCCGGCGGCTGAAAAGCTAGTGCCCCGCCTGGCCGCTTACAGTGGACTGTCTATTGAAGGGATCGATAATAACTGGACGGAAAGATCTCTTGAAATTCTAGACGGGGAAAAATGGGAACTGCGCACCTGGGAGACCGGTCATACTGATTTGCTTACAGCTATGAAAATGGAAAAACTGGGCAGTACGGTGGTTCTCTTTCTTATTATCCTGGTTGCCTCTTTCAATGCCACTAGTACGATGGTCATGTCCGTGATGGAAAAGTACCGTGAGATTGGCATACTCCGCTCCATGGGGGCTACTGGCCAGTTCATCAGGGCTCTATTTCTCCGTCAGGGCTTGCTGATCGGGGTGGTGGGTGTTGGTGTGGGGGTGAGTTTTGGCGTGGCAGTTTCCCTGGGCCAGGCCGCCTATCACTTCATTCCAGGTCCCCAAGGGCTATATGCCGAAGGCGGGCTGCCGATGGACCTTCGTTGGCTGGATGTATTGGTGGTGATAGTGGGAGCCTTAGCCATGAGTCTGGGAGCAGCCTGGTATCCCGCTCGCACTGCCAGCTCAATCGCACCGGGGCAGGCGGTAAATTACGAGAAGTAAGATGATTCTCCTTACGGCAGAAGATATCCATAAAAGCTATCCCCTTAACAGCGGCCGACTGCAGATTCTCAAAGGGGTGAACCTGGAAGTTGAGCAGGGAAGTATCGTCGCCCTGATGGGACCCTCGGGCAGCGGCAAGTCTACGTTGCTCAACATCCTGGGTACCCTGGATCAACCTGATCGGGGCCGGATACTCCTGAACGGTCAGGATATCAGCAACATGACGGATAATGAGCTTTCGCGGTTTCGCAACCGGAACATCGGGTTCGTTTTTCAGTTTCATCATCTGCTGCCGGAGCTTACGCTGTGGGAAAACCTGGAATTACCACTCTGGCTGGCCAATAATCGGAGAGCGTTGGATACTTCTTACCTTCGGCAGCTGCTCGAACTTACCGGTCTGGTGGATCGCTGCGGTCACTATCCCAGCCAGCTTTCCGGGGGGGAGCGTCAGCGAGTGGCGGTGATCAGGGCTCTGGTTAACCGGCCTGGCATTGTTCTTGCCGATGAACCAACCGGAAACCTGGATGCTGAAAATGGAGCTATCCTGTTGAACCTCATCAAGCAGTTACGCCGGGATCACGGCCAGACATTTCTCATTGCCACCCACAGTGAGACCTTGACCGAAAAGGTTGATCGTCGATTATACTTGCACAAGGGAGTGATCGGGCTCACACCGGAGGTTGATGAATGATCTCCCCGGAGGTAAATTTGAATTGATGCATGGGATGAAAGTGACATGAAGGAAAATTTTTCCAAGCGGGTCCAGAATATTCTCAGGAATGCTAAGGAGGAGGCTCTGCGCCTGGGACACAGCTACATCGGATCTGAGCATCTGCTGTTGGGCATCCTCAATGAGGGCGGTGGTTCGGCGTATGAAATTCTGACAGAGCTAGTCAGCGACATTCAGGAGCTACAGACAGAGATCGAAGACATGGTGCGGTCTTCAGGCGGCACAATAACTTTGGGGCATCTGCCCCATACCCGCCGCGCCGAGAGAATCCTACGCACCACTTTCGCTGAAGCGAAAAGCTTTAATGAGGAGGTGGGGGACGATGTGCACCTACTCCTGGCTATCGCCAAGGAAACGGAGGGTGTAGCCAGCGAGGCGTTAATCCGTTTTGACATCGATTACGCCGCCATCAAACAGCATATCCCAGCCCAGCGGCAGTCGGCCACCGCTTCCCGAAAGGCAGGCCGAAAGCCCAAGAAGTCAACTACTCCAACCCTGGATCATTTCAGTCGGGACATCACTTTGCTGGCTTCGGAGTTGGCGTTGGACCCAGTGATTGGTCGCGAGCAGGAGATTGAGCGGGTGGCCCAGATTCTAGCCCGGCGCAAGAAGAACAATCCAGTATTAATTGGCGAGCCCGGTGTGGGGAAGACGGCTATTGTCGAGGGATTAGCTACCAGAATCGTGGCTCGCCAAGTGCCGCGGGTACTCTACGGCCAGCGTGTGCTCGCCCTAGACCTAGGCGGCTTGGTGGCTGGTACAAAATATCGGGGACAGTTTGAAGAGCGGCTCAAAGCCCTGATGCATGAGCTCGATAACGCCCGGAATGTCATCCTGTTTATCGATGAGCTGCATACCATCGTAGGTGCCGGTAGTGCCAGCGGATCTATTGATGCGGCCAATATGTTCAAACCAGCCCTCTCCCGCGGAGAGGTCCAGGTCATAGGTGCTACTACTTTGGATGAGTACCGCCGTCATGTGGAAAAGGACGGAGCTCTGGAGCGGCGTTTCCAGAAAGTAATGGTGTCCCCGCCCGGTGTTAAAGACTGTCTACACATTCTGCGGGGGCTAAAAGAGAGATATGAGAGTCATCACCATATTAGGTATACCGATGAGGCTATCAATGCGTGCGTGGAGCTGAGCAACCGGTATATTACCGATAAGTTCATGCCGGATAAAGCCATCGATGTGATGGATGAAGCTGGCGCGAGGGTCCACATCAATAACCTGGTGGTTCCACAGGAGCTAATTGATCTGGAAAAAAAAGTGGAGGAAGTCCGCCATCAGAAAGAACAGGTTGTCAGCCAACAGGATTTTGAGCAGGCAGCCAGGCTGCGTGATAAGGAGCGGTACCTTGTTGAAAAGGTAGAACACCTGCAGCACCAATGGGAAGATGGAGAAACGCAGGAATGGCCGATAGTCAACGAGGATGACGTCGCTGACACCGTGGCCATGATGACGGGCATTCCAGTCAACAAGGTGGCTGAGAATGAGTTGGAAAAGATTCTGCATCTGGAGGACGTACTCCGGGAGTACGTCATCGGGCAGGATGAGGCAATCGCGACGCTCAGCAAGGCTATCCAACGGGCCCGCACCGGACTGAAAGACCCCCGACATCCCATAGGCTCCTTCATGTTCCTCGGCCCCACAGGAGTGGGTAAGACCGAGCTGGCCCGGGTTCTAGCCCAGCACCTGTTCAATCACGATGAAGCTCTGATTAAGCTGGACATGTCGGAGTACATGGAGCGGTTCAACGTCTCCCGGCTGGTAGGAGCACCTCCGGGATATGTGGGTTATGATGAAGGCGGCGAGCTCACCGAGCGGGTTCGGCGTAATCCCTTTACCGTGGTTCTCTTCGATGAGATCGAGAAAGCCCACCCTGATGTATTTAATATTCTGCTACAAATTTTCGATGAGGGTACTCTTACCGACAGTCTTGGTCGCCGCGTGGACTTCCGCAACACCGTCATTATCATGACCTCTAATCTGGGGACCAGGGATCTCGAAAGCGGAGGGTATGGCTTCGCTCACACTTCTGAGCCGAATGACGAGAAAATCAGTGCCGATATCCTAGCAGAGGTTAAACGCCTATTCAACCCGGAATTTCTCAATCGGCTTGATGAAACCGTTGTTTTCAATTCCCTCGCCAGGAAACACCTCCTCCAGATAGTGGATTTGCAGCTGCGTGACCTTAAGAACAACCTGGCCAGCAAGCGTGTGACGTATAGTATCACTAAAGCGGCCAAGGAGCGGATTATCGAGGAAGGGTACAGCAGGTCGTTTGGTGCCCGACCCATGCGTCGGGTAATACAGGATCGAGTCGAGAATGTTATTGCCGAGAAATTCCTCACCGGGGAGTTCACCGAGGGCGGCCATATCAACATCAGTGTCCGGGGTAAGAAGCTCTTTTTCGCCCAGAAAGTTTCCGACCTCAAAGATTCCGACGTTCCCCTGGCGGAGGAAACTGACTGAGTTCCTTTCCGTCCTCCACTAAGTTCCAAACACGCCATATTTACTCACTTTCACTGACAATTGTGCCATTTGGTCATAATTTTTCACCCGGCACCATTCTTGTACCCAATTAATCTGAGCATTCAAAAGGAGGTTTGAAATGGGAAAAATTATCGGCATCGATCTGGGGACGACCAATTCCTGCGTGTCAGTAATGGAGGGAGGTTCCCCGACGGTTATCCAGAATTCCGAGGGGGGGCGTACCACTCCCTCAATGGTAGCCTTTTCCAAGAATGGTGACCGGTTGGTGGGTCAACCGGCGAAACGGCAGGCCGTGACCAATCCGCAGAACACTGTGTATTCTATCAAGCGCTTCATGGGCCGGTTACATAATGAAGTGAGCCAGGAAATCGGGGAGGTCCCCTTTGAGGTCGTGAAGGGTTCGAAAGGGGAGGTCCTCGTTAAGATAGGCGATAAAGAATATACACCTCCTGGAATCAGTGCTATGATTCTCCAGAAGCTTAAGCAAACTGCTGAAGCCTACTTGGGGACTAAGGTAACAGACGCCGTTATTACCACCCCAGCCTATTTTAACGATTCACAACGCCAGGCTACGAAAGATGCCGGCAAGATTGCCGGATTGAATGTCCGGCGTATAATTAACGAGCCTACCGCCGCTGCTTTAGCGTATGGCCTAGACAAAAAGAAGGACGAGAAAATAGCTGTCTTTGATTTTGGTGGCGGAACCTTTGACATTTCCATCCTTGAGCTGGGTCAGGGTGTTTTCGAAGTCAAGTCCACTAATGGGGATACGCATCTTGGCGGCGACGATATCGACCAGATACTAATCGACTGGATGGCCGATGAGTTCAAGAAGGACGAGGGCATAGATCTTCGTGATGATCCCATGGCACTACAACGTCTCAAGGAAGGAGCCGAGAAGGCCAAGATGGAGCTCTCAAGCGCTATTCAGACAGACGTTAACCTGCCATTCATCACGGCTGACGCCGCCGGGCCCAAGCATCTGAATATCCAGATCACCCGGGCCAAGTTTGAAAATCTAGCATCGGGCTTGTTCGAACGTTTGAAGGAACCCTGTTTTAAAGCCTTGAAAGATGCCCGTCTCAAGCCGACGAACATTAATGAGGTCATTCTGGTAGGTGGAAGTACGCGGATTCCCAAAGTACAGCAGATTGTCCAGGATATTTTTGGCAAAGAGGCTCACAAAGGCGTTAATCCCGATGAAGTTGTAGCCGTGGGTGCTGCTATTCAGGGTGGTGTTCTAGGCGGCGAGGTAGAAGATGTCCTCCTGCTGGATGTGACTCCGCTGTCCATGGGAATTGAAACCTTAGGTGGCATAATGACCAGGCTTATCGAGGCAAACACCACTATTCCAACTAAGAAGAGCCAGATATTTTCAACTGCTTCTGATAGCCAACCCTCAGTGGAGATCCACGTTCTCCAGGGTGAACGGCAGATGGCTATAGACAGTAAGACTATCGGGCGTTTCCACCTGGATGGTATCCCCCCGGCACCCAGGGGTATCCCGCAAATCGAGGTCACTTTCGACATTGACGCTAATGGTATATTGCACGTAACAGCCAAAGACAAGGCGACGGGCAAGGAACAGAGTATCAGGATCGAGGCTTCCAGCGGTCTTACCGAAGAGGAGATTGAGCAGATGCGCCGGGATGCTGAGGTACATGATGAAGAGGATAAGAAAAAGCGGGAAGAAGTGGAGTTGCACAATAACGCAGATCAGTTACTCTACCAGACGGAAAAGCAGATCAAAGAGTTTGGGGATAAGCTGTCGGACAGTGACAAATCGCGTTTGGAAAAAGAGTTGGAGCAGCTCAAGCAAGCCAATGCCGGTTCTAACACCAAGGACATCCAGGATGCCATCGACGGTGTCAACCGGATCTGGTCCGATCTGGCCACGAAAATGTATGCTGAGACCAAGTCCGGCGAGGAAGGTAAACCACCCCCGGAAGAAACGGAGTCCAAGTCCTCTGGTAAAGGGGATGACGATGAGATAGAGGACGCTGATTTCGAAGTTGTGGATGATAAAAAGTAGTTTCTCAAAGACATCGGCAAACATGGAGCGGGCGATTAAATATCGCCCGTTCTGTTTTTATTGAGCCGTTTGCGGTTGTATATTTCAAATGGTCAGGGATAAAAATCTATGAAGCGGTGGCGAAAAGTAATCCGTTCTCTAAGGAAAGTACTTATACTAGTGCTGGTGGCGGCTTTCACGGTGGTCGTATTTTTCCCTGGTCTATTCACCAAGTACCTCCAGTCGTATGCAAACCGTAAGTATTTAAATCCGAGTGGCTTACGTGTTTCATATAATGGATTCGTCGGAGATCTGTTCGGCTCTTTCCAATTTCAGGATATCACCGTTACGGCCAGGGATGGCAGCTTTACTTTAAGGGCGGAAGATGCCCGCATGAATATTGATTTTTTCCGGTTTCTGAGACGGGATTTGTTCTTTGAAGAGGTTTCCGTAGCGAGGCTCCGTCTGGATTTGCAATCGATGGATTCTTCTGATACGATGGATGGACTGGAAACGGATAGATTGCCCTGGGTTTCTATTCAGAATTTCAACGTTAAGGACGCTACCATTACCCAGGGCGATACCGATTTCTGGTTTCAGATCTCCGGCAACCTGGATATGACTGAGACCACCACCTTGAAAAAGGCCCGACTCAACCTGGCTCATCCCCAGTTGCCAGATACGCTATACTTGGCTGCCGAACACTTCGCTTTTAACGGCCGGCGGATTGCCATAGAATCCGGGAATCTGAGCTATCAGGGAAACAGAGTAGCCCTGGATGGCGGCGTTCAGGTTATCCCGAGGGTGGATTTGGACCTTTATGTAAAGTCTGATCAGTTTCTACGCCCTGCGTCGCTCCCTGGATGGCTTGACTGTCAGTCCGTCGAGGGGTACCTGCGTGGAAACCTCAAATCGCTGGAATGTCGGTTCTCCTTGGATCTGTATTCTCAGAACCATCCCCTCGACCGGGCAGAGATGGATTTCAGAGTGACAGATAGTGGGATTCACATTGATCGCAGCTTCTTTGCCAAGGGATCGCAACATATTGAAGCCCACGGTGAAGTGGATCCAAGTGGGAGCTTGGCTCTGGACGCATCGTTTTCCGGAACCCGGCTGAACGACTTCCTCCCCGGTGTTCCGGAACTTATGCTGGACGGTACCGCGGGTCTCAAGGTCAACTGGCACGGTGACGATATCGATTCTCTGCAACTGGTTCTGGCCTTGGATCGGTTGGGATACTGGGATCATGTCCTCCGCGATGTTCACGGTGGGGTGGCTATGGAAAATCGCGTATGGACTATAACTGACACCACCAACCTGCAATTTGCTGGCAGTGATATCCAGCTATGGGGATCGGTAGACGCCGAACGGGAGATTCTCGATCTTGAGGTCTATCTCCAGACCGATGTTCTGGGCAACCTGCTGGATTCTCTTGGTTTAGTTCCTATTAAGGGTCGGGCGAATGGACAGCTATGGGCAAGTGATTCTTGGCACGATCCTTCCTTCACGGGTGCGGTGATGCTCAATAGTACCGGATACGGTGAAGTAGAGGCTGGTCAGGCATTCATCCAGTTTATTCTAGACAACGCCATAACCCGCCCCCGCGGTCGTTTATATGCCTCTACGGGGGATCTGAACATCATGGGGATGCTGGCGGAAGGTGGAGAAGCGGAGTTTATCTTCAAGGGAGATACTGTATTTGCTAGTGTCCTGCGAATATACCAGGGACTTGAAAAACTAGATACCCGGGGATACCTTACTCTTTCCGAGCCGCTGCGTGTAGTCCTAGATACCGTTACCGCCTGGCGCAATACGGAGGTGCTGGCTGGTGGTCCAGTTCTAGCTAGGCGAGTTGGAGAGAAGATCGAAATCTCACCGGTCATCCTGAGCGTTGCTGGCGGGCAGATTGCACTCACAAGCAGTTGGACTGATCCCGGCAACTTTGCGATGCAAACGAGTTGCGAGAATATTAAGCTGGAACGCCTGTTCAGGTTTCTAGGGAAGCCGCCCAGACTGCTGGGAGTGGTAGCTGCCGCGGCCAGCCTGGATATGCAGGGTAGCCATCTGGCTCTGACCGGAACGGCAGCTGTCACCGATGGTGAATTAAGCCAGATGCCTTTCACCCAGCTGAGCTCTGAATTTTTCCTGAAGGACAACCGACTGGTTTTCAAGCAGTTGGACTGGGTGCACCAGGATGGGAAGGCGGAGGTGACCGGCGAATTGGCCTATGCCCTGGATGGTTCCCGCTTTGGCAGCCTGGGAGCCTTGGATTCGTTGGATCTCCAAGGCCGTCTGACTGATTTCCAGTTTCACGATCTCCAGCCAATTTTACCCTGGAAATTAGAGACACATGGTTGGACAACGGGAACCTTCACCGCCAGGGGTCAGGCCAACCATCCGGTCTACTCAGCTGCTCTGAGTATCGCAGATCCCAGGTTTGACCGGGTCGCTGGGGAACTGCTTACCGGTCGTATGCAATATGAGCGGCAGCGAATGCAGTTCAGCGACCTGACGCTCAAGACCGCCACTGGTACGTATTCCGGTGGCGGCACCCTCCCGGCAGACCTGAGTCCCACTACGGGTGCGCTGGATGTGATCAGCGATGCACCCGTTGACCTAGCCTTTTCCGGCACGACTACCCAACTCGATTTCCTTACCCCTTATTTCGGGGATGTTGATTCCCTTAATGGTGAGTATGAAATCGAGATTGCCCTTTCGGGTACCTTTGAACAGCTGATCCGCAACGGGAAGTTGACTGCCAGAAACGGCAAGGTTGAGCTGTTCATCATGGAGAATCCCATTGTGGGAGTGGAAGGTGAGCTGGTCTTGATGGATAACTTGTTGGTGATAGAGCGCCTAGAAGGCCATACTCCATATGGCAGCCGGCGGGGCAAGGATAACTCTCGTCTCACCGTCTCAGGTACAATGGATATGACGAGGTTCTTTAAACCCGTGTTCGATCTGCAGCTGAGTGGGGAACACGTCTACTTTGCCCGGCCGCTGGGGGAGATCGAGGCAGTGGGGTCTCCTGCTTTAGCGGTTACAGGGAGGGACACAGTATATTTCCAAGGAGACTTTGTTCCCGATCCGGATCAGGCGTTTCTCCGCATGGACTTCACCGGCCCTGAGAGTTATGCCCTTAAAAAAGCTGATGAAGGCACAATTCTGATCTACGACATCCATATTCCCCTGTACTCCGGTGTTACTATCGAAAACAGCGACGTGAACGCGGAGGTCGAGGGCGAAATCACCCTCACAAAGGTTGGATCGGAAGACTTTCGCTTTGCTGGTACCATCGATGTATTGAGCGGCAGTTTTGTTTACAACGGATATGACTTCGTTTTTGATGAGGGGACGGTTACGCTGGAACCCTCTACTCTCAATCCCCGTTTTTATATCCGAGCTACTACACAGGTTGATGTGCTCCAGTCTGATGTTCCCACTATCCGCGAAGATGAACCGGTGGATGTAACCCTGGTACTGACGGGGACTCTGGATGATCCGCAAATGTCGTTTGAGTCTTCAGCGCTCTATAGTGAGAGCGATTTTCTTCAACTCTTCGCGCTTGGGCAAAGTCTGGAGGAGGGTGTGGATATCGCCGTAACGGGCGGGTTGAGCTTGACAAATATTGTACTACGGCGGATCGAAGAAGAAGCCCGCCAGTTTCCGGGTCTCGATCGCTTCCAGATTCAGACCGCCAGCCCCCGCACTGTACTTAGAGACATGGAAGCAGTACGGATCCATATCGGTAAGCGGTTGTGGTCCAAGGTATATATGGGCCTACGAGCTGATCCGACTCTGAGCTATACCCAGGCTCAGATTGCGTTCCGTATTAATCGAAACATGTCACTGGTGGGATCGGTTGATGAAAAAGGCCTGGTTCAGATCAAGTACAGACTCAAGTTCCGCTATTAGTCATCGATCCTGTACCCAATTAATGATTCGCACGCCTCGGGCAGTCATTCTCTCTCTATCTTTTCTTGTATCAGTGGTCGCTCTAACTGGCCAACAGGCCAATCCACCGATAGTAAGTATTACCATCGGTCCTCCTGACAGCCTGACTTTCATTGGACATCCCGACAGTCTGACGTTTGAACTGGGCGAGCTTACGAACCTGATGAGATTGAGGGCCCCCAAGTTGTTATCTGGTGGTACTCCCTTCAGCCGCCGCGCACTGAAAGTCGATGCCCTCACCATCGAGCATTTTTATTTCAGTCACGGGTATCTGGAAGCCAGGGTAGATGAGTCTTTCACAATTACCCCTGATGGAGGGGTGGAGGTCTATCTTCGGGTAAACGAGGGGCGGCCGTTCATGCTGTCGGAGGTTACTATAACAGGTGATCGACTCCTGTCTAGAGAGGAGATCGTGCAGTTCCTGGGCATACAAATAGGAGAACCGTATAATCCGGTAGGTATCCGGGATCGGTTGGAGGCATTGCGACACCATTATCAGGATCAGGGCAAGCTTACCATCGACATCCTCGAAGAAATCGAGGTAAACGATGATGTTCACCTGCGCCTTACGATTTCCGAGGGTCTTACTTATTTAATTGGTAATGTGATGGTGTCGGGGCTTCAGCAGATCCCGGAGTGGTATGTGACGCGCGAATTGTTGTTTCACCGCGGGGATGTTTTCAACCGGAGCAAACTCCTCCTTAGTCAGCAGCGTGTTTTCGAGTCGGGGCTTTTCAGTGCTGTTGAAATAACTCCCCTGGTTCAGGCTGAGGAGCCCAGGATTGCGCATATCGAAGTACGCGTCCGCGAGTTGGGACGGGGCAGCTTCGATTTCAGTGCGGGATTCAGCCAGAAGGAGGCCGCGAGAGGGGGCGAGCCCAATACGGCACTGAGCAGTTCGTTTCAGTGGTGGCATTCCAGGCTACTGAACACCAGTCTCCGAACCGGTATCACCCTGGAAGGCAATCTGCTATGGGAGCGATGGTGGCCGCCTGATTTTCTAGCCGCCGGGGAAATTGTCTCCCCCTGGACTATGGGAATCCGACTGCCCTCGTCGGTTAGACTGTACTCTGATTACCGCACAGTCCCCGAGACTATCTGGCGCCAGGGTGTGGATTTATCTCTACTTCCTAAACGGACACAGCGCCATCAACCACGGGGCTCTATCGGATTGGTTTGGATCGAAACTGCAGCTGATCCTGACTCAATTGCCGCTGGGGCCGAAGGAGGTTTCAGGTTGGAATACCTGTTCCAGGGAGCGGACAATCTGTTAGCTCCTCGCCGGGGCACCATCTTTCAAATCAAGTATTCCCTTCAGCGCACCTTCCTGACAGGTAATCCGCTCTATCACCTGGCAGAACTGGATATCCGACGCTACCATACCCTTTTTCAAAGTGCAGTATTCGCATATCGTTTTAAGGCGGGATACCTGATGACTGCCCCCTCCGGTGTTAGATTAAGACGCTATCATCTCTTTGATCTGGGTGGCAGTACGTCTTTGAGAGGCTGGTCCAAGCCCAGCAGCTTTTCTGAAGAGGGTGGGATGGCGAAATGGCTGGTTAATATTGAGCTGCGTGTTCCACTCATCTGGATTCTAGGTGCCGAGTTCTTCATAGATGCTGGTGGGTTATGGGCTTACCAGGAACCGGACGATCCAACTCTGGAATGGATTTGGGGCTGGGATACTGGGGCGGGACTGCTGATAACAACTCCCCTGGGGCCCGTAAGGATTGATGTGGCCTTTCCCTGGGGGGATAATCCCACTCTCCAGACGGCCTTTCTGTACACCTTCTAACCTGTGCCAATGGTGAACCCTAGCCTGTTCAGTTAATACGCATATTTTGCGGTTATTTCATTATTGTTTTCTTTTTAATGCCTGCCAAACACGAGCTGGAAGAGTGAAGCTGGAACTCCACTGCCGGTATATAAGTAAAACAACCTTGTAATTGTGTCTTGAAGCCCGGTGGAGCCTGAGCATAAATTTTCGCTCCCATGAAAGCTATTCATCAACGAGTATAGGAGTATAGTTATATGCGTCCGACAAAGCGAAGCATTTACCTGTCATTACTGCTGCTTTTTATAGCCTGCGGCGTCGGGCAGACGGCCGAAGAGCTATGGAGATCCTCTGAGGGGCAAGTGCGGGCCAGGAAATATCGCAAAGCCATAAGGACCCTCGAGAAACTAGTAGCCACCTATCCTGAACATGCCCTTGCGCCCAAGGCCCTGTTCCAGACGGGGGACATTTTCATGAACAATATGGATGATCTTCAGAGCTCTGTCACAGCATACCAGGAGACTACTATCCTTTATCCTGACACTGATGAAGGGGTAAAGGCCCTTTTCATGGTCGGCTTCGTATATGCCAATCACCTCAAGGACTACGAGGCGGCCAGACAGGCATACACGGGATTTATGGATCAATACCCTAACCACGAATTGATCCCTTCGGTGAAATTCGAGCTGGAGAACCTAGGTAAATCCGCTGATGAGATTGAGGCTCTGAAAGGTGTCACGAATGCCATCTAAAACATCCCGGCCTAAGGCTCAGCCCAGCCCTGACCTCCAAGCTCTCACCGACCGCATCATCGGCGAATCGGAGTATGTCAGCGGGCTCCGGGAGGAAATCAGCCGGGTCATCGTCGGGCAGCATGACCTCATCCAGAAGCTGCTCATCGCCATGCTATCCAAGGGGCACGCTTTGCTGGAGGGAGTGCCCGGCCTGGCGAAGACCCTCACGGTGAGCACCCTATCAAATCTAGTGCAGACCAAGTTCCAACGCATCCAGTTTACGCCGGACCTGCTGCCCGCAGACCTGATAGGTACCTTGATATACAACCCTAAAGAGGGGACGTTTGAAGTCAAGCGGGGCCCCATTTTCACAAACATCGTGTTAGCCGACGAGATCAACCGCTCACCTGCCAAGGTGCAGAGCGCCCTGCTGGAGGCCATGCAGGAAGGGCAGGTGACCATCGGCACCGAAACCTTCCCACTGCCCCAACCTTTCATGGTAATGGCTACCCAGAATCCCATCGAGCAGGAGGGGACCTACCCTCTCCCCGAAGCCCAGGTGGACCGTTTCATGTTCAAACTCCTGGTGAGCTATCCCTCCAACAGCGAGGAACTGCTGATCCTTCAACGCATGGCCCGGACAAACCACCTGCCGGAAGTGAAACCGGTCATTCGGGCGGAAAAGATCCTCAAGAGCCGGGAGCTGGTGAACGACATTCACCTGGCGGAGAATATCCAGCAGTATATCGTTGACCTGGTGATAGCGACGCGCAACCCGGAACAGTTCGGTCTTAATGACCTTAAAGGATTGATCGCTTTCGGAGCTTCCCCGCGGGCATCGATCTACATCGCCATCACAGCCCGGGCCAGGGCATTTTTGAACCATCGGGGCTACGTGATCATGGACGATGTGCGGGATGTCGCCCGCCCCGCATTGCGACATCGAATTCTACTTACATACGAGGCGGAAGCGGAGAACGTGACCTCCGAAGAGATCATCGACCGCCTGTTCGACACAATTCCTACCCCTTGAACCGCTTGCCGGCAGGCCCATGAGGTGTTGACATGATACCCAGGGAAATTCTGGAGAAGGTCCGCTTCATCGAGATCCAGACCAGGCACCTGGTGAATGACATTTTCGGCGGGGAGTACCATTCGGTGTTCAAGGGGCGGGGGATGGAGTTTGCCGAGGTGCGGGAGTACCTGCCCGGTGATGACATCCGGGCCATCGACTGGAACGTCACCGCGCGTTTTGGCCGACCGTTCGTCAAGCGCTTCGATGAGGAGCGGGAGCTGACGGTCGTGCTGGCGGTGGATGGCAGCGGCTCTTCGGTATACGGCACGGGTCCCGTGCTGAAGAGCGATATCGCCATCGAGATCGCCGCCGTGCTGGCTTTCAGCGCCATCAAGAACAGCGACAAGGTGGGGCTGGTCATTTTCAGCGACGGCGTGGAGAAGTTCATCCCGCCCAAGAAGGGCCGGGGGCACGTCCTGCGGGTGATCAGGGACCTGCTCTACCACGAGCCGATGGGCCGGCAGACGAGCCTGGACACCGCCCTGGAGTACCTGCTGCGGGTGCTCAAGCGGCGCAGCGTCATCTTCCTGCTGTCCGATTTTATCGACGAAGGTTTCGATGTGCCCCTCAGGCTGGTAAGCCGCAAGCACGACCTGATATTGCTGCGACTGGAGGACCCCTCCGAGCTGAGCCTGCCCAACCTGGGGCTGGTCAAGTGGTATGATCCCGAGACGGGTGAAGAGGCCTGGCTGGACACGTCCTCGAAGGCGGTCCGGGAGGAATTCGGAGGGCGGATCGAGGAACGGCGGGCCGTCTTCCAGGAGTTCTGCCGCCGTAACAGCATCGACCTTATCTCGATCAATACGCACGACAGCTACGTGCAGCCCCTCATGAATTACTTTACCACCAGGGCGAGCCGTCATTGAGACATTACCTGCCAGTCTGCCTGCTGATCACCGGCGCGCTGTCCGCCCAGGTGCTGCCCGGCCAGGAGCAGGGCGCACGGCTCACAAGCGGCTGGAGCGCCGATACCGTACACATCGGTGAGCCGGTGATCCTCCGGCTGGAGGTGGACCTGCCCGCCGGCAGCGTCCCTCACTTTGCGGAGGTTGCCGTGACCAGTCCCGGAGCCAGCCTGGACCAGACCCGCCTGGAACCGATGGCGGTGGAATATACCTTCACCTTCTGGGAGCTGGGCCGGGTGATGCTGCCGGGCATCCCGGTCAAGATAGTTGCTGCCGACGGCGCCGAGCGGGTGATACAGACCGACTCGCTGTCCATCCTGGTTGCCAGTGTCCTTACGGGCCAGGAGCATGACATCCGGGAGATCAAGGGCATGATACCCGTTATCCTTAGGAACCCGCGTTCGTTCTGGTTCAGGACCGGGCTGGCGGCAGTGCTGGTGGTCGTGATCGCGCTGCTGTGGTGGAGCCGGCGGCGCCTGACGGGGCCGGCCCAGGCGGCCAAGGACGAGGTGCTCCAGCCGGACGACATAGCGACGAGAGCGCTGGGCAAGCTGAGCGTGGGCAAATACCGTCCGGCTCTGGCGAGCGAGTATTACCTGGAGCTGTCCCGGCTGCTGCGGCGGTACCTGGAGCAGCGGTTCCTGTTCCGGGCGCTGGAGATGACGACGTCGGAGATCAAGGATCTGCTGCCCGGTGAGCTGGACGATCCGGGTACGGCGGCGCTGATCGGGCAGGTGCTGGAGCAGAGCGACCTGGCCAAATTCGCCGACCAGCACCATCCGACGAAGGCGTGGCGGGAGGACCTGAGGCGGGTGGCGGCCATCATCGACCGGACCCGGCCGGAGTTCCGGGTCTGAGGGGCGAGCCCCCCTTGACCCCCGGATTACATAGCCTTCAGCAATATACCTCACTACATTGCAGCATAGAGCAGCGGGCATATCAGCGTGCTTAGTCCTGCTCGCCATCAAGGGAGATAGCGTATGGAATTCGTAACCGCCGGGCTGCTGGTCATAGTGATAATCCTGGTCGTGGTCCTGATCGCCTGGAGGGGCCAGGGCACCGACAAGGTGGAGGCCGCCATGAGCAGGAGCTTCCTCCAATTCCAGCAGAACATCCAGCAGACGATGGACACCACCAGGCAGGAGGTGGAGAAGTCGAAGGACGTGCTCTCGGGCACGACGATCAAGACGCTGGAGACGATCAAGGACATGGGGAAGACGGTGGAGAGCCTGGTGCAGCAGCAGCAGGAGGCCCAGGAGCTGGGGCAGTCGCTGAAGTACCTGCTGCAGTCGCCGAAGCTGCGGGGGAGCTACGGAGAGGCGGTGCTGGAGGAGCTGCTGGACCGGGTGCTGCCCAAGGGCGTATGGGAGCGGCAATACGCCATAGACGGGCGGGAGCGGGTGGACGCGGTGGTGAAGGTGAAGGACGTGGTGGTGCCGATAGACGCCAAGTTCCCCCGGGAGCACTACGAGCGCTACCTCGACAGCCAGGATGAGGGGCGAAAGAAGGCGCACTGGAAGGAATACGAGGATGCCCTGAAACAGCAGGTGCGGTCCATCGGCTCGAAGTACATAAAGCCGGAGAAGGGCACGACGGAATTCGCGCTGATGTTCATCCCATCGGAGGCCATCTATTACGAGACGATCGCGGAGAAGAACTTCCTGGGAGAGCCCTCGGCGATATTCGAATTCGCGCAGAGCAACCGGGTGATCCCGGTGAGCCCGAACACGTTCTACGCCTTCCTGCAGATGGTGATCATCGGCATCCGTAACGTGGAGATCCTGAAGAACGCCAAGGCGCTGCAGGAGGGGCTGGCGGCGGTGGAGAAGAACTTCGAGCTGTTCCACAAGAAGTTCGAGGTGATCGGCAAGGGGCTGGAGAACGCGTCGGAGGCGTACCGGGTCGGTGAAGGACATATCAAGCGGTTCAAGGAGAACCTGGGCGCGACCATCGGCCTGGAGCTGCCGAAGGTGCCAGAGGAGCTGGCGAAGGTGCCAGAAGAGCTGCCGGAGGCGCCAGAGGAGCTGGCGTCGGAGATCGAAGAATTGAAAAATGAAAAATGAAAATTGCTTAATGCAAAATTGAAGAACAGGAACTAGACCGGAGAGATACCCTAAAATTCCGCAAAATCCCACCAAAATTCTGCACTCTGAAGTTTTTTCCCGACGATGGCCGGAGGCAAAATGCAAAATGAAAAATCGATGATAACGGATTGCCGCTGAAGTGGTGACTGCCGGACCGTCAAAATCCATACAAAACCCATACAAAATTCTGCATCCTGAAGTTTTTTCCCGACGATGGCCGGCGGCAAAATGCAAAATGGTAAGAAGGCCAGAGAGGCGGAACGAGGATGAGGAATGATATGGAGCTACCCGGTCCATACGCAGGGAAGGCAGGGCCGCTGTCGCGGGCGCGTTGGCAAGGCGATATGGCGGCGGCATTTGCATAGCGCCGGAATATAAGGCGGCGACGGGTATTTGTCTTTCGCCTGGTGCGCGTGGTGCGCCTGGTGCGCGAGGTGCGCGAAAAATAGTTACAAGTTTCAAGTTTCTAGTTTCGGGTTCTGGGTTTTTAGTTACAGGGAGGGGGCAAGGTCTAGGGGGGGGGATATTATGAGCAAGACGTTTCAGATGATCACTATCCTGGCGGCGCTCGCGCTGATGAGTTGGGGGTGTGCGGCCAGGGTGGCGACGGAGCCAGCGGCGCTGGAGACAGCGGCGCTGGAGACAGCGGTGGTGGAGGTGGACGCGGCGCTGACAATCGTGCCCGGGGGCGGCGGCAACAGCGCCATCTTCGTCGGGGAGCAGGAGGTGGTCGTGGTGGACACGAAGTGGGGCCGGGGCGCCAAGCGGCTGCGGTCGCTGGTCGAAGCGCGGGCAGACGGCCGGCCGGTGACGGTCATTATCACCCACGACCACCTGGACCACGTTGGGGGGAACAAGCTCTATCCCGGTGCCCGGGTGCTGACGGGCAGCAGTGCGCCGGGGGACGGGGAGGCTCAGGGCGGGCAGGAGCCCTACGCTGGGCAGGAGCCCGTCGGGCGGGAGTCCTATGCCGGGGGGGAGCCCTACCCGGCGAAAGCGGTGGCGGACTCGCTGGTGCTCGACATGGGTAACGAGGAGGTCCTGCTGATCAATACGGGCCGGGGCCATTCGCCGAACGACCTGGTGGTGTACTTCCGGCAGCGGAAGGTGCTGCTGACGGGCGACCTGGTGTTTACCGACCGGCACCCGGTACTGATGGCGTTCGGAGGGCAGGCGCACACGGGTGACTGGCAGGCAACGCTGGAGGGGCTGCTGGCCCGGTTCCCGGAAGACGTTACGGTGGTGCCGGGGCACGGCCCGGTGGGGGATATGGCGGTGGTGGCGGGAATGCGGGACTACTTCGCCGGGGTACGGAGCGCCCTGGGCAACCGGCAGGCGCTGAGGGAGCTGCGAAAGAAGTACAAGGGACTCAGGAGCGTTCCGGGAGTTGCGAGCCTGGGTCATACGGCGCGGGTGATGCGGAAGGAGGGGGGGGGCGGAAGAGGCGGCCGGGAAGAAACCGGGAGCGTGAAAATGATTGATGATTGATCCGTCAGCCAAGAGGAAAGGAAACGTAGAGGACGAGGAGATAAGGAAACATAAAAACCACCAAGGACGCCACAAATCGCACTATATTATAGTAATATAATGTCGTAAATCAGCGTACATTCTGGCTGAAATTATAATTAGCTATGAACACTGACCTAGAAATCCGCCTGGCTGCCTTTGAATGGTTCAGTGAGCAGGTAGGTGTTCATGGTGACGTGTTACCACGGGAGTTGTTGAGAAAAGGATTTGAATTTCAGGGCAACCGCATACCCCTCGTCGCACCGCAGGGAATCTTTAAACCCAAATTGCTTGATCTGCCGCTTTCCATCACCAGCACGACCAAGGGTCCTTACGATGACCAATTCGGAAACGATGGTTTCCTCCATTACAGGTATCGGGGGACTGATATCTCTCATCGGGACAATGTGGGATTGAGAGAGGCCCTTCGTACAAACACACCCCTCATTTATCTTCATAGTATTCTACCTGGTAAGTATCTGGCTGTATGGCCAGTATTTATTATTGGGGACGATCCGGTAAGCTTGACATTCAAGGTGGCCTTGGACGACTTGTCAGTCCTTGACCAACGAGAAGCGGACAAAGTGAGCGAAGATACTGTAGCACGAAGGGCGTATCTGACAACTACGGTAAGGACCAGATTGCACCAGAGGAGTTTCAGGGAAAGAGTACTGGCAGCATATCAATCCCAGTGTGCCCTGTGTCGCCTTCGGCACCTAGAACTGCTGGATGCAGCGCATATTATTGCCGACCGGGAACCGGACAGCAGGTCTACTGTTGATAACGGTATCGCCCTGTGCAAGTTACACCACGCAGCGTTTGACAGTTTTATACTGGGAATCACGCCGGATTATATAATTGAGGTGAGAGAAGACGTGTTACACGAATATGACGGCCCCATGCTGCTGCATGGTCTACAGGGGATGCATCATTCAAGACTGACCTTGCCGAAGAATGAAGAATGGTGGCCGGATAGGGAGCTTCTTGGTGCAAGGTATGAAAGATTTCGAAACTGCTGAGCGAAAAATGGGTGATAAACCGGTATTTCTATTAGGCGCAGGTTCATCAGTAGATGCGGGCATTCCGACGACGAATGATATGACAAAAACTATATTGAAAAAAATCCAAGAAAGCTATAGATATGAACTTGAAGAAAAGGTACTGAAGTACGTAATAGGAGGTATGCAATTTAGAAGAGGGGTGAAAGGAGGGGACCCATTTGCTGGAATTAACATTGAGGACTTATTCTCTGCAGTAGAGATGCTGGCAGATCGTAATGAACTTGATATTGCGCCATTTGTTGGGACTTGGTCTCCCACGATTGAAGAGATAGAAAAATCAGATGAGATTTCATTAGATAGTTGGCGGTTAGAAAGTGACTTTAAGGAACTGGTAGAAAATTTAATCAGGGATATAGATACAGATAAAAACTCTGGCTTTGGAGGATCTTTTAGCCGGCGCCAATCAGTTCACATTTTCCATGCCAAGCATAGCCTCGAGAAACTGATTGAAAATATATTTAATTCGATAAAAGAAGCATTTAGGGGAAAAACTGAAGCGTTTTCACATACTGCAGATACAATGCTACGCCTTCGTGTTGAGATGGTATGGATAGAGGATGAACAAAAGATCAAATATATTGAGCCACTAATAACCTTGGAGCAAGGTGACGTAGTTACAATTGCTAGCTTGAATTACGACAATGTAATAGAGCTATGCGCTGAAAAAATGGACATTAAGGTAGCAACAGGTCTCACATCATGGTCACAGGTTGGAGTAATTGATCCACCTAAAAATGGAATAGAGCTACTAAAGCTACACGGCTCTGTTGATTGGGACCTTCAACAAAATCAAAGAACTAGAAATAAGATACCACATGACATTATTCAGAGAGCAAAGATTGAAGATATTAGAAAAGGTTATCGCTATAGACCTGCTGTTGTATTTGGCAGTGGAAATAAGCTAACAGCTCAAGGACCTTTCATCGAGTTATTTAGAGCCTTTGGACGAAGGATTGAGAATTGTATACTACTGGTGACAATAGGGTACTCCTTCCGAGATGAACATATAAATGAAGTGCTGAAACGATGGTTGAATGCCAACGTAGAGCGGCAGATGATTGTGATCACACGAGAAGGATCTGATCCTAACAGAATTAAATTTATACGAGAATGTCGCAAGTATATTAAGGATAGGATACATGTTCATTGTGTTGGCGCTAGAAGGGGTATTCAAGATAGAATTTGGGAGGGGATATAAAGAAGGACGAGATGAGGCTATTGTCTCCTGGCCATAGGGGATGAAGTTTAAAAGGAACACACGTGGCGAGAAAACACATTAAGCAATAACTGGAATAGAGGAATAGAAAAATATTAAGGGAGTAACCTACGGCAAGGCATAGCATTCAGTTTTTCAAGGAAAGGAATTGAAATATGGCATGCATAGCAGAAAAAGAATTGAAGCAAAAAGGACTCGAAATTCTTCTTGCTCAACCCGTTATTGCAGTCAGCCTGTTTTTCATGTGGCTGTGTGGTATTGCAGTTACATATCTTGTTATTGGTACAAACACCAGATTTTCGAAACAAAGAAGAAACACTGAATCGTTTTGGTTCAGACTTGCTATGGGATTCCTCCCGTGTGCAATTGTAATCCTCGTCCACCATTTTATCGTGTTTAATAAACTAGTAACTTCAGTTGAAGACCTAGCTGCTTCTTCATTACCATCAGCATTGATCCTCGCTTCCCTAACTTTCATAGGATTAATTGTGAAGGCGTTCAAATGAAAAAGAAACCTGTATTGATTAATGTAGTTAGTGGCAAGGGTGGAACCGGAAAGTCTTTGCTTGTAGCAATTCTTGGTAGAATTCTTGCGCAGGAAGGCTCGTCCATTCTTCTCGTTGACCTCGATCCTTTTGTTAGGGGCTTAACTCACTTCTTTTATCTATATAAAAAGGAAAGACGGAGAATTACTGATAAACAAACAATTGCAGATTTCTTCGGACTCACGCGTGGGGAATCAAAAAGCATGGAATTCGCAAGAGAACGCTTCTTCGAGGTGGATCTGATACCTGCTGTCTCCAAGATCGAAGAGCATCTTGAATACATGGATACTACCGGAAGCAGTAAAGAAAGGACAAAAGAGCTGTTTACTAGTTTAAGGGATATGAAATATGATTTCGTTATTATCGATAATAGAGCAGGAATTGATGATATGATAATACGTTGTTGTGAACTTTCAGATCTATCCCTTTCAGTGTCTGAAGCTGATCCAGTTGCCCGGAGCACAAACGATAATCTTCTTAGGCATCTGCGTGATTCAAATACTGCAAAGGTATACACTATTATGAACAAGGTCAGATACGTTAAAACTCTAAGAGACTATAGAGAGAGTATGGAGGAAATCAGGGCCGACTATGACATTGTTGGGAAGATACCGTTTGATGTAGATTTGTTTGAATCTTTTGGGAAACCAGAGTTTTGGAATGAAGCGAACTCAACGAGATATGCGTATGGAATTTCTGAGGCGTGGAATAAGCTAGCTCACCGAGAGGAAATTCCAACGGTTATTGATCTCAAGCGATTCCCCGAATCTAGGATTTGGCCAGTTAAATCTTCTACTTTCGCCAGTCGTATCGATCGGATGCTGATTGCCACTGGTGCGCTGTTCATCACCGCATACTTTATTGTTGATAGAATAATGATAAGAGGAGGTATTCATTGGCTTGACCTGCTACTTATATATGCTGTCGGATTATTGTTTGTGCCGTTTATTAGAAGTTTTGTAATGGGTTCTGATAAGGAGTTCAGTGAAAGAAAGAATAGTAGATGAACAAAAAGTATTTTACACGCTAATAAACCTGGGTGCCTCTCAAAGCTAGCCGCGACCTATAATAGGACGAACGAAGTCCATGGTAGAAGAAGGGAGGACACCCCGCCTTCGGGAGGGGCTGGGGATTACACCGAGTTGATGCAACAGGTTATTAATAAGGGAAGATCAAAAGTAAAGTATTAGCAATTTGCATGTCATTCCGTCAAATAAAAAAACTCGCATCAAAATGGAGTAAAAACAGTTATGGCGGCTAGCAAATATAGATATCGGTCAAATGATGGATTAAAACTATTAGTCGAACAATCTGCTTTATTTCCAGATTCAAGCCGAAAACTTTATAGGTATGACTTCTCACTTACCGATTCTGAGGCGCTTTCAGTTGTTCACTATGTGGAGATTACCGAACAATATGTAAAGCCTTTAGGCCAAGATCCACATGATGCGGATCTATTGCATAAGAATTCGGAACATGCATGTCTATCTATTATTTATGATATGATATTACAAGGTCATCTACCGTGCGATGAATCTCAGACGTTCAAGCTATACCGCGATGGCATAGATCCCAGAATCAAAGGTACAATCAGCATATCAAGTAAGAGTGGAGTGTGGATTTATTCTAAGGATTTATCCTCAGTTATAAAGGAAAATCAGATTGCTAGGAGGATAGCACTTGAAAGCGCCTACGTTCTCTCAAGTCAAGGAGGGAGTTTCGATGTTGGGAAATTAATGGAGATATGTCACTATAGTGATCATGCAATAAGCAATGCATTAACATACTATGAAACAGCTGGTATTATTGAAATACATCCAGTGCATCCTAAAATCCGTTCTCTGACAGAGCGAGGCCAGGTTGAATTTGAGAAGACTTATTTAAGATTCAGTAATAGCGTTTTCCTGATTGCTGCATGCCAGAGCGATATCCTCTCCCTTACAAATAATGTATATCGACCGATTGTGGAGGATGAATTCGGATTAAAGCTAATTTTTCAGGAAGAGGAAGAACCGCTTAGGAGTATTCATCAGGATATATACGATTACATAGAGAATTGTAAATTCATCATCGCTGACTTAACTCACCATCGTCCAAACTGCTATTATGAGCTTGGATATGCTCTTGCTAAGGAAAAACAAATTCTTGTAACTATCAACTCAGCAACTGACTTAGACAAGGAGGGTAAGCCAATAATACCATTTGATACTTCTCCACTTCGATACACTTTTTATAATTTCAAGGAAGAACCGGAAAAATTCAGGAAGGAGCTAAGGGAAAGGATAAACGTAATTTCAGGTAGATTAGGTGGTATTTAATATTATTCCAGAATAGTGACCTTGCCGCCTTCGGCAGGGGTTCAGGACGGGACTAAGGCTTCGGCTGGGCGTAATAGCGGGCGGTCCTAATCCTTGTCCTGCTTGCCGTGGTGGCCTTGCATGATATATTCCATATGCTCGCCCGACGCGCACCCGTGCTTGATCTGCTTCAGGTATTCCTCGGGGTTGTCAACCTGCTTGCCATCCACCCAGACGACCACGGTGGTATCGCCATTGGTGACTTTCTTTTCCACCTTGATATCTTTGCCGTGACCCATGCCCATACAGCCCTTGCCCATGAAGGCCATACCCGCATGCGGCTTGCCGAGGCAGACGTGGGTGGAGCGATCGCAATGTCCAGCGCGGCACACGAACAGCAGAATAACAAAGGTCAGTATAACGGCCAGGAGGAGGTACTTCCACAGGAGGTCCAGCTTATCTTTCAGGTCCATCTTGTTCCTCTTTTTGGTTGATTGTACCAGTGAATTGTGATGAGTTATTGCGGATTAGACTAGTGGGGAGGCGAAAAGTTCCAGGTGCAGCAACTCCCCGCCCCGCCCCGCCCCGTCTCCAGACGGGGCTTCGCCCCCGCCTTCGGCCCCGCCGTTGGCGGGATTCAGGACGGGACTAGGGCTGCGGCTTGCCTGCGGACGGGGCAGGCTCTTAAGGTGAGGGGAAGGACGGACAGGAGTACCCTTATCTGCATGCTGACAATCGATTAATATTTGCAGCATTGACAACCACACCGCCCTTAGCCTGGTCTAAAAAAAAATAGGATTGCAGCTGAGCAGTAGTCATTCCACGCAATCTGCTCACGGCGGCACAGCTGATGGTCATGTGCCAGCATTAGTAATTCACGTTCTGTGAGAAATTTGACATGTTTTATAACTATTGGATCATAGCGCTGAGGAACCTGAAAAAAAGGATATCCTCCACGTTTGTTCAGGTGCTCGGATTGGCAGTCGGCTTAACGGTCTTTATCCTGGTGCTGGTCATCGCCGAGTATGAAGAGAATTTTGACAACTTTTTCGCCAAATCAGAGCGCATCTACACCATTTACATACATTTCACACCGGAATCTGGTGTCGGCGTAAAGAGCAGCGACGCGGTTTTCACGGCGGTCCAACCACTGTTACCTGTCGATATCCCGGAAATCGAAAAATCCGCGCGAATATTTGGAACGGAACAGCTGGTTAAATCGGGTGACAAGAAATTCTATGAGTCGCTACGCTTCGTGGATCCCGATTTCCTGGACATCTTCGACCTGGAGTTTATCCACGGCAATGCAAGCAATGCCTTGCAGAATCCAACCTCAGTAATACTCTCAGAATCGATGGCCGGAAAATATTTTGGTGATGCTAACCCTGTTGGGGAAGTGATAACGGTAGAGACCAAACATGAACTCCAGGTAACCGGCGTGTTTCGTGACCTGCCCCCGAACAGTCACTTTATGAGCTCGTTCACAGCGGAAGGTTCGTTCGAAATGGTGGCCTCCACCGGCGCCCTGAGCCGTATCAATGATGTCGATCTACAGGGCAACTGGAGGAGTCTAAAATCAGAGAACCTTACCTACGTTCTGCTGCCAGAGGGTGGTACCGCCCCGGAATTCGAAGAGCGCCTGCGTACGATTTATGACAAATACCTGAATGACGACATTAAGGAGCTCACTTCCGGCTTCGGACTGAGACCTCTGCGGAACATGAACCTCTTGATCTGGGAAGCCACCGGAATTCCCGCCATGGCGGCAATTCGGGTCCTTGGTCTGATAATCCTGCTGATTGCCTGCCTGAACTACATGACCCTGGCGGCAGCCCGTGGAATGAGCCGGCTGCGCGAAGTGGGTCTTCGCAAGTCGATCGGTGCTTCGCGGGGACAGATTGTCTACCAGTTTCTCGTTGAAAGTGTTGCCATTGCCTTATTCGCATTGATAATCGCGGCGGTGCTGGTGAAACTGATAGTCCCGGTCATCGGCCAACAGATCGGTCGGCCGATAGCTTTCCAACTCTTCAGTAGTCCGGCGACCCTGGGTGGTCTCCTGGTGCTGATGCTGGTGACCGGATTGTTCGCTGGGGGATACCCCGCGCTGGTTATTTCCAGGGCCAAGATTACTGATGCCCTGCGGGGTGAAAGCGGCCGTGCCGGCAAGCGGAATGTGATGCGAGACATCCTGCTGGTCGTTCAATATACGTCGTCTATTGTACTGGCCATAGCCGTCATTATTACCTTCGCTCAAAACCGGAAACTGCAATCCGGGGCGTTCACCTATCATCGGGATCATGTTGTAAATGTATTCCGCATGTCAAACCCCAATATCGCGCCGCACTATGATGTCCTGCGCACCGAATGGCAGGCTATCCCCGCTGTTGAATTTGTCACTATCAGCAGCCAGGTACCATTCCAGCAACGGCAGTCGCTGGTGCGGGTTTCACCCGTTTCGGGTGATGAAAGCCGTAAAGTCGATATGCAGCTTATAAGCATTGGTGAGGACTTCGCCGAAACCTACGATCTGGATCTCCTGGCTGGTCGGCATTTATCAATTGAGTATGGTGAGGACGCCTATCGCTTGAATGAGGATAATGAATATGCTCAGTCGACAGTGAGCGTGGTCGTAAATATGAGAGCCGTCACTGCTTTTGGGTACGAATCGCCGGAAGATGCTGTCGGTCAGTTTTTTTATGAGGTTGGTGATGATGCATCCGATGTGACCTATAGAATCGCGGGTGTTACCAGTAATGTGAATTTTCTCGGTTTTCACCATCAGATACGACCCATTGCATTCATCATGCCTGAAGAAGTGCCCCAAATCGCCTCGATCCGCGTTACTACGGAGGACTTGCCGAGCACGCTCCGCCAGATCGATGCTGTCTGGGATCGTGTACTTCCCGAATATCCTATCGAGCGGGAATTCCTGGATGATGGATTCAATGAAACTTTCACGATCTTTAAGGGGATAAACACTGCACTGGTCATATTCTCCATTATTGGTGTTTCACTGGCCTTCGTCGGCCTCTTTGGCATGACTGTCTTTCTCACCGACGGGAGGACCAAGGAGATTTGTGTGCGGAAAGTCCTGGGTGCCAGTGTGGCTAGCCTGATTCGGATGCTCACCTTGCAGATTTCCCGACCCGTACTTATCGCCGTAATCCTTGCCGCCCCACTGGCCTACTTTGCCATGGGCGCTTACCTGAACTTCTTCACCGACAGGATCTCTTTGTCACTCTTTTTCTTCCTGAGGATCGCTGTCGTTGTGATGATCTTTGCCTGGTTGATTGTCGGTGTTCGGGCTTACCGCGTATCGAATACCAATCCGGCGGAGGTGTTGCGCTACGAATAAGCAGCTGACGGATACCCTATCTCTTACAAATAGAGGGGGAAGAGGGGAGAGACCTCAGCACCTTCGGACGGGCTAGGAGCGGGGGAGCCAGAAGCACCGCCACCACCGCCAGGGTTTTGCGCTGGGGGCGAGGCGAATAATTATTATTGCGTTGTGGCAAGGGTTATTAACATACCTATTGCTGCCCCGATACCTGCCCCGATATATGTTCCTTTGTTATATTTTTTCTTTCTTATGTCCCATATACCTACTTTGTATCCAAGTCTGAAATCTCTTTGTTGCGGTGCTGTCAGATTACTTGTGAGATGTGCCGGAGCCGTTTCATCTTTATCCAGAAGCCAGTAACCGGCTACAGGAGGTGTTGCTGCAGCAAAGTAAACTACCAAACCCGTTTCATACTTGACGACGGCTGCCCAGGTTATTGCTCCCCATACAACACCTGTCTTCAATCCCCAGCTAAAGGCTGCGTCACCGGTGTAGTCAGCTTGCGCTTGAGTCTTACCCTCGTGATAATAATCTTTTTCTTGCTGCTGCTGCTGGACCTCCAACTCTTGTGCGAGCATACCGGATAAAGGTACCAAGAGCAAACCTGCCAGCGTTAAGGATCTGATTTTCTTTACCCAACCGTTTTTTTCGAGGCTTTGTATCATAAGATATTCCTCCTAATTGAGTTCAGTTGCGTAAAATAGCTAGATCTCAATATATATGTCATAGGCTTTTCTCCCAAGTTTATTTTTTACTTTTGTCGTATGGCATGCATAATGGACCAGAAGCCGGAGAGCAACTGTATCTATCCCGTTACGTTTCCCAAATGCATGAACGCGGCAGAAGTCCGATCTATGGTGGGGAATGGAAGCGGCGGCTGGGATGCTCAGCGGATGGCTATCCAGGGCACCTGATTGGCGCGCAGGGGTCCGTCGCTCAGGTTGCCGTTCCGGCATTTCAACGAGGGCCGCCTGCCGCCGCGGGGCTCTTTCAAGGGATCGTCCTTGACGGTACCCTGCTTGCCGTTCGGATTATTACGGCCGGTCCGCCCTAAGAGTCTGCTGATGAACCTGATCATGACTGCCTCCTTACTGTTTGTGCCCGAGTCTACCATTGACTTGCTGTCTATAACTTTCTAAATTCTAATAGACGGTTAGAATTTAATAGGGCAAATACTAACTAGCAATACTTATTTTGCTGGTTAGGATATTGGAGGGGACCAGTAATGCTCGTAAATGACCGAGAGAGTGACATCCTGGCCGAGACGGCCGGTGGGCGGCTGTGCCTGGAATTCACCAATACCGTGGACCGCTATGAGGCGGAAGATACGGGTGACAGCCTGCTGGACTATACCGACCTGGTGCGTTGGGCCGAGAAAGTGCAGGTCATTGGTGGGGATGAAGCAAAGCAGCTGCTAGTGAGGGCATCCAGGGACCGGGGCGCGGCGGAGGCGGCCCTGCGCAAGGCCAAGCGCTTGCGAGCGACGATCTACCAGATCTTCGCCGCCATCGCCCAGGACCAGCGTCCTTCCACCACCAATCTCGACCAGCTGAACCGCATCCTGACGCGGGTGCAGTCGCAGGTTCACATTGTGAGCCGACCGGAGGGATTCGGCTGGGCCTGGCAGGCGGGAGGTTTCGATCTGGAAGCGGTCTTATGGCCGGTGGTGCGCTCCGCGGCGGAGCTTCTCACCACAGACGAGGTCCACAAGATCAGCCAATGCAACGGCGGCGACTGTACGTGGTTGTTCGTGGACAAGAGCAAGAACCACAGCCGGAAGTGGTGTGACATGGAGACATGCGGCAACCGGGTGAAATCCCGCCGGCACTATGCAAAGGTGCGCCAGGATACGAAGGCGGCCGCCTAGCACCGGGTCCCGGGCAGCCTCAGCCAGCGGATCGCGATAACGGGGAGCGACAGGCTACCACTCAGGGTCAGTCAAGGAAGGCGCGCACCCGGGCGAAGAATTCATCCGGGCACTCGTGCCAGAAGTGGCCGCAACGCTCCAGTTCCACCATTTCCACCCGAGCATTTTTCAACGCTGACCGCGTGGCCTCGATCATGGGCCGGCCGAAGGGATCGTCCTCGCCCCTGAGGATCAGCACACGGTGGTCCAACCGGGCCAGCTCCGAGGTGATATCATAGCCCTCGATAGCCACCATGGTCAGGCTGTTGGCCGTCTGACTGAAAGAAACCGGTTCTTTTTCATTCTCGGATGAGAACCAGAAGGAAGGGTCCGAGAAATAGGCGGGGAGGACCATCTTCAGGGCTTCCCCGGCGGACTGGGGTTGGCCTGTCTGGAGGACACCTGCCTGCTGGAGTGCTTGGATACGCGCGCCCAGGGAAGCCTGAGCCTCCATGATCCCCTCCCAGGTAGGCGGGCCACTGTTCACCAGGATAAGTGACTGCACCCGCTGCGGATGCACGAGGGCGTACTGCAGGGCCAGAATCCCACCCCAGGAATGTCCCAGGAAGTGTACCTGCTCCACTCCCAGTGTTTTCCTGACAACTTCAAGATCCGCGACATGCTTTGCCAGGGTATAGTTAGCTGGTTCGGCGGCTGGACTGGTGGAGAGGCCGGAACCCCGCTGGTCGTAGGTCACCACAGCCAGCTCCTGGTTCGCCAGTTGCTCCAGGTTCAGCATGTAGGCTCTGTTCATGCCCGGTCCCCCATGGAGGGCGATCAGCACCTCACCCGAAGCGGGATCACCAGCGATCCTCAGGTGCAGGCTGACACCGTCTCCGACCGTTTGCATCTCACGGGTCGGCAAGGCTACTACTCCCGCGCTACATGAAATGCATGGTACCGTGATGGCTAAAATAGCCAACCCTAATAGGAAGTTGCGTTTCATAACCCATTCTCCGCGTAAATATATTCTTAAGATAAGATGCCAGACCGGCTCTGCCATTGGAAAGTTAGCAGATCAGACGGTCATCTGACAAGCGTCCTCTGGCAAGCTCAGGGTCGCTTTTTACCGCTTGGTGGGTGAGAGGATGGCAGCGTGATTGTCCCACCGTTGGCAGGATCGGGAGTCCCGACGTTGGCGGGATCGGGAGTCCCGCCGTTAGCGGAACTTGTGGCCCCGCCTTCGGACAGGACTAGGAACGGGACAAATGCATCTTGATGGTGCGGGTATATCCGGGGCCTACCGTGCGGGGCCAGGGGGGCCAAGCAATAAACGAAACTCCGTGGAGATACTTACTCCCCTGGCGGCGTTCAACACGCCACCGTTTTGCCCAAATCCCAGGTTCCATTGGAAGGCCCCCAGGTTCAGGGCGAATCCGGCACCCCATTTAAACCCATCCATTCCCCCTAAACCGATACCAGCATACATCGGGAAAACAGATGCTGGTGCATATTCAATTCCCAGTGACAGCTGGGGTGTGGCATCTTCCAGGTAGTCATTGTTCAGGTAGTGGATGAGGGAGGCATCGATGGTCAACTCCGGTAAGACCCGATACGAAGCACCCAAGATGAATTGGGATGGGTACACAGTCCGGCCAGTCCCGGAAGCATATGATGTATCAGATTCGGAAAACCTCTGCTTGAGGGAGTCCAGTTGGTTCGAGTAGTCCTCAGCAATATCTTCTATATCTTCACCTGACAGATGAATAGAGAATTCATTTACCGTAGTACATCTATCCGGCCATGTTATGCGTCCAAATAAATCCTTCAATGCAAGACTGGCACTTAGCGCAGGATTGATGTCCATGGCAATACCCAGGTCCAGGCTCAAACCGCCACCCAGAACAGGGGATCTTGAGGATTCCGGATCATCATTAGCAACCACTCTCGTTCTGCCTTCAATCATAATACTGTCAGGAGTAGTCCTTATATCCAGCTGTTCGGATACCAGATGCATATCCGCGAGTCCGAGCAGAATATTCACACCTGCTCCGGCGAAAAACCGGTCAACCATTTTCGTTAACTGCGGTAATGCAAGCTGCCGACCATAAGCAACTGCCACCGGAGCGACTCCGAGTAGATCCATTTTGATATTTGAAAGGTCCCGCGGCTGATCAAATTTCACGCCACGGAAAAGCACATCAATAACAGCTGTGGGTAAATTCATGGTGGACACCACCTTTGGCTCAACTATTGACATACCAAAATTGCCTACAGTAAAGCTCAGGCTAGTCATAGCGGCCATAAAATTCATGTTCCAAACATGAGATGGGAATACAGATAAAAACTCGTCTTTCTTACCTGGATCCCGAAGATCAAGGCCCCCGAATAGCTGCTGGTTGATCCAGTTGGGATGAATGGCATTATTCCTGGCATTCAGACTGATACCGGCTAGTGTCATGGAGAAATATGGTACCGGATCAAGCTCTACCAGGGGATGATCTTCCCTTACGATCCAGGCATCGCTATAGCCGTATGCCACCAGTGAATCCCGAAGAATTTCAGCCTTTTTCTGATCCGTAAAATCACCCACCCGGAATTTGTATAATGAGTCCACCATGATAATCGCCGATGGAAAGGCTGTGCCAAATTGGCGATGAAAGACCTGTTTCGTACTTTTCACGAGCTTATTATCAGGACTCGCGATAAGTTGCACCGAATAGTAATCCTGAGCGGCGCCTGCCCCGTCGGAGATAATAGCCTCCTCCGTCCTGCCCAGCATGAGAGGTTTCCCATAATACCCGAGATTAGCAGGATTTATGCCCAGAGCATGATTCCCTTTCACGCGGGTGAAATACGCACCGGCAGTAGCTGTCCGGGCGGGATTGGTCCCTGGCAGCTCCCCTGCCAGGAGCACGCCAGCAACCAGCACAGAAGAGAAGGCAAGCCTCATTCGGTTTTTCCTGCCAGTTCCGCTCCGTCAACCAGGTACTGAAGTCGTCCATACAGATTTAGCCGGAGTGTATCGGTGCTTAAGAATCGGGAAGGTATCGGCTGGCCACTTTGATCGGTCTGGCCGACTACCCCCAGCCGGGCCTGGATATACATAGAGTCCTGGTTAAACAAATCCAGGCGCTCATCATTCAACACCAGGGAGTCCAGACCTGATTCGTTTGGGCTCAATACCAGCGAATCTACCAGCACGTGTGCAGTACCATCATCAAGGAAGCCCAGGGTATCTTGACTCATGAACACACTCAGAGAGGTACCAAACTCTAGCTGGTTGTCATAGTGGATAAATACCAATACCTCTTCTATCTCTTCAGCCACAGTCTCTTCCGCATCCTTCTCCGTAACCATATAGGGATCAGTGGTGATCAGTGCGTCCGGACCTATCTCAAGTTCCAGCGGTGCCCGTACTGCCAGCATCCCAGTGATGCTCTGGTTAGAAGTCACGGTGCCGAAAACACCCTCTCCTCCTACCCGGGCTAATCCATAGACTAGAATCCTATCCGGCCTGATACTGAACAGATCAGCCCCGTTTGGAACGCTGACACTAGCGCTGTCGGTAATATTCCAGTTGGACACTGAAGTCGTCGCTAATTCTCCATCGGTAGTGCGGGCTTCCAGGGCAAGGTCGAGGAAGACGGGAATAGTGATGTCGGAATCAAACTCAATGGTGAGCTCTACATCGGTAAAATCAAAACCATCCATCTCCTCCGGCAAAGTCGAGATTTCCTGCTCCACCGTATCAATCTCCACCTCAACCGTATCGATAATACCCGCCACAGAAGTAAATCGTAGCGTGTCAATCAAAACATCGACGGTAATCGAATCCTCCAGGGTGAGTGACAGTAACTCATCACTGGTAATCCTCAGGGTGGATATGTAGTGAATGCGCTGATCATCCAGCGGCAAGCTCAAGCTATAGCCGGAAATGTCAACGGTTTCCAATACCGGCTCAGTGGAGGATGTGACGGGGAGGGAAACCGTAAAGCCGGAGTCTCCCTTGGTCATCTCGGATATCTCGATTAGCACGTCTGCTTCCAGCCCGATGAAATTCTGGATGGTCAGCTGAATCTCACCGGAATCAATTACCGCCGTCTCCACCTTCGTCTCACTATCCAGCTCAATGTCGTCCTCTTCAACTATGTCCTCTTTGATGATATAGCCGGTGACCGCGTCGAAAGTCAATTCCGATAGGTTTATGTCCGCATAGATAGAATCAAGGAGATCATAAGTATAGATTCCACTCCGTGTAACGGTCTCGGTTCTATAGGTCAGGCGCTGGTCATCCAGGCTCCTGGGGACCACATAATATCCGGACAGACCGATCATGTGCTGATTGACACCAGGACCGACGGTGAGCACGGTGTCCAGACTGCTACCCATCCGGGATAGTTCGGGCACCGTCAGGCGTACATCCGCTTCGCCACCGATCCCGTTCGTGATCCCGACACGCAGGTGTCCCTCCGAGATCGATGCACTCTGAATCCGTGAGTCCGATTCGATGTCGATCTCACCACTGTCGATATTCGTCTGTTCCTCGATCTGGCCTTTGATGTCGCTGAAAGTAATATGGGTGATGGCCAGGTCCAGGTCTACGTTGTCAAACTGGTCCATGATCACGTATGCTGGATCCGTATCGTCGGTGATGATCCGGTAGTTGTAGTCCAATTGCTGATCGTAGAAGTCCATAGTCATGGTCCACCCCGTCAGATCTGAGGCTGGGATGGCAAAGGTGCCCAGCTGCAAGGCAAAGGTCTCCTCGAATACAGAGTCCGGAGTGTCATGATACAGACTGGGGATAGTCAGTCTTGCGTTCCCGGTCAGGGGCAGGTTATTGGTGATGGCGATATTCAGTTCCCCACTGAGCAGGACGGCTTCCTCTACCACCGTTTCCGAAGGCTCCAGGGCTATGGTACTCGTATCAGTAATGGTCTGTTCAGGGACGATGGCATCGGTTTGAGTAACCTGGATTTCGCGGGCTTCGGCGCGGATGCGGAAGGATGAATTCAGATCCGCACTCGTCACGGTTATCAGTTCACCCTGCGACCCGTTGGATGTCCCGGATACCTCGATCAGTAGATCCCCAGGGAGGGACAGGCCGCCTATGTCCTTAGACCGGGTAGAGGAGTCCCCGGGCGCTATTTCCGTATCCCATGTCAGCTTAAAGATAAACGCCCCTACGCTGTTCCTTACATCCACGTCGATGGGGGCCCCGAGAGGGATGAACATGTTATTGATGATCGTCACGTCCAGGAGACCGGAACTGACATCTGCCGAGTTGAACGAATCGAAAGACAGCGGCTTTTGTTGGGGAAAGAGGGCGACAGTATCCACCACCACGTTGGCGCTGCCTCCGGCAGCATCGATGGCATTTTCTATAGACGTCACGAGAGCGGGAGGCATGATTTCTGAGAAGAGAAAGGGTGCCGTCTGCTCCGGATCAATGTTGTCCAATTCGATTAAACCCATCTCCGCACTGATGGGCTCGATGATATCATCCAGTCCTACCGTATCATATCCGACGGTCAAGGTGGTCGTGGAACTGTCAACCGTCACGTCACTGGCATACTGGACAAAACTTTCCTTGATCGGATCAATCTTCATCCTGTTGCCTACTTCCACCCGTTCCATGTTCACCGTTTTATTGAAAACGTAGATCTGATCGCTATCCTCACCTGTTGGATAGGCACTGATCAGTGAATCCTCCAGAATACCCTCCAGGGTGATCTCGGTCTGAATTAGTGGAATTTCAAGAGTGGTTGACCAAACTGGGAGGTTATCCTTATCCAGTGGATCAAGCATGCAGCCGGTAGCGAAAACGGCTATAAAGGCGAGCCAGTACTGCTTCATGTATCTATAGGTCTTTAGAATCTCGGGAAGTTTAGGCGAGAAACTAAGAGAGACATTTCCTACTACCAAGGCTTATTTTAGAGCTTCCGTAGCTCTCTCTACCATCAACATCATACGACTGGTAGCACCGAAGTATTCTAAGTCCATCAATCTGCTTCAATCCCGCCGTTGACGGGACTTGTGGTACCGCCGGGATAAAGTACCCGCTTCGTCATTCATTGATACTGCCACCCGATCCGATGTAGCTTCACCCCCTAAAATTGACTCAGGGGAAGAACCATGATCATCAGAAGACTCGAAGATAGCCGGGTTGTCGATTTCGCCGGTACTGAAGGCATCACGAAGCACATAGTGATTGGTCCTGATGACGGCAGCAACGAAATGGTGTTGCGGCACTTCGACCTGGAGCCCGGTGCCGCATCGCCCTATCACCAGCATGGGTATCCTCATTTAGGCCTGGTATTAAGCGGGATCGGTGCACTGATCGACGCCGATAAAAATAGCCACCCGTTAAGTGCTGGTGATTACATCTATGTCAATGATGACGAGATGCACCAATTCAAAAATACGTCCAACGAAGAATTCAAGTTCATCTGTATAGTTCCGTCAAGGGGTGAGGAGCCGGCGGCCGGTATCAAGTGAGCGGGGCGGTCGGGGGGGGCAGCTACCCTTCCAGAAACACCGCTACCTCTTCCAACCTTTTCCGCTGTAGGTCGGGTACGCGGCAGTCCCCGGCGGGATAGCCGACGGGTATGATCATAACGGGCTTATCGTTCGGGGGGCGCTTGAGTATTTCGGACAGGAACTTCATGGGGCTGGGAGTGTAGGTGAGGGCCACCAGTCCGGCCTGGTGCATGGCCGCCAGGAAGAGTCCCACGGCGATGCCTACCGACTCGCTGACGTAATAATTCTTCCGCCGCTCGCCCGATCCCAGCAGCTCGACGGTCTGCTTGAAGACCACCACCAGCCAGGGTGCGATCTCCAGGAACGGTTTGTGCCAGTCGACGCCGAGGGGTTGCAGGGCATCCAGCCACTCCGGGGTGAGGCGCTGCTCGTAGTTTTTACGCTCCTCGGCTTCGGCGGCCTGGCGGATCTCGGTCTTGAGAGCGGGGTCCGAGACGGCCACGAAGGTCCAGGGCTGCTTATGGGCACCAGAGGGGGCGGTGGTGGCGGTGCGGATCAAGTACTCGATCACTTCGCGGGGGACGGGCCGGTCGCTGAAGTGGCGCACGGAGCGGCGCTGCTCCAGCTGCTCGTAAGCCCGCCGGGCGCGCGCCAGGCATTCTTGCGGCTCCACCGGTGTATAGCGCAGGGGCACAAGGACGGGCTGCTGCGGCTGGTTTAAAGACGTGTCGGCATCGGGAGTTGTCATAGCGGCTGTTCCTTATTTATCTGCCAGATTAACAGGCCGCATGGTACGGATCAAGCCGGGGGAAAGTCAAGGCGCGGGTGTTGAGCCCATTTTTGCGGGGCGGGCGGCCGCCTGTGGCAAAAGCTTGCATCGCAGGCTTTTAAGAGGTATTCTTAGGCGGTCCATGATCACTACTCGCAAAGTTCTTCAGTTCGGTCTGGGGCTGGTGGTATTCTCAGCCCTGATGTTGATGCTGGGGTGTTCGCTGTTCAGGAGAGGCCCATCCGAGGAGGCGGGCGAGGGTGGTGCTGCCGCAGCCGTAGAGCAGGACAGTACCGCGAAGAAGCCGGCCCCTTCAAAGGCCGTACCCGCTACTCCCGCTCGCAGACAACAGCCCGCCGCCCGGCAGCGCAGGCCCACGACCGGGCAGCCATCCGCGGCCCGCCAGCCTGCCCGGCGGCCCGCCAGACGCCCCGCGCCGAAAAAAAAGACCTACACCCCGGCCGAGCTCAGGGCCATGACCTCGGACATAGCCACCCTGGGCGACCAGCTGACCGCCCTCAATCGCCGGACGACGCGGCGGTTGTCAGAGCTGGGGCCGCCGGGTGGCCCGGCCAGGGAGAAGCTGCCCGAAAGCCGGCGCTACCGCTTTGCGGGGGACTACCGGCAGCTGCAGCAGTTGGTCCGCCAGCACGAGGACCATCCGGAGGACCTGGCCACACTCGTTACCCTGGCTGACCTGCAGCGCCGCAACCATAAACTCAATGAAGCCGAAGCCTATCAGCTCAAGGCACTGGCCCTGGAACCGCTGAACCAGGGAATGCTGTCTAATCTGGGGCATCTTTACCTCGAGAGAGGGGAGTATACCAAGGCCTGGAGCACTTTCCAGGAGATCATCTACCTGAATCCCGAGAGCATCGAAGCCCACCTCGCCCAGGGCCGGGTCCGGGAGAAGGAAGGCAACTATCAGGGAGCCGAGACCAGCTATCAGAAAGTGGAAGAGCAGTTCGGAGCCGTGGCGGGGGTATACTCCCACCGGGCCCTGAACCTGGCGGCCCAGGGGGATTACGGCGCGGCCGTGGAGTTAGCCCGGGAAGGACTGATGATGTATCCCGACCACGCCCTGCTGTATTATGCCCGGGGCCAAGCCTACGCCGGGCTGGGTATGCTGGACCGGGCCAAGACCGACTTCTATGATGCCCTCTCCCTGGATACCGACCTGCGGGAGGCATACGTAGCCGTCGGTGAGGTGTCCCTGCAGGAGGGGAACGCCACAACCGCCATCCGGGTGTTCCTGCGCCTGCTGGATGAGAAGCCGGGAGACGCCGCCGCCTCCCTCAACCTGGGCCGGGCCTATCTCATGGACTTGAGGCTGCAGGAGGCGGTACAGGAACTGGAGATGCTGCGACACCTGCATCCGGAAAAGCGGGAGGCGGACATCTGGTTGGCGCAGGCCTATTACCTCTACTCACTGGAGCTCAAGGACCGGAGCCGTTTCCGGGAGGCCTTGGATCTGCATGGCAAGGCCTTAACAATGGCAGCCGGACAGCCGCCCGGGTGGATGGTAAAGGCACTGGCGAACGCCGGTACCGCGGCACGGGGCTACGATGACTTCCAGCGGTCGATTGATTATTTCCAGCTGGCCATCGAGAACGATCCCTTCCGGGCCGACAGCTACGTGGGCTTGAGCCGGACGTACAGGGCCATGCAGGATACCTCACAGGCACGCGCCGCACTGCGACGAGCGCTGGCTATCGATCCCAACCATCCGGCCGCGCTGGTGGAGCTGAACCGTATCACCGGTCCCTGACGGCTGTCCCCGTTTCCGAATTATTTACCTACAGGCATGTTCACCCTCAGAATGATGTTAGCAGTTGTCTGTTTGCAGGGCACTGTAATCCCGGTACCTGCCCTGGAAAACGGGGCTGGACAGGAAGGCCAATCCCATCCAAGACTCACTCACCCGGAGCGAGGTCCGAGCGATAGTGATTCCTGCGAGGCGGTGCTATGGCGGGGAATCGATGCCATGTACTCCTACCGCTTTCACGAAGCGGAGGCCGCCCTGGATTCCGCCATCGCCCTGGACCCATACCATCCCGTGGCGCCTTTTGTGGCCGTGGCCAACCAATGGCAGCTGAGACTTGCCGAAGAGGGTTACAGGGCCTCGCACGAGGCGTTGCTGGAGGCCGTTAACGCCACCATACCCAAGTATGAGGCCATGATCTCCCGCTACGGCCGCCGGGCGGATATCCTGCTTTTTCTAGGCAGCACCTACGGCCTGAGGACCCGGGTACACCTGGCGGACAAGAGCTGGCTGGCGGGGCTGTATTCCGGTATCAAGGGGTGGGGTCTGGTACGCCAGGCCTATGCCCTGGACAGCACCCTGGCCGATGCCTATCTGCCAATCGGGATATTCGATTACTACGCCGGCATGCACTCGGCCCCGGTGCAGCTGGTAGCCCGTCTGTTCGGCATCAACCCGGACCGTCCCCGGGGTATCCGGGTGCTCCAGCGGGCGGTCAGCGAGGCCCCCTATGCCTGGATGGAGTCCGCCAGTACCCTCTCCATCGTTTACCTATACATCGAGGACGATCCGGAAATGGTCTACCGGTACACCGACCTGCTGCTAAGCCATTATCCCGATAACTATTACTTCAACTTCCTGATGGGCGAGGCGCTGGTGGGGACCAAACGCCTGGCCCAAGCGCGGGAATTCATGCCCCGGCTGAAGGATCTCTATCAGCGGTCACATCCCGGCCAGCGGCTGGAATGGGAGCTCAAGTTCGCCGCCCTGGAGGCGGCCCTGGCCTTCGAGGAGGGGGACCCAGACCGGGCGCTGGAACGCTGCGGGTGGGTCATCGACAACTATGACATGGAATTCGACTGGCACCTGGGGATAGTCCACTACATTCGGGGGCAGATCAGGGAAGGCCGAGCCGACCTGGTTGGCGCCCGGGCAGACTACCGCGTAGTGGCCGGGCTGGGCAACCGGACCTACCTGGTCGGGGAGGCCCGGGCGGCGCTGGACCGGGTCAGCCGGATGATGGCTGGCCGATAAGACATAACTCCCGGGAGGAAGCCTGTGGTGCTGGTCGTACCCGTTCGCGGCGCTACCGCAGGCGAAGGGCTATTCCGTCGTTTACCTCAATCTCAGCGACTTCAATGGAGGGGTGTACATTTCTCCATTTTTCCAGGAGAGTTGTGACGGGGATCCCCAGCTGTTCATCCTGTCGCAGCAGGCGCACCCGATCTCCGAAACGTCGCTGAACGATACCATCGATGAGTTTATGAAGGGCACGCTGGGCGGCCTGGAAGAGGGCTCCCCGGAGTATACCGGCGCGCTCAAGTGTGAACCAGATGACCTCGTCGCGGACCTGCCAGTTGGTGAGGCTCAGCGGCACGTTAACACTCCTGGCGTCCGGGTCGCCGCCCGGGTGAAAGCTCAGGGGCAGCCGGACCACATCCTGCCCGATGTGCAGCTGGTCAACCGCCAGGGATGCCGCCCCAAAGCGGCCCAGGTCGAGAACGACCTTCCCACTATCGACGCCCGGCAGAGCACAGATAATGTGTTTTATATGTGAGGTACTGAGGGCGATCCGGCTTCTCATCGGTGCGGTCTGGTAAAACGAGTCCCTTCCCTTATACCCGCTGGTGAGGTCAGGGGTTCGGTGATGTTTGCGGTGGTTTGGCTGGTGGTGTCCTTGTTGGGTCGGCCACAGCTATAGAACCTGAACTGCATATCATCAAATAGGTGACGAGGACCAAATGGGATATGAGCCGGTTAATGTTTATTCGCATCGGAGACTCTCCTTGTAAGAACGTCTACCTTATATTTAGGGGTGCTGGATTAGGATACTATAAGCGGTCGAGAAATAGCTCATACCCGATGCCTTAAACACTCACCCCATTCACTCAGTGAAGTCGGCTCGCAGTAGGCTACGCCGAGGCCCCTCTATCCCCGCTTCCTACGGGGCAGGCGAGAGAGAGGGGATTTAGGGGTGAGTGGAGTCCAGCGCGTACGCTGCCGGTTCGTGCTGCGGGCATGGGGACGACCCTCCTGTTATTCCTTGGCCCCGGCTTTTTTCAGCAATTGAACTACTTCGGAATGGCCGTTACTTGCAGCGATGCTTAGGACGGTCAGACCTGCGTTGTCTTTGGTATCGACCTCGGCACCCGCCTCCAGTAAGGTTTGCACAGCATCGGTATAGCCATACTGTGCCGCGGCCATCAAGGCCGTCCAGCCTTTATTTTCTTTTGCATTGACATCAGCGCCTGCCTTCAGCAAGGATTTGGCCGTAGCGGTGTGATCATTATGTGCAGCCAGCATCAAGGCTGTCCAACCCATTTTGGCTTTCGCGTTGACATCGGCACCTTTCTCCAAGAGGATTTGGACAGTAGCAGTGTGACCATCTTGAGCCGCCCACATCAACGCAGTCATGCCATCAAGGTCTTTGACATTGACGTCGGAACTTGTCTCTAATTTGGCATTGACATCAGCGCCGGCTTCCAGCAGGGCTTCGACAATAGCAGTGTGACCTCCAGATGCCGCGCTCATCAACACAGTCATACCATCTGGGTCTTTGATATTAATGTCGGCACCGGCATCCAGTAAGGTTTGCACGACATCGGTATAGCCTTTGAGCAACGCATAAATTATCGCCGTCGCATCCGCGCTGTCTTTGGCATTTACATTCGCACCCCCATCAATCAGGGCTTTCACCGTCTTAGCGTGGCCCCTATTTGCCGCCATTGTCAGGGCCAGCCAGCCTTTTTCGTCCCTCGCATTCACGTCCGCGTTCCCATCGATCAGGGCTTTCGCAGTCTCGGTGTGACCAAACTCCGCCGCATGCATTAAAGCGGTCCAGCCAAACTGGAATTTCTCCTCGACATCGGCACCGGCCTCCATTAAAACTTTTGCTGTAGCGGTTTGACCCTCCCGGACGGCAAACATCAAGGCAGAAAAGCCAGTATAGTTCTTAGCATTGGGGCTAATCCCCTGATCTAAATAATCTCTGACTTGTTGCACATTTCCTCTTTCTGCCGCTTTAATAAGTTTGCTTTCTTTTGTAAGACCGAAAAAAGAAAGAATATTCTTGAACATGACAAATACTCCTACTTAGACACCGAATGCTTTCAATACGGCTCTATTGTTATTCCCTGGCCCCGGCTTGTTTCAGCAATTGAATAATGGCGGTGTGGCCCCTACTTGCCGCAAGGCTCAAAGCCGTCTGACCCTCGTCATCCCTCACGTTGACATCAGCGCCGTCTTCCAGCAAGGCTTCGATAAGAGTAGTGTGACCCCAATATGCCGCCTTCATCAAGGCTGTCGAGCCTCTCTCATTCTTGGCATTGACCTTGGTGCCGGCCTCCAATAAACCTCGGACGATACCATTGATGAGCTTGTGAAGAGCACCCTGGGCGGCCTGGAAAAGGGCTCCCCGGAGAATCCCGGCACGCTCGAGGGTGAACCAGATGACCTCGTCGCGGACCTGCCAGTTGGTGAAGTTCAGCGGCACGCTGATGCTCCTGGCATCCGGGTCCCCGCCCGGGTGGAAGCTCAGGGGCAGCCGGACCACGGCCCGCCCGATGTGCAGCTGATCCACCGCCAGGGAGGCTGCCCCGAAGCGGCCCAGGTCGAGAACGACCCTCCCACTCTCAATGCCCGGTAGAGCACAGAGAATGTGTTTTATATGTGAGGTACTGAGGGCGATCCGGCTTCTCATCGTCGCAATCCAGCCGTGTGGAAACGACCTGCGTTCACCATGTCGACCAGGCAGATTCTCCTGTCAGGATAAGAAAGAGCGTGTCGATCCTGCTTCCGACAGGTCCCGGTCAGCCGTACGGTGTATATTCCGGTTTCCAGACCCAGTCACGAATGTAGCTTTCGAGGTCGTCGGGTTCCGGTTCGCCATTTACCCCGAGCCGGTAGGCCTCGCGGGCCACAGCGGCGGCAATTTCC
>CP070638.1:2387037-2452778 GCA_020354025.1 Fidelibacterota bacterium | reverse complement strand
TATAGCTACCCGGAACACCCGGCGGCGCCGGAGCTCGGCGATCAAGGCGGAGAGTCTCGAAGGAGCATCATTCATGGGTCGGCCCCTTGAATACACATGCGGTATTAGAAATCACTTAAATATGGGGCTAAAGCGAAGGCAATGCAAGCGATTTCGACTTTAGACAAACGGCACCTGCCAGCAAATAACCGGGCGCAATCCTGTACTGACAGACGCAAGTCTGATTGAGTTGATTCAGTATAATCCATTTGCCCACTAGCCCACGGTTTCAATCCTGGGATTGGATCGCTTCTTCGCGTCCTGGCGATATTTCCCTTTTTCGCGCACCAGGCGCACCAGGCGCACCAGGCGCACCACGCGAAAGACAAACCTTCCCGACTCCCCTAAATTCCAGGCACTATGACAGTGGTGAAAACATATTACTCCCATCCATTCCGGCGTTATGGAACGGGATTTTGCGAAAAGGACAAAACTCACCACCCGGTATTAGCCCTGTCGACGGGGACTTTTTCTATAGTGCAGAATTTTGGTGGGGTTTTGCGGAATTTTGGAGCGTCAGGTAGGCCGCTGATCTCTTCCCGCTATTCGCTCTTCTATCTTCGCTCTTCGCCCCCTAAATTCCGCCCTATGTCTAGGGCTGTTACACCCCGATCAAAGGATTACGCCCGCTGGTACACCGACGTGATCCAGAAGGCCGAGCTGGCCGATTACGGCCCGGTAAGGGGGACTATGGTCATCAGGCCCTACGGCTACGCCATCTGGGAAGCCATCAAGGCGGCCTATGACCAGCGCTTCCAGGCCACCGGCCACGTCAATGCCTACTTTCCCCTGCTCATACCCCGGTCCTATTTCAGCCGCGAGGCCGACCACGTCGAGGGCTTCGCGAAGGAGTGTGCTGTGGTAACCCACTCCCGCCTGCGGGCCGCCGCGGACGGGGGCGTGGAGGTGGATCCCGAGTCCAAGCTGGAAGAGGATCTGGTTATCCGGCCTACCAGCGAGACCGTTATCTGGGCCATGTATAAGCAGTGGATCACCTCCTACCGCGACCTGCCCATACTCATAAACCAGTGGGCCAATATCGTCCGCTGGGAGCTCCGCACCCGCCTGTTCCTGCGCACCTCCGAGTTCCTCTGGCAGGAGGGTCACACTGCTCACGCCACCGCCGAGGAGGCCCGGGAAGAGGCCCTCCGCATGCTGGATATCTATAAGGAGGTGGCCGAGACCGAGATGGCCTTGCCGGTTCTTGCCAGTCCCAAGACTGAAGCCGAGAAGTTCGCCGGCGCCGTGGAGACCTGGTCCATTGAGGCCATGATGGGCGACGGGCGGGCCTTGCAGGCCGGTACTTCCCATTTCCTGGGTCAGAATTTCGCCAAAGCCTTCGACGTCACCTTCCGCAACGAGGCCAACGAGGAAGACTACGTCTGGGCGACCAGCTGGGGGGTCTCCACCCGTCTGGTGGGTGCGGTTGTTATGACCCATGGCGACGACAAGGGCCTGCGCCTGCCGCCCCGCATCGCCCCGATACAGACGGTGATCGTCCCGATTTACACCGATGAGAGCAAGTCCACGGTACTTGAATCAGCCGGGAAGCTCTCAGCTGGCATTGAGCAGGCTGGTGTGCGGGTAAAGCTGGATGACCGGGAAACCGTCACTCCTGGCTTCAAGTTCAATGACTGGGAGCTGAAGGGCGTCCCCTTGCGGGTTGAAGTCGGGCCCCGTGATGTGGCTGCCGGTCAGGCGGTAGTCGTTCGCCGGGATATTGACCAGAAACAGACCCTCCCGCTGGAAACCCTGCCGGCAGCATTGCCGGACCTGCTCGAGGAGATCCAGGCCAGCCTTTACCGCCAGGCCGAGGAGTTCAGAGAGCAGAACATGCGGCAGATTGAAGACTGGCAGGAGTTCAAGGACTTCATGGTAAAGGGTGGCTTCGCTGTCTGTGGCTGGGATGGCGATCCGGCTACCGAGACCGCCATTAAAGAGGAGACCAAAGCCACCATTCGCGGTATTCTCCAGGATGAAGATCCCGGTGGCCTGACCTGCATCTACTCTGGCAAGCCCGCCCGATTTAAGGTGGTGCTGGCCCGGGCTTATTAATGGCTCCCGAAATAGCATCGATGTCCCATGCTCCCCCGGAAACGACATAGCCTCCAGAGTCAAGTCGTCCGTTATGCACGGACGCGTGCCCTCCCCGGCATATTTCTCTGCTGCAGCTTAGGTTTATCAATCACAAGTGCCCTTGACGAGAAGGACGGCCCCTCAGGCAGTAGCAGCCTCTCCCACATGACTCACACCTTTCTCCTCGAGGAAGAAAAGGTCTGGGTGAATATTTACGAGGGTCGAAGACCCGGCCTCACCTTTGTTAATCTGCATGACAACGAGAACACCAGCGCCGAGGCTGCCAAGGTGTATGTTCGCAGGCACGGTGGCCGCCTGGTGGAGCTGGTCCACGGACGTGGACGCGAGGTGGTGATCCGGCGCCACGGTATCCTCGACCGCTTCGATCCCAACCGCATATTCACCGAGAATGGACTGCGACAGACATTGGAGTATTTCCACAACTTAAGCAATGAAAATATTGCGATTACCACTGATTTCGCTCAGAAGCTGGCGGGCATGGTGAATTCCGAGGAGGGCAAAGCTATCATCTCCGTCCATAACAATACTCCCGGTAAACTCACCATCAAAGACTTCCAGCCCGGTGAGTGGTACGGCGACGATGCCCGCGAAGTATTTATCAACCCCGCTGAAGACCCTGACGACTTCTTCTTCACCAACTCACCGAGTGTATTCCGCGCCCTCAGGACCCTGCGCTACAATGCTGCCCTGATGGCTGTTGATCCACCAGACAGGGGTACGCTGGGCAATTACGTGCACAATACCGGTGGCATCTATATCTTGGTAGAGACAGAGCACGGACATCTAGATCGCCAGATCAGAATGCTGGAGGATCTGGGCAGTCTACTGTCAGGCAATTCACCTGCCATTGACTGAAAAAATAGACCGCTTCTAAGGAATATCAGCAGCCTGAGTTTAGGGATTGCGATTTCTACTTGGGCATTTTATATTCAAGTAATCGTAATAATACTTGAATTGTTTTATGAAGTCTAATCCAAGTACCATAAAAAACAATATCTATTTTGAAATAGCCCAGGTAGTAAAAGCTCTAGCAAACCCTATTCGTTTGGAATTACTCCACCTTTTATGTCAGGCTCCACGTACGGTTGAGAACATAGCCCAACTTACAGGCCAATCGGTAGCGACAACCTCTCATCATCTGCGGACTCTGCTGGCAGCACGATTGCTAACTGCGGAAAAAAACGGCCTTTATGTAACATATCGTCCTGCAAGTGATGATATTGGTAACTTCTGGGTGCGGCTTCTGGATCTGACGCGTAATCACTTGGTTGACCTTCAAACACTGGGGATAGCCAATCTCGCTGAGGTTGACGCAGACCAGTCCATTGAGCGAGTAACCCTTATGGCCCAAATGCGACGTGATGAAGTTGCTCTCATTGACGTACGCCCCGTTGAAGAATACGAGGCGGGACATATTCCCGGGGCTTTATCAGTACCGCTGGAAAATTTGGAGGAAATGCTGCCATCGCTGCCTTGGGATCGACAGATTATCATTTGCGGCCGGGGACCCTTCTGTATGCCATCATTGATGGCTATGGAGATTTTCCATCGTCGCAACCAGCGGGCAAAGTGTTTGGTAGATGATATTCTACAGTGGAAGGCGGCTGGTCTGCCTGTAAAAGTCGGGACTGATGATCTGGTTGACTAGCGTTGCCTGCTATGTAGATCTGGGTATGAAATGAAATCACCAACCTTAGTGAACCAGGTTCAGATCACACGGCATGGTGGTCCCCGGGTTCTCCGAGTTGTAAAAGGCCACCAACCGCAGCCGCAGAGTGGAGAGGTTCTCATCCGAAACCACTTTGCCGGCATCAACTTCGCTGATATCATGACTCGCTTAGGGCTTTATCAAGGTGCCCCGAAGCAGCCAGCTGTTCCTGGATTTGAGATCGCCGGGGAAGTTGAGCATATCGGGCCGGGAGTGAGCGATTTTCGTCTCGGAGATCAGGTTCTTGCTATTACTCGCTTTGGTGGCTACAGCAGCCACGTGGTGGCTCCAGTGGAGCAGGTTCGGATGGTGCCTGAGGGCGTTTCGCTGGAGGCGGCCGCGGCCTTGCCGGTCACCTACCTTACCGCGTATCTGATGTTGTTTGAACAAGGCAATCTCAGGCCGGGACAGACTGTTCTGATCCATAATGCTGGTGGTGGAGTGGGTACCGCAGCGGTTCAGCTTGCTGATATGGTCGGGGCGCGTATTTTCGGCACTTCTTCACGGGCTAAGCACGAGCGCCTGCGTCGCATGGGCGTGGATCTGTGTATTGACTACCGTGAGGAAGATTTCGTACGCCTGGTGCGGGAGGCTACCGCTGGCCGGGGCGTGGACTTGATACTGGATGCCCAGGGTCCGGCTAATTTCAGGCGCAGCCTGAAGGCCCTGGCGCCTCTGGGCACCTTGGTAATGTACGGAGTCCAGCATAATATCGGAACGACGAGGCTGCTGTCAGCACCCCTCAAGCTCTTATGGGAGCTGCTGGCTGTACGGTTCTCGCCACTGCGCCTGATGAACACCAACTGGGGTATCTACGGCTTCCACTTGGGGCGTCTATGGACCCACCCCGAACCGGTATCAAGGGCGATGCTGCAGTTGGTCACCTGGCTGGGTGAAAGCAAAATCAACCGCATCGTTGACCGCATATTTCCATATCATCAAGCTGCCCAAGCCCATGCGTATATTCAGGACCGTCGGAACTTCGGCAAAGTCCTGCTGGACTTCAGGGAGCTATAGCCAGAATCGACGTCCCGGCAAGCAATCTAACCAACCAACTCGATATCGCTGCCTCGATTTATGTGAAGGTGAAACTTTCCCTTGTCTCTGAGGCTCCAACCTGCCAAGATTCACGCCTGGCAGGATAACAAATAATGACCGAAAAACAGGCACTGGTGATCGTGGAGTCGCCCTCAAAGGCTCGGACCCTGCAGAGGGTTCTAGGGGAGGAATACAACATCGTCGCATCCGTTGGGCATATACGCGATCTGCCTCAGCGTGATATGGGAGTAGATACGTCTCATGACTTCAAGGTCACTTACCAAGTATACCCCGAAAAGAAAAAAGTAATCTCAGGATTGAAAAAAGCCGTAAAGCAGGCGGACGTGGTATATCTGGCGACTGATCCGGACCGTGAGGGAGAGGCTATCAGCTGGCACCTGATCGAGACCCTGGGGATCACGGTCCCGACCTACCGCTTGGTCTTCCATGAGGTCACCCGTGAGGCCATACACCACGCTTTCGAGGCACCACGGGAAATCGACATGCGCCTGGTGAAGGCCCAGGAAACCCGCCGTATCCTTGATCGGCTGGTGGGTTACGAGGTATCGCCAATCCTGTGGCGTAAGATCGCCCCGCGCCTGTCCGCCGGACGGGTACAGAGCGCGGCCATCCGTCTGGTAGTAGAGCGGGAACGAGGCCGTTGGCGCTTTAAAACCAGCGAATGGTGGGACATCGCGGCTGATTTCGCTATCGAGAAGGGTGAGGACTTCACCGCCAGCCTGGTCTCCTTGGAGAATCAGCGCCTGGTGACCGGCAAGGATTTTGACCGCTCTACAGGCGAGATAAAGGCCGTAAAAGACGCCATACTGCTTGATGAACCTCAGGCCGAGCGCCTAGTCAAGGATCTACAAGGCCGGAGCTGGCAGGTCAGCTCCTTAGAGGAGAAGCCATCAAAATCCCATCCCTGGCCTCCTTTCATAACCAGCACCTTGCAGCAAGAGGCCTATCGCAAACTGCGCTTTTCGGCAAAACGCACCATGCAGGCGGCTCAGCGGCTGTATGAAGGGGGCTACATCACGTACATGCGCACCGACTCAACCAGTCTTTCCCAGGAAGCCCTTTCAGCCGCCAGGGAGCTGATCAGGGAAAAGTTTGGGCCGGAGTACTTGCCGGAGAAAGCCAGGATCTTCAGAACCAAGGTAAAGAATGCCCAGGAAGCCCACGAGGCTATCCGTCCCGCTTGTCCCACCGCAGGCAAGGCCGGGCCACGTTTCCGTGATCCCAAGGAACTGGCCGGTCTGGATAAGGATATGCAACGCCTGTACGAACTCATCTACCGGCGTACCCTGGCCTGCCAGATGACACCGGCACGCATTCTACAGACAACTGCCGGGATCACCGATCACCCCAGGGGCGAAGCCGTCTTCCAGGCTACCGGTAAGGTGGTTGAGTTCCCCGGCTATCTGGCTGCCTACCAGGCCTCACCCGACGAGGACAAGGACAACGAAAAAACTCTCCCACCTATGGCTAAAGGGGAGGCCGTGACCTGCACCGCTTTGGAACCCAGGCGCCATGAAACCAAGCCGGCTGCCCGCTATACTGAGGCTACCCTCATCAAGGAGCTGGAGTCTTTGGGCATCGGCCGGCCCAGTACTTATGCATCAATCATGGATACTATCCAGCGCCGGGAGTACGTAGTAAAGCAGAACGGTGCCCTAGTACCAACCTTCGTAGCAGTGGTGGTGGTGCGGTTGATGGAAAGGTACTTCTCCGATCTGGTGGACTACCAGTTTACCGCCCGCATGGAAGATGTGCTGGATGAGATCAGCCGGGGAGAGCGGGAATCTCTACCCTACCTCAAGCAGTTCTATTACGGCCACAATGGCGGCGGGGGCTTGAAGGAGTTGCTCCAGAATCCGATCGACGCCCGTGACGTCTGCACAATCCGTATTGGTGAAACCGAAGAGAAGGTGCCATTGTTTGTTCGCGTCGGTCGCTACGGGCCCTATCTGGAGCACGGCGATGAGCGTACCAGCCTAGACCTGGAGATTGCCCCGGCGGAGCTTTCCCTGGATCGGGCGCTGGAACTTATCAGCAAGGGGAGTGAATATCCCAAGGAGTTGGGCATTGATCCACATACGGACCTGCCGGTTTTGTTGAAGAAAGGCCGGTTCGGATTTTTCCTGCAGTTGGGTAATGATACCCAGAAAGAGAAGCAGAAGTCCCTGCTTCCCGATATGCAGCCTGAGGATGTGAACCTGGATGTGGCCCTGGCCATATTGGGTTTGCCCCGGGAGCTGGGCGCACATCCTGATACTGGCGAGCCGGTGCTGGCTGATCTGGGACGCTACGGTCCCTACTTGAGATCTGGTCAGGTCAATCGCCGTCTCCCTAAGGGCGAGGACCTATTGACCCTGGAGTTGGACAGGGCTCTGGAAATCCTTAAGAAGGGGGGGCGCGCTGGCTCCACCGTTCTGCGAAGTTTGGGAGTTCATCCAGAGACGGAGGCTGAGATTCAGATCAAGGAAGGCCGCTACGGACCGTACATTACCGATAGGAAAACCAATGTCTCGCTGAAAAAGGGAGAAAGCCCGGAATCCATTGAGCTGGAGGAAGCCGTAAAGCGTCTGGCGGCCAAGGCAGCTCAAGGGCCTGCGAAGCGTAAATACAGACGACGGAAAAAGACTTGATCCGATGGCTAATCAATCAGACCTGATGGACAAACTCACCTCATTGGCCAAGCGCAGGGGATTCATCTTCCAGAGCAGCGAGATTTACGGTGGCCTGGGCTCCACCTGGGACTACGGCCCCTTGGGTGTGGAGCTGAAGCGCAACGTGAAAAGCCGCTGGTGGCGCGACGTGGTGACCGCCCGCGAGGACGTGGTAGGCATGGATGCAGCTATCCTGATGCACCCCAGGGTTTGGGAGGCCTCGGGGCACGTGGAGCAGTTCCACGATCCGTTGGTGGACGACAGAAATACCAAAAAGCGCTACCGCTTGGACCATCTACTGGAGGCCCAAGATCGAGAGGTTATTGAACACCTATCAAAGGACCTGGTGGATCGGCCTGTCGAGGGTAATGTTGATGTCCATACCATCACCGGGATCGTAGAAGCCATCATGGACCAAGCAGACCGAGTAAACCTGAATGACTACGGCATCCTCGCTGATGGTAAAGAGGCCGACTGGACCATCCCGCGGCAATTCAATCTCATGTTCAAGACCTTTATCGGCTCGTCGGAAGAGTCTGGCGTGGAAGCCTACCTCCGTCCGGAGACGCCCCAAGGCATCTTCGTCAACTTCCTCAACGCCCAGGCTACGGCCCGCGCCAAGCTGCCCTTCGGCATAGCTCAGCTGGGCAAGGCCTTCCGCAACGAAATAACCACCGGCAACTTCCTCTTCCGAACGCGGGAGTTCGAGCAGATGGAAATGGAGTTCTTCGTACGGCCCGCAGAGACGGCCGAGTGGCTGGAGTACTGGTCCCAGGCCCGCCTGGAATGGTACGTTGCCTTGGGCATTCGCCGACAGAAGCTCCGTGTTCGACCGCACAGTCAGGAGGAGCTTTCCCATTACTCCAAGGCGACCAACGACGTGGAGTACGAGTTCCCCTTCGGCTGGGGTGAGCTGGAAGGCATCGCTGATAGGGGCACGTACGATCTGGATCAGCACGCCGATTACAGTGGCAAGAAGCTCACTTGGTTCGATCCGGATACCAATGAGCACATTGTCCCGGCCGTGGTGGAGGCATCAGCTGGTGTGGACCGCACCGTGCTGACTATCCTTACCGACGCGTACCATGAGGAGGAGGCACCCAAGGCCGGCGGTGAAGGTGTGGAGCAGCGGGTGGTGTTGCGCCTGTCGCCGGACCTGGCCCCGATTACCGTGGCCGTGTTCCCGCTGGTGAACCGGGACGGCATGCCCGAGCTTGCCCGGAAGATCGTGGACGACCTGCGTGGGGACTTTGCCGCTTCCTTCGACGCCGGTGGCTCCATCGGCCGCCGCTACCGCCGCCAGGACGAGGCCGGTACTCCCTTCGGTATCACGGTTGACGGTCAGACGTTGGAGGACCAGACGGTCACGATACGGGACAGGGACAGCATGGAGCAAGAGCGGGTGAGCATAGAGAAGGTGAAGGAGTACTTGAGGGGGAAGACGGGGTAGCCTACCGGCCTTGCCCCTCGCTGAGGCCAGGGCCGGCGATTCGGCCACAAGCAGTCCGCGGCCAGCCATCCACCTACACCTCGCAACGCCGGACAAGTCAGCTGCCAGCTGGCGCGTCCAGCCCCGCCGTTGGCGGGATCCCATTCAACCGCAGGCTGCTGGACTAGTGCTCCAAAATTCAACAAAACCCCTACAAAATTCCGCAAAACCCCACCAAAATTCTGCATTTTCAAAAAAGTCTCCGTCGACAGGGCTAATATAGTGTGGAATTTTGCCCTTTTCGCGGAATCCCGTTCCAGAGCGCCGGGAGTGATGGGAGTAATATGCTACCGACATAGTCATGGTGGTTGAATATACGGGTACCAGAGCGGTTTGTCGTTCGCCTGGTGCGCCTGGTGCGCCTAGTGCGCGAAAAAATGGAAAACCGTCAAGATACCAAGGTAACCGAGGAGGTCAAGTTTGCGCCGACTGACGGCAGAAGAGTGATAGACGCCGCTTTTTATTGACAAGAGATACCTCAATGGTATAATATATATACCATATGGACTTTGAGTTCGATCTTGAGAGAAACATAAGCAACAAGTTAAAACGCGGGATTGATTTTATCGAAGCCCAGGCGTTGTGGAGTGATCCTGACCTCGTTGAAATTCCGGTGCGCACGATTGACGAGCCGCGATTCCTTGTTATCGGGAAAATCGGCAGTACCCACTGGTCGGGGATAATCGCCTATCGCGACGGAAACATCAGGATTATCTCCATGCGGCGATCACTATTAGAGGAAGTGGAGATCTATGAAAGCTGAAGAACTGGAGAAGAAATTCGATGCCGGGGAAGAGATAACCGGGCAGCTTGACCTTTCAAAGGCCCGCAGGTCCAAGAAGGAGCAGAAGCGGGTGAACGTGGACTTTCCCCTGTGGATGATCCACTCCCTCGACAAAGAAGCCAAACGTCTGGGTGTTCCGCGCCAATCCATCATCAAATTGTGGCTGGCGGAGCGGCTGGAAAAAACGCTTTCCTGAATTCCCCATCTGCAACCGAGTCATCAGGGAGACTTAACAATGAGTATAAGAAACACAACCCTTTACGTAATTATCGGTGCGGCTTATCTTTTCGTCGTCCGGTTCATCGCTACCATCGTGCCTGAGATCAACTCTTCCCTGGCCTTTTTCAAGGCCAATTCGCTGGTATCTCTCCTGGCCAGCTTAACCCCGGTGGCGTTTTTTACCGTATTTCGAAGGGATTTCGTTCGGGAAGAGCAGGTGGGATTGCATAGAGCAACACTCTGGGTGCTGATCGGCTCGGCTGCCGTGGCGTTCCTGTTCCTGAAAGGCCCGGTAATAGCTTTTCAGCTGCTGATCCTTCCGGGTCTATTCCGGTCTACATTCCTTGAAACGATCGGCCCCGGCCTGACGTGGGCCAGCTCAGTTCTGATGCTGGTGTTTTTCATTGTCTTGTACCGGGAGTTACGCCCTGCCGGACCGGCGCGACTATACCGGGCCACCGGTATCGCGACTGCGGGTGCCGCGCTCTCGGCCTTGATGCGGACGGTCCTGTTACTGAGTTACCTCGTCAGCGGTGACCTGCGCTGGGTTTCTGATCTGCCCCGGGGAGTCCAGTGGGGTCTGCTGCCCGTGGAGACGCTGGCTTTCCTGGCTACGCTATACTTCTTCTTAACGCTGTACCGACTACAGGCCGTCCCGCCATCCGAGGAGCCAATACCCTCCGAGTCCGGGACGGCATGAGGCAGGAGCGGATGGTTATTGAACGGGCGAAAGACTATTTAATGAGACGGATCTGCCTGTCTGTGAGCTATGTCACCTTTTATTTATTTTCCATGGATAAGTTCAACCACATCTGTATTTAAAATTAAAGGGGATTAACGCAATGAAGAGTTCAACTACAATTATCAATTTTACTTTCGCATTTTTTATCAGCTCTATGCTCCTGGCTCAGGGTCATACTACACCGGCGTTAAAAATCTACCCGGGTAAAGTCACGCTAGAAGTTGGCGACTCCCGCCAGTTTGAAGCCGTTTACACCGATACTGCCGAGGTGGAATCGGATACTACCGTGAGCTGGTCGGTATCGCCCGATTCCCTGGGCACCATCGACACCACCGGCCTGTTTGTGGCTGGGAGTCCCGGTGAATGCATAGTCACTGGAACCCTGGATACCCTGATGGACTGGACGCTGGTGACCATAGAGAAGGCAGATGGGGAAGATACCACCGGTTATGAGTACCAACATCTGGTCATCCTGCCGCGTGATACGACCGTGGTCCTCGGCGGCCAGGTTCAATTCCAGGCCTATTATCCATCCGACTCGGTGTCTCTTCCCGGTGCGCCAGTTGATAGTGCGCTTACGTGGAGCCTGGCCGGCATGCCGGTAGGAGACCTGAGCGGGGAGGGCCTCCTGACAACCACAGCGCAGGGATACGGAGTAATCCGAGCCCAGATAGGAGAGTGGGAAGGATCAAGCTTCGTCGTCGTCACGGACCCCGCGTCCGATACGACCGGGTTGGATACTATTACTATCACGCGGGATTCTCCCAGCCCACACGGGTATACCACCATGGGTGTCCTGACAGAAGGCGAGTTGTGGACACTCGGCGGGCTGCCCCATCCCCTGAATGTTCTGAACGGTGGCAAGGTCTACTTCCCGGTCGGCAGCCTGACAGAAGACATCCGCATCCATATCCGACTGCCCGGCTTCACGCGTTTGGACGGTGATAGCGTAGGTTTCACCCACAAAGGCGTAATCGGCGGGATCGAATTTCAGGTACTCGTGAATGACACCCTAGCGGAACCGTATAATTTCGAGACTCCGTTGATCGTCGGGTTGGTCTATAAACGAGGTCTGCTTAAAAATATGGGCATCGATCCCAGCACCCTGGGATTATACTTCGCAACTGTGGAAGATGACACCGTGATTTTTGATACCACCGGGATCGGCTATACGACCGTTGACCTATCGCTGAACCGTATTTTCTCGAGCGTCGCCCATTTCAGTTCCCTGGCCATCGCCGGAGAAGTGGGCAGTGCTGAACCACTGGATACCGATCCTGTGAGTATCATGCTACCCGCAGGCTATGCCCTGCATCCCAACATACCAAATCCGTTCAATCCCACGACGTCCATCCGGTTCGCCTTGCCAAGGGCAACCGATGTATCGCTGGTTGTTTATGACCTACTGGGCAACGAGGTGGTAAGGCTGGTGGAGGGATATAACGGCGCGGGTCTACAACGAGTAGTCTGGAACGGCCGGGATGCCAGCGGGCGCAGAGTCCCTTCGGGCGTTTATATCGCGCGCCTGGTAACAGTGGATTACTCCAATTCCATCAAGATGCTGCTATTGAAGTAGTAAGCTACTCGAAGGACTGAATAAAGGCCCCAGCGATCGCTGGGGCCTTTTTCGTTTCCTCAGCCCGGGCGCGGTGCGGATACTTACTGCTTGGGACCGGGACGGTGCGGAGCCTTCCAGCCCCAGGATTAATATGCTATTGCTATGCCGTGCATTATAAGTTATGTGTCTTTATAAATACTGTTCGGAGGCTAATGTGATGAGTTTAACCAGAACATTTTTATTTGCAACTGTAATATTTTCAGTATGCTCCAGCGTGTTTTCCCAGGTTTCGCGGGGGGTAGTAAATGAAGGATTGACTGTTAAAAGCAAGATATTGAAGGAAGACGTGCGCTATACTATCTATCTGCCCTATGATTATGGGACCTCTAGCCGTTACTATCCAGTCGTATACCTCCTTCACGGATATACAGACAATGATATGGGGTGGATGCAATTTGGAGAGGCCCATATGATAGCAGATGAAGCTATAGGGCACAGGGAAATTCCCCCTATGATACTGGTCATGCCCGACGGTGGTGTTTCTTTTTACATCAACAATTATGACAACTCTACCAGATATGAAGATTTCTTTATTAAGGAGTTCGTTCCCTATATTGAGAAAAAGTACAGGATTAGATCAGAAAAGCGTTATCGAGGCGTTGCCGGTCTTTCCATGGGAGGATTCGGCTCGCTAATCTACGCCTTGAAACATCCCGATATGTTTGCTGCCTGTGCGGCCTTCAGTGCCGCAGTCTTTACCGAAGAAGAGATAATAAACATGGATGAAGAGATATGGCCTATAATAGGCAGGTTATTTGGCCCGGAACTCGAGGGTAAAGCTAGAATCACCGAGCATCTGTTATCCAATAGTCCGATTCACCTAGTTCAAAACACCGATATAGAGCAAATAAAAAGCACATGGATGTATATTGACTGCGGAGACGATGATTTCCTATATAAAGGTAATTCCACTTTTCACATTATTTTAAGAGATTTGAACGTGTCTCACGAGTACCGAGTTCGAGATGGGGGGCATCAGTGGTCTTATTGGCGGAGCGGATTGGCTGATGGCTTAAAATTCATAGGGACATCCTTTCACCAACCATAGGTTAATGCCGCCGATGGTAGTTTGCACAACCTTCTGCAGCACCAGTCTTGATAGGTATTGCTCCGGGGCCGTATAAGGACAGGGCTGACGAATGGGTGACAATCGAGCAGATAAAGCCCCGCTTGCCGGAGAATATGTTAAATTCAATTACAAGTGAGGCTTACCAGGAGAACCAGCCAAGAATATCAAATGTTCTGAGGTGAGATAGCGTATAAATCCAAACAGAGCGGCATTATGGGCAAAGGCGACCAGCGAACGCGCCGGGGTAAAATCTACCGGGGGACCTATGGCAGAACCCGCAGGCGCAAGCAGAAAAAGACCGAACAAGCGACCAGAAAAAAGACCGGGCAGAAGGCCAGCGAGAAGAAATAGCGACCGATCTGTCGATGACGGATCCGGAGCAGCTCTGGTGTGAGGGCGGGGAGGGACTTACCCTTATACCACCTTTCCCCAGAAGGAGAGGCCTCGGTGTAGCCTACAGTGAGCCGACTTCAAGAAGTCAAAGGTGTGAGTTGTGACCAAGGGCAGCGTGGAGATAATGCCTGAGGACTGCTAATCTTATTTAAGAACGTGGTATTTCCAAGGCAAGCGATTGTAAATTAATACAGTTGACCGTAAGTCTTGATCGAAACCGGACAAACCTACAGATCGAATTTTATTCATCGAGTATTCTCGGTGAGCTAATCTGTAGAGGGGGTCTCGAGCGCCATATTATGAAAGGATCTAGTGCTGGTGGTAAAGTTGGTACCTGCCCTTGCCGTATCATCCCCAGCCTCACAGTTTATACTCCAATTTTTAATTTCTGGAGATTACCATAGACTCTGCGCATCGCAAGTCGCCTTATTGGCATAAGTAAATGACATCTATGTGTCGCAGCTCACTGATTTTTACTCTGAACAGCTCGTATACTGTTTACATACCGTGCAAACTTGAGGTCTGGATGTCGCCGCTTTGATATTCAGGCAGTTAGAACACAACATCCATGGGAGGACAAAGGTGATGAAAAAGATAGGTTTACTATTTACGGTTTCACTACTTGCATTCACGATCATGCCGGCTATGAATGCGGACGGCTGGAGGGAAGCAACAGCGATCAATCAAGAATTGGCTGCCCTGGCAGCCGATGCATCCAGCATTGACGCAGCTGGCAGTCATCAGATTCGACAACGACCATTTTCCCGGGAGAGGACTACACGCGACTCGTTCCTGGGATTGCGCAGGGTCGAACCGCAAAACGTTGTCAGTCCATTCCAGATTCTAAGCCCGGCGGCGACGATTCCGGTTGAGATCACTGATGCCAGCGGCGCACCTGTCAGCGAGTATGAGGTAGGTGATACTATCGCCATTATTATCACCTATTCCGACTCGGTCTGGGTAAGACCCTATGTCGATAATGGGGACGGCAGCTTCGATTCGGAGACTGACTTCTACTTTGCCCCCAGTGATCCGGAAGAGGAGGAAGAAGAGATCGTGGTTGTTGATGGTGACGAGGATGATGAAGATCCCGCCACCGGTGTCTGGAAGATCACTTTTGATACCGGTAGGGTAGATGAAGGGGACATAATCTTCAGCCTCCAAGGAGTGAAGGTCTTTTTCAGCCTGTCAAACAGTGATGGGAGTGACACGGGCCTGGACACACTGGATGTGCTGCCCCCGGTTTCTGAAACCAGCCTGTCAGGTAACGTGTCCAAGTATGATGAGACCCCGGCCCCCAATGTGCTGATAATCGCCTTCCCCGAGCAGATGATGGAGGGGGAGGAAGACACACCGGAAAACCTGTTCTTGACCCTGACAGATGCAGCCGGCGATTATACGCTCTTCATTGACGATGACATTGCCGGTACTGAATTTGCCCTCTTCGCCATGGATTTTTTAGGGCAGTATAGCGGCCTGTATCCTGACCCACAGATGGTTATGCTAACAGTTGCAAGTGGCGACAGCCTGATCGACAATAACTTTGTACTCGAGGAACCCACCGCCCTCATCAGCGGGACCCTTACTGATGAGCTCGCCAGCCCCATAGCCGGGGTTCGCATCTTTGCTGGCATGGATGGGCCGTTTCAGGCGGAGGACACCACCGATGTTGACGGCGAATACGCTATACCAGCTATTGCAGGCGAGTGGCATGTCCGTCCCGGTGAATATGATCTCATTAATCTGGGCTATATGGTTCCCCATGGCAGGGATGATTTCGATATCTCCGAAGGTGATACCGTTGAGGTGGATTTCGTGGCATATAAGGCTGACACCACCATCTCCGGAAAGGTCTATCTGGATGACATCCCTCAGTCCGACTTCGAGGTTGGCGCCTGGGGCGATCCTGTCGGAATGACTTTCACCAAGTCCGGGACGGATGGTTCCTACACGCTGGATGTTTCGAAGAAGGTTGATTCGCGGGGCTATGACGTCTGGCCGGAAGACATGCCCGAACAAGCCTATTTCGCCGACAAGCTGTGGGGGATCCAGCCGGGCGAAACGGATGTGGATATCAACTTAGTGACGGTAACCGGCGGCATCACCGGTGTCGTTACGGATGCGGCAACCGGCGATACGCTTTATGGTGATGTCGGTATTATGGTAAGGGACCTGACCGGCGCAGAGTTCCAGACCTGGATTGAATGGGAGACGGGCGAGTATCTAATCTACCTGCCTGACGGCATCTATGAGATCATGGCCTTCTCCCATGAATACCTGCCATATTACTATGCATCGATCACAGTATCCGGAGCGGTAGTAACTCACAATATCGAGCTAACAACACTGGTCTTTGACGCCAAGATCAGTGGAACCCTAACGGACGATGAGGCAAGTCCTATAGCCGGTGTCCGCGTATTCGCGGGAGCGGAGGGTATGTTCGGGATGGACGACACCACCGATGCCGAGGGCAAATACGGATTCCAGGTTTTTGCCGGCTGGTGGCATGTCGGTCTTTCCGAAGAGGACCTAATCGACCAAGGTTACATGATTCCCCACGGCAAGGAGGGTTTTGAGGTAACCACGGGGGATTCCATTACGGTCGATTTTGTCACATATACGACCGACGCCACAATCACCGGCACCGTAACATGGGACGATGATGCTTCGGGAGTCGAATACGCTGAGATTCAGGGTGATACCCCGGCGGGCTACTATAGCCGGACTCAAACCGGAACTGACGGGACCTATTCCCTGCCGGTCAGCTCCAAGCTTGACAGTATAGAGATCACTGACGAGCATGGGACCTGGAAGACCCATGGCTACTGCGTCAACACGTGGTACATGGATGCCTTTTCCCGGTCGGCCCGGCCAGGTGGTGGTTCTTGTGAGGTATACTCAGGGGCTAGCGGGATTGACTTCATCATGTACCCTGCGGACGCGTTCCTGAGCGGCTACATCTCTGACCAGTACGGCAATCCGGTTCCCGATGCGGGGATCCATGTCTTCAGCATCGAAGACACGATGGGATTCCATGATTGGAGGAACACCGAGTTCGAAGGATTTTATGAAATGCCACTGATCGGCGGGTATAAATGGGTATTGGAAATCTATCTCCCGTATGTCCATGATGGCCCTGCCTTGACCGATACCTTCGAAGTGGCCTCCGGCATTAATCTGGTCAAGGATTACAGCCTCACCGTGCAGTATCCCCCGGAATTCTTCACACTGAGCCTGCCGGCTGACAGCACCGTTCTGATTATCACGGATGATAACCGGTCCGACAGCCTCACGATCTCTTGGCAAGCCGCGGTTGTTGAAGGTACTGTGCACTATGACCTGTTGTTTATTGGAGACCTGGCCATCCTGCCCGCTTTCAGCCAGTTGACCGATACTCTGGTGAAGCTGCCCTACCAGGAGATTGTGGACAGCCTAGTGGCACACGGGAAGACCTCGGCCATTACCGGCCAATGGGAGGTCCATGCCTCAGGCGATGATGGCAAGACGTGGGCGTCAATCAACGGGCCTTACACCCTGACGATTGACGCCAGCACAGTGGGTATACGTGACCAGGACCTACTGCCAGGCCAGTTCGCCCTGCACCAGAACTATCCCAATCCATTCAACCCGACCACTACCCTGCGGTTTGATCTGCCGGAGGCGTCCGAGGTTTACCTGGTGATTTACGACTTGCTTGGACGGCAGTTGGTGCAATTGGTTGATGGTCGTCGTGATGCGGGGTACCACCGGATCGTCTGGGATGGCCGGGACGACCGTGGGCGTGAATTGCCCACTGGATTGTATATCGCGCGAATGGTAACACCCGAGTTTACCAGATCCGTCAAGCTGGTACTGCTCAAGTAAACACCAGATTCCCAACCAGTTTGGAGATCGCAGAAGCCCCGCCTGATCCGTCGACCGACGGGTCGGACGGGGTTTCTGCTTGCCGGCACCGCTATCACCTGCTACAGTATCACTAAACGCTTGCGTTGTACCGAAGTAATGTAGAACTTACCTGAGAGCAAGTCGCCATTCTGGGAAAAAATCGCATTTGTGTGTCGCAGCTCACTGAATTTTGTATTAGTAAGTTCGTATACTACCTGCACACCGAGCAAACTTGATATCTGAATATCACTGCTTCGTTTTTCGGGTATTTATTAACACAATATCCAAAAGGAGGATAATGGAATGAAAAAGATAGGCTTTCTACTTTTTGTTCCGCTACTCGTCTTCACGGCCTTGCTGGCGATGAAAACGGGTAGCGGGGCGAAAACACCAACAGCTGTTCAGGAACTGGCGCCTCTGGCTGAACAGAATATTGATATTGAAGCTATTCAAGCTCAACGGCTAGTCCGCTCCAAGATAGGCAAGATTAAGATGATGCAAAGCCAGGAGTCCCGCCTAAGGCAGGCTCGGCCTATTCGTCAGCACCGGCTATCGAAAGGATTGAATCTATCCACTTTCGGTAGGGATTCATTCTCGGGTAGTTATGCATCCCCAAGGAATTCCGTTCTGGCCAAATCCCTTGCGGTTGAATCAACCATCAGTGTCCTGATCAACGGGGTGAAGGACGCCACTATACCACAAGGTGACGACCTCGTCATTCAGGTTACTTTCTCCGCAGGCCAAATTGAAGCCTACGCGGATATGTGGATCGATATGGACGCCGATAAGGCTCTTGACGATACGGTTGATCTCAACCTTGCCGATATTGAGGAAGGCGGGGGAGGCGGGACCATTATCGACGGTGATTTCGAGGATGAAGACCCGACAGTGGGTGTTTATCAAATTACAATGCCTGCTGACGATGGCCCTGGCGGAGTTGCCGGTCTTCGCGTACTGGCAGTGGTTACTGACTCCCTTGGCGCCGATACGGCGGCCGCTTTCATTGAGCCCGAAGTCACTGACTGGTCGGTTTCGGGGACGGTAACGCCGAACGTCGCCAACGTTCTGATAGGAGCGTTTCCCTGGGGAGAAATGTCCAGCGATGAAGGTCCTGAGGGACAACCACGGATGACGGTAACCAACCCCGACGGTACTTACCAGCTGTATGTGCCGGAGGCCGGATTTTATGAGATCTTCTCCTTCGACTTCCTGGGTGCCCAGAAGGGACTGCTCCCAGATACGTCATACCACGAAGTAGACCTTACCGCGACGACTGCACATCTGACTTCCTACGACTTCACTTTTGCAGCACCCACGAGTTTCATCGAGGGTTTCGTCTATGATCAGGATGATTTCCCGGTTCCGGGTGTGATGGTGTACGTGGAAGGTGAAGGCGGCCCCGGAATGGGGGCTGAGACCAACGATGCCGGCTTTTACAGCATCGGCGCCTTGCCGGGGTGGCATCGGATTGGCGTTGATAAGAGTGTGCTCCCGGACTACATGATACCACCCGGTGAAGAGGTATTCGTTGCAGAGCATGCTACCGAGATCATGAACTTCACCCTCTATGAGACCAATGCCACCATCTCTGGTACCGTCACACTGGATGACATCGCGCTGCCGGGTCTTGAGATTGGCGCCTGGGGCGACCCAGTCGGGTATAGCCGTTCGATGACCAATGTGGATGGCAACTACATCCTTCAAGTTTCGTCCAGGGTTGATGAATGGGGCTATAACGTATGGCCGGAAGACCAGCCCGATTCAACCTACTTTATGGACAAGCTATGGGAGATCCCACCCGGAGCCAGCGGGGTTAATATCCACTTTATGACTGCGGCTGGGGGCATTGCCGGTGTTGTGACGGACGCGACCAGTGGCGATACGCTCTGGGATGTCCACATTATGGTGCTGGAGACAACTACCGATGCTGAATACCATACCGGAGTTGATTGGGAAACGGGCGAGTATCTCATTTATATACCTGATGGTACCTATGAGGTCAGCGCCGATGCTTATGAATATGCCCGTTATCACTCCGGGCCGATAACAGTATCCGGATCGGTTGTAACTCATAATATCGCACTAGCACCCATCGTCTTTAATGCCAGCATCAGCGGAACCATAACAGACTGCGAGGTTGGATTTGCGCTGGCGGGAGCGGGTGTAGGAATCTACAGTCCCAGCCTTGACTATGGTGATTGGACCGAGACTGACTCCGCCGGGAATTTCTACTTAGACGTACCCGCTAGTGACTATGACGTCTGGGCGGATATGCCCGGTTATCACGGACAGTGGGTACAGGTAACCGCTCCAGCAGATGGCAATGTTGATGCCAGTATGTGCCTGGACAAGTTCACGTTCGTCGCACCCGTCATCACCAGTATAATCGACCGGGGGCGCTTCTCCGCTCACCCGGATGATGAGCCCGACCAGGGAGGTTGGGTCTATCTGACCTTCGACGGCGGCGGTACCCAGGAAGGGCCTTTCATTGGCTGGAACATCTGGCGCGTTACCGGATCGAGTTTCAATCCTACTGAAATGGTGAATGTAGGATTCTTACTCTTCCAAGGAGAATCGAATTACACGGTTCTATTGCCAACCAGGGCCGATTCAGGCGCGGCCTATCCTTTCCCGGCACAATACCTGTCATACTATTTGGTAACAGGTTATTCCGGTGATGAAGGATTCGAGTGGTTTGACTCGAATGTCGGGTCCGGCTACTCGGTGGATAACATCGCTCCTGGTGTACCAGATGGGGTGGCGCTCAGGAACGTTGAAAGCGGTGTCCAACTTGACTGGGATCCCAGTGCTGATGTGGACTTCCAGTATTTCACCGTCTACCGGGCAGAAGCCTCCGGGGCTTATGGCGATGCACTTTACGCAGCGGTCGAGGCTAATACCTTTACTGATGAGAGTCTCGCCGAAGGCATAGACTATCATTACGCTGTGAAGGCGGTTGATGCCAACGGGAACGAGAGTGATCTCAGCGCGGAAGTAAGTATATCAACGATAGCCGTTGCTGATGGTCAGAGTATCCCGGATGCGTATGCCCTGGGTGCTAACTATCCCAATCCTTTCAATCCCAGTACCACTATCACCTACCAGCTGCCCGAAGCCGGGCACGTCAACCTGCAGGTCTATGACCTGACCGGTAAGGTGGTGAATACGCTGGTAGGCGAGTATCAGCCCGCCGGCTATCACCAGGTGCTCTGGAATGGCAAGGACCATAAGGGCGCTCCGATGGCTACCGGTGTGTACTTCTACCGGATCGTAGCGGGCAAAGGCTATGCCGAAACCCGGAAGATGGTACTCATGAAGTAGACACCAGCTTCCCGGCCGGTTTGGTCATTACCGAAGCCCCATCTGGTCCCGATTTTTCGGGGTCAGGTGGGGCTTTTGTTTGAAGGCGATCACCTGCTAGCACCTTACGAAACGCTTGCCTAGTTCCAAAGTAATGTGGAACTTATCGAAGAACGACACCCAGGAGCTGAACCTGCGCCGTTACCAGAAGGCAGCGACCCAGGGAGTGCGACCGGTGTAAATACTTCGGCAGGGCTCTAACATATTGCGGGTTGATCAGATATTGTCAACAGCAAGGAAGGGGACCAAGCAATGAAAACCAAACAAATTCTTTTTGGATTATTGCTCACTGCCGCTTTGCTTATTATCGGTTGTATGGGGGGAGGGAAAATGTTGATCCAGGATTCCATCGAGATCGCCGCACCGCCCGAGAAAATCTGGCCCTTCATGACCGAGCCCGAGAAGATCCTCCAGTGGTGTATTACATTCGAGAAGTTCGAGTACCCCGATGAGCAGCGCAGCGGCGTGGGCACGCCGCTCTACATTGAAGAGGAAGCCGCCGGCCGGCTCATGCACCTGAACTTCTCGGTTACGGAGTGGGTGGAGCATGAGAGGATTACTTTCAGGATGATTTCGGGAGAGTTTGTGAAGGAGTACGAACAGAGCTGGACGGTGGATGCCACGCCCTTCGGCAGCCGCTTCACCTTCCGGGAGGAGATCAAGCTGCCCTACGGGATCATTGGCAGTTTTATGGGCCTGTTTGCCCGGCGGGTTTCGGCGGCGACTGTCAAGGAAATGCTATCCAAGCTGAAAAGTCTGACGGAGGTCTGAGAAGTTGAGCTTCCATAAAACGTTCCGAGTTATCCGCGTTACTTCCGGGAGCTGACAGGAGCATCATCCTTGACATTCTCGTTACCAGCTGCTATTCTATTACACGCAACGGGAATCTAAAGCCATGCCGGCATCAACGAACTCAAGCCCCGCCCACTCAACCCTGCAGGCCACCTTGGATCGGCTAACCCGCCCGGCGCAGCTGGTGGAATCGCTGAAGGAGAGCCGGGTCTGTTGCCTGGCCTGCGGGCACCGTTGCCGCATTCCCGACGGCCGTAGGGGGATCTGCCGGGTGCGCTACAACGATGGTGGCGTTCTCCAGGCACCCTACGGTTATGTGGCCGGACTGCATAAAGATCCAATCGAGAAGAAGCCCTTCTACCACTTCCTCCCGGGCACCAACGGCCTCACCTTCGGAATGCTGGGGTGCTGCTTTCACTGCCCCTTCTGCCAGAACTGGATTTCTTCTCAGGCCCTGCGGGACGAGCGAGCGGGCATCGCTCCCGATGAGATCACAGTCGAGCAAGTGATGGAGACGGCCCAGCGGACGCGATCCAAAACCGTGGTGAGCTCCTACAACGAGCCCCTGATCACCGCCGAGTGGGCAGTTGAGATCTTCAAACAAGCCCGAGAAGCCGGTCTTAGAACCGCCTGCGTCTCAAACGGCAACGCCACCCCGGAGGTCCTGGACTATCTCCGCCCCCACACCGATGGCTTCAAGGTAGACCTCAAGTCCATGAACGACCGCACATACCGCCGGCTGGGCGGTGTACGGCACAACGTACTGGATACGATCCAGCAGGCCTGGGACCTGGGCTTCTGGGTGGAAGTCGTCACACTGGTAGTCCCAGGCCTGAACGACACGGACGAGGAGCTGCAGTCAATCGCGGCCTTTATCGCTGGTGTCTCGCCGGACATTCCCTGGCACGTAACGGCCTTCCACCGGGACTACAAGCTTCTCAGCGGGAAGAACACCTCCGTCCGGCAGCTGTTGCGGGCCTGGGAGCTGGGCCGCCAGGCGGGATTGAACTACGTCTACGGCGGTAACCTGCCCGGTGAAGTACCGGAAATGGAAAACACCTACTGTCCGGCATGCGACGCCACCCTAATCCGCCGCGTGGGCTACTATATCCTGGACAACCATATTACACCAGATGATAAATGCTCTGAATGCGGGACGAAAATTCCGGGAGTGTGGGCCTAGGACAAACCACGACGGAAATGAACACCTTATTCACCTAACCTGAGCTTTATCTCATTCAGCTAATCTAAAACAGGAGCACCCACAATCATGTCTTACCAGGAACCATACGAACACTTGCCCGAAGATGTCCGCGCCAACCACCGGGCCATGAAGAGCCTCGTCGAGGAGATTGATGCCGTGGACTGGTACAACCAGCGAGTCGCAACCACCGAGGATGAAGAGCTCAAGGCTATCCTGGCCCACAACCGGGACGAGGAGCTGGAGCACGCTGCCATGCTGTTGGAATGGCTGCGACGCAACATGCCCGGCTGGGACCACGAGCTGCGCGATTATCTCTTCACCGACAAGCCCATAGCGCCCCCCTAAGCTCGCCTACCCCGAGTATGGCACAGCCAGCCTTGGTGTTTAGGAGAATATTCCAAGTCTCAAGCGGTCAGCATTCAGCCGTCCTCAATTACCATTAATCATTCCTAAGGCTCCCATGTACAATCGCCAGTTATCCGGTTCCATTAAGCACCTGACACTGGGCAGTGCCCTGCTAAAGGGCAATCCCCTGGGTGATCCCCACACCCGTACCTTCCCGGTCTACCTACCGCCGGGATACGCTGACAGCGACCAGTGCTACCCGGTGATCTACGCCCTGGCGGGCTTCACCGGTACGGGTCTGAACATGGCCGGATTCTCGGTATGGGAGGAGAATCTCCCTGAGCAGGTAGACGACCTGATCGTGAATAGTGGCTGCCCGCCGGTGATCGTGGTCATGCCCGACTGCTTCACCAGCCTGGGCGGCAGCCAGTACGTCAATTCCACCGCCACCGGTCCCTACGAGGACTACCTAACCGGTGAGGTCATCACTTTCGTGGACGGCGAGCTGCGCACCCTCGCCGACCGGGAGCATCGGGGTATCATCGGCAAGTCCAGCGGCGGCTACGGGGTGCTCACCCTGGCCATGAAGCATCCCGGACTCTTCGCCGCGGCCGCCTGCCACAGTGGGGACCTGTACTTCGAGTACACCTACCTGCGGGAGTTCCCCAAGGCGGTTGACGCCCTGAACCAATACGGCGGTGTGGAAAGTTTCCTGAAGGAATTTGCTGGCGCCACGAAGAAAGGCTCCCTCATACCCGCCCTCAATATCATAGCCATGGCAGCCGCCTACTCACCGGACGGGAACCAGCCCCTGCTCCCCTTTACCGTGCCGGATGGGGAGCTAATCACCGAGGTGTGGAAGCGGTGGCTGGCCCATGACCCGGTACGCATGGTGGAGCAAAAGCCGTTTGCTGAGGCCCTGCGCAGCCTCAATCTGCTCTACCTGGATGTCGGCGACCGTGATGAGTTTGCCCTGCACCTGGGCGCGCGGATATTCATCGAGCGCCTTAAGGCCCTGGACATCCCCTACCACTACGAGGAGTTCTCCGACGGCCACTTCGGTATCAACTACCGCTATAAGGTTAGCCTGGAAATGGCGGCGAAGGCGCTGGGGTGAGAGTTTTCATCACCGAGGGAGCGGTCTGAGCGGTTGATCAGCTCATAGATAACTAGAGATCAGAAAATACCGCCCCCCCTTTCCCACTCCCTCTATCCTGCCTAAATTCCCCGGCCATGTCTCTAACAGATGACATATTGTCCCAGCCCACCTTCGACGCTGCCATCCGCACCGCAGTGACCGGGGTGAAGGGCATGAAGCCCACCTACGACTGGGTGGGGATTTACCTGCTGGAGGAAGACGTGTTGACCTTGCAAGATGACCACTATCTGGGTCAGCCTACCGTGCATACACGCATCCCCTTAAACAGCGGGATTTGCGGGGCCTCGGCCACGGATGGTGAGACGCTGGTGATAGATGACGTGCATGAAGACGGCCGCTACATCGCTTGCAGCCTGTCGGTTCGGTCGGAGATCGTGGTGCCAATCATTGCCGGGGAGCGGTTGGTCGGTGTGTTGGACCTGGACAGCGATACCCCAGCGGCTTTTGGTGAGGCAGACCGGCAGGAGCTGGAGCGGGTGGCTGATGCCCTGGCCCGTGCCTGGCAAGCCCTGAGTGGGGAATAACCGGTTCGTATGAGCATTCCATGATGGTCCGCCGGTTACTTTTCCAGGAGACACCCATTGATCCCGGCTGGGTACGCCGAGAGGTAGCCCGGTTTCTGGCCGAGGACGCCCCTGAAGGCGATGCCACCACCGATGCGGTTGTACCCGAAAACTTGACCGCCACTGGCCAAATTGAGGCCGGAGAGGAGCTCGTATTCGCCGGCGCCTTGGTGGTTCCCAGCTGTTTCGATAAACCTTGTGAGGTCAACCTGAACGTCGCTGATGGCCAGCGGGTGGCAGCGGGTGAGGTTATCGGCAGCGTATCCGGCCCCGCCCGGCAGATCCTGACCCGGGAGCGGGTAACGCTGAACCTGGTCCAGCGACTTTCGGGTATCGCTACCCTTACCCGAACCTTTGTCGACAAAGTGGCCCCTTATCGTATCAAGATTCTCGATACCCGCAAGACGACACCCGGTCTCCGCCGTTTGGAGAAGTATGCGGTTGCGGCTGGAGGTGGCACCAACCACCGGATGGACCTTTCCTCCGGAATCCTGGTGAAGGATAACCACATCAAGGCTGCCGGTGATATCACTGCGGCGGTAGAAGGCCTTCGCCGCCACCGGCCTCAGATGCATGTTGAGGTGGAAGTGGAGGATGCAGCCCAGGTGAAAGTCGGCCTAGCGGCAGGGGTAGACGGCTTTCTGCTGGATAATATGTCTGTTGAACAGGCGCGCGACTGTGTAGCCCTAATTCGGGCACACCCCGGAGGAGAGGAAATCTTTGTAGAGGCCTCCGGGGGCATTGAGCTAAGCAATGTTGACGAGTATGCCCTGACCGGGGTGGACGGTATTTCTATCGGGGCCTTAACCCACAGCGCCCGTTCCGTGGATATCCGCCTGGAACTGGTACCGTGAGGGCAGCCAATTCGGTCCAGGTAAGCTCCCAGAGCTTCTAGCAGGCTAGAGGCAAGTATGTGCACACTGCTGTTCCGCCATCGGCCCGACGATAACTATCCTATCGCCATTCTGGCCAACCGCGATGAAAGGTACCGGCGTCCTTCGGGAGGTTGGGCGTGGCGCGGCCGAGACCGGCGTTACTTCTCACCCGTGGATCTCGAGGCCGGCGGAACCTGGATTGGCCTCAATGAAAACGGAGTGGGGGCGGCGTGTACCAATATTTCATCCTGGCGACGGGACCACGCCTTCCGCTCGCGCGGCCTCCTGGTAACGGAGGTACTCGGTCTTGCCAAGGCTGAACAGGTCCCCGCTCAGATGCAACAGATGATTTCAATCCAGCAGTATAATAACTTTAATCTATTGGTGGCTGATCCGGTCCGGGCGTACCTTTTTACCTGGCTAGGGCGTGACCTGGTGCAGCACGAAGTGACCTCCAGCGTGTGCGAGGTAGCTAATCGTCCGTTTGATGGGAGCACGCAGCCGATTGATTCTATGGCCAACGAAACATGGATTGCCGAGAACGAAAAGCGCCTCTTAAAGCATCCTGAAGTATGCAAGCATGGTTTTGGATTCGGAACGCGTAGCAGCCACAAGCTGCTGGTTCACGGCCCTGAGCCGTCACGCTCCAGGGTCTGGAACCTGGATGGGCATCCCTGCCGAGGCGACTACGAGCTGGTGCTGGGGCATTCAGAAGAATGAGCAACCGTCTGAAAGATAAGCGAATACTGTTGGGGGTTTGCGGCTCGATTGCCGCTTACAAGGCCTGCGAGCTGGTCCGGGAGTTGCGGAAGGCGGAGGTGGAAGTCACTGTAGCCATGACCGAATCGGCGACCAAATTCGTGGGGCCAACCACTTTCGCGGCGCTTACGAATCGTCCCGTAATGGTCCACCAGTTTCCGGATGATCCGGAGGCAGGCGTGCGGCACGTTGGTGAGGCCGAGAGCCTGGATGCCGTCCTGGTAGCTCCAGCCACGGCTAATATCCTTGGAAAAGCGGCCCATGCTGTCGCCGACGATCTGCTGTCCACGCTGCTCAACATCGTAGACTGCCCGGTCATGTTCGTACCTGCCATGAATTCTCGTATGTGGCATAACCCCGCCACCCAGGATGCAGTAATGCGTCTGCGCAGCTGGGGCCGCCTGGTGCTCGAACCCGATGAAGGCCCACTGGCCACCCTCCATGTGGGCGTGGGACGCTTTCCCGAAACCAGCCGTATCATAACGGAGTTACGGGCGATGCTGGATGTGCCACAGCTTTACCAGGGGAAGCGAGTGCTGGTTACGGCCGGACCTACTCGGGAGTCACTGGATCCAGTACGATACCTTTCCAACCGGAGCAGTGGCAAGATGGGATATGCACTGGCGGCTGCGGCCAGGGACATGGGCGCCGAGGTCACACTTATCAGCGGCCCAGTGGCGCTAGACCCGATCCCCGGCTGCCGGCTGGTGGACGTTGTTACTACCGATGAGATGCTTCACGCAGTGGAAGAAGAGAGTCGAGGGCGGGATATCCTCATCATGGCGGCGGCCGTGGCTGATTTCCGTCCCTCTTCTCCAGCTGAAGACAAAATCCCCAGGACCAGCAAGCCAACAGTCGTCCCGTTAGAACCGACACCTGACATTCTCAAGACTATCCGGGGCAAGTATGCAGGCACCCTGGTAGGCTTCAGTCTCCAGGCAGGAAGCGACTTGAAACCGGCTCGTAAGAAACTGGAGGAGAAAGGGGCGGACTTTCTCGTTGTTAACCGCTATGACGAACCTGACGCAGGTTTCGATGCAGAGATGAACCATGTTTGGATCTTATCTCCGTCGGGTGAAGAAGTGGAGCTTCCTCCTGATACGAAATCGACCATTGCAAGAAAGGTCCTAGAGCACATAATACAATATATGCAATAGTTATATTACAATTGCTCTATATCTTGGGGTCTTTTCCTCTTACTCGACACCAATTTGCTTGTGCCGAATCATGTTCCCCGTCTAAATTCAATCGTCGCTGAGAGTTAATTCCTTCAGCGAACGGGAGATTCCATTTGGAATACAACGCTTCATGCCGGAACGAGGGAGATGAAAGAACCTCGCCCTTCACCTGGCACGATTTGTGCGACAGATCACAGCAGGAGCAAAGAGTGATGGGCAGCGGACAATTGCGGGTTACTTTTTATAGTACGTCTTGGTGTCCTATTAGGCGAAATATTCCCGGTTCGGGCGGGTAAAACACGCTGAAAGTAATACTTCAAGAAAAGTGGAAATTCTGCTGAAAAACCTTGACATTCGGTGAGTCGACAACTACATTTTTTCAAAGAGCTGGGAAAGTTGCTTTGCTTGCAGTATAATCCTAGGTAATATATTAGGCGCATAATATGAAGAACATCTACATAAAGCTGCTGATGCTGGTTATGGTGCTGGCTGTACTGGATGGTTGTGCAGGGCGCCGTGCCAGAAAGGAGGCTGCGGAAGCACAGGCTGCTGAAGAGACCGAACAGGTGGAGGAAGGTGAACCTGAACAGGCTGCTCCCGAAGAGGGTGGAGCCGTCCCCTCCACAGCTCCAGCCGGGATTGCTCCACCAGCCGTCCCCGACGCCACCGAGGAGTATGTCCTTAACGAGATCAACTTTGAGGTTAAGAAGCTGGGTGCTGACGTGAAACACCTGGCGACGGAGCTGCGGGACCTTCAGGCCAAGAGTACCATGTGGGCCAACCCCCTGACCATTTACAGTAAAGAGATCATACTGGATAACGGCAGCACCATCTTCGGTAAAATCGTTTACCAGGACGAGAAGATACTCAAGGTCGAAACCCTTATCGGTTATCTTATTGTGGAGCGTCCGACCGTAGTCCGTATCGTGGAAAATATCCCCGAAGAGCCGCTGGCGGAGTCCGTCGCGATGGGAGAGACGGAAAGCCTGTCCGTGTCTCCTCCCTCACCGGCCAACCGTGTGGTAGAGCCCTCGATTGTGACAACGAGGCCCACGGAACCGGCAACCACGGCCGCCAGGTCGTCATATGCCCCCAATGTGGTCCTAGTGGGTACTATCGCTGAGGCCAAGGATCGTTCGGGGAACCTGAAACTGCGGGGAGATGTGAAGAATATCGGCGGTCGGCGCGCCGATTTCGTGAAGGTGAATTTTATTTTCCGTAGGGACTGGAGCGGTAACACTAAGACGCTGACTACGTTCGTCAAGGGTTCCTTCCATACATTTGAATCGGGCATCACTTCGGATGCATCCCTGCTTCCAGGTGCCACGGCAACCTTCGAGTTGCCAGTAGCCAAATCCTTTGGCAGTTTTATCGGCTATTCCTACACCATAGACTGGGAAGACTATCAGTAGGCAGTATGGATCAAAAGCGCTGGAGAAAAGTAGCGGTCGCCTCGTCACCCACCAGCTGGCTTATGATGCTGCTGGTAGGTTGGATATTTGTTGGAGCCGGGAGTGCTCTTGTTGCCCAGGATACCCAAGATGAAGATGTCTACCTCATGGATCTGGGTATTATCATAGAACCCGGCCACGTGGATTCTGCCGCCGGGGCAGACTCCCTCCCTGCGATGGATGATGTTGGCCTGATGGTGGGGAAAGAGCCCCCTGGTGCGGCCTACATTGAATCCACGAGGGAGCTGCGGACAGCCTTGGATGACCTCAGCGGCAAGATTAATTCGCTAGAGCATTCTTTAGACCAGGACATGGAAGGTGTACGGCTGGAGAACGAGCGACTGCGGACCTTGATCAGGAAGATCCAGTCTGAGCGCAAGGAGAGTGAAGTTTCCCAGGCATTGGAAAGCGCTCCGGATTGGGTGGAACCTTTTCCTGGTGAGACGGCCCAGTCGCCACTGCCGGATAATCCCGGTTTCCGCCACATCCTTCAGGCTTATCGGGCTGGGCGTCTTGACGACCTGATTGAGCTATCCCAGGTCATTGACGAATCGATTTTAAGCACTAAAGAGCGTGTCCATGTGGCCTATTGGCGTGCGGACGCCTATTTTCACCGAGGCCGATTCGATGAGGCCCTGCAGGCTTTGGAAGAGGTGCCAGCGACAGATCATGAGCTGCGGGATGATATCGTCGTTCTGCAGGGATTGATTTATCTAAGGCAGGGAAAAGCCCAGCAAGCACGTTCCAGGTTTCAAACCATTCTCAGTCAGTATCCAGCCAGCGAATACCAACGCCTGGCGGAGCTGACCATCAAGGAGTTGAAGCACCTTTAGATAAAATATGTACAAATCCTGTAGATACCGATTGGTCGTTTTATTCACCGTTTTAGTCGCCCTGGCATGGGAGTCAGCTGAGGGTGTTTCACGGTTGTCCTACAGCCGGCCGGGAGCCATGATGCGGATTCCCTTGAGCTCAGTTGTCCGCTCGCCCTATCTGTTCAGCGCGGGCTTTGTCACTGAAGTAGTAAACGTTTCACCCTACAGCAGTGCCAACGGCGTCTATTTTGACTCGGAAATGTCCCGGAACCTGCGTCTGGGTATGTCGGCAGTATCAGCTATTGACACTACTACAGAGATCGGTTTCCACCTGCAGCAGCGATTATGGTCCTATGGGAACATCAGCTTCTCCTTCGGCTTGCAGGACATTGTCCTGAGCCAGTCCGACGGCAAACTGGAGATGGACTCTGACCTGCTATCTTTTCTCGGCGTGATTTCCAGCGAGCAGAAGGTGGGGAGCTATTTGCTGAATTCCTACATGGGCTTTGGCACCGGTGCCTTGGCAGGAGCTGCGGCGGGTGTTGACACCTCCTTGAAGCTTGGAGTTTATGCCGGTTTCCTGTTAAAGACGCCTCTGTTTGCCAGCCGGGGCGGCCTGGATGTAATTGGTGAGTTTGACGGTAGCGGGATCAACGTCGGCATCCGCATCCCCATTACTTCCGACTATCGTCTCCAGGTAGGTTTTGTGCACGTTGAGAACCTGCCACAGTTCGGTAGTGCAGTGGATAGTATTATTGCGCCGGCGATGGTTGTAGGATTGGATCTATCCGTGCCGCGCCTTGGGAGGAAGCCGTCAGTCAGTGAGGCGGAGGGTGAAGTTGCGGCTATGGGGCCAAGGATTGAACCCGATGAGCAGGAGGCACTTCTGACACGCCAACTGGATTCCACGCTACAGGCAGCGGACTTTCGGCTGGCATCCCTGCGCGACTCGCTACGTATAGCCACCTTCGAGATCGACAACCTTTCCAGCCAGGTGGCCATGCTCGAACAGATGGGTGTGTTCCTGGCTGATTCAGTACGCAACATGCAACTGCGTATTCAGATGATGAAATCAAACATCAATTACACCATGCGACACCTTTCATCATCTCTCCAGCACTACTACGAGGGGAACTACCGGGATGCGCTTCAAGAGGTGGAGATGGCTATCCAGCTCAACCCTGATCTAGCCATTGCATATGCCCGCCGGGGTTCAATATATTTCAAGTTGGGTGATGTGCAGCGTGCCACGATTAATTGGAACCTGGCATTGAAGCTCGATCCGGAATATGATGATGTCCGCAACATACTCCGGGGATTAAAAGAGGGTCGCATAAAAACAACATCGCTTAAAATACAGTAGCGGGGTCATATGGATTTTGCAACTATTCTTGGTTTTGTTGTTGGGGTCGGTCTGGTAGGGGGTGCCATCTTCATGCAGGCAGGCGATACGCAAACTAATCCCGTCGTATTCGTAGAATTGATGTCATTCATGATCGTCATCGGAGGGACTCTGGCGGCAACGGCTATCGCATTCCCGCTAAAGGAGGTTCTACGGATAATGACGATCATGGGTGCGGTTTTCAAAGGTGGGAGAGAAGAGCTGGGACCCCTAGTTGACGAGATCGTTGATATGGGCACGGTAGCCCGCAAAGGGCCCAAGGATCTGGAAGACGCCCTTGATAATGTTAGAAATTATTTTCTGAAAGACGGTCTTCAAATGGTAGTGGATGGTTATTCGGTTGAAGAGATTCGCGACATCCTGGGGACCCGGGTTGAATACCGTGAGGAGAGGGAAACGACGGAAGCCAACCTGCTCAAAGCTATGGGTAAATTCTCACCGGCCTTCGGCATAATTGGCACACTAATCGGCCTGGTATTCATGCTCAAGGGCATGGGTGCTGAGGGTGGCGGTGCGGACATGGCCGGCGCTATAGGCAGCGGTATGGCCACGGCCCTGATCACTACTTTCTACGGGGCGTTGTTTGCCAACCTGATCTTCCTGCCTATGGCTGAAAAGCTCCTTAGCCAGATCATAACCAAGAGCACCCAGCAGAACATGATCACTGAAGGGGTCTGCCTACTACAGATGAAGAAACATCCGCTGATCGTGCGCGAGAAGATCAATTCCTTTATTCCACCCCGAGAGTGGAAGAGGGCGGAACCTGGAGCAGGAGCATAGGAGTCTATTATGGCTATCAAGAAACGAGAAGATGAAGGCTTACCAGAGTACTTTGCGACCTTCGCTGACATGATGACCCTCTTGATGACCTTTTTCGTTCTGCTTTTCTCCATGTCCTCGCTGGACCCTGTAAAAATCGCCGACATGGCGGCCGCCATGCAGGAAAATGCGACGGGAGCGCGAGCAGAAAGGCGGCAAATCAAGACCCAGAGTCAGATCCGGGATGAGGTCCTAGAGGCCATCGAGCAGACGCAGATGCAGGATGTTGCCGAGGTCACCCACAGCCCGAAAGGGACCAGCATCACCATTGACAGCCGCTTCGCCTTTGAGTCCGGCAGTGCCGACCTCAAGTCGGTGATATACCCCTTTCTCAACAGCATCATCCCCATCATGATGGACCGGGGCACTAGGTTTCCCATCGCCGTAGAAGGTCATACGGATAATCTGCCTATTCCCGAGGCCTGGACTGATAGATATCCCTCCAATTGGGAGCTGTCGGCTGCGCGGGCAGCCAGTGTGGTCAGGTACTGTATTGAAAGAGGCGTGCCGGGAGGCAAGCTCCGGGCGGTGGGCTTTGCCGAATGGGTCCCCGCTGGCACCAACTGGGCCGATACCAGGATTGGTGTGACCGAAGAGGATGTGCAGGCCGGAAACAGTTCCCCTGAACTACAATCGCAAAACCGTCGGGTGGAAATCACTTTCCTTTCTATTGGCTAACCATTACAGGAGTCCCTGATGCGTCTACGCACAGCAACGTTCCCTATCATACTTCTAGTCCTGATGGGACTCGCTCCCCTAGTCAGGAGCCAGGAATCGGGCTATCTGTCCCAGAAGCTCCTGCTGGAAAACACGATCCAGCAGAGAGTCACTAGCGCGATATCCAAGATTCTGGATGAATCCCGGTTTGTTGTAGATGTCAAAGTTGAGCTGGCCTTTACTCCGGCCCGTCAGGTGGAAAAGGTTTATCGCACTGCTGACGGGCGTTTGGTCAGGGGTGATGATCCGGCGGCTATTGGCGGCGAGCTGGAAGGCGCCGGGTTAGGCGCTGATGCTGAGCGTGCCCGGGAGACCGTAACTAATCCATTCCCGATACCGGGCTTCCCGGACGTAGAGGTTGAGGAAGGCGAGCCGTTGCGTCCGCTGGATGAGACTGAATCCGCACTACCGGAGGAAGCAGCGGCAATTGAAGAAGAGCCGGCTGCCGGCGCGGCAGAGATCACCGAGACAACCGAAACCGCTGGCGGCCTGCCCAGTATCAAGTCCATGGCTATCAGCATTATCCTGGAAGATGGTGTCTCCCCCCAGATCATTGAAAATGTGCGCCAAGTGGCGCTCGTAGCGTCACGCTTTGACCGTGACCGCGGTGACATGCTCTCCATTACTACGGCCTCTTTCAAGGATCGCCGCCCTACACCGCATCTGGCCGACACCGGTATCCCAGTTACTCAAGTCCAGATCCAACAGACCGAAGCACTGCAGGAGAAACTCCAGGAAGCCCAGGCCCGCAACGAAGAGCTCATGAAGGAGCTGCGCGAGCGGGAGCTGGAGTACTTGCAGCGGTCCGAGGAAGAGCGCAAGCAGGCCCTGGCCGACCTGGCCCAGGTGCAAAATGAACGCGCCAAGGACCTCATTTTCCTGCAGCAATCACGTGAAGAAGGTAACACCAGACTTCAGGAGGCACTCCTCACCCAGATTGACGAGATGCGTAAGGACCTCACATCAGGCCGGCTCCCTCCCGATGAGCAGGACATCCTTTCACTACAGGCCGCTTCCCTGGAGGATTCGCTGAGCGCCATGCGCCTGGCCTTTGAGGCCGAGAAGGAGCGGCTCCAGGCTCAGATCGAGGCGGCCCTCACGAGGGAACAGGAACAGCCTCAAGCGCAAGGCCTAAGTGCACTGGGAGGGAATGCACTTCTGATAGTGGGATTGGTCCTGCTGGTGCTTCTGGTTATCATCGCAGTCGTTTTAGTTGTCGGGCGCAGCCGTACTCAGGCGGCCCCGGTAAGGATGGTCTATCCCGGCCCACCGCCCTATCCACGCCGCAGACCAGCGCCTCGTCCCGCCGCGGCACCGCATAAGAAGGCCAAGAAGAAAATCAAGCCGGAAGAAGCTGCTGAGGAAGCCAAGCCCGAAAAGGCAAAAGCAGCTCCCAAGGAGAAAGAAGCGGCACCCAAAGAGGGGGAGGCTACCGCAGCTGCTGAAGCCGAAGTAGTAAGTCCTGCCCCGGCTGCAGAACCCGTTCCCAGCCAGGTAGAAGATGATCCCGACGTTCTACGTTCGGAAGTTAAATCCATCCGACAGTCGGTGGTTTCCATGAGTGTCGGCCGGCCGGAATCAGCCACGCGCATCATTAGTAACTGGCTCCAGCAGGAGAGCGCAGCACCGGAGGAGGCGGGTACTTCTGAAGAAGAGGGGGCTTCAGGCGCCACCGCGGCCTTGCAAGAGGGAGAGGAAAAGGAGTCCTAGTATATGGAATATACCGCTTTATCAGGTCTCGATAAGTCCGCCATCCTGTTCCAGGTCCTGGGTGACGGCCTGGCTGTAACCGTTTTCAAGGAGCTCAGTGACACCGATCTGCGTAAAATCAGGGTTCGGGCGCGGGAGCTGACGAGCGTACCGTTTAAGGTAAAAAAAGCCGTACTGGAAGAGTATTACTTCAGTTTCCTGACAGAGAAGTTCAAGGAATCCACGGGTGATTCGCGAAAACCGTTCGCTTTCCTAGAAAAACTGTCGGATGAGCAGGTCGCTTACCTGATCCTGGCAGAATCCCCCACGATCATGGGTATCGTTCTAGCCCAGTTGGAAGGTGAGCGGCAGATGAAGGTCTACGAGCGTCTTGATCATGATCAGCGTATTGAAGCCCTCATAGAGCTGGGCGACACTGATGCCCTGAACCTGGAAGCTGTAGCGACCGTAGCCGCTGATCTGCAGGAGAAAGCACGCTACCTGCCGAAGGCATCGGAGTTTGAGCGCGGCGGTGGTGAGAAGCTAGCCGGTATGCTGGGACAGATGACCCTGGAGCAGGCCGACCTGTTAATGGACAAGCTCAGCCAGGACAATCCGGAGCTGTACAAGGAGGTCAAGCGTTTCTACCTCACCTTCGATGATGTTTTCCAGCTGCCGGATACGGTTCTCAGGGATGTCCTTAACGCGGTGGACCTGGATGTCCTCGCTCGTGCCGTTAAGGGATTTGATGAGGAGACGGTGGAACAGGCTCTTAAGGTACTGCCATCCAAGAAACAGGCCATGTTCGAACCGGTAGAGGGAGCCCTTTCCAAGCGGGAGGTCGGTGAAGCCCGGCGGACGGTCATGGAGGAGGTCCGCAAGTTGCAGGACTCGGGAGAAATCAACATAGCCGACATCCTGAGCGGGGAGATGGTGGAATAGAACCTAGAAGTTTGTCGAAATAGTTTTTATAAAGGCCGGGTATTTTCCCGGCCATTTTTTCGTTCTGGATCTGGAGTACCTGTAAATTGCCTGCAGGCAAAATGGGGGATGTATTTCCAGTATTAAGCAAAATGTGATTACACCACCCCGGTCAACTATCGCCGGATCGGCAATTATCCTGGCTACTGCCGCGCTACTGCTGGTCTTTCTGCTATTCTCCTATGAATTAAATGGTTCGCTGTTGTTCACAGCTGCGCTTCTGGTATCAGCAGCTGCGTGGTTCCGACAGATGCAGGCGGTCCACATGTCCCTTCTTTCGCTGCTGTGGATACTCACCTACGCGATAATACCCGGTCTCGAGTGGCCTTTCCATATGCTTTTGCCGCTAGTCGTATATGCCGGTTTTGTATGGACTGTGCCGAGCCTACGGAATTCTTTGCTATGGATAGGCCAGGGCCGCAAGGGGGTGGATATCCGGTTACTGGTACTCGCAACCGTCCTGCTCTCCGGCGCAGGTCTGCTACTATGGTACTTCTTTACCGAGCCCGACCTGACACCATTCTTCGAACTTCTGCCGGAAGTGCCGATTGTATTACTTCCGGTTGCGGGCCTATGCTTTGCCATCCTGAACGCCGTAATGGAGGAGTCTGTGTTTCGCGGCATCCTCATGCAGTCGCTTGAGAGCGCTCTAGGCGCTGGAATGCCCGTAGTGTTGATCCAGGCAGCGCTGTTTGGTGTGATGCATTATCATCCCGGCGCGCTGCCAAGTGGTGTATGGGGTGTCGGGATGACGTTTATCTATGGGGTTATGCTCGGGCTGATTCGTCAGCGGGCGCGGGGCATGCTGGCACCAGTAGTTGCTCACGTCCTGGCTGATGCTGCCGTGTTTGCGATCGTTGCAGGCCTTAAGCTATCAGGATAGGGATGAGATGACCACGATCCCTTCGAAACCCAGCTATTATAGAATGTATAAGACTTCCCCAGCCTGAGCCGAAGCTATATTCTTATCCTGCCCTTTGTAGTTCTGGCGTCCCTTCGTTGGGCTCCTAGGCGGATAGTAGTCTAATAAAGGGACATATTGGGACCAGAGCACGATTCGCCGTTCCCCTGCTTGTTCGCGCTAGATCCCGTCTGCGCCCTTTGCGTCTTAGCGGTTTTCTCCCCTTTGAATTCGGCGTTTCGCCCGCCCTCAGTCTCCTTCCGGCCGGAACTCCAGCGCCGCCTGGGCCGCTGCCAGACGGGCTACAGGCACCCGGAACGGCGAGCAGCTCACGTAGTCCAGGCCCACCTTATGGAAGAAATGCACCGAGTCGGGATCACCGCCGTGTTCCCCGCAGACGCCCAGCTTGAGATCCGGCTTCACTCCGCGGCCCTTTTCGACAGCTATCCGTACCAGCTCGCCGACGCCGGTCTGATCCAGGCTCTGGAAAGGATCCTCGGGGTAAATGCCGGTGTCCACGTAGTGGGGCAGGAACGAACCGGAATCGTCCCGGGAGAAACCACAACCCATCTGAGTTAGGTCGTTGGTGCCGAAGCTGAAGAAGTCGGCCACACCGGCGATCTCATCGGCCGTAATAGCGCCTCGGGGAACCTCGATCATGGTGCCGATAGCGAGGTGGGGGATCTCACCGATGGTTTTCCGTACCTCTTCATAAACCTTCTCGATAATCTCCCGCTGGTCGACCAGTTCCTTGAAATGCCCCACCAGCGGTACCATGATCTCCGGGCGGGCGTCTTTGCCTTCCTTGACCAGCTCCGCCGCCGCCTCCAGGATAGCCCGGGCCTGCATTTCGGTGATCTCCGGATAACTAATACCCAACCGGCAACCACGGTGCCCGAGCATGGGATTGAACTCGTCCAGGGCTTCCACCCGTGCCTTTATTTCTTCCGGCGTGCGCCCCATTTCCTTGGCCAGGGCGACTTGCTGGGTCTCCTCGTGGGGGACGAACTCGTGCAGGGGGGGATCCAGCAAGCGGATGGTCACCGGCAGGCCTTCCATGGCCAACAGAATGCCGCGAAAGTCGCCCTTCTGGAACGGTAGCAGCTGCATAATAGCCTGGCGCCGCTGTTCGGGATTATCCGCCAGGATCATCTGGCGCACGAACTTGATGCGTTCGGGCTCGAAGAACATGTGCTCGGTGCGGGCCAGACCGATCCCAGCAGCACCAAGACTCCGGGCTTGATTCGCATCCTCCGGGCTGTCGGCGTTGGCCCTCACACCAAGGGTGCGGGTCTCATCACACCACTCCAGGAAGATCTTGAGGTGTTCGTTCTTTGCCGGATCGATGGCAATCAGGGGCAGCTCTCCCTGGTATACCAGCCCCTTAGTTCCGTTGAGGGTAACAACGTCGCCTTCATGGAAGACGTTGCCGTCTACCCGGACTTCAGCCTGGTCTATGTTGATCTCTAGGGCGGAGCAGCCGACGATGCAACACTTGCCCCAGCCGCGAGCCACCAGTGCAGCGTGGCTGGTCATACCGCCCCTGGAGGTAAGGATGGCCTCAGCGGCGTGCATGCCATGTACGTCCTCAGGACTGGTCTCGGTGCGGACCAGAATGACCTTTTCTCCGGTTCCAGCCAATTCTTCAGCCCGGTCGGGAGTGAGAACAATCTTGCCGGTGGCTCCGCCCGGCCCCGCAGGCAGGCCTTTGGCCAGTGGCCTGTGCGAGCGCTCCTCCAATGGATCCACCATTGGGTGCAGGAGCTCATCCAGCTGGGAGGGTCTTACGCGCCGCAGGGCCGTGGTTTTATCGATAAGTCCGCCTTGGCACATCTCTACCGCCATGCGCAAGGCCGCCATCCCATTTCGTTTGCCGGTCCGTGTCTGGAGCATGTAGAGCGTTCCATCTTCTATGGTGAACTCGAGGTCCTGCATATCAGTGTAATGATTTTCCAGCGTGTCCCGGTAGCCAGCCAGTTCCTCGTATAACTGCGGTGTCAGCTTCTCAAGGGATGGCAGGGTATTGCCCTCGTTGCGGCTGGCTTCGTTAAGGGGATTGGGTGTGCGGATTCCGGCCACAACATCCTCGCCCTGGGCGTTGGGGAGCCATTCGCCGTAGAAGGCATCCTCGCCGGTGGCCGGGTTGCGTGTGAAACCCACTCCGGTGGCGGAGTCCTCGCCCAGGTTGCCGAACACCATAGCCTGAACGTTTACCGCCGTACCCCAGTCATCAGGGATGCCCTCAATCCGGCGATAGGAAACGGCGCGCTTACCGTCCCACGAGGCGAACACGGCGCCAATACTGCCCCAGAGCTGCTCCATGGGATCATCGGGGAAGGCTTTGCCCAGGACTTCCTTGATCCTAGTTTTATAATCGCTGGTAAGCTGCTGTAGATCGGCGGCTGTGAGTTGGTAGTCGAAATCGTAGCCCTTATTCTTTTTCAACTCTTCGAGCAGATGGTCCAGTTGTTGGCGGATACCTTGGCCTTCAGGCGGGCTAATCCCGGCGGCCTTTTCCATAACCACATCGCTGTACATGGTGATAAGCCGCCGGTAGCAGTCCCAGGCAAAGCGTTCGTTATTGGTGCGGGCGACCAGTCCTGGCAGCGTTTTTGAAGTAAGCCCAATATTAAGAACGGTTTCCATCATGCCTGGCATGGATGCGCGAGCGCCGGACCTACCAGAAAACAGCAGAGGGTCTTCCGGGTCGCCGAAGCTCCGACCCATTAGCTCCTCAGTGTGTTTAATGGCGGTGTCCACCTCAGCCTGAAGCGTGGAAGGATAAGTTCGCTCGTGTGCGTTGAAATAGGTGCACACTTCGGTAGAAATCGTAAATCCGGCAGGCACTGGCAAGCCGATGCTGGCCATCTCGGCCAGGTTGGCCCCCTTGCCTCCAAGCAGCTCTCTCATCTCGGCAGAACCCTCGGCCTTGCCATCACCGAAGAAGTATACGTATTTGCTTTTGCTCATTCTCTTTGACTCCCTTTAAAAAATACCCGCAAACTTAGCGAGCAATTGAGGAGTCAGCAACGCAGCATATAAAATTATTTTATAAATTCCTGGCGGTTATTATCCGCCTCTGTTACTTTTCCGAATGAGGTATCTAAGACCAGAGAAGTATCGTGTCCCGTTGGCGGTGGGGCGGGGAATCTAAACCACCAGAGGATAGTTAGCTCGATTGGCGTAAGCTATTCAAATTATAGGTATAAAGGAGGTTTAATTCATGAAGCGCAAGTGCGCTAGCCGGAGTTTGAAAAATGCCATTTTGCTTTCCGTGGAGGTTCTGATGTTACCAGCAGCCATATTTCTCAGCTCTTGCCAGGGGAGCGCTGCAGAAGTGCCCGAATATCTGGTAAAAGTGGTCGAAGATGTGAAATCAATCCACGCACCTGATTATCGCGCGGAATTGTTCCAGATCGAATTGCAGCGAAAGGGGAATCAAATTATTGTATTCGGAGAAGTAACCGATCCCCGGCTGCGGCAACACCTGCTCGATTCTCTCCGCAGCGCCGCCGGCGATATTACCTTCCTTGATTCCATTGCTGTATTACCGACAGAAGAGCTTCGCCCCAACGTGTACGGCATCGTTTGCGTGAGTGTGGCCAATATGCGCCGGGAACCGTCCTTGCGAGCGGAACTGGTCAACCAGACGCTTCTGGGCACCGTCCTGGACCTGTACAAAGAGGAGGATGGCTTTTATTACACCCGTAACCGGGACCGGTACCTCGGATGGGTTGACGAATCATCGCTGACCGTGGTGGATTCCCTGGCTGTGGCCGAGTGGCGGCGAGGATCCCGGGTGGTCTGCACGGCTAACTATGGGCTGGTTCGGGATCGGGCAGGTGCCTCGGGGAATCCAATCACCGATCTGGTGCCCGGCGTCGTATTGAAAAAAACCGGGCAAAATGGAAGCTGGACAAAGGTCCAGACACCGGACGGTCAGGTCGGCTACGTGGAAAAGGAGCTAGTCATTGACGAAGCACAGCTCCGCAGTGACAAGGTTGATCGTGGCAAGCTAGTATCGCTGGCAAAAAGCTACCTGGGGATACCGTATCTTTGGGGTGGAACCTCGACCAAGGGATTTGACTGTTCGGGGTTTGTGCAGACCGTTTTCAGGATGAACAATATTCACCTACCCCGTGACGCCAGCCAGCAGGTGCATGAAGGTGAACGGGTGGAACCTGGCAAAAACTTCGAGAAGGTCCGGGAGGGTGACCTGCTGTTTTTCGGCTCAACGCCTGCAAGGATCACCCATGTTGCTCTTTATTTGGGCAATCAGCATTATATCCATGCGGCCGGATTGGTTCGCATCAACAGTCTAAATCCAAGGGACTCGTTCTACAGTGAATACCGGCTCAATACGTTACAGGCAATAAAACGAGTCCTACCCGGCTAGCATGAGGTAGGTACTATAGCAAGGGGGATTCCTCGAACAGGCTGGCCAGCCGACACCGGATTTGGGTGTCATTCCTGGTTCCTTGTTGGACGTGAGCTATACGATGGGAGATAAGATGATGGGCGAAAGTACGCTACTATCGTATGAGATCAAGAAGTTGGAATTGAAACATACCTGGACGATTGCGCGTGGTTCCAGCGACTTGAAGCAGAACGTCATTGTGAGGCTGGAGAAGGATGGGGTGATCGGCTATGGTGAAGCAGCGCCAAACGTGCGCTATGGTGAAAGCCCTGAATCGACGATAGCTGTAATCGAGGAGGCCATTCCGTTGTTTGAGAGGGAGGATCTATGGAACTTCGTCGAGCTTGGATTTGCCATCAGGGAGTTGGATCCCGCTCAGACCGCCGCCAAAGCCGCCCTGGATATCGCACTAATGGATTGGATTGCCAAATCCCTGGGAGTACCCCTTTATAGATACTTCGGCTTGAACAAGATTGATGTCCCGATCACGAGTTTTACCATCGGCATTGATGAGCCAAAAGTAATCAGTAAAAAGGTACAGGAAGCCGGGCGTTATCCCCTGCTCAAGGTAAAGCTGGGGATGGAAAATGATGAAGAGATCATCTCGGCGATTCGCGCCGTGACTGACAAGCCCCTGATGGTCGATGCCAATGAGGGCTGGAAAAACAAGGAAGAGGCCCTGGAAAAGATCGAATGGCTGGCATCTCAGGGCGTGGAAGTTATTGAACAGCCTCTACCCGCCAGTATGCTTGAGGAGACCCGTTGGTTGCGTGAGCGAACCGATATTCCCATCCTCGCCGACGAAAGTGTGAAGACAGCCGCGGACATTCCGTCGCTGGCGACAGCGTTTGACGGCATCAATATAAAGCTGATGAAGGCTGGCGGTTTACAGGAAGCCCTGCGCATGGTCTGGTTAGCCAAGACGTTGGGAATGAAGGTAATGTTTGGCTGCATGATCGAAACTTCGGTCGCTATTTCCGCAGCGGCGAGCATTTCACCCCTGGCAGACTACGCCGATCTTGACGGCAACCTGCTCATCACCAATGATCCATTTACCGGAGTAACCGTACACGAGGGGAAATGGATGTTAAATGACAGTCCTGGCATTGGCGTGGTGCCGCGATTATAACTTGTTGTTTTCCAGCAATCTCTGACGCGGCATTTTCTACAGGCATTAGAGCGAATACCTGAATTGCGATAACCATATCTCGAGGGGTTCCGTCATGACGAATAAGACAATCCTGATTTTAGGCGGTTACGGTAACGCCGGCATGGCCATCGCCAGGCTCTGCCTCGAATACACTGACGCTCGGCTGGTTTTAGCTGGACGGAATCAATCCAAAGCCGTAGAAGCCGCCGCGGAGCTCAACGGGCAATATGTCCAAACGGATCCGACCGAAGAGGGTTTCCGGGTTCTCAGTGTTCAGGCCGACGCTTCTAAGGAGGACGATCTGAAACGAGCCCTGGTGGGCGTGGACCTGCTGGTAATGGCTTCCAGCACAGCCAGGTACGCCCGGGAGGTTGCCTCGACTACCCTGGCGGCGGGGGTGGACTATATGGATGTTCAGTACTCTACGTCCAAAGTGAAGGCCCTGCAAACGCTGGCGGACAAGATCAAAGGAGCAGGCCGCTGCTTTATCACTGATGGGGGCTTTCATCCAGGCGTACCGGCGGCCCTGGTGCGCTACGCCGGTGATAAAATCGACCACTTGGAGCGTGCCTTTGTGGGCTGTGCCCTCAGGGTCGATTGGAAAGCCTTTGCCGTCGGTGACGATACCGCCGAAGAATTTATGTCCGAAATGTTGGACTACCAGTCGCTGCTATATCGAGATGGGCAGTGGCGTAAAGCCAGCATGTTGCGCAGGAAAGATTTCCTTAAGATGGACTACGGCGAGCCCTTTGGCTGTCCCTACGCCATGCCTATGCTGCTGGATGAGATGCGTGCCCTACCGGAGATGATCCCCTCCCTGCGGGAGACCGGATTTTACATCACCGGCTTCAACTGGTTCGTGGACTGGGTGCTCTTTCCCCCGGGTCTGCTAGCCGCCCGTTTGTGGCCGAAAGCAGCGCTGCGGCCGGTGGGACGTCTCCTTTTCCGGGGAATGGAGCGGTTTTCCAGCCCGCCCTATGGCATCGCACTGCAGCTGGAGGCCAGCGGTCAGGATAAGGGGCAGGCGAAAGACCTGAAGGTGCGGATCACCCACGAAGATGGCTACTTCCTCACGGCCGCCCCTACCGTGGCTTGCATCAGACAGTACCTGGACGGAACCGCCGCCCGGCCTGGCCTGCACTTCATGGCCCATATTATGGAACCGGAACGATTATTGAAGGATATAGAACAAATGGGAGTGGGAGTCTCCGTTCAATAGGCAACCACGCCGCCCTGACACCGGCTACCCGTAATCTAACACGCCAGGGATTCTCCCGGGGCGATTCTCCCCTTATGGTTCAATCTATAACAGGTGATTAGGACTGGAGGCTCAGGGCAAAGCCGGATGATCTGTTCCAGATGTGACCAGTATTGCCTGGATCGCCGCTGGTTCAAAATAGGTTGGAGTGACAAATCCACCCAGAATGCGCAGTCCAAAGGTATACCTTCGAAGCAAATGTTGGTATTGGTTGATGGCTGCCTCAGGATTTTTACGGTGAGCTCGCTTGAACTCCAGAGAATTGTCGGCTTCATGGAGGAAGCTGGCGGTGGCCGCCAGGCTGGCGAAATCATCAAGCAGCTCCGGGCAGCTATTGAAGTAATCCAGCAGGGCATGTCTGTATGGATGATCGCCCACGGCGGTTATATTTCCATCAGGTCCCACTAACAGCGTTAGTTCTCCCTCAGCTTTGGCGGGGAGGCGGCGCAGAAGGGTGGTAATTGTTTCCTGCAAGAATATCAGTTGGTCTTCCACCCAGGTCCGGATATCGGGCAGACTGGAAATCCTGTTGCCCCATGGCCAGTGGTTGTCTGCTCCGGCTCCCGGAGCGTATCTCCTTGATGAAGCCAGGTCATCAATCCCGGCGGTTGGAATAGCAGCCGGTAGATTCTGGCTCTTTTCTTGAATAGAAGATGCAACGCTCATTAAAGTTCTCCCCTGTAAAAAACCTCATAGTATGCTTGCACATATGAGTTAGTGCAAAAAGCAAGCCAAAAGACGAATTTTTCGTTAGCTAGAGTTTATCCGCAGTATAGACAAGAACTTTCATGGGCTGTAAGTTTCTTTTTACCTGTTGTTGATAAAATCGGGAGTACCTATGACCCTTCCTGTTACTCTTAAGCATATCAAAGCCGCAGCTGGGCGCATCCGTCCCTATGCACATCCAACCCCGATCCTCACCTGCGCTGGCCTGGACACCATGAGTGGTGGCAAACTCTTTTTCAAGTGCGAGAATTTTCAGAAAGCCGGGGCCTTCAAATTCCGGGGTGCCTGCAATACTATTCTTTCCATCTCTGAAAGAGAAGCGGCAAAAGGTGTGGCTACCCATTCTTCGGGTAATCACGCCGCCGCCCTGGCGCTGGCGGCCCGACTGCGGGGCATCCCGGCCCATATCGTTATGCCGCATACGGCGCCCGAGGCAAAAAAAGCGGCCGTTGCGGGATATGGCGGGATCATCACCTTCAGCGATCCCACCCAGGAATCAAGGCGGTCTACGCTGGAATCGGTACTGGAGCAGACGGGAGCTACCTATATCCCCTCTTATGACGACCCGCGCATCGTCGCGGGCCAGGGGACAGCAGCGGCGGAGCTGATTGAGGAGGTACCGGACCTGGACCTGGTTATTGCCCCGGTGGGCGGTGGCGGCCTGTTGAGCGGGACGGCTATAGCCGTTTCCGAGCTTTCGCCGACTACCGGGGTTATCGGTGCCGAGCCGGTTAATGCCGATGACGCCTACCGCTCATTGCAGGAAGGCAGCATCGTGCCGTCTGTAAATCCCCAGACTATCGCCGATGGCCTGCTGATGGGCTTAAGCCAGCTCACCTTCGGTGTCATCAGGGAGCGCGTGGAACGGATAGTCACCGTGAGCGAGGAGGCCATCGTCAACGCCATGCGCCACGTGTGGGAACGGATGAAGATCATCATCGAGCCTTCCTCGGCGGTAGCCGTGTCGGCGATATTGGGGGATGAGCTGGACGTAGCCGGTAAGCGGGTAGGAATCATTCTGTCCGGGGGCAATGTGGACCTGGAGAGGCTGCCGTTTTAATTTATGCTCAAATAACTCGCCTCCCCCCTTGCCCGCCGCCTTTGATCACCCCTACCTTCACCCCTACAATTTTCAGGAGTAATCCATGCAGATCGAACGTATCAATAAAGGCCAGTGGGGTAAGATCCGGGCTTTCTTTGACCTCCGCACTGAAGAGGGACTGGTAGTGAAGGGCTTCAAGGTTATCGAGGGGTCCAACGGCCCCTTCGTAGGCATGCCCAGCCAGAAGGGCAACGACGGCCAGTACTACGATACCGTTTTTGCCGAGGCCGAAGTAAAGGAGGAAATCACCCGTGTAGCTATGGAGGCCTACGGCGGCGACATAATGCAGTCCGGGCCGCCAGCCGGAGGGGAACCACCACCCCCCGGTGACGACGACATCCCCTTTTAATAAAGGATCGCCCAGAGCCATGTCCCAGGTATCGCCAAGGGATTGACGAAGGGCGACAGCCTTGACTGAATCATACGGCATCCTATCCCTGCTGCCGCCGGCGGTGGCCCTGGGCCTGGCCCTTTGGAAAAAGCAGATTTATCCCGCCCTGCTTCTGGGCGTCTGGATCGGCTGGTGGGTGTTGGAAGGTTGGAATCCCCTGGCCGCTACAGGCTCTACCATTACCTCCATCGTAACCGTCTTCGTAGACAGCGGCAACACCCGCATTATCCTATACAGCCTGCTGGTGGGCAGCGTCCTCACACTCATGAGCGCCACAGGCGGCGTAGAGGGATTCGTCAAGTGGGTTGGGGACCGGCACTGGGTCACTAACCGCCGACAAGCTCAGCTGGTGCCCTTCTTCATGGGTATTCTAATTACAGTGGAGAGCTCCATCACCTCCCTGGTGGCGGGCACGGTAGGACGTCCCCTTACAGACCGCTACCGGGTGAGCAGGGAGAAGCTAGCCTATATCTGTGACTCCACGTCAGCACCCATCTGTATACTAGTCCCTTTCAATGGTTGGGGGGCTATGGTCATCGGCCTGCTGGCGGTGCAGGAAGTGCAGAGTCCGGTGGCCGTGCTGCTGTCCAGCCTGGTGTGGAATTTCTACCCCATGGTAGCCATCCTGGTGGTGCTATTCACTATCCTGGCAAGGAGGGATGTGGGTCCGATGAAGCGTGCGGAGCGGCGAGCCAGGGACGAGGGCAAGCTCATGGCTGACGACGCCCATCCCCTGGTGGGGGAGGATGTTCTGGGCGTTGATCGGCTGGAAGGACTCAAGCCGCGCGCGATCAATCTGGCCCTGCCTGTTCTGACCATGATCCTGAGTATCGTAGCGGGGATTTATTTTACCGGCAAGGCTGCCGCGCCGGAGGGAGCCGGGCTGTGGGAGATCATCCAGTCCAGCTCCGGTTCTACGGCGGTACTGTGGGCGGTCATAACCAGCCTGGTGGTCCTGGCGATTCTGAACGTGCGGCCGTACTTCCGTCGTAATCCGGAGCGGGAGGGCATGTCGGGGCAGGCCTTCATGGACCTGACCTTCAAGGGCATGGGCGGGATGATCCCGGTGGTCACACTTCTCATTCTGGCCTTCGCTCTGGGGGCCACGGTACGCGAGTTGGGCACCGGTGTCTATGTAGCGCGGATTATCAGCGGTGTGGCCAGCGGCAAGCTGGCGGTGGTGGGCCTGTTCCTGCTGGCATGCATCATGGCCTTCGCCACCGGCACCTCCTGGGGAACCTTCGCCCTGATGGTCCCAATTGCCGTGCCGCTGGCGGCGGCGATGGATGGGCATCTGCCTCTGTATCTGGCGGCCGTCTTGGGCGGGGGCGTATTCGGCGACCACTGCTCCCCTATCTCCGACACCACCATCATATCCTCAATGGCCTCCGCCTCCGACCACATGGACCACGTCCAGACGCAGATACCCTACGCCCTGATCGGGGCGGGTGTGGCAGTCGCCTTCTACTTGGTTGCAGCCTAGTCAGATACTATGGAATTATGCACCGGGAGACCTTTTTTTGACCTATTCCCATACCGTATGCTTGAAATTGCGACCTACTTGTCCGAAATTATGGGTACCTCATATCTAAGAATATGCCAGTTTTATCAAATCGTGAACATGACGCTTCTCCCGCACTAAGTTTTATAGGAGGGATAGATGTACAAGATTAAGGAAGGCATGCTCTCGTGGCTCCTGCACAAGATCACAGGGGTAGCCATCGTCGCGTACCTGATCATACATATCTGGAGCATGGCCAAGATGTCCAAGGGGCCGGAAGCCTTCAACGCCGTTATCGAGACCTACAAGACCACCCTGTTCCGGGCTGGTGAGGTCCTGCTTCTGGGGGCTATTCTCTTCCACGGATTGAATGGTTTCCGACTGATCCTGGCAGAGTTCACCGCCTGGGCCTCGAAAAGGCACAAGCTGCTCATTTATCTCACCTACGTTCTGGCGGTGGTGTTGTTTATCATTGGTGGATGGTTCATGTGGAGGGCGGAAGGATGAGTAGTCGCGGATCTCAAGCCTGGTTGTTCCAGCGTGTTACTGCTGTACTAATTTTCTTACTTCTGGGCACACATGTTTTCCTGTACCATTATTTAATGGGGCCGGCAAATTGGGGCTATGACATTTTAGGCTTCGGCGCCGCTGACCTAGCGAAGATCAAAGCCGATCCCAACCTGATGAAGTACTATTCACTGGCCAAGGTGTTTGCCAACCCTATGTGGAAGGTGTTTGATGTCACGCTGATAACCGTGGGGACCTACCACGGATTTTACGGCATCAAGGCCATTATTGATGACTGGGTCACTCACAACGGCTGGCGGGCCATCGGTAACTGGGTCACCTACCTGATCGGCTTTATTATCTGGGTGATCGGGGTGGTAGCGGTAATCAGTTTCACTCCCAAGTTGTATTAGGGGGCGACCATGGTACACAAGTTTGACGCAATTGTTGTGGGTGCCGGCGGTGCTGGCCTGCGGTGCGCCCTGGAACTCAGTCAGCATAATTTCAACGTGGCGGTGTTGTCCAAGCTCTACCCGGTCCGCAGCCATACCGGAGCAGCTCAGGGCGGTGTCGGTGCGGCCTTGGGTAACGAGGAACCGGACAGCCCGGAGTGGCACTTCTTCGACACGGTTAAAGGCTCCGATTACCTTGGTGACCAGGACGCCATAGAGATCATGTGCGAGGATGCCATTGAGACTGTCCTGGAGCTAGAGCATTTCGGTCTGCCCTTCAGCCGGACACCCGATGGCAAGATCGCCCAGCGGCCTTTCGGTGGCCATACCAGCAATTTCGGCGAAGCCCCGGTCAAAAGGGCTTGCTATGCCGCCGACCGTACCGGCCACATGATTCTCCACACCCTCTATGAACAGTGCGTCAAGAATCAGGTGCGCTTTTTCAATGAGTTCTATGTCCTGGATCTGATTGTTGAAGGTGAGACCTGCCAGGGGGTGATTGCATATGATCTAGCCACCGGTGAGGTTAATGTTTTCCAGGCCAAGGCCACTATGCTGGCCACAGGCGGCCACGGTCGCGCTTTCTCGATAACCTCTAACGCCCATACCTATACTGGGGATGGTATGGCCATCTGCTTCCGACGGGGTATCCCGATGGAGGATATGGAGTTCGTCCAGTTCCATCCTACCGGCATGCGGAAGCTCGGTATCCTCGTGTCCGAGGCGGCCCGGGGTGAGGGTGGTATCCTGCGCAACCGGGAAGACCTGGACAACATCGGCACGGGCAAGGACGGTTTCATGGCTGCCATAGCCCCGACGATCAAAGACCTGGCCCCGAGGGATGTCGTCTCCAGGGCCATGTACAACGAGATCAAGGAGGGCCGGGGTATTGCCGGTACGGGCGATCCCGGCTCCGACTATCTCTACCTGGACCTGGTGCACCTGGGTGCTGATACTATAAATACACAGCTACCCGACATCTCCCATTTCGCCCGAACCTACCTGGCCGTGGAGCCGATTAAGGAGCCAATCCCGGTGCAGCCCACCACCCACTATGCGATGGGCGGTATCCCGACTGATGTCGAAGGCCGGGTGTTGTGGGATGCAAAAAACAAACCGGTGCCGGGTCTCTACGCCGCCGGCGAGGTGGCCTGTGTATCGGTGCATGGCGCCAACCGCCTGGGGACCAATTCCCTAGTGGATATCATTGTCTTCGGCCGCCGGGGCGGCAAGGACATGGTGCGCTATCTGCAGGAGACGGAATTCAGCCGCATGACCGGGGAACCGGACGCTTTTATCCGGGGCGAAATTGACCGCTTGCAGAACGGCGGCGGCAAGGAGCAGGTAGTAGACATCCGAACCAACATGCAGAAGGTGATGATGGTCGAATGCGGAGTTTACCGCACCAAGGAAAGCCTTACCAAGGCCCGGGATGCTATCATGGAGCTGCGCCAGCGCTACCAGCAGGTCAGCGTAGCTGATAAGCGCGCCTGTTTCAACACCGAGCTGATGGAGGCGATCGAGCTGGGCTTCCTCCTGGATTCGGCCTGGACCATCGCCGAGAGCGCTCTCATCCGCAACGAGAGCAGGGGCGCTCACTCACGGGAAGACTTCCCCGAGCGGGATGATGAGAATTGGCTGAAGCATACTTTCATCCACTACGTAGAGGATGGCAAGGTGAAGTTCGATTATAAGCCAGTAACTATCACGAAATTCCAACCGAAGCCGAGGGTATATTAAAATGCAGGTAACCGTTGAAGTTTTCCGTTACGATCCGGATACGGACGAGTCTCGCTTCGACACTTTTATAAAAGAAGTAGACCCCAAGGACCGGGTTCTCGATGTCATGATGGCTATCAAGGATGAGGATGATGGCACAATCGCTTTCCGCAAATCATGCGCCCACGGCGTGTGCGGATCCTGCGCCATGGAGATCAACGGCCTCAACCGCCTGGCCTGCCAGGTCCTTATCCAGGACCTGAAGAGCAAGCGTATCCACATCAGGCCCATCAAGGGGATGAAGGTACTTCGTGACCTTATCGTGGACATGGAGGCGTTCTTCGCGGGGCTGGAGAAGGTCAAGCCTTACTTTATTCCCGGTGAACCCGCCCCGGCTGCGGAGTACCACCAGTCTGTGAAGGATCGCGCCGTCTTTGATGAAACCACTAAATGTATCATGTGCGGCTCCTGTACCACCAGCTGCCCCTCATTCCGCTGGTTCAACCGGGAGTTTGTAGGCCCCGCGGCCTTTGTTAAAGCCCACCGTTTCATTTTCGACTCACGTGACGGTGGGAACGAAGAGCGTCTGGGCGTACTTGACGATAAGAATGGCTTGTGGCGTTGTCACTCGATCTACAACTGCACCGATGCTTGCCCCCGGGAGATCGACATTACCAAGGCCATCGGCGACCTGAAGCGCTATACGGTGATACACCGGTGAGTCAAACCCGGTCATTCTCAAGACCGGCAAACACGACCATCTATATATACATCTTCTTATAGCTCTTTCATAGGGGGATACTTAAATTCACCCTCTATGATAGGTCAATTCACCCTCTAGATTTCTCCGGGACCATCCTGCCATGCTCCGCCGCCTACTGGAGAGTTCTGTCCTGTTCATCCACATCATCCGATGGTTCTTAATCGCCGTGCTGGTGGGGATACTGGTAGGCGTGGCCACGACGTATTTCCTCAAGGCTCTGGACGGCTCCATAGCCCTGGCGGGGCGGTGGCCCTGGTCGTTCCTGCTGTTGCCGGCAGCATTCTCACTCAGCGCTTTTCTAGTGAGACGTTTTGCGCCCGACGCCGAGGGTCACGGTACCGAGAAGGTCATCGAAGCTTATCACCGCCGGTCTGGACGCATCCGATTGACCGTAGTACCGGTTAAGGCATTGGCTACCATTGTGACTATCGCTGTAGGGGGTGCCGCCGGCAAGGAAGGTCCTTCAGCCCAGATCGGCGCCGGCCTGGCCTCAAGGCTGGCTGACCTGCTGAAATTCCGGGCCGATGACCGCAAGAAAATCGTTGTATGTGGCCTCAGTGCCGGATTTGCCGTGGTCTTCGGCACACCCATCGCCGGGGCCATTTTCGGCGTAGAAGCACTGTTTGTGGGCGCTATCGTCTATGACGTGCTGTTTCCATCCTTCGTGGCTGGTATCGTGGCTTTTGGCACAGCCCATTGGTTGGGATTGGCCTATCCCCACCAATTCCAGCATTTTGCCGTGGCATTGGAGCCCGCTCTGATGGTGGAGGTTATCTTGGCCGGGGTGTTCTTTGGACTCCTGGCCCTCTTGTTGATCGAGGCCATGAAGTTATCCCGCAAGGCTGCCCAGCGGGTGAAGCAGTCCCCTATCTGGACAGCAGCTATTGGTGGTGCTGCCCTGGTGATCCTGGCTCTCATCCTGGGGCGGGAGTACCTAGGCTTGGGGCTGGAACAAACCGTGGCCGTTATCAACGGAGGAGAGGCCCCCCTTATAGCCCCCTTCGCCAAGATGGTCTTCACCAGTATCACTCTCAACTTCGGTGGCAGCGGCGGCACCCTGAGCCCGGTCTTTTATGTGGGTGCCACCGGGGGGCACCTACTGGCGACCCTGTTCGACATGGACGCCACCTTTTTTGCTGCTATCGGCATGGTGGCTGTTCTGGCTGGTGCCACTAATACGCCTATCTCAGCCAGTATCATGGCGGTGGAGCTATTCGGCCCTGCTATAGTACCTTACGCTGCGCTGGCCTCCGTGGTCAGCTTTCTGATGACAGGCCACCGCAGTGTATATCCCAGCCAGGTGCTGTCATTCATTAAATCTCCGGCGCTGCGAGCCACGACCGGCAAGGAGCTCCAAGAGCTCGATGAAAAGGTCCACTTCCATTCGGGTAAGGCTGACGAGCTTTCCGCCCTGATCGTCAGGGGCAGCACTGCCGCCATCCGCCGCATTCGCAAGATTGTCCGCCGCAGTCGGCTGCCGGCCAGGATTCAGGATGAGGGCGACAAATAGCCCCTGTTGACGAGCGCGCCCGGTAGTCTGGGTCGGATTCCTAGTATAAAAAGTGGCTTATCGCAGGGCCAGGAGTTTACGGGCCTGGCCGAACAGCTTCAAGGCCGCCTGTACCTGGTTATCCTGTGCCAGCCGCACCCGGTACAAGGCTTCACGATCCCATAGAAGACCCGCAATTTCACTGGCAACTACAGTGCTGGTGTATTCCCAGTCAGCTTCAAGGGATTCATCATCAACCACCTCTCCCCGTTTGCGCAGCCAGTCGGCCAGGCGCTGGCGTTCCTTTAATCCGGGATGGTAATCAGCCAAAAACGAGCCTGCATCGGAGTAACGACCCGTTAGCTCTCCGGCTCTCAGTTCGGCATACTGATAAAACAACCGCTCAGGATTATTAATCAGTTTGATGGTTTGTTCGGTGAGCTTGAGGTCCCATGGAATAGACTCATCCGGCATGATGCCCCCACCGCCATAAACTACCCGACCCGCCCTTGTCCGATACTGGGGCAGGGTAGCCAGAATAGAGTCCTGGACTTCGGGATCAAGGGACCGCGTGAATAAATCATGGTAGTATTTCTCGCTGCCACCGACATAGGGTCGTTGGATAAGACGACCGCTGGGCGTGTAGTACCGGCCTACAGTGAGTCGCAAAGCCGAACCGTCGCCTAACTGCCACTGTCTCTGTACCAGCCCTTTACCGAAGCTGGTCTCTCCGGCGACAAGACCCCGGTCCAGGTCTTGGAGGGCGCCGGCCACAATCTCACTGGCACTGGCCGACCCCCGGTTGATAAGAATAATGATCGGGAGTTGGGGATGAGTACCGATCCGGTGTGCCATATGAACCTGATCCATGTTAGATCGCCGGCCCAGGGTGAACACGAGGGTGTCCTCAACCGCTACGAACTTATCCACCACCTTGACCGCCTGCTCCAGATACCCACCGCTGTTATTCCGCAGGTCGATAAGCAGTTGGGTCATACCCTGGGCTTCAAGCTCCTGAAGGGCCATCTCCACTTCATCTGCAGTGTTACTGGAGAAGCGGTTGATGAGAATATATCCGGTTTTTTCGTTGATCATAAAAGAAGCCAGGACGCTGTAGATGGGGATGTCGTCCCGGACGATAGTGAATGAGAGGGGTTTCTCCTGCCCGGGGCGCTGGACCTTAAGATTAACCGACGTACCTTTAGGTCCCCGCAGGGTTTTCATCACCTGTTCCTGGGTAAATTTGTAGGATGATTTTCCGTCTATCTCAATAATCTTATCCCCCGGCCGTAGCCCGACCCGCTCAGAGGGGCTGCCTACAACGGGAGCAATAACGGTGATCCAGTCGTCGATAACGTCAAACTCGATCCCGATTCCCTGGAATTTGCCTACGAACTGCTCGGTGATAGACTCAAGCTGTTCCCTGGGGATGTAGTTTGAGTGCGGGTCCAGGCGCTCCAACAGCCCATAGAACGCGCCGTCCATAAGGTCTTCCCATTCCACCGGGTCCACATAGTTTTCATTGACCAGGCCAATAATTTCCTGGAGAGAATTGAGTTTTCGATAGAGATCGTTGGTGCGTCCCCCGGACTGTGACCTGAGGTTGGTTCCCGGCAGGTTAAGGATAATCACGCTGAGAACAGCGGTCAGGATAAGAACTAGTTTCTTTTTCTTCATAAGTCAATCTATCATTTAATGGTTGGCAGACCTACTCGAAGGGAGAGACGTATTGGTCTGGCAAGAGCTATGCAGGTCGCCAATTACCGTCAGGGAGTCTCATTATATGCCAAGGTATAGCATAACCCGCACAGCGGGCGCATTAAAATTGCTCACGCTTGACGCCTGGATTTCACCGAAATCATTCAGGGTCCACTGGTTTGCCGGGAGAGTCCCTACGTTATAACCAGCACTCATCCGCAGACCAGCGCGATCCAGGAATTGTAGCTTAACTGCGACATAAGGTTGAAAGGTGAAAAATGTTCCCGACAACGAAACGGAGTAATTATTCTGGTTGATGTTGTTAAAGATAAATTGATCATCCCAGCTTGGAATGTCGATCTTCTTTGCAAACTGGATGATGGCCCGGCTCAAGCCAAAGAGTGAACCGGCAGCGATTTCCAGATTACTGAAGAGGGGGATTACATATTCAAGCGAGGCGTTTCCGGTCATAAGAGTGACCTTAAGATCGGTCTGGAGGTTAGAGGTAGTATCGACGTTGGTTATACTTTTTGAGCCCAGCCCCACATAGGCTCCTATCCGCCAGTTTCCGGATATGTTGCCAAAGCCTTCCGCGCCATGGATTACTAAAATGTTGCCCAATGAAGTAATATCTTCAGGATCGAAATTCAAACCTTGGGAGCCGAGGAGCCCGGTATCAGTACCAGAGCTGCCGAGGGGATCAAACGGGAATACTTCTGCGATATTCAGTTGCAGGAAAGTAGGTGTATACCCGATCCCTCCCCCAAAGTACTCTTCGGTAGAAAAGGGGATGTCACGTTGGGAGTAGAGGCCGGATACGAATATCGATACCAGCCCGATGACAAGAAAACGCTTAGGCATATGCAGCTCCACTTTCAAACATTATTACCGAGTGTAAACAGAAATCTTTGACTCTTACTGACAGAAGAAGTAGTTTATTAGAGTATTTACATATTCGCCCGAAATTACAATATAAGCGATTTCCTGGCACTCAATAATTCATTTTTACTAAAGAATCTTCCTAAATACCCCTGAGAACCTTTTCCCTTGCATAATCCAACAACTCCGTCTAATTTTTTGAAAATGATTACCAACCGTAATGGTATGACAAATTCATGGCCTACCTGCCAAAACTCTTATTCACTTAATATGAAACGTTAAGTCCTGGTTCAACTAATTTGGGCTCATATCTGCACATCCTGATTACTGCTTTATTCTGCACCAGCTTTCTGTCGGCTGAAGTAGTGGTCAAGCGGCTTATCTCCAGGGATCAGGTCATCAATGTCCTTGGCGGCGGATGGGATCACAACGCTAATGACCAGCCCGAGCTGCTGGCTTTACATCAACCAATCGACTCCCTGGCATTATCTGAGGTGGTGTATTACGAGGATGCTGGTGCTGATACTCTAGTGATTTTATGGCGCCATCGGCTGGGAGCCGGGATACCAGCCCAGATTGTTGACGCCGGCGTGACCGACCTGGATGGAGATCAACTGTCTGAAATCACGGTCCTGTTGCGTTATCAGATCCTGGAGGATAAGTCGGCCCCCTATTGGCTTCAAGTGTTTGAATGGAGCCCTGATGCCGGCAGGTTTTCAATCGAGCCTACCTCCCGGTGGAACTATCGGGGGCGAGGAATATCCTACCTGCGTCCTCGGCAGATGGCGGTGGCTGACCTGGATAATGATGGCAATGACGATTTGGTGGTTGCAATAGGTAGTCCGGACCGGATGGTATTAATCGCAGAATGGGGACCGGCAGGCCTACAGGTTTACAAAGAGCTTCAGATCCGCGAAATGGGTTCGGGACCCTGGCCGTTCGATATTGCGCTAGCCGATTTAAACGGTGACCTGCGAACGGACATCCTGGTTATCGGACAGGGCCAAATCCCAGAGGTGTTTGCCTATATCAATGGGCTGGATGATTTCCATGCAACGTCCGTTATCACAACCGTTAGCGGACCGCTTCTTCCAACGACATCGGCCACCAGTGACCTTAACGGTGATGGTCAGGATGAAATCATACTCCCCCACAAGGATGGTTCCCTCACCTTGGTAAGTCTTACCGGGTCTGCGCTAAGGGGGGTAGCCCTGGACACCGAGATCCCCAATCTCCTGGACCTGGCTGCTATCGACCTGGATGGGGATGGCACGTCGGAGATCGTTTTCCTCCAGGCGGATGGCACTGTCACGACCAACGACACCAGATTCGTTACGCCCGTAACCAGGGAGCAGATCCTATCCCGGTTACCGGATGGGATTACACCGCCCTTGCGCTGCCAATCCTTCACGGTCCTACCTGCCAGCGAGAAGGATCCGCCGGTTGTCGTGTTACCAGTCCATAGTGACACGAATCCCTTTATTACGCTCACGGCGATGGGAGAGCCACTTTCCAGGCAGCTGCCTTTGCCACCGTACGAGGCGGTTAGGCCTGCGGAACCTGAACCATTTACCGAGCAAGCGGAGGTCAGCCAGGTTTACCTCCCCGACAGGTCGCTCCCATCCGGTCCCCGAGCATTTCCACCGCATCGTACACCCGATGTGCTCCTCTATGTGGGAGACGAATTTACCCGGGCGATACTTGGTGATCGCTTCGAGCAGTTTGCTGGCTTCCGCTTCCTACGGAAAGCGCCGGACATGGTATTTAACTACCAGCGCCAGGCCATTGTCTGGCAGCCTAAGGCTGAGCACCTGGGCACCTGGTATGTTGAATATGAAATCACCTACGATATTGGTGTAAAGCCCGAGAAAATGGTGACCGATTCCGTCCTTATTCCTGAAAAGGAGTTAGTCAGGGATCAGATTCTCATCTACGTCAACGACAAACCACGCATCACCGGCCAGCCGGATAACCTCCAACTCCTGGCAGGGCACCTGTTTGCCTACCGTGTCCAAGTCGAGGACCGCAACACTGACGCCCGCATTGACTACCGCCTTGAGTCAGGACCGGAGGGCATGATTATTGAGCCGGACGGCGTCGTCAGCTGGCGAACTAATGAGACCCACCACGATGACTACCAGGTGGTGATCTCGGCCAGCGACGGATTTGATAAGGACATTCAGACTTTCACGCTTAATGTCAACGCGAAGCTCACCATCATTTCCACCGTACCACATGTGGCTCACGTCCAAAAACCCTATAGCTACCAGGTAACCGTTTTCCAGCCAGGCTCGAAGAAGGACCAAGTCTTTTCCCTGCTACAGACACCGGACGGTATGAGCATTGGACCCAGTGGCCTCATCAGCTGGACTCCCACGCCGGCACAGATTGATACCCAGTACTTTCAGGTGCAGGTCACCGATGGTACTGCCGAGGACATCCAGGATGGGTGGGTCTATGTTAACGCTCAACCACGACTGGTTGATGCGCCGCCGCTGGCTGTGACCATTCTGGCCGGGGATACGTTGCGGCTGTCGTTCGAAGGCCGAGATTCTAACCCGCACGATTACCTCCAGTGGAATCTGGTAAGTGGTCCGGTAGTCATGACTATAGATTCTGCCGGCGATCTCACCTGGCCCACCACCTTCCAGGATCTTGACGCGGCTCGGTACGTAATGGAACTCACCGATGGTATCGATAGGACCCTGTTCAGAGGCATTGTCTTTGTCAATGCGCCCATCAGCATTATTTCTATGGCGCTCGATTCCGCTGTCATAGGTCAGACATACCGCTACCAAGTTGAGACTCGAGATGACAACCAGAGCAGTTTGCTCAAGTTCAGGCGTCCGACGGTGGTTACTGACATATCCAACACAGTCGCCTTCGAAGTGAGTCTCCAGGACGATAAGTTCAAGCGGGACCTGCCCCGCTACCTGGCACAATTCAGGGATCTGAAAAACATTTTCATCAACAAGCCTCGCAAGCCTCCAGCCGGTGAAGTAGCTGAGGCGGCACGCATCGATCTCAAACAGCACGTTAAACATATTTTCCTGGAAGGCGACCGGCTGATTCTGGTGATCGACAGCCCTGAACAGGGATTGATCGAACTTGAAGACGTTCTGTGGGAACTGTTTCAGGGTGGCCGGGGGATAATGCCAAAGTACACCGCCAAGCGGGTTCCCTTTGTGCACTATAGCCTACGGGAATTCCCCGATGGTATGACAGTGGACGATGACGGTTTGATTACCTGGATCCCGACTTTCAATCAGGCAGGCTACCACCAGGTACGCCTGTCAGCTTCTGACGGTTTTTCCCGGGACGAGCAATCCTTCCGGATTTATGCCAACTATCCGCCCGTGATTATCTCACAAGCGGATACCATGGCGTTAGCTGAACAGCGTTATGTTTACCGAGTAAATGTTGACGATAGGAACGAAGACGCTCAACTGACCTACCAGCTGACGAAACAGCCCGGGGGAATGAAGGTGGATTCCCGGGGTGTGGTCACCTGGATTCCTTCTCTGGAACAGCTCAACTGGCAGGAATTTGAGATAGAAGTTTCCGACGGCCACACAGTTGACCGGCAAGCTACTACCGTCTTTGTGAATATGCCGCCGCGGATTATCTCGCAGCCCAAGCCGGTGGCACTGAACAATTTTGAGTACAACTATCGAGTGGTGGCGGAAGACCTGAATCGGGACGCTATCCGTTACGAGGCCACCAAGCTGCCCCGCTATTCAGACTTTGACCCCCGTACAGGACTGTTCAAGTGGCGCCCGCGCAGTGTGCAGAAAGGTCCCAACGACGTCGCTTTCGAAATCACCGACGCCCATGGCGGGGTAACCATGCATGAGTTCCAGGTACACGTTTTCGAGGACCCCAGCCGGCGCCGCTTTCTATTTACCGGGTGGCCGCTACTGCTAGCCTTTGCAGGCATGATCTTCGTACTGGGTTTCGCCCTCAGTTAGTTACTTAGAAGACAAATAGCCCAACCTATCCAACCTGGGATCTGAACTTCCAGAACACGGTACTTGTCTCCGGTCATGATAAGGCGGTAGTTTCTCCCCGAAATATAGAGCCGGGAACACGAGTTTAATACCTGACCGGCCAGCGTGCGTAAGAAAGGATAACCATGTCAGGAAGTAATAATACCTCTTCGCGGATTCGGGTAGGCCTGATGGGTTTCGGCCGTATCGGGCGAAACTTTTATCGCCTAGCCTCCGAAACCTCCAGAATAGAAATACCCGTCATTAGCGATGTGGGACAGCCCGAGATTCTGCATTATCTGCTGCAACGGGATACCGTTCACGGTTCATTCCAGCAGGAAGTACGTCTGAAAAATAATCAGCTCCTGCTGAATGACGGTCGGAGTTCCGAAATGATCATCGGCCTGGCTCCAGGGGATTTTCCATGGGAAAGCTACGATGTAGACATCGTCGTGGATGCCACGGGTAAGTATCTTAAAAAGGCACACATGGAAGCCCATCTGACAGTGGGTGCCAAGCGGGTGATAGTTACCAATCTACCCGATGAAAAGATTGATCGGCTGGTTGTGATGGGTGTGAACGAAGATACCATTTCTCCCTCGGACCGGATGATATCCGCCGGCTCATCCACCACCGGCCCGGTGGCACTGATGTTGAAGATCATGGACGATAAGTTTGGCGTAGACAGGGCTATGATGACCACTGTCCACGCCTATACCAGCGATCAGCCGCTGGCGGACACGGCGGGAAGCGATTTTCGCCGTAGCCGATCCGCAGCGGAAAATATCATTCCCAATGAAACACCCACCGTAAAGTGGCTGGGAGCCGTCCTGCCCCAGTTCAAGGGCGGATTTGACGGCATTGCACTTAACGTTCCCGTTGCAGATGGTTCGTGTGTCGATATCACATACCAGTTTAAAAATGCGGAAGCTACGGTTGAGGCAATCAACGAGGCTATGTTTGAAGCCGCCGGGGAAATGCCGGACATCATCGAAGTGACGGAAGACCCGATCGTGTCCAGTGATGTTATCGGCAACCGTCACAGCCTGGTTTTCGACAGTAAGGCTACTATGAAAACCAAGGGGAAGCTTGTAAAGACCATTAGCTGGTATGACAACGGGTGGGGACACGCAGCCCGTCTGATTGATATCATCCAGGCTTACGCCAGATTCAATAAAAAGGAAGGTGCGGCATGAGAGTGGCAATCAATGGATTCGGTCGTATCGGCCGGTCGGTATTTCGCATCCTGCACGAGCGCGATGACATTAACGTCGTGGCTATTAACGACCTGTTTGATCATAACGCACTGGCATACCAGCTTCAGTACGATACGATCATGGGTGTATTCCCAGGAAAGGTAACTATCGAAGACGGAGACCTGAAGACTTCCCGGGACCGGGTGAAAATGCTGACCGAACGGAATCCAGCTGATCTTCCCTGGGGTGAGCTGGACATCGATGTGGTTGTGGAAGCTACCGGTGTTTTCCGACAGCGGGAACAGATTCAGCCTCACCTGGACGCTGGCGCCAAGCGGGTGATCCTGGCCGTCCCGGCCAAGGATGAGATCGACTTTACTGCGGTCATCGGAGTAAACGAGGACGGCCTTAAGCCGGAGCACCGGATCGTCTCCAATGCCAGCTGCACCACCAACTGCCTGGCCCCGATGGCTAAGGTGCTGCACGAGGCCTTCGGTATCGTGGAGGGCATCATCAACACGGTCCACGCTTACACTAACGATCAGCGCCTGGCCGATGTGCCTCATAAGGACTGGCGTCGCAGCCGGGCTGCCGCGGAGAATATTATCCCAACAACTACCGGCGCGGCCAGGGCCGTCGGGAAGGTGCTGCCCGAGCTGGCGGGACGACTGGACGGCTTGGCCTCAAGGGTTCCCGTCCCTGACGGGTCCGTTGTGGATCTGGTCTGTGAGCTGGAGAAAAAAGTAACAGTGGATGACATCAATGCCGCTGTTCGTGAGGCCGCGGCAACAACGCGGATGAAAGGAATCCTGGCTTATTCCGACCTGCCTATCGTCTCCCGGGACATCATCGGCGACCCACACTCGTCTATCTACGACGCCCCCTTCACCAAGGTGATCGGCGGCCACTTCGTGAAGACGCTGAACTGGTATGATAACGAATGGGCTTATTCCATGCGGGTTGCGGACCTGATGGGGATTTTCGACGGTTGGGGGGACTAGGAGGCCGATCAGGAGTAGCTATCAGCTTACAAATCCGCCGAAGCTGTTAGAACGATATATCGGTATCTCTTTTAAGCCCACGACTTTCCTGCGGGCATCCTTCAGGAAAAGTCGTAGGCTTTTTTACGCCTCTCCCGCTGCCGAGATTATCTTCGGGAGTGGCAAATATTGAAGCAGCGTTTCCTGGAAGGTTTTCAGGTTCTGACCGGTCAGACAAAACTTGATTCGCAAAGCATAAACCCGGCAGTCGATCAGGAAATCGCGATCCAGCTTGACTGCATCCTTCTCCGTAGTCACCACCGTCAGCCGGTTCTCCTCGGTCAATCCTGACAGATACATTATATCATCATTGGAGTAGTGGTAGTGATCAGGATAGTAACGCACGGTCTCTGGCTCCAGTCCCAGCTTGATAAGCGCATGGTAGAATGACAATGGCTGAGCGATGCCGCAGAAGGCCAGAATGCGCTCCCCCTGAAGTTGTTCGGCGGGTATCATGTCGCCGGTCGCGGACTCTATGAGCTGCTGATTTACTTCCATTTCACTGTGGATTTGCGGAATACCCAGTTTGGCCACTCGTTGCTTCAATTCCGGGATAGGTGACCGGGAATCAACCCTGGTCCATACTACCAGGTTCGCTCGCTTTAAGGCACCAAAGTGCTCACGTAAAACGCCGTTGGGAAAAATGTGGTAGTCCGACAGCGGTGAGCTAGCATCCAACAGAACGATATCACAGTCACGGGTCAGGCCCCGGTGCTGGAAAGCGTCATCCAGTATAATAACGTCGGGCTCGAAACGTGTGATCATTGTCGCCGCACCTCGATAGCGGTCTTCATCTACCAGGACCGGGACGGTGGTCAGTTGGGAGGCTATCAGGTAAGGTTCATCACCGGTATTATCGGAGTCGGCCAGGATGTGCTTCCCGTCGCTGACCAGTATTGTACCTGAGGACCGTCGGCCGTACCCGCGGCTAACAACGCCGACCTTATAGCCCAGGTTAAGCAGATGCTGGGCGATGAAGATGACTGCGGGTGTTTTTCCCGTGCCCCCAACCGACAGATTGCCGATAGAAACCACAGGAACCGATACCCGCCGAGTGATGAAGAAGCCAATGTTGTAGAAAAAGTTCCGGCACCACGCAACGACCCAGTACAGCAGGGAGACAGGCCAGAGCAAGGGCCGGAGCTTAGTCCAAGTGCGCAGCGAGGGCATCGGCCTTCTCTTCCGCCCGGTTAATTTGTTGAGCCATGAGCCGGGCCAGATCCTGATCGTCCATGTCGGGTTCCATCTCGACGGGCGAACCGAATTGGACAATGACCCGGCCAAACGGCTTGGGAATCTGAAAGCGGTCCCAGCTGCGCTTAAAAACCCACCGACGGCTGGCCGCCCCCGAGGCAGGAATTATGATCGCCTTTTTCCTGGCAGCCAGCGCCAGGCCACCCACCTTGGCCACTTTAGCTGGCCCTACGGGACCGTCCATGGCATTCATCATTATGACATCAGGCTCATCTAGAGTATGCATCATTGCCCGTAAGGCTTCCCGGCTGCCCACGGTACTACTGCCGCGGATTGTATCATAACCCAGTGACTTGAGCAGATTGTACATAATCTCTCCGTCACTGGATTGGCTGACCAATGCCAGTGGCCTGTGTCGACGCATATACCATATCGGGTAAATCATCCTGGCGTGCCAGACGCCTATAAAAACCGGTCGGTTACTGGCAAGAGCCTGGGCTAAATACGCCTCTCCCCGCACAATAAAGCGGTTAAAAAGAAATAAGGTGGCGAACAGTCCCCGTCCCAGCTGCCCCAGTAGTCTTGGCCGGAATCTCGGGGTCTTTTGGGAGGTTGCATTCATTCTACGGATAAAACAGCTCGAGCCGCCAGAAAGGAGGCTCCCTTATCCCCACCAGAGGTGAACGTCTGTTCCGGGTCCGGTCCGGTATTATCACCCGAGGAAGGCTCCAGGGATTGCCGTACCCTGGAAAGTTTCTTAAGCACGATTTCCCTGTGGGAACTATCCTGAAAGTAGGGTAGGACAGCCCTGGCGATAGGTCCCGGCTGCGCCCGCTCCTGAAGGAATTCGGGCACAATCTCTTCCCCTGAAAGGATGTTGGCCATGCCGGTATATGACAGGTTCACCAGCCTACGGCCCAGCCACCATGACAGCGGAGCCACCCGGTAAACCACTACCATTGGAACGCCCCATACGGCCCCCTCGAGGGTTGCGGTGCCGGAAGCTACAACAGCCGCATCGGCGTAGCGTAGAGCCAGGCGGGGCTGTGTATCGGCAACCACCATTTCACGACGCATATCCGTTGGTACCAACTCCGGCGGAAGGCCACGGGCCAGCCCGAGCACTACCTGCAGATTCGGGAGCTCCTTCTTTAAAAGGCGGGCGGCGTCAAAAAAAAGCTGCAAATGGCGATGTAGCTCCTGTTGGCGACTGCCCGGGAAGAGGGTCAATACCGGCTGCGTGTCATCTAGACCGAGGTCCCGGAGGTAATCTCGCCTGGATATTTCCGGAGGCGCCTCCTCTAAAATTGGATGCCCCACGAAGTGCGCTTCAACTCCGCGTTGGCGGTACCATTCCGTTTCGAAGGGAAAAATCACCAGCATCTGGTCGACACACTCACGAATTGTAGCGATGCGGCCTTCCTTCCAAGCCCATAGCTGGGGACTGATATAGTAGGTAACCGGAATACCAGCTCGATGAAGCCGTCGGGCCAGGTGCAGATTGAATCCGGGATAGTCGATGAGTATCGCCCGTTCGGGCTGCCAGTTCAGGATATATTTGCTGGTCCGCCGCATAGCCCGTATGAGAAAGGGAAGCCGGCGGAATACCTCCCAGAATCCCACTAGCGCCATTTCCTCAGCCTTGAAAAGGCACTTCATACCCAGTTCCTGCAAACGGGTGCCGCCGATACCGGCAAAACTGCTGGACGGTTCCAGCCGCTGCATAGCCGCCATTAAGGCGGCGCCATGATGATCTCCTGAGACCTCTCCGGCAACAATGAAAAAGCGACGATTTGAAGCTGTCAAGGTACTAACGCCTTGAAGCTGGCAAGCGGTAGTACCGATGACTCTGGCGTATCAGCTGGAAGAATCACTATTGATGCAGACGCAGTTTTCATCATTCTTATGAGTGTGGTTCCCCGTCCGTTATCTGTGAGCTTTAATCGCTTTGGTCGTGAGCGATGGCTTCCTGAATTCGGATAGCCACATCAAGGGCTGCCCGTGCTGAGTAGCCATCAACGATCGGCTCTTCCAGACCTGCCACCGACCGAATGAAATTGCCTAATTCCAGGTGGAGAGCGTTGTCTTCATGCACTTCCGGCTTCTCATAGGTGATCAGCCGTCGCCGACCATTGAACTCGAATGGCATGGTGAGAAGAGCGCCAGTCGAATCCTCATCCGATTCCAGCAGTCGGTACACTTCAGTAAGCTGTTGCAGGAAGTCGACTCCGATGTAGAGGTGGCTTTGAAACAGACGCAGCTTACGCATTTGTTTCTGGGAGATACGGCTGGCTGTCAGGTTCGCTACAGCGCCATTCTCGAATTCCAGGCGAGCGGTTGCGATGTCAACTGAGTCGGTGATGACATTAACACCGTTGGCCCGAACCTCCTGCACGGGGGATTTCACTAGGTGGAGTACTACATCAATGTCATGAATCATTAGATCGAGTATGACCGGCACATCGGCTCCCCGTTCGGAAAAGGGAGACAGACGGTGCCCCTCGATGAAGCGCGGCGCCAGGGCGTACTTTTCCAGTACCCGGGCGGCGGGATTCAGCCGTTCAATGTGTCCCACCTGGAGAAGCCGCCCCCGGTGCTCTGCCAGACGCAGGAGCCGGTCAGCCTCGGCCAGGGTCTGACAGATAGGCTTTTCAACAAATACATGGCAGTCGGACTCAAGCGCCCGGGATACGACCTGGAAATGTTGCTGAGTAGGTACCACCACCGACACGGCTTCCGCCGCCAACAAGGCTTCCTCGTAGGTCTTAAAAGCGCTTATGTTATATCTTTGCTGGATTTCCGCCGCGGCACCCGCTTCTACATCGTATACCCCTATCAGGTGCGCTTCCGGTATCTGCAGAAGTTGTTCCACGTGATGGCGACCCAGGTATCCCACACCGATTACGGCTGTTTTAATTTTGCTGCCCGGCATTGCCAATGAAATTATAGCCGGCGAAGCTGAATGTCCACTCTCACTTCGCTCCCTGTAAGCGATAATTCACTGTTTCTGCTGGTTTCGAAATGGTAAGGACCAACGCAGATTATAACTTGCATTTGAGCGAAGCGGCATGGAATTTTCCACGTTGCGTCAATGACGTTCGCCCAGTCTATGCGGGGAGTACTGGCGCGAACCATTATCCTGAATAAGGAGTGCATATGTCCCGGGAATCACTTATCATCATCAGCCGGTTGATTGTCGTCGTTGTTTTCATCGCCAGCTTGCTGGCCATGGCCCTGGGCGATTTCTTCATTACACTTATAACGGTAAGCGGGGGTTTGATTATCTGGCTCCTTTATCTCCTAGCCGCCGGTCTGGGCACGCCCCAGGGGGAAAACGGGACAGGAACCACCCTGGGCAAGACTCTCAGTAAAGTCGTGGCGGGCCTCGGTGGTGTGTTGACAGTTTCCGCTTTCATGACCTATGGTGTGGAACGGACCATTCATGGTGGCTATGCCTTCCACCTGGCTGGTCTGGCCCTGGCCTTGGCGGTATTGTGGGTTACACTTGTG
>CP070638.1:2301192-2386937 GCA_020354025.1 Fidelibacterota bacterium | reverse complement strand
GGCTACGACAGGATCTATGACATCGCCATCGCCCCGGATTCCACCATCTGGTTCGGGCACGGTGCTGGTGATGACGAAGCGACGGTGGCGCTGAGCATCTTCGACGGGGACAGCCAGTGGCGCCTGATCAACCGCAGCGATGCAGGAGTTTCCCTGACCGAAAACCGATGCTACGCCATCGCCTTCGGCGCCTCAGGGACGGCGTGGCTTGGTCTGAAGAGTGACGGTATTTTCGAATTCGATTACAACGGCACCCCGTTCATCGCGGATGATGACACCTGGGAACGGCACGAAAGGGACTTCAATCTCATCTATGCCTGCAGCGGCGCCTCGCATCCCAATGGGGACGTGTGGTTCGGACATTCGGCGCCGACCGGTGTAGCTTCCGGACAGGGGGCCACCAGATACGTAGCCAGCTCCGATACCTTGATCAACTATCCGATGCCGAATAACGAAGCCGAGGACGTTCTTTCACGCATCCGATCCATCGTCGTCGATTCCCAGGGCGTGGTCTGGCTGGGAGCCAAAGGCGGTACTGATTTTGGAAGTTCCGGCCTGTGGCGGTTCGACCCGGAGGAGGACGAAGCACCGGTCAACGTCTACCGTCAAACTGAAGCCGATGCTGCTGCAGATGACGATGACAATTTTATCAACAAAGTCGCCATCGATGAGGCCAACAAGGTCATCTGGCTGGCTACCGATTTCTATAGTGCCGACCTGGAAATCTACGGCGTGGTCAAGATCGAGGGTCTATACGAACCGAAAGAGGACACTACCAGCTCGGCAATCGGAGATGGTACAACAGCGCCCTCAGGTTTTTCCCTGGCTCAGAACTATCCCAATCCCTTCAATCCGGAGACGGCTATTGATTACTCACTGGACAAATCAGGCCAAATCAGGCTGTCGGTCTACAGCATAACGGGTGGGTTAATCCGGACGCTGGATGCGGGATACCGGCAGGTGGGCACCTATACGGCAATGTGGGATGGCCGGGACATGGATGGCCGCTTGGTCGGCAGCGGTGTTTATATCTATCAGCTGACCAGCGAACAGGGTTTTCGAATAATGAAAAAAGCGGTTCTTCTAAAGTAAGTATTCCACGGTTAGACTTCGAACAAAGCAGGAGCGAAATCAGGCGGGAAGCACAGCGTATAGCTAGGGTATTCGACGTGATACTAGTGAAAACCGATGAAGGGCTTTCGGGCGAGCAAACTTCAGCTGACCGGCGCAATTGCCGACCTCGGGCACCACTGAAGACGGAGGAAAAATGAATATACCAGCAACCTGCTTCCGTACCAAGAGGATATGGAAGCACACGTCCTTCTGTGTTCTGATCATGGTCATGACTCTGGCCGGACCCGCCGGCGCCCAGGTTACCGGTCTGGACGGCGCGGTCTCGATCTGGCGGCTTGACCAAGGATTTGGAACCGCGGTAGCTGAGAACGACATTGACCAGGAGTTCAACGGTACGATCATAGGCACGCGAGCCTGGCAGGCGGGTATGTATGGGGAAGCGTTGGTGTTCAACGGTGAGGATAACGCCGTCGAGGTAGCCTCCAATCCCCTTATCGGAGCCCACGCCCTGACGATTCAGGCCTACATCCGCCCGACCGGAATACCCAACGAGAAGACCAGCAAGATCTTTATTATTGCCCTGGAGCGTGAAGCGCCAGGAGTAGACCGTTTCATGCTAGATATGCTGCCAGATGACAATGTCAACAACTGGGTGCTCTCACATTTCATGAGCATCGCCGATGAGGGGACCGATCCGGAGCTTGATCTGCTGGAATCCGGGACCTTTCACCCCTGGGATCAGTGGTATCATGTCGCCATGGTCTTTGATTCAGTGGCGGCCGATTCGGTGAGGATCAGTCATTACGTAAACCACGCCCTGGAGTATACGACGCGATACCAGCTGGATACTCTGCGGGGAGGAGAGGTATTCATCGGCGTGAGGCACGTGGAGCACGGGGATCCACTGACCAGGGATTATTTTGAGGGATTGATGGATAACGTGGTGCTGCACGCCCGGGCTCTGACGCCACCGGAATTCATGCCGGCACCCGGCACGGCGGATTTCGATGCCGATCCCCGGAGTGGTCCACCGCCACTGGAAGTATCGTTCACGGATGGATCACCTGGCGAGGTCACCAGCTGGAGCTGGGACTTCGGCGACGGCCAGGCCGCTACCAACCAGCATCCAACCCATACGTATACCGATCCGGGGACCTATAGCGTTACGCTCGTCATAAACGGGTCCCTGGGATTGGATACTTTGACCAGGGCGGATTTTATCCAGGCTACCGGTGATCCGATTGCCGTCGACGAAGAATTTTATGGTGCTCTGCCCACTTTCCAACTGGCACAGAACTACCCCAATCCATTCAATCCGCTGACCTTCATAGAGTATAGTCTGGACACGCCGCAATATGTAAGATTATCTATATATAATATTGACGGGCAGCTAGTGAAGCTGCTCGATGAAGGATACAAACCTGCTGGAACGTACCTCAAAGTCTGGTACGGCCGGGATGAATACGGCCAACGTCTCAGCAGCGGCATCTACCTTTATCACCTGGAATCCGCCCTCGGCCATCAGCGGATAAAAAAGGCGATATTCATGAAATAGCGCTGAAAGAGTGTATCTGAAAAGCCCACTACCGCTGAATCTCTACCGACCAGAATCGACTTTAGTTCCCTGGAGAACCACTCAGTTCAGCGGTTTCTCTGAGGCCTAATAGTGGAGGCCGGTAAGCATATGAACAGTATTGAGAGATATATGAAAACTCAGTTAATGGAAATCAGATTCCTGATAACCGTCGCCTTGGTCTTTTCGGGATTCGTTGCGGCTCCCGACGTTGCACAGGCCGCCCTGACCGGAAAGATCGCCGGCCGGGTGACTGACGCGGAAACTGGGGAGGCTCTGCCAGCAGTGAACGTCACCGTTGAGGGCACTGCCAAGGGTGCCGCCACAAACATTAGCGGTGAGTACTTCGTCATCGGCCTTACTCCGCGCACCTATACCGTGAAGGCTTCGATGATCGGCTATGTCCCACTGGTCCAAACCGGGGTGGCTGTGAGTCAGGATCACACCACCCCGCTCGATTTTGAACTGCAGCCTACGGTGCTGGAAGCCGATGAGGAAATTGTCGTTACCGCCCGGCGTGAAGTTGTCAGAATGGACATGTCCTCGGCTTCTCAGACAGTGGATCCTGAAATCATCGAGAATACCGCCTACGGCGGCGCTTTCGACCAGGTCTTTATGACCCAACCCGGATGGGGGGATTGGAGCACACCGAGTCGACAAGCGCTTACATACGACGCCAACCGGTTCGGTGTTCGGGCAGGGACCGGGGAGGATCAGGGTTTTGAAGTCCGTGGTGGGGGTGAGTGGCAGGTCAACCTGATGGTCGACGGGATGAGTCTCAAGGATATGACCTCCGGCTATCAATTCACCAAGTTGAATCTGGACAATATTCAGGAGGTGCAGCTGCTCACCGGTGGATTCAGCGCCGAATACGGAGAAGCCCGTTCGGGTGTGATCAAGGTAGTCACCAAGGAAGGCGGTGAGAAATTCGCCGCTTCGCTGAACCTGAAGCTCAGCCCGCCAGGAATAAAGCACTTCGGCCCTGCAGTTAACGATACAGCCAACTGTGTCTTTAATTATGATTACGGCCCTCATCTAGGGTACGGTAGCTACTGGGATGTTGACTTGCAGGAGATGGTATCCTTTGAAGGCACGGAGTATACCGGCAATCGCTTCTTTTCCGGGTGGATAGCAGCCGTAGGTGGGATTTCTTCAAGCCACCCCTGGTATCCTCTGCTGCAGAATAAAACCCATGAAGATACCATGCGCGTGGCCAACTTCCTGAAAGAGAGGTGGATCTGGAAATACCGTCCAGAGTTGTGGGAATACGGGGATAAATGGGACTATAACGTCGAAGCTACTTTGAGCGGACCAGTTCCTCTGGTCAATTCAATTCTTGGTCCGACTACCTTTTTCGCCTCATACCGGACGAAATATGCCGAGTGGATGTATCCGCGGGCAGGAGGCCGGAATGGAGGATATGACGATTATACGATTCAATTGAAGGTTACCACTCATCCCACAGCGAATACCAAGCTGTGGTACACCGGTCTGTGGTCAGCACGCTGGGGAGGTTTCGAGTATCGGACCGACCTTGAGAACTTCGCCTTCGGTCATGTGTTGGAAACACCTCTCCAGGAATTCAATCAGCTGGAGCGCGGTGATTTCGCAGAGTCCTGGCGGATGCCGGAGCATAACGGCTTGTGGATGAAGCCCACAGACAAGCGTAATCACACTTTCAACAGCGTCAATTTATCGTGGGTGCCGTCGCCGGAAACAATCTATGAATTGAAGGTCCAGTACGCTCACCACTGGAATGAGCTGATCCAGGCGGAGGTTCGGGATACCACCCTGATCCCGGATGAGCCTTGGGAAGACCTGGACAGTGACGGGGACTGGGATCCAGGTGAGCCTTACACGGACAGTGACGGCGATGGGGTCTGGACGCCCGGAAAATATGCTAAGCGGATCGGTATGCCGGGTTATTGGCAATATTTCGATGAGGCACCCTGGGGTCGGCTGCCGCATATCAGTTCGCAGCTGGGAGCAATTCCGAGTCAGAACTGGCAGGACGATTCCTACTCGGAAATCTGGACGGTAAAGGCCAGCGTCAAGAGCCAGATTGGGACGCACCATCAGTTCAAGGCGGGCGTGGATGTTATCGCCAGCCACGAATACCTGTTCCGACTAAAGCCAAAAGAGGGTGGCGTCGTTTGGTATTTCGACGCGCGACCTCTAAGGGTTTCCGGTTACCTGGAGGATAAGCTGGAGTTCAAGGGGATGTTCGCCACGCTGGGTGTCAGGATCGATGGTTTTGACCCGGAAGATTCGTACTATAATTTCAGCGGGGATCCATTCAATCCGCTCTTCGGGCGCGGCGGTCCTGGGAATCCCCTCACTCAGTCGCGCGAGGACAGCCTGGCGAGGGTAGTTCACCTGGGTCGAGGCAATCTCGCCCGGGACGTATTCCCCGATTCACTGCTGTTCGATCCACCCTGGCAGGTGAACTGGAGTCCCCGCCTGGGGATTTCGCATCCAATCAGTGATAGGGCAAAGATTTTCTTCAACTACGGGCATGCCTATCAACCCCCGCGATCCATTCATCTATTCGGAGTCAATCAAAGATGCGATGAGGACTGGAGACTCAGGACTGTTGGTAATCCCAGACTGATGATGGAAAAGACTATTGCGTGGGAGGTTGGGTACGAACACAGCATTTTCAACATGTACCGGCTGGCACTCAGCGGGTATTATCGGTATACGGGGGATGAGGTAAGCACCTTTCAGTACCTTGGGAATAGCAGCAACGATGTAAAGATGTACCTACCTCAGAATTACCGGTATAACGATATTCGGGGTATAGACTTCAAGCTGGAGAAACGAATCGGGAGGTTTGTTACCGGCTGGTTCAGCTACGATTATAACTTGCGCAGTACTGGTAGAGCCGGCTATTCGTATGAGTACCAGCAGGGGCATGCGGACTACCTGGCAGAGAGTGAAAACGGAGTGTATGTCGCAGCCCCCTATGACAGCGTACTCCGGGAGCGGTCGGGTCGTTCCCAGACTGTTTACCCCTCCCGCTCCCGCATCCGGTTCAGTCTCGATCTACATACGCCTTCCGAATTCGGGCCTCAGCTCCTGGGCCTCTACCTTATAGGTGGTTGGCGGGCCAACTTCATGTACCAATGGAACGAAGGCGTCAAGTTCACCTACAATCCCGAAGGCAAATTCTACGTGCAGGAGAATATGCAGTGGATGGGTTACCGCCAGATGGATCTGAAGCTGTCCAAGCGGATTACCTTGGCTCAGGTCGAGATCACCTTCTACACGGAGGTCTATAACCTGTTCAACACAAAGAACTTCAATATGATCAACTATTTCGGGAATCCCACCGAGGACGGAGCACCATTTGCAGCCAGCCAGACGGTATACTATGATTCCATCATTGAAAACGACTACCGGGTCGGTGAGACAGGCAAAGAAGGCATCCACCTACCATATGGACCCGAATACGCGCTCTACTTCCCTAAGCGGGACGTCCAATTCGGTATAAAGGTGAATCTGAGGTAGCGCCTCATGATCCGGCCTGAGAGGAAAACACCTGGACCGGCTATCTCTGTTTGGGTGGCGACAATCGCGGTGTTACTGCTTTCGACGGGGCAGGGGCAGACAATTCAGTACATGAATATCGGCCGGTTGCAGGCGGTCTTCGCGGGCAACTTTTACGAGAGCTACGAGCACGCACGCAGTATGTTCACCAATGATTACGAGTCGGAAAACTGGCTTTTCTGGCCGGCGGAATACGCCAGGATGGATGATGACGACGTCCAGGGACTTCTGGGCGCCTTCGGCCTCTATCTGACACTGCCCGATTTCACCGATCAGAATGGTCAGCATCACGAATACTATCACGCCGGTGCGTGGGGCGACCGCGGGCCCTACAACGACCGAATCAAGATGGTCTCCGAAGATCGATATCGCAAGTGGTCCGATCCGATTGTATCTACTGACGGCGACAGGCGACCGGCATACTCCGCCTCAGTTGTCCCTCGCCTGCCATCTGAGATGGTCGTTCAGAACGTAACGCACAGCGAGACAGGAATCACCATTACCCGTAACGCTTACGGCTGGAGCCTCAGAGGAGATGATGATTACATCATCATTGAGTACATCCTTGAGAATACGGGTAAAGTTATGAAGCGGGAGGGTTTCCAGGATCGGGAAGTACAGGTCAGCGGCTGGCCCAAGCAGCTGAGCGATGTCTGGTTTGCGCTCTGTTACCGTTTTCAACCCAGCGCGCTGGGGGCTCAGCATATCGGCAACTGGGGTGCCGAGTTGCAGGGGGGTCTGGGCCACGATGCCCGGCATGACTATATCGGCGAGACTTATGGGCAGGTCGGACAAGCGCCGGAGGATTCCCTCCGGGCGTTGATTTCATGGGACGGGGACGCCGAACCGATTGACTATGACGATACCGGGAATCCCCACGTACTTACTGGTGTGCTGCTTTCTCCGCAGTACGTAGGAGTATCGGTACTCCACACGGATAGCAGCCCCACCGACGCGACCGACGACCCCACCCAGCCGAAAACCACGGCCTGGCGCGGTGAGTACCAGGACCGTTATGCCTTCGATCAGACCCAGTGGGGACCGCCCGGGCTGGCTGACAGTACTGTATATAACTACATCAGCGGCGGGCGACGCGATTCTCTGACAGTGGGGCAGTCCGGCCTGGATAACCTGGCCGAGAACCACGGTTATTTCCTTGGCTTTGGTCCTTACGATTTCGGTCCTAATGAATCCCTGCGGATTGTAACTGCCTATGCCGCCGGTGGAATAAGCCGGCACAGAGCCATTGAGGTCGGCCAGCAGTGGAAAGCCGGGGACCTGACGGATGCGGCGAAGAACGCGATCCTGGCTACAGGCAAGGACTCACTTTTTAAGGTTTTCAGCCGGGCGAAGTTCATGTATGATTTTACAGAGGGATTGACACGTGGATCGGATGACTTGCTGGCACCACCACCCCCGCGGAGTCTGACCATCACGTCTCAGGTAAATCAGGTTAGCCTTGAGTGGGATGGCTCCACATCTGAGGAAGCCCCTGGTTTTGCCGGCTATCGGTTGTATCGCAATTATCGGTCAGCAACGCCTCCTGATCCACCCGCCTCCCTCGCCGATACCCTCTTCCTGAAAATTATTGAATGGGGTGTTGGGACTGAAAATCCGGTAATTGCTCATTCGTTTATCGACACCAACATCACTCCCCTATGGGAGTATGACTACTATCTGACCGCTTTCGATAACCAAGGGCGTGAGTCCGGAATGTTCTACACCCTGTTTCCGCAGGTCCGTCCCCAACCAGGGTGGCCACCCGAGCTAGAGGGTCCGCTGAGCAATGTCATGGTGGTCCCCAATCCCCATATCAATAAGTCACAGAGTTGGGGTGAAGGAGCTGGACGGAGACTGATGTTTGTGGGTCTTCCGGCTGAGTGCGATATAAGGATCTACACGCAGAGCGGCAATCTGGTACACGTCATTGAGCATAGTCACGATCCCGGACAGGTCGCCACCGGGCAGGAAGAATGGTCCCAGGAAACGATGAGTAATCAGAACGTCGTCAGCGGCGTGTATATCTACACCGTTGAGAGCGATCTCGGAAACACCATGGGAACGATCGTGATAATCAGGTAATCGATCCCTACGGGGGGAGTAGTAGTTCTTGATAAGCAGAAGTGAAATAGCCAGGCTGATGTGTGGGCTGCTGGTCGTGAGTTTGCCGCTCACGGCACAGGTGAAGCGGGTAGGTCAGTCCGGGATGACTTTTCTGGACATAGACGTGGGGGCCCGCCCGGCCGCCACTGGCGGGAGCTTTGCGGCCACCGGCGGGGATGTGAATTCCCTCTTTTGGAATCCAGCGGGAATAGGAGCCGTCAGGGGATTAGGCTTCGTCGGCAACCAGACTGCCTGGCTGGCCGATATGCAGATGCACTCTATCGGAGTTGCCTTTGGCACTGACACGTATGGTGTCCTAGGCTTGAGTTTCCTAAGTATGGATAATCCGGATGTCCGGGTCACCACCTTTATCGGCGGTGAGCGCTGGGAGGACCAGGGATTTCAGGATTTGATCCGTCAATTCGCCTTGGGGATTGCCTATGCCCGGCAGATTACGAATATTTTCTCCGTTGGCGGGCAGGTCAAATGGGCGCATGAGGATTTCGGTGCTTTTGATTATCAGGACAGGAGAACCGGTGAGCAGGAAGCGGATTGGGAAGCGAAAAAGGACGTTATCGCTTTCGATTTCGGTACTCTGTATTACACCGGCTTCAGGGACCTGCGAGTTGCTCTATCGGTCCGCAACTTTTCGCCACGGACACGCTACCAGTTGGAATACTTCGAATTGCCGCTTACTTACCGCCTGGGGCTGGCGCTGGACGTCATTTCAGTATTCCGGCCGGAGACGTTTAGACATTCGCTGACCTTCAGCGTTGATGCTATTTCTCCACGGGACTTCAGCGAGCGTCTCCAACTGGGATGTGAGTACTGGTACCGTGAAGTTCTGGCATTACGGGCCGGATACAAATTCAATCATGATCTGGAAAGTTTCGCCACCGGCTTCGGTATCCGGCAGCAGCTATGGAAGTCGACAGTGCTTATCGACTACGCCTATTCCCCGATAGGCGGCATTTTTCAGGATGTTCATCGATTCACTCTAGGTATCGCCCATTGAATTCAGGGAATGGAGCTATACAAATAGTCAATGTCTACGAGAAAAATCGGATCAGGACACAAATACGAAGGAGGACCATCATGAAGAAATCGATATTGATCAAAACCGCGTTGATCCTGTTCGCTTTCGGCGTTCAGGGTGTATTGGCCCAGTTCGAGGTCGGAAAGCAGTTTTTTTCCCCCACGTATGATAACCAGACTGTGGTTTTGACGGAGGATTATACCACAGATGATGTAAGCAAACCTCAATGCTTTGAAATAGCGGCAGAGAACTTCACCCTGGACGGTGCTGGCCACACACTTCGAGGCGGCGGTTCCGGCGGTGGGGATCACGTTGGCTGCAAGCCCCGTGACTGTATTCCCAACATCACCATTAAGAACCTGCGGATGACCAACTGGGGTGTGGGAATCTATGGCCCGGGGTGGTGTGACGGGCTTCTGGATAGCTGTATGATCGACTCGAACGATGGCTGGGGATATCAGGTCGGGCGTGATAAAAATGAGAATACTGAGCTGAGGAATTCGACATTCAAGGACAACCGGGGGCGGGCGATGAAACTGTCGCGAGTGCAGAATATCTACGTCCACGACAATGAGATCATCCATAACGGCTATAATGACAAGGATCCGCCGACCACGGGTGGCGGGATTGATGTATTTACAAGCCTGAGTCGTAACAACCGCATCGAGAACAATCTCTTCGAGAATAACAAGGACTATGGCCTTCATATCTATGGCGGTGATCTTGGTATGCCAAAGCTCACCCTGGTTAAGGGCAACCTCTTTAAAAACAACGGAGTCATTGTCGAAGATTCCGACAGCAACACCTTCATTGACAATACATTTGACGGCAGCACCAGTACGATTGTGGTTTCGGGTGGCATCGAGAATGTGTTCATCGACTGTGGTTTCGTCGGCTGGACAGCTTTAGACCTAACCGTGAATTCGGGCGCTAAAGTGACCTTCATCGGCACCAGTTTCGAGGGGGCTAGCGTTGTAGTCTCTGACGCAGGATCGGAATTGACGGTCAAATGGCATGTTAGCGCCACGGTGACCGACGGCGACGCAGTCGTTGAAGGCGCAGCAGTCAAGTTCTATGATAAGGACCAAACTCTGGTAGCCCAGGATACCACCGATGCCGAGGGCAAGATCGATACCTTAGACCTGGTAGCATACGTACAGGATGAAACCGAGAAGACGTATGCGACTCCCCACTCCATGGTCGTTACCAAGGATGGAAATGAGATCTACTCAACGACGGTGGACCTTACTGAAAACACCCACTTAACAACCACCGAGACTGCCATCCGGGAGACGATGCGCGGTGGAATACCGGCGGAATTCGCCCTTGACCAGAACCACCCCAATCCGTTCAATCCCGAGACCCATATTTACTATCAACTGCCCAGATCGAGCACTCTGTCGCTGAGGATCTACGATATCCAGGGCCGGTTGGTGCGGACGCTTGTGGAGGGATATCAGAATCCTGGTTATCACACAATCGTTTGGGATAGCAGGGATGACCGAGGCAGGGCGGTCGCTAGTGGTGTTTACCTCTACATCATGGCGGCGGATGAGTTCCGGGAAGCACATCGGATGGTATTGCTGCGGTAATCCTGACCAGGGCAATATATCCATAACAGGGAAGCGGCTTCACGGGGGCCGATATGATCGATATCTGCATATTGATTGAGCGGGACCGGAGCTCATAAGAGAAAGTAATAATTATGATCATCTTAGACAGGTGGACACATGAAGAGTAATAATACCGGCGGAGCATTAAAACCGCTGCTTAAGCGGCGCAGAGGCTGGATGCTGAATTATGCTCTGACGGCAGGCTGTATTCTGCTGGCAGGTTTCCGCCTGACGGCGGAAGACGAGGCGGTTGGAGGCAGCATACCAGGCGTTGTTTATCTGAAGGGCTCGGATTACGAAATCGGCTTTAAAAGAGCCAGCCTGAACGCCGATGAGTTCAGGATCTGGAGCGGCCGGGCTCACTCGCTATTCAGTAGGCCGGAGGGTCCCGCTCTCAGGCTGGCACTGGAATTCCGCCTGACCGAGGTTGGCGAACGCTTACCAGGTCTGCTGCAGGAATGGCGGGGGATGGCTGACGCAGTGTGTATCTCATATGAAGATATGGCGACGGGCATGATCGGGGAGAAGGCGTTACGAAAAATTGCGCAGCTGCCCGTAGCTGTATCCGCCGAAGCTCCCAGCATACTCGAAGCCTGTTCGGCCTTTGGTATGACTCACAGTGATCGAGGACCTATCCTGGGTAAGACTTCAGACAGTCACGGTACTCCATCATCAACGCGTGTGTGGACTGACGAGGATGTAGAAATAATCGATTATACAGATGGCTATCGAGTCCTTATGTGTGGCTGGGCTATCCTGAATGATCAGGGCCTTGCTGTGGGAGATGCCAACGCGCATTACTTAGACACCACCTCTACCGGGATTGGACGAGGTGGGGATCTGGTACCAATAATTGCCCGCTATTGCCCCGATGTGGATAGTGCCGTGGCGTTCCTGGAGAATTACGAGATAACCGATGATGGCCGCCATTTCTGCTTTGTAGACAAGTCCGGGAAGGCGGCGGCAGTTGAGAAGGGCCCGGGAGATCTAATTAATATCAGCTGGGGAGACTCGACCGGTTACGTCTATGTTACCAATACTTCAGCAGACAGCACAATGAAGACGCAAGATACCAACGATAGCGCATATGTAGCTAATTCAGATCACCGCTGGGCTAATTTAGAACGGATGTTCAGTGATACTGCCTTCCAATTCACCTTTGAGGGTGCCGAGAGTATAATATTCAGTCACGATACGTTAGGGGCAATCTGCCAGCATGGCGACTCGATCGAAGTTCAATGGCACACCACACGTTCCCGGCTCCTGCTGCCTGCTGAGGGGAAGTATTATCTGGCAGCGCGGCCGGAAATAGGTACATCCTATCATCCTTGTGAACATGTCTGGCGTGAATATGAGTTTACACCTCTGGCGCTGGAGAGAGGAATTGCCACCGCCTTGCCGGAACAGCCCGCGTTACGCCAGAACCATCCCAATCCTTTCAACGCGCAGACAACCATCTCATACCAGCTGCCCGAAAATGCAGTAGTGGAGCTGGCGATATACGACCTGCGGGGCCAGCGGGTGCGGATGCTTGCTGGAGGCATGCGATCAGGTGGAGAACACCGACAGGTATGGGATGGTCAGGACGATTCGGGGCGCCCGGTTCCCAGTGGAGTATACTACTACCGGCTGGAGGCTGGTGACCGAATCTTAACCAAGAAAATGATCCTTATGAAGTGAGGTCGGAATTATGGCTAGAGGAGAATTGTTGTCCGGTTGGAGCCGCCGTGCGGGCGGCGGGATCTTACTCTTTATTTTGTTACTGGTCTGTGGCCTGATGAATTGTGGCCGGCGTCCTGTGGATAAGATACCAGCTGTCGGCCTTGTTCTGAGCATCGAATGCAGCGAGGCCGCCCTGCGAGCAGCCCTGGATTCTGTGGCCGCTATCGGCGGAGGCACAATAACATTCGAGTGCAATGGGGACACTCTAGATATCTCTGATCGGATATACTTCTATGGCAGCAAACTGGTGCTGGATGGGGGTGGCAGCGGCCTAGTCGTCAGGTACACAGGCCCGGATGACTGCAGCCAGACCGAAGGTCAGGATCATTTCATCGAGATTCACGGCGACAGTAATGTAGTCCGTAACTTCACACTTCTCCGCTTTCCTGATGGAATGCACGTCCAGAGCGGCTATGACAACTTGGTGGAGAACCTGCGTTTTCCCGGGGTGTGCGAGGACGCGGTGACCAACAACGGCAGGGGTTATGAGGCCTACCGGACCGTCATCCGGGGCTGTTACTTTGAGGATTCTGAGGACAAGGCGGTCATGATCAACAACGGTGGATCGGTGACCGTGGAGGACTGCGAATTTGTTGACTGCCAGCAGCCGGTCCGTGCGGGCGGTAGCAGTGGGTACTATGTGGTCCGGGGCTGCACTTTCAGCGGTAGATCCACCGGACCCCGGTTTAGTGGCGGCCGGGATACTATGAACGTCATCTTCGAAAACAACACCATACACGATTCGGAGTACGGGATCAGGGTGTATGGTGAGGTACAGGCTATTATCCGCAATAACGTTATGCGACCGGGCAACTACGGGATATACGCCTATGAGAACGCCCGAGTACGGTTAGAGCGCAATGATATCCAAAACGCGAGCAGCGCAGGAGTATTATTAAAAGACCACGTCCAGGCAGATCTGGGCGGTGGCTCAGTGAGTATCGACAGCAATTCCCAAGCGAGCCTGGGGCTCAACATCCTCAGAGGAAACCAGTCCAAGGACCTGCTAAATCTAACGGCTGATACGGTGAAGGCTATGAACAATGTCTGGGATCACGCCACTGTTGCTGAGGTACTGGCAGGAGACGTATCCGGCCCGGTGGAGGTAGAGCCTCTGGGAACAAGCGGGGGTCCGGCTGGGTCCGCTGAGCGGAATCTGAATGATCGGTAGCCTGAGAGAAAGGCAGCTCCGCAGGGTAATCTCCGCGTGTCTCCTGACTGTTTTCTGCCTGGCTGGCCCTCTTCAAGCCCGAAACCTTGATTCTCTGGTAGCTCACAGTCTGGAGTTTTCCGAGGGGCAGCTAGCCCGTACAGTGACTCTCATAAACGACACCACCAGGTATCCATACCGGACCCGGAACGATACTCTCTGGATTGCGAATAGACCCGGAAGCTGGGTTTCCGGCTGGTTTCCCGGCTGTCTGTGGCAGATGTATGATCATACCCTGGATGACACCTGGCGGAGACGGGCGGAGAGCTGGACGGCCGGTTTGGAAGACTCTAAGGATAACACCAATACCCACGATGTGGGATTTATCATCTTCTGCAGCTTCGGTAACGGCTACCGTCTCACAGGCCGAGAAGAGTACCGCGAAGTGATAATCCAGGCAGCCAATTCCCTGGCTACTCGTTACCATCCCCGAGTGGGGTGCATGCGCTCATGGAATAAGCACCTTTTTCCGGTCATTATTGATAATATGATGAATCTGGAGATCCTGTTCTGGGCCGCCAGGAATGGCGGAGACTCTGACTTGTATGACATGGCACTTAGTCATGCGCTAAGAACCAGCCGGGATCATATCCGTGAGGATGGCGGTACCTATCAGATAGTGGACTACGACACTACAACCGGTGAATATATCAGCCGCTTCACTAAGCAGGGATCAGATGCTGAATCCACCTGGGCCCGGGGTCAGGCGTGGGGTTTGTACGGTTTCACGATGGCCTACCGAGAGACCGGCGATTCCCGTCTGCTGGAGGCGGCAATGAGATTGGCGGACTACTTTATCGACCATCTGCCCGGTGACTGCGTACCCTATTGGGATTTTCAAGCCCCAGATATTCCTGATGAGGAGAAAGACGTTTCGGCATCTGCCATAGCCGCATCTGGACTCCTTGAGCTGTGTACGCTGGTTCCCGCTGCGGTCACTGCGGAAAAGTATCGCTCAGCAGCCTGTAGTATTCTGGCTTCGCTCTGCTCACCGGCCTACCTGGCCGAGGGTACGAACAGCATCGGGATACTGCTGCATGGTATCCAGAACCATAATGAGGACAAGGGGATTGATGTCTCGTTGATCTATGCTGACTACTATTTCATTGAAGCCTTGCTCCGCTATCGAGATATGATAATGTCCACCAATGCCTTCGGAGACCCGCCGTACCTGTTCCCGGCCTCAATTAGGCTATTCCAGAATTATCCAAATCCGTTCAATCCTGAGACCAACATATGGTACTGGCTGTCTGATGCGGTGGTAGTGAACTTAAGCCTTTACGATATCACCGGCCGCTGGATTCAGCCCTTGGAGGAGGGGTACCGGGATCCAGGACACCATCTGTTCCGTTTCGACAGCGGGCGTCTTGCAGCGGGCGTTTATGTAGTGGTGCTAGAGGCGAACGACACCCGGCGAGCTCGCAGAATTACGCTCGTTCGCTGATTACATGAGGTGTCCAGAGCGTTGGTGAATCTATATGTGTCGGTTCAAATATAAACAGAGAGTTTGGCATGATTTTCCCGAGGGACCTCTTAAGGGGTAAAGTAGCACTGATAACAGGTGCGTCCAGCGAAACCGGCCCCATGATCGCTAGGATATTCAGTGAGGTGGGAGCCGATGTCGCGCTGACCTACCTCACCCGAGCTGATGCGGCAGCCAGCGGTGTTATTGAAGCCGAAGGCCGTGGAGTGCGCGCGAAGGCCTATCAGTTCGACTTGCTCGAATTTGACTCTATTAGCCCATTAGTAGATAAGGTGATGTCCGACTATGGGAGGCTGGATTTCCTGATTAACTGCGCAGCGACACGGGTGAGCCCACCGATTCGCGAGATTGATCTCGCAGGCTGGGATCATTGCAGTGACGGTAACGTGAAGGCTTGTTTTTTCCTGGCTCGGGACGCGGCTCAGGCTATGGAAAAGGGAGAGGGTGGTGCCATTGTCAATTTCTCAGCCACTTCAGCTACTAAATACTCTCACTCGGTTTACGGACTGGCTAAGGCGGCGGTAATTTCCATGACGCGCTTTCTGGCCTCCACCTATGCGCCCAAGGTCAGAGTTAACTGCATCGTTCCGGGTTTGATCGACAATCCAGAGTATGACTCCCAGCCGCGGAAGAACCGCGCCGCGGAGACACCGCTGGGCCGTATTGTCAGTGCCCGGGACCTGGCGCTCATGTGCGTAGCCATGTGTAGCCCGCTCTTTGAGACAGTAACCGGAGAGGCGCTGATCATGGATGGCGGTTTCTGGCTGAAGCATCCCTGATCCTCGGCCAACTGGTGCACAGAATCTGTCGAATGTGTGGCATTCAACGTATGAAAAATCAAATCGAGAAATAGTGATGAAATCAATCAGCGAAATGACCCTTGAGGAGAAGGCGGGGCAGATGTTCCTGATCGGATTCAATGGAACACGGATGAACGACTACCTGCGGGAGATCATTGCCGAATGGAAGATCGGTGGCATCGTATTCAGCATCCGCAATGTCGAGAATCCCTTGCAGATCCACGATCTGGTCAACGAGGCTCAGGAGCTGGCAATGGAGGAAAACGGGATTCCGCTGATCATCACCATCAACCAGGAAGGTGGTGACCGCACCTGTTTCCTGGAATCCCTATCCCGTAATCCGGGGAACATGGCCATCGGTGCCACTCACGATCCGGAATGGGCTTATGCCGCCGCCCGGATTGTGGGTACTGAGTTGCGGGCTCTGGGCTTCAATATGATCTACATGCCGGTGGTGGACCTTAGCAACCTCCAGAAGAACACTGGCCTGGGGATCCGCTCCTACGGTGATGATCCCCAAGCGGTAGCGGAGATGGGCGGGCGCTTTATCGAAGGCCTGCGCGATGCCGGGCTGGCTTCGACCGCGAAACACTTCCCCGGTGCCGGTGGCTCGGAGGTGGACGCGCACTTCGATCTACCGACCGTCGACCGGAGCCTGGAAGAGTTCGAGGAGTGCGAGCTATTACCTTTCAAGAAGGCCATCGAGGTCGGTGTATCAGCTATGATGACTAGTCACGTCCGCTACCCGAAGATTGACGAAGAGGCCATCGGCACCTTTTCCAAGGTTATCATTACCGACATCGCCCGTAAAAAGCTGGGATTTAACGGTATCATTACTTCCGACGCTTTTGGGATGCACGGGCTGATCGATTACTATTCTCCCCGGGAGTCCGCAGTCAGGTCGATACTGGCCGGAGCCGATATGATACTGAAGCGCCACGGCCGAGTGGCCAACTTTGCTGTCTTGGATGCCTTGCGGGAAGCGCTGAAAAGTGAGCGGATATCAGACGAGCGGGCAAATGAATCCTTGGAGCGGCTGTTTGCACTCAAGCGCAGGTACTGTTTCGGCGAGCAGCCGGACATCGCCTCGGTTATCTGGAATCTGGAGCATATCCGGAAATTCGAGGAAATGGGGGAGAGGTCGGTGACCCTGGTCCGTAACGCGGATGAGCTGGTGCCTCTAAAGATGGATCATAAAATCCGGGCATTGATGGTCATGCCCGATATGTTGGCTAACGCCTCCCTCGACGGTATCACCGGGGACCAAGCGGGTTACATCATCCGGGGCATATTGAGCGATAAGTATAGCTACTCAACCGACGGATTCGATATCATCTACTACAACCTCAGCCCGTATTCCGAGGAGGCGAAGATGGTATTGGACAAGGCGCGAGAGTATGACCTATTGATTATGGGCAGCCATCGTTCTAATATGCTACCAGCCCAGGATAAACTGGTAAAGGGAATGTTCAAGCTGGGTAAAGAAGTCATATGGATCGCTTTGAATACACCTTACGACCTTTACTCTAATCCGCAAGCCGGGACCTACATCTGCACCTATGGTGACCGTCTGCCTCAGCTGAAGGCTCTCTGCCGGATCATCGCCGGTGAAATCACGCCGCAAGGCCGGTTACCGGTAGAGATACCCGGACTGCATACCAGAAGGGAGGGCATCACATTATGAGACCGAGTAGACTTTGCTGGGCGATCGAAGGTCCGACCACAACATTGCACAATTCATCAGGTTGGAGGTGGTAGTAATGAATAAATCAGCCCGTAACACTGACCTATACCACATTGAGAGCTCGGGATCGGCCGACCAGATCGGGCGACACTACGGAGCTGCACTTGCAGCACCGATCAAGGAAATGGTTCAAGCCAGCATGAGGATGTTGCGCAGCCGATATGAGACTGGCAGGATCAAGGTAGCCATCGAAGCGATGAGTGAGACGTTCCGCAGCAATTTTCCTTACCTTTGGGAAGAGATCAACGGCATCTGCGCAGGCACGGGCATCCAGCGAGAGGATTTCTTAGGGCATATATTCCGGCCGGGTGTTCTGCTCTTTGGTGAAGAAGACGGCTGTACGAACATCATTTTTCCGGATAGCGATAAAGGTCCCCTGGTGGGTAAGACACATGACGCTACCACTCCCGACGCCAATCCGGTCGTTGTCAGGGTAATCCGTCCCGAGGGAGTCTACTCAGTACTCACCATAGGCCATCTGGACGGGATTTCTATCATGACGGGTTTGAATGAGAAAGGTCTAGCAGTAGGTGAGACATCGATCCATTTCAGCACCGTAGATCGGTCGGGCACGGTCCGGAACCTGTTGCCGAGGCCGCTGCTGCATCAGTGTGCGACCGTCAAGGAGGCAGTGGAGTTTCTGGAAGTCCATCCGCTACTGCGGATGGGCTTCCATTTCGCGCTGGTGGATGCGGCTGGGGACTCGGCCATTGTGGAACGCTCCCCGACCGAGCAGAACGTGCGTTGGGGTCAGGGAGAAGTGATGTTCTGCACCAACCACACAGTGACGCCCCATATGAGAGCAAAGGAATTGAGCCGAGGCGAGCTCGGAGATCGAAACAGCGATACGAGGTATGCGAATCTGGAAAGGCTGGTGTCCGAGCGAGACTTTTCTACCAGTCTGGAATCGATGAAGACACTTATGAAGTTCCACGATCCAGCCGGCGGTATCTGTCAACATGGGGATTCTGGATACAAGGGGCCGAAAATCAGCTTTTATCCCATGTTCACTCAGAGGGCGTTTATCAATATGGCCAAGGCGGGCAAACTTCTGGTCGCGGACGGCAATCCCTGCTCAGGGGAGTTCCTGGAGTTCACCTTGAAATAGTTGGCATTGGAGATGACAATGGATGATAATCAGAAAAGGTATGTTCTGGTCGCGGATGGTGAATCACGGAGCCTGATCGTTCGCCCCGGCAGAGCGACCGAAGCCGAGACTCTCGCAGCCGAAGAGCTACAGCGGTATCTGAAGAAGATCACTGGGGTGGAGGTACCCATTGTTACCCCTCTAGTAGGGGCTGAATCCTTCCTGCTGCTGGTTGGAGGGACTAACCGTGAATTCGACACAGGCACCCTGGAGCTCGAGCAGGAGGGTTTCATGCTGCGCACAGACACCGACCGCCTGCATTTCCTGGGTGCCGATGAGGATGGACTACTATTCGCGGTCTACACCTTTCTGGAGGAGTATTGTGGCGTGCGCTGGTTCTGGCCTGGAGAGCTGGGGGAGGTCGTCCCCCGAGCAAGGACTTTGGAAATCCCGGTTATTGACCGGATCGATGCCCCCGATTTCAAGTGGCGGGAGCGTGGTCCCGGAGGCCCGTTATGGGGGCCACATGATCGCATTACCAAGCAGAGATTGTTAGGCGTGAGCGGGGAACACCTTGAGCAGATGAGGCTCTGGGAGAAACGAAATAAGTGGGGTGGGCTGAATGTCCAAGGCGGGCACGAATGGGGTAATATCGTTCCCCCGGACAGGTATGGCGGTAAGCACCCTGAGTACTATGCACTGGTGGAAGGACGGCGTGATCGGGATTTTGAGAACTTCGATGGCAAGCACGGCGCGCAACTGTGCACTACCAATCCTGACCTGATACCGATCTTCGGCACTTACTTCAAGAATTACTTTAAGGAACATCCTGAATGTGACGCCCTACACGTCACTCCCAATGACGGTGGAGGATTCTGTGAGTGCGAACAATGCCGAGCTCTTGATACCGGCAAGCGGTTGAAAAGAAGGCCCGATAAACCGGTGATCACCGATCGCATTTTCACTTTCACCAATGCGCTAGCTGAGGAGCTGCAGGAGATCCATCCGGGCAAATACCTGGTCAACATGGCCTATTCTTGGTACGTAGACCCTCCGGAGAAGATCACCATCAGTGATTTCGTGATCCCGCAGTATTGCATGTGGAGCTGTTACCTGCATTGGAATGATGAGAAGCAGAGTGAGCATTATGCCATCGCCAAGGGCTGGTCGGAGATCGCCCGCAATATGGCCATATACGAGTACTACATCAACGGGGCATGGCCTGATCTGCCGCGGATTATCTACCCTAAGATCGCTGAGTCGCTACGACATCTGCATAGTATCGGGATTCGACTTTATCAAACCCAGGCTGGGGATGGTTTCGCGATCAACGGCCTGAACTACTACATCGCCTCCAAGGTGCTCTGGAACGTCAATGCGGATGTGGACGCCCTGATCGACGAATTCTATGATAAGGCTTTCGGGACGGCGGGGAAACTGGTTCGGAAGTGCTATGACCGGCTGCAGAGTCGCTGGCAGAGTGCGGTAAAGGAGGGTATCCATCCATCGTGCTCCTCCTTCGCGATGACACAGGTGCATGAAGTTTACCCCGCTTCAGTGCTAGAGGAATGCCGCGCTGACCTGGATCAGGCTCGAAATGAAACCGATGATCAGCAAGTGCTGGCCCGGATAGAATTTGTCGACAAGGGGCTTAAGTATGCTGCGCTGACGATAGATGCCGTGGAGCTTACCAAGGTGCTGGAGCGTATGGGAGTGGCAATATCCTCTGTGGACTTCACGGATGAGGAGGAGATGAAAGCTCTCACGGCTGAGGAAATGGAAGAACTAGGCCAGGGGAGCGACCTGAAGAATTTGATCGAACAGGCGCTGCGAGCCTGGGAATCCAGGGACATATACGTTGAGAGTTTAAAGGATGATTTCGTTATCTCCTATTTCTGGGTCCGTTACAACGACAAGAATCGAGTTTTTAACCCGACACAGCGGCTGAGGGAGCTGCTGGAGAGAAGCGGATAATGCTGTCTGACGAACCGAGGAGCAGCACTCTGCGATCAGCCGCCTTACTGGCTATAGCGCTAATTATGGCTACCTGTTCTGGAGGTGATCGGGGGGCAGAAAGAGAACCAGTGCAGCTCGAGCAGTTACGGGCGTTGAAGGAGTCCCCAATGCTTGGGAAGATGGTCGCGGCTGGAGAACTCCCTCCACTTGGAGAACGTCTGCCTGAAGAACCACTAGTCATCGAGCCCATTGACCAACCGGGGATTTTTGGCGGCACGTGGCATTTTGATGTCATAAACCGCCGGGATGTCAACCTGGTTTACCATATCGTCAATCCTTCATTCCTGAGATGGGATCGTGACGGTATCCGAACCGTTCCTCACCTATGCCGGGATTATGAAGTCTCCCCTGATGGGCGCGTGTGGACATTTTACCTGCGAAAGGGTGTGAAGTGGTCCGACGGCCAGCCGTTTTCGATCGAGGACGTACGCTTCTGGTACGAAGATGATGCCATGAACCGCGATATCAACCCAACTCCCCTCCATGAGCTGCGGATCGGAGATGTATTCGGTGAATTCAGGATTGTCGACGATCACACGTTCCAGGTGGTATTCCCGGATACCAACAAAGGATTCTATCAGCGAATGCCTTCCATTTTGCTCTACTATGCGCCCAGCCACTATCTGAGGCAATTTCATACCAGTTATACCGACTCAGCAGATTTGGAGCAGCGGCTTGACCAGGTGGGTGTAAAGAAATGGAGTGAGCTCTACAAGAGAATGAACCGGTGGTATGACGGGTACTTCAATCCCGACCTGCCGACCCTGCGGCCGTGGATTCTATCAAAAGAGCGGAGCTCTCCGAATACCTATGTATTTATCCGTAATCCCTACTACTGGGCGGTGGACACCGACGGCCGACAGCTGCCCTATATCGACTCGATAATGGTTCATATCACTTCCAATGAGCAGGTCCTGGCCATGAAGACCATCGCCGGCGATTTCGATTTCCAGTGGCGGCGACTGGATTTCAAGGACTACCCCCTGCTTAAGGAAAACGAGGAGCGGCACGGCTACACCCTTATGACCTGGCCCCAGGATCGGGGCTCCGATGTCACCCTCTATCTGGACTATACCTGCACCCACCCGGTCGTAGGCCCGCTGCTGCGGGAGCGGAGATTCCGCATCGCCCTCTCGCTGGCCATCAACAGGGAAGAGCTCAATCTGCTGTTCTACAAGTATATTGGCGTTCCACGACAGGCCACCGCAGCCGAAGTGACGCCCTTTTATCGCCCCGAGTTTGCCCGGGCGTACGCCGAGTACGACCCGGAGGCAGCCAATCGACTGCTGGATGAACTGGGACTCACCCAGCGGGACAAGAACGGTTTTCGACTCAGCCCTGAGGGCGAACAGTTCTTTATGTTCATCGAGACCTCGGATTTGAACAAAGCGGACCTGCTACAGATAGTCTGCGAGTACTGGAAGGCGGTGGGTATTAAAGTCGAGGTCAGGATCGTTGAGGGTTCGCTGCTGACCAGCCGAACCCAGTCATCGGAGATTATGATTCAGGCCCGGCCACTGGGATCGTTCAACCCCCCATCAGCCCTGACCAGGTCGGACTATGTTGCCCCGCTATTCGGGCTCTGGTACAGCACCCTCGGCCAGCAGGGTGAGGAGCCGACGCCGGAGTTCAAGCGGCTGAACTGGCTCGAGGTGCAACGACAGAAGAGCGGCGTGGAGGACGAGATAATGTATTACGTGCAGATTTACGAACTTTATGCCGAGAATATCTGGGCGATCGGGTTGGTAGGGGAGGTGCCGGCCTTACTGGCCAGGAAGAATTACTTCATGAATGTGCCGGAGAAATCCCTGTACTCTTACGTCCGGGGGCGCCGCTTGCAGTTGACCCTGCCCGAGCAGTTCTGGATCGATCCTACCCGTAAGAACTAGTCGTATGCCCGCCGTTACGATAGCATATCACTCACTAAGAACGGGGTCAATCCTCTGAGTGCTCCCACCACTGTTTCCCTGCTGCCCCGGCTGTGGACGTTCATGCGTCCCCTGAAATGGGTGTTGCTGACAGCTTGCCTACTGGCGGCATTGAAAGCACTGGGCGGTCTAGGCCTGGTGGCGGTTAGCCGCTGGCTGCTGAACAATTTCGGGGATTTGACCAGGAGGGAGCTGCTCATAGTCTACCTGTCGGCCGCCTGCTTCCTGCTGCTACTGCTGGTCATTACTTATTTCCGGGTCTATCTGCCGGCCTACATCTCCGGCAATGTAATCAAGCGCATGCGGCGAGAACTCTACCGCCATCTGCAACGCCTGAGCGCTGATTTCTATACCCGGCATCAAACCGGTGAAGTCATCTCGCGGCTCACCAACGATATCACCGTAGCCCAGCTGCTATTCAGCGCGGTCATTATCAATCTCATTTTCGATATCATCACTATGACAGCCGCTACCGGGTATCTCATCCTCACCTTCCCGCTGCTGGTTTATCTGCCGGTACTGGCTGCCTGTGTGGTGTACGGCGGGCTTATCAGGTCTTTTCTCCCGCAAATGAGGACCAGGAGCCGCCAGGTGCAGGAAGAAATGGGGAAGATCACCAGCGATGTCTCAGAAAAGATTGTGGGAATGAAGGTACTGCAATCGTTCACGCATGAGGAGATAGCTGGCAGCGTGGTGGAAGAAAGGCTGGAGTCGCACTTCTTTGAGACCTTGCGCATGGCACGGGTGCAGTCATTATTTGCCGCCGTGGGGCAGCAACTGCCGGAAGCAACCAGGCTGCTAGTCGTCGGGTTGGGAATCTATCTGATTTCCCGCGCCCAGATGACTATAGGTGATATTACCGGGCTGCTTCTGGTGCTGGGGCACGTGTTTTTCCCATTGAGGCGCTCGGCTTCTATGGCGACAGAAATCGGGGCCAGCATTGGATCAATGGACCGGGTTATGGAATTCTTCGACACCCAACCATCTGTGAGGGATTCGGGATCGATCACAATCTTGGAGAGCGTTACCGGCCAGGTCGCTTACCAGAATGTATCTTTCAGCTATGAGCGGAAGAGATTTGGCCGTGTATTACAGGATATCTCATTCATTGTTGAGCCGGGTTCCCAAGTGGCCTTCGTCGGTCCCTCGGGTGCGGGCAAGAGCACCATCATGGACCTGCTCTCTCGCTTTTACGATCCTACCGAGGGGCAGGTGCTGATAGATGGCGTGGACATTCGGGACGTGTCCCTGGACTCACTAAGGCGTAATATCGGGATTGTCATGCAGGAGACTATTCTATTTTCCGGGACAGTCGCCGATAACGTGCTCCTCGGAAAGCCGGGGGCTTCGGACGAGGAAGTTCTGGAAGCACTTGAGAGTGCTTTCGCCCTGGAGTTCGTGCAGAAGATGAATAACGGGATAAACGCTATGATTGCTGAGGGAGGCCGGACGCTTTCCGGCGGGCAGCGGCAACGAATTGCCTTGGCACGGGTGTTCTTGAAAAATCCCCGGATCATCGTACTTGATGAGGCTACCAGCGCTCTGGATACCGAATCCGAGCAGTATGTGCAGCAGGCGTTGAACCGGCTAAAGACGGGACGTACCACCCTGATCATCGCCCACCATTTCGCTACCCTGCGGGACGTTGACTATATCTACGTAATCGAGAAGGGGAGAATAGTTGAAAAGGGTACCATTACTGAGTTGATGCAGAATGAGGGACTGTTTCAGAAGTATTATGAGAGTCAGAAGGTGCCCTTGTTCACGGAACCTGTCCGGCGAATTGGCAGGGTATAGTGAGTCAGCATATAGTAACCGAGATTTGAGTATCAGGGCAGACAGGACGCAGTGAAAGATCAGGGGACAGAGCCGGCCGGAGAGCTGGAATCGATGCCGCTGTGGCAAGGCTATAAAGAGGAAAACGGATTACTGAGCAACTTGGTCTACTCGGCGACTGTCGATCATGAAGGCCGGCTGTGGTTTGGCTGTAAGAATCCGAACGGCCTCACCTGTTTTGATGGCAGTATTTGGCGGAAGTTCACCTCCGAGGCCTGCGGATTCGGCCAGGGGCACGTCTGGGACATGGCGGTTGATCGTGAGGGTCGACTGTGGGTAGCTACAGCGGGAGGGGGGGCCGCGTGGTATGACGGGCAAACCTGGCAGAGCTATACAATGGAGGATGGCCTAGCGGGTGATCACGTATATGCCGTTGCTATCAGCAAGGCTGGTGAGGTATGGCTGGGCTGCGCGCCACCACCGGATGTATATATCCGGCAGGGTGGGGTAAGCCGGTTCGACGGTACTCGCTTCGAGAATCTCACCAGCGATTACACCCAAGGCCGATACGTCGGTGGGGGCAATAGCGGACTATGCGACAACCGGGTTTATTCCATAGTGTTCGACCGGGAAGGTAATGCTTGGTTTGGCACGAAGGGTGGAGGTCTGTGTCGTTATGACGGCCGTGACTGGGAGGCTTACAATACTTCCAACGGTCTTCCGTCCAACGAGGTCGGAGATGGTGCCGTCCATATGGATTCTGCAGGCAACGTCTGGTTCGGACTGCGGGCGGGAGGTGCCTGCCGGTTCGATGGCCAGTCCTTTACCGTCTATGATAAAGAAGCCGGCCTGGCGGGGAATTTCGTTTATGCCATCGAGACAGGGCCGGGCGGCAACCTGTGGTTTGGATGTGCACCTGATCCAGAGAAGTACGATGCCGAGGGCGGAGTGAGCGTTTTCGATGGCATTACCTTCAGGAATTACACCAGCAACTTTACCGGAGGTCGGCATGTTGGGGGAGGTAACAGTCTGCTGGTGGACAACCGAGTATACGCTATTGTCTTCGACCGGGACGGCAACGGTTGGTTCGGGACCAAAGGGGGCGGCGTCAGCCGCCTGGCACGGGAAGTGATAATGCAGTCGGACCCGTTAGTCTGATAGAGTACAGCAGGAGGATTACTGTGGAAATCGGTTATGCCAAGGTAAATATTACACCGCCGATCCTGACCTGTTCCAACGGCGGTTTCTTCGCTGATCCAATGGAATTTCACAAAGGGGTGCATGACGAGCTGTATGGCCGGGCGGTCGTTCTCAAGGAGGGTGACCAGATCGCGGTTATCGTTTCCGCCGATCTGATCAACCTACCTAGATTGACAGTGAACAATATAACCGGTATGATCACCGAATATACAGGAATTCCCCGTGAGCACGTCATCCTGCACGCAACCCATCAGCATTCGGGGCCTTTTTCATACCGCAGCCGGGAGGGTGTCAGGAATGACCCCTATTGGACGGTAATCGAACAGAAACTGGCCGGGGCAGTCTATTCAGCTCTCCAGGATACCCGTGAGTTTCTTGTAGGAAGCGGCTCGAACGAGCTGGAGATGTCGCTGAATCGTCGCATCCTGCAGGAGGACGGTAAGGTGCTGTACCTGCCGCATCATCCGGGTCTGAAACCGAACCAGGCAGTCGACAACCAGGTGGGTATCATCTCTTTCAGGAAGCTAGACAAGCGCCCGCTGGTAACGCTTATTAACTATTCCTGCCACCCGCTGACAGTGGGATTCGTACCCGGATTGATTTCAGCCGATTTTCCTGGCGTCGCGGTCAGAGAGGTCGAGGCACAGCTGTTCGGATCGGCGATGTATACTGGCGGCGCGTGCGGGGATGTCCACCCTCGACGGCACTGCGAAGGATTTGAGGCCATGGAGGAGCTCGGCCGGGCTCTGGCCGATAAAGTGCTGGAAACAATGCCGTTTATCAAGACCCAGAAGGGCAACGGTCTGAAAATCCTACGCAAAGAGCTGCAGCTGGAATTAGTCCCTGAAAAGGTGGACCTGAATGAAGACATCCAGGAATTCCGGCAGGGGACCACATATGATTTCGATATCACAGCCATAACCCTTAACGATATCGCGCTGGTAGGGATTCCCTGTGAGTACTTCGTAGAATTCCAGATCGAGATCAGAGAGCAGTCGCCCTTCACTCATACCTTTCTGCTGACGACCAGCAACGGCTATGTCAGCTACATTCCGGGTCGGAAGGCCTACAACCAGGGCGGCTATGAGGCGAATTCGGCCAAGTTTATGCCCGGTACTGGGGAAACTATCCGCGATAATATTATCACGGTGTTGGAGGACCTGGCCGCCGCCTGAGCTGAGAGCAGGAGACATGTGCGTACATCCCGAAGGCGATACTTGTGAATGATCGGTCAACATTGCTGGAAATCAGGAATCTGGATGTCAGTTTCTTCCTGGATGAAGGCACGGTGGAAGCAGTGCAGGACGTCAGTCTGGAGATCTACCACCACTATACGCTGGGGATCGTTGGTGAGAGCGGTTGCGGAAAGAGTGTGCTTTCGCAGGCCATCATGAGGATTGTTCCCCCGCCGGGGAAAATATGCGCAGGACAGATCATCTTTCACGGCGATTCGGCACCGACAGATCTGGTAACACTAGACGGTAAAGGCAAGTCCATTCGGAAGATCCGCGGGAAGGAGATAGCGCTGATCCTCCAGGAGCCCATGGCAGCCCTCAGCCCGCTGTATACCATCGGGAACCAGATTCGGGATGCACTGGTCCAGCATCACAAGCTAAGCGGCAGGGAAGCCCGGGAGCGGGTGCTGGACATCCTGAGCGAAGTCGGTATTCCCAAGCCCGAGGTGCGCATCGATCAGTACCCATTCGAGCTGTCGGGCGGTCTGCGCCAGCGGGCAGTAATTGCTATGGCTATTGTTTGTCGGCCCCAACTTCTAATCGCTGATGAGCCGACTACTGCCCTGGATGTGACTATCCAGGCGCAGATACTGAGCCTTTTCAAGCGGCTGAAGGAAACCTTGAATATTTCGATCATTTTTATCTCTCATGATCTGGCGGTCATATCCGAGATCGCCGACGAGGTGGCTGTCATGTACAATGGGCGGATCGTGGAACAGGGACCTGCAGACAAGGTCTTCTCGGAGCCGCTGCATCCCTACACGGTAGGTCTGATCGAGTCGGTACCCAAGCTGGGGGATGCATCCAAGGAGAGGCTGAGTGCAATCAAGGGGAATGTTCCCGATCCCTTCATGAGAATGAAGGGTTGTTCCTTCCACCCCCGCTGTCCAATCGGCCGGGACGACTGCACCATGGAAAATCCGAAGCTTACCAATGTACTGCCGGAACGGGCAGTAGCCTGTTTCGTTGTGGAGCAGGAAATGACCGGTACGGCGGGACCTCAACAGAATGCTGTGGAGTGATCCCCAGAGCGAATAACCATGAGTGCTGATAATCAGATATTGCTCAGCGTCAGACGCCTCAAGAAGTATTTTCCAATCAAGAAGGGCTTGTTGCGTCGAGAGAAGGGTCAAGTCCGGGCTGTGGACGATGTTTCGTTCGATATTCGAAGAGGGGAGACCCTGGGTCTGGTTGGCGAGAGCGGCTGCGGCAAGTCCACCGTAGGCAAGCTGATCTTAAGGGCGTTGAAGCCGACCGCGGGTGAAATAATCTTTACGTTGGATGATCGCCAGATGAGAATTAATGAATTGAGCGACACCGAGCTGCGCCCGTTAAGGCGTCACGCTCAGCTGATCTTCCAGGATCCTTACGCCTCGCTCAATCCCAGGATGACCGTCCGGGAAATAATCGGGGAACCGATTCTGGTGAACCGGGAGACACAGATTGCTGATCTGGATGCCAGGGTGGTCGAGCTGATGGATCTGGTGGGACTGGATAGCCGGTATCTGAGACGTTACCCCCATGCTTTTTCGGGAGGCCAGCGGCAGAGGATCGGTGTCGCTCGGGCATTGGCTTTGAATCCTGATCTGATCATCGCCGATGAACCGGTATCCGCGCTGGACGTATCGATCCAGGCTCAGATTCTAAACCTGCTGAGCGACATACAGCAGGAATTGGAACTGACCTATCTGCTGATCTCGCACGATCTGTCGGTGGTGGAATACGTCTCCAACCGAGTGGCGGTAATGTATGTAGGCAAGTTAGTTGAGCTCGCGGATACGGAAGAGATCTTCCGCCATCCCCGGCACCCCTATACCGAAGCCCTGCTGATGGCGGTTCCGCGCATCAGTGAGCGTGACCGGCCGGAAACCTACACCCTGAGCGGGAACGTGGCTGATCCGGCTAATCCACCCTCAGGCTGCTATTTCCACCACCGCTGCCGGTACGCTACGGATATCTGTAGTACTAAGCCGGTGGTCATGAAACAGGTTGCCAACGGACATCAGGTGGCCTGCCACCGGTCTCGGGATCTCAGCTTGAAGGGATTGTAGGAAGCAGGCGATGATCAACTACATCATCCGGCGCATCTTCTATATGATACCGACGCTGATCATCATCTCCATGATCTCCTTCGCCGTTATCCAGCTCCCACCGGGAGATTACCTCACCACCAAAATAGCCCAGCTCCAGGCGCAGGACGAACTTATCAATGTGGATCTGATCGAGGCCCTACGGGAAGAATACGGCCTGGATCAGCCGATCTATGTCCAATACGGGAAGTGGGTCTGGAATATTCTCCACGGGGATTTCGGCTATTCCTGGGAGTGGCAAAGGCCGGTGGAAGAAGTAATCGGCGAACGGATCCTGCTGACAGCCATCATTTCCTTTACCGCCATGTTCATGATCTACCTGCTTGCGATCCCTGTCGGCATTTTTTCGGCAACCCACAAATATTCCGTGGCGGATTACCTGATAACGATCGTCGCCTTCGTCGGATTGGCACTACCGAACTTCCTGCTGGCGCTTTTGCTGCTGTTCATCGGCTACGTGGTTTTCGACGTTAGCCTGGTGGGGCTATTTTCCTCAGAGTTCGCCAACGCTCCCTGGAGTGTCGCCAAGGTAGGAGATTTGCTGAAGCATTTATGGATTCCAGTCATAGTAGTAGGAACCACTTCCACTGCGGGACGACTCAGAGTTATGAGGGGCAATCTGCTGGATGAGCTCAACAAGCCTTATGTAATGGCGGCGCGCGCCAAAGGTCTTTCAGAGGTGAAGCTGCTCCTGAAGTATCCGGTACGGATGGCGCTGAATCCCCTGATCAGCGGCCTCAGTATCCTGCTACCGCAGATGATCTCCGGCGCTACTATCACGGCGGTAGTACTTGGTCTCCCGACCACCGGCCCGATGCTGCTAGGGGCCTTAAGAAGCCAGGATGTTTATCTGGCCGGAGCCTTTATTCTGCTACTATGCACGCTGACCGTGATCAGTACCTTACTGTCCGATATCCTGCTGGCCTGGTCTGATCCCAGGATTCAATATGAGTAGACGTCTCGGGATATCGTTACGTTTTAGGCGGGAAAAAAGCGATCTGCCTGAAGGGGAAAGCTACTATGTAGCCACACCCCGACAGCTGATGTGGTGGAAATTCCGTAAGCACAAACTGGCGGTGGTCGCACTGTACGTCCTGGGGGTCATGTACCTGCTGGCATTATTCGCCGAGTTCGTTTCCCCATATAATCCCAACGTGCGGCATATACGTCACTTGTATGCCCCCAGTCAAAAAATCCACTTGTATTATGAAGGTCGGTGGCACGTCCAGCCAGCCGTGTATGGGCTGAAATTCGAGATCGATCCGGTAACATTACGGGAGAAGTATTACGAGGAAAAGGATAAGACCTATCGTCTCCGGCTATTCTGTCGAGGTGACCAGTACCGTATGTGGGGACTGTTCGAATCCGATATCCATCTGCTGGGTGTCGAGCCGGGTGGAACGCTCTTTCTGCTGGGTACCGACCGCATGGGAAGGGATATGTTGTCCCGGATAATCGCCGGTTCACGAATATCGCTGTCCATTGGTTTCATCGGTATTATACTGAGCTTCATTATCGGGCTCATACTAGGCGGGATATCGGGCTATTTTGGCGGCACTGCTGACTTACTGATTCAACGCTTGATCGAAGTGATGCGGGCTTTTCCTGCCATTCCGCTGTGGATGGGATTGAGTGCCGCCTTGCCCATGACGTGGTCGCCCCTAAAAGTGTATTTTGCCATTACAGTTATACTATCACTGTTGGGGTGGGTTGGGGTAGCCCGGGCGATCCGGGGCAAGTTCCTAGCCCTGCGCGAGGAGGATTTCGCCGTGGCAGCCTATTTGGCTGGGGCCAGCCGGTGGCGGATCATCTACAAGCACCTGCTGCCATCTTTTATGAGCCATATCATCGTGGTACTGACGCTACGAATCCCGCATATGATCATGGGCGAAACGGCACTCAGTTACCTGGGGCTCGGCCTGCGTCCGCCCATCACGAGTTGGGGGGTTTTGCTGAAGGAGTGTCAGAACGTCCAGGATATGGCTCATCATCCCTGGCTGTTGCTGCCGGTACTGTTCATCATTCTGGTGATTCTGTCATTCAACTTTGTGGGTGACGGCCTCAGGGATGCCGCAGATCCTTATGCGGCCTGACCGATAACTTTCATCAGATGAGAAAGAGAAAGACATAAGGTTATGGAAAAGTTGAAGATCGGATTTATCGGAACCGGCAATTTCGCTCGCCGGGCGCACTATTCTTCGCTGTCCCGAATCGAAAGCGTCGAACTGGTCGCGATCTGTGAAAACCAGCACCTGGACCGGATGCAGGAGCTGGCTAGGCAGTATACCATTCCCCGGCAGTACACCGACTACCGGGAACTGCTGGAGCAGGCGGATATCGATGCGGTGTACGCTATCATGCGGCCGATGTATGGGCTGACTCAAATCGCCTGTGACGTGCTGACAGCTGGCAAGCACCTGTTCATCGAGAAGCCCCCGGCGCTGTCGGTGGATGAGATGAAGACCATGGTAGTGGCAGCGAAAAAGTCGGGCTGCAGCACCCAGGTGGGATTCAACCGCCGGTTCATTCCGGTGCTGGTTGAAGCCCGCAACCAAGTGGCCGAGAAGGGCATCTGCACCGTCAGCGCGACCTTCTACAAGCATGAGCTGAAGGATGATTGGTTGCCGGGGCGTAAGCTGCTTTCAAACGGCATTCATGCCGTGGATACCCTGCGCTGGCTGGCTGGTAGCGAGCCACGCAAGATAATCGCCGCCAACTCCCACGCCTTCACCGATCACGACAACTGTTGGCAGGCGTTAATCCGATTCGAGAACGGAGTTATCGGCACCCTGTTGACCAACTATTCGGCCGGTGCGCGGTCGCATACGTTTGAAATCCACGGCAAGAGCATCTCGGCTTACGTTAATCCAGATGAAACTACCCTTATTTTTTCCGACGGCGACGCCAAATCACCGCAGACCCTGGACGCGCGGCGGTTCGCTGGCTCGGAGGAGTTTATCGAGTACTACGGGCTGCGCGCAGAAAACCAGCATTTTGTAGACTCTATTGTTGCCGGTGAAAAGCCTATGCCCGATTTTGAGGATGCTCTGAAAACCATGCAGTTGGTTGAGGAAATCGAGGCAGGCAATATCTAAGCCGGTGCCTGAGGCCGGACTATAACTGAAGGAGCATAAATGATGGGAAAGCACATGATTATCGACGCCCACCACCATTACCAGGATGTGTCGGACTACCCTGACCTTTTGGCAGACGAGTATGCCGCGCTGGGCATCTCCAAGGTCTGCCTTATCTCGCCGGAGGTTGAGGATGGGATCAAGCAGCTCAAGGCTGCCATCACCAAATACCCTGACTTGATCCTGGGGCTTCCAAAGTTTGACTGGAAAAAGCACACGTCTGAGGATATCGCCCGCTTCAAGGGCCACGGTTTTGCCGGGGTCAAATTCACCGCCCCGCCCCTCCCTTACAATCACAAGGACTTCTGGCCTATATACGAGCGATGCCAGGAACTGCAGCTACCGGGATTGTTCCACCTTGGTATCCTGCAACGTTTACAGAGTGCAGGCTTCATGAAAGCGGCTACCAGAGCGGATCTGCTTGGCGGGTATTTCCTGGACTGCAACTACATGCGGCCGATCTACCTGGATACGCTGGCTCGTCTGTTCCCCGAGTGGCAGATCCATGGCGCACATCTTGGGAATCCCTGGTTCGAGGAGGCCGCCATGAGCTGCCGCTGGAATCCTAATCTGTATTTCGATCTGACCGGCTCAACGCTTAAAAAGAAAAAGCCGGAATTCCTGGCGGAAATGCTTTGGTGGAACCGCTACACCCGTTATCGTGATCCTGATGGGCTGGATGCCTGGGAAAAGATCGTTTTTGGCAGTGATGTGGCCTATTTCGAGACCCACGATGTGCTGCATGACTATGACCAGCTCATACGGGCCTTGAATCTGTCCGAAGATATCAGGTGGAAGATACTGGGCGGCACGGCGGCAAAGATATACAAGCTTGAGTAGTAAAATAAACTCGGGATGGCGTCATTGATGGGTAAAGTGATGCGTTTACAGTTCCGGGCAGCTAATTCTATAGGTCGATCTCATGCGTCCCGGAAGTACTAGAACAGACAATCAATAAGGACAATTACAGATATGCAGCAATCTTCACTGAGTGTTGACCAGAGCCGGGCTTCGGCTCAGAGTGAACACCCCGTCCGCCGGTCGATCACCCGGGAGGAGCTCCTGCGCCGGGCCTTGAACGGATCTGATTGGCTCATCGATATCGCCCAGGTGATGGATGTCGACTCGCCCCATTACGGAGTTATCCGCGGGGAGTACGACACCAGGAATCGCGAGTGGAAGCTCTACGGACCATTCTGGCATACCGGTCAGGCCGTTCGACTTATGCTGAAGGCTTATGCTAAAACCGGTGATGAGAAATACCTTCGGCATGCCCTGCTGGGCGGGGAGTACATGATCCGCGACCAGGTCCTGGACGTGACGGATGAGAAGTATTTCGGCTTCATTCACGGCCGAAAGGCGGAGCAGGCAAATACAGCCTCGCAGGTGGAAGGATTCGCCGCCCTCTACGAACTGTATCTGACTACCCGTGATGACAAGTGGCTGAACAGTTTCCACCTCGGAGTGGACTGGGTAGCCCGGAATATGTACATTGAGGGCGAGGGTCTATTTTATAACGGTTACTCCGCCCTCAGGGACGAATTGGCACCGATTGAGAAATCGCGCCCCACTAACGACGACGCTATTTTCTGGATTGCCTACCAGGTTTTCGGTGAGTCTTCCTATCGACGAATATTCCGGGAGGTCTGTGATCGTCTGCTGAAGGACGAAAATCCCCCCGGTAATTGGCTGCGGTATCCCCCCTGCTTCCCGGATGTGTTCGACGGCCGGGGGAGCATCCATGCCCGGCACGCTTGGTGGTGGGGGTATCCCATGCTCCAGGCCTACGACGCTTTCGGTGAGGAGAAGTACCTGCAGGCGGCGGTCCGGGCGGGGGATTGGTACATCAATAACAGCAATATCGATGGCGGCTATTACTACCATACCACCACCAGAACCCGTCAGCATCTGAGCTTCGATTTTGCCACTTCCGCCGTGGGTTGTGCGGTAATTATGTGGTGTGATCTGTGGCGGCGGCTGGGAGAGGACAGGTATGTGGTGGCCATTGAGAGAGCGCTGGGATTTCTGCAGCGGGCGCAGTTCAATCAGGATGTGGAAGATCCAAACCTAAGAGGAGCATTCTTCGAAGGGCTCCTCCCACCGGATGGTTCCCTCCAGCCCGGCTTCTACCTGCGGGATATCGCCACCGTATTTCCGGCCAGGGCGATGCTAACAGTCCTTGAGACCTTCCCGGAAGGTGAGATTGCATATCTGGACTTTTAATCCGGCTGGTATCGACAGCGGCGAAGTGGTTCGGGAAAGGAAACGTAAATGAAGGATATCAAGGTAACCATCGCATCACTCAGGTCCGTACTAATTGATCCCGATCGCAATCTCGACCTGGTTAAGGAGGCCTGCGAGACCGCCCATAGGGAAGGCGCCCGCCTGCTGCTGCTGCCGGAGTGCATGTTGACCGGGCACGGCGGCCACCCGAAAATGGTGGAGAACGCAGAGCCGATTCCGGATGGCCCCCTAAGTAAAGCAGTTATCGAACTGTCGAAGGAGCACGGGATTTGCATCTGTGTAGGATTGGCCGAGCTGGCGAATAATGTGGTGTATAACAGCGTGATAGTGGTAGATCGGGGCGTCTACTTGGGTCGGCAGCGTAAAATCAATATGTCCAGCGATGAATACCAGTACTTTGCCGCTGGCGAGCGGGTGGAGGTATTCGATGTTGGGGATGTGCGGTTTGGGATCACAATCTGCTATGACAGCAATTTCCCCGAAATCGCCTTCGTTCACGGTCTCCACGGAGTGGACCTGATCCTGAGCACCCACGCTGCTCGTACCGGTCAATGGCCAGAGCTACTGACCGACGAGTTCCGCCGTAAGATCATCGAAGAACGTCAGCACTCCTGGGAGAAAATGTTCCGGGCGACGGCGTACTTCCATAATGTATATGTTATGGCGTGCAACGCCGTCGGTCCGTCAACTGAGGGATTGACGGGCGTGGTATCCAATCACGCTGGTACTGTGATGGGAGTGGACCCGACCGGTGAAGTGTTCCTCCGGACATCGGTGACCGATTTCGTAGATGAGGTGGTCACTGTACCGCTCGAGGCCTCGTGCCGGGTATTCAACCACAAGCCGACCCGCAACCGGCGACTGTCGGCGGTAAAACGCATGCTGGATGAGACTCTTCAGCAGGCACTGGAGCGGAGCTAGCGTGACGGAATCGCAGGGTGGTGTGAACGGGTATGATCCGGTCAGGGGATTTCTCTTTGCCCTGGCCGGGGCCTCGCTCCTCTCCACCAATTTCGTAACCGCCAAGTATGCGCTGGCGGGATTCAATCCAGCAACCTTCGCGCTTTTGTGGACCGCGGCCGCGAGTGTTTATTCATTAGCGATTATTGTTTTCACCGGCAGTTTGAAACAGCTGGCCTTGCCAGCCCATTCTGCGAGACCACTGGTGTTTATAGGTCTGGCGACAGGCGTGGGGATGCTGCTCGGCTGGACCGCATTATCTAAATTGGACCCCTCGTTCACCGCATTCCTTGGCCGCTTCCGCCCGGTATTGATCATCATACTGAGCTTCCTGATTCTGGGCGAGAGGTTGCTTCTGAAGGAATTGCCCCCGATCGCAGTTATGATCGTGGGGTGCGTGGTGAGTGCGATCGGAAGGTGGGAGATCGTGGGGATCGGGCTGATTTTGGCCATTTCAGCCGCTTTCATGGCTGCCGTACAGCAGGTTATCGCGAAGATCGCGGTCAGCCGGAACGAGCCCAGCATTATGGTATTCTACCGGGTCGTGATCGCATTCCTGGTCATCGCGATCTGGAATCTGATATCCGGCCAGATGGATTTTAGTGCATCGCTCTCACACTGGTTGGTGCTCCTGCTGGGTGCCTTCCTGGGGCCGTGTGCCAGTTTCCACCTGATGTACCGTTCCTATCGCCACTGGGACCTGTCCCGCTCTAGCCTGGTGGTAATCGCCCAACCACTGTTGGTTCTGCCTTTGGCGTACATCTTTTTAGGTCAGCTTCCCGTTGAAAGAGAGCTGCTTGGTGGCGTAGTGATCATGGCGGGGGCAGTTTGGCTGGGGATTATCCATTTAACCGCCGGGAAAAAAGCGGAGTTGCCGGTGGTTGTGCAAAAGGGGGAAGTCCAGCCGTCGGTGGAGGCGGAATCTTGACCTCACGGGAAATAGTACAGTCAACCCTGGATTTTAGATGCCCTGAGAGGGTGGCTCGGTCCTTCGCGGATTCCGACATAGTATCCAGTCGCTACCTTGCCAGCTCCCGGGCAACGGACTGGAAGATAGTTGGTAACGGTCAATGGGAACGCATCGATGAGTGGGGCAACACCTGGGGCCGGGTGGATGCGACTTCAAAAGGGCAGGTGGTCAGGGGTGTACTGGACGAGCTAAGCAGGGCTGATAAATACGAGTTTCCGGATTACTCGGAGTCGGGGAGCTACACCCGGGTCGAAGAGGTCAGATCGCAGTATCCTGATAGATGGCTCATTGGAGAGCTGCCCGGATTTGCCTTTGGTATAGCCCGTAAACTAAGAAAACTGGAGAATTACCTGGTTGATCTGCTGGGGGAATTGGAAAAGGTACAGCGACTGCATGATCGAATTGATACGCTACTGGAGAAGATGATAGTCCGCTATGCTGACGCTGGCGTGGACAGTGTTATGTTCTGGGAGGATTGGGGAACACAGGATCAACTTTTCATCAGTCCGCAACTATGGCGGGAGGAGTTCCAGCCCCGTTTTCGCGACTTGTGTCATTTAGCTCATAAGCGGGGCTTGAAGGTGTTCATGCACTCCTGCGGCCAGATGGGAGCGATCGTGCCGGACCTAATGGCAGTCGGGATCGATGTCTTGCAGCTCGACCAGCCGGATCTGCATGGGATCGATCAGCTTGAAGCCTACCAGAAGCATGGCAGGATCACTTTCTGGTGCCCGGTAGATATTCGGGACACGCTGCAGACGCGTGATGAAGCCCGGATCCGGTCTCGAGCGCGAGAGATGCTGGACCGGCTATGGAAAGGACGAGGTGGTTTCATCGCCGGATTTTACGAGGATAACGCATCCATCGGTCTGGATCCTCGTTGGCAGGGATACGCCTGCGAGGAATTTATCCGGCACGGGGTGCGATTGAATTACGCTGAGGGAGAAATGGAGCAGGTGAATGCAGGTGACAGCTGAGATTGAGGCAAAGTCCTTCCCTGTTGGTGAGCGCTGCAGTGTGGAGCTGTTGATTCAGATCTCCGAACCGCTGACGGTGGGCGATAGGATCGAGGTACAGTACGCCAATTCGTGGATGGTGATTTCGGGCCCCAGTCATACCCGGGAATTGCAGCATGTAGACCCACAGGGAGAGCATTATATCTCAGTCGCTGCGGAATCAGATGGCGCCGAATTCGATCTGGAGATAAAAAAACGCCATCTGCCCTTTCCTGAGGGCATTGTGCGGCACGGGCGGCACATCATCGCCACCCTGGGCCGGGGGAGCATCCCGTCCGGGACGCTGATCCGGATTGTGTATGCCAACACTTTTGCACCTGATCTGGCTGAGACGGACACGGTCTGGGTGCGGGTGAAGGGGCAGGCGCCGGGAGCCGAGCCGCTGCTTACCACCACTGCCGGTCCGGCGGAACACTTGCGGATTATTGTGCCTTCCGGTGTCGAACCCGGTAAAGAGTTCGTTGTGCGGATTGTCTCATTGGATCGCTTTGATAACCGCTCAACGACCAGATACGAGAATGAAAGCCTGATATGCTCCGACGGAAGAACGATTGTGGAAAATCTGGACTTCATCGGCAGTATCAAGGTTCCGGTAAGATTGGAGAAGGAGGGAGCATATCGGTTCCGGTTTCGCGATGTGCTGTCGAACGTCGTGCGGGTAGGTAGGGGATGCCGGGGTCCCTATTGGGGTGACATCCATCTCCATACCAAGCTGTCCCATGATGGCTACGGAACTGAGCCCTACGCCTATGGCCGGGAGGTCAGCGGGCTGGATTTTGCGGGAGTTACGGATCACTGGCAGTCGCTTGGGCAGGGGGGCTATCAACAGACAATAAAGTGGGCCCGGGAAGCCTACGAACCTGGCCGGTTCGTAACCCTGCTGGGTGACGAGCGCAATCCGGGACAGTTCACCGGGCACCATAATCTCTATCACCGCGATGAGGAGAGTTTTACCGCCAGCGCCGCTACGCGTGGGAATGCCATCTTTGCCGATGCGCAACAAGAAGGTCATCTGCAAGCTATGCTGGATCCTTCTCGGGCCATTCTGATACCGCACCATACCGGTCTGGGCTGGAGGAGGATATCCCTGGATGGCAGCCTGAGTGAAGCAATAGATCTGGATGCCTGCGATGATCAGGGGCTCCGGCCGGTTATGGAGATATACTCCCACCACGGTCAGAGCGAGCTTTGGAATCCACAGCATATACTATCGTATGAACATAACCGGATGCGCCGGCCGGAGCGGCGTTCGAATGTCTCCATCTCAGGGCCTTACTATGCCCAAAGCTACTGGATGAAGGAGCGCCGGCTCGGTGTTATCGGCTCCTCTGACGAGCACAGCTCACAGGCAGGCCGAAGACACGGAGGGATTGCTGCAGTCTGGGCTGAGGAACTGACGCGGGAGGCCATATTTGACGCGCTGCGTAACAGACGCTGCTATGCTACCACCGGTGAACGAATCCTGGTCGATTTTTCAGTAGCCGGGGTTCCGATGGGTGGTGTCGGGCAGAGAAAAAAAGGGGACCATGTATCCATCGAGCTGCAAGTCTGGTGTACGGATATCCTGTTGCGGGCTGAGGTTCTGCGCTTTCGATTCGGTGAAGACAGCGCCTTCGTAACCATCATGTCCGAATTCCCGCAGCCTGAATCCATGGATGCATCATTCTCTCTGGAGGATGAGGTGCGCGGTGACTGCCTGTACTATGCACGCATCACCCAAGAGCCGCTTGTGTGGCCTGGTATGGCTTGGACCAGTCCGGTATGGATCGATATTGTATAATGCGAATTAGGTCTACCTACCATACCGTGAGCCTAAATCGCGATAGGAAACGCAAAAACGAGGGTGTAGCAATGTCTAAAAAAGTCAAATTTTTATCTGGGGTGATAGTGTTTGCCTGTGTCTTGCCGACAATCACGGCTGCTTCAGATGCTCCGGTTGCTGATTTTTTTGCAGTCCCAACCTCTGGTTGGGATCTGTACTACAGACCTGAGTTTGTCAGCTTGTCAACAGGGGAGATCACCAGCTTTCTATGGGAATTCGGTGATGATTCAACCAGCACCGAGTTAGCACCGAACCATAAGTATCTACAGCCGGGCGTATACACTATCACCCTGATAGTGAGCGGTCCCGACGGCTCAGATACCTTGAGGAAAGTAGATTACATTACCGTAAGGGATTTTGATACTGAATATAATTATCCGGATTATGTTCTCGCCGAGCCCACCCAGGCAGCCTTTGATTCAGCTCTGGATTCCATCGAGACTAACGGGGGCGGCCGGATTCTTTTCGGTTTCACCGATGATACCCTCAACCTGAATTGGGATTCGTCCGTTTCTCCCAGAAGGGATTTTTATGGCAATAATCTGATCATCGACGGCGAAGACAGAAATATCACGTTTTATTATAATGGAAGTGCTGCGTGCTCACAGGAGGAAGGTGGGCCTTCCCTGCGGATTCATGGGGATGACAACATAGTCAGGAACTTTACCTGGGATCGCTTCCCTGATGGACTGCACACCCGCGGCGGTCACCGTAATCTCATCGAGAACGTGATGGTTAACATTATCTGTGAAGATGCCATGACGTTAAACGGTGGTGGAAACTACTGTCTCGACTGTATTATCAGAGATTGCAGCTATGGGGCTTCTGATGATAAAACGATAATGATCAACAGCTGGGGTACTGACAATCCTGCCGGCAAGGCCGTCATCACCGGCTGCTATTCCTACGATGGCAATCAACCTATCAGGATGACCGGTACGGGCATACTGGTGGTACGCAATTGTGAATTCGCAGGCCCCAGGAATAATGGGCCGAGATTCGGGGGGAATACAAATTTCGTCATCTTCGAGAATAACTACTCACACGACACTAAAAGCGGCCTGCGCTTGAGCGATTGGGTAAGCATCATCGTTCGCAACAATACCATTGAAAACTGCTCGCAATACGGTATTCGAACTCAATATACGGATGGTATCCTGGCTCGTATCGAGAACAACATTATAACGGGCAATAAAGCCGGGATTTATCTTTTAGATAATAAAGTTATGATGGACCTTGGCGGCGGTCTTCTCGATGTTCATCGACACAATTTACTCTCCGGCCCTGGTACTGTAGCTGCTCCCAGCGTAGGGGGTAATACCCTTAACGGAAATATACCCTATGACCTGACTAATCTATCAGGTGATACTGTGAAAGCCGAGTATAATTTCTGGGATCACTCAACAGTAGCTGAGGTACTGTCAAATGATGTTAGCGGGCCAGCAGATGTGGATCCGCTGGGTGGTGGGGTGCAGGCGGGTATTCGTCTATCGCCGGAGGTGCCGACTGGCTACCTTTTATCTCAAAACTATCCCAATCCGTTCAATCCAGAAACAAAAATCTTGTATTCGATAACGAATTCCGAATTTGTGACAATAACGATCTACGATTTACAGGGTCAGGAAGTTAAAAGTCTGGTCGATGAATTCCATCCCCCTGGTATTTATTCAATTATTCTTGATGCCAGTTTGCTTCCCAGTGGTGTCTATTTCTACAAAATGCAAGCGGGTAATTTTGTTGAAATGAAAAAAATGATAGTGCTGAAATAGAATTAATACAATATCATAATTGTCATAAACAGCAGATAATTAATATAATATGGAAGCCCGTCAAATATTTTTTCCCCGGGAGGGCGAAGTGCATTTCTATCGCTCCGTCCACCGTAAAGGGATAACCATCATCGGTGCTCATAACGCCTGCCGACCGAAGGTAGATGAGATGTTCCCGGTGAAAACCATACAGGCCGACCTGCGTGTAGCGCTGGCGTTATTGGCCAAGAACCGGATAAGGATCCAGTCCCTGATCAGCGATAAGGTTCCGGCTGAAGCGGCACCGCAGGCTTACCAGCGCCTGTGGTCGCGCAAAGAAGCTCTGGTCACCATTGCACTAGACTGGACCTCCTGACCGGTTGGGTAGCAGCTAATTCATGATTAGAGGAACTACATCCTGATGAAGAATATGCTGAATTTCGGAATGGTCGGCTGCGGAGAGATATCTGTGGCAAATCTGAGAGCGATCCAGAACCTGGACAACACCAGGGTGGTCATGGTGATGGATCACAACGAGGAACTCGCTCTTTCACTGGCAGAAATGGCCGATTGCAGGGTGACGCTGGATTTCAATGAAATTCTTACTGCCAAGGAGGTGGAAGCGGTCTGTTTCTCCACACCACATGATCTCCACGCCTCCATGGGTATTCAGGCAGCAGAAGCCGGCAAGCATATCGTTATGGAGAAACCACTGGCGAATACTCTTGAAGATGCCCACCGCTTGGTTCAGGCTTGTCATGAGAATGACGTCAAGCTGTCAGTGCCCTATGTCTATCGGTATAACTATAATATCATCAAAGCCCGGGAGCTGGTCCAGGGCGGGGCTATCGGGAAGATAATTGCCGTCGAGATCCATTGGATATCCGAGAAGCCGGAGAGTTATTGGATGACCGGATTTACCGGTCGGGGTGGGCAATCCGGCTGGCGCAAGTCGAAACAGCGGAGTGGCGGAGGCGTATTAATGATGAACTGCATCCATTTCTTCGACTACATCGACTATATCTCCGGACTGGTCCCCATCAAATATTATTCGCAGTACGATACATTTCTCACTGATGTTGAGGTAGAGGACTACTTCGCTGGGACGGTACGTTTTAACAATGGGGCTCTGGGTAGCATTCTGGCAGGTTCCAAGATGGTGGGCGGCCGCTATCCTGACGAGCTGAGAGGAGTACGATTCTACGGCGAGCATGGGCAGATCGTAATCGGCGATCCCGGTCCGTTGTGGCTGTATTCTACCGAGAATACTTCCGACAGCCAGGCGGGCGGGTGGACTGCAGTTACTCCTGCCCTGGAGCTCGAAGCTCGTCCCCAAGAGCAGCCGGCCGACAGCCCACGCACGCGATTTATGCGCGGTTTCGTAGAGGCAGTGCTGGAAAACCGTGAGCCGCCCATATCGGGTGAGGATGCCTATCGTTCGCTGGAGACGGTTATGCGGCTGTATGAGAACACCGGTCCTGATTGATCGCTGGTCCAAGTTACTTTGGCAAAAGGACTTAACCTGGATCAGGAGAGACAATCGGTGAGAGCCCTCGCGACCGGGGCTGTGCCTGAGAACGCGGAAGAAATTTGCCCGCTGTTGATTGGGAGCGCGGTACCGTCGGTGTCATTGATCGCTATTGACGGGGAAACGTTTGACCTTCAGGCTATAGCTTGTCGGAGCCCAGTAGTGCTGATATTCTATCGAGGTGGGTGGTGACCACCCTGCCTCAAGCAGCTGGGACAGCTGCAGAACATTCAGGGAGACTTTCGTCGTTTAGGCTATCGTTTAATTGCCATCAGTCCGGATCAGCCTGAAAGGCTGCGGCATACCGCCGAGAAGTTGGGAATTGAGTATATGCTGCTATCAGACAGTCAAGTAGAAGCGGCCAGCGCCTTCGGTATAGCATTCAGGCTGGATGAGCAGCTTGTGTCCAGCTACAAGCGGCAGGGACTGGATATCGAAGTTGCATCTGGGCAGATGCATCACATCCTGCCGGTACCAGCAGTCTTCGTGACCGACGCCGGCAGCCGGATTACCTTCAGCTACGTCAATCCCGATTACAGGCAACGGATTGATCCGGAGGTATTGCTTGCAGTGGCCGGAGCGGCCGTATAGGATAGAGAATAGCTGGAGGGAGGCGGAACTTGCAGGAAACCATCTTTTACTGGCAGGGAGGGAGTACCGAAGGTATTTATAGTGGAGAATGCGAGACTCTTGGTAGTCCCGGGGAGGTAGAAAGTCCATCTGGCATGGCCCTGGAGTTCGATGGCCGGCATGATGGTATATTGCTGGGGATCAATCCGCTGGCCGGGCTGGAACAGTTTACGGTTGAGGTGCTGTTCTGTCCCTACCCTGCTGGACATCATGAGCAGCGGTTCCTGCATATGGGTGAATGCCACGACGATAGGATGTTATTTGAAACCCGTGTGGTTGATAACAACTCCTGGTATCTCGACACCTACCTGTCAGTCGGTGGTAGGGACAAGACTATGATGAACAAGGGTTTTGAGCATCCTCTCGGTCAATGGTACCATGCGGCTCTTACCTGCGATGGGTCACAGCTGACCAACTTCGTCGACGGTAGCCCGGAGCTGTCATGTGCCTTCGAGTTCATTCCTCTCACCGGAGGACAGACTTCAATCGGTATGCGCCAGAACCGGGTTAGCTGGTTCAAAGGGGCGATCAGCACCATCAGGGTTGCCCCCGTGATCTTAGCACCGAAAGAATTTCTGACCAGTCGTTTGTAGCCAATAAGGAGAGCCTCTAGAATTATGCCTGAAAGCACTTACAGCCGTAGTGGAAAAGCCACTGAGAATCGCGACCTACCCGTCCTGACGACCACCGTCGGGTCCTATCCTGTTCCGGACTGGCTTCGGGCTCAACCGAGCGAACAGGCACTGGTTGATGCCACCAGGGTAGTGATCGACTCCCAACGGCAGGCGGGGATCGATCTGCCAACCGACGGCGAGCTCTACCGATTTGATATTAATCATCCGGATACGAACGGGATGATCGACCATTTCATCTGCTCAATGTCGGGGATCAGGACCGCCGTTGGCCGAAGTGACTGGCTGGAATTTCGGAAGCAAGAGGCGCTGACTTATCGCCGCCAGCCGGCGGGTGTGGTCGAGAGTCCGGTCGGTGAAGGGAGCTTGAACCTGTTGGCTGACTGCGAGCGGGCTGGATCGGTAGCTGGTGAGCGGTTCAAGTTCACTCTTACCAGCCCTTATATGCTGGCCAGAACGCTCCTTGACCGGCACTATGATGATTTAGAAGCCCTGACCCTGGCTATTGCGGAAGTCCTGGCCAAGCAAGTGATCGATCTACCCTGTGCCTGTATCCAGGTCGATGAGGCATTTATTGTTGGCCAGCCGGGTGATTCGATGCTGGCAGCCAAGGCGATCAACCTGATCCTGGATAAAATCCGGTGTGAACGGGCGGTGCATCTGTGTTTCGGCAATTATGGCGGGCAGACGATCCAGTCCGGGAGGTGGGGGAAGCTGGTGGACTTCTTGAATAGCCTGCATTGTAACCACTTGGTGCTGGAAATGGCGCACCGGCCCGATGAGGATTTGGAAGCGCTCAGGGGAGTAGATCCCAACATTGGAATCGGCATTGGAGTAATAGACATCAAGGTGAATCATGTTGAGACCCCGGACGAGGTAGCTGCTCGTATTGATAAAGCTGAAAGCGTTCTGGGGAGCGGCCGGGTGAAGTGGGTGCATCCCGACTGCGGCTTCTGGATGCTTGCACGAAGTGTAGCCGATCGCAAAATCGATGCTCTCGTCAGTGGGAGGGATAAATATCTAGGTTTCAATTGAACGGATTTCGAGGTAACTTAGTCTCCGTAAACGTTTACGGAAATTGACGGTTCGAGGCTCAGATGATACGAAAAATCAGGATGTACCGACGAAATCGGGTCCTGCTTGGGTCTTATGAATACATGGTGAGCAGGTGGATGTACAGGTAATGGTTCCCTCCGATCTAATGGCCACTTTTACCAAGCCGTTTTTAAGGTCGGCTATCCATTCTGTCCGCGCGAAAAAACCAACAGAAGGCTACAACATGAAACGGATCGGTCTGAGAATGATCGCGCTCCTGTTACTGTCGGGGATAGCGACATCAAGTTGTGCTCAACAAGATACTCTATCTTGGGATTATGTGATCAATCGTGGGTGGTCCCGGCCAGCACGGCTGGATTCTCTGGCGACGGTCCATCCTCGTATGCTGCTGGATTCGGCCCGGATTGAAATCTTGAAGGTAAAAATCTCATCCACCCACCAGTTCATCTGGAGTGGCATCCAGGGAAAGGCAGACAGCTATCTCAGCCTATCTCCCAGGGAGAATCCCACGAGCGAGGATGACACGCGGTGGGACGGCGACGCAGTTCCCTGGCTGGCAATGGCATATTTGCTGACCGAAGATTCCAAGTACCTGGACAAAGCAGCGAGCTGGATGACCAAGGTGTGTGGATACAATACGTGGGATGGCAACCACAGCTTAGGTGCGGCCCATTGTCTGATGGGGATCTCACTGGGGTATGACTGGTTGTATCATGACCTTACTCCCAGCCAACAGACGACCATCCGGGATGGACTGGCGTATTTCGCCAACGCCATGACGGGCGGTCCGACACATAAGGAACGGTACCTCTCGAACCACTGTCAGGTAGAATACACCGGCCTGGGGGCCGCCGGTTTTGCCCTATACGGTGACGTTGATAGCGCTGAAGACTGGATCAGGCAGGCATACAATATATTTGATACGGCCTATAAAATCTCCGGGGATGATGGAAGCTCAACCGAGGGACATCAGTATTTCGGTCTGATGACCGAGTTCCAGATGCATTTCAACAAGATGGCCAAGGAAGTCCTGGGCATCAATTTTTATAAACAGAGCGAATGGCTTGAAAACATGGGCTATTTCATCCTCTACTGCACACTGCCCGATTTTACCGCCGACAACTGCGTTATGCGCTATGGGGATACCCGTAACTACACCTACGTCAGCCACGGTCCGACCTATCAGTTGTTAAACCTGGCCAGCGAATACCGAAATCCGCACTTTCAGTGGCTGGCTATGGATATGTTTGGCCGGGATATCGGAGTCACCGATCGCATGGGCTGGGCTAATCTGCTGTGGTATGATGAGACAATCCCGACTGTTCCACCGGACAGTCTACCGACCTTCAAGCACTTTGAGGACACTGACTGGATTACCTCACGAAGCTCATGGAACCGGGATGATGCAGTCATGATCGGTTTCAAGTGCGGGCCATTTCATGGACATGCCATTCAAGCGTTGTACGACAGTATGTCCACTTTCCATCATTTAGTCAACGGGCACGGACACCCGGATGTGAACCACTTCAATATCTATGCCTATGGAAAATGGCTGGTGCGGGATGACGGTCGGTCCACTCCCAAACACACCCATTATCACAATACAGTTATAGTAAACGGTTACGGGCAACTGGGTGAGTGGACTCCGGAAGTCGGCTCTAACTGGTTTGACAGGGATGCCGTTTTCGATGCCGGGGCCACCAGTCGGATTATCCGGGCTGAGTCCGACTCTACACTAGATTATCTCATCGGTGATGCCGAGAATATTTATCGACCCGAAGCTGGCCTGACCAGGTTCCAGCGGCATTTTGTCTTCCTGAAGCCGGATGTAATCATAATACTGGACGAGCTGGAAGCGGAGCGCCCTTCCAAATTCGAATGGCTGCTGCACACCGATGGCAGCGTGAGCAAGGTTGAGGCGGGTAAGTTCCTGATCACTCAGGGGGATGTGGTCATGGATGTCCAGTTTCTGCTGCCCGCCGCTACCGCCGATGACAACAGTACCCAGTTGTTGAAAGTCTATCCGGCTGAGAACGTAGAGAAGACTCTGATTCTGGCCGTAATGCATCCCCGGAAGACGGCCGATGTACCAGCGGAGTTCAATCTGGTATCGCCGGACGATTCGACCCTTACGATCGAAGTATCCGTGGGTGAGGAACAGAGATCGGTGACCTTGGAGCTCATCGGCTGGGACAGCCCCGTGGGCATCAGCGACCCTCCCGCAGGAAACTCGCCGGCCCCGGAAAAATTCAGTTTATATCAGAACTATCCTAATCCCTTTAATCCCTCCACTATTATTAATTATTCGGTCGCTTATCCGGGTCTGGTTCAGCTTCTGGTTTATGATGTATCCGGGCAGCTCGTCAGGACGTTGGTGACCGGGAATATGCTGGCAGGGGATTATTCTATCGTCTGGGATGGGAGAGACAGGGCCGGAAGACCGGTATCCAGTGGTCTTTACTTCTATGCCTTGAAGGGTGGTCACAACACTGTGATCTCGAAAAGATCGATACTGCAGAAGTGATTCAAAGGGTCTGTTCCGAAGGAACAGTGGTACTCCACGGGGAAATATTGGAGAATCCGAAGTGATAGCTGGGAGTGCCCTGTACCAGACCGCTGTGGAATTAAACCGCCGGGCCGCCATTTGCATCCCGGAGGATGCTAGACTGGCGGTAGGGCAGCTCTGTCAGCGTGAGACCCATTCTCTCTCCAGGTATGTATTGGAACAGATAATGGAGAACTACCAGGTTGCGGTGGCGGAGCAGCGTCCGATGTGCGCCGACACCGGGCTGCCGCGCTTCTATGCCAAGGTAGGCAACGAGGCGGTCGTTGAGGGCGGCATGGTAGGGCTGGAAGAGGCTGTGCGCCGGGCAACCGCCGAAGCCACCGCAGCTATTCCTATCCGGCCTAACCGTGTCCATCCACTGTCACGCAAGGATCAGAACAACAATGTGGGTGTGCACGCCCCGACCGTAGACTATTCTTTTGAACCGGGTGTGAACTGGTTAGAGCTGACAGTGGTCCACAAGGGGGGATTGTTCGGCGGTGATTACCGCATGCTGTTCCCGGCCGACGGCGTGGCGGGATTAAAGCGCTTTTTACTGGACAGTATCAGTGAATTTTTCCGACGGGGAATGTCCTGCCAGCCTCTGGTGGTGGGAGTAGGAATCGGCGGGACGAAGGATGTATGTGTGCGCCTGGCTAAGGAAGCCGCCTGTCTGCGCATAGTGGGAGACCGCAATCCCGATCCGGACATCGCGACCTTGGAAGAGGAGCTGCTGGAGTTGGGTAATTCCACCGGTTTCGGAGTTATGGGACTTCCCGGGGATGGAGCTATATTGGACGTTCACATCGAGATCGCTTACACTCATACGGGCGGGATGCCGATTGCTATCCAACATTTCTGTTTTGCCCACCGGCGGGCGACAGCGCGTATTGGGGCGGACAATTCCATCGAATACCGGGGGAACCCCTGCTGGTTCACGCCCTTCTATCGGCGGGAGTCAATCAGCTTCCAGCCAGCGTGAGAACTTAGGATCATGAATAACCTGGAAGATTTAAAACTGCGCGAGGTGCGGCTGAGGGCACCGCTCACAGAAGATGATATACGGTCTCTGGAAATCGGCGACGTCGTTTTTCTCGACGGAGTGCTGTTCACTGGCCGTGAGGGATTATATAGCCAGCTATTCGACTTGAACCTGCAGCCCCCGGTCGATATCCGGTCCTTGAGCAACGTGACCTTTCACTGTTCCCCCGCCGTCAACGAGCTACGCCCCGGAGAATATCACATCCCGGCAGTGTCGGCTACAGCCAGCTTCCGGTTCGATAAGTATATCCCGCTGCTGTTTGAGCGGTATGACGTGCGCGTCATCATTGGCAAGGGAGGGATGCAGAAGGAAATCTATCAGAGTACGTTTCGCAAATACGGCGCGGTCTACCTGACGACGGTGGGCTACGGCCTGGGCGCCCTCTATGGGCGTGGTATCCGTAGCGTGAAGGACGTCCATTGGAAAGAGGAGCTGGGACTGGCCCAGGCTATGTGGGTGCTTGAGGTGGAGAACCTGGGTCCCTTCCTGGTGGAGTGCAACGCGCAGGGGCGTAGTTTGTTTGAAATGGCGAACGCCGAGATCAACCAACGCTTCGAAAAGCTGTATGCGGGGCTGCCCCAGCCTAAACTGAAGCGTTTGGGAGAGGTGACTTCACCGACCTGTGAGGTGCTGTGATCCACCACGTGCGTACCTGGGTTATGGATTGACTCCTGTCATGACAAAGAGGGCTGTTGGTTTAAAGCGCATATCGGGAATGAAACGGCCGTGGCGATAACGGGTGCAACCGGATCGAAGCGATTGTCGTTGTACCTGCTGATGGGGCAGTCCAATATGTCTGGCCGTGGCAAGGTGCAGGCCATCGATCGTAGGACGCATCCCCGCATTTTCATGCTCGATGCTCAGCTGCGCTGGCGGCCCGCAAGAGAGCCTGTGCATTTCGATAAACCCGGGAGATGCGGTACCGGCCCCGCGATGGCTTTTGCCAGAGTCATGGCCAAGCAGGATCCTGAAGCGATTATTGGCCTCATCCCCTGCTCTGTGGGTGGCTCACCGCTGGAAAAGTGGCAGAAAGGCGTCGAGCTCTATAAGACGGCGATCGCACGCGCTGAACTAGCCTGCCAATCGGGTGAGCTGGCCGGGATACTGTGGCATCACGGAGAGACCGATTCGATTCACGAAGAGACTGCCCGTACCTATGGTACCCGCCTGTACCGGATGATCAGCAACCTGCGCCAGGATCTGGGCTGTCCTGGTCTGGTGGTGGTTGTCGGTGGACTGGGCGATTTCCTGACGGATCGGATCGAAAGGAAGTGGCTGCATCTGGTGAACGCAGCGCTGGAGAGTCTGCCAACGGTTGTTACGAGCACCGCCTATGTAGACGCTAGCGGTCTGGGACCCGGCGAAGATGGCCTGCATTTCAGTGCCCAGGCGGCGCGGGAGCTGGGCAGGCGCTATGCGCAGGCGATGCTGTCGTTGGCTAAGATCTCGAAGGAACGAATCCGGTCTGCCAGTAAGGTTGGATTGAGTATATGAGATATCCTGAAGTGCAGAACTATATCGATGGACGGTTCAAAGCCGGTGGGAACGGTTCGCTGGAGGTCTACTGTCCTCTCGACGGGGAAGTCATTTCCTACGTACCACTGTCGACGCCTCATGATCTGGATCAGGCGGTAACTGTTGCCCGACGTGCCTTTCCCGGATGGTCTGGACAGACGATCAAGGAACGGGTACAAGTCTTTTATTGCTACAAGACTCTTCTAGAGCAGAACAAGGAGCAGCTTGCCTGCCTGGTACAGGAGGAGAACGGCAAGACCATGGACGAAGCGATTGCCGAGGTGGAGAAAAGCGCCGAGGTGGCGGAATTCGCTTGCTCCCTCCCGCAGCTGATTGGAGGCTGGGTTCTGGAGGTGAGTCCCGGGGTTGAGTGCCGGGAGGAAAGGTATCCCTTGGGCGTTGTGGCTTCGATCACACCCTTCAACTTTCCGATTATGGTCCCAAACTGGACCATTCCTATCATGCTGGCCTTGGGGAATACCATGGTGCTGAAACCATCGGAGCAGGTGCCGCTAGGTGCCGGAAGGATAGCGGAGCTGCTCGCACAGAGTGGTCTGCCTCCAGGTGTATTCAATGTCGTAAATGGTGACAGGACGGTGGTGGAAGCAATCTGCGACCATCCGGACATACAAGCCCTTTCTTTTGTGGGCTCGACGCGGGTGGCCCGGGCTGTTTATAAACGGGCAACGTCGAACCTGAAGCGAGCCCTCTGCATGGGAGGGGCTAAGAATCACTTGGTAGTACTTCCCGACGCTGACGAGGTATTGACCGCCGAGAATGTAGTAGCCTCCTTCACCGGCTGCGCCGGACAGCGCTGTATGGCAGCCGCTGTCCTGGTGGCTGTGGGAGATGTTGACCATATCATCAAACGCATCTGCGAGGAAGCCGGCAGTATCGTCACCGGAGAGGATTTGGGCGCGATTATCTCACAGCAGGCCAAGGAGCGGATAGTTGACTGCATTACCGAAGCCATCGAGGAAGGGGCAGAGCCATTGCTTGACGGTCGAAAGGAAATCGTCACTGGCCGTGAGAACGGCTACTACCTCAGCCCGACAATTATTGACGAAGTGCGGCCGGAGATGAAAATCGCCCGAGAAGAGGTCTTTGGGCCGGTACTGGTTATTGTGCGTGTAAAGGATATCGACGAAGCCCTAGCTCTGGAAAACCGTTCGCCCTACGGTAATGCAGCGGCGATCTATACTGGCAGCGGTGGCATGGCACGCTATTTTAGCCAGCGGGCTGGCGCTGGTATGATCGGTGTCAATATCGGCGTACCCGTACCACGGGAGCCGTTTTCCTTCGGCGGCTGGAATCAGTCGCGGTTCGGCATCGGCGACATCACTGGGAGAAGCTCTATCGAGTTCTGGACCCGGCTGAAGAAGACCACCACCAAGTGGAGTCGTGAAGCCGGTGTAAACTGGATGAGTTGATAGGAAGCCCGCGCGGTACAAGCCGGTTTGAGGTAAAATGAATACAAATAGGAAATAAAACATGATGTCCAGGGGAGCGAAAAAAAGAGCAGTCCAGTACAGCGACTTGATCCTGGTCGATCTGTTGCACTTGGACTGGAAGAATTTCTTCAAACGCTACCGGGTGGATTTTTTCGGCTTCATTATTTTTCTGCTCCTGATGATGCTGGTGATCGTAGGGACGTATCTCATTAAGAACATTGGAGCTTAGTTCTCAGGTTTCCAGTAGATGCATATTGTCGATACCACAGTCATCATCCTCTACTTCCTGTTTATTGCGCTGGTCGGTTACATTGCTCGCAGGAAGGTTAAAACCCAGAATGATTTCTTCCTGGGAGGGCAGCGGTTTAAGAAGTTCATGATGTCGATGATGTTTTTCGGAGCTGGGACCAACACCGACCAGGTTGTGGCCGTAACGAGCAAAATCTACCAGGTCGGCCTGTCGGGCATCTGGTACCAATGGCTGTATCTGTTCATCTCCCCGTTCTACTGGTTGAAGCTCCCCATCGTGCGGCGGTTGAGAATGATGACCACCGCCGATTTCTTCAAGGAACGCTACTCCAAGTCCCTCGGAATCTGCTACGCGGTGATCGGCACTATCACCGTGGCAGTAAATATCGGCCTGATGCTGAAAGGCACCGGCTTTGTTATCGATGCCATATCACTACATCAGCTACCAGCCAACTGGGCGATTCTGGCGGTTGCAGCGCTGTTCGTCTTCTACGGAGTACTCGGCGGCCTGGTCGCGGCGGTCTGGACCGATGCCATCCAGGGCATGCTGACCCTGGTGCTTTCGTTTCTGCTTATTCCCTTCATGCTTGTCAAAGTCGGGGGAATGTCCTCGTTGCACTACCAGCTGGAGCAAGTAAGGGGACTCACGCACGCTTTCAGTCTGGTTTCGCCGGGAGATATATCCGTCCTTTTTATATTTACCATCACGCTGAACGGACTGGTGGGTATGTTCACCCAGCCGCAGGTAATGCAAACGGGCGGCTCGTGCAAGACTGAAATGGATGGCCGGACCGGCAGCCTAGTAGGAACGGTGCTGAAGCGGGTCTGTACAGTAGCCTGGGCATTCATAGGCGTGGGCGCCATCTACCTGTTCCCAGGACTTTCCCATCCAGATCTGGCCTTTGGCGAAATGATTCGGGCCCTGCTACCGGTCGGACTGATGGGGCTGATGGTGGCGGCGATCCTGGCGGCAGTAATGTCCTCCTGCGACGTGTTGATGGTCACTGGAACGGCGCTATTCATCCGCAATATTTATCGCAACATCATAACCCGGGAGCTAACGGAAGAGAAGTTTCTGCTGATCAGCCGCTTCGTTTCTGTCGGTGTAGTGCTGCTGGGGATTATTATTGCCTTCCTACTACCGGGCGTTGTCGCGGGCTTGGAACTATTCTGGAAACTGAACGCCTTCACCGGATTTGCTTTCTGGGCTGGGCTGGTCTGGAAGCGAGCCAACGTATCCGGAGCCTGGGCCAGCATCATCGGGAGCGTGACGGTCTGGATCACCCTGGAAATGCTGGGCGCCAGCCTCCCTGTTCAGATGCTGTCCTACATCGGGGCTGGATTCATCTTGCTGGTCATAGTCTCCTTACTCACAGGGAAATATCCCTCCCGGGATACGGAGAGATTCTACCGCAAGCTCCGGACCCCGATTGGAGCGGATCCCGAGCTGGATGTGATCAGATGATCTATCTTCAGGTGCTGGAGCCGGACTGAGGTGGCGAGACGATGGTTACAAGGAAGGACTTTCTGCAGATGTTTTCCTGGTTGGGGATGGCCGCAGTAGTGCCAGCAAATGGGCAATCTAGTGGAAATACCAGGATGAAACCGAGGATAGGTCAGGGGAATCTGTTTGCCGATGATGGCAGGCCTTTATTGATTGTCGTAGAGGGAACTGACGCCGGAAGGATGCTGGAGAAAGGCCTCGAAGCGTTAGGAGGCTTGAACGATCTGGTGCATTCCAGGGGAACTGTCTTTATCAAACCCAACTACGGCTCGCATCGGGCTTTCCCGACCGGCTCCGATCCGCACTTCTTGATGTCGATTGCCCGGGCGATACGTAGGTACGGCTGCGGTGATGTTACAGTCTGTGACTCTTCCGACGCCTACGTACTCAATCGATACAACGACCATGAGTATGTGTTCAAAGTCAATAACGTCTTTGAGATCGGCAGGGAGGTCAACGTAGAGGTCATCTGTACCCATCCGAAGGATGAGAAGGAGTATGATCCGGTCCATTCCGATCACTGGAAAATGAATCCGGAAATTAAAATTAATCGTCGCCTGCTAAACGCACCGGTTATTATCAATCAGCCCATGCTAAAGCGGCATGGAGAGGCGTTCATGACCTGCGCCCTGAAGAATTTCTTCGGGGCAGTTCATCAGCCTCAACGTGTGAATGCGCATCAGCAGCTCCGGGAGAATGGTGATGCTGGGGAGGATTTCTTTCTCAAGACGGTCGCCGAATTCGCCGATGCCTTGCGTCCGGAGTTGAGTATAGTTGACGCCCGGAAGATAATGACAGTGCGGGGTCCCAGCCTCAAAGAGGGATCGGTTGTCAAAGACTTGAATCGGCTGATTATATCCGGAGATATAGTGGCCACAGATTCGTACTGCGCTGATCTACTTGACGAGCACGATGACACTTTCAGTAGTGGGATGGTGGCGGAGACATTGAGCTATGCTCAGGACCTGGGTTTAGGCACAATGGATTTGAGAAATGTCAAAATTATCGAGGTGACAACCTGAACAGTGTGGTGGACATTTTTCAGCAATAATGAAGGTGAAAAACCATAACAAGGAGTAGTTTGATGGAGATAAAGGTTTACAGCACGACTATGGAAATGGCGGAAGCTGCGGCGCAGCAGGCCTCAGAGGTTTTGCGGTCGGCAATTGTCAGGAATGGTAACGCGAATTTCATCGCCGCCACCGGTGCATCACAATTCGAATTCTTAAAGGTTCTCACAGCGGACAAGTCCATTGATTGGAGCAGAACCACGATGTTTCATCTTGATGAGTATGTCGGCATTTCCGAAGAGCACCCCGCAAGTTTCCGCAAGTACCTTAAGGAGCGACTACTCCGGATAGTCCGCCCGGCTGAGGCCTATTTACTGGAAGGCGATGCGCCCAATGCATCTGCTGAAGCACGCCGGATAAGCGGGATTATCTCCGGCATGACCATCGACGTTGCCTTTGTCGGCGTGGGGGAGAATGGGCATCTGGCTTTCAACGACCCCCCGGCTGATTTTGAGACTGATGAACCCTACATAATCGTCGATCTGGACGAGGCATGCCGACTACAGCAGGTCGGTGAGGGCTGGTTCAAGACGGTTGATGATGTTCCTTCGCAGGCGATTTCAATGTCGGTGAGACAGATCATGAAATCGGAAACCATCATTGCTGTAGTCCCGCATGCCAGGAAGGCTGAAGCGGTGAAAAACTGTTTCAAGGATCGGGAAATCTCCACCCAATATCCGGCGTCCATACTAAAAAAGCACCCTGGTGCATTTGTTTATCTCGATCAGGAATCGGGATCACTGCTGGACAAGTGATTCTATCGGCAGATAGATATATTATCCAGAGTGTGAGGCCGGGGGCAACTCTCGATTCATTTGTCGGCATATTGAAAAATCCTCAGTCTCCAAGCATAAGTGATAGGGGAATTGAAGGGCAAAGCAGGAGTCTTGAAGACGTAGCATGAATAGCGGCTACAAATCGGCGGCTATAGCGGCTGAAGCTAAGCCGCTGCCGCAACCACTGGCTGGTCGCAAGGCGGCCATACTGGTAGCAGATAATTTCCAGATCCACGAGGCGTATTACCCTTATTTCCGGCTGAAAGAAGCTGGGATGGATGTATTCTTTATCGGGGATGAGGCTCCTAAGATATATCACGATTATCACGGGGAGCCGCTGGTGAGCGATCTGGCAATCGAAGTCGCGTTAGAGCAGGAGTTCGATTTTATCCACTGTCCAGGCGGTTTTGCCCCCATGAAACTGCGGGCCGATTCACGGATGCTCCAGCTGACGCGAAAGCATGTCGAGGCCGGGAAGCTGCTAAGCGCTATCTGTCACGCCGGGAGTTTCTTGGTAGCCCTGGAGGTACTCAACGGTCGAAGAGCAACCTGCTATCACACATTGAAGGATGATCTGGTCAATGCTGGCGCCGTGTATATAGATAGAGCCCCGGTCATAGATGGTAACCTGATTACCGCCCGGGAGCCACGCGATCTGCCGCCGTTCATGGAAGCGGTTGTCGCCTGGTTTGAAGCCGGTGGCGAAACCGCGGCGAAAATCCCCCGGTCAAACCGCATGGAGGATAGAACTATCGGAATTCTGCTTGAGCCGCGTTATCAGGCGCAACAGGTATGGTACCCATATTACCGGTTCCAGTCCGAGGGTGCTGCAGTGCAGCTTATCGGAGGGAAGAAGGGGGATGTATGCCACAGCCGGATCAGCCAGTTGGAAGCCCAATGCGATCTATCGCCAGGAAAAGCGCTGGAAAGGGATTTTGATGCCCTGCTGGTACCCGGAGATTGGGCTGCAGATAAGATGCGGGTGAACCGACCATTCCTGGATCTGGTGCGCAGGCATCTTGAAAGCGGCCGGCTGCTGGTGAGTGTTGCGGAAGGACACAGTGTGCTCATCTCGACTGGTGTGCTGGCTGGGAGGAAAATCGCGGGCTCAGCGGAAATGAAATGGGATTTAGCAAACTGTGGTGCTGAGCCGGTTGATCGACCGGTAGTGGCTGACCGCAACCTGATCACAGCCCGGGATACAACCGATTTACCCGAGCTGCTGCGGTGGGTTCTGGGATATCTGGAGAGGGCATAAATATATTATAATGATATACCTGCTGCTAAACTCAATTGCCCTGGATCCCCACCGCTGGACGGCGCAGAAGATCCCTTACTTCCAGATAAGGGATCTGTTGCACCCGGTCGCTGAAGCCGGTTTCAGCATGCTTGAGGTGTGGCAATACCACGTCTCAAGGGAGAGTGAGACTGTGATCCGGGAGCTTCGCAAGCTCGGTGATTCGCTGGAATTGTCATTTCCGGTCGTTGGGTTCTACCCGAAGCTGCACCTGTCCGGAGCCGAGCGGCAGCAGGAACTTGAGCTGTTCGATAGAATCACGCGATATGCAAAAATCTTGGGAGCGAAAATAATCAAAATTTTTGCTGGGATCAAAGGGACGGACCAGCTCGAAGAGACTGAATATGACCGCTCTCTCGTATTCCTGGCCGGAATGATCGATACCGCGGAGAAAAACGGGCTGCTCGTTACTAGTGAGCTACATAAGAAAACACTGCTGGACAGTTTGGATGCCGCTCAGAAGCTGCTCCGGCAGATTAATTCCAGCAACTTCAAGATCTGCTTCCAGCCTTTCGATTTTCGCTCTACCGAAAAGGCCGTGCGGGATTATTTGGCCTTGGCGGAACAGGTCCCACACGTGCATTATCAGGGGCGCCACAACGGTAAAATGGAGCTGCTGAATAATTCGGATATAGACTATGCGGTCTTGACCCGGGCGCTGGTAGAGCATGGCTTCGAAGGGTATATATCAATCGAGTTCGTCAGAGATTGTGTGGTGGAAAGTCCTGAGCAGTTCGATCTGCAGGTGGTACTGGCTAATGCCCGGTGCGATAAAAGTTATATTGGAGAAGTTCTGTGTGACAATGGTGTTGAATATTCGGGATAGTATTAATACTAGGTAGGAGGGATGTCGATGACAATCGATTGGCGCAATATCAAAACACTTAAGGTCGTGGGCATTCTGGTGCTTGGACTGGCGGTGATATGGAGTCATACCTCCTGCGGAGAGCGGACCACCACCGCCAATCCCTGGACCCGGCCGCAGGAAGTGCTCACCCTTTCCGGGCACGCTGACGATATAACGCTGGCGACCTACAATCCCAATGGATCAGTAATCCTTACCCTGTCCCAAGACAGCACCGCCCGCCTGTGGGACTCAGGATCGGGGGAAGCTTTGGCTATTCTGTCCGGGCACGCTGGGCCTGTACGAGCAGCCGTCTTCATCCAGGACGGGAAAAGGATAAGAACGTATGCCGACGACTGTTTCATAAAAGTATGGGATGTAGCAACCGGGACGGAAATTAGCTCCACACCTCTTGGAAAACCCGACGGCCCCGTTACCTGTGCCGGCTTTAACCACGACGGTTCATTGCTGGCAATCGGACTTAGTGGGAGATCGGAGGTTTACGACTCGGAGACCGGGGAGCTGTGGTATCAGTTGGCACCTTTTGGACATCCAGGCTTGAGGGTTAACACCATGGACATCGGTTTCCGACCTGACGGAGGTCGTATAGTTACCGCCGCCTACTCCCACGAGGTCGCAGTCTGGGACGCCCGCAATGGTACCCGCCTGCTCAATCTGCACGGGCACGGGCAGGGGGCTACCACTGCAGTGTATAATCCCGAGATGACGCTGATAGCTTCCGGCTCACGGGATAAAACGGTGATTATATGGGACGCGCGGCTGGGAACAATTCTTACAGAACTGGACCTCGGTTGGGAGGTGCTAGCCGCCGCTTTCGGCCCTGATGGGTCCACCCTGCTGGTGGTAGAGCGGGCACCACAGGACCAGAGCCGCCGGGCCTCCCTGTGGGATACATCCACTTGGAAGCGGATGACTTCACTCACCGGATTCGGTCGGGTGTGTAATAGCTCCTTCAGTCCGTGTGGTAGGCGGTTTGTCACTCCATCCGGCAATACAGCTCGGGTATATGAGGCCGCTGGTGGCTGTGAGACGACTGCCAGCGCAAAGGAAGAGGCACCGTCAGACCTCCCCGATGCTCGCGCGATGACAGTGGATCAGCTGGTAGCAGGAGCGCTGGAAGGGGCTGAGGGCAACATACGAGTCCAGGCCGCCGCGGCCCTTGTCGAACTGGGTGCGGCCGCAGTTGAGGTGATGCCGGAGCTTGAGCGAGGCCTGGGTTCGGAGGACAGCGAAATTCGCCTGAATGCGACCCTGGCCCTGGCTGATATTGGTGCACCTGCGGCTGATGCCGTCCCTACTCTCATCGACATGATTCAGAATGACGCAGATGCCCGAGTACGGACCGCTGCCGCTCTGGCATTGGGATGCATCAGTGACGCCATCCAGGAACCCATCGCTGTAAAGCAGCACATCCAGGCACTGAAAGATGAGGATGCACGCGTGCGTTATCACGCCGCACACGCCCTTGATAAAATGGTGGCTGGTGGTGGGGAAATCCTGCCCGCCTTGATAGAAACGGCTTTGACCGATCCGACATTCGGAATCCGGCGGATGATCGCCTTTAATATTGGCAACGCTGGCGAGGCGTCGCTGGGCGCCATTCCGACACTTATCGAAGGCACCTCGTCCCCGGACGAGCGTAAGCGCTGGTGGTCCAGCTACATTATCTGGTGCATCAGCTCAGGTATGGGCGAGGCGGTCAAAGACGCTATCCCGGCAATCAAGCAGGCTATGCAGGACCCGAGCGACTACCGGGATGAAAACGGTGGTCCGCCACGAAAATATGCCATTCATGCTATAGGGGGTGTCGGTCCGATCGTGCTTGAAGTCGATCCACACATTATTCCGGTACTGGGAGATATAATGATCAACGACGAGGACTACTACCATCGCAAGGCCGCCGCCCTGGCGTTGCAGGATATCCTGGGGATTGAGGGTGAGAAGTTACGACATGCAGTCAGAGGCTACGGAGAGCAGAGGCCTTAGTAATCCGGGCGGTCGCGGATAAGACCGAGGCAAAGGATATTCGCTGGTAGGGACGGAAATCAGATCGCATACTGAATAGCAGCCTCCATGGCCCTCCACCTGGAATGCAGACTGGTACCGGATGCCCATGGCCACGGCGAGGGGCTGTTGCTTAAAGGCGACCACCTGTTTGTCCTTGTCTCGGACGGGATTCACGCGGGCATCGGGGAGGCCTCCCACAGTGGGGATGACAGAGCCTGCGTACGGCAGATTAAGGACCTTTTTAAGCGGTTCGTCAATGGAATCGCCCTCTCCCTCGAGAGTATCCGGGATCTCGAGCAGGATGAACTGTCATCGGCCCCTGATTTCCTGACGGCGACAGCGGTATCGGGTATTAACCAGGCGCTGTATGAGCTGCTGGCAAAGAGAGAAGATGTACCCGTCTGGCGGCTTCTTTCTAGTGAGCTAGCGCAGGAACAAGTCCCGGTATATGCGACCATCAACCGTGCGTTGACCACTAGGACAGCGGAAGACTACCTATCGGTGATCACTGATACGCAGTACCATGGTTTGAAGGCAATAAAATGTGCACCTTTTGAAAGGGTAACGGCATATGGCGATCAACTTGAGTGTAGCCGGGAAGGTCTGGCAATTCTGCGCAGAATCCGCAGCGAGTACCCCGACCTTAACATGATGATCGATTTTCACCGGCGTTTCAATAGTGAGGTTTTCATGCAGCTGTTGCCGGAGTTGGATGGCCTCTCACCCAGTTGGCTCGAAGAGCCTTGCGAGTATGGTAATGTATATGAGGAGATCACCAGGCGGACGTCCACACCGATAGCCGCCGGAGAGTCGTACTTCCGTCGTGAAGATTTCGACAATTTGCTGGATTGTGGCTGGGCCAATGTCGTGATGCCGGATGTTAAACACGTCGGGGGCCTGGGCCCGCTGCTGGATATCTGCCAGAGCGCGGAGCGGCATCAGGAAGTAGAGGTGTCCTTGCACAATCCCTCCGGTCCTGTCTCGACTCTGGCCTCCCTGCATGCTGCGGCGGTATCAGAGCTGATTGCATCACTGGAGGTCCCCTTTATAGTTGATGAGTCACAGGTTCCTTACAGGGACCTGCTTGGGGGTGGCAGCCTACAGGTGCCTGATGGACCGGGTTGGGGCATTGATCTGTCGGCTGCTATAGGCAAAGGTGCAAGTATTTGAGCGCCCAGGAAACCCCAGCTCGTTGAGAGTAGGAGCATTCGTATGACTCTATCAGTGCAATAGGAGGTTGTTTTGGAAGCCCGCATCGTGGTAAACGCTAAAAAGCATATTGGAACCATCAATCCGGATATATACGGTCATTTCTTAGAGCTCACCTATCGCTGCTTTTACGGCGGGCTATGGGCCGAGATGCTGGCCATGAGGAAATTCGAAGGCGATGATGGTGAAGGGCAGCAGTATGGTGTGGTCAAGCCCTGGTATCCCATAGGACGCGGCGAAGGCATACACTTTGCACACGATAATACGACCTTTTACTGCGGCTCCCAATCGCAGAAGATAGTGGCTCGCAGAGCGGCGGACTACCCCGTTGGTGTCGGTCAGGGGGGCCTCCATCTCGAACAAGGCCGGACCTGCGAGGTGCGCCTCAACCTGAAGCAGGAAGGGATCTCCTCACCCATTATTGTGGCCTTAAATGGGGAGCGGGGGACCTATGCCAGCCATGAGATTTCCCCTGAAGGAACGGATTGGATCCGCGTCTCCTTCCTGATGACACCATCGGAGTCGGACCGGGAAGGAAGCTTCTCCATCACCTTCACCGGTAGCGGGACTCTCTGGCTGGGGACTGCTTCACTTATGCCCGAGGATAATATATCAGGATACCGGCGGGACGCAATCGAAGCCTTCCGCCGTATCGTACCACCCAACATCCGCTGGCCTGGGGGTAATTTCGTGTCCTATTATAACTGGAAGGACGGCCTCGGTGACCGAGACCGGCGTCCGCCACGGCCTAATTATGCCTACCAGGGAGCGGTAGGCGAAGAATGGGAAGGTGGGAAGCCCTGGGAGTCGAACGACGTGGGGATCGATGAGTTTATGGAGCTGTGCCGGTTGACCCGTGCCCGACCCTATATTGCGGTTAATTCAGGCAACGGTACACCAGAAGAGGCAGCCAGTCTGGTTGAATACTGCAACGGTCCAGCTGATTCTACGTATGGCTCCATAAGGGCTGAAAACGGGTCTCCCGAGTCCTACGGCGTAGAGCTATGGGGAATCGGCAACGAGATGTTCGGTAACTGGCAGGGTGGGCACGTGGACGAGGAGACCTACGCCCGACGACACAGGGACTTCGCCAAGGCCATGCGGGCTGTTGATCCGAGCATTAAACTGGTAGCTTCTGGCGGACGGTACTGGTTCTACCCCGAATGGAATCAGGCCTTGTTCCGCATTGCCGGTGAATACGTCGATTACCTATCTCTGCACTCCTATGCCAAGAAATACCGCAGTCACATGAAAAAAGAGGATCTACAGGATCCTGATTTTGCCCGGGAGTTCTATTACTATATTGTATCATCACCCTACGGTATCGAGGAGCAGATCGGGCTGACCGGCAGGGAGATACAAGCCGCCTACCCGGAGGGCTCAAAGATCGCGGTAGCTTTCGATGAGTGGAACTGCTGGGCTTACCGGGCGCCCCGCCTCGAAGTGGATTTTGCCCTACGCGACGGATTGTATACGGCAGGGGTGATTCACGCCTTCCGTCGGCAGTGTGAAGTGCTCAAGCTGGCGAACTTCGCCATGACGATCAACTGCCTGCCCATGATTCGGGTAAGCCCGGCGGGAATCTTCCTGAATCCGCAGTACCTGGTCTTTGACATGTACCTGAATCACCAGGGACCGCTTCTGTTGGAGTCCTCTGTGGAGTGCAACACATACCCCGCCCCAGAATACGAGCAGGACCGCCCCCAGGCCATCGGGAATATCCCTTACCTGGACGCCTCGGTAACCCTGAGTGATGATGGCAGCAAGCTATACTTGGGGATTATTAATATGCACGATACCGAGATAGTGGAAACTGGGATAAATATCAATGATTGGGAACCGAGACCAGGGGGAAAGGCTATCCGGCTTGACGGCCAACATTACATGACTGAGAACAGCTTCGAAAACCCGGATAACATCACTGTCAGGGAAGAAGAGTTGCAGAGTGTGGGGGGCTCCTTTAAGTATAGTTTTCCGCCCCACTCGGTAACTGTTCTGGAATTGTTCAAGCAGGCTGTTAATGACTCTCGAGAAATCTGAAATCTCCCCTCCCAACTTGGTCTTCATCTTCGCCGACCAGCTCCGGTACCAGTCCTGCGGATACGCTGGCGACGAACGGGCTCATACGCCGAACATGGATCGGTTAGCTGATGAGGGGGTGAATTTCTGTAATGCCATCTCTGGTCACCCGCTTTGTGCACCATACCGGGCCTCCCTGTTTACCGGCAAGTACTCCAGCAGCACCGGCATGGTAATAAATGAGCTGCGCATGAGTCCGAACCACAAGTGCTTCGGACACGTACTGCAGTGTGGTGGGTACCAGACGGCCTACATCGGCAAGTGGCACCTGTGGGCCGCGCAATTGGGCAATCATCACGATCCAAAGAACTCCCATATCCCGGCCGGGCCTTACAGGTTGGGATTCGACGGCTACTGGGCAGCGTACAACTTCCACCACCGCTATTTCGATACCTATTACCATACTGACAGCCCCGAGCGCATTTACATCCCGGGCTATGAGCCGGACGGGCAGACTGAGCTAGCTATCCACTGGCTGGAAGCAAATCGCGATCCCGATATGCCCTTCGCGTTGATCCTTTCGTACGGTACGCCACATGATCCGTGGGAAGCTAGCAACGTGCCAGCTCAATGTCTGGAGCACTTCCGGGAGGTGGATTTTCCACTGCCGATCAACTATCTGCCCGAGAACGACCCCCGTGCCGACGACTGGGGTCGATTGAAGCCCGAAGGCCGAGCCCAACTGGGGGAATGGATGCGGATTTACTATGCCATGACCGCCAACCTTGACTGGAATCTTGGGCGCCTTCTGAAAGCGTTAGATGAATCCGGGCTTCGGGAGAATACAATTGTCGTTTTTACCTCGGATCATGGCGAGCTGTTCGGCGCACACGGTCGGCGGGCCAAGAACGTCTTCTATGAGGAGGCGGTCCGGGTGCCGCTGCTAATGCGCTGGCCGGGGCATATCCCGGCAAGTTTGACTTCCGAGGTCTGCCTTAACACCCCTGATATCATGCCCACTGTTCTGAGTCTGATGGATCTGCCGAGCCCTGATACGGTGGAGGGCATGGATCTGAGCCATTGCGCTCTGGGACAGACGGGCCCCGAGCCGGAGGCTGCATTTCTGCAGGGTATGGGTTGCACCGCCGCCTGGCGGGATGGCTACGAGTGGCGTGCGCTGCGGGATGACAGGTACACCTATGCCGTCTATCGCACCGACCGCAGCGTGCTGCTGTTTGACAATCAGGCTGATCCCTCTCAAATGCAAAATCTGACAAGCAGTCAGGAGCACGCCAATGTCCGCCAACATTTCAGAGAGGCACTGGAGAAGCGGATGGAAACGCTTGGCGATACGTTCGAGCTCTGCACATGGTACCGCGACCACTGGACAAAGAATCGTGTAATTCTGCGCACGGCCACGCTCAAGGATTAATTACCGCGACAAAGCAACAGGGAGATGTAAGGCTATGAAAACAAGGAAATTGGGTTGGACAGACTTAGACCTGACGGTTATTGGCCTGGGCACCTGGGCTATGGGTGGCGGCGGCTGGCAGTTTGGCTGGGGGCCACAGGAAGACCGGGAGTCCGAGGCCGCCATCCTGCGGGCACTGGATCTTGGCATCAACTGGATCGACACCGCCGCAGTGTACGGGCTTGGCCGGTCAGAAGAGATTGTCGGCAAGACCTTGAAAAACCTGAGCGAAAAACCTCCGATCGCCACGAAGTGCGGCCGTGAGTGGGGATTGGACGGCAAGGTATGGGGTAATTTAAAACGGGAACGGATTCTATCTGAGATCGAGGCCAGCCTGCAGAGGCTCCAGGTAGATGTCATTGACCTGTACCAGATTCACCAGCCAAGACCGGATGAGGATATAGAGGAAGCCTGGGGGGCAATCGTTGATGCGGTCAAGGCTGGCAAAATTCGCTACGCAGGCGTATCCAACTTCAGCGTGAGCCAGCTGCACAGGGTACAGGCGATACACCCTGTGGCGTCTCTGCAGCCGCCCTATAGTATGCTCCGGCGGGGCGTGGAGGAAGAGCTACTTCAATTCTGCGCCGAAAACGAGATCGGGGTGGTAGTTTACAGCCCGATGCAGAAGGGGCTGTTGACGGGCAAGTTCAGCCGGGAACGTTTCCAGGAGCTGCCCGAAGATGATCATCGCCGCCGGGATCCGATGTTCCTTGAGCCCCAGCTGAGCTCCAACCTGGAGCTGGTGGAGAAGCTGCGTTTGATCGCCGAGAAGCAGGGCCGGACCGTCGCCCAGCTGGCCATTGGCTGGTGTCTGCGGCGGCCCGAGGTCACCTCGGCTATCGTAGGTGCCCGCCGGTCGTCCCAGATCGAGGAAACGGCTCCCGCGGCCGAATGGGATCTTTCCACCGAAGAGCTGGCGGCTATCGACGGACTGTTGGAAGACTACTGATGCCCCATGAAGCAAAGATGATGAAAGCCATGATGCTCACCGGCATCCGTAGCATGGAAATGCGGGAGACTCCCCAGCTCGAGATCGAGAAAGACACCGACGTCCTGCTCAAAGTAGCCGCCGTTGGAGTGTGTGGTACTGACATGCACTACTATAAGGAGGGTCGTATCGGGGGTCAGGTAGTGCAGTATCCGTTCACGATCGGGCATGAATGTTCTGCGGTTGTTGAGCAGGTTGGAGGTAAAGTCACACGAGTAAAGCCCGGTGATCTTGTGACAGTGGATCCAACGATTGCATGTGGGAAGTGTGATCAGTGCCTGATTGGTCGTTATAATACCTGTCGGGATCTTCTGTTCCTGGGATGTCCCGGTAGCATGGATGGCTGCCTTTCAGAATACATAGTTATGCCTGAAGACTGCTGCTTCCCAGCCCGGAGACAGACCAGTCTTGAGCAGATCGCCTATGCCGAACCGCTTTCTATCGCCGTCTATGCCGTCAAGCAGTCTGTCCCGCTGGAGAATGCAAAAGTCGGTATTCTCGGAGTAGGTCCGATAGGCTTGAATGTGCTTCTGTCAGCATTTGACCAGGGTGCAGCGGAAGTTCATGTGACCGACAAGTTGGACTATAGACTGGATGTTGCCCTGTCCATGGGAGCTAACTGGGTGGGCAATCCCGATAAAATAGACATTGTATCTGAGATCACCGCGATGCAGCCGCTGCAGTTGGATGTCGTTTTTGAATGCTGCGGGGACCAGGAGGCTGTTGATCAAGCTGTACAGCTACTTAAGCCGGGTGGGCAACTTATCATCGTCGGATCCCTCAAGGTGGAGCGCGTTTCTTTTGATCTTGATCTACTCCGATGGAAGGAGCTAACCGTTAAGAAAACCCGTCGTCAGAGTGGGTGTACTCAGGCCGCCCTCGATTTGTTGGAGAGCGAGAAAATCAACACCGACGTTCTGATCTCTCATCGTTTCGCTTTCGAGCAGGCGAAAGCGGCTTTCGACCTGGTGGACAGATACGCTGATGGAGTGCTCAAGGCGATGATCATATTCCAGGATTAGAAAGCGTGCTGCTGAGTTCGACACAATAGGTGTATCAATGGAAACCGCAATAGAAGTCCAAGCCGATAGAAGTATAGGTGTTATCAATCCGGACATCTACGGACACTTCCTGGAGTTGGCCTTTGACTGTTTTTACGGCGGCCTATGGGCTGAAATGCTGACAAGCCGCAAGTTTGAAGCCGATGACGGCGAGGGTGATCAATACGGAGTGGTAAGGCCATGGTTCCCTATCGGGCGGACACAGAACACCCATTTCATGCACGACAATACGGTATTTTACTGCGGCAACCAATCTCAGAGAATCGAGAGTGAGGAGCATCTCGAACATGAGATCGGCATCGGGCAGGGCGGCCTGTACCTCGAGAAGCGCAGGACCTACCAGCTGCGGCTTAACCTGAGGCAGGAGGAAATTACCACACCGATCGTGGTGGCCTTGAAAGGAACCAACAGCATCTATGCCTGTCGGGAGATTGTCCCGAAAGGCACCGACTGGAGCCGCTTTACCTTCGATTTGCAGCCCTCCCAAACCGATCGCGAGGGAATCCTTACAATAACCTTCCGGGGACCGGGAAAGCTCTGGCTCGGGACTGCCTCGCTGATGCCGGATGATCATCTCTCGGGGTACCGGAGTGATGTTGTCGAAGCCTTGGGCGAAATAAAACCGCCAAACATCCGGTGGCCGGGTGGGAATTTCGTCTCCTATTATCACTGGGAGGACGGCATTGGGGACCGGGACCGGCGCCCGCCCAGGCCCAACTATGCTCGCAGTGGTGTGCGGGGCGACGGGTGGCAGGCCCGGGAGCAGTGGGAGCCCAACGATGTGGGTATTGATGAATTTATGGAGCTGTGTCGGCTTACGGGCGCCAGACCATATGTGGCGGTCAACGCAGGGGATGGAACGCCCGAAGAGGCAGCCCACCTTGTAGAATACTGCAACGGTTCTACTGATACTGAATACGGTGCCAAACGAGCTGCGAATGGCCGTCCCGAACCATATGATGTTCAGCTGTGGGGCATCGGGAATGAGAGTTTTGGTAACTGGCAGGGGGGGCATGTTGACGAGGAAACCTACGCCCGGCGGCATCTAGCAATTGGCAAGGCTATGCGCAAGATCGATCCCGCCATTAAGCTGGTGGCCGCTGGCGGGCGAAATTGGTTTTACCGGCGCTGGAATCAGGCGCTGTTCAGGATTGCACGGGGATACATCGATTACCTCTCGCTCCATTCCTATGCGAAAAAGTACCGTCCCCATATGAAGAAAGAGGATCTGGAAGATCCGGATTTCGCCCTGGAGTTCTACGATTATATCGTCTCGTCACCATACGGTGTTGAAGAACAGATCCAGCTGACAGGCCAGGAAATTAGGACTGCGAATCCCGAGGGCCCGGAAATCCCGGTCGCCTTCGACGAATGGAACTGTTGGGCCTATCGGGCACCGGATCACTATGTTGAATTTGCGGTGAGAGATGGGATCTACACCGCCGGCATGCTGCACGCCTTCCGGCGGCAGTGCGATGTGGTAAATCTGGCCAATTTTTCAATGACGGTGAACTGCCTGGCCATGATCCGCGTGAACCGGTTCGGGCTGTTCTTCAATCCGCAGTACCTGGTCTTTAAAATGTATATGCATCATCAGGGGCAGACTCTATTGGAGTCAGCCATCGAGTGTGAGTCATTCCCCGCACCCGAGTATGAGCAGGGCCGTCCGCAGGCCAGGAAACGCATTCCCTACCTTGACGCCTCGGCGACCATGAGCTTCGATGGCGAGATAGTGTATCTGGCCGTTGTAAACAGGCACCGGAGCGAGACCATCCATAGCCGGATAAGCATTGTAGGCTGGCGGCCTGACCCTCAGGGATTGATTATCCGATTAGAGGGCGAGCATTTCATGGACGAAAACACATTCGAGGATCCGGATCGGATTTGGATCTCGGAAAAACCGGCCAACGACTTCGGGCAAAGCTTCTTCTGCGACTTCCCGAAGCACTCCGTGACCATACTCCAGCTGCACAAACACGAGCGAGTTGATCGACCGGAATCCATCGAGGTGGAAGAGGAGCCGTACGAAGAAGTCCGAGCTCGCAGCCCCAGAGATATTGTATCTCGGGTATGAAAAATCATTATAACGTGAAATCACAGGAGTCATAATTGCCATCTGAAAGATCAGCTAACAAGCAGCCCAATCTACTGTTCGTATTCGCCGATCAGATGCGTGGGCAGGCCATGGGTTGTGCGGGTAACGGGCAGGTTATCACTCCCAATCTGGACCGGCTGGCGAGCGAGGGTCTGCGGTTTACTAACGCCATTTCCACCTACCCGGTATGCTGCCCAACTCGGGCTTCGCTTATGACCGGTAAATATCCGCTCAGCCATGGGATCATCACCAACGGTCCCCCGTTACCGGACACTGAGCTGTGCATCGGGGACATGCTCAAATCAGCCGGCTATCAGACCGGTTACATCGGCAAATGGCACCTGAATGGGCATCTGAGCGGGGAGTCCCAGTTCGTACCACCCGGCCCGAAGCGGCACGGTTTCGATTACTGGGCTGCGGTTAATATGAGCCATGATTACTTCAATTCATTCTATTATACCGACACCGATAAAAGAATTCCTATTAAGGGATGGGAGCCGGATACACAGACCGATCTGGCTATCCGCTACCTGGAAGAGCACCGGGAGGGATCGCCATTCTGTCTGTTTCTTTCTTGGGGACCACCGCACGATCCCTACATCGCTCCTGAGAAGTATCTTAAGCTATACCCGCCCGAGAAAATTGAGCTGCGGGAGAATGTCTTCCTTGCCGACAGGAGTATTATTGCCACCTACTACGCCGCAGTAACCTCCCTTGACTGGAATATGGGCCGCCTTCTGGAAGCACTGGATCGGCTGGGCTTAGCTGAAAATACCGTCGTGGTTTTCACTTCCGATCATGGTGAGCAGCTGTTTTCGCTGTACCTGTTCCACAAGCAGTGGCCTTATGAAGAGACGATCCAGGTGCCTTTCATTCTGCGATATCCCGGGAAAGTGGCGGCCGATGAGGTGACCGACCTCCTGATGGGAACTCCGGACATCCTTCCCACGATGCTGGGACTGATGGATATCGACGTCCCCTCCACGGTGGAGGGGAAGGACCTGTCTGCCTTCATTCTGGGCACAGCCGCTGAACCGGAGCCTGATTCCCTGCTGATCGAGGTCATCAATCCCTGCGCCGTGGTGCAGGACCGCGCCGGCATGCGGGCCTGGCGGGGTGTCCGGACAAAAAGGCATACCTTTGCCAGGTTCCGGGATGAGGACTGGCTGTTGATCGATAACAAGTATGATCCCTACCAGCGGCGGAACCTGATATACAACACCGAATATCAGTCGCTCAGGGATGAGCTGAACGAAAAGCTGGAAGTGTGGCTCAAAGAGACCAACGATCCCTTCCTGCCAGCTCATGCTTACCAGCGCTATGAAATGGTCCGCAACCGGCCACCGCTATATAAGGCTGGGGATTAGCAGCGGCGCATACTCATGAGGGGATCAGGACAGATGAGCGCGCGGGAGAGGTTCCTCAGGTGCTTGCATTTTGAACCTGTTGACCGGGTTCCCTACTGGGTGCCCTGGTGGTGGGCTGAAACTATCGAGCGATGGGCCGAAGAAGGGCATCCTGAAATCAAGGACCGACCCAGCTTCGAGCGGGATCAGGAGCGAGTACACGACTGTGATCTCAAGCTGCATATTCGGATGTGGCTCAGCTTCGAACCGCCATTTGAAGAAAAAGTGCTGGAAGATGACGGTGAATACTTAGTCGTGCGCAGCTCGAAGGGAATTGTCCAGAAAGCACGCTGCGACCAGCTGAAGGACGGCGAGCGGCGGCTCTCACTACGCTTTCCGATTGAGACCCGGGAGGATTACCTCCATTACCGCAACCACCTGACAGGGAATATAGACGCTCGACTGGCGCGGATTAAGAATCTGAAAGGACACCACCAGCGGGATTATGTCGTCTCCCTGCGTGGATCACTTGACTGCGGCTTCTATGGACCGTTGTGGCAGATGGTGGGTTTCGAGCGGCTCAGTCGCCTGTTCTACGAGGAGCCCGATTTTGTCGAGATGATGATGGATGACCGGGCTGACCTAATTATCCAGATGATGGAGAGAATACTGTCTGAGACGACAATCGACTGGTTCTGCTTTTGGGAAGACATGGCCTACAACGACGGCCCGCTCATCTCGCCGGAACTATTCCGTCGCTTTATGATACCCCGCTACCGGCGGATTACCGACTTCCTGCATAGCAAGGGGGTGGATTTAATTTTCGTGGATTCCGATGGTGATATTTCTCTGCTGATTCCGCTCTGGCTTGAGTGCGGCGTGAACGGGATGTGGCCCCTGGAAGTCCGGGCGGGGATGGACGTGCTGCAGCTGCGCCGCGAATACGGCCGGGACCTGCTGATGATGGGCGGTCTGGACAAAATGGAGCTTATGAAAGGGCGCAAGGAGATCGAGGCCGAAGTGCTGAAAAAGGTACCGCCCCTGGTGAAGGACGGCGGCTATATTCCTCGACCCGATCACGCTCTCCCGCCCGACGTGCCCTATAACAATTATGTGTACTTCATGGAATTCCTGAAAAAGGTTTTGGAGAACGGGTAGCTGATAGGACAGCCGAGCGGTACCAGTGGCTCGATGACTTAAAAGATCCTTATGACTAAACACGAACGCTATATAACCGCCCTACGATGTCGGCAGCCTGACCGGGTACCGATAGTTATCCGGGGGGTTGATCCCCTGAATGACACAGCTGGATTGCCACCTTCCCGGCACCCGAGCTTCCGATTCTTGATTGATACCGTAGCTGAGAATACCGAGTGGGCCTACCGCTGGCATCCACCGGAGGAAAATCTGCTGTCCTGTCATTCCGATGCGGCAATTCGGATCGAAGTGCAGCCGAGCGGGCAGGAGGGATTCGACGAGGAGACGAGGACCTTCGAGGCACCTCTGGGTCCCCTGAAAACTATAAAGTGGGTAAGCCGGGAGGGCAAACCTGGCATGACCAAGAAATACCTGATCGAGTCACTGGAGGATGTGGAGCGGTTCCTGTCCATTCCCTATCAATTCAGGGAGCCGGACGTAACTAGATTCTTTGAGCTGCAGACGAAAATGGGTTCCAACGGGGTATTAATGGCTAGTATCGGCATGGATCCAATCGGGCACGTCACCCATTGGCTGGGCCTGGAGACACTGGCTATCTGGAGCCTGACAGAAAGGGAAGCCATTTTCCGGCTGCTGGATGAGTTCTACCATCGGGCGGAGCTGCTGGTCAAGGCGCTGCTATCGGCGAAGGTGGGGCCGGTATTCGCCACCTTGGGCATGGAGCAGGCCACTCCACCCTGGATGTCCGTAGACGATTTCACGGCCTTCACTACCCGCTATGATGAGCGGCTGTGGGCGCCCATTCTGGAAGCGGGAGGTCTGGTTCACGTCCACTGTCACGGCAACCTGAAACAGGTGATCGGGGATTTCATCGATATGGGTGCCGGCTGCATTCATCCCGTCGAAGCTCCGCCCATGGGGGACCTGGAACTGCACGAAGCCAGGCAACTAATGCAGGGCCGGATTAGCATTGAAGGCAACATCCAGCTCGACGATCTCTATACAAAGGATGAGGAATATATCCGGGAGACGGTGAAGCAAGCTATAACGGATGCCGCCGAAGGCGGGGGTTTCATACTCTGCCCGACTGCCTCGCCAATCCCACCGGTGCTGGACGAGAAAGTGCTGAATAATTATTTGGCCCTGATCGAAGCTGGACTTGAGTACGGCTAGGCTGGATCACCAGCATGGCATAATATTAATGTTCAAAGATAAAGGTAAGGATTAATCCTATGAATCCGATCGAACAGATTAAAGACGCGGTGGTTCGTGGTCGCAGTAATGCACTATCGAAGTATCCTCCCGATATGGCCGGAAAGCCGGGTGTGGTTGAGCTGATTGAAACCGCGTTATCCAAACATCTGGAGGTAGGAAAGATACTCCAGCAGGGACTCATTGCCGGTATGGAGGTGGTGGGTGACAAGTTCTCCAATGGGGAATACTTCCTGCCAGACTTGCTGATGTCCGCCCAGGCTGTGAAGGCGGGCATGCAGTTGATTGACCCCCTCCTACGGGGCGAAGATTCCCGGAAATTGGGTGTGATAGTCATCGGAACCGTCAGAGGTGATATGCACGACATTGGCAAGAATCTGGTGGCGGTGGTCCTGGAGGGCGGCGGATTTGACGTGATCGACCTGGGTATCGACGTTTCTCCGGAGACCTTTCTGGAGCAAGGCCGGGAACACCCGGAAGCGGTCATTGGCATGTCGGCGCTGTTGACTACCACCAGAGAATCCATACGCACAACGGTCGATATACTCCGCGAAGCCGACCTCAAAAACAAGATCATTGTTGGGGGTGCGGTGGTGAATCAGGAGTTCGCCGATGAGATCGGGGCGGACGGTTACAGCCGGGACGCGACTAAGGCGGTGCACCTGGTAAAGGACTTGCTGGGGATTACGGCTTGAAAAGGCGAGATACCGGTTATTACCTGCTGTTAAATCATCCCCCGATAGGTTATAGGATTAAGGAACTTTGCAGAGGATTAGCTATTCTCGTCCGTCCTAACGGAGCCATTTACCTTCAATCAGACGTTCTTTCATCCGTCGGCCTAAGGTATTGATGGCTTCAGGCTCGTCATCGGCGATATTGTTCAGTTCATCGGGATCACTCTCAAGGTTGTACAGCTCAGTCAGGTCCCCTATTGTTTCTATGTATTTATACTTCCCGGTTCGAAGACACCGGTAGCCTTCCTCGGTAGCGATGGTCTCTGTTCGATGTACTTCTCTTTGATCCCGTAGGATCGGCCCCATCGACAATGCATCAATGTTCTCCTGGAGTGGCAGCCCGGCGAGCTCACAAATAGTAGGATTCAGATCGATCAATTCGACCAGTGCATCAGACATGTGATTTTCCCTGATGCCCGGTCCGGAAATGATCAGGGGAACCCTCAGTGCGGGCTCATAAGCCACATGCTTGTTGAATAGCCCATGGTCGCCGATCATCTCGCCGTGGTCGCTAGCAAAGATAACGTAGGTATGGTCCCGAATCCCGCTATGTTCCAGGGCCTCCAGGATCAATCCTACCTGATCATCGATTAACTCGATGGCCGCGCAGTACTGTCGCCGCGCGATCGCGATCTCTCCCCCTTCAATTGATCGCACTCTATTCCTGATCCTTACGGGCTTCTTATCCATGGAGTCGCGTATCGGCTCTGGCATCTTTGCCTCACGATAGCGGTCCGCGTATTTGGTAGGAGGATCAAACGGATCATGGGGACCAGCGAAGCTGACAAAGAGATGCCATGGGAAATCCATCGGAATCTCCTCAATCCATTCGGCGGCCCGGCGGCCAATGTAGGCGTCTTCAAAAGCATCCGCTGGTAGAACTGAATCATGAGAAGCGTCCTTCACCCAACCCTTTGCCTTACGCATCTGATAATCTTCATGAAAGGCCTGCAGCAACCCGCGCTCATTGAGGTAGTGTGTATATGGGCCAATGGGAGTGGGCGAACTGCCTGCGTGCATTTTGCCTTCGCATTCCTCAGGATGCGTGAAGCCGAATCCGAACACACAGGGCCGGTCACCGAACCTTCCATTATAGGGATCCGGCTTCGCGAGATCCAGCTTGCCGACACAGCCCACACGATAGCCATGATCACGCAAGCGTTGGTAATATGTTGATACCGATTGCGGCAGAAAGCTGCGGTTCGATATAGCGCCCATGCGGCTGGGCAGCATGCCCGTGGCCAATCCTATCCGGGCCGGAGCGCACACGGGACTATTTGTGCAGCACTGAGTGAATCGGATCCCTTTGGCGGCCAGATGGTCAAGGTGGGGGGTATTAATGAAACCGGCACCGGCTGATCCGAGGTAGTCGAATCGGTGCTGGTCGTCCATGATAAAGAGAATATTTGGCGGTTGCTTAGCTCTGTTTATTTTAGCCTCCCCTAACAATATTGATTTATATGGATGGATTAGTATCTCGTGGGAATCAGGACTGGCATTATTTACCGGGAGTGTTGTGTCTTTAGATAGCCTTCAGCCTCATTCATCGGCTGCCGTGATACCCGGCATCAATTCAATTTCGAAGAAAGGTAGATACGAAGACTTCCGGGAGTCAACAGGATTCCCGAGGCTGTAAGAGCACTGACTCCGATCAACTATGAACCAACGGGTAGTTTAATATGGCTGAAGATCACATGCAGGAGGCAAGCATATCGACATCAGCAAAACCTTGCAATTGTCCCCGGCCTCTCTTAGTTTCTGTCCCGGTGTTCAATATTTTCCAGTGATTTGCAAGTGTTTATAATACAGGATTAGTCATGAAACCCTGGACTTTCGCCCATGTCGCCGATATGCAGCCGGGGCGCGACCAAGGCAGTACTGCTGGTAAATGGCCTATTTGGGATTACCGGGTAAGTACACTGAATTGATATTAGTAATCCCAGGAACTGATGAACAGGTAACTGAATGTTTCAGTAATTATGATAATTCTGGCTGACCAAAATATTCCCTATGCACGCGAATGCTTCTCCAGTATAGGCACAGTTAAAACCATTCCCGCTGAAAAATTCTCACGAGCTGATCTGCGTGATGTTGATGCAGTTGTTGTTCGGGCTGTTACTCCGGTGAATGCTGATCTGCTGAATGATACCCATGTCCGCTTTGTTGCCACGCCAACATCGGGAACCGATCATATCGAAGTGGAGTACCTGAAGGCTCGTGATATCGGTTTCGCCTCTGCAGCAGGTGGCAACGCTAATGCCGTTGCTGAATACGTCATGGCTGCTTTGTTCTACCTCGCTGCAAAATATGATCTGGATCTGGCCGGAATGTCGATAGGGATCATCGGAGTTGGGCACATCGGTAGTAAAGTGGCGCAAAAGGCTGAGGCGATAGGGATGCAGGTATTACTGAATGATCCACCGCTGCAAAGAGAGACCGGTGATGCCTGCTATCTGTCATTAGCAGAGTTGTTCGATTGTGATTTTATTACCCTGCATACTCCCCTGACACGGAATGGGATAGATCGAACCTATCACTTGGTGGACAGGCATTTCCTGGATTCGCTGAAATCCGGAGTCTTTATCATACATTCTGCTCGCGGGGCAGTTGCTGATACGGCGGCTTTGACTGAATCTTTGCAGACTGGTCACCTTGCTGGCGCAGTTGTGGATGTGTGGGAGAATGAGCCGAATATCGATCTGACATTGATGGATAAGGTGGATATCGCTACCCCGCACATCGCAGGATTTACTGTGGATGGTAGGGTAGGGGCTGTAATGATGGTTTATCAAGCCATGTGCCGGTATTTCGGGATTAGGGAACGCAATGTACTGGGTGATTTTCTATCAGAGGGTGAAAAGCTGCTCATTGAGATCGACCCATCGATTATGAATGAGCAGGAACTTATCCACCGGATAATTCAAAGGGTGTACTCAATTGAGCTCGATGATACCAGGATGCGAAAAATGGGACCATTCACGGCAGATGAGCGAGCAGCCCATTTCATCAAATTACGCCGGCAATATCCTGTTCGCCGGGAATTCACACACACGGGAGTGCAGTTGCAGTCGCCTGCGCCAAGTGTGGCCGCGAGATTGACTGGACTTGGATTTCAAGTCGCGAACCATGGCCAAGGTCGCTAGCAAAGCGGAAGAGTCCAGGAGCAGATAATGGCAAACATTAACGAGAATTATTTAAAGCTGCCGGGCGATTACCTATTTCCTAGATTGCGGGAAAAGGTACATCTCTTTCGCACCCAACACTCTGAGGCTGACATAATCAGTCTTGGTCTTGGCGATGTTACTCAGCCCCTGCCACCAGCAATTGTTATGGCGATGCAAACAGCGATTGAGGAAATGGGAGCTCTGGAGACTTTCAGAGGATATGGCCCCGCCAGGGGCTATGATTTTCTCATCGACGCAATTATCGAAAATTCTTACTCCTCTCGTGGGATCAATTTTGAAAGGAATGAGATCTTCATCAGTGATGGCTCAAAATGTGACCTTGGCAATATCGCGGGCATTTTCGGTACGGATAATTTGGTCGCAGTGCCTGATCCCGTCTTTCCACTGTATGTCGATACCAATGTAATGGCAGGCCGGACAGGATCGATGATGCCCGATGGCCGATATGACGGGGTGGTTTACTTACCCTGCACAGCGGAGAGCAATTTTGTGCCGGTACCACCGGTATTAAAAATAGACCTCATTTACTTGTGCTTTCCCAATAATCCGACCGGTGCGGTGGCAACCAGGGATGATCTCTCAAAATGGATCGATTATGCCCATGAGAACTCCTCAATAATTCTCTATGACGCTGCATATGAGGCCTATATCGTGGATGGGCATATCCCTCATTCCATATTCGAAATTGAAGGTGCCAGGGATGTTGCCATCGAATTCAGGAGTTTTTCGAAGAGTGCCGGATTTACGGGTATCAGGTGTGGTTATATCGTAATTCCCAATCAGCTCAATGCATGTACGAAGTCTGGGGAAATGGTGAAGGTCAATCCCTTCTGGGAGCGCCGACAGAACACCAAGTTCAATGGAGCCTCGTATATAACGCAGGTTGGGGCCGCGTCAGTTTTTAGTCCAGCTGGATTTGAGCAAACCGACGAGATCATTCACATCTATCTGAATAACGCCGCTCGACTTCTAGAGGCTTTGACGAAACTCGGCTATACGGCTTATGGGGGCAGGAACGCCCCCTATATCTGGATGAAAACACCAGATGGAATGCATTCATGGGATTTCTTTGAGTATCTGCTTGACAAGGCCCACATTGTAGTTACACCTGGGGTAGGTTTTGGCCCCTCTGGTGAAGGATATATTCGAATATCCGCTTTCGCACTGCCTGAAAATATTGAACGGGCCGTTGAGCGTCTAAAGGCTGTCACCTAAGGCAACATTCATGAAACTAGCATTGAAATACGACCTGACATCGGAGCTTGCTTATGGCTGAAGATCCAATTTATACTACTGCTGTCCATGCCGGGGAAGATCCTTTGAGGAACCAGGGCTCTCTCTCTGTTCCGGTTTACCAGTCAGCGGTCTTTGCACTGCCTGATGTCGAGCAGGGGGCGGCGATTACCGAGGGAATACAACCCGGGTATTCGTATGGTAGGAAGGGCAATCCGACGCAGGCTGCCCTGGAACAGGCCCTGTGCGAGCTGGAAGGCGGTACCGCTGCCCTGGCCCTCTCCTCAGGGATGGCTGCTATCAATGTCACCCTTATGACGCTGCTGGCACCCGGAGACCACATTATTGCCTCCAACTGTCTCTATGCCACTACACATTCCCTACTGACTGAAATACTGGATCCTTTCGGCATAAGCGTAACTCAGGTGGATGCCACCAATCCTGAGAACCTGGATAGCGCATTGACCGATAAAACACGCGTCCTCCTCCTCGAAACACCGGCCAATCCAACGTTGGAGCTGATCGATATCCCTGCTGCAGTGCAGTTTGCACATCCGAATGGATTGAAGGTGGTTATGGACAACACGTTCGCCACTCCTTTCAATCAGCGCCCCCTTGATCATGGTGTGGATGTAGTGATTCATAGTGCCAGCAAATACCTGGGTGGCCATGGAGATCTTATCGCCGGGGGAATCGTCAGCACCAAGGAAGTCATCAGTCAAATGCGGTGGCATACCAATAAAATTTTGGGTGCAGTCATCGCGCCCCTTACCGCATGGCTGGTACTGAGGGGTATCCGTACACTACCGCTTCGGATGGAACGGCATAACGCCAATGCTCTCGCTGTTGCCCGATATCTCGAAGGACATCCTAAAATCAAGCAGGTATTATACCCGGGTTTGCCCTCCCATCCCCAACATGCACTGGCACAACAACAGATGTCAGGCTATGGTGGCATGGTGGCCTTCGATGTAAGCGAAGTCGAAAAGGGCCGTCGACTTGTAGATCAGCTGCGTCTGTGTACATTGGCTGTATCCCTAGGGAATGTCGAAACTCTGATTCAGCACTCAGCTTCCATGACCCATGCCTCTATACCCAGGGAGCAGCGGTTGGCCGCTGGAATTTCAGACGGGATGATCCGCATGTCTGTTGGCATTGAACGCGCAGAGGATATTATTGCGGATCTTGAGCAGAGCATCGCCCAGCTATAAGCATTGGAGATAACAAAAAGGACTTTACACGTGCCGGGTATGCTGATCATACTATCGAGGATTCAGAACCCGGTATGCTCACGGATCTACTCAGATGAATCGCTTGTTGAATCTGATTAACGACACTTACTTCTGATTTAGGAGCTACCCATGGACACTTGGCATTTTGTACATGTTTCCGATATCCAGCCAGGATCAAAACGTTCCTTCCGGTATAATCCCAGGTACGACGAGAATTGGCAAACGGCGCGCCGACAAATCATGCAGCTTCAACCTGAACTCATGGTGATCGGTGGCGATATTACCAGAGATGGATCAATCCACGATTTTGAATTTGAAGAGATGAAAGCATCATTGGACAGCATGAGCATACCCTATCATGCCATCCCGGGCAATATGGACACGGGGAATAAGCATACGGATAAGCAGGGACCCAAACCGGAACGTGATGATATCGGTCTGAATGTAACCAGCGAACAATTGCGCAGGTACAGCCGATTCTTTGGTGAATTCCCATGGTCGTTTGTGCACCGGAATGTACGTTTCAGCGGATTCTACGCCGCCTTAGCCGGCTCTGGTCTCCCGGAGGAGGAGCAGATGTGGCAATGGCTTGATGATCTCAAGCATCTACCACGTGCACGGCACCATGTCATGACCAATCACTACGCTCTGTTCATCGATGATCCCGATGAGCCCAATTTCGACATCACGAAACAGGAGAGCTATCAGGCGTGGTATTTCGGTATCAACCAACCTTACCGTCAGAGAATTTTCGAAACCTATAAGGCGGCCCATGTTGAGATCGTCTTCAGTGGACATATACATTGTCAGCGCCCGGAGCAGATTGTGGATGGAATGCGCTTTTACAAATCACCCGCCACGGCTATGGCGCAGTTTGCTGACCGCTGGGAGGATGGCGATCCGAAGCTGGGATTTTATCATTGCCGGGTTACTGACGATCATATCGAGGTTTCTTTCGTCCCCCTAAAAAAGGAGTCCACCGCAACCGGAGGCTGGGGCAAGGGAGGACATATTAAGCCGGAAGATCGTGATTACTCCCTCGCGCAGCAGAGCTGATTTCAAGGCCCATCGGGGGAAATGAATAGGAGCTTGTTATGATGGGAAAAAAGGACACAGTCGTCACACTGGATCCTGGTGACATATTCACCTGGCCAATCATCACCAAGGAGACCGAGGACGCTGTGCTGGAGGTTCTCAGAGCCGGCAAGATGTCGGCCAGGGATGTCACTAAGGAGTTTGAGAAGGAGTTTGCCGCCTGGCTGGGCACGAAGTACGCCCTGGGTCATTCCAGCGGAACGGCAGCCCTGCACGCTGCGATGTTCGGCTTGGGTATCGGTCATGGTGACGAAATTATCTGCCCCAGTATGACCTACTGGGCATCCTGTTTGCCGGTCTTCTCCCTCGGCGGTACCGTCGTCTTCGCGGATATTGATCCGGAGACTCTGTGCATCGATCCCGAGGATATTGAGCATCGTATCACCGACAGGACAAAAGCTATAGTTGTTGTACATTACGGCGGATACCCGGCTGACATGGACTGTATACTGGATATTGCGGGCCGACGCAGCGTGAAGGTGATCGAAGACTGTTCGCATTCCCACGGTTCCCTGTACAAAGGCCGGATAACCGGAACGATCGGTGATGTATCCGCCTTCTCGCTGATGTCCCAGAAATCGCTGCCCGCGGGTGAGGGCGGTATCTTATGCACCAATGACCAACGCATCTTCGAGCTTGCCATGGCCTTTGGCCACTATGCCCGCCATAAGACCGATTTACAGCTGGAGGATATCAAAGCCGGTGCGGGCCTGCCCTGGGGCGGTTTTAAGTACCGGATGCACCAGCTTTCGTCAGCGGTGGCTCGGGAACAGCTGAAACGATACCCGGAGAGGATGGCGGAAATTGACCGGGCCATGAATTATTTCTGGGACCTGCTGGAAGGAACTCCAGGCATCAGGCCGATCCGGCCACCAAAGGATTCGGGCAGCACGATGGGCGGGTGGTATGCTGCCCACGGTCGCTACCTGACCGAAGAATTAGATGGACTTCCCATCTCTAGCTTCTGTGGAGAAGTACGGGCTGAAGGTGTTGATGATTGCCATCCAGGGTGCAATTTCGCGCTGCACCTGCACCCACTTCTTAATGAGATCGATGTCTTTAATGAAGGTAAGCCCACAATAATCGCCAATGCTTCTCAAGATGTAAGACAACCCAAGGGGAGCCTCCCTGTGTCGGAAAGTGTCCAGGAACGCGTCTTCTCGATACCATGGTTCAAACACTACGAGCCTAGGATAATCAAAGAGTATGCTGCCGCATTCCGGAAAGTAGCCGGGAATTACAGTCAAGTCCCTGTGTAGCCTTTCAGAAACGGGCGGTTCCCTTCCATCCCACGGTCTGGCCTGGATCGGAGTGGTCCAAACGTCGGTGGTAGGCCACGCTTGCGTGGGACAGGAACTTGGCCTTTCTGAGGCTTGAACAGGATTACGGAATTGATGGTTTGCTTTTGTCCTTTTCAATCCAGTTGCTGCGATTTCTTTCAATCCAACTCTAATGAAAGACAGTACAATGCCACTTGATTGCTGGTATGGCATACATAAGGATTCTGATTTAAAACGACTCTTTGTGGATCCCCCGAAAGAATTCTCACTCCTGCCTTTCTGGGCCTGGAACGATACCTTAGATGAGGATACGCTCCGATTCCAGATCGATGAGATGCTGAATAAAGGAGTATACGGGGCTTTCCTGCATGCTCGTTCAGGAATTGAGGGGAGTAAAACCCCGTATTTTTCTGAGGGATGGTGGAAAGCGGTGAAGGCCGTGGTGGAATACGGTGCAGAGAAAGGTTTTTTCGCGGCTCTTTATGACGAGGACAAATGGCCCAGTGGAAGCGCCGGGGGCAGGGTGGTATCATCCAATCGGGAGTATTCCAAAAGAGGATTAAAGGTTGAAAAATGGGAGATTTCAGGGCCTCGGACACTCGCCCTCGATTTTTCAGGAGACATAGTAGCTGTCCTCGCTGGAAGGCTCATCAACCGACAGAGCCTGGACCCGAATAGCATTCTCGACATTACCGACATGGCGAACTATGATTGGCAGGTACCTGAGGGTCGATGGAGTGTTATGTGTTTCAGCGAATTGCGTGATACGGGGATTCAGATCGATTACCTGAATAGGGAGACCGTTGCCCAGTTCATCCAGATGACTCACGAAGAATACTTCAGGAGATTCGGGACATATTTTGGTACCACTATACCGGGGATATTCTTTGATGAAATCTATGCTAATCTCAAAGAAACCGAATTAGTCTGGTCGAGAGATTTCCTCCGTGAGTTCGAAACGCGGAAAGGGTACGATCTAAGATCATACCTACCTTACCTACTCTATAATGTCGGTGAAGAAACGCCGCGGATCAGGTGCGACTATTTTGACGTGTTCGCAGCCCTCTATACCGAAGCGTGGTTCGAACAGATCGCCCATTGGTGTGAGGATCATAGAATATGGATGACGGGTCATACCCTCGAGACCATAAGGGACTATCAGAATCAGGGCAGCTATTTTGCAACGTGGGGGCCTGTTCAAATCCCGGGTACAGATAACGAAGATTACCGCTATTCTTTTCCCCGACGGGTTCGTTGGTATAAGGCAAAGCAGCTCAGTTCTCTAGTCCATTTAAAAGGTAAGAAGCGCGCCATGGTGGAAGCCGTTGGCGGTGGTGGCTGGGTGGTGCCTCTGTTTGAATATAAGATCGGGCTGGCGCTGTTGGGTGCCTATGGACTTAACATGTTTGTCCCTCACCTCTTCCATTATAGTGTCGAGAAACCTGAGTGCATGGATGATTGGCCGCCCAGCTGGTTCTATCGGAATCCTTACTGGAAATACTTCAAGAAACTTGCAGATTTTAGTCGGCGGATTTCATTCATCGGTACCATCGGGAGCCATGTCTGTGACGTGTGTCTGCTTTACCCTATTACCAGTTTGTGGGCCGATGGAATGGATGAAAAAGAGGATGTCGGAACCCTTGGAGGTGGCGAGAGAGGGGATATTCTTGAGACGCAATACAACGCTGTCCAGGAAATCCTCTTGGATAATATGATCGATTATGATATCGTTGATCCTGAAGCGGTGATCTGCTCAGAAGTATCCGACAAAAGGCTACAGATAGCCGATGAACATTATTCCGTGCTCATTCTTCCACCGCTCACGACCATCAAAAGGGACGTGGCCTCCAAGATCAGGACCTTTTTTAACAATGGGGGAACCGTAGTTGCGCTGAATCAGCTGCCGAAAAATTCTATGGAAAAGGGCGAGAATGACGGTTATGTCATGAACATCTTTATGCAAATCTTCGGATTTGACCCCCGGACCGTCCGCATCGGATACTTGGAAACCGATAAAAATTATGAACAAGAATATATCTTATGTACCAATGCTAAAGGTGGGAAGGCATATTTTACCAAAGGGGTAAACCAAATCCCTCAGATTATCAGCAACTGTATCGATAAGGATGTAGAGGTTGTGCGAGGAGATGGTTCAGGTCTCCGCATACTTCATCGAAGCGTAGCGACTGGGGAATGTTATCTCCTGGTGAATGAAAAGAAGTTATCTAAGAATATTACCCTGTCTTTTCGTGATGGAGGCAAGCCTGAGCTGTGGGATCCTGAGACAGGGGAGATAAGACCGATCACTAACTACTCATGGGTAAATGGGAAGCTAACTATCCCGCTCTACCTCAAACCCTGGGATGCCTGCTACATCGTTTGCACTCCAACGGATAGCAGAGCGCCGGAAGTAATGCTATCCCGGACGAACCTTCAGGATACGGTCATAGTAAATCGTGATGGCGACAAAATCGCTCTTCGTGGTTGGCGCAGGGGCGATGTAAAGACTATACATCTGGAACTTGAACGAACGGTAAACGGCAATCGCGAAGTAGTCGCAAACCGGGTTGAGCGATACGATAGCTCGGAACCTATACAGCTAGGCGGTAACTGGAATTTCATTCCCGCGCCTAAAGTTTTAGATGAACAGTGGAAATCCGGGATTTCCTCGTCAATCATAGAACTTCCCGTGATGAGATTTCGCCCGGAACGCAATGGAGATAACGGCGAATTGCTCGGGTGGACTGATCCAGATTTCGATAGCAGTGATTGGAAACGGATAAAGGTAAAGGATACCTGCAGCCCCCATAAGGCCTGTAAGCGTTATCTTAGCAGTTGGGATGGGGCCTGGATCAATTATTACAGCTACGATCGGCATTGGGGAACGCTGGGTGGGAAGGCTGTTTCGTTCCGCAGGCGGCTCAACCTTGGGAAGGATGTGGCCTCCGGCTGGGTTTGTGTCACAGCGGATAAGCCCCACACATTTTATCTTAACCAAGAGGTCGTTGGGAGTGGTTCCAATTGGAAAGATCCGCAGGTCTACCAGATTACATCCCACTTGAATAAGGGCGAAAACGTATTCCTTATCAAGGTGGAACAGTGTCAGGGATTGTTGTTGCAGGGAGAGATCGAATTCACCGACGGCAGTAAAGTACGGCTGATTTCCGATCACCAGTGGGAAACATCAATAGACGACGGTATCTGGTGTCCCGCATTCCCATATGTCTATCCCCCTTTGGGACCTTGGGGGGAAGTACCTGTGCCTGGCAATGAGGTCACCTTCCCTGTAATCCTGTGGTATCGTCAATCTCTTCCCGTTGGAGCCAGAGCGTTGAAGCGGCCAGCAATTTCGGGTAAGTATAAGATGTTCGTTAACAGCCATGAGGTCGGATTCTCAACAGGAAGTGATGAAGTGGACATTTCCGGTTATCTACGGGAGGGAACAAATATACTGTCTGTCAAGGTGGTGGCTGAGGATTATGACGATGGTATTCTGGAGCCGCTACCGGTTGTATGTGGCACGGGGACGGTCAGCTTGGCTTCCTGGACTGAACAAGGGCTATCCTGGTACTCTGGCAGAGCCGTCTATTCGAGGGAGTTTGACCTCCCGGATTCATACCAGGATCCCGAGATAAAGCTGATGCTGGAATTGGGTGAGGTACGCTACTGCGCCGAGATATGGGTGAACGACGAGCTGGTCACCTATCGACCCTGGCCACCATTCTCAGCTGATATTACCTCCCATGTACGGGTGGGGAAAAACAAGGTTTCGATTGTGGTGGCTAACTTGCTGGCAAATCAAAGACGGTGGGATATCTACGATCAGAATTTGACCGACCTGCGTAGCCGGTTCAATCACGAGGGTGCCGTACTGCGGGAAAGTGATTGCCTGGAATCAGGTCTGCTGGGCCCGGTACGGATCATCCCGTATTATCATGAGACCGTGGAAGTGGAACTCGAATCATAGTAACGAAGCGCAGTAGTCTGGTAGTGGACAACGGTAAATGCAAATAGATGCCCTCAGAGATATACTCTCTGAGTAATTGATGAAATCCCGTATGCAACACCATCGTATTATTTCAGTCTTCGCTATTGGGCTATTCCTGCTCTCTACTCCTCAATCGGCCTCGTCCCAACCTGAGGTCCAATGGACCCGTACTTTCGGTGGAAGTGGCAGTGATGGGGGCGCCTCTATCCGGCAGACAGACGATGGTGGCTACATTATCACGGGACGAACGGACTCTTTCGGAGCCGGGGGAGGTGATGTCTGGCTTATCAAGACCGATTCCAGTGGCGAAGAGCAGTGGAGCCGCACTTTCGGAGGAAATAATAACGATGGAGGCCACGCCGTCCAGCAGACCGCTGATGGTGGCTATATCACTACGGGCTTTACCTGGTCTTTCGGGGTGGGAGACGCTGATCTGTGGCTTATCAAGACCGACACCAGCGGTAACGAAAAGTGGAGCCGTACTTACGGAGGGACAGACCATGACGACGGTCATGCTGTCCAGCAGACAACCGATGGTGGGTACATCATTTTGGCCTGGACAAGATCATTCGGCGCGGGATTGTTCGATATCTGGCTGGTCAAGACTGATTCCAGCGGCACTGAAATGTGGAATCGAACGTTCGGTGGAGGTTTGCATGAGCTTGGCTATTCGGTCCAGCAGACCTCCGATGACGGGTATATCATCACTGGCTATACGGAATCGTTCGGTGCGGGATCGTCCGATATCTGGCTGATCAAGACCGATTCCAGCGGAAGCGAAGAGTGGAGCCGGACTTTCGGTGGGATCAACTCAGACAGCGGCCAGTTTGTCCGAGAGACTCACGATGCCGGCTATATCATAGCCGGATACACTCGCTCTTCCGGAGCTGGAAGCAGTGATTTCTGGCTGATCAAAACCGACTCGAGCGGTACGAAGATCTGGGATCGGACTTTTGGCGGGAATATGACCGAAATGGCCTTTTCCGCCAGTACGACCGACGATAAAGGATGCATTGTCACCGGGCTGACGGAGTCTTTCGGAGCAGGAAGCAGCGACGTCTGGCTCGTAAAGGTCGATTCCAGCGGCAACGAGGAGTGGAGTAAAACCATCGGCGGAAGTAGCAGGGATCGCGGCGAGT
>CP070638.1:2187096-2301092 GCA_020354025.1 Fidelibacterota bacterium | reverse complement strand
GGCAAATCCCAGAAAATACGATGCCCTGGTTGTTATCGGTGGACACTCTGCCGATGTTATGATGACCGAAGATAAAGTAATCAACTTCATTAAGTCATTCTCTGAGCGAGGAGGGATTATAGGAGCTATCGGCGGCGGTTCAATACCGTTGATAACTGCCGGCATCATGGATGGGAAAAAGTCTACAGGCAACAGGGTGGTATCTTTCATGCTGGAAAGAATCGGAACATTTACGGATGCCTCCGTCGTGCGGGATGGGAGCATCATTACAGCCAGAAATACGGTGGACACGCCCGATTTTCTTCGGGAGCTGTGCAAGGCCTTCGATCCTGATTTTGTGGGCAAGAGGGAAGGGATACTTGCAGGCAAAAGGGCATTGATAATCGCAGGCGAAGATTTCGAGGACGTTGAGCTTGCCGTCCCTGTAATGGAACTTATCTACCGCGGGGCGGATGTTACACTGGCGACATTCCCGCCACCCATGCGGTCAAGGCCTCCGATGCTGGGCCTGGATGTTGTCCAGGGTAATTTCGGGATATCCGTACCCCTCCAAGAAATACCACTGAGTCATTACCAGATTGAAAGACTTTCCGATGTCAGTATGGAAGATTTTGATGTAGTACTGATCCCGGGTGCCTTTTGTCCCTGGAATATGGTAGCAACAGGTGACCCCATCGATTTTCTCAAGAGAGCCCATGAAGCGGGAAAGATTATCGCGGCAATCTGCCATGGACCGATCGCCGTAGCGGCTGCCGATCTGGTAAGTGGCAAGAATATTACCGGGGTGAGCTCCTGCAAAGATGCGGTGAGGATCATGGGGGGGACATACAACAATGACTGGGCGGCCTCCATCGACGGACAAGTCGTGACTGCCCGGACGCCACCGGAGGTACCTGAGTTTCTCGATGCCATAACAGAAGCTCTATTAGGTCAATAGGGAGGCATTGGCTCCGATATATTCATTTTAATTATGCACGTACTATTACCACTAATACCACCTTGAAAAGTATAAATTGATTTAATCACTAGCAATTGGCTCATATTTTTTCCCCAGATGAGCATTTATTCTTGTAGTTTCCTACTGAAGTATTCTCGGAACCTTTTTTCTAAGATCAACTCATTGGCTGAAAGCCATGCTGCTGAATATTGTTTACGTTTTAGTGGGCATAATTCTGTTGATCATCGGAGCAGATAGCCTGGTACGGGGCAGCTCGGGATTAGCTTTGCGACTTGGAGTCAGCGGGTTGGTAGTGGGTCTTACCGTGGTGGCCTTTGGCACCAGCACTCCGGAACTGGTGGTGAGTCTAAGTGCAACATTGAAGGGCAATGAAGAAATCGCCTTGGGAAATGTGGTGGGATCTAATATCGCCAATATCGCCCTTATCTTGGGATTAAGTGCTCTGATTAGTCCGATTCGGACGAGCGCGCTGCTGATCCGGCGGGATATTCCCGTCATGATCGCTATTTCAATCGTCCTGTCGCTCTTCATGATCAACGGGTACTTGGGGCGACTGGAAGGTTTGTTCCTGCTTACCGCCTTGATCGGGTATCTGATAGTTGCCGTTTCTCAGTCGAAGGCGGAGCGGGATAAGGAGGTACGGGAGCAATTCAAGCAAGCGGTACCACTTCGTCCCCAGAATCCGGTTTGGCTGTTGATTCTAGTCATCGTGGGACTTGGGTTGCTGGTTCTGGGGGCGAACCTGTTTGTTCAAGGAGCAGTGGGGATTGCTCGTTGGTTTTCGGTAAGCGATGCGATCATCGGCCTTACCCTCGTGGCGGTGGGTACCAGTCTTCCTGAGTTGGCCACTTCTGTGGTAGCGTCCATCAGGCAGAATAACGATATCGCCGTAGGGAATGTGGTGGGGTCGAATTTCCTCAATATTCTCTGCATCCTCGGGCTGACAGTCACGATCAGCCCCTCAACGGTGCAAGGTATTACTGTGATCGACATGGGAGTTCTGTTGTTGACTACCCTGCTTCTATTGCCCATGGTACGTTCCAGATTTGTACTGAATCGGTGGGAGGGGGGATTGCTCCTGATCATTTATATTGGTTATATGGTGAGCCTATTCCGTTAACTGTGAAATACTCCTAAACAGTAACTTGAGGAGACCAGCCCACTCCCCGATTGACGAGTGGATAAGTGTTTGGCATCCAAGATCGGATTCAAATAGAGTCTTAGAACAGCAGGTTGTTTCCTCTAGTTTTAAGATGATCGGTATCACCTGGAATCAGTAGACATGCCCTTATCAGATTTGGATGGGATCTCCCCTAACTCTCGAAGGTAGTCCTTTGGGTACGCTGCTCGACAAACTCAATTCCGATGTAGGTATCCTGGCCCTCAAGAGAACGATCCCCCCAGCCTTGAAAATGAGCAATAGGAGCAAACAGTATCATGGAAATCTATGTCTGGCTCGGTATCGCTTTTTGTATCTCTCAGTCGGCTATATTTTCCGGGCTGAACCTGGCTGTGTTCAGTATCAGCAGGTTGCGACTGGAAGTGGAGGCGTCCCAGAACAACCGCAATGCCTCGAAAATCCTTGCCCTCCGCAGTGATGCCAACTTCTTACTAACCACGATTCTCTGGGGAAATGTTGGGATAAATGTACTCCTGACATTGCTGTCCAATTCAGTGTTGGCTGGGGTGATGGCGTTTATCTTTTCAACGGTTCTAATAACCTTTTTAGGTGAGATTGTGCCGCAAGCCTACTTCTCCCGACACGCACTGCAGACTGCATCCTTGTTGACGCCCCTGTTACGCTTCTACCAGTTCGTACTCTTCCCGGTAGCAAAGCCCACAGCGTGGCTTTTAAACCTATGGTTGGGGCATGAAGGGATAGCCTATTTCAAGGAGCAGGATTTCCAGGAACTGCTGAAAATTCATATGGAGAAACCAAGCACGGAAATCGATCATGTCGAAGGTCGAGGAGCGCTAAATTTTCTCGCTATCGATGATCTTTCCGTATCCACCGAGGGTGAACCCATAGATCCAGACAGCATTCTCCAACTGTCCATCCGTGATAATCAGCCTGAATTCCCCTCCTTTGAAGGTGTCTGCACAGATACTTTCCTACAAAAAGTTCACGCTCCAGATAAAAAATGGATGATTATTATTGATGACAGCGGTGAACCGCACTTTGTGCTGAACTCGGACTCATTCCTCCGGGCAGGATTATTTGAGCGGGAGACCTTCCAGCCACTTGTTCATTGTCACCGCCCTATTATCGTCCGGGACGCTGCTACCAATCTTGGTGATATCATCCTCCAACTCAAGGTCTATCCTGACCGACCCGGTGACGACGTCATCGACCGGGACATCATCCTGGTATGGGCAGGTGATGTGAAAAGAGTCATTACGGGTGCTGACATCCTGGGGCGGCTAATGCGAGGTATTGCACAGCAGGAACAGGTGTACTTCTCAAAACACAGGTAGACCGGTGCAGTGGTTCAGATCAGTTTTTTTCAATTTCAGAAGGGGTCCCCGACTCCTTCACCATACTGATCAAGACCTGACCCTTCTCCGGTGTCAGATCTCCCTCCACGGTGAATATGCGTAAGTTGCGATCCTGATCGATGAGGAACAGAGGGATCGCGGATTCCCCGTACTGCTGCTGGTACGCGCTGAAATCGAAGCTGTCTGTAAGGTTTGTGGTTTTGATGACTGCACCTTGTGCTTTAAGTTCGGAGAGTGCCAGATAAGTGGCCCCGGTACTGAAAAGGAACCTGCCGCGGAGATGCAGAGGGGTGTATTCCGAGATAGTTTCCGTCGATTGGGCTGCAGGCGCGAGTTGGTAAAGCTCCTGGCGCCCAAAGATCTCCGCGAAGTGCAAGGCGGCTAGCGAGTTGGCTTCATCGTTCGCGGTAAGCGCGAGAAGACGTCCAATGCCGTTCAGATCGAGCCGATCCAGGGCATCTTCGGAGATAGCGCTGCCATAGTGGGCGGGAAGGCCGGCCATCCGGGCAGCTGAGATACGTTCCCAGTTGGTGTCCACAAGCCGCACACGCAATCCTTTTTCCTGAAGCACCTGGGCCATTTCACGCGCCCAGGGGTGAGCTCCCATAAACAATACTCCCTGAGGATTAAGCTGGGCAACGCCTAACATCTTCGCTACGGATCTAGCGGTGAGTCCATAGACAGCCACCGTGCCCACGATAACCAGGAAGGTAAGCGGCACGAGCTGTACTGCTTGGGGATAGCCAACTTCGCTGAGACGCAAAGCGAAGATCGATACTACAGAGGCGGCGACAATGCCGCGGGGCGCGATCCACATCAGGAGTGCCCGCTCTCTCCAGGTCAATTTCGATTTCAGGGTTGAGCTCAGAACAGTAAGTGGCCGGGCGACGAACATAAGAATGATCAGGAAGATCACACTGTTCCAACCCAGATCAGCCAAGTAATCCAGCTTCAATCGGGCGGCGAGCAGGATAAAGAGGCTGGATATTAACAGGACCCGCAGGTTCTCTTTGAACTCGACGATGTGAACCACGCTGACCGATTTCTGATTGGCCAGGAGGATACCCATGAGTGTCACCGCCAACAAGCCCGATTCCTCCTGCAACAGTCCTGATCCGACATAAGCTCCGATCACTACCGTGAGGGTCAGTGTTTCCTGCAGGAAATCCGGTACCCAGTATCGTTTGAAAAGGAAAATGAGAATACCCGCGCCCAGTGCTCCGATGAGCGTGCCGAAGGATATAGTTTTCAGCAGCACCAGCAATGTTGCATGAGTTGCGGATTGGGTCTCGGTAGCAAGGAGAGCTTCGAACGCCAGCAGTGAAACAATAACCCCGATAGGATCGATAACGATGCCTTCCCATTTCAGGATTGATGCGATCTGCCGGGTTGGCCGGACGTGTCGGAGCAGAGGACCGATTACCGTTGGTCCGGTGACAATCAAGATAGCACCCAGCAGGATGGCTAGCTTCCCCTCGAGCCCCAGAAGAGCGTAGGCAGCCCAGGCTCCTATGCCCCATGTGAGCAAGGCTCCAACGGTGACTATACTAGAAACAACCCGGCTGGTTCCCCGTAGCTCGTTAATCCTTAGGCTCAAACCACCTTCAAAGAGGATCAGGGCCACCGCGATGGAGATAAGCGGAACCAGTAAATCCCCGAAGAGCGCGTCGGGCTGTAAGAAATTGGTTATGGGACCAGCGATCAAGCCCATCAGGAGCAGGATCAAGATTGAGGGTAGGTGTAGTCGCCAGGCGAGCCACTGGGAGCCAATGCCAAGAATTATGATACTGGCCAGCCCGATAAGAAAACGTTCAACCAAGGGATCCCCCCTTTCTACTGAATGTAATACCTATTCTGATTGGTGTACCATAACCGAGAGCGTGACATCCAGTAGATTCTTTGATGGGTTAATAGAAAATGTCGTTTCCAGTAGCCTCAATACCTGATAAACTGCTCCATGTATTGTAGTGGAGTTTCATCATGACTTATGAGTCTACCTCTCACCCTTTCCTCTAAGTCCCTTCTGGTTTATTACTCTCGTTTTTATGTCTCAATTAGCAGAACTATTTGTAGATCATGCTAAGCCATTGTAAAATAATAATGATCCGTCTTGGAGCATTCATTTTTATTGGAGGGACGTGGTATGACGATGAAGAAATCTCTTTCTCGAAATTGGTGTTGGGTAGTTGTCATCCTCTGGCTTTCTCCTGTCGCGATTAGCATGGCGCAGGTTAACACCGAAGCGATGCGGATAGAAGGCCTCAGTCCAGGATTCCATTTTAATCTGGGTGGCAACATCGGCTATACCGATGGTAACTCGAGTCTGTTTCAGAATCGATCCAACCTACGCTTAGACTACATTCATGACTGGGGGCAGATATTTTTAGTCTCAAATTATCGGATCAGTACCAAAGACAAGCTTCTGTTCATCAACAAAGGATTCTCCCACTTGCGCACCGTGAAGTCTTTGCGGAGGTCACTGTACGGCGAGATGTTCGTGCAGAAGGAATTCAACGAGTTTATCAATCTGGAAGACCGGCAACTTGTCGGTGGTGGACTGCGGATAAAGTGGGATGAAATGGAGCAGGTGAAATTATTCTCAGAACACCTGCGGTTGGCGACGGGAATCGGACTCATGTGGGAACGCGAGGAGATCGATACCGGACCTGATGATACCAAAGGGGATCCTATCCATGGTGCTCTTGCGTCATTACTCCGCTCCACAAACTATATGGTGCTGAACTGGATACCGAAGGAGTCGCTGGCAATTCTTACTACCGCTTACTTCCAGGTGGATACGCGGCGCCTTAGCGATTACCGGATTCTTGTCCGTACGACTTTGAAAGTAGCTCTCACAAAGCGCCTGGAGTTGACGATTGACATGAATCTGCGTCACGACAGTGAGCCGCCGGGGGGAGTGAAAGCGTTGGACCTGGATATCGCCAATGGCTTTTCATATAGATTTAAATAAGCAGAAGCAGTTGAGGATCATCTCACCAGCATCAGAGGAGATAAAAAAATGAACGCTGATCAATTGACTAACCGGGGATTGATTTCGGCCTACCTGCTTGATGGTCATGGTGGTGGGCGAAGCGTCACGTGGGAAGACATTGAGGCTTGGGATGCGTCTGCCGGCACCCTCTGGCTCCACATGGAAGGGGACTCCGCTTTCACAGATCAATGGCTGAGGGAGAAAAGCGGTCTCGAAGAAACCGTTTGTGACATCCTGACGAGGGAAGATGTCCGGCCACGTAGTATCCCCAGCGGGGAAGGCTTCCTGACGGTTTTGCGGGGTATTAACCTGAACGAGGGCGACGACCCGGAAGATATGGTATCTATCCGGATCTATATTGACGCGCACCGTATCATCACTACTCGTTTGCGATTTGTCCGTTCTATCGATGATTTGCGACTAGCACTAGGAGCGGGCCACGGTCCTACCACGCCGGGCGAATTTCTGGCTATCCTAGGGGAACGCTTGGTGGAGCGAATGATGGATCTCATCGAGAACATTACGGACGAGGTGGAGGATCTGGAAGAGGCGGTGGTGAGCGGGCATCACGGCGATGTGAGTGACCGGTTGGCGAAAGTTCGGCGTCAGATCGTCGCCCTGCGGCGCCATCTTGCCCCTCAGCGGGAGGCGTTGGGGCTCATCCTGGGGATGGATAGTCTCCTGTTGCAGGATGAAGACCGAAGACATCTTGTCGAGGTGTTAGACCGGACGATTCATTATCTGGAAGAGCTAGGATCAGCCCGCGACCGTGCCTCGGTTACCCAGGAGGAGATTAACAACTACATGTCAAAACAGGTCGAGCGCCGGATGTACGTCCTGGCGGTAGTGGCCGCTATTTTTCTCCCCCTAATGTTTTTAACCGGCTTGCTGGGTATCAACGTCGGTGGTATCCCGGGTGGTCAGAGCCCATGGGGCTTTCTGTCTGTAACGACAATCCTGGTGGGTGTTTTTTCGCTCCAGATCGTCCTATTCCGCAAGCTGCGGTGGCTGTGATGACGAGGGGAACCAGCTGGTCCCCCTCGTCCCCTTGCGCTGTCAGCTGGCTAGGCAGCAGCAGGTGACTCAAGCTCGGCTCTGACGATATCTACGGATAGGGGCTCCGCAGGACGGCCAGGAGACAAGGTAAGATGTGGGAAGGGAATTTCAATACCCTTCTCATCAAACGCTAGCTTCACTTCCATCTGAACACTGTTCTTCAAGGCCAGGAAGTTTTCGGTCTCAACCCAGACCCCGAATAATAGATCGATGCCGGAATCACCAAAGCCCAGCACATTACATACCGGCTCAGGTTCCTTAAGGCATAGCGGATTATTCTCGGCCACCTCTAATAACACCTGACGCACGGCAGCGAGGTCCTCTTCGTAGGCCACCCCGATTTTCAGGTCCACCCGGCGTTCGGGGAATTTGGTCAGGGTAATTACGTCAGTTTTGATCATAGTCTCATTCGGGATCCGAACGAACAAGTTATCAAAAGTCCTCAACTTGACTGATAGCATGTCGATCGCGAACACCTCGCCTATTTTATCACCTACCTGAATGTTATCCCCAACGGAAAAAGGCCGTTCACCTATCAGGAACAATCCACTGATCAGATTTGAAACCGAAGTTTGAGCGGCGAAACCCAGCGCTACTGATAGAATACCTGCAGCTCCGAGCATAACACTCAGATTGAAGCCGAGCTCCTTCAGGCCGGAGATGATGAACAGAAGAAAGATGGTATAGTAGATGCTGCGGTGAAATATCCTCAGGCGTGATGTTTCGAGACGTTCACGAAACAGACGCTTCACACCCACGCCAGCGAGTTTGGCAACTGCGTAGCCGGCGATGATGACCAACAATGCGCGGATCAAAGCCATAGCCTTGTCGTATGTCAGGATGCCTGCTATCCCATTCCATAGGTTGTCCATAATAAGCCTCCCATGTTAATAATTCCAGTCACGCTCGTTAGATAACTTAGAATCAATCAGCCAGAATGTAGATGGAATTATTGTAAGATGTGCCAATCGTTCCCCTACCAGTGCAATTGAATCTCAGTAAGATTGCGGAGTATAATCTGCTGCGATAATTGAATTTAAGCATTGTGGCCAAGATGAATGCTGACCGATTGAGGGACCGATGCAAACTTCCAATATGTTTATCTCGCGGAGTTTAGCCTCAATTAATTTCTTGTATATGCTGGAGAATGGAAGTTATTCCGTAATGAATACATCTCCTTTTCCTGTCAGTTTATAGCCACGCTGCTGTGAATACTACCTGTTATCAGCGGATTGATCCTGGTTATCAGTGGTGCCGACATTTCCCGGAACGATCCGCTGGCTGCATGGTCCGAGATCCGGGTAAGTGATATATAGTTGATAATCAATTTCAGCTAATAAATTAATGCATGGCAGGAAATACAATTCCCGATCAAACAAATTCGAAGTATCAGTGGCTGGTACTGGGATTACTTTTTGCAGGAACCACCATAAACTATATTGACCGTACCGTTTTATCAGTACTCCTTCCGGAGATCGAAAAAGAAATTTTCATAAGCCCGGTGTTATATGGGATTATCCTGGGCTCATTTCAATTCACATATACGGTTGGCTTACCGGGATTCGGATTTATTATTGACAGAGTCGGCACCAAACTTGGTTATCTGGCTTCCATCACGGCCTGGTCTTTTTCCAGTGCTCTACACGGTTTAGCCTCATCAGGACTCAGCCTGGCTGTGTGGCGTGGAATCTTCGGATTAGCCGCTTCGGGAAATTTTCCGGCTGCAATCAAATCCGTTTCCGAATGGTTTAAGATAGAAAAAAGGGCCTTCGCCACCGCACTCTTTAACAGCGGAGCGAGCATAGCCTCGATCATAGGCCCCCCACTTATAGTTATTGCTGCAATGGCTCTGGAATGGCGTCTCGCATTTGTTGTCTTTGGCAGTCTCGGGATATTCCTGGCTATAGCATGGCATTTGCTTTACAGGAAGCCAGACAAACAGGAAGAGTCCTCAGGAATCTCAAAAGATGAGATATCACAATTGATCAGACAAAAACCAACCATCGGGATTATAATCGGGAAATTCCTCACCGATCCGGTCTGGTGGTTCTTCCTCTACTGGATGCCGACCTACTTGAATAAACAACGTGGATTTGGGCTGGAAAGTATTGCTATCGCCATACCGTCTATATACATAATTGCCACACTAATGGGATTTGTTGGCGGCTGGATCCCCGGATATTTTATGAAGCTGGGTTGGTCGGTGGAGAAGGCACGGAAAACCACAATGTTACTGAGTGCAATGATTTTTCCATTTACGGTATATGCAGTATTCGCCGAAAATCCCTGGATGACAATTATTCTGGTGGGAATAGCCTGTGGTGCCCATAACAGCTGGTCTGCGAACATATTTACCATGTGCAGTGACTGTTTTAAGTCGGAGCATGTCGGATCAGTAACCGGGATCGCCGGATTTGCCGGTGGAGCGGGAGGTGTTCTTCTCTCCGCATTGATCCCCGGTTTTGTGGTTCAATACTTCGGGTATATCCCTGTTTTTGTATTGATGGGTATATTGCATCCACTTGCTTATTTAGTTGTTCGTAGCCTGGTAGTATATGATAAGTGAGGTAATAATTGGGGGTAAAGTCCCAGTTTTGCTACACAAGAGGCTAATATCAGAGCATGCAAAGGAAATCGAACCGTCGCCGGAGTAGTGGAACTGGTAGATACAGGGGACGTAAAATCCCTTGGCCCGATCAAGCTGTGCAGGTTCGCTCCGCCGATGGCGGGGTTCTCCCGCATTCTGCGGGATTCCCCCGCATTCTGCGGGATTCAATCCCGCCCCTGGCACACCGCTTTCCTCGATGAGAAACAGGCCCAACAAGGGTCTTTTTATTTTTTCCCTAAATCAATTCAATATTTAAAGAACAGCATAGATTCCCGGATACGGAACCGGAAATCATTATGGGTGAGGGTATCCGTGCACCTGCTTTGGGTAGACCTTCAGGCTTCTGATTTCTTAACTTTACACTTGGACCAAAGAATGGGGGCTGCACGATATTCCCACGAGGGTCCGAGCTAATCCAGATAAAATGTGACTTAATCTTGGTTGGCTGCTGAACAACCGGAGCGAAATACTATATAAGGGAGGTTACCAGTATCATGAAAAAGGTCATAAAGCTCAAGGATGGTGCAGAGGCTATTATCCGTAAGATGCGAAAAGAAGATATTGAGAAATCGCTTGTCTTCTTTCGTGCACTTCCCGAAGAAGACAGGAAGTACCTCCGTAGAGATATCACGAAGCGAGAGGTTGTCAGGGAGCGGATTAACGCAATGCAATCAGGCCGAGTCAAGCGACTGGTGGCGGTCCTGGATGATCAGATTATTGCTGATGGCTCATTAGAACTGGAAACCCAGGAATGGAAAAAACACATTGGCGAGATACGGCTGATTGTGGCTCGTCCTTTCCAGCACAAAGGGCTTGGTATGCTCATGGCGCGTGAGCTCTATTTACTGGCTGCTCGTAAAAAGGTTGAAGTAATCGTTGTACAGATGATGAGACCGCAGGTTGCGGCGATAAGTATTTTTCACAGGCTCGGATTCTCTGAAGATGCGACGCTAACAGACTACGTAGAAGACCTCAGCGGTTCAAAACAAGACCTGATAGTGATGCGGTGTGACCTTAAGGCTCTGATGAAAGAAATGGAAGATTACGTAGCGGATTCGGACTGGGAACGTACGCGATAGGGGGGAAAGGATGCTAACAGAGCTGGATCGGATGGGATTTAGTGTGAGTTGGGTGTCGAATAGGTGGGGTAAGCTGCTCACTGAGCGCTGAAGAGATCACCCTGGATCACGCGATAAATCCTTAAGATGAGGCGTTTCCGGGATGATGGGTCCGGGGAACTGTGGGGAAAGATCGACTGTCGGATCAGATATTCGTCTGGAGGATATCCCAGCGGAGAGTCTAGTAGCGTATATTGAAACCGGCTACGGCCGATGAAAATGGAGGGAGAATCATTCCCCGCAGATAATCGGGTTGGATCTGCCGCTATTCGCGCGCGGGAACGTTGGGTCTACAAAACCTCACCGGAACGGGAATTAAAATAATGAATAGCCCCCGGTTCAAACCGGACGGGAACCTCGCCGGGCAGACGGGCGGCTTCTTTCGACGGAATCTTCGCCACAACTTTTGTTTCGCCCGCTTTAAAATGGAGCAGAACCTCAGACCCTAGCGGCTCCTGAATAATAAGCGGCAATATGACGGTTGTATTTGACGCATCGGCCAGAACAATGTTTTCAGGACGGATGCCCATTACAACTTCCTCTCCGCGGTGCTGCTCCAAGCCCTCGTTTCCCTCGAGGGAAAGAGCGATGCCGTTGGTGATGAAATTCTCTCCGTCCCAGGTCCCGCGGATGAGATTCATCGAAGGAGAGCCAATAAAACCCGCTACGAATACATTGGCGGGAGTATCATAAACCTCGGCTGGTGAGCCCATCTGCTGAACAACACCATCCTTCAGTATCACGATCCGATCACCCATGGTCATAGCCTCCACCTGATCGTGGGTGACGTATATCATGGTGGTCTTGAGCTTGGCATGGAGGTTTTTGATCTCTGCCCGCATCTGCACCCGCAGCTTGGCATCCAGGTTGGACAGAGGCTCATCAAAGAGAAACACCTTTGGTTGACGCACGATAGCCCGACCAAGAGCTACGCGTTGCCGCTGGCCCCCGGACAAAGCCTTGGGCTTGCGGTCCAGCAGATCGGCTATCTCCAGGATATCGGATGCCGTCTGTACACGTTCCTTGATCTCCACTTTAGGATATTTTCTCAGCTTCAGGCCAAAAGCGAGGTTATTGTATACGTCCATATGGGGATAAAGGGCATAGTTCTGAAAGACCATGGCAATGTCGCGATCTTTGGGAGGGACATCATTCACCAGTCGATCATCAATATAGATTTCACCGCTAGAAAGCTCTTCCAATCCGGCCAGGAGTCGCAGCAGTGTCGTTTTACCACATCCAGATGGACCGACCAGTACTAAAAACTCTCCATCCTGGACTATCAGATTGAAGCCCTGCAGTACTTCGGTCTTACCGAACCATTTATCTACGCTAGAGTACTTTACGGAAGCCATTTCTATTCATACCTGTTGCTTGCTTTTTCACTATTGGTCAAGGATTATCGGGATCATACGAGACAAATCTATGATGCAATAATTATGTTGCAGGTGAGCAAACATACGCTCACACATGCTGAATTTACAGATATTAAATCATAGATGGTCTTTGTTGATTTTCTATCTGATCTGCGTCATCAAAGCAATGTGAGTTATAGGGATTAAGACTAAGAGACACATTTTGCTTTTCAAGGGCCTTGTCCTGACCAGCCCCATTCTTTGACCGACTCATAAAGCTAGGATCCCATAGCCTAAGAGACACGGTGAATTTAAAGCCCCCGGTTGGTAATCCCGGAATATGCAAAGTTCATCAAGATGCTTTTATCCCACAAGATGCGGGGGGTGCTGCTATAGAACGGTCCATCTTGAAGCAAGATCCCCACCCGCCCCTCTCCATCGGCAGTTCCGGTTGGCTGTGACGACTGGCGGTGGCGGTATTCATTTAGTCAAGCTTAGACCGCACCTGGTATACTGAAGCATGCCTTTCCTTTGCTAGTAACCGCAGCGGCAATATTTTGTGAAGGTCATCTTCGCTTAGCACATTACTCCCAGAAGTTATTCCCGTGGGCCTTGATGGATACCAGTATTTAACGTTGAAATATGCAATTGCACCTCCTTTGTTTTTAAGTCGGCATATCATTTCAGCAAGCGCTTGTGTGTTATTAGTATCGGGAATTGAATAGGATGGTCGGCCGGTCATGAAATATATGTAACGAGACTTATCCGAATAAATCACTGTTTTAATTGGTAGCGTATTCAGCTCAGCGAGGATTTGGTGATACTGATAACTTCTACCAATGAGTCCTCTGCCGTTATTGTGACTGTAAATAATCCAAACAACTCCAGATGCCAGATAAAAACATGCAAAAACAACACTTAGAATAAGAAATGTTGATTTGATGCGTTGTCTTACACTGGAGAGGAATAGCCTATGTAACAAAAACAAAACAATAATAAGTCCCGGAATAAATAAAGGAGCGAAGATCCGATTGTCAAATGGAATGATCCTGTCGAATAATGAGGCAGATAGAATAATAGATGCTATATAAATAATAATGTAGATAATAAATAAACGAGTTAATGTTGCAGGATTAGACTCGAGGTGGCTACATTCATTTTTCTTGGTTTTTTTAAATAAATATTTGGTTAGGACCACCATGCCAATGATAAGTGCGATCAAAACAACAGCCGTAATGACATCCTGAGCCGGTAGAATAGTAAATCTGTCGCTGCCGGGTAACAACCATGATGAAAAAGTTATCATCATAGCGTGTAAATGATTGAGAGTAATAGGATGAAAAGCCAAGCTTCTGCTGGTAGCTTGACCAGAAACATGGAAATTCCTGATGATAAAAAATACCATTGGAAAAATAGAGACAGCAATGAAAATGACGGAATCAACTATCCTTTTACGGTGGCTATTTCTACTCAGTGAGAGTATTACAATAGTTCCAGTTAATACTAAGGCACCGCCGATATACCTTGAAAGAAATGCTATAGAAAATGCTCCAGCACTGGCTAAGAGTCGTGCCATTTTCTTATTCTCAATATAGACAGCTAATAGATATAATCCAGATATAGTAAAAAAAAGAAATAAGGGTTCAGAATGAGCCATCGTATGCACATCAAGCATAGAAGCCGATGTCAGGGTCAGAAATGAGCCCAGGAGCGGAACATATGTAGAATTACATGTGTACCTGCGAAGTATGATACCAACCAGTAGGATAGTGGCTCCAAAAAGAAAGGCATTCAACCACCTCGCTGCAATTTGCAAATCAATTCCCAGTCGCCCAAGGAACGAGAGTATGATCGGAAACAGGGGGGGATAATGAGTTATGGGAGTATATTCGCCTCCAATGGCATTAACAAAGCCTAGCCCTTTCATGATATTTCGTGCAGCGTCCAAGTAGACCACCGAATCGCCAGAAATGCCGATACCTCGAGCTGTCGCAAACAGGGTTCCTGCTATTCCAGCTATTGATAAAACAAAAAGGGGAGAAACCTTAAGGTACTTTTCATTAAGCATCAGGATAACATTCTAAGATAGTCACTATATATCGATGCCTTCGGGCCGTAAATAATTGCTGGTTTTTGATATATTAAGTCTTGTTTTTCACACTATATCGGTTATTAGAGGAAGGTTTCCATCTGCGATATATCCACAGTGCCCGGAGAGTGGAAAGGCCATCGAGCTGTGTGAGTTTTTTATTTTCATAACGGGCGGTGTAGCTGATGGGGACTTCATGGATCGTATAACCGGCCTGCAGCAGTTTGGCTGTGATTTCGGCTTCTATATCAAAGCGGCGGCATTCTAAATCAAGTCCTACCGCAATCTCGCGCCGCATCATTTTATAGCACGTCTCCATATCTTGCAGGTGCTGGTTATACAGCAGGTTGGTCATGAAGGTAAGAAATCGATTACCCCACCGCATGATCCGTTTCTGGCTTTCCAGCGAACGCACGCCATAAACCACGTCAGCCTGGCCTTCAGTTATAGGGGCCAGGAGACGAAGCATATCCATCGGATCGTATTCGAGATCAGCATCCTGGATAACGATCACCTCCCCCGTCGCGGCTTCAAGTCCTGTCCTAATAGACGCACCTTTTCCACGGTTGATTGGATGCTGGATGACTCTTACGCGGGTTGATGCCAGTTGCTCCACAATAGCCGATGTATCATCTGAAGAGGCGTCATTCACTAGCACAATTTCATGATCGATGGGCACTGCTAGCACCCTTTCCACGATTGCAGAGACGGTTTGACCCTCATCGTAAACGGGCATTATTACCGACAGCTGCATGATACCTCACATAACCGGTCAAAAATGAAAATGGCAGCAAGCCCTCTTACTCTTGTCTTGATGCCCACCCACAGCCATGTCCATAAAACCTCTTGATAGATTTATGTAGTAGGTTAAATATAGTGAGGTATTGAGTTATTAGCATTAAACAGATCTCGGGTCCAATAACGCTGATACTGCCCTCACTAAAAAAATATAGTTTACTCATAATCCATCCACATCGGGACGTCCGACAGGGTATACGATGGAGGGTAGGGACAATTCTATCCCAGGGGTGTCAGGGTCTCCGACCGGCTTGCGGTGGGACCAGGAGCTGGACAAGCAGGCGCGCGAATGCTCCAATTATGGGTGGTAGGCTGATTAAGGTAAGGGAGGTTAGAATCTCAGCGAAAAGACGGTCTCGATATTTGGTTTAGACCGAACACCAATGCTACCGCCATGAAGCCGCATTATCTCCCGGCAGACGGCTAAGCCGATACCGGTACCTTGCTTGTGGGTGGAGAAGAAGGGGATGAAGACCTTCTCCTGAACATCCTCCAGAATGCCTGAACCATTGTCAACCACATCAATAATTATCCGGCCGGTCCTATTCAGATAGGCTAAAAGATCGATATGAGGGTTCGGCCGGTCGTCCAAAGCCTGTATAGCATTAAGGATAAGGTTGATGAGTACCTGCTCGATGAGTCCTGTATCCGCCGTCAGCTCAAGGCTGGTTGGCTCGATCGACGTGGACAGTTCGATGGAATTATTTGACAGTTGTTCAGACATAAGCCGGTTCACCCGAGTAAAAAGGTCAGCTATAGGGAATATTTGGAAATCGGGTTTGGGTATACGGGTCAGGTTCCGATAAGAATCAACAAAGTGAAGTAGTCCCTGACTGCGCTGCTGGATGGTTTGGATCCCACTGCGGAAGTCGGCCAGCTCTTCCGGACCGAGTCCGCCCTCGTCTTCAGCCTGCAATCCGTTTTTTCCTGATGGCAGAAGCCCATGAAGCGTTGATGCCAGAGAGGCGATAGGAGTTACCGAGTTCATGATCTCATGCGTAAGGACACGTATAAGATTCTGCCATGCTTCCAGCTCTTTTTTTTCAAGTTCCGACTGAATATTTTGGATTGAAGCCAGGGTGTAGGTATGTCCGTATATCCGGAGCTCGGTCGCGTGGACTGCCAACTGCATAGGTTCATTGTTGATCTCAATTTTCACTAGATCGCGACTACCCGGCTTTAGATGAAGAAGGGTCTGCAGAAGAAGGGGACTTATCTGGTCCAAGGCACGGATATTGCGTAGTTGAGGCACCTTAAGTAGCCGTTTGGCAGCCCTGTTGATCAAGGAGACGTGACCGTCTTGATCGAAGGAGACCAGTGCAATCCCAATATGCTGCACTATAGTTTGCAGGTACAGGTAATGTTCTTCCTTCTCAATCCGCTCACGCTGAAATGCCTCGATGATATCATTCAGAGTCTGCGTGAGTTCGCTGTGGATCTTGCCGCGGTTTTCATCGGGGAACGATTGGCTGAAATCGGTATACCGGATTGCTTGGAAGAAGCGCGCCAGGTCCCGATCGGTTTTTGTCACATATCGGATCAGTGCATAGACCTGTAAGAGCACTGCCCCGGTAAAAAGAATAACTGTAGTTATGTATGATTTATTTATAAAAAGATAGACTGCCACGACGATGGTAGCGGTCAGGATAAGAACGCGGATAACCAGATTGATCTGGAACTGTCTAAAGACCATGTTTCTTGATGCGGCGATAGAGCGAAGTGCGGGTAAGGCCTAAGGCTCGAGCGGCGCGGCTCACGTTTCCATCATGATCGAGTAGGGCTTTCTTAATTACAGCTCGTTCGACATCCTCCAATCTGAGGCTGTCCCGGGATGCATTTTGCGCCTGGGGCTTATCTGCTGGAAGCGGAAAATCATTCGGGCCAAGAGTTGTTGATTCGCTCAATATGATGGCCCGCTCGATGGCATGTTTGAGCTCCCGTACATTCCCAGGCCAGCGGTAAAGCCGAAGTTTTTCTATGGCAGCTGGGCTGATGCGTTTAGCGGGATGCTTGTATTTCTGCGCATACTGCCGGATGAAATGGTCAACCAGCAAAGAGATATCCTCCACCCGCTCTCGCAGAGGCGGCAGAGCAATCTCTACGGTGTTTATGCGGTAGAACAGGTCTTGCCTGAACTGTTTGTCGTCGATCATCTGCTGCAGGGGCAGGTTGGTGGCACAGATAAGGCGGATATCAATTGGGCGGGGGACCGTAGATCCCAGCCGTGTGACCTGACGACTCTCCAGGACGGACAGCAATTTGGCTTGCAGTGGTAAGGTGAGGTTTCCGATTTCATCAAGGAAAAAGGTACCTCTCGATGCAGCTTCGAAACGGCCTACGCGGTCACTTTTAGCGTCAGTAAAGGCTCCCTTAACATAGCCGAACAGCTCGCTCTCAAACAAAGTCTCAGTTATGGCCCCCATATCGACGCTCATGAAGACTTCACCGGCACGGGCTGACTGGCGATGTATGGCCCGGGCGACAAGTTCTTTGCCGGTACCGTTTTCCCCCAGTATAAGGACATTGGCCTCCGTGTGAGCGACTTTCTCAATCATTGTGAACACCTGGGTGATAGCATTAGAGTTGCCGATAATATCATGGAAAGGCTGATCCAGGTCGGCACTGAGAATTTGCTGGCGCGAGCGCAGTGATAATACCTCCTGCCTCGAACGCCGCAACTTGAGCCCAGCTATCAAAGTCGCTAGCAGCTTTTCATTCTGCCAAGGTTTCAGTACGAAATCCGTAGCTCCCACCCTTATTGCCCGAACGGCCATCTCCACATCACCATAGGCGGTGATGAGGACAACTACTGCGTCAGGGTCAAACTTCAGGATACGCTCAAGCCAATCAAATCCCTCCTGACCGCTGCTCATGTCCCTGGTGAAATTCATGTCCAGGAAGATGACGTCGTAGCGATTCTTTTCAAGAAGTGAGGGTATGCGTTCAGGATCGTTTTCAGTATGGACGGTCGTGACATGTTTCTTCAGCAGCAGGCGGGCAGCTGTGAGAATATCGTCATCATCATCTACGATGAGGACAATGCCATCTTTGGGCGTTGAATTCACGGATTTGGCTTAGTTGATTGCATGTAGAACAAGGGCAAAGGGATTGTTTCTGTCAGTATATATCGCAAATAGCATACCAGAGCTTCGGGATATCTTTCTACGAGGATTACCTATGCCGGTGTAATCTACAATCTTATCGAAGGTGTACGCAATCGTACAGTTACTGTTACAGAAGCGGACGCCCGCCCAACCGTCCATTAATGGAAAATAGCGATCTCTCGTCGAAGAAATGCTGTGGCACATAGCTTGCAGTGCCAGAATTTGAAGTTAAGGAACTAATGATGACATCACCGACCACCACCAAACCGAACCGGCTCTCCCCGCACAAAGAACAGCGTCTTTCCAGCCAGATCGCAGGCAGTGGTATGGATAGGAAGATCGAGAAACCTAAGTGGCCGCTAAAACGCATAGCCCTGTACGCTGCTGGCGCTATTTTGCTTACGCTGGTGGTCTACAGTTTTGTTTTCGGTGATAAGAGCGCCCGACTCAACGTCCAGGTTGAACGACTCACTATTTCCACAGTCCAGAGGGGCGATTTCCAGGAATTCATCCCCGTGAATGGCGTTGTACTGCCCATAAAGACTATCTATCTGGATGCGGTGCAGGGGGGACGGGTGGAGATTATTTACCTTGAAGCCGGGAGTATGTTAAAGGAAGGTGATAAGATCCTGAAGCTGGAAAACGCCAATCTGCAGCTGAATATCATGATGCAGGAGACGAGTCTCTTAGAGCAGTTGACCCACCTGCGGAATACCCGTATGACTATGGAACAAAATCGTTTGAACCTTGAAGGCCAGTTGGTGAATGCGGATTACCAGGTACAGCGCATGAGCCGGCTGTATGACCAGAAGAAAGCGCTGTATGACAAGCAGTTGATCGCCTTCCAGGAGTATGCAGAGGCTAAAGACGAGCTTGAGTTTTACCAGCAGAGCAGGCAGCTCTTGTTGGAAACCCATCGGCAGGACTCCATTTTGCAGGAGATGCGAATCAATCAGATGGAGAATTCAGTCAGCCGAATTCAAGAGAACCTGGACATGCTACAACAGACGTTGGAGAGCCTAGTGCTACGGGCCCCGATCTCCGGTCACCTTACATCCCTGGATGCCGAGATTGGTGAGTCCAAGTCGCCGGGGCAGCGGCTGGGGCAGATCGACGTGCTGGAAGGTTTCAAAGTTCGGGCCCCCATTGATGAACATTACATTACCCGTATCGAGTCCGGGCAGGGGGGGGAGTTCGACCTGGCCGGGGAAACCTATCGTCTGGTGATCACGAAAATCTATCCGGAGGTACAAAACGGACAGTTTGAGGTGGACCTAGAATTTTCTGAGATAGTCCCGACCAATATCCGCCGAGGACAAACTGTCCGGATGCGGCTGGAGCTGGGTCAACTGGCTGAGGCCACCCTCCTAGCCCGGGGCAGTTTCTATCAGCAGACGGGGGGACGCTGGGTTTTTGTGGTAGATCCGTCGGGCGGATTTGCAGCCAAGAAGCCCATCCAACTAGGCCGCCAGAACCCTCTGCACTACGAGGTACTCAAAGGGCTGGAACCCGGGGAACGGGTCATCACATCTTCCTACGACAACTTTGGCGAAAGTGACAGACTCATCCTTAAAAATTAATGAAAGGATAAACCATGATAAGAACCAACGACCTGAAGAAAGTCTATACCACTGAAGAAGTAGAAACCACTGCTCTCAATAGCGTCAACCTGGAGATAAATCAGGGGGAGTTCGTGGCCATCATGGGGCCATCCGGCTGCGGTAAGTCAACCCTGTTGAATGTCCTGGGTCTTTTGGACAGCCCCTCTGATGGTGAGTATTATTTCCTCGATCAGGAGGTCTCTGCCTTCAGCGAACGGCAGCGGGCCAGCCTCCGGAAGCAAAACATCGGTTTTGTGTTCCAGAGTTTTAACCTCATTGATGAGCTGACCGTATACGAGAACGTGGAACTGCCCCTTCTTTATTTGGGAGTTCCCTCCAAGGAACGGAAGAAGCAGGTTACAGAAGCCCTGGACCAGATGGCCATTACCCACCGTAAGGATCATTTCCCGCAGCAGCTCTCAGGTGGCCAACAGCAGCGGGTGGCAGTAGCCCGGGCTGTGGTAGGCCGGCCGCAGCTCCTCCTAGCCGACGAGCCTACGGGAAACCTGGATTCGATCCACGGTGATGAGGTCATGAAGATTTTGGCTGAGCTCCACGAAAAGGGGACTACCATCGTAATAGTGACCCACGCTCCCCAATACGCCGACTACGGCAGCCGTCTCATCCACCTACTGGATGGCCATGTAGTGACAGAGAATCTGAAGGGCGTATCGAATGCTTAGAAATTACCTGACAGTAGCATTCCGAAACATCCTGCGGCATAAAACCTACTCGTTCATCAACATCGCCGGACTGACCGTCGGCCTGACCGCTTTCTTCCTGATGGCGCTTTATGTCGTGCATGAACTCAGCTATGATCGACATCATGAGAAGGCTGGGCAAATCTACCGTATGGGCCTGGAAGGATCGTTTGGAGGGAATGAGTTTAAAGGTGCCTCTTCTCCTATACCCATGGCCGAAACACTCGTCAGGGATTTCCCGGAAGTTATCACGGCAACAAAACTTCTACCTGCGGGCAACGTCCTTATGCGTTATGAGGACGAGAAATTCCTGGAAGAGAGGATGTTTTTCGCGGACTCCACCATATTTGAAGTGTTCACTATTCCTCTGATCCGGGGCAATGCCGAGACTGCTCTCACCAAGCCTAATTCGATAGTGATGACCGATGAAACTTCTGAGAGGTACTTCGGATCAGATGACGCTTTGGGTAAGATGATTGTCGGGGAAGACGGGAATTCCTATCTGGTAACGGGTGTTGCCGAGAAACCGCCGGAGACTTCTCACTTTCATTTTGATTTCCTGGCATCATTTACGACCCGTGAAGACAGCCGTAGTACCGTTTGGCTTAGTAACTACCTCCAGACGTATTTCGTGCTCCAGGAGAATTATCCCCCCGAGCAGCTCGAAAATAAATTCCCGGAGTTGGTTGAGAAATATGTCGGGCCCCAAATTCAAGCGGCGATGGGTATTTCTCTCGAAGCAATCAAATCCGCCGGTGATAGCTATAGTTATTTCCTGCAGTCACTACTCGATATTCACCTGTATTCCCACTTTGATGGCGAATTAGAGGAAAATGGTAATGCAACCTATGTCTACATTGTTTCCGTGGTCGCCGTCTTCATCCTGCTGATTGCCAGTATCAACTTCATGAACCTGGCCACGGCCAGGTCTGCCGGCCGTGCCAAGGAAGTGGGTATAAGAAAGGCCCTGGGTTCCAGGCGGTCGCAGCTAATCCGCCAATTCCTGACAGAGTCAATTCTTATAACGTTCATAGCATTGATAATCGCAATAGCTCTGGTCGAGTTGCTGGTGCCGGTATTTAATAATCTGATTAATATGCAGTTGGGTGGGCTACAGCTCAACAATTGGCTGATTCTGGCTGCGATTGGAGGGATCGGAATACTGGTGGGGACTCTGGCTGGAAGCTATCCCGCATTTTTCCTCGCTGCTTTCAAACCCGCGTCGGTATTGGCTGGAAAGCTCAAGTCGGGTCTGAAAGGATCCAGGCTGAGGGGCGGACTAGTAGTCTTCCAATTTGCCATCGCGATCACCTTATTCGTAGGTACGTTCATCGTAGCTCAACAAATGGGCTTTATTCAGAATAAAGACCTGGGCTATAATAAGAAAAATGTACTCGTCATTGAAAGAGCCGATGCTCTTGGAGAGCAGCAGAGTACCTTCAAGCAGGAGTTATTACAGCAATCCGGCGTGACCAGCGCGACATTCTCGAGCCAACCGCCGGGTAGGATTTTCAACCTGAATGCATTTGGTGTTGAAGGTCGGCCGGTAACCGAGACCTACCCGATGTACGATTTTATGGGTGATCATGATTTTATCGAAACCTTAGAACTTAAACTGGCCACCGGTCGCTATTTTTCCCCTGACCGTTTGCTGGATTCCGCGTCGGTGCTTATCAATGAAGCCGCCGTTAAGATGCTTGGCTTTGAGGAGCCCCTCAGTCAATCCCTCATCCGCTTTGGAGCCTCAAATATAATCTGCCAAATCATCGGTGTCTTGGAAGACTTCCATTATCAATCGTTACGGGAGGTCATCAAGCCGATGGCAATAAGAATCCTGCCGACTTCGGGAGGTAACTTTATAGCAGTTCGCATTCGGCCTGAAAATGTCGAGGAGACCTTGGATCTGATCGAGAATCAATGGCAAGAGTTTGTTCCAGATCAGCCATTCGATTACTACTTCCTAGAAGATGACCTGGCAAATCTTTATGAAAATGAGGAAAGGACCGGCATCATCGTCACTTTATTCTCCGTCCTGGCTATTTTTATCGCAGGTTTAGGCCTATTCGGTCTGGCCTCCTTTACTGCGGAGCAACGGACGAAGGAGATTGGCGTGCGCAAGGTATTAGGGGCTTCCGCCTCCAATATCGTTGCGCTGCTTTCAAAAGAGATCGTCGTGCTTGTTTTAATTGCATCAGCCATTGCCTGGCCCCTGGCATGGTATGGCATGGGCCGCTGGCTTGAGAACTTCGCCTTTCGCATCAACCTGGGCATTGGCACCTTCGTACTGGCAGGGATTCTGGCCTTTGCCATTGCCCTAACCACGGTGAGTTTCCAGGCAATCAAAGCGGCTCTGGCCAACCCGGTGGAAGCGCTGCGGTATGAGTGAATTTTATCAGCAGTCCGTAGTCCATGGTCGACTAATGTCAACCTGATATGATGAGAACAGCTGATTATCAGTAAACCATCAACTGAGAATAGAGTAAACGGCTATGTTTAAGAACTACATCACGATCGCCCTCCGCAACATTCTGCGGCACAAGACCTACTCATTCATCAACATCTTCGGCTTCACCATCGGTATAGCGAGTTGCTTGCTCATTCTGCTATATATAACGCACGAAATGAGTTACGACCGTTTTCATGAGAAGGCGGATAGAACTTATCGACTGGCGGGTGATGCCAAGATAGGCAATGCCGAAGTTGCGACAGCACATTCTCCAGCTCCGACTGCCGCCGGATTCAGGAATGAATTTCCGGAGGTGGAGGATGCAACCCGATTTTTCAATCCCGGAGAACAGGTTACCCGTTATCAGGATAAGTTATTCAACGAGACGGGACTCTTGTATGCCGATGACAACTTTTTCGGCGTATTCGATTTCAGATTGTTACAGGGTGATCCTGCCACGGCATTGCTTGAGCCGAATAGTATAGTACTGACTGAGGAGTCAGCACTGAAATATTTTGGTACTGAACCTGCAATTGGCGAAATCCTAACTATCGGCAACGATAATACGGCTTATGAGGTGACCGGTGTAGTTCAAAATCCTCCGGACAATTCGCATTTTGATTTCAATATGCTGCTCTCAATGTCATCTTCTGACAGGGGCGAAAGTGATGTGTGGCTCAACCTCTTCCTGTATACCTATATCGTACTGCGGGAGGGGAACTCTCCTGAGGCTCTAGAAGCAAAATTCCCTGGACTTTATCAAAAATATATGGCACCACAGCTTCAGCAGTTTGCCGGGATTTCCTGGGAAGATTTTGAGGAGCAGGGGAATAGAATCGGATTTTTCCTCCAGCCCCTTACCAGTATTCACCTGCACTCGAATTTGGATAGCGAGTTGTCCCCCGGAGGAAATCCGATAAATCTATACATTTTTTCCGCGATTGCTTTATTCATCCTGCTGATCGCCTGTATCAATTTCATGAACCTGTCAACCGCGCGTTCAGCGAGTCGAGCGAGAGAAGTAGGCGTACGGAAGGTTCTGGGATCCGCACGAAGCAATCTGGTAAGACAATTCATCACGGAATCAATACTCTTCAGCATCCTGGCAACGATTCTGGCAATCGGTGTGGTTGAGCTGGTTCTAGTCCCCTTTAATAATATTGCCGGCATCAATCTAACTTTCAGGCTGTTTAATCATTGGTGGATGACTGCCAGCCTAGTAGCCCTAACTATTCTGGTTGGTATAATTGCGGGGAGTTACCCGGCGTTTTATTTAGCCTCATTTAAACCAGTGGATGTCTTGAAAGGGGAAAATCGGGTCGGCAAGCAGAGTGGAAGGTTTCGCAGCGGACTAGTGGTGTTTCAGTTCGCCTTTTCTATCGGCCTAATCATCTCAACAATGTTGGTATTCCGGCAACTGGGGTACGTCAGGAATAAAGATCTGGGATTCGACAAGGAAAATGTGATTATTATTCCAAACATCAACAGGTTGGGGAATCGAGTAGCGGCTTTCAGGCAGGAGCTGAAAGAGCAGTCCCCGATCATCAATGCCAGCACGTCTTCTGCAATTCCGGCTCACTCTGGTTTCGGCGGGACTTTATTTAAGGCTGAACCACCTGAAGATACCGGCGAGGGTCCCACCTTCACAGAAGAAGATCAAGAGTTCAATAACTTCAGCGCGGACTATGATTATCTCGAAACCATGAAGATGGAGCTCATAGGCGGAAGGAACTTCTCACCTGAATTTGCCTCAGATTCCGCGGCATTTATAATCAACGAGGCGGTAGCCAGACGCTTTGGGTGGGAGGACCCCGTAGGAAGAGATATCTACGTAACCGGTTGGGAAGGCCAACCCAGGTACCGCGTAGTAGGTGTCATAAAGGATTACCATTTCGAATCATTACATAAGGATATAAAGCCTGTAGTCATGTCACTGGGCACGACAGGTAATTATCTGATGGCGCGCATACAGCCTGGTGATGTAAATAAAACACTTACCATGATTGAGGATAAATGGCGAGAATTCGCTCCGAACATACCTTTCGATTATTCATTCATGGATGAAGATTTTGATGCTCTATTCCGTGCCGAGCAGAGTTTTGGTCGGATCGTCAGCTATTTCACCGGATTGACAATTTTTATCGCTTGTCTAGGCCTGTTCGGGTTGGCGGCTTTTACCGCCGAACGTCGCACCAAAGAGGTCGGTATTCGGAAGGCGCTGGGAGCCTCGGTACCGCAGGTTGTGGGGTTGCTCGGCAAGGAGTTCACCACCCTTCTGCTGATCGCCAACGTTATCGCATGGCCTATTGCATGGTATGCTATGAGTAAATGGCTGCAAAACTTTGCTTATCGCATAAGCCTTAGCTGGTGGACGTTTCTGGTTGCGGGAGCGCTGGCGCTGCTTATTGCCCTGGTCACAGTGAGCTATCAAGCTGTCAAGGCAGCCACCGCCAATCCGGTCGAAGCGCTGAGATACGAATAATAACGAAGGGTACAGATTCCGTCTCCGGGATGGAAGTGCTGGGGTATACGTGAGCAGCTCTGGATTAGAGAATTTTCGCTGATTACCCTTGTGCTTATTGTGCAGTAGGCGGGGTGCTCATGGCGAAAGAAACTGTGCTGATTCTGCGAAAGACGCTTGGAAAAAAGTGGAAGTAAATCTTGGACAGGTTGAGTATCCCACATTATTTTTAGTCCAGCATTCGAGAAAAGATCTGAAGAACTATATACAATAGATTGTTCTAGTGCTATAAACTGTGTTCTCAATAGGTATCATTGATCACTTGATCCAGACTCTCAAATGCGCCTGCCTTGCCATGATCTGTGCTGCCCTATTACCTTTTGGGTGTCAGGAGCCGACTGACGATAGTGATGGTGATAAGATCGTAGGGCCTGTTGAGGAAAGTTACAACGAGAAGATAGTATTTATATCGGATCGTGATGGCTCTGGTCAGGTGTACCTGATGAACCGGGACGGCAGCAGTCAGGCGCGCATCACCAATGATTCTTCAAATTACCACCATCCCCGGTTTTCACCGGACGGGACCGAGATTCTGTTTTATTCCGAGACCGACGGAAACAGCGAAATCTATGTGATAGACACTTCCGGTAGCAACCTGCGCAATTTAAGCGACTCCCCCGGCAAAGATATGGTACCGCAGTATTCGCCGGATGGCACCCAGATTGTCTTTGTCTCTGAAAGAGAGGAGAACCGGGAAATCTACATCATGAACTCCGATGGTACCGAGCAAACAAGGCTGACGAACAACAGCTGGCAGGATTACACGCCGAGTTTCTCGCCGGACGGAAAGACAATAGTTTTCTATTCCACTATTGAGGAAATCAGCAGTTCTACGAGAATATTATACAGTTATGATATTTTCACCATTAATACCGATGGGACCAACCTACAGCGGCTGACGGCAGAAGGCTCCTATATCTATCTGGCTTCGTACATTCCCGACTATAGCCAAAACACGTTTGACGCGGCTCCCAAGTTTTCACCGAACGGCAGAAAGATCACCTTTGCCACGTACTTCGTCGGCCATGGCTATGATATATTCATCATGGATGCCGACGGCTCCAACCAGGTGCGGATAACCGACGTTGAGGGCTACAACAGCGATCCCCGGTTTACTCCCGATGGCTCGAAAATCTTTTTCAGGACCCATCGTATTTCCGGATTCCACATCTACGAAATGAATCTAAATGGCAGCAATCAGGTTGATCTGACAGCAGAGGCTGACCATGCCTATATGGGAGATTTTACAGCAGAGAGCAAATATATTATCTTCACTGATATGTATGGTTTCGGGGGTGACTATAAAATCTTCAGAATGAATCGCGACGGCACCAATACGATACGACTTACCTCAGGTAACTATCAAGATCGCTATCCCCAGGTCCATACGTATTAGTTGACCTACTCCAATTCTCCAGCATGGCTTCTGACCTGACGCTGCTGGATTTCGATCTACAACGACTTCTTTTAGCTGAAAATCGCCAGACAGCACTCCTTTTTCTTGACAGGGGGAATTACGCCTATGTAAATTATAGACGTATAACGTACACTATGTTTAATATCGTAAGTTTATAGAAGACATGCCAAACACGGGAGATCCGAGGGGAAACCGACGCTCCAAGAAGCGGGAGCAGATCATCCGCACGGCCGAACAACTCTTCTCACGTTTCGGGGCCAAGCGGGTCACTGTGGAGGAAATCTGCCGGGAAGCTAATGTCAGTAAGATGACCTTCTACAAGTACTTCCCGAACAAGGTAGAGCTAGTCCGGACAATAAGAGATGACTGGGAGGAGGAGGGTTTCAGGAGGTTTGATGAGATCAACGCCATGGACCTTCCATTCCCGGAGAAGATCGATCTCATGACCCAATGGAAGGTGGAGTTCGCAGCCCGGGTCAACGCCGAGTTCATCCGTGAACTGATCACCACGGACGAAGCATTAGAGCGATTCAAGCGCCGCTACCTAGGGAATATCGCCAGCGCTCAGGAGAAGGGGGAGATCCGCTCCGATATTGACCCGGAATTCCTGTGGATGGTCGTAGAGAAATTGGCCGAGTTGGTCAAGGAGGGGAGCTGGAAGAAAGTATTCTCCGAAATCAGCCAGTATCAGCATCAGCTGAGGACCCTGCTCTGGTACGGGCTGCTCACTCGTGAGGAGGAAGAGAGATGACAATTCTTATGTACACCGGCATCGTTATTGGTGCCATCGTTGTAGCCTATATAATCTTTATGCTGGTCATGGCTTTGATACCAATGAAGCCGGTCCCGGAGCAACCACTGGGGAAAGCGAAACAACCAATCCCAGACACGGATACTCAACAATCCAGACGAAGGAAGGATGTTAGCTTCGAAGTCAATGGGACTTCAGTGAGCGCCTGGCTGTTCCTGCCCGAGGACCTGTCGGTTCCGGTTCCATGCATAATCCTGGGACATGGCCTGGGGGTCACCAAGGATGCGGGGCTGGATGCCTATGCCGTTCGTTTTCAGGAAGCCGGCTTCGCCGTGTTCGCATTCGACTACCGGCACCTTGGTAAAAGCGGTGGTGAACCCAGGCAGCTGGTGTGGATCCCATACCAGCAGGAAGATTATGCGGCCGCGATCGAGTATGCGCGCGGGCTGGAGGAGATCGATCCGGCGAGAATCGCCCTGTGGGGTACTTCGCTAAGCGGGGGACACGTCATCGTAACCGCGGCCAGGGATCAAGAGATCGCGTGTGTTGTCGCGCAAGTACCCCTGCTGGCCGGTGATGCTGGCGGGATGGAGGTTGTGAAAAGGCTTGGCCTCGGCTACATACTCCGGATGGCTTTTGTCCACGGAGTGCGCGATCTGGTCAGGTCCTGGCTAGGCCTCCCGCCCCATAAAATACCGCTAGCAGGGAAACCGGGCACCGTCGCCGTGCTGGCCGATGCCGGCGCCTGGAAAGCTTTTGAAGCGCTCGCCCCGGACGGTTTCGTCAACGAGATCTGCGCCCGGATCATTATCCGGATGGATAAGTACCATCCGATCAAACACGCCGCCAAAGTACACTGCCCGGTCCTGCTGCAGATCTGCGACCAGGACATCACAACCACTCCCGTGAGCCTCGTTAAAAAGGCCGAGAAGCAACTGGGGCAGCTAGCGGAGGTCATCCACTATCCCATTGACCACTTCGATATCTATCTGGGGGCTAACTTAGAGTCGGCCGTGAACGATCAGGTGGAGTTCTTTAAAAAACATCTCTGATCAAGGCTAACACTAGTGTTTGTCCGCGTGGAGGGGCCTGTTCGAATTGTGTATTATAAGACCACTCTTGACGAGAAGAAGCGGCTGGACCATCTACGTAGCTTTACCGCCCGACCTAATCCAAGCGAGAGCTTGTGTAGATAATATGTAACTTTAAAACAATGCCCGGATTTATTTGGTAAGGAGAAGAATAATAGATGGAGGCTATCCCCCCAGTCGACCAGCTTGCGATTTCACGCCCACTTGATTTGCTCTTCGGCTGCGCCCCGAAACCAGTCAGTTGCGGACGGGGCGTAGAGATCGGTACAGGCCAAGTGCTCCCTGAGATCAATTTCACTCTCCCACCAATGACGATCGAGGAACAAACGTGGCAGGAGGTCCGCACACAGTATACCGAGATTATCCAGGGAGTCTGTCAGCGATCGGTTGATCTGAAAGTACCAGGACTGGTTGTGGAGTTTGAGCTGCTTCCACCCATGACACTCCAGCCGAAGTGGGGGGCAGAAATCACCGAGCTGCTTGTACAAGCCCTGGATGAGTTTCACCAAAAGGAGGGACTACGTTCCGCCCTGCGGGTTACGCCGGTAGACGTAAGGGATAAACAGCGTCCGCCCAGGATGCGCTCAGGGGAGCTACTGGAAAGTACGCTGCGCTCATTTGAACTCTGCGCCCAGGCTGGGGCGGACCTGCTTTCGATTGAGTCGACCGGTGGGAAGGAGCTCCACGATCAGGCTTTGGTTCAGGCGGATCTTGAGGCGATTGTATTTGCTTTGGGCGTCCTCACCGTACATGATATGAGTTATCTATGGTCACGAGTTGTAGAGATTGCCAACCGAGAAGGTGTAATTCCCGCCGGTGATACGGCCTGCGCCTTTGCCAATACCGCTATGATTCTCGCAGAGAAAGGCATGATTCCCCGGGTGCTGGCGGCCCTGGTGCGGATCGGAGCGGTTGTACGGAGTCTCGAAGCCCATCGGCAGGGAGCAATCGGGCCGAGTAAAGACTGCGCCTACGAAGGCCCTTACCTGAAGGCTATATTGGGCGTGCCCATTTCCATGGAAGGCCGTGCCAGCGCCTGTGCCCACCTCAGCACAGTGGGCAACATCGCCAGCGCTTGTTGTGACCTTTGGAGCAACGAATCAGTACAGAACGTTAGGTTACTCAGCACCGAAGCTCCAGTGGTTTCCATGGAGCACCTGATCTACGATTGTCGGCTTATGAATGCCGCACTCGCCGAGGGGCACGATGCCGCGCATTCCCTGCAACGCTGGATGATCGAGAGCGATGCGCGCCATGATCCCCAGGCCTGGATTCTACGACCCGATGTAGTGTTGGAGATCAGCAGCGAAATCGTAAAACACGAGCATCCGTTAGCGGCAACACTAGCAGCCATTGAGAAAGGGCTCGCCGTAATAAGGCAGGCTTCTGCTGATGGTCGGCTGGATCTGCCTCCCGTCGAGCATCGCTGGCTTGATATGCTGTCTACCCAGCTGGAGACAATACCCCGTGATGAAGAACAGCTTCTGGCTCAGGTTCAGAGTCGATATGATGGGAATGTCTTTATCTGGGAAGAGTACGCTCCTTACTCATCGAGAACTACCATCTGATCCGGTTCTCCCGCTGACCAGGCGCACCCCTCTGCCCACCGGCAAACGCAGCCGGGTGGATTCTCCTCCCCCCTCAACTATCATTGCGAGCGCAGCGTGGAAATCTCATCGCACCAGCCTCTGGCAAGGCTCATTAGGTTGTGGTACGAAGAGAATAACAGGCAAAACAGGAAGAATGACATCCTGTTTATCAAGTTCATCTAGTATAAAATTAATTTCATCGCATTTATAAAATTATATACTAAGTCTTTTTCATCTTTGTGTATTCACATCTAAAGAGATTCCAGGTGAACCTTACTCCAGATATGGCCGGGGTCCAATTTGAGCGCATTGGAAAACTCCTTCCTGGCTTTTTTAGTCTTTCCCAAACCTTCATAAGCCAATCCGGTCAGATAATGATTTGCAGCCATCTGCATGTCCCTTGACAGCCCTGCTTCAAACTGCCGGAAGAAGGCACTACCGCTCTCACTTCGAGCCCTTTCCAGCATGTCATCGAAGATTTTTTTTGCATCCCTGGATTTCCCCATTTTCTTAAGTGCAAGGCCATGATAAAACATGAATTCCTGATCCCGGCCTCCACTCTGAACAGCTATATCCAAGGTGTTCTTATAAGAAGTATTCGCCCTGGCCGGTTCCTTCATCGCTTCGTAAACCGTACCAATAAGATAATGAAATTGAGCCCAGCGAGATCGTCCCCATCGACCGACGGGGAATGCCATAGCCGCTTCAAAATCCTCCAGGGCTTCGGCGAGTTTTCCATTATTAAAGTTTGTCAAACCTCTAAGTGAGAAGGCGTTCAGATAGGTATCCTGCATTTCCCGACCACCCTCAAACTGGGGGAAGGAACTATTCAGCAGGATTTCGATCGCTTCATCATACTTTCTATACTCAACAGCTCGGGTGGCCAGGCGCAGCAGAGATTCCGTGCGCCGTTTCGCGGTTTCCTCATTACTCTTCAGTAACTCGTATTTCTTCTGCGATGACACCTTGTTTTTTTCGTATAGCAGGTCCATCTCAACCAGTAGTCTCGGGTCATCACTGTTGCAGAGAACGGCCTTCTCCATACTCGCCAGCGCTTTATGGATATCGTTTTGCACTTCCTCATATGCCACACCCAGATTCCGATGGACAATATAAAAGGTGTCGTCCAGTTCCCGGGATTTTTCCCATTCAGCAATCGCTTTTCCAGGTTGATGTTCATAGAGCAGGTTACCAAGATAGTATGGTGCACGGGCATCTTCTGGATTCAATTTCATGGCATGAGATAATACATCGATGGATTCTGCCCGGAAAGGAAAGCAGTGGGTATGCGGCATTTGACTCGCGGATCCATAATAATCCAGTGCTTTCGCACTATCTGCCAGTTTCGACCAGCAGTACCCAAGATAGTAATAGAGCATGGGATATGTATTGCTCTGTTTCTCAAGCCGCGAAAGCACATCGATGGCCTCTTCATAGAATCCGCAGTTGATGTAGTCGGTGGCCAGCTCCAGGTAAGATTGGACATCATCCCGCATAATCACCTGCAGCTCATCCAATAAATCAGCAGCTTGCTTTTTTTCACCAGACAGCGATGTCAAGAAGATCAGCTCATTTTTCGCCTGGTGGTTCAGGACATCTTCGCTCAGAACGAGCTCTGTCTGCTTTATTGCAGCCTCGGCTTCGTCCAGTTTTCTAAGAACCACCACCTTCAGGTTGAGTGCCTTGAGATTGTTAGCATTTGTTGAGATCGCTCGATCCAGATGTTCCAATGCAGTCTCATAATCACCCCGCTGGCAATCGATTTCCGCAAGTTGGTAATAGGCCGGCGTGTGCCAGGCGGCGCTCCAGGAGGCTCTATAAAGATGATCATAGGCTTCATCCAATTTCCCCTGCACTTTGAGCACAACACCCAGATAGTACAATGCCTCTCCGTCCCGCGGTCTTGTGTAATTGGATGTGATTCGCGCAACGGCAATACGCAGTCTCTCTTCCGCTTCATTCCACATCTTACGTTTATTGTACAAGATACCAAGCTGGGTATTGGTCCTGTAATCGCCGGGATCCCGCCGAAGGGCTTCTTCATAGTAGGCCATGGGATCCAATGAGGCGTTGTAGAATTGGTTCAATCGAAGGCCAGTCAGATACAGTTCTTCCACCGTTTTGATCTCTCCAGGAGGTGCGGGTGGTTTAAGGGCTTCGGGTACGGGATAGTCCGGAGGATGGTGTTCAGCAGGCCTATATGATAGCAGGGTTTCGCCTTCATTACGAAGTAGAGCCACCTCCAGATCGTCTTCAGAGAGACTGACTGTGAGCGGGACGTCCGTACCATACGGCTCAGCGGGACTAATATCGATGGTATCCTGGAATAGGACTTTCCCTTTGGTTTTGAGGACGACCTTGGCCTGCTGGTGAGGCGATGTGGTATTCATCCGAATCTTGACTAAACGTTCTTCCGTTACTTGCAGATTCAAGGCGCCGTTGCGGTTGGCATATTTGAGACCTTCCAGTTCACGTACGGGGAACCAGATCATCTTAACAGATTTTCCCTCGTAAGGCTGAAGCCAGCTATAATCGGGTTGATTATCCGTGTAGGCTCCGGCCATGAGTTCGATATAATGACCATCGTCATCGGTGAGGCCGGCATTAGCCCTGTCGCCGGCGGGATTGTTACCCCAAGCCCAGAATTTCATTCCAGGAGTGATGTGATGATTTCCAACCCAGACAGTGCCGGCTTGTTTGCCGTGATCGTATCCGCCGAAGTAGTCTTCCTTCGGATCCCAGGAGAAGAAAGAAGAAGGTACGCCGATATTTTTCCACAAGCTGATATTGATCCCCGTGTAGTCAAAATTGTTGTAACGACGGTCCGCAACAGGCCAGGTGGTCATCTCCCGCTTGGCATGCTGGGTGACGTATTGGACTGAGGGTGGAAATATCACCTGATAATTAGTATCGACATGAACCGACGGATTGGCCCAGAATAAAAAGCTATTCGTTACAGGTGTCCGGTTCATAGGACGGATGGTCATTTCAACAAGTGATGAACGCGGGAAGATCGTATATCCGAGCAGGATGCGCATACGGTGCCGTTGATCAGTGTTAGTAATCCAGATGGTCTTACTACCGTCGGAATTCTGCTCGATGCGGTAATCCATGGGCTTGACCGTATTAGGGCCGTGGTGATGAGGAAAACCCCAGGCATTGGAGCCAGAAATCCAGTAGCCAACCATGCCGATGAGTGAGGGTTTGATCACATGCTGGCGGTAGAACCAGACATAATCGTTGGTCTTATCCCCTGCAAAGAAAATACGGCCGCCCATGCCGGGCATGATACCGAGATTGATATATTCATTTTCAAAATAGGTAATGTGATAGGGTCTTTCTTCCTTGACTCGAGTCAAGCCATCATTCATAGGATAGGGGTAAACGTGTCTTTGAACACCCTGATGGGTCCTCCCCTCATAAAACCGCGGCATAGGATTTGGTGGATCAACAAGGTATGTGGGTATAAGCAGAGTATCCTCCCTGACCCGAACCTGTGCTGAAATATCCCCAGTACAACAGAGCATCAATATGATTGCCAAGATGTTCATTATGAGACAAAAGAAGGATCTTTCGTGTGTTTTTTGAAACAATGATAAATACATGGCTCCCTCCTTCATGGAATATGACGTAATATCAAAAGTTAGGATTTACGATTTCAGTTAACATGTTATAAATCCATCCCGCGCGGCTCCTGATTGTAAGTGCGGTTTCAGGGAATGATGGTCGGTATCCAACACCGCTACACTCAACGGAAGCAGGTAAGGGGCCGGTATACACCACACAACATCCGTTTTGTTACGAAGGCTGAATAAATGTTATAGATCACCTGTTGTATCCTCAAGGAAATGTGGTCAGACCAATGCGGTTCAGGAAAGGAGGCTAGATACGGGTACCCGACGACCACCTGCGACGGAGAGCGGTGCGATCAGTTTTTGCCTGTCGCGAGTCGCATCGGCCGACCCGTTCCGGCGTTTCGCAGCAGGACGATTTCCGATATAATGCTAAGGGCGATCTCTTCGGGCGTCCGGGCTTTCAGGTCGAGGCCGGCCGGCGCGTGGAAGCGCTCCAGATCCCGATCATCAGCGCCGTTTTCCCGGAGATATTTAATGATCAGCCCGCCCCTTTTCCTGCTGGCCACCACCGCCACATACGGCACACCAAACTTCAGCGCCTTCAGAGCGTCCTGGTTATCGTTAGGATGGTGGGCAGCCAGCACCAGGTAATCAGGCGTGAGCTGAAGCTGGTCGATGTCCAGGTTTTCGGTTATCACCTGGTGAGCGTGGGGATGGTGGGCAGCCTCTTCCTCGGGAGTCTGCACCACCACCCGGAAATCGAGCAGGCTGCCTATCTCGCTCAGCACCTCCACCAGACGGCCGGTGCCGCGGATAAGCAGGATCGGGGATCGCTGTTGGGGTTCAACCATAATGGTAATTTCTCCTCCGCAGGGGATGCTCAATAGCAAATCGTCGCCCTTCAAGTCGATATGCACCGAGTGGGGCATTCCATCGGCCAGGGCTTCTCTGACAGTCTCGCCGACGATCCTTTCCACACAGCCACCGCCTACCCAGCCCGCTATCCGCCGCCCGCTTTCATCGTAGACGGCCTTATCCCCGGGTTTGCCCGAGGAGGAGCCCTTGATCTCGGTGACAGTGGCTATTGCAAAGGAGGCATTGGATCGCTTCAGCCGGTCCATTTCCTCGAAGACATCCTGATGAACGGGCACGGTCTATTCCTCCAGCAGGGAGAGAGCGCGGGTATAGTCGGCTTCGGTATCACAGTCGAGCAGTACCTCACCAGATGCCACCGGTACGGCGACTGTATCCGTGGTGTACTTTTGCAGCAGCGCTTTGGCCCCTCGATCACCCTGGAGCTTGAGTAGCTCCTCGAAGAACCGGGCGGGGAATAGTACGGGATTTCCTTGCCGGCCTTCATAGGCCGGGTAAACGATACGCTTGCCCCCGTTGGCGCTAAATGCGGTCTTGAGGGTCTGGATGGTTGTTGCCTTCACGAGAGGCATATCGCCCAGCATGATGAGCGCTCCGTCGACGGTATCCGGCAAGGCCGCTATGCCAATTCGCAGTGAACCGGCGAGACCCAGCTCCCAGCTAGGATTGGATACGAACTGGACCTCCCGGCCTTTCAAGGCTTGGTGGATAGCCCGCTCGTTATACCCGGCCACCACTATAATCGGCGAGCAGCCAGCCTTCGTCGCGGCGTCAACTGCGCCGGCAATCATAGGCTGGCCACCGATGGGGAGCAGCAGCTTGTTTCCCGGCATCCGGGTCGACTCACCCGCCGCCAGGATAACGGCGGCCACTACCAAGTCGGGCTCCTTTCCGAAGTATAAGCCTGGGGTGTTTCCCTAGTTGTTCGAGCCTGTATCACCGCGGTATCGCCCGGTTTCAGCCTCCCTCCCCGCAGCACCCGACAGAACAACCCTTCCCGGGGCATGATACAATCCCCGGACAGGCGCTGTATGGCGCAGGCGCTGTGGCATTCCTTGCCAAGCTGGTAGACCTCCAGGATGATATCGTTCCCCAGGATGATCCGATCTCCCACGGCGACTGAGGCATAGTTGATCCCGATGGTCACGATATTCTCGGCAAAGGCACCAGCAGACAGGTTGGGGATGGTCGCCCGCATCTCATTAATACTTTCTTCCGCCAGCATTGAGACCTGTCGCGGTCCCATCCCGGCGTGGGCATCCCCGACGATCCCATAGTCCGGTTTGAACTCCGCCGCCCGTACCGGCTTCTTAACGGTGCCCTTCTTTCGGCCGATGCAGACTGCAACGACCCTACCCATTATCAGTCCTTTTGCTCTGTGCCGATGTGCCTCGTATCTCTGCCCATGGGAATAAATTCACCGAGAAGGTTTCATTCTCGGCTATTGTTGTTTTCTCACCGGGAACGATGATGAAGCCGTCGCTGTTGGTTACGGTGGAAAGCATGTGAGATTGTTGGGGGCCACCCGGCTGCAAACGCGCGGTATGCTGCTGGTATCCAATTATCGACACCAGTAACAGCTTCTCCCGCCCGGAATCCAGGACCTCCACCGGTTGACCGAAACGCCCCGCAAGGGTGCGCAGTTCCGGGTTGGTAGCGCCGAGGAGTCGTTTGAGGGTGGGATAAACATACACCATACTGGTAATCACCACGGAGGCTGGGTTTCCAGGCAGGCCGAACAACAGTGTCCTGTTCCGGGAGGCGAAATAGAGCGGCTTCCCCGGTTTTTGCGCCACTTTCCAGAAATGCTGCTTAAATCCCACCTGTTCGGCAGCGGCTTTCACGTGGTCATGCTCTCCTACGGAGACACCGCCTACTGTTATCAGCAGCTCGCTATCCCGGCCAGCCTCATCGAGCGCCTCTATTGTGGCCTCCAGGGCATCCGGAACGTGCCGGCAATAGGCTGGTTCCAGTCCCTCTCCCGCCAGCAGATTTTCCAGAAATATCCGGTTGGTGTTCAGATCCTGGCCGGGTTTCAAGGTCTGATTGATGTCGGCCAATTCTTCGCCGGTGGTTATCAGGCTTACCCTCGGTGGGGTAAAGACTTTCACCCGGTCTATCCCGAATCCTGCCAGCCAGGCCACGACCGGTGGGGTGAGTTTGACCTGCTTTTCGGCAATCACATCCCCGGCCAGTACTTCTCTGCCCGCAAATCGGATGTGATCATGTACCTGTCCAGCTGTCTTCAGCCAGACACAGTCATTCTCCCTGGTGGTGTCTTCGACGGGGATAACACGGTCGGCGCCGTCGGGTACCGGGGCACCGGTGGAGATCTGGACCGCTGTTCCAGCTGTTAGGGCTCCCACCCACGGCATCCCCGCCCGAGATTCACCAATTATCTTCAGTTTAATGGGCTTATTTATAGAGGCATTCCCCGGCAAGGCCACCGCGTAGCCATCCATGGCGCTATTGTCCACTCTCGGCAGCTGTTCGGGCGCCGTTACCCGTTCCGCCAGGTATAATCCCCGGGCCCCGGTCAATCGCCGTTCTTGTATCCTTGGAGTGGGAGTATGCTCCCGGACGATCTCCCTGGCAGCCTCAATCGTGAGCACCGCTCTTCACCTCACGACCCTGATTGCGACTCTCCATGCCCCTGTCCCCAAAGCATGGGAAAGATATGCAGTACTCCCGGCAGCAGTGCCTCCAGGCTTTCCCGGGCACCTCTGACGCTGCCCGGTAGATTGATGATCAGCGTGGTTCCAATGGTCCCGGCCACCTCCCGGGAGAGCATGGCATAGGGTGTCCGGTCGGAGCCGTAGCGTCGCATAACTTCCGCGATGCCCGGAGCCACCTTTTCCAGGATCGGCGCCGTGGCTTCCGGGGTGACGTCCCTGGGACCAAACCCGGTCCCACCGATGGTGATCACCAAATCGTAGCCGTCATTTTTTGCCAGCGTTTGTAGCCGGTCCCGAATCAGCTCCCGTTCATCGGGCAGAATTTCGTAGGCGGCAACGTTTACCGGTTGGGTTTTCAATAACTCCTTGATTGTTTCACCCGACTTATCTTTACGCTTCCCCTGGTAGGTGGCATCCGATATCACCAGTACGGCTGTTTTCAAGGGTATGTCAAACGATTCCCGGTACTGCGATTTTCCTCCCCGTTTCTCCGCCACTTTGATGCCAGTGATTTCCAGGTTGTCGTCCAATGGTTTGAGCATATCATAAGCGTTCAACAATGCTGCTGATACCGCTGTCAGGGCTTCCATTTCCACCCCGGTTTTCCAGACCGATTCAACCTCGGCGGTAACCTTCAAACCGTATTTCACTATCTGAACTTCCACCTCGACCCAGTCCAGGGGGATGGGGTGGCAGAACACAATCCAATCGCTGGTCCGCTTGGCGGCGGCGATTCCCGCGGTCCTGGCAGTTCCGGGGACGTCCCCCTTGGGTATCGAGTTTGATCGAACCCGGTCCAACGTCGTTTCCCCCGCTTTCAGGAATCCTTCTGCCCGAGCGTAGCGTAGGGTGGGTGACTTGGGGCTGACGTTTATCACGGAAGAGCCTTTCTACCGCCGGAATGAAACCTTAATACCGTGCTGCATGCGTGCGACGAGATCCTGGACCGGTCTGATCAACAGTATGCGTTCCAAGATCAGGCCTACCATTAATGCCACGGCCAGATGATGGGTGGCGATGGATATTCCCCCCACCGTGAGTGCCACGATCCATTCTCCGGTCCTATCAAGCCGCCCAATCAGACTAATCATAGCCCAGCTGTTCAATAGCAGTAGAGCCCCTAAAACCGGAACAGGGATGAGAAACAGGAAACCGCTCAGTCCGTCCACCAAGGCCACAGCTGTGAGTGCCACTCCGAGTATCATAGTCGTGCCCCCTGTCCGGCCGCCGAGGCGCGCATGGGCGGTGATGCCCCCAGCCCCATGGCAGATGGGGAAGCCACCGAGCAGTCCGATGAAGATGTTACTAATTCCGATAGATCCGCCCAGTTTTTGGACTGTTACTCTATTGGAACGCCCGGGCCACAGCTCGTGACAGACATCGTTCGCGGCAAAAACAGCATTCCCCAGGGTCAAAGGCAGCTGGGGTAAAATCAGGAGGATAAAGACATCCGGAATAAGTTGCCAATTCGGTAAGGTCAATGCCAGGAGCGCCCCGCCCTGGACCTCCGGTCCCGGGGATACGCCGGTCATGATCCCAACGACCAGGGCAGCCCCCAAGACAAACAGGCCCACAGGTTTTCCCATCACCAGTTGCCCACCACATAGCAGCAGGAAAACGCCTGACAACAGCAAGATGGCCAAATAGCTTGAGGAAGTTGGTACTCCTAAGAAGAAGCCATGCTCCCCAACCAAGGCGATGGCCTTCTGTGCCAGCAGCAGACCAATCCCCAATTGCACTCCGCGTATCAGGGCCGGTGAGAACCACTGCTGCAACCACCCAACAAGACCGGTACCGGTCAGAAACAGCAAGAGCAGCCCATAAATGATGGCGGTGGTGGCAAGGGTATCCTGGGAGAAGCCGGCGGTGATGGCAATTACCGCCATGGCCTTCAAGGGCTGGACGCTGATCGGAACCTTGAAATACCACCCCGTAGCTATATATATCAGGCCCCAGAGTAAGAATAGTCTGGTGGCGGGGAATCCATTGAAGACTACCAGGGCGAACGCCAGCGGCAGCGCGGTGCCCAAATCCCCTACGGCTCCACTAAGCTCGGATAAGCCGAAGCGGTTGCGAGATTGTTTCTGAAAGAGCAATTTCTGTCTACCCGCCGATAGTTGCCATGCTGTGGAAGGTTGTCTTATTGAAAGCCCGTTCGGCTTCAAATCCGTCGCTCAAGCGTTTGCCAACAGCCCCACTGATAGCGCGTTTTACGGAGCCGTCACTTTTTCCGGCCCGGAGCAGGGCTCCCATATCCAGTACCGGGCTGCCGTATAGACAGGTCAAAAGCTCACCCCGCGTGGAGAGCCGCAGGCGAGAGCAGGCTCCGCAAAAGCGGCGTGAATAACCGTAGATGATCCCGATGCGTCCCTGAAAACCGGGCACCTGGAACAAGGTCGCCACGGCCGACTTCCCGTTCGAGACCGGCACTATATAGAATTGCCGCATCAACCTGGTGAGAATATCGTCACCGCTCAGCAGCGACTTATATCGTCCTCCGACACCATCGAACGGCATCGGTTCAATAAAGCGCACGGTCCATTTCCGATCCCTGGTGAGGCTGATAAAGTCGGAGATTTCGTGATCGTTGATCCCGGCCATCACCACCACGTTGATCTTTATCTTGAATCCCAGGGTATCGGCCTTATTGATGGCTTGAAGGATCTTTTCGAAATCCCGGCGACGGGCGATGGTATAGAAGGTATCAGCATTCAGGGTGTCCAGACTGATGTTCAGGCGAGACACACCAATCCGTTTGAGCGCGTCCAAGTGATCCGCCAACAACGTGCCATTGGTGGTGATATCGATCTCGGGACAGCCGGGGAGCTGAGATAATTCCAATAAAAATGGCAGCAGCCCTTTGCGCACAAACGGCTCGCCTCCGGTAATCCGTATTTTTTCTATCCCGAGTTCCACGAAAATACGGCACAGGCGACGCAACTCCTCCCAGGTCAGGACTTCATCTCGACGCCCGCTGGTTATACCCTCTGCCGGCATGCAGTATCGGCAACGCAAATTGCATCGATCCGTGACAGCTAGACGGAGGTAATTCAGCCGGCGTCCGTGATTATCCACCAACGGCTGCATTATGCGGATAATTTCTCTAGGAAATGGTTACAGATATTTAATCTCAGTCGCGTTGCAGCGCGTCTTTGATTCGTTCCGGGGTCATAGGAAGCTGATACAACCGTGCTCCCGTAGCATCGAATATTGCATTGGCAATTAAGCCACCCATACAAACGATGGCCGGTTCCCCGCCTCCCTGGGGAGGGGAATCTTCCGCCTCGATCAGCACGGTCTCGATTTCCGGTGTCCAGGAAAATCGTGGGATTTCGTAGGTATCGAAATTGCGGTCATAGATTTCCCCGCCTTTGAAGTGTACCTCTTCAGTCAGTGCATATCCCAATCCCATTGTGATACACCCCTCTACCTGCAATTTCGCCCCCTCCGGATTGATCACCAGTCCCATGTCTTGAGCGCAGACGACGCGCTTAACCAGCACTTTACCGCTCTTCTTGTCAACTTTGACCTCAGCCATGTGAGCGACATAGGTGCCTGAATCAGTACCACAGGCTAATCCGTAGCCGCGCCCACTGGGAGCTTTTGATGGAGTCCAATTGAATTTCTTCGCCGCTGCTTCAAGAACACCCCGCATCTTCTTATTCTTCAGATTCTTCAGCCGGAATTCAAGTGGATCCATCCCCGCCTCCGAGGCCATGATGTCCATCTGTGATTCCCGGGCGAAGGTGTTCGTGTTGTTAGCCGGTGCGCGCCATGGTCCTGTGCCGAATGGATGGGCACCCGAACCGCCTTGCCACCCCGATCCATGCGCCATGGTTCGATGGTGAGGGATGTCATAGAAGTGCTCAGAGCCCCTGTCCCCGGCAAAGTAAACGCCATAATCCCATAATGCGATCTTGCCGGACTTGGTGATTCCCGACGTTATTTTTACGACTGCGGCTGGCCGGAAGGAATCATAGAAGAACTCCTCCGCGCGGGTCCAGGCAACCTGTACAGGTTTTCCAGTCAGCTTTGTCAAGCGAGCTGCTTCAACACCCTGCTGGTTCCGGGCCTTGCCGCCAAATCCTCCTCCTACATAAGGAGTGATAACACGGACATCTTTAGAGGGCATACCCAGCTCTTCAGCGATTTCATCCTTCAGCCCGAAAGGGCTCTGAGTAGATGCCCAAACCGTAATTCTACCTTCTTCAATTTGAGCTGTAGCAGTGTGAGTTTCAATAGTGGCATGAGCTACATAACTGTTCAGATATTCTTCCTCAAATACAGAATCAGATGCCTTCCTCCCTTCAGATAAATTTCCACCACTGGCGACTATTTCCTCTTCTTTCGCAGCCGAGAGCAAGTGCTTAAAAATAGTCTTGTCGTCGACATCCATGGCAGGAGTGTCGTATTTTGCCTTCACTTTGGCGATCGCCTTATCAGCTACATCCGGATATTTATGTAGAACGGCAACCAAATCGCCATCCCGGACTACCTGTGCCTCCTTTATATCTTTCACAGCCGATGTATCCACACTCGTTAGTTTTGCGCCATGCGCTGGTGGTCTTAGAATCCTCGCATATAACATACCGGGCAGTCGAATATCTCCAGCAAACTTCGCTCTGCCAGTGACCTTTTCGGGTGCATCCCGACGTAAGACCGGCTTATTTACCAGTTTGAACTCCGAGAAATTCTTCACTGGAGGTTGCTGCTCGATGTGTTTTTCAATTTTCTTTCCCTTTGCCAACTGGGCATAGGTCACCTGTTTTTTCCGGTTCCTCTTATCAAAAACTACTCCGGCGTCTACGTTCAACCGGCTGATCGGCAGCTTGAGATCTTCGGCCGCCAATTCCAGAAGCACGGCTTTTGCTTCCGCAGCAGCATTCCTGAAGGGAGGGCCAAAGAAGCGGGTTGTCATGGACCCCCAGGTACCCATGTCCCAGGGACACAGATCCGTATCTCCCATAATCAGTTCCACTGATTCCAGGGGTACATCCAGTTCATCGGCGAGCATCTGAGCCAGAGAAGTGACTACTCCCTGCCCCATTTCGATCTTTCCAGTAAATCCCGTGACTTTCCCATCCTCACCGATCCGGAGGAAAGCATTGAAATCGGTGGGCAGTCTGCTCCCACCACCTATCTGGCCTTTAAGGGTGAAAGGGCTACCAATGGTGAAGAGAACAAATATGCCACCGCCAAAGAGCTTGAGGAATTCGCCCCGGTCCATGGCGGAAGGGGTTGGTATATCGATGAAATCAAGGTCCGGATATTCGTCTTCCAGCATGTTTACTTCGCTCCTTTCATTTCGCGGCCTGCGGTCTGGACGGCTTTGATTATTCTGGCATAGGAGCCGCACCGACATAAGTTTCTATCCATGCTCTGGACGATTTCTTGCCGGGTAGGTTGAGAATTTTTTCGCAATAGACCGTAGGCGTTGAGGATCATACCCGGAGTACAGAACCCGCACTGGAGTGCATCATGTTCAATGAACGCTTTCTGCAGTGGATGGAGCTGTCCATTATTCGCCAGGCCTTCGATCGTAACGACCTTTTTATCCCGGGCGCGGGATATCGGATAGACACATGATCGGACCGGCTGCTCATCCACCAGGACGGTACAAGCCCCGCACAGACCTCTACCGCAGCCAAACTTCGTTCCCGTGAGACCGATATCGGTGCGTAAAACCCAGAGAAGCCTTCGTTCATGGTCCAACTTCAGCTCTCTGGATTTATTGTTGAGTGTAAAACGGATGGTTTGTTCCATATTTATGTCCCTGGTTTGATTTCCATATGATGTGCGTCGTCAAAGGAGTGTAGGTCAACTATTCTAAAAATTAAGAGACGCATCTTACGATTCCAAGTTCTCTACGGCCCATCCGGATCACTCGCTGATTGATTATCCAACACCGGGTGTACTTCCGCAGCAGCGGTTCATCAAGATAGTGCAGCCACAGCAGGGGAGAGGTTGTCGGCATTGTGAAGCTCACTTCATATGGAGCTTGAACTAAAACTAGGAAAGCCAAGATGTCCCCCTTAGTTTTAATCCTCATAGCTCACATCGCTTTGACCCCCTACGATAAGTATGAAAATAGAAACATAAAGGGAACCACTAGTTGAAGCCAACATTAGTATTTGCGACAATTATCGCGGCTTTGGGAGGACTCCTCTTTGGATTCGATACAGCCGTTATTTCAGGGACCACTCATTGGCTGGAGAGTATCTATGGGCTTTCATCATTCTGGCTCGGGTTTACGGTCGCAGGTGCTCTAATTGGGACTGTTATCGGAGCAATCATCGTCGGGGGACCAGCTGACAGATTCGGGCGTCGCAACATACTCTTTTCCCTCGCCATATTTTACCTTGTATCCGCAATTGGAAGCGCTCTGGCATGGAACTGGTATTCATTTCTTTTCTTTCGATTTCTAGGGGGACTCGGTGTAGGTGGCGCGTCAGTGGTATCTCCTATGTATATTGCAGAGATCTCACCGGCCAGGTACCGTGGCCGCTTGGTAGCGGTGACTCAGTTCAATATCGTACTGGGGATTTTGCTCGCTTTCTTTTCAAACTATGTTATTGCCGGAATGAATCTCGGTGTCATCGAATGGCGGTGGATGTTTGGTGTCGAAGGATTCCCGGCAGTGCTGTTCCTTTTATTTCTATTTTTGATCCCGTTAAGCCCGCGCTGGCTTGTCGCCCAGGGACGGGTTGATGAAGCTCGTGCTGTTCTGGAAAAATGCGGCACCGATACGGGCAGTATCGATGAGGAGATTCAGGAGATCCAGACATCATTAGATCTTGAACATCACAGCCTGCAGGAGCCATTTTACTGCAGGAAGTACATCAAGCCCATCTCACTAGCTGTAATGATCGCTATGTTCAATCAGCTTTCCGGTATTAACGCGCTCATGTACTATGCCCCACATATCTTCAGGATGGCTGGAGCTGTGTCCGAATCCGCCCTCCTGCAAACGGTAGCGGTTGGTGGTACCAACCTTATCTTGACTATGACGGCATTGACTGTAATTGACCATTTTGGCCGCAAGAGACTTATGCTGGTGGGTTCGATAGGATATATCCTGAGCCTTGGTGCGACTGCCTGGGCATTCTACACCTATGGCACCGATTTCACACAAACCGGCAGTCTTCTCGTATTAATAAGTCTACTGGTGTTCATTGCATCTCACGCTTTTGGACAGGGTGCAGTCATATGGGTGTTTATAAGCGAAATATTTCCTAACCGGGTGCGTGCCCGGGGGCAGTCACTCGGCAGCTTTACGCACTGGTTCATGGCTGCATTGATATCATGGACCTTTCCGATAATCGCAGAGAATTCAGGAGGTCATATATTTGCCTTCTATGCAGTATGTATGGTTGGACAGCTGCTATGGGTTGTCCTTCTAATGCCGGAAACCAAGGGAATCTCACTTGAGCAGATCCAGAGGAAGTTAGGAATCGAGTAATTATAGCTTGACCAACCGATCAGAATAGTCTATTTCCTACATGGGCCAAATTACACGATGAAGGCCGAGTCCCCCCGCTGCCCAGGAGCTGTTGGTTTTAATGAAGTCCGGGCAGGTTATTCAACCACAATTATCTCATGGATATCAAGGCTGGGCAGCGTGAGGCTGATTTTCCCATCGGAATAGCGATAGTCTATAGCTCTTCCTCCCGGTTCCAGCGATATCCTGCGGGGCTTTTTCTTGGTTCTGATGAATACATCGAGTGGCCCGACGGAGGAAATCTCATCAAAGACATAGACTTTTTCGTTTGCATGAGGGCCGGAAGTATTCACCAGATTTATGGCCAGTTTTCCGTCTTTCCGATTTGCCGTTACATCCACATATTGAGAGCCAATGACCTCCACCAACGGTTGGGGGAATAATTCCCGCACTATTGAGCTGAGAAAATCCCTGCTCACCGATGTGGCGGCATTCCGGTACCTCTCGCCGAGGTTCAGGTAGATGGCTGCGATTTTTCCCTCCCCATATTTGCGGATAGACCCGGCCGGTTCATAAGGCCCCGAAATGTCGTTCGTATTAAGGGGATCACGATTGTATACCTTACCGATAGGTTTAGCTTGCTTTCCCAACGCCACTTTTTGAAAAAGCGACTTTACACCACCCAGCCAGCCGTTATATTCCAAGCCGTTAAGCATCTCAACGGGTTGCCCGATAAATTTCACATCCAATTCCGGGACGAAATTGGCGGCGGCCTTCGGTCCGATGACTAATAGATTCCCTCCCTTCCGGACATAATCCAACAGATCTGCTTTGAGGTCGGGATCGACGTATTCCCACTCCGGATATATCAGTAGCGGATATGCGCTCATCCTATCCATAGGGTGATGTTCCATAACGATATCCACCACGTTCTGCGACTCCAGTAGGCTTTGTAGAATACCACGCAAACCCACAAGTTCTTCACTCCAGGCGGCAAAAAGCTTCCTGTTCCTTCGATAGAAGGCGGTTTGGGAATAAATGAGACCTATCTGCGGTACAGGTTCCGCCCTATGGCAGGTTTTCTGGCGTGCCCGACAGAATTTGGCGACTTCCCCCATCAGATCCATCTGCCATCGCCGGATGGAGCCATCCCTGCGCTGGGGGAAATAGGCCTGGAAGCCGCCACCAAGCGAAAGCACCATAGCAGCTTCCTGCTTCAGCTGCGGTACTGATTTCGTGCTGAAAAGCTGATCTGTCCACGTAAAGCTCCAGGCCATGAGGTCCCAAGGCTTACCCTGATGTACCATACAACGTCCTTCAAAGCGCGCCGAGTTGACACTGTTCATGGCCGAATAGTCACCAGAGATAAAGTCAACACCAATATCTACAGGTTCGGGCATCATGGAGCTGTAGGCCCAGTTGCTGGCAATCTGAAAACCGGGACTATGCTGATGCATCGCACTCACATAATGGTCCAGGTAATGCCTGAAGCCAGCTCGGCAGAACTCCGAAAATTCGAACCAGTATGGATCATCCGGTTTTTTCGGTATCTCCTGTATCCCTGTTTGTTCACGAAAAGCTTTGATCACTTTTTCCGAATAATCACGCTCGGTCGCCCAGCACTCGCCATCTATCCACACACCGTCTACCTGGTATACACTACGGATCTCTTTCAGCTGTGGAATCAGTAATTGATCCACATACGGTCCAAATACCGATGTGAGTCGATCGTCCGCTTTCCCTTCCTCATTAATGCGTGCCCATTCAGGATACTGCTTAACCGCTTCGGCATCCCACACGCCGGAATGATGCAGATACAAAGCAACGCCCCTCTCGGCGGTGACCGCTCTCCATATCTTCAGAGGATCCCTTACAAAGCCAGGGGCACGATTGCCAACTTCTGTGGGGTAGCTCGTAAGTCCCCGGTGCCCTTTAGAATCGGTTTGGATATAATCAGGTTGGACTTTATCGATAATGTATTCCACCATTGCCCGGTCAACATTATTGCCGATAGAATCACAGTCGTCATCGGCATGGAAATCGAAGTGGATTCCTAAGAAGCTTTCCGAGCGTCGGAGACGGGGAGGATGATTACCGCTTTCCTGGGCTATTCCCGTTGATAACAAAAGGGTATTTATCAGTGTGATAAACGTGAGGGTATGATGTACTATTTTCATGGCATGCTAGCTCCACGCTGGTTACCTGAGGATCGCTGGCTGCGCTGATGTATTGAGAGGTGTTGATTCGCAAGGGGCAGGTTGAATTTCAGAGGTATCCCGCGATTCTCATTGAGGGATTAATAAGGCTGTATTTCAGATTCACGGAAGATAATTTACGATGAAAGGAGGCGGTCCGTTTAGACCTGGATTCTGGTTTTGAGGTGATATCAGAACCAGGAATGGCTGGAGACAAGAGAAGCTCCCCACATTGGGAAGCCTTTCGTTCCCGGGACTGAAAGGCTCAGGTTCTTCCACTCCTGTGGATTCTGGTCGGGGGCTGTTAATCCAATGTTGCTCCGGTATGATCTAATTCCGCCGTTGACGTTAATATAACGATTGCTAGTGTACTGAAAAAGATAGTTGCAGGAGGAATAGTCCCGCATGGCAAAACAGTGTCGTTTAAGTTCATGTACTTCCCGTCGTGGAAGAAAAAAAGGGCATGAAAATGGGGCAGGAATTTGCGTAATGGTGGCCAATCATGACCCATTTTTAGGATGATGAGAGTCAATCAGGTTAATTGACCCAAGCAAAGAATGCATCGAATGAGGCACGAATTAAACCTTGGGAATGCCAAATTTGTCTCTTTGTTTTTAGCCCCAGGTATCGAAAATACCCTGAAGACCTACACAAAGAATCAGATTTTTCTTGCGTTTGCCAGTGCTTTGTAACACCTTCACGGAAAACAATGCCTACACTCGAAGTGAACTCCTCCGGCGGGTTCGATAAAACAACAAACTTTAAATGGCTGGCTATCGGTCTGGCTCTCTTTGCAGTGATAGCTTTCATGATGCCAATGCCCGCGTCCATGAGCGCCAAAGCGGAGGCGCTATTCAGCGATCACGATCCAGCAACGATTGCTCTTAAAGCGACGCATATGAAGATCATCATCGCCCTCCTGGCTGCTTGCGTGGTGTTTTTTGCGACTGAAACTACTCCACTGCCTGCGGTAGCACTTATCATCGGTCTGGTACAATTATTCTTCGGGATAACTCCTCCGGAAAAGATAGTCTCTACCTATGCCCATGATGCTGTATGGTTTATTGCTGGTTCTCTGGCGATTGGTGCCACATTAGTAAAATACGGCCTGGACAAACGGATCGGTATGCTGGTGGTGAGCCTATCGGGTACCAAAACCCGGATGGTCGTTTTTGGGATCATCCTGGGGACCGCAATTCCAGCTGCTTTTATGAACGAATCGTCCACCGCTCCCATGTTTATTCCCATAGCATTAGCGCTGTATTCACTAACAAATAAAATCATACCCGCACCGAATTTGGGGAAGTTGCTTATGATATCCGTTGCGGTGGGGTGCATGGTGGGAACTCCCATGAGCCCGACGGGCGGAGCCAGGAATGCAATCATGATCGGCTTTTTATCGAACATCGGGATCGATGTTTCCTTCGTGCAATGGATATCGATGGGTGTTTTTTTTACGGTGGTGATGGCGGCTGTAATGTCCTTTATCCTGCCCCTTATCTTTAAGCCGGAAGTGAACGACCTGTCTGATGCTGTCACGATCCTGAGAGGGGATTTACATAAGCACGGGAAAATGACTACCAAGCAGTGGCTGGTAGCAGCTATCATGATACTGGTGGTATATCTTTGGATTACGGACAAGTCAATCACGAGACAGCTGCTGGGCTTTTCGCTTGGCTTGGGCGGCGTAGCAATCACTGGCGTCGTCCTGTACCTGCTGCTGGGATTAGCGTCCTGGAAAGACTATGAGAGAAACGTTAGCTGGGGAGTCATTATTCTGTATGCTGGAGCCGTCAGTCTGGGCACGGTGTTCGAATCGACTGGCGCCGCGAGTTGGCTAGCGGAAAGTATTATCGCTCTCGTGGCTCCGCTGGGAATCAAATCGGGTATTGCTCTGATATTCCTGGTGGTTGTCTTGGGTGCCGGGCTGACCAACTTGATGAGTGCCGGCGCCACCGTGGTAGTGATTGGTCCTGTGGTACTTGATATGGCCCAAATTTCCGGTACAAATCCTCTCCTGGTAGGCATTGCACTGGCCATTTCTACATCTATGGCTTACTGGCTGGTGGTCGGAACGCCGGCTAGTTCCATTGTCTATTCCAGAGGTCAGCTGCAATCAAAAGATTTTATTCGTATGGCAACGGTCGCCTGGCCGATAGCACTAATCGTTATAGCCATTATGATCACTCTATATTGGGTCGCCGTGCTAAGAATTCCCGTATTTATATAGTGAGGATTAACCTTGAATGAGATCATTATCGGCGTCGTTATCCTGATCATTTTAATAGCTGTGTTTCTATCAGGAAGGAAGCAGCGGTTAGCCCGAGCGGATTCGGACCTTACAGCACAACGTACTGAGAAAGAGTCCTGGGAAAAAGAATCAGTGATCAGTTATCAGCAAGTACAGCAGCTTCGGGAAGGGCTGCACAAGTTGATCGAAGAAAGGTTGGCGGACCGTCCAGAGGATAAGGAACGACTGGTAAAGATTATTGATGATTGGGCAGATTTGAAGGTCCAGTCGTTCCACGAACGAAGGTCTTGGATTCGCAGACCGGATCAGACGCAACAAGAATGAGCCCCTTGCTCATTTGTATTACAAATAAACATTTTGGATTAAAAGCGTAGCGATACTGCTATGAAGGTAGACAGGGAGGCGGAGGGATCCTGAATAGATGACGAGTGGAAATACTCCTTCGTATATTTCCATTCCCTTGGCTGGCAACTCCCGAGTACTCTAAGTCCATGAAGAAGTATTTGTCCCGCAGAATGTGGGAGTACTGCTGAATCAGGGATTAGTCCCGGACACAGAAATACCCCCTGAGAAGGGGGCTTACAAGTGCCCGAGACTCAAAGACCCCGGTTTATACATCCTTACGTTGTTCCCTCTGCGACCTGTAGTTCAAAGGCTAAAAGCATAGATGATGTTACAGGCACTATTCCCCGTACAGATTCCGTTTCGTGCACTGATGTTATGTGAACTTTCAGATATTAGCTCTGACGTGGGCCAGATCGGGAACAGGAGGGCAAGTCCTGTCTCAGGTCGATGATGCTATGGTTCATTCATAGCGTAAGGAATCCACCGTATTGGCCAAGGCCGCCTTAACTGCATGGTAGCTCACAGTCACCAAGGCGATGATCAAAGTTATGAAGCCCGCTTCGAGAAAGGGGATCGGTGACAGGCTGATACGGTAGGCGAAATTCTGAAGCCAGTTCTGCATGAGATAATACGCCACCGGTACGCACAACAGCGCAGCCAGCACGACCAGTTTCACGACCTCGCGAGACAGGAGAGCGACGACGCTTGTCTTGGTGGCCCCGAGCACTTTCCGGATGCCGATCTCCTTTGTGCGCTGCTGAGCCATGAAGGCTCCGAGGCCAAAGAGGCCCAGGCAGGCTATGAATATGGCCAGGATGGCGAAGGAGGTAATGAGCCTGCTGGACTGCTGCTCGGTAATGTAGCTGATATCGAACACGTCATCGTAGAAGAAGTATTCAAACACCTGACCGTTAGAGAACTGATCCCACTGGGCTTCCACCGCGGCTAGGGTAGCGGGGAGGTCGTCGGTATTTACTCGCAGGGCAAGATGATTCCCGATGTCGTTGACGCGGTTCAGCCGGAAGACGAGGGGGTGGATGGGTTGGTGGAAGGATTCGAAATGGAAATCACGCACGATCCCGATGACGTGGAATCGTTCCCCCTCACCATCCGAATCATCAGGCGGATGGATGATAGAATTCAGCGGGTCCGTCAATCCTAGGGCATTGACAGCGGATTCATTGAGGACCACGGCGAGGGTATCGGTGGCCATCTCATCGGAGAAATAGCGGCCGGTCACTAGGTCCAGCTCATAGGTCTCGGCGAAATCAGCGTCGGTAAACGTGGACCAGAGAATGTGCTTTTCCACATCACCCGCAACCTGATAGGCGTTGATGCCGCCGTTGAATTCGAGGCCTGGTACTTGCAGGGCACCTGAAGCAGAGGTGATATCGGCGCGACCGAGAAGATTCTCCTTCATGATGTGAGCCTGGGTACCAAGATCGCTAAATTTGTCAACGACCAGTAGGTGTTCCTGGTTGAAACCTTTAGGCATACTCCGGATATAATGCAGCTGCCCCCGGATAACCAGCGCTCCCACCAGCAATATCATGGAGATGGTGAACTGGAATACCACCAGACCGTTCCTTAGGTATTTTTTTCCGGGTCGGACGGAGTGGCCACCTTTCATTACGGAGACTGGGCTAAAGGCAGCCATGAAAAGTGCTGGGTATGAACCGGCGAAGAGGCCGGTGAATACGGTAAACGCCAGCAGGGCGGGAATTACCCACCAGTGATCCAGGTAGGGCACGGAAAGGATTTTCCCGGTAAAATTGTTGTACACAGGTAGGACCAGCTGGATAAGTATCAGGGCAATGATGAGCGAGATCAGCCCGAGCAGGACCGATTCGGAGAGGAACTGTGTGACCAGCTGAGACTGCTGGGCGCCCAGGGTCTTGCGTACCCCGACTTCCTTAGCGCGAGTGGCCGACCGGGCGGTAGCCAGGTTCATGAAATTGATGGTGGCCAGGATCACGATAAATGCAGCCACTACCATCAGGATACTCACGAAAGTGATATCCCCGCCAGGCTCGAAATCGCCTAGGAGATTGGAGCTGAGGTGGATGGATGTCAGCGGCTGAACCGGGTATTTCCAGCGGCCGCCGGACTCGAAGACCTGGTCGAGTGTGATTCCCAAGGTGGCCTCCACCTGGGGGCCCACGTATCGGTGTACCAGATCCTCGAGCTTGGTCTCGAGGGCGGCGAAATTGGGACCCTCCTTAAGGAGGACATAAGTGGTGTACTGGTGGCTCACCCAATCGGAGTATTCGGCTCTGGAATAATCCAGCATGGACTGGAGCATATCGAAATGGAAATGGGAATTCCCGGGGAAGTCCTCAATGACTCCGGTAACGGCCAGTTCTTCGCTATTATTCTTTGTCAACATTTTTCCCATGGGATTTGCCTGCCCGAAATAGCGCTGGGCTGTAGAGGCGGTAATAACCAGGGATCTGGGCTGGGCGAGAGCCCGGGTGGGATTGCCCATGATAAGCCGCACGGGGAACACCTGGAAGAAGGTGGAATCGGCGAAGACCCATTTCCCCTCGCTGAACACCTTGTCCCCGTAGCGCATGACAGGGATTCCGAAACTCCATATGCGAACGGCGGTTTCGACCTCCGGGAATTCCGCCCTGAGGGTAGCGGCCAAGGGGGCGGGGGTCACGGTTCCCAGGATTTCCTGTTCTCCGATCTTGGCATCAAAGCTGATCCGAACAACGCGGTCAGCGGTGGTGTAGAAGCGGTCGTAGCTGAGCTCATCGAAGACGTACAACAGCAGCAGGATGGAGCAGGCCAGCCCGACGGATAGCCCCAGCACGTTGATAAGCGAGAAGAACCAGTGCTTGAGAAAATTGCGCACGGCAATAGTGGCGTAATTCTTGAACATGCCCGGTTACACTTTTCGATTGTATCTGATATGATGGCTATTGTTTGGAATAGCTACACTCCTATAAGTGGTGATCCATAGGTAAAGTAAGACTGACGGGGATAGAGAATCCACTAGGCGGCCACCTTCTCTACTTAGACTTAATGGGGGAGTAGAAAGTTGCACGAACCATTCCAGGGTGTGGAAAAAGAAAAGCCCCCTGCAAAGGAGGCTTTCAAGTGCCCGAGACTGGAGTCGAACCAGCACGTCCCAAAGGACACTAGACCCTGAACCTAGCGCGTCTACCAATTCCGCCACCCGGGCAGGGTGTCAGCTGCGGAGCATCAGGGATACCCTGATATTCACTATGAGCTTAAGGGCTGTGGGTTTGCCCTGTCAAGGGGATTGCACCGCGTGGTACGGTGTCTGAATTCACTCACTGCAGGAGCTTCGAGCGGAAGACGTAGGTTCCGGAGCCTGCCGAGTAAACAGCGCGGCCATCCTCGGACCTGTTGAACTCCGGACCCGCAGGTTCCACGGAGACGTCTCCATCAGCCGAAGGAATCCACACTTCGGTAGGTGTGTTGCTTGGGACAGTAACGTGCAGCTCGAACTTGCCGTTGCTTGCCTGCTTCCAGCTGGACTCTACATAACCGCGGACGGTGTTGATCGAACCGCATACTTGCTCGAGCCCGGCCGGTACACACGGCTTAATGATCAGGGTCTTGTAGCCTGCCTCGCCGGGGCGGATACCCGCGAGGCTCTGATAGAACCACGAGCTGATTGAGCCGAAGTAGTGATGGTCGTAGGACCGCGAGTTCAAGCTCCAGCCCTCGAGCATCGTTGACAGACCGTTAGCAATCCACCAACCCCAGCTCGGTTCTGTCGTTTGAGCGGCAACCCGGAATGCGGTGTTCGTGTAGCCATAATCGCTAAGGATTGTCATGAGGTACCTAATGCCGTAGATACCTGCGGTGAGGTGGTAGTCCCGCGCCACGATATCTGCGTTGAGGCGGTTGACAACGGCTGTTTCGTGACCCTCGGGGACCAGACCGAACGCTAGGGGTAAGACGTTTTGTGTCTGGGCATACGGTTGAACTGTACCGTTCGCACCGACGGTTCGGTAGTATTCCTGCGTCGCGTCCCAGTACCTGGCGTTGTACGCATCACGAATGTTATCAGCGAGTACTAGGTAGGTGGCCGCGTCTGTAGTCTTACCCAGGATGTCTGCAATCTTCGCCAGCATTTCAACCATTAAATAGTGATAGGCCACGGCCGTTGCGTCGACTGGGCCGACGGGTCCTCTCCCGGAGTATTCCCCGAGGAAAAGGTTGTTCGGATTTTTATAGGTGTAGTTGGTAGCCGCGTTGATATACGCCCCGGTGTATTCGACGAGCTTTTTCTGTGTATCGTACATTTCGGTGAGGATTCTCGTATCGCCGTAGTTGCGGTACATATCCCACGGTAGGATGAAGGTCGCGGCGTCCCAAGACGGTACCGGGCCCCAGGTCATATTCCAACCTGGAGTGTTCTCGTAACCGTAGTAGGACGTCGTGGGCACGATCTCGGGAATCTCACCTTTCGCGGACTGGGCATCCTGGAAGTCGGCCATCCACTTCGTCCAGACCCTCGCCATATCGAAGTTGATTGCAGCTGCGAGCGATGATGCCTGGGCGTCGCCGGTCCAACCGTTCTTCTCGTAGGTAGGAGTGTCGGTCTGGAAGCCGTGAAGGTTGTTCAGGATGGTATTGCGGGCGGCTTGCTGGATCTTGTTAAGCAGGTCGTTGGAACAGGTAAAAGTCCCGACCAACTCCACCGATGAGTGGGCGATCTTCCCGACCAGCGCAGCACGGGTTGGAGTGCCCGGGAAGCCCTCCACCTGCACGTACCTGAATCCCTTATAGCAAAAGCTGGGCTCCCACTGTTCGGAACCGCCGCCAGCGAGGGTGTAATAGTCAGTCTGTAGCTGGGCATCAATCAGCCTGCTAGCAACCTGCACGGTACCCTCGGTACTCAGCTTTTCCGCGTGAATCATCGAGACTGTCTGACCGGCCGGACCGGACACGTTAAGCTGCACCCACCCAGCGAAGATCCGGCCGAAGTCGAAGACATAGGTGCCATGTCTCGGCTCCGTTATGGCTACAGGGCTGATTGTGTCGATGACCTTGATAGGCTCGAGCTCCGCAGCGACCAGTTTGCCCGCTGGTCCGGCAACTACAGTGGCAGGCACCCAGGAGTCGTCGTTGTAGTCGATATTCCGCCAACCTGTGGGCTCCAACCTGGCATCGTAGTGCTCGCCGCCGTAGATAGAGTCGTCCGTGGTTGGTCCGTCCATTGTCCGCCAGATACCGTCTGTTGTCACGATTTGCCGCTCGCCGTTGGTGAACGTGATCTCCAGCTGGGCCCGCAGGCTAGGATTACCGTGCCATGAAGCCATGTGCCAGTACCACTCGTTGGGGACGGTGACACCGTACCAACCGCGGCCAAGCTCTATGCCGATAACGTTGCTGCCTTCCTGAACAAGTTCTGTGACATCGTACGTGCTGTAGAGGACACGCTTGTCGTAGGCAGTGAATCCATTCTCCAGCGCCGTATCTCCGACCTTCTGGCCGTTCAGGGTGATCTTAGGCCAGCCGCCTGCTGTGACGTAGAGCCGGGCGCTCTCAACCTTGCCGTTGATGTCGAAGACTTTCCGCAGCAGCGGAGCGGGGATTGAGATCGGGAGCACGGCGTCCTTGCCATCGGCAATCCCGGAGACCTGGAGTCCGTCAATCGTCGGGTGCCCCGCCGTGAACGGATTCGTATTATTCGCGAAGTCAGTGAGGAAGACGGTGTTACCAGCGATATCGACCGAGACCTGGTGGATGAGGGCAGCCTCTGCCTGCTGCGCCTTGACACCGATCGTACCGGACTTCTGGCTATCGTCGATTACCGTGTCGATCAGAATACCGTCGATCCAGGTCATGATCTTAGAGCCGTTGGCGTCGATGACAATCTGGTGCCGCTTCCCGACAAGGTCGTCGACAGTGATGTTGGGAATGGTCACTTCCTTCAGCGTCGTTAGGGTCGTGCGGGAGCTGCTACCGCCGGGGTAGTGGCGAACCTGCTCACGCAGCGTCGGTCGGCCTCCGATGCTCGTGATCTCCCAGTTGTAAGTCTCGCCGTAGGTCTTACCGATGGGTCTGGCACGGAACAGGAAGTTCAGTGCAGTTCCGTTGAGTGTGAAATCGAAAGTGATCCTCAGGTCAGACCAATCGTGGTCAAGGTCCTGACGACCGCCGATCCACTCAGCTTGCCAGTCATCTGGATCTAGAAGACCCATCTCCCACCAGGAAGGGCTACTCCAATCAGATACGCGCCCTTGGCTATCCCAGACACGGACCTTCCAGAAATAACGAGTGCGCGATTCAAGCGCGGGACCAGCGTACTCGATTTCCCTGCTGTCAGACGATGTTATCTTGCCGCTATCCCAGACGATGTTTTCCCCGTTCAGGAGCCCTATCAGCGATGTCGCAACCCAGATTTGGCAAGCCTGCTGGATGCCTTGGTTATCCAGTAGTGGCAGCCAAGCGAACCGGGGATTCAACTCATCGATCCCGAGGGGTCTTTCCGCATACTCGACCTTCAAGTTAGTAGGGCAAGGGATTGTTGGTTTCGTAGCAACCTGACCCGTCTGAACCTCCCCGTAACTGATGCAGATTACCAGTCCAATAATGCCTATGATACAGCCAAGGTATATTCTCCCGCTAATTCTCATGGCGGCTTTCTTCATCTGAAATAATTGATTTGGATTTGTATGTCTTCAGATCCTTTTGGATACTTGCACATATAAAAACTAAGAGCCGCACCCTGCCTTTCCAAGGCTTAGTTTTTACCTTCCCAGCCGTTAGTGGGAAAAACAGACGGCTGATGTGGACGCCGGAGGACATTTCTCCTCCGTCATGATTCCTCCCATAGAAAACTTAAGAATCAGTGTAAGACTGCCATCAGTTAGCGGATCAACCTCCCGGTCTTGTAGCTACATACCATTAATGTAGTAGCTATCATATATACTCATTCCTTAAATATCAGAATGGTCGACTCTGACAATCAAAATCGTGCTGGCTTACCTGGATAAAAGGGATTAGAGCAGGTCTAAGGCCGGGGATATTTCGTCAACAGACCGGGAACTCCCGTAATCTCAACCGCCTCGCTTGCAGCGATAGTGCTCATGGTTGAATCCATATTATATATAATAATCCTGCCTTGTTTCCGGTTATTATATGCCACAATATCTACGAGCTGCCCACTAAGTGGAAATCGGCAACGGGTACCTACATTACCCAGTTTGCCTGGCGCTGGGATCAAGTTAACAGCGTTGCTCCTAAGATCATATACACTAGGGCATCTTTGCATTTTCATCCGAAGCGATAGTCCTATTCTGTGCTTGATCGGCAGGATGAATCCAGATAAACATCTGGTCCTGGTTCTCCGAACCTGGTGCCTGCAATGTGGCCTTGGACTTATATATAAGTCTTGACACTTATACAAATAGCCAAACTTCATTAGGTTGAGTAAGCCAAACTTTAAGTGGGATTGTTCCCATGCCGGTATAATATATATTTAATATTAAATTTGGTAATAAATTTAGATTATAATCCTGCGTTCAGGCTATTTTTAGAGAAGCCCAGGTATATATAATGAATGCCAAAACCGGCCAAATGTCTTGCGGGGCAAATATCTATGAACGTCGCCTGCTCATTTTGAGGGGATTCCTGTCTCATCTTTACCCTTGCTTTTAACAGGTATCTTTCGTATAATTGGGCAAAATTATGTTTCACTAAAGAGATATAAGGACTAGGGGAAAAATCAACCCCGACCCAACAGTGTCAGAATCGAACCATAGGCAAGTTTAAACACAGCACGGAAAGGAAGTAGGATCAGATGCGAACAAGAACTTCCATACTGAGTCTAGCGTTGCGTTCTATCATCATGACTGTTGCCGTGATGGGTACTCTATGGGCGCAAACCACCGGCAAAATTGCCGGTCGGGTTGTGGATAGTGCTACAGGTGACCCGCTTCCCGGGGCGAATGTTCTCGTTGAAGGAACCGCCTTGGGTGCAGCTACCGATGCCAATGGCGATTACTTTATCATCGCCGTACCTCCCGGCACGTACAGTGTCCGGGCACAGGTTATCGGGTATGCTGCTGTTGTCCAGTCAGAAGTAAGGGTACTGTTGAACCTTACTACGACCGCCGATTTTGGCATGAGCGTCGAGGCTATTGCCGGGGAAGAGGTAAGAGTCGTCGCTGTGCGTCCAGTGGTACAGCCTGACGTTTCCGCCAATGTCGCCAACGTCAGTGCTATAGAGATTGAGGATGTCCCCGTGGCGGGTGTGAGCGAGTTCATCAACCTGCAGGCCGGTATTGAGCCGGGTATGCGCATTCGCGGTGGCGGTACCGATCAGATGGCCTTCGTGGTAGACGGCGCCACCATGCGAGACGGCCGCAGCAACGAGCCTTTCTCCGCAGTCAGTTTTACCGCCATGAGCGAGATCCAGATCCAGACTGGTGGTTTCAATGCCGAGTATGGAAATGTCCGTTCCGGCGTGATCAACGTGATCACCAAGGATCCCTCGGCCTCTCGTTACTCGGCGGATGTTCTGGTGCGCTACAGTCCGGCCCATGAACTCTATTTCGGTGACGGCCCCGGATTAGACAATCCCGACGCCTACTACATACGTCCCTTCCTAGATCCGGATGTAGCCTTTGTCGGCACGGAAGCAGAGGGGGTATGGGACAAGTATACCCAATGGCAGTATCCTGTTTTCCAAGGGTGGGATAATGTGGCCAGTAGTGCCAAAGATGATGACGATGTCACAAATCCGGCCACATTTTACAACAACCTGACGGCAGAAGAATACCAGGAAGTATTTGAATATCACCATCGTAAAGACTTCACAACCGAGGATCCGGAATACGATGTCGATCTCACTCTTGGGGGGCCGGTGATCCCCGGCCTGAGTTCCAGTCTGGGAAATCTGCGGTTCCTGTTTTCTTACCGCAAAACCCAGGACCCCTATATATTCCCCATGGAGCGGACTTCCAATATTCAGGAGACCATTCAGGGGAAGCTTTTGGCCGATATTGGCACCAATATGAAGCTCCAGATAAGCGCGCTGCAGGGCACCAACTCAGGTCAGGCCTACGAGGCTTACCGAATCGTTGAGTATACCGATCCGATATGGGGCGGTGTGTTCTCCTATCCCTGGGGAGCCGGCTGGAATCAAAATGTGCTCTGGGCTAATCAAGACTACATGTTCGGATGGGGAACTCGTTGTATTAGTGATTTAACCCGCCAGCAGCTGGGCGCGACGTTCACCCATGCTCTGAGCCCCAGTACTTTCTACAGGCTGTCGGCGACCCAAATGAAATCCAAGTACCGTACTCATCCGTTTTACCATCGGGCGGAGTTAAAATACGATGAGGATGGAGTTCTCCTTACTCCCGAGAGGGTTAAGAAAGAGTATACTATCAATGTAGACAGCTCGGGTAATCGCGTCAGTGCGGCTGAGGCTGATTTCAGCGGTAAGTACCAGCTGGATGAGGCCCCTTACGGTTGGACTTCCGCCGGCAGCTCCAGTCCCGGTAGTGGTCTTCGTCTGGGTGGGCATTGGGCCCGGGCACGGGATACATCGAATATCGCTATTACCACTGTCAAGTTTGATCTCACCAACCAGACCAACAGCTGGAGCCAGCTGAAGGCCGGGATGGAGTTGAACCTTTACAACTTCGACATGAACTACAGCTCAGACGACTCGGTGATCGTACACCTGGAGCGCTCCAAGGCACGCTGGGAGCGCAATACCATGCAAGCTGCCTTTTACGTGCAGGAGAAGCTGGAGTTCAAGGGCATGATCGCCAACCTGGGTCTGCGCCTTGATTACTTCAGTCCCGGAGAGGACTGGTGGAACCATACAATGTTCGATCAGCGCCTTATTAATGCGAATTACAGGAATAGAGAGGATCTTTTCGAAGATGAGACACAGGCAGCCCTGTTTGGAGATGAACCGGGGATAAAGAAGCTCGACGCACAGGTAGCCGTGAGCCCGCGTATCGGAGTCTCCTACCCGATTACGGCGGAGAGCAAGCTGTACTTCAACTACGGTCACTTCCGCGATATCCCCGAGCAGCGGCAGCTGTTCCAGATCCAGACCCGCTGGCAGGGAGCCGTTATGGAGATTGGGAATCCCGAGATCCCGCTGCTGAAGACGGTGTCCTACGAACTTGGTTATGAGCATAGTCTACTGGATCAGTACCTGCTCCGGGTCTCGGGCTACTATCATGACCGGTCGAACCAACCTAATGACGTCGAGCACTGGAGTGTAGACGACGAGGTGTGGTATTTAAGATGGGAATCGCTTCACTACGGGGATGTCCGTGGTTTAGAGTTAACGTTGAACAAGACCGTGGGCAAGTATATGCGCGGATTTGTGAACTACACCTACATGATCGAGAAGAACGGGAACTTCGGCTTCTTGGAGCAACATGAGAGTCCCATTGATATGGCTAGTTACCAGCGGACTACCGAGGATCACTATCAGGATAAACCGGTGACCAATCCTTTCGGTCATTTCAATATCGATTTCTTCGCGCCCCCCGACTTTGGCCCCTCTTTAGCGGGTCTCTATCCGCTGGGCGATTGGCGTCTGGACCTGCTCGGAAGCTGGCGTGCCGGTATGGCCTTCACCTGGAACGGCCCCGGCGGCGCTGCGATTTCTGGTCTGGCCGACAACGTCCGGATAAAGAGCTATTACAACCTCGATATCCGGCTGAGCAAGAACTTCGAGACCGGTATTGGCCGGGCCCAGTTCTTCATGGATATCAACAACGTCCTCAACCTCAAGCACATGTACTTGTACCCTGGTGGTTACCCCCCCTTCGCGGGTGATAGTCCCAGCGATTGGGATTATTACATGATGTCACTCCACCTGCCAAAGGAAACGTGGGAGGAGTTCGACCAGCCCTACCTGCATCCCTACGGTGAAGACCAACCCGGTGAAAAACGCAAGGACGGCGTCGCTTTTGTGCCCATTGAGTCGGCGAAGGACTTTGAATCGCTTCCGGATTTTGTACTCGATGCAGAAGCGGGTACATATGAATTTCTTGAGTCCGATCGCCGTGTCCTGGGCTGGGCAGAGGACGAAGACAAGTACTATGAGTTCAATAAAACTACCCACGCCTGGGGAGCAGCCGATGGGAGCTTTGTGGACGAAGTGCTGGAGGACAAAGCCTATATTGACATGCCGAACGAGACATACCGCACTTACTTGAATCCGCGGAGCATCATGTTCGGATTGAGGGTCTGGTTCTAAGGTCAATGCCAGTTAGAAAAATCACAATCTTGCAACCAATAGAAGATTGAAGGGAATAGCATGAAGACACGCAACCAAAAGTGGCTAGACGCAGGACGGCTGTTCGCACTGCTCGGAATCGTGCTGATGCTGGCTGGCGCCGACCAGCTCTCTGCTCAGTACCGCTACAAATGGATGGATATAGGCCGTCTGACCACCCCCTACTCGGAGGCCGGTGCTCTTCGGGAAGAGGAGGCTGATGGTAACAGCCAGCTATCCTTTCCGGCTATCGAGAAGAACGCAGGCAACAAGCGGGCGGAGGCCTTGTGGATAACGGCTACCAACTTCACCGATGAGACAGGCGAGCTCTATCCAGTAAAGATCGCCCACGTGGGGCCCCGTACCATTGGCGCCGCCCAGTTCTTCAAACGGGAGTTCAAACAGATCAGCCGGTTTGAGCCGCCAGTGGTGCGGGTCAACGAAGCTGTCTCATTCCGCCGCTGGACGGTGATTGACGAGATCGATCCAGCGATGAAGGCTGACCGGCAGATCTACAACCGGAACACCAACCGGGTTGGTATTCAGTCGGAAATCAACATCTACGCCTTTGACCAGCAGTTCCATGACAACTACCACATCATCGAGTATACCTTCAAGAATATCGGTGACGTCGATGAGGATCTGGATGTGGAGCTGCCGGATCAGGTCCTGAACAACGTCTACTTTTTCTGGTGTCAACGCTACGGTTTGCAGCCCTGCGCGGCCTGGATCACCGATGGTGGCTGCGCATGGGGTCAGTTTACGATGAATGACGCTGTGGGTGACGGTCACGAGGACTATGGTGTGGACTTCACAGCCCAGTATTCCTGGGCCGGATTCGTACCCGGTCAGACGGAGTTCAATTCTCTCGGCCGGCCCATGTGGCGCGAGCACGCGGAAGGTTGGATTGCCGAACTTTCGATACCAGGGGACACCCTGGGGCGTCTGGCTGCGGCTCACATGGTTGGTCGTCTCTACCTCCATGCCGATAATACCGCCGACGACCCGACCAACGCTGTGGATCCGACACCGGCCGGTACCTGGCAGACTGGCGGCGCCGATGCTGAAGATCTGGCGGGCCGGCAGCCGTCCACCATGGGCATGTTCAACAGTGACCACGTGGACCTGGTGGAGGGCGAGTACGATAAGAGTCTCATGCTCCGCCAGTACAATGAACATATAACCACCGGCAGGTATTATCCCCATCATGCCGACCATGTCGAGCCGAGCGATGCGGGGCAGCCGCCGGGGCAGTATTTCACCCTACCGCGGAACGACCCCAGCAACATCCTGGGTATCCATGACTGGGGCGGCTGGCAGTTCACAGAGGGCTTCGGTCCTTACACCATGGATCCTGATGACGATGTCCGCCTCGTCATCGCTGAGGGCGTTGCGGGTCTGAGCGACGAAGCCAAGGTGGATATCGGCTACGCCTACAAGTACGCGTCCGCGGCGGAAAGAGATGAGCTTGAAATCGAGTGGCCGGAAGGCAGCGGCGTGTCAATGACCAAGAGCGAGTGGGTGCTGTCGGCCAAGGATTCCATATTCCAGATGTTTGAGCGGGCCAAAGCCAACTGGGAGTCCGGCATGGACATTCCAAGGGCCCCACTACCGCCGGCAACGTTCGACGTAACCTCGTCGGGTGAAGCCATTGACCTGGTGTGGACGACCTACGCGGGAGCATCGGATCCCGTAGCCTGGGAGATCTGGCGCACGCAACCGATCTTCCACAATTCGACCCACTATGAATTGGTCGCCTCACTGGCGGGCAGTGCCCGGGACTACCATGATGCGGTCGCTGACGACAATGGACCGATCATGGGTCTGGAGCACTTCTATTACATCACGGCAATAGGCCCGAACAATACTGATGCGACCGGTAATACGCCGACTGGTGTGCCCCTGAAGAGCAACCGGTATTACACCCAGACCTACTTCCCGGTCATGCCAGGGCGGCTGTCGGGAGACCTGGAAGACATTGTGATCGTACCGAACCCGTTCCATATCGGTGCCGATATGGATATTCGTTGGCCCGACGTGCAGGACAAGCTCGCCTTCCTGGATATCCCGGGCAAATGCACCATCAAGATCTACACCCAATTGGGTGAGTTGATTGATACCATCGAGCATACTGACGGTACCGGTGACGAATATTGGAATCACACAACGACTTCGCGGCAGTTAGTGTCCAGTGGTCTCTACATCGCCGTGATCACGGATAACGAGACCAACAAGAAGATCATGAAAAAATTCGTAATTGTCCGTTGAGGCATAAGTCTGAAACAGATGAGCATTCCCCAAGAAATCGAGCTTGTTTGCGGCAGCTAGGGGAATGTTCGACTCCTTAGAGAGAGAGTAAAGATATAAACTGAGGGAAATCCAATGAAAAAGTTCACAAAAGTAGCGACTTTACTCGTTCTGATGACCGGGCTTGCTGTATCTACCGGCTACGGGCAGGATGAGAACGGTGACGGCGAGTACACTAAACGAGCTCAAACCAGTATGAAGTTCTTATCCTTTTCTGTTGACGCCCGTGCGGCGGCGCTTGGAGACGCCATGACGGGCCAGGAAGAGGCATCCGCCATAGCCATGTTTTACAATCCCGCCGCCATGGCTCGATTTGAGGGCACTATCAGTGCTGCGGCCGGCATGGCCCAGTGGATTGCAGATATCAACTATAACAGCGCCGCTGTGATGTTCAGACCTGCCGGAGGACTGTTTGGTGTCTTTGGTGTTACGGCTATGCTGGTCGACTACGGCGATCTGCAGGGCACCATTCGCTTCGACAATGATGCGGGCTTTGTAGAAACCGAAGTGTTCACCCCCTCGGCCAATGTTTTCGGCATTGGCTACGCAAGGGCATTAACCGACCGTTTCGTGGTAGGTGGTAATGCCAAGTATGCTTCAGAGGACCTTGGGTATGCCCGGGTGTCGCTTAAGGAGGGTGTGGATGAGAGCGCGGCTGGTGCCAGGGCTGATTATGAGGAATTAGAAATAAAACAGAGCGCTTTTGCCTTTGATTTCGGTGTGATCTACCGCACCGGGTTCAAGAGTCTGACCTTTGCCATGACCGCGCGAAACTTCTCCAAGGATGTCGTTTATGAAGAAGCCGAAGAGACACAGGAGATCCCGCTGATCTTCAGGATCGGCATTGCCTTGGATCTGATGGACTTCACGGGAATGGATAAGAACATGCATTCCCTGATGCTGGCTGTTGATACAGAGCGTCCGCGGGACTATTACGAACAAGTCAAGGTCGGCGCCGAGTACACCTTGATGAATACATTCTCACTCCGTGCGGGCTATGTAACCCCCAGCGACGAACAGGGTATTTCCTTTGGTGCGGGTATTAAGATGTTCGGTTTTGGCGTCGATTTTGCTTATACCGATTTCGGCATATTCGATCAGGTATACCGAACAACGGTCAAGGTGGCGTTCTAAGAAAAGGACAGTTTACTTGATAGAAGCCTACTAGTCTTAGCTAAGTATTTCGTAAAATCTGCGGGTCCTATAGCTGGTATATATACCAGAAGGATTCGCAGTTTTTATATATGGAGTAACCACGGACCTTCGCAAATCGAATCAGCAGTCGGAACCTGGCAAGACATCCTGCATATAACTGCTGTCCATAGCCACAGAAGCAGACAGTATGCTGAAAAGACAGGCGATACATGCGTGGTACAGGGCTGTGATAAAGGTCGTGATATAGTGATAGCAAATCGCTTAGAGCCAATCGTTAATTCATTATATAAACGTCAGTTAGGAGAATGATTAGCCATCTTAAAGAGAGCACTCACAGAAGAAAAGTATACATTCAAATATGTATATTCTCTTTTCTTTTTATTGCTGGCCTTCAGTGTGGCGATCCCGAGAAAGCAGACCGAGCCATGGTCAGCAAGGAGGATATCAAGAAAATTGCTTTTACCGACATAACCCACGAAGCCGGGATAGGTGTATTCGCCCATGAAAACGCTTTCGAAGGAGACATGTACTTTCCGGAGCCTTTTGGCTCCGGATGTGCCTTTATAGATTATAATAATGACGGATGGCAGGATGTGCTGGCTGTGGGAGGCGGATTTATAGAAGAACCGGTAGAGAAATACATGCCTGGACTATGGCTTTTCGGAAATAATGGTGATGGAACCTTCACCTTACGGACGGATGAGGCAGGATTGAACTACGTTACAGCATGCGGTTTTGGCCTCGCCGTAGCCGATTATGACAATGATGGCGACGAGGATTTCGTCTTTACGACATTAAGGCGGAACATGCTTTTCAGGAATGATGGTGGTGTATTTAAAGAGATCGGATATCAGGCAGGTTTTGGAACTATCGAGGAATGGAGTACCGGGGCGGTATTTGTCGATGGGGATCGGAACGGTTGGCTGGATCTGTATATCTGTAATTATGTTAACTGGTCCATTGAGATTGAACCATGGAACTCTCTTGACGGTGAGAACAAAGTTTATAGCATGTCATATCTTCTGGATGGGATTCCTAACCGCTACTATCGTAACAATGGGGATGGCACTTTCAACGAGCAGACCGAGCAGGCTGGTCTCGGTCTGGAATCTGGGAGGTCCTTGGGGGCTGTGGGGCGTGATGTAAATCGGGATGGTTGGCTGGATATTATTGTGGCAAATGATGAAGAGAGGAATTTCCTGTATACTTCTAACAAGGACGGGACTTTTTCAGAGCTTGGAAGGCTTGCCGGATTAGCCTATGACAGCGGCGGGGAAGCTACTTCCAGCCGCAGCATTGCGGGGGGGATGATAGATAACAGCGCGAATGTGGCTATTTTCTTCGGAAATATTTCTGGTGAAATGATGAGCGTTTTCCAAAATACCCAGACCGGGTGGTTTACCGATAGGAAGATGGTGTCTGGAATCGGGCCGGCCAGCAAAGACCCAATGACTTTTGGCCTGGCTCTCATCGATATAGAGCAGGACGGTGACCTGGACCTGATCGCGGCCAATGGTCATATCGACACCATAAGGACGGCTCTTATGGATGGAATTACGTATCACCAGAAACCGCAGCTATTTCTTAATGATGGCAGGGGAATATTTGCTGAAGTAGGCGACGACATAGGTGGTGTTTACGGCAAGCCCATGGTGGCCCGGGGCCTGGCTTACGCGGACATTGATCGGGATGGAGATGTGGATATCCTGATATTAGAGAACGGTGGATCGTTGCATCTGTGGCGTAATGACAGCCGCGGCGGTAATTTCTTGCGGGTGAACCTGGAGGGGCGGGAAAGTAATCGGCAAGGGATCGGGGCGCGCATAGTGGCCAAAGTGGACGCAACACACCTCGAGCGAACCATCACTTCCGGCGGTAGTTACCTCTCCGACTCGGAAAAAACGGTGACATTTGGATTGGGACGGGCGAATACCGTCGACTCCCTCCTGGTTTATTGGCCCAACGGGCAAATTGATCATTATTCCATGGTGGAAGGGAATCAGACCGTGCGACTGGTTGAAGGGAGTGCATCTCAATAATCATCGAGGCAAAATCGACACCCACCAACTATTGAACGCCGGTTGCAGACCAAAAAATCCATTCTCGTGAGAGACAGAACAGCGTCAGGATGAAGACAGTGTTTCTGCTCAGGTCCGGAAAAGCAATAGCCTCATTTATTTTCGCCACTTTCGTCATATGGAGCTGTCAATCGAGCCCGGAGCTGGATTCGTTCAGTATTACCGCACGAGCGCGCCAGACAGCGAATCCGAAAAGTGTGGCTTTCCTCATGCAGAGCCAGGATGCCCTTTCTCAGGGGAACTACCTCTGGGCTTTGGTCTTTATCGACAGCGCTGAGAAATACGCGCCTGACCTTGCGGATGTTCATATTAAAAGAGGCGACATTCTTTTCCAGGTGGGTCAGGTCGGGCAGGCTTGGAGCGCCTATGAGAAAGCCGCCGCATTAGACCCGTATTACCGGTCGGTATGGTTTAAGCTGGGTAATGTTGCCTTCCAGCAGAAAGCTCATCGCAAAGCCCTGGAAATGTATAACCGGGAGCTGGCTGTTGCCGAGGCCGAGGACAAGGCCCTGGGGAGGGAACCGGAAACCGATCGGTACTGTACGACTGACCTGCAGCTGGGCCGGACGTATGTGGAGCTGGGCTTAACCGACAGCGCCGAAATGGTTTTTCATGAATCGATCGGACTTGATAGTAGTTTCGGAGAGGCCTGGGGTGATCTTGCCCAGCTCTACAAGAATGAAGGCGACTTTGAAAAAGCCTTGACCTATATCCGCAAAGCTTTTGCCTTAAATCCGAAAAACCTGGATTATGGCTACCTGTTGGGATTGATGCTGTTCCGAATAGGCGACGTGGAAGCTGCGGTAGAACATCTGCGAAGGGAAGTTGAAGCACGGCCCTACAATCCCGGGGCATATTATAATCTGGGGCGGGCTTTAATCATTTTGGGAAATGATAGCGAAGGACAACGTTACCTGGACTGTACAGACAGCATACGGACACTGGATGTCCAAATAAAGCTCCTGCAGGGAACAGCCGAATCCTATCCCGATAACGCGTCAGTATGGCAAACTCTGGGGGACGCTTGCTACGCCGTAGGGCGTCATGAAGAAGCGCTGCAAGCCTATCGGAACACCCTGTTTCTCAATCCTGTGAACCTTTGGGCGCAGCATCGCACGGCCAATCTGTTTTTGAAAACTGGTGACATACAGGGAGCCATCCGTCGATATGAGGTGATACTGGAGCTTGAACCACAAATTACAGACGTATGGATCGATCTTGGCGTAGCCCATGCCCTTCGAAGTGAAATGGTCGAAGCCCGGTGGGCTTGGCGCAAAGCTATCACTCTCGATCCGGATAATGTGATAGCGAAACAATATCTGGAACGAGGGATAACGCAGCCTTAATCTCCGACGAATATCTATCCTGGCAGATGCGATCTGATAACCAATGCAGATACCGGCCGGTGTGAAACATCTCTCAATGCATTATTCTATCAAACGCTTGTAGTCAAATCGTAAATTGGTATTTAAAGTGGGAGAAAGCCGTATACCTAGGCCTTTGAGACACCCGGCATGGGTACTAGCACCGTCTGAGGGCAAGCCCATTCGGTTAAAACCCTTCTGATCAGGTTGTATGGAGTATCCACAGTGAGTGGCATATTATCTGAGAAGTATCATAATCAAGAGGATCCGATACCCCCGTCAATCTATTGAGAAATTGGTGAAGGTGTGAACTAAATGAAAAATTCCTATTTATTATTTCCTGTTTTACTGGTGGCTTTCTGGATTGGGTGTCAATCTGATGACGTCCGTTCCGATGCAGTAGGGGGACAAGCTGGATCGGGAACTATTGACTCCCTGGCAATCAGGTATCTGATACGGGCGGAAATGGCCTACCATCAAGGGGTACATTATGTCGCATTGATGCTGACTGATAGCATAGATATGATCGAGCCCGACCTCCCTGATGCGTATTTCCTCCGCGGATTGGCTTATTCAGCATTACGGCGCTATCGAATGGCTGAAATCTCCTATCAGAGGGTCCTGAGTATAGAGCCGAATTATGAAGGGGCGTGGTACAATCTGGGTGGCCTGGCACTACGCACCAACAATCCGTCAAAAGCTCTGAGTTGTTTTAAAAAGGAGCTAGAAAGACACAAGTCTCCCCAATCCTATCTGCAAATGGGATGGATTTACATGGAACTGGAAGAAGCTGACAGCGCCCAGTGGGCTTTTAAAAAGGCTATCAAGGCCGACAAGAACTTAACCAGCGCCTATATGCGTCTCAGCGAGCTTTACAAAAAAGAAGGAAATCAGGCGAAGGCTTTGAAGTTTGCCCGCAAGGGATTGAATATTGAACCGAACAACCTCAACTATCAGTATTATCTGGCCTCAATTTATCTGGAGGACGAAAAGCCTGAGAAGGCCCTCCCTTACCTGGAGACGGCTGTCGAGGGTATGCCGTGGCATTACCAAGGGCATCATGATCTGGCTCAGGCTTTAATACGACTGGGTCGGCCGGATGAAGCTAATTATTATTTTAAAATAGCCGATTCGCTGAAGATTATCCTTGATAAAGTTGTATACTGGCAGAACATGGCGGAGGCCAACCCTGACCAGATCGGCTTGTGGATCAATCTTGGGAACACGCTTCATGAGCTCGGACGCAACGCGGACGCCGTCAACGCCTACAATGTCGCCATCTCACTCGATCCGATCGACATGGATGTTAGGAATAACTTGGCTAATTTATGCATTATGGCCGGTGATACGGTTTCGGCGATGTCACATTATTTGACGATCCTGGATTTGGATCCGGGTTACGCAGATGCCTGGTTTAACCTTGGCATAGCGTATGCGGAATCCGGGCAATATGAGGCGGCCCGAAACGCCTGGCTGAACACCCTCAAGTACGACCCGACAAATGAGATGGCTGAAGAATATCTAGCTACGTTGCCTGAAGTAAGCCCTTGATGTATGGCTGGAAACCGAAACGTAGGTGCGACCCTGAATTCAGAGGGAGCGAGATCTCATCTTGCGGAACGAAACTCAAGCAGTTAGCTTCTGAAAAGCAACGAAATCTAAATGTTACGGAGGTATTTATCCTTCTGTCCGAAAATGCTTCTACAATCTAAAAACTACAGCTTCGCTGTTCAGACGGTGGTACTGATTATCACGATGATAGCATGGCTGGGGTGCACCGGAGAGCAATCCGCCAAACGAGAGGAAAAGCCCGAGGCTCCTCCTTCGTTGTCATTGCGATTTAAAGAAGTAACCACTGAGGCCGGACTGGGCGAGTTCCGCCATGAGATAGGCGCATTTGGTGAGAAGTGGATCCCGGAATCCATGGGTTCTGGTTGCGGGTTCATCGATTATAACGGCGATGGCTGGCAGGATGTCTTATTGATTGCGGGTGGGGAATTTCCGGAAAGTGGCAGGGAACCGATTCAGGCTCTTTGGCTCTACCGTAACAATCGGGATGGAACATTCACTCAGGTCACTAGAGAAACGGGACTGGCGGACGTGGTCACCTATGGTCTGGGAATGGCTGCCGGTGATTATGACAATGATGGCGATGAAGATCTCTATTTCTCAACTCTCTGGGAGGATTTGCTCTTCCGGAACGATGGTGGTGTCTTTACAGATGTTAGTGAAGAAACTGGCGTGGGCTATGCTTCCTTCTGGAGTAGTTCGGCTATATTTTTCGATGCGGACCGGGACGGCTGGCTGGATCTTTATGTAGGAGCCTATATAGAGTGGTCGCCGGAGAATGACTTGTGGTGTACCACCGATGGGACGAACAAGGGCTATTGCACGCCGGAGGTATATAAGGGCATTCCCGGCCGGTACTACCACAACAATACCAATGGAACTTTCACCGATATGTCTGAAGAAGCCGGATTTATACCGGCGCCGGGGAAAAGCCTTGGTGTGGCGGAATCCGATTTTAACCGTGATAACTGGCCTGATCTCCTGGTAGCAAACGACACGCAGCCTGATCTACTCTACCGGAATAATGGAGATGGCACCTTCAAAGAGATAGGCGCCATAAGCGGTATCGCCTACGATGAGAACGGTCGCGCCCGGGCCGGCATGGGCATTGACGTGGGCGTTGTTGACGATACTGGCGAAGAGACCGTATTTGTGGCCAACTTCGCCAAGGAGATGATCGGCATATTTCGGCATATAGGCAATGGCATATTCATCGATCGGTCCGCCGCCAGTAAAATCGGCCTGTCGAGCCTGATGGTGCTCACCTTTTCTATATTTCTAATCGACGTAGACCTGGATGGAGACCTGGACCTTTTTGCAGCCAACGGTCATGTGCAGCCTGATATTGAGGTAACCCAGGATCGCATCACACACGCTCAGGCGGCCATGATGTATATGAACCGGGGGGACGGCATTTTCCAGGATGTCGCCGCCCAGACCGGTAATGATCTGGTGCGACCTGTCGTAGCCCGTGGTGCAGCCTACGCCGATTACGACCGGGATGGAGATATCGATCTGCTGGTGGCGGAAAACGCAGGACCAGCCCACTTATACCGGAATGATCTTCCGGGGGGGCATTTCCTCCGTGTAAGCCTGAAGGGTACCAAGAGCAATCGGAACGGCATCGGGTCCCAGGTGATTGCATCATTGAATGGGAAGCGTATGTACCGCAGGGTTCGCAGCGGGTCCAGTTACCTGGCCAGTAATGAGCGGACTGCCATTTTCGGCCTTGGCGATGCTACCCATGTGGATTCCCTATGGGTGCACTGGTCCAGCGGCGAAATATCACGATTCGGTAGGGTAGCAGGTGATCGGGAAATCTTGCTCGTAGAAGGTTTGGATACTCTGAGTGAAATCCCCATGGCAGATCGTATTGCTGTAGCAGAAAGATGATCCCATGACACACCCCGCGCTTGGTCTCCGAGTATCGCAATGGCTAGATTGTCGCCACTCTTGTAGTGCCTGGAAAGATCGACTGAAGAAAGACTGTTATGATACTGATTAAACCGAGTTCTATCCCTGGCAGACTGGTTTCTGCCTTTTTCGCTCTTATTGCACTCGTCATCCTTCTGATCACGTGGGATTGCGGTGAAAGACAGGTATCGTCACAGGATGAGTTTGATCCGGTTGTCAGAAGGTTTCTTATCGAGGGGACAAATGCCCTGAAGGGACTGGAGTTTGATCGGGCCCTGGCCCTGGTAGACAGTGCGGAGAAGTATAAGCCGAACAACGCTGATCTCCATTTCCTCAGGGGACGGATTTATTCAGAGCTGATACGCTGGGATGCTGCTGAAATTTCCTACCGGAAGGCTTTGGATTTGCGTCCCGATTACCGGGGTGTCTGGAATAATCTGGGGAATAATGAATATCGTAAACAGGATTATAACAAGGCTATCACCTATTACGAAAAGGAACTCGAACGTAGTCAGGTTGCCATCCCCTGGACGGGAATGGGACGTACCTATAGCCAGCTGGGGAATAACGACAGCGCCATGTATGCCTTCGAGCAAGCTATCGCCATTGATAGCGCCTACGCACCAGCCTACTTCAATATGGCTCTCCTCGAAGAAAAGGAAGGGAATCCGGAGGCGGCGTTTGAAAGAGCCCATCGCGCCCTCAGCCTTGCGCCGAATAACCTGGACTATCGGTATCAGGTGGGTGCCATCCTGGTGAAAATGGGTCGGGCTGAAGAAGCCCTTCAATACCTGGAACCCGTCGCTGAGGCGAGATCCTGGCATCACGCCACCTATTACAACCTGGGTCAGGCTTATATGCGCCTGGGTCGGGAGGAGAAAGCCCAGGAATACATGGACAGAGCAGAGTATCTGCGGGCCCAGGATGCCAAGATTACCCACCTGGAAACCTCGGTATTGGTAACTCCCCGGAGTTACGCCAACCACGCGGCACTTGGCGTAGCATTGCGTCGGGTAGGACGGTATAACGATGCCTTGCACGCCTACATGACTGGCCTGCACATCGATCCTCAAAATCCAGAGATCATGAACAATCTGGCCAGCCTGCACATGATTCGTGGTGATACTACTTTAGCCATTAAGTATTATCGTACTATCCTGATGAGTGATCCGTTTTCCGTTGATGTATGGTTGAATCTGGGCGTAGTCTATGCCCTATCCGGGGATGTTGAGCAGGCCGAAGCGGCCTGGCAGACCGTACTTCGCATTAATCCCGATAATCAGAGAGCTCTAACCTACTTGAAGAAGATTGGCAAACAGCCATAAGCTGCTCTGGTTATCCGCCCCAGGCCGGTGGGAGAAATCCTGTCTTGACGGGCAATATTATCTACAAGTTAGTACTCGAAGGTAGTTAGAAACATATAGCGGTTCGTATCCAGGATCCTAGTATGAACTAACGATGCCTTTTACATAGGCTGATCAAAGAACCCCATAGCTGATCGTGCGTGGGACTTTTTCATATTGCAGACCCTGTAGACTCCTGATACCCGGCTTAATTTTAAGCGAACCAATCAGTTGTGGGAACGGATGTGCTCCCCGATGTTGGCTACCGTGTCGAGCCACAGCTCATGGGCAGGGTCCTGCGCGTACCGGCAGATGGCATCGACGGTCGATACCAGGGTGGTCTGGGATTTTCCTGGGTCTCCGATTTCGTGACCGCAAAAAATGAGCCAATGCCCGTTGGCGATAGCCTGGTCGATGATGGGCTTAACTTCTTCAAATGTCAGACCATCCAGCTCCATTCCCATGGTTTGAGAGAGGTCACAGAAGGTAGGGTCGTTCGGTCCCTCATCCAACCATCCCCGTCCCACCAGAAAACGTTCGGCCACCAGAGGAACGTAACTCTTTACCTTCTTTCCGCGCCCAACGAATTTCTGTCCACACGGGTAAGCGAAGGTTTTCGGAGTGACGCCAAGAAGTTGTTCGATAACCCGAGTACCCTCATCGAGCTCGTAGGCCATTTCGTCAAGAGTACAGTCTTCAAGGGCTTTACGACGGGCGAAGGGATAATTGCCGGTGCAAGGGTGGTTAAGCGTATGGTTGGCGATTTCATGACCATTGATGATGGCCTCTTTCCAGCGTTCGAGGCGGGCCTCTATGCCGCTTTGGTTCACAAAGAAGGTCGCCTTCATTCCGTAGGCATCAAAGACGGCAAATCCACGGTCAGGTTGACTTAGTCGCGCGTCGTCAAAGGTGAGGCTGATGGCGGCTTTCTTCCCATCAGGCCACTTGAAGGGTGACTCTTGGGTGCTATCTGTTCCAGTGGCTTCGGGGCTGGATTTTGATCCAGGAACATTTGATGAATTAGTACAGGACAAGATAGTAATAAGAGATATTATGAAAAGACTTGATAAACGCGTTAGAAGTCGTCCATACATATGACGAGACCCCCATAGTTGGATTGAATCGCGGGCACCATTGGAAAACCAATGAAGGAATTTACACCATTTCTTCAGATAGCCCAGAAGGAAGTCGTCAACTCATCAGATTATTTCCTGATATCCAGTTAGCGTTTGCCATCCGAGGGGGAAGTTCGTTAGATTTGGACGATTCATTGTCCATTCAGAGTCCCCCGGACTCGTGCTCTCGTATGGTCTTATCATGCTTTTTGTGAGACGTTTCAATTATATGACCTGTGAGCCACAGGAGTTGATTGCTCCGTAGCCTACTTGGCATAAAGTCAGACAGATTGTCCTATGAAGCCGGGTGGCCACATAACCACTTGGAGGCAAGGATATAATTAATCACAAATCTCCCATGTGGAATCAAAAGGAGTAGACAAATGCTAGAAGAGAAAAAGACTGGAAGAACTGAATCCAGGTCGATGTCGCGACGTGAGTTCATAGGTACGACCGCCGCTGCCGCCGCGGCTTTCACCATTGTCCCCCGTCACGTGCTAGGTGGTCCTGGATATATACCTCCTAGTGAGAAGACCAACCTGGCGATGATTGGCGTAGGTGGCCAAGGCAACGTAGACCTGGGCAATTTCATGCCAATGCCGGAGGTTCAGGTGGTTGGGGTCTGTGACGTTTACAAGGAATGCGATTATAGCAAATTCTATTTTGGAGGCGTTAAAGGCTGGGAGCCCACCCAGAAGCTTGTCGACAGGCACTACGCTCAACAGAAACGTTCGGGACAGTATAAGGGCTGCTACGCCTACGTCGACTTTTACGAAATGCTCGATAAAGAGTCTGATATCGATGCCATTTCTGTAGCTACGACAGACAGCCTTCATGCTCTGGCCGCCATGGCTGGCATAAAGCGGGGGAAGCATGTATATTGCCAGAAGCCATTGACCCATGATGTCTTTGAAGCCAGAGCGCTTGCCGAAGCCGCCCGTGAGGCAGGTGTGGCATCTCAGATGGGTAACCAGGGTCATGCCGGTGAAGGCAACCGGCTGATGAAGGAATGGATCCAAGATGGCGCTATCGGTGATGTACATGAAGTACATGTATGGACCAATCGGCCCTATGGCTACTGGCCTCAGGGCGTTGGTCGCCCAGAAGAGAAGATGCGGGTTCCCCGAGGCCTGGATTGGGACCGCTGGCTAGGCCCGGCGCCATACCGTCCCTATCACGAGATATACGTACCCTTCAACTGGCGTGGTGTCTGGGACTTCGGCTCTGGTGCGCTCGGTGACATGGGTTGCCATTTGCTGGATACTCCACACTACGTTCTGGATCTACCACAGCCAGTACGGATTGAGGCCAGCGCTACCCCGGTGAATGATGAAACGGCGCCCGTCGGCTCGATCATTCACTATGAGTTCCCGGCCCAGGGCAGTAAACCGTCCATCAACCTGACCTGGTATGACGGTGGACTTAAGCCTAAGCGGCCTGAGGTCCTGGAGCAAGGCCGCCGCATGGGGGATGGCAGTGGTGTGATTATCATGGGAGATAAAGGGACCATCCTGTGCAACACATATGGTGAAAATCCCCGCCTGATTCCGGAATCCGCCATGAAAGCTTACCAGACTCCTCCAAAAACCCTGAAGCGTGTCCCGGGAATCTACCAGGACTTCATCAACGCCTGTCAGGGTGGAGATCCAGCCTGCTCCAACTTCGACGTGTCTGGTCCGTTGACTGAAATCACGCTGCTCGGCAACCTGGCATTACGGGCTGTCCGTGCCGAAAAACCGCTAGAGTGGGACGCGGAGAAGCTGGAGGTGACTAACTACTCCAACGTGAACAAGTACGTCAAGCGGAAATACCGAAAGGGCTGGCTGCTCGAGAAATAACCAGGGGCCTACCCAACGATAAAAATGGGGAGCCGGGTATGAAATCACCGAGCTTCCCATTTTTGTCACAGGCAGGCTAACCCGGCTATAGAGATTGTCACGGTTGTCCCTTGCGAAACTACCTTGTGAGGACCGCAAGGATTGAGACTGCCACGGCCGCTATGGAACCCCGCAGTGACTCCCCATCACTTCACTTTGAGGGCTACGGGATCCCACTTCACGACTCGGTTTTCCAGGTAACTGGTATTAGTCAGCACGGCCGGCGCCGCCGCTCGGAGGCCGAAGGTTGTATCTTCGATGATCTGCTTGCGTGTGCGGACCGATGTGAAGAAGTTGGTGAAGTGATCATAACGCGAGTCGTAACCATCTGGTGCCTTGTACTGCTGTGTCTCACTGAGTCTAGGCCGGTCGGGCGCCAGGTGACGGGCCCGATACTCCTCAACAAACTCCTGTTGGACCGATTCGGAAAAAGTGCGAACCGAGTTGTACCCCTTCACCAGTTCATCTTCCGACGGCGGTGGAGATTTAATCCTAGAAATGGTTATCCCATCCCAGTCAATGGCTATCACTCCCTCGTCCCCGATCAATCGGGATCTGGAGCCACCTCCACCACCGTCGGCGAAGTTAGTCTGGAGCGCCAGGGTGAATGGGGGATGTTCCTTGGTTTCGGGATAGTCGTACAGCCCCAGCATAATATCGGGCACATCACGGCCGTCCTTCCATAAACGCAGGCCGCCGGTTGACATGATACGGTTAGGACCCTTGGAATCCAGTACATGGTGGATACCGGTAAAAAGGTGGACATACAGGTCGCCGGGGATGCCGGTGCCATAGTCCCAGTAGTTGCGCCAACGGAAAAAACGGACCGGATCAAAAGAGCGCTTCCTGGCAGGCCCGAGGAACCGTTTCCAATCAATGTTTTTTTCGGACACACTTGGTGGTATGGAATACTGCCAGGCGCCCAGAGCCGAATTCCGGTTGTAGCTAGCCTCCACCATGTTAAGCACTCCAATAAGGCCAGCCTGGTATAGCTCCCGTACCTTGTCATATATAATGGAACTGGCCCTCTGACTACCCACTTGGAAGATCCGCCGGGTTTGTTTCTGGACCTTGATCATCTCAGGTCCATCTTTCACCTGTTGAACCATAGGCTTTTCACCATAGACATCCTTACCGGCTTCCATGGCGTCAATGCCAATCCTGGCGTGCCAGTGGTCAGGTGTGCTGACGATGACGGCGTCAACATCGGTGCGAGCAAGAATCTCTTCATAGGCTCGGGCAGTGAAGACATGATCGCCGAACACTTCTTTCGTACGAACCAGACGGGCGTCATAGCAGTCAGAGGCTGCGACGAACTCCACACCGGGGACCTGCAGGGCGGTCTGTGTATCGATAAATCCGATTATGCCCATGCCTATCGTTGCGAGACCTATGCGATCGTTGGGGGCAACACGCTTGGCCGGACGGGCAGGGATTTCCATCGCGTGGATTTTTCTTGGTGTCCAGATGGCCGGGGCGGCTGTGGCTGCCAGGGCGGTGGTTGCCGCAATACGGATGAAATCGCGGCGGCTGGTTTGTTTTGGTTCCTTCATTATTGATTCCTTCTATTATGAGTGATTACTGATGAGGGATCCCTCACATGACAGCCAGGTGGCGTTTCAACGGTTAGTAACTGATGATTCTTCTCCAGATAGAGTTCGAAGAATGGGTTCTGCCTGATTGCCGCCGCCGTTATCCCAAGAAATCTTCCCCGTTACACCTTGAAATTCGCCGATGCCGGCGATAGCATCTCGCAGCCCAGTCCGGCTTAAGCCGCTTTCTCGTAGTGACTGGATCAGCAAATTAACGGCATCATAGGTATAAGCGGCACTCGGAGTAGGGCTCGTACCATACCGCTCCCGATAAGTTCGGGCGAATTCGGCGTAGGCCAAACTTCCCGTTTCTGAAAACGGTTGCACATAGTAGATGTCGCCCTCGTATCGTTTTGTCAAGTCTTCAGCCCGCAAACCGGGAATCCATGGAATTAATACGGGGAGATGAAGTTTATTACTCTGAAAATGGTCCAGTAAATCAAGAGTTTCAGCCGGTGGCAGGCGCGTTATGATTCCCTCAGGATAGAATGATGCCGCTCGTTGGACGATATCATTAAAGTCGACAATGGGCAGTGATAGTTGAAAATGAAAGAACGGCGGGATTTGTTCAGCCTTCATTTTGGTGAGTATTTCCAGGGCAAAGATGCGGCCGTCATGGTCGGTGGAGGTAATAAGACCAACTTTATCCAGAGATAATGCCTGAATGCATTTTAGTACAATGATCTCTGCTTGTTCTTGATCATTGGGTGGCAGTCGGAACATCCATGGAATGCGGATATATGTAAGCGATGGATCAGCTGAGACAGGTGAGAGGAGGGGTACCCACGCCTTGGTTACAATCTGCTCCGCGATGTGGGTAGCACCACCATCTAGAGATCCGATCACTGCCCATACACTGTCTTGATAGATCAGCCGGATCATTTCTTTGGAACCCGATCCCCAGGGATCATATGCCCAGCGCTTAACCAACCTGTAGGGAATCCCCTGGAGTCCTCCGGCGGCATTGGCTTCTGCTGCCGCCAACGAGGCGGCTTTGAGCATGGGATCACCAACCAGGCCATCCGGTTCATCCGGCGCGAAAAAGCCGATACGAATTGCGTCGAGTTGTCTAGGATATATGATGGTCCCTCTCCGTCCAGAAAAATCAACTGGCGTATCTAAAACACCTGGGGGCTTATCAGGTTGGCCGGTTTCAGGAGAGGCTTCTATTTGACTTTGTAGCTGAGTGGTACAGAAGAAAATGGACCATAGAATCCAGAGCAAGCGGGAGGATTTCATATTTGAGGGTGTGCAGGTTTAAAATTCAATTTTATCCGAAAAAATTTCATCCTGGGTATAGAATTCCAGTTTGCTGTCTTTTAAAATTGCCAAAAAAGCGGGGCTTCTATCACTGAAGACTGCATCTAGTTCTATCCTCCCGGTTACACCTTCATAATTGGACATCGCTGCCAGTTGATCTCGGATGAGTGCTCGATTTAAGCCCGCCTTTTCGATGGCCTCAATAATCATATTCATGCCGTCATAGGCATGCGCGGCATAGGTCTCCGGCTCTTCACCAAACCGATTCCGAAAGTCCTTGATAAATTGCAGATATTCCGGATCTTTTCGGGTAGGGTCATAGGGATACCCGGCTGCTACATTCCCATGATTCTTCCCGACGATATCAAGGAATTCCTTAGTGACCATGCGGTCGCTGCCGAAGAACCATTGATTCATCCCCATACTACGCATTTGTTTGAGGACCAATGCGGACTCTTTGGCATTGCCATAGGTGATCACGCCATCCGCATTCAGCGACTGAATCCTTCTCAGCTGGCGGCTGAAATCGGTATCGCCCTCTTCATATTGGAGTTCAGCCATGAACGGGTGTCCAAGTCGGGTGGCCGCATCCCGAAACTCATCGATGCTCATGCGACCATAGCGGTTGACGGCACGCAACGCGGCGATGCGTTTGAGCCCTAATTTCTTAAAGGCGAAATCCGCCAGCAGGTAACACATCTGGCGGTCATCAGTAATACAGCGGAACACCCAGGGAATGCGGGTTTCAACAAATGTAGGATCGGTGTCAGCGGTGTTCATAACCGGGATTTCAGCTTTAAGTGCCGCACGGATGGCAATATGGCTGTTGGCGCCGTCCACAGTTCCAAGGATAGCCCAGACGCTGTCTTTATACGCCAGCATAATAGTCTCCCTTCCGGAAGACCGCCAGTTGCCGTTATCGTTCCTCACGATCAGGCTGTAGGGAATCTTACCTCGATAGCCGCCCCTCGCATTAGCCTGTTCCACGGCAAGTTGCGTTCCTTGCAGCATCTTGGTTCCAATGGGAGCTAAATGGGACACCGGGTATCCGTCCCATCTGATCACACGTTGGTTCACTTTTAATTCTAGAGTTTTCAGGCTTCCAGGCAATCCGGGGATGGGACCGATAATAGGGCCGATAAAACCTATTTTGACACTATCGACGTATTCCGGTTCGGGAATATGACGGCCGTATCCGGGATATTCCAAAGTGTCCAAAAAGAATCGGTTGTACGGTTTTTCAAAGCGGTTATAAGGTTCATACTCCCAGGGCGTTTTCCCGTACTTTACTGTATCAGATTCCGCCTTTGAAGCGAATGCAGTGGTTTGGGCAGATATATCCGTAGTAAAAGGAAGGGCGAATCCGATGACAGTTACTACCAGAAGAATACTTGATCGTCTCATCGTTCTATTTTTTTCCCTGAATGTGCTCAGTAAGTGGAAAATCTACTTAGGGTTAGTTGGACCTTTAAAACTACCAGCAGAAGAACCTTTGCCACGTAGTCCATCATAATATCCATTGCCGATTCCCCTGGCCAGTCCATGACCGGTGCCGATCCATACATCATCTCCCATGAATTCCACACAGATGGTAAAATGATTCGGCAAATCCAGATTGGTAGACATGGTCTTTATTTCCTGGTTCCCTACCATTACATGGGCGGTCCAGGTTTCAGCGTCTTCAGTATCCTGCTTATAAGTAACCCAGGTATCGGTTTCGAAATCGACCAGCACTCCCAGTCCTTTATCAGTGCAACTATAGCAGGAGGTACCATTGCGTCCAACAGCAAGATTAATAAAATTGCTCGGGAGGCCGCTGTCGATATCCATATATCCACGCCAGTTGCGTCTATCGTAGCGGCTTAATCCGAAATATGTACCGGCCCACAACACGTTGTCAATGTAAGAGGCCGATGTGGTGATCACATGCACCAATCCATCGTCCCGATAGAGATCGATCTCCATCTCGCCGTCAGGATCGACATAATCGGTCCAGACCTGGGTCTTTACATCCCATTCCAGGATACCACCTCCCCAGACCGCAAAATAGACTCTGTCTTCTGCAGCATCAACGTTGTAGGTCCACACTTCTTCCATTGGCGCATGTTTCTCATTGAATACGGCCCATTCACCGGTTACCTGATTATACCGACTAATGCCCGCAGTGGTGGCCACCCACACGTTATCCCCCTGGATATCCACGCCGTACACCACATCGTTTAACAGGCCGCTGTTCATCTGGGTGAAGTGTTCAAAGTGGCCTCCGCTGAAACGGGCAATCCCTTCCCCGAATAACGCCAACCAGAGCTCTCCAGTTCTCGGATCTTTTGCCAAGCCCATTACCACCTTCCAAGGGAGGCCATCTTCTTCAGTCCAGCTTTTCCACTTGCCATTCTCGTATAGCACCAATCCGCCTTCGGTGCCGATCCAGAGACTATCTCCATCTGCTTCCAGGAAGAAGATGTGATCGTTAATCAGCCCGCCGTGAGTGGATTCTTCTGTAAATGACTCCCATTCTTTGTAGACGTAGGGTTCACCGGCCAGGGTGATAGTGGGACCTGACTGACACAAGCCTTTTGGTGCCAGGGATGTAGCTACTGCAAGGATAAGAAAAATACGGTGCATGCTATAATGTTTTTAAATATTCGATAAGATCATTAAGCTGATCTTTGGTTAAATCGTTCGTGAGGCCATGAGTGTCGTCTGGATTGTAGACCGTCCATATTTCATCCAGGGACTGTGCCCGTCCATCGTGAAGATAAGGCGGCGAAGCGTAGATATTGTTAAGATGAGGAACGTCGAATCCGCTATGGGTATCCAGCCACGAATTTGTCCCTACATCGAAGACTTCTCGATTGGTGTAATAGGGCGGTGCATGACAGTGGTTGCATCGGTTAGTCAGGGGTATGAGGTTGCCGGAATTGTCGTACATTCGCTCGAAGATACGTTTGCCCCGTCGTTGAGCGGGGGTGAGTTCATTCCCGGTCCGGTAGCGATTCGGAGGCCGTGTAATCGTGATTATGTAGCGATCTAATGCGGCTGATTGTTCGGGAATAAAGGGATCAATTCGCGTGAAAAACGCGGCTAGTCTTGGACCGCACTGCCGTTTCAAAGTAGGGTTGGTTCCTTTCCATTTGAAAGGAGCCGTATCATTGATACCTCGGAGAGTCCGATTATCGACCGGATTGATACCTAGACCATCCGGTTCGATGTCGTAAACTAGTCCGTCAATGTGGCCATCCGGATGGCAAGAATGGCAGGAGAATTGCCTTTCAAACGTATACTGTGCACTGTGAAAAATTCGTTCACCGTAGCGGGCCTGGGTTATTTCTTTGGGGCCACCCAGGTCGATGACCTTGATCCGTTTCCGCTTTTTAATATCAATAACTGAAATGGCATCATCTAATGCATCTGCGACGTACAGGTATCTATTATCCGGAGAAACAGCCATTCCTCGCGGGCTTTGTCCCACCGGGATCCGGGTCAGAATATACTCCATGCTTATGCCTAAATGATTGGGCAGTACTTCCTCGCGTTGGATTTCAGGGGCATTCTCAAGAATCTGTTTCATCTTCTTAATATCGATCATCGCAATTTCCTGAACACCGCCGCCACTGACAAAGGCATACCGGCCATTTTTTGAGAAGACGATATCTGTGGGGTCCGCAAAGAAGTCGCTCAATTCATCAAGTAGTAACTGATCGATCCGTCCGTCCTTCCATAGGATGCCGATGCCATTGGTTATGATCCAGCCTTGAAGATTCCGGGTCATTGGCACCAGGTTCTTCGTACGGATCAAGGTTACGAGAGCGAACTCGCCGTTTGGCGCGATATCAATGCCCTGAAGTAAATTGGCCGCCGGTACCGTATAACGATGCTTGATTATTGAACGCTCGGTTTCGATAACGGTCACTTCAGACATAGCTGGTGTGCGGAATTCACCAAACCTGGGTAGATTGTTACTCACATAAATGAACTGGCCATCGGGTGACCGGGCAACACCCCAAGGACCTCTGGAAGCTGCCAGTCGCTTAATTTCCGCACCTTTTACCAGATCTACCACAGATACGTCGTAAGTACCTGCATTGGCCACGTATAAAATGGTTCCCTCTTCGTTAGTCGCCATCTCGTGCGGTTCATCACCGACGGTAATTGTAGAAAGGACCTGATATGTTTCGGTATCGATGATCGATACGTCATCCGATCCGCGGTTGCTGACATAGGCACGGGTCTCGTCGGGGGAGAGGTATACGAAGTGCGGCTGGGTGCCGATCTCCACCTCTGTTATAATTTCTTCGGTTTTCGGATTGACCACGATCAAGCTGCCTGAGGCTTCACAGGCGACAAATAACCGCCTGCCATTCTTTGTAACCGCCAGGTTGAAAGGTGTTTTGTATTCTAACCTGGTATATTCTTCTCCCCACTTAGTATGATCGATCATAGGCCACATAGTCTCGAAATCGAAGGTATGGCCGTGAATGCCTTTTATATGACACCTGATACAGATTTCTTTTTCTACATCGTGTATGCCAGCTTCTGCAGTGGTTACTGAATCAGGTACAGCCGCTTCGGCCCCACTTTCGCTTTTAGGGACGTGGCAGCTTTCGCACTGCACACCTTGGGCCGGATCGAAACTTTCAGTGAAGCGACCAGCAGACTCTCCGGCTATCGTGGTATGGCATTCCAAGCATCTATCGGATTTTTGTGGATTGCCGGATATCCCCATCTCGCTGCGAATCTCTCGTGCTCGCTCGGTACTGAGGATGGCATATGCCTGGGCGTGTTTGGAAGTGCGCCATTTGCCGTATATTCGACCCGCCGATGCCTCGCCATGACATTCGTCACAGGCCAGGACACCAACATATTCGGGACCAGTGAGAGGTCCTGCTGGTGGTTGAGTCACAGGATACAGTGGCCCGTCGAGTCCAGGATGAGTGATTTCCTTAAGTGCTTCCTTATAATCAAATTTTCTAACATCCAGGACCGCGATGTGGGAGCCTTTTTCTTTATGGCACACCATGCAGTCACGCTCTTCGGGCTTGAGCAGGCCAGCCTGCCTTGCCTTCTCAGGGTCCCGCATGATATCAGCATCAGTATATTCGCTGCCAGGGCCGTGGCAAAGTTCACACTGTACTCCATCCTCAGCATGAAAGGAGTCATCCCGTTCCCAGGCTTCCACATTATAAGCGGTGGTGTGGCACCCGAGACATATTGGGCTTTCATGAGGGTCAACATCGATACCGGATAGCTCCGCGATTTCTTTGGCTTCCGGTTTTGACAACGTTGCATACGCTAAGGCGTGTTTAGAGAGCCGCCATGGATTGAACTGATTACGGTTTCCGGACAGATGGTGACACTGACGGCAGACCCGCTCGCCCACGTAGACGCGATCTTTGGCTTGCTGGCCGAATAGCATCCATCCTCCTGCCACCGTGAAAATGGCAGTCAGAAGTAGGGTTTTTGCTTGCCTTTTCATTGATATTTCTCTTAGCGTGCTGGTTCCTTGACCGTGATCACCTGATTTGCTTCAACATCCTTTAGCGTCTGGACATTTCCGGAGGGCCAAAGAACCTCGATCTGATCCACCTGGGTATAATCGCCAAGTCCAAAATGGATCCGATAATCACTCTGCGAGAGATAGCCTGAACTGCTCACTCGCCAGCGGGTCTGTACTTTTTCCCCAGTTGTCAAGCGAATCCGACTGCCGATGGCATTACGATTGCTTTGGGTACCAATCAGGTGGATCATAATCCAGTTTTTCTTGTTCCCGCCATCATTTCGGAGAAGACGAAGACGATCATTCAGGTTCAATACCAGTAAATCCATATCGCCATCATCATCGAAATCTCCGGTCGCAGATCCACGACCGACAAATTTATCCTGAAAGTCTGCGCCCAACTCGTGTGATACGTTAATAAATCCGTTCCCGGAATTATTTATCAGCAACAGATCTTCCTGCCCTATTAATCGGTGTGGATGCCCATTGGAGATAAACAGATCCCCGAAACCATCGTGGTCAAAGTCGAAAAAGTTACCTGACCAGCTAGTGTATTGCCCGCAAGCTGCAGCCAATCCCATACGGGCGCTCATTTCTTCGAAATAGCCAGCACCGGTGTTCTTGTATAGACAGCTATATGCCAAATCAGGTACAATAATGTCCACGAAACCATCCAGATCAATGTCTCCAAATTCCCCGCTCATGGCCGAGGTTGCTTCTCCGCTTTGGCCAAAACCGGTGGCTGTCTGCAGGGCAATATCGGTGAAGGTCCCATCACCATTGTTTCGATAAAGGTAGTTCTCCATAGCATCATTAGACACGAATATATCCCAGTCGCCGTCGTTGTCAAGATCACAGGAAGTGACTCCCATTGCTCTACCTTCCGGTTGGTAGACTCCCGCCTGGCGGGTTACGTCGGTGAAGGTGCCGTCGCCGTTGTTGTGGTAAAGAAGGTCGGGTTGTCCATGATAAGCCAGTGGACCGGGAAATCTATTTGCGGCATAGAAATATTGATAGTCAGGATCATATTCGATGTAGTTCCCCACGTAGAGGTCCAGAAAGCCATCTTGATCGTAGTCTAGAAACGTACTCCCGATTCCATACAGGTTATTTTCCAGACCGGCCTCTATAGTTATATCGGTGAACGTCCCATCGCCGTTATTCCGGTAAAAAACGTTAGGCCCATAATTGCTGACAAAGAGATCCTGATCGCCATCATTGTCGTAGTCGGCGGTTACTACAGCCATACCCATGCCTTTGTGGCCGACGCCTGCTTCTGCTGTCACGTCGGTGAATGTGCTATTGCCATTATTCCGATATAGAGCATTGGAAAGCCTGCCTCTGTTTCTGCGACCGCGGACGTGACTGATGCCTTCAATATAAGCACCATTGACCAGATAGATGTCCAGATCACCGTCCCCGTCATAGTCAAAAAAGGCACAACCGGCGGCATTGGATTCGACCAGGTTGCTCATTTCGTCATCGCCAAAATTATGGACAAATGCAATCCCGGCTTTTTGAGTAGTATCAACCAGTTTGGGGCGGTCTTGCTGTGCATGAAGCAGCGATGCAAGTAGAATGAAGCCTGGGAATCCAGTAGATAAAATGACGCTGTATAGGCATTTATGGGACATTTGAATTCCTAAACTTCTTTAAATTAAGCATTATTTATTGAGCCCCCGATCGATGGCGGCTCGGGAATCCCATTGAGCACCCAAATCGATCCATTCTATGAACAAGATGCGTTCCTTAGGTTTTAATGCATTACGTGGAGGCATTGACGTGATCTCAATGGTGTAGGGCGTTTTATCAGAAACTATCTGTTCACCGAACAGATGCCAGATCAACGGGCTCTGCTTCGCATTCCCAGGTACGATATACCTTTCATTCTCCCGCCCTTGAATCGGATCTAAAAGGGTCATATACGCCTGGCTGAATGCCGCACCGGGCCTCACATTTTTAGCCTCCTCGAGACTCAGAGTTTGCCCAGAAACGTGACAAGTAGCACACTTGGATTCGATAATGGGCGCAATCTGAGAATGAAAATCGACGATACGACGCTGCTCCGGTGGCAGGGTGAGTTCAAAGGCAGGTTTAATAACCGCATCCACCATCTTGTTAGGGGGTGCCATTTCCCAATTCTCTGGAAATCCGATGAATCCCCGGTTTTCATTGCCTATTACCCAGGTCCAGATTTCCTGAGAACGAAGGGCTAGATAGTTATCATCCAGAAGCTGAAAGGTCAGAGGTGTTTCTGCCGGAACCCGTATATGGAACGATCCGTCTTTTTCTACCGGAGCCACTCCGAGAATACGCCGGGGGCCAAAAGCAGTGCCGGAATATGTCCTGAGGTTCAGGGTGTCAGCCAGATCCTGTTGATATTCAGATATGGTAGACTCCCGCTTGAGTGGTACTCCCTCGATGACCCGGAGATATTTAATGCTTCCGGGAATGATATTTTCACCTTCAGGCAGGTTTGAACTGTAGCTGTTCAAGCAATAGAATACCCCGGTTGTTGAGCCTGGTATCAGCCAGTTGGAGCGACCTTTTACCTTCGGGTGCGGTGCTAGAACCTGAACATCAATGGAATGCCATTCTTCTTCTTCAAATATTTTCCCTTGTCGTTTTCCACTTTTGGGATTGATCCGGTAAATACCGAACTCCACATTCGTAGAGTTGGAGCGATACGAAGCCACCAGGCCACCGTCCGGAAGAGGACAGGGGCTGTGAAAGAGTCCCTTATCATGACTTAGTCTATGATAGGTATGCAGCGGTCGACGCCGGGAAACGTAAGCAATATTACCACCGCCTAGCCAGGTGGATCGATCAGTTTCAATAAAGTAAACCCGCTCGTCAAAATCAGAAACGTGGATCATGTCCTTGTACAAAGGCATTTCATGACTACTGTGGAACAGCATCAAATCTGTGCCGTCGTTGTTAATACCCATTAAAGCAGATATGTAGGTCGGCTGGTATGGATCTCCGGAGTGCTGCTGACTGGTGAAGACGATACGGCCATTGGGCAAGACATCGGGTGAAAAATCGCTGAGGAGATTAAATGTTAAACGGTGCACGGATTTACCTTCTGGATCAGTACCAAATAAGGAGAGAGCCGGTCCTACTCCGTGTTCGTTTTTCCAGTCATGCATTGAGCTGACATAAATAATTTGGGGTGTGGGCTGGGGATCGTTCAGATAGAAGCGATTTCCAGCATGTATAGGCGCTATACGGTCATCTTCACCCCGGGTAATTTGTAGCTTGTTAGATCCATCGGTGTTCATTCTCCAGATTTGCCAGGAATCATCAGGATACTTTTTTCCGGCGAATATGATAGTTTCTCCGTCAAAGGAGACATCAGGATCACAGGCTGCGGTAAATTCCGGGGTGAGGTTCACCGGTTCGGTGGCAGATGTTCGGAAAACAACGATCCGGGTACCATTCACATACCTATCGATAGGGGTGTACATGTGTTTTTCGGCCGGAAGATCTGATTTTGCCTGGATGGGGATTTGCACAAAGATCAGGTCCGGTAGGGTGGGTAGCGATCGGGCACAAGATATGATAAACACCATTGAGAAAAGAGTAAGAGAAGCGCAAGTAAAAACTGGTATCACTCGCGCTTGCCAGGTATTGATACTGGAACGCGTACCTCTCACTGAATGCATATATTTTTCGTTCACTTTTCTATGAACTTATTTATCACAACAATATAGTCTTCTCATAGCAACCAGGGTGTCATCGTTGGGTCGACAGTCAAGGATGATCCTATTGCCTGAGGTGAGACCGCCTGAAGACTTCAATCCGCCGTCACGTTGAAAAACAAATCTCCAGTAAATAGTATGTGACCAGTTTCATCTGTTCATATGGATTTATTATTATCGCGACCTTGAAACAACGCTTAGATTACTACATGACCGGATCTTGAAGGGTGATTTCCCTGCCGACGGCCTGGGCTACTTTTATTAAGTCCTTCATCATCATATCAAACTTATCAGGGCGAAGAGATTGAGCCCCATCACTCAGCGCTTCCTGTGGATTAGAGTGCACTTCAACTAACAGACCGTCCGCGCCGACAGCGATCGCAGCTTTAGCCAGCGATGGAACCATCCACCAATGTCCTGTCCCATGGCTGGGATCCACAACGACAGGAAGGTGACTGAGATTTTTTATCATTGGAACAGCACTCAAATCCAGCGTATTCCGCGTAGAAGTTTCAAATGTACGGATTCCTCGTTCACATAGGATCACCTGGTGGTTGCCTTGTTTGAGAATATACTCGGCAGCCAACAGAAATTCTTCGATGGTTGCGGACATGCCGCGCTTTAATAATACTGGTTTTTTGCTTAAGCCTACTTCTTTAAGAAGAGCAAAGTTATGCATGTTACGGGAACCAATTTGCAGGATGTCCGCATGATCACATACCAGCTCAATCAGGCGAGTATCCATGACTTCGGTGATGATACATATGCCGGTCTCTTTACGGACACGAGCGAGTAATTTCAAGCCTTCCTCTTCCAGTCCTTGAAAACTGTAGGGGGATTTGCGTGGTTTGAAAGCTCCTCCCCGCAGGATACTGGCTCCACTGGTTTGTACTGATTTGGCGATCGTCAGCAGCTGTTCCAGACTCTCCACTGCACATGGTCCGGCCATAACAACCACTCCCGAACCACCGATTTGGATATCTTGAATATTTAAGACTGTGCTATCGGGCTTAATCCCTCGACTAGCTAATTTAAAGGGGAGAGAATTTGGGCTCAGGTGGTTATGGCTTTGATCGGATTCTTTCAGTTTATTTCCACTCACTTTCCGATCCTGCTAATATTGGTGATTATCGGCCTTTCGTCGAACTTGATGGACAAATGGCAACGGCATCGATTTCAACCAATAAATTCTCTCGGCACAGACGAGCTTGTATGCCTGTGCTAGCGGGCAAAGGATCGAGATGCTGCCAATTAAGGAAAGCTGTACGTATTTCGTTAAAATCTTTATAATCCCGTTCGATATCTCTTAAGTAGCAGGTCGTTCGTACCACATCTTGCCAAGTCATCCCTTCTGACTCTAGAAGCGCGGTGATATTGCGGTATGTTCTCCAACATTGAGCCCGAAAATCTCCAACATGGATTGATTTACCGTTTTCATCCACACTTGCTGTGCCGGAAATAAGCAAGATTTTGTAGCCATTGAGTTCAAAAGCCAGACCCCTTGAAAATGAAGAAGGTATCGGAGAGTAGTCGAAGGCATCATTTAATACCTCGGGAGCTTGCACGGCCTGTTTCTGGATTATAGACCTTTCTGTGGGATGTATCGGTGCGGATTGTATCAGACCTTCTTCTGATAAGATCCCCAATCGTATTAGTTCATCACGTTCACCTTCCGAAAGCAGTGTTGCATCAATCAGCTGTTCTTTTACACCTGTATCTTGAATCATATCTTCTAGCCTCCTAAAACTTCATTTTTATGCTATTAGTTATTGATAAGTAACAGCTTGCGATTTTTAATATATTTAAGTCGCACTTAAAAGTTGAATCCATAGCCTCTAACTCATGATTATTTAGATAATCGCAAAATTTACCTGATAATTTCATTTCATACCAGACTAACTGATTCTTTTTATCTAGAATTCAGTCTTACCTTTATAGAGTTTGTCTGTTTACCAGTGTGAAAACAAATAATATTAACCATACTATAGCTTAATTTCAATTTAACACAAAAGGTGGATATAGTACACTATAATGTTAGTTTCATGATGTATTTAATAAGCGAAGGTGGTGGTTACTATTGGATACCCACGCCCTGTATTACTGTGAGGTATCGGTCTGTATCAAGGTTTTGAAAATCTTCTGTTTGACCGTCTGGCCAGTAAATCTCCAGTCGGTCCACTTTACTTTGCTTCCCAAGACCGATGTGCATGCGGGGATCGTTATAGGAAAGATAACTGGTAGCCCACTGGTTGACCAGCACCTGTCTGTGCTCACCTGCCTGCACGGTTACCTTGGCTCCAATAGCGGAAGCCGGTCCACCGCTGCCCACAAGAGTCAATCCCAGCCAATGGTTGTGGTTACCGCCATCGTTTCTTAATAGCGTCGCAGTGGCCTTTAAATCGATATGCGAAACAATGATATCCAAGTCCCCGTCGTTGTCAAAGTCCCATATTGCTGCTCCACGACCAGAACGTTTCTCTTTAAAATAATGGCATAGGTCTGGACCTACATTATGAAAACGACCTTTACCATTATTGGTAAGCAGAAGGGGAAACTGCAAGATCAGCTCTTCTGCCATCCCGTTCGCAGAGAATATATCCAAGTCCCCATCGTTGTCGAAATCGAAAAGAGCAGCTGCCCAGGCGCCTTTTCCGGAAAATGCGTCACGGACCCCGCTCCGCTCGGTTATATCTTTAAAAATACCATTCCCGCAATTACGATAAAGAGCTCCATACCGGAGGTCGACTACCAGTAAATCAATCAGACCATCTCCATCAACATCACCGATTGAACCGTGCATAGACCCGGTAGGGATTCCCTGATCATTTACCGCAACCCCACTTGCTATGCCCACCTCCTGGAAATTCCCTTTGCCATCGTTGCGAAACAGAAAATTCATCTGATGATCGTTCCCTTGGAAAAGGTCCAGATCGCCATCATCATCGTAATCAAACAGGGTCAATCCCATGCATTTTGACTCTGGATAGTATAATCCCAACTCTTTTGTAACGTTGGTAAAACAACCATTGGCTTCCTGGTAGTAGAGCATCGAGGCCTGACCATGATATTCCGAAGGATGGGGCATTATGTCCGGTGTTGTTGGAGATACATAAACGGGATCAAAGGCTAAAAAGTTTCCTACCATAAAATCCACTCTACCGTCGTAATTATAATCACCAAAGGCAACTCCTACGCTCCACTTAGTAAAACCGTTCAGCGTTTGTGGTCCACGTAATCCCAATGAATCGGTGATATCTGCAAAGGTCCCGTTTCCATTATTCAGGTAGAATACATTAGGCCCATAGTTTAAAAGATAAATATCCACGTCACTATCGCCGTCATAGTCCATCGCGCCGGCAGCCATGCTCCAGTGGCGGTCATCGACACCTGCAGCTTCAGACACATCCGAAAATGTTCCATTTCCATTATTACGATAAAGTCGATTCGGCGTATCTTTGAACACTGCCCCCTCTATATCACTGATACCCTCAAGGTATGTGCCGTTTAGCATGTAGAGGTCAAGATATCCATCTCCATCGTAGTCGAAGACTGTCACTCCAGAACCGCTGCTTTCCAGAATATTTTCGTAAGTGTAATCCCCAAAAGTGTATCGAAAATCAATCCCTGCTTCGTTAGTAATATCTGTAAAAGTGATAAACGGCTTCTGGGCCGAAGCTGTGCCTGAAACGAGGAAAAGAAACATGAAGCCCATAAAACGCATTTATCTGAAATCCACCTTTAAGAGCGAATATTAAACGTAAAGTTTAGGCCTTATTGGTATTGTCTAGTAATCCGGTGACTGGTTCCGAATCAGCTTACGGAAGCTCTCTGTCGTTACTTTTCTAGTGAGGTATTTTTTCAGAAATTGCTGATGCTCTTCATCTTTGGGATAAGATTCTTCCGGGCCGTACGGATAGGCAGTCATGCTGTGGAATGGTAATGGCTCCACCGTTTGCCCGTGGGCGGTATTGAGATCACCGTCCTTGAGCCAACCATCATTGTAAAATATATAGTCTCTACTCCAGCTAGATGGAAGTCCAGGGACTCGGGTAGCGTCGAATTCGATGGTGAGTTCATCTCCAGCATTCATAATCACGTATTTGCTATCCGGCTCTAAGAGCAAGCTGGACACATTGCCATATCTAGTATACAACCCGGTCAAGTCTCTCCATTTCGGCGCAGTGGTAACGGTCTGGTAATCTGGAATGTGAGGACTGTATGGAGTTTCCCGGGTTACCTCCGAGAATCCCCGGTAATGGAGATCCGCCGCCACCGGCTCTAGAATGACTTTTCGGAACAGGTTGTGAATTCCTCTTGTAGTATAAAAAATATAGTCCCAGTAGATCTGCATGTTAGTACGTATCCGAATGCGATAGTCCTCAGTGAGAAATTTATCACTCAGGTCCACTACCAAAGTCTTATTTTTCCCTTTGGGAGAACCCATATTCTCTATCACTGTTTTCCAATTCCCCTGTTCATCGATAACTTGGACGAAGGGAGGAACCGAATTGATTGCACCGGACTGGGCAAGGTTAAGGTTGATGCTGGCATCGGTGGGGAACACCCAGCAATGCAAGAATAGGAAAACGCTGTCGGTCTGGGACAGATTACCCAGATCAAGAGTGAGATCGTGAGATTCCATTATTCCCTGATATCGGGTGGGAATTAGATTAGAGACGTATTTTCCGTCCTGATGACTAATTTCCTTCAGAACATCATTTCCTCGACAATCCAGGGCTGAGACCGGCAACTGCTTATCGCTAACCGCATAGATATGAAGCGGTGGGAAGGGAGGGGAAGTAAATTTTTCATCAATTAGAATATTCACGCTATCCGGATGATCAACAACCAGTAGTTTCATGTGATCCACATAGGGAGTCTCCCATAACTCATTGGTGAACTGCAGGGAATACTTTCTGTTTTTCGGCTGAAGTTTTTCTCCTGGAATTTTAAAATATTCATCGGTCGAATTGGCAAAGGCATAGGTAATTTCCTCTCCTATAATTCCTAGGGGCATGCCCAGGGCACTGGCCCACAGTACATCGGTTACAAATTCGTACTCCCCTCCATTCCAGGTAAACAGCCAGGGACAGGATCCCTTCAGGACTTGATTTTCCACGATCGTTTGATTTCTTTCAGGATTGAACCGATTCTGAGGTACGCCATTGCTCCAGACCACCCGAACCACATCAGCGCCTTCCCGATTCCCTAGTCCGAAGTGGGCAATTGGGTCGCTCATTACCCTCATCTGATACAGAGTACCGGCTTTTACTTCCAGTTTGGCGCCGATTCCGAAATAGTTATTCTTGCTGCTGCCAGTGCGGAGCCCTGCCAGCCGCACTACTAGATAGTTATTTACATTACCTCCGTCATTACGTAGCAGGTGGACATTGTAGAAACCAACCAGGAAGATATCCAGATCTCCATCATTATCGTAATCAACGACTCCCACCTGACTACCGGCTTCCATAAGTCCAGGAAGTAACGAAGATGCATCCAGATAGATATCCTCGCCATTGTTGTAAAATAGCCACAAACCCGCAGATTCCTGGGTTGCATTCGCTGATGTGCCGGCCACTAAAAGGTCCAGAAAACCATCATTATCAGCATCAAAGAAAGCGGCATCAAGGCCGGTAATTTCTTTTATACTTTCAAAAGCATTGTCTGAACGGGCATCCCGTTCAAAAGTGCCATCACCCAGGTTGCGGAATAATGAGTGCTGACCGCCGGTCAGGTCAGTTACAAATAAATCCAAATACCCATCATTATTATAATCACCCACCGCCACTGCGCCGGATCCGCCATCCGTTGCCAATCCGGTGTTTTTGGTTATATCCCGGAAATAGCTCTGCCGTAAATTATCGTAGTATCGATTACTGGCGTCTTGATTCACAACGATAAGGTCAATATCCCCGTCATCGTCAAAATCCCCGAATCCGGCATCTCTACTTATAGCATCCTCATCGCTGATACCTACTTCTTCCGCGATTTCTGTGAATTTTCCATCCGAATTATTTCGATATAGCTGGTTCTGATAACTGTTGGCGATAAAAAGATCCAGATCACCCTCAAGATCCATGTCGGCGAATACCGCAGCTCGGCCTTTTGAGGTGGTCTGAATTCCAGCATCAGCGGTGACATCTCGAAAGGTGCCTTCTCCGGTATTATGGTATAATCTGTTGGCTCGAGTATTGGTTACGAGCAAATCGAGGTAGCCGTCATTGTCATAATCGGCAAAGAGAGCAAAGAGATCTCTGCCGGTATGTGAGATGCCGGCGTGATCCGCGATGTCTGAGAAGGTGCCATTATCGTTGACAAACAGATATTGCCGGCTGGTCTGTTCTCCCGGCCGCCACTGGGAGATAAAAAAGTCCTGGTCCCCGTCACTTTCATAATCGCCAATTGCCAGTATAATCTGCGGATAATCATAGCTCCAGTCTGCTACATCGTCTGTGGGAATGATCTCCAATCCGCTGGCGATCGTCACTTCGGTGAAGTTGAGAGCGTCCGGTATACCGGCTCGTTCCCGGATCTTCAGCGACATATCATGGCTGAAGCGATGGATGGGCCGACCGGTGATCGGACCACTCATCCCCTTCAATTCGGTGATTGCTGCCTGGTAAAAGGATGTCGGCTTCAATAGGTTGTGAAAAATTCGGATGGGGGTGAAAGCCTGTTCCATATCTGCACCACGCATGAGTTCCAGACTTCTCTGGAATGTTTCCAGCGAGCCGTCCGGTAATTCCGGTAGAGTCTGGCGGATAGTTTCCATGTGCTGCAGCCCCTGTTCTGGCTTTCCATGTTGTACTAATAACTCTACCAGTTGGAGGCGAGCCGCCACATTGGCGGGCAGGATATTCACCACCTGAGTTAAACAGTCTTCCGCCTTCTTCCGGATTTTTGGATCTTGCTTGTTGAAATAGTATTGTGCCAGCTGATAGAGAGTCCGCATATGGTCAGGATTTTTTTCAAGTGCGTTTTCCAGGATATGGATGGCTTGGTCTTCTCGATAGGTTACTTCATACACCTTAGCCAGCAAGAGAACAATATCAGGATGATCCGGCTCCAGATTCAACGCTTCCTGTAGCCATTTTTCAGCCTGTTCGTACTCCCCCATTACAAAATAGGATAAGCCAAGGTTAGCATATCCAAGGGGTTCCTGCGGTGCAATACCGACCAATATTTGAAATTCCGCCGCCGCCTCTTTTAATTTATTCTCCTCCAGATACGCCAGTCCAAGATTTCTATGGGTGATCATCTGCCTGGCGGCCTGGGGATCAACCTCTACCTTTTTTTCACACCCTCCCATAAGGACGAGAAGACCCCATATTAAAAATATTATTCTTCTCATTACCTGCCTTTCAATCATTCGGTGAAGGTAATTTATAGAAAAAAAGGCAATGCTATATACAAGTAATGATAGATAGGGGAGTGCGGAGTCATCTGGAGAACTGAAGCGACGAAAAAGTCTCATCGATTTACTGACAATGGAGCTGGCGATTACTTTATCTTCAGCTCACAAGGACAAAATGATACTATACTCACGAAATACAGTGGCTTGAAGATATAGCACTTACTGATACTAAATATAATAGTGGGATATATTTGATGAGTTATGCGAATTATCAAGCTGCATTTAGTGCGCAATGTTCTCGGTAGCTGAATCCATATCCATGATACTGCTGTAGAATAGGACATGATTAGGCGGAATCATAGCCGAAAAAAAGCCCATAATACAGGAGAATCATGATGATGGGATAATAAGAAGTAGACGTTGTGATTATGTTGCGTAAATAATAGTTGCATTTGTACTCGACTCTCAATACATTATCCCATTATAAATGCAAATATGTATGATGGTTATTTCAGTTGGGGAATTATCTTAACGGGCAGTTATGGCGACTATAATCGATAGGAATCTCGTGGCAACAGAGGATGAAGGTGAATCATCAGGGCGTGTTGAGCAGCTTGCCAGGACGATGACGAATGCCAAATACAGAATTGAAAAGAAGTTAAAACATAATCTTCGCCTTGCCGAAAAGCACCAGATTAGAGCCAACACACTAGAGAAAGAGTTGAAAATCCTTAAATCCGACGTTGAGGTAGCCTTAGGCACGAAGGAATTTAAAGTGTCCCTATTGCATAAGAGGGTTGGAGTGGCGTCATATATCAAAGGGCGGTGTTGGTGGCGTGGTAAGCAGAGAGAGGTACAGATTGGCAGCATCCCATCCGTTCTCGATCGGATTAATCACATGATTGAAAAAGGAGAGTGTGGTGATCTGGAGCTATTGGAAAATAGTGACTTGAGCTGGCAAGAACTGAAGAGTGACGAGGCACTAATTAAGGTTGTTAAAGATATGGGGAGAGCAAGGCTAAGGAAATATATCCTTAAAAAGCTTTTCTCTGAGCACATAGACTTGGATAGTGATGATGGGATTCCCGAGCCGACATCCGATGATTCTGATTCAGATCAAGATATATCTACGCATCAGGATACATACAAAGCAAGTATAGACGAATGGTACGTACGGTGGCGGAGAGATAATCTTTAATTCAGAGATAAATTAATGACCGTCGCGACCCAACATGATATTTTACTATCGGAGAATAAATACTTAAAACAGGTTATCTCCACGCTTCGACATGAGTTGGAGCAGTCCAAAGTAAATGAAGAGATGAGTAATCAACAAGTCATAGCAGCCGTTAATAATGAAAAAAAGCAACTGCAGGCGACGGTGATCTCCTTACGCGACGCACTGGAGCGGGCAAATACTGGACATGCCGGTGAGATACAGAGGACAGTCTCTGAGGCGAATCGTGAAAATAAGCAGTTGAGATCTACGGTGAGTTCGCTTAGAGAGGAACTTGAGAGGAGCAAGGCAACTATCGAGGAGCAGGTAGGTAGAGCTATTGCCGGGGCAAATGAAGAGAATCGACAATTGAAATCTACCGTTCAAGTATTGCGAGAAGAGTTGGAGCGAGGCCAGGTCGAAGTGGAGCAGCGCATCCAAAGGGCTGTGAGGGAAACGAACGATGAAAATGAACAGCTGAAATCAGTCGTTTCTTCCTTAAGGAAGAACTTGGAGCAATCAGACGCGATCCTCGAGAAACAGATCCAGGAAGCTGTGGCCAGGGTAAACGATGACAATCAACAGTTGAGGGTGACCATACAGTCGATGCGAGACAAGCTGGAGGCTGAGAGGGTAAAACATGAAGAGGACCTGCAGAAGCTACAGGCGACCAAAGAAGCTAAGCACGAGTACTTGCATGACACAATCACCGCGTTAAGGGCAAAGATAGAGGAATATCATGACGACCGCACTTGACTCCAGAGCAAGCCTACAGGCGGGAAAAATAAGCGCCAAGGTTTCTCAGCTATTACTCAAAGTGAATAACGATATGGCGGTAACGGAGTCCCTGGATACCGCGTTGGAAACGCTAGTCACCATCATTGCGAATACAATAGGAGCCGAGCGAGGGACCATTTTTCTCAATGATAACAAGACGGGTGAACTGTATTCCCGTGTCGCACTAGGCAGTTTTATGCGGGAGATAAGAATCATGAACAACAAGGGGATCGCCGGATGGGTCTTCACCCAGGAAGAGGGAGCGATTGTGCATGATGCTTACAAAGATGAACGTTTCTATAAAAATGTTGATATGAGGACTGGATTCAGGACGAAAAACATCTTATGCGCTCCTTTCTATAATGCATTGGGCGAGAAGATTGGTGTCTCCCAGTTGCTGAATAAGCTATCCGGGCAGTTCACTGAACAGGACTTGGAACTGCTCATGATGATTACCCAGCAGGCGGCGATCGCCATACAGAATCACCTTGTCCTGGAAGAAGTACAAGAGTTTCGTAAACAGGAACTGGACTTTCTTGAGGTGGTTTCCCAGATATCCTCCGAATTGGAGCTTGAACCGCTTCTTCAGAAAATCATATCCACCGTGACGCAGATGCTCGATGCGGAACGCTCATCATTGTTTATCAACGATGAGAAAACCAATGAACTTTACACCATTGTAGGTGAGGGTCTAGGCAAGAATGAGATTCGCTTCCCCAATCATCTGGGGATAGCGGGGCATGTTTTCAAGACGGGGGAAGTATTGAACATTCCGCACGCTTACGCAGACCTTCGCTTTAATCCCTCTTTTGATAAACAAACCGGTTTTTTCACTCGTTCTATGCTGTGTATACCCGTTACCAACAAGGTGGGCAAGACGATTGGTGTCAGCCAGGTATTAAACAAACGCGGTGGGCCGTTTACTAATGAGGATGAGGCTAGGCTGAACGCCTTCACCTCTCAAATCTCGATTGGTATCGAAAATGCCACCCTTTTCAAGAACGTCCAAAAGCTCATGAATTATACTGAGAGCATGCTCCATAGTATGACCAATGGGGTGATCACCATTAATGAAGATGATCTTATCATAACCTGCAATCCTGCGGGTATGCGGATCATGCGGATTGAGTCTGAAGAGGATGTGTTAAAGCAGAATGTGAGGGCTTTCTTTTCAGGAGATAATGAATGGATCTTGAATAAGCTGGAAGATGTTGAAGAGGTCGAGGTGATGATGGACGCTGAATTGGTGTTCGGAGGTGAAACCATTTCTGCCAACGTTACGATACTACCACTTCTGGATGCAGATGACGAAGCACTGGGCACAATGCTGATGATCGAGGACATCAGCAGTGAGAAACGGATGAAATCCACCATGTCCAGGTATATGGATGCAGACCTTGCAGATCAACTGCTAGAGAGCGGGGATGATGTTCTGGGTGGAAAGCAGAGTTTGGGTACAGTCCTTTTCTCAGATATCAGGAGTTTCACCACTCTCACGGAAGAACTGGGGCCACAAGGGACAGTCACCCTTCTCAATGAATATTTCACCATTATGGTGGACATCATCCAGGGTGAAGGAGGGATGTTGGATAAATTCATCGGCGATGCCATGATGGCCATTTTTGGAACGCCAGTTGCACATGATGATGATCCAGACCGAGCAGTACGGGCAGCCATAAAGATGATGACTGAGTTGTATGAATTCAACAAGCTCCGGAAACAACGGGGGATGATGGCCATCGACCATGGCCTTGGGGTGAATACGGATGAGATCGTTTCCGGGAATATCGGATCACCAAAACGGATGGACTACACGGTAATCGGAGACGGAGTCAACCTTGCAGCCCGTCTGGAAAGCGCCTGCAAGAAATATGGTGCCCATATCCTACTCAGTGAATATAGCTTCGGTAGACTGAAAGCAACCTATCGGACCCGTCAGGTGGATAGGGTGATCGTCAAGGGGAAGACCGAACCGGTAGGGGTATATGAGGTTGTCGATTATCATGACAAATCAACCTTCCCGAATATGATCGAGGTGCTGGGGCACTTTAACAATGGCATTGAGTACTATAATGGAGGCCGGTGGGATGATGCGATTAAACTATTCAAGGAGGCATTAACAGGGAATCCCGATGATAAATGCTCGCAGATGTATATCGAGCGTTGTGAACATTTAATTGCCAACCCGCCCGAAGGGGAGTGGGACGGCGTTTGGATTTTTACGGACAAGTAACCAGGTAAAGGAGGTCATCATAAGCGACGCTAGGACACATCTGGAAAAATCCATCGAGCTGAATCCCGACTACACCGAGGCTCATTTTCAACTGGCGCTTCTTCTGAAGGAGCAGGGTGAGCTCAAGAAAGCCCAGAAGCACTTCCGAAAGGTTGTGGAGCTTGACGAAAATCACATAGGGGGGCATTACCAGCTGGCTCTCCTCTTGCATGAGAAGAAGGACTATGAGAATGCCCGTACCTATTACCAGCGTACCATCGAACTGGGGCCACACGATGCTGATGCCCACTATCATTTTGCGTTGTTTCTTGAGGAGCAGGAAGAATATATCGAAGCAAAAAATCTACTACAGAAAACTACAGATATTGATCAGAATTATACAAAAGCCTATTACCACCTAGCCCGATTACTTACTGATCCCGATGATTACAACTCAGCGAAACAGAACTATCAGATGGCAGTGGATTTTGACCAAGACTTCGCTGAAGCGCATTACTATCTGGGGAAATTACTGGCCGGTGGCAGGCGGACCAATGAAGACGGTACTATGATTAACGAACCAGAATATGAATTAGCCCTGGAGCACTTTAGAAAAACTATCGAGATCAATCAGGATCATTATAAAGCCCACTTCAACATGGGGAAAATTCTAGTCAAGGAGAAAGAGTACGCCTCCGCCAAAGAACATTTGCTCAAGGCAATCGAAATTAGTCCTGACTATGCGAAGGCACACTATCATCTTGCGCTTTTATTGATCGAACTTGGTAAGCTAATACCGGAACAGCCGAAACGGACCGAAGAAGCCCCCAAATCATAGGATCTATGAGGTCACACCATTGATTCCGTCGGATCTCGCCCGATATCATCTTGAAAGAGCCATCGAGCTTGATCCTGACAACGCAGCACCCAGGTACCATCTTGCGCTCTATCTGAAGGAGCAAGGTCTGGTGCAAGAGGCCATCATACACCTGCGACATGCCGTGGAGGTCGCTATGAGGGGTGCCGAGGCATTTGCATCACGGGCGGTTGAATACGGTGAGAGTCATCAATATGACCGGGCAAAACGCTACCTACTCAGATCGAAAGAAGAAAGAACTCTCTCTGCGCTAGCCAGCTACGAGCTGGGATTGATTTTAATGAGCGGTGGTCAGAACAATGAGGCTGAGGAGCAGTTCACCCATGCTGTGGAATCGGACCCGACCCATGCCGACACTTATTATCAGCTAGGGCGTATCGAACTAGAAAAGGGGCGAGAAAGGGAAGCGCGAGATTTGTTCGAGGAGGCAGTAGAGATGGATTTCACTCATGCCCGCGCTCACATCGAATTAGCCTGTCTCATCCCGTCTGATGAGGACAAGAAGACCGCAGAGAACCACTATCTCATCGCTTTGGATCTAGACGAAAGTCTCAAACGGAACGATTTAGAGAAAAGGTTCGGATAGTCTGTATCGCCGGTTGACTAGGCCTCTCCGGTATCAATATCACCTGCCCGTACTGCCGTAGTCGGGAATGACCATCAATGAATGATCAAGGAGTATTGGTTATCAAGAGACGATTCACATGAGGCGTCAGTATGACCTTTGAAAAGCAAAGTGACTCTCTTAGATTTTAGTCTGATGAGCTCACATCATTCTGATGATGTATATTATGCAGCAGAGCAGCCTAAGACTCAACGGGAGTGAAGCTTAATATGCTACAATTATATCGCATAATACAGGCTAGCTACAGGAAGCCGGGGAGGGTATATGGAGTGTTCAGTGATCAACTTTAAGGAGAAACTCGGCAAGTTTTCTGAGTATTGGTCGCCCAAGATCATAGCGCAGATGAACGACTATCATTTCAAACTGGTGAAATTCCGAGGGGATTTCATCTGGCATAGTCATGCTGATACAGACGAAGCATTTATCGTTCTCGAGGGAGGGATGAGCATTGATTTCCGCGATGGTAGAGTCGACCTGGGGAAGGGAGAAATGTTTGTCGTCACAAAAGGAAGAGCGCATAAACCATTCGCTGAGGATGAGTGTAAGATCCTCCTCGTTGAACCTGCCGGAACGATAAACACTGGGGAACCGGGAGGCGAGTTGGCGGCAGAAGATAACGTTTGGATATAGCCAGCAGCTGGCTAGGTTCTCTCCTATAGTCTCTATACCATCAGGCAGGTGCCGGCAGGGTACACCGAGTTTATCAAGATGCTTTTAATGCAAAATGTGAGGGTGTTATCGAAGTAGATAGCGATAGCCATTTTCCATATTCGGGTTTAGCCTCCCCCCAATCTTATGATAATTTTGCCTCATCACATTCAAGATAACACGATTGTCATTGTTTCCTTAAAATCCCTTGCAATTATGCCCCTCTATTGATTACACTTTAAGTGCTGATGATGATCAGCAATTACATCTCGCCGGGGCAGATTTATACAGTGAAAGGTCTATTCCATTACGAAGGGGATGTGCTACTTCAGTACATTACATGCCTCTCCGATTTCCTTTTTATTCGCCTTTTTTCTCAACATCCGGTAGCCCTGTTCGATACTCCTCGGACCGAGATCCCAGGAGTCACCGGGAAGGGCATATTAGATACGATCAACCTAGAGGCCGATGGAGGATTCATTGTCGAAGACTGCACGGATTCGTATCTCGGTGGGAGCACCGACTCTCAGCTGATCTATCTGAACGATACCGGGGATACACTACGAGCCAAAGCTTTCGCTAGTAATATTGAAACAATCATTTAAACATGAGGTTTAGAGAATGCGGGTAGTCTATAGAGGAGACTTCGACGGTAGTGTTTGCGCGGCAATATTAATTGAATTAGGCAAATGTGATGAGCTAGTACAATACCACCCCCAGGATGTGCAGGACGATAAGGTCGAAATAACAGATCAGGATATTATATGCAACCTGCCTTACAATCCTAACTGCCATATGTGGTTTGATCATCATTCCAGCGAAATTGGCAAGATAGACTTTTCAGCCATATTTGCCGGGACAGCACGTATCGCGCCCAGTGCAGCAAGGTTGGTGTACGAATACTTCGAAAAAGAGTTGACCTCTCCTGCCAAATATGAACAGCTCGTGGCAGAGGCGGACCTCGTAGACGGCGGTTTTATTACTGTGCATCAGTTAGCAGAGCCAAGGGGGATTACTCTGCTTGCATTATTACTTGATCCGCGAACTGGACTGGGTCTGAGTCACGATTATTCGATCAGCAATTTTCAGTGGTCTATAAAAATACCTGAGTTGCTCACCACGCATACCATAGATCAGATCTTATGTATGCCTGATACTGAAGAGCGTATCAACAAATACCGTGAAATGGAAGCAAAGGCCAAAGAGTTTTATTCCGAAAATTCATATCTGGATGGAAATGTAATTGTCAGCGATGTTCGCGGGAAATCTATTCCGGTGGGCAACCGATTCTTAATCTATGCTTTGCCTGGGCTTATGGATGGGAATATCTCGGTTCGGATTAGCGATGGAAAAGAGAAGAAATTCTATACGATTAACGTTGCTCATTCTATAGTTAACAGCACTTCGCTAGTCGATGCTGGAAAATTGTGCAGGGAATATCGAGGTGGAGGTCACGAGAGAGCAGCGGCATGCCAAGTTTCTATCGAGGATAGCGACAGGGTTTTGAAGGAAATAATCGACGCCTGCAAGGGGTAGCCATATTACCCTAATCCGATACGGTGTCTATGCAATGTGAGCTATTCGTCTAGAACTATTAGAAACACTCTAGTATTCATAGGTTTTCCCGAGAAACCTCTGGCATTTATTCCCAGTACCTCGTGATATGGGATGATACCAAATCAAGCATGATCCTTCTTCCCCTTAAACGCCAGCGATCCTTCGTTTGTATTCTTGTAGCGCCTCTTCAAGACGGTCTCGGGCAGTAGTATCTCCAGGTATATTGTGTGAGGGGTGGATATAAAGGCGTTCGCCTTGATCTACTAGAAGTTCGGCTACAGTGGTGATAATCATCCAGACCACCGCGGTAAACGCAATCGTTGAGATGGGTCCCACCTTGTCGACGTGATTTTTAAGCGGAATGGTGGCATCTTCCGCCGGTACGCAGGTATCGACGACGATATCGGCGATTTCGAAGATTTGTTTCCCGGAAGAGTGACGAGTGGCTTTCTCTTTAAACGTTTCTGCTGATCCTGTTACCACCAATTTCATTCCAGAGCGCTTGGCCTCAAGAGCAATATCGATATTGAGGTTATTGATACCTGAGTGGGAGAAAATCCACATAGTGTCCCGGGGGTCAAAGCTGTAACTCTTCATGATTTGCTGACCGTAACCTTCGATCCGCTCCAGGAAGACAAACTGGTGGATACCCATTTCGCCAAAGATATGGGTGAAGAATGACAGGGGCAGTTCGATCATAGGATGGAATCCGACGAAACCACCAATGCGCGGGTACATTTCCTCCACAGGCAGAGTAGCGTGTCCACAGCCAAAGGTGTGAACCCAACGCTTTGCCCGAATGGATCCGGCCATTACCTCCGCCGCCTGGCGGATATTCTCCAACTGGGAAGCTTCAATGCGATCCATGGCCGCTCTGGCATTAGTGAGCCAATCTCTTGCGAACATCATTGCTCCTTCATGGTTTAGGGGATTACGCGCTATCAGGCGTGATTGAGATTCGTGCCAGGACAATTGATAGTAGAATTGCAATGCTGATGGTGGCAACCGGAACTATGGTGAAAGATACCCTTAGATTGGTAACATTCCCGATGATACCCGCTAAGTAAGGTAAGATCATACCACCCGCAAGGGCGATAACCAGCGCGATACTAAATGCGGTTCCCGATAAAGTTGGATACTGGTCTCCGATGTATCCAAGAATAACGGGGTAACTGGCGGCAAATCCGGCACCAATCAGTAAAAGGCCTATCAGAGCCAAACCTACTCCGGTTGAGAAGAGCATCAGCAGCGAGCCTGTGAATGCAATAGCGAGTGAGATTCGAAGGACCAGAGCGGGTGAAATTTGCTTGAGTATTATCCCCAAGATCAACCGAGCGACAATCATGCCTATCCAATAGAAAGAAAGATAAAGCACAGACTGGCCAGTTCCTATGGCAAGTTCTTCGTTGAAAAAGGCTGCTGACCAGCCACCCACGGTTATTTCCATACCACTCTGGAAGAATAGAATGAAACCGAATAGAAGCAGGGGCCCTTTTTTCAATAGTCCAACGCCTTCCCGAATAGGGAAACCTCGGTCCTGCTTAGGGATCGGGAATCGGATTATCACAAAGTAGAGTAAAGGGAGACCAACGGCTAGACCCACCACGGCTAAAATGGTTTCGTAGCTCCGCAGCTCCAAAAGGGAGCCCAGGATAAGGGGGACACTTATAGCACCGATACCGTAGAATACGCCTAGGAGACTGAGCCCAGCACTGCGGCCTTCTTCACTGATATCGGCTACCAGGGCATTACCTCCGCCATTGATGATACCCCCACCAAAACCCACGAAGAATGCTGACAGCCGCAGTAGGTGGAAATATGGAGAGAATGCAATGCCTTCCAATCCGAGCAATATGAGCCCAGCACCGGCGATAAGTAGATACTGGTACCCAAAACGGTCGACGATTGGACCGAACACTAGCGAGCCAATCATGATCCCGAAACTCATTAGCACAAATAGAGAGCCTGCACTTGCCTTGCTGACCTCGAACTTGTCTAGAACAGAGGGTAAAATTGCTCCCATGACAGTCATCACAATACCAAAGACCAGTAGACCAAGGCAGGCTGAACTGAAGACAAGACTATGTTTGTACATTTTACGGGGAACTTCCCGATGGATTCTTCAGGCTTCTCATTACCAGGCTGCCTGCTCCCAATAGGCCAGCGTCAATGCCCAGGGTCGAGACCTCGAAAGAGACCTGCTCAATGCTGATGGGTTGAGCCCACAGGCGGGCTTCTTCCCTGATTCGGTCAAGGAATTGAGCCGCAGGCCCGAAAATCCCTCCGCCGAAGATGATCTTCTCGGGGTTGAACAGACTCACCAAATTTGCTGCAGCCATGCCCCATAATTCTACGCATTCATTCAACACCTGAATTGCGAGTGGATCACTCTCGGCGTAGGTTTCAAACACATTGTGAGCCGTAATTGACTCAGGAACCAACTTTTGTAAAGAGCTGGATACGAAGGTATTGTCTGAGAGAAGGCGGCGAGCCATTCTGGCGATTCCTTCACCCGAAGCATAATATTCAAAGCACCCACAGCTGATGTACCTCTCTTGAAAAGGCCGATCGAGGGCAAGCCAACCGATAGCGCCCGAGATGTCCCTGTGGCCTCGCAGAATCTGGCCCTCAACCATAATCCCGGCACCAATGCCGGTTCCTACTGCAATGAAGATCGCATTACGACAACCTTTGGCCGCCCCCAACCAGGTTTCCCCCAGGATATAGCATGCCCGGTCGCTGTCGAGAGTGATGCGCAACCCAGTAGATTCGAAGGCGGAAGCGAGTTCGTCAAGGAGAGGATAATTGTCCCATCCGGGGATATTTGGTGCCCAGACGCGGCCACTCTGTACATAAAAAATGCCCGGCACTGAAACACCTATTCCTTTGACCGGTATCTTACTTTTTACTCCTGTAGTCAGTTGGGCTTGAATCTGTTCAATGATCAGTATACCTACGTCAGATTCCCGGCGGCTTTCAATCAAGGCTACATCCTTGTGATGAATATTCCCCTCTTCATCTAGGAGGGCGGTGGCAATCTTCGTTCCACCAAGGTCCACTGCAATCACTGCCATTGCATTTACCTCTGGTTATCTCGGGATAAGTAAGGACCAAAGGTACATAGAGGATTAGGGTCCAACTTGGCTAATTTTGCCATGGTCTGAGGATTAAGTCGTCTATGAAGCACCCTGTCGCCGGTAGCGGTTCCGAGAATTGTAGACCATTTTTAGTCAGATGCTCAGTGACACTTCTACTCAGTAGAACCGGAGGGTAATGGAGTCTTTAGAATGGCAGTGAAGAAATCGCAAGCAGTAATCCGCGAGATTAGGTGGGAAGTCGCTCGGGAGTATTCAGAAAAGGAGTTGAATATTATTTACCAATAGGACTAACGGCCTGGAACTAAACCGAGAACAACTCACTACAAAATTCCCACAACTCACCGGATCGCCGACGTTTTTATCGTGAAACTCACGATATTATCTCTGTTTTGTGGTGAACTCATCCCATCCACTTGCATCAGGGGCACCATTGTAGGTGCATAGAGCAAGTTGAGCTGATAGCTCTACTTGGTGTTGATCGCCGCCACCAAGCCCTGGGGAGTCTACTTCAGAATCGGATAGTGCATCTTGACCTGTTCCAATTCAACCCAGGGTAATTCTTCCAGGGTTAGTGCTTCCTTACTGCCAAATGTTTCCAGGACAGCTTTAAAGTCACCCCACATATTGCCGGGATCACCCCAACTCATAAACCAGGTCCATCGAGGCTGGCTTTTGAGAATTTCCAGTGTCGGGATTCTGCCCACCTCACCTAAGGCTATCGGTTTTTTACCGGCCAAAGCAAGGAGCTGATCGTAGTTCATTTGATTAAATCCCTCCGTGTATACATCCGTGGCAAGAATATCAACCACATCATGTCCCGGATAGTAGGTCTCATGGAGATCAACACCCTCTTTCACTTCATTGGTATTGAATACCCAGATCAGGTTGTTCAGTCTATGAAAATTCACCAGCCGGTCATAGAGCATGCGCCAGAGCTTCTTATAGCCTGAGTCGCCGCCTTTCTTGCCCCACCAGAACCAGCCGCCGTTCATTTCATGGTACGGACGCCACAACACGGGAACGTCGGCATCCCGGAGCTGCTGGAGGAACCAGGCGACCACATCCACCTGGGATTTCCAGCGCTCATTGATCTCGGTTCCCGGGGTGATCAGATCCTGCCATTCCTTGTCGGAAAGGTCACCCTGTATAGACTCTCGGAAGGTCACTGGCTCCTGCTCAGTTGGACGTACCGCATGCCACATGAGAGTGATTACAAAGCCTTCATTGTGCCGCCGGATGGCTTCGTCCACAATCCGCTGGCGGTAGTTGATGCCATCCCAATAACCTGGGAAACTGAATCCGAAATCCTGTCCATACAATGCGGGATAAAATTTCGTCATTCTATGTACTACGGAAAGGCGAGTCGATCCGACAAGGGGTGCACAGTGCTGGCCGGTAATAGTGTGCTTACCGGAAATGCTGTAGATATATTCAAGTAGTTCCACCGCTTCTGGCGAAGGATTTGGCGTTACCGGCTTCTTAGCTCCAAAGAGAGGTGAAGCACCTGAGAATACTAATAGCGGAAATAGAAAAAAGATGATTTGCTTGAATTTCATGGTTGGCCCCCTTTTGCTTGCTGAACAATGTAATTGTCTTGCACTTAATGGCCCAAGGTTTTTCAATCTCTATCGGGGCACAGCTCAGCGGAATCCGCCGGCGACAAATGGCATAGTTTTCAGGCGAGGGATTATTATATTTAATAGATGGTCTTTTCGGCTTTTTAACTTGGAGAAACAGCATGGCGAACGAGAATACGATTATCGGTCCAGACCTGTCAGGCATGCCCTGGGAAGACAAGCCCGCCGGGTGCACCACTGTGGTTTGGAGGCACAGCGAGAATCCCATCATAAAACGTAATCCCCTGCCGGGAATTCATGGTATCTATAACAGCGCTGTTGTACCCTTTGAAGGTGGTTTTATCGGCGTTTTCCGTACGGAATCCCAGACCCGTTTTCCCTTTCTGCACCTGGGGAGGAGTACCGACGGCCTCCGGTGGAAGATCGAACGGGAGAAGATAGACCTGATCAGTGATGATCCCGAAGCCGGCAAAGTGTGGTATGCCTACGATCCGCGGGTTTGCAAGATCGAAGATACCTATTACATTACCTGGTGCGGCGGCTATAACGGCCCTACCATCAGTGTCGCCCGGACTAGGGACTTCAAAGTATTTCACCAACTGGAAAACGCCTTCCTGCCCTACAACCGCAATGGTGTGCTTTTCCCACGGAAAGTGAACGGCAATTACCTGATGCTCAGCCGTCCCAGCGATGACGGCCATACCCCTTTTGGCGACATCTTTCTGAGTCAGAGCCCGGATATGTGCTATTGGGGTAAACATCGGCTGTTGATGCGAAGCGGCGGCGAAAGATATGGCCAGTGGTGGCAGCGCACCAAGATCGGTGCTGGTCCCATTCCCATTGAGACGAATGAGGGTTGGCTGATGATCTATCATGGCGTTATTGACACGTGCAACGGCTTCATCTACAGCGTGGGCGCGGCGCTGCTGGATATCGACCGGCCGTGGGAGGTCTTATACCGGACCGACCAGCACATCCTGACCCCGGAAACCGACTATGAGGTGAGAGGTCACGTGCCTAACGTCGTTTTTCCCTGCGCAGCCTTGTGCGATGCAGCCTCAGGACGGGTCGCGATCTATTATGGAGCGGCCGATACCTGCACCTGCCTGGCCTATACCCAGGTTGACGAACTCCTACAGTTCATGAAAGCGAACTCGCAGGTCTTTTAACAGCGAACCCACAGCCATCATATCCGGGATGCCCCACTAACGGCCAGGGAAGAATGCATATGCATACTATCGATATAATCATCATCTTGATGTATATGATGGCAATAGTCACGGCGGGCTTGATGATATCCAAGCGCGCGGGCAAGAACATCAAATCGTATTTTCTCGGTGGCAACAGGATACCCTGGTATTATCTAGGCGTGGCCAATGCCTCCGGCATGTTCGACATCACTGGTACGATGTGGATGGTGACGCTGCTGTTTATCTATGGGCTCAAGAGTGCCTGGATACCGTGGCTCTGGCCGACCTTTAACCAGATCGTACTCATGGTTTATCTTTCCGTCTGGCTGCGGCGGTCTAACGTTATGACCGGGGCTGAGTGGATGATCACCCGGTTCGGGTACGGCACTGGCGCTGAACTTTCACATATCAGTGTTGTCTTCTTCGCGCTGGCCAGCGCCATCGGATTCCTAGCGTATGCCTTTCAGGGGATCGGCAAATTTGCGGCCATATTTTTTCCCTGGGATTTTACCCCGGACACCTATGCGGTCATATTCATGAGTATCACAACCGCCTATATTATCCTGGGCGGGATATACAGCGTCGTCCTGACTGACATCATTCAATTTCTCCTTATGACGGTATCTTCCGTCGCGATTGCAATCATCGCGATATCGCGGACAAGCGCGGAAGCCATCTCCGCTGTGGTGCCGGATGGGTGGCATAATCTCTTTTTCGGGTGGAAACTCGACCTGGATTGGACTGGCCTGATCGATTCGGTCAACACCAAGATCGCTACCGACGGCTATTCACTGTTTGGCATCTTCTTCATGATGGTGCTTTTCAAGGGCGTCCTCGCGAGTATGGCCGGCCCCACCCCCAACTACGATATGCAGAAAATACTGTCGACCAGGAGTCCGAGAGAATCCGCGCTGATGAGCTGGTGCGCGACTACGGTACTGTTCATTCCACGCTACCTGTTGATAGCCGGGACCGGCGTGCTGGCACTGGTCTATTTCAAAGGCTCCGCACTCGATGCGATGGGGAGTGCGCTCGATTTCGAGCAGATCCTGCCCTACGTCATCAACAATTTCCTGCCGGTGGGGCTGGTGGGACTGGTGCTGGCCGGTCTTCTGGCAGCGTTCATGAGCACGTTCGACGGCACGGTCAATGCCGGCGCTTCGTACATGGTGAATGATATCTACAAGCGCTACATCAATCCGAGGGCATCGGAAAAGCGCTATGTGGTCATGAGCTATTTCGCTTCAATACTCATCGTGGTGGTGGGGATCTCGTTCGGTTTCATGACCGAATCCATCAACTCGGTACTGCAGTGGATCGTGGCGGGTCTGTACGGCGGCTATATTGCGCCGAACTTGTTAAAGTGGCACTGGTGGCGGCTCAATGGCCACGGCTATTTCGGCGGGATGATTGCGGGCATCGTCGCGGCCTTGGCTTTCCCCGTTATCTTGCCCGACATGTCGGCGTTAACCAGTTTTCCCTTTATACTTCTACTGAGTGTCCTGGCCTCTATCCTAGTAAGCTTGCTCACTCCGCCGGACAGCGAAGAGACGCTCAAGAGCTTTTACCGCCAGGTACGTCCTTGGGGCTTCTGGGGGCCCATTCTGGCCAAGGTTCAACAAGATGACCAGGATTTCGAAAGAAATACGTCATTCAAACGGGATGCAGTCAACGTGGCGGTAGGTATCGTCTGGCAGCTGCTTATGTTCGTTATCCCGATCTATCTGGTTATCCGGGAGTACTCGTCCCTGTGGATCGCGGTGGTGCTTCTGGCGTTGACCTCGGTATTCCTCAAGCGTAACTGGTACAACAAGCTTGAGAAAGAATAGCCATTATTCGGTGAAATATGCGCCTTTTACTTCATCTCGACAGCTTTGCCATCTTACGCTTATAGCTACGTCGCTGATGAATAATATATTGGAGAGTCCGAATCGTTCCGAACGGTAGTTCATACTTTTACTCCGGCCTCCGAATGTTTAATGATTTGGATCCCGCACTCGCTAGTATACTTAGGTCATTCGATGCATCTGTGGTATTCAGCTTCGCCCTAAGAGATTTAGTAAAAGAATGCGATGTCGCATGGAATAAATAAAGCTGTTTGGAACTTCAGGAGGTATCTCCTAAATTATTATAAAGGCTTAATATGTTTTCAGCTATGCTAAAAGTAATGTGATTAAAAAATGCCGCTGGGTGGAAAACCTCGTTCATCTTCAGGTCGTGCCGAAAATATCTGAGCGATATATAAAAAGATAAGGAACCGTAACATGATTGAAAGGAAAAGTCTCACGGAAAAATATATGCCCTTGGCCTTATTGGGTACTTTACTAGTTACTCAAATATCTGCTAAGACCGTTGCGGAGCATCCAAAACTCATTCTTACCCCCGAGCGGCTAGCCGCACTAAAGATCTCCACGACAACAACTCATGAACATCTCTGGAAATTAGCCGTGCAGGGTGCTGAGGAATTCAGCCGGGGGCCCATCCCCGAAATGGCCGATGCACATAACCGGTATAGGTACATTGGAGATACGATGCCAGTTTTGGGATTGGCATATCTGATGACCGGAGAGGCGGACTATTTAGAATCAGCCCGAGCATGGCTGTCCGCCCTGTTGTCAGTGCCCGAATGGAAGGGAAGTTCCAACTTAGGACGTTCCTCCTGGGTATTAGGCTGCGCGCTACTCTATGATTGGCTCTACGATGCGCTCGATGAAGAATTACGCACCCGAATCAGAGAGCGGCTGCATTCAGAGGCGCTCATGATCATAGATCAACCACACGATTGGCGGGACCTGAGTAACCACTTCCTGATTGAAACGGCAGCGCTGGGGATGGTCGGCCTGACGTTTTCCGGTGAGGTTGATGAGGCGGAGGCTTTCCTGACCAAAGCGGATAACTGGGCTAAGGACATTATCGAACACGCCCCACAGGACGGTTCATGGGGCGAAGGAGTACAATACTGGCTATACGGTCTAAGCCATTTTCTCAAGTTCCTGGAAGCCGCCAAAACCACCGGATATAAAAACTACTATCTCGAATATGACTGGCTGCGCAAAACGGGGTACTTCCCAATCTATTTCTCACTACCCGGTGCGCCGAAAGAAGTCATGACCTTGAGCGATTGTAGAAGTGACAGATACAAGCCACCCTTCATTTTATTTCTGCTGGCATCGGTCTATGAAAACGGCCATTATCAATACTACGGTAACCAGCTCCTGCTATCAGAACCCCACCAATACAACTGGATGGATTTTATCGTTTACGATCCTGAGATCACACCGGAGAGCCCGGAAAACCTGCCTACGCTGAAGCACTTTTCGGATAATGATTTCGTATCCCTGCGAACCAGTTGGCAGGAAGATGCTACAGCCATCGGTTTCCGTTGTGGCCCGGCCCCCGGTCACCGTAATCAAGCAGATCCACTCCGGGTTGAAGAGGGGGGATTCGGCCCGGGCCACGGGCATCCTGATATTAACAGCTTCTGCCTATTTGCACATGGGGAGTGGCTGGCTGTAGATCCCGGGTATACCCATCACAAGCTGACCGCCAATCACAATACACTCCTGGTGAATGGTCATGGTCAGGCCGGAGCCGGTGGCGAATGGATGGATTATATGGAGTTTGAAGCACGGGAGCCTGCGCCGGCGATCCTGCGAGTGGAGAGCAACCGCAGCTATGACTACATACTGGGGGACGCCGGTAATATCTACGTGGATGAGGCGAAGTTGAAGACTTTTCGAAGGCACCTGCTTTTCCTAAAACCCGATATCGTGGTGATAACCGACGACCTGGAGGGGAAGACCGAGAGCCTGTTCGAGTGGCTTCTCAACGCACGGGAAGCCATCACCCAGGTGGGAGAAAACCAATATGAGATTGTACGGAACGAAGCAAGGCTCTGGGTGCATCCCATCCTACCAGGTGACTACCATGGTAGTATTAAAGAGCGGGAATCAGATGCTTCGGAACTGGACGGAAAAATCGTGACGTTGAACCTGGCGGTGGATTCCGTTGCCAAAACCCGTTTCTTGGTCGTGCTCTGTGCACTCAAGAATTCGGTTGCGCAAGCCCCGGATGTGAGTTATAAAGACGGGACCCTAAAGATCAAACACGGGGGCAAGACCTGGGAAGTCGACGTTTTAAAATCAGCGCAGGTCGCACGGCCATCTGATGCAGTCATGATCGTAAAAGCCCCACAACCGCCAATGCATCAGGATTACTTTTTTACCAGGGAGACCGACTGAGACCGTTTCAGAATCTTTAGGCCAGCTACAGATGGCGAATATGGAGTTATTTGAAAAGGGTCCCTGAACACCTGCCGGTTGGCACTAAGTAAGTTCTATCGGGTATTGACTGGGGAAAATTTAAAGGGATTATCCTAATTATTCAGAAGAATACCGAATATCTACGCTTGATATTCAGGAGATTCCTTACGTTATCTCCTCGATCCAACCGGTGGGCTCCTACTTCAGTAGCAGCCCCGCATCCTACGGGACAAAAGCATCTTGAGGGACTTGGCGTATTTGAACGTCAGCAAGCATGTAATGATCAAGGATAGACGCTTCAGATGAGGTATTAGTAATACCTTGGAAACAAAAAATGTCTCGCTTAGTTATTAATCCTAGCAGCGCATGTTGCGTTACGGCGTGCACTTTCAGGAAAGCTTTTAATGTAATTTGCATGTCATGAAACATAGAGTGCTCACCATAATTGGCACCCGTCCGGAAGCCATAAAAATGGCGCCGGTGATTAAAAGGCTTTCAATCCACTCCGACATCGACAGCAGGATTTGTATAACGGCTCAACATCGTGAAATG
>CP070638.1:2115641-2186996 GCA_020354025.1 Fidelibacterota bacterium | reverse complement strand
CTTTGTGATTGACACCCATGCACCCGAGGTAATATCGGTGTCCTCAACAACCACCGACGGCTGGTATAAAGCCAGTGTTATCATCCCCATCGTGGTGAACTTCAGCGAGAATGTAACGGTGTCGGGGACACCTACCCTGATCCTGGATGTGGTTGGCGGGTACACCGTGAACTATACCAGTGGTTCTGGCAGCGCTGCCCTTATCTTCAACTACACAGTACAGGATAGTCACGATTGCGCTGACCTGGACTATCAAAGCAGCGCCTCACTGAGCCTTAACGGTGGGGTGATCAATGACCTGGGCAGAAACGACGCCGACCTGTCTCTCCCCCCGCCGGGGGCCGATAGCTCCCTGGGCGGCACCAGGGATATTATTCTCGATACTCAAGCCCCCTCGGCTCTGGCGGCGTTTGTTTATGACAGCACCGGCGCTGATATCGATTCAACTAGCTCCATCGACAGCCTCTCGGCTAATTGGGGGGGATTTACCGAATCCGTTTCCGGGATCGCGCTGTATGAGTATGCTATCGGCACTACCCGCGGGGACACTGACGTCGTCAGCTGGACCAGTAACGACACGACTGCTGCAGTAACGGCCAAAGGGCTGCAACTGACCCATAAGCGTCATTACTACTTCAGTGTCCGAGCGACAGATGGCGCAGGTAATACGTCCGACTCCGTCGCCAGCGACGGGGTCAGGATCGTGGACAAGCCCAGACTAACCGTGAATGTTGTCCAGAACAGTGTCATTTCGGAATACGTGCAGATTTTCGTGATCGATACCCTCGCCATGGCCGATAGTATCCGCATTTATATGGATAGCTTACGGGTGAGTGTAACCAGGATCATCGATACATCGTTTGCTTATGTTGGCACCCACAAGTACACAAGAAGCGGTCCCCACAGCCTGGAAGTCACCGGCTTCAGCGGATGGGGGGATACCACCCGTACATCCAGCCTAGCTCTCGCGCTGGCCAAGCAGAGCCAACCCTGGGTGGCAGCCAGTACTGACCAGCTGTTCAAAACGGTTGGCTCTCCCGGCTCGGTAAGCGGAGACCGGTACCTCCTGGTGGTGGATTCCACGCTTATGGGGCTCTCCGCTGTTCGTGGCAGGTCTTACCGATTAGGGGATGGGCAACTCACCTTCGATCAGCCCGTGCAGGTTAGTATGCATCGCGTTTTGAGCGAATCAGACCTGGAAGAAGCACAGGCCATCTACATCTTACGGCCGAACGGTAGTTGGCAGGAGCTGCCCTCGGTTTATGAGGGGGATTTGGTGACCACCTGGACTGACAGAGCGGGCACCTTCCGCCTTGGTCCCCGGACGATTATCGTACCACAGGTCACCAGCCTGCATCAGAACTATCCGAATCCCTTTAATCCCACTACCCACATAGTCTTTGACCTGGGCTTCCAGGATGGTCCTATGCAGCAGGCCAGAGTCGTGATCTATAACCTGCTGGGCCAGGAGGTGCTGACTCTCTTTAATGGGGAGGCGTCAACTGGACGATATGAGTTCATCTGGAATGGTGTTGATGCCCGTGGGATCGTCGTTGCCAGTGGCGTGTACTTCGTTCATCTGAGCACCAACACCGGACACCACATGACCAGGAAAATGCTGTTGGTGAGGTAAGCTGATGGACCGGAGGCTGTGCATATCCTTAATCTTGATCGTGAGCCTGCTGGTGCTCATTGTGGGAGGATGTCGCACCCTTGTTGAGCCGGAGACACCTGACTATGTTGAATACGGCTGGGAACTGATGGCCGACTCGAGCTATCGCGAGGCTATAGGCCAGTTCGAGGCCGGAACGGATATGAATCCTTCATACGCCGATGGCTGGAACGGGCTGGGGTGGGCTTATGCTCGGCTGGGCGTTGCGGACACGAGCGAATTGCGCTTCACCACCGCTGCGACTAAATCGGATACCACGATCGTCGGGACAGAGATCCTGGCGGGACGATCTTTCGCCCGCTTAGCCCTTGGACAGTTTTCCTATGCCGTATCTGATGCTAAAGGGGCTCTAGCCCTCACTCCCGCCTGGACTTTCAGGCGTGACATCACCATTACATACCAACATCTCTACCTTACGGCAGCGACCGGCTATTACGGGCAGGGCAAGTTCGACTCATGCCTTGTCTGGGTGAAGCAGCTGGACAGCAGCTTTAATACCGACGTTGCCACCCTCTCGGGCAGATCCCGACTGGCGGCTAAGCTGGAAGCCCTGAAAAGCGGGCTGTAGAAAGAAAAACAGGCGACAGCCGCTCGTTCAGTACCACTCATTCCGTCAACCCATCCAGACCTTTATCCCATCCTCATACCCGCAGGTATTTCATCAGCCGGCAAGAAAACCTTGGACGCGGCCGGTAAACGGTTGATAGCTTAGTACCCTTATGTCCAGTACTATGGTCATCGCTGCTTCGGCCAGCCCCGATGGTGTCACACATTTCGGGAAGAACAGTAATCGCGAGCCCGGCGAGTGCCAGCTGGTTCTCGCTCTGCCAGCCGTGGAATACGACGCCAACACTCTGCTCAAGTGCACGCACCTGTCTATCACCCAGGTACCCCAACGTTACGCTATCGTGCTTAGCAAGCCCTGGTGGTGCTGGGGCGGCGAGATGGGAGCCAATGATCAAGGCGTCGTTATCGGTAGTGAGGCGGTTTCCACCCGTAATCACGAACCCGAACCAGGACTCATCGGCATGGACCTTGTTCGTCTGGGTCTGGAGCGGGGCCGAAATGCGGAGGAGGCCATGAAGGTGATCACCTCCCTGCTACAGACACACGGGCAGGGCGGGGCATGCCAGCTCGGAGACTCCTCTTTCAGCGATGACAACAGTTTCATAATCGCCGACGCCAACGAGGCCTGGATACTGGAGACGGCCGGGCGCCACTGGGCGGCAAAAAGAGTCCTGGGTACGGCCGTACTCTCGTCCGAGCTGACCCTCGCCACCGACTTTGACCGCAGCTCCTATGCCCTCCCCCAGTACGCCCGGCTGAAAGGATGGGTACGAAAGGAGGAGGGGCTCAACTTTGCGGAAGCCTTTGGACGCACGCCACACCGTCATCCTTTCGGGAAATCACACCCGCGCCGGACGGCCCTCCTGGAAAGTCTGCCCCGGCTGGATCGCGATCATCCGCACCTCGGTATGATGCAGCTCCTGCGCCAGCGGAAAAAATCCCACCCGAGGAGATGGTCAAAGGAAGATGTGGCTCTACATGCGCGCGGAACATCCCGTTGGCTTCAGACTACCGGCTCAATGGTTGCTATGGTTTCGAAACGCAGGCAGGATTTCTTTTTTACCGGTACCTCCGCACCCGATCTCTCCATATTCAAACCGGTCCATTTTGATCTCCCGTTGGAAGATGACCTTAAGGAAGAAGATCTCTCGCGGTATCACGACCACAGTCTCTGGTGGCGGCACGAGAAATTGCATAGAACCATACTTCTTACTCCTCATCTTGACGATGACTTCATCAAGGAGCGGGACGACCTCGAACGGGAAATGGTACAGGACCTTGCAGCTGGGAAGGGACGACAGCTGTTACAGACCCGCCGCAAGATAAGGAATAGCCTGCTGAAATGGGAGGAAACCTGGATAGAGAAAGCGGCGCTGAAAAGAAGCTTCTTCCTATCGATGGGCCTGTTTTCCCGGTACTGGCTGCAGCGCAACCGCCTGGATGGGGTCACACTTAATCTCACATGATAGAAGTCCGGTCCGGGGCGGAATCTGCCTAAGGTATACCAACCGGATTGCTAATATATTAAGTTTAGGTTTAACTGAGATATACTCAGGACAGGGAGGATACTAGATGGCTGTACACGATATTGTCGAGGATAAAATCGCCCATGACGGCGATAAGGATGCCGCGTTCCAGGATTATAAGATTGCCGATATTTCACTGGCAGGTTTCGGTCGGAAGGAAATTGAGTTGGCCGAAGAGGAAATGCCCGGACTCATGGCTTTGCGTGAGAAATACAGCCCCGCTAGACCGCTCCAGGGGGCTCGCATTTCCGGCTGCGTACACATGACGGTCCAGAGCGCCGTTCTGATCGAAACCCTCGTGGAGTTGGGGGCACAGGTGCGCTGGTCATCATGCAATATTTTTTCCACCCAGGACCACGCCGCGGCCGCCATCGCCGCCCGTGGAATCCCCGTCTTCGCCTGGAAAGGCGAAACAGAAGAAGAATACTGGTGGTGCATCGAACAGACCCTCAGGTTTCCCGATGGCCAGGGACCACAGCTGCTCATCGATGACGGTGGTGATCTGACCCTGGTGGTGCTTGAGAAGCAACCGGAACTGATCCCGGAGATAAAGGGCGTCTCCGAGGAGACCACAACGGGTGTACATCGACTGGCCCAGCTGGACCAGGAAGGTGAGCTTCCCTTCCCGGCCATCAACGTCAACGACTCTGTGACCAAGTCCAAGTTCGATAACAAGTACGGCTGTCGGGAAAGCCTGGCTGATGGCATTAAGCGGGGGACCGATATCATGCTGGCCGGCAAAACAGTAGTCATCGCCGGCTACGGCGACGTAGGTAAGGGTTGCGCCCAGTCCATGAAGGGCTACGGGGCCAAGGTGATCGTTACCGAGATCGATCCCATCTGCGCCCTCCAGGCCGCCATGGAAGGCTACGAGGTGACCACCATAGATGAGGCCTGCGAGCGGGGAGATATTTTCGTTTCTGCCACGGGCAATAAGCATGTTATTACCGGTGAGCACATGGCCCGCATGAAGAACAACGCCATCGTCTGCAACATCGGCCACTTCGATATTGAGATCGACGTCAATTACCTCGAGACCACCCCCGGTATCACCGAGGAAAACATCAAGCCCCAGGTGGATAAGTTCACCTTCCCCGACGGGCACTCCATCATCCTGCTCAGCCGCGGCCGCCTGGTGAACCTGGGCAACGCTACCGGCCACGCCTCCTTCGTCATGTCCAATTCCTTCACCAATCAGGTCCTGGCCCAGATGGCACTCTGGAAGGGAGGCATGGAGAAGAAGGTGCACGTACTGCCCAAGCTCCTGGATGAGGAGGTGGCTCGGTTGCACCTGGAGAAGCTGGGAGCCAAGCTCACCAGACTGACCCCCGAGCAGGCCGAGTACCTGGGAATCGATCCAGACGGCCCCTTCAAGCCAGAGGAGTACCGGTACTAGGGAGCATCCGGCGGTCAGCAGTCAGCAATTAGCGGGTAGCATTAATAAGATCGCAACCGCCAAAGACACCAAGGGCGCGCTGCATTTCCCTCGAAGATTGCGATAGGGTGGCTTATTCAGAGAGTAGTGATGATGCATCATGACACTGGATGAGTTCTTCGCCGGATGCGATGAGTCCCGGCAAATCTTCGAGCCCTTGCATAGGGTGGTTGACGGCCTCGGACCCGCGAAACTCCGTATAACGAAGAGTCAGATCGCCTTTCGTCGCCGACGTGCCTTCGCCTGGGCCTGGATGTCGGGCAGGTATCTGCGCGGTGAACATGCGCCGCTGGTACTCACCGTTGCCTTCCAGCGTAGGGACCCATCGCCGCGCTGGAAGGAGATCGTCGAGCCCGCTCCGGGGCGATTCACCCACCATCTGGAACTGAACTCCGCCGCGGATATTGATGATGAGGTGTGCGCGTGGCTGCGGGAGGCGTCGGATTCTGCTGAATAGCACCAGGTGGATCATCTCGCAGTGAACCAGGCCGACTACCTTGGCGTTGATCCTGACGGATCCTTCAAAACAAGCACATGACTTAAGTCACGGACTATTAAGATGTTACGACACATTGTAAATCGCTTCATAATTTCTTAATCTAACCTTATTATTGAATAGAGCTCCGAGCCTTATGGGGTGATGCTACCACATTCAAATCGTGCTAAATTCCCCCTAAACATATAGCCGCCTCAGATAGCGGCAGGGCTACTGTATAAGGAAGGATCGACACCGAATGGAAGCAGAGACGCTCAATATTATCGAAGATTTGTATCCGCGTCTGAAAGACTCCGTGCAGCGCGCCCGCGAGCAGCTGAGCCGCCCACTGGCGCTTACCGAGAAAATATTATTCGCTCACCTTTACGATGGAGCCAGTGGGCTGCTTCCCGAGCGAGGCGTTTCGTACGTCAATCTCCAGCCGGACCGGGTGGCCCTCCAGGACGCCACCGCCCAGATGGCCCTGCTGCAGTTCATGCGCAGCGGACGAGAAACGACCGCGATACCCACCACTGTCCACTGTGATCACCTCATCCGGGCCGAGACCGGCGCTGACAGCGACCTCACCAACGCCTTAACCGAAAATGACGAGGTTTACGCCTTCCTCCATAGCGTATCTCAGAAGTACGGCCTCGGGTTCTGGAAGCCCGGTGCCGGGATCATTCACCAGGTGGTACTGGAGAATTACGCTTTTCCCGGTGGCTTGATGATCGGCACCGACTCGCATACGCCCAACGCTGGTGGACTGGGTATGCTGGCTATCGGTGTTGGCGGTGCCGACGCCGTGGATGTCATGGCGGGAATGCCTTGGGAACTGAAGTGGCCGGGCCTCATCGGGGTGCACCTGACCGGCAGCTTAGGCGGCTGGACGGCTCCCAAGGACGTGATCCTGAAAGTGGCTGGCATTCTGACTGTCAAAGGTGGCACCGGTAAGATCGTGGAGTACTTCGGTCCCGGCGTCCATTCCATCAGCACCACCGGCAAGGGTACCATTACCAACATGGGAGCCGAAATCGGGGCCACTACCTCTGTATTCCCCTACGACGACCGCATGTCAATCTATCTGCGCGCTACCGGGCGGACCGAAGTGGCTGACCTGGCAGATCGGCATCGCGAACACCTCCGGGCCGATCCCGAAGCGGAGAGTAATCCGGAAAAGGTCTACGATGAGATCATCGAGATTGACCTGTCTGCCCTTGAGCCGCACATCGTGGGTCCTTTCACTCCCGACCTGGCCCGGCCTATTTCTCGGATGGCCCGGGATGTAAAGGAGAATGACTATCCTGATGATATAAGGGTAGCCCTCATCGGTAGCTGTACCAACTCGTCTTATGAGGATATCAGCCGGGCAGCCCACGTCGCAGACCAGGCACTTGCCAGAGGCCTCAAAGCCCGGACCAGCTTCTACATCACCCCCGGATCCGAGCAGATCAGGGCCACAATCCAGCGCGACGGCCAGCTGGAAACACTTACCCGTTTGGGCGGTATTGTACTAGCCAACGCCTGCGGGCCGTGCATCGGGCAGTGGAAGCGGACCGACGTCGAGCAGGGAGTGAAAAACACCATAGTCACGTCTTTTAACCGGAACTTTGCCAGGCGGAATGACGGCAATCCCGATACCCTGGCCTTCATCGCCAGTCCCGAGATTGTCACCGCCTTGGCCCTGGCAGGGCACCTGTCATTCAATCCCCTGACCGATCCTTTACCTGATGGAGACAGCATGATATTGCTAGCTCCACCGGTTGGAAACGAATTGCCGGCTGACGGCTTCAATCCCGGCGAGTCGGGCTACGAGCCACCGCCAGCGGACGGCAGCCGGATTCAGATCGCCGTCAAGACTGATAGTGAACGCCTGCAGCTGCTGGAACCGTTTCCCACCTGGGAGGGTTCAGACCTGCAGGGCCTGCGGGTGTTGGCCAAGGCGCGGGGAAAATGCACCACCGACCACATCTCTCCGGCTGGACCCTGGCTCCGATTCAGGGGACACCTGGATAATATCAGCAACAACCTCTTTAACGGCATGACCAATGCCTACGCGCGCGAGACAGGTACGGGACGTAATCTGGTCACGGGTGAAGAAGGGAGCAAACTCAGCGACATCGCCCGGTCCTACAAGGCCGAAGGCATCGGTTGGGTGGTTGTGGGCGAGGAGAATTACGGCGAAGGATCCAGTCGGGAACACGCTGCGATGGAACCAAGATTCCTGGGGGGTCTGGCTGTCATTGTTAAGAGCTTTGCCCGCATTCACGAGACCAATCTTAAAAAGCAGGGGATTCTTCCCCTTACATTCGTGGATACTGCCGATTATGATAAAGTCCAGGTTGATGACACGGTTTCCCTGACGGGTCTGATGGAACTGGCCTTCGGATCAACTGTGACAATGGTTCTGGACCATGTTGACGGCTCAAGAGAAACGATCCCTCTTCAGCATACCCTTAATGAAACCCAGATCGAGTGGTTCAAGGCCGGTTCGGCGCTGAATGTGATCGCAGCCCAGTCGGGCAAAAAGGGATAGGGGACCCGCTACTTATATGCCACCGAAGATGGCTCGGCTTCATATCCCGACTGGCTCTCTTCGGCCCTTGCGCGGAAGTCTCGTACGAGGTGAATGAACCAGCAGCGGACAGACGGCGCCCGGTTCATCAACAGATATAGAAAGGAGCATCGAAGGTGAAAGGAATCATCCTGGCTGGCGGGGCTGGCACACGCCTGTATCCCCTATCCCGGGCGGTGTGCAAACAATTGCTGCCCGTCAACGACAAGCCCATGATCTACTACCCCCTCTCCACGCTACTGCTGGCAGGTCTAAAGGACATCCTGATTATCTCCACCCCTGACGATCTCCCCCGCTTCGAACAGATTCTGGGGGATGGTTCCCGCCTCGGAGTGCATTTCAGTTACCAGGAGCAGCCCCGCCCGGAGGGAATCGCTCAGGCATTCATCATCGCAGAGTCTTTCATCGCCAGCGATCCGGCTTGTTTGATTCTAGGTGATAATGTGTTTTATGGCACCGGGTATGTGGAGCAGCTACGAAAAGCTGCGTCACTGGAGCGCGGGGCCACAATTTTCGCCTACCCGGTTCGTGATCCCCAACGCTACGGCATTGTGACGTTTGACACGCAGGGCCGGGCTCTGAGTATCGAAGAGAAACCGCAGCAACCAAAATCCAATTACGCCATACCGGGTCTCTATTTCTACGACCAGCGGGTGGTGGAATTTGCCAAGAGCCTGAAGCCTTCGGCCCGTGGCGAGTTGGAAATCACCGACATTAACAAGATCTACCTGGAAATGGGTGAGCTCCAGGTTCTTCGCTTCAGCCGCGGCATCGCCTGGTTGGATATGGGAACCCACCAGAGTCTGCTGGAAGCTGGCAATTTCATCGAAGCCATTGAAACACGCCAGGGTTTGAAGATCGGCTGCATTGAGGAAGTGGCGTTTCACATGGGCAATATCAATGCAGCTCAACTGGATCAGGTCATTAAGGAAATACCGGCAAGCCAGTACCGGGATTACCTCCAGCGTGTCCTGCATGAAACGCGCCAACTTTCATAGACAGCTATACCAATAGCATCAACGCTGATTTGGAGTTCAGGGCGAAAAAAAAGGACGAATCGTCGTCCTTTTTTTCATCACTTTCGGGCAATCCCTACAATGTCAATTCCAGTAGATTATGATCACTGTTCCACGATGGCGTTGCCGAAACTTTTGCGCTCAGTTTTATGCTGTAATGCTCAATCAGCGGCTTGGCATTTACACGATAGGTTGACTTGTTCTTGCCCACGGCGCGAAGCTTGAAGGCCGCTTTGGTCTTGTACTTTTTAGGCTGCAACCCGATTTTTTTTGAAGAGGGATCATAAAAAAGCTCTATGTGAGTCGCCCCTTTTAAAAACTGCTGGTAAGCTGCAGAGTTGAGGGAAATCTGGCCACCTTTCAGCACCTTTACTTCCGGTGGTTTTGGTGCAGCTCCCCGTTTTTTTGCCGGTACAAATTTCTCGAATGGCATGGATTTATTACCTCTATTTGGTTACTTGAAAGATTCGCGGAACGTTAAATACTAATTCAAGAAAATGCAATTACTAAGTATTATTCAATGTGAGCTCAATTGACTCATTTATTGAGTTTTAAAAATGGTTAAGAAATCCACATATCATATAGAATTATTTATCGACTGTGTCATGAGTAACTACCTCATTCTGCACGTGTTTTCATAATGAATTATTCCAGTTTTCGTGCACGAAAAGGGAATTCCAGGTTGATTATGTTATTTCCATTTGCATCTTTTTTATTACTGGCGTATGGAAATGACAGATCAGATTTCGAGCGAGAGTATTCTATCCAGTCTGCTGAAAAATGAGTGGCAAGACACTCCTTTTTTAAAAGGACCGACCTCTTAAATCAATCACCGAGTTGCGCACGCTCACATCGGGCGCTGTTATATGCTTCATCACTTCCGCACTTACCCGGCTTGATTATCCCCGCTTCAGCTCCCCGGTATCAACGGGCAGCCGCCGGATTCGCTTGCCTGTGGCCGCGAAGATGGCGTTGGTCAGCGCTGGCGGGGTTGGAGGCACCGGCGGTTCACCTACCCCGGTTGGAGGCTCATTGCTGGGTAAGATGTGAGCTTCCACTACCGGCATCTCCCGCATGGTCAGTAGCTTGTAATTGTGGAAATTGCTCTGCTGCACCCGCCCGTTCTTAAGCGTGATGGCCCCATGCAGGGCGGCGGTTAGCGCTAGGACAATGCCTCCTTCAACCTGAGACTTGACGCCGTCGGGATTGATGACTGTGCCGCAGTCAATAGCGCATACCATCTTGTGAACCTTGATTTCGCCCCGCCGGTTTACTGAGACTTCCGCCACTAGAGCCGCGTAACTGCGGAAACATCCGTGAACGGCGATCCCCTGGTAGCGACCCCGTCGACGTTTACCCCAACCGGCCTTCTCCGCTGCCAGATCCAATACACCCAGTAGTCGGGGATGAGCTTCTTTTATCAGCGTCCGGCGGAATTCGTAGGGATCTTTCCCGGCGGCATGGGCCAGCTCATCGATGAACGACTCATTCACGAACGCAATTTGGGTGTTGGCCACCGACCGCCAGGGACCCGTAGGAACTGGTATATCGGACGTAGTCATGTCAACGTAGACGTTAGGGATGGCGTAGGCCATGTCAATCCCATAATTGGGAGAGTCTGCAGATACGCTGAAGCTGGAATCTGCGGGACCAGAAACATGGTGAATCCAGGCCACCGGTTGGCCTTTGCGGTCCAGTCCACCCTGAATATGATGATAGCTGGCAGGCCGGTAGAGGCCATGCTGAATGTTTTCATCCCGGGTACGGATTACTTTTACTGGTACGTCGAGAACCTTGGCAACCTCCACCGCATCCCTTACAAAGTCATCCGCCAGGCGCCGTCCAAAACCACCACCCGACAGCAGGGTATGAACCTTAATGGCCTCGGCGGATAGTCCGGTGATTTCCATAGCAGCTTCATGGGCTTCGCCTGGATTCTGCGTGGATACCCAGATTTCGCATGAGCCGTTACCCATCCGGGCGGTACAGTTCAGAGGCTCCATCGTGGCGTGGTCCAGGTAAGGCACCTCGTAAACCGCATCCAACTTTTTCGCTGCTCCATCCAGCGCCGCCTGGGCGTCTCCCTCCTCACGCTGGGCCGTTCCCTCTGATTGAGCCGCATCTGCTAGCGTCCTGGAGATATCTTCACTGCTCAGACTGGCATTGGGGCCTTCATCCCAGGTGACTTTTAGAGCCTCACGCCCTTGCAGTGCCGACCAGGTGTCATCGGCCACTACCGCCACTCCGCTGGAAATCTGGGTCACGTGGCGGACTCCTGGAACAGCCCTGGCGCCCGAATCATCGTAGCTTGCTACCTTGCCGCCGAATACCGGGCAGCGGAACACCACGGCGGTCAGCATTCCCGGGAGCTTGAAATCGGTTCCAAAGAGGGCGCTGCCGTCAACCATTGACGCGGCATTCAGGCTTTTCATGGATTTCCCGATGATCTTGAAGTCTTTGGGATCTTTCAGGGAGACTTCCTCGGGCACCGGCAGCCTGGCGGCCGTTTCCACCAACTCCCCATAGCTAAGTTTCCGGTTGGTGGGATCGTGGATGACGGCGCCGTTTTCCGCACGGCAGCTGCTCCGGTCAACATCCCAGGTCTGGGCGGCGGCTGTAATGAGCATCTCCCTGGCTGTTGCGCCAGCTCGGCGGAGCTTGTCATAGCTGGTGCGGACACTGGCGCTGCCACCGGTACTCTGGCCACCGTAGGCCGGGTTAAAGTGACCCTGCTTTACCTGGACTCTCGACCAGTCCGCTTCCAGCTCCTCCGCCAGGATCATGGGAAGGGTGGTCCAGACTTTCTGCCCCAGCTCGCTGCGGTGCATGGTGATGGCTACCGTACCTGATGTATCAATACTCACCCACACGTTAGGTTCGAAACCGTCGAGTGCCTGGGCTGCCGTCAGCTTATCCAATAAGGGGAGATGAAAAGCGAGGGCTAGGCCGGTCCCTGCCGCGGTTGAAACCTTAAGAAAATCACCTCTGCTGATAGTTGTTTTCGCTGTCATTTCACACCTCCCGGGCCGCCCGGTGGATTGCCCGCCGGATTCGTTGATACGTTCCACACCGGCAGAGAGCACGGGACATGGTGGTGTCAATGTCCCGGTCGGAGGGCCGGCGTTTCTTGGCCAGGAGAGCCGCTGCAATCATGATCTGGCCCGGCTGGCAATACCCACACTGGGATACCTCCTCCTCGATCCAGGCCCGCTGCAGTGGGTGACTCAGGTCAGCGGACAGGCCCTCGATAGTTGTTATCTCGCTGCCCGCCACAGCTGAGACCGGCGTAGTACATGAGCGGATGGCCTCACCATCCTTGTGTACCGTACAGGATCCACACAGGGACATTCCACAGCTGTACTTGGTGCCTGTCAGACCGAGAGTATCCCTGATAACCCAGAGTAATCTGGTGGCCGGATCCAGCTCCAACGACTTAGGCTGGCCATTGATTGTGAAAGCTATCTGAGCCATTTGAAACCCTCCTGACGTTTAGATCGTCATTTTCCCTGGTACAGGGTGGTAGTCAATTTAATTCATGCTGCGGTCTTATTGTGGATATATCGTAGATTTACCATAGCCCCAAAACCTTCCACCACAGACCACCGAGCCCCATCCAGATAATGATATTGACCACGCTGATAAGCCCCCCCAGTTTCCACCATACACCCATCTCGACATAGCCCGAGCCAAACAGCACCGGAGCCGGCCCGGTGCCATAGTGGGTCATGCTGCTGAACAGGTTGCTGAAAAAAGCCAGCACCAGGGCCGCTAACACCGGCGGCGTGCCAACAGCAATTGCCACCGCCAGAAACGCGGCGTACATCGAACTGACATGAGCCGTGTTGCTGGCGAAGAAATAATGGCTGTAGAAATATACCAGGCTTAAAACCAGAAAGGCCGAGATCCAACCGATACCGCCAACAGCCGCGCCGACTGTATCACCAAACCAGGGGATCAGCCCCAGCGTGTTCAGATAACTGGCCATCATCACCAGCGCCGCAAACCAGACTAGAGTGTTCCAGGCTCCCTTTTCAGTAATGATGTCATTCCAGGTTAAGGCACCACTGATCAGCAGGATACTCAGACCGGCCAATGCCGCCGTGGTGGGATGGATACCCAAATTCCCGCCGAATATCCACAATATCAGCAGCAGGATGAAAGTCCCCAGCATGGTCATTTCACCAGGTTTCATTTTCCCCATCGCCGCTAGTTTCTCCCTGGCCATTTGCGCGGCGGCGGGGGTCTCTTTGATCTCAGGGGGGTATAGCCGGTAGACGAGCCAGGGCACCACCGTCAGGCTGGCGAGGCCGGGGACCGACGCGGCTAGAGCCCATATCCCCCAGGTGATTTCTACTCCCAGTCCACCCGCTAGCTCAACCGCCAGCGGATTGGCCGCCATGGCCGTCAGGAACATGGCGCTGGTAACGATCGTGGCCTGGAAGGAGGTCTTGACCAGGAATGCGCCTATCCGGCGGGCAGTACCATCATCGGGCTCACTGCCATAAGCCCTGGCAACCGACCTGAGCACCGGGAAGATCACCCCACCGGCACGGGCGGTGTTGCTGGGAATGGCTGGTGCCAGTACCAGATCGGTAGCTACCATACTGTACGCCAGGCCAAGCGACTTCTTCCCCACGGCTGCCATAAACAGGTAGGCAATCCGGGCTCCCAGGCCGGTCTTGATAAACCCGCGCGATATGAAAAAGGCTATTACGATGAGCCAGATGACCCGGTTGCCGAATCCGCTCAATGCTTCGGTGATGGTGAGAGTGCCCGTGAGAGCAGTGGCTGTAATGCCCAGCATGGCCACCGCCCCCATAGGGAAAGGCTTAACGATGAGACCCACAATTGTGGCCACAAAGATTGCCAGCAGGTGCCACGCCTTTTGGTCGACACCGCCAGGAGCGGGAACCAGCCAGATGACAATAGCGATCGCTACCATCCCCACTGTTGGCAGCAGTCTGTGCTTGAGAGTTTGAATCAACGCAGCTGGTTTAGAGGCTGGATCTGGCATTATGTACAATCCACGCAGCTGGTGGTTGCGGCTTAATATAAGGTCAAATCGTCAGGTATGCAGCATGGATGTCGCAACGCCCCCCCCAACGCATGCAAGCTCTGGTGGCTTGAGGTTCGCCCTGAGGTTGTCAATCCGGCAAGTGGTTGAGACCGGGGCGAGGACCATCAGGCCCTCCAGTATGGCAGACGGTCAGTTCTTTATCTCAACACCACCGAATGCGACCGTACAGCGGCAATTAACCTTCTTCCCCTCTTGCTCGCTTCCGGTCCGGGTCGTCTTGTTTTCGATGGCTCCAAGGATTGGTGTGCCGGACACGGATACCTGCCAGTCCGGCGGGACGATCATCTCCACCCCGCCAAACAAGGCGGTAATATTCATGTCGCATCCCTCCGGGGATACCCTTACCTGACGAAGGTCCAGATCAACACCTCCAAAGATTGCCGAAACATCGCCACCCCTGAAGTTTTCGGAACTGACCGTTTGATTTACACCCCCGAGAATAACACTTGATTTAACAAAATCTTCGGAGGTTTCACTTGAAGATGTTACTCCCCATAAACTCCTGCCCTTCGCTTTCATAATGATGGAAAGCCCGATTACTACCAGAATCAGCGGCCAGAGCTTGAAGATACTGCCCCAGTTGATAATGTCCAGTGTGGCTGACAGGAACGCGATTCCCACCAGGAAAATAATCGCACCACCTGTCTTATCACTCCCTTTTAATTTCAGTACGCCGATGGCGATCAGGATCAATGGCCACCAGTTAGAAAAGAGCGGCCCTAGGTTCATGATATCCAGGGTCTCCACCAGGAATAAAAATCCTACAAGAATCAGCAGAATGCCCGCCAAGGCGCTGCCTGATATTATTTCGGGTTTATCGGTCATAATTATACCTGCCTTTCACGGATCGGTTAACGAAAAAATTGCCGCGTAATTTAATGCAGTTTTAAAACTCGTGGGGCTATAACCGTGCCTGGCGATCGGCATGAGCGGCTGGGATTCTTTGTGGGAGTCTGGATATGCGAGCAGGTATTTGCTATTGGCCGATGACTGCCGACTACACACGCTTCTCCGGGAACTGCGCCATGATATACTCCGCCAGGGCGGTGATGGTCAGGCTGGGATTGACGCCCAGGTTGGCCGCTACAATCGAGCTGTCAACCACGTAGAGGTTGTCGTAGCCGTGGATTTTACCAGCAAAGTCGGTGACGCCGTTTTCAGGCGTTTTGGCCATGATGCAGCCTCCCAGGATATGGGCCGTGGACGAGGTGTCGAACACCACCTCCGGCAGAATGCTGTAGCTCCGCCCCCCCTTCACCTTGGCGGCCATGCGTCGGGCGAAGTCATTGGCTATCGGGATGTAAGAGGGCACTGGCTGGCGGGTGTGCCAGTTGGAGTTCATGCTCCGGTTCCCCAATCGCCACCAGCGCCGCTTGTATTCCAGGCGCAGCCAGTTGCTGATCTTCTGCATTACCAGCAGTATGATACTGCGCTCCGCCCGTCCGAAAGGCCAGAACCCGCCGAGGAATTGGAGCGGATGCAGCAGCACGTTGCTCAGGAATCGCAGAGGCCGGGGCCAGGGCTTACCGCCTCCGGTGAGCACGGTACCCAGAAGGTACATGACGGTCTGCCCCTTGGCATAGTGCACCGTCTCGATGTGGGTGTCGTCGTCGGGATACACCCCCGATGCGATGGCCAGACCCTGGGAGTAGTCCACGGCTTTGCCCCGCGCCTGGATACCGACGAACGCCTCGCTGTTGGTGCGTACCTTACTACCCAACCGGTTGGAAAGGCGCGGCAGCGAATCCCGTGCCTTGCAGCGGTGGAGAAGTTTCACCGTCCCCAGAGTGCCACCCGAGAAGATGACTCCTTCAGCGTGATACTCTCTACGGGGACTGAGAAATCCTGTGACCCGCCGGGCGATCACGTCATACCCGTTGTTTCCTGATGATGGCCTCACATCAACGACCCTGGTTTCGGGGATAATCTCCGCACCCAGCCTCTCCGCCAGGTGGAGATAATTCAAGTCCAAGGAGTTCTTTGAGCCGTAGCGGCAGCCCACCATGCACCCACCGCATAGGGTACACCCGGTTCGATCCGGTCCTTCGCCGTCAAAGAAGGGATCGGGTACCGTCACCCCTTCCTCACCGAAGTAGATCCCCACGTCGTTGACGTGGAAGGTGTCTCCTCTCCCCACATCGGTGGCACATTCCCTGAGCAGCTCGTCGGATGGGCTTATCACCTCATGCGAGGTGACCCCGAGCATCCTGCGTGCCGTTTCATAATGGGGGGCCAGTTTCTCCCGCCAGTTTCCTCCCTGCCAGGCAGGATCCTCGAATACCTCATCGGGCGGTATCAGCAGGTTGCCGGCGTAAACCAGGCTGCCGCCTCCTACACCGGTACCGTGAAAGATGAAAACGTCCTTCAGCAGCGTCATGGCCTGGATACCGTACAGTCCCAACCTGGGCATCCAGAGAAACTTGCGCAGGTTCCAGTTGGTCCTGGGGAAGTCGTGTGGCCGGTAAAGTCGGCCTTGCTCGATAACCGCCACCCGGTAACCCTTCTCCGACAGCCTCAGGGCTGCCACCGAGCCCCCGAAACCGGAACCGATTATGATATAGTCGAAATGAGCAGGCATTAGCCGTTATTGGAGCGGGAATATAGGTAGAAATGACCGGGGAGATGGGCAGTACTTTCTACGAAGCCGGGTGGAGAAAGCATATTCGCTACCTTAAATTAAGTCAATAGACCGAATATACGGGAAGTGCCTGGTAAGATAGTAATGCGGCCAGCCATCCACATCGGTACCTCCGGCTGGGTCTACGACGACTGGCAAGGGCGGTTCTACCCCGAGGACGTCAAAGGTCCGGAGCGGCTAGTCTACTACGCCCGGCAGTTTGATACGGTAGAAGTCAACGCCACCTTCTACCGCCTCCCGACCCAGAACATGATCAACGCCTGGAACCGGCGGCTGGGAACCGATTTCCATCTGGTACTCAAGGGATCACGGCTGATAACCCACTTGAAGAAGCTGCGGGACTGCCGGGAACCGCTGCAGACTTTCCTGGATCGCGCCTTGGAGCTGCGCACCATGAGGGTTATCCTCTGGCAGCTGCCGCCATCCCTGCATCAGGACCTGCCCCTGCTGGAGGAATTCCTGGCTCTGCTGCCCGGCCAGGTGCGGCACGCCGTTGAGTTCCGCCACGGCAGCTGGTGGGACGACCAGACCGCCGATACCCTGGCCAGGTACCAGGCCGCCTTCGTGGCCGTCAGCATGGGTGGCCTGCCTGAGGACATCATCCCCACTACCGACTTCCTCTACCTGCGCTTCCACGGCCCTGCGGACCTGGTATACCAGTACGACTACCCCGACGAAGAGCTTGCTGCATGGGCCGAGAAGGTCAAGCCGCATTTGGAAGGGCGGACCCTCTACGCCTTCTTCAATAACGACTACCACGCACGCGCACCTAAGAACGCCGCGACCTTCCGGGAGCTGCTGGCGGTGTATTAATCGGGGCCGAAGAGCTAAAACCTTCCGGTGCCCGGACAGGCCACGGACCGATCCCTCAGCGGATCCTTTTTAAAAATCATCATCCAGTGCGAAGACCGGCTTCCTGTTCTCCCATTTCCCCTGCGTGAAGTCCGGGAACTGCATCGGTGTGCTCCCCTCGGCAATGGATTGCTCTGATAATGGAGAAATAGCGCTCCAGGCCGCGGCGTCATAGACATCCAGGGGTGGCGAGACCTTCCGTTTCACCGACTCGATAAAAGCGTGCGTGACAAAGAAGTCCATGCCGCCGTGCCCGGCGCCTTCCGCCTGCTCGCCATACCTCCTCCACAGCGGATGATCAAACTCCTCCTGATAGGCTGCAAAAGATTCCCATTCGTGCTCTTCGGGACTGCGGCCTTCGATGTAGATCGAGTCGTTATCTTTCAGCCAAAGGCCATGTGTGCCCTGGATGCGAAACATCAGGGAATACGGCCGCGGCAGGTTGGTATCATGACTGACCACCATCGTTTCGCCCCTGGCCGTCTTGATGACCGTGGTGACAATGTCCCCCAGGGTAAATTTGATCCCGGCGTTGGGATGGCCCACACCCCCTTTTTCCACAATGTAGTTATGCAGCCCCCGCGATTTGGTGGCCGTGGAGGTCAGGTGCACAAACCGGTTGCCCCGGTTGACTTCCATCATGGTAGCCACCGGACCCACTCCGTGGGTGGGATAGATGTCGCCATTCCGGTCAATGGAATGCTGCGTGCGCCACTTTGCCTCACCTTCCCCCTTGTCGGGACCGAATTCGGCGCCGGGATTGAATTTTATCCCGCGCAGGTCGTGCTGATAGCCGCAGTGAGCATGGACCAGTTCGCCGAAGAGCCCTTGCCGGACCATGTTCAGCGCGGCCATAACGTCCCGGCGATAGCAGACGTTCTCCAGGATCATGCAGGGCACTTTGGTGGCCTCGTAGGTCCGCACCAGCTGCCAGCATTCGTCTAAAGTAACGGCGGCCGGCACCTCCAATCCGGCATATTTCCCCGCATTCATGGTATCCACCGTCATTGGTACGTGCCACTTCCATGGAGTTGAAATGATAATACCATCCATGTCTTCCCGCTCCACCATATCCCTGTAATGCACTTCATTACGGGAGAAGCCGCGGGGCTTTTTCCCGCCAGCCTGAACCACCAGGTCCCGTGCCCGGTTGAGGGCCTCCTTATCGATGTCACAGATGTTGGTTACTACCACATCGTCCCGCTTCAGGACCCGACGCAGGTGACTGGTCCCCCGGCCTCCTACACCAATAAAGCCCAACCTTACCTTCCGGTCATCCCGGCCGAACACCAGATTGGGCTTGAAAAAAGTCATGCCCAGCCCAGCCACCGTGCTGGCTTTGATAAACTCGCTTCGTTTCATGCTTGTCTCCTTCTCCAATTGGATGAGCGACACCTTCCCTCAAAACCTTAACAGGCGATAGCTGACGAAGGCGAAGTGCCTGCTGTCGGGAGCCCAGGAGGGTACATTAATGGTCCCCTGGCCACCGAAGAGCTTTGTCAGGACCCTCGGCTCCCCTCCCGTCAGGGGCATTATACGCAACACCACATCCTTGTTGGCAGGGTGCCCCTCCACACTGCTGTCATAAGAGAGAAACACCACCCACTTGCCGTCCGGCGAGGGATGGGGAAACCAGTCGGCGTATTCCTCATTAAACGTCATCTGCTCCTCATCCGAGCCGTCCGCTCGCATGCGCCATATCTTATGGGCACCGGTGCGCACCGAATTGAAATAAATGTATTCGCCGTCGGGAGTATAGTCGGGACCGTCGTCCAGCCCCGGCGCATCGGTAAGGCGCGTTTCCTCTCCGCCTTCAATCGGGATGGCATAGATATCGTAGTCCCCGCTGCGCCAGGCGGGATAGACCAAAATCTTTCCATCAGGTGACCAGCCGTGCCAGTAGGAAGGAGCCTTGTCGGTCACCAGGCGCGGCTCGCCACCGGTGATGGGCAGAATATAGATCCGGGACTCCCCATCAATGGATCCATCGCTGATAACCAGCCAGTCGCCATCGGGGGATATCCCGTGATCGTTATTGCACTCGACGGCAAAGCCCGTATCCACCAGCCGCGGCTTGCCACCCTCTACAGGAACCGTATAGAGCCGGCCGTGGCTGTTGAAGAGAAGGTAGGTGCCGTCCCGCGACCAGTTCGGGGCCTCAAAGTGGTCCTTCGCCCGGTAAACCACCCTCCGCTCCCCCGTCTCGATCGAGATGATCTCCAGACTGCTCTCAATCACGGGCTCTTCCACCGGCTCAATCTCGTCTCTCTCCAGACTAGCGCTACAGCCAACCAGAAATGCTGCCGCGGTGAGCAAATAAACACTTCGCATCGAATCCTCCGATAACGTTGATTGGCCACAGAAACCTGTGTGGGAACTCAAGGTATGGGAGGAATATAGCTATTGTGGCAAAAGGGATGGGAAGATTTTTTATTGAGGGAACACGGCCACCTCCGGGTAAGTGCGAGCCGGTTATCTACAGATCCTTCTCCCCCTCAATAGGAATTGGGCTGCAGCCCCCTTGTCCTTCACATTCCTTCCCCGGCTGCATAAATTCGGCAGCCTTTATTTCTTCGTACCCCTCGGCTCGTCTGTCACTGGGGTCACGGGGCTGAATGCTGATCGCTGTTTGCTGAACGCTTATTGCTCAACAGAGGAGAATTTATACATGGCTGAGTATCGTATCGCCTGGCTGCCCGGAGATGGGGTAGGCAACGACGTCATGCGCTGTGCCCAACTGGTACTTGACTGGCTGGCCCTGGACGCTGAATACTTCCCCGGCGATATCGGCTGGGAGTTCTGGAAGACCGAGGGAGATGCCCTGCCCGAGCGCACCATAGAGCTGATGAAACAGACCGACTGCGCCCTCTTCGGGGCCATAACCTCCAAACCCAAGGAGGAGGCCGCCAGAGAGCTGGACCCGTCGCTGAAAGACAAGGGCTTCGTATACTTCTCTCCCATTGTACGTCTGCGTCAGGAGTTCAACCTGCACACCAACCTGCGCCCCTGCAAGGCCTACCCCGGCAATCCCCTTAACTACCGTGACGACGTAGACATCGTTATCTTCCGGGAGAACACCGAAGGGATGTACGGCGGCGTGGAGTTCCATCCCCTGCCGCAGGCTGTATTTGACGCCTTGGATGCCAACCACCCCAAGATGGCCAAGTTCGGGAAGTTCGGCCTCGAGAACATCGCCCTCTCCACCCGTATCATGACCCGGCAAGGGTGTGAAAATATTGTTACCCGGGCCTTCGAGTACGCGCAGAAGTTCGGCCGCAAATCGGTCACGGTTGTGGACAAACCCAATGTCCTGCGGGAGACCGGAGGTCTGATGATCCGCACCGCCAGGGAGGTGGCCGCGAAATTCTCCGGCATCGAGCTGTGGGAGACCAACATCGACGCCCAGTGCATGTGGCTGGTGAAAAATCCCCAGGACTATGAGGTCCTGGTGGCGGAGAATATGTTCGGCGACATCCTGTCCGACCTGGCGGCCCAGCTGGTGGGAGGGCTGGGATTCGCCTGCTCGGCTAACATGGGTGACAGCTACGCCGTCTTCGAGCCCACCCACGGCAGCGCCCCCAAGTACGCCGGGCAGTACAAGGTCAATCCCACGGCCATGCTGCTGTCAACCAGGATGATGCTGGACTGGCTGGGGGAATCGGAAATGGCCGCCCGGCTGGAAAGCGCGATCGCGGAAGTAATCGCCGAGGGGAAGGTGCGCACCTACGACCTGGGCGGTACCAACACCAGCCTGGAGGTTACCGAGGCGGTGATTGGTAAACTGTAACTGCTAGGATTCTGCCCTGAGTCCCAGGCTTACTTCAGCAGTAGCAGCTTGATACTCTTGCGGAACTCCGGCGTCGCCATCAGGACGATGTACATACCCGTCGGTAGCTCCCGCCCGCTACGGTCCCGGCCGTTCCAGACCAGCTGATGGTACCCCGCTTCCAGGCGTCGGTCTACCAGCCTCACTACCTCCCTGCCCAGCAGGTCATAGACCACTATGTGGATGTCCGCCGCTGCCGGCAGGTCGAACCGCAGGATCGTGCTGGGATTGAAGGGATTGGGATAGTTCTGGTGTAGGGCGTAGGCGGCCGGTAGGGCATCAGTCTCATCTATCGCGACGGTAGACTGCACCCGTTGCAGGACGACCACGAAGCCGCTTGCGGCGTGGATATCCTCACCCTCCGAAGACCCTATCAGCACCTCGCCCGTCGCCGAGACAACCGCGGTGTTTTCGTCAGTGGAAATGCCGGTGCCCGTATTAAACGAGGACCAGGGAATAGCGCTGTTTTGAGCACTTACCATTGTAGGGCAGACCAGCAGCAGTAGCCCGGCTACGCTGCAGGATAATATTTTTCTATTCATATATAGACCTCTTTGGTTGCTGCGAACTCATCTGAAGTGCTAATGATTTCCCACACTTCTGCGCCTGGTTCGTATGACGCTTTCATCTAGCCGGATATCACATAGCCTGTCCCAGCACTGCTACATCGGATATGATCCACCAACCCGCTCCGTCACTCACAAGGGTAATACCCGTAATATCGTCATACGCACTTAAATAGATCTCCACCTCAGACATTCCATCTATGGTCTCCCCGCCACTGGGAGTGATGGTCACAGGGTCAGAAGGCTTAATATTCCTGATACTGAGCAGTTGTCCGCGGACACCAACAGCGGAGTGTAAAGTTATTGTAACCGGAAAGTCAGGGTCCTGTGTAGCACACAGAATAATCCGGTCGCTCGTAAGGGTCGTATAGCTCTCTGTTTTTGATACTACGTTCACCACATGCCCACCACCAGTTGTGAACAAACCGCCGATATTTGCCGTCCCGTTCACGTCCAGTACACTTCCTGGGTTATCCGTACCGATGCCAACGTTGCCGCCATTGGCGATGACCATGCTTGGGATTCCGCTGGTTCCCCCGGTGACAAACTGCAGATCAGAGTTATTGCCATGACCGATGATGAGTTCGTTGCTGGTACCGACTTTGGCAATATCTAAATAGCCAATATCGTTACCCGAATTCCCGGCGATAGACTGGTCATTCGGTATTCGTACGTTCCCAGCAACGTCCAGCGTTGCGCCGGGATTTGCTGTCCCGATACCCACACCGCCAGACGCCCGGATAAGAAACTGGTTGGCGGCGGTGGAAGCGAAGTCCTCATCGGTAGTATCGGCCCAGACGAAAGCGCCGTCGTGATTTGCCTTCGCACGCCGACCGGCAGCGAAGCTGAATCCGCCCCCGGCCACGTTGGAATTACCCCCCGGCACTGTTGCGTTCCAGCCACTGGCCAGATTTGCGTTGCCACCGCCAATGGTGGCTTTCCACCCGCTGGCCTGGTTACCATGGCCGCCGCCGATGAACGACTTATAGCCGCTGGCTTGGTTGGCTTTACCGCCGCTGATAGTGGCTCTCGAGCCATCAGCAATGTTGTCATGGCCGCCACCGATGGTGGCCCTCTCACCGTTAACAATGTTATTATTACCACCGCCGACGGTGCCGTAATTACTTGTTACTTGGTTCGTACTCAGGTCGCTACCGCCGCCACCGATAGTAGCTCCATATACATCGGCTCCCACGCTGTTGCCGCTGTAACCACCGATGATATTGGGACTGGTTGAGTGGGGCTCGAGACGCAGCGCGTTGGTGCCGTTCACCCGCAGCTCCAGGGCAGCGGGATCGGTGGTACCCACTTGGGCAGTGGTGAGTGAGGCAACGGTTACCGCCGCGGTGGCGCTGATGTCCTCGCCAGCGATAGCACCGTCGGTAATCTTCGCGCCGGTTACGGCATTGTCCGCCAGGTCAGCTGCAACTACAGCACCATCCAGGATCTTTGCGCTGGTAACGGCATTGTCCGCCAAGTCAGCTGCAACTACAGCACCATCCAGGATCTTTGTGCTGGTGACGGCATTATCCGCCAGGTCACCTGAGGTCACATCACCGTCAAGGATCTTGGCCGTGGTCACCGCCCCGTCCAGGATCTTTGTGCTGGTCACGGCATTGTCCGCCAGCTCGGTGGTGGTGATACTGCCGCCTGAGGTGGGCGGTGGTTGCCATGTCAGGCTTTCGCCGTTATACACCAGGACCTGCCCGGCGGCGGCGCCGGTAGTGTCGATCTTAGCCGGGGTCACTGCATTGTCCGCCAGGTCCACCGTTGATATCGTACCGTCGGCAATCTTGCCGCTGGTGACGGCATCATCGGCCAGATCGGCGGCCGCCAGAGCACTTGTGGCCACTTTCGCTGTATCGGCCTGCACAGCAAATTGCGCCGAATCGGATCGCAGCGCCTGTTTTGTATACTGCGCCGAATCGGCTAGTAGGGCATACTGGGCCGAATCGGATCGCAGCGCCATGAAGCTGTAGCCCACGCTCGTCAGGGGAATGCGGGGCGCTAGCTCCGCTTCACTCCCCACCTGGATACCCAGCCAGTAGGGCTGGTCAAAGCGCAGTGAGGACGGGAAAGGACCAAGATGTGTATAAAACAGGCCCTGCTTAACCTCCAGGTCCTTGGTCTCTGTCCATAATGCCGTACCCCCGGTTTCGACATTGTAAAGGCCAAACGTTATTGTGTAGGCACCATCGGCTTTAGGAACTCCTAGGCTATCGCTTAAAAAGGCCTGGTATGATAGTGTACCCGGGATTTGCGCCTCCAGGTGAAATAACGGGACCAGAAGCAGCGCAAGTCCGATCAGAATAGCGGCTCTAGCTTTCATGATGACCTCCCTTGCAGGTGTTGGTATTCAGGAGAAGCTTACTTTTTCAAGTAACAAACAAACCGGGATAGATACAAGTAAAATATTTTATTGAAACGTAAAACGTGGTCTGAATCACATGTTCGATGGACACGCTGGGCGCTGCTACTGCCTCAAGCCCCCAGCCCCTCTTCGCGCACCAGGCGCACCAGGCGCACCACGCGCACCACGCGAACGACAACACTCCTAAAAATCCTTATATTCCCCCCGCTCTTTGAAAATAGAGAAGGATACCAATAGAAGACCCTCCCTTCTCGCTCCGCGAGTTTCCTTTGTAAGGGAGGGAAAACAAGGGTGGGTTAGAGACCGGGACGTTTTTTTCCGCAGTACTACCTGGGCTCGCCCCCCCGTCGGCGAGAGTGAACCATTTGAAAGGTTTTAGCTATCCATTCGCGGTCCTTCAGTGGGGCTTTTGAGAGGCTTTGGTGGGGTTATCGAGAGGCTATCATGGGGTGTTTCAGGTGCAATTGTGAACCCTTAGCCGTGCTGGTTCGGCTTGTTGCTTCTGCCAGGCTCGCCGTAGGCGTTGCCTCCGACTATGCCGGCTGTTGGTCCAACGCACGAAATCCTTGTCCTCCGCCGTTGTTAGCTACAATTTGAGCATGTAACGAGGAGCCTATCATGATACCACGCGCACTTGGGGCCGTCTGCCTGCTGTTCCTGCAGCTGGCTGCTCAATCCCAGTTCACCATTGATGCCGACACCCGCACCGGCCTGGAGGTTACTATCTACAACAGCAACATCGGCCTGGTGAAAGACACGCGCTCTTTCTACCTGACCAGAAGTGGGCAAATGGAAGTCCTGTTGGAGGACGTGGCAGCCAAGGTCCAGGCGGAGACTGTTCTTCCGGTGAGCCAGACCCCACAAAGAGAATGGGTGGTACTGGAGCAGAACTACGAGTACGATCTGCTTACCCCCAACACTCTTCTAGCTAAGTACGTGGGCCAACCAGTGCGGCTCTTGACGTACGACAGCGACAATAAGGTAGTTGACCAGCAGACCGCTACGCTGCTCTCACTCAACGAGGGACCCCTGTACCAGGTGGAGAAAGAGATCCATATCAAGCATCCCGGTCACGTTATCCTGCCGGAGGTGCCCAAGGAACTGGTAGCCCGGCCCAGTCTGCGCTGGCTGGTCGAGGGAGATATGGGGAGACACACCATCCAGGTAAGCTACCTGTCCGGGGGCCTTACCTGGAAGGCCGACTACGTGCTGAAGGTAAACCAGGCTGCCAACAGCGGCGACCTCACCGGCTGGATCACCTTGAACAACCAGAGCGGCATCGCCTATCCCGAAGCGTTGGTAAAGCTGGTGGCCGGAGACGTGCATCGCGCTCCGCCCGAGCGCCGCTATCCGCCGGTGCAGGCCCGGATGGAGCTGGCCCGGGTCCGCCCGCCGGAAGTCACCGAAGAGGCGTTCATGGAGTACCATCTCTACACCATCCCTTGGAAAACTACTCTCAAGCATAATCAGCAGAAGCAGGTGGAACTATTGAACCGGTCGGGACTCAACCTGGAGCGTCACTACCTGGCTGATGTGCCTGCCAGCTTCGTAGCCGGTTCCCGGAAGGGTGAGAGCAAGCTACCGGTGAACGTGCGATTATTGTTCGCCAATACTCAGGCGAACCACTTGGGCGATCCGCTCCCCGGCGGCATCATCAGGATCTACAGCGAAGACCAGGCTGGCACTCTACAGTTCGCCGGTGAGGACCGCATCGAGCACACCCCCCGCGACGAGGAAGTGGAGGTCACTCTTGGCAGGGCCTTCGACCTGGTTTGTGAGGTGAAGCAGACCGGTTACGAAGACCTTAGCGATCGCGTTACCCGGCGCTATGAGAGTGGCTTCGAAGTCAGCCTGCGCAACCGTAAAGAGCAGGAGACGGTAACCATCAGTGTGCTGGCTCACTTCCCCGGCGAGTGGCAGATAAGGGACAGCTCCCACGATTATGTCCAGGAATATGCCTTCACCGCCCGGTTCTCTGTGGAGGTCCCCGCCGGACAAGAGGTTATACTGAGTTATAGTGTGAGGGGCACCCTGTGAACCGGGTACACCGCGACCTTGCCGCGGAGGGGGATGTCTTCAGCGCCGATCAGGCGACCGAAGAATAGAGCGGGATAGATACTAATCAGGATAAGCTGACTTTAGATCGCGCGTGGACGAATCTGGCAGCGCCGGGAGTGTGATTCTTCCCATTTCATCCAGCCGTAACCTGGTAACCAGGTTTGTATCAATATCAACGGGACTGAGGGCAGCCTGCTGCTGTTCCCACTCTCCAATCAATCGCTGGCGGTTGGCCGCTATCCAGTCGCGCCGGAGACGCGGCTGGACATCATAAAACGACGGCACATTCGCCGGTCGGTATCCACTGGATTGTGCCAGAACATAGTAACCGTCTACCTTCAGCGGGCCAACTAACCTCTCTGGATTCCGCCCGGCAGCCTCGACCAAAGCAGCGGCTGCCGATCCATAGATCTTCAACGGTACCCAGCCCAATCTGCCACCGGTCTTTTGAGCCCACTTGCGTTCAGTATGGCGTTGCGCCAGTGCACCGAAGTCCGTCGAACCGTCGGCTAGCAGCGTGTCCCTTAGAGCTACCGCCAGGGTTGAATCCCGTACCACAATCTCTTGCAGATTCACCAGTGCGGGAGTGGTATAGCGCAGCTGCTGCCCGGCGAATAAGCGGCGCAAGGAATTTTCAGGCGGCACAGCCCCCCTGAGGACCTGTACCTGAACCGAGTCCCGTATGGCCTGGTAGATGACCACCTCCCGCAGGCTGTCGGCGGCAGCTATCACCGAATCAGCTTGGGTGAGAGATGCCGCCAGCTCCATGAGCTGGTCCCACGTGAAAAGCGACCGTACCAACTTCCGCAGCGCCTCCGCGCTGGTTACACTGGTTTTTTCTTCCGGAAGAAGTAGATGCAGCCGCGCCAGAAGCCAACCCAGGGTAAACGGTTCGTCATACAGGGTAAACAACACTTCATCGGCCAATTCCGTTGTCGCTGTGTCAGCCATCGGACTGACACCGAGATCTTCTAGGATACCGGAACGGAGCACTCTCCGGACTGCCCATCTGCGCCACTTGATTGGCAGGTTTGCGGACCTCTGCTGAAGTGTATCCCGCGTCGCATCGATAACTTTGAGCGGCCGCAGTTCGACGGCGATTCGTTGGAAGCGTTTAACCCGCTCGAAGTGGCCGTGATCAGGGCGAAACTCTTTGCCCAGTAGCTGGATTATATGGTACCTCTGCGTGATGTTCAGTGGTCTGGAGAATTGGCCAAGTGCCAGCTGGCTGGCGTGGCGGGCGTAGGAGGAATCCAGCTGGTGCGGAAATTTCCATTCCGGCTCTGCCGGATTATCCATAAAGGCAGGTATGTCGTTGGCTTGGAGGGCCAGCGATTGGAATGGCTCACCGGACCTGAGCCGCTGCAGGTATTCGATGGCGGTGAGACTGTCACGCAGAATCAGGTATTGCGTGAGGAGGATCGTGTTGCGGTAGCGGTATTCTGCTTCGACTTCATCGGCGGATAGGGTAATATCATCTATAAAATGACCGTGGGCGACTCCATGAAGTACGGCCTCCCTCCACGCCGTGTGGCCAGCCCTGAGTATGTTCGGGTCCCGGTCAAGACCCACCTCGCGACTGTACTGCGAGTAGATAATATCCCCAACCATCCGCTGCAGGCAGTCAAGCCTGTTCTGTAGAGAGTCTCCTTGCTTCGTTTGCTGCCGGTAATCTCGATACCGTTTCGAGAAATCCTCGATGGTAACGCTGTCGGTACCGACGTACATCAGCACCTGGCCCGAAGCCGGCGCGGTAATAATCGCCAATACCACTCCCGCTAGAACAAGCAGTCTGCCTTTACACTGGAGCAAAATACCTGCCTTCGATAACCGGTATCGGGGATGGCATCAGCGGAATCCAGCAATTGGAAAGAGCAGAAACCCATTGATCACCGGAGAGTTGGGAAGTCGTTCGCCTGTTCAATCTCATATCCTTAACACGTGAGCTTGTAATGCAAATTGAGCCTAAAGCTATTCAGGTGCATCCAGCATTTAAAACCACTTTTTATCTGCCTTGCGTTCAGGATCGGTAGATGAGTAGCTAAAAATGGATGTTTCAAGCGATGCCTGAGCATATTACCTTTAGGATGATAGAGCGCCCCGGTAGCTCAGCTGGATAGAGCAACGGCCTTCTAAGCCGTGGGTCGTGGGTTCGAATCCCGCCCGGGGTACAGAATTCTCTGCTTGATCAGCAGGGCTTTTCACATGTGGTCGCGCGGGAGTCTATCCCGACTGAGCGTAGCGAACGTCGGGAAATCCCGCCCGGGGTACGAAAAAGCCCCAGCAATGCTAGGGCTTCTTTACTTTCTGGAATCCTCCCCCTACTTCAACAGTACCCCCGTATCCTACGGGACAAAGGCACCTTGATCGACTGGGTGTACTCGGATGTCACTAGGCGGAATGATCCGGTTAACTGGACGATCTGGAATACGTCACGTCATGTTATGAAGCGAATTGAAAACGGATATCTGTAGAGTTCCCCTTCGTTCGCTTTCATTGCAGCAATGATTGGGAACACGATCATCATGATACCCACGACAACCAGCAGAACAAATCCGATCAGTACCAGGACGAGGAAGCCACTCACGAGAAGTGCGATAAACATAGTTATCTGGAAATTCACGGCCTCTTTGCCTTGGTCATCGATGAACGGATCATCTTCTTTCTTGAATAGCCAGACAACAAGTGGACCTACCAGGAATCCAAGTCCGTTCCCAAGAATCCCTGTCAGTGCTGAAAGGTGGCAGAGCATCGCCCACTTGCGCGTTTCTCTTGATGGGGAGGATATTTCAGGTGCTTCATCCGTCATCTTCCTTTACCTCCAAAATGGTCATTGCTTTAAGCCGTCAAAGCGAGTTAGATCAATTGGTTCTAAACTAAGAAGTCTATGTAGAAATTCCAAGTCTCAGTTCCCACCTCACTGGAAGTCCTCCTACTTCAGCGGCACCATTTTGATGGACATGGAAAACTCCAGGCCGGTTACGGTTCGGTTTGATAGAACCGCTCTATTACGGGGAATCTGGCGTCCACCAAGGGATTTTCCATTGGGTGATAAACTGTTGATTCCCCACCTTCGATTACCGTAATCGTATACGGCTGCTTTAATTTCTGCGTTAAATGATAGAATGTTGATATTTCTGCCAGGTCTTCAGCCCAAGAGGTGCTTGCATATAGCGAAACGAATGGCGTTGAAGGTAGTTGATTAATGACCAAGGCCGCCTCTTTCAAGTACAGCTTTCTTTGATCAACCGGTCGATAGAACGTAAGGCTGTCCCTGAGAGGATAGTTATATTCCTCTGCCGGAGAAGCGTTGCCATACCAGATTCCTTTGACGAATGGGTAACTCTCGCGAAACTGATGACCGTATTTCAATCCAAGCTCAAATATTGATGGCTCCACAAACGGTGTGATATTCTCGATATAATCCACTACATGAGTGGCCTCGTGCAGAAGGATCCCAAGAAACCCGGAATAGCGGTTTCCACAATCGATCTCAATTTCGATGCCGCTTTTATCATTCTTAAAGCATGAGTTTATCCTGCCCTCCAGCCATTCACTTAGCGTAAAGTCTAACGCTTTCTGATCAAACACCATGACACAATATATAGCGCCATTCTCATCAACGACCCAGTCCGTCCAACCATTATACCCAAGGTTCTTGACGAAGCTGATTTCTATCACCCGTTCATCCATGATCCGTTGAGATAGCGGCGGCAACATTTTGATTGCATCAATCACAGTTTGTAATTCACTTCCTGTTGGTGGCTGGGCAGCTTCGGTGGCATGTTCAAAAGACCGGATATAGGCCAGAAGGTGTTCGTTAGGCTTCTTAACCCGGCTCTCGATGCTCGTTTCAGGATCAAACTGGTAGTTTTTCAACTGGCGCTCAGGTCCCTGAAGAACCTCATCGATCCAACTGAGTGTTGCTGTATCTTGCGGTGCCGATTGGGCGAGGCAAGCAGTATGGAAAAATGCAATCAGGAAAAGATATTCGAGATGCCTTAGCATAGCCCTCACTCCCGCGAAATGATTGATTAATGCGCATATGGCTATATGGTCTTTCATGCAAAATACCTCGTTGCTAGTTGTTCACTGAACGAGTCTTTTACCGTATTGACAATTCTACCAGTGTCTTCAGGCAATCGTCAGATCGGTATGATTACAGATGCGAAGCTTGATTAATCGGGCGTGATGTTGCCCAGTGCCTGTACGGCACAGTGGTCTTTCAATTAACCCTGGAACCTTCGAGTAGAAGGCTTTCAGGGAAATGTACAGAGACTTTGGGAAAATAACAATTAGGATGTGAAAGTTACATATTTGCATTCAGTCTCTGAACTGCCGTTATGGGAGGGAACATTGTAGGGATGTATAATTCCGGGCTTTTCAGTCCCGGGCACTTTGCTTTATTTACCCTGTCACTTGTATTCGAGATAGCTACACTCAACATTTCCAGATCAATCTTCAGCAGACCCAAATCACTGGCCAACTTTTCCTGATGCGACATCTGTGGGATTACTTACTGATTGACCTGTCCTTTCTGAGGGTGATTCTCTATATTATCCCGCAATGGTGCCAGATGGTTGACACGACGGGACATCTACCTGACAGAATCCAGGATTTATTTGATCTGATCCACCTGGGAGACTAACAATTCAGTGCCGTCACAATCGTATGTATCAAATCATTTACTCTATATGGTTTGCTTAAAGCTGCGTGCATGCCATACCTTTTGAGCTCCGCCAGTTCATCGGGTTCTAGGTTGCCTGACGAGATAATAATTTTCATTCCGGGTATGTATGTATGTATTCTCTGGGCGAGCTCTTTGCCATCCATGCCCGGCATACCGAGGTCACTGATGACCAGATCAATCTCCCCTCTGTGTTTCTGGATAAACTCCCAGGCCTCATTACCATTATCTGCAATGCTGACCGTATAATTCTGGGATCTGAGCACTTCTTCCAGTAATGTCCGTAAGGTTGGCTCATCTTCCACCACTAATATGTGTTCCTTTCTCCCTCGTGACTTTTCTTCCTGAATCTCAATGTCTTGGACCGCGGGCTCCTTCGTTGAGAGCGGCAGGCCAATAGTGAAGGTCGTGCCCTCAGAGGGTGTACTCTCCAGATCGATCCAGCCGTTATGGTCAGTAACAATCTTGTATGCAATGCTAAGTCCCAGGCCGGTGCTTTTCCCGGGCTTTTTGGTGCTGAAGAATGGATCGAACACCAGCTCGGCCATCCCAAGTTCCATTCCAACGCCCGTATCCGTTACTACGATACAAACATAATCCCCCTCCGCCTGGGGGATATAGCGCCGTTCTTCACTAGCTTTCGGTTTGCGCATGCTCATGGTGAGCTTGCCACCATCGGGCATAGCATCAGCGGCATTAAGACATAAATTCATAAAAACCAGATGCAACTGGGCTGGGTCACCCCATACAAGGTCTTTTCCACGGTAGCGGTTCAGCTTGACAGCGATATTCCTTGGGAAAGTATGTACGGCGACGTGTATTACATCCTTCAGAATCGCTCGGATAGACAGGCTCTCATAATGCGATTCCTCCTTGCGTGAGAACCTGAGTATCCGCTCGGTGACCGATCTTCCCCTCTCAACCGATCCCTTGAGAATGTCGAGATACTGGTTAAGAGATTTTTCGTCGATGCGCTCTTCTAGAAGCTCAGTTGCGGTTAGAATCTGGGCCAAAACGTTGTTGAAATCGTGGGCGACACCCCCGGCCAAATGTCCCACCGCTTCCATTTTCTGGGCATGGCGCAGCTGTTCCTCGCTTTGGTGCAAAGCCTCCTCAGCCTCCTTCCGATCTGTTATATCCGATAGGAAGCCTTCATACCACTTGATTTTGCCGTCGTCACCGCGGATCAGTACAGAATTCTCCTGGACCCAAATCTTCCTACCATCTTTACGACGCATCTGAAGTTCGAGGTTATGAATGCGATCTTTAAAAGGCTTCAGTACACGTTCGCGTTCATCGGGCATGAAGTACAGGTCCCTGACGTCAACATTGAGGAACTCCTCAGCACTATCGTAGCCGAACATGTTGGCGATAGCCTCATTAGCGTAAAGGACTTGACCTTCGGGAGTAGTGCGGAAAATGCCTTCGATAGCGTTCTCATGGATCTCCCGCAGCATCTGTTCCGATTCACGAAGCGCTTTCTCAGCCCGCTTGTAGTCGGTGATATCGCGAAACATCCCCTGCAGCACTTTCTTATCCCCGACATGCATCAGATTAGCCTTTATGGCAACTTCCCTGATCTCGCCACTGCTGGTGATAACCTGCTGTTCTAGGACCTGACCCTCGCTCTCGTTCAGGTGCTTCTGAAAACTCTCGGTGAATTTCTGGCTATTATCAATAGGGGGATGAAGGATTCTTTGATGTTGCCCGACCAGTTCTGAAATCTCCCTGTCAACCAATTCGGCGGCTGCCTGGTTACAGCCTACAATTATCCCGGTCTCTGCGTCAGCCAGGAAAATACCATCTCGGGCTTCTTCAAATAGTCTCCGATACCTCTCCTCACTCACCCACAGTGCTTCCTCAGCCCGTTTATTTTCAGTCATATCGCGTACAATGCCTCGAAAACCGATCGGCTCACCGGCTGTATCTCGTCTCAAGGATATAGACATCTCAGCAATGATTTTGCTGCCGTCTTTTCTGATAATCTCATAGTTCATCACGCTTGCTGGTTTTCCGGTGCGATACACTTCATTAAAAGCCTGATAAATCCGTTTGGCGGTCTCAGGGGAGGTATACTCCCTATTATTCATCCCCATCAGTTCATCCTGTGGGAGTCCCGCTATTCGGCATAGAGAGTCGTTGAAAAATGTTAAGTTTCCCGCTAGGTCAACCTCAAAATAGCCCTCTTGAATGCTTTCCAGGATGTTCCGGTATTTCCGCTCCGATACTCTCAGTGCTGCTTCCGCACGGTGGTTCTTGATAGCAGTGGCTAAAATATTAGCTATAGTACTGAGGAAGTAAATTTCGTCCTCCATGAACCTTCGGTGTTTCTGGGTATAGACACTCAGGATTCCGAAAGGATTTTCTTGTGAGTGGATAATGGTACTAATGCCACTTACAGCATGGTGCTCAACCAGAAGCGGAGGTGCAGGAAACCGTGTCTCAGCCTGTAGATATTCCATAATTATCGGCTTATCCTGTCTTAGGACAAAGCCAGCCATGGAAGACTCATCCACCATGACTGTTACCAGGCCGACCAGCCCATCTTTCCAACCAATACCCGCCCTCATCAGCAATCTATCCCCCGTGGGCAACAGCTCGAGTATCTGGCTATACTTCACTTGGAGCGTATGAGCAGTTAACTCCGCTGCCTTATCAAATAGGACCGTTAGATCATCTGTCTCCAAGGCCGTCTGCCCGAGTCTGGCAATTGCGGCCTGCTGTTTGGCCACGGACGATTGGTGACTGGCAAAGTGGCGAGCTTGACGTAGGGCAGCGGCGATTTCTTTGGTTCCCAGATGAAGCAGTATCGCTGATAGTGTGAACCAGATCAGATAGACCGCCCACACATTGAAATTATGATAAACGAGTATCTGTGTGGGCAACAGATCGCGCGCCTGAGCAGCTAACATTACCAGCCCGGCTAACAGGCTGATAATAGTGACGTATATTCCATATCGTACACCAAAAACAAGACCGATACCAATAATGAGAGTGAGATAGCCGGCCGCGTTGGGAGAGGTAATGCCTCCAGATAGTGTCACCAGCAGGGTGATCATTACCCACGCCGTCGAAGGGAGAAGCAGGCTGACAAGTTGAATGAATCCCGCTCGAAATAGGGCCAAATGAACCAGGAGCCAGAAGAAAAGACCACAAGCAGTGACTAGTTGAGGGAATGGACGAGGTGAGATGGATACATTCACCAGCCCTGCCACCACCACCATCCCTAGTCCTGACAGAAGGATGATGTTGAGTATTCCGGCAATGCGAATCCTCTCCTCATCATCAAAGACTGGTGCCGTCAGCAGGCGTAGAAATTTTCTCGAAAGCGTAGTCATAAGTTACACCCTTAATAAATTACTGGTCTAATCAGGCCTTGCGGCAAGAGTATCCGATATCGACCGGTCGACCCAGGTAATTTAATTTTTAGTTTATCTCTGCGCACCTCATATGGAATGTCACATCATAATATTTGGCTTTTACTTTAGCTATAGAGCCTATCACCCTCTTTTTACGGGTTCAGTTGATCATGTTAAACTGACTTATATGCGTCCATGCTGGGATAGCCAGAACTAACAGCAGTAAACCTGAAAAGACGAGCCTTACGGTTGATGAGGATCCACCATAACACCCAGAATACACCACTGGCAGGCATGAGAATGGCAGCTACCGAGGGTGCGATGACAACACTGATATCATCGGCAAAGGTGACGACACTGGCTACGATTCCCGTATACGCAGTCGTTCGGCTGAAGATCTCGCTCTGGAGAATGATCAGTGAGATGATCAGAACCGCGATGGCGATAAATAGGAATCCGATGGTTTGCGGCGTCCCCTGGTCTTGAGCGACCAGCGATTCCCCGGCTGCCAGAGCCTGTGATCTAAGGGCACCGGTGGTGGCAGCCGCGTACTGGTCACTGAGGGGAAGTATGGAGAGCATCGCCGTACGCGGCGCGAGGAAACCGGTATCCCAATGAACGCTAAGAGTACTGCGGTTGCCATCCAGGATCCATTATCTCCCTTGAGGGCCAAGTACAAGGCGAGAAACATGGGGCCCAGAAGTGCAATTGACAAAATATCCAAGGCGTTCAGGTAGAAGAGCCCCAGGAACCTGCTGCGCTGGAACAGCGAGTACCAGTCTTCAATGATGATCGGACACGTCTCCCAGGGTATTAAGATCATTTCACTCAGGTAAAACGCCAATGTGATCAGAGGCGCCACTCCGCCGATCAGGTAGAGCTTTTTCCCGGTGGGATCGGCGGGTACCATCTACGATACCTGAGTTGGTTTTGATCGTGACATGTTGCTCCCCTTATATATTCGAGCGGCCATAAAACCCTCCAGTAGGGGACAGCGCTGTACGATGCTGAAGGCTTGGCCAGGAGCCTTCTCTCAGGCGTGAATCTTTTTCTTTTTCCTTAGCTTGATCAGGGTGAAGATGTAGATACCGAGTCCCAGGGCAAGCGATCCATATTCGCCTATATTGACTCCCAACTGGGAGCGGTACATGCCCAGCCCTATCTCCTGCGAACCGAGGAAGAAAAGCCGCAGTCCAGGAGCTAAAGGGAATAGGGCCGTCATGGGATGGGATATGAAATCCACCATCCAGTGACTGAAGAAGAGTAGTCCGATGATCACGGCAGTGCGCATATCATTCGTTATGAGCTTCACTATGCCCCCCGCCAGTACAGACCAGATCACTGCCATGAAAAGGCTATGGGACCAGGGAGCCGAGACCGCGACATCCCCCGTTGGGAAATGCTCCAGGCCCACAAACATGAATCCAAAGAACACGAAATCGATTCCATAAGCAATCAGGATCAAAACCCAAACCGGTATTCTGGGAGCAGCCGGTTTGGCCGCCAAGCCGACTCCAAGATGTGCTAATCCTGCCATTTAAGCCTCCCTGTTATCCGCACCATGTGCGGGCATTTCAACTTCGTTATTCAATTCACGCAAAGAATCTACCGTGACACCGCTTCCTTTTAAAATCGCGGGCGTCGCCGTCTATGATCTTCCCGCCGGTCGCCATTGCATGGTAATGGATAGCCTCCTCCCTTTTCCCTAACACTGGTATTCAACCATTGTATATTATGGTTCGTGCTTATCCTACCATAACTTAGTTTCGTGCTGGTGCTCACGGTGCATAAATCCTGTGCTTAAGGCCTGTCCCGTAGCCGGTCAGCAAGGGGGTGGGGGTTTTGTTCGGTCCTATTTTGGGCTAGCCTACCAGCCGGGTAGCAAGGTCCGGCGCGAAATTCAACAAAATCCATACAAAATTCCACATCCTGAAGTTTTTTCCCGATGAGAAGCGGACGCAGTTTGAAAAATGCGAAATGTAAAACCGAAGAATAGAAAGCGGGCCAGAGATAGACGCCAAAATTCCGCAAAATCCCACTAAAATTCTGCATTTTCAAGTTTTTCCCCGACGAGAGACCAGATGCAAAATGAAAAATACCAAAAAGGCCCGGGAGGCGCCCGCGGGCCCCGCAGCCCAGTTGCACGACAATACCACGATTGTACCACGCCTCCCGACGGGAGGTATGATACCGCCCAGGGGTGTACCCCCCCAGCGTCCACAGTCGGCGATTGCAGCATAAGTGGTCCACACACAAAGGGGACGGGCAATATGGCGACAGCGTCAGCATAACGTCCGAATATACGTCATCCGTGGAGGTTTGTCGTTCGCGTGGTGCGCCTGGTGCGCCTGGTGCGCCTGGTGCGCGTGGTGCGCATCACCCTTCATATCCGTTCAAGGAGCCGGGTCGTGGTCTGATAATCAGAATTTTTTCTTTGATGTAATTTGGAAATAGCGATTAAAAGTCGTCCCTTAGCAAAGTTGTCCAGTTCGCACTTGATACCGCAGGCTGTGACGATTAACATAGTTTTGTTCAAGTCCAGGATAACAGATTTCCCGAGTAGTAGTATTCTCTTCATAAATAACAGTCAGGCGGATAAAGAGATATCTCTTCACTACTCTCAATCTCAATTCGGAAGGAGGTTTCCATTGAAAGATCAGGCGGCTAAGAGGAGCCGGGAGCTTTTCAATTCGGGATTCTGGTGTGCAGAAAGCGTTCTCCTCGCTGTGTCAGAGGAGAAGGGCATCAAATCCGAACTAATACCCAAGATTGCGACTGGTTTTTGCAGTGGTATGGCCAGGACGAGCGGACAATGTGGCGCCCTCAGCGGGGCAATAATGAGCGTAAGCCTAATGACTGGCAGAAGTTCAGCGGGTGCTTCGATTGATACTACGTACGCCAAGGTCAGGAAAATCCGGAGGATGTTTGAGGAGAAGTACGGGGCAACCGGCTGCACCGAGCTTCTCGGATTGGACCTTGATACAGAAGATGGGCAGCGGATTTTTCACGAGAACAATCTCGTCGAAAAATGCCTAGGCTATACAGAGGAGGCTACTCGAATGGCCATAGCTCGTTTGGAAGAAGTAGATGAAGGATAGGCGGTCGTGAAGTTCAACCTTCGTCATATTGATCCGCCTAGCCGCTCGCTGGAGCGAACCCGGCTTCAGTGATCCTTGAATCCGAAAGTGGCTTTGCCGGGCCGCCTCGCTCACGACCGTCAGCCCCAAAACAGGAATCACATATGACCTGGTATGAAGATCTGCAAAAAATCGAACTGCATGTTCATCTTGAGGGAGCTATCCCCCATGAAGCACTATTCGACCTAGTCCAGAAGTATGGTGGCGATCCTTCCATACCAGATGTCGCTGCACTCGCGAAACGATTTGAGTACAAAGATTTTCCCCAGTTTATTGAGGCGTGGTCGTGGAAAAATCAATTCCTGCGTGAATATGAGGATTTCACTCACATTGCGGAGCTGACCGCCCGTGACATGGCCGAGCAGAATATTCGCTATGCAGAGGTATTTTTCTCACCGTCACTCTTCAATCAGTATGGACTGGATGTACAGGAGCTAGCCTATGCCGTCAGGAAGGGACTGTCCAGAGTACCGGAGATCGAGATTGCCCTTATTGCCGATCTCGTACGAGACTATGGACCGGAGTCTGAGATGACCACCCTGAAGGCGCTGAACGAAGTCAAGGATTGCGGTGTCATCGGTATTGGGATGGGGGGATCCGAGCATGAGTATCCACCAGAACCATTTGAGTTACTATACCGTGAAGCACGCAACATGGGCTTCCGCACCAACGCTCACGCAGGAGAAGCATCCGGTACTCAAAGCGTCTGGGGAGCGATCAATCAGCTTCGGGTCGACAGGATTGGTCACGGGACACGAGTTCACGAAGACCCTGAGCTACTCGACTATATTGCCGAGAATGAAATTCCCATCGAGCTTTGCCCCATGTCAAATGTCCGCACAGGAGCTGTCAACAGCATCAGGGAGCATCCGATTCGAAAATACTATGAACATGGATTGATCATAAGTGTGAATACTGACGACCCGAAGATGTTCAACACCACTCTCGCGGAAGAATACCGCTTGCTGGTGCAGAAGTGCGGATTTTCCAGACGGGAGATATGCGAAATCATTCTCCTTGGCATAAGATCTTCATGGTTACCGGAGGAAAAGAAGAACTCTCTCGTTAAAAAGTTTGAGCAGGAACTCTCATGGCAGAGAATTATGGGCTAGCAACCAGTCGCAGAGGACGCTTGAAAGCGCACGCTCGAAAGCGCACGCTCCTGAACTCAATCTTCCGCTGAATAGTATTTTTACAGAAACCGATATCTTCCAGTAGACATAGCCCTGTGCCTGGCGACCTCAGCCATTGTCGGCTGGAATCTGAATATATGACTAGCATCTGCCGTCCAGGGGCCACTAAAGGATGACAGCGGGGTCTCTCACCCCCCCCTTCCCCACGCAGGCCCGAGGTCAGGATCAATAGAACGCCTTGAGGGTCCAATCCAGGATCTTATGGGCGGTATTTTCCGCGTCAATATCGTTGCGGTTGGCCAGGACAATGACTGTCAGCTGGATCTCCGGAATTCTCAGGATCGCGGTGCGAAATCCAATGGTACTGCCGTAATGCCAGAGCAGCTTCCGGCTTTGTTCCGATCGCACAAACCAACCGTAGCCATACTGACCGCGGTCTTCCCCATCAGCGTGAGAGCTGAAAGCGGTCTCCATTGTCTCCCGCGTCACCAGCTGGTCAGAATACAATGCCCGGTCCCATTTCATCAGATCGGTCACCGACGAGTAAATCCCCCCATCCCCCAGGACAGAGCTGGTAATGCTTTGATCTGTTGAGGAAAAGTCTTCTTCAGTCCTGGTATGCCCGAAAGCTCGTTCCGGGACAGTGGAAATCCCCTTCTCAAATGCGACGGTCGCGGTCATATCCAGGGGTGAAAAAATGGTGGTGCGTAGAAAATCCGCGAAGGTCAGGCCTGAAACCTGCTCAACGATGAGCGCCAGCAGGGCATAGCCCGAGTTGCTGTAGTGGTAGCGGGTGCCTGGCGGAAAATCACCTTCCGCCTCCCTGGTGAGCAGTGTCAGAACATCCCGGTCCTTCAACGGGACCGTAGTCTCAGCCGGAATCAGGTCTTCGTAGTCTTTCAAGCCGGAGGTATGGGTCAGGAGGTGATGAACGGTAATGACCCGGCCGTAGTCAGGGAATTCCGGGAAAAAGGCTGTCAGGGGATCGTCATAACCTAACACCCCTCGTTCCTCCAGGATCATGACGGCCATGGCCGTGAACTGCTTGGTGAGTGAGGCGAGCCGGAAGTTGGTCGTCAGGGTGATCGGCTCTCCACTCCTCACATCCCGGGTACCGAAGGCAGCGGCATGGACAACCTGGTCATGATGCACGATAGCCACAGCCGCCCCCGGCGAATGTGGAGCGATCACCCTGGTGAACAGACTATCTATCCTCGGTCCCAGGGACCGATCGCAGGACAGGAACGGGAGCAACAATACTGCCACAATTGCCACTCTCTTTGCTTTCATTATGTGATCCACGTTTTGTGGTGAATAATGGCCCTCATCCTACTCCAGCAGCAGCCCCGCCTACGACGGGACAAAGGCATCCTGATCTACTGGAAGGGGGCATAGATGCCCCGGGGCAATGCGTTTGCACCGAGTCAAATTACCATGAAATCCAACCGATTATTCTTGCCAAATATTATTCTCAAGATTGATCTGGGGAACCCGGCAGGCAGGATCAACCTGGATGAATACCGGTCGCTCGTTACTCTCAAAGGCCACCTTGTGAGAACCTTTTTCCGTCGTATGCACATCTATTATTGATAGCTGATCCTGCGCCGGTGTTCGGTATCCGATGGATGTAAACAGCTCATAATCCCGGTCTGCGTCAACCACTATTTCTACTTCAGTAGTGTAAGTCTCATTCAGCTCCTGAACGTTCACATCACCTATCACAAGGTCGATCCTGGCATTGTGCTTTATCCATTGGTTCAGATATGCTTCCACCTGAACATCGGTTTTCATTTGTAGGCACTGTAAGAAATCCTGATAGGTGACCGATTTGAACGCGTATTTCTCGAAAAAATCCGCCAATCCGGCAAACATCGCCTCGTCACCGACTTTCTGTCTTAACTGCTCCCATACAAGGGCACCGTAATAATACATCAACATCAGACTGGCCATGTCGTTCTTATATACAGATTCAAGGGTTCCCTCAGCTTCATATCCACGAAATCCCTGACCTCCATCGTATGATTCTGCAAAATGAACTCGTCCTCCAATTGCACGATCCTCACCGAACAGTTGCTCGACCGCCCAGCTTCCGACAAAGTTGGCCCCGCCTTCCTCAAACCAATTCATTAGCATACCTGTCCAATTCAGGGTAAACAGATTCCAATTATGGAATAACTCGTGAGCAATAAATCCAATGAACATCTCCTTGACAAAATCATCCAGAGTATAATACCTCGTTGTAAAATCAGTCAAATAAATCGCATTGCCCTTGCTCTCCAAACCAGGGGGGAAACCAGAGCCTTGTACTCCGACATTAGCGAAGCGGTAGGTATCAGTACCTGGGTCTCCGAAGGACGTGGTATACAGCTGTACAATTTTGGCCACGATACTAGCCATTTCCTTCACGAACGGTTGTCCAGGATACAGGTAGAACTCAGAAGTGTTTTCACCCACTCTGCTGACATTCTTCTCGTAAGGTGCACAAGAAAACGTCGGTATTTTAGGTGTTTTGCTCTGGTAGGTTTCAACCATCTGACCGGCGCTTTCTTCTGAAGAGACCAAGTTACCCGGGACGCAGCAATAATTTCCCTGTGGATATTTGACGGTGAACTGAAACGGGGCAACGGTGTTTCTGTTGAATAGCGCGTTGTGCCCCGTGGTTGGGCCAATAGCATAGCTTGATTCCGCGCATAGGGTGAGCTCGAGAATGTGATCCTCTTGACTCAGACTGTCCTTGAATGCTCCCGGGCGTGCGTGATATACAAGTCTGAACCGATATTCACGCCCGGGAGCTATGCGTTTGGAAGTACGAACCTGTACTATTCGTAAGGTATTAAGGAAGATCCGTTGCGTTTCAAGCAGTTCCCAACCTGTCACGCCAATGGTTTTCCCCTTTGAATCCAGGACGGCAATGCTATCTATCAGAAGATCAGGATGCAAAAGGAAGTATATATGGTTCACCCTGTTTTTGGATACATTGATAATCCCGATATCCTGAGTGGACTTAAATATCCTTTTCTCGGGATCGATCTCGTATGAAAGATCATATGAAGAGACTTCGAAGTCATATGTGACTGCCTTCCCCGTGGTTCCCAGGTTCGCGCAGGCTGCGATGGACAAAATCATTACCATGAAAAGCGATGCAGGTCTCATCTCATCCCCTTCCTTTATCTATATAAGGTTATCAGTCCCACTCTATATGTGACCTGACGCGGGTGTGGAAGGTTGTCAACTGACCGTGAATCAGGCAGGCTGGAATTGTCAGGAAGGCATAGGACCTCTACGGTCTTGTCAGATCTTCACAGGTTGGACCTCCAGATCGATTCTCGTATCTTCAGTGGATCACCACTGGTCAGATTTCTCCCCCGCTTATGGCGGTGCAATCCCCCTGGCGGTGGGAAATCCAGCCCGAAGTAACGAGGAACCCCCAGTAGGTTGCCGTCAACCCTTGGCAGCAAGTAGCCAGTCTCTGGTACCGACTATTACTTCAGCAGCACCCCCGCCTCTGGCGGGACTACTCTGGCGCCTATTTTAGTAACAGCAGCTTGATGGATCTGGCATACTCAGGTGTAACCAGGCGGGCGATGTACAGGCCCGTCGGAATTTCCCGGCCCCGACGGTCCCGGCCGTTCCAGACCACCCGGTGATATCCCGCCTCGCGGTGATCGTCCACCAGCCGCACCATTTCCCGCCCCAGCAGGTCATACACCAACAGGGTAACCTCCGCTGCCTCCGGCAGGTCGAAGCGGATAGTGGTGGAGGGATTGAAGGGGTTGGGGTAGTTCTGGTGCAAGGCAAACTGGTCCGGTATCGGCCTGGTATAACCATCTATTGCCATCGACCCCTCTCCGATCTTGATAAGCCAGACATCCTCTCCCCCGACACCGAACGAAGCGGTATATCCCACAACGATACAGCCGCCATCCGCTGTCAGATCGACTGTGAAAGCCTGGTCATCGCCGTAGGCGCCCAGAGAAAATTGATTCCACAGGACTTCGCCCAGGGCATCCATCCTGACGAGCACGTAATTGTCGTAGGACCATCCGATATAGCCATACCCAGCTATGATATAGCCGTTATCAGCGGTCTGCCGGACCGAATAAGCAGCATCAAGCCAATCCTCGATTGTTTTTTGCCACTCCAAAATGCCACTAGCGTCAGTCTTGATGATCCAGGCATCATAACCGTAGGTTCGGATCTCGGTCTCACCCGCCACCAGATAACCCCCGTCAGATGTCTGTATTACCGAGTAGCCAATATCATCATCACTGCCCCCAAAGGTTTCGGCCCAGCTGGTTTCACCGGCAGCATCCGTCTTGATGAGCCATATATCCTTCTTTCCCTCTCCGGTAGACTCTGTATAGCCGACCACTATATAGCCTCCATCGGCAGCCTGCTTCACGGAAAAGAACATTGAAGTATCAGCGCCGCCGAAAGTCTTGGTCCAGGCCGCTACGCCGCTAGCATCGGTTTTGATAAGCCAGCCATCAGCGACACCCTGGACATCGGAATAAGTTTGCCCGGCCGCGATATAGCCGCCATCAGCCGTCTGCTGAACTTCTATGAAATTATCAAAGTCGCTTCCACCAAAGGTCTGTTCCCAGGTGACTACGCCGCTGGCATCGGTCTTGATCAGCCAGGCATCAGCCTTGCCGGCACCGGATGATTCGGTCTCGCCAGCCAGGATATAGCCTCCATCGGTAGTCTGCTGGACGGAATAACTCTTGTCCGAGTAGCTGCCGCCAAAGGTCTTGGACCACTGGGCAGCACCGTTGGCATCGGTCTTGATTAACCAGGCATCAGCGTCACCGGCGCCGGATGATTCCGTATATCCTGCTATTATATACCCATCGGCTACCTCCTGGACGGAATACCCGCGATCGTTTTCACTGCCACCAAAGGTCTCTGAAATGTCAATGGGGGGGGTGCCGACATAGTCCGTCAAGGTGATAATCAGCCGGCTCGTGGCGCTGCCAAACATAATATCATTCACAGTATACCAGACCGTATCCATGCCGGTGTAGCCTTGCTTGGGAATGTAGTTGATCTGCGGTGAACCACAGGCAAATTTGCAGATTTCTGCGCTCCCGTTCTTCGTGGATTTCACATTGGAAAGAAAAAGGCTGTCGCCATCAGCATCGTAGGCCGCTGCCAGTATATCAACTCCAAGGGCAGCGCCTGAAGGAATAGTGAACGCCGAATCCGCCGCAGCCACCGGTGGCGTGTTTGGTGCCAGCACATATTGAGGCCGGCTAATGAGCTCTAACCCAGTTGCTATCGTATTAGTCGCCTTCAGATAATAGGTACCTCCGTGCTCATGGGCTGCAGAGCTGATTGAATATGTCGAGTCAGTTGCCCCCGCTATTTCAACGCCGTTTTGTATCCACTGGTACTGGGTGGCGCTGCCTCCCATAGCTATCTCCAAAGTGAAGGGGCTGCCGGCGCCTACAGTGATTCTCGTTTCTTCACCGACGCTGTCCTGGGGCGAGTAATAGGACCAGTTTAACGGTCCGGGTGCCGCAGACAAATTGACATTCGGTTCAATATCCTCGAAGGTGAAGCGGTTGTTATCAATACGTAAATCCGTCAGAGCCGGCATTGAACTCAGATCGGGCAGATCTTCGAGCTGGTTATAACTCATCGACAGAGTGGAAAGATTATGCAGATTTGCGAGTTGGGCAGGAACCGCGCCGGTCAATTCATTATAGTCAAGTCGCAGAGAGGATAGATTATGTAGATTTCCCAGTTCGGCAGGAACCTCACCGGTCAATTGATTCCCCGAAAGCACCAGGTAGGTAAGGCTGGTATCCCTTCCCAGCGCGGCCGGGATCGTACCCGTGAACCGGTTGTAGCCAAGCTGCAGCTGCTCCAAATTCACCAGGTTGCCGAGGGTATCCGGAATTGCGCCGCTCAGTTGGTTGTGAGACAGGTAAAAGTACCTTAGACTTACAAGTTCACCGATGGCGTCCGGAATGGGACCGGTCAGTTCATTACCATTAAGCCTGAGAATGATCAGATCGGTCATATTTCCTATATCAGTGGGAATCTCACCAGTCAGCTGATTGTCATTCAGATAAAGTACTTCCAGGTTAGTCAGGCTGAGAATCCCGGCTGGTATTGAGGTCAGTCGATTCATACCGAGGCCTAGATTCACCAGACTGGTCATGCCACTCATTTCGGTGGGAAGTGAAGTCAAGCGATTGTCGCCTAAATACAGGTCCACCAAGCTAGTCAGGCCCCCCAGGGTGGATGGTACTGAAGCCAGTTGGTTGCCATCAAGATAAAGGGTGACCAGGTTTGTCAGGCTGCCGACTTCATCAGGGATTGATGTCAGCAGATTATAGCTAAGAGTCAGACCCTCCAGATTAACGAGACCGCCGATTGCGGCCGGGATCGCGGCCAGTTTATTACCGCTCAATCCCAGTCCCTTCAGACTGTCCATACTGCCGATTGATGCCGGGAGTTCGGTGATCTCATTTTCAGACATGTCCAGTGACGTCAAATTGGCCAGTCCGGATATCTCGGCGGGAATAGAGGTCAGCTCATTCTTGCCCAGGCTCAGTGACTTAAGGCTGCTCAGCCCACCAATCCCGGCTGGCAGACTGGCAAGCAGGTTGTCGCTCAGGTACAGGTCTTCCAGATTGATAAGGTTGCTGATCTCGGTGGGAACCGCTGTGAATTTATTTTTAGAAAGGGCCAGCTCCTTCAGGTTGACCAGGTTGCCGATCTCGGGCGGGATGTAAGTCAATTCGTTATGCCACAACCGCAGGGATGTGAGAGCGGTAAGGTCCCCGATGGCTGCCGGGAGTGCACCGGTCAATCCGCCACCATATAGGTGATATAAGTTCAGCTTAGTAACCCGGCCACCGGTTATAGTGACACCATCCCAGCTTGAGACCGGTGCGTACAAGTCCCATTGGGTACCCCAGCTGAGCCCTCCTGTACTATCGTACAGCGCCACCAGGGCCAGGGAATCAGCCTCGAACAAGCCCGCCTGCGGTGTGGCCGAGACTACGCTGGAATAATCACTCTCGTTACCGCTTTCATCCACCGCCTTGATACGAAAATAATATGGCGTACCATTGGTCAGACCAGTTATGGTTATGGTGCTGTTCCAAGTTGTATCAATCGCTGTGAAGGAAGCCGGATCCGTACCCATTTCGACGCAGTATTCCACATACCCGCTACCGGTATATTCGGTCCAGCTCAGTATAACTTGACCATCTCCAGCAATAGTCACGAGGCCGGTAGGAATTGCTGGTGGGATAGTATCAGTGCCCAGCCGCACCAGCCAGCCCTCAAATTGCCCGGTTTCCCAGTCGGTGATTGTCCCACCGGCGACGAGATATTCACCAGCGCTGATCTCGACCAAATCGAAACAGGCATCAACACCCAGCTCAGCCACCTGACGGTCCCAGAGCGAGTCGCCGTTGGCAGCCATGTGCAGAATCCATCCATCCATGTTCCCTGTGGAATACGGGTCTCCCATCCCAGCAAGGGTGAACTCATTATCGCTGGTCTGGACAACCGATATCCCTTCATCATCATTGGTGCCGCCGAAGGTTTGGCTCCATTCTTCGACCCCAAGGGAATTGGTCTTGACGATATAAATATCAGTATCGTCTCGCCCGGCCTGTTTCTGCCTGCCAACCAGGATGAAGCCCCCGTCCGCGGTTTCCTGGAAACCATGGAAAAACGCGTCGGCGGTACCGCCGTAAACTGTTGACCAGAGCGAATCCCCGGCGGCGTCTAGTTTCAGCAGCCAGCCATGATAAACGCCCTCACCGGTGGGTTGATGCTGTACGCCCGCTACAGCGAGCCCTCCATCGCTCGTTTTGGTGATCGCGATACCGGCCGCGTCATGCTCGCCCCCATAGGCCTTGGACCAGGAAACAGCACCGGTGTTGTCCGTTCTCACAACCAGAGCCTTGCGTATGTCTGTTAACTCCATAGAGCCCGTGGCGATAAATCCCTGGTCGGCCATTTCCTCGATTTCGTAGATAGCTACGTAATCGCCCAGGGTGCTGGCAGCCTGCTGCCAGGTTATGTCACCATTGCTATCGGTCTTGATCAGCCAGGGATCGCCATCCCCGGCGATAGCAAAGCCGCCGTCCGAAGTCTGTATGGCCCGCTGATTATCTTCCTTATCGGCGGGAAAAACCTTGTCCCAGACAATATTCCCATCGCTATCCAGCCGGACGAGCCAATAAAACGAGCTATCGCTGGAAAAGGATCCAGTTGTACCGGCGAGAATGAATCCACCATCGGTGGTCTGCTGGACCGAGGTGTAGTAGTCATGCCCGGCATATCCATTGGTCTTCATCCAGAGAACATCGGGTGCCTGGGCAAGCAAGGTAGATGATAACAGGCTGGCTAATAGAGGTATAGTCAGGTGTCGGAGCTGGTTCATGTTTCACTCTCCTTAAAAAATAAAGATGCCCCACTCTGCCGGGCCGAGAGAAGCAGAATAATATGGATTATGTTGGTTTAAAGGCAGGTATAAAATACGAAGGACTGCCGGTTGGATACCAGTTCTTTATATCAAGGGGAATCGCTGCTGTGGGGATCTGGTATCTCGTTCCATCGGGGCGAGCGCGCCCTGGGGAGCCCATAGTCCCCGGCTCGCCAGGGTTGTGCTGGAGCCGTTCGATCCGGCAGCCGGAACAGCACTGCAGGCACAAAGCCGCCTCTTCCGCCGGAAGACCGGGGCGCTTTACCCCTTGCATGATGCTGTGAATCGTAGTACAATAAATGGCTAGACTGTGATAGTCAGATCACCGGTATTGACCTACCAGCTGAGGAGGCGGACATGTCACGTTATATCTTTTTAATCGTTTTACTGCTGACGGCCGGTTGCGGTCCTTCGAAAGATGAGGGCCAGGTCCCCAGGGACACGGGCGCGGGCAAGGAAAAGCCTGCGAGGGATGTTTATGCCGATTTCAAACCGACGCCGGAACAGTATCCCATTCCCGAATCGGTCCTCAAGGTAACACGGACTGATATTAAGAAGGCCAAGTATCCCGCTGTCGATATCCATTTTCATGGCCGGGATTGGGCAGATGCCGAAAAGCAGCTGGCGCTCATGGACGAGTTGGGCGTCGCCATGATCGCCAACATGGACGGTTACTTTGGCGAGCGCCTGGAGACTGCGATGCGCAACGCCGCTTCCTCCAACGGTCGCCTTATCAATTTCGCCCGGGTTGACTGGGAGGGGATTGACGATCCGGACTGGCCGGAGCGGGCGGCGGCTGACCTGGCTGAGAGTTACCGGGTCGGGGCGGCCGCTTTGAAGATCAGCAAGAATCTGGGGATGTCCCTTAAATATGCCGACGGGCGCTACGTGATGCCTGACGATCCCCGGTTGGACCGGATCTGGGAAACCTGTGCCCGGTCCGGCCTACCGGTGATGATCCACACCGCCGATCCGCCAGCCCGCTGGCAGCCTATCGGCCCCAACAACGAGCGCTACGAAGCCGGCATGTGGCGCAGCAGCCCCGACGGCAACTATTATGGCAGCGATCTGCCCCACTACACCGAGCTGCTGGCGGCACAGGAGCGGCTCTATGCGCGCCATCCTAACACAATCTTCATCGGCGCCCACGTCACCAGCCGGGGTTGGGACCTGGCGGAGGTCAGCCGTTTGCTGGACACCTATCCCAACCTCTACGTGGATATGAACGCCCGTCTGCAAGAGCTGGGACGCCAGCCTTACACCGCCCGGCGGTTTTTCCTCAAGTACCAGGACCGGATCCTTTTCGGCACCGACGGTAACCCGACCCGAGAGGCCGATTTCTGGATCCCCCACTGGCGCTTCCTGGAAACCGATGACGAGTACTTCAACCACCCGGCCCAAATGCGCGGGCCTTTGGGGGCGGGGCTCCAGGGCCGGTGGATGATCTACGGCGTCTTCCTGCCTGATGGAGTGCTCAGAAAAATCTACTACGCCAACGCCCTCAAACTGCTACCTGACCGAGTCCGAGACCGATACCAGAGTCTGTATCAGTAACAGCGGGCAGCGGGCAGACGCAAGAGCCGGCCGGAATTATTTTCGATCCGCCGGACCGGTCTACCCGACCTTAGCCGGTACACAATCATCAGGGGAGGGTACTTAACGACGGGAGAGTAGTGATCTGCCCGTCCCGCAGGATGCGGGGAGTCGAACGTTGATACCGGCAGTAATTATTCGAGGAAATGACAGCCGATACTTCGTTTATTGGTCCAGGCCGCGTTCGTAACGATCAGTGCCGATCTAACGGCATTTCGTAAACCAATCAATCCATCGGTGATCCTGGTGGCCCGATAAAATTGCTCAATTTGAAACTCAAGGTTTCGAAGCTCATTCCAGGCTCTCTCCAATCTATGAGCGCTACGGATAAGTCCGACATAGTTCCACATTATATGTTGAATGGAACTCATATCCTGTTGTATCAGCGCGAGATCCGGTAGATCATCCCCGACAGACTGCCAATCCGGGATCGACTGTTCATCGACGAGGTTTTGCTTCGGCGATCTTTCCGCAATGTGGTGGGCTGCCCGGTGTCCCCAGACCAAGCCCTCCAACAAGGAAGCACTGCCCAGCCGATTGGCTCCGTGAACACCGGTACAGGCTACTTCCCCCGCGGCGTATAAATTGGAGATTGTAGTGGCTCCCCATTCATCAACCCAAACCCCGCCACAGAAATAGTGGGCAGCCGGAACCACCGGCACCAGGTCAGCCGTCATATCGACACCATACTCTTTTAATTGGCGATAAATCGTAGGGAACTGTTCCTTGATCTTTATTGCCGGCATATAGGAAGCCAGATCCAGGTACACATTGGTGAGACCCTTCTCCAGCATGATCATATGGATGCTCCGGGCAACGATGTCCCGGGGAGCTAAGTCTTTCCAGTCCGGACTGAATCTGGTCATAAACGGCTTCCCATCGGCGTCCACCAACCGGGCACCGGCTCCCCGGACTGCCTCACTGATAAGGAAATTAGGGACATGACGATGGTAAAACGTGGTCGGGTGAAATTGGATAAATTCACAATTAATCACTCTGGCACCGGCTCGGTAAGCCATAGCCAAACCATCTCCCCGGGAGCCTTCAGGATTGCTGGTGATGAGAAATATTTCACCCAATCCTCCCGTGGCCAAGACGGTATTTTTGGCTAGACAACGGATTACCTCACCAGTTTGCTGATTGAGTATATACGCACCCACACAGGATTGTGGCTCATAGATCTGTAAGGGATCGATACTGTGATGAGAGGGAGTCAGGAGATCGATCGCCGTGTGCCGGGTTAAAAATTTTACCTTGGGATGGGATTTCAGGGCATTCAGCAGGGCGATTTCAATTGCTTTCCCAGTAGTATCGGCCGAATGGATGATGCGTTTGGACGAATGCGCACCCTCCCCAATAAGAGAAAGATCCCCATTTTCATTTCTATCGAAAGGTACCTGCAGTTTATCAATCAGGATTTTTTTAACCAGCTTTGGCCCGTCCTCAGCAATTCGCTGAACTGCCTGTGGATTGTTATACTTTACTCCGGCTTCAATTAGATCCCTAACCAAGCATTCCGGCGAATCATTCTCCCCGCGGTAAATAATCCCCCCCTGGGCATAATAGGTATTGGACTCTTCTGGAGCAGTGGCGCGAGTGACCAGGGTAACAGTTACACCGGCATCCGCTAATTGCAGCGCCGTCGTACCACCGGCAATCCCACTGCCGATGATGAGGACATCGGATATGGTGCACTCCTCCATGCTATCCGATGGCAATCATCCGTTCCACAGCTTGTGGTGTGCAGTAACGAATATCTTTCGGTAATTCAACGACATATTGATGATTTTGCATGGCTTTCAGGGTATCTGTCAACCTGATCTCCGCTATGTGTAGACAGCGTACACCTTATAATCAAAGCTTTTCCTTTTCAAGACGTGCAGCGGCGATATTATCCCCCATGGAGCATTCGGTCAATAACAAAATGCGTCCGACATTTATTTCATCCAGGTACATGATCATAGCATTTGTACCACCGGAATGTATGTTATCTCACGATGGAAGGTACCTGAACTGAACCCCGCTTTCGACGGAGTACCATTCATCCACGCTGCGCTGCAAACAGGTCCGTCAAAGGCCAGACCAATGGGAGATGCTCCATAACCTGCATAGGCCTGATTCCTCGCGTGGAGGGAGAACGTTCCCGGCAATGTTCCAAGGTAAACAAAGCTGTAATTTCCGGTGTTAGCCGCAGTGCCGGGTATCACACTTTTAATACTGGGGAAAATGAAAAATGGCAAAGAGTACTGATTATTCCTTAACTACTGAAGGTCGGTTGCTGTCCCTGGATTTCTTTCGGGGGATAACCATGTTTCTGTTGATAGCAGAAGGAACGAGCCTGTTTTCTCATATGGTTGATCCAGCCCTTAAAGGGACCGTTATCAGCGCCATTGGCAACCAATTTCACCACCACCCCTGGAACGGTTTACGCTTCTGGGACTTAATCCAGCCGTTTTTCATGTTCATCGTAGGTGTAGCCCTGCCATTTTCATTAGCTAAACGGCTGAATCGTGGGGACAGATATTCTCAAATACTCCGCCATGCCATTGTGCGTTCTTTCCTGTTGCTGCTCTTCGGCTGGATGCTCTACTGTATTGGCCCCGGCAGAATCACGTTTCGATTTCAAAATGTACTGGCTCAACTTTCTTTTACTTATTTAGTCGCCTTCCTCATGATGAGGCGATCCTTTCAAGCGCAGCTCGTTTTTACCTTCTCTTTACTCCTGATTACCGAACTTGTCTATCGTTATTTCCCCGTCGCGGGTTTTAATCAGCCTTTTGTACCTGATCATAACTTTGGATCATACGTTGATCTATTTCTTTCGGGTGAGCTATCAAAAGGCCATTGGGTCTCTTTCAATGCCGTGCCAACGACGGCACACACCATGTGGGGCGTACTGGCGGGTCAGCTGCTCATGAGTCCTCGAACGCCAGATCAAAAAATCAAGATATTGGCTGTTGCCGGATTGATCGGGGTAGTAGCCGGTTATGCGCTAAATCCCATTTCGCCAATAATCAAACGCATATGCACCAGTTCCTTTGTGATCGTCAGCGGCGGCTGGTGTCTGCTTGCGCTGGTTTTTTCCTACTGGTTGATTGACGTGAAAAAAGTTCAGAACTGGTCGCGATTTTTCGCAATAGTCGGCATGAATTCCATATTCATCTACCTCTTCACAAACACCGGAGGCAGCGATTTGCTCCATAGAATTGTGAAGCCGTTTACAACCAGCTTATTTTCATGGACGGGTGAGTTATCTGCAAATGTTATCAACGGCCTGGTTGTTTGGGGACTGTTGTGGTATATCTGCTATTGGTTATACAAACGAAAGATATTCATTAAAATTTAAGGGGTCCAGGGGCTCCCGGTGCTTAAGCAGTAGCGAGCGGGAGCAGGTCAGCCAGGCGGATATCAGTAACCCATCAAGCCGCAGCAGCGGGCACACATGGGCAGTTTTTCCAGTCCTTTCAGGGTCGTGCGGAAGTGGCGAGAGTGTTCGTTATTCCAGATTGAAAGCAGGTTGTCCTGGGCGATATTGCCGGTGCAATAGTCGGGATAATCCCGGCAGGTGGCCACATCACCATTGGGCATAATTTCGGTGACCAGCCATGGCGCTGCACAGCGGCGATAGCGAAAAGTCTCTGCAGGCTCCTCATAGTAGCGGGGGATCTCGCGGATTTTCAGCCTGGGCAGAAATATGTATGGGAAAGGCCAGCGGCGCTGTTTGATCTGGCGAACCTGTTGGGCTACCAGGTGTCCATCGATCTGATCATAGGGAAGCAGGTAGCCCTCCCAGGTACTGGGGGTGAGGTTGAAATGTTTTTGCATAACGGCCACGTGATGGCGGCCGATCTCGGGATTAGTAAACCAGGAATAGTAGCAGATCACTACATCCGCCCCGGCCTCGGCAGCCGCCTGAAAGGACTCCACCAGCTGATCCATATTGTGGCGGGAGACTGTGATAAGTACCGCGATATAGGGCAGTACTGACCGGGCTTTGTGCCGTTCCTCCCTTATTCGTGACAGCCCTTCCAGGAGGTGGCTATAGCTTTGGTCCCAGCCGCGGATACGGTTGTGGGTCTTTTCCGGCCCGTCGATGGATACTAGTAGACCGTCGAGCTGCATAGCCACGAGCTTCGCGGCATGGTTGGAGAGATGGAGACCATTGGTCACCACCGTGGTAGTAAGATTTCTCTCCTTAAGATATGCCAGCAAAGGCAGTAGATCGGGATAGAGGAACGGCTCCCCGCCCCAGATATAAAAAATTGGCCTGTCAGGCGCAACTTCGTCCACCATTCTCTGGTAGATTTCGAGAGGGACCGCCTCATCGATTTCTTCCTTGGGGCGGTTAAAGTTATATCCAGCTTCGCCCCACTGGGCGCACATCTCGCAGCGCAGGTTACAGCGGTTCGTGATCTTTAAAGAAATCTGGCGTGGATTTTTGCTGAATCCTTTCCTAAAGTGGTAGTCGAATTCCACTGTTAAGTGTTTACGAACCAGGTTTCGTATAATTAGCCAGATCAACTGGGGCTGCTGCACCATCAATTGGGAGAGTATCTTCAATGGCGTGCGACTACGCATGGGAATAGACCTATTGCCTGGTTACAGCAGGCCGTGATCGTTGAAGGAGAAGTAGTCGTTGCCACCGACGATAAGATGATCGTGCACCTGCACGTCAATGCTTTGGCAGGCCTGCTTGAGCCGCTTGGTAATGCGGTGGTCGTCCTGGCTGGGCGAGAGGTTGCCCGAGGGGTGGTTGTGTACAAAGATAACCGCCGCCGCATCCCGCTCCAGAATCAGCTTAACGACCTCTCTAGGATAGACCGCGCTAGTGGTGAGACTTCCCTCAAAGATGGTCACGATGTCGATAATCTGGTTGCGGCCGTTGAGCAGTATGATCAGGAACAGCTCCCGGTTGCGATTCTTCAGGTAGTGAATGAGGTAGGCCAGCACCTGTTCGGCCGACTGGATATATTCTTTGTCGGTCACCCCCTCCTTCAGGTAGCGGCGAGCCACGGCCTGGATCAGCCTGAGGCCGAAGATATTCTTGTCCCCCACGCCCTTGACCGCTTTAAGCAGGCTCGGGGGCGCTTCCAGAATGCCCCCCAAGGACTTGAACCTAGTCATGAGGGCTTTGGCGGTGGGCTTATGATCCGGGCGGGGATCAGCCAACTTCAGCAGCAGCTCAACGACCTCGTAATCCAGGAAGCCATCCAGACCATTAGCCAGGAATCGATCACGTAATCGCTGATAATGTCCCTCAGGTGAGCGCGTCTCACTGGACAATACTTGTCTCCTTACTTCCTCGTACTCTCACTAAATAATACAAGAAGTTGCATGCTTTCAACGTCCTTTGCAACTCACAAAAGTGATGGATAAATTCGGTCTTGATGACTGATCTGAGTTCTCAACTGCTATTTCATATCCTCCAGAGCGAACAGACCATCCTTACACGCACCGATCAGAAGGCTTACACCCTTCTGTCTATACCGAGTGTCTTTATAGTCTGTTTCCGGATGATGGTCATCACCGTTTTCATCGTAGTTATACTGGCGGCCTATTTCGGGCTGGCCTTTATCAAGGAAGGACTGGAATCGTTGTCTATCTGAGACATACCGGGACTTGATTGTCATGCCGAAAATTATTTCATACCAGAAAGGGAAAGGCATTAAACGTATGACCAGCATGCGGGTGGTTAAGCGCTTCCGGTGGAGCATGGCCCATCGCCTAATCCACGGTTACAAAGGCCCCTGTGCCTCTCTGCACGGTCATGAGTACGAGGTGGAGGTGACGGTGACGGGAGAGATGGACGCCGTGGGCATGGCAGTGGACTTCGCCGACATCAAGCGCACCTGCCTGGGCTGGATCAAGGAGCACCTTGATCACACCACCATCGTCTGCGAATCAGACACAGCCCTCCTGGACTTCCTTCAGCGTGAAAACCAGCGACACTACGTGGTGGATTTCAACACCACCGCCGAGAACCTGGCAATCCACCTCCGAGAAGTTCTCCAGAAAGAGCTGAATCGCGAGTTGGACCGGCCCCTCTCCGTGACCCATATCCGTCTGCTGGAGACACCCAGCAGCTGGGTGGAGGTGCCGTAGCAGCAGCGGGGAAAGTCTGCCCGGTACGATCCCCACTTGGTGGATGCGGCCGGGTGGCAATAGGCGATTGTCAATGTTCAGTCGCAATCCAGCCCCACCGCTAGCGGGCTTCTATCCAGCTATGACTGTACAACCACCATTGAAAAATGTCTGAGGGAAATCATTATGACAATTGAAGCCGTCAATCCCGCCACGGGTGAGACGATCAAAACCTACCGGGAGAATACGCCGGCAGAAATCCATGACATCATCAAGGGAGTAGACGAGGCCTTCCACAGCTGGCGCCATACCGCCCTTACCGAGCGAGCGCCGCTAGTGAAAAATATTGCCGGGGTCCTAAGAGACAATCGGGAGGAGTACGCCCTTCTGGCTACCCGCGAGATGGGGAAGCCCATCACCGAAAGCCGGGCGGAAGTAGAGAAATGCGCCTGGGTATGCGACTACTACGCCGACAATGCCGCGGTCTTTTTACAGCCGGAGGTCGTGGAGACTGATGCCAGCAAGAGCTACGTCACCTTCCAACCGCTGGGAGTAGTGCTGGCGGTCATGCCCTGGAATTTTCCCTTCTGGCAGCTATTCCGGTTCGCCGCCCCGGCAGTTATGGCGGGTAACACGATTGTGATGAAGCACTCTTCCAACGTCCCCGGATGCGCCTTGGCCATCGAGGATATTTTTCACAAGGCCGGTTTTCCGACGGGTATTTTCAGGACCCTGCTGGTGGGAAGTAGCCGGGTGGCGGAGCTCATTGAGCATTCGCTGATCAGAGCCGTGACTCTCACCGGCAGCGTACCGGCTGGCAAAGCGGTTGCCGCCAAGGCGGGGGCAGTGGCAAAAAAAACCGTCCTGGAATTGGGCGGCAGTGATCCTTACGTGATACTGGAAGACGCCGACCTAGAAGCCACCATAACGACTTGTGTCACCAGCCGCTTGATCAATTCGGGGCAGACGTGCATTGCCGCCAAGCGGTTCGTGGTAGTAGAGCCACTCAGGGAGCGGTTCGAGGCGCTCTTTGTAGAGCAGATGTGCGCCCGGAAGATGGGTGACCCGCTGGAAGAGGACACCATCGTTGGCCCCCAGGCCCGCCATGATCTGCGGAATGAGCTCCACCAGCAGGTCCAGGACAGCATTGAGCAAGGCGCCACCTGTCTGCTCGGCGGCCGGATCCCCGAAAGCAAAGGAGCCTATTACCCCCCCACGGTTCTCACCGGCGTGACGAAAGGAATGCCCGCATACGAAGAGGAGCTGTTCGGACCGGTTGCGGCCATTATTCCGGTGAAGGATGAGAAGGAAGCCATCCGAGTAGCCAACGATACCCTTTTTGGCCTGGGGGCGGCCGTCTTCACCCGAGACGTGGAGAGGGGAGAGCGGATCGCCGCCACCGAGTTGGAGGCGGGCTGCTGCTTCGTGAACGCCTTTGTGAAGTCAGATCCGCGCCTGCCTTTCGGGGGCATCAAGGAAAGCGGCTACGGACGCGAGCTGTCCAGCTACGGGATAAGGGAGTTTGTAAACGTCAAGACGGTATACGTCGTGTAAGAAACCGTACCAATCACACTCTAATAAATAAGGACTTGAAAAGTTATCACAGACAGGATACATTGGAACCGTTCGCATTAGTGTTATATTCATAGTAGTATCGTCATACCTCATATATTGCGATTGACCAGAGAACGCACAAATCATAAACGACCGGGGGGCAGCACCAACCACCGGCAGGAAGTCCCCTTGACAGAGCGTCGCCTAGGAGATATGAGCTCCCACTACCGTACTTCAACATTCACTGATCACAGACCTATAACCACTCCAGCGATTCCCGGATGCCGGCCCGGGATACCCGCGACGGAGGCAACCATTGGTGATTAAGGATGAACTCTGAATCCGTACTGGGACCGGGGATCTTTTCTCCCCTGCCAAGGGGCGGGGAAGTTGAGAACGTGGAGCCGATAGCGCGATTTCTTCAGCGTTACCAGAACCTTAAGGATGCACAGGCCTGGCGGAACGTGGAAAACTTCAAGCAGGCCTTCAGCAACCTCCGACAACTGATGCAGGACATGCTGAACAATGCTGAAGAGCAGAATCGGCTGCAGGCAGCCTCATTCAATATATTCAGGATTCTCCACCTGGAAGCGAAAACCGACGAGGTTCACACAGCCTTTCTCGCTGAACTGCTTAATCCCAGGGGTGCCCACGGGCAGAAGCATCTGTTCCTGCGCGCCTTCATTGATGCCATGATAAGCAGTCACAGCAGCTTTCCACCGCCAGAAGAGAGTATTGAGCAGCATACCTGGTTCGTCGAACCCCACAAGTATATCGGTGAAGGGACACTGGATATCGTTGTATCCTGCCCGACGTTGAGCTATCTAATAGCGGTGAGGAACAGGCTTTTCGATGGTGAGCAGGACGATCAGCTTGATCGCTACGCCAGGTGGATGCACAACAACCGCGAGCGCTATGAATGGCAGGCATTAGTATATCTGACACCCACGGGTGAAGTATCCGAGACTGCTGATCCCGCCACCTACTATACGGCTTCCTACCACGGGCAGGTTGCCGGGACGTTGAAGGCTGCCCTGCCGGAAATCAGTGCAATCCAACTACACGGGACCGTTCTTCAATACCTTGAAATAATCCAAAATGTCTGAAGGAGGAAAGACCATGGATGCCTACGAAGATGAAATAACCAGCTTCCTTCTGGAGAAGGAGAACTTCCTCCTTGCTCTGGATATTGAAAAACATTTTGAGAAGGCCAAGGACCAGCTGCATCGCCAGCTCTGGGAGAAGCTGCGCGTGAATGTAGAAGGGCGGCTGCTCGAAGAAGGATGGAGCGTGGAGCTAGATGACTTCGGTGGTGAAAACAACGTTGCCAGGGGCTATTTCGGTCTGAGCATTCTGCCCCCCGATCGAACGCCACAATTCTACCTGATGTTCAGAGTTGAGCAGCATGCGGGACCTACCTACCTGCCATTGTATGGAGGCGTAACGTGGACCGAAGTGCCGGGCATAGCCGCAGCGGGGAATCTGATCAGTAACCTCCAATCCCAGCTGAAGGAAGACGGATTTACGCGCAGCAATGAAAAATGGCCTGGTTGGCGGTATATCAGGGGATTGTCATCGCGGAACGATTTTCTCAGGGAGTACATGGAGCGCGGTGATGACCTGTTGGAAGAAATTACCGGGCAGGTAAGCATGATGGTTGAGCGCCACTCCGGTGAGCTGCTCAGAACCAATAAATACATTCAGGAAAGAATCTAACAGCCCTTCTTCCCTGCTCTAATCCGCGGCATATCTCGATATGGGAGGCGGAATCCCGCAAACGAGCCCTTTGACGGGCATGTTCGCCTGTCGTGCTGTCTCTCCGCTCACCAGCTCTCCACCCAAACCGGTTAATAAATACCAGCGGCCTCTGACATACATGCGATGCACCACCCGTTTTATTCTTCTGCCGCTGCTCCTGCTTCAGGCGGCATCGGCGGGGACGCCACTCTCCCACTGGCCTCCCGCAGCCGTCCCCGATACTTCCCAGGTCTATACCTACCGCCAGCCGAGCCAGAGCGGGACCGGGAAAGTCTATATGAGCCGGGAAATCTCGGGCGTCATGAACCACCGGAGTGCCGCATGGTTGGAGCGCCCCGCCCGCCAGGCAGAGGAGCAGCCGGACCTGCTAATCAAGAACCTGCCCCTTGAACCAACGGACGTGGTGGCTGATATCGGAGCTGGGATCGGTTTCTTAACTTTCCGGATCAGTCCGCTCGTGCCCCTGGGTAAATGTCTGGCAGTGGATATCCAGCCGGAAATGCTAGCCGTAATTAGCCAGCGAATAGAGGAGGAAGGAATACAGAACGTGGTGCCGGTGCTGGGGTCCATCATCGATCCCAACCTGCCCGAGGCCGGGGTGGACCTGGTATTGATGGTAGACGCCTACCACGAGTTTTCCCATCCCCGGGAGATGATGGAGGCCATCGTCATGGCGCTTAAGCCAGGAGGGATGGTGGTACTCGTCGAATTCCGGGGCGAGGATCCCAACGTCAGACGATATCCACTGCACAAGATGACTGAGGCTCAGGCACGCCGGGAAATGGCAGCGGTAGGGCTAAGGTGGCATGAGACCAGGGATATCCTTCCCCAACAGCACTTCATGATTTTCGTAAGACCATAGTAAGGCCAAATCACCCCATACATCTGTGCACTGACCTATTAGATCTCGTCAACGGAATGAAACTTGAGTGGTACGCTGTTAGAGGGTAAACTAACGGCATGATTCAGATCACCTCCACCATAGCCATTGATGAGGGCGAAATCCAGGAGGAATTTATCCGCTCCTCGGGACCGGGCGGGCAGAATGTCAATAAGGTCGCCACAGCCGTTCAGCTCCGGTTCGACGCAGTTCACTCCCCTTCCCTGCCCGACGACGTCCGCCAGCGTCTAGCTCGCCTGGCCGGCCGGCGGATGACCGAAGAGGGTGTATTGATCATCGAAGCCCGGCGGTTCCGTACACAGGCCCGCAACCGCCAGGATGCCGTCGATCGACTAGTGGCCTTGATCCGTAAGGCGGCTGAAAGGCCCAAGTCCCGCCGGAAAACAAGCCCGACGCCGACATCAAAACGGCAGCGGTTGGAGGCCAAACGCCGTAGAGGCGAGATTAAGCGGCTGCGACAATCTGTCCAATCCCATGAGGATTAACATCGCAACCTCGCTGAAACGTTTTATACCGGCAATGCATAACGGCCCGAATCAATGAAAAAAACCTTGACCAGTGCCGCCCGGTTGAATAACGGCATTGAGATGCCTTATCTAGGATTGGGAGTGTACCTTGCCGGGCCGGGATCCGGGACTGAAAACGCCGTACAATACGCTTTCGAAGCCGGCTACCGGCATATAGACACTGCCAGTCTCTACGGCAACGAGCGGGAGGTGGGCAGGGCGGTCAGAAACAGCCGCATACCAAGAGAGGAAATCTTCATAACGACCAAGTTATGGAACAGCGACCACGGCTACAACCGGACGATCACAGCCTGCGAGGAAAGCCTGAGAGAATTGAATCTCCCCTATATTGATCTATATCTCATCCATTGGCCGGTGGAAAATCTCAGGAACGAGACCTGGGAAGCAATGATTGCACTCCAGAAGGACGGGAAATGCCGAGCCATCGGAGTGAGCAATTATACTATCCGGCACCTGGAAGAACTGCTAGCCGATTCTCCGGTTGTACCAGCAGTGAACCAGGTTGAGTTCAGCCCTTTCCTCTACCAGAAAGACCTGCTCGATTTTTGCCGGTCCCATGGGATACAACTGGAAGCCTACAGCCCGCTAACCCGCGGCAAGAAGCTCAACCATCCCGCTATCACCTCCATAGCGGCCAGGTATGGCAAGACTTCCGCCCAGATCATGATCCGCTGGTCGCTGGAGCATGAGATAGTGGTGATACCAAAATCAGCAAACAAGCGAAGGATTTATGAAAACGCGGACGTGTTCGATTTTGAGATCACTCATGAGGACCTAGCCCTGCTCGATTCCCTTAATAAGGATTGCCGGTTTGACTGGGATCCGAGTGGCGCGCCTTGATGATGCGTTCGTTTTTTCAATGAAACTGGTGTGCACACAGCTTGCTTTGCTCCTGCTCATCCCGACCCAAAACCATGTCATAGAACCTGCTGGATCGGTTGACGAACCGGCCACCGTCGAGTATGTGATCCTGCTTCACGGGCTGCTGCGTTCCAGGCGCTCGATGGGCCAACTGGAAAGAAGGCTCACTAGCCGTGGCTACAACGTAATCAATGTGGGCTACCGCTCCACAAAGCAATCCATTGAAAGTCTGGTGGAGGAGAGTCTCGGTCCGGTCATTGCCAGCTGCTGCCAGTCCCCCGGGGCAAAGATTCATTTCGTTACCCATTCCATCGGCGGCATCGTTGTCCGCTACTACCTCAAGCATCATGACTTGGCCGAGCTGGGACGGGTGGTAATGCTCAGCCCGCCCAATCAGGGAACAGAGCTGGTGGATCAGTGGGGGAGTAATTACTTTTTAAAGGTTTTTAACTGGCCGGCGGGCTTGCAGATGGGTACCGGAGCGGACGGCCTACCGGCGAAGCTGGGGCCGGTTGATTTCGAGCTGGGCGTGATCGCCGGCAGCCAAAGTCTGAATCCCGCAGCCTCCGGGCTGATACCCGGCCCAGACGACGGTGTCGTATCAGTAGAGCGAACCAAGGTGGCCGGTATGGCCGATTTTCTCGTAGTCCCCTACAGCCATACCTTCATTATGACCCGCGAAACGGTAATCGAGCAGGTGATTCATTTCCTGGAGCATGGCGCCTTTAAAACCGTGGCAGAGCACTGATATTCACGACGGTACCGTGACCAATTCAATTACTCTTCCACTCTGGCTGGTTCTCATTGGCGGGGCTTTCGTCCTCTGGGTCCTGCTGGATCGCCTGCTGCTGCCCAGCGCCCGGTGGTTTTTCCGTCGGCGCGTCAATATCGTCATCGATGAGCTCAACGAGCGACTCGACCTCCGGCTCCCAGCCTTCAAACTCACCAGACGGAGGGTGCTCATCGACCGACTAACGTACGATCCCAGGGTTATGGCGGCAGTGGATGAGTATTGCCAAAAGGAAGGAGTTCCCAACGAAGTGGCCGTGGAAAAGGTGGAGCGGTATGCCAGGGAGATCGTACCAGGCTTCAACGCCTATATATATTTCCGGCTTGGCAGCTGGCTGAGCAAATCCCTTGCGCAGCTGCTTTACCGCGTTCGCCTCGGCTACGCCGATGAGGAAAGCTTGGGCAGGGTTGATCCAAATGCGAGCGTGATATTTGTGATGAACCACCGCAGCAACATGGACTACATCCTGGTGTCCTACCTAGCTTTGAATCGTGTGGCACTGAGCTACGCGGTAGGGGAATGGGCACGCATCTGGCCGGTTCAGCAGCTCATCCGTGCAATGGGGGCGTTCTTCGTGCGGCGCAACTCGGGCAATCCACTGTACCGCCGGGTACTGGCACGCTACGTACAGATGGCGACTGAAGGTGGGGTGGTACAGGCGATATTCCCCGAGGGCAGATTGAGCATGGACGGCAGATTTTGTGAACCCAAGATCGGCTTGTTGAAATACATACTGGAGGGTTTCGACCCTGAGGGAGAGCGTGACCTGGTATTCATCCCGGTTGCCGTCAACTATGACCGGGTCATAGAAGATCGGACCCTACTGCTGGCCAGCGATCCCCACGCCGAAAAGAAGTCCCGTTTATTTACGGTCAGGACTTCATTGGGATTTATTTTTCATAACTTCTGGCTCATGGCTCGTGGTGGGTGGTATCGTTTCGGCTATGCCGCCGCCAATTTCGGTGCGCCTATCTCCATGCGGGAATACATGCGGACTAACCGGATTAACTCACTCAACGGGGACAAGAAAACTGGCATTGCGAACCTCCAACTGCTGGCCAATGACCTTATGGCGGCCGTCGGCCAGGTGATGCCGGTGCTGCCCGTGTCGCTGGTTGCCTATGTATTTGCCGAACGGCCTGGAAGAGCGTTTTCAGACCTGGAACTCAAGGCTCGAGTGCAGAACCTGATCGGCCAGCTAGAGGATCAGGGCGCGCACGTGTATATCCCCCGCAGTGACCGGGATTATGCTGTTACTGTCGGGTTGCGCATGCTGACCCTGCGGCACCTGGTCCTGGAAGAGGGCAGCCTGTATCGTGCCGCACCTGAGGAAGATCAGCTGCTGAATTATTACGCCAATGCCCTGACGCACTTCATACCTCTCGGTTAGCAGACAAGCCGTTATGAACACTTTCCTGAAATCCTGGGATTCGAGATGAATCAGCGCCCTGAGCTTCCGCGGATTATGGGCCTCCGTGACCTGGTCTTGCTTCACGTTGTCGCTATCGTAGGGCTGCGCTGGCTGCTCACAGCCGCCAACATCGGCCCCTCATCCATTATCCTCTGGCTGCTGGCTGTTCTGTTGTTTTTCATTCCCCAGGGACTGGCCGTCCTGGAGCTCTCGTCACGCCTGCCGGAGGAAGGGGGCATATATGTATGGACCCGTGAGGCGTTCGGTCCACTCCACGGCTTCATCTGCGGCTGGGCTTACTGGGTGTGCAACCTCATCTACCTCCCGTCGCTAATCATTTTCGTAGCCGGCAACGCGGTGTTCATCCTTGGAAAGCAATACGCCGGTCTGGCGGATAACGTCCTTTATCAGGTGGCCTTTTCTCTGATTATTCTCTGGCTGGCAACGGGATTGAACCTCATTGGGCTGCGGTCCGGCCGGTGGGTGCAGAACACCGGCGCCCTGGCCAATTGGATCGTTGTGGCCCTGCTGATTATCCTGGGTGTAGCCGCCTGGAACCTGGGGGTGGGGCAAAATCCCTTCACCGCCGGTGCCCTAGTCCCGGATCTCAGCGGAAACAGCCTGGGACTCTGGTCGAGCCTCTGTTTTGCATTGGCAGGACTGGAGCTGGCAGTGATCATGGGTGGTGAAGTACGCGATCCAGCCCGCTCACTCCCCCGCTCCATCCTCGTCGCCGCCCCCCTCATTGCGGGCATTTATATTGTGGGTACCCTAGCGGTGCTGGCCACCTTCTCCACTTCGGGCGTGGACTTGGTGACCGGCGTGGTGGAAGCCATCGGCCAAGCCGGTGAGCTGCTAGGGCTGCCGCTATTCCGCATTGTCGGCTTCATGATCGTCCTGGCCGGCCTGGGCGGCTTTAGCGCCTGGCTGGCGGGCAGTGCGCGAATCCCATTCGTGATAGGGCTAGACCGTTATCTGCCTTCGGGGTTGGGGCGGGTTCACAACCGCTGGGGCACTCCCCATGTGGCTCTGCTGGTGCAGGGCGTAGGGGCCTCCATATTCATACTGCTGGGTGCTCTGGGCAGCTCAGTAGAGGAGGCCTATATGGTGCTTGTGGACACCACCATCATCGTTTACTTCATCCCCTACCTGTATCTGTTCCTGACCCTGGTTTCCGTTCGACGGCGGGGGATCGGGGCGAAGCGACCGGTTTTCACCATCCCCGGGGGTACACCAATAGTGGTTATCGTAGCCGCCAGTGGATTCGCTACCACCGTCGTCTCCATCGTCCTGGCCACCCTCCCAACCGAGGTAGCGACTTCGCCTCTGTGGTTCTTCGTTAAGGTCGTGGGTGGCGCGGTGGGACTTATCGCTGTAGGCCTGGTATTCTACTTCAGAGGATTGAGGAGCCACCGCTGAGGGGGATTCCCGTACCGACGTGTTTCCCGGCCAGCGTTGGGGCGTACTCCAGTACGGCTGATTGTTTACATGATAGATGGACGTAGCGACACAGAACCTGGGAATAATGCCAACTGGATTTACGTGTCAGAATGTAGGAAATTATCCAATTGACGATGAAAGCAAGCATATGAATCTGGTTACGATCCTCAAGAGCAAAATCCACCGGGCCACCGTGACCGAAGCCAATCCGAACAACGTGGGTCCCATCACCCTTAATCCCGTCCTGATGCGACGGCGGGTATCCTTGACCATGAAAAGGTCCTGGTGGCCGACATTATTTATGGTAGCCGGTTGGAGACCTACCCCGTGTGCGGTCATGGTCGGCCCGGCGAGGTCTGTATCAACGGGGCGGCAGCCCACACGGTTAACGTCGGCGATCTGGTGTCTATCATGACCTTCCAGACCGCTGAGGAAGCAGAAGAGCCTAAGTATCCCCCGACCGTTGTCTTTGTCGACGAGAGCAACACCGTGACTTCCATCAGCAGTGACGAGCCATGAGCAATACTATAACCCTTTTCCAAAAGGCCAAGGAGTCGGGCCGTCCCCTAGCGCTGGTGACCGCCTACGATGCAACTATGGCTGCCCTGGCCCAGGCCGCTGGCGTGGATGCATTGCTGGTCGGCGACTCCCTGGGTATGGTAGTCCAGGGGAGCGATAACACCCTGTCGGTTACCCTCCACGAGATGATTTATCACACTAAGCTAGTGGTGCGCGGGGCACCGGATATGTTTGTCATCACCGACTTGCCTTTCATGTCCTACCAGGTCTCGCCGGAAAATGCGCTGCGTTCCGCCGGGCTAGCGCTGAAAGAGGGGCGTGCCCATGCCGTTAAACTTGAGGGCGGAGAAGAGATCACGCCCCAGGTGCGGGCTCTGATTGCGGCGGGCATACCGGTCATGGCTCACCTGGGACTGCAACCACAATCCATTCATCTCTACGGCGGTTACGGCAAGCGGGGCAAAACAGCGGCGGAGCAACGGAAGCTACTGGCCAGCGCACAGGCCCTCCAGGATGCCGGAGCTTTTGCCCTGGTCCTCGAGAATATCCCCCACAATCTGGCCGCGGAGATCACCAGGACACTTGAAATGCCAACCATCGGTATCGGCGCCGGTCCTGCCTGTGACGGCCAAGTGCAGGTATTCCACGATCTGCTCGGCCTTCGACCCGGTTTCAAACCACGCCACGCTAAACGCTACACCGAAGCAGGCCGGACCATCATCAAAGGGCTGGCCCGATTCGTACAGGAGGTGCGTGAGGGTTCATTCGTCTCTCGATGAACATCCTACGTAATATCGAGGAGATTCGTGATTTCCGGGCTAGCCAATTACGCAGCCCCCTCGGTTTCGTGCCCACCATGGGTAATCTGCATGAGGGGCATCTCTCCCTTGTGCGGCTGGCCGGTCGGGAGAACCGGACGGTGGTTGTATCGGTGTATGTGAATCCCACCCAGTTCAACGATCCTGAGGACCTGGCCAGCTACCCCCGCACTTGGGAGAAGGATCGCATGCTACTAGAGAGTCTGGAGGTGGATAGCGTTTTCCTGCCCACTGACGAGGTAATGTATCCCAAGGGCTACTCCATCACCATCAATCCCGGCGCTGTAGCGGCCCGGTGGGAGGGAGAGCATCGACCTGGGCACTTTGAGGGAGTCTGCTCGGTGGTGTCCAAGCTATTGGACATCGTCCAACCCGATGTGGCCTACTTCGGCGAGAAAGACTACCAACAGCTCCAAGTAATCCGGGCAATGGTCGGCGATCTAAACCTGCCGGTGACGATTCGCTGCGGCCCAACTATCCGGGAAACCGATGGCCTAGCCTTGTCAAGCCGCAATAGCCTCCTATCTCCGGATGAAAGGGCCCGTGCGCCCCGGCTCAAGCAGGCCTTGGACCGCCTGAGGGCCGCCATCGGTGCTGACCAGGATGCCGCAGCTGCCCTGAGCGAGGAGCGCAGCACCCTGGCAGCTGCGGGCTTCCAGGTGGATTATCTGGCTCTGGTTGATGGTGCGAGCCTGGAGCCGCTCACCGCCCCGGAGGAAGGTGCCCGGCTGCTGGTGGCTGCCAGCATCGGTGTCGTGCGCCTGATCGATAACTGCGCTCTCTAACCACCCTGACAGACCCTCTTCCTGTAAAGATAAATGGGATTATTCTACAAGCCTGCCCGCCCTTACAAAATCTTTCCAGTGGAAAAGCGGCGCCATACTTGTTACAACTACATGAAGCATGGGTCGCGATGATCGACGCTTCACGGCCAGCTGGAAAGTGGTACTAATCTGGCAGGGACGCATTGAGTTTCGCCCCTACACAGCGGGATACCCCTTCCATCTGGATATTTACCCCTTCACAAACTTGTATCCCGAGGCGTGGGCTGTGAGCAGGTGCTTTGGTTGGGACGGATTATCCTCCAGCTTCTTTCGCAGGGACAGGATGTAGTTATCCACTGTACGGGTAGCGGGATAGGCCTCGTAGCCCCAGACCTCGTCCAGCAGCATGTTCCGAGTGACTACCTCCCTCTCGTGCTGGACCAGGTATTTCAGGACCTCATACTCCTTCCCTGACAATTTGACCGGGATTCCTGCCTTATCGGCCTCCTGCCGCCTGAAATCAATGTGCACATCACCGAACGTACAATCGTCAATGTCCTTCCTGACTCCCTTATGCCGCCGCAGCAGGGCCCGGATACGCGCCTGCAGCTCGCGCACGCTGAACGGCTTGGTCATGTAGTCGTCGGCGCCCAGCTCCAGCCCCAGAACCTTGTCTGTCTCCTCCTTTTTACTGGTCAACATGAGAATCGGCGTCTCGATTCCTCCGGCGCGCAGGTCGCGGCAGATTTCATCGCCATTTTTACGGGGCAGCATCACATCCAGGATGATCAGGTCGACATTCTCCTCCCTGGCCAACTGATAGCCCTCCTCCCCGTCCATAGCTGATAGAATCCGGTAGTGTTCCTCCCCAAGGCTGACTTCCAGTCCTTTCAGGATTGCCGGATCGTCCTCAACTATCAGTATGCGCCTCATGGTTCACCTCCAATGGAAACAGCAGGGTGAATGTGCTCCCTTTTCCAGGCTTGCTGCGCACTTCGATTTTCCCCTGGTGCGCCTCTATGATGTGCTTGACCAAGGCTAATCCCAGCCCGGTCCCTGCCAGCTCCCGCGTCGTTCCTTCATGTGCCCGGTAAAATGGATCAAAAATATGCTCCCGGTCTTCCTTGGAGATCCCGATTCCCTGATCCTCAACAGCGACGCCAGCGAAGCCTTCCCGACAGAAGGTCGTTACGGTTACCCGTTTTTTCTCCCGGGAGAACTTCATGGCGTTGGAAAGCAGATTCGTCAGGGATTCGGTGACCGCGTCGGCGTCGGCGCTAATGATATTCTCCTGCTGATAAAGGTCAACCTGTACCTGAAACTGCTGAATTTTGAACTGGTATTGCAGAGACTTCAACACCTTCTGCACCAGCTCATTAAGTTTGACATCGGCAAAGCGGTACTCTTTAACGCCCCGTTCCACTTTCGCGAAATCTAGGACGTTTTCGATTAGCGCGGTTAACCGTTCGCTTTCGCCCCCGATAATTTCCAGGTACTCCTGTTTCTGCTCTGGAGTGACCTTTTTCTGCGACTGGAGCAATTCAGCAAATAACCTGATGGAGGTAAGGGGCGTTTTCAGCTCGTGGGAAACACTGGAAACGAAGTAGGACTTAAGCCGATTCAGTTCTTCCAAGCGCTGTGTCTCCTCCCGCTCCAGTACCAGCTTCTGCTGGAGGGTGATACGTGCAAGGGCCTGACCAGCCTGGGAGGCTACGGAACTGAGCAGATCCATATCTTCGATATTGAACCGTGCTCCCGACTTCTTGGCTCCCAGGACGAGCAGAGCCAGGGTTTCAAAACGCTCAGATGGCACCGAAAAGACAAGCGCGATTCCCCGATCATGGAATAGGTCAAGGTCAGCTGAGTCGTGAGGCACGCCAGGTTCAAGCCTATCATCCAGAGCGAGGGGAAGCCGTAGCGGGGGCTGCAACCGTCTCACCACTTTCGTCCCTTCTACTGCCAGTAGCCGGTCGCCATTTCTGTGTGCAAGCAGGACCGGCTCGCGGTCAGGATCCTCCATGCTGAAAAATCCGATTTGCTCCAGCTGGAGCAGATTGTTCGTCCGGCTGACAATGAGATCCGCTAGCTGCTGGCTATCCACGCAACGCGTAAGCTCTTCGACGAATTGCCGTTGGGCCTCCCGATAATTATACCTGACCCGGAAAAAGGTCTGATCCACAAGCTGCTGTACCGCACGCCGTATCGGTTCAAAGAGGAGCGCCACCGCCGTTGCGGCGACACCTGACGCGATCAACGAGGCTTTGACGGTGAAAGCGCCGATGACCACCGCCGCCACTCCCACTACCAGCGCGTATATCATCAACAAGGCCCCCAACACGATGGTGTATACGGTACTGCGGTTGAAAATCAGGTCGATGTCCATGATGTGATAACGGACGATGGAAATTGCGAAGGTGACAGGTATCACGGCGGAGATAAGCACGATAATGTCCGCCGCTACCAGGGCGCGGGAAAGGATGATATATGGAATGGCCCAGAGGAAAATGAAACCGAGCGGTCCTGCCCAAAGCCCCAGAATGACCCACCGGAGCTTGCGGCGCTCCAGCTCTTCAATGGCGGTGAAATAGGAATGAAGCAGATTCACAACCCCTACGATAATACACACAGAGAAGAACCAGCGAAATCCATCAAACACTTCCAGGAAGTCGTGATAACCTGTCACAGTCGGCGGAAAGGTGGCGCGTAGAAACATAATCGCCATCCAGATCAGGAAGACAGCCGATATAGCGTACAATATCGGTAACAGTTTCCGCACTGTTATCATCTTCTCCCGGGGGAAGACGAAGCAGAGGTGTACGAATAGAACAGGGATCGCAGCGTTAGCCGCCAGGTCCAGCACCTGCATGGCTTGTCCCAGGCCCGCAGGCTTGATAGCGTAACTAGCCCAGGTGGTCATCACCATGACTCCTACGGCTACCGATGCCCAATGAAAGACAGACGCCGCCCGGTCACCAGGCTTTTTCAGCAGTACCAGGATGCCCAAGAAAAAGTACAGGCTACCCACCAAACAGTGGATTATCAGGTACCTTAGGCCATAGAACCTTAAAAGGGGCACCACAATTATCCGAGTGGTCCCCTGCCTCTCAACTTCCAGGGAGAGATTGCTCCCAATCGTCAGGTGATCGGTAAGGAATTCAACATCCCGGATTGTAGATACGGCCTGTCCGTTAATAGAACGGATTGTGTCTCCCAGGTGCAAGTCAGTGTCCGTCGCCGAGTTGCGCAACTCCCTGACGACCACTTGACCCTGGTCCATGTCAAGTCCGGCTGGCAGGCCGGCTCTGACCACCACGCGATAAGTACCAATTACACCCATGAAAAAGAGCAGTGCATCCATTGCGAGGACGAACCTTATCCGCTGGTTCTGGAGTACCATCTCACAACACCTGTTGGTTAGTTGGCAGTGGGGGTAATATATGACCGTCTAGCCGAAAAAAAAACGAATCTCGAGGGGCAATCTTTACCCGGATTTTGAGTCGCCCTATCCCGGGTTCTCATGGTCACGGGTCTGTATTATAACATCCGGAGAAGATACGATTTTGCCGCAACCACCGACGGAACGGGGAATAATATTGTTGCAATTACCTGTTAATTAACAATATAGTTGTATTATTGTGACGTTCTCACAAACATTCTCCAGGGCTTGGATACACTCATTGACTATCCACCCTGAAGTTGCACTGTACGATCACAGAGATGCCCTTTGCTGAACGGCATAAATTTACTTGGCGTGACATATATTTGTGATTATTATCACGCCAAAGGTTGGAATCGGACAGAGAACGTGACCAATATCACGTTTGGTAAGACTTTTGCTCAAATCAATCGAGTAAGCGCCGATGTATAGTAACGTAAGTACTAATGGTCGAGTTTGTGAAAATGGCAGTGGCTAAGTGAGTATTGAAATAGGAACTTGTTGGCCTGTGATCAATATCACAAACCGAATAATTCTGTGATATTTATCACAGCTTATTAACGAGAACCAGGCTACCATTCGGCAAGATTTTGGAAAGAAGATAATTAGGAAACAAACAGTGTTTGGGATTAATAAAACGATGAACAAGTTACTCCGGCATACTATCACGCTCGCACTTCTGGCAGGTCTGGTGGGCGCACAACCCGTCTGGGCTCAGAGGGGAGGGGGCCGAAATAATCCTCCTGTAGCCCAAGATGATTCAGCCACAGTGGTTCAGGGGAATACCGTCATCATTCCGGTGCTGGCAAACGACTCCGATCCAGACGGCGATCCGCTTACGGTCAGGAACGTCCGTCGAGCCAGAGGCGTAGTACACATTCAAGACGACGGCACTTTACTCTATAGGGCCACCCCCAATTTTATCGGCGAAGACACTTTTGAGTACACGGCAGATGATGGACGCAAGGGCACAGATAGAGCCCAGGTCAGGGTTCGCGTAAGGGCGGCCCAGGCCAATCAAAATCCGGTAGCGGTCAATGATGCCGCCACCACCGATGAGGACACGCCGGTTACTATAGACGTGGCGGCCAACGACAGCGATCCTGACGGAGACGCCCTGTCAGTAGAGAGCGCCACTCAGGGTTCCAACGGATCAACGGCAATCAACTCCGACGGCACCGTAACCTATACTCCCGAAGAGAACTTCAACGGCAGCGACAGCTTCACCTACACCATAAGCGATGGCAATGGCGGCTCGGCCAACGCCGATGTTGCCATCACCGTCAACCCGGTCAACGATGCCCCGATAGCCGCTGACCAGTCAGTCTCCACCTCTGAGGACGCGAGCGTCGCCATCACCCTGACGGCCTCCGATGTGGATGAGGGCGACGTGCTCAGTTACGAAGTAGTCAGCGGCCCGGACAACGGCAGCCTCTCCGGCACCCTGCCTGACCTGACCTATACCCCTAACCCCGATTTC
>CP070638.1:2071149-2115541 GCA_020354025.1 Fidelibacterota bacterium | reverse complement strand
CCCTGTGGCAGACCTCACTATCGTTGTACATAGTGACCGGTATGGTATGCATGGAAGTGGCCTAGGCTGGAGGGTGAAACTGGTCAGGATAGGTTACCATCGGTCTAATTGTATCCCGCCGGAGGCGGGGGAACCCCGCCGGAGGCGGGGCCTTGTCGTTCGCCTTGGTGCGCCTGGTTCGCCTGATGCGCGAGGTGCGCGAAATAGGCGATTGCCGTTAGCGAGTAGCAATTAGCTGGGAAACACCTTATGACTTGCTGAGATCTCTATTAAATTAGGGACGGTTTAGTCCAGCAGGGTATGGAGGACTGCAGGGATGAGCTGTAGACGAAGTAACGGAATCCTCGAATTGACTATCTCGATTGCGCTTAGTTGATCCAGCTGATTATTGGGACATACTGCGCCGGATACCACACATACCGGAGAATGTATATCCATTGTGGTTACTGGAATCGGGCCGTTGTAGCGCCTACTCCGCCATGGAAGCTGGTGAGCTGCAGCTGGCGGTCAGCAGCTACGGCAGCCCCCCTGAAATCTGGATAGACGGCATTCCTGACAGTGCCGCTCTTGCTGCCTGGCTACGCGACTATGACCAACCAGCGCATTTCTTCGCTAAACCTCATCTGGAACCGCTGGTAAGGGCCAACCTGAACGTTGAGCTGATAGAGAAAGGGGATTTCCATCGATTGCCGGTAGGATGGAAATCTCCCAAGATTCCTCCCCTGCCCATCCGGCGCTTGATTTCTGACGATATCCCTTCTCTGGCCAGACTTCCGGATGAAGCCATGGAATTCTTCATGTTCTGGAAGGAGATCGATGAGATGGTTGCCGATACAATGATCTACGGTCACATGAGCCAAGGGGACGTGGACGCTTTCGCCATGATCGTAGCGCAAACCGGTCGGTTTGCGGACATTGGCGTCTGGACTGCTAAGGAAAAACGCAGGCAGGGAATCTCATATGCCTGCTCCCTGGCGTTGATCGACTATATACTGAGAACCGACAGGACACCCACATGGGGCTGCGATCACTCCAATCTTGCATCTAAAAGCCTGTCTCTTAAGCTAGGATTTGTGAAAATCGGGGAAATGTTCTACGCTTCGACCAAGGTGGCAACTGCCGAGGGTGATTGACTTTTCCTGTAAATCAGATATCACATATGACCCACCTTCCAAAAGCTGTATCAGATCTTAAGTGGGGGTATCGGGATTCGAAGGCTGGATTCCTTCATCATTGGCCAACATTGGCCGCCACTGGTCAAATTTGTACCCCGCTATAGGCAGTGGCCTGCCGTTCTCCCTCTCCCCGAGGGCATGTCCCGCCTACAGTCCCGCCAGAGGCGGGGCCGAAAGTCCCGCTGAAAGTCTTAATCCCGCAGAAAGTGAAATCCCGCAGTAAGCGGGGCGTGGTGGGGCAGTAGGCGGGGGGAGGGCCAGGGTGAGGGGTAATCTCGCGCACCAGGCGCACCAGGCGAACGACAAGCCTCCTCTACCTGCTTATATTCAGGCGTTATGCTGACACTGTCGCCACATAATCCCGGCAGCACTGCTCAGGACCGTATCTGCCTTTTGCACTTTGCACTTTGCCTTTTGCATTTTTTATCCGGCCCCTCTTCTGGAAAAAACTGTATAATGCGGAATTTTGGTGGGGTTTTGCGGAATTTTAGGGTGGCTTACCTCGATCCTGAATCTCCCCTTAATGTTGTTGATCTTGTCCAGATATCGTGTGTAGAATAGGTCGTCTACGAAAAGCCGGAACATCTTCGAATAGGAGGCTGAAATGGCAGAAAAAACCTACCCGCTGGTCTTGAAGGGAGAACTGCGGGAAACGCCCTCCCGACTCCTCTGGTTGGTGAAATGGCTGCTCCTGATCCCCCACTTCATCGTCCTCATCTTCCTCTGGATCGCTTTCATATTTGTGACTTTTATCGCTTTCTGGGCGATCATCTTCACGGCCAGGTATCCCGAGTCGCTATTCAGGTTCAATGTGGGCGTGATGCGCTGGACTTGGCGAGTGTCGTTCTACGGCTATGGCGCGCTGGCAACGGATCAGTATCCGCCCTTCAGCCTGGAAGAACAGGACTATCCGGCAACCCTGGAGGTGGCCTATCCCGAGCGGCTCGCACCCTGGATGGTGCTGGTGAAGTGGCTCTTGGCCCTGCCCCATTACCTTATCTTGGCTTTCATGCTCGGATGGGAATCTCATACTGGGGGATACACCGACCATCAACACAGCGGTCTCCTCTGGATTCTGGTGCTGATCGTGGCGGTTGTACTGCTCTTTGCCGGGAAATACCTGAAGGACATATTCAAGCTGGTCGTGGGCATCAACCGTTGGGCTTTTCGTGTCTTGGCCTATGTCGCCCTCATGACCGACGAGTATCCACCCTTCCGCCTTGAGGAATAGACCAGGTTGATGCGCCGGGTGCGCTGAACCCCAGCTTCAGCTGCACTCCCGCATTCTGCGGGACAAAGGCATCTTGATGGATTGATTTGCTGTACGCCAGGGGTAACGTAGCTGTAGACTTATTCCTGGATCATACGCAGCAGATATTCCCACAATATGGCTTCGCTCAGAGTGAAATCATCGCTGTTCGCGGCGGTGACCAGAGCTGTCATGCCATAATACGGGATAATCCACAGAATCTGACCGCCATAACCGGCACCAAAGTAAATGCCCGTACTGTCCAGCATGCCGGACTCCGCCATTCTGCTGGAGTAGCACCACCATTGATAGCCGTAATTTGTCCAGATACTCATTATCCCTAGACTGTCGGTGGAAACGGTCACCCACTCCTCGGGGATCACTTGCACTCCATCCCAGGACCCCTGCTGCAGGTAGAGCTGGCCGAATTTGGCCAGGTCCGCTGATCGCAGACGAAGGCCGGTGTAGCCGTCGCTTATGGAATCGTTCGAGGCCGACCAGGTCCATTCCGTAATGCCCAGATGATTGAACAGGTTTGTGGCGGCAAAATCGCTGGCGGATTGCCCGGTTTCTTTGGTAAAGATCACGGAAAGTAATTGACTGAGACCGGAATTGTAGTTCACTGCCGTGCCGGGCTCGCTGATCACTGGCCGGTCAAGCACAAACTTGATCTCATCATCCGCCCGGCGCCAGGAATTGAACACGTTGCGGTAGTCGCTGTAGGGCACCGCCAGCTCGTTCCACTCGAGCCCTGCTGACATACTGAGCAGATGCCGGAGGGTGATCGACTCTTTCCAGCTGTCCCCGTTCTGGATGGTTTCATACTCCCCGAAATAATCCAGAATCGGCTTGTCCAGAGAATCGATATAACCCTGATCAACGGCGATACCGAACAGGGCGGACAATACACTTTTCGTGATGGAATGGAGCGGTTGCAGATCGTCCTGTGAGTATCCCCTGAAGTATTCCTCCAGCACGGTCCGTTCATTACGCCGGACCACCAGGCTTCGTACTTCCCCGTACTTGCCTGTTTCAATATCCTTAACCAGCCACTCCAGCGCTTTCCCGTTTAAGCCTTCCTCTTCCGCCAACGGGTAGTCCGACTGATATTCGCTGTCGAGCACCTCGGGTGAACAGCCTGTCAATAGCAGCCCGGTGACGAATCCCGCTATGGCGGCGTATATTATTTGTTTATACATATTCAATAATCCATGATTACACGATTACTATTATTACAGAGGTTAATGCACCCCTGGGTTATCTCCCCTGGGTTGTCTCTGGGGTACGACCACCATCTCGCCTCTATCAGTGATTATCAGCTCTGCCCCGCCCTGATCCAGGACGTGGAGCAGAGCTTCTAGCACTGATACTTCAGACAGCGGCAATGATACCAGCTCCTCCAATGGCAGGTGGTCGTGATTGTAGCTCAGCCCCACCTTGCCATGCTTGGAGATCAGCCTCAGGGCTTCTCCAAAGGTGATGGCTCCAGATTCTAGGAAGATCTTGTTCAGCAAAGCTGCAGGGGCTTGCTGTCCTCCGAGTTGTTCCAGCCGGATCAGAGTACTATCCGCCTGACCCGGCGAGAGGGAAAGCCAGGGGAAAATGGCCAGGGAGGAACAGATTAGTAGGATCAGACTATTCAAGTTGCCATCACCCCGGCTTCCCTCGTTCATTGTCTTCTCGCCATTATCTCTAAAAGTCCCAGATAATCCCAAAGGAGGGCATCAAACCCAGCCATTCTTCTGATTTATATTGTGTTACTCCGACCTCTACTTCGTCTGATCCATCACCTTTAGGGGTCGGGCTACCATAGTACAAATATTTCCGCGGATTGTACTGATCCAGCAGGTTCCTGAATTCAAGGAATCCGGTTACCTTTCCGTACTTGGTATAGAAGATCCGATTAACACGGAAATCGAAGCGTGTATAATCGGGAAACCGCTTGGCATAAAGTGGACCGGGGCTCCACTGCCAGCTCCAGAAACCTGGTGATGTTTCATGAAGATCCACGATCTGTGCCTCGGTGTAGGGCCAACCGGTATGATATTGCCAGGCCACGTTCAGACGCCACTTGTGGTTCGGCTTCCAGGACAGGTCGCCATAGAATGTGTGCCGTTGATCGTAGTACCGCGGTATCCAGCGTCCGTCCACCTTCTCACGTACCCTGGAGAGACTGTAGCTCAACCAGTAGCTCAAGTGATGGCCTGTTTCACGACATATATAGAACTCGAGGCCTACGGCTTCACCGCCTTCGGGCTCCAGTTTGAGACGATCAATATCCACCATCGCGATGGGCCGGAGGGTGCTCTCCTGCCAGGTAATATAGTGGGGTCGCAGCGAGGTCAGCACTTTCTGATACGCTTCCATCCGCAGCTGGAGGCCACCGGGGAAGTTATGCTCGATACCGATAACGCGATGTTCTGCCCTCTCTGCCGCGTAGAATTCGGGATCACTGTATAGACCAAGACCCTCGGTGAGACTCTGAGTCTGGTAATAATGGCCCCAGCCAACGCGAATCTCTGTATTATCAGAAAGGCTATAGGCCAGATTTATCCTGGGGCTTAAGTGATTATCGTGGGTCCAGGTATTGCTATCGTAGCGTAGGCCCATCTCGATCGCCACGGATTCAAGCGGACGAATTCGTTGCGAAAGATACCCATTGAGTTCTGTGCCATCCTTGAATCGATACCTGGAGGCGAGATTATAACCGCTGGTAAAATAGGTATCTATTTGGCCTAGAATAATCCAATCACGATGATAATAGTTGATATGTGAGCCGAACCTCCGGGTATTGAAGCCCCACTTCAACAGGTAGTTATCCGATAACTCCCAGGCCCAATCCTGCTTCAGGCCAACGAAATGCAGATACCTCCTATCATTAATAATCAGGGATGGCTCGTACTCATCTTCCGCAACACTGTTCATGGCAAGCAGATCATCATAACCTCCGTAGGATATCAATGTGCGTGAGTCCAGACTACTGCTCCACTGACTGTACCACGTCAACCAGCCGTAGCCGTTGCCGTTACGGTTATTGACGACCAAGGCATCCATTGTCCCCTCCCAGCGGTCATGAGCAATCAGTATGTGCGCTGACAGGCTGTGTCGGGGGCTCACGTTGAACTGGATTTTGCTGAGGATATCGTAATAGAAAGGAGGCTCAACTTCCTGACCCGCCGCTTTGAGGAGCAGATCGACATAGCCCCGCCGGGCCAGGAGCATCCAACGGCCGCGTCCTTTGGCAAAGCTGTTTTCGGTCAGTAAACGGGCGTTCAGGAAGCTGATGGCCAATGAGGTTCGCCGGGAATTTGGCTGCGGCGAGATCGTTTTCAGATTAAACACTCCGCTGAGCCGGTTACCATACTCAGCTGGGAAAGCGCCGGTCATCATTTCGATCCCGCGTATCGCCTCCACGTCAATGAAGCTCATGAATCCATCCTGTACCTTGAGATGGAAGGGATTGTACAGCTCCATGCCGTCCAGCAGTACCAGGACCTCGTTTTGCCGCCCGCCGCGGATGTAAAAACCCGCGGCGAAGTCGTTATTGGCCAGCCCCGGCAAGCGGTTCACAGCCCGGTAGATATCCTCACCCAACTGGGGGAAACTGCGGATGTCCTCCGCACGGAGAGCATGCTTGGTAGTGGGGATATCCTCCATCAGGGAGAAATGCCCGGGAGTGATGACAATCTCACTTAGTGAAATAACGGTCGGTTCCAGTGCAAATGTGACGTCCACTGGGGAATAGCCATCATACTCTACCTCTGTTATTTGCCGCGGTTTGTAGCCCATCATCATGGCTTGTACCGTATATGTTCCCGGCTGGACGTGCCTGATATCAAAGCGCCCCGCCTGATCCGCTGCCGCACCCCGGTAGGTACCGACTAGTAGCACATTGGCGCCCTTAAGCGGCTCACCTGTCTCCATGTCAATCACTAGTCCTCTCACCGATCCGGGCCGCGGGATTGCTGGGACTATAGCCAGATGTTGCCCGTTAGTCATTACCACCTCTGTACCGGTCAGCTCGGCCACTCGCAGCAGAGCTTCCATTGCCGATACACTTTCCAGCTGTAGCGAGATCCTCTTGTCCAGGGGTAGCTGATCCCGGTTATAGCTCAGCTTTAAATCCCCCTTCATGGCGAGCATGTGTAAGGCCTGATCTAGTGGCGTGTCATCAAAGTCTATGGTGATGGTCGCCATAAGGGAGGCTGGCACCCATCGCAGGTCCGAATGGCTCAGGTGCCGGGAATTGTGATTCGATTGGCCCGTCAGGTTGATGCCCGACAGGTATACTAGAAGAATCGAGGTTAGAGATAGAGTTTTAATATGCATGTACATAAATGCCTCTTGGTGTTACTGCAACCCATCTGACATCCAACTCCGCTTGCTTGAGACCGGCAAGTCATTCAATTAATTGCTCCTCGGTCTCTCCCGGTGACAGGTCTTGTGGACCAAGCCGGACAATCCGGCCGTCGCGCCTGTGAGGTAATCCCGCGAGTACGGAGATCAGCTCCAGCACGTCATCCACTGAGTGACTGCGGAGGTGCAGTGTGACGCGTTCCTCAGCTATGGATGGTACTGCGAGTTCGAATTTCAGGTTATACCAACGCTCTATCTGAAAGAGCACCTCTCGCAGGGTCACATCCCTGAAGACTGCCTCGTTTTGCATCCAACCCAGCTTTTCATCAATGTCGACTTCCACCGGTTCCGTAGGCTGGCCATTCACCGGCATTATGCTGCCCTCGCCCTTGTTGATTATCACACCTTTGGCGCTGGAAGATGACATCGGGCGCAATGATACCTGGCCTTCCGATACCGCTACCTGTACACGCTGGTCAGGCTCCCAGGCCCGCACATTGAACTTGGTTCCTAACACTTGGACGAGGGCATCGGAGGCATGGACGATGAAAGGCTTGCGGCTATCGGCTGCGACTTCAAAGAAACCCTCACCATCCAGGAACACCTCCCGTGTATCGCGTGCAAACTTCTGCGGGTATCGCAGAATTGTGCCAGCGTCCAGAACGACAGTGGAGCCATCGCTGAAAGCTATTTGACTCCGCTCCCCTTGAGGGATCTCGATGCTTGTCAGCTGGGGCGTGCCGCTGTCCCAGGGAAACCAGCCGGTCCACCGTGTCACCAGCAGCGCCATAACCACAACCAGTACACCAATCGTGGCATATCGTAATGCCGGAGTGGCTGATGGTACTAACCACCACTCATCGGTCACCTTGCCTAATAGATCCCTTAGCCGGTCGGCAATCCTCTTGAGTCGGGATTCTTCGTGCAGACCAGCCCGGACGGCAACCTGCAACCATAACTGACGCACATCGATGTCCTCCTGGACCTGTTCCTGGGTTTCCCAGACAACCTGCATCTGTTCAAATAGCAGTCTGTTTTCAGGATCGGAGTCCATCCAGGCCTCCACTTGCGTTTTCTCGGGAGCGGTACATTCCCCCGCCAGGTAACGCGCTAACATTGTCCAATCAGATGGTTCGCTCACAGTTGTGTTCTCCCTAAACTTGAAATCGAATCCTTCATTATACCCTTGATACCCCCCAGATCGAGGATACCCCTACAAGTTTTTTTCCCTCCGCGCTGGATCGGCTGCTGGGGATTCTGATCAGTCCGGCGAGGAACCGGGGCCAGGTTCAGGAGAGGGAATCAAGGATATGGGATAGACTGCTGCGAAGGGACTTGAGGGCTCGACCCATCTGGGTCTCCACCGTCTTGACGGATATTCCCAGAATTTGGGCTATCTCGCCATATGTCAGGTTATCGTAGCGGCTCATGGTAAATATTGTGCGGCATCGTTGTGGCAGCTGATCTACTGCCGATCGAATCTCTCCGGCCAGCTCCTGCTGGCTCCAGTTTTTCTCTGGCGTGTCTTCTGCCAATCTGGACGTGGACATTGCCTCTCGGCTGCGTTGTTCGACTTTTTCATGGCGCAGCTGCTTGAGCGCTTGATTCCTGACAGCAGTATATAAATAGGCCCTGATTGCAGCGACGGGATCAAGCTGCGTTCGGCGGGTCCAGACGCTCAGGAATACATCCTGCACAATATTCTCCGCCACCGGAAGGTCTAGACCAAAACGCCGAGCAAAATTCACTAACGGACCGCAATAGGTGCGGAACAGTCGCTCAAAAGCCCGCGAATTGCCCTCCCGGATGTCTCGTACCCAGTCTTGTTCCAATGCGGCTTGTTTTTTCCGGCCTTGAGACTTACTAGGGGTCTTCATTTTTTATAGTCAGCTCTTTGACTGTTGAACAAAAGTACGTCTCCCCATGCGCAATCCCAAATTGTAAATCCTCAGAGCGGGGTAATCCCGTGAACTGAAAGCTATACAAAGCTGGCCCAATGTCCACAAAACCACGCCACGCTAGGATTCGGGAATCTACCGCGTTTCCGCTCTGGTCCGCCAACTGGTTGGTTTGGTGGCAGCATCATGAAACTGATGCAGCCGGTCCGAGCACCCTGCTTCACCAGCACCTTCTTGATTGATCTGCCATCCTCCCGGCATTGATAGTAAGACAACAGGAGCGAAACATATCCCAGCCTAGATCAGATATGGGATGAACATCTTCGTGGTGTTCATATAGGCTCGGTATTCCTCTCCGAACTTTTCCAGATTGTCACTCTCTTCTGCCTTGGCCGTAATGAACACGAAGATAAAGGAAACAAGCAAGAGCAGGATACTCGGCAGCGAAATTTCCTTTAAAAAGACTCCCGCCCCCCCCGATAGTAAAGAACAGTAAATCGGGTGGCGAATATATCGATAGGCACCAGTCGTAACTAGTTGTGTAGTGTCCTCGATATCATTCCCGGGTGAGCCAACAATCCGCAGCAGCCTGAAACCGTGAATCACCAGTATGAGCGAACTGGTCAGCAGTATCCACGAAATTATTTGACGGAGCGACAGGGGTTCCCAAAACCAGTTGTCAGCATTGAGGAGCACCAGCCCAATTATGCTTATAAATGCAAAGTAACGGGGAAATCGATGTCGATGGGGTCTGCTCAGCGTGAAAACTAGTAGCAGGATCGAGCATAAGATGAAGATGCTGATTTGTATCATAAGTCGATCTCCCCGATCATAATTAGTTGAGATTCTCTCGATTGCCTATTGGGGATTCGCAGCTATTTCCTGTGTAGATTTTGCTTCAGATAACGGTCCACCACCCGCCGCAGGAATTCGTCCTTCTGGATCGACATGCCGATCTCGCAGTTCGGCTCCCTGCTCTCATCGATGATGGTGTATCCCGGGTCGATTACTTTCACAAAGGCCTTGCGAGTTTCAAAAAGCTCCGGCCAGAGAACCATCCCCACCGCGACGACATCGAATAGAGTGGGATCTGGTCTGGCATACCACTCATTACGCCACAGGCCGTAGAGATCCTCGAGAGCATTCGTCAGCGGTGAATCGTATTGCCAGAGCTGCTGGCGCAGCTCCTCTCCGAGCTTGACAAAAGTAGTGATATCGAGACCTGCATACGTAACCGGCGCTCCGGACGATGTAAAAGCCTTGGATGCCGATACGTCCGCGCGGACATTCCACTCGGCGCTCGGTACCGGGTTGCTGTCGTAACCCAGATAGAACGAACCGAACATGGAATAGACGTGTTTTGCCAGCTTGAGGACATCGGGATCTTTTTCGATGACATCCTTAATGTTCGGCACCGGTCCGACAGTGAATAGGATCACCTCGTTCGGATACTTCTTCAGATTTTCGATAATGAAGTCCGCCGCCGGCTTCCTGACGGGCTTCAGCTTTGTGAAGCCTTCGGCCCATTTGAATTGATGGGAAATATAGTCATCCGTTTTTCGGCCAACCACGACGGGGATATCATCCCTCCCCGTCTCATACAGCATCTTACAGGCCACCTGGGCTCGTTTGGGCGTATTCCCTTGATCCAGAACAATACCCAGCACCTCAAATTCGGGACTGGTTAGCACCAGAGAAACTGCAAAAGCATCATCGATATCCCCGCCCAGGTCGCAATCAAAAATGATTTTCTGTTTGTCCACCCCACTGAGTGTTATAATAGAGAAGCCGAACACCAATGCGAATAATGCTAATCCCTTCATTGTAATCTCCTCTGACATATGGCCGCTTTGTCAGCAGCTTCCATCCAACTGACATCCGGTCATTGTTCATCGTCAATACGTTGTGATAGGGCTGAAAACTAAGAGACACATTCTGCATTTCCAAGGTTTCGCTGATCCCTCACCTGAAGCGTCCTCTGCTTGATACTCATATCCCCCCCTGCTTCAGTAGCACTACCGCGTTCTGCGGAACAAAAGCATCTTGATTGATTTGGTGGAATGCAAGCCTGGCGACCTGTGCGCATAAATCCTAACTTTATGAGCGAGCAAAAAACGAGGACTGGTAAATATTCGATCCCTGCATGAAATACTTGGCAACCCTTTGGGGGTGCTGCCGATCAAATTGCTGACAACTTAGCGATGCAACCGAAACAGTCCCATCCCATTAGTGCGGGTTTGATAGCCCTGGTGCTCCTGCTTACGGTAGGTCACCCGTACCTGCTGCAAGCCCAGAGCGCGGGCCGTATCTCGGGCTACCTCCGTGACGCGGACACCGGCGAGCCCCTGAAATACGCCAATGTGGTCCTTCAGGGCACCGAGCGGGGTGCGGCCTCAAATGTGCACGGATTTTATGTGATTATCGGCATTCCCCCGGGGATGTACCGTCTCAAGGTGATGATGATGGGCTACACATCGGGGGAGCAGGATGTTGCCCTCAACCCCGGTGGAGATTTGCGGGTGGACATGGAATTGAGTGTCGAGGTGATGGCCGGGGAGACGGTCATCATTACCGCCGACCGGATCCGGTTCGAAGAAATGGTGGAAACCAGCCGGATCAATCTCACTATGCGGGAGATTAAAAGCGCCCCCGCCTTTGTGGAGGCGGACCTGTTTCGCACCTTGCAGATGATGCCCGGCGTTCAATCTACTAGCGATTTCAGCTCCGCCTTGGTCGTCCGCGGCGGTAGCCCCGACGAGAACCTCATCCTGCTGGACGGTATCGAGGTATACAATCCATACCACCTGGGCGGCATCTTCTCCACCTTCAATGCCGACGCCCTGTCCAACGCGGAATTCATACCCGGAGGCTTCCCCAGCCAGTACGGCAATCGCAACTCGTCCGTACTGGAGATTACCTCCAGGGAGGGCAATTCCAAGGGGGCGCGACTGTTCAAGGACCGCCGCATCGGGGAGTACTGGAATCTGAGCCAGCTCCAGGGCGAGATCAGCCTGCTGAGCAGCAAATTCCTGGCCGAGGGACCCATCCGAAACGGCTCCTGGATGTTCGCCTGGCGCCGCACCTACTACGACCGGCTGATAGACCTGTACTACCTGTTCCGGGATGATGAACCGCTCGGCGGCTACTATTTCCGCGACCTCCACGGTAAGATGATCTACAACCTCTCACCAACCGATCGCCTTGTCTTTGCCACCTACAATGGCCGCGATTTCGCACGGCTCGGGGTCGAAGCGGAAGGCGATGCCCTCGAGGTTGACCTCAACTGGGGCAATACTACCAATAGTGTCCAGTGGCGCCACGTCCCCAATTCGCGCTTCATCTCCTGGCTCTCGGTAGCCAACACCCGCTACGATTGGGACTTCTTCGCCGGCGTCACCCAGACCGATTCAAGCGTCGGAACAGTAGGCACCAGTATTGAACAATCCGTCGGCCTGAACGACTGGACCCTCAAGGAACAGCTGGAGTGGTTCGTCAATACCGAACATACGGCAACCGCCGGCTTTGAGATCAAAACCCTGGGCATGCATTTGCGCCAGTCCATCGGGGATCTAACGATTTTCAGCCGCGAGCAGAATCCCTATATCCTAGCCCTGTATGCCCAGGACCGGTGGAAGCCGTACCCCCGCTTCAGCCTCCAGGCTGGTCTCCGCCTGACCAGCTTCGAACTCCACCCCGAGCTCTACCTCGAACCGCGCTTGGGCTTCAAATATTTTCTCACCGATGACCTGGCCCTGAAGGGCAGCTGGGGTATCTTCAACCAGTTCCTGTTCACCAGTTCCAGCGACGACCAGTTCCTCAGCATCGTCGATTTCTGGCTCCCGGTACCTCGAGAGAACCATGCCCAGTCCGCCCAGCACTTCATCCTGGGCCTGGAGCAGTGGATCGGCGAACGCTTTTTCACCAGCCTCGTGGCCTATTACAAGCCCTATAGCACCCTCCTGGACGTCAATCCCCACGGTGATCCCAGCATCGAAGAAGATGACTTCATCGAAGGGACCGGCACGGCCTGGGGCATCGAGTTCCTGGCGAAGAAATCCCTGGGTAGACTCACCGGCTGGCTGGGCTACACCTACGCCCGTCTTGAGAAGCGTGTTGATTTCAACAGCGATGAGACCATCGACCCGGATGCCGGAGAGGTCTACTATCCCAAGTACGACCGCCCCCACACGCTCAACGCCGTACTCAACTACCAACTGGGTAAGAAAAGCTCCCTCGGTTTGACCGTCTCACTCAGCAGCGGCCAGCCCTACACCCCGGTCTGGGGCAAGGTCTACTCCCAGAGCTCTTTTGGCAGTTATACCCATCCCTATGACAACCTCATCACCCTCCCGGGGCGGAAAAACTCCGCCCGCCTGCCCACCTATTTCCGCAGCGATATCAGCTGGTCCCGCGACATTCGCCTATTCCGTCTGGCCGGCAAGTTTAAGTTCCAGGTGATCAACTTCACCAACCACTTCAACGTGCTCTTGTACACCTGGGATCACTCCGAATCGCCCTCCGGCGTAACCGCCGTGAGCATGTTCCCCATCCTCCCCACCTTCGGCGTGGAATTCAAGTTGTAGATTTGCTATGAAAATTAAGCGGCACCCTTTTCTCCTGCACTCTGCTATTGCGCTGACCGCCGTGTTCCTCGGCTGCCAGGAGGATCTGAACATCGCCGAGTTCGCCGACGAGTACGGGGAGTATCAGTCGGAGCTGCGCATCGAGGCCATCCTTGATGTGGTGGACCCTATGAGCAGCGTCGTCCGGGTGGACCGCTCCATTGTAGTCACCGATACCACCATCTTCAACGGCCGCGATGATGACGGCGACTGGGACGTCCGCTACGACGATGTGGGTGAGGACGGCATGAAAGCCGATGACGAGTTCCTCGAGCCTGATGAAGGCGAGGACAACGGCCTCCCCGATCCCGGCGAACCCCATGTGGATGAGCTCGACGAGATCCTACCCCAGATCCACGATTCTACCCTGACCGTAGTCCTAAAAGATCTCACCACCGGCCGCACTTACGATTTCACGTGGCATACCCTCGCCGATTCCTTCACTGTCACCACCGATGTTCAGGAAGACCTGGTGGAAGTTAACGGAGAGGGACAGCTCATCGAGATGATCACCTATGGCGCCTACAAGCCCGTGGCCTTTGATGACTCGGTTGCTTTCAACCACGAATACGAATTTGTCCTTACTGACAATGGCCGCCGCATCAGCGCCAGGGTATACCCCCTGCCACCGGCCGTATTCGAGCTGGAGGACCACATACTGGTGGACGACACCCTCCAGATCGTCGCTGGCGGCCTCCAGTGGTTCGACTGGACCACCGTCCCCGAAGCAACCGTGCACTGGGTTCTCGTGGAAGAGATCCTCGGCCCTGATACCGTCGAGACTGTCACCAGCCATCCCTCCGCACCTGTAGATCAGCGCGAAGATGGCACTTGGGTGAGCCGCGATATCCTCAGCCTCTACTTCCCCGGCCTATACCGCTGGACTATCAGCGTCCCCAGCCGCGCATACGGCGCCTACGTCTACTCCCAACTCCCCCTCCGGGACGAACAGGTCTCCAACTTCCGCGATCAGGATGGCAACGTCGTCCTGGGTATTGCCGGCTCTGCTGCCGCCACCACCCAGTACGTCCGGATTCTCCCCCTGTAAGCTTCCCCGGTAGCTCCCACTGTCTGCCTACTCGGGAGCTATACTACTGGGGCATCCCTTGCCCCACTTTCAAGTTCACTCCGTGAATATTACTCCTGTAATTTTGATTGGCTGTTATTCAGGGATATCTTCGGCACTGGATTTTTAAAAAAATAGATCCAAAATAATTACTATCGAAATGAGGAATACATAATATGAACAGACTATTCAAACCGACGGTTGCACTTCTGATCCTCGTGAGCCTCGCCGGAATCTCGGGCTGTGCTCCGGCCACGATCACCGAAGCACTCCCGGATACCCATGGATTCGAGCTGACTCCGGATATCGAGTGGGCTCGACCTGAAGGGCATAGCCTCACGATGGATATCTATACACCCAAAACGGGAAAAGATAAATATCCTGTGCTGGTGATTTTTCACGGTGGCGGGTGGCTTATCAATGACAAATCGCCCATGACTAGTATGTCTGAGTATATCGCCCGGCATTCGGAATACGTGATCTGTAATGTGAATTATCGCCTTCTGGTGGACCAGGGTAATTCAGTGACGATGGATCAGATCATCGAGGATGCCATGGGGGCCGTTTTGTGGGTAAAGGACCATATCGCCGCCTACAAGGGTGATCCCTCCAGGGTCATGGTCACTGGCGACAGCGCCGGCGGACACCTCGCTTCGATGGTGGTTCTCTGCGGCCGCAAACTTGAATCCGACGGCTTCTCCGGGCCTACGCTTGGCTTCAAGCCTACTTATCTACCCGAAGGACAAACGGCTGAACAGGTTGCCGCCTCTGGTGGGATGGACCTCCAGGCCGCGATCCTGAGCTATGCGGCGTTTGATATTCACGCGGCGGCTATGGGTGGATTCGAAGACGAAGGTAACGTCTTCTGGTCTTTCACCCAATCCAAGGCTCGCGGATTGTTCGGCGATAGCATCAACGTTCAGGAACACCCGGAATACTATCAGGCGGTATCTCCTATTTTTAATTTGCCCGACAGTTCGGAACGGCGGTTACCTCCACATTTATGTACTGTGGGTTCAGAGGATAATCTGATTACGCCACCATCGGTTCAGGGATTCGTCAACCTGCTAACCGAGAACGGCCACCAGGCCGAATACTGGGAACACGACGGCAGACCCCACGCCTTTCTGGACGGCGGGCGGAATGAATTTCTTGGCACCGAGTTCGAGAGAGACGCCATCCCTGCTCTCGAACGGATGATCCGGTTCATGGACCGGGTAATGACGGAGTAACCTCAGAAGCACCCCCGCATTCTGCGGAACAAAACCATCTTAACGGAACCGGAAGCCCGAAACATGACGGTCTCGGTGCTGGGATCCACTTCTACCAGGCAGGTTGACCTTAGGCATGGATCACTCCTCATTGCTGCCCAGCCTCAATCCCTGCAGCATTTGATCAATACGGACTAGGTTGTACCCGGCTTTCTGCAGATACTGGATCAACGGTTCCAACCGCCTGTAAAACTTGTCGGTCCGTTCTGGGCTGCTGCCGATGTGGATCAATAGGATAAAACCATTCAGGCCGTGTTCAGCCTGTCGTTCGTACTTGATGATACTGTCCCATATCTGGTCGGAGCTGCGATAATTCGGCATCGAGGGAACGGTATAGTCAGCCTGGGACAGCGTCCCCGACGTATTATTGAACAATACCCAGCCCTTGTCGCGTGCCCAGGCGGAGATTGACTCGTTATACCACTCGTAGGGTGGAATGAAGTAGGGGGCCGCTTCCGGCGGGATGCCGAACTTCTCCATCTCGCGGTAGTTCGCTCGCATATCATCTACAAACTGCTGCCTGCTCACCAGCAGCGAGTCCCGGTCCTCCCAGGAGCAGTAGAGCAGGTGCCGGTCGGAGTGTGGCCCCATGTAGTGCCCGTCGGCGATCAGGCGCCGGATCAATCCCTTATTTGGCTTGGAGCGGTAAAAATCACCGGTGAAGAAGAACCCGGCTTTCAGGTCATAAGCCTTCAATACCTCTGCGATGTGTTCACCACCGTCAGAAAAGTCACCGCCGGTAAAGATCAGGGCCGTTTCCTGCTTGGTAGTGTCGCCCCTGATGATCCCGCCGTGTGAATAGAGCCCTATGCTCCGGGTCTCGCTCCCGCAGGCGATCAGCAGAATCTCCAGCATCAGGATAATGTAACTGCCGGTGGACCTGGCGAAATGAATGGTCGGTCTCGGTTTTATATACGTCATCGAGGTCGTTGCTCTCTCGGGTATGATTGGGCCAGTGGCATGCGTGAGTACTGGCAGATCAACAGGGATATCCGGTGCCAGGCCAATGGACCGGCGCAGCCTGAGGCCTCGGCATACTGCACCCCTGTTTCTCCCCCCGCTTCAGCTGCACCCCCGCCTGCGGCGGGATCACCGGGTGGGCAATGTTGATCCTCAAGTGAAGATCACGGTCCAGGTGACTTCTGCCTATCCTTAAACCACAGCAGCATGCAGGACCCCCTTTGATCCCCGATAGTATCTCAGTCTCCGATCTTCACACCCATGGACTCCAGCACCCGGACCGCATTGGAATTGCCGGGATTCAGTTCCAGTGACTTGCGGTAGTTCGCCTCGGCGCCGGACCGGTCACCGGCCGTCAGCAGAGCCTCTCCCAGACTGTCGTAAGCGTTCCAGGAATCGGGGTACACTGCTACAATCAGCTTGAACAGGGCTGTAGCTTCCTCAACCTGTCCCTGGAAAAGGTAACTATATGCTTCCTGGTTCATGGCGTTTTCTTCGAATGGCACTACGTTGGGGTCCTCCTCCCTGAGGGAATGGAAGTAGTCTATCGCTTCCGCCACGCTTTGGGTACGCAGGATAAAATTGAATCTGCCCGAGATCCGGAAAGACTGCACCAGGGACAGGAGTGTTTCCGGCTGCTCCATGGGCACAAAGTGAGCAGCCCCTCTAACGATCACCCGCTGCGATCCGGGTATGCCCGCCTCCAGTGCGCCGGCATGAGCGTGCACGTCCGCGATATCATACTCCCCCACCGCGATCAGGGTAGGCACAGCGATTGCCGAAAGCCGTTCGATCGCAGGTCTTTCCGGCGGTTGCGCCAGCTGAGTGTTCACGGCGTCAAAGTTGTGGGGATTGGCCTCCAGCAGTCGCGTCGCCAGCTCCCGGGCAGCCTGGTTCTGAGGGGCGATGCTGTAAGGATCTTCCGCGACATAGAAACGTCCCCATCTCTCCCGGTTGGCCATTATATCTTGCGTAAGCCGCCCGCTCCGATCGAAGAAGTGATTGGTAAATCCCATCCCGCTGACGACCGGCCCCACCAGGACTAGCGAGGTCACCTGTTCGGGATAGGCCAGGGTATAGTCCACCGCCAGCCTGCCGCCTGCCGACATACCGATCAACATCGCGCGCTCCACGCTCAGAGCACGGAAAATCTCATGCAGGTCTTCGACATTGGAAAATGGTTGCTCCGGTGGAGTCGATCTGCCGTAGCCCCTCCGGTCATAGCGGATTACCCGATAGTCACGTGCAAGCTGGTCGAACTCGAGGTTCCAGGTCTCACGGTGGAGCAGACCATCATGGATTAGCACGATGGCCTCTCCCTCCCCTGCCGCCTCGTAGTACAGGCGTCCGCCGTCCACCTGAATATATCCCCCTGGAAAGGAGCTCGTTGACGAGAGTCCACTGGTATAGCCGGCACAGGTCAGAATGGTCATCAGCAGCGTTGCATGGAACAGGTAACGATAGACTGTCATGGCAATTTCCCCTCTCACGGTTTAAGGACTTGGTCTTTCCATCCGAATCCCATTCATAGGTCTGCACCAAAGTTAGACGTTTGGGCTTTATAAGGCATAAAAAACTGTCGCTTCTCCAACTGGTCATCGTAGGGCGAATTGAATCCCGCTCTTTATCCCGCCATCAGCGAGGCCATAGGTGGAGTCCCGATCCACGCGAATAGCGGCGAGGAGTTTATCCCGACTGAACCCAGCGAACGTCGGGAAGCCACCTGAGAAAAACCCCGGTCATCCGGGATTCTCATCTTCATCCAGCATCTAGCATCAAGTATTGAAACCACTTCAGCAGCCCTATCTCAATGGACTTGCTGCACTCTGACATCATCAGGTAGGGCTTTAAAATCCTGGATTTAAGATTAGTCCTGAAAATGGAGGAAAGTCACTACCATCCATACGACTCCTTCGCTTCGTGTTCAACTTAGCAGAAGTTTCATCCAAGATTTGGCCTAAAATGGTACTTAGTTATTGTCGCCTGCATCACCTCCTTTCATAAATACGTGCATAAATCATGGAAAGGAGTTAAAATGTAAAACCGATCCCCAAATCCGTTGTCCAGCCATAGTACTCCCGCCTGGTAGGATACCGCGTCTTGTACCGAAAGGATTCATCCGGCCGGTTAGTAAAGTTGTTCAAGTTATAGAAAAGACCGATATGGTCCGTCAATCTATACTTGACCGACAGGTCCCAGCGGACCAGATCGGCCGTGAAGCCGTCCATCTCCGGACGCTCAGCCACAGAGGACAGCGTCGAGCCCTGATAGAGCATGGACAGCCGCGCCGAGAAAGGTCCCTTGTCATAGCCGATAGCCAAATTAGCAATATCGTCCGCCTGATCCGGCATATCGCCCACCCGGAAGCTATCAACGACTGCCGTCTTAATGAACGGAAACATCGGGATTGGTTCAGTCTGGACAAACGAGCGCGGAAATCTGGTCTCCGACCGGACGTGAGCATAGTTGACATTCAGCACCAGCCCGTCAAAGGGGCTCGGCAGCCAATGAAAATTGGTCTGCCATTCCACTTCATACCCGATGACTTCGGTCTTGAAGGGACTGTTTTCCGGGCGGTCAAGCCAATATCCCTGCAGCTCCTTGGGAAAACCCTCCTTTTCCCAATCTAAGATCTTGTGACCTTCGCGCTCAAAGATCAGACTGTCGATCTCCTTGTAGAAACCGCCGATGGTAAGCAGACCGATCCTGTTGCTGTAAAATGACAGGAACACATCGTAGTTCGTCGAGATCTGGGGTTGCAGGTCGGGCCGGCCATATTCAACAACCATAGCCTCCCCACGGACTTTCTTGTTCGGCAGCATCCAACTGAGCCGGGGACGGGAAAGCGTCCGGGTATATGCCAGCCGGATATCAAACCAGTTAGTGGGCCGGATGCGCAGGTGATACATCGGAAACCAGCGGCCCCAGGAAGCGGTGGCGGTCGTATCCGTAATAAAGGGTTCATCTATCTCAGGTTCAACTTCCCCGGATGGGACAACCCCTTCCCTCCCGGTCATATGCGCAAGGGTATATTCATAGCGCACACCGGGCAGAAACATTAAGAAACGCCCTAAATTGATTTCGGTCATAATATATCCGGCCGAAACCTCTTCGATGGTCTCGAAATCGTCGAAATCAGCATTCGAGTTAACAGAATAGGCCGAATCCAATAAAAACGTCCTCACCAGATGATTCAATTCGTTTCGATCAAGTCCGGGGCCAAAATCATAGTCGCCTCCCAGAAATGAGCCCGCATCAAAATCAGTATCAAGGTAATTGTATATCGATGGATATGCTCCTGTTGGAACAGTTTGATACTCAAAATCAGGATAATCGGGATTATCATAGTGAGTATGGTGCCTGATAAGATTAGATTTCGGGCTATAGTAATCAAGGCGACGGGTGGAATAACCGCTGTCTCGTACCTTGGATTTATTGAGGTACTTGCCACCGAATTTCACATATCCGGCCAGCTTGCGGGTCAGCGTATAAGGAATTATGACATTGAACTGGGAGCTCAGATCGGTTTCCTCTTGTAATTCAGAGTAAAATATACCCGCGTAGAGATGGGTCTCTTCCATATCATTGTAGGCCGCATCGATCAACACATCCGGCCCGTGCGGACCACCGAATTGGGCCGCGTCAAACCCGCCCCGTTCTTTGGTCCGAATGTAGCTATCATACGGATGCCGGGTCAGGGAAGCCGTACGCGATAGGCGCCAGTCTATCTTGCCAAACAGCAGGTCATGTTCCCCGGTCAGTGAATTCGACAGGATATCGATTTGCCGGTTGCGCTCACGGAATCTACGCTCATGCCAGTTGCTGCTTTCGCTGAACTGATTATATCTGATAACCTCGTTCCGGTCCAACCGGCTCATGAAGTTGCTGAACAGCAGCTTCCCGTGGGTCAATTGATAGTCCATCAACAGACTGCCACCCTTGCGCTTACGGACCTCCATGACGTGTTCAAGCGTAGCGCCCGAGACTGAAAGCTTTTCCCAGAAATTATCGTAACCGTAACTCGCTCTGAACTTGTCCGTCCCTCGCTGTTTGCGGTCTATATTGCCGGTGGCCATGATTCCCAAGCGATCATTCCAGTAGCGGTTGCTCAACGTCACGCTGCCCTTATATTGACCCGGCTCCTGGCGCAGCGCATTATAGCCACTCTGAACACGGATGTTGGACCGGAACCCTTCAGGCGCATCCGCAAGTTGAAAGTTCACTATTCCACCAAAGGAATCGGCGTCCTTGTCCGGGGTGAGCGCTTTGGTGACTTCAATGCCGGCCAGAATTTCCGGGGAGATCATGGCCAGATCGACACTGCGGTCATCCAGGTCCGTCGCGGGGACTTTCTCGCCACCAACGGTGATCACATTGTAGGTGGGGGCCAGACCGCGGATGACGATCTTATTGCCCTCTCCCCCGCTGCGTTTGATGGATATCCCCGGCAGGCGACCCACCGATTCGGCCGCGTTTGCATCAGGCAGTTCCTGAATGCGCTCAGCGGACACCACATTGGTGATCGTGTTGGAAGTGAGCTGCAGGTTGATGGCCCGGGCCTGCCCCTCCAACTGGGCCGTCACAACCACTTCTCTTCCCTCGACTACCTCAAAGACAAGGGCAACGTCCTGCTGGGTGGTTCTGCCCGCTTCAACCGTAACCGGAATCGATATTCTCCGGTAGCCGATATACGAAACGATAAGGGTATAATCGCCGGTCGGAATCCGGCTGAGGAAGTATACCCCGTCCTGGTTGGCGGCGGCACCAAAAGCGGTGCCTTCCAGGGTCACATTCGCTCCCGGCAGCGGCTTATCGGTGTCGGCATCCCTGACCGTACCGGAAACTCCACCCGTCGCGGCGACAAGGGTGCCGCTGTGCCCGAAAAGGATCAGCCCGAATGCGATAAAACAGGTTTTACTTTTCATTATTCACCTCAATTAATAAAACGCCAGCTGATAGCACCAGGTATGAGTGATGAATGAGATGTAAGCTACTCATCAGAATACTGTGAGGTATATGCCGATCGATTCGACTCGGCCGGATAAAGTCGGCTTTCTTGCCTGCTCGTATTGGATGGTGATGGGGACAGGATTGCTCAGGTGTGATACCATTGAATCACTTCTGGCGGCGAAACGGCTCGGTGGGATCAAGGAGATTTTTTGGCCCATAACTCCTCCCGAAACTCGGATACCTGACGACAACGTGGAATATCCACGAGTGTCAAGTATACACAATGCTACTGGCTCTTGTCAAGTGTAGGCATTCAGAGCATAATGATACCCTAGCCTACATGCAATAGCCCGGTGATAAAGTTCTCTAGCTGGGTTATCTCCACATTCTTGTTGGCTATGCTGGCATTGACCACGTCCCCGATCGAGATGATCCCTGCTAGCTTATTATTATCAAGTACCGGCAGGTGACGAATATCGTTACTGGTCATAAATGCCATGCATTCATCAAGGGATTGCGCGGGAGTAAGATAGAGTACCTCGGGACTCATCAATTCCCTTACCTGTGTGCTATTGGGAACACTCTCTTCGCTGGCGATCTTTCTGACGTAGTCCCTTTCAGAGAAAACCCCTACTACTTTCCCGTTATCAAGTACCAGTAAAGCCCCGATGTTTTTTTCAGCTAGTATTTTTAAAGCGTCTAATACGGTAGAATCCGGCGCTGTTGACCAGAACCTCTGGCCTTTTGTTTTAAGAAGGTCGCGAATAAGTGTCATGCTATTCTCCTGCCTTTTGGTGTTTCAGCCGATCCCCACTACTCCGGCTTTCTTATGCTGCTCAGCGCGTATTTCTTCTGATCCTTGCAGTCAATTCACGATTGGAAGCTATAAGAGAAAAGCTACCGATCCAAGACACTGTTTGCGCCTGATCAGCAGCGCCCCCTGTTTTAGCATCACTCCCGCATTCTGCGAGCCTTTCCGGACTCTATTTAAGCAACACCAGCTTCATGGACTTGACGTATGCGGACCCCACCAACCGGGTGATGCAGATGCCCCGCCGGGGTCCATGCCAACGGGATATTCAAGACCATATCACCATCCAAGGCGTGGGATCACAAATATATTCATGTACTCTTCAAGATCATCAACGAACCGTACTTCCCGGGTGTTGCCGTGCTCTCTCAGACTGGCATAAATATCGCCCTGGTCGGTGATATCCACCAACAGTACGATCACAAATCGGTAGCCGATGCGATAGAACAAGGCTTGTGAGATGGCTTGTTTGACCTTATTGCCGTGATCGGCGGCTTTTACCTCGATGGCGGTGCCGTCCTTGCCGATAGACATATCCGGGCGATGGTCAGAACTGAAGAAAGCAGTCGCACTGGCGGCATCATGATATTTCCGATGATCTATAAACTTCTCTCCGCCGGGGAACAGCTGTTCTCCCAGGAACCGGGCAACGCGGTCTTCGAATTCCTTCTCAGTCATTTCCGTTCTGGTCAGGTCCAGTCTGCTAAGGGCTTTAATGGTATATTCGCAGTCCTCCCAATACTTCCCTTCCCTGCGACACTGTAAAAGTGATTTCATGGTCAACCCTCTTTAATGGAAGGTTCACTTGGCGATGATGAAATGCTGCCCACGGCCATAGATACCTTTGCCGGAGAGTCTACTGTAAATCGCAATGGGTGTCAAGTGTTTTGGATCAGAGCAATGTGGACCAAGATGAACCATATCTTGAGAGACACATTCTGCTTCTCCATGGTTTAACCGTCACATTCCGTCAGCATGGCCGCATGTGCCGCCGGATAAACATCAAAGTCCCCTGAATAAAGATCAAGGTGGTAAGTATGGCAATCGCGGCTAGCTCAAAAACGACATCGCCTAATCCTGCATCGAAGTTCAGTATCTTATTGAGCGCACTTATCGAGTGGGTGGTGGGCAGAATGTCGTTTATGCTGATCGCCCGACCACCCACAGTGAACAGGCGCAGGGGCGGCAGGGGAAACATGCCGCCAGAGAAGAACATCAGGATGAAAAAGGGAAAACAGCCGATGGTCATCAGGTCGAATATGGTGCGCAGGAAAGCACTGACCACCACACTGATGGCCATGATTGACAGGCACGACAGTAGGCCAACAACCAGCATAGCCAACCACGAGCCGGAGGTGTGGTACCCCACCGCAACACAGGTCAGCAACGTGAGTATCAGGGCCAGCAGGCCGATGATGATCTGCGACAGACTGACGGCCGTCAGCCACTCGGTGTTTGTCATGCTGGAAATGCGCAGCCGTACGATGGTACCCTTGTCCTTCTCCTTTATCAGGGAGGCTGCGGCGGTGAACATCAACATGATTAGGGCTAACGCCAACAGTCCGGGCACGTACAGATCGAAGTCATTCGGGGATTTCAGGCCGCTGACCGACTCCGCCTGGAGTTCCAGGGGACTGTCTAGACCGGCCAAGGTCGTGGCGTACTCGTAGGTGATCATATCGCTCCAGACAGCCGCCATGATGTACCGGACGTTGGCCGGATCGCCATAGGTCTTGACCACTACAGGTGACAGCTGCTGCCCTTCGGCGTAATCCAGAAGTGTGCTCGTAAAACGGGCCGGGATTTCCACGACCAGATCGGCGGCTTTGTTCATCAGCCGTTCACGGGCCGCTTCGACATTGTCTTCCTGCCGGATTTCCAGGATCTTCGTACCTTCGGAATGCCGGGCATCCATCATCGCGGAGATCAGCGCCTCTCCGGCATTGAAATGGTCGTTGTCCCCGGCTTCTGCTCCCAGATCGTGATTGACGACGATAATCTGGTACGGTTTTTCGGTGGTCTCCCCGAAATAGAAATACATGAGCACGACGAAGAAGGGTGCGAAGGTAAGCGTCAAAATGATGATCTTCCAGTCCCGGAAGTTCTCGATCATGGTCTTTTTAAACAGGCTGGCCAGTCTCATTCCCTCAACCTCCTGCCGGTCAGGGCGATGAATACATCTTCCAGCGTCTTCTGTCGAAGGGTTATATCCTGGACCTGTATGTCGGCACTACGGATGGTCTCCAACAGAGACGGTAGCACATCCAGGATGTCACCACCCACGAGTCGCAGGGTCTCCTGCTGGTAGGCCAGATTGCGCAAGTTGGCGGGAAGGGCCTGCTGCAGGCGTTCCAGTTTTTCTTCCTGACCTTCCGGGATTTTAATCTCCAGAATATCTCCCGCTCCTATCTGGTTTTTCAGCCCCTCTGAGGTATCGAGGACCAGCAGCTGACCATGGTCAATGATAGCGATCCGGTCTGCGAGACGATCAGCTTCATCCATTTCGTGGGTAGTCAGGATCACGGTTATCTTTCCGGTGAGCGACCGGATATACTCCCTTACCAGTATCCGGCTCTGCGGGTCGAGTCCGGCTTGCGGCTCGTCCAGGATCAATATCTCCGGATCGTGGACCAGGGCGAGGGCAATGTTGAGTCGGCGCTTCATGCCACCCGACAGCGTCTTGGCCAGCTTGTGCCTTCTATCAGCAAGTCCCAGCATCTCCAGCAGCTCCCGGCCTTTTTCCCTGGCTGAGCGCCGGCCGATATCATACTGCCGACCCATAAACTCCAGCTGCTCCAGGCAGGTCAACGATTCCCAGATCACCAGGTTCTGGGGGCAAAGACCCATCATCCGCTTGCATTTCCGGTAATTGTTCTTTAATGATAGGCCGTCAATCGTGATCTCACCAGCATCACACTTCAGCAGGCCGCATATCATACTGATGGTCGTGGTCTTGCCGGCGCCGTTGGGACCCAGAAAACCGAATATCTCTCCCCGTACTATGCTTAGCGATAGATTATCGACCGCGACCAGGTCTCCGTAGGATTTGCTGAGACCCGCTACACTGAGAATGGTACTAGAATTCGCCGTTGGCATCAGCCTGTTCCTTCCGTACCGGGACTATTCCAGTTACTCTGAATGCTGCGTCTTGACTGCTCGTAATAAACGCAGACGAGGAGGTTTGCATTGTGGTCGGCATTGGCTGGAATATAACCCTATTCCCGATCCCGATGCCTTAATATATATCTGGATACGGGTTATCAGCACCCGTTTTCATTGATCGTGAGTGAGGTCGTTCTCCTTTCTGAGAGCGGCCGGAATGATGTGGCACGGCAATCACCTGCTTCAGCATCACCCCCGCATTCTGCGACACAAGGGTATCTTGATGGATTTTGTGAGCTCCGGTATCTGGTGAGGCCAAGGTCCATATGATACCCTCGGGAAGCAGTATTAAGGAATGCGTTAGCCCCTTTCTTCTAATCTAACCTGTAATTTGCCACATTTTGTGAGCTATATTACGCCAATCCTGCCGGTTTAGCTGTATATTGACTACATAAGGCATATTCTATGGTGAATAGTCTTAATTTGCGCGAGAACTGTTAGGAGTGCTCCGTATAGCTGATAAATGCTTTGTGTTCGTTGCCGCCGCACACCATGCCTTGTCCCAGCAGCCTACCGGCCATGGCTCCCGCCATCTTTGAATAGGATATCGTGCATACGTAGGTGGCAGTCATTGCTCGGAGATAATAGCGAGGTTTGCTCATGAAGATCAGAGCGGGATATCACTTATTTTTATCGCTGATATTAATTGCTGCCTGTCAGCAGAAAACACCAGAGCAGAAATACGACCTCCCGGCAGAAGCTATCACGGCTTCGGACGCGGTAAATTGTATCGGTGAAACAAAAATGGTCTGCGGCGAGGTTGTCAGAGCAGTGTACTATTGGTGGTTCAGGGGACAGCCTACTTATATCAAACTGGACAAATCCCACCCGAAGCAGATACTTACCGTTGTGATCTGGGGTACTGATAGACAGAAGTTTGGCATACCGCCTGAGAATAGGTTTATCAACAAAACGATCTGCGTGACCGGGTTGATTGAAGAAGAGGATGGGATTCCTCAGGTCATCGTTTCTTCTCCCCTTCAGATTAAAATATTGGCTCCCTCCGGCCGTGAGTAGCTGCCCGATATGGCCTGCCTGCCGGCAGCTGCCTCCCCCTGCCTCAGCTGCACCCCCGCATCCTGCGGGACTTCTCTTATATTTACTTCAGCAGCAGCATCTTTATTGATTTTCCATACTCTGGTGTCACCAACCGGGCGATATAGACACCGGAGGGGAGTTCAGGGGCGTTCCATTGGACTTGATGGTCACCCGGCTCCATGTAGCTATCAACCAGCCTGGCGACTTCCCGGCCCAGGATATCGTAGACGATCAGAGAGACAATACTCACTTGAGGCAGTTCATACCGGATAATGGACACCGGGTTGAAGGGATTGGGGTAGTTCTGATACAGAGTGAATTCAGTAGGGAGTGACGCGATCTCTTCTCGAATTGAGAGTGCGCCATACTCAAATGCTCCCATATCCGGGGCAATGCCAACATATTCTTCAGGATTCAGATTGACTAACGTATCACCATCCCAGACGAAGAATGACGTGCCTGCGTCAATGCAGGGGGATCCTTCCAGCAGATGGAAGTCACCGTTTTCAGGGTCCACAAATAGAGGATCGGTGTTAATATTTCCTTCCAGCCAGTTTGCCGTGCCATTGTTGTTGGTTACCATACTACCTACCCCTCCCTGCACATCAGAATGGGCAATTGTAATGGAACTTGGGTTTCCATCCTGGTTGAAATAAATTTCCTTAGGCGAATCGTTCCATAGAATCGCATTCACCAAAATAGGGCTAGAACTACCGCAATAAATCCCGCCGCCATTAGTGGCCGTGTTGCCGGTCACGGTCACGCCCGTCAGCGTGGGACTGCTGTCCCAGGAGATGAAAAGCCCGCCGCCATTAGTGGCCGTGTTGCCGGTCACGGTCACGCCCGTCAGCGTGGGACTGCTTCTGAAGATGCTAAGCCCGCCGCCATTGCCGTAGGCACCACTGGCCGTGTTGTCGCTCACGGTCACGTCCGTCAGCGTGGGACTGCTGTACCAGTGGATGTAAAGCCCGCCGCTGGAACGGGCCGTGTTGCCGCTCACGGTCACGTCCGTCAGCGTAGGACTGCTGTACCAGTGGATGTAAAGCCCGCCGCCGTATTCAGTGGCGGTGTTACCAGTCACGGTCACCTCCGTCAGCGTGGGACTGCCACCCGAGATGTAAAACCCGCCGCCGATGCTACCAGCCGTGTTGCCGGTAATCCATAGCCGGGTGAGCACCGGGCTGGCATTGCTGACAAACATGCCACCACCTTTGTAAACGTAGTCCCCGTTCGTGATCTTGAATCCCTGGATCTCCGTGGTACTATCTATCGTGACGGTCGAAGGATCCATGTGTATCACGCTGCCGTTGCCGGTACCGTCGATAATCGTATTACTCGTGTCCCCCGCGCTGATCAGCTTGATCCCATTCATATCCGGCCAGACGATGTTTTCGTAATATGTGCCGGGTTGGACGAGGATGGTGTCGCCATTTGAGGCACCGTTAATGCCAGCCTGAATTGTAGAGGAATCAGCAGGTACGTCTATGATGGTAGCGCTTGTGCTTGAAATAGCAAGCATCCAAGTGAGGCCAGCCTTGTATCTCATTATATTGTCCCCCCGTAATCTCTGCCCTGGTAGAAGTGCCTACTACTACCCCCGGCACTTGTCAGGAAGTCCAGATAATTGCAGATGCGAAGCTGGATTACTCAGGTAGGACTATGACCAGTGTCTCGGTGGCACTGCAATCTATCAATAAGCTCTGAAGCCTTCACGTGAAGGCTTCCAGCGCAAAGTACATTACACTTTGTAAAGCTGCAAGCTTATTAGGTAAAGTCTCATGAAGCTACACTTAATTGCACAGGTGGGGATTTTTCTCGAGGAAACGCGTCAGGAGTGGCCATCATTAGGCAAATTGAATCCCGCAACCAGCTCCGCACACGGCGGTGGCTCTTTGTCCCGCCTAAAGTCCCGTCCTAAGTCCCGTCATCGGCGGGGCCAGTGGCGGGATCACCAGCCGGGCAATGTATATGCCCGGGGGAAAACACAGGTTCGAGGTGCACTCGAACCGCGTACTATCCCCTGAATCGTTGAAGGACCTGAAGCCGGTGGATATATGTGAAGGACGAGGTCAGCAGGTCTTGGATCGGTGTGAAATAATCCAGTAGAAGACTCTTCAGACGAGGCGTGAATTAAACCTTGGAAACGCGGAATGTCTCTCATAGTTTTATGCCCCAGGTGTCTATATGGCTCTGAAGACTTACATGCTGCTGGGAATCCTGTAAGAGGTCCAGAACTACCCTGACGCAACTATGACGGGCAGTATGTGCCGTCTGAATAGTATTGTACAGACCTCCGTAAAGAAGACCGTAATAAGCTGGTGAGGAAGAACATATTATGAAAAACCGATTCGATTTCTTGGATAAACAATCCAATTCCTCGGAAATATCTTGGCTATTTAAGCTGGTGCTCTTTCTGGCACTCTGGGGGCTGGTCGCCCCCACCGTTGCCGCAGGACAGATCGACCGTATCCAGCTTAAAACCGTTCCCATCCGCCACTGGAACTTCAGCAATGTCGACAAGGACGCCCAGATGTGGAGTGGCATGTATATCGCCTCCAACAACAGGATTTATATCGGCCTTTGCACCCACGGCGACGCCGCTAATGTATACGAGTTTGATATTGAGAAAGAACAGATGCGCCACCTGGCTAACCTCACCGTCCTCCTCGGTGAGCGCGGCAAGGGCATCTGGACCAATGGCAAGATCCACGTCCAGATGCAGGAGCTTGACGGCTATATCTATTTCGGCTCCTTGTGCGAGGACAACGGCCCACCCCGCATTGACGCCTCCAGCTACCGGGGCCCCTGGTGGTTCCGCATCAGCATGGAAACCGGTGAGGTCACCCCCCTCAGCCGGATCAACAGCTTCTGGGGACTGCTCGGCCAGTGCATGGATAAGCAACGCCGTCTGATTTACGGTCTCGCTGAGGATGGTCATTTATATAAATATTATATCGATGAAGATTGGACCGAAGACCTGGGCCGCGTCGATGACTGGGATATCTGCCGCACCATCTTCCTCGACGACCTGGGCCGCGTTCATGGCAGCTACCCACCAGGCCGCCTCTGGCGCTACAACCCCGAACAGGATCGCATCTTCGACCTAAAACTCCTGCGCCTGCCCGTCGCTCTTGGCTCACGCAACGCTACCAATCCCATGCTCGACCGCCGGTCTCAGTGGCGCATCATTGAGTGGGACCCCGTCACTCGCTGCGCCTATGGCATCGTCGGCGGCAGCAACATGCTCTTTCGCTACGACGTCCACGACAGCCATACTGGTAACATCGACGTGCTCACACAGGTGTCCGCACCAATGTATCGCGGCGGCGATCCCTCTGAGGTCCCCCACGCCACGCTGGCTATGACCATCTCCCAGACCGAACGCAAGATCTATTACATCCCCGTCATCTCCGGCGACTTCGATTACGCTGCTGTCAATCCCGACTTCGGCAGGGTTTCACCAAAGAAGGCCCGGGGCAGCGCCCTTTCCGGCGATCAAATGCCACCCCTGTCCTTCATGATCAGCTACGACCTGGAGACCGGCGAGCGCCGGGACATCGGTCTGTTGCGCGCCGACGATGGGCGCTGGGCCTACGGCATGGGCGGTGCCGAAACTGACCGTCAGGGCCGTATCTGGTTCGTCGGCGCCTTTGAAGAATCCGATCCCGGCTATGTCGCCCGTAAGATCCGGAATAAGTTCCCCTACAGCATGGGCCTCGGTTGTTATGACCCTGCTAAATGATAATATTTTTATGCTTGATCTTGAACACTTTCTGGAGGTCCGATGATGAAAAGGAATCCTGTTCTGTTTGCCTTCTTCATTCTCTCCGTCATATTGATTGACCGCCCGTATGCCCAGCAGTGGGTCAATCCGCACTTCGATACCCACCGCCTGGATTACCGCGACCTGGGCTACCCTGACCAGAACCTCATTCCCGCCGACAACAGCCGTATTACTGCCCTGCTCGCCCATTCCAACGGCTTCATCTACGGCGCTACCAGCGGTAAGACCCAGTCGTACCTCTTCTTCTATAACCGGTACATCAACAAGGTCCGCCCGCTCGGCAGGATTGCCAGCGCCACCGGCGTCTATCACTGTCTCCTCGAAGGCAACGACGGCGCCATTTACATCGGCACCGGCAGCAACATGCTCGCCCCGCTTAAGCTGACCCGCGACTTCCCGATTGAGTACGAAGGTGCCAGCAGGCAGCTCTGGCAGGACATTAAAAAGCCTTATGAAGACTACCCCGGCGGCCACATCTACCGCTACGACCCTGAAACCGGCGACACCCGGCGCTACACCCCCGATGACCCCTCTCCGCTTAAGGATCTCGGTATTCCCGTCCCCAACAATACGGTCTACGCCATTACCTTCAATCCTGACAGAACGAAGATCTACGGCCTGACCTACCCTGACGCCCATTTCTTCATCTTCGACCTTAGGACCCGCCGGACGACCGACCTCGGTGAGATCCTCACCCACAAGGTATACAGCGGCCCCGAGCGCCACTGGCGTGCGGTCCCCCGTGCCCTCTATTGCGATCCCGGGACCGGTGCCGTCTACACCTCCGGCGATCAGGGCATCATCATCCGCTGGCGTCCCGGCGCTAAGAAATTCGAACTGACCTGGATGCATCTCCCTGGCGAATACTGGGAAGGCACCAAGGCCTTCGACTACCCGGTAGTCGAGTGCTTCGACACCGACGCCAGCGGCAGCCTATACGCCGGCACCAGCGACGGCTACCTGGTCCGCCTCGACCTCGAGAACGAACAGACCGTTGTCATTGGCAAACCGCGCGTAATGCGCCGCATGCGCGCGATGAAAGTTGGCAAGGACCAGAAGATCTATATGATCACCGGTGAGTTCGAACGTATCTGCAAGCTCCACACTTACGATCTGACCGGCCGGGAAGGCTTCCAGGAACTCGGCCCCTTCGCCGTCGACCGTAGCCCGTATTACTCCTGGCGCGCCTATCAGTTCGACGCCATGGCCATCGGCCCCGACGGCACCGTCTTCTGCGGTGAGAGCGACCGCCGCGGCCACCTATTCCTCCACATCCCCGGCCCCGGGCCGTTCCGTGAGACACTTAACCCCACCAACCCCGTAATCCAGCGCATGCGCCCCGGAACACCCGGCCTGATTAAAGAGAATCCCTGAGGGCGCAGCTGGTTGCTTGGACATATTCAATAATCGCTAGAAGCTGCACTTTATTGCACAGGTAGGGATTAGCTCGCCCCTACTTCAGAAGCATAATCTTGATGGACTCTGTATACCATAGAGTCACAAGTGGTGCAATATGGATGCAGGGATGGACTTACTAATAGTCAAGATTCTAACTTTCACAATACTTAATAAGGATCGGAAGGTCAAATGAAAAACAGAAATAATTTTAACAGATTGCTCATGATGGGCATTTTAATCTTCTGCACCGTATCCATATTCGCTCAGGACTGGCCGCAGTATCTGGGCCCCAACCGGGACGGTACCTCCCCGCAAACTGGGCTTCTGCGCAGCTGGCCTGAAGGTGGTCCGGAAGTGTTATGGACTGTCTCCGTTAACAATGGTTTTGGCGGACCGGTTGTCAAAGACGGCAAGATTTATCTGCTGGACAGGGATGACGAGGTTGGCGACAACCTGCGGTGTTTTGATTTATCCAACGGTGAAGAACTCTGGAATTTTGATTATGACGCTCCCGGGTCTGTTCAATATCCCGGCTCGCGAAGTGTACCGACTGTCGATGGTGATTATGTTTATTCTTGCGGCCCCTACGGAGACCTGTACTGCATTGACATCAACACACACAAACCCATCTGGAACAAGAACATCATGAAAGATTTCGGTGGAACCAGAATACCTGTATGGGCGATATCCCAATGTCCGCTTATATACGGCGACTTGCTTATCGTATCTTATTCAAAGGATCCCTACGCCGGACTGGTTGCCTATAACAAACTGACTGGAGACATCATATGGGAGACAGAAGCTTTCGGAAATGAAACTTATGCCAGCCCGTCTGTTGCAAAGATTGCAGGAGAGGATCATATTGTAATGGCATTTTCATCCACGAATACCTTTATGCACAGGGATATTAATGCATCCCCTGGCAGGATAATCGGGCTTTTACCAAAAACAGGGGAAATTCTCTGGGAATACAATAACTGGCAGAATGTGATTCAGATAGCCCCGGCTTTTGATGTCGGCGATGGAAGAATTATTGTCGCAGGGGGCTATGATCTTGGCGTGGTAATGATAAAGGTTGATAAGAAATCTGACGGGAGTTACGGAGTTACAGAACTTTTTAAGCACAACAATTTCGGAGAACACACGAAACCTCCGATATTATATAACGGTTATTTCTATGGTCAATTCTCGACCAATAACCGCCGCGATGGCTTGGTATGTATGAATATGGATGGAGAGGTAATGTGGAAAACAATGCGTTCACCTTCTTTTGATAAAGGCAGCATGATCCTGGTCGGGAACCTGATTCTGGCTACCGATGGAGCTACGACTTTGTATCTGATTGAACCTGATCCATCTGAATTCAAGTCGATTGCATCATCAGAGTTGCTTGAAAGGGGTCAAAACTGGGCGCCGATAGCACTTGCCGACGGCAAGCTTCTGATCCGGGATCAAAGACGGATGATGTGTGTTAAAGTCGCTAACTGACACTTGTTACCAACTGATATGGATTCATGATCTATAAAATAAAAATAGTTATAGGGGAGGGTTCATCATGAAAAGGCTGTTATTAACTGCAGCCATAATCTTAAATGCGAATTTGTATGCATAGCATTCTCTGGTTGAGATCTGGCGAACCGACGCAGTACTAAAATTCCCTGAAGCCGTTGTCTTCGAACCTGGAGGCCAGTTTTTATATTTATCTAATGTTGATGGCAATCCTTTGCAGAATGATGGAGTAGGCTCAATAGGGAAAGTCGGCCTCGACGGCACCGTCTTCTGCGGTGAGAGCGACCGCCGCGGCCACCTCTTCCTCCACATCCCCGGCCCCGGACCGTTCCGTGAGACACTTAATCCCACCAACCCCGTAATCCAGCGCATGCGCCCCGGAACACCCGGCCTGATTAAAGAGAATCCCTGAGGACGCAGCTGGTTGCTTTGACACATTAGAAAATCGCGGGAAGCTGCAATTAATTGCACAGGTGGGGATTGGCTCGCCCCCCGCTTCAGTAGCACCATCTTGATGCACTTCCATTGCCCCGGCTGATGACCGCACCCTCCTGAAGCCTTCCTCCCCCACCGGCCGTGAATCCGGACCGGCCAGGGATTTGAGGCTTGAGGCTTTAGACTGTCAAAAACTAACCGCCAACCCTATCCTGAGCCGGGATTAAGTTGCTCTTTAGCTCCTAACTTCTAATCTCGCATGTAGTTTGCCGCATTTCCTGAGCTATTCAGCATAAAACCTACCGAATTAGCTGTATATTCGCTGCATAACGCGTGTTCTGTGGTGAATAATACTACAAGTTAGATGCTTATCACCTCAACAATGGTAATGCAAATCACGCCTATTCAATTCAGAGAATTGATAAGAAAGTGTGGGGGGGATATTGTGCTATTATGAAACAACACGTACATCTTTCTAAGCGAATCCTATTGATGATATTTGGCCTCACTGTGGCATTAATTACATCCATTCCCTTGCCAATTCATGCTTGTACTATTTTCGTATTAACAGATGCCGATCAAATCCTTTTCTGTAATAACGAGGATTATTCCAATCCCGTAACTCGAATCTGGTTCGTTCCTGCCGGAGACGGTTTTTATGGATGCGTTTATATCGGATTTGATGATGGTTGGGCACAAGGTGGATTGAACACGGAAGGGCTTGCATTTGACTGGGTAGCCGGATACATGGAAGAATGGGAATCTTCAGAGGTAATGAAGAGGGTTCGCGGGAATCCGAGTGAACGTATGCTCGAAACCTGTACCACGATTGATGATGCTATCACCTTTTATCGTGAGCACTGGGAACCTGGTTTCTATCGTGCCAAGATCCTGGTGGCTGATAAAAGCGGAGCATCTGTTATTATAGGGGCGAAGGATGGCGAGTTACAGGTAGAAGTGGCCGACCAATCTCGGGGTTTCGGTTATGGAGCTCGAACGCTTGGGAAGATGCTGAATAAGAGACCCGAACCCACAGTGGCTAACGGTTTTAACATCTTGCGCGCATGTTTGCAAGAGGGCCTTAATGCGACCAAGTATTCCTACGTATTCGACCTGAAAACCGGTGAAATATATCTCTTCAGATTCGCGGAATGGACCGAAGAGGCGAAGCTCAATCTGACGCTAGAACTCGAACAAGGAGAGCACTACTACGACGTTCCCCAAATTCATCAGCAGCTATCCCAACAACCAATTCCACTTCTTTACAATATGGAGCGCTTCCTTTTAGATCAGTACAAACCGATACCTGATGATGAGCCTGAAATAAAAATCCAAATCCGTGCGATGATTCAGGATGCCTGTGCAGGCACTATGAATCCCGACCACTACACCTCAGAACTGTGGAGGGAAATATCTCCACTGCAAGAGGAAATTCAGACCGAATTGGAGCGTTTCGGCGACTTGATATCGTTGATCCTCGTTGATCGTAAGGGTGAGGACGAGGGACGCAGCTATCGCTATCGTGTGGAGTTTGAAAACGCTACCGTACTCCAGCACTATATTCTTGACGAACAGAACCAGGCTGCATTCATCCAATCGGAAAGCACCGAAATGAAATACATAGAAGCGGATTGGTAAAAAGTTTAGAGATAGAGTCAAACAAGTTGTTTAAACTGCTAGGAAAGTGATACCTATCAATCTTTGTCAGGCGTTCCAATGACCTGCCCCCCAGAAACTGGCCCAAGTGCTAATTTGGGATTGATGAAAGACAAGCTCCTCAAATAATACTGCACATTTTCCAAATTCCTCCTCGTGAGCCGCTGGATTTAGGATCCAGTGTCCCTTTGGACGTGGGAGTTCGAATCTCCCTGCGGCACACCTGAGGTTTGTATTCCTAAGCGAAAGGCAGCTTGTAGGTTCGCCCCGCCTTTGGCGGGATTTATCCCGCCTTTAGCGGGCTTTATCCCGCCGTAGGCGGGAAGTCGGACCCCGCAGTAGGCGGGGCTATCCACGGCACACACATCAGATAGGACGAGAAATTTATCCCGACCGAGTGGTGCTAACGTCGGCAAGTCTCGCCCGGGGTACCATTAAATAACAAGGGTTTAGGAGAAATCCTGGCCCTTATAATTTAGTGTGACGATTTTTATATTTACTTATTTATTTTTTAAATGAATTAAATAATTTCTCAGAATTTTCATAAAAGATTTTGCTTAATTCATCGTCTGTGAAACCTAAATTTTGTGTATCAGTAATTGCATCCTCAGGAGTTGTATATGGAAAATCAGAACCGTATAAAATATGCTCTATCCCTATTTTTCTACATGTCCAAACGATTTGATCCTCATATGGACTATCAGCATATATATCGGAAATACCGGAAAGATCAAACCAAATATTCTGAGGAAACCACTTCAATTTATTCAAGGCAATCAAAATAGCAAAATCATGAAAATCTGCTCCCCCCATATGTGCGATGATCATACGGGATTCGGGGTTTTGTAGCGCTAGCATTAAAAACTTACCATTTTGAGCTGGATCAAAAGGATTTAAGCCATCAAACAGAATGATCATTTTATTTTCTGTACATTTCTGAACAATCGATGACACATTGGATGATGCCACATCAAAATCCTGCGTGATTGAATGTAGTTTTAAAAATTTCACTCCCAGTTTTGCCAGTCTCTCTATTTCATCGAGCGCAAGTTTTTCGTCATTAGGATGAACTGAACAAATAGGATAAAACTTTGAATGTCTTTTACAGAATGCAATTACACTATCATTTTGCGCTTTTGTTTTTTCAATATTATTTGTTGGCGCCATTACTATAACACCGACACGCTTATATTTTGATTGATTATAATTTCTAATCAAATCTTTCGGCAAAGCTGTTCGTCCATCCCTGTACGGACTTTCGCTTTCATATCTCAGATGAACATGAGTATCATTTATATATCCATTATATTTTTTATCCTGAGCATTTAATGTCAGAAATGTTAAGATAAGAAAATGAACAATAAGAATAATTCGAGTTTTCATGATTAATAACCTTTATAGTCGGAATTTGCACAATTCCTGCACATTTCCCAAGACCCTTCTCGCGACATTCTGAATTTAGGATCCAGTGGGATTTCAATCCTTTCGAGGAGGATCTATTTTCAACGGTTAGCACTGGACTTATGTCCATTGAAGATCCCGAATTTTTCCCTGAGATTGCCACAGTCTGCATACTTGTTATGATCCTGTGTTGCCTGCCTGCGGGCGAAAAGGCCCAGCATTGAGACCGGTGGCGATTATTTGTAAAGTATATTGCACTCTCATTGCATCCAGGCAAGTATACCCGCCTCTGCAAGTAGTTCTTCTAAGCCATTGCCCCGCACCCGTCAACAAACAACGAACGGCTGACAACTGACAACCGAGAGCTCGAAACTCGAAATTGGAAACTTTTTTTCGCGCACCTCGCGCACCAGGCGCACCAGGCGCACCAGGCGAACGACAAACCGCCCCTGACTGCTTACATTCGGACGTTATGCTGACGCCGTCGCCATATCGCCCCCTGAGCATCGCTCATGGCATGGGCACCGCTCATGGCCTTATCTGCATTTTGTATTTTGCATTTTTCATTTTTCAATTTTCAGCGGCCGGAAACCGCCTCTCGTCAGGAAAAAACTTCAAAGTGCAGAATTTTGGTGGGGTTTTGCGGAATTTTGCGCCGGGGACCGCGTTACCGTTTTGTGTGGCCCGGAATGGGTCGGCCGTGGGCCCTCCCACCCCCTGCCCCGGTACCACGCTCTCTCTCGGAGATCGTGCCACTATCGTGCCACTATCGTGCCACTGTCGTGCTCTCCCCGCGCGCCCGCCTCGGGCGAAAGGTCAGTTTCTTGCGATTGCTCGGTGGCCTATTCCCACCGGAAGAAGCGCACCGTGATGATGCCCGCTATGACGATCCAGCCGGCCAGCACTCCCAGCCGCCATAGGTCATCGAGCGGGACGCCATATACGATGTCTCTGAGGATGGTATTGATCGGCGTAAGCGGGAAGGCTCTGGCTATCGGCTGGATCCAGGCCGGCAGTATTGCTATGGGGAGGAACAGCTCCGAGAGCATGATCATCGGCGTGAATATGGTCCAGATGATGATGTTGGCCGCCCTGAAAGATGGAGCGATGCTGCCGATGGCGCTGCCTATGGCGAGGAAGGTTACCATGCCGAGAAAGATCACGCCGATAAACGCCACCCACGAGCCTAAGACCTGGATATCGAAGAAGATTCTTCCGATTATCAGCAGGACCAGTATTCCCACCACAGTGAAGACCACGTTGCTGATGGAGAAGCTCAATGCCAGGGTCGCGGTCTTTACCGGTGTCACCCGCAGTCTTTTGAGCACGGCTTTCTCCCGGTAGTTGGTCAGCGTTATGGGCACACCGATGAAAGACGCACACAGGATGACCAGGCTGATGCCTCCTGGCAGGAGGAAACTGGCATGGTTAAGACCCTCATAGCCGGAACCGGGAATCGGCTCGCTGAAGATTACCGCGTTGAACACCAGCCAGAGCGCCGGGAAGGCCAGCGACCAGAAGACCATCATCGGGTCCCTCAGGTTCAGCCGGAACTCGCTCCAGGCCAGCGGCCACAAGCCTCTCATTCCCGCAGCTCCCTTCCGGTAAGGGTGAGGAAAACGTCGTCCAGGTCGGGAAATTCGGTACGGATATCGCCTAACCTGAGTCCCTGCTTGTCGGCGAACCTTACCAGTTCCTGGAGCGTGGCGCTGCCGTCAGTGGTATACAGTATAACCTCGTCCTGGATCTTCTCCACCCGGCTGACCGCAGCCAGGCCCTCGAATTCGGCTGCCGCTTCGTCCCCGCCCTCCACCCTGAAGAGCACCTTGGACTCGGCACCCAGATCCCTGATAAGGTTTTCGGGAGTGTCCAGGGCGATGATTTTACCGAAATCGATGACTGCCACTCGGTCGCACAGCTCTTCGGCTTCCTCCATGTAGTGCGTGGTGAGGAAGATGGTTTTGCCCTGGCGCTTGATGTCTTTCACCAGTTCCCACGTGTTCTTCCGCGCCCGGGGGTCCAATCCGGTGGTCAGCTCATCGAAGAAAAGCACCGCCGGATCGTTTACCAGCGCTAATGCGATTGCCACCCTTTGTTTCTGTCCTCCGGAAAGCTTCCTGAAGCGGCTGTCCGCCTTGTCTTCCAGGGAGAGCGTCTTGAGCAGCTCCTCGGGATTTGCTAGGGGCTGTCGGTACAGACCGGCGAAAAGTTTAATCCCTTCTTTAACCTTGATATTCGGTTGGATGGAGGTGGTCTGGAGTTGGACGCCTATTTTCTCCCGCAGCTCATCAGCCTCTTTGACCGGGTTCAAACCAAGCACGCCTATCGAGCCGTTGTCCGGTATTCTCAGGCTTTCGATCATCTCGATGAGCGTTGTCTTACCGGCCCCGTTCGGCCCCACCAGACCGAATACCTCGCCCTCCTCAATACTCAAGCTTACGTCGTTGACGGCGATGACGTCTCCGTATCGCTTGACGACATGCTCGCACTCGACGATGACGGTCAAAGCGGCAGACCTCCTGGAGAATTCCGCGGTCTTATAACAATGATAGTCATATAGGATAGTACCGGAAGTTTAGGCAGGAAATGGGTGTATTTTCGTCATTAACTATCACCGGGGTGCCAAACCCGCATTCCTCGGCCTGTCTTAAGCGGCAAGCCCCGTTACGTTATCTCCCGGGCGCCATCCATGGGCTCGGTGATATGGACATCGGGCTTCAGGCCGGTGGCCTTATGGTAGCGGCGGGCGATTTCCTCCTGGAAGACTGGCACCTGGCCGGGACGCACCAGGTTCACGGTGCACCCACCGAAGCCTCCGCCGGTCATTCTGGCCCCCAATACGCCCGGCAGTCCGCGGGCGGCCTCCACCATGATATCCAGCTCCTCGCAGCTCACCTCGTAGTCGCTGCGCAGGCTCTCGTGGGAGGCGTTCATCAGGTCGCCGAAAACTTCCAGACGTCCCTCCTTCAGCGCCGTTATGCCATTGAGGACGCGCTGGTTCTCGGTAATCACGTGCCGGCAGCGCTGGCGGATGGGTTCCGGCAGCTGGCTGGCCGCCGCTTCAAACATCTCATACGAGACGTCCCGCAGCGCCCGGACCTCCGGGTATATGGCCTTGAGCAGGTCGGTGCCCGCCAGGGTATCGGCCCGGCGTGCGTTATACTCCGAGGCCCCCAGTTCGTGCTTCACCATGGTATTGCACACGACAATGGCCGCCTCCTCCGCGGGCAGCGGCACCAACTCGTAGTCCAGGGTGCGGCAGTCCAGCAGCAGACCCTTGCCCCGCTCGGCGTGAACGGCGACGAACTGGTCCATGATGCCGCAGTTCATCCCCACGAACTCGTTCTCGGCCCTGCGCCCCAGCTTGGCCAGCGCCACCCCGTCCAGCGAATGATCCGCCAGGCTCAGGAAGGCCATGGCTGTGGAGACTTCCAGGGCAGCCGACGAACTCAGCCCGCCGCCAATGGGAACATCGCTTACGATACACACGTCCGCCCCGGGGAGCCTGATGCCCTCGGCCTCCAGCATAGCCGCCACACCGGCGACATAATCGCTCCAATGCTCCCGGCGCTCCAGGCGATCCAGCGGCAGGGTCGCCAGCTCCTGCATGTTCTCCGACCAGACGCGGATGGTTCGATCCCGGCGCGGCGCCGCAGCGGCGGTCGTCGCCATGCTTACGGCAATAGGGAATACGTAGCCGTCATAGTTGTCCGTGTGCTCACCGATGATGTTCACCCGGCCGGGTGCGCGGAAAGCCCGGGGTTCTCCCGGGAAACGAGCCTGAAAGATCGAGGTTATTTCAACCGCTGCCGGTCTCGATTTCATCTTCTGCCCGGTCGGACCTGCGATGGATGATGGCGGGAATCAGGAACGCCAGGCCGCTGAGCAGCATTACCAGCCCCCACCACAGGTTGGTGTTCAGGTGTGCCAGGACTGTCCGGTCCTGCGGATGGAAGATATAATTCAAACCGGTGGCCGCAACGAGTGCCCCCAGAATCGTGAGCATGATACCGACAAAGAACCAGATGGAAAGCATTTTTCGCTCAGACATGATGGAATACCTCTATTAATGCCTTTGCTGAATTCCGGTCATTACCAGAAAAGGATGTTCAGAAACACTGCGATCGCCAATGAGACTATCGCCATGAAGGCCGGTCGGCGGTACAGGGGGAGATGCCCTGATCCGGGGACCTCGGTCAGCCCCTTCACCAACCCGACCAGCTTTTCTCTCGCCTTGGGCTTTGTGAAGATACTGATGACGATAGTCAGCACGAAGGTAATGAGCCAGGCCCACCAGGCGCGCCAGAAGTTGGCCGCCATGGCGCTGGCGGTATCGGAGAGCGTGATGAGATGCGCCGGCATCCAATCGAACTTAACAGCCAGGAACATCCCAAAGGAGGAGAGCATGCCAACTACCAATCCCCAGAAAGCAGCGTGGGGGGTAATCCAGACCACGAACATTCCCAACAGCATCGTGGCGAATAGGGGCGCGTTCACCCATGAGAATATCGCCTGCATATAATCCATGATACTGGGAAACGACTTGGCCCAATAGGCCGTCATCACGCTGATGAAAATGCCCCCAACGGTTGCAGCCCGGCCCATCCACAGATAATGGGCATCCGAAGCCTTCTTGTTGATCACGGAGCGGTAGATGTCGTAGGTCCATACTGTGTTGAATGCGCTGATATTCCCTGCCTGTCCGGCCATGAATCCCGCCAGCAGGGCGGTTACTCCCAGCCCTATCAGGCCTTGAGGGTAATAGCGGGCAATCAGCAACGGCAGGGCGGAATCATAGCGTTCCTGGCCGCCCTCGGTTAGTAGGGCAAAACCACTGGTGGGATCTTGGGCCAGCACCCAGGCGATGAGACCAGCCAGGATTACGATGAAAGGCAGAGCCATTTTGAAAAATGAGGCTATGATAGGCGTCATCCGCGCGGAGCGCAGATCCCTGGAAGAGAAGGCCCGCTGGACCACCAGGAAGTCGGTGGTCCAGTACCCGAATGAGAGCACGAATCCTAGACCCAGGACAATCCCGGCCCAGGTGACGCGCATACCGTTGTCGGCAGCATTGCCCGAGGTGGACCACAAAGCACCCATTGACTCAGGGAGGCGAGTGACTATCTCACTCCAGCCCCCGATTTCGACTAGACCCAGGATCGGTATTAGTAGTAGGCCGAACCAGATCAGGAAAAACTGTATGATCTCGGTAAAGATCGCCGACAGGAGCCCGCCCAGAGCTACGTACACGGCTACCGTACCGGCCGCCGTCCACATACTCAGGTCCCAGTTCCAGCCCAGGAAAGTGCGCAACACGAGAGCCATGGCGTATAGGTTTATACCGGATACCAGGAGAGTCATGATGGCAAATGCGATGGCATTCAGCACCCGCGTCTTCTCGTCAAACCGCAGCCTGAGGTAACCGGGAATAGAATGGATCCGACTGCTGTAGTAGAAGGGCATCATATAGATAGCCAGGAACAGCATAGCCGGAATAGCGCCGATCCAGTAGAAGTGGGCAACGTAAATACCGTACTGGTAGGTATTGCCCGTCATTCCCATCAGTTCAAGGGCTCCCATGTTGGCGCTGAGGAAGGCCAGGCCAGCTACCCAGGAGCTGTTTCTCCTGCCGGCCAGGAAAAAGTCCTCACCGGTCGCGGTGAATTTTCTAAGATAAATCCCGATGCCCAGGATGAAGGCGAAGTAGAGTCCTAGAATGGTCCAATCAACACCCGAAATCTGGAAGGTCATATCGTGATCCTAGTATATTGTTTTTCACTACCTGCTGCGTCATACGCTGTGCCGGCTATTCGGAGAATCGGCACTACTCGCTGGCTTTCTTGCGTGAGCCTAAAATGTATGCCATATATTCAAGATTAACAGTATTGAAATTTAAATGCGTGTTGGGCAAATCCAAGGTTCTCTTTTATCTCAAGGGACGATTTCCCGATATGCACGTGTTCTAGCTTTCTCGAGTATTAGTTTTCGTTTCCGGATCTTCCATCATTTCCTCCTCAACAACCTGCTTCTGTTCCTGAATGGCCTGCAGGTGTTCCCGATCGCCACGCCTGTCTTTTCTGCGTTGATCCAGCAATTCAATTGGCCCAACCCGTCCATATATCATCAGAATGTCTCCGGCACAGACCTTTGTGGAACCACGCGGAGCCCCAAGATAGGTACCATCGGCCCGTTTTATCCCCAGGACGATGATCCCCTCATCCCCTACCTCAGACTCTTCGAGCGTTTTCGCTTCAATCCAATCCCCGATTTCCACTTCCATCTCAACCAGGCTGTAATCTCCCGCCAGGTGCATAAGGCTGGCATAGTCCCTGGTGTCGAGGTGGGTGTAGCGAGTGAGCAGTCTATCAATCAGTCTGGACAGTCGCCGGTATATCCAGCGGCTCCGGGAGGCAAACCATAGCATAATCAGTCCCAGGATTAGAATAATTGCCTTTACCAGTGCAGATTGAGTACCTCCAGGAGCCACAAAGGTAAGGATCAGGGATGATATAACCGTTACGATCCCTGCGTTGCCGAGCAACATCAGGGTCATCACAATCCGCCTGCGGACGGGGTGATTGACTACCTGCTCGGACTCACTAGTAGTAAAACCCGAACCGGTGAAAGCCGACCTTGCCTGGAACCGAGCCGATTCTGATGAAAGACCGGTATGGACCAGGGCTATCGTGGCTATGCGCATTATTGTGATGGATAGCGTGACAATCAGCAGAAGAGTGAAGATGGCAATCATTACCTTGTTCTCCTGTTCGTTATGCTCAGTATAATATTGTCTTTATGATATAATTTAAAGGTGTATTCGGCAATTCCAAGAACCTGTTTTTGCCTCATCCGAGAGATTCTCTCTTTGTCAACGGAACACAACCAAGCATAGAACACCTTGGACAGGGCGTTAAGAAGACCTTGGAGGAGCCAGATGCAGCTTTTAGTTTTAGCACCGATTTAACATGTCCTATGGATAACGACCAATGTGTCTTGACCTGTCAATGATCCAAACAGCAATAGGATGGAATTAATGTCTCGGAAATGACGAGGAGAGAATATGAAGCGTCGCGACTTCCTGAAAAGTATGGGTCTCTGGTCAGAAGCGCTAGCCCTCGCGGGATACGCCGATAAGCTCTCACTACTCGGAACCCGGCCCACACTCGCCTAAGAACAGAACCAGGACAAGGCCAAAATCGAGGCCCGGTTTGATATGCTTACTTATCATTTGCCACCTCCTCTAGTGTGATGAATCGGCGTAAAAGCACTCGACTGTTTCCTCTATTTGAAAGAAGTCGTATACTTGCAATTCACCCTCTCCAACCTTTATATTGAACAAATAATCGCTGATATATCAGATCATGTTATTTATATCCAGACTAAAGTCGACTATTATTGAAACAATACCGGAATTTATTGAGCACATGGCTGGCAATATCACTCAACGATTGACCGGCCAATCAAATACTAATAGTTCCATCACCATCGAGATAATCTCGTTTTGAATAGCATTGTCGCCGGGCTGCTAGCCCTGATTTCTGCATTGATCCTCGCCCCTGTGTTCCAGCGCTATGGGCCGCGAATGCGTGCCATGGACCCTCCGGGCGGCCGCAAGCGTCACCGGTATCCTGTGGCTCGCGTCGGTGGTCTG
>CP070638.1:2058636-2071049 GCA_020354025.1 Fidelibacterota bacterium | reverse complement strand
CCCTCCGCTGTGGAGCAGGATCTGAACGATACCTTCCAGCAGGCGGTGAAGGAGCTGCTGGAGTACTTCCGGGAGCGGGTGCGCCTTCAGGGCAAGGTGGCCGACGCCGCCGCCCTCAAGCACCTGCGCCGGGAGTAGAGCCCGGTGAGGCGTCGCGGCAATGCCGCGCTTACGCGACAGGTGCATTGGCTGAAGGCTTGGCTGCGGTGATGACCTACAGCCACGAGGTTCGTGAGGAGGCCTTCCAGCTCTATTGCCGGGGCTTGTCCCTCCGGCAGGTCGCCCTGCGTATGTCGGAAGCCCGGAGCATCAGGCTGGATAATAGGACCGTCGCCGCCTGGGTCCACCGCTACGGCTGGCCCGAGCGCCGCCTGCGATTGCGCCGGCGGGTGGAGAACATGGCCGATGAGCGCTGGGCTCAGGAGGCGGCCCAACTCCTGTCACGCCTCTCACGCTTGCGCGAGGACATCCTCGACGCGGCTGCCGCCTATCCCTTCAGGAGCGCCGAGGGCGCCGTACGCTCCCTCGCTATCGTTCAGAAGGTCATCGCCTCCCTGGTCAGGCCCCGCGACGACAGCATCACCCTCGACCAGCTCGAATCGGTGATGGCCGCTATCTTCCTGGTCTTACAGCAGGATGAGGTCTTGGGGCCGGTGCTCGCCAGGCGCGAGGAGGCCGTCCTGGCGCGGATCGAGGCCCATCTGACGGAGCACGACAAGCATATTGACTCTGGGTCCTCAAATGTTGTCCCGGCTTAAATTACCCATCCCTTTTCCCATTACTCTGCAGTCCTTCCGCGGCCGGTTCTTCGTCGATCGAAAACTCAATAGTGCAGAGAAATGGTGGGATTTTGCGGAATTCCTGGCCAACTACGTTCGCATCGACAACCGTCCTTACTCCTTCGACCGCCACCGCCCCCTGCTGGAGATCGCCCGCCGCCTGCCCCGGCTCAGGGAGGTATGGCTCCTCAAGGGCGCTCAGGTCGGACTCTCCACCCTGGCTGTCGCCTGGTGCCTCTTCCTGTCCCTGAGCAGGGGCTACAGCGCGGGCTACGCCCTCCCGACCAAGGTCTTTGCCCGCCGCTTTCTCAAGACCCGCTTCAGGGGGGTCATTGCCGGTAGCGCCCTGTTGGGGGACGCCGTCAGTACCACCGAGAATGTGGGCCTGATGACGGTCGCCGCCGCCGGCCGGGACCGGGGATCGGCCGCCTCTCACCTGTATATGCTCGGCCTGGAGAACCTCACCGACGCCATCTCCATCTCCCTGGATGCCCTGGCCTTCGACGAGGTGGATGTCCTCAACCGGGAGAACCTGGCCTGGGTCGACGACCGCATCGCCGCCAGCCCCTTCCGGCAGAAGCTCTACTTCTCGGTCGGGATGAACCCCGGCCTGGGCATCGACGCCGGCTATCAGGCCACCAGCCAGCGGGTGTGGCTGGTCCGCTGCCCCGCCTGCCGCAGGGATGATCAGGTGCTGGAGGAGCTCTTCCCGGAGTGCGTGCGGCGGCTGGACGGCGCCTGGCAGCGCGTCTGCGTCGGCTGTGGCCGCCCCCTGACCGTGCAGGAAACCGGCCGCTGGGTGGCCCGCCACCCGGACCGTGATGTGGAAGGCTACCGCGTGCCCCAGCTGATCGTGCCGGGCGTCTCGCTGGACTATGTCATGCGGCGCTGGGAGCGGGCCCGCCACCGGCGCAGCCTGCTGGCCAAGTTCCGCTCATCCACCCTCGCCCTGCCCGATGCCGGCGAGCGCCAGCGCATCACCGCCGGTATACTGGCCGGAGTGTTGGCCCCTTATCCCGTCCAGGCTGCCGCGGAGTGGTCCGTCGGCGGTGCCGATGTGGGGGACACCTGCTGCGTGGCCTTCGCCGACCTGTCCGGCGGTGCCAGTCGGACAGGCCTTAGCGGCGAGCGGTTGCGGTTCATCCGCCTGGAGCCGGTCCCTTCGGATAGTATGGTGCCGCGGATGTCCGGGCTGATCACCGCCATGGGCTGCCGCTGCTTCGTCATCGACGCCCGCCCCTTCCGGACCGAGGCCCGCCGCCTCGCCCGCCTCCACCCGGACGTCGTCGTGCTCCAGTATTTCAAGGGCCAGGGCTTCGGTACCGGCACCGAGACCCACGACGGCTATACCTACCGCACCGTCAGCGAGGAACGCGAGGACTCCCTCGACGCCTACTGCGACCTCTTCGATCCCGGACGCCGGGGCATTCTGTTCCCCCGCTGCCTCGGCGGCACCGATTTCATGGACAGCGATGCGGCGGCCCACCACCTGAAGGGCAGCCAGAAAGTGGAGGCCCTGGACTACCGCCTGGGCCGCTACGTTCCCCACTTCCGCAAGGGGGTGGACAACCACTACCTCATAGCTTGCAACAACGCCCGTAAGGCTCTCGTGCTCCTGGCCGCTGGCTGGGGACCGGGTGGCGCGGGCGTCCTGCCGCTGTTCGGGGAGCTGAAGTGATGGGTCCCCGGTTCAATGCAGGTCCATATTTCCATTTGCCGAAAAAAAATGATTTTTTCGCGCACCAGGCGCACCAGGCGCACCAGGCGCACCAGGCGAAAGACAATCCGGTTTTAATGCCGTAATCTCATGCTGCCATGATAACCGGATCACACCCCCGTCAATTGATTTGCACTGAGACCATTCACTTCGATCTAAGGAGGTCCTATGGGACTGCGTGATTTACTGCGCCCCGGCCGTTCCCGGAAAGCGCTGGAAGCCCCCCTGCCGGTGGCGGCCTTGCCGCAAGGCGGGCGCTCCTCGCGGGAGAGCCGGCACACCCTGCTGGCTGGCATTGCCTCGTACCTGGCCTATTGGAACGGCGTGGAGCCGCTCCTGCCGCCCGGCTACCTGGAACAGATCGTCCGCATGGCGGTCGTTAATCCCGACATGAGCCAGGCCGTGAGCAACTGGGTGGCCATCGGCAATCCGGGCCACGACCTGATCATAATTGGGGATGATGACTCCGTGCTGGCGGCGGAGAAGCGCCTGAATGCCAAGGCCCGCTCGCTCGCCCCGCATGCGGCGGGTATTGACGGGCTGGTCAACAAGTACCTGGAGCAGGTGGCGCTCACCGGCGCCATCTCCTCTGAGGATGTAGTGGCATTGGAAGCCCGCCCCGGCGTGGAACAGGTGGTTATCGTGCCGGCCTCGCAGATTCGGTTTAAGCGTGAGGGCGGCCAGTACGTCCCCTACCAGCTGGCGGACGGCGAGGAGCTGCCCTTGAATCCCATTACCTACCGCTACCTGGCCCACATGACTATCGAGAACTCACCCTATGCCAAGCCGCCGATGGTGGCCGCTATCGAGCCCATCCTCGATCAGCGCACCATGAAGGAGAACATGCAGTTCGTCCTCAAGAAGTTCGGCCTGTTCGGTTTGATTAGCGCGGCGGTTGCACCGCCCCATCGGGAGCTGCGGGAGACTGATGACGAGTACCATAAGCGGGTGCAGGGCTACCTTAAGGAGGTCCTTGAGGCCTTCAAGCAGAATTTCCACGAAGGGCTGGCGGTCTACACCGACGATATTAAGGTGGAACGCACCAACCTCACCACCGACGCCCGGGGAGTCCAGGAGATCTTCCGCCTCAATGAAGAACAGGTTTTCTCGGGCCTGGGTACCGATCCTGCCATGCACGGCCGCACTTACTCTACGACGGAGACCTACGCCCAGGTGGTGTATGACCTGTTGGTGCGCCATGCCGAGAGCTACCAGCGGCCGGTGAAGCGGCGCATCGAGCGCACCTACCGGCTGGACCTTGCTCTGGCGGGGATTCCCGTCGAGGATGTCAGCCTGCATTTCCATGAGGCCCGGAGCCGCGACCCGCTTACCGAGGCCCGGGCTCGGCAGGTGGAATGGCGGGTGGCTCGCGAGAAAGTGGCAGCGGGTCTCTTGGATCCCGACAGCGCTGCCCGGGAGCTGGGCTATGATGACTGGTATGACATGGCCAGGATCCCATTTTCTGATAGTGTGCGCCTCCAGCTGGCTGATAGCAGCCCCCCGTCCAGGCCTCTTGGAGAGAGACACCACCGCTTCCGGTTCGAGTCTTTCACCCAGCGCTACCGCTACCTGCGGCCCCGGCTGGCGGTCTTAACGGCGACACCGGTGCCAAAGACAGCGTCTCATGCGGGCAATGGCGATATGGAGCCGCTCCCGGATGCCGTTGTCGAGGGCTGCCTGACTGATTAATACCATGATAACTACGAGGAGATGTCAATTATGCATCAGGAGAAAAGGGCTTCTAACGAGGAACAAGTTGATTCACGGATCGCTACGTCCCAACGGATAGCGGCACACGATGACAGCGGTCGGCCCCGGCTCTCTCGAACATGTGAACCGGCTCGCATCCGCAGCCTGTTCATCGACGGTTGCCAGGCTCATGCGCGGCTGCGGCTGCCTATCAGGAGCCGGGCCTTTGACCGGCAGGTTCACTCCCCGGCGGATGGGTTGACCTCGGTTATACTGGCGGCTGATCCGCCGGCTGGTGGTTTGGATGACCTGGAACCCACCGAAGGGGACTTGGTGCCGTTCACCTTCCGGCTGCTCTCGGCGGCCTATCTGGGAACTGGCGGATATCACCTGGACTTTTCCCGGGAAGGCGTACTGGAGCGGTCCCTGGCCTTATTCAGGGAGCCTGAGGAGGAAGGCAGTGCCCGTCAGAACCCGCTGGTGGTGGTTCGAGACCACAGCTTCAGCATAGAAGACCGCATCGGCCTCGTACGCAACGCCCGCTGGAGCCCGGAGAATCCGGATTATGGTCTGCCGCATCCGGGTATTGAGGCGGAACTGCACATCAACTGGAAGCTGGCCGGTGAAGTGGTACGGCGCCTCCTGCACGACCCGCCCCTGCTGGATGCCTGCAGTGTCTCTTTGGGCTTCGGCTGGGAGAAATCCCACCCTGGCTTGGAGGACCACCAGTTCTGGCAGCGTCTGGGGGAAGAAGTGGACGGGTCAGCCGTACGAGTGATTGTGACCGAGATCCTTTCGGTGGAGCACGTGGGGCTGGTATTCGCCGGTGCCGACTCGTCAGCCCGCCGGGCTGGTTCCTCAGCTGGGCAGCGGAATTCGACCTTTCCTGGGTCCGCGGATGCCTCGGCTCTGGGGGATTCCCCTGAGGAGGAGTCCCGGCAGGCTACCATAACAGCGTGCCTCGCGAACAGACCGGTCGAAGAGATATCAATGAAAGGAGGAGACCCCATTATGGAAATGCAAACAATAACCATCAATTCCGATAGTCCCCTGCTGGGCATTTTGGGAGTGGTGGAACCGGACCTGCAGCTTCTGGAGCAGCGGGCCGGTGAGCTAAAACACCTGGCGGAGCTGGGCCGGGAAGCTCTGGCCGATCTGCGTCAGGAGGTCAAGGCCCTAATCATACAGCTTGACGGCGCTGCGGAATCAGAGCCTTCCTCGGGGCTGCTTAAGGTGGTGCAAACGGCTGACGTGACCACCCTGAAGGCCTTGAAGGATGAGTATTCCCGGCGGCTGGATAACCTAATACCGGCCTGCTGCCACGTATGCGGCAGCGAACAGGTGTCCCGGCGTTCTTCGCGGGAGACCAGCCTGACCGAAGGCAACCGTGACGCCGACGATCCGGCGCTGTATCGATGACATTATGGCAACAAGAGAGGCCATAGCTGCCTGATAGACCAGATGAACAAGCAACAAAAAAGGAGAAGATGATGAGCATATCCTTCAGCGGGATTCTCGACCAGGCCACCTTCAAAGCTAGCAGCCTTGCCTTCGGCACGGACGAAGGGAAAGTGTGCAAGGTAACGGCTGCCCAGACGGTGGGTCTATGCTCCGATGGTGACCGGTTCCACGGGGTCATTGAGACCATCGAGCGGGACAACGCCTATTGCGTGGTACGCAAGGCGGGTTACATCACCCTGGACTACACTGGTACTGATCCATCTGCCGGGATCGTCAAGCTCTCAGCCGACGCCTCGAGCGGAGTGAAAGTTGACGATACCAGCGGGATTGAGTACCTGGTAGTGGACGTGAATACGACTGATAAGCAAGTGACCCTGTTTCTAGGGTAGCTGAGGAGGAACTATGAACAAGCAATATCCTGAAGGAACGCATTCGTACAAGCGGATGAAAATGGAGCGTGGTCTCTACCAGGAGGCGGAGGCCCGGAGGTTGACCTTTACCGAATTTCTGGGAACAGTTGACGGTGGCACCTATGTGGACCCCGATTCGCCCCTGGACGCCTTCCAGCAACAGATGGCTGTCCGGAACTTGGTGACATCCGGGCCCCGGTCCGTACAGCTGGACGCCTTTTATGAGGAAGACAACCGACTGCTGTTCCCCGAGTGGATCAATCGCCAGATCCGGGAAGGCATGAGCCTGGGCAAGAACGCCCTGCGCCTATCGGACCTGGTAGCGGTAGAGACCGAGATCGAATCGGGGGTGTATGAGGTGCTGGTCTCGGAGATTGGCAGCGAGGTGACGCCAAAACGTGTGGGGCAGGGCGGAGAGTTCCCCGAGGTGGAGATCAAGATGGGGGATCAGACCATCAAGCTGTCCAAGTACGGCATTGCCCTATCGGCTTCCTATGAGGCCATCCGCCGGGTGAAGGCCCCCGTGTTCGCAGCCACCCTGCGGAAAATCGGCTTCTATATGGGCCGCCAGATGGTGGGCGATGGCCTTGCAGCACTCGTGAACGGAACGGGAAATAACGACGCCGCACCGGTGGACCAGGTAGCCACTTCGGGTACCCTGGCCTACAGCGATCTGGTGACCTTCGACCTGGAATTCGAGCCGTTCGAGTGCGATTACTGGGTGGCGCCAAAGGAGGTCATTCAGACTATCCTGAATATGGTGGAGTTCAAGGACCCGATGGCGGGATTCACCTACCAGCAGACGGGTGACCTTATCAGTCCCCTCGGCAATACCCTTCGTCGATACGATGGAACCCTGCTGTCCACGGACCGGCTGGCGGGATTCATGCACCAGTTCGGTATAGAGAAAGTAACAGAACGCAGCGCCAGCCTGGTAGAGGTTGAGCGCATCATCAACAAGCAGATCGAAGGAACGGTGGTATCCCAGGTAGTAGGCTATGCCAAGATAGACAAAGATGCCACGCGAATTCTGGACATCACATATTAGTGATAATAACAACACCCGGTGCTGTGATGAATCGTGCCCGGATAATACTCCCGAGGTCCTCGAAGACAATTGGAATGTGGAATGTGGAATGATGGATGTTGATTGTAGAGCGATGAAGGTTTGCTTGCTTCGGGGACCTCGGGTCCACAATTGTAATGTTGATTGGTCCGTCATCCCCGCCTATGGCGGGAATAGTTCAAGGATAGACGATTAAAGGATTCACTATAAGAGAAGGAGCAAGTGATGGCTGAAAAGACTATTGCCGTCAGGCTTAATCCCCAGCTGGAGCAGGAAGGGCGGGGTATCTGCGATCCGGAAGACCCGCGTAACGATAAGGTAATCACCCCTTCGAACTACGGTACCCAGGGGCATCTGCGGGTACATCCCAGCGGTTTCATCCAGGCCCAGATTCAGGCCGGTGTGTTGATCCGGGTACCTGAGAGAAAGGCCGTTGATGCTGATAAGGTCAGCAAAGAGGCTGCCAAAAGCAGGAAGTCTCAAGCAGATAAGATGAGTAGGGGAGTTAAGCGATGATTGCTGACGGAACCCACGTCCGGGCTCTGGGAGGGTTGCCGTCGAGCATTACCGACAGCATCCTGAATCCCTTCTTCGGTCCCGCCGGGCGGCGGCTGAAGGAGTGGGTCGGGGCCGAGGCCTATAGCGATGCCGAGCAGTCCACACCGGAGGATGCCGACCGGGCGGCAGCCCTGAAAGACGCCGAGGCTTACCTGGCACTTTATTATGCCGCACCCCGGCTCAATATGGTCATTGCCGATAGCGGGATTATCACCTACAAGGTCACGGGCACGTCCAGTGACGAGTTTACCTACTTGAAGCCGCAGGATCTGGAAGCGCTGCGACAGGTGTGGCTGCGGGATGCGGTGAGCGCCTGCCGGCCTTATATCATCAAGGCGGGGGTTACGGTGGGATTTTCTCCGGTTGACGAGGAATGAACTGAAGATTGACCCGTCAACTGACGGATTTATGATTGTCAATCGGGTGAGTAACGACTACCAAAATGGGAGGACATATTAACAATGGTACTGATAAGCAAACCAACACACGATCCCAAGCTAACCCGCTGGTGGTGGCGTACTCTTCGGGAGTGGATTTACGAACTGGTAGATCCTCTGTGGAATGCGTTTAGGGGCGAGAACGGTGATGAGATCACCCTGACGAACGTTACCGGCATCAACGTTGTATCGGCCTCGGAGCTGGCGGTTCTGGATGGCCTGACATCAACCACTTCGGAGTTGAACAAGCTATCCGGTCTCACGGCCATTGCCAGTGAGCTTAACAAAGCTGACCGGACCGCGACTGATGGCACCGCAGAGGTATCTAAAAACGTGGTGCTGGATGCCAGCAAGGACATCCTGGGGAAGCGCTATGACATCAATCGAAGCTTGCTGGAGGCGCTGGCTAGCAGGCCATGTATGAGATTGGACGGTGAGAATGATTATATAGGATTTTCCGATCCCAACAATATGGACTACATCACTATATCCGCTTGGATAAAGCCCGCTGTGCTCTCCGGCTACCAGTATATCGTTAGCTCTGGGAGGAATACCGGCACGCCGGGTGGATACCATATGTTCCTCTCCGGTTCAACCCTCCAGGGAGGTATATGGAAAAGTTCTGATAATACAATGGTGTTCAGTAACACTTTAATGATAACGGTTGAAGAATGGCAACATGTAGCTTTCACCTTTGACGGGATAGATTTGATTGTTTACGTCAATGGTGTCGCCTCCACACCCGTCACGATTACCGCTGACAAGATAAAAAGTTCACCCTATAATCTCACCATCGGGTGCCTGTCCTATAGCCCGCCAAGCTATTTCCTGTATAACGGCTGCATTCTTGATGTTTGCACTTATAACCGGGCGCTTTCGGAGGATGAGGTGAAGGCCTTGGCCTCTGGGGCTCCCACGGCTTTCGCCGACATAGGGGCGAGCCAAACCGACCTGGTGGTTAATGGCGAGGATTGGACCGGGGCCAGCGGCAGCACGCCGCCAAATAACTGGAGCGACACCGGTTCCGGTACGGCTGCATACATTATCCGGGACAATACCCCGGTTGAGAACTTCGGCGACGATAAGGCCTTGGAGTTCAGTGCCAGCAGTGGATCTAAGACCCTCTACCAGAGCGTGGCACAGATAGGCAAGCGCTTCCGAATCTCCTTCGTCTATCGTAACCAGGATGGGTCGAGCAGCAGCTACGTGGCATTAGGCTCGTCCACCAACAAAGCGACTCTCCAGAACACGGGGATCTCAGGTGACGGGGTTCTGTTTGAGCAGGTCTTTATCGCTGATGGGGAGGACTTGATGTTCTTCGTGGACGCTGGTGGTACCCTGCAGGTAGATCACGTGCAAGTGATCCAGATCGGCTGCGTGGCTCAGTATCAGCCCGCAGGTATCACTCATGCCCAGTGGCAGGACGACAGCGGGAACGAGCTGCACGGATCGGCTAGTGGGGCTGTACCGCTGAACCTCCCAAGTAATCACGTTGCCCGCTATATCAAGCAGGGTATCACTGGAGACACGACACTGTCGGACGCAGTCCCGGCGGGATATCGTATTAAGAGTATGGTGGTGGATGTGACCGGGGCTGGTTCAGGGATGGTTCTTAATGTAGGAACCAGTGCGGGTGGCACCGAAGTAGTGAATGGACAGGATATTTCGGCCAATGGACTGTTCGACCTGACTGTATTAGAGCACATCTTCAGCTTCAGCAGTGCACAGAGTCTCTATGTGAACGATGACGGTGGGACCGCCTGGAGCGGTGTCAGCGCAAATCTGTTCATTGATACGGAAAGGGTGAAGTAATTGGTGACTGTCGAATGATTATTGACGAATGAAACAGCCTGGCGGTTCCCTCTGCCCTGCCTTATCAACTCCTCACCAGCCTCTAAACTACCCACCGCAAAGTCCAACGTACCATCAGCCCTAGCTGAGGGGCGCCAGGCCTTGTTTTAGGTCACGAGAATCAAGTTTCGATTTCAAAGCTGGCGAATGTTGGCAATCAATTGTCCATTGCCTGTTGATGGAATCCAGCGTTAAAAAAAAGTGGCAACAAAAGAGGCATTTATACAGTCAATACTATAGGAAGCGGTCTTTAATAGTTATCAATAGGTTCTATCATGCTAGAGGAAAGAGAAACCGTGATGCTAAAAATCAAAGGTGTTTTATTGGCAGGCGCAATCTGGGTAGCACTGTTAGTGCTGGCTACGTCGCTGTCAGCGCGCCCCGCTGACGATAGTGGGAAAATCACTCGGTCTTTCAACGTAGACTACGGCGGAACCCTGACGGTGGATACGGAGCGCGGCTCTATTGAGGTGACGACTACCCGCGCCAAGAATGTCGAGGTGGAAATCACCCGGAAAGTGTCCTTCGGCTGGGCCGGGGATGCTGATGAAATCCTGGAAGACTTTGAGATCGAGTTTGATCACTCCGGAAAAGATGTGTCTATCGTCGCCGAATCCAGGCGCGGTTGGGGCTGGTTCGGGAGAAACATTCGCTTGCGTATTCACTATGCTATCACCGTTCCTGAGAAATACAACCTTGATCTGGCAACATCGGGTGGCAGCATCAAGATCGCGGATCTTGAGGGAGATGTGAAGTGCGAGACCTCCGGGGGCAGCCTGAACATCAGTCAGATAAAGGGCTCCATATACGGTCGGACATCGGGTGGAAGTATTACCCTGAAGGGTAGTGACGGTGAGGCTGACCTGAAGACTAGTGGTGGAGGGATTAATATCGGTCAAGTAGCAGGGCACGTCGAGGCCCATACCTCGGGTGGATCGATTTACATAGATGAGGCTGGCGGCGAGGTGGAGGTTAGTACCTCCGGCGGCTCCATCCACGTGAGCGAGGTGCAGGGAACCATTAGGGCTTCTACTTCGGGAGGCAGCATTCGCGCTACCATTTCGAAGCAGCCTAAGAGCGACTGCAGTCTGAAGACCAGCGGTGGCGGCGTAACAGTACATCTGGCGGAGGGTATCAAGGTTGATGTGGACGCCAAGACCAGCGGGGGCAATGTTAGATGTGAAATGCCTATCATGGTGCAGGGGCTGCTAGGCAAGAACGAGGTGAAGGGTAAAGTCAACGGCGGCGGACCTGAGCTTTACTTACGTAGCTCGGGTGGGCCTGTCCGCATTTTAAACAAGTGAGATTGCCGCAGGTAGAATAAGTGAATATAATCCTATGGGAAGGGCTCATCCCCGGAATCTGGGATGGGCCTTTCGGTATGATACAGGTTCCTGGATCGAGAGAAATCGCAATAGTGGGGGCTAAACGACGACCTCAAAATCTGTTTCGTACGAAACTGTCCAGTTATCCGATTCACTCTTATCGATCGTAATAATACCTTCAGATATCAATTTTTGGTTGAACTTTTTCCGCCGGGGATCATCAGCTTCAAAAGGTAGAATTTCATCAATGGTCTTGTTGAAATCGTCATAGGGAAGCGTATTTATCCCGTTGAAGACATAGGTACCGACATCGTTATGAATCTTATATAGCTGAATGCGGCGTTCAAGAGCGCTGATGCGATCCGTCAGAGACTCTTTACTCCAAGAGACAGAACCTAATGACTTCTTCTTTAACTTCCTCCACCTTCTAAATCCCCGTGCGGCAAAAACCACAAAAAAGATGAAGTAAGACGCCAAGAATATTGCCAGAAGATAGATAACGGGATAATTGCTAAAGGCAGTTGTTAACAGAGAAGTCAGTGATCCGAGAGTCGCTGTAAAGAAGCCGAAAAATATTGCGGTCCAAAACAGGGTGGATTGGTGATGCTCAAATTCAGCTAGGGGCAGCAGCGGGATACCCGCTCCCCTGGGGTCGATCAGTCGTAGCGCTGTTTTCGTGTCAAACGGTTTTTCCTGGCTTTCATTATTCATAACAGGCATTTCTCCTCTATATCTGATTGAGATTGAATTCCTGCCTTTTCCTTATCGGGCCTTCCAAGATATTCTTAAGTATCATATTTCATTGCATTAAAAAGACAAAATGCTCTTATGTGATATAAAGTACAATCATTACCAGCACGAAGCAACTGTAATATGGATGGGCTCTGATCCGGGTAATATAATAGGTCCCAAACTGAAAGAGAGGTGCTTTTATTGCAAAGGGTGCCGAGCATGCGCTTTTTCTGCTCGCGGGTACCGTTGATCTTCTCCTTGGAATTACATCGAAGCTTTGGTACGGTACAGATGATCCAGCTAACTGGAGACGGTCCGTCAGCCAGCGGATGGGATTACCCGGGCGCGGGGCTATTTTCTTCTTAGACATTATTCCCTCTTGTTGCTT
>CP070638.1:2046275-2058536 GCA_020354025.1 Fidelibacterota bacterium | reverse complement strand
GGTACCAGTTCTGCCCGGCATCAGTCGTTTTCCGGAGGCTGGACCCATGGATCGAATGGGAATTAGGCTCGTTCCTGTAGAGCGAAAAATAGCCGACGCTGTCACAGGTGAAGAAAAGGTCTGTCACCGTGTAGGAGACAAAGGTTGGATCACCCGTAACACTGAGGAGCGTACTCCAGCTCGTGCCGCCATCAGTTGTTTCCAGGATCGTCCCGTCGAAACCACTTTTTCCACCTGCATAACCGGTGTCAGCACTGGTGAAATGGACACAGGTCAACGATACCGCCAGCTCGTTGATCAGCGTCCAGTGGAGGCCGGCGTCAGTGGATTTTAACACCTGCCCGGTGCCTGAAACGGTATATCCCGTATTCGGTTCAGGGAAATTTATGTCATTGAGCTGACCATACGAAGGGGTCAGGGGAAATATCAGGCCGAGAAGAAGAGCTGCAATCCGGGAGTTCGCGGTATGGGAATGCATTGGAAGAACTCCTGTTCAATATTTTTGAAATGTTAAGAAATAGCCTTCCATTTAACAAGTGATTGTATGTCGTCGCCGTTTTAACGTGGGCCGGTTGCGCCAAAAAAAATGATGGACCCCTCTTGTGCTGCCGAACTTCGGCCGACGGCTCTTATCAAGCGGTTTCTACCCGGTAACTTCACTGGCCACCCTCTCACACCCCCTTGGCCCAGCCGTTCGCGGCCGGGAGATCAGCCTTCCCAACCCCCTCTCCTCAGGGAGCGGGGGAAACACAGTTCACCCCGCCAGCGGCGGGGCAGTGTTGAGCCTGTCCCGACTTTTATGTCGGGAGGGGTGAGGTTCTCCCCCCCCGTGTCCACCCGCCGCCGTTTCCTTTTAGGTTGTTCAATGACGCTTGATAGGCTTCACTCATAAGTCGAGAAAAAATTGCATTTACTCATCTTCAACTTACTTTTCGGATTAATCTGATTTTAAATTAACCTAGATTCGCTTTTTCTTTAAGTTCCTTTTTATTTATGGCATAGTAACTAGATTATCTCTGCTTTTGAAATGCTAAACTTTCTCGTTTGGAATCAACATAAGAAAAATTTAATTAGAGCGATTGTAGATATATACAATTCTGAGAGATTTGATTTTATCGCACTAATCGAATCTCAAGTTGATCCTAATTCTACCATAAAATCGCTAAATGCTGTCAGCAGATATAATTTTCGTAGTGTTGTTGATCCCAATCCAGAGCCTTACTTTATAATCATCTACAATGATAAATTCTCCGATGTCCAAATTCGACTTGATAATACCCGCGTGGTTATTTACCAACTCTTTCCAAAATCATACCTTGATTTAATTCTGGTTACATTACATATACCTAGTAAATTGCGTTCTTCCTCCAAGAGGCAGGCACTTTTTGTAAGGAAAACGATTGATTCTATACGTAGTATTGAACAGTATCTTAATCATGATCGTACAATCGTTATCGGAGATTTCAATTTGAATCCCTACGATGATGCCATGCTCGGTGCTGATGAGTTTCACACATGCATGGACCTAAATCACCTACGATCTCGCCCCTCAAGAATCGTTCATGGTGATGAATTTCATCATTTTTATAATCCTATGTGGGGAACTATGGGAGATCGAACAACAGGACCCCCTGGCACCTATTTCTATGATGATTCTTCAGAGTATATTAATACTTTTTGGAATACATATGATCAAGTTATCCTAAGACCCTCAATTGCTAATATATTATCTTCGTCTTCCCCTAAGATTATCACCAATTCTAAAAATTATAATTTTCTTGATTTTAATGGCCGTCCTGATTCAGCATTGGCCTCTGACCATTTGCCAATCGCTTTTTCCCTAGATGATAATCAAATTAAGGAAGCCAAATAATGAGTGAAGACCTATGGGGAGATTTTATTCCTCATGAAGAGGAAAATGAGATCTTAGACCACTTAAATAAATACGTAGATGCATTAGAGGAAAAAACAGGGGGACGTATATCTGCTAAAATTGAAAACTACATCGACGAGGACGACTATGTACGCTATGATTTCAATATTCGATCAAAGCGTATGAACTATAACAAAATGTTAATGTTTATTTACCATCCTATTACATCAAAATATCCACTTACAGTTAGAAGTTTCACATTTGAATCACATATTATATGCAAAGACTTTGAAGGGTTTAACGCTGCCGTTAAACAAGTTTTATCTGGTGAAGTCATCACACAATTACTCAAGAATCTTCTTACTTTCTCAAAATGAATTCAATATCTGCCCTTAGCCTACATCTAGGTCAATAATTTTTCATCATTGATTACTTCTGCACCATAAATGATTCGTCTCAAGCATTTCTCATACCGTTTCGCCGAACAAGTACTTAATAGCCGCCTATCAATAAAACAGGAAATCGAAGATGTCCTCCAAGATCCTAGTATCAAGATACCCGAACTCTCCAGGCCACATTTCAACCAAGTTCTGGATGATCTATTCCGAAACAAAGGCTGGCAACCTCAACCAGCGGTATTCAACGAGCCAAGAGATCCTTCCGCTAAGATGGATTTTCTGAAAGATCGTGTCGGTGTGGAAGTAGGCTTTGGACATGCCTCCTTTATGGGCATTGACTTACTAAAGTTTCAAGTCTCGTCATACTCTTCACTTGATCAAATCGACGTCGGTGTATATATCGTAACCACCAAGTCATTCCAGAAGAGAATGATTAAGGAATACAAACAGAAATGGGACGGAAGCCTTCAGTTTGAGAAGGTTGTCAGGTACCTTCCACACTTTAAGAGTGCTATTCAGATACCTATCTATGTGGTTGGCATTGACCTTTGATTATTTCTCTACACATAATTGGAGTATCAGCTCATGACAGAAAAGAAATCTGAAGTTCCTTGGCTACAATCACTTGATTTATACCGAACCGAGTTTGAGCGAGAAAGTGATAGAGCCTGTGTTATTATCTCAGCGACTATGTTGGATGATGCTCTTGAATCAATCCTAAAAGGTCGCCTTTGTCCATCCTCATCCTACGACGACGAACTCCTAGAAGGTCCTCAAGCTCCTCTTGCCACCTTCTCATCCCGCATTCATGCGTGTCATCGTCTAGGCTTAATAAGCTCGCGCTTGGCCCGAGACTTACACCTGATACGCAAAATTAGAAATCAATTCGCACATAATATGATTGGTTGTTCTTTTGAAACACCAGAAGTTCAAAATAGGATCCGCGAGATTGTCCGTTCAACAAAAATACTCGAATCCTTAGCATCTGCACGTGCCAATTACCTTAATGGTCCTAAAGGTGATTTTGAACTCTCTGTATCTCACATACTATGTCATTTAATATTTGTCGCTACAAAGGTTGAACATATCATCCCAATGGATGATGAAAAAAATATTTATGACGTAGAATTTTGGCAATCCACTTTCCAGGATCTTGAATCAAAGGCTAAATCACAATGATTTGCTAATTAATCCTCAACCTTATCTTAGATCTATTTACCTCTGTCCCTCTTTTTTATCCCTACTTTTCTTTTTCACGTCGGTAGAGCATTGGACTGAATCCCGCCAACGGTGGGGCTTGGCGGAGCGCGCCCTGCGCCCCGGGCGGTCTTACTTCAGGGGCATGAGGATCTGGGTTTGCAGCTCCTCCATAGGTGTATCGGGAGGTCCGTTCAGATACATTTCGTAGGTCACCCCTGTAACTTCGTGCCCGTTATCCTTGATCCATTTGAACAGGGCATCGTAGGTCGGTTCCATCTCGCTGTACGGTCCTGTATGCAGGCAGGTGGCCATCTTGCCGCCCGGGATCTGACTCGATTGTATCTCGCCCTCCCCCGGTAGCTCACGGGCTATAATGAATCCCGCTTCTACGTCCAGGTCCGCCATGTCCATATTGTAATAGCCCGCGAACGCCGGACCGGTGGGACGTTCACCGGATTTGGTCATGAACTGAATGATGGCCTGGAAGGTCTCGCCTAGCACTTCGGGCAGTTTCTCCACCGGTGCTCTGAAGCGCTTGGATAATGCCGGTTGGGGGGTCTGTTCCTTTAGTTCACATGTGATCGCCATCGGACATTCTCCTTGGATCGTATATCATTGATGGAGGCATTCATTGAAGGTCTGCCAATATAAATGAAAAATACAATGATATGCAAGAATATAATCTTTAGTTCCGGGGATTGGCAATTCTTCTGCGAGCGCATTGGATCTGGCTATTTCAACAACGCCGCCTTTATGGGCTTGACGTATTCCGGCATCACCGGTTGGATTAGTCGGAAGGGGGGACCTGGTCCCGCCAGCGGCGGGGCCACCACCGCCGTCCCCAAGCCGGGCCATTACCCCTTGAACTACGCTTCTATATAAACTGTCCCTGACCTTATTGCCCGCATTCCGGGCAAAAGCAAAGGGCCCGGTCTCTGACCGGGCCCCCTTACCCGCATGTGCTCTCTCCAAGCCGGTGTGGCTTACAGTTCAACCTTGCAGCAGGCTGGCAGCTTCTTGAATGCAGCCGGGTCCGCCGGCTTCTCGTTCGCTGCGTAGCCCGCCTTCACGATGGCATCCTCGATTGCTGACAGGGTAGTCTTACTGGCGTTGTACGTCACTTTAACTACCTTGTTGCTCAAATCGACGGTCGCCAACTGGACGCCGGAGACCTCGGTAGCGGCTTCCTTGATGGTCTTGGCACACATCTCGCATACTGCGCTTCCGATTCGGATCTCGGCGGTTTTGGCCTCTGCTTTCCCGCAGCTCCAGGTTAGCAGTCCAAGGGCCAGTACCAGCCCCGTGAGTCTCATTGCCTTGGTCATCGTTAACATCTCCTCTTATTGGTTATTGGCTCATGCTGGCTGCTGTTCAAAGGATCAGATGCTTGTGTTTTTTGCTCCTTTGATAAGCTTATGGATCGCATGGATTCCTTGTTGCGTGTTAATATTTTCTTGGTTCATGGGATTATATGGCTGGCTGCCGCCTTCCTGATTGACCTCCCGGATGGACTGCCTGCCTAGTAACCCTCACTGATGTATCTCTGAAGTTGCTCAATAGTAAGTCCCTGGCTGGAGATGATATGGTTGACCACGTCGCCGATTGTCACGATTCCGATCAACCGTTCATTACTGATGACCGGTAGATGGCGGACGCGCTCCTTGGTCATTAATTCCATACTGTCTTGAATAGTGTCTTCAGGCTTTATTGTAAATACTACGTCAGTCATCAGTTCGCCGACAGTTGTCTCCTTGGAGGATTTTCCTTTCAGGATTACTTTACGGGCGTAATCGCGTTCCGAGAATATGCCTGCGAGCTCCCCTTCGTCATTGATAACCGGCAAAGCACCCACGTCCTTCTCGGACATTATTTGTAGTGCTTCAAATGCCGGTGCTTCTGGTGCAACAGACCAGATATCGTGGCCCTTGGTATCCAGAAGTTGTCTGATTGTATGCATCGCTTGATCCCCCCTCGTTGATTATTGTCTGCTTCGGGGCCAGCATCTTCCGTACCTCGGTTATCTCGTTATCACGCGTTCTTCTTGACTCTCTCCCCGGACCCGGTGGCCCCTAATAGCTCTTTATACAACGATTTTGCATCAGAGGTTCGGTCGGGAATATGATAGACCGAACAAAGCCGGCAGTCCTCGTCCCGGCATGCGGAACTCTTATCGGACGCCTGCCAGCAGGGGTCCGTGGATGATTCGTATGCCCCACACTCTACCCAGTCTTCTGGCCCGCAGGGTTTTAGCACCCAACAGGGGATCATTGCCATAAGCGATCTGATGCCGGCAAGGTTCAGTCCCTGCTGGTCGATGTGTCTCCGTATCCCGCGCAGACGGGTGATGTCCGTATCGGAATACAGGCGTCGCCCCGTACTCGTCCGGTGGGGGATTATCAGCCCCTTAGTCTCGTACACCCGGAGGGTGTGGACCGTGGTGTCGGTCAGTTTTGCCGCGATGCTTATCGTGTACAGCGGCATGGACTGGTCCGCCGTTGGGTCCTTGTGCAGTGCATTTGTACTTAGAACATCCATTCTATGATACCTATAATAAGTATTCTATTTTATCTATGATAGCTATTGGAATCCAAGTAATTTCCTCACCCGGGACAGGACTGGCCTTATCCCTTATACCCAGGACTGGCCTTATCCCTCATACCGGCACTTGGAAGGCTTGCTTAACGATACGGGAAGGGACTCGGGATTATGGCGTCTGGTTTTAAACATTTGATAAGCGCATTACCTGCCGTTTCGAGAGTTCTGCTGTTCACCTTGCCCCTGGCGGTTCTACTGGGACAGGGTCAACCTGTTAATACCATCTACACGATTGATGGCCTGAAACGTGGCCGGATAATCAGCCACACTGATTCAACGATCTTGATGGTTGATTGGCAATCACCCGAAGTCTTCGAAATACCGAAATCGTCGAGTGTCCTCATTACCCGTTTTGAACGCGATGTAACCGCTCAGTTCCTGGATGCCGGACAGCTGGCCCGGTCGGAAGAATTACGTGCGGGGTTGAAACGGGGGATCAGGATCAGGAAAATATTCATATTTGCCGTAGCTTTGCCGGCAGTACTCCTCATTATTGGAGGGATCAATTTTAGCATAGGCTTTGGAGGAGTCTTTCGCTGACTCTGACCCCTATGCTTGGCTGATGATAGCCTCCTGCCGGGGGTAATGGCCGGAGGCTGATGACCTCACCCCCCGGCCTCCGTCCTGGGCCCCCCCAGCAAGCGGACCCGCCCAGCAGGGCCCGCCCCCCGCCGTTTCCTTCCCGGCCATTCGCGGACCACTCACCTGACTTTTCGCGGCCCCTTAGCCCAGCCGTTCCCAGAACAATAGCCCAGCCGTTCACGGCTGGGATATCAGATGCTCACAATTGGTAAAGCAGGGCGTTTACGCCCTTTGAATTAAAGAGCCGTAGAAAGTGGGGCGGACCCCCGCCCCCTCTCCGTTGACGGTGAGGGGCTTTACGAAGTAAAGGGGTGAGGTCCTCCCGGCGGATAGCCCGCCCGGCGGATAGCCCGCCCGGCGGGCCCCCGCCCCCTCTCAGTCATTCGTTGAAATGCAGCGACTCGGCCGCAAGCTTTTCAGCATCGGCTTGTTGGCTTCACAGCTCGTCAATAATATCGTAGTTGATTCTCTTGCCGGATACGCACAATTGCATGGATTCCAAAGATTGATCAAATACTTTTTGAAGAGAAACGATATCAAAACCATTGATAGTATCGACATTCCTGCCGTCCCAGACTCCTCTGAAATGGGCCCTTTCAAACGCGCGATAAACAGGGTTTTCGCCATTTTTGGAATCTAATATGAAAGTTAGAGAAGTGAATGCCTGGAGCTGCAGAGGGTAGGGATTTAATAGCATCATTTTCTGGGTCATGAATCCGAATATCGTGGGTGTGCCTCGTACGAAACGAATATTGTGACAGGGGACTCCGGAGTTTTTCAGGATGGTGACTGTCTCTAAGATCTCCTGTGCGATATGAAACGTCTCCCTTCTTTGGACAACTTCAAGTGATTGCCTCAGATGAGCGAAGGCGGGATGGGTTAGAATGAATCTGACCTCGCAATCAGAGTCTTTTATCTTCTCGGAGATCCGGCGCATAAGCCTCTCCTCGCCTGGCGTAGGCCACAAGAGTCCTCTGAATGATGTCCCAACTATGAATATCTCTTTCTCCTCTGAAGCAATTGCATCTTCTATATAGGGGAAGGCATAGCGGCGTTCGGGGAATGCGCCGATTAAGCCGACTTTTCCAATATGTAGCAGGCGTTTCGTGAGGTCTTCAAGAGTATCACTCTGTACCGAGAGTTGATCGATGGATTTCTGAAAGGCGGTTTCAGAGAACTCTGAATAGCTTCTAAGGGCGGCTTCGCGTAGTGAGTCTTTGAGAAGATATTCATATACGAGACCGATGAGCGCGATGGGGCCTAGGGCAGTGCCTAAAGAAAACAGAATATCTCCGAGTGGGTCATCGGCTTCGAAGACTTTGAATCCTATGATAAAAAATGCGGCCGACATGATCAGAAGCATCAAATACAGAATGGTAAAGCCTCTTAGCGGTTCGAAATGAAAACCACGCCGTTTATAACCACAGGAAGGACAGTACCGGTGGTCCTTTTCATGAATTCTCTCACAATGTGGACAAAAGTGAATTTGTTTTTCAGGTGATTGATCGGAATGGTTTTTCACGACTGCCTCCTTCTTGAATGATTTTAATTGAACCAGAGCAGCTAACGATTGGGCTATCACGCGGGTCACCACCCGTAAACGACAAGTCCCTCTCGATGTGTTTTTCTTTTCTTCCTTTCCTTAGGGAACGGATTGAGGTGAGAACCCCCGTCCTGGGCCTTCCCAGCAAGCGGGCCCGCCCCCCGCCGTTTCCTTCCCGGCCATTCGCGGACCACTCGCCTGACTTTTCGCGGCCCCTTAGCCCAGCCGTTCCCAGAACAATAGCCCAGCCGTTCACGGCTGGGATATCAGATGCTCACAATTGGCAAAGCAGGGCGTTTACGCCCTTTGAATTAAAGAGCCGCAGAAAGTGGGGCGGACCCCCGCCCCCTCTCCGTTGACGGAGAGGGGCTTTACAAAGTAAAGGGGTGAGGTCCTACCGGCCCAAGCCCGCCCTCATGAATAAAGGATCGGCTTTCGTCCGGATCTGATACTGAAACTAGGCCTTATCCTTCAGTAATGTCTCGCCTTTTATCAGCCAGGATATTCCAAAAGCCACTATAGCGGCGGCTTCCAGCCAGAATACGGGATGGAATTTTTTAAGGGGCGAGGTCACGTTTGCGGGAAGGAAGTGGTATAGACCCACCAGCAGTATGCAGATGATCATTATGTAGCCGCATACTTTGTAGACGATATTCCTCTGACCCTTTTGCTTTGTGGCGGGTTTGTCCGGGTCTGTCTTTGTGAACAGGAAAATCGAGAAATATATGAGGGTAAAAAAGAAGAATGCGGCGATGCTGAAGTGAACGTATCCGATGATGAGTTCGCAATTGGTGGGGGAACACTCGGGAGCGGCCGGGAATAGTGCCGTACCTACCGCGAATACGCAGCCAAGGTGACCGGCGAGGTTATCATGAGGCGGGTACCCTTTATATGAGAACAGGAAGAGGCCGATCACGCATAGCGTGCCGACATAGACATCGCCCATACCGGTGTGATAGTAGGCGCTGATGGAACTCTGAACGCCGGTTCGAAAAATGATCAGCGCACCCAGGAAAAGTACGAAGGGCAGTGCGGTCCCCAGGATTCCTACCGCTTTTCTGAGAGTCAGATAAGAAATGACCATATTATTTTGCTTTCCTGATCCTTCTTTCATGGGTACCCCCTGTCATTTAATCCAGTGAACGGGCAGAGCGAGAGACCTGGCTGCTGTTTATGAAGGAACATTCCAGGCCATTGATACCGGACACGGTGTCTGCATCCGTGATATAATGTAATTGTCATTTCTGACTAATGCAATGAATAACATGGTCAGGGAAGATTCCGCCGCTGATCACTGGCCGCTGGTAACTGGCAGCCGGAAACTCTAAACTCGAACTTCGATCCTCGAACCTCGATCCTCGAGCCTCGATCCTCGAGCTTTTTCGCGCACCAGGCGCACCAGGCGCACCTCGCGCACCAGGCGAACGACAAACCGCTGCCTTTGGCCTATATTCCGGCGCTATGAGGCCGTCGCCGCCATACTGCCCGAATCCCTGTGGGGGAGGTCGGCTTATGCTGCTGTCACCGCCTTTGGATGTGGGGGGGTACCCCCCTGCTAGGTATCACGCCCTCCGACGGGAGGCGTGGTACAATCGTGGTACTATCGTGGTACTATCGTGATACTGGCGTGCTACCGGACTGATCCGGCAGGGTTGTTCTTTGATAACATTAGCTGTGCCGGGGGCAGGATATCTGAGAGACCACTGCCTGCCTGTGGGTCCCGCGGCTGCTTCCCCGCCCTTACCCCCATTTTGCACTTTGCATTTTGCACTGCTCCCCGGCTTCCCGTCGGGAAAAAACTTCAGAGTGCAGAATTTTGGTGGGGTTTTGCGGAATTTTGCGCCGGCCCCACCGGCCTCACCGGCCTCACCGGCCTCACTGGCCTCACCGGCCTCACCGGCCCCGGCAGACCTCGTTGGCCTCGGCTCCCCCGTTTATGGGGCGCTGCAACCTGCTCCGGGTCCTGAAATGGCTGCTCCGGCTTATTTCCGCTCAATCCACCCGATGATCCCCGGCAGGATGATCAACGTCGTCAGGAAGCACGCCCCCACTCCGATCACCAGCGCGACCCCCAGGCTGCCGTATCCCCGCCAGATCGAGAATGACATCGAGCCGAAGGCCAGCATGGTCGTCAGTGAGGTCAGCAGGATCGCCTTCCCCGTGCTGGAGAACACGGTTCGCGTGGAGCTCGGCCCCTCGTGCCGCCAGCGGTGTACGATGTGTACCCCGTCATCGATACCTATCCCCAGGATCAGCGGCAGCGCCATCACGTTCATCACGTCCAGCTGTCGGCCCACCAGGTGCAGCAGGCCCACCATCCACGCCATGCCCGCTACCAGCGGGATCATCGCCATCAGGGCCAGACCCGGCTTGCGGAAGTCCACCGTCAGCAGGACGAATACCACCAGTATCGTGAGTAGTGCCGCGTTGCGCCCGTCCCGGCCGATGATCTCGATCAGCGCCCGGAACACCGGCGGAAAACCCGTGGCCCGGTCACTCATCTCCTCCAGGTCATCGGCGAACCGCTTGAGGAATTGGGCGTCCTGCCACAGGTTGTCGCCCGGCAGTACCGTCACCAGGAACAGGCTCCGGTCCGCGTTGGCATATCGGTCCACGATCGACGCGGGCAACTCCTCCAGACGGATTGGGTCCGCGCTGGCCATGGTCAATACCCGTTCCTTGAACGTATCGAAGTATGCCTTCTGGAAAGCGTTCGCTCGTGATATCAGTTCCCGCGATGATCGGCCCAGCGTTTCCTTCAACCGCGTGAAGATGGTCTCTCCCGGAGGCAGGTCCGGATCGCCCGCCAGCTCCCGGCTCTTCCGGTCCACCTTGTCCTGGCCCCCGATGAAGGACATCACCTGCAGCTCCATCACGTTCATCTCCAGCCGCTCGACCTGGTCCCTTATTGCGGCAATGTCACTGTTGCTGGCCAGTGGACGGTATGCCGCCCGCGTCATCAACCGCCGGACGGCGTCGATATGAGGCCGCCGCTTTTCTTGCTCTGCAACCGACGGCAGGTACAGCGAGATGTCCTCCACCGTTGCCACCGACGGGTATTCCTTGGCCTTCTCCGCCAGGTCCCGCGACTCATCGGCACTCTCCGCCACCAGGTAGGCGAAGTCCATGCTCAGGTCGAACTTGTCCAGCACCGTGTCCTGCAGGGTGATGCTGGGAATACCCGCGGCCTCGATGTCCATGTAGTTGTGATTGAAACTGATTCTGGTCGCAGTCCATGACAGCAGTCCCGTCAGGATTATCGCGCCTGCAATCGTAAAGGCATACCGCTTCTTGAGTACCTCGCTCACCCGGCCTAGGAAAATGAATGAGATGTCCCTTGCTTCCCGCTCGTCAGATTTGCCCTTCTTGGCTAATCGCTTCTCTAGCCGCCGTTCACGGATCACTAGCAGGGATGGCAGGAATGTGAAGGTCGACACCATCACCATCAGCAGGCCGAGTCCCGTCACCAGCCCCATCTCGCTCAGCGCTCGTGAGTCCCCGATCATCAGTGCCAGGAAAGCGCAGGCGGTCGTCAGGGCACCGGTGAACACACCCTTGCCCGATTTCAGCATTCCTTCCCGCATGGATTCGTCCAGTGGCTTTCCCAGAGCCCGCATCTCGGTGAAGCTGGATATGATATGGATGGAGAAATCGATTCCCAGTCCGATGAGCACCACCACGAACATGGCGGTCATGATGTTCATCACCGGCACCAGCAGGGCCGATATTCCCGCCGCCCAGATCAATCCCACGATCAGGTTCACCAGCGCCAGAATCGGGGCCACCCACATGCGCATGGATAAGGTCAGTAAGCCACCGATGGCCACTAGGGCTAGTACCATGGTGACCCCCAGTCCCTCCATGGAATACACCATTTCATCCCGGCCTAACGGGATGGCGCCGGTCAAGCCCGCCTGGACACCCGGGAATTCCTCCAGTGTCCGGTCCACCAGCGCCTGGATCGCGTCGGTCCCCGTCACCATCAGGTTCACGTCCATCATGCTGAACGTGGGGATGACGTTCATGATCAGCGCTCGCCTGTCGTAGGAGATAAAGTATGGATCACCCGT
>CP070638.1:1921402-2046175 GCA_020354025.1 Fidelibacterota bacterium | reverse complement strand
TCTCTCTCCACCGTTTCCAACTCCACCCCTGATACCACCAATACGCGGCTACTACCAGAATCACTACGATGATCACCAACCACGCCCAGAGTTTGGATTTCGCTTTGGCCCTGGGTGGAGTAACGGGTGGTGGGGCTTCAGAAACGGCTCGCTCTCGTATACGTCTGAGAATCGCTTCTTCGTGGTTTGCCTCCCCATCGAGTTCGAGCTCGGCAGCCGTACCCTGAAGCCCTGGGCGCGCCAGCAGGTTAATATCAAACATGTTCAGCCACCCACACGGCATCTGCCAGCTCTGAGAACGCCGATTGAGTGAAACGGTTGTCGGCCTCGGGCACATCCGGCCAGTTCCAACGCCAGAACGGATTCAGCAGGGATAGGGCACTCTGTTCCACCTGCAACACGTGCTCCAGGAAACCCGTGTCGCCCGATCCCAGGTAGACAAATACGTTTTCGACTTCTGGAAAACTAGTTTCCTGGCCTTCAGCTAGCTGTTCCACGAATGCAACAATCGGTTCCTGCAGACGGCTGTCTCCGACAGTGGTGCAAGGACGTACCTTAGAGGCATCCCGTTCGAAGAAATGGAGCGCCTGAAATGCCCCTTCCTGGATTTCTAGAAACTGGTCAGGACCACGCTCTGAAGCTCGCCAGAAAAGGCGTCGACCCCGTTCCAGGGCAGGAACAACGCGCTTGGCATAACTATATGCGGAAAAGACACCGATATTCAGCAAGTGTGTCGCTGAATCAATATGGGGCAGCGCAGATTTAACTGCCCGCCGGAGAACTGTCGGGCAATCCACATTCAAATAAGACCCGGCACCACTCTCGACAGGGTACTGGAAACTGGCGTAGAGGGATTCACTGCCAAAGCGAGTACGCTGTATGAAATCCAACTGCTCCTTTGCATTCCACGCCGGGTCTATTTCCATCACGGAAAAATGGCATAATCCCGCATCCAGGGTGAGATATACGGGCGTAGCTTCATCATCCCTGATTTCGGCGATGATCCTCTGGATCATTTCTCGAATGCGGGCTACATCTCGGAATGGGTCTACTTCCCTTTCCCAAGGAATGACCTGACACGCAATGAGTCGTACATCTTCACCACTCCTATCCCAATTGATATATCGAACTTCGTGGCCTGAGAAGGCAATGGCTAACATGAAAGACTCGTCAGATGATCCTTACCCAGCTATTGGCTCCGCCAGCTTGGATCCCCGCCAACTATTTTCCCGTGATTCTTCGCCTTGAATTTGAATGCGACGTACCGCGGTTCTACATGCTCATCTACAATGGGACTGGCGATGGTTAGCTCGATTGTCGTACTGTCAAGACTGATAATAAATGGCTTCCGTGTAACGGGACAGTTCAGCAGCTCAGATTCCAGCCTATAGCGGTTCCACTTGTAATCGGTATAGACCTCGTTATGGGTGCTATAGCTAGTATCCAGTACTTCCCTGAAAGCCGAATCCAGCTTGACCTGAGCGAAGCCGACGGAACCGTTGATAAAAATGGTATCGTTTGCTGCCCGTTCATCATTCCAGAGCGTTATAGTATAGGTCGTATCCAGTACCTCCTGCCGTAGTTGCCGACCAACCGTAAAAGTAGTATCCATCTGGTAGCTCAGGAATTCTGGTATGTTGACTCTGTATGGAGAGCCATCAACATCGATGATCTGAAAATCTATAAAAGTAGTATCAGCGATTAGAGAATCGTATGCTTGACTGATGAGCTTAAACAGGATATTTCCATCAGTAGTATAGTCACCCCGTATAGTATTAAAAAAATTCTCGGCATCCTGTATGATCTGCATCCGGCGGCGGCTTTCCGTTTGATACCTTTCCTCCTCGGCCCAGATGCGTTTAGGTACATAAATGACCACAATCAGAATTATTGCCACAATTACCACAAGCCAGTCAAGCATCAGGATAGAGTTGTGTTTTACAAGGGAATGCCACCATGCATTTATCTTACGTATAGCGGATTGTTTCCCCTGTCGGGGTATGGATGAAGTTTGATTATTCAACAGATTTGCCTTTCGTTCTAATTGTATCCTCCAGCACGGTGATCAGCCCTTCCCACCTTAATAGCGATTTAGGGCCGATCCCTTTAATTTTGACTAGATCCTGGACGGTCCTAAAATATCCGTTTTTATCACGATAGTCGACAATTTTTTTTGCTAATACTGGCCCGATTCCGGGGAGCGCCTGCAGCTTTTCCTCGCTGGCCTGGTTCAGATCAATAGGACTTACCAATCCAGCAGCCCACAGCTCCATACTTTCTGAATCAGCCGCGGCCAGGTATCGGCGGCTGTCCTCATTGAACGCCTCCAGCGCTGCCCTCCGCTCAACAGCTTCGCTGGCTGTTGGACGGCTAAAGTAATTGCGACCCTGTCGCACCAAAAGTCCCGCGAACAGGAGTACTGACAGATACAGCAGGACACGCTTTTCCTCCCTGGTAAAGAGCTTCACCTAGCCGCTGAACTTTCCATAGCGTTCTGATTCTACAATGGAGGACTCGATTTCCCGGAGTTCTTCGTAGAAGCTCAGCTGACGATCATTTAAATGTGAAGGTACCACCACCTGGACCCGCACCAACTCATCCCCCCGTCCGCGACCCCGCAGCTCCGGGAAACCCTTGCCCCGCATTCGCAGGATATGACCCGATTGGATACCAGAGGGTATCTTGAGCTTGGCAATTCCATCCAGGGTAGGTACTTCAACAGTTGTTCCCAAGGCCACTTCGGTAAAGGTGACGTTCAGGGTTAGGAGAACATCACGACCATGCCGAGTGAAGATGGGATGCTCCTTCTCATTGAACATTACCAGCAGATCCCCGGTCTGCGTACCACGCCGGCCCTGGTTGCCCTCGCCGTTTAAAGTCATGTAGTTCCCCGCGGCAACACCAGTAGGCACCTTAATTGACACCTCACTCGTAACTTTGGTTCGTCCCTCGCCGTGACATGTTCGGCAAGGCTGTTCAACCACACGTCCGGTGCCGCCGCAGTTGCGACATTCATGCACATGAACAATCTGTCCAAGCATGGACCGTTGAACCTGGCGAATCTCTCCTGAGCCACCGCATTGGGGACATGTAATCTGACCACCCCCTTTAGCCGCCCCCGAACCGCCGCACGTGTTACACAGCTCGTAGCGTTTAACCCGAATTGTTTTCTCAACTCCCGAAGCAATTTCTTCATACGTCAGAGAAATTGTCACCCGTAGGTCACTACCTTTTTCAGTTCGACGCCGGCTGCGGGTTGTTGTACCGAACAGATCGTCAAAGCCGCCAAGGCCACCAAACCCCGACATGAACGTTCGGAGAGCATCAGACAGGTCAAACTCGAACCCGCCTGCGCCGGGTGCTCCATTCACCCCGGCTGAACCGTATCGATCGTACCGAGCCCGTTTCTGGACATCGCTCAACACCTCGTAGGCCTCCGAGGCCTCTTTGAACTTGGTCTCGGCGCTCTTATCCCCGGGATTCTTATCAGGGTGGTATCTTAACGCCAGCTGGCGATAGGCCTTCTTGATTTCCTCTTCACTGGCGTTGTGGTCAACGCCTAGAATATCATAATAGTCAGCCATAGGGATCAGCCGCTCACCACTACCTTCGCGTGCCGGATCACTTTATCGCGGTACTTGTAGCCGGGCTCATATTCCTCCAATACAATACCCGCTGGCTGCTCATTTGAAGGGCGGGTCATAAGTGCTTCATGCAGCTCCGGATCAAACTCCTCCCCCACCGAGCTGAACACCTGGATCCCTTCCGCCTCAAGTACTTTTGCAAATTTATCCGCGATTAGTGCCACCCCTTGCACTATGGGATCGTCTTTCTGTGTTTCATCCTGGCGGGCATGTTCAACGGTCCGGTACAGGTCATCAAGGATAGGCAGAGTCAAACGAAAGACTTGAGTGCCCGCATATGTGATCAATTCGCTCTTTTCCTTGCTGGTCCGCTTGATGTGGTTATCATATTCAGCCCGCAATCGAATGTACTTATCCTCCAACTCCTTGAAACTGGCCTCGAGTTCTTTGATCTTCCTAGCATCTGCGGGACTCCGACCAGGTTTTGCTTTGTCTTTCGACCGAACCGGCTTGTCCTGGGCTTCTTCAGCCCCACCGGCAGATACGGCAGAGTTTGTCTGGCTCTGGTCAGCCTCAGATTTCACCTTGCTTTCTCCAACGGGACGTTTTTGTCTTGCGCTCTCTGCGGGCATATTAATCCTCTAGTCGCTGTCCACCAGTTCGGATACGGAATTACTGATGAATTCAAGTACAGCAAAAACCTGCGGGTAGTTAATCCGCTTAGGCGCTACTAGGGCCATGGTACCCAGGGAATCGCCATAATAGAAGCCGCGACTAATGGTAGCGAAGGTCGCCAGCCGTTCATCCCTGTGCTCACCTCCGATGGTCACAGCCATCTGGTCTTCAGATCCGCTATCAAGCAGCAAGTTCCGGAGCCGCCTTTCATTCTCCACCAGACTCAAAAGGGCAATTACGTTATTCTGATCGAAAAATTCAGGACTCGTCAGCACCTGTTGTAGGCCATAGAAATGTAACTCACCCGGAACCTGTTTAGGGAATAGCTCGTTGGAATGGTTCAGGATAAAGGTTGTGATCCCCAGGTCATCAGCCAGAGTGCCCCCGAGTCGCGAACCGACAGTAGCCTGAATCTCTTCCAGGGTCAATCCGCAAAGCCGTTCATTCATTATCTCTTCCAGAACGACCAATTGAGACTCCGCTACGGTTTGTTCTCCTTCAGCACCCACGGTGTGTATTTTGCCGTCATCCAGTTCCAGGACAAAAAGCATACGACGGTCGCTGATAAAAACCAACCTGATACTACGCAGACAAGCTCGGTTACTAACCGGTGTGATAGTGATTCCCACACCACCACAGAGCCGCGCGATTATATGGGCAATAATCTGCAATAGCTTATCCAGATCACCGGATAGTTGGTCCAAGTTTCGTTGAACCTCTACCGTTATTTCCGTATCTAAGTCTTCCACTACCATCAGTTTGTTGACATAAGCACGGTAGCCTTTGTCGGTTGGAATTTTCCCGGCGGAAGTATGGGGATGAGTCAAATAACCTGACTGCTCAAGGGTGGCCATGGTGTTACGGATAGTGGCGGTGCTTAACGCAAAATTGTAGACGTTCTTTACCCGGTTGGAGGCCACAGGTAAAGCCGTACGGATATAGTCCTTCACCGTCGCTGCCAGGATGTTGCATTCCCTCTCTGATAGCTGCTCTGACATCGTTTTCATCTGAAAAATTTAGTTTCTCCAGTCTTCGAAATCAAGGCAGCCCCGTCGTGATCCATATCTACCTTGTTCCCAGGTTTTTGGGATTGAGAAATTTACGGATGCTCCGGGAACTGCCGATAACACCCAAAATGATCCCCATGCTCACAAGCCATCCAGGCAGGTACGAAGGTTGAATAACCCGGTACAGGACAAACTGCTCCAGTACGTAATTAACAATGTCAAGTAATCCGATGACGACACCCAGCGCAACAACACTACCCAGCACCCCCTGCAAGACTCCCTCAACCATGAAGGGAAACCGGATGAACTTACGAGTGGCACCCAGCAGGTATAGAATATCAATGGTATCCCGTTTGGCATAGATAGACAGCTTGATGGTGTTGGATACCAGAAAGACAGCCCCTAACAGTACTATCAATCCTACTGCCAATCCGCCATAGACCGCGATCTGAAGGTACCGTTCGATGACGCGTACCAGCTCTCCTCGATAGGCTACGTCTGTGACGCCCGGGATCGTGGCGATTGTATCAGCAATGCGGTTGATACGCCGGGCGGTACGATAACCCCGGGCTACCAAGACGATGCCACCAGCCGGCAGTGGATTAGTTCCCAGTACCTCCATCACGTCCTCGCCGAACTCTTGCTTGAAGATCTCTGCGGCCCTTTCTTTATTGATGAATTCCGTGCTGGAAATCCCTTCAATAGATCTCAATTTCTGGTAGACATTAAACGCTTCCTGATTACTCAGGAGAGGGTCGAAGAAGATGTCAACACGATACTGGGTTTGTAGCCGCCGGGTAGCCCGATCGAAGTTGCTAAGAACAACGTAAGCTCCCCCGAAAATCAGTAGGGTGAGAGCGATGGTAAGCGTGGAACCCAGCATTGGCAGCTTAGCCCGCCACAGAGATCGGATGCCTTCACTGAGCAAGTATGATAGTTTACTGATCAATCCAGCAGCCGCCCTTCGTTAATCTCGATAAGTCGCCCCTGTTTGCGGGTTGTGAGGGTGTAATCATGAGTAGCAACTACCACAGTGCTCCCATTTTCCTCAGCCAGGAAGGTCAACAGATCAAGGATTTCCATGGCGATAGCCGCATCCAGATTGCCGGTAGGCTCATCGGCTAGAATGACGGCCGGATTTTTTGCGATAGCCCGGGCGATGGCCACACGTTGCTGTTCCCCTCCGCTGAGTTCCCGGGGATAATGGTGGGTCCTCTCGGAAAGTCCAACATCCTCCAAGGCGCTATAGACCCTTTCCCTGATCTCACGCCGCGATAGTCCAATAATATGGAGCGGCACCGCGACATTTTCGTAGGCATTCCGGTCAGGGAGCAGGCGAAAGTCCTGGAACACGAGCCCCAGGGTCCGCCTCAGCAGCGGAACATAACGGCGGCGAGTGCGATAGGTCAGGAAACCGTTGACTTCCACTTCCCCTTTCTGTGGCATAAGATCCATGTAGGTCAGCTTGAGGATAGTTGATTTCCCGGCCCCCGACGGCCCCACAAGAAAGACCAGCTCGCCTGTATCCACCTGGAAGCTGATGTCGAATACACCAGGACCCCGCTGGTAGGTAAGGGTTACGTCGCGGAATTCAATCATGATCGTTAATTTATTGGTTGTCCTTCATTATGACAACCCTGTGCAGCTGGTTCATAAACCGTCGAGGTGATACATATACACTGTGAAAACAACATATATGCTCAGCAATGCAACTCCCACTCCGCGCTTGATTCCCCGTTGATACTTGAGTATCGGTACAAGGACCAGCGTCAAGCCCAGCATAATAGGCATCTGAATCAATCGGGACTGGTCGGGCACAATAATCGGCTTAAAGACAGGGATGATCCCCATTACAACCATGAGATTAAACACGTTAGATCCCAGAATATTACCCAGTACAATGCCGGTCTGTTTGCGGAAGGCTGCTACCAGTGAAGTAGCCAGTTCAGGGAGAGAAGTACCTACCGCTACAATGGTGATCCCGATAACCAGCTCCGATATTCCGATGATGCGGGCAAGCTCTACCGCTGCGGTGGTGAATAGATGGGTTCCCGATGCCAACACGACCAGCCCCCCAACTATACCTACCACATAAGTGGACACGTGCTTTCCTCTCTCCTTTGTTGCCAGTTCGGGTGTGAGGGTCCGAATCCGAGATAGCCGCCATAAATAGAGGGTAATCCCTACCACAAGCAGGGCACCGTCTATCCTGCCCAGGGAGCCATCCATGCTGAGAAGCATGAAAAAAGCGGTAATTACTATTACTATCCACAGATCCGCCCGTATCTTATCGTAATTAGCAGCAATAGGAAAGATTACCACGCTTGCAGCCAGGATCAAGGCCACATTGGCGACATTAGAGCCTACTACGTTGCCAATAGCGATGTCCTGTACGTTGTTTATTACGGAATACAGACTTACAGTGAATTCCGGCAAGCTGGTTCCAAACGCCACAACGCTCAGGCCGATAACGATGGGAGGTACATTGAAGCGCGTTGCCAGCTGACTGCCACCCCATACTAGACCTTCGGCGCCAAGGTAAATCATAACAATCCCGATAAGGAGCAACAGCGAGAGAATGATCATAGGTAGAGCTGGTGCTCCTGAATATAAGATAGTACTGTCTGGGGAAGAATCGTATCAGAGGAATCACCAGCTCTGATCTGCTCTCGGACGAGTGATGAGGACAGCGGATTAGCAAAGGGGATAATCATCAGTTCATTGAACACTGCTGCCGCTGGCGGGGGACCTTCCCTAGTGAAGCAGACAATATTGACCAGCTGTGTCAACCGTTTCCACTGCTGCCACTGGTGGAGCTTCGCCGCCTGGTCTCCCCCGATAACAAGGTAGCAGCTAGCCCGGGGCTTTCGATGCTTTAGATATTCCACCGTCTCAATAGTAGTCACCATTCGCTCCTGTTCGATCTCATAGGGCAGCACTTCCCAGTCCGTCCTCATCTCCGCTAACAGCTTGACCATGGCTAGGCGGTGCCGGGCGGGTGCCTTGGGTGGGTGAGATTTGAGAGGAGCCTGATAGGATGGGATAAAGTAGAGGGTATCCAGTGGAATCTGCTCTATAGCCAGCGTAGCGATTTCCAGGTGCGCATTATGAGGGGGATCAAAGCTCCCGCCGAAAATACCCAGCCTGGTCATTTATAGAGCCTGAGATAAAAGTCTAGATCGAACTTGTCTTGTTGAGCCATTTCAATATAGCGCTGCGCCTCACTATAGAGTTCTTCATCAGTGAACCTGGCTCCGTTTTCTTCCAGATAATCCCGGGCGGCTTTAATGTCATCCTGGAGAATGTAAGAAACTACAATTCCTACTCGGGCCTCATCAGCATAAGCTGTATCATAAAATTGAGACAACACCTTCTCAAAATAGAGCCGGGCAGGCGCCAGCCTCCGCCACTTCAGGTAGAGACGACCCGACTCATAGTTCTTCTGCGCAATCTTCAGCCGCAGCTCATCGATGAGCACTTCCGCCTCTTCCCGTTGAGTACTCTCAGGAAAGTCATCAATGAAGGTCTGCAACTCGTCGATAGCGTCTAAGGTGGCTTTCTGATCGTAGTAGTAGGTACGCGGCGACTGTAGGACCAGGCACTGGACGATGCGGTAGCGGGCCTCTATCAGGTGTTTCGTGCCGGCCCAGCGCCTTAGTAATCGCTCGAACTCAATCTGGGCTTCCACATACATTTCCTGCTGGTAGAGACTCTCGGCGTAGTAATACTGGGCTTCAATCGCTAAATTACCGGCAGGATTATTGAGGACAACCCAGTTGAAATCCTCAGCTGCACGGGACCATTTCTCCTTCATAAAGAAAGCCTGTCCCCTAGCAAACCGCTCTTCGATACTCTCCAGTTCTGCTGCTGCCCGCCCCGCACAGTTAAAAAGAGCTAGACTAAGAACGCAAAGAAGAAGTATTAATGGGATTTTCCTCATGAATCAGCCCAGCTTACAGCAGTCAACCTCTACCAGGTGAGACTGATCTGCATTCCACCTACTCCATTCGGACTGGCTGGACTGAACCACAAGCGGCCGCTGAGGTGCCGGGCGTGTTCATTGTTCCACCTGGAAGTGGCGAAAATAGCATCAATAGCACTGACAACGTGATTGAACATGATGGCGGAAATAGCATAGCCAGCTATACTCTTCAAGCGGTTGGCATCGGCCCGCATCTGAAGGTACTGCGAGCGGTGCTCAGACAGCGCAATCAATCCCGACTCTCTCTCTTCGATATCCGGATTATTCGGATCGGCATCTTCCCACCCGGAAAAGAACTGATTATACTTGCCGATATTCTCGTAATACTCGCCGCTCCTCTTGACACCCACATGGATGCTCGTATCAGGATCGGCCAAGAGTTGGAAGAGTCTTTTACTATCGTCAATGGTATTGCCAAAAAATTCGGGCCGGCCGTCATCATCCATGTCGAGAAAATATTCCAGGTGATGGCTGCCATCGGTACCAATGTATATCCGCCCCTCACCACTTCCCCAGGGATCACTTTGATAATATTGGGCGTTGTTCAGCCAACGATTGAAATCCCAGTGGTCATTGGCGAAATCTCTGAAGTCCTGCGTCATACCCTCTCCTTGTCGGGTATAATTACGCCAAGCCATCAGAGCAATAATCTCAGCCCCTAGAAAGAACACAGTCCTCATAGGCCGGCCAACGTACAGCTGGCCTGCCCCGGGCACAGCCAGCGACATCATCAAGACCCTACCAGGATAACGGTAATAGGGGCTGGTAACATCAACAGCACTCAGACTGTCATGAGCTAGAGAGACATCTTGTTGAACGGTACTGAAGTTTAATAGTCCTTTTGCCACCGGTTGGAATGGTTGGGGGCAGCACCCAGCCTCAGGGGTGCTCCCCTGTGCTAATCCCCACAGTATCATTACGCCTACGGCAACGCGTAGCGTCATTATCGCTCCTTTCCCGAAAATCCCAAAGTGATTCCCCTAATAAGGTAATCCCTACGGATAAAAATCGAACAGCAGTGAGATATAATGCCGGTATCCCTTGAAGTCACCGCCAATAGGCCGGTGTATCTCATAGGCCAGGGCAAAGGGGAAGACGTAGAGACTGTAGCCGCTTAGACGCAGCTCCGCTCCTACCGATGACTTGTACCTGTGCCCTAACCACGAACCCTGAAATCCGTCACCATACTGTGCCACAAGTCCCACGGATACATTCTGCAAAATTACATGCCAGAAAGGGATATTCCGCTCAAGAAATATGGGTAGGCGCAAGGTTAATGTGTGCAACATGAGATTGGTCCCCTGCACCGTACTGTCATAGTAGGTATAACCCCGTAGGCCCGGTGGCCCGCCCCCGAAAAAGTAGAAGAAAGTATCCACTTCAGTATTTGACAGCCAGCCAAGGGTGGCCTCATAGGCGGCCGTAATCCTGCTCCTCCTGTGAAGTGTAATATATTTCTTGAAATCCAGCATCATCCGCATGGTATTGTTGGGGGCATAGATCGTTACAGGGGTGCTGTATTCAGTACTGATAGAGAATCCTTCGACAAGGTCGTTTTTCTCTCCTCGCAATTCCACTCCAATCTCATACCCCCTGGTAGGAAACATGTTCCCGCCATATTCGGGCCGCCGACCATCGAGCTGCCAGCGGGCAGTAAAGCTTGCGCCTTTATAATAGGGGAAAGAAAAGCCACTGCTCATACCCCCCAGCCGTTGGAATATATGCTCCCGGTACTGGCTCAGGGTAGCCTCCAGCCACAGACGGTGAAGCCCCAACGCCATACGACCTCCAACGATCCCCTCCAACAGTGTAAAACGCAAGTCATCCGTACCACGATAGTCATACCAGTCGAATTGCTGTTTTACATGACGCTGGAGCGCGTAAAGCTGGGCATAGAGAGTGGGACGAAATTTGCGAAACTCGAAAAGCAGGAAGTAGTCGGTATCTTTCAGTTTATTGACGCTGGCACCTCCCAAGATCTGCAGACGATCCAGCACGTCGTTGGCATAAAAGTACAGGCCAGGTTTAAGGGTCCCATAGTCCATCATAAGGCGCGGCAAAATAAAAAGTGGAGACATGGTTTCTGCATATGGCTGAGGTGATAATGCCATATCAGGCCCTTCCCTGGGAGAGCTTGGCCGTAATCCCCGGCTATCAGGTGGAATCCCCACCAGATCCTCTTCCAGAAGTGGTGGATCCTCCTGGTAGGCAATCTTATAGCCACCCCCCTGATAAATACTGTAGAGCACCTCACCGTGTGCATTAACCGACGGCATGAAGGCACCACCGGTCACATTAGTAACGTATCCGTGTTTGCCATCTTCCCGCGATAAGTGCAGGTTGAAAATTCCGGACGCATCGGAGGCGATTAACAGGCCGGATTTTGTTATAACCGGGTCTCGTGTATCGGCCTGGGCAGCAAAGGCGGGATCGCTGGAGCGATAAGGGGCGATTTGCCCATCGGCAAGCAGTAACTGCAGCAGCTGCCGGCCGTGATTGAGTGTAACATCGAAGATGAGCAGGCTGTCCCCGGGATCGTAGGTCAGTGAATGGATATATTCTCCCTCCTCAAAGGCCGACAGCGTGGCAATCTCCCTGGTCGCCAGATCCATAAGCCTGATATTGGAAGTGCCATCTTTTACCGTTAGAAAAGCTAGTGCTCCCCCTTTGCTTACGAGAACCGGAGAGGTCGCACGCTCACCACGGGTGAGCTGCTTCTTCTCGCGCTTGTCCAGATCATATGTGTAGAGCTCCAGCCACCTGGCCCCCGTTTTCCCCGGCTTGCTGCGGCCGGCGTAATACAGAATCCGGCCATCAGCCGACCAACACGGAGCCGATTGGACCGCGGTGGCAATGTGCTGCGACTTTCCAGATTCAAAATCATAGATGTAGAGATCCGTCTGGCCGAAAAAGTCCGACCTCTGATTGGAAAGGAAGGCGAATTTACGCTCTGACGGGTGCCAGACCGGGTGCAGGTTCGCGGTCCCCTCACTGACAAGAACCTCACCTGTCACATGATGCTTACGGACGTTGGTCAAGGCCTGGCGATATTGGCTCTCTAATTCGGCTTCCCACTCCCGGTAGAGCTGGTGTCCCGGAGTGCCGGTCACACGCTCCATTGCCCGGCTTACTGAAATAGACAGCGGTCCAGCCATAATCCGCGAGATATTCTCCAGGACCTCCACCCCATACCGGTCTACGAGATAGCGCACGAAGGCAAAGCCCTGATTGTAGACACTCTCGTTCCCAATCCCTCGTTTGCCAAAGCTGTTCATGGCGGCGAAGCTAAGAAGGTTGCCGTTAATAATTCGGTCACGCACGATCATATCCCGGTGGGAGTCCCAGTAGTCGTAGTTGGCACCGGGGTACATGAACGTAGCCGCTCCCTCGGCAAACCAGGGAGGGATATTCACACCGGGATAGGGATAGGAGACCAGCACGTTGGGATAGCCGTAAAGTACATCTTTCCGTTTCTCATCCTCGTACCCGAGGACCTGAAAATAAAGGCCGGGTATCCGATGGGTAAACTTCATAGCCGTGGCCAATTGAATGATGTGGACGAACTCATGGGTGATAACGCCCTGCATCCAGCGGTGACTGCCCCGCAGGTCGAAGTCCAGTGGCCGGGCCCAGATTTCTATTTTGTTGTCATAGTAGTACGCGAGGCCGTTGGAAACATCGTCCACGTCTTTGATAATTAGCTGGGTTTTGGTGGGAGGCTTATAGTTGTAGATCCGGGTTACCGGGCCGTAAATCTTTTCCGCCACGGCCGCTGCTTCCCGGGCGGAACGCTCCGTCCCCTGATGGAAGTGGACCAGGAAGTGCTCGGTTTCGAAAGACTGCCATTCGAGCTCGGGATGGTTATGCCATTGATCCTGACTCCAGGCTACCGTCGACAGCACACCTAAAGCAAGCATTAAACGCAAGTACCATGACTTGCCCTGAATCACCGGATCACCGCTATTTTGACCAGTGCGGTTGCCTTTTCCGATCCTTCAACTTCTACCACAGCATAATAGAGTCCCGAGGGATTGTCCCCCACTTCCCAGACCCATTCGTTGTAGTCGTTAACGGCCAAGTCCGTGATCTCCTCTTTACTCACCGGCAGACCGTCCACGGTATAGATACGAATGGTAGCCCGAGAGGCAGTGCCGGTGTAGAAGCGGATGGTCGTGCGGCCTTCGATTACCGGATTAGGGTAGTTATAGACCCGGGCTTTGTCCAGTATGGCAGGCTGGGGCACTGTAGGCTCGCCGTAGTTGAGTGAGTATCTGCAGCGGGAGTGGCGGCCCTGGGATGTGACCCACTGGGGATTCGGTTCATCGGGATCAAACCAGTTGATGCGGTCGCCGTTAGCCAGGCCGACGCTATCACCAGCGGTATTCATTAGAAATATATCCGAAGGATCGGTGTGGAGTCCTAACCGGGTAATTTGTTGGCCTTCGGGGCTGTAAACAGCAATATCGCCGCTCTCGACCACCACCAATTCAGGCCGGATGTCGCCCTCAAGGTTGGTGATGAATACAGGGCTCTGGAAATCACCGCTCAGTGGGAAGCCATCAAGAGCAGTCCCATTGGCATTTACTACGGTTAACCTGTAGCTCCGCGTCAGAGCATCGGGCCGGTCCACGGCGATAATCTCATCCAGACCGTCTCCGTCCACATCTCCCAATGATAAATAATCATCCAGATTCCACAAGATCGAGGAAGGTAAAAGATCTATTGCTGGATCTATTGGCCCCTGGACAACCGGTGCACGGCTGGTGTCATTGTTAAGGAAACCCCAACTGGACACCATTTCGGAAATGGCGATATAGGCTATATGAGTTGTATCTGGGGAGGACGGCGGTGGGATTTCATCCGTAATTATCCATAGTATTCCATTATCATAGTAAGCGCCTTCAGAAACAACATCAGCATACAGATCAACCTGAATAGTCCCATCATTACGAAAACGCCGTGCCCGGTATCGGCCCTCACCCTGATCGATAATCCAGAATCCCAAGTCAATGCGAGCTACACCCGCAAGCATGTGTGGTGCGTCATGCTCGCTGACCATTACTATCAAATTGGAGCCGGACGTCAGCTCACCGATAGGCATACCGTCCAGCCAGATGGAATCACCCTGTTCATAAACCCAGTTGATGCCATCGAATCCCAGCAGCCGGCTCTCTTCCGGCAGGCGAGTTACGTTAATGTCATCAACCACGAAATCCAGTATATCTCCCGCCGGGCCGATCCGTGAAACGGCAATGCCGCTCTCCGCCCCGGAATTAAGCTTGGTTGAAGGATGGGTTTCGTTATCGAAGCTCAGCAAACCCTGGGGATTCCCGATCTCACGGTCTGGATTGGCTGTGAAGAAAGCCTCGTTTCCGGCATACCACAGATCCCATTGCCACCCTAGGTCAGGGTTACCGAAGAGAGCCGTAGTGGGAAAACCAATGTCCACGGCGCCGTCGGCTTCCACCAAGGCCACCGCCCGGGCCTCCAGGCTATCGTTAATGCCCTGCATGCCCTCTTTGTAATACGATGTATCTATATGCCAGATGAGCAGGCCACTGCCGGGCAGACCGAGATCGTAGTTCGGAATAGACGTGATCACTCCCGAAACCGAATCAACGCTCACACCAGCTAATTCCACCAGGTCGTCGAAGTCAATGCCTGTCTCCGGTTGGACAGGACCGACCCTGTTTTCAACCAGGAAATACTCACTGTTACTCAATGTGATTCGGCCAATTTTCCCAGCGGGCAGGTGGCGCGCTGTCAGGGAACAGTTCCCTTCCAGTTCTTCAGCCTCCTCCCAGCCCAGGAGAATACGCGTCCAGGCGGTTGGCGGTGCCGGTATCACACCCTGGCCGTTATTAGAGCCCACGTCCATCAGGCCGAAAACGCCAACGCCCGTCACACCGTCATCGGTTTCATAGAGGGGCGGAAGGCCGAGGGCATATCCCAGAAGCAGGGCGAAAGTCCCAGTCAGGCCTATCTGCATATCACAGTAGTCGGTCTCTCCGGGGAAGACGTCCTCCACGATATCATAGTAGATATGATTCTGTCCCTCGGGCAGGAGAAGGCCGCCCTTGACATACGGGGGAACGGGCACCCCATACTTGTCTCGGGCATCTGCGATCATCGCCTCGTCGATGTACGCGCTTGGTATATCATTCGGGGTCGGATCCAAGGCGGGATAAACAAAGTCCTGTCCCAGGCCGGCGTGGAAGATAACTACCAAGTCATAGTCCATCACGCTGACACCGCTATTTGTAGCCGCGAGGAGGCTCTCAGCGAACAGGGCTACCAGCAAGGCGTCGCTGGAGTCCTCGTCGACTACTGGTCGATAACCGGCCATAGGCTTCCCCAGCACTATGGGGTCTTCCCCATCCGGTGGATAGACCAGGCTACCCGCCAGGTCAAAGGTGACACTATCCCGGGAAACCTGTTGATAGTAGTTTGCTGCGGCTTCCAACTGAGCGTAAAAATAGGGCACATCATGGGGCGGTGGGTCCACCAGAAATCCATCGCAGCGTACCGAGTCGATATCCAGCGAATTGATATCCATGAGAAAGGTCCCGTCTCCGGTGGTGGAGAGGTCTTCGTCCGACGCGAAAGCGATACGTAAGACCAGAGTTGTGAGATCCTTTGTCGCTCCAGAGGAGGCTATTGAAGTACTTGATTCCCGGTCAGGCGGGACTAAAAGGGGCATCGTTTGGCCGAAAAGCTTCAGGCTCAGGAATAGAGCCCCTACGGGCAGTGTCCGCCAAGGCCGGATAGAAAAAATCCCACACTGGCCCCAGCGCGGGATTTTCCTGGAAATCATCGAGGGTGCTTAAAAGCCTATGTTCAGAGAGAAGCGCATGGTATTAGTCAACGGATGCCCTTCATCCCCGTAAATATAGCCGAAATCGAATCCGTAGGGGCCGTAGTGTATACCCGCTCCGAACGTCGGGTTACTGAGCTTGCCCAACTTGTCGTAAATGAATCCAATCCGGATAGCAAAATAGGTTGAGTACCAGTATTCGATCCCGATATTATGGGTGATGGTATTCAGCTCGTCCATAATCGTGGTATCGTACTGGTTACCTACCTCGGTTGAGTCTATAATTCCTTCCTTACCCTCCGGATCCCGGTCGACATCGCCCCCAAAATACCAATCGTCGAACCAGGAAGTGATTAACGCCAGGTACCAAGGATCGGTGTGGGCCTCTTCCCTTTTGCCGTTTTGGCTGTATCCACCCTCGGAAGTGGGATTGCCATCGACATCATACCCACCGATAATACCATCTTCATCATGGTCAACACCGGGATAGCTAGCCACCAGGAGCTTGTTCATGTCGTAGAGCAAGGATACTCGGTTATACGTGGTCTCTATCATGCGCCATTTGATCCCCAGTCTCATGTTGGTAGGTGCCGGATCGGCCTGCTCCTCATCGATGAAGGCGATCTTGGGGCCGATATTGCTTACAGCCAGTCCAAGATCCAACCGAGAAAACAGGAACTGCCGCCGGTAATATCCAAAATCAAAAGCAAAATCAGTGGATACACCTTTCCCTTCCTCGCCACCAGCACCATATGCCGACAGATTCTGGTGGATGAGTTTGACATTGAAGCCCACTGCTGAGACGGGCGACATCTTGGTGCCGAAGCTGGCAGTAACCGCCGCCATGTTGCTGCTGAATTCTCCCCGCTCATTTCCGTATTCATCCATCCGCATCTGGGTTCCCAGGTCCAGGAAGATCACGTGGCCGCCGAAAGTACCGATTTCGGGTACGTTATAGCAGATGGGTGTAAAGATGTACTTCATATCGTCAGCCAGGTTGGGCAGCCAGTTGGAGCCCTGTCCCCCCAACTTAAGCCTTGGCAACTGTGGCAGGAATGCAAGCGCCGCAGGATTATAATAGCTGGCGTAAGCATCGGAAGCATCGGCAACGCCGGTTTCACCCCGGCCGCCAGCAGCAGCGCCAGGGGCGATCAGCAGGAATATGGCTGAAGCCGTACTCTGGGCCTGAACGGCCCCATTAATAAGGATGGCAGCTGTAAGGATCAAAGTCAGTCGTTTCATTCGCTCAGGTTCCTCTTGTGCAATTGATTACATACCCCCTTTCTCATCCCTCAGAACCGGGACAAATCAAGCGGGATTTAACCTTCTATGTATCGTGACCGCCGACGGCCACATCTTCAATACGCTGCTATCGAAACGACGCTGTCTACGATCCTCCATATTACGATGTCAATATACGAGCAACTCTTTAGCTTTGTCAAGTCAACCGCTGTATTGCTCATCAAGAGTGTGAGACTGATCAATGAGCATGATTGGGACGTCTTTTTCCACTGGATATACCAGCTGACAAGCCAGGCAGATGAGCTGTTTCTCCGCTTCATGGTAGTCCAGCTCACCCCTGCACTTGGGGCACACCAGGATATCCAGCAGGTCTCTGGACACACTCATATACTATCTTTCTCGGTAAGCAATATGCGTTCTTTAGGTTTTTGTTCCCGGATGTATCACATTACAGATATTTAATCCCGCAGCTGCTCGATCTCGGTCTGAAATTCCCCGATATCCTTGAAGGACCGGTATACTGAAGCAAATCGAATGTAGGCTACCTTATCCAGCTCCTTCAGGGTCTCCATGACCAGATCTCCTATCTGGGCTGAAGCGATCTCTGCCCGCCCCATATTCTCAATCTGGTCGTGAATCCGGGCTACTGAATCCATGATCTGCTCCGCCGATACGGGCCGCTTGTTACAGGCAATTCGTATGCTCCGCTCAACACGTTGGCGATCATACTCCACCCGCTGGCCATTCTTTTTAATTACCAGCAGCGGGTGCCGAACTATATATTCATAAGTGGTGAACCGGCGTTGGCAATCAAGGCATTCCCTGCGGCGGCGGATGGTCCCATCGCGGCTGACGTTCCGGCTGTCCACTACCTTATTCTCAGCTGACTCGCAATAGGGACAGTTCACAGGCTCAAGCCCGGTATAGCGGAAATTGTCGGCATAGCTCCATCACTTTACCCTTGACAGCCTGGCGTGTAGCCTCATTCTCTGGATCATGTAGTATCCGGTGGATGAGCTCCGCGATGAGGTGCATTTCGGTCGTTCCCATACCGCGGGTAGTCACAGCCGGGGTCCCGATGCGGATTCCGCTGGTTATCAGAGGACTCCGCTGATCAAAGGGAACCATGTTCTTATTCACTGTCAGGCCTGCCTCTTCCAGGGCGTTCTCAGCCGCTTTACCGGACAGATCACGATCGCTCAAATCCATCAGGATTAGATGGGTGTCCGTCCCACCCGAAACCAGTTGGTAGCCCAACTCCAGGAAGCTCTCAGCCAACTGGGCTGCATTGCGCACTATCTGTCCACAATATTCCCTGAACGCCGGCTTCAAGGCCTCGCCAAAGGCCACTGCCTTGGCGGCGATGATGTGCATCAGCGGTCCGCCTTGAATTCCCGGCATGACGGTTCCATCGAGAAGCTCGCCAATCCGCTTTACGCGCCCGCTCTTGGGAGCCACTACACCCCAAGGATTTTCCTGGTCTTTCTCCATTAGGATCAGGCCGCCCCGCGGCCCTCGTAGTGTTTTGTGTGTGGTGGATGTGACAAAATCACAATACGGCCAGGGTGTTGGGTGGTGCCCCGTTGCCACAAGACCTGCCGGATGCGCTATGTCGGCCATGAGCAAGGCACCTACATCGTTGGCCACCTCTCGGAACTGTTCAAACTCGATAAACCGGGGATAGGCACTTCCACCGCAGACAATCAGCTTCGGTCGGTGTTTACTGGCCAGGCGCCGGACTTCAGTGAAATCCACCCGCCCCGTCTCCCGGGCTACGCCGTAGGAAACTACGTTGTACAGCTTGCCTGAAAAATTCACGGGGCTGCCATGGGTCAAGTGGCCGCCATGGGCTAGATCAAGCCCCATCATGGTATCGCCCGGCTCCAGAACGGTGAAGTACACCCCCATGTTAGCCTGGCTGCCCGAATGGGGTTGAACGTTGGCGTACTCACACCGGAAAAGCTCCCGAACCCGCTGCCTAGCCAGATTCTCCGCCTGGTCCACATAATCGCAACCCCCGTAATAGCGTCTGCCGGGGTAGCCTTCCGCATACTTATTTGTCAATACTGTCCCGGCCGCTTCCAGTACCGCCCGGCTGGTGAAATTCTCTGACGCTATTAATTCCAGGGTATTACGCTGCCGATCCAGTTCACCCTCAAGAGCGGCAAACAGGTCGGGATCCTGTTTTTCAACGCTGTCTGTAATCATGGAATTAAAGCCTTATATCGACGTTGGCAGCACATCCACATTATAGAGAGACCGACTCATAGAATTCCCAACCATTTGTTATGGGAACAGAGGTCGTTTTTGCCCGGAGCGACCGGTGGAACTATGGTCTTTTAATGGTACGCGTGATCCAGCTGTAACAATCCCCTTCAGGCTTGAACGTCCTGAGATTCGCCGGTTGTAGGAACCAGTCGCCTTTAGAGGGGATCAGGTTTTTCTCCAGGAAATCTGCCCGGGTACGTGCCCGACGATAGCCCTTATCCACCGCACTTCGGTAGTCCTCATAAGCCATCTGGAAAACCAACTTATCCTGGAAACTTGGTGCCCCGCTTTCACGTTCGCTCACACAGTCATCGGCAGTAGAATAGTACACCTCCGCCCGTACGTAAAAGGCCTCTCCCCCATTGGCGGCAACTTTCAGGGCCGTCTCTGCCCACTCCAGCGCACTAGGAAATTCCCTCTTCCTCAGATACGCCCTGGACAGCTCCAGGGCTGTCTTATCATCAGTGCGGTTCAACCCGAACAAGCGCTCCAATGCGGAGATTGCCCGGTCAACATCGCCTTCATCCAGGGCGGCGTTGGCCAACAATTCATAGGCACTGCGAGCCGTGGGCGTACGCTGAATGACTCCCTCTAATACGCGATATGCCAGGGAATAGTCAAGGTTCTCCACCAGCTTAGCAGCATAATCAATCCCCCATTGGGCATTGGACGGGTTATCTTCCCAGCGCTGGCGCATGAAGGTCAGCGGGTCTTTCCCGGACATCTCGTAAGCAGCGATGATGTCGCTTTGAACCCGAGGGTTGTTAGGCTCAACCTCAAGCCAGCGTTGCAGGGTAAGGACGAGGTCATCGTATCGTTCCGCTTGCCTGAGCAGGTCGGTTATCGTGGCAAAGACTTCCACATTTGTCGGATCAGCTTCGAGATAACGCTCATAGTAATAAATCTGTTCATCAACATTCCCTTGACGTCCCAGAGCGTAGGCTATATTCTCAAGCAGGTTCTTATCCTCGGGAAGATATCTCAGCCCCTGTTTAAATGCCCAGACGGCACTGTCCAGGCTACCCAGCTCAATGTAGGCGCGTCCGAAGTAGAGGTATACGTCTTGCGCATTTTCTTCACCGCAGCCCATGTCCACCAGCTTGAGATAATTCCTCACCGAAGACTCGAATTCTCTATTCTTGTAGTACTCCCAGGCGTTGGACAGGGCAATGTCACATTCCCTTTGGCGCCTTCGGAGCTCCTCTTCCGTCAGTGCTGCTCCATCTTCCTCTCCATCTGCGGGTGGGGGTATGCACCTCGGCAGCATTATCATCGCCGATGCGATTCCGAGAGTTACCAGCAGAACCGTCCTGGTTATCTTGAGTGTCTTCACAATACTCAATCCCATCTTTTATTTGGCCGCATGAACCACAGTTCGGCGGTGGTCACGCCAACAGAAAGACTGATGAAGTCTTCGGATTGTACGTTGGGCAACAAACCATCACGCCGTCCTATATGAAAAGCAAAATCCACCCGATGACCGAACCTTGGATGTTGATAACTAATACCGGCACCAATCGTAAATTCGGTCAGAGGATCATTTTTCAAGTGTGGAAGGTAATAATCCTTTCGGCAAAATCCCATTCGATAATGCAGGCGTTGCACAAGTAGTGCTTCATCACCTCCCGGAGTTCGGGACCAGCCCAGCCGTAGTGAGCGGGCTGCTTCCAGGTGCCGGCCAAAAATCATATCATTCTTTGCCGCCTTCAGCAGTTGAATGAATCCAGCCTCCACAACTAGGCGATGCTTGCGGACAGTATCTAAGCCGTAGCCGACGCTAACAGAAGCCGGTAATCCAACATCGTCGTGACGTAGTGTGTTTAGCACTAGCAGGCCATAATAGGTCTGAGTATAATAGGTCTGAGTTTCGACCAGATTCAAGGTAAGTGGAAAAACTGCATTAATCCCTAGCCGTCCTTTGGATTTCGGAGGAACAGTGGCTAAAATGCTCAATGCCAACCTCTGGCCATTGAATTTCAACCTCCGCCTGGTTATCATATTCCAGAACAGATCGTCCCAGCTGCCCCCATCCAGGAGCCGGAGCGTATCGCCTTGTGTTAAGGAGCCAAACAATATGTCCAAGGAAACTCCCAGAGAAACGGTCGGTCTTATTAGTCGGGAGAAACCGATGCTGAAAGCCGACAAACCCCCTTCGAATGACCGGTTCGTCTCATATCGCAGGGTTTCCGACCGTAACATCACTGAATCCGTATCGGTAACTGTCATATCTACTCTGGTCACCGGTTGGATGCCGATGCCGTAGCTGGTACGCCGGTTGACGTGAATCAGGAACTGAAAATTCTGTGGTCCTACACGGGTAAAGGGGGCAAAGTCACCCAGACGTGAACCGGCAGCCTCCATCGCCGCATGGAGTTGGGTACTCCGGATTCTGTGCCAGCTAGACGGCGCCGAGTAAAGCCATTCCGAGGCTCCGCCTGGAACCGTAACGATGCCCCCCATCCCTCGGCTTATGACATCGGGTGTAGACGGCGCCATCCCAAAACCGATCATCTCCAGACTCGACTGGGCGGCCGCCGGGTTAATCAGCCCCAGCATCAACACCATAATCCGGATGTATTTCAGCCGCTGCATCATTGGACCTCCCCGTAGGGAAAGCTATATATAACGTCCAGACGCGGCCGGAGGGGATCGGGGGCATTTGATCCCCAAAAAACCAGGCGATCAAAATCGTGATTGTTCGGAATTACCACCAGGTCCAGACCGTAGTTCATAAATACCCCAGTGGCCACACCCGACAGGAATCCCCGCAGTTCCAGTACAAGACTGTCAGATGTTCCCTGATAAACCACGCGACTGATGAGCAATTCGGTAGAGTCCCCCTGGACCAAAGGCAGGGCCCGTCGCAGGACTTGGATATCCACATGATCGGCGACGATTGGCGACACTTCAACCTCATCATTCAGGTACAGAGTAAGACGGGCTCCAGTAATAATACTGGTAGTGTCAGGATTGGGGAAGTCTATATGGCTGCGAATGCCGCTGCTGTGATCAAGGTGGAGCAAGCTATCGTAATCGGTTGGATCAAAATTAGGATTAGGCCAGGTGCAGATAGTGAGATCGGCAGTGGAGCGGCGATACACAGTGGTGTCGCTCAGCACCAGCTCAAGGTAAGGGGGCCAGACATCACCGCGTGCGTGAAAACCAAACAGGTCCATTTCGACTGGCAAGGTGATAAGAAATCCGGCTTTTTCATCCATACTCCATTCCTGGAACACCTGCCGATCCAGTTGGAAGCGAAGGTGCTCCCGATCTGTATAGACCAGAGTATCTCCCTCGTCAAAAGCTGGCGTGGGACTCGTATCCATGAAAGCTGTTGAAACGCTCGTTGTATTAGGGAAATGGTCCAGTGTCAGGCCGGTGTCATATTCGGACCAGATCGAATCCGGATCATCAATAGTATGGAGTGTAAACAGCGATGAGTTATCAAGCTGGTCGCCGTTGAAGGTACGGCGGAACAAGACCAATCGGGCACTAACAAGGTCGGCCTTTTCAGAGCTATCAAGTTCAGCGAACTTCAGGAGGGCCCGTGCTTCCCTTGCCTGATCCTGGGTATAACCGACATAGAGGGTGAGGCTAGCGCCGTTCCCGGGTGTACGAACGAGCACCGTGTCCACGACAGGATAGGAGATTTCCGATATCTCCCACTGGCTTCCAGGAAGGTCAGTAATAATGGGATTCTGCTCACAACGGTTTAAGGTAAGTAGCAGTCCCGTCGCTGACACTACCGTCATGAGCCAGGCCCATTGGATACGAGGTAACGTATGCCTGATCATATCCTGTTACGAACGGGACGGAGCTGTCAAAGGTTCCGCAGAATCTTCTCGAAATTATTGGCGGCCTGAGCCCAGGCCTCGTCGGTATCCTCAGGTATTTCCAGCCGCTCAACACTTTTGCGGGACTCCAGGATACGGGCAAATCCAGAATCCTTATCCAAATCCCCATGCAGACATCCTTCTGGTGCAAGAACGGAGACCACCTGATCGGCAAAATTTAATGCTAGCTCCAGGTTATTAAGTCCATTCTCGACTCTTGGCAAGCGTTCATCGGATGCGGGATCGATATCAATAGCGTCGTACGCAGTGCGAGTGAAAAAGGCGTTTTCATTGGCCGAATGAAGGAGAAAAACGGTCTTGATATCTTTATAGAATTCCTTATCGGCATACTGCAGCCGGTAGAGGGCCGGCACAAAGCTCATCTGCCAGTCGTTGCAGATGATGACATCCGGCTTCCAAAAGAGATGTTTAAGATTCTCAAGGGCTACCCGGGCAAAATAAGCGTAGCGCTCAGGATTATCTTTCAACATCCGACCGTTGCGTGCTTTATATAGCAGATTGGTGACCGGCTTGAAGAACTGCCGGTCCTCTATGAAATAAACCTGCACCTTGGTATTGGGAATAAACGCCGACTTGACACTGCCTATCCGCTCCTCGCCCGCGTAAGTAATCGGCATTTCCCGCAGACGAATGACTTCCCGCAATATGTACTTACGCTCACTGATATAGCCGTATTTCGGCTGAATAAGACGAATGTCGAAATCACGCTCCTGAAAAACCGAGCAGACGCGTTTTGAGAACTGTGCCAGTGAATACGTCTCCGAAAAGGGAGCGATTTCAGAAGATAAGTAATAGACTTTTAAGGTCATGGATAGCCGCTCGCTGACTGATTAAGTTGATGTTGAGAAAACTACAAAGATACCCAGCGTGCCTGGTTGCCGCTATTGGAGAAACCGGCGTGCCTTGTCACCGAGATCGGTATTGGGGTATTCATCAAGAAGCTTCCGAAACTCTATCCGGGCCCGATCATGACTGCCTACGTTCCAATAGCTAAGGGCGATCTTGTAGCGGGCGTCGTCTCTTTTATCTGAGGTTGAGTAGTTGAACACGCGCTCAAATTCCGTGATCGACCGCTTAAAATCTTTCGTGGCATAGAAACATTCCGCCAGCCAGTACTGGGCATTATCTGCCAGTTCGTGCTGCGATCCACTACTCAGCAGATCAGAAAACCGGTCCTGCGCCTCGCGATACTGGCCGTTCTGGTAGGCCGTGAGAGCCTCGATATACCGACGTCTAAATTCCTCATCGGTTAACGAGGTTGAAGGCGGCTGAGACTCGGTCTGGCGGGCGGCCATGATATCGTTGAAACTGCTGGTCAAGGAAACAATTTTGTTCTCAAGCAACACCAGCTGGGATAGAATCTCAAAATTTGTACTGTCTATATAGGCCGCCTTGTCTTCCAGCAGTCTGATCTTGTTCATTATCAGACTTAATTGACTGATGAGGGTCAATTCCGAGCTGTCAATGGCAGCTTTGGCCTTTACAGCCGATTCCAGCGATGCCTTGAGTTCAGGTACAACCTCCGTTGCCGCTTGTAGGTTTCTCTCCAGCACCGTTATCTTGGCTCTTAGGCTGTCGTTCTCGCGTTTCAGTGCGGCCAGACGACCGTTGATTCTTCGGATATCATTGTCGATTTGCCGAAGCTTCTGACTCACTGTAAGCTGACTGTTGTTACGCTGGGTGGTGCGTTGCTGTCTGGCTTGCTCATATTTCGGATAGTATCCTAGCGACGGACCTTCACTCGCAACCAGCCACTTCGATAGGAGAATATTAGGCAATACCAGGAATAATGTGAAAAATAGAATAAAAAAGGGTACCAGCCGGCGCTTCATCTAACCTCCGGTATCTATTTGATGATAGCCAATACAGATGAATCTATGAAATTTAATACTTTACCATCGAAACAGCAACGACGCATAGCGATGACTCCCTCACTTACGCTTCTGCCCGGTCCGGTAAACAACATCCAGCAGTCCGAGAAGGCACCATGCCTTATGACTCACCGGTGAGTAGATAATGGCTCACACCAACTAGGAGAAGGCATGTCAACAAGAAGGATCCCCCGTAGCTCAGGAACGGCAACGGCAATCCAGTCACTGGCATAAGCCCCGTAGCCATGCTCATGTTCACAAACACGTGGATCATGATAATGGTTGCGAATCCTATGATCGCTAAGCTGGTAAAACGGTATTGGGTCGTGGATGCTCGATCCAACATCCGCAAGAGCATCCAACCAAACAAAATCAGTATCGCCAAGATGGCAATAAATCCCGCTTCTTCACCGATGACAGAGATGATGAAGTCGGTATCGCTTACCGGTAAGAACCTCAAGTGGGTTTGAGTCCCTTCACCTAGCCCTTTACCAAAAACGCCGCCAGATCCGATAGCCGTTCGAGATTGCAGCACCTGATAGCCAGCACCATGCGGGTCCGCCGTTGATGCATCCAGGAGAGTGATTATACGACGCTGTTGATAGGGCTGGAGCCTGTTCCAGAGTACCGGGGTCAGCGTTCCAAAGAGGGCATTGATAATAAAAACAACAGCACTCCACCGGGGTTGGGTCCTTGAAAAATAAAGGACCAGGATCATCACTAGCATCCATGCCGAGAAGGTGTAGAAATTAAAACCGGTGATAAGACTGACAAGTGGAGTCAGGATGATGAAGAGATGAAAGGTGGAAATACCCGACCAGTACATCATGGGAATAACCACGGCCAGGTAAATAATCGCCGTACCCAGGTCAGGTTGCCCGACAATCAGGATTGCCGGTAATAGGGCAACAGCGAGTGGCACGAGGGCGTAAAGGAATTTATCGAGATATTTTTGGTAATCCGTAAGGTAGCGGGCAATGGCAAGCACTACTAGGATTTTGCCGAATTCCGCCGGCTGTAGACTCAAAGGCCCCAGCACGAGCCACCGCTTCCCACCCGAAAAAGCCGGCATAAGGTAGGTCACCAACAGGAGAAAGATCAGGGCAGCATATAAGCGATAAGCTTGGGTATAATAGATACGGGGGTGAAGATAACGCAGCAGCCAGACGACCAGCAGGGAGATTATCAGCCAGATGGTCTGGCGGAGGAAATTGGAGGAGCCGAGGGAGCCGGGAAGACTGGTACTATAAAGCCCAACGAGGCCTATTAGCAGAAGGAGAACAACCGGAATTAGCAGCAGGGCATCCCAGACGATAAGGTTGGGCTGTCCCTTAAGGGATTTGAGCCAGTTCTTCCCCAGCATCACCATATCTTTCAATGAAGAAGCGGAAGACCTCAGCAGCCAGTGGTGCTGCCGTCCGCGAACCCAATCCCCCTTGTTCAACCAGTATCGTCACCACTAGTTCACGCCCGGACTCGGTTTTGACGAATCCCGAGAACCAGGAATGTCCCTCACCATGGGGATTCTGAGCCGTGCCGGTCTTCCCATAGATCGCACCGCCATCAACCCGTGCTCGAAAGCCGGTGCCCTGTTCACCGTTAACCACCTGATACATGGCCTTATGCATATATCCCCAGATCCAGGACGGTAGATCTACAGCTCGCTCCCGGACTTCCTTCAGGCGTGGAGAGACAACCAGCTTGGGCGTTACCAGTCGTCCACCATTTGCAATAGCCACGGTCATCCGGGCAATCTGAAGAGGTGTGACCAGTAAATCACCCTGCCCCAGGACTAGGTTAAGAAGGTGCCCCGCGGTCCATCCTTCGACATTGTACTTCCGATCCATATATTTCGGCGTTGGTACCAGGCCCACTGACTCCTGGGGCAACTCTACACCTGTGGGACTGCCGAAACCAAACTCACGGGCCATTTCCGCCCAGGCATCAAATCCAATCCACTGGATGAGTTTATAGAAGTATATGTTACAGGACAGCCTGACGGCATCTTCCATGTTAACCTGGCCATGACCGGGCCAGATGTTGCAATGAAATAGGCGATTGCCGAACCGATAGACACCATTGCATCCTACGGTATCCTCCGGAACTACCTGGCCGCCACCGAGAGCAGCCGCTACCGCAACAAGTTTGAAGATGGAACCCGGCGGATAGAGGCCGTCAGCAACACGATCCAGCAGGATTTTATCTGGGTGATCCCGCCATTGCTCCCAGAGAGGAACCGGTACTGGACCAGTGAAGGGTGCAAGTACATAGTCCGGGGCACTCACGTAGGCAAGGACCTCGCCCGTTTTGGGCTCCATGGCGATAAGCGCTCCGCGTTTGCCCTCCATAATCATCTCACCCAGGGCCTGAAGATCAATATCCAGCGCAAGATGTAGGTCCTGGCCGGGGATGGGACGTATGGTTGGCTTGTCGGTGACCTCGCCCAGATCCCGCAGCAGGTAGTCCACTAAGTGATAGCGGTACCCGTCCTCACCACGCAGAAATCGTTCGTACTCTCTCTCCAATCCAGCAGAGCCTACTACATCACCTGGATAATAGCCTTGGCTGCGATATTGCTCATAATCGTCGGTAGAAACGTTGCGGAGATAGCCGATGATGTGTGTGGCGCGCGCCCGGGACGGATAGTGCCTGATAGCCCGATCCACAAAGAAGATTCCGGGGAACTCCAGACGATGCTCCTCAAGATAAGACCTCTGGGTGAAGCTGACACTTTCATAAAGGGTTACCGGCTGGAATTGCTCATAGGGACCATCGGCTTCTTCAATGATATCGTGGATTTCCTCCTGTGTAATCTCTAGGTATCGGTCTAGCTCCGCCAGCTCCGTAAGGGAACGACGTACCTCTGCCGGAATAACTTCCAGGCTGTATTGAGGACGGTTTGTCACGAGAAAATTACCGTTACGATCGAGGATCATCCCTCTTGGAGCAGGCAAACGCACCTCCCGAATACTGTTATTTTCAGCATAAGTGACGTATTGATCATGGTGGAATATCTGCAGCTGGAAAAAGCGCAAACCCACAACGCCCAGTGACAAAATAATGACAGCGGCGAGTAGGTTGCGCCGCTTAAGAAGGAGAGCCGGCAACCGCTGGTTCATGCTCTACTCGGCATTATGGGAATCAGGTAGCGCATCCCGGTCACGATTGCGCTGGACATCAAAGCTTCCAGCAAGATATGGCTTGTGAGAATGCCCGGTGAAGCCTGTAGTCCCTGGACCATGATAGTCTGGTAGATGATAGCATGTCCCAGTAGAGATCCGTAGATATATAGATTTACGATTCGAGGAGTCCAAACAGTCATAGTACCATTAAGCGTGCCTACGGTATAACCAACGACAGACTTGGCCAACGCATTAGCTCCCAGCACACTAAGTGACCCGGTCAAGTCCTGCAGCAAGCCGGCACTGAATCCAAGCAGAATACCGTTTATGCGCCCATAACGGGCTGAGGCAAAGATCAGGAATACGAGGATAAAATCAGGTCGAACAGCACCCAGAGACAGCAACTGAGCCAGATATAGCTGCGCTAGCATTACGCCAATGAACATCGCAATGATCTTAAGTACCGGGGCCATGATCAATCATGATAAAAACATGTTCAGCCTCAGACGGCTCAGCCTGGATACGCACCGTGACACGGCTGAAATTCTCCCCCGGCGTTACTTCCACTTCATCCACCAACGCCACCGGCAGGTTTTTGGGATAGATGTCCGAGAAGCCGGAGGTCAGAACCTGGTCACCAGGCCTGACATCACTATTGAGGGGAATGCCCGTTACCTCAGCGAAGGGACCATATAACGGGACTAGTATGCCCCGGATACCCTCACTTCCCACTTTCACGGAAAGTCGGAAATTTCGATCGGTGATGAGCTGTACAATAGAAGCGTTCGGCGCCACGCTTATCGTCTTGCCCAAGAGACCATTAAGGGCCAGCACTGGAAAGTTGGGCTCCACACCGTGCCGCGTACCTACGTTCAAGGTGATGGTACTTAGGATACTTGATGCTCCACGGCTAATCACCTCCGCTACCTGAAGTTCATAGGGTGACTCTTCAGTGAACTGAAGCATGTCGCGGAGACGTTCATTCTCTCTGGCTGCATCGACCAACTCCGCGTTGAGCAGTGCGTACTGCATTAGTCGGTGGCGCAGAACCTGATTTTCTTCCTTGTAGCTGATAATATCCGCAAATCCGAGATTAGTACGCGGCATCATGCCAATCATGCCCGTGAACAGATCCTGCAAGGCAAAGGATTGGCGGGACTCCCCGGTAAGGAGCAGCATTAGAGACACCAGAACCGCCAGGAGTACCAAGAGCAGTTCCCGGAAATAGTAAAGGAGCTCAAATAAGTTCCGCACGTATTCCCCAGGGCTCGATTAAAACAGGACAGCTGCGTAGGTCTTGATGTTCTCCAGCGCCATCCCTGTGCCCATAACAACGCTGGTGAGGGGCTCTTCCGCCACGTGAACCGGCAGGTTGGTCTCTTCACGGAAAATCTCGTCCAGACCTTTGAGCATCGACCCGCCGCCTGTGAGTACGATACCACGATCCAGGATATCGGAACTCAGCTCGGGTGGAGTACGCTCCAGCGCCCGTTTCATAGCGCTAATAATCTGAAACAGGGTATCGGACAGAGCCTTCCTGATCTCGTCTGCAGAGACGCTGATAGTCTTGGGAATTCCAGAAACCAGGTCCCGACCCTTGACCAGTATCCTGGAGTTGCCGGCTGATATGCCGGCGCCAACACTGCATTTGATTCTCTCAGCTGTTCGGTAGCCGACTTCCATCTTGTGTTCATTATGGAACCAATCGACAATGGCGGCATCCATTTCGTCACCGGCAACACGAATGGCCTCCATGGCGACAACCCCGTTGAGGGCAATTATTGCGATCTCAGTAGTACCACCGCCAATATCGACGATCATGTTTCCAACCGGTTTGGCAATGTCCAAACCGATGCCGATAGCCGCCGCCACTGGCTCCTCAATAAGGTGCACTTCCCTGGCATTTGCACGTTCCGCCGACTCCCGAACGGCGCGTTGCTCCACTGGTGTAACGCCCGAAGGGATACAGATCACCATTCGGGGACGAGCAATCCGGCTCAGGTGCATTTTGCGAACAAACCCCTGAATCATCTCATCGGCCATCTGGAAGTCGGCAATGACACCATCCTTCAGTGGCCTGATGGTCTCAAGGTTATGGTGGGTCTTCCCGAGCATATCCTGGGCCTCGATCCCCACGGCTACGATCTTGTCGCTGTTCACCATCCTGGCCACAATGGAAGGCTCATTGATCATGATCCCCCTGCCTTTTACCCAGATAAGAGTGTTGGCAGTGCCCAGATCAATGGCAATGTCCTTCGATAACAAGTTGGAATAATTCAATTTTAAGCGGGCATCTCTTGGCATCAGATTATTGTCCTTAGTGTCTGAAATGTCGTGTGTGTGTAAAGATCATGGCCACGTTATGCTTATCGGCTGCTGCGATCACTTCCTCATCGCGGATGCTTCCCCCGGGTTGGATTACCGCCGATATTCCTAGCCGCGCTGCCTCATCCAATCCATCCGGAAAGGGGAAGAAAGCGTCCGAAGCCATGGCAGCACCCTCGAGATCGAGATTTGCCTGTGCCGCCTTCATACCAGCTAATAATACGGCATCCACCCGCGACATCTGGCCGGCACCGATACCCAATAGCTGCTCAAGGCTGGTAAAAACAATAGCATTTGACTTCACGAATCTAACCAATTTCCAGCCTAGGCGCAGGGCCTGCATCTCATCCTGGGAAGGTTTTCGTTCGGTCACCTCCTCCCAGCCTGCTTCACCTTGGAAGCTGTCCGCTTCCTGAACAAGATAGCCGCCCGCCACTGTCCGTACCTCTAGGCCTGGCAGAGATTGCTGCCCTTTGACGATTTCCAGCAGGCGCAGGTTCTTCTTTCTGGTCAATCGGGTTAACGCTTCAGGAGCGAACACTGGCGCGATGATACACTCAAGGAAGATCTCAGCCAAGGCCTCTGCTGTCTCCTCATCCACTGGGCGATTTAATCCCACAATTCCCCCGAAGCTGCTCATGGGATCGGTGGACAAGGCCCTGCGGTAAGCCTGTTCCGGCGTCTTGCCGACACCGAAACCGCAGGGATTAGCGTGCTTGACGATAACCGCCGCCGCCTGGTCAAATCCTGATACAATATGGTTGGCCGTTTCCAGGTCGGCATAGTTATTAAAGGAGAGCTCCTTCCCGTGCAGCTGCTGCCAGAGCGGTGCCTGTCCCGGTCCCAGGTAGAAACCAGCCTGCTGGTGGGGATTCTCACCATACCGCAGCGGTTGGTGGATCTCCGCCTGGATGCTGATGCTGGTGGGCAGGCTTTCCTGGGCGGGAGAGAAAAATTCACCGATTACCCCGTCGTAGGTGGTGGTATGCCGAAAGACTTCCGCCGCCAGTGCCTGGCGCTGATCCAGGGGAATATCGTCCCCATACTCTTCATAGAGCTGCTGGAAATCGGCATACTGCCCCGGCCGGCACAGGACCACTACATGGCGGAAGTTCTTGGCCGCTGCTCGGAGCAGGCTAGGCCCGCCAATGTCGATATACTCCACCATCTCGTCCCGGGAAAGATCCTTTTGAAGCATCTCAGTAAAAGGATACAGGTTGACCACTACCAGATCAATGGGCTGCTGCCCCAGATGTTCCAGGTCCTGCATATGCTCCGGTTTATCCCGGTCGGCTAGGATAGGACCGAAGATGCGGAGGTCCGTTGTCTTCACCCGCCCGTCCATCATGGCCGGCTGGCCAGTGATTCCCTCGATCCTGGTCACCGGGATGTCCCAACCCTCGAGCTCCCGGGCAGTGCCACCGCTGGAGGTAATGGAGAAATTATGTTTGTGTAGAAACCGGGCTAGCTCTTCTAGACCCGATTTGTCCCAGACACTGATGAAGGCGCGTTTCAAAACCGTTCCATTATTTTGTTATATCTTGCAGCATGATTGGTGGCTCAACATACGGCACCCCGTCCTCACGCCAGTGTACCTCCCCACGGCACAGGGCGGCCACAACCCTGGAGTATAGTTTGTGCTCCTGCTTAAGTACCCGCTTAGCCAGGGTGTCGGGCGTATCATCTGGCTGTACTGATACCACCACCTGTGCCACTATGGGGCCGTGGTCGTACTCCTCATCCACGAAGTGCACCGACACGCCGGATACCTTGGCCCCCGATGCGATGACCGCCTCGTGTACCCGGCGGCCGTAATACCCTTTACCGCCGAAAGCCGGTAGTAAGGCCGGATGGATGTTCAGCATGGCCTGGGGAAAGGCCTGAACTACCTCGGAAGGAACCAGTTTCAGGTAGCCAGCCAGTACGATATAATCAATATCGGCCTGCTCAAGCGCCCGCAGAAGCGCCGGGGGTCCCACATTCGGGGCTGGGTAATGTACAACCTCGATACCCTCATCACGGGCGTAATCGGCTGCCGGGCACTGGATTTTGTCAGTCACCACTAGTGCCACGTTTGCAGGGATATCGCCCGACTTAGCCGCAGCGTGGATTTCCCGAAAATTTGACCCTCGGCCAGAAACGAATATGGCCAGCTGTTTCATACGCTTTTATAGTCCTTATTATTCTCCGAATTTACGCCGCCTAAAACTCCACTTACCGTACTTCATTGCTGACTATTCCTTTCGGCAACCGTTGACGGACCTCGGCGATGACCTCTTCTAGCCGGTCATTATCACGAAAGATATTAAACCCGTCAGTGTCCACCACCAGTATCGGTTCGGTATCCCTGATCTGCTCAATCCATCGCCCATAGAAAATGTTGAGGCGGTGCAGGTACTCCGGAGCAATGTAGCGTTCGTAGGTACGATCACGGCTTTTTATGCGGGATAGAAGGCTGTCGGTTGAGGCCTGCAGGCAAATAATCAGGTCAGGTTTCTCCAGAAAAGCGGTCATGATATCGAATAGGCTACGATAGTTTGCCCAGTCCCGCTTAGACATATGCCCCATTTCATATAGGTTGCGGGCGAAAATCTCCACATCTTCGTAGATGGTACGGTCCTGAACCGCCCCGCCGTTATGTTTCGACATTTCCACGTGCGAACGGAAGCGGTGATGCAGGAAGTAAACCTGCAGGTGGAAGCTCCAACGGCCCATGTCCCGGTAGAAATCGGACAGGTAAGGATTATCGATGACCGACTCATAAAACGGCTTCCAGCCGAAGTGGTCGGCGAGGATGTCGGTGAAGGTAGTCTTCCCCACTCCAATGTTCCCAGCGACACCAATAAATCCTTTCACGACGCCCCCTCAGGGATTCCGGCCGGTCGGGACAGCCTGCCCAGGAGAGCGGAATTACCGTACCCGGTCAACTGCACCGGTTGGAATGGATCGTCCAAGGCCATCGGGACGGGTACTTTCACCCGCAGGTAATTATCAGTCAGGCCTTCCCAGCTGCCGTTCCCGTCGGGGCGTTCGAAATGGACCTGCCGGGTCTGGCCGATGGATCGCCGGGCTACTTGCCGCCGCCGCTGCCGGCTGATCTCCCGCAGGACGGCACTGCGCTCCTTGCGCACTACCGGATCCACGGCGCCGATTATATGGGACGCTGCAGTACTACTACGCTCCGAGTAACGGAAGATATGGTGGTAGGTCAGCGGCAGATCGGTCAACGTCCCGGCCAGCTGCCGGAAGTCCTTCTCCGTCTCGCCAGGGAAGCCCACCATGACGTCAGCTCCGATGGCCGCATCTGGAATGGCCGTCACTATCCGCTCCAACACCGCTCGGTAATCGGCAATGCAGTACCGGCGGCGCATGGCCTTAAGCACCCGATCAGAGGCGTGCTGCAGGGGTACGTGGAAGTGCGGTGCGATGTTCTCCCGCTCGGCCACCAGCCGGATAATCTCATCGGTGAGTAGGTTTGGTTCAATAGAGCTCACCCGGATACGCCGCAGCCCGTCCACCCTGCTCATAGCTGCCAGCAGGTCGTTGAAGCGCAGGCCTTTCTCCTGCCACGTCCCAATATTTACGCCCGTCAGCACAACCTCACGGTAGCCCTCGGCAACCAAACGGCAGACTTCTTCCAGGCAACTCTCCAGGGGGCGGCTGCGGCCTAAGCCCCGGGCTGCGGGAACGATGCAGTAACTGCAGTGGTAATCGCATCCCTCCTGCACCTTCAGGAAAGCCCGGGTGCGGCCTGTCCGGCATCCAGAAGGAATTGGAGCAGAGACCAAAGGGGCTTCATCGTAGGTCTCCGCCACGCCAATATTGCCCACATGAATCAGAGGCAGGTCAGGTCCGTTCCCCTCAATCTGTTCCAGCAGATCCAGAATACGCCACTTCTCGCGAGTACCCAGCACCAAGTCGACTCCCTCAAAAGATGCCGCCTCCTCCGGCCTTATCTGGCTATAACATCCCGCGACTACAACCTTCCCTTGGGGCGAGGTCCTGGCCGCTCGGCGGATAGCCTGCCTGATGGCCTGGCGGCTCTTGGCATCGGCCTCACCGGTGACCGTGCAGGTGTTGATGACGGTAAGGTCCGACTCCTGGCGAAAAGGCACTACCTGCCAGCCTCGCCGACGGAACAGGGTCGCAATGGCGTCGGTCTCGGCCTGGTTGAGCTTACAGCCCAGGGTATTAAAGCTCACCTGACGGATAGCTGGAGTGTCCTTGGCAATGGTCATGATAAATGGTAATAGAAGCGCATTTTCCGAAGGGAAAAGTTACCCGTCGAGCAGGCCGAAGGGAACGACTTTTCAGGATGGTGCATAGCTGTGCAGCATGGCTACAAGATATTGTACTGGGATTAGCAAGAAGAAACGAATTCATTGAGCTGCCGAATCAACTTTACAGCAAATGGTCACATAATAGCGGTATGGTGATTAAGTTATAATAACATACTATATATGCACTAGTGGCAGTCATCCTATTGTAGGGCTACCACAGGCAAAACAATTTCACTTTCGAGGAGTTGCTATGGTCACGAACAGTGACTTTTCAACAGCCAACCTGTCTCTGGTAATATTCGCCCTGGGAAGCCTTCTTTATGGCCAGGTGGCCATCGAGCCCATGCGTAAGGCAGACCTTACGCCGGGGTTGCATACGAATCTGAATCTGGATTTCAGTATGCTGGCTGGTAATTCCAGTCACACAAGGGTTAGAACCGGTCTTCGGTTTGACTACCTGAAAGGGGCCGTCCATTCATTCCTGACGAGCAGCTTCCAGCAGGGCAGCCTGATAGAGGAATACTTCGTTAATAAGGGATTCGCCCACCTGCGGCGGACACAATCCCTACGAGGCCGCCTTTTCGTTGAGGGATTTTTACAGTGGGAGTATAACGACTTTATCCGCCTGAAGGATCGGAGGCTGGCCGGTGGCGGTCTGCGGGTTAGATGGCTGGAAGAAAGGATGGGCGAAAAAGAAGCACCAAGCCTTCAGGTTCACACCGGTACTGGCTTTATGTGGGAGCGGGAACGTATCAGGAATACAAAGGACCCCACTGACGCTTTGAAGGATCTATCGCGCTCCACCAACTATGTGACTCTCGGATGGACACCGGATGAGCGGGTCCTGCTTCAGCTTACCACCTACTTTCAGCCGGATGTAAGGCGCCCGAAAGACTTCCGGGTGTTACTTGATGGGCACCTCGCCTTCACACTTGCCGGGAAGCTATCGGCTACCATCAAGCTCAGCACACGCTACGACAATGAGCCTCCTATCGTTATTGAAAAGGATGGTCTGGAAAAAGGCATAAAAAAGTACGATGTTGAGCTCACCAGTGGGCTGACATACACATTCTAGCATAGAGAAAACATACATTCATCAACTGAGTTCCACCGTTTTCAGATTCTCAAAAATACCAATAAGGAATTCGTATCCCGATTTATCTAACTCTCCCTTCTCGAAATAATCCCTGATGTGTACTTCAAGGGCATCGTAGCCTTCAAGTCTGGCGGCACTGTCCAGCGCAGCATCTTCCTTAACGGCATAGATTTCTTTCAAGACCTCCTTAACCAGATTATCTCTCATGATGCGGATACGCCTTTCAATCAGGTCGTCCAGGTACTGCCACCGTCCCTTATTCAGTTCCCCTCTCATCCACCACCGCAATTGCACCCGCTCCAGGATATTCTGGCGGATGTTCATGAGCGCTTCCAGCTCCTTTGCGCCCGCCTCCGGCGTGATCTCGATATCGAGTATTTTCCGACCGATCCCGTTCCGGCTCCGGTGGCGCCGCCACTCCACTAGGCTTTTAGCACCTCCAATGATGATCACCGTGCTTGTCAGGATATACCACACCCGCTGAAGCCAGTTGATAGGAGGTTTTGATGGAAGATAACCGGCTTTCTGGTAATACTTTCTTGCATCCGGATGGAGATGGATTGAGGGAAGATCTTCCTTCATGGTTTCCACTCCCCCATCGATGTCTAGGAAAGCCTCCCCCTCGAAAATTGCCATTGTGACCTTTTCGACTTGGGGCATGTTTTCCCTGGCCACCAACACTGCTTTTGTTTCAATCGTCTTGACAACAGTTTCACCTTCTAATTGGCATGCGTATTCGTGTTGAGGGATTTCGGTCATATCTAAAGCCGGGCCGACCATATTTACAATCTTCTTGGGGGTGATGGACAAAAGTTTAATCTCCACGTTGTCGAGAATTGTCTTAACCGCGATGCTGGGTACATAGCTGACGAAGAATCCGGCGTCGATTTCTTCACTGTGGATCCTATCGACCATGTCCGCTACTGGGAGGAGAATCCGGGATTTCGGGATGATATCATGATGAGTAAGTATGGCATTGGCCAGAATCCGGGTCCCGCTGCCCTCGGGCCCGAGACAGACACGAAGATTCTTTAGTGCCTCTAAAGTCGGTTGTGATTCCTTTTCATGAGTGAGCTTGTCCCTACGAACCATGATATGGACCGTTTCTTGGTGAAGTGTTGCGATCCGCCTCATGTCCCTTACTTTAGGTATGTCGGTACCCTCAGGGAGCGGCACCCCATAAACATGCTCCGGGTCTCCTAGAGAAGCAAGCGCAACGTCATACTGGAGGATAGCGAGAGTGGGGTTCGTTTGGGGGTCTCTCTCTCTAAGCACCTTCAAGTTTTCCCTTGATCCATCTGAATGACTCACTCTCGTGTGAATCCCATAAGGCTCGAGCAGCGATTTAATTGTCTTCCCGAGGAGATAGTATTTCCCGCCGAGGGCGCCTGTCAGGATGAGCAGTTTCTTTTCCACTTCCTTTTGAAATCTGGAAGCGCCCTTATGGAGCTCAATCTCCTCTGGTAAACCAACGAAAGCGGAGTCAAGGTGTATGTCCTGAGCTTTTGCATGCGCTATCAGGAGCTGGTCTAGGTTGTTGAACAGAGCATCCTCGATTAGAAACACCTTATTAACGTCGAGATTCTTCCTGCATAGCAAGAACGTATCGGCACTGATTGTCCGCACTTTCTTGGTCTGGTTCTCATAGGAGTTGACCGGAATATCCGATGTATTAAGATCGGGGATGCTCTCTATTATTCTGTCGCGGATATCCCCCAGATCCAGGAGATCGCATCTCCCTGATCCGAGAGCCATCTTCACCGCCTCGGTAGGCGTGCCCGCAACGAAGAAGGCTGCATCGAGCTCTTCGCTTACGAGCATTCGGGATGCCTCCCTATAACTCCCTTCTTTTACCTTTATCGAGGGGGAGACCCGAAGAGAATCAAGTATTTTCTCGGCGACGATTTTTGTGCCACTACCTTCCTTACCGACATAAACCTTCTTTGCATTTAAATCTCTCAGGCTATAGATGCCAGCGTCTTTGCGTACCACGATCTGGACAACATCCATGTAGATACGAGCCAGAACGCTAAGCTTCGCCAGTTGATCAACCATGGCGTTGCTTATCGCCGGTTTCATAACGAAGCCGATATCGACACTGTCCTTGGCCAGTAGTTCGATATTCTTGACTGATGCGCTCGTCGGAATGGCTTTGGCTGTATCAATAGGGGCTTCTGGAAGTCCTTCGAGAATCCGAGCGAATTCCTCACCTAAGGTGGAATAAGTCCCACCCGGTGTGCCGGTTGCTATGGTGACCTGCCAGGGGCTCCGCTTACCCCATGATCCAAGGAAGTACCCGGCCAGGACGACCGCAACAACAACGATCACACCGGCAGCGGCTAACGTGAAATGTCGTTTGAGTATTTTTATGATGCCCTCAATTGCTAGAGGAACAACCTATTTGTTTCTCTCAGCCACGCTCGCGACGAGCAGAATTAGTAAAGTTAAATTAATATGTAAGATAATACTATATGCTTGGCGTCCTTGGCGGTTTTCCTTCATTTCGCGCACTAGACGCATAGAGCGAACGACAAGCCGCCCCCGCTGCCTTATATTCCGGCGCTATGATGATGCCGCTGCCATATCGCCCCGCTGCGACTGCCTGTAAGGGCCCCGATTCCTGCGTCGTGGGCCCTGAGGACGCTCCCGCCGCTGGTTTTGGAGCGGCTATTTTTCAACAGAGAGATTTATCCCTCTCGTCGGGGGGTACCCCTATAAATGTGGAATTTTGTAGGGATTTTGTTGAATTTTGCACCTGTCCCTGCTTCCCGGTCCGTTCCCGGTGCTTCCCACTCTTTTCCCTGCCGAATGCCCACTGCCGACTGTCGCTTCTTCCACAAATCCCTAGCCTCACTCCGCCAGCCTTGCCGGGTGGGTTTTTCCCGCCTTGGCCGAGCATACGTCCCAGTAGTAGCACCAGTTACAGAGAAGGGACTCCCGGGGTCGGAGGGTCTGGGGCTGAGCCTCTCGCTCTTTTATCTTGTCAATGCGTTTACTGAGCATGGTAGTGATGCGCTGGGGACTCCAAACCACGTTTTCCAGGACTACTTCCTGGCTGTGGCGCAGGAAATGCCACACTACATCCACTCGCTCCGTGTTTTCCAGCGTTTTCACCAGGGCCAAGTAATAGACCTTCATCTGCAGGTCCTTCCCCGCCTGCGCGGGTGTGAGCATTTTCCGGCCGGACTTGTAGTCATGGATGGACCACCATCCCGGACCGTGTTGGTCCAGGCGATCCAGGATAGCGGTTATGAGGTGACCCTCGTCCTGATCCAGTGTAAAGGAGATAATACGTTCGGTCCCTTCTACCGGCTCATCAAACGGAGCGTAGCGCCGGTAGAAGCCTGCCAGGCATCGCTGACCCAGTTGGTAATAGTCGTCGGTCTGCCAGCCGGTCTGGACAATATGGACGAAGCCGTGCCAGGCCTCCTTCCAGAGCGAGCGGTACTGCTTCAGCAGGTCGTCGAAGAGGATATTCCGGCCTGTGCGGCGTTCCCGATAGAGCCACTCCAGAGCCTCATGCAGCCGGCCCCCCAGGTAGCTTTCAATAGATTCCCCCCCGGCCGGGCGACCATCCAGGTAGATAAATCGGTATTTAGCAAGGCATTGATCAAAGAGTTGCAGGCGGGAAAAGGAGAACCGGTCGCTCGGCAAAGCGAAGCCTTCAGGTCACCTTTAGAAGGAGCGAGTGGGATACAGAGGGGTAATCAGGCGGTAATCACCGAGCATATTGACATCCACGAAGACAAACCTCAAGCCCCTGCTGTAGTAGAACCAGATCTGATAGGGCTTTGAATCGATATCGAAGGGATGCCGCTCTACTTCGTCCGGCTGCCCATAGATGACATAAACCATGCCCATATCCGTTTCCCAGCCTGGTTGCAAGCTGCGGAAATGGATATTGGCATATGCCACCCGGCTGTAGTATTCATTTAAAAGCTCATTCCGGGGCGTTTCCGGCGTGGGATCGAGGGCGCGCCAGAACGCCAGAAAAGCCTCACGCCTGGCCTCCTCCCCGCCGGCATTTCTCATCTCTCGCAGCTTGGCGTTTGTAGCCACGTAGCGAGCCTGTTCGATAGCCTGATCCACATCCTCGATCAGGTGGGAGAAACCCGTCAAGGTGACCTGGATCGGGAGGGACTGCTCCGCCTCCAAGGAATCCACTTGCACCTTCACAGTGAGGATATACTTCTGATCCTTCAGATCGCTGGTAGCCACTGGTATAAAATGGGTAGAAAGGGGACTACCGAGGGCAAGCGTCTTGTTATATAGAACGGCTGAAGTGTCGTCCTTTTCTCCAAGGGTACAATGCAGAGAGGCCATTCTCGGCTCCTTGATGGGAGAGCGAATTGCCAGATAGACGAAAAAAGAGTCTACCTTATCTGAGACCTTGTTACCTATGAAGGGAATGATGCGGTCGGGTTCTCCCGGCAAATCCTCGGCTTTCAATACCAGAAGAATATCGCTCAGCGCCAGTTGATCCAGGGGATAGCCAGTTACATCAAACTTTTTGTTGGCCTTATAGATCTGGCGACTATCCAGGTCCATCAGGTTCGCGACGATGCGGTACTCGCCGGAGGACAGCATAAAAGACGTATGCGCGATATGATACAGGTCCTCGGACTGGGTTTCCTTGAATTGCGACTTGACTACCTCTTCCTGCCAGATACGTGTACCGTATGCTGTCTCATCTTTGTCAACCACAAAGATGGAAAGCTCGTATGTAGATTTGAACTCACCATTATGCGCCAGAAACACCAATTTGTCAAGGGGGATCATCGTGAAAACATTCACCTGGATCGAATCGGTCCCAGAGGTAGGAAACCGGCCTACGGCCAACTCTAGGGGTGACTCCCCTCGTTCGGGCCGCAAGCGCTGGGCATTTGATCGGTCCGGCGCGAAAAGTACGCCTATCAGGAAAAATATCGTAAGCACCCGCCTAATCAAAATAAACCCCCCAATTGAAACGTACCACTCCATCGCTGGTGAGGAACCAGACCCAGTCGGCTTCTGGTTCGACAGCATAAACGACATCAGAAGGCAAACCCTCACTCCTGCCGAACTTAAATAGGCTTCGTGTCCTGCGATCATAAAGGATGGCTCCACGTGACGTCGCCAGCCAAATGTACGATCTATAGCCCTTGATTTCCAGAATCTTAGTTCCGTTGGAAAGCTGGAGGGTGTAGAGCGTGAAATCCCTGTCATTCGGTCCGCTGTGATAAATGTAATTATTAGCTACCACAAACATATCTCCGTTGTCATGCCACAGGCTGGTGGCCGGCAGGTTGGACACCCGCCGCCAGTAGATAGGCCTGTCATTCTGATACGTATAGATCCCGTCAGCTGTTCCGGCGTAAAGTACCTGGCCAGTACTGAGCAGCGCATATACCTCCGCGACTGGCGAGATAGACAAGCTGTCGTCGGGAATAACCTGGTGAGTGGCCGGGCTTATGCGGTCAACACCGTGAACAGTAGCAGCGAATATTTCGTCGCCATGGCGTTCGATATCCCACACCGCCCGATCCCGCAATCCCGCTTTCGAGCCAATGAATCCCCAGTTTTCGGTGCGCGTTTCCAGCAGCACAATTCCATCCATTGTGGCCAGCCACAGCTGCCGTCCAACACGGAGCATCGCATTAACCCTCACGTCCCGTATTGCTTCCGATGATAGACCGCTGTAATAGCGCCAGGAAGAAACTCCCTCATCCCAGGCACTGAGAAAGTAACCTGTCTTACTCGTATGTCTGATACCTTCGCGACGGAAGGCATTATCGGCAAACCAGACTCGATCACCGTCCAGGAAAAGCGTGATCACCGGTTTCGGGGCAATACCTGCCTGAAAATCCTCCAGGTGGCGGGTATGAAGATCACCCCGGAATAAAGTCCCCAAGTCGGTGCCGTACCAGAATCGGTTATCCCGGTCTTGAAAGACAAAAGTCGGTATAGCAGAGAGATAACCGGGGCCGAGAAACTCACGGATGTTCGTGGACCACTCACCAGTGGTGATCCAGCCAAGCAGGTCCGGGGGTTCCAGGAAGGCTGCCCTGCTGGTGTTCCAATCCACGGGACTATCCGGGCCAGTTATGTCTCGGCGTATGAATTCCCCGGTGAATGAGTTCAGAAGTGTATAAACACCATCTGTATCGATCCAGATACCGTCGAACGAGCCACCTACCCTGAGGACAGACCGGCCTTGGAAATAGTCGGGCAGGGATCGGAAAGGCACTTGGTGCCAAGTGTCATCCGTGCTCAAACGAGAGGCGATACCATCATCGTAGACAACCCACAGGGCATTGGTAGAGGCGTCGTGGTATACATGGTACAGGTGGTGGGAGGGCAGCCCCACGTTGATCTCCGGCAGGTGGTCAAGACTCTGAGCATAGTAATCAAAATAAAGTAGCCCGTTAAATGTACTGAAGTAGATACCATCAGGCCCTTCAGAAGCCGATGTAGTTGTGGCCATTCCGGGAATATATTCCCAGTCCTCCGGCTCGTAACGAGAATGCTGTCCAATGGCATTGCTTGTCAGGAATAGAAAAAGGAGAACAAGAACCGGCAGCAGGCAAACCCTACGGCATAGCATGATGCAGCAGGAGTTCCTCGAGCTTTTCCGGTGAAACGGGTACAACACCTATCTCCTCCACAACAGTCCCGGCAGCGAAGTTGGCCAACTCGGCTGCTTCCCTGGGGCTAGCCCCGGACACCGAAGCCAGGGCATAGGTGCTTACCACTGTATCACCAGCCCCGCAGACATCCGATACCTGACGGGCGCGGGTAGGAATGCGGTGATATCCTTCGCTGTCAAACAGATCCATTCCTTTAGGGCCGCGCGTAATGAGCACCACTTCGGCTTCCAAACGCTCCCGCAAATCATGACCGGCTGCGCTGATCTCCTCATCCGTGCTGAGGGGATGTCCAGCGAAGTGCTCGGCTTCATTCAGATTTGGCTTTATCAGACTCACACCTTTAAAGCTATCCAGGTGGTCACTTTTAGGATCAACAAATATCGGACAACGCCTATTTCTGGCTAAGGTGCAGAGCTGCTGGATCACCTGCCGTGTAAGAGTGCCCTTATGATAGTCCTGGAAGACTAGTCCGTCGTACTTCTCAATGGCCCCTACTACCTGCGCCAGCACCTTCGCTATAAGCTTATCGGAAAGAGGTACAGTTGATTCTTTATCCAGCCGGACGACGTGCTGCGAACCAGCGATAACTCGGATTTTTTCGGTTGTGGGGCGGGTATCGTCCTGCAGGATTTGATGTGGTATTTCGTAGCTGGACAACGTGTTTTCAAGCTGCCTGCCAGCGATGTCCGTCCCGGAAACTCCCACCAGAAAAACATCCGCCCCCAGCGAATGCAGGTTATAAGCCACATTCGCCGCGCCTCCCGGACGATGATCTTTCTGCTCCATCGTTACGACGGGCACCGGGGCTTCGGGGGAAATGCGGGAGACGCTGCCCCAGATGTAGGTATCCAGCATGACGTCACCCACAACCAGAAGTCGCTGTTCAGAGAATCGCTGGTGCAACTGCTGGAAACGGTCAGGCTTCAAAGGATTTAGTCTTCACTAGCCGGCATATACCGGTCATTTCAGGAGGAATCTCCAGGTCTAAGTATGTCAGAATTGTTGGGGCAATATCGGCGAGCTTGCCGGTTCCCTCAAGACGTATGTTACTTCCTGGGGCAATCATAACAAAGGGTGCCGGCAGTGTCGTATGTGCGGTGTGGGGTTGGCCGGTTTCGGTGTCGATCATCGTTTCAATATTACCGTGGTCAGAAGTCAGAAACATGACAGCTCCCTGCTCCTGAACTGCTTTCAGCAACCGGCCTATGCACCGATCAACGGTCTCAATAGCCTCGATCGCTGCTTCCAGCTTGCCAGTATGTCCGACCATATCCGGATTGGCATAGTTGAGTATCAAAGCTTCGAATTCACCGCTCTGGATGGCGTGCACAGCTCGATCTGTAACCTCTTCCGCACTCATGGAAGGCTGAAGATCGTAGGTTGCCACTTTTGGAGAAGGTACCAGGATACGTTCCTCGCCGGGGAAAGTCTTCTCATCACCACCGTTGAAGAAATAAGTCACGTGGGCGTACTTCTCAGTCTCAGCAAGGCGTAGCTGTCGATAGCCAGCCCGGGAGAGAACTTCGGGGAAAATGTTGACGAGATTTTCCGGTGGAAAGAGAACGGGAATGGTAAAAGTATCATCATAGCTGGTCATCGAGCGTACGTCCGCGTCCAGAACCTCCACTGGAAATTCGGCAAAGCCATGCTCAATGAACGCCAGGATGATCTGGCGCATGCGGTCAGCCCGGAAATTCATGGCCAGCAGCGCATCTCCTGAGTGAATAAGACCACCGCTTCCGATAACTTTTGGAGTTACAAATTCATCCCCCACATCCGCAGCGTACGAGGCATCCATGGCCTCAACGGCTGTTGGGTAGTTCTCTCCTTCTCCATGAACCAACATCCGGTAGGCCTTTTCAGTCCTGTCCCACCGCTTATCCCGATCCATAGCGTAATAACGGCCCACGACAGTGGCAATTGCACCTGTATTCAGATCCCCCATCCACTTCTGAACCTGCTCCAGATAGCCCCGCCCTGCCAGGGGGGATGTGTCCCGGCCATCCATAAAAGCATGATATTTCACCCGGGGTAAATCCTCACTTCTGGCAGTCTCGAGGATCGCCCGCAGATGGTTCAGATGGCTATGAACACCGGCATCGCTACACAAACCCATGACATGCAAGGTACCACCGCTAGCCGCCACTTGGCGCATCTGCTCCAGAAGCAGTGGATGCTTATGAAATGTTCCAGACTGGACATCCTCGTTGATACGTACCAGATCCTGGCAAACAATCCGTCCAGCCCCAATGTTCATGTGCCCCACTTCCGAATTGCCCATCACCCCTTCAGGAAGCCCAACCGCCGTTCCGGAAGTCTCTAGTGGAATCATGGGATATTCGTTCAGCAACCGGTCTAAGAATGGGGTGTTAGCAAGAAGTGGAGCGTTCCCTTCAAGTTCCAGGCGCAATCCGAAACCGTCCATTATTACCAGCGCGAATTTTAACATCTCAGACTTTCTATTCGTCTGCCTTGCTTCCTTTTGCAGACTTATCCTCTTCTCCACCCTTACTTTCTGTGGGAGCTTCGGGTTCCGCTGACGGTTCGAACGGTTTCTCCGGCAGCGCCACCAGCAGCACCAGATATATCAATACTCCTGCCAAGTAGAAGAAGGAACCTGCCACGAATAGAACCCGGACCAGTGTAGAATCGATCTGGAAATATTCGGCGATGCCTCCGCAGACACCACCAATTTTCTTATCCTCCCGGCTGCGATAGAGTCTTCGCTCTCCAGACGGCGCTTTACCGGAAGCTGACCGAGCGAATGTGTACAAGAGATAGACGCCGACCAGCAACAGCGCCAACGGCACGAAGTCCTGGGAGTGTAGACGCACGCCAGGAATCATCGGCCAATAGACAAACCGGAATTGGCCAGCCCAGAAAAGAACACCCATAGCGACTAGGACCAGACCCCACCAGAAACGCCCCCTGCCGGCAGCACTCACTGGAGTGGCTGTATCGTCGATCTCCTCGGCTTCCGGCTCCGAGGGAATGATCAACCAAGCAATCAGATAAAGAATGAGTCCCACTCCCCCGAATAGTATCAGGAGAAGCCAGACCAACCGGATGAGCACCGCATCGATATTGAAGTAGTGCCCCAGGCCACCGCACACACCAGCCAAAACACGGTTAGAATGAGAGCGATACAGATGCTTCATGATTTTGGTCCTCCACAATTACACTTTGGGTGAATCCCCGGAGAAATACCTCAACTATTGGTTGATACTCTCAGATGATTGCTCCTGAGCCAAGGCCGCCAAATGCCGGGATACCGACTCAGCCAGACCGTCAAGGTGATACCCACCCTCCAGGAAAGAGATGATCTTTCCATGGCACAATTCATCAGCCAGTCGCTTCATCGTCCGGGTCATCATTTCAAAACCTTCGGCTGTAATGTTCATATTTCCCAGGGGATCATATTCATGGGCATCGAAACCTGCCGAAACAAGGATGAGTTCTGGTTTATACACCATCAGCACATCGGCCACGGGCCCTTCCAGGATGTCTACAAAGTCCTGATCACCCTTCCCGGCAGCTAGTGGAAAGTTACGTGTATAACCACGTCCCGGCCCTATACCCTTTTCATCCGGTTTCCCGGTACCAGGATATAGCGGAAATTGGTGCATGCTCAGATAGTAAACCCGATCTGTGCCAAAAAAAATCTCTTGAGTCCCGTTACCGTGATGCACATCCCAATCGATGATAGCAATCCGTTCTACTTGACCGGCCTGGCGGGCATAATCTGCTGCCAGGGCGACGTTGGCGAATAGGCAGAAACCCATCGCCAGGGAAGGTAGTGCGTGGTGGCCGGGGGGACGTCCCAGAATGAAGGCGGTCCGCGACCGTCCCGAGAGAACGTCCTCCACCGCCTGCAGACCAGCCCCGACTACCTTTCGTGCTGCTAGAAATGAACCGACAGAGACTTCCGTATCGGCTGAATCCACTATTGCAGGTCCCTGCTGTGAGGTTTGTTCCACCCGATTAATGTACTCAATAGGATGAACCACAGCAATTTCATCAAAAGCAGCGGCCCTAGCTTCGACTTTCTGATAAGTCTCCCACTGACCAGTCCTGCCGAGCATATCTCGGATTGACAGCAGACGGTTTGCCGACTCAGGGTGCCCCACACTTACCTCGTGATGAATGAAATCAGGACTCCAGTAAAGGGTTAATGAATTCATAGGGACGCTCCTAGATTATCGTCGGGAAGACTTCGTCTTATTTGCTTTTTCGCTATTTCGCCGGGTGGACCTAGGATTGTTTCCGGCACTACCAGGGGACCTCCGACCACGACTACCTTCCCGGACCGAGCGGATCATCGCTATACGACCGCGGTCGAGGGTCACTGATACCCCTGGCAGCCGCCGAATCGTAGTAGGATTGAGAGTAGATACCAGGACGGTAGTGCCTTCGTAGCTGCACTTCCTCTGGACCTGCCGCTTTACCAGATCGAGTCCATCATAACTCATATGCTGCTCGAGCTCATCGATGATCAGTACCTTCGCATCCGAGGCAATACATATAGCTAGATTGATCCAGCGTCGCTCTCCTGGTGAAAGCGTTTTCACTGTCCGTGCCAGTTTATCTCCCAGACCCATTCGCTTGCTGACAGTTTTCAGCCGATCTGCTGCCGAGTCTGTCGACCAGGGAGCAGTCCTGATATGCTTGAGCATATATCGTTGCACGGTCCCACTTACCCGCCGACCAGAGGACGGTAATTGGGGCAGATAACAAATTTCTTCCTGATATTTTCGGTGCACCTTCTTATTAGTGATGGAATCTCCTTCGTAAAGGATCGTCCCGCTGGTGGGACGGCACTGACCAGCCAGCATCTCAAGCAGGCTCGTTTTTCCCGATCCTGGTTGACCGATAATGGCATATGTAATCCCACGGTGTATCTCGAAATTAGTAATAGAAAGAACCGATTTCTTTTTAAGATGCAAGTTCAGATTCTTTATTTGGTAGATTGGCTGCTGCATAAAACCTCCTACAAGGTCAATTGTTGAATAAAGTTGGTCAGTACTTGACATGAACTTTCACCGCGTGCGTCCAGGGATGAACGTGCATCGTCACGGCCGGAGCGCAACCGAACGTACATTCGAGTGATGTCCTTTGTGAACTCCGGATGAAATTGAACTCCGAAAGCAAGACCATTCAGCTGGAATGCCTGCAGACCCATACTGTTGGCAGCGAGTATTTCTGCTTCCGGTGGGAGGTCGGTAACTACATCCTGGTGAGTTTGATAAACAGAAAAGCGCCTGTCCATGCCTCGAAAGAGAGGGGACGCCGCTCCGGCCTTTGTAAGATTTACCGTTGCCGATCCCAGCTCCCACCCTACTGGATTAGGCTTCACTCGACCTCCATTGGACACGGCCAGCAGCTGGTGTCCGAAACAGACTCCTAGAACGGGATGGCCGTCTTCCACTGCCCGCGCTATGCCATCCTTAACCTCCGGCAGCCAGGGAATCTCGTCGTTCACTGAATTTGATGAGCCTGTAATAATCCAGCCATCAGAGTCGGCCGGTACCGGCATGGGATCCCCGTCAACGAGGAGCTGTACCTGGTAATCAGCCCTCACACCGGATCGCTCCTGAAACCAGCTATCGAAATCACCGTAGATTTCGCGGATGGGGGGTAAAGTACGGCCGACCATAAGAATCACCATACGGGGCGTAATCGAATTCATGGAAACACCACACCCTGGCAACTAGCGAAGCTATTTATGATCAGAAACGAAAAGATTTTACTATGCACGTTCGCATTGCGTCGTGCCTCGAAAGGGAACGGAGCTGCGGGTCGGACAGACTAAGCCTGGTTCTCTAGAAAGTGTTCCGCGTCGATAGCTGCAGCACAGCCTGATCCTGCCGCAGTGATAGCCTGGCGATAGACTGCGTCCTGCACGTCACCACAGGCAAAAATCCCGGATACCGAGGTGTGAGCAGACTTGCCTCGGGTGATGATGTACCCCCGCTCATTCATGTCGACCTGTCCTTTGAACAGCTCGGTGTTGGGGATATGACCAAGGGCGAGAAAAACACCATCACATCGAAATCTCTCAGTCTTACCTGTCCGTGTGTCCTTGAGGATTACACCGGTCAGACCGCCGTTTTGAGTATCGCCCAGCATTTGTTCCACTACCGCGTTCCACCGAATATCCACCTTAGGATTATTGAAGATACGCTCCTGCATGATCTTGGACGCACGCAGCTGATCACGACGGTGAACGATGGTAACCCTAGATGCAAACCTGGTAAGGAAACCGGCTTCCTCCATCGCGGAGTCACCACCGCCAACCACAATCACATCCTTGTCCTGATAGAAAAATCCATCGCAGGTGGCACAGACAGAAATCCCATGCCCCATCAGCCGGGTTTCAGATTCCAATCCTAGCAGGCGGGCAGAAGCACCCGTACTTATAATCACCGTCTCTGCCTCAGTGATCTCTTCCTCCGCCTTGATCTTGAAGGGGCGAGAGGAAAAATCCACCTGGGTGACGGTCTGGAATAAGGTCTCCGCGCCAAAACGCTGCGCTTGCTTGCGAAACAATTCCATCATTTCCGGTCCCGATACACCGTCGGGAAAACCAGGGTAATTCTCAACCTCATTGGTAAGCATAAGCTGCCCACCGGGCTGAGTACCTTCAAATACCATAGGGTTCAACTTAGCCCTGGCTGTATAAAGTGCGGCCGTAAGGCCGGCAGGGCCTGACCCAATAATCACAACCTTTCGAGACTCTGACACTATCCTTTCTACTTATAATGCCCGTTTTATCATATTCGTGATCTGAGCCTTGGGAACGGCGCCTACGAGCTGGTCACTCGCCTGGCCACCCTTGAATAGAAGTATACTTGGAATACTGCGGATTCCATACCTGGCCGCGATACTTGGATGTTGATCAACATTCAGTTTACCGACCCTCACTTTGTCCTTGTATTCCACGGCGACCTCGTCGATTGCCGGGGCGATCATGTGGCACGGGCCGCACCACTCCGCCCAAAAATCCACCAGCACCGGCAGGTCGGAGCTCAGCACCTTTTCATCAAAATCCTGCTCAGTAAACTCTACCGTATCTGCACCCATTGTATATCTGCTCCTGTGTTACAGGGTGTCAAAATTCTCGTCAATTACATGCATTAAGTTATTCCCAAAGTAACCGGATTGGCAAAGGGTACAACAGGAATGACTTAGTCGCAGTAGAAATTTCATTGGTGGGATCAGAAATTTGGGACACCTGAAGTCATAGATATTAGCTGATTCCATCTCATCCGTCCAGAGGCCTATGACCAAAGGACTGATCTGCTGTCAGGCTGCCAAACAGAAATTTATCGAATGGTTATTGATGATATATGGTGTCATTCCGAATCCGCCAACAAGTTGGCAAGGAAATCCAAGAGGCTTACGATCATAAAGTTCCTTATTACTGGCATCCCAAGTAGCGCATCGCTAACATACTTGATGTTATCCCTAACAGTACTCCTGCTCTACTCGTCGCTCTTATTCCCCACCCAGCCACAGGAATCAAATGTCCCCACTCCCCTCACCGCCTACACCCGCTACCTGGGGGCCCTAGACAACGACAACTTTGACTCCCTCTTCGCCGGGGTACAGTACTTCAAGACCCACCTTACTCGCCTCTCCGTGGCGGTACGCGACTCAGCCTGCAAGGAGTTCATGACCTTTTTCTTCGCCACTATTAGCCGTCACAATGATATGATCTGGGAAGACTACGATCTCATCTCAAAATTTCACGACGAGGAATCCCGCCGGAGCCCCGAGATCAAAGCGTATGTCAATGCTTTGCGTCGCAACGGCCTGGATCTGTACACCTTCGGGCGGCTCTATTACATCGATCAGCAACCTGACTATCTATACCGTCACTTCGCACTCCACGTCTCGCTCGCCGTGCGCGAATATCTTGGCCTGCGAACCGATGAACTGGCTGCGGGCTTTTCCGACAGTGACAGCCTGCTTATATCGTTCAGGGAAGTGGGTGAAAGGACAATCCGCTGGGAACGCTACCTTGGGAGATACAAACAATCGGTTGTGGCTGATGTCGCTGAATACTACTACCAGCTCTATCTGTGTACCTTCCTTACCGGACTGAAGCTATCACCGGTGTTCGATAGTGAAGGCGCGATCCGTCCCGAGTTGAGCACCGTCTATCACGAATTCGCCAGCCGATATTACGATACCCATTCAGGAAGGCTTGTCCGGGAGTTTTATATAATCCTCAAAGAGGCTGATTTCCGTTGGTCTCCACAGGTGCGGGAATTCTATGTCCGACGAAGAATCAGGAACATGCATACCGCCCAGGTACCCTATCGCTAGGCCTGTATCCCATCTACGAGCAATCCATCGCCCTTGAAAAGCAGGCCTATGCCAATTACCTTTGGATTGTTTCTCCATATAGCCAATGAGGTTAATCCATGTCCAAAATCGATCTGAAAAAGGAACTCAGGCACCTATACGTGCCCTCAACCAAGGAAGTTGTGCTAGTAGACGTGCCTCAAATGAATTTCCTAATGGTTGATGGCCGGGGTGATCCCAATACAGCGCAGGAATTCCAGGATGCAATGGAGGTTCTTTACGGTCTAGCCTATGGAATAAAATTCGGTCTGAAGAAAAAGGGCTTAGGACCTGATTATTCCGTTATGCCTTCGGAAGGCCTTTGGTGGATGGCCAGCGGCGGAGAGTTCGACCTAGAGATCAAGGACGAGTGGCTCTGGACCCTGATGATCATGCAGCCGGACCATATCACGAAAGAAATGTTCGACCAGGCGAAAGCGGAATTGAAAGCGAAGAAGAATCCTCTAGCCCTCAACAAGGTACGCTTTGAGCCGTTTCACGAAGGATTATCGGTGCAGATTATGCACATCGGCCCGTACGCAGAAGAAAAACCTACTATCGAAAAGATGCACATATTCATTAAGGAGCAGGATTATCGGCCGCGTGGAAGACACCACGAGATCTACTTGGGCGATCCCCGTCGGACTCCCCCGGAACGGTTGAAGACAGTCCTCCGCCAGCCGGTTGAGAAGGCTTAGTTCCTACTCAGAGTAGCCGATACCAAGAGGGGGATTAGCAAATCCCCCTCTTGCTCATATGAACGGTACTATAATTCCTTGCCTATTAGAGGCTGTAGTCAATCCCTATGGCAAAATCGATTGAGGTCTTATTATACTTCTCTACGACTGGGACGGTTATCCCCAGATCCTCATCAAACTCATAACTGAAGCTTCTCTGCCCTTCGCTGTAGAAAGTGTTAACGGCCCCAATGTTTACTACAAGGTTGGGCGCAACTGTATAGGCGACGCCCAAGCCGACCGAAGTTGAGTTGAGGCTATAGCTCAGATCGCGCTGGTAGGCCTCTTTAGCACCTCCGATGGATGTAAGGAAACCAGCACTGGCCAGTAGCGATGGACTTAGAGCATATTCCAACGCCAATCCGGCTTCAAGACCGTTATCGAGGTCCGCTTCCTTCCCATCCCAATCGACTCCGGTGTTGAGATAATAGTTGAAGCTGGCCTCAGTCCTCAGTGCCGGCATTACCTGATAGGAAACACCAACTCCCAGCATGGCGGGCATGTCGGCGTTGGTCTTCTCCCCATCGGGGAATAAACCCGAGCCGTCAACCTTGGTCTTGTTAGTCAGCTCCAGCTTGGTGATATGTTCATATCGAATACCTATATGAAGCCCATCCATTGGATTGATATGGATACCAACGATGGGAGTGAAGCCAATACCGGTCTGCTCAACATCCACCTCCTTATCCGCTGTTTCCACAGCCGCATCTCCCATATCAACCGCAACTAATTCGAGGGAATCGGCGAGATCGTAATAATATTCTGCCGAATCAGCATATACTGCAGCAGCGGTTGTCGCTTGGGTTGCTCCAAGTGTATAGGCATCACCGGCAGCGGTGTAAGTAGCTTTGAGAATTGGATTAGTCGTCGCATCGGCTAAATTGTAAAAGTAGGCGGCAGAATCGGAATAAAGGGTGGCTGCGGCAGTGGCCTGAGCTGCGCCGGCTGTATACTGATCACCCCCGTTATCGGCCTGGGCTGCGCCGGAAGTGGCCAATGCAGCAGCACCAGTGAAGAAGTCAGTAGCTTTTACCCACTGTCCCATATTTATCTCGATATCCTTCAGGTGCCCCTTGTAAGTATTCCGGGCGGAGACCACGCGGGCTCCGACAGCGATTGAGATCATGCTATTCACCTCATAGGCTGCTCCAACTTGACCACTCGTATAGACCGACGCGCCTTTGAATTCGCTGTTCAGCCTATATCCAGTGACCGATTGCCCCCCAGCGACTAGTTTCGGTACTAAATCTGAGACCGGCATTTCGAAGGAAGGTAGTCCCTTGCCGTAATCAGCGCTACCGCCGCCACCGATGGGCATGAAGGAGCCGAAGAAGGCAAGAGGGCCGGTTTTATAGACCAGATGGACATCGGGGAACAGCAAGGCCTGTACATCCGCGGTGAAGGTTTTATCATTCAATCCTGTGTTCCCGGAGGGGCCAGCGTAGTTGCTAATGACCTCACGCGTCTGGAGTATAGACTGGTTGCTCAGGGAGAAATGCAGTCCATCCTCCAAGTGAATTAATCCCGCCGGGTTGAAGTATGCAGCGTCTATGCTGACAGAGGCATTGCGGTTCAGCGTTCGGATGAACTGGGCACTCTGGTTGGTATTAGTTACGATACCGCCTGCTATCGCCATGCTAAAACATAGCGACATGACAATAATTCCGACTAAGAGCTTCCTCATGGAAATTTCCCCTTATTTTGGTTCCTACGTGATTCAATGTCCTCAGCGTGAGTAAGATAGGATGTGGACTATCTCATATCACCACCACCCATCCTGCGAGAGAAGCATTGCCTTAGGAATTTGGTTGTTGGAATCTACTCGCCTATAATAGGAGATGTCAAACACTTAACGGGATTGGATGCCAACCCGTTTTTTCGATACTTCACCCTCGCTCACAGCCTATCTCATTACTGGATTTTCTATTTAGGAAGTGTATTGTATCGAAACATTCGATCACAATAGGAAGAAACATTATCCCTGGCACTAACTGACTGTGGCTCTCTACTCAGGATAAAGATCCTGTTCACAAAAAATGCCTGTTTCTCACTCTGTAACAGAGTTTGCTATGCCATATCCAATCCCCGGCTACTTGCACAGCAAGGAAGAGAATACCCCGGACTTCTCCGCTAGTCTTTGGTCCCTCTGGTTCATATTCCTTTTGCTATATACACCCTTGCCACCTATCTTTCATGCCCAAAATCGGCTGGATCAATGGCCAGTGATGGATTTTTTCGGAGTGAAGTGTAATGAACTACGTTGACTATACAATCGTAGGTCTTTTTTTAGGTATGACCTTCTTTGTTGGCACGTATTTCTATTTGTGGGTTAAAAGCGGTGATGATTTCTACGTAGCCGGCCGGCGGATCACTCCCTTTATCCTAGCCTCGGTGATTGTTGTTACCAATGTAAACCTGTACAGTTTCGTAGGCCAATCGGGCATAGCCTATAAGCAAGGTATATCGATTATCTGGCAGCCGTGGACGGGCAATATGGCATTGGTTTTCGCCGGGCTGTTTATCGTCCCTATCTATCGTCGACTGCGGATCAGGACCATTCCGGAGCTACTTGAAAGACGGTATGGTAAGGGGATCAGAACCATGGTGGCAGTTCTGTGGATCTTCCGCCTTTCGTTCTGGCTGGGAATTGTATTATATACCGGCGTTGTGGCAGCCCAGGCCATAACGGGAAATCCATCTTTCACGTTCTGGGTGCTGGTAATAGGGGGTATCGCCATCGTATATACCGCACTCGGCGGAATGTTTGCTGTTGCCTTCACCGACGTAATCCAATTCATACTGATGCTTCTTGGTGCCCTGATCGTTCTTCCCCTAGCCATGAGCCTCGTCGACTGGTGGCCCGGGTTGATGTCTCAATTGCCCTCAGATTTTATGATCCTGGTTAGAAACACAGGTGAATTCGACTGGAAGTTTATCCTGGCCATATTTTTCTTGGGCCTCGAATGGGCTACGGTTGATCAGGGACTGCTGCAGCGAGCCTTCAGCGCCGACAGCACCAAAACCGCCGCCAGGGGACTGGTCCTGGCGGGAATTATCACGACGCCGTTCGCGCTGTTGTGGATAATCCCCGGTATAGCTGCGTCTATTCTGCATCCCGGATTGGCCAATCCAGACTCAGCGGTACCTACATTGCTCAGGAGCCTGTTACCGCACGGTGTTCTTGGATTAGTGATTTGCGGCCTGTTGTCTGCCCAGCTCTCCACCATAGCGGGCAACCTTAACGGCGTTGCTACTATGATCACCAGTGATATTTACGAGAGCATCTTCAATCGAAAAGCGGATAACAAAGCCATACTCATCGTGGCTCGTATCATGACCTTTGCAGTCGGGATCGGTATGATCCTCTTCGCCTACTGGGTACCTAAGATGGGCGGAGCGGTTGAGGCCTACCTGACCCTGATTGCCATTATGGATATGCCGCTCTTCATCATCGCTGTCGTATATGGACTATTCTGGAAACGCTGCAACTGGCAGGGTGCCATCGCCGGTTATTTCGCCGGTGCCACCGCGGGTATCATCGGTGAGTTCTTTCTGAATTATAGTTTCAATCAGAATACCTTCCTCACGGCCGCCATTGCCCTCGTCGTGACTCCGACCATAAGCGGCCTCACCCGGCGCCCAGATGAACATAAGATCGCGGAAGTATGGCAGGCAAAGCATGTGACTGATGAGGAAGTGAAGACCGGCCAGGTATTTAACATTATCCCGGTTACAGCATTCGGGAAGACAAGTCTGGCAGTTTTATTCACAGGCTTATCGCTATTTATTATAGGTCTTGTGATGGGAAATTACAATACATCAACAGCTTCCTATCTAGCCGTAACAGGAATGATTGTATTTTTCATCGGGGGATTGTCCCGCACTCTGGCCGATTGATGAGGATGGATCGCTACCGATGACCCAGCTGAATCACCTGACCATTTCAGCCCCTGGCCGAATATGTCTGTTCGGCGAACACCAGGACTACCTGGATCTGCCCGTTATACCGGCTGCTATTTCATTGCGAATTCGGCTGGAGGGAGCAAGAAGGAATGACAGGGACGTCAATATTGAGTTACCGGATATAGACGACCGCATCGGACTATCGCTTGATGATGCGTCTTACAGGCGGGAACGGGATTACTTCCCCAGCAGTGTGAATATACTAAAACGCGCAGGATTCACTTTCTCATCGGGATTCGATTGTACTGTTCACGGTGGGATCCCGATCAACTCAGGCACCTCGAGCTCCACCGCACTGGTTATGGCGTGGGTGAAGTTCCTCGGTTTGATGAGCGATCAACGTATCACTTTATCCCCGGGAGATAATGCTGAGCTGGCCCACCAGGCTGAAGTAGTGGAATTTCAGGAGCCCGGCGGAAAGATGGATCACTACTCAATAGCTTATGGTGACGTAATTTATCTGGATTTCCAGCCACAGCTCGCTGTAGAGCACCTCATAAGCCGCCTTGGAACCTTTATCCTAGGTGATTCTGGTGAGCCAAAGGATACGAAAGGGATCCTGACCAGGGTGAAACAACAAATACAGACGGTAGTGCAAACAATAAAGGAAAAGGAGTCTGACTTTTTGCTCCTGGAGGCTCATATCGATGAGCTGGAAAAATACCGGTCAGTTATGAACGCCGAACAATACGCGCTTCTACGAGGGACTATAATGAACCGAGATATCACCCTCCAGGCCCGGGAGGCACTGAAAGCCGGTACTCTGAATGAAGAATCGTTTGGTGAGCTCCTGAACCAGCACCAGAGTGTGTTGCGGGATGTGCTGCAGATCTCAACGCCCAAGATTGATCGTATGCTTTCGGCTGCGATGCAGGCAGGAGCGATGGGTGGCAAGATTAATGGATCGGGTGGCGGCGGTTGCATGTTCGTGTATGCCCCCAGGCAAACGGACCAGGTCGCTGATGCTATCGAATCAGCTGGTGGAAATGCATACATCATCGGGATCGACGAGGGAGTAAAGATCGAAAGGGCTGTAGAATAGCCATGCCAGGAAGACTAGTAATTCTCGCCGGTGGCATTGGTTCCAGGATGAGAAAACCTCCTGAGAAGGTTATAATCGACGATTGTAGACTCACCAAGGATGCTGATGAGAAACCGAAGGCCATGATTGGATTTGGAGCAATCCGTCGCCCCTTCCTTGATTATCTGCTATATAATGCGCAGGAGGCGGGATATCGAGATATCGTTATCGTTATAGGTGATAAGGATGATCAAATTAGACTCTACTATGGTGAGAAGGAGCGAAATAACGACTTTCATGGACTGTGCATTTCTTATGCATTGCAGGCTGTCCCTGAGGGAAGGGAAAAACCACTTGGGACAGCCGATGCCCTGTTGCAGGCGCTGGTCATGCGAGAAGATTGGGGCGACCGTAAATTCACGGTATGCAACAGTGACAACCTCTATTCCACGCACGCGCTGCAGCTCCTGTTGGAAACACCGTATGACAATGCCATGATCGCATATGACCGCTCAGCGTTAGAATTCGATGAGGAACGGATCGAAAAATTTGCTGTTATCCATAAAGATGATGCTGGATATCTAAGACGCATCATCGAAAAACCCTCAAGGGAAGAAATGCACCAGGCTCGGGACCCGAGTGGGAAACTTGAAGTAAGCATGAATGTCTTTTCGTTTTACTATCCTCTGATCCTGCCTGTGCTGCAGGCAGTGCCTTTACACTCCGTAAGAAATGAGAAAGAGCTACCTATAGCTGTTAATATGCTGGCTACCGAATATCATGGGGAGGTAATGAATTATCCGCTGTCAGAGCACGTGCCGGACCTGACCTCCAAAGATGATATTCTCCGGGTCAGAGAAGAGATAAACCGGCTATATAAGGACTTCAGGTACTAAAAAAGGCTGCAATTTATGCAATCAGACGTTCACAGAACATTTTCAGAAAGAAGCGCAGAGATCGTATGAAATTCGACTTCATAACATGGGGGATCTGGCTCCTCGGACTCTTCATACTTGTTATCTGGACGTACCTTAGCCTAAAGGAATTCAGGAGAATTTTAAAAGGCCGGAAAAACGAATAAGGCTGATTACTCGAGCATGAAAATACGGCTGGCGCCAAACTGGTTAGGAATATGAGAAATAGTATCCGACTGTTAATCATAGTACTTATCCTCCCAATAAACTTCATATGGTCGAAAGATAATGCAAATCCAACGTCAGATTATCAGAGAGAAAAGACAATATCACTCGCTATTAATCCTCTGAAACCCTTTCTTGGATTGATTAATCTCGAGTTTGAATATCAGTTATCGCCCCAGATATCTGTGCATATTTTTGTAGAGTATTTATTTAAAGAATCTGACCATCCTGATTTTGTATTGTACATGGGGCCAAGATATTACTATTCCCGCTACAGTAATGTCTCTGGTTTATATAGCGGCTTCAATCTGGGGTATTTCCATTTTAAGGGAAATATCAAAAAGAGTACCCTCACAATTGGTGGTGAGTCCGGCTACAAAATACTTGTTAATGACTTATTCTATATCCTGCCAAGGGGTTTGATAACATATCCAATTCGTACGCCGAAAGTACTCCCGGGTTTTGAATGTCTAGGTGGGATCAATCCCTGAAAAAGCATATGCGCAAGCAAGCTATCCGCCGATATTTTTTTCACCCTGGAAAGGGAGTCATTGGAATATATGCTTTTTACCAATCCGCTGACCTCCTGACTGAGGTACCAACCATCGGAGGAGTTGACGATGATCTATCGTACACTGGGTAGAACGGAACTCAGCGTATCCATACTCGGTTTTGGCGCATCTCCTCTAGGACACGAATTTGGTGCCATCAATGAGACTGAAGGCATCCGTGCAGTTCAGCTGGCGATAGAGAAGGGAATCAATTACTTTGACGTATCCCCTTACTATGGACGGACCATGGCAGAAGAGCGGCTGGGGGCTGCGCTGGACGGCAAACGGCAGCAGATCGTGCTGGCCAGCAAAACAGGGCGCTATGACAAAGACCAGTTCGATTTCTCCGCAGAGCGGGTGGTCACTTCTCTGGAGGAAAGTTTGAAACGACTGAGAACCGACTACCTGGACGTCTTTCAAGCCCACGATATCGAGTTCGGTAACAAGGCACAGATTATCGGCGAGACAGTTCCCACCCTGATTAAGATGAAAGAACAGGGCAAAGTACGCTTCGTGGGTGTCACCGGCTATCAACTCAATCCTCTGAGAGACCTGGCAGAGAACACCGACATCGATATGGTGTTGTCGTACTGCCGTTATAACTTGATGGACACCGCCCTGGATCGTGTATTGATGCCAGCCCTCAGGAGGCGGGGGATCGGCCTGGTAAACGCCTCGCCGCTGCACATGCGGTTACTGACAGCTAGGGGGGCACCCGACTGGCACCCCGCTCCCGAAGCGGTACTGGAGGCCGGTCGCCGGGCCACCGATTGGTGCAATCGCCAGGGAGCAGACATCTCAGAATTGGCCCTCCAGTTCGCCCTGGACTATGCATCGGCGGCCACTACCCTGGTAGGCATGGGCAAAGTCTCTCACGTAGAGCGTAATGTAAAGGCGGTTGGTATCAAGCCCGATGCAGAACTGCTCCGTGGTGTACAGGAAATAATCAAGCCGGTAGCGGACACCTGCTGGACCTCGGACTGCCCGGAGAATAACGATCCGGAGGCAGTGCCTGCGCGGGTATAATTGAACCGGCTTCTTGATCAGGTGAAAACGTTTATCTGGAGGAAAGAATGAAGGCGATGACCTTCCTGGAACCGGGGAAAATGGAGCTGATCGATATCTCCAAGCCCGAAATGGGCCCTGAAGATGTGCTTATCGATATCCGTTACGTGGGTCTGTGCGGTACCGATCTGAACACTTATCGGGGAAAGATGCCTTTTGTTAGCTATCCCCTGATTCCCGGCCATGAGGTCAGTGGAGTGGTGCAGGAGAAAGGTGCACAGGTGCCGGATACTGTGGCTGAGGGAGATAAGGTTACGATTTTACCCTATTTCCCCTGCGGCGACTGCCCCGCTTGCCACAAAGGTCGGTTTAATACGTGCCAGCGCAATCAGACGCTGGGGGTTCATCGTGACGGCGCTCTTACCAGCAGCATCGCCGTCCCTTGGAGTAAGGTATTTTCAAGCTGTGAGCTGCACCTGACGGAGCTGGCTCTCGCCGAACCTATGGCTGTCGGTTATCACGCCACCAACCGGGGGCGGGTGGTCCCGGGGGACAGAGTGCTGGTCTTAGGTTGCGGTACAATCGGCATGGGTGCAACTTCAGCAGCTGTATTCAAAGGAGCCACAGTCATGGCCGTTGATGTCAACGAAGCCAAACTGGAGCTGGTGAGAAAATTCGGTGTCGAGGCGACGATAAATGCAGCCACCGATGAAATAGAGGAGAAGGTGGTTGATCTAACCGGAGGCGATGGTGCGGATGTCGTCATCGAGGCAGTGGGTCATCCAGACACCATCCGATGGGCGGTGGAGGCAGCTTCCTATACCGGACGGGTCGTTCATATTGGTTACTTTAAAAAGGAGCTGCCCGGTTACGACATAAACCAGATCGTTGTTAAAGAGCTCGATGTTACCGGTTCCCGCAATGCTCTGAACGTCTTCCCCGAAGTGATCCGGATGCTTGAACAGGGCCAGCTACCCTTTCAGGAGCTGATCTCCGCACGTTATCCATTCAGTCAAGCCCCCGAGGCATTTAAGGCCTGGGACGCCGATCCCGGAAAGTTCACCAAGATTCTCATTGATATGAAAGCCTAGCCGCTACCGGTATGTTGATACAAGCTGCTTTGTCAGCTAACTTGGCAGAACTATAGAAAAGGACAATGCCACCGATTCAGATCGACTTCCTGGTTTTTTATGGGCGAATTGGTTGATGATTTCCTCAACAGTTGGGAGGGTACAGCGGGGCGATAGCCAAAAAAGACGTTTTTCTCTTCTATGGATGATACTCTAATCCTGTGATGGGTAGCTGATACTTAATCGCTTTTCCAACCTTGGTTAGCCATAGGAGCAGGAAAATAAAGGAATTGAAGATATCCTTGTCTCTTTAAAAAAAACTTCGTAGTTTTAACAAGGAATCGTGGAGATTCTAGGTAATTTTTGATTATACTTCCAACAATTAATGATCCAAAATTAATCTAAAAAATCTAATTAAGGAGTATCATTAGATATGAAGAGAGTGATATTGCTTGGTTTTGTACTTTGCTGCTCTATATCAGTAGCTGCTTCCCAGGAACTGGTATTGGAACCTTTCGGTGTATCCCCACGCGATGTCGAAGCCGACACCGTGGGTGTCCCAGCGCCTCGTACATACCTTGGGATCTTAGACCGCGCGTACGATGGTTTGCTCAATGTCGGTGTTGAAACCAAAATGTATTTCAAGGGATCTAAAGATTCGACGCTGGTAAGTACCTCCTGGGACGTAACCGGTCCCACCGGCTCAACTGCAGATGTCAGTGCGGCTGCTGCTATTGATTCAGCTTCTGAAGTCGTTTCCTTCATCCCGGATTCCGCCGGCACCTACACCATTGTATTCACTGATGAATCCGTCAGTGATACGCTGATTGTCACTGCCGGGACTTATGTCGGCATTGCTGCTGGAAATTGTGCCACCTGTCATGCCAGCGCAACAGCTGACTGGGAAGAGACAGGGCATTATTCGATCTTTGAGGATGGCATGAATGGTATTGCCAGCAGCCACTATGGGCCGACTTGTATTTCCTGCCACACAACAGGCTATGACGCCAATGCTGATAACGATGGTTTCGATGATCGAATTCAGACAGTGGCTTACCTGAGTAAGGATACCACCTTCGTATTCCCGGATTCAACGACCCTGGTGGATGTTTACGGCGATGTAAGTGGTGGGCATCTGTTTGATGGCGTCTACGATTCGCTGCTAATATTCTTCCCCAACTCAATGAAACTGGCCCGCATCCAGTGCGAGAGCTGTCATGGGCCTCAGAGTACTCATCAAAAGGCATCTTCTCTCTCAACTGATGGTTGCGCTATTTGCCATGACAGCGGCACGCATCACGTCTATCCCGAGCAGTGGGATGCCTCCGGGCATGCGCATGTACCTAGCTATCCAGGGGGAGCGCGCACGAACTGCGAGGGCTGCCATAGTGGTAACCAGTTCATCCAATTCGTGAAGGGTGAGACTATAACATCACAGCCTACTACTGATATCACCTGCGCCGTTTGCCATGAGCCCCATGATGACACCAACGAACACCAGCTACGTACCGTCTCTGCTACCCTGGCCAGCGGGGAGACCGTTACTGGGGCAGGCAGCGGGGCACTATGTATGAACTGCCATCATCAGCGCCGGGACGACGTAATAGAATACACAACGGCTCCCGTGAATTCAACCCACTTCGGTCCGCATTATGCTCCCCAGGCCGATATGTTGATGGCCACCAACGTGATCACATTCGGCCAGGTTCTCCCGACCTCTCCGCACTTGGCAGCTACCGAAAATGCCTGTGTAGACTGCCACATGTACCCTGGCCACGCGGATGAAGATGACAACGTCATCATGATGGGATCACATACATTCAGCATGTCATCGGACACGGTGGACAACGTCGTTACCTGTGCTCCATGCCATGGAGACGTCGGAGACAGTTTTGCTGATAAACCCTTCTATCTAAGCGGAGTTACCGATCATGACGGTGATGGCGTTGCGGAAGGATTGCAGGACGAGGTCCACGGACTATTGGATACGTTGGCGGCGCTGCTACCCCATGCAGATACCGTCGCCGGTTATGACGCCCATGATCCCGTGGATTCAACCTGGACCACCCTGCAGCTGCAGTCTGCCTTCAACTATCAGATGGTCTACCATGATCACAGCTTTGGTATTCATAACCCTGCCTTCACCGTAGCGACCCTGAAGACGAGCATCGCTGCCCTGAGGGGTACTTTGTCAATTGATGGCGATGAAGAGATTGTGCCTCTGGAATATACCCTGGCACAGAACTATCCCAATCCCTTCAACCCAACCACGACCATCAACTTCAGTTTGAAAGCGGCTGGAGATGTTACCCTGATTGTCTATAACACCCTCGGCAGAGAGGTCATGCGGATTATCGATCAATCCCTGGCCGCAGGGAAGCATAGCGTGGCGCTTGATGCGCGTCGTTTGGCGTCGGGAGTTTACTTCTATAGGATTCGTGTCAATGAATTTTCGGCGATGCGGAAAATGCTTGTCATGAAGTAGCAAGCGGCACCGTAAAGACATACGCCCAATAAGGAAACCCCATCTGAGTGTCGATGGGGTTTTCTTTTTATCCTGATCTAGCATGAATCCTCTTCAGAACCTGCTTCTGATCCCCGCGGGCAGATCTGGCTGACAACTTCGCCAATGGTGTGCAGGCAGCTCTCCTCACCGCCATTTAGAGACGACCGGGATTGTGCCTGGATTTAAAGCAAAGGCCCCGGGAATGATCCCGGGGCCTTTGAACGATTCACCCGTGTACTATCCCCTTATTATAGTATCCTTAACTAAGGGGTGAGTACGGATATATCAGAATTCCTTACCGCATTCAGAACAGAACCGGGCTCCCGACCGTCGGGGAGCGCCGCATCCGTTGCAGAATTTCCTTTCCTCGAGAGAATCTGCGGAATCAGTCGGGGCATCGTTCCGGGCTTTCCGGAGGGTCACGTCCGAAGCTGTGGCCTTTCGCCTACTCCATAGCCGGAGAACGATGAACATACAGACGCCTAAAAGTGCCAACACAAATAGTACCGTTATCAGGCTCAATGGACGTTCACCCAAAGTCTCCACATCAGCGTCACCTTCCGCCTGTTTACGTTCCATTCTTGTCTGCAATTCTGTCATTGTGAATGCATTAGTGGGATTATCGTAATCAACTGTTACGCTGAAGCTGGCCCCTGCCAGCAACTCTTGGACATGCTGCTGATAATAGATCAGACCGAATTCGCCCACTTGTTCTTCTGCTTCAGTTAGGGAGTGCTTAAAATTTCGCGCGACTGCAGGTTTCTGAATAATGAGATGAAACTCAGACAGTAATTCATTGGTGGTCAGTTCATAGGTAAACGTCCGCTCCACACTCTCCCCGTCAAACGGATTGAAGAAATAGCGTAGCACGAACCGGGCCTCACTGACATCAACGGGCAGGTAGGTCCTGCCGTTCTCTTCCCGGGATTCGATCCGCTCACTGACCGGCTCACCCTGAGGGCCAGGCTTGGTGAGCAAAGCAACCCGGGTATTGGGGGACACATCGAGCTCCAAGTACCGCGGGAACTGGCCGGGTTTTACAGATCCTTCTATCCGAACCTCCACACCAGGGTGTTCGTACTCAGGTAAGATCAGCACCTCGAATTGTCCATAAGGGCTCGGTTCCTGGGCCTGAAGCGTACTCGCTCCGGGGGGACTCCATGCTAATACCGCAAGCCAGAAGGCCGGTAATATGATTCTGATTGAGCGCACGTGCGTTACTCCTTGATTTGAGGATTTCAGTTCGGACGTGGGAAAACGCTAGCTCGCGACGGATGCATCCTGGTTGATGATCTTCCCCCAGGGAGGGAGTACTTTCAGCAGCAGCGCGAGGATAAGAAATGGCAGGACCAGCAGGAAGAGTGCAGTAAGAAGTCCCTCCACTCCCAGAATTTCCAGTTTATAGGCCGTCAATCCCCGGAAACTCTTGGAGAACATCTGCCCGCCGAAAACTACATTCCACCGGGTGCTGAATATTCCTATCTGGATCAGAATTGCCGAAACAAAGTACAGCAGTTTTCTGAGCTCATCATTGAAACGGGCGAGTTTTACCAGCATCAGAATCCCCAAGGGGACTACCATGCCAAAGAGAATCTGCATGACAACGAGGCTTATGAAAAGACGATTGATAACCATATCCGATAGGATCTTGATTGATTCCTCACTTTCATATAGCCTGTGCAGAAAGTCAAGCCCCTCCAGGGAAAAAGCGACAATCATCGCGTAGAGCAGCAGTGATGCCAGTCTATCGAGACATTTCATATCGAGCTGTTCCCCTCGTGAGGGAGTGATCACCATATAAAGCAGAAGGATCAGGGCGATTCCGGAAACAATGGCGGAAAACAGGAAAACAATCGGCATCAACACACTGCTCCACCAGGGATTGGCCTTGACGGATCCGAATATAAATCCGACATATCCATGGAGGATAAACGCCGACGGAATCCCGATTACAGTAATTGCCTTTATCGCTTTCTTATCGAAATATGTCGCCTTCTCACTGGTATCTGACGAAAAAAGGGAAATGATACGATAGAACAGGTTGCTGGGAAACTTTAAAGCTCCTGCCCAGGCGATCATGTCCGTACGATATTCGAACCAGATCTCGAGTAGCAGGACCACCATCAGATACCAGGCGTAGACAAAGGCGAACATGGCCATGGCAGAGCTCAGGTTCGGTGTGAGAAAGATTTCGAAGGAGCGCCAAGGATGTCCCAGATGAAAGAGCAGGGGCAGCGGCGCAACTATCAGAAATGAAAGCGCTGTCAGGAGTGAAAGCCTGTAGGTAGGCAGGACTTCCTTAACATTGAAAACTTTGACAAGAGATGCGAGAATAAATGCTCCGGCGACCAGCCCTGTGATATATGGATATACCACTATCAGTATAGACCAGTGAATCTCGATTTCGTTCGGATAGATATAGCCGGTTACCTGTTTCAGAATCGCGGCCAGTCTTTCGAAATCAGCGCTCATTTTACAGCCCCATCCAGATCGGTGTAGAAGACTTTGGGCTCGGTATTGAGGGCCGGTTTCAGCACGTGGGTATTTTTCATACGTTTCAGTCTTACCAGTGGGGAGGCCCCGCTCTCAAGATCACCGAATACTCTGGCCTGGGTCGGACAAACTTCAACACACACCGGATTCAATCCCTTCTTGATACGATGATAACATAAGGTGCATTTATCGGCTATGTGCGTAGCGGGACGAATATACCGCGCTCCATATGGGCAGGCCTGAAGACAATAGCTGCACCCGATGCAGCGGTCCTCATCGACCAATACAATCCCGTCCTCAGTCTTGAAGGTAGCCCCGACGGGACAGACCTGGACACACGGGGGATTTTCGCAATGATTGCACAGCTTGGGGACAAAGAAACTTCTTAAAACATCATGTTCTTTGATATTCTCAGAGATTTCGCCTGATCCACCATTGATGCTGTGAACTATAACACTGTCATCCTTTTTTACGACATAGTGCTCCACCCAGGTGCGGAAGTAGAATGGTTCTTCCGGAACATTATTTTCTGTTTTACATGCTGTAACGCATCTACCACATCCGATACATTTCTGCGTTTGAATCCCCATCGTAAATCGCTTCTTTGCACCAGCAGTGTCCGTGAGGTAGGTTTCAACAGCGCCCCTTAATGTTGTTTTAACAACACTCCCTGATATGATAAGTAGGGTAAGATTCGTCAGCGACGATAAGAACTTCCTTCTCTTCATTTCTCTATCTCCGGTCGGTGGGGATAATGGCACTGCCAACAGAGATAATCTTCTCCGTGGATCAGAAAGTCGATCTTCGGCGTATCCTCCACTCTAGATTCCGTACTATGACATGTCGCACAGAATTCTCTCTCTACTGGCTTGGTCGAGCTCACCAGCCTTGGTTGGATTTTGTGACCCTCAGGAGTTTCGTGACAGGTAATGCATCTCAGAAAGAAATGAGGAGATCCGATTTTCACTCTTTCAATTTGTGCGTGGCATGCAGAACACTCACCGGGAATCTCTGGGGTCTTGGGATCGTGAGGATCGTGACAGCTAATACAGGGATCAAGAGGATTATGGGCAATAGGGAATATTTGAGGGAAACCGGTCGGTCTTGAGAGATTGTAAGTGTGACATTGTGAGCAGAATTCTCGCTCCCGGGGTGCTGACGGTAAGATTTCGGAATCTTCCGTATGCTCCAGTGCCGGGCCATGGCACGTCTCACAGGACAAGTACTTGTGATGACCACTCCTATTCAGTGCAGATTCTTCATCATGGCAATCTGAACAGATATCCGAACCAGCAAAATAAATCTCTCTTGACAGCTCTCTCTCTATAGCAGAGGTTCGTTGGGAACCTGTTTCTTTAAGAGGGGAGGGAATAATGACTATTCTGATAAAGAGTACTATTCCGATGAAGCAGATAAAGACAATCCCTAGTCTCAGGACAGGATCAGGTATACCGGTGACGCGCTTCTTCATCCAAGCCCATCCTTTACCTACTTCGATCATCTGGGTCGATACTCGTTTATAATTGAAAAGACGCTGCCGTGTACAGTCAAATGCCGTCTTATAGAATTACGGTCGTGGCGATGTCTTGAGTGTTTCCTCAAGATGATCAATAACAGCCTGTGGATTATGACCTCCTAAGCTGCCCTCGGAAGTTAACCATTCTTTAAGCTCCCGGTATTGTTTATCTGGAAGGGAGCTGAGAAGTGTTCGAATCTCATCCCGCCACTCCAATACCATTGCGGTATAGCTATCATCATGGCAATCGGCGCATAATTCGGGCTCCCGGCGTATAATACCGGAATCAGCCATGTGACAGTCCTGGCAGGTGATATCTTCGGCCCACATGAAATCGGGATCGTTTGTGAAAAAGGTCGTCTCCCCCGCAAGAAGCTGCTGCTGCTTGCGGTGGCATGTCGAGCAGTCTTTTTCTTCCTGGCTGTGATGGCAGTTCAGGCATTCAGCCCTGGTATGCAGCAGTTCACCGTGCACCCGGAGATTGGAGTGGCACTTGGTGCAGGCAACTCCATTGGTCAGGTGCCGCCCGTGCTGGAAATTCAAGTTATAGACCTCGATGTTGATCTCTTCAATACCGAAGTGGCAGTTGGCGCAGTCCGAGGGTACCAGCTGGCCACTTGAGACATATTCCCGGGCAAGGTTTCCCAGATGGGCCTGCTGCAGGCTCCGGGAGATCAGTTCGTGGGCGGTTTTAAGCAGGTTATCGCTGAGCTGGATATTATGGATGCCACGGGTCGATGATACCAGCTGAATATATTGATTCGCCCGCTCCAAGACCTCCTCCTGCTCAGGGATCAGCCCCCCCCGCTGATCAAGACCGGTACGGGCCTGATCCAGATAGCTGATCACGTCCGCCTCCAGATGAATAAGGTAAGTTTCCCAGTTCTGCAGCAGGCGACCATAGCCCTGCCCATGGCATTGGTCGCAGGCGTCAGCGTTGGAGACCATGGTTTCACCGCCACCTACGTTCTCCTCGTGGAAGATGTGGCAGCTCTGACAGGAGAGACCCGCGGTGAACATCGGATTGGGCTGTTGGGGAATGCCAATCCCTCCCAGACCCGCGAAAAGCTGGGCTTCGGCTGCATGTTGATCCTGATGACAGGAACGGCAGTCCTCCCCGGTTAGCAGGTGCTTCCGCTGGACCTGATGTAGTATCGGAGTATGGCATGCGATGCATTCTACCTTATGATCGGTGACATGATTCTTATGCAGGAATTCGGGATCATCGTAGCGTTCAAAGAAATCGGTCTGCCAATGGCAATTGATGCAATTCTGAGTGGAGACCGAAGCGTTGCCCTCAACCGTGTTTACATGGCACGATTCGCACGGCTTGCCCGTTTCCACCACTGCGGTATGATTGTAGCGCAGCTGGCTGCCCATTTCCAGAAAGATTTCGTCAGTGTGGCAGGTGCGGCAGTTGAACATCCCGGGTGTCTCTCCCCGGTCTTTCATGTGGCACAGGAAGCAGGTTTCCTCTGTTACCAGGATATGACTGCCCTGGACCATCTGGGAGTGGCAGCTGGTGCAGCGCAGTTGTTTTCCCCGCCGTAGTTCCCCGAGGTGATGGCTATGGTCGAACTTTACGTTCTTGAACCGGATGGGACCAAGCAGGGTTTGTGTGTCGTGGCAGCCTTCACGGACACAGGAGGCATCGGAAATCTCCGCCCACGGTTTGCTCTTTTTATAAGCAAGCGAGACGTATTTGGTTAGCTGGTAAAGGCCGTTGAGCTTGCCCTCAATCTTACCGGCGAGTCCCGGCTCGAAGTGGCAAAAAGTACAGGTGACATCAGAGTGGGAGGACAGCTGCCAGCTCTCATAGAACGGCTCCATATAATGGCAGCTGTTGCAGAATTTTGGGCGCGATGTATACTCCGCCGCACCCCAGAAAATGATGGGCACGGTCACCACGACGGCCAAGACGACGATAACTCGCTTACGAACCCTGGGGCTCATGTTCAGAAGAAAATGAATCGGCCCCTTATGACTAGTGACACAGAACCATCAAATGAATGCGTACCTGTATGATTAGCGGAAGGGCTTTACTTTCCCCCAGGAGTTCCTTTCGTGGCCTTGAACTCCTCAGGGTACGGATGGGCAATCTTGGCTGCCATAGCATCGAAGTCAAATTTCTTAAAAGTCGGGCTTTTTTCGTTATGGCACGTTATGCAGACGTTCTTCTCAGGAGCAAATAGTCCAACGGTCGCGGGATCGATTGCACCGTTAAAAATCCCATTCATGGTTTTCTTGGATTTGTACCCACTTCCGGGACCGTGGCAGGTCTCGCAGCCAACATTGGCCTTGGAATCATTCTTTTTTACCGCTCTGGCATTCTTGGGATTACCAATAAAATCCGCACTCAACACCTCATAACCGTCGGCTTTGCCCCATCCAGTGGTGTGGCACCCTAGACATTCCCCGGCTTCGTGAGGCGATCCCTCTAGCTTCAGTTCAGTGGCGATCTTAAGGGCTTCCTCGCTCTTGAGGGTTTCAAAGGCCCTGGCATGGGGACCCTCACTCCAGACATTGAATTGGGCACCTTTATCCTTTTTATTATGGCACATCTTGCAGTTATTGACGCCCATATAGGAAAATTCGTCCTGTTGCGCAAAGAGCACCGAGCAGGAGAATACCAGCAATATTGTAAGCACCCTAAACATTTTCATCTCCCAATAAATGATTTTACTTAATATTTCCCGAACCGTTTTAAAGGAGCTATGCTATAGAGAATGGTTACCCCTAATGACAGAAGGCTCAGCCAACGAAAGATTCTATCCTGCCACACCGGGAAGTAAATTATCATTTAAGCTAATCGATTTTTCAATAGCTAACAAGACATTTAAGTCTCATTTCAAGGTATCATACTGGTGGCACCATATCAGCAGGTAAACTTCAGAGAAGAATTGAAGTATTTGGGGATTCAGATAGTTGTTGGCTGAATGGACTTAAACTCGGATATCCGATTACAAGGCATAGCCCCATGTCCCCTCTCCCAAGACCGGCAGAGTTTGCTTACTCCAAGCAATAAATAAATTTGAGTTCGTTGTCCTGATATATTTAACTTTCCTCTCCTTTATGGCAGGACATCCACAATATAGAACTTACTTAATCGCATCACGCTCCATCGCGGTGTTCCTGATCTGGCTACTTCTTGCAGGTTCCAGTGTCAAAGCCAACCGACCGACGGTGGTCCTTCAGAGCGGCCTGGTTTACCCACGCAGCGATCTGACCGCAGCTGAAACCCTAGTCTGGCGGGGGCAGTTTACCATACGCCATCATCTCAGTGAACGGCTGAGCTGGTATATGCTTGGGGATGTTATGCCCACCACTATGATCCGTCCCGCTGGCCCGCACCTCTATTCGGGTCGCGTACAGATCCGACTGAATCCCACTTGGAAAACAATCATCGGCCGGCAGATCCAGTGGGACGCGCTCCACACGACCAGGTTTGACGGGCTCACCCTGAACCGGCGGAAAGGGTCCTTCAGCGATCAACGACTGATCACCCTGTATGCCGGCGTAACGCCCCAGAACGAGCTTGGCACGGATTACGGTGACGCCGGAACAGTAGTGGCCGGTGGTCTGTACCGGCGCATGGCAGGTCCATCCCACACGTCGCTCCAGTTGTGGACCAATGAAATGGGTGGCGAGCGCAGATTATATATCGGCAGTACCTTGCGAAGACGTTTCGGACGGCGCATCATCCAAATAGCCGATTTGGCCTTGGGCCTGTTACACCCATCAATTGACAAAATCCGGCTCCGAACCCAGATAAGACTAACACCGAAAGTCAGCACCCATGTCCAATACCGGTATTCCCAGCATCTGACTATAATCGCCTACCCTATGGCTGACGAGCTACCGGACCCGCGTCACGCCCTCGCCGCGGGCTTGAACGTCCGGGTCATAAGTACCATACAACTCCGTCTGAATCTCGTACAGCGGCTGGGAAAGCGTTCGGGCCACTATATCTCCGCCCGGCTTGCCTGGGGCAGGCTAGCCGTAGCCTGGCAATCCCGAGCACAGTCCATCTACGGGAGTCAGTATCTACTGTTGAGTGGGCAACATACGCTATTCAAAAGAACCAGAGTAGGACTCAGCCTTGGAGCCAATACATACGCCCTGTATGATGAGCAATCCCAGGCGGTGTCGGATCTGGGGATTACTAAGGAAGACCTGTCGGCACTGATGGCGTCTTTCTGGGTCCAAGGAACCTTGGGATGTCATTGGAGCTATCGCCTTTTTGGCCAATATGCCCAGAACCGGTATTTCAAACAGGACGGCAGGGTCGGATTGCAGGTGAGCTATGCGCTATAGTAGCCTCATAATCGTAGCCCTCCTGGTCTCTGCAGGTTACCTGGTCGCTCAGAGCATCGGAACTGACGCCACTGACCGCATCATTTTCTCCCATCTGGCCCATGTTGATGATATGGGTCTTGAGTGCAACGAGTGCCATGAAGGTTTGGAAACGAGCACACAAGTAAGCCACGACTTGCTGCCGGTCATGGACCAGTGCTTCGCCTGCCATGATGATGATACAGCAACGCAGGAGTGTTCCGCCTGCCATACCCAACCCGATCAGCCAACTACCTATACCTGGCAGACCACACCCGACTTGGTGTTCCCACATCAGATCCACCTAACGGAAGATATATTATGCGAGCGGTGTCATGCCACCACGGCCGGTAGCGAAGCCCTGGTGCCACGGACACCGCCGGAGATGGAATCCTGCATGGACTGCCACGCTGTGCCCCTCACCGATGCCGGCTGCTATACCTGCCACGCTTCCCTGAAAGAGAAGCTGCCCACCAGCCATGACCCGGACTGGCCTGAGGTTCATGGATTGTTCACCCAAAGAGGAAGCGATAGCGAGTGCTCTATGTGCCATCAGCAAGCTGACTGTGAGTCCTGCCATGCCCAGACGCAGCTGGAAAAGAAGGTCCATCCCGCCAATTACGAGTTCTTACACGCCGGGGAATTTATCGGCTTCGAGAAAGAGTGCAGCACCTGCCACGCGATGCCCGAGGATTGCCGCACCTGTCATCAGTCTTTGTTAATTATGCCTCTGAACCACAACAGCCCTGGCTGGGCAATCACGAGGGATGATGGCGGCTATCATCATGATGAGGCCGAAGACCTTCCTGATTATTGTGTGGTCTGCCACGAACCGGCCACGGACGTGACCTGTACGAGGGCTGGGTGCCATGTTTTCTAAACGGTTCCTACTCGGCGGTCTGGCCGCGTGTCTGGTTTTTGGCTGGTGGAGCTGCACCGAAGTGGCCGAAGGGGGAAAGGTTCATCCCGATAAATGGGACGATCCCAGTGATGCATTCCACGGCGACAAGATACGTGCTGTGGGATTATCTGGCTGTGTCCAGTGCCATGGAGAAAAATTCAGCGGTGGTACATCAGGAGTGGCATGCAGTGAATGCCATAGCGATGGTGGAGCTATCCCCCATCCCCCGCTGGCGGAATACATCGATCCAAGCCATGATAACTACCACGGACGCATCTTCTGGCTGAATAACTGGGATTTCTCCAGCTGCCAGGCTTGCCACGGCCAGAACTTGGAAGGCGGCGTTGTAGAGTCTGCCTGCAGTAACACTGCCTGCCATACCGCTTCTGGAGGTATTTTCGCCTGCGATAACTGTCATAATACCCAAGCTAACGATTCCTTTATCGACGTGAGAAACCAGACCGGCACTGATCTGGTGACAGTAGGCACCCATACCAGCCACTATACCCATCCCGACAGTTTGACCGTCAATATTGACTGCGCTTCTTGCCATTTGATCCCAGATTCCGTCTGGGCAGAGGGGCATATCGACGAAACACCGTACGCGGAAGTACCTTTCGGAATCCCCACCACAGCTGATAGCACCTTCACATTGAGCTGGGACCGTAATAGCGCCACCTGCTCAAATTCGTACTGTCACGGAAATTTCCGGTTCGAGAAAGCTACCAGCAGCAATATCTGGATTTATGCCGACAGCCTCATCGTAGGGAATAACCAGACTGTTACCTGGACTGACACTCTTACAGCGGAGAACCGGTGCGCCACCTGTCACAGCTACCCACCCACTGGGCATCTGCAGCTGTCCGCTTGTGGGGACTGCCATACTTCGGTCGCTGGAGAGGATCACCTGAGTATCATCGACACCCAAAAACATATCAACGGCCGGGCCGATTATCCATGATCGGCGCCCACCTGCCAGATCCAGATTAGAGTCGGATTGAGAAAAAAGTGATGTTGTCGCCAACCCTTAAAGGTGACCTCAGCAGCTCAACAACTAATCCTGCTGCCTTATCTTCCAGCCGTGCAGCCCACACACCGGGCAGTATTGCCCGTCACTCCAGGATCTTCATCTGGTCCGCTTTAATTACCGTTTTGTTGACCGGCCTCTGGCCTGACAACACCTGGGCTCAGGACAACGAGACCTGCGAAACCTGCCATGACGATCCCGACCACAATGTGATCCGCTATGGCGTGGAGCTGTCGCTATATGTTACCAGCGAGCATCTGGAGGGCAGCCCGCATGAAGATTTCGCCTGCATCGACTGCCATACTGAACTTGAAGGAGTGGAAGAATGGCCTCATCGGGAACGCCTGGTTCTGCCGGACTGTGGTACCTGTCATGAGGAGGAACAGGCCATCTTCATCGAAGGCTTCTTTGCGCCCCTTATGGAGAAGGGATATACCTCCATCCCCAGCTGTTCCGATTGTCATGGACGCCACCAGGTTTCCTGGGAAGGGCACCCCCGACAGGTGTGCGGTGTGTGCCATCAGGATATACTGGAAGACTTCCTGGCATCCCGTCACTGGAAAGTCGGCGATATTACCCAAGAGGTCACCTGTGTTTCCTGCCACCATCCTCACTTCAAGATGGAGAAGGATCAGTACACGCCCCAGCAGTGGAAGATGCATCTGGTGGAATCGTGCAACTTATGCCATGAACAGGAAGTGGCCAACTATACAGACTCCCAGCACTTCCGGGAGCTCGAACAGGGCAATCTGAGAGCCCCTGTCTGCTCCGACTGCCACGCCAAACACCGGGTGCTGTCACCCAGAGATCCCAACAGCCTTGTATCGGTAGCCAGACTGGACCTGACCTGTACTCGCTGCCATGTGGGCTACGAGGTCTCGATTCACCGCCCACAAGAGGGTGACGATCCGCGCCTGGAAACCTGCGTAGCTTGCCATGTGGGCCATTCTACGGACATGACCACCGCACACTCATCTATTTTCGAAACCGGGCTGGCGAACGTGTGTCTTTTATGCCATGAGGAGGAATTGCTCGCTGATCCAGCTGAAGCCCATATGGTGATTCACCAAGAAAAAATCGAGCAAGCTAGATCAGGGGAACCGGTTAACTGCGGCCAGTGTCACGAGTACCATTATCGGGCACCGGAGCACCCGGCGGCTAATGGGCTAAAGCGGGCTTGCGGTGAGTGCCATCCTGGTGAGCAGGAAGCCTGGGAACAATCGGTACACGGCATCAGCTCCGCCAAGGGACACGCAGAGGCCCCCACCTGCATCACCTGCCACGGCGAGCGGCTCATCCCCAAGACGGAAGAGAGTATGATGGGGAAAGCCAGTGTTGAGCTGTGCAGCTCCTGTCATAGCAACCGGGAAATCATCCTGCGGTTCCAGCTCAATCCGGATGTGGTCTCCGGCTATCAGAGCACCTACCATGGCCAAGTTTACCAGCTGGGCTACCAGGGATCAGAGTTCGCCACCTGCGCTTCATGCCACGATAACCATAGTGTGCTCTCCGTCTCCGACCAGAGCTCCACCGTCAGCGAGGAGAATATCCTGAAAACGTGCGGCCGTTGTCATGAGGATGTGAATATCAATTTCGTTTCCTACCTCCAGCACTTCAGCCCGATGGCCCACAAGGAAAATCCCATCCTACAAGGTATCGACACCTTCATGCGCTGGCTGCTGGGTGTTACGCTAGCTATTTTCGGCGCCCATACAACCCTATGGCTGATCCGTCTGCTAGTACGGCGCATTTTCGAAGGGAAAAAACAACCCAAGGTGAAGACCGCCTATCGGGTGAAGCGATTTAAACCGTATCAAAGGCTATTCCATCTAGGATTACTCCTGTCTTTTGGCACATTGGCTACGACCGGCCTGCCGTTGAAATACAGCCATACGCCTATGGCCACCTGGTTCGTCAATAATCTCATCAGTCTTGGGACCGCTGCTATCCTGCACCGGATCGCCGCTGTGACGCTGGCCAGTATCTTCGTAATTCACCTGATTGTCCTCCTGTACCGCTGGCTCGGACGCAAGGAGAGAGGACTGTTCTACGGTCCCAAATCGCTGGTCCCCAATCTCCAGGACTTTAAGGACTTCTTCCTGCACCTGGGCTACTTCATTGGCCTGCGCAGGAAACCGCCGAAGTTTGATCGCTGGACCTACTGGGAGAAATTCGACTACTTCGCCGTGGTCTGGGGTATGGTCATCATCGGTTCCAGCGGCCTGACGCTCTGGTTCCCCGAGACATTCACCCGGCTTTTCCCGGGCTGGATCATCAACGCCGCCCACATAATCCACTCTGAGGAGGCCTTGCTGGCGACGGCGTTCATTTTTACCGTTCATTTCTTCAATACTCACCTCCGCCCGGGAGCATTTCCTATGGATGAAGTCATCTTCACCGGCTATCTCTCGGAAGAGAGGTTTGCCGAAGAGCGTCCGATTGAGAAGGAACGCCTTGTTACTGGTAACGAATACAATAACTTGAAAGTCAAGCCGTTGCCCAGATGGACAAAATACATCCTGCTCATCTGCGCGTATGTATTCCTATCCATTGGCTTTTTGTTGTTGATATTCATTATATTTGGAACCTTTTTCAGCAGTTAAAATATGAAGAAACTCGCTTATCTCCTTGCTTTTGCTTTACCTCTATGGGCTCAAGATGATAGCTGTCTTGACTGCCATGAGGTCTCAACAGAAGAATCCATTCACGAAGGTTTTGGATGCCTGGACTGCCACACCGGACTCGAGCTGGAAGAACATATCGATGAAGGGATACTACCGGTTTTCTCCCAGGAGGAAACCTGCGGCGGCTGTCATGAAGATGCCTGGAATGAACACTCAGCTAGCGTCCACGGACTCAAGCTCAACAGCCTCTCCCCGGATGAGGCCACCTGTGTGGATTGTCACGGGAGCCATGAGATCTTACCGGCTGATGATAGCAACTCGCTGGTGCACTCCGCCAATATGATTAGTACCTGCGGCCGCTGCCACGCCAATCCGGAGCTGGTGGAGCGCCACAATATCGATATTCTGGATCCGGTGACCCGCTACAAACAGAGTATACATTTCAGCGTCCTCGAGGAGTCAGGCTATGCCTCCGCTACCTGCAACGATTGCCATGGAACTCACGATATCCAGAACCTGCGACACTCACGTTCTACTATTAATTACTGGAATGTGGCGGAGACCTGCGGAAAGTGTCACCTGCAAGAGTACGAGGAATTCCAGGGCAGCGATCACTGGCTAGCTCTCCAGCGCGGGGTTCGTGATGCGCCAGCCTGCATCACCTGCCATGGTGAACACGCAATCAGCGATCCTACCGGCCGCTACGATATCATTAAAAAGCGCGAGCTGGCAGATCACACCTGTCTGAAGTGCCACTCGGACGATGAACTAGCCCTAAAATACGGATTGCAGGAGGGCGTGGCCGCTACTTACTCAGACAGCTATCACGGCCTGGCCGTCATGCGGGGTGATGAAGAAGCCGCCAGCTGCTTCGATTGCCACGGTGTGCACGCCATTCTCGGCCAGGAGCATGAAAATTCCACTATTCACGCATCCAACCTGCAAGGTACCTGCGCCCAATGCCATCCCAATGCCACCACCCAGTTCGCCCAGACCTACACCCACTCCTCGGTACTCATCCGGGAGACGCCGATCGAGGACATCGTACAAATCATCTACGTGGCGCTCATTATCGGGGTCATCGGCTTCATGGTGGTCCATAACGGAGTTATTTTTACCGGATACCTGAAGCAGCGCAAGCGCGGGCTGGTCAGGATCAGCGCCGGAGGTGAACCGGACACTCCTGCTATCCGCCGCTTCTCTCTACAGGAAATCTGGCAGCACAGCCTGCTGCGGATATCCTTCACTATCCTGGCGATAACCGGATTCGCCCTCAAATTCCCCGAATCAGGCTGGGTTCAGTTGCTCAGCTCGATCGGACTATCGGAGACCGCCCGCGGTCTGATCCATCGTATTGCGGCCGGGACCATGGCTGCGGTAGCGGTGTGGCACATAGTCTACGCGCTCGTCAGCCCCTGGGGCCGGCAGCACCTGCTGCGGATGTTGCCACTGGGACGGGACCTGCGGGACTTCTTCCGCAACATGCGCGCATCTGCTAAGGGGCGTCCGCCCGATGTGAAGTACGGCCTGTTCGATTATGGCCAGAAGATCGAGTACTGGGCTCTGGTATGGGGATCGGTGGTCATGGGTCTCACAGGTTTCATTCTGTGGTTCCCAACAATCCTCGGCGAGGCCACACCTGTCTGGCTCATCAAGGTATCCGAAGTTGTGCATTACTGGGAAGCCTGGTTGGCATCGCTGGCAATTGTCATCTGGCATCTCTTTTTCTCCATCTTCCATCCTGAAGAATACCCGGGCAGCAGAGTGATGGGCACGGGGAAGATGAGCGTCGAGGAGTGGCGCCACAAGCACGCCGGATTCTATGAGGAGCTGGAGGGTGAACTGGAAGGCTATCGGAAGGGCGAAATTACCTACAATCAGCTTTCTCCCTTTGCCCAGCAAGCCTTGAAAGATTTACCACCCCAGGATCATCAGATCGAATAGCCTGATTTTTCCTGTAAGATTAAAAACATATAGGTAAATTGGATAATGAAAAGGATCAGCCCATTGAGGGAAGGCCTTGATGGATGTAAAAAGAAAATATCGTATGGAGGGATAATCCCATGAAAAGCCAACGCTCCAAATTCGTAATCCTCATCGCCGCAGTTGCTCTGATTGTTTTCGGTTGGCTTACGATCGGGACCGAAGAGGAAGAGGTACCCTACGTGAGTATTGCGGAATTGCACGAAAATCCGAATAGATGGGAACAGCGCCGCTTGCGTCTGGGGGGATTGGTGGAAGCAGGCTCTATCGTCTACTCCGCCGACAAACTGAGTGTCGATTTTGTCATGGTCCAGGGTGATGATGTCCTGCCGGTTCACTACTCCGGCCTGACGCCGGACCTGTTCCAGGACTCGGTTGAGGTAATCATTGAGGGTGAGTTCCGCGACGATGTTTTCGCGGCGGATAACCTCATGACCAAATGCGCTTCACGCTACGAAGTAGATGCAGGTGCGCCTGGTACCGATCCCGGCACCAATAACTAGTATCATAACATGATTCTCCTGGGTTCAACTTCCCTGCAACTGGCCCTGATTTTCTGCAGCTTGGCGCTGGTTTCGGGCTTTATTAATCTGGTCAAGCGCGACCTGCGATTTTCCCTTGTGAGCCGACGGGGACTGATGGTCTCAGCGTTCCTGATCCTGGTGGCCACCCTTGCTCTGGTTCATCAGCTCATGGCAAGCAACTTCAGCCTGGAATATGTAGCCCGCTATAGCAGCGCCGCTACCCCAACCATGTATAAATTTGCTGGTCTGTGGGCCGGTATGGAAGGCTCCCTGCTATTCTGGCTCACTATCCTGGGGATCTACGTCCTCCTGATTGGCTACCTTAATCGTCGCCGTAACCTCTCCCTCATGCTGGTAGTGAACCTGGTGTTCGCGACAGTGATGCTCTTTTTCCTGATCGTCACCAATTTTTTTGAGAATCCCTTCACACTCTTGCCTCCAGGGGCCTCCAGCCGCGGGATGGGTCTCAATCCCCTGCTACAGCATCCTGTAATGCTAATTCATCCGCCGATACTCTATCTGGGCTATGTAGGCTTTGTGGTGCCGTTTGCGTATGCTATCGCGGCGCTGGTTACAAGGCACATGGATGCCAACTGGATCCGTTTAACCCGCCGCTGGAGCCTTCTGCCCTGGATGTTCCTGGGGATAGGTATCGTCCTGGGCGGTATTTGGGCCTATGCGGAGCTGGGTTGGGGCGGCTACTGGGCCTGGGATCCGGTGGAAAATGCCTCCATCCTGCCCTGGCTTACCGGCACTGCATATATCCACTCGGTGCGCATCCAGGAGAAGAAAAACATGCTCCGCTTGTGGAACGTGATCCTCATCATGTCCACGTTCATCCTGACCATCTTCGGTACGTACTTGACTAGGAGCGGTATACTCTCCTCAGTGCACGCCTTTGCCGCCAGCGAACTGGGCATATGGTTTTTCGGTTTCGTTTTACTTATCATCTTATCATGCACCATCCTAGTAATCCTACGTAAGGACGAGCTAACTTCTCAGAATCGATTGGAATCGTTTACCAGCCGTGAAAGCGGATTTTTATTTAACAATATGATCTTCGTAGCCCTTACCCTAGCCGTACTATGGGGTACCATGTTCCCCATCCTATCTGAAGCGGTACGAGGTATGAAGATCACCATGGGGTCGCCCTACTTCAACCGCACTACCGTCCCAATCGGGCTGCTGCTGCTGCTCATGGTCGGCATAGGGCCTCTCCTGGCCTGGCGGCGTACCTCTTTGGGAACATTGAAGCGCAATTTAACCATACCCGTCGCAACGGCTATTGTGGCAACAGCTGGTGGCATGCTCCTCGGCCTCCGGCAAATCTACCCGCTGCTATCCCTTGGCCTGGTAGCCTTTGTGTTCGCGGGTATCATCAACGAATTGTTCCGTGGCATCCGCGCCAGACGCAGGATCAGCGGCGAGTCAACCCTTACGGCTTTCCGGAACATGGTTGACCGGAACCGCAGCCGATACGGCGGGGCTATCGTTCACCTGGGTGTTCTTTTCATGTTCGTAGGCTTTACTGGCAAGGCCTTCTCCACTGAACAGGAGCTTGCCCTCAAACCGGGAGAAAATACTTACCTCAAAGGATATGTATTTAAGCTGGACCGATATTACGAAGTGGAACGAACGAACCATCGCGCTTGGATTGTAGACCTCTCAGTAAGCCGGAATGACCGGCCGGTGACTATCTTAAGACCCGAGAGGCGGATTTATATCGAGCAGGACAGCCAGGTCCAATCGGAAGTAGCCATCCATTCCCGACCGCTACAGGACCTGTACGCCATCGCTGGCGGTATCGGCGGAGAGAACAATAGTGTGGCGCTGAAAATCATGATCAATCCCCTGGTACAGATGGTTTGGCTGGGGAGCATTATCATAGTGGTCGGCACTCTGGTGGCTATCTGGCCTAGCCGCACCGATCAACGACTGAAAGAGAGACTGGCGTGATTCGCATTTTCCTGCTATTATCACTCATACTGCCGGTAATGGCATTCTGTCAGGAAGGGCAATCTGCCCCATTAGTGGAAGGAATAGGCAAAGATGCCCTGCAGCGGGAGCTGGAGTATGAGATCATGGCTCCCTGCTGCTATGGAAGCACCGTTGGTGATCACGACTCGGAGGCCGCTCGGCAGGTGAAGGCCCGGATTGCCCGATTGCTGGCGGAGGGCAGGACTAAAGAGGAAATCATTGACCTATTTGTCAACCAGTACGGCGAGCGGATCCTTGCCCGCCCCCGAGCCCGGGGATTTAATCTCCTGGCATACATCATGCCACCGGCCATTCTCCTAGCTGGCGGGCTGCTACTGGTATATTTCATCAGCCGCAGTAAGACTCCAGCTCAGCGATCCGCTCCTGCCGAACGCAAGTCCTACGACAACGAATTTATCGATAAGATCGAAAAAGAAATGCAGGATCTGGACATCTGAAATGGATACACTGCTGGCTACCGCGGCTCTTTTCCTGATTTTCCTCTTTGCCACCTACTACGTGCTGGTGCCTCTCCTATCAGTTAAGGAGAAACCGGTCAGCGAAGACGAGGCCGACCGAACCATCGCGCTTGAGCTGCGCAAGGTCAACCTGTTCAAGCAAATACGGGAAGCGGAATTCGAACGGGAGATGGGCCTTATCAATGAAGAGGATTTTGATCGCACAAAGACAGACCTTTTGGCGGAGGTGGCGGAAGTGATGCATGAACTGGATAGTGTACCCGGAAACCACAATCCGCCGGAAAATGGAACGGCGATCTCTGATTGTCCGAGCTGTGGCGCACCAATAGTGCCGGGTACCAGGTATTGTTCCAATTGCGGCACGGCGGTTGGGGATGTGTGCCCCGGCTGCGGTGCAACGGTATCGTCCGGGGACCGCTTCTGCGCCAGCTGCGGCCGGGGTTTGCTGAACTAACCGTTGAATCACTTGGCTAGCTTCTTCACCGCAGTAAATATCAACAAATCTTTTCACCTGCATCCGGTATTGAAGGACGTATCATTTTCCCTGGCTACCGGTGAGACTGTCCTGCTTTTCGGCCGCAACGGCAGCGGCAAGACCACACTACTCCGAATCCTGGCCGGTATTATGCGCCCCGAAAGGGGAACCGCCTACCTCAACGGATCGATCCTATTTACCGCTGACAGCCGTTGGCGACGGGACGTAGTCTATCTAGGGCACCAGCCCAACCTGTATCCCGCCTTCACCGCCCGGGAAAATCTCATGCTCAGCGTCCGGCTGCGTGGGCAGACATGGGATGAGGAAACGTTTCAGACCCTCCTTTCCGGCTACGGGCTGGCGGGCCGCGAGGAAGAACCAATACGGGTCTACTCCGAAGGGATGCTCCAGCGGCTGGGCCTGGTCCGCCTGGAGCTGGCCTCATGGCGGCTGGCCCTGCTGGACGAGCCTTCAGCCGCCCTGGACGTCGATGGAACCCAAACCCTCAGTGATGCGCTCACTCGCTGGCATTCGCAGGGACGGACGGTGTTCTTTACCAGCCACGATTTGGGCTGGGGAGCAGCCCGGGCTGAGCGGGCGCTCCTGCTCAGTGGAGGCACTATCAGCAGGGAAGCGCCGGTGTCGACAGAGAGTGATCTGGTCTCGTATATAAGCGAAGAGGAGTAATGGCGACTGCCTGGACTATATTTCTCAAGGATTTGCGCCTAGAGCTACGCACCAGGGAAAGCCTGTCGGCCATGGTGATCTTCGCCGCGGCGGTCACTCTGCTTTTTGCCTTCGCTGTTAACGCCGCCCCTGCCCGGTTTCAGGCATTCATCCCGGGCTTGATGTGGATGACCTACTTCTTCACCGCGGTGTTGGGTTTGCTCAGATCATTCGGACGGGAAAAGGAACTGGACGCGTATTCCCTGCTGCTGAGCGCACCGGTGAGCCGCGGTGCTATCTACTTGGGAAAAGCTGCCGCCTTTTTCCTCTTTCTACTGGCAACCCAGATGATAAGTCTGCCCCTTTTCGGTCTCTTCCTGAATATGCCCCTGCTGGCGGCCCCCGCCTCCCTGGCTCTCATTATCGTCCTCACCGACCTGGCCATTGCCGCCGTGGGAACCCTTATCGCCGGTATGAACCTACGCTCCCCTGCCGGTGAGACCCTGCTGCCCGTGTTGCTGTTTCCATTGCTGGCCCCCCTGCTGATTGCCGCCACCAGGGCTACCAGCGCCGCTCTGGCCGGGCGGCCGCTCAGAGAATGGGATCTCTGGCTGATGCTCATGGTCACCTTTTTTATCCTGTTCGCCTTAGCAGGCACCCTCATCTTTGATCACATCTCGGAGCAGTAGATGAAGCCCTTCCTGGTGTATTGCGAAACCAAGTTTTCCCGTCGATAATGCTGACAGTCTCCATCGCCACCATGTATGCGATCTGGAATTCAGGCGGATTCCACGAGCAGAGGGAATGAGCGAGGCTTAAATATTACGGTCATCCGCCTGCCTGCGGGAAGGAAAAGTCCTCCCACAGCAATACATCTCTACAGAGCCGCACTATCCTGAGACGCAACCATTCAGGGGTGAGCTCTATTCCCTTTTCCTACTTCTTGTCCTTCACTGATCGAGTTTCTTTCACCATTCTCTGCTCAGCGCTAGCGGCGTAGAGTATGGGCACGACAAAGACCGTGACAATGGCCAAAACCATACCCCCGAATGACGGAATAGCCATAGGCACCATGATGTCTGAGCCCCTCCCAGTGGAAGTGAGGATAACAAGGAGGGCTAGGATGGTAGTGCTGACAGTCATCATGGCCGGGCGGATACGTCGGGCGCCAGCCTTGACGGTGGCCTCGCGGATAGCGGTGATGGAATCCGGCCGCTGCTGGGCAAAGATCTGGTCCAGATAGGTGCTGATGATAACCCCGTTATCACTAGCGATGCCAAACAAGGCCAGGAAACCAACCCATACGGCCACGCTCAGGTTTATCGGGTGTACCTGAAATAAATCCCGAAAGCTAGCTCCCAGGAGACTGAAGTTCAGGAACCAGTCTTGACCATATAGCCACAGCATCAGAAAGCCCCCGGACCAAGCCACGAAGATGCCCGAGAAAACAATCAGAGTGGTGGAAATCCGTCGGAATTTGAAATAGAGGATTATGAAGATGATGAACAGGGCAAACGGGAGAATAATTCGCAGCCGTTGTGCTGATCGAACCTGATTCTCATACGATCCTGCGAAGGAATAACTGACTCCCGCCGGTAGTACCAACTCGCCACTTTCGATTTTGGCCCCTAGGTATCGTTGGGCTTGCTCTACTACGTCCACCTCAGCCCAGCCATCCCGTTTGTCGAACAGGACGTAACCCACCAGGAAGGTGTCTTCACTCTTGATAGCCTGAGCTCCTCGGACATACCGGATTTCAGCCAGTTGAGCTATGGGAATCTGGGTGCCGTCAGGGGTGGGAACCAGGATAGTGCCAAGGGATTCAATATTGTCCCGCAGCTCCCGCATATAGCGCACTCGTACCGGATAGCGTTCCCGGCCTTCCACTGTAGTCGTAATGGTCCTGCCACCGATAGCCACCTCGATGACATCCTGCACCTGCCGCAGGGAGATACCATAACGGGCAATAGCCCGCCGGTCTATATCGATTTCTAGGTAGGGTTTGCCTACGATGCGATCAGCGATAACTGCTGCGGGTTCCACGCTGGGTACTTCTTTGAGCAGGCGCTCCAGCTCAAGGCCCACCTTCTCGATGGTTTCCAGATCAGGGCCTTTAACCTTGATCCCCATTGGAGCCCGCATGCCACTCTGAAGCATGACGATCCTGGCAGCGATAGGCTGGAGCCTAGGAGCGGAAGTCGTGCCGGGAATCCGTGCTACCTTCACCAGTTCGTCCCAGATGTCCCGTTCGGTACGGATGTGCTCGCGCCACTGTCGATATGGCCGCCCACCCGGATCGGGGATAAGCTCACCATTCTCATCCCGGAGGAAATAGCCATCACGATTCACCCTGAAAGTGAGGTGGTTGCCGTCCTTGTCGACGACATACTCAGGTTTATAATTCACCACGGTTTCGATCATGGAGATGGGTGCCGGATCAAGGGGCGTATCGGCGCGGCCCAGCTTGCCGACTACCTGCTCCACCTCGGGAACCGAATATAGGGCCTTATCCAGCTTCGCCAAAACATCCAAGGCCTCACCGATGCTGGCGTGGGGCATGGTAGTGGGCATGTAGAGGTACGAGCCTTCATCAAGGGGGGGCATGAACTCCCGGCCCAGTCCAGGGAAGGTGTGGCGCAGGACCGCGTAGGGACGGGACTTCTTTACAAAATCGGGCATGAAGCCGAACATCCCGTTAAAGCCGATCCAGGCCATTAGACCAATGAGAACTACTGCAACGGGACCGGCTAACGCCAATGCCTTGTGGTCCAAAGCCCATCGCAACATTCTGGGATATTGGCGGGTGAAAAGGACGATGCCACCCATTATCAGGACCAGGAGCAATCCTACCAGGACAATATTCTTATATATTCCTTTATCAATACCCAGCGGTGCCCAGGTGTCAGACAGGATGAACGTCAACAAGGCGATAGCCAGCCAGTTGACCCACACGGGAATGCGATCCAGGAATCCAGCAGGTAACCATCCCTTGGTAAAATGGTATACGCCTACGAGGGTTACCAGTAGACCCAACCACCAGGATAAGACGAACATGAGGACGATCCCGGCCGGAATGAGACCGCCATACAGGACATTTCGCAGCTGTTCCTTCTTGATGCGCTTTTCGTAAAAGATATGGGCCATCGGCGGTAATATGGTTAATGCCATGATCACCGAGGCAATGAGGGCAAATGTCTTGGTATAGGCCAACGGTTTGAAAAGTTTCCCCTCAGCCGCCTCCATGGCAAACACCGGCAAAAAGCTCACGACAGTAGTAGCTACAGCGGTCAATACAGCACCGCCTACTTCTGAAGTCGCCTGAGAAAGGATATTCAACTTATCAGCTCTATCGCCAGCCTCATCCAGACGCTTTAGCATGTTCTCCGAGACCACAATCCCCATGTCCACTATAGTACCAATGGCAATGGCGATGCCTGATAAGGCTACAATGTTGGCATCCACTCCAAAGACCTTCATGCCGATGAATACCATTAGTACCGTCAGGGGCAGGAGAGAAGTGATAAGCAGGGAAGTTTTTAAATGCATCACCATGAGCAGTATAACAATGATGGTGATTAGGATCTCATCACGCAGGGCGTGATTGAGGGTGCCCAAGGTCTCGTAAATCAGGCCGGTGCGGTCGTAAAATGGTACGATGGTAACCTGAGACTCGCGGCCATCAGCGAGTATCTTATGGGGTAGCCCGATGCTGATTTCCTTCATCTTATCCTTAACGTTCTTGATGGTCGCCAGAGGATTCTCCCCATAGCGCACTACTACCACGCCACCCACCACCTCGGCCCCTTCCTTGTCCAGGGCTCCCCGGCGCAGGGCGGGCCCCAGGGTTACGTTAGCTACGTCCTTGACGTAGATGGGCACGTTCTCTCTGGCTTTCACAACAGTGAATTCGATATCCTCCAGATTCTCGATGAATCCCAGACCCCTGATCACGTACTCCACTTTGTTAACTTCAATGGTCCGGGCACCTACATCGACATTGGAAGCACTGACAGCACTGAAAATATCATGGAGCCCGATGCCGTGCTCCCGCATGGCGGCAGGATCAACATCAATCTGGTATTCCTGCACGTAACCTCCCACCGAGGCCACCTCTGCTACTCCCTCAGCGGACATCAGGGCATAACGGACGTGCCAATCCTGAACGGAGCGCAACTCGTGCAGGTCCCAGCCGCCAGTGGGATAGCCCTGTTCATCCCGGCCTTCAAGGGTGTACCAGAAGACCTGTCCCAAGGCAGTGGCATCTGGACCTAGGGTAGGCTGAACTCCCTGCGGGAGGGTGCCAGCGGGCAGCGCATTCAGCTTCTCTAGGATACGGCTCCGGGTCCAGTAGAACTCAGCCCCCTCATTGAAAATCACATAGACCGAAGAGAAGCCGAAAAAGGAGTAGGACCGGATTGTCTTCACTTCCGGGACACCCAGGAGCGCTACCGTGAGAGGATATGTAATCTGGTCTTCCACGTCCTGGGGCGAGCGGCCCATCCACTCGGTGAAGACGATCTGTTGATTTTCGCCGATATCAGGGATGGCGTCCACCGGCACCGGGTCTCTAGCGATACCGGGAATCTGCCAGTCGAAGGGAGCTACCATGATACCCCAGCCCACCAAGCCGGCCAAGGCCAGACCCACCACTAGCTTGTTCTCCAGACAGGCCTTGATTATCCGATCAAGCAAGGATGACGGCTGGTTGTTACCCATCGCGATGTTCCTATTTGCCGCTTTCCCGGGATACTTCCCTGGGCGGAATTACTGCCTTCACCTCGCCGCAACGAAGCATCCGGGCTCCAAAGTAGGGATTATTCACCAACTCGTTTGTCTGAAACCAGGAAGCACCGGTGTTGCCAAAGGCCATGGAGCAGACTATTTCATAGAAGGTCTGATCCCCTGAGTGACCGAAACTCCGTTCCAGGGAGATTATGACCCGGGACACCACATCAAATCCTTTGCGGGCTGCTTCGATGGAAGTCCAGTGATGAGCATGTTCTGTTCCTGCCAGAAGAGCTTGCTGATACTCCAGCCACATTTGCGCGGCGTGATCACCTAGGCCCACTCTGGAACCATTCACGGCGTGGGCTTTTTCACGCAAATCTACCAGGGCTGCTATCGCATCCTCCTGATTATCACCTGCCAGGGCGGCCTGAGCGCGGAAGTAGACGTCGTACAGTCCACCTAAGACCAGGAGGAAATCGTAGTTGGTCTCCATTCTCATGGATTCTGGCATAACAGCACCCTGGTCAGGTACCGCTTGAGTGGACGGCGAGGGTACTGGCTGCATACCTTCCATGCTGTGGCCTGCATGGGCCATCATGACAACGCCCCCATGGGGATTCATCATACTGGGCTTGGCAGCGATCTGCATGGCACTGTCGATCTTGAAGTTGCCATTCACCACCACTTCCTCTCCTTCATGGAGACCCTTGAGGACCACATATGTATCACCGGTGCGCGTACCCAGTATAACCTCTCGTCCTTCAAATACAGGGTCTCTGGCGCCTGACTTTTTAACGTAAACCACAGCCCTTTTACCAGTGAGCAGTACGGCGCTGGCAGGAATAACCAGGGGTAGCTCACCTTCATCTGGGACGTTCACGATCCCCAGGTCCTCTGCCCGTACCAGGTCCATACCACACACATCGCACTTGCCGGGCCTGTCCTTGACGATCTCAGGATGCATGGGGCTGACCCACTTGCCCGCCATGGCTGGATTAATAGCTTGACCCTCCGCATCCATCAACGACTGCACCACCGCCCGAACGAACATGCCCGGCTTGAGAACACCACTTGGATTGGAAATACTCAGCCTCACTTTGGCTGTCCTGGTTGCGACATCGAGAACCGGTTGTATGAAAGCGATACGACCATGGAACTGTTGACCGGGCAAAGCCTCAATGGTGAAGTCAACATCCTGGCCGAAACGGAGCCGGGGGAGGTCGGATTCATAAGCATCCAGGACTATCCAGACCCGGCTCAAGTCAGCGAGCGTATAGATCTTGGTGCCAGTGGAAACGTACAAACCCTCCACGGCGTTTTTATGGATCACCACCCCGGAGATAGGGCTGTAGATAGTGAGGCGATCGGAAGGGATACCACGTTTTTCAATTGCCTGAACCTGGTCATCGGTTAGCCCCATGAGGCGGAGTTTCTCCCGGGCGGCTCGTATAGTGGCGAGGGCTGATTCTCTTCCCAGAGTCTGCTCCTCAGTTGGTGCGCGGCGTAATGCCTGGCTGAGCTCCTCCTGCGCAGCGTAAAGCTCCGGGCTGTACAGCTCGACCATATGATCACCCCGATTGACACTGATCCCGGTGTAGTCCACATAAAGACGTTCCAGCCGACCGGGTACCCAGGCGGTGATATAACCTAGACGGGATTCGTCATATTCCACTTTACCGGAGAGACGTACCTCCGATTTTGCAGCCGCCCTGCGCACTGGTTGGGTTTGGATGCCAGCCAGTGCCGCTGCGGTTGACGACATCTGCAGTTCCCGGGGACCCACATCACCGCCGCTCGTCTCCAGGGGAATGAGGTCCATGAAGCAGATTGGGCACTGACCGGATTTGGGAAGCTTGATCTGGGGGTGCATGGAGCAGGTCCACGATTCTACTTCTCCGACTGTTGCGACCTCGGCGATAGCTGCTTTATCTGGTGCGGCTCTACCCGAACCGCGGATAAGGATGCCAACAAGGAAAGCCACTCCTACCAGAATCCATACCTGGTATGGTAAACCTTTCAGCCAACGGATAGATTCGCGTGTATACTGCAACAAGTTCTTCAAAGTCATCACTTTTTTTCCTCAACAGTTGTGATGTTCAGCGGGTAGCGGCCCAAAAGGGCGTGCAATCGTGCACGATGGCTGGCCAGATCAGCCAGTGCCTTCTGGTGCGACAACTGGTAATTAAGGAGCACCCGCTGTGATTCAATTAGTGTCAGAAAATCTACCTCTTCGGCGATATAAGCCTTTTCCGAGGTTAGTAGCGACTGTTCGGCCCGGGGTATGAGAGCTTCTTCATACAGCCGCACTTTTCGGGCTGCGTCGTGCAGGTCGAAGGAAACCAGTTCCAATTGGGACTTCAGCTGGTTTTCAATATTCTCAGCCGCGAGACGGGCAGAGTTCAGTCCTGCCTTTGCCGATTGTTCCAGGGCGCGGTACTTCTTTCTATACAATGGTATAGTAATTCCCACAGTGAACAACAGTGCATCCCTGCCGCTTTCCGCAGGGGGATCAGGCACAAGACTTTTCCCGGTCAGCACCACATTTCCTCCCAGCATTAGGTCCGGGAAGTAGTTAAGCCGGGCTCGATGAACTGCACTTTCAGAGACGTCAATGATCTCGTGGCTTCTAAGCAGCCCAGGATTGCGCAGTGAGGCCTCCTCAAGAAGACTATCGATTGAGGGTGGCAGCGGGAAAACTGGGACAGCCATTATTTCAATGTCCCCGGAAGTGATTGGCTTTCCCATCGCGGCTGACAAGCGTGCCAGGAGAGGTTTTTCGCTCTGCTGGAGAGCTTCCAGCCGATCCTCCAAGCTCAGCACTTCTACCTGTGCCTTGATAATGTCAGGATGGCTAGTCTGGGCTGTGATATACTTGGATAGGGCTACTGCCTCCCAGTTGCGGAGCAGCTCCACGTTCTGTCGGGTAATCCCGATTGCTTGGTGCAGATAGAGATAGTCCCAATAAGCATCCTCTATCTCAGCAGCTACCTTCTGAACAGTTCCGGCATATTGGTAATAGGCAGCATCCGCTTCACCGGCAGCGATGCGACCATCAAGCCGGAGCTTTCCAAACCAAGGCAGAAGCTGGGACAGGCTCACTGCGGCCTGCTGAGGACCCACCCGCGTTTCCACACTTTGCAGGTAATGCACATACCCCAGCGCGGGATTAGGTAGAGCACGCCGGGAAGGGACGATCTCCAGCATCGCTTCCCATTGTGCCTGGGCACCCGTCACTTCGGGGCTGGCGGCTAATCCTACCGTAAGCAGCTCCTCCACGGACTGATAGGGAGGCTCAAGTGTACTGACCGACTGGCCTCCAACCGGTAACACTATCAGGCTACTAACAAGAATGACTAGAACAGATCTATGCCTGTTAGGATACCATCGGGTACCTGCTTGTGAATATTTATATCTATAAAAGAGCCTAAAATAACTGGTTGTATTCATCATACCTCGCTACTGTTTAATCCATATAATAAGAGTCAGTACCTGACCGGATCGGTCAGGGCACAGATGTATGCCAATTGGCAACATCAGACTAAATCAGAAGGGGAGGATTCTGAAGCGGTAGTAAATAAGGAACAGTATCGGCGTATACAGCCGTGAAGCTTAATATCTGTTCCAGCGGAATAGTCCGGCTAGTGGTGCTATGGATGATGCCCTGATCCGCCTTCACAGTATTCACTGGTGCAACTGGAATGGGAGGGATGGGCGTGCCCGCTTGCATACCAGGGCACTTCTCGCCATGCTCCTCCATTGGGCAGATATTTTCGGTCATCACACAGCAAGCCATATCACACTCGTCAGCATGCAATGACATTAATGGCGCGCTGATGGACACCACCCACAATATCAGGACTATTGTGCTATGAATCTTCATAACATTCTAACAATATTATCAAAGTTTTATAATCTAAACCACGGTAAAAGTTCCCGCTGCATATCCTGAAAGGTTGGGTTGCTGGGCGATGAACTAGCCACAGAACCGGCAGTATATGGTGACCGTGCGACCAGAATTGGCTCAGTAGGTTTCGCTAGGGTACACAAGAATGCGCTTCGCTACAAAGTAAAAAGAACTCAGTAGAGACGGATCTTTTCTCAGCAGGGGAAGCATTTCCCACCTACGCCTGGATTGAATCCTAGTAGATGCGGGGCGAACCACCGATCTTTTGCTCACGAGCCCGATAATTGACCGCAAATAATAATTACATGCAAATCTGGGGGACCATATTAGGATTGGACTCTGATTCTAATTCAGCAAGGCCAGCTTGATGGCCCAGCTATCCTCAGGCGTCACAAGGCTAGCAGTATCGACACCGAATGCCGGTCTATAGTATTATTGAGAATCGCTGTCTAAATATGTTTTCATGCGACTGTAAAATTCACCCTCATATTCGCTCACACTGATCCCGAAATGATCCTCAAAAGATACAGGAAACGATACTTCCTGCCGTAAATCATAGAATAGGTTCAGTACATCCTGGTATGATCTTCCGAATCCTTCTTGGTCGAGCAGATATCTCAGCGCCAGCTCGAAAAACCGAAAATACTGATGTATATCAGCCCCGGATGGAAAATCCGAATCTTGATGGATTTTGACGGGAATGCCCTGCCCTGATATATTCTCGTTTTCGGCAATCCATGATTCCAACTCGCTCAAGAGTTCTATTGTTTGGAATGCAGGACTCTCTAAACAACCGGTATAGACGGCGATCCCTTCCTTGAACCATACTTCCGTACCGAGTGACTCTTTCCCCTCGATAAGAAATTCAAACTCATGCGTCATCTCATGACTGATCGTGTAGGTAGCATAATCGTACCAATGTCCACTGATATCGGGTGATCTGATGGTGAAAATAAAACCACCCCAATAAGCCCAGTTAATATTTTCCGCATGATTTCTATTAATGTAAATCTCAATCTTGGAGTAATCCGGCGGATATATAAAATCGGATACCTTATCAAAATTGAACAATTCCAGGATTCGGCTAAATTTCTCGTCAGCGATTTCTCCTAACTGTTGTTTCATTTCATCACTGGCCGCATCACTGTAGATCGTACAATAGATCGATTGGTATGGCTGGCCGTCATGGGTCCAGTCATAAGGCGTATATATGGCCCATGAGCCTTTTTCTGTTTGAGTATCTGGAGGCGAATCTGGATTCTTATTGCATCCTGCTGAGACAATGACAATCAGCAGAAATATGAACAAAAAAACATGATAAAGTATTCTCTTCACAATAGGATTTCAGAGGATTTTACACAGCTCTAATTAACAACTAAGAGAGTTCTCTTGCTTTTTCAAGATTTAACTTGACATTTCGAGCCGGATATCGTGCAGCTCGGAGCTCCTCCTAAGAATGATATTTCCCAGGGCGCGATTCAGGTCGTAGAACGCTAGCTGAGTACCGACACGAGCGAGGAGGATTGGCAGTCTGATCGGTTTGATTATAGAATCCGTTGCACCCAGCTCAAGACCCTTTGTCTCGTTCTTGATCTCATCCAGCGTGGTCAACATCCGGAGACTTGGAGACATGATATTTAATTTCTGCTTCATCGAATGGCATTTCGATATAGATGTTTGCCCCTAGCTCGGCACTTCTTCGTCTTGCATCAGCGCTACGCTACGAAGAAAGGATAATAATCAGAACGTCCTGAGAGACCTCAGAACTCCTGACGTTCTTGATTAACTCTGAGTCACCCATCTTCGGCATTTTCAGATCGACGATGATAAGATCCAACTTCGGTGCCTATGACACCCTTTCCTGAGCATCCATCCAATCCTCCGAAGTGATTCAATCCAATTCCTCAGCGTGTTGCGAGAAGGACACGAACTTCCTTACCGTATAGGAATCATTCACCACCTACACCGTTTGATTCTTTTCACTCATCGCTTCACCCATGAATGATCTCTCCTTAATCCTTCTTGTAGGCAAATGCCCCGGGGAAATACTCTACCTTGAAAGACGAGCTGATCCCGTGTAACGATTCAGCCTCACCTAAGAACAGGTAGCCTCCATGACTTAATACGTCGTATATAGACCTTAGGACTTTCTCTTTCACGACTTCATCAAAGTAGATCAACACATTCCGGCAGAATATGAAATCCATCTTCTTAAGTCGGCCGATTTCCTGGTTATCGTTCAGGTTCAGATAGCGAAATTCCGGGATGGATTTGATATGGCCATCCAGCCTGAACTCGTTTCCTATCGGTTCGAAATAGGTCTCCTTTTGGAGGTCGGTTATAGCACCGCGGAAAGAATTTCGTGTGTAAGTAGCCTCCCGGGCTTGGTTCAGAGCACGTTGGCTAATGTCTGTCCCCAGCAGTTGAACATTCCAATTTCCCAACGTGGAACCGAGGTATTCATCAAGGATCATGGCCAGAGTATAGACCTCTTCTCCGCTGGAGCTGGCGGCACTCCAGATATTCAATTGCCGGTCATTGATTGCCCGCCGTTGATCCACGAGATTGGGTAGCAGTTTCCTCTGGAATGCATCCAGCTGCGCTTGGAAACGGAAAAAGTAGGTCTCGTTTATAGTGACGGCGTTATATATCTTGTGATACTCAGCCATGTTGCCATTCTGGGTCCGAAGATAGCGGATATACTCCTCAAAGGAGCTCAATCCCAGATCCTTGAGTCGGTTCCCCAAACGGTTCTGAAGCAGGTACAGCTTATTATCCGTGAAGAAGATACCGCTCTTCTCATAAATAATATCCCGTAGCTGATGAAACTGGTCTTCACCTAAGTCAAAGTCTTCATCAATTGAAGTAGGTATCATTGAAGAGCTCTCCTTGTCAGTTCTTTAATAGTATCAATCTCATCGGCATTATTTATCATTGAACACTCTATATCGAGCGCATACAATTTAGGATTAACCGAAGCTCGCTGAGAGACAACTACTTTGTCATTCCCAACCATTTCCAGTGGCTCGACGACATTAAATGGCTGTGCTGGATGCTTTTCCAACGCCTCGATGTGTTCCAGATAGAATTCTTTTAATTTCAGGTTATGAACTTACATGGAACGGTCTGTCATTTCGACACTCTGAGTGCCTGCGCTGCGGCCATTCTCAGGTCCTCGTCTTCCACTCCAAGGGAAGGTTCAATCCAAGCCGTGACATTCTGAAAGTGTTGAGTGATCTAGATGGCCGCCAGCTGCGGAATGCTGCAAAGCTCCTTCTCCCCAGCTTCTTAAGAGCGTCAGCCACGCTCTCGGCCTTGATGATTTCAAAGAAGCCGATCTGCTTGAGGAAGTTCACGATGACTCACCGCATGGTGAGGGAGTCTTATGCGAACAGAACCTTCTTACCATCCAACCTACTCATACACGACCTCCTTCCTTGCCCTTACCCAAGTCCCATATGGCAAATCAGTCCAGATACGTCCAGGATGATGGTGATTAATCCATCTGCACCAATCGTACCACCGGCTACGCCGGGGATTCGACCCAGTGCCTGACCCAGAGGTTTGATCACTACCTCCTCCTGGCCTTTCAATCCTGTGACTACCAAAGCATACCTGAACTCGGCCACCGCCACGATCACCGCATAGCGCTCGGAGTGCTCATCCTTACCAATAGTCTCAATCAGGAACCATTCGTCCAGAAAAAGGGCAGGCACCACTGAATCTTGAAAACGGATCACCCACTTATCCTCTACTTTGGTCAAATCTTCATCCATGACCTTTGCAGTCTCAATAATCGACGTGAGCGGGATGATGTAATCCTCCTCCCATACGCTCACCCTCAATCCCATCACAATCGCCGGAGCCAAGGGTAACTTGATAGTAATCCGAGTACCAGTGCCAATTTTCGTGTCAACATCAATAATCCCGTTAAGCTTGGAGATGTGGGTATGCACTACGTCCATACCCACACCACAGCCCGATACATCGGTCACCTGGGCTGCTGTAGAAATACCCGCTTTGAAAATGAGATTGAGTTTCTCACGATAGGACATGGCTCCCGCTTCCGAAGAATTGATCACGCCCTCCGCCAACGCCTTGGTCACTAACTTCTCAGCATCCACGCCACTTCCGTCGTCCTCTACTTCGATCACGATGTGATTCCCCTCATGTGATGCCCGGAGGATCACTGTTCCCTGCTCCGGTTTGCCGGCAGCTTTACGATCTTCCGGTTTCTCAATCCCATGATCCACCGAATTGCGTACTAGGCGCAGTAGGGGATCGCCGATAGCCTCGATCACCGACCGGTCCAGTTCCGTCTCCTCGCCGATAAGCTCCAGCTGCACTTGCTTGCCTCGCTTCCGGGATAGGCCCCGTACCACCTGATTAATCTTGCGAAATACACTGCTGATCGGCAGCATACGCATTTGCATTACTCCCTCCTGGATTTCGGTAGTCACCCGTGCCAAGGAGGTATTCACCTGGTCCAGGTTGTCTAACGCACCATCAGGGATCTTTGTGGCCAAAAGGTTGGCATAGGCTTGACCTAGTTGGTTGCGCGAAAGCGCCAACTCACCCGCTAAGTTCATGAGGTTCTCCAAGCGCTCCATATCAACCCGGATTGTTCGCACTGCTTGGGAGGGCTTGCCATCCTTACTCTGGATTGTGGTAGGCCGTTCTTTGGCCACTGAGCAAGCCTCCAGGATAGTAGCTTCATCACTGTCTGATGGTGGGGCACATTCAGGCGGTTGATAATCGTCGATGACCGATTTATCTACGGAGGTTGGATCTTCCTGTTTCGTAGCAGGCTCGGCCTCCTCAGCAGAAGGTAGCTTATTATTTTCATCGAGTTCGGCACTATCCCCAAATGTTGTGACCTCATCGATAGATTGGTCCAATCCAACCAGCTGTGAGTGTTCTATTTCGTTATGCTTTTCATTACCATAGCGAGCTTCATGAAGTTTTCCTATTAATGGCTCGATCTCGTACTCCTTATCCGCCCGTTCTCGAACGTCACCAATAAATGAGCTAAACCAGTTGCTTGTTTCTAGAAGCAAATCGATTATAGTGCCGCTAGGCTCTAACTCATTATTACACACTTGTTTGAGTAAATCCTCCGCAACGAGGGCTAGGTTCTTTGCCTGTTCAAAGCCTAGGAAGCCACAGGTACCCTTCAGGGCATGAAAAGCCCGAAAAATACGATTCACAACCTCCCCATCTGCCCCAGATTCCAGGCTTACTAAATCTTCATTTACGCCCTCGAGCAAATCTACAGTCTCAACAATAAATTCATCCAGTACTTCCTCCATACCCAGCAGATTATCATAGACATTCATTGATCTACCCCTTAAGATAGAACACCATCAGCCCAGTCGGACTTCATCCAGAAGCACTTGGTCGGTTTGAATCAGGTTGCTGAAATCCACAATACTCACCAATTTCTCTTCCAGCTTCACAACTCCTGCATAATACTTGTGGTCACCATCCATCCAACCTTCTGGAGTAGGTTCAATGGTTTGACGAGAGACGGGCACGACTCCACTCACAGAATCAACGATATATCCAATCAAACCCTGGTCAGTCCGTGCAATCATGATCAGGTGGCCTTCTTTTCCATCTTCCCTCCGCAGCCCCAACCGGATGCCTAAATCCACTATAGGTACGATACTTCCTCGCAGGTTGCTCACTCCGCGGATGCAGGGTTGAAGATGAGGTACCCAAGTGACAGCACTCAGTCTGGTTACTTCCTGAATCTGTAGAATATCACCCCCGTAGGTCTGGCATGCAATCTGAAAGGTTACCATGAATACGGTCTCTTCCACACCTTTCGCCTCATCATTTTCCATCGACGATGACAGGGCTGGCTCTTGGGTATGAGAATCGGTTTCAAATCCGCCTGAAGTCATATTTTCCTTCTCCTATTCCTGCGCAAGATCCACCAGTATGGCGTGCTCCTCACTTGCGAACAGCTTGTAGGGCGCTAGAATTAATATCATTCGTTCATCCACTTTGCTTACAGCTTCCACGAAGTCCAATAACCAACTTGGGCAATAGTGAGCGCTCCCACTAAATCGGCTTCTTCGGAAGACTAGCCCACCTCTGCTTGAGTGCGCTCAGATGTGGTTAGCTCAAGAGCCGCTATCTTCTTGCAGACCTGTTCCAGCTCCGCACCCAATTGTGATATTGTATTACGTAGCTCTTCGACAGCAGTAACCGTTCCTCTAGACGATCAAGGTTGATGGATCGAGTATTTTCACGACGGAAGGAACCATTTTCTTTGAGGCGATATTCCGCCCTATTCCTAATCACTCAATAAGTTAATCAGAAAACCGGGAAAGAGAAGATTGCATTACGGTAGTCATAGTGATTTTAAGGTATGCTGGAACAGGATTAAGATCAACAGGGGGGCATGGTAAGAAAAGGCAGTAAATAGTAGCAGAGCCCTGTCTATCGCATGAGCTTAATCATTGCACGATGAGGGGTCCAAGCGCATGGCAAATGGTTCCCGGTTTACCGACTTGCATACAACTGGTGATAGCAGCGCCTTCTGCTTTTAATAAGGCTCGTATTAGTGTATCGCATTAAATCTTGAAACAAGGCCTCATTTGAATCGGTCACATCCGTAACCATTTTCATCCCAAAACAAGGAGTCATGCTACACCTCCATATAACCGGTAATCAAGTTATTATAGTCTGAATAGTGTGAATCTGAAGATTCTCTGGATCGACAGATCAGGTTATCAGAGAAATTGAGGATATTTGCTGCAGAGGCATGAGGCATGTGGTTCAGATGGTACCATATTATTTCCTATGATATCCGAGGTTTCAAGGAATTATTCCATAGTCCTCAGCTCGATCTATCGCTAAAAGCTGTACCAGATCTTAGGATAGGATTTTTATATAGCGCCCCTCACCGCCTCCTTCATAACGAAAAATGGATTGAATAGATAGGCGAATGCAATTACTGCCACACAACCGATCACGTTGTACCACAAGAAGGGTATTTCCGTAAAGAAAAGGCATTGGACCTGTTCCCTCTCAGCATCTTCAATGGACTTGAGTATAAATCCCGCCGAAATGGGGCTGATCACACCTTCTATGGTGATCACATGGACTGTTGAAGAAGGCTGCCGCTGGGTAGTATCCTCTACTGCGTCTGACTGTTCACGGATCTCAATTAGGGCTACGCCTGAGGGCTTTTCATCAAGTGCGTCCAGAGGATGACTTAGAATGGGTTGAGCAACAAAGATGGAGGCTATTAAACCATATATTCGAATTTGATTCATGCTGACCTCAGACGATAATGCATAAGGTAGATAAAATAGAAATCAAGCGCAATGGATATGGTGTGATTATCTACAGTGAAGCGTGAATCCTTATTCACAACCTATCATTTCTGATACCGGCAGTGAAGTCTCCTTGCGGGTTATTGCAATGGCATTTGGTAAAGCCTTGAAATATTGCAGGAATACTAGTAGTTTCCCGATAATTCCATCGCCAAATTCCCAACGTACATCTCATTGTATGGATCCTAACAATCATATGCTACCGTCCCCCAAAAACATAGTCATTGCCACAAGGCGATCCCGCCCCGGTTGGTTAATCCTCTGGATCATAGCCGTGGCATTTGTGGTGGCCAAGCCTACGGATGTGGCAGCCGCTTTACCGGCGGCTGACCAGACCGCGACCTTAGCGGGATACATACGCAATACGGTAACCGGGGCGGGATTAGCAGGCGCTAATGTCTATTTCGTGGATAGCCAGGTCGGGACCGCTACCAACATCGATGGATACTTCGTGTTCCCCGCCGTACCGGCCGGCGAATATATTTTGGAAATATCCTATCTTGGCTACCGGTCGCTACGGACCGATATAGCACTCGAACCGGGGAAAACATACCGCCTTAATTTCGAACTGACACCCCAGACGATATCATTGGACTCCGTAGTCGTTTTGGGACAGCGGATCGATCAACAGACCCGGAACAGGGTTAGTCAGGCGCAGCTCGGCACCCACCAATTGCAGAGTGTGCCACCAATCGGCGAGGCTGACCTAATGCGCTCGTTACAAACCCTGCCGGGTGTATTGTCCACTTCCGAATACAGTTCGGGTTTGGTAATCCGGGGCGGTAACACCGACCAGAACCTGATATTGCTGGACGGGATCACCCTGTATAATCCTTCCCACTTGTTTGGATTGTTCTCCAACTTTATCCTGGATGCAGTCAAGGAGGCCGAGCTATCTAAGGGCGGGTTTAACGCCGAGTACGGTGATCGCCTTTCAGCGGTGCTGAACGTTCGCAGCCGGCAGGGGAATCAGAAGCATTTCGATGCCCGGGGCACCGTTTCATTGTTGGCTGGTCAGACAACCATCGAAGGGCCCATCGGGAACGGCGCCTGGTTACTGGCTTTCCGCCGGACCTACTTCGACCAAATCTTCAAGGGGACGGCAGCCTATTTTCCGTACTATTTTTATGATATCCAAGGGCACCTTTTCCAGGATTTAACGGAAAACGATCGTTTAACGATCAGTTGGTATCAGGGTCGGGATTATCTATCCTTCGATGATTCCAACCTTTCGGCTAGCTGGGGCAATCGAGCCTTCAGCTTCAATTTCCAGAAGCTGGAAAGTTCCCGGCTCATATCCAACTGGAAAGTGGCGGCCAGCTGGTTTGATACCCGTTTCAACCTGGGGGGTATTTCGAAAGAACTGATTGCTGACAACTGGATCAACGACCAATTTAGCATGGGAGTCTTTTCAGGGAATAATAGCGTTAATGCTATTGAGGACGTCACATTAGGGCCCAATTTTACATACTTTGCATCACAAACCGGCCAAGTACGGTTCGGGGCGGAGCTCAAAAGGTATCAACTGCACCATGAAAACAAGTACCTGAACCGGAAAGTATTCGATGTTGATCAGACGCCCTGGGAATTTTCAGCATATTGTCAATGGAAACAATGGCTGGGACGTCGTTTGATGGTTGAGCCCGGTTTGCGGATGGCCTATTACGACAATCACCCGGACAAGTGGTTCGCCGATCCCCGGCTCCAGGTCAAGCTCCTGCTTACCACAGACCGCTATCTAAACACCGCCGTAGGGGTTTATCACCAGTTCCTGGAAACAGCTCAGGATGATTTCAATCCTTCGCTATTGAGCCAGTGGTTTGCGGTAGATTCCACCATCAATCCGGCGTCGGCCGTACATTATATCATAGGCTATGAGGAATACCTGGGAGGACGTTACAGAATCCAGGTTGAGGGGTATTACAAGCAGCTACGGAATATGCTCACATTCGTTGAACAGCGGATCACCGCCGAAGGCGCCCAGCCAAGCCAACGAATGGCCGACATTTTTGACATTGCGGATGGCTACGCCTACGGTATGGAAGTCTTCCTACAGCGGGAGTACGGCCGCTTAACCGGCTGGCTGGCCTATTCGTTCTCCGTCGCCCGCAAACGAATGGTGGAGACTGAGTATTATGCAAACTGGGACCGGACTCACGCCTTAAACCTGGTGACAGCCTATCACCCCTCGCAGCGCTGGGAATTCAGTTTAAACTGGACCTACCAGACCGGCCAGCCCTTCACGCCGGTGCTCGGTTACTACATCGAAACCCTGCCGGATACACCTGATATCGTTTACCGTTCGATCCCTGGCGGCCGGAACTCGTTGCGCTATCCCTCTTATCATCGTCTGGACCTGGGAGTGACCCGCCACATGGATTTCATGGCTTTCAGAATGGATGCTTTCGTGCAGGCGGTGAATGTCTACATGCAGGACAACATATTCAGGCAGTATTACCTGTTCGGCAGCACCACTAACCAAATCGATGATGATAGCGATGGAGAAATCGACGAGCCCGATGAGGGTATCCCGCATCTGGAATCGATCAGCACATTCCCACTTCTAGTGAGTATCGGAGTGTCCATTGAGATATAACCCGGCCAACGCAATCCTGCTCATATTAGTGGTGGAGCTGATATGTTCCGCCTGTGAGTTATCGGTGGAGGGCGGCAAGTACCAGGAGCGGCTTGTGGTGTTTGGACACTTGGTGGCGGATAGTCCCTTTGAGGATACGGTGTCCGTATCGATCACTCACCCAATCGGGGAAACGGCAGATGACAGCACCCACTGGATCTCCGACGCCCTGATCACAATATCCGACGACCGCAGCTCGTTCTGCCTGTCCCCCATCCCAAGCCTGCCGGGACACTATCGGGATGATTCCTGGCAACCTCATTTTATCCAGGCGGCCACCACCTATTCATTAACAGTCAAATGGGAAGGGCTCGAGGTGGGAGCCTATACCGATGTACCGGATACGTTCACCATCGGCAGTATGTCCTCGATGGAATGGAAGTGCCAAACGGAAGCGGTGTTGGTCAGGGATATAGATTTTCACACTGAATGGAATTCGCAGTTGAAAATTGCCGAAGCGAGGGAGACCGGTGATTTCAGGGGCCTGAAAATGGACCAGCTGGTTTACCGTGAGGGCAGCTGTTACAACACCAGCCGGGCATCAATCCCCCTGTTTATCCTGCAGTGGAAAGCCGAACATACCACCGGTTCGGAAATTGCCCGGGTCAGCACATTTGCATTGACCCCCACCATGGCAAATGCCATCGTCGACACCAGTTTCGCTGCCCGCACTTTCAAGGGGCCCATGCTGGAGGATAGCGACGGGAACCTTTACCGGCCGCGACTGATTACCATTAATTCCACTCTCACGATCATCCCCATTAACTGGCTGTATTTTAACTATTACGGGCCTCATTTGATCACAATCGAGGTGGGCGACGAAAGCCTAAACGACTACCTGGCAGGCAGTGCCGAGGGCTATAATCCATTTATCCCCCCCAGCAGTAATATCACCAATGGAAATGGCCTGTTTTATTCATCCTATTCCCGCACCTTTTTGGTGGATATCAGGCCAGATCCAAACCTCGGGATGGCTGTCCAATGAGGACTCCTCAGGCTCGGCGCCGCCAATTCACATTCCGGATAAACCGTAGCATGACAGTCATTGCCATGGGCTACCTGTTCTGGTTCCAGTCCTGCGATATTACTCAGAGCATAGACAGCAACTCCCCGCCGGAATTGACATCGTCGCAAGTAGCTTACGCCATAGTGAACGAGCCCTTCACCTATACCGCTTCAGCAAAGGACCAGGATGACGATCCGGTGGAATTCACGTACAGTCAACTGCCACCGTGGCTAAAGGCCGAGGGTAACACCGTTTCTGGCGTGCCCACCGTTACGGGCAATACCCCCTTCATGGTCACGGCCAACGACGGCCAAGGCGGCCAGGTCAGCCAGACGGTCAAGGTATTCGTGAGTGCCAGCGACACGACAGTGTTTGACGACATTATCGCCGCCGTCAAACTTGATTCGTTGCTGCGAACTGTGGGACAGCTGCTGGGCACCGAGTGGATTATGATCGATGGCACCTCATCGGTTATCCACGCCCGCTATTGGGAATTTTTCGGCGCCTTACTAGCTGGTAAATGGCTGCGCGAGAGGTTGGAGGGTTTCGGTCTGCTGGCAAACATGCAGAACTATATGGAGAAGGGCAACAACCCGTATGCCATTCAACCGGGCGTCGAGTTTCCAGACTCGATCTATATCGTCAGTGCCCATTACGATTGCCTGCCGGCAAACCGATCCTCGCCCGGGGCCAACGATAATGCCAGCGGTGTGGCAGCGGTGGTGGAGGCCGCCAGGATTCTGAGCCAGTACCAAACGCGCTATACGATATTTTATGCGTTATGGGACATGGGCGAATACGGCCGCCGGGGCAGTAAAGGCTTTGCCCGACAAGCGCGGTCGTGCGGGTTGCACATCGCCGGAGTGATCGATTTGGACATGATCGCTTGGAGCCAGCAGGGCACCAAGAATCTCATGCTGCACAGTTCTGCGGTAAGGAATTCAGATTATATGGCCGACATTATTCAGTACGTGAATGAACGTTTCGGCCTGGGCTTGAACCTGCTTGAAACGCACGATAGCCCTCAACTCGACTTCGCCTCATTCTGGCAATATGATTATGGCGCTGTCGGGCTCAACCAAGTGTCTACGGCGTACTATGAGGACCTGCTCCATACGCAAGCTGATACCATCGACAAGTTCGATTTGCCATTTTACCATAGTGTCGCCCGCCTGGCTACCGGCTCCCTGGCCCACCTGGCCCAGGTGGTGGATACAGCGGTGCCGGCCAAAGGCATAGGCCCCATACTCGGCTGCACACCGACGAGGTAGGCTGGCGGGGCGCGGGGGGATAGCCGATTTAGATCAATTATAGTCCCACGGTTTTCTACCCTGTTGATATCCAGTGGTGTTCGCATGATTGATTTCCTGAAGAAACAACTGGCCTTGGTGGAATGGCCGGGAGTAAATCAAGCGGAAGACGCTTAAAATGAGGCCCCGCCGATGGCGGGATTCCGTGATATAAACCTTGGAAATAGGGAGTGTCCTTCTTACTATCAAGCTTCAAGTGTCCAAAAGGGTCTGGACCCATTTGGGGGGGGACCCTCAGAAACCGAAAGTCCCAACTTTGAAAACGGCCCAAAGAATGGGGACTGGCCAATCTGATGTCAAATCTGAACCGTCTGCCGCTTGATATACATAAGTTGGTTCCATCAAAGTCGGTCTAGTATTATAGCCTTTTTTCTCCTCGAAATACTGCTCGAATATTTGTACTTGAATAATAGGTGGTAGCAAACTTCCTCCCACCATTGCTAATTGCGCCAGGTGTTCCCCACCCCACCACCCTTTTGATTCTTACCCACTCTCTATAATATGAAAAAACCTCAGCAGATGCTGAGGTTTTCGTAGCGGGAGTAGGATTGATGTCGCTGCGCTCCACCGGTCTCCGTCCCGACACCGCCGGGACTTCAGCTCGAACCTGCGACCTTCGGGTTATGAGCCCGATGGTAGATTAATAATAACAACATCTTATGAGACCAACGTGACTAAAACGTGGCTAAATATGCGCTATCAGGCCACATTAGACTGCATTAGACTAAACTCGGCAAAATGTAAAAAACCCTCGTTTCTCGACGGAAAAGAGGGCTTATCGAGAGTAGCGGGGGTAGGATTCGAACCTACGACCTTCGGGTTATGAGCCCGACGAGCTACCGGACTGCTCCACCCCGCAACTGAGGTGTGCTAAATTAAGCATGTTCAGTGCCGAAATCAATCGCACTGGACGTGGCTTGAATGCCCCCCCGGCTCCACTCCCTCATCCGACTAACGAAATCCCGGGCTGCATGTCGAGGCACCTCCAACCCAAGTGCTACCTGCTGGGAATACTCTTCTGTAAGGACAATACCCTCAATCCTTTGTAGCTCACTCTTGACCCGGTCTGCCAGGGTATACGGCAGGACAACATGAACATCCACCATCGCCACCCACGGTACCGGAGTTATTCCCTCGAGGCTCATTCGTATCGCCCGGGCATAGGCCGTCATCAGCCCCGAGATTCCCAGCTTGGTACCACCGAAGTAACGCCCTACCCAGGCTACTACGTCCACCAGGCCGAGCTGCCGGAGAGCATGGAGCATAGGTATTCCAGCCGAACCACTCGGCTCACCGGCGTCGATGGCGTATTCCTCCAGATCATCTCCTTGCTGCATCAAGCGATAGGCGTAGCAGTTGTGAGTCGCGTCTGGGATTAACTCCCGCACCTGTCGCAGGATTTCCCGTACCTCCTCTTGGCTGGAGGCAGGTTGAGTGCGGGAAATGAAGCGCGATCCCCGCACGCGGTGTTCTGCCTGTGGAGTAGATCTAGTGATGGTGTATGATTTTCCCACTAGCGTAAAAGGGTAAAGGTGCGGGTAAAAGGACTACGCTTGCCAACGGTTAGGCTCAGAATATAGACACCGCTCGGCCAAGTGAGAAACGGCAGCGTGGACAGATACAGTGTATGCGATCCCTCCCCCACGCTGCGAGTGGTTTGCTGGCGATAGAGTTCCTGCCCCAATAGGTTATAGATAACAATGCTGTGATCCCCCTTGGTAAGTGCCTCTCCCACCGTGTATCCCAGGGTAATTTCCCGGTGCGTGGGTTTTTCAAGCATTAGCGGATTAGGTGCGAGATAATCCAAACTGAAGGCCAGGTTGGTGAGAGTATCTGAAGCGGAGGCATTCACGATCACGCTGTCTCGATCACCCCCCACGACCACGACTACCTCAGAAAGGCTGCTGAGCCCTGCTGCGCGCCAGGTACTAGAAGTGAGATTATGGAATGTGAGGTAATTCCCATCCCTGTCGACTACCACCCGTCCACAGTACGTCGAAGCCGTGGACCATACTTGCAGCTCGAGATTAGCAGGACTCGCCAGCTCCAGGACTTGAATGCCTGCCGCACCCGGACGTAGGTTGTAGAAAGGCAGGCTGAGACCGTCAATCACGATTTTAACCGCTCCAGACTCGGGCGCATCAAGCAAATCCTGATCATTATAAAAATATAGTTCTGGTGATTCTAACGCGCGACCATTGAGAAACAGCCGCGCCACAAAGTCAGTCCACGCAATTGTGAGACTGGCATTATAGAAATCCAGGCTCTCCTCAATCGCAGCGGTCGCACTGGTTGACTTGAAACGTTCCCATGCCTGCCGCATTATCTCGGGCTCGTAAGTGCCGGGAATATGTGTAAGGTAGTGACCAAAAATCGCGATGGAGTATCCGTTTGTCCTGGCCATCGGCTGTGTGGGCGTCTTGCCAAAGGGATTGTTTCCCCCTTTAAACCAGAACACCCAGTCATTTACGTCTGGATAGGCAATGTCCTCGAACCAGGTAGATGAGAGTTCGTAGAAAAATTCGTCTGCGTACCGCCAGCCGTACGCCAGCTGCACCGCGTGGAAATATTCATGGGCAGCGGTGATACGAGCCGCTTCAATCCCATGAGTATAGTAATGTTCATCCCCGGCGAAATCGTTGTCCATTCGCATGTAGCTGATGATTCTGCCATATGCATCAGTGCTATCCCAATCCGTAATCCCATAGGTATCACCGTTGTATTCCTCAAGGTAGACGTCATAGACACCATCATCATCGGTAGGAGCGGCATCAAAGCCCAGCACCAGCAGCAGGTTCCTGACAGAGTCCAGGGCTGCCGCCACCTCTACGACCCAGTCAGGAGTGCCATCGGGTTGAGAGGAATCCAAGACCGGACTGTGCAGACCGGTCGTATCGTAATGGACCGCAAAGGCACCCTTGGGAGAGATGTATGTCATTTGCCGCTTGGGCCTTCCAAAAAGGACATCGATTCTGGCCGACAGAGCGTGTGGCTGAGCGCTCCAGCCGCACTTGATAGGCCTATCCTGAGCCGCTTGTCCAGCAAGAGCCGCTACCATTATCACCATGACTATCCAGATACGCATCTACTTCTGCCGGAAAGATAGTTTAACCGGAACTCCATCAAAGCCAAACCTTTCCCGCAGCCGGTTCTCCAAGTACCGGCGGTAGGAGACGGGGATCAGGCGCGGATAGTTGCAGAAAAAGGCGAACAGCGGCGGCTGGCGATGTACCTGCGCGGCATACTTGATCTGAATGCGCTTGCCCTGGACTGCAGGGGGAGGCTGGTATCCGACCGCTTCCTCCAGAAATCTGTTCAGCTCCGAGGTCGAGATCTGCCGGGTGGACTGTTCATATACCTCCAGGGCCACCTTCAAGGTTTTCCAGACTCGCTGGTTATGATGCACGGAGATAAACACTAGCGGGACGTATTCCAGCGGCTTGTACGAAGCCCGCATGGAGGTGGTCCAATCCCCCATGGTCTCCGTATCCTTCTTGATGACGTCCCATTTATTCACCACCGCCACCAGTCCCTTGCCCTGGTCCATTACCCGGCTCATGATCTGGCGGTCCTGCGTATGAAATCCCCTTTCGGCATCAATTATAACGATAGCAACATGGCACTCATCGATCGAACGCAGGGTACGGACTGTACTGTAATACTCGATAACATTGCTAATCCTGGCCTTGCGCCTAAGACCCGCCGTGTCTATCAGGCGCAGCGTGTGTCCCATGTAGCGTATAAATGAATCAATTGAATCGCGGGTTGTACCAGGGATCGGGGTTACGATGGCTTTATCTTCCTTCAATATTGCATTAAGGAAAGACGATTTCCCCGTATTGGGCACTCCCACAATTGCCAGACCGACGGTTTCGGTCAGGATTTCCTCCTCCCTCCAGGACCCGCTCAATTTCCCCACAGCAGCATCCAGCAGATCCCCCACTCCCCGACCAGCGATAGCACCAATGAGCAGGGGCTCGCCCAGGCCAAGCTCATAGAACTCCGCAATCCGGGTTTCGTGAGCCACATCGTCTACCTTGTTGACCACCAACAGCACCGGCTTATCCAGCTTCCTGAGCTGGTCAGCCAGGTAGCGGTCGTCGGGTACAATCCCCGCTTGGCTGTCAACCATGAATAGGATCAGGTTGGCTTCTTCACCAGCCAACTCCGCTTGCCTTCGGATGGTGGCTTCCAGTATATCCCCGCTGCCCGCTAGATAGCCGCCGGTATCGATCAAGTGGAAACCGTGACCAGCCCACTGGATTGTACCATAGATCCGGTCCCGCGTTACACCAGCAGTTTCATCCACAATCGCCTGTCGTCGGCCCACCAGGCGGTTGAATAGGGTGGATTTGCCCACATTAGGACGACCCAGGATAGCTATTGTCGGCCTAGCCACGGATACCCCGTTGGAAAATTTCTAGTATGCTGTCCCCCGCCACGTTCAGAGGAACTCCCAACTGGCGGCCAATCTGCGGCAGCGTCATATCATCGAGGGTGAGTTCACCGCTACTATTCATTATACGGCTGGTGGTCCAGACAGCACTGCCTAATCCGCCGACCGGAGGATTATTTGACAACTGGGTAATAAAATCCCTGCCTGCCAGCAATCCCGCTACCGTAACTGACTCACCGAAAAGGCTACTGCGAACCGCCTGCAAGTCCACCGTGAGATTATCGATGGCATTCAGCCGCGGCAGGATCCACTCGCGGAAAATAGCCTCGGTCAGAATCCCGGTAGCAATGGTGAAATGGGTCTGCTGATCAACCGCCTCAGGGAGCTGCTCCTGCTCGATCTGGAAGCGGTCCAGGAATACCCGCACCTGTCCCACACCGTTTTCCTCGATGGCCAGGTCTTCATAATAGGACACAGCCGGCACCTCCCGCCCAGCCAGCAGGTACCATTCATCACTCAGCAGCACGAACCGGCTGCCATCGGCGTGGCGATAGGTCCGGTCCAATTCGGTATACTCCTCAAGAAAAGCCCGGGCAAGCTCCGACGTTACGGGAGGAATCACCGCCAGATCCTTTCGATGAGCTGTAATACCCACCGGGACTATGACCAGAGACCGAAGACCAGGAGTTAGGGGCAGCAGGTCGTCCAGTGTCCGGTGCAGGTGAGGGCCATCATTCAAGCCGGGGCAAAGCACTACCTGGCCGTGCAGAACAATTCCGTTTTCTACCAGATATCGCATCTTTTCCAGTAGATGATCATCTTTATTATATAGAAACAACTTACGTCGCAGCTCCGATTCGGTTGCGTGCACCGAGACATATAGGGGTGACAGGCGCTGCTCCACGATGCGCTCAAGATCCCGGTTGCCCATGTTGGTCATGGTGATGTAGTTTCCATAAAGGAAGCTGAGACGGTAGTCCCCGTCGTGGAAGTAGAGGCTCTCGCGAAGACCAGGGGGATTCTGGTCTACAAAGCAGAATACGCAGTCGTTGGCGCAGCGACGGATGGTAAAATCCTCCAGATCAACTCCCAGATCGACGTACTCGTCCTTATCCAGGACCACTACCTCCCGGCGACCATCGATCTCCAGTTCCAGCTCCGGCGACGACTCCGCGATAGCGAACCTGTAGTCCAGGTGGTCTCGTACCCTATGCCCGTTGATCTTGAGGAGACGATCCCCGGGCTTAAGACCCAGGTAGGCCCCCAGGCTCTCGGGATCAACTGACTTGATGCGTATGCTCATAACCGACTAACACTTTCCAGTGAAGCGAATTTAGCGCATTAGGCTTACTGTTGGCAGCTCTCTCTGCCGATTATCGAAAGGATAAGGCCGTACGGGAATAGCCGGTAGTCCCGGCAGATGAAATTTTCGGGCGGGCAGCTAGTGGCTAGACGGTCAGATCGATGATCGAGCCCACTACCTCGTCGGAGGAGCGGGCTACTGCCGCATTGGCATCAAAGGTATGCTGCCCAGTGATCAGCTCCACGACATCGCTTGTCGGATCGTTCCCGGATACGAGGTGGGCCATCTGCTCTCCAATACACTGGAGCTGGTCAAGACTGGCTTTCATTCCAGCATAGGCTATTTCGAGGGAAGGAGTCACCACATTTTTCTCCATGTTCCGGTAAATGCTTGGACATATCCAATATCGGCCTTTCCCAGGCAATCTTAACCATCACGCCCTATATATGTGACTCTGATCACATGATTCTACTCCGTTATAGATGGCCACAGCCAGGCCGCCCCCCGCACGCCGCTGGAATCCCCGTGTACTGCCGACCTGAGCACCGTGTTCACTTGATCGGAGAACACGTACTGGTCCCACAACCCGGGTACGTTATCCACCAGTCGGTCCATGTTGGATAAGCCCCCGCCCAGCACGATAACGTGGGGATCCACCACGTTGATGATACTGGCCAGTGCCCGGGCCAGGCGGTCATCGTAGCGCTTGAGTAAGTCCTCAGCCACCGCATCACCGGCGCTGGCCTTGGCGAGGATCTCCGGCCCCTCCGCGGTAGTACCCACCACTTCACGGTATTGCCGCGCCAGAGCAGGGCCCGACAGGAAAGTCTCGATACACCCCCGCAGACCGCAGTAGCAGTCAGGTCCAGGTCGCTCATCATCACGCGGCCAGGGTAGAGCATTGTGCCCCCATTCCCCGCCAATGGCATTGGCTCCCACCACCGCCTTCCGGCCTATGACCACCCCTCCACCGACGCCCGTACCCAGGATCACGCCGAATACCACCTCAGCCCCAGCGGCAGCTCCATCCACCGCCTCAGACAAGGCGAAGCAGTTGGCGTCATTGGCTACCCGCACAGACCGTTCCAGCGCCTTCTCAAGGTCCTTGTCGAGGGGATGCCCTATCAGCCATACAGAGTTTGCGTTCTTCACCAGGCCGGTATCGGGGGAGACTACCCCGGGAATGCCCACCCCTACCGTCCCCGTGGTGTTCAACTCCGCTTCAATAGCCTGCACTAGGTCCACTACAATCCGGATGGTAGCCTCATAGTCATCCCGGGGCGTAGGTACCCGCCGCCGCGTTAGCTCCCGCCCGCGGTCGTCAAGCGCAATGGCTTCGATCTTCGTACCACCCACGTCTACTCCGATGCGCAGGACTGCAGGCTCGGTCATTCGCGTTTATCCATAATTTATCGCCATATAATAATCCGATATTATCCCCATCCCCTAGCCGGCGTATATAAAAAAATCGCCTGATGAGCCGATTGGAATGAAAGGCCGAGATGTATCAGGACGATTGTGGCTACCTGGGTGACATTGACAGACAGCGTCATCCCTGCTATCAAGCTCATCGAGAAGGTTATCTCTCCAGAAAAGTTGGACGAGATCCGGGCGGTGACCTAGCATAGCCACTTATGATGAGGCGGTGATTAAACCTTGGAATAATGAAATTTACCGTATAGTTTTTTATGCCACAATCACACTACTTTAAAGAGGTAAACATGCCCGAAAATCTCAAATTCATGGAAAAAATCCGCTCTAGAAAGAACTTTATCGAGCTGAGTCTGAAGGCAACGGCAGGCGTCGCGGTTGCGCCGCTCGCCCTGCAGTCGGTGGCCTGCTCTCTTACAGGACCCTCCAGTGAGAAAAAGTACACAGTCAGTATCGCCAGGATAAAAAACGGCAATATCGGGTATGCGGTAGAAGAAGCCATAGACCTCCTTGGAGGCATCGGTAGTGTCGCTAATGGCAAAGAACGGATAATGCTCAAACCCAATCTGGTGGCGGAGAGTCCGGTATTCACTACCAAGCCGGAAATCACCAGGGCTCTGGCCCAGCTGATGATCAATTCCGGTAAGGAGGTCCTGATCGGTGAAGGCTCAGCCTCAGGCGAAGGATTTAACAGGAAGCAGGGAGTTGACTATCGGACGACGAACCGGGAGATCCTGGATGGCATGCAGCAGTTCGTCTTTGACGAGCTAGGCTATACCGAACTGGCTGAAGCGCTGGGAATTCCGCTCATCAATCTCCACTCAGGTGAGATGGTGGATGTAGCGGTGCCCAATGCCTTCGCCTTTGACCGGATTACATTGCATCAATCCCTCCAGGACATCGATCTACTCTGTTCAGTACCGATGATGAAGACCCACGTACTGGCAACAGTGACTTTGGGAATGAAAAACCTCATCGGTCTTTATCCGGGAACAGCCTATTGCTCCGTTAGAGCATGTGTACACGACCAGGCTACCGACCGCGAATCACCAGGGGTCGCCTTTGAGACGATCGATATGGTGCGGGTGAACAAACTCGGACTGGTCGTTGTGGACGGTTCGATGGCCATGGAGGGTGATGGCCCCTCCGCAGGAACTCTGGTGCCGATGAACGTGATCATAGCCGGCACGAATCCGCTGGCCACGGACATGGTTGCTGCCAGCGTCATGGGATTTGAGATGGACGAAATTCCTACCTTTGCCCTGGCAAGTGATATTGGGATGGGACCGACAAGCCTGAGTGAAATCGAGGTTAGGGGCACAGGTATTAAAGACGTCAGGCGGAACTTCTCAAAGCCGAACATCCTAGCCTGGAACCAGATCAGGGATTCCTGGGGCAGCCAGGTGCTGTAATGCGCTAATATGATTGGCTGAGGTTGATTGATTGACCTCACTCCAGACAGCGTGTGTCATCCCCTCACCTTGGTGTGAGGGGTAGAATGAGAGCGGCAATTACACCCACCGGGTATAAAAAAAACCATTGAATAGCATTCCGAATACAACATCTATCCAAGAGGAAATCATGTACTCTCGCGTCTCTCGAATCGTCCCGTTTATCAGTCGTACAGTCTTTTTGTTCATTCCATTCACCTATGCATTCGGTCAGGACACACCTGAGCCGCTCTTGCGCCACATTGAACCGTTGGATGCAGTGGTGGCGGACCTGCGCGACTATATCCCCGCTCGCATGGCGGATGACCATGTACCCGGCCTGTCCATTGCGCTGGTGCGGGAAGGAAAGGTGGTGTGGTCGGAGGGTTTCGGGGTGGCCAACCAGTGGACCGGTCGGCCAGTGACACCTGAGACAGCTTTCGAGGTAGCCTCCATTAGTAAGGTAGTAACGGCCTATGTCGCGCTGCGGTTGGTGGAGCAGGGCCAATTGGCTCTGGATGAGCCCCTAATCGGCCAACTTGACGAACCGTGGCTGCCGCCATCGGAATGGGGGGATAAGATCACCCTGCGCCACCTGGCCGGGCACAGCTCGGGGCTGAGTGACAACCTTTTGCCCATGGATAAGAGCTTGCAGTTTGAACCCGGAACTGGATTCCTGTATTCGGGTATCGGCGCGCAGTATATCCAAGCTGCAGTGGAACAGGTGACAGGTCAGTCGCTGGAGACGGCCGCCCGGGAATTAGCGCTGGAGCCCCTGGGAATGACGGCCAGCAGCTTCGTGACCACCCCTGATATCCGGTCCCACCTGGCCAACGGCCACCTGGGCTACGGTATTCCCCTGCTCTTATTCCTGATGCCTTTTGTCATGGCACTGGTGGTGATCATGATCGTGTTGGTGATGATCCTCCGTATCCGGACTGGTCGCTGGCGGGTGTCGGTCAACCAATGGGCTCTGGTACTGGTGGCGGCGGGATTGCTGGCAATCTTGCTCCTCGTCTGGATAATGGGCCCGCCTTTGCCAAACTTCGTACTGTTGATCACGCTGGCAGGACTTGGATTCGCAGCCGTCCTGGCCTTGGTGATCCTGATTGGACGGCAGACCCTGTTACGGCTGTTTTCCAGATGGCGTGGGAGTGGCCTCTACCGCTTCTTAATCTGTGCCGTATTGATAACAATAGCAGCACTGGTGCTGATCCAGCTTGCGATGATGATAAGCGGTCCGAAGCCGCGGTTTATTTCTCCTAAGCCCGGTGCCGTAGGCTCACTGCGAAGCTCCGCCCCCGACCTGGCGCGGCTGCTCATCGAACTGTCCCAACCGCAGTACCTGAGCCCGGAAATGGCCGAGCAGATCCGCACTCCGCAGACGCCAATCGATGACAACTTCTCGTGGGGATTGGGCCCCGGAATCCAGCACAGCGCCCAGGGTGATGCCCTCTGGCAGAACGGGATCACCTTCGGCTATCGCAGCCTGATGGCGGTTTATCCAGAGCTGGGTATGGGAGTAGTGGTGCTCACCAACAGCGATGGGGGCTATGATGTCGCCTGTGACGTAGCCCAGCGCGCACTGGGGGGCAAGAGCACCTGGAAGACCTTCTAAGGCTCGTCCGTGCTGCCGATCATTCCAGTTCAACCCAGATAGTAGTGCGGAATCCAGTTACTGAGCCAAGGGAAAAAGATAACCAGGATCATAACAACGATCAGAGCAAGCACGAATGGCAGACAATAGCGCAGTGTCTGATCATAGGAAGTGCCCGCAATACTGGTGGCTACAAACAGCCCTACAGCGACCGGCGGCGTTGTAGCGCCGATCTGTGTCGCCATCACCATTACCATACCAAAATGATACGGATCAAATCCAAAAGCGTTACTGATATATATGATCACCGGTACCATGATAATGAGTATGGCCAGGGATTCGACAAACATGGTCATGACCATCATGGAGGCTACTAGAATGAGCAGAACCACCATCGGCTGGTTGGATATGCCCAGAATAAATTGGAGCATGATCTCGTTGAAATCCAGGTATGCCAACAGCCAGCCAAAAGCCCCCGCAACGGAGATAATGCCTACAACCATCGTCGTGGTGATGGCAGCCCTGGCTAGGATTCGCGGCAGATCTCTCAGGCGCATCGAGCGGTAGATGAAAAAGGAGACCAGAAAGGAGTAGATACAGGCCACCACTCCAGCTTCGGTAGCCGTGAATATACCGCCGAGGATGCCTCCTAGTATGATCACCGGTGCCAGCAGGGCGACCCAGACTTTTGGGATCGATTTGATAATCACTGCCAGATTGAATCGACCTACAGTACGACGCAATTCCGGAAAGTCTGGTAAAAACGAGTGACCGTAGACCACGACCATTAGCACGGCTACGATAAGCAGACCGGGGAGGATGCCTGCCAGGAATAATCCCCCTATCGAGACTCCGGCCATGGCGCCATAAACAATCATGACCATGCTTGGTGGTATTATGGAGCCGATAATGCCGGAGGTCGCTAGCAGCGAGGCAGAGAATCCCGGCTTGTAGCCTCGTTCCTTCATAGATGGCAGCAGTATTGACCCGATTGCCGAAGTGGCGGCAGATGCCGAACCAGACACGTTAGCAAATATCATACAGGAAAAGATGGAGGCGTGTCCCAATCCCCCGCGCAGATGTCCGACAACGGTTTCGCCGAACTGCACCAGTTTCCTGCTCAGGCCGCCCCTAGCCATCAGCTCACCGGCCAGGATAAAATAAGGCATCGCCAGTAGACTGAAGGAATCGAGCATAGTGAACATCTTCTGGGGAAACATGGCCAGTACCAGATCGGGTGTGATCAAGATACCCAGCAGGGCTACCACGCCGATGGCCAGCAGTACGGGCGTACCGAGGAATATTAACAATAGTAAGGCAACGAAAAGGCCGATCAGCATAGACCTTTATTCCTCATCACCGGGTATAATCATGGCTATACGACTCGAGAGCTTACGCACTGTGATCAGGGCTAAATAACTGGCACTGATCATCATTCCAAAGTAGATCCGGTCCATCCGCAGCCCCAGGCCGGCGCTGTACTGGTTCTTTGCTACGGCCATGATAGCGTCAGTATAAAGCAGTATGGTAGTGGCCAGAACCAGCCAGAGGATGTCCGTGATGACGCTTAGAATAAGCTGCGCACGAGGATTAAGTTTATCGAAAAGAATCATCATGCCGATGTGGGAGCCTCGATTATATGCCACGGGGATGGTCAGGAAAATCAGCCAGATGTGTGAATAGATCTGTAACTCCTCGCTCCAGCTCAGAGACTGATTGAGTACAAACCGATTAAAGACCTGCAGCCCGCCAGCAAGAACCATCAATAGAAAGATGACCGCGATGAACAGCTCCATGCCACGATCGATATGTGCCAATACTCTTTTAATCATTTTATATACATACTTGCTGCCATCTGGGAACAAAGTAGACTTAGGACACAACTCGCCTTGGAAGAATTGCCATTATGACTATGTATTTCCCAAAAGCTAATCTTGTCCCGCTGCTCTGATCCTTTCCAGCAGATCAAGCGCACCCATCTCTTCGGCTAGGTTGTTCTGGAGCTCTACAGCGCGCTCTGCAAATGACCGGGTATCAATTTCATTGATAATCACCCCGTGTTCTTGGAGCTTCCTGAAGGCCTCCCTTTCCCTGATAGAAGTCAGGCCTCTCTCCACATCACGCGCCATCGTGACCGCCTCTTGGATGACCTCTTTATCATTATCACTGAGTCTGTCCCAGGCCTTCTTCGAAAAGATAAAAACCACGGGACCTAACAGGTGCCGTGTCAGGGTTATGTAATTTCCCACTTCGTAAAACTTGTTAGCCCAGATAACGGTGGCGTTATGCTCGAAACCATCAAGGACACCCGTCTGCATACCAGTATAGACCTCCCCAAAAGCCATGGGGGTAGCATTTACGCCCATTGCATTCAGGGCGGCAAGGTATACCGGGGTCTGTATCGTGCGGATCTTGAGGCCTTTGAGATCCTGCGCCGTTTTGATCTCCTTATTGGAAGTGACAACGTTGCGGTAACCCCAGCTATTCAGCCAGCCGAGTACCTTGAAACCGGCCTGCTCCAGCTCCCAGGCCAGGGTATCACCGACTTCGCCATCGAGCACCTTGTACACGTGGTCGTAATCCCTCCACAAAAAGGGCAGGTCGAGTACACCGATCCGGGGTGTAAAATTGTTCAGGATAGCGGTGCCGCTTACCACGCAGCTGGCCCCCGAACCAAGCTGCATACCTTCATAGACCTCCCGTTCCTGACCCAGAGCGTTAGCGGCGTAGATCTTGACCTCCAGGTCGTCCGAATGATCATGAATCCATTGCTGGAAGATCCAGGCCGCCAGCTGGAGCTCGGAGGTGAAGTCGGCCTGATGGCTGTGGGACAGCTTGATGACCTTTTTGGGGATCGACTTCTCCCTGGCATCTCCCCCGGCAGTGCCGGGAGACTGGCAGCCCGCGATAAAAATGGCAATTATGGCTAAAATAGGAAAGCATCGACCATGGTTACGACGCAACATTTAACCTCCTATGAATATCCAGACACCTGACGTAGACATCGCTCACTAAAACCGCGGTTTTATTTACTTTGACTCGGATTTCCACGGTTCACAACACTCCGTAAGAATTACAACTGCGAACTTACAGCTGGGAGCAGCCCTTGCTACAGGCCGGGTAAGGTGTATGTCCCGAAGTCTGATGTACATTGTGCCCGCATTGACGAGGGACTCGCTGTGCCTCAAACTCTTGATCCCAAGTCCCGAGCCCCAAGGCCCCGGCCTCTTGCGATCAGTGCTTGAACATTTCCTGGTAGTGCTTGGAGGGTAGGAATATCCCCCCGCTGCGGTCGTAGAAATCCCGGTTCAGGTTGAACACGCCATCTACCGTCTGGGCCCATGAAGCCCCGGCGCAGGGGTGGTAGCTCACCATAGTAGGCCAATTACTGTAGTTCTGATGGCCGTTGGTTTCCAGCAAGCCCAGGCCCAGTTCCGGGAAGGGTGCCAGCCTGGCTGCCACATTTTTATTCCAATCCACCAGGATTGGATTGACCGTCAGGTCGGCGCAGAAGCAGGGTACATTGTGCTCGTGGGCCAACTGGGCGATCTTCATAGTCATGCTCAGCGTCTTGGCAATCGCTTTCAGAGCAATGGCCTGGTACCCCATCTCGATGCGCTTGGCGGCGTCCTCGTCGGTGTGGGCGCTTTCGTCGGCGGCTATCCGCACCCCAATGTCGCTCACATCTTCTTCTAGTTCCTCAGGAAAAGGCTCCTCGATCACGGCGATCTGGTCAAAGGCACCGATCTTACGAGCGTGATCCAGCAGCCGCAGCAGGGTCTCCTTCTGCTCGTACCGACCATTGGCATCGAAATAGTATGGCAGCTTGCCATCACTGGTATGGCTGGTTTCCAGGTGTCCGATGGCCTGGTGGATGGCCGACAGGCGGGCTTTATCCTTCTCCAGCATTTCCTCCTGTGTCCCCGGCTGACCGATCTTGATCTTCATGAAGAAGTAGCCCTGCTCGGCCGCCTCCTTGATCTCACTGATCGGTATGGCATAGGCCATTAGGGGGATGCTGGCCACCTGCTGGTGGTGGTGCGAGAGGGCTGGCCGGTATGCCGCCGGAACCATGTCGTCGAAATTGCCAATGCCGTTCTCTCTGGCGTACAGCAGCCAGGCGGCATTGTCGAAGCCCACCAGGGCGTTGAGTGCAAAGGTTTTTCGCAGGTTCGGATTACCGGTGATCTGCTTGCCGTGTTGATAAACGTCGTCTATGATTTCCTCCAGCAGATCGATAGGGGTTCGGAAGGACATCCCCTTGGCGATCTGCAGTGCCCGCTCGGTCAGGGCGTACATTACGGCGTTGCCGCCAGCCTCGGAATGGGCTGCGAACACCTTGGCATCCGACCACAGTACGTTTTGGGTACATAGCCCGATCTCACGCGCGCCCGATTCACTCTCCATGAGCGCGGCAGTTTGCCAGATACTGGTCATGTAGCCACCCTTGAATCCAAAGGGCCGGATAAGGGGCTCCCGTTCAAAATCCGAATCGACTTCTTTTATCTTGATTGCCATCGGTTGGTCCTTCTTTGACTTTTGACTGCATCCTGTCAGGCCTATCATCGATAGGCCGACCAGCGCGCCGGTTCCCACGATGAACTGCCGGCGGGATATACTCGTTGAATAATCTTCCTTGTTCATTGGCAACTCCGATGATTCATATTGGAGGGTATTAAGGGATAGGCTACCACGACCACACATCCCTGATTTTCTGCTCCAGCGACTTGAGGACTTTCCGGTGTTCCCGCTTGCTGGCAACATTTTCCCGCTCGATCCAGCCCCCGGCCATGTGGTACAACTCTGGTGGGCGGGTTTCGCTAAGTATCAGTTTCCAGCCGTTCGTGCGAGCCATAGCAGTCCGGTTCTCGGCCTTCCAGGTCAACCGCTGAACACGGGTATGGAACGGCACATCGGAGTCAGGATTGTAGGCCAGCTCGGGATCATCGAAATAGCCCAGCGGTAGATCGCTATAGGCCGCCGAGGCAATAACGGCAAAGTCGTACTCCTGCTGTGCCCCCCCTTCCAGGTAAGGTTTCAAGGACCGCCCAGGGAACTTGCGATCCATCCTGCCACCTGTCAGGTCAACCAAAGTCGGGAACAGGTCAATCCCTTGGGCGAGGTTCTTCACACGTGCACCGACTTGCACCCGCCCGGGAGCGTACCAGATCATGGGTATATGCAGCAGGGAATCATAAAGGAACATAGCCTTTCGTACCATTCGATGTTCGCCCATAAAGTCACCATGGTCGGAGGCAAACAGCACAATGGTATTTCCAGCCAACTCCTTTTCCTCCAGGGCCGCCAAGATCCGCCCTACCTGCGAATCGACACCCCACTGGATAGAAGCGTAGTAGTAACGCATTGTCTCGGTCAGGTCGGTATCGCCGATACGGTCATAATGCAACGCGCGGCGGTGCTCGGCTAGCCGCTCGCTCAACTTCTCGGGAGGTACATACGGCGGGAGCTGCATGTCCTTCGAGGAGTACTGGGCGGTATACTCCGAGGAAGCCATATACGGAGGATGGGGATCAAAATAGCTCAGATGCAGGAAGAACGGTTCACCAGCCCTGGCGCTGCCAATAAATTCGATGGCGTTTGTTGTGTTCAGATACGGGTGGCACTGCTCATCGGGCCAGAAAGTATCGCTGTGCCAATAGGGCGGTACGAATTTGCTGTAAGCCCGGAAAGGCTCCCGTGCCCTGATTTTGCTTAGATCCAACTCCTGGAGGCGTTCTTTGGCATAGGTGTGGTTCTTGCCAATCCAGCCTACCCGGTAGCCACGGTCATGAAAATATCCCAACAGCGAGCCTCCCAGGGATTGAATGAGTTCGCCTGACTCATTGGTCAGGCAACCGTGCTGGTGAGGCCACAGTCCACTGAACATACTCACCCTTGAAGGAATGCAGACCGGACTGTTAGCGAAGAAGTTGGTAAACAGCGTTCCACCGGCGGCCATTCGGTCTAGGTTGGGCGTCCGGGCATTGGAGTGTCCTAGGCAGCTCAGGGCATCACCGCGCATCTGGTCACAGATTATGAATATCACATTCGGTGGCTGATCTCTCCGGTTACCCAGCAGTAGCCCCGGAGCGGATATGACAGCAGCCGAGGCGACCCCTGCTTTAGCCGCAGTCACAATGAAATCACGCCGATTGTAGCGGTTCTTCGTCACAGCATCCAACGGTTGAGCCTACGAGGTCTGAGCTACCCTCCAGCTGAATTCAGCCGGTAACCAATCCCGCTTCCTTAAGCATTGATCTGAGCGTTTCCAGGTCTCTTTTCATGACAGTCACTGTCTTCTGCCTGCGCTGCTCAAGACTCAGTTTCCCCTCACTCTCGGCTGGCATGGGATACTCAAAGTGTATCGATACAGGGCCTTCAATTCGCAGTTCATTAACCATTTTGAAATAGGTCTTGAAATCCACCATCCCCTCACCGAGCGGACAGTTCTGGACTTTCCAGACGCCGTCGACCTTGGCCCAGTAGAAATCCTTGATTGCCGTGATCTTGATGTGTGAGCCGAGCAGCTTCAATCCCAGCGGCCAGCTTATCCCACCCTCGACGACGGCGTGGCGGATATCGTACTGGCAGCCCACCCAGCGGGGGTCCAGGTCCTTAATCAGCAGCCAGACATCCCAAACCGGTCCACCTATCCGCGTACCGGAGTGGTTCTGGTAGGCTCCATGTATGCCATACTTCTCGTTCAACCCCGCCAGTTCCCGCAACTGTGGCTTGTAGGACTCCAGAGTCTGGACCACACCCAGCTCTTCCTTGTATTTCAAGTAGCCCATGCGATAGTAGCCAATGCCCAGCCGACCTGCGGTCTTTAGGATGGATACTGTTTGGGGATCATCGGGATCGGTGATGCGGCTGGTCATCATATTGACCTCCAAGCCGGCCTGACGCACGGCTTTCACCGCGCGCGGCAGGTCGCGCTCTACGTTCTCCGGCAACACGTGGCCACCGGGACGCACGGTAAGGTCCACACCGTCAAAGCCGATCTCGGCAGCGGTTTCGGCCATGGCGTCATAGTCCAGGAATTGCAGGTGCTTGGAAAAGATGCATAAAGGCAGGTTGCCGCCTTTGCCGGGCCTGGACTTTTCGGTCATGCCGGCAAGCCTGGTTGTGGGTAGGATTATCCCGGTCGCGGCCATCATGGTAAGAAACTCACCGCGAGTCATCTCCGTAGAGCGGGAACTTTTACTGGGTCTCATCGACAAGCCTTTCTATATGATTATGATCCAGGTCATTCGTCAGACTGGCGAACCCAATTTACGGCATTCAAGACCATCTGTGATATGTTTCGGTTTTCATAGTCGGATGGTTCATGACCAGGTAGAAGATATATGATATCCCCCTTGCCGGCTCTTTTGATCCAACCGGCCCGGTCCTGCATGAACAGTACCTGGTTGCGGTCATCGAAATACTTCAGGCCCATGAGGACAGTCTTTTCCCGCCCATCAGTATACTTATGGTTAAGGTATACCTCCGAGCTTTCCAGGGTGAGGGACGGATACAATCCCTCAGCGCTGGGAAAATCGGAAGGCGTGTATGGGATTTCTTCGCCCCAGTTGACCTTATGGTTGATGATATAGTGTTGTGGATTCAGGTTGACCAGGGTCAGCACCGGCACGTGACGCCAGCCATACCCACCGCCCGGCTCCACAGGGTCACTGGACTCTGCTGGATTATCCAACCGGATCCCCAGAAAATCAAAGTAGAACTCGTTCTCGGCCTTCCCGCTGCTAATGGTATGATGCAGCACGATGTGTCGTCCACCGCGAAGGGTGTAGTCAATTATGGCTTTTTCCGTAGGTATCTTCAGGTCCCCGTGGATGAAACCGATAACAGCGCTGAAGGGCGAGAAATCAGACGGCAAGTCCTCCTGATCTACCACTACCACTTCCATACCACCTCGTTCGCGCAGAAATTCAGCCAGGACTTCGATCTGCGGCAGCTCGTCCTGGATAATAAGCACCTTTTTTAGCACACTAGATGACTCGCAACCCATGAATAATACCGGGATCAACAAGACAAAGGACGATATACGTACAAGCGAGATTATAACTCGGCTGAGCATAATCAACTCCTTCAAAGGAAAAGTATCGTCTGAACTCTACCACCCTGGATCAGAAACTTGCCTTTCGTCACAGGTGCATCCAATGACAACCTCAACATTTGGTTGAGCAACGGTCAATAGTCCGGTCTGATCCTTCCAAGAAGGTGTGAATCCCGGGAATTGTCGTGCTCCTCCGCCATCGGCGGGATTCGGCAAGAACGATCATCCCAGGATCCAGGGCTTGCGGTACTCGTAATGCAGCAGCTCATTCGCCGCTTCATTGTTTATAAAGCGCTCATTCTTGGTATCCCACTCGAGGCGATCACCCACTTCGAGGGCGATATTGGCGAGGTGTGCGAAACTGGTGGAGCGGTGACCGGTCTCCAGGTCGCACATGACTTTATCTCTGGCCCGCGACTTCACGCAGTCCAGGAAGTTGCGGATCAGGTTGGCGGTAGAGTCTTCTTTAATGCCCAGATCGCCGTAACTCTGGTCGGATTCAAATTCGTACTCTTCCGGTTTGATCAGCCCATCGCGATCCTGGAACTGGCCACCCTCGTTAGGTTCGAACCGGTACCCGCTCTGGCTGGAAATAAGATTACCTTTAGTGCCCCGCAACTCGATTTCACCATCGACGATCATGGACCCGCCGCTGGCCTCATAAATGCCGAAAGCAATGATAGCACCCGAGGCGAACTCGAAGGTCACTTCCATCGTGTCGGGGATGGTGCGGTCATCGTCAAGGACATATTTGCCGCCATGGGCGCTAATGGCCGTCGGCGCCTCCTCACCCATCATCCAGCGGATAGCATCCATGTAATGTACACCCCAGTTGCCCATCTGAGTGGAATAGTCCTTCCACCAACGGAACTTGTAGGGGGCGATGTTGTACTGGTAGGGTATTTTAGCACGGGGTCCCAGCCACATATCCCAATCAAATCCCCTCGGTGGCCTTACCCCTTTGGCCTTGCCTATACCGTCAGGGTACATATTGCTGATGCGATAGGCCCGGGCCAGCGACACTTTCCCGATCTTGCCGTCACGGATCATTTTCGCCAAGCTTTGATAGATGGAAGACCCGCGGCGGTTAAGACCGACCTGAATTATGCGATCGGTTTTTGCCGCCGCCTCAATCATCCTGCGGCCCTCATACAGAGTGATAGTAAGGGGTTTCTCAACGTAGATATCCTTCCCCGCGTCTAGTGCCATAATGGTCTGAATTGCGTGCCAGTGGTCCGGCGTGGCTATACAGACCGCATCGATGTCTTTCAGATCCAGCAGCTTGCGGAAATCCTTATACTTGCCCACTTTCCCACTGAACTTCTCGCCCATCTTGGGAACCTTGTCGCCCACCTCGGCAAGAATCTTCTCGCTGACTTTCGAATAGTCTCTATCCATATACGGCTCATAGACATCCGACAGGGCCGCAACTTCGACATCGTCGTTGGCCATGAACCGGGTCATCAGCTGAGTGCCCCGGTTGCCCACGCCGATGAAACCCACCCGGACTTTATCGTTGGCACCCAGCACCGACCCCAGGGCCGGCGAACCGATGGCACTTACCCCCAGGGATATGCCGGCGGCGGCACAGGTCGATTTCCTGATGAACTCCTTGCGCGTTGTTTTGTTTGACAGTTCTTCCTTTATAGCCATTTTTTTCCTCCCGGGCTGAAGTTCGGCTTCAGCCGCTTACTGGTTTCAGATCATTGGTGTGATGTTGCCTATTAAATTATGGCTAAACTGGGATTTTACACTAATCTTTTTGCATCTTATCTTTCACTTTTTCATCCCGTATCTACCTCAAAGGATAGAGTAGATTCAGTCTGCTTGAGTTCACATCAATATCAGGTAACCGCTTAATCATTGCTTCATACTCTGGTTCACCATATTTCTTTACAGCAAGGCGTAGTATAAAGTGTAAAATTTCAGAATCTCCCGCTTCCCATCCTCTCACCTGTTGATATGGCCAGGGTCTACCCTCAGTTACGTATGGAAGTAAAAAAGTCAACGCTGTTTTAAAACAGCGGCCGTCTTCGGTCTCGAAATTCCATAATTCTAATCCAACATTTTCACCCATGATGGCTAAATGAAAGAGCCCCTCGATATTCATAGCGCTGTAATGAAATGAGCGGGTCCTTTTAAGCTCTAATGGTTGGCGACCATCGGGCTCGATTTGAACGGCAATCCGGCACTCCGGTACAGCCTTTAGAATTTCCTGTGCGATATCTTCTTCCCCCACAAAGAAAGCAAGATGAGATGCGATCACATCAAACCAGGTTCCATGATTTTTATTAGAGGCAGCCTCCTTTTTGCCTTTTTCGCTATTCAGCATCCAGTCAAGATATTTACTGAACCATTCCTGTAATTGCTTCTGGTTCTTTTCCGTCCAGCTTCGCGAGCCACTAAGCAAGTCAACAACTTCTGCAATTCTGAAAAACGATCGGGTATCGATGATACCTGAGCCGCGACCTTCGGTTATTCCCGGTATCCCTTGTCCGTATTCTAAATGTGGATTCATACGGGTCTCTTCATCTAGAAACCAACAGTGTATCAGATTTACCGCATGGGCAGCGTAGGGCTCATGCTCGGTATAGAAATACGCTAGCGCCAGGGTCACCACATTTAATTCCAATTCACGAAGTGGAATCTTGTCGTACCTGTTTCTTTCAGGATTTACCAAGCCGTCTTTTCGGATATAAGGAAGTCCATCCTCTGTATCCGGATTTGGCCACCAATATGGTGCCAGACTCATATAATCATGTTTGTTACCGCTTGGAGGTGTAAAGGGCTTGTCCATCACAGAAAATGGGCCGGAGTCTAGAGCTTGATCAGCTTCACTCCGCAACTTCTGTATGGCCGGTAATAGCTCTTTATCACCAGAATACACCCTTTCCTTGGTCTCAAAAAGTGTTCTAGAATCAAGCAGAAAGAGTCGTGGTTCAACTCCATTTCCGGCAAGACTCTGGTCAACTAAGCCCAATAATGAGGTCAGGAATAAAAAGGGCAACGCGCGTTTAGACATAATATGCACATAAAAGTGTTTCATTCTAAAGAACCTGTTCCTTTTCCCGCAGTCTGGTATTGATAGCCTCGAGTGTCTCCCATGGAACGATGCCCACTTTCTTGCTCCATCTCTCAAATAAATTTAAAGTTCAGCAGCTTTCTCAGGGTGCTTTCCTGCCAGGTTATGCATTTCCGTGCGATCAGCTTCTAAATCATAATGCTCCCAGTTCCCGGTTCGCTCCCCTTTCCCGACCTTAAACTGGTGGGATTCATTATTATAGGACACCAGTTTCCACTGGCCCTGGTCTTCAGCCCAAATCACGGCAGGACCCAAAGCAGAAGCTGCCACACCGCCGGCAACCGCAGATAAAAAATCGTGATGTTTCATTTTTTTCTCATCTATTAATACCTCGTGGAAGTCATCGTATCTTATTTAAATATTTCAAGAGGGTAGAGCTTTTTTCTATCCCGCATGTAAATCCGAGGATTGATCGGGGAATATTTTTTCACCGTTATGTCCTCCTTATTGTATTAAAATCATTTT
>CP070638.1:1885556-1921302 GCA_020354025.1 Fidelibacterota bacterium | reverse complement strand
TGTGGCGTACCGCCTCTACGATGTTGCCCGAGCCTGCCTCCCCTTTAGTCCGGATCAGGGCGGCACCCTCGCCGATCCGCCGCAGAGCCTCGCCCAGGTCCCGGGCACCACAGACAAAGGGTACCTTGAAATCGTGCTTGTAAACGTGGTTCTCCTCATCGGCTGGCGTCAGAACCTCACTCTCATCGATGAAGTCCACCTCCAGCGCCTCCAGGATCTGAGCCTCAGCGAAATGCCCGATGCGGCACTTTGCCATCACGGGGACGGATACCGTCTTCTGGATAGCCTGGATTACTGCGGGATTGGACATACGGGCAATGCCACCATCCTTGCGGATGTCGGCGGGGATGCGCTCCAGAGCCATCACCGCCACCGCCCCTGCGTCCTCGGCGATCTTGGCTGCCTCGGCGGTGGTTACATCCATGATCACTCCGCCCTTGAGCATCTCGGCAAGACCTACTTTAACTTCGAATGATCCTTCTTCCATGATTCTCTTATTACCCTTGATTGTTGTCGCTACCGACTTGCCACTAAGCTACAAACGACACATACTTCTTAGTAGTAATTCTTTCACTCCCCTGCCCGGGCCATGCTGCCTGGGAACAACCAGTTTTACTTGGAAACAGGATTTACGTTCCCGACCGCCCGCCTGGTATGCCCACTCATGTTACTTTTCGCCACCGGGCTTGCCACACCGGAGATCACCTGCCTTTTGCCTCAGGCTCTCCTGGCCAGGACCGATGCGGCAATGGCCTCTATCCTTGACTTTGCCTCTTCGATGAGGTAATCCGGCGTTGAAGCACCAGCTGAGATGCCTACCTTTCTGGCGTCCTCGAACCATGCCTCGTTGATGTCAGCGGCACAGGTCACCTGATATGAGCGAGGATTGCGCTCCATGGCCAACTGTGTCAGACGCTTTGAGTTGGCGGAAGTGAATGAACCGATGATGATCATCACGTCCGATTCCACCGCCAGATGCTTGATCTGCTCGTGATTCCGTTTGGTGGGGAAGCAGATGGTATTGACAAAGTGCAGATCAAAAACTTTGGTCATGAGTATATTGACGATGTTCTGAACATTCTCAATCATCTGCGTAGACTGGCACACTACCGCTGCCCGCTTCATCTTACGCAAAGCCTGCGCTTCCTCAGGCGTTGCCACAATGATCGGATTGGGAACCTGACTGGCAATGCCGATAACCTCGTCGTGCCCGTGATCACCGATGATTATGACCTGCCGGCCGTCAGCGGAAATCTTCCGCACTTCCTCATGAATCTCCCTGACCAGGGGGCAGGTGGCGTCAATAACCTTGATCCCCTTGGTCTTCACCTGTTCCCACACCTCCAGCGGCGTGCCGTGAGCGCGGAATAGCACTGGGGCGCCATCTGGAATTTCATCTAGAGAATTAACAACTTTGGCACCTGCTTCTGCCAAATCACCAACTACCTGTTCGTTGTGGACAATATCGCCTAACATATATACCGAACCATAGTCCCGTCCTGCTTCGTACGCCATATTGACCGCATCCCGCACACCGAAACAATACCCTGTATCCTCTGCCATCACGATTTCCATCTCCCGCACCCTGCCTCCGTCATATCCTTGCCGGTGCGATGCCGATCTGTTTCTGATACTTGCCGTTCTTGTCTTTATACGAAATCCGGCAGGGTCCGCTACCTTCGAAAAAGAGTACCTGGCAGATTCCCTCAAACGAATAGATCTTGGCAGGCAGTGGAGTCGTATTGGAAATCTCCAGGGTGACGTTGCCCTCCCATTCGGGTTCAAATGGGGTCACATTCACAATAATACCACAGCGGGCGTAAGTAGATTTGCCTACGCAAAGAGTGATCACATCACGCGGTATACGGAAATACTCCACACTGCGGGCAAGGGCAAAACTGTTGGGCGGGATGATACACACGGGACCCCTGTAGTCAATGAAGGATTTGGGATCAACGTGTTTGGGATCGACGATGCTGCTATTAACGTTAGTAAATATTTTATATTCATCCGCTACGCGCAGGTCGTAGCCGTATGATGACACTCCGTAGGAGATGGTCGCTTGGCTAACCTGGCCAGCCTCGAAAGGTTCGATCATGCCATGTTTCAAGGCCATCTCTTCGATCCAGATATCCGGCTTAACTCCCACCGATTGATCCCTCCTCGACATTATCCAAGGTTTTTACTTTCTCTTCCAGCAATGGCAGGAGGATCTCGATCACTTCCCCCCAAGGCTGTTCAATGAACGCACCTGAGGCAAAAGGATGGCCGCCGCCGCCCAACTTCTGAGCCACATCATTTATGGCCAGGTTTCCCTTGCTGCGCAGGTTCACTTTGGTCTTGCCTCCGTCCGCCTCTGTCAATAACACCGCTACTTCTACGCCCTTTATGGTTCGGATAAAATCTGAAAAACCATCCACATCCTTCCGGGTTGCCCCGGCTCCCGCCAACATGTCCTGCGTCAGAGCACACCAGCCTATGCGCCCATCCCCGGAATACTGGAGATTATTTGTAAGAACTCCCAAGAGATTGACCTGGGAATGCTCCCTCTGCTCATACACCTGCCGGTGAATATTATAGGGCTTGACACCAGCTTTGAGCAGGTCAATAGCCATCAGGTGGGCTCGCTCGTCGGTATTGTCATATTTGAAGGAGCCCGTATCAGTGACCAACGCGGTATAGAGCGCCTCAGCCATGGTATTAGTAAGCGGTTCGGACCGGTAGGTTTGTAGGTATTGCCACACCAGTGTACCTGTTGATGGTGCTGAATAATCCAGTATTAAGTATCGGTACAGCGGTTCATTCTCCAGACCCTCGAAGCTGTCCTGGGGATGGTGGTCGATAGCAGCCGTGGCCACGTTATGGCGGATCAGGTCCCGTCCCACTGTCTCCAGCCGGCGGAAATTGCCCAGATCGAATACTATTGCCAGATCACAGGCCGCCAGCCATAGCTCATCACGCTCTGGATCATACACCTCAATCCAGCCATTGGGATCCAGGAATTCATAGATCGTGGGCACCTCAGTATAATTAAGGATTCGACACTCCTTCCCCAGGGATTCAAGATGTTCATAAAAAGCCAGTTGTGACCCAATACCGTCACCATCTGGATTTTCGTGGGTGGATAACAGAATTCGGTTGGCTGCCCGGATGGCTTGGTCCAATTCCTGCCATGCCGCTTCCATGTCGGCAGTTTCCCCAACCACATGATCCCTGGTAGCTATTATTGGATCGTTGGAGGTTCTTGTCATACTGAGTAGATATCCTCAACCCTGTGGAGAGTTCCATCCCAGGGCGTCGCCTGGAAAATACAAGTGAAATTGATCTTAATGCTCCTTGCCATCTGTCCTGGTTCGAGAAATAGGGTGCAATTTAATATTACATATAAAGATATGCCAGGCTTGACCACCATAGCGGAAGCCAATAATTCCAGCCGTTGGGAAGAGTCTATAAGTGAACTGAAGGCCTGACGATCGTCGGTCGCGGCGGTACCGTCCTTAATAATCGATGCCGGGCTGGGCTTTGTTTCCCCGCTGGTGCGGGTGTTTGATTTGCCGCATATCCGTCACCAGATCGGCTTCTTCAATGAGAAAGTCGGGAGCTCCCCGTCCGGTGATGATGAGGTTGATCTGTCCCGGCCGGGCATCAAGGATACGTCGAAAAGCCGCTTTATCTATAAGACCCGTATCCAGGGCCACGTTGAGTTCATCGGCGATCACCAGGTCGTAGGCTTCACTTTGCAGCTTTTCGATAATCAGTTTCACGGCTTCCTCGGCCGCCTGGCGGTGCACCTCTTCAGGCTGGTCGTCATTGAGTATTTTGTAAAATCCGGCTCCCATACGGTGCAGCTCAAATTGATCACCCAGTTCTGCTATGCTCTTGATCTCGCCGTATTTCCAGGTACCCTTAATGAACTGTACCATGCAGACCTTCCAGCCGTAGCCCAGGGCCCGGAGGGCGGTGCCCAGAGCGGCGGTAGTTTTGCCCTTGCCATCTCCGGTGTAGACAATTAGCAGTCCCCGGCGCCTTGGGTTTGTCATGGCCGGTACTCACTGCCGAGAACTCTGGGAGTGCAGAGAACTTTTTCATCCCGACAATAGAATCGTTTATGTGGCTTGTAATAGTTCCCGGGGGGAGTTTTACAATCTAGTCCCATCCCTGCGTGCCCCGCGTTCCTGCGGTTAGAACAAACTCCCGGCGGCAGCGACACCGCTTTTTACCAGCATCATGGGAAAGATGCCAAAGCCCAGAACAATCAGTACCAGGACTAGGAATACCGGAACGGCCACCCGGGACATGGGGAGTGGCGTTTCATCGGCGGGTTCCTGCATGTACATAGCAACCACCGGACGGAGATAGTAGTATACCGAGATGAGGCTGTTAAGGATGGCAATCACCACCAACCAGATATTCCAGGTATTCCCTGTATCAACCGCGGCGCTGAAGACAAAGTACTTCCCGAGGAAACCGGCAGTGGGCGGAAATCCCGCCAGTGATACCATGGCCAGGGTAAAGATGGCTGCTAGGAAAGGGCTCCGCCGCGCCAGACCCCGGTAACCATCAATCTCCAGGCTCGTTTCTTCCTCCCCCTCAATCAGCGCTACTACGCCGAAGGCACCTAAGGTAGTAACAGCATAAACCGCTAGGTAGAACATCATGCCGAAAGCGCTGTCATAAGTACCTACCAAAACCGCCACCGCTAGGTACCCGGCGTGGGCCACGCTGGAAAAAGCTAGCATGCGTTTCAGGTTATCCTGCCTGATCGCGGTTACGTTTCCAACGGTCATGGTGAGGGCGGCCAATACCCATACTATCCCCCACCAGTGCTGGGTAGTAACGGCAAAGGAGGTGATTATAACCTTAAGGAAGGCGGCAAATCCCGCCACCTTGGGGCCGGTGCTTAAAAAGGCGGTGATGGCGGTGGGGGCTCCTTCATAAACATCAGGTGCGTACATGTGGAATGGCACCAGGGCTACCTTGAAGGCAAATCCCACTAGCAACAGGCCGAAACCCGCCAGGGTCATAGCCGGAGAGAGCTGACCATCTGAAACTATAGCCTGTCTGATGGCATCATAATGGGTAGCCCCGGTACTACCGTAGAGCAGAGCAATGCCGAACAGGAAGAATCCGGTGGAAAAGGCCCCCAGAAGCAGGTACTTGAGACTTGCTTCATTAGACCGCACCCGGTGACGATAAAATCCCACCAGGATGTACAACGGGATTGAGAGCAGCTCCAACCCCAGGAAAAGGATCGTCAGGTCGTGAGCCTTGGCCATGAACATCATGCCGATGGTAGCGAATAGGAGCAAGGCGTAATACTCCCCTCGCTCTTCCAGGCTCTTTCGCAGGTAGGGAACGGCGATGAGTACGGCCCCTGCCGCCGTAATCATGAAAATCACGTTGAGGAATCGGGAGAAGTGATCCAAGGCGATCATCCCGTTGTAGAACTGACCCTCAATGGGAAGGGCAAACTCCAGGACCAGTGCCAAAGCGATGCCTCCTAGCGCCGTCCAGGCAAACTGGGCCCGCGGCGGCTCTTTCACGACCTCCAGGATCAGAAGGATCAGCGCCGTAACTGCCAGTGCCAGTTCGGGTAGGGTGCTGTTTAAATCGCTCCAACTCACGACTGTCTACTCGATAAAATAGGGAATAACCAGTACAGGACAGGGGGCGTGCCGTACCACGTGCTCGGCCACCGTGCCCAGGATACGCTCCATAAGACTCTCCTTGGCGTTGGCACCGATAACAATAAGCGGAGAGCTGGGCTCCTGTAGCTCTGCGGTCATGTCCTGGGCAATCTTGAGGATCACCTCACCAGGCTTGCCTTCCCGAATGAAGTATTCCACCTCTATGTCCTCAACTCCGACGGTTGTGACCAGTTCCTCCATCTGCTGCTTACACTTGAGCGCAATCTCCCGGAACCGCTCCTGCATCTTTTCAACACTGACCCGCAACATCACCATTTCCTCCTTGTCCATGAATTCCTCATGGACGTTTAGGATCGTCAGCCGGGCAGCGTACTTGGCCGCCATGTGGACAGCCACTCGCAGGGCTTCATCGGAGCGGGGACTTAGGTCTGTCGCGCATAGAATATGACTGAACATAGCGGTTACCTCAGAAATACAAAGGTGACAAGAACAAAGATCGGAACCAGGATGACTACCGACCAGAACATATAGCCGAAGAAACTGGGCATGCGGATCTTATTCTCCTCGGCGATGGAGCGCACCATGAAGTTAGGGGCGTTGCCGATGTAGGTATTGGCCCCCATGAAGACGGCGCCGATGGAAATAGCCACCAGAAAGGTCTCGAACGTCTTGAGACGAACCAGCAGGTCGCCTTCCATGGTGGCGCCTGCCAGAAAAGCGCCCACCTCCCCCTCCGTTAGATGGAGCTTGCCCAGGGCGGTATTGAAAAAGGTAAGGTAGGTGGGGGCGTTGTCAAGGAAACTGCTCAGGATACCCGTTACCCAGAAGTAGTGCCACCGCTCTTCAACGCTGTCGATGATGAAGGCCAGCGCACCGTCTGATCCGGCTCGCAGCATCGCCAGCGCCGGGACGATGGTAATGAAGATGCCGGCAAACAGGTAGGCCACCTCCTGGATCGGGAACCAGGTGAATTCATTAGCTTTCCGGAGCTCCCATCGAGTGGTCTTGAGGGATAACCACAGCATGACGATAATGCCCAAGATCCGGATGATGTCCTGCCAGGGGACATGGACTCCCAGGATATTCACTTCTGGAAGATCCAGCATACCGCTTAAAAGCACAAAGAAGAGGATGCCACCCAGGAAGATAAAATTATGAATCCCCTCCAACCGGATTGGTTCACGCTCGCCCGTCTCAGGCGGAGCAATGCCATCTTTCTTAAGGAAATAGCTGTCCAGCAGGAAAAAGAATGTCAGGAGAATGACCACCATAAAGCCCATAGGTACGAATAGTCTCAACGTCCAAAAGAAGGGCACACCGTGGAAGAAACCCAGTAGGAGGGGCGGGTCACCCAGGGGAGTGAGGGAGCCCCCGATATTTGCCACCAGGAATATAAAGAAAATAACGATATGTTTCTTGTTCTTACGCCAGGCGTTGGCCCGGAGAACCGGCCGAATCATGAGCATGGCGGCACCGGTGGTACCCGTCCAGCTGGCCAGCAGGGTTCCAATTAGCAGCAGGACAGTGTTCACCGCCGGAGTCCCCACGAGCTTGCCGCGGAGCACAATCCCGCCCCCAACGGTGAACAGGCCCCACAGCACCACAATGAAGGGGATATAGTCTACCACGATGATATGGACTATTTCATAGAAGGCCTCTCCCCGATATGCAATAAGAAACGGCACTGCGAAGATAATAGCCCATGCCGCTGAGACCTTCGGGAAATGATGGTGCCAGAAGCTGGGGGCTACTAGGGGGAAAATAGCGATGGAGAGCAGGATGCCGATGAACGGAATAACGCTCCACAGGGGCAGGATGCGTCCTAAATGATCACCTCCCCCATCCGCCTCGCTGGAAGCCAGAGCAAGGATCGGTACCAGCAAGACTGTCAGCAGCACACCTACCCATCTTTTCAGCGTGCGATGATCCGCCTGTCGTTTAATCTGGCTCACTTATTCCCCTTATTTTCATCAATTATTTCCACGTCAGCCTGATCGATCCCTGCCGGGGCAGTCGCCTGCCAGTATGTGTTAACTAAGGTTGTTACAGATGGTTCGATACGCTTGAGAAACGGTTGCGGGTATACACCTAGAATAATAACCATGCCCAGAACCGGCAGCATCACCGCCCACTCGCGGCTGGTGAGGTCCGGTAGCTTCGGTCCCTTGCCGGTCTCCCCGATTCCACTCAAGGCCACAGCAGGTTGACCGAAGAAAACGCGATGCACCAGCCACAACAGGTATATCGCCGACAGGATGACGCCCACTACCGCCACAATGGCGGCGACGGGTTGGGTGTTGAAACTCCCCACGATAATCAGGAATTCACCCACGAAGCCGTTCAATCCCGGTAAGCCGATGCTGGCCAGGGTCACGATGAGGAATACCGCTGCATAACGGGGCATAAGGCCGGCCAGGCCGCCGTAGTCGGCAATCTGGCGGGTGTGGGTCCGCTCGTAGATCATACCCACCAGTAGGAACAAGGCACCGGTGGAGAGGCCGTGGTTCACCATCTGGATGATACCACCGGATACCGATTGTAGGCTGAGGGCGAAAATGCCCAGCACCACGAATCCCAGGTGGCTCACGCTGGAATAGGCTACCAGCTTCTTCATATCCGGCTGGACCATAGCCATCAGGGCACCGTAAATAATCCCCACTACCGCAAGGACAACTATGAGCGGCGTGAACCGGACGGCCGCCTCCGGGAACAGCGGCAGGCAGTAGCGCAGGAAGCCGTACCCCCCCATCTTCAGTAGGATGGCGGCCAGAATGACCGATCCGGGCGTGGGTGCTTCCACATGGGCATCCGGCAGCCAGGTGTGGAAGGGGAAGAGGGGCACCTTAATGGCAAAACTCAGGGCGAAGGCCAGGAACATCCAGGTCTGGGTCATAGGAGATAGTTTCAGAGTGGTCAGCTCCAAGTAGCTGGTGGTATAGTATTCTAACTGGGCGTTGCCCTGGCTGTAAAGGGCAAAAATGGCCACTAACATGAGGAGGCTGCCCAGCATGGTGAACAGCACAAACTTGATCGAGGCGTACAGCCGGTTCTCCCCACCCCAGACCCCGATAATAAAGTACATGGGGATCAGCATGGCTTCCCAGAAAATGTAGAAAAGGAAAATATCCAAGGCGGCGAACACCCCTAGCATCGCCGTCTCCATCACCAGTAAGGCTACCATGAATCCTTTTACCCGCTGGCGCACCGCATTGAAGGCCGATAGGATGGTTATCGGCGTAATGAAGGTGGTAAGCATCACCAGCAGCAGGCTGATGCCGTCGATGCCAACCTGATAGCTGATCCCGAAATTGGGAATCCATGGTACCTGCTCAACATACTGGAAAGCGTCACCGGCCTCGAATCCCTTGAATATGAAATATGAGAGGACGAAAGTGACCAGCGACGTTCCTAAGGCAACACGCCGGATAAGACCCCGTTGGGCTTCCCGTAATAGAAGGATAACACCAGCTCCGACTGTGGGGAGGAAGATGATCAGGGTCAGGAGATGTTGCGCAAGCCAGTCCATTAGTCGATATATAGATAAATCAGAATGAAGATAACACCCAGCAGGATGATGGAAGCGTAGTGCTGGATCAAGCCGCTTTGAATCCGGCGGATGGCACCGCTGATCCTGGCAATAGCGTGACCACTGCCATTGACGGCGCCGTCCACCACCTGAATGTCAAACCATTTCCACAAGCCCTCTGCCAGTGCCTGGAAAGGCCGTACTATCAGCAGGTGGTAGGCCTCATCGACGAAGTACTTATTGAAGGAAAGGCGATGGAGGAGCCCCATACGCTGCGCCAGGTCATCCGCTAGGGTTGGCTGCTGGACATATACCCGGTAAGCATAATAAATCCCTCCCAGAACCACAACCGTGCTCACTCCCATCAGTAGTAATTCAAGCCCCTGCGAGGGATGCTGGACCGCTGCTGCTCCAACTCCGGGATAAACGGCTAGCACCGGCTCAAGGAAATGGTGGAATTGGTTGACTCCTCCCAGCGCCGCGGGGATACCTACGTAGCCCCCTAATATGGAGAGGAATGCCAGGAGGACCAGGGGGATGGTCATTACGGATGGAGACTCGTGGGGCTGGTAGCCCGCCTCCTGCCACGCAGCCTTCCCGTAGAATGTACGGAAGAACAACCGGAACATGTAGAAAGCTGTGATGCCGGCAGTGACAATCCCAGCCAGCCAGAGCCAGCTGAAACCCTCGTGCCGGCTGAAAGCCGCCCAGAGAATCTCATCCTTGCTGAAAAAGCCCGACAGCCCCGGAATGCCGGCTATTGCCATCACCCCCACCAGCATGGTCCAGTGGGTTGTGGGTAGCTGCTCCTTCAGGCCACCCATACTTCTCAGGTCCTGCTCACCCTTGAGACCGTGGATTACACTGCCTGCTCCCAGGAAGAGGAGACCCTTGAAAAAGGCATGGGTCATCAGGTGAAAGATCCCGGCGGAAAAGGCACCTACTCCCACCGCGGTGAACATGTAACCCAACTGGCTGATGGTCGAGTAGGCCAGAACCTTCTTGATATCGTTCTGGGTGATGGCAATAGTGGCGGCGAAAAAGGCCGTGATTATGCCGATGACTGCCACTATGGACATAGTGGCCGGTGCTAGGCTGAAGAGTACACTGTTGCGGGCAATCAAATATACGCCGGCGGTGACCATGGTTGCGGCGTGGATCAGGGCCGACACAGGCGTGGGACCGGCCATGGCATCCGGCAGCCAGACATAAAGCGGTATCTGGGCTGATTTCCCTACTGCCCCCAGGAACATTAGCAAAGTAGTGGCGGTAAAGAAGCCCCGCCCGATCTGAGCACCCGGAGCCGCCTGGGCGATCTCGCTGATGCTCAGTGTACCGAACTGGTGGTACAGCAGAATGAGGGCGACGATAAAGCCCGCGTCCCCGATGCGGTTCACAATAAAGGCCTTCATCCCCGCCCGGGCCTTGGCCTCATCCTCGAACCAGAAACCGATCAGCAGATAGGAGCACAGGCCGACCCCTTCCCAACCAAGGAACATGAGGACCAGGTTATCGGCCAGGACCAGGTTCAGCATCATGAAAGTGAATAGGTTCAGGAACGAGAAGTAGCGCCTGACGCCCGGGTCGCCTTGCATATAGCCTATAGAATAAATATGGATTAGCAGCCCTACACCGCTGACCACCAAGGCCATGACTGCCGACAAAGGATCGAATCGGTAGCCCACCTGGATGTTTAGATCACCGACGGGAATCCAGGAGAAAAGGGTCTGAGTTAAGAGCCGTTCTTCAGCAGGAAGCGCCAGAAAAGCAAGCAGAAGCTGGGCGCTGACCAGAAAGGAGCCCAGAACAGCGAGGGAGGCAATATAGCCACTCTGCTTTTCTGACAGCCACCGTCCCGCCAGGCCATTGATCAGGAATCCCAGCAGCGGGAAAAGGGTGATAAGGTATAGGGTCTCGGCCATCAGTGTTTCATCAATCGGATTTCGGATATGTCAGAGGTGCGCAGGTTGCGGAAGAGAGAGACGATAATGGCCAGGCCGACCGCTACTTCCGCCGCCGCCAGGGTCATGATGAAGAAAACGAATACCTGGCCGTTAACGTTGCCGTGGTAGCGGGAAAAGGCGACAAAGGCCAGGTTCACTGCATTGAGCATTATCTCCACGCTCATAAAGACTATGATAGCGTTGCGCCGGAAGAGGACGCCGACTACACCGATGGTGAACAGGAGCCCGGCAAAGGCAAGGATATGGTATAAGGGAACAACCATCACTTAGACTTTCTTCTTTGCCAGGAATACCGTGCCTATCAGGGCTACTGTCAGCAGCAGGGAGGCAATCTCGAAAGGCAGGAGGAAGCTGGTAAACAAGGCCTCACCCACATCGGCTACGCTGCCCATCCCGGCCGCATCTTCTGCCGGGGAGGTCAGTAGTGCCCGGACTCCCTGCCCGATCAGCAGCAGGAACAGGCTGACGAAAATCAGCGCCATTATGCCGAACCACCAGCGGTCTGGATGGATCAGACCGGGGTGGGGCCGGTCCGGCTGAACATTCAGCAGCATGACCACGAACAGGAACAGGACCATGATGGCCCCGGCATAGACCAACACCTGCAGCACCCCAATAAAATAGGCCTCCAGTAAAAAATACATCGCCGCTAGGTTCATGAAGGCGAAAACCAGCCCTACAACGCTGTAGATGGGATTGCGGTTTAACACCACAAAAAGAGCAGCACCCAGCAAGAGAGCAGAGAATAAATAAAACAGGATCGTCGTCATCTTGCCAGTGGCAACTCCACTTTCTCGCCCCGGTTGTGTCGCTGATATACATTACCGGTTTGCGTGATGTCACCCACTTTCAGCAGCCCGTCCTCATCGATCACCAGGCTGTCGCGGGTATAATCGCTGAAGTCATAGATCTCTGTGAGATCGATGGCATCCTTGGGGCAGGCGATCTCGCAGAAACCGCAGTAGATGCACCTCAGCAAGTCGATCTCAAACTTGACGGGATACCGTTCTTCTCCCTCCTCCCAGGGAGCCGGCGAGGATTCGATACTTATGCATTGGGCCGGGCAGGCGGTGGCACACATCTCGCAGGCCACACATTTGATCCGCCCATCCTCATGTCTGTTCAGCCGGTGCAGCCCACGGTAGCCCTCCGGGGGAACGTGCTTGCTCTCGGGATACTGGATAGTATCCTTTCGCTTGAAAATTCGACCAAGAGTGATAAACAGCCCCTGTAGAAGCGCCGGGATATAGAAACGATCCCAGAATCTCGGTTCATAGGTCCGTAGAACGGTGGCCATTACATTACCTCATCATTTCCCATGCCATCAAGCCCTTAACGCCATCCATAAACCCACGGCGAATATGTTCACTAGCCCCAGCGGCAGTAGGACTTTCCACCCCAGGCGCATCAGCTGGTCATACCGGAATCGAGGGAAAGTCCATCGCACCCAGATGTACAGGAATAGGAAAAATCCCACCTTGGAAACGAAGGCCAGGACCGAGAGGACCACTCCCCAGTGGCCTAGGGCTTTCTCGTCGATGAAGGGCATATCCCAGCCGCCAAAAAAGAGGCACACCATAAAGCCGGAAGCGGTGATCACATTGGCGTACTCAGACATGTAGAACATGAGGAACTTGAAACTGGAATACTCGGTATGGTATCCCCCCACCAGCTCCTGTTCGGCCTCGGTGAGGTCGAAGGGGAGACGGTTGGTCTCGGCAAACATGGCCACCAGGAACACCAGCGCCGCCAGGGGCTGTTTCCAGAAGTTCCAGCTGGTAGCCTGTTGGTGGGTGATAATCTCGTTGAAGGTAAGGCCGCCACTGACCATTATGACGCCAACAATGGCTAGGCCCATGGCCAGCTCGTAGCTGATCAGCTGGGCCGAAGAACGCAAGCCGCCTAACAGTGGGTATTTACTCCCCGCGCTCCAACCGGCCAGGACCAGTCCGTACACTCCCACCGACGTGAGAGCCAGAATATATAGTAAACCGATGTTTATATCCGCCACCTGCAGCTTCACTGTATGCCCGGCTATCTCCAAGGGCACCCCGAATGGAATCACCGCGAAGGTCATAAAGGCGGGAATCATGGTAATCACCGGCGCTAGGAGGTAGATCGGCCTGTTCACATTATCCGGGATGATGTCCTCCTTGAACAGAAACTTGATGCCATCGGCTACCGTCTGTAGCAGTCCCCAGGGACCTACCCGATTGGGTCCCAGGCGATACTGCATGAAGCCGGAAACGCGTCGCTCAGCAAGGCCCAAGATAATAATAGTCACCAGGATGGTAACGAATACTATCACTACTTTGATTATGGTTGCCAGTAGGTCAAAGGTATCCATTATCCAGTACCCGTTAGAAGCTGCCCCTTAAGGCCTAGCTTGAATCTAGTGGCCTGACTGTAGGCGGAGATAGCCCGGTTGATTTTCCAGGTGACATCACCGGCACAGGTATATAGACTCGCTTCGCCAGTCAGCAGTCGATCCAGTTCGGCCAGCACCAGCCAGGCAGGACGAGCCTGTCCTTTACGCTCCAGAGCTAGCTGCAGCCACTGCACCAGACCTTGGTCATTGGTTACAGTACCTTCCCGCTCAAAGGGACCTGCTACCGGCAGTACTAGGTCCGCCATAGCCGTGATATTTGACTCGTTGCTGGCTAGCACCACTTTGAATGAGGAACTCTCGAAAAGCCCTTTCAAATCAGCCGTAACCTCGGCCCGCCCGTCGGCATCCATGACCAGAAGGACACCCTCCTCGTCCTTAAAAAAGGACTTGAAGCCCGCTGCCAGCTTACCGATCATGTCCTCAGCTCCCCGGCGGTTGCCGCCCTTGTCGCCACTGATCTTGAAGCCGGCTGGGAAGGTCTGGTCGGCTTCCCGTTTCACCGGGATGAGAGCTACGTTTCTCTTGTCCGAGAGGCGCTGCATCAACTGGCCCAGGAGGAAGCTGCTCTCGTTGGGGAAAGTGGGTGAAGCCAGGGCGCGCACCGCCCCTTTACCTCCGTGCCTGTCTATCTGATCCGCTACGGTCCGGTACGCCAGGTCCCAGCTGAGTGCCTTCCAACCCCGCTTGGCTCGCATGAGAGGTTCGGTGAGGACACCTTCCGCATAGGTATGGAAGGCATAGCGGCCGGTATCGCAGATGAAGTGACCGTTGGCCTGTTCGTTTTCGCGGCTAACGATCCGATATATCCGGTCGTTGGCCGCATCCACGGTTATGCTGCAGCCGGCGCTGCACTCCGTGCAGACTGAAGGCGTATGGGATAGGTGCCAGACTCGCGTGGAATGGATATAGTCTTTCAGTAGTAGCGCTCCCACTGGACAAATGTCCGCTACGTTGCCCGCCAATGGATTATCCAGGGGCTTCCCATCAAATACAGCGATTTTATTGTGATACCCGCGATTCTCAACGAATAATTCACCGGTTCCCGTAATCTCTCGGTTGAAACGAACGCACCTGGTACACAGGATACAGCGGTTGAGATTGATAACCACTCCCGATCCCAATTCCTCCCCGGGCTGGACCCGTTTGTCCTCGACGAACCGGCTGTGAGCCTCCCCGTACTTGAACGAATAATCCTGCAGCAGGCACTCCCCGGCCTGATCGCACACCGGGCAGTCAAGAGGATGGTTTAGAAGCAGAAACTCCAGCACCAGCTTACGAGCGGCAGTCACTTTCCCGGTCGTCGTATGGACCACCATATCATACCTGCCGTCAATTTTTTTCTCGGGCGGCAGCTCCCTGACCGGCGTGGAACAGGCGGTCTGGAGCTTGGGCATACCCTCCACCTCTACCAGGCACATGCGGCAGCTGCCCGCTATGGATAGAGCCGGATGGTAGCAGTAATGGGGGATCTCAATGCCGACTTTCAGGGCCGCATCGAGAATCTTGGTACCCTTGGGAACTTCCAGCTCGTGATCATCTAGCTTGAGCAGGGGCACTAGGCTGCCTCCTCCTTTGGCAGGTAGGCTTCAAATTCATCCCTGAACTTGTCCATAAAGGCTCTGATCGGCCAGGACACCGCTTCCCCGAAGGGACAGATGGTCTTACCGAAACTCCCTTTAGAAAAATCGCAGAGGCCGCCAATGTTGTCGGTAATATCCCCAATCAGATCTATATCCTCCATTCTCCCCCGACCCTGAGTGAAGCGGCGGAGGACCTTCGTCAGCCAGGTGGTCCCCTCCCGGCAAGGAGTGCACTGGCCGCATGATTCATGAGCATAAAAGCGGGCGAGGTTGTAACAAGCCTGTACCATGTCGGTGGTTTCATCCATTACAATGATTCCTCCCGACCCTAGCATACTGCCGGCTGCCGTCAGCGATGGAAAATCCATTTTCAAATCTTCAATCTCGTCGGCGGTGAGGACCGGAGCAGAGCTGCCACCGGGAATAGCCGCTTTCAGCTTCTTGCCCTCAGTAGTCCCGCCGGCATGTGTAAAAATGAGGGTAGTTAGTTTGGTGCCCATGGGTGCTTCGTAAACACCGGGCTTTCTTACGTGACCACTGAGACAGTAGAGCTTCGGCCCCGGACTGTCGGGGCTGGCGCCGATGCCGCGGAACCACTCGGCACCGTTGTTGACAATATGGGGCAGGTTGGACAGCGTCTCCACATTGTTCACAATAGTAGGGCAGCGCAGATAGCCTTCGATGGCCGGGAAGGGCGGCTTGATCCGGGGCCAGCCGCGCTTACCTTCCAGAGACTCGATGAGGGCCATTTCCTCTCCGCAGATATAGGCTCCACCACCCCGATAGACCAGGATATCAAGGTCATACTTTCCACCGAAAATTTTCTTGCCCAGGATATTGCTAGCCCGGCACTCCTCCACGGCCGCTTCCAGCAACCGGGCCTCCTTGGCAAACTCCCCTCGGATATAGATGAAGGCCAGGTGACAGTCGATAGCCCTGCTGGCAATAATCATCCCCTCGATCAACTGGTGTGGATTGTGGTTGATCAGCATCCGATCCTTAAAAGTTCCCGGCTCACCCTCATCAGCGTTGCAGATCAGGTATTTAGCGCGCTTGTCATCTCTGGGAACGAAACTCCATTTCACACCCGCCGGAAAACCCGCACCTCCGCGACCCTGAAGGTTCGAGTACTTCACCATCTGGATAATATCGTCACTGTTCATATCCAGGACCGCCCTGCGGGCTGCCCGGTAGCCTCCGTTTGCCAGATAATAGTCCCTCGTGGCCGAACCCGGCTGGCCGGCATGCATGGTCAGGATTGGCTGGTAATCGCTCACGGCAGCTTATCCAAGATTCGATTCAGCTTGTCTTTGGACACTTTCTCGTAATAATCGTCGTTGATCTGTACGACGGGTGCCGTATCGCAGGCCCCCAGGCACTCCACCTTGAGAAGGGTATACTTCCCGTCCGGCGTCGTCTCCCCCGCCTTGACCTGGTACTTGTGTGAAAGGTGGTCTACGATCTCATCAGCCCCGGCCAGGCTGCAGGAAAGTGTCTGACACACCTGGAGCAGATACTTCCCTCGCGGCTTGGTATGGAAAAGGGTATGGAAAGAGATCGTATCCATCAGGCTCGCGGGTGTGATGTCCAGCATCTGCGCCAGGGTTTCAATGGTCTCCGTTGTCAGGTAGCCCTCTTGATCCTGGGCCAGATGCAGGGCGGGTAAGGCGGCTGACCGCTTATCCGGATACTGCTTCAGCAGGGCGTTGAAGCGCTTCTTACGGTCAGCGGTGAACGCAAAACTCACCGGTCCAGCTCCCCGGCGATCACGTTCAGGCTGCCTAGAATCGCCACCGTATCCGACACCATCATATTTTCCATCATTACGGGAAACGCCGAGTAGTTGATCAATGATGGGGGACGGGTTCGAACCCGGTAAGGCTCCCGGCCGCCGTCGCTGACGATAAAGAAACCTAACTCGCCATTGGGACTTTCGGTTGGGACATATGCCTCGCCCACCGGAGGTGTCAATCCCTGGTTCTCCATGGTGATCATAAAATGGTGAATTAGCCCCTCAATGGAGCCAAACATCTCCTCCCGGGGGGGAAGGATATACTTGGAATCGGCATCCACATTAACCGGGCCGCCAGGCATTTTTTCCAGAACTTGGCGGCAGATTTTCAGACTCTCCCGCATCTCGTATAGCCGCACGAGGTAGCGGTCATAGACGTCTCCGTTACTGCCTATAATGACATCGAAGTCGAAATCCTCGTAGGAAGAGTAGGGTTCCTTTGTCCGCAGGTCGTAGTCCACTCCGGATGCCCGCGCAATCGGCCCGGTGAGGCCGTAGGAGATGGCGTCTTCGGGGCCGACGGGACCGATGCCCCTGGTCCTGTCCAGCCAGATGCGGTTATGAGTAAGCAGACCGTCTATTTCCTTGAAGGTACCAGGCGCCATATCCAGCAGATCAAGCGCTGCCGGCATGAAGGAATCGGGCAGGTCCCGCATAAGACCCCCCACCCGGGCATAACTGGTGGTAAGGCGGGCTCCGTAGGCTAGCTCAAATAGATCATAGATCCGCTCACGTAATCGGAAGCCGTAAAGAAATACGGTGAAGGCCCCGATATCCACCGCCTGCATCCCGATCTGCAGCAGGTGATCGGCGATGCGGGACAGCTCGCACATCAGCACCCGTATATACTGGGCCCGCTTTGGCACCTCCAGATCCAGCAGCTTCTCTGCCGCCAGAACAAATGCAAAGTTGTTGCACATAGGCGACAGGTAGTTCATGCGGTCGGTAACCGTGATGTACTGGTTGTAGTCCAGGTGCTCACCCAGCTTTTCAAATCCACAATGGAGAAAGCCGATTTCAGGAGTCACCTTAGTCACTCTTTCACCATCAATCTCCATAATCACTCGGAGGGTTCCGTGGGTCGCCGGGTGAGATGGCCCGAAATTCAGGACCAGCTTCTCAGTGCTCAGATCTTTCGCTTCGAGGGTCATTGGACGCTTTTATCTTCCTGCCATTTGCTGCCGATCCGGCGCTTTACAACCGGGAAGTTGCTGCGCTCACCGCGTCCTTGGAGCGGGTAGTCCTTCCGTAGGGGGTGGTGCTGAAAGTCATCTGGGGTCATGATACGCCTCAGGTCAGGATGTCCGGTGAATTCGATACCGAACAGGTCATAGACCTCCCGCTCCTGCCAGTCGGCCGTCTTCCACAGGGGGTAGACGGATGGCAGCGAGGGATGTTCCTCATCCACCCACGCACGGACCACTATCCGCCTGACTTCGTGCTGGTTGAGCAGGTGATAGACCACCGCAAAGCGCGCAGGAGCATCCATCTCCAGATGATCTACTGCTGTGATGTCTGCCAGAAAGTTGAAGGCGAACCGGGGATCGGTCTTCAACGTCCTCAGCAGGTCCAGCACCTGTTCACCGCGGATGTGAATAGTCAGCATATCCCGGAAATCGGTTATCTCGAGGAAGGAATCGGGAAACTTTTCCTTTATAACAACGGTCAGCTGGTCCTTGGGCAGCATAACGCTAGGTAGCGGTTTCTTCCACGGGCGGCTTGTAGTGGCCTAGAGAATCCCGCTTGATCAGTTTCTGGATCTTTATAAGTGCATCGAGGATGGCCTCAGGCCGCGGCGGGCAGCCGGGGATATATACATCTACCGGGAGGAAGTTATCGATCCCCTGGACCACACTGTAGGTATCGAACACCCCGCCGCTGGAGGCACAAGCCCCCATAGCGATAATCCACTTGGGCTCGGGCATCTGCTCGTAAATCCGGGTCAGGACCGGCATCATCTTGATTGGAATCCGTCCGGCTACCAGCAGCAGGTCTGACTGCCGGGGTGAAAACCGTATGGCTTCCGCCCCGAACCGTGCCATATCGTGGCGCGACGCCAGAACCGACATGAACTCAATACCACAGCAGGCGGTACCGAAAGGCATCGGCCAAAGTGAATTCTTCCGTGCCCAGTTGGCAAATGCGTCGACCGTGGTGCTCAACCATCCGATTCCTCCGCTTCGCTCTACTCCCATTCAAACACCCTCTTTCGCCAGACATATATATAACCGAAGAGTAGCACGGCTATGAAAAACAACATTTCATAGAGGATAAAGGGACTCCGTTTGATGAAGTCGCTGAAAATAACCGCCCAGGGATAGAGGAAAATTATCTCGATATCAAATATGATAAACACCAGCCCCACGATGAAGTAGCGGATGTTGAGGCGGGTATGGGCCGGGGCTACCGGATCCACACCCGACTCGTAGGGCGAGAGTTTTACCTTATCCTTCACCCGCGGCCCAACGAGATGGGTGAGCACCAGCAAAAGCACAGCCAGCCCCGCCGCCATGATAAATACGAATAGTACTGGTAAGTAGTCGCCGATCATAATTCAATCAGATTCAATGATATCACTGCTGAGAGCCTCCAGCCCTGATACGCCTGAGACGTTCTTTCCTGCGTTTACGAGCAGCCTCGTAACGACGCTTCTCCTCCGCCGTCGCGGGTACTACCTTCGGCACCGGCGTCGGCTGGCCCTCTGCATCTAGGGCTACGAACGTGAGATAGGCCGAACTGGTGTGCCGCCTTCCCCCCGTCAGGGGATGCTCGGCCTCGATCCGCACACCCACCTCCATTGAAGTACGGTCAGTATAGTTCACCGAGGCCTTCAGGGTCATCAGCTCTCCCACCTTGACGGGGTGATGAAAACTCAAATGGTCCACCGAAGCCGTAACAACAACCTTACGGCAGTGACGCGTCGCAGCCATGGCCGCGCACATGTCCATTAGGTGCATCACGTGACCACCCAGTACGTTCCCCAGAACATTAGCGTCATTAGGCAGCACCATCTCGTTCATCACCGTCTGAGATTCAGAGACAGGCCGCTCGGGAGGAACAGGAGTTTTCAAAGACGCACCAGAGGAAGTCATACCCACCCAAACAACGGGGGCAGCGGATTACATCCCCGGGCTGAAAAATTCTAGGGAAGAGCGCACTAGGTTCATCAGTGGACTCCAGTATACTCCGAAAAGCAGCACCGGTATCATCAGCAAGAGGATAGTGCCGGACAACGCCGGATGGCCCGAGATCCTTTCACCGGTGGGTTCACTATCCAAGAACATCGCCTTTAGAATACGCATATAATAATACAGAGACACCACCGAATTCAACACTCCCAGCACTGCGAGCCACCAGAATTGCTGGGCTTCGATCAGAACCGAAAAGAGGTAAACCTTACCCACGAATCCGGCGGTAGGCGGCAGACCGGTAAGGCTGAAAAGAAAAATACCCATGGCGACAGCAACCGCCGGGGCCTGGAAACCCAATCCCTTCCATTCCTCGATCTCATCGTAGCCGTACCGGTTGTGGATAAAGATGGCAACCAGGAAAGCCCCCAGGTTCATGAACAGGTAGACCGCTAGGTAGAACATGATGGCGCTGACGGCTTGGGCGTTGAGGATGGCGGCAGCCATGAGCATATACCCGGCATGGGCGATGCTGGAGTAGGCTAGCAGTCGCTTGACGCTGCTCTGCTGAATGGCGATGATGTTGCCCACCGTCATTGTGGCGGCGGAAAAGATAGCGATTAGTGTACCGAAGGGCAGCCCCTCTACCGGTAGCCATTCGCCTAGGTTCATATCGGGACTGGACCCGAAGGTGATGCCCAGTATCCGCAGCGCCAGGGCAAATCCCGCGGCCTTGGGTGCCACCGACAGGTATGCCGTTATGGTGGTGGGTGCCCCCTGGTAAACGTCCGGGGTCCAGAAGTGGAAAGGCACCATGGCGATCTTGTAGCCGAAACCGGTCAGGACCAGCAGCAGAGCCACTGCCAGCGTGAGGTGCGCTTTATCCGGTACCCCGGAAAGAGCCGCCTGGATATCGAATACATTGGTGGATCCGGCAATCCCGAACAGCAGGCTCAGGCCGTATAGCATAACTCCTGATGAGAGGGCTCCGTATATGACGTACTTCAGCGAGGATTCATTTGAAAGCCGTTCCTGTTTGAGGAAACCGGCCAGGACAAACGAACCGATGCTCACTATCTCGATGGACAGATAGACAATGATCAGGTCAAGGGCCGAGGCCATCAGAAACAGGCCGAATACCACCAGCAGCATGAAGAGGTAGTATTCGTGTCGCGGATTGTTATCAAGCTCTCTGGAATAGGGCGAAACTACGTAGATAACTACTGTGGCCAGCAGGAAAATCCACTTGAAGAACCGGCTGTAGGGATCAACTGCCAACGCGCCGTAGAAAATGGCATCCGGGGGGGTTGTCTGGAGGAGCAGGAATATCGCCGCGATCCCTAGCGCCACCAGGCTCAGCAGCCAGATGAGCCGGTTGCGATTCCGGCCCCTGAAAAACACGTCCGTCAGGATGATCACCATCGCAGAGCTCGTTAGGATCAGCTCCGGTAGGAAGTAGGTCAGACTTTGGATGTTAGACATGCTCTCAGAGTAATCCTCTTAGTGCCACTGCCTACTGCACTGCCACCTGCGAAACCAGCGTAACCAAGTCAATGAGGCGGTCCATGGTGGCGGACATGATATCCAGGGCTGGCCGGGGAAAGACACCCAGGAAAATAACGATCACGGCCAGGGGTGCCATGAATCCGATCTCGCGGATTGACATGTCGGTCAGACCCGCCCATTTCTCGCTGGGCTGTCCTAGGAACATGCGTTGGAAAGCCCGCAGGAAATAGGTGGCGTTCAGCAGAATCCCCACCGTACCGATGATGGTAAGTGTTCGGAAGGCGGTGAAGCCGCCGATGAAACACATGGCCTCGCTGATGAAGGCCGACAGAGCTGGCAGTCCCAGGCCGGCAAAAAAGGCCAGGGCTACGAAACCTGAATAGACCGGCAGATTCGTCGCTAGGCCGCCGAAGCCCGGCTTACCCCTGAGGGCTTCGTCCTCGTAATCCTTGGGGTAGATAATGTATCGGTGGTGTGCCCGGTCGTAGATGACACCCACCAATAGGAAGAGCATAGCCGTGATCGTGCCGTGGTTGAACATCTGCAGGACCGCCCCGTTCATACCAGCCTGGGCACCGCTACGGCTGCTGCTCACCACCGCCGCCATACCCAGCAGCACCATGCCCATGTGGCTAATCGACGAGTAGGCCACCATACGTTTCAGGTCTGTCTGAGCAATGGCGTTGGCCGCGCCCCAGATGATATTGATTACCGCCAGTACCGCCAGGAAAGTGGCGAATCCGATGGTCTCATCCGGAAGCAGGGGATAGCTGATTCGTAGCAACCCGTAGGTCCCCATCTTTAACAGCACACCGGCCAGGATCACCGACACTGCCGTGGGCGCTTCCACGTGGGCCAGTGGCAGCCAGGTATGGAAGGGGAAAATTGGTACTTTGATGGCAAAACCGATGAACAGCGCCACCCAGATGAGCCACTTTATATTCATGCCCCACAGCTGCACGTTAATCTTGGGAGCCTCCTGGATCAGGGCGATCAGGCTGAAGGTGTGCGGCTCGGTATAGAAATAGAAGGCCAGCATGGACAGGAGTATGAGTACTGACCCGAAAAGGGTATAAATAAAGAACTTGATGGCCGCGTACTGCCGCTGGGGGCCGCCCCACATCCCGATTAGGAAGTACATAGGCAGCAGCATTACCTCCCAGAACACGTAGAACAGGAAGAAGTCCAGGGCCACGAACACTCCCATCATGCCGGCGTCCAGCAGCAGGAAGAGGCTGAAGTAGCCTCGGGGGGCCTTGGTAATGTTCCAACTGGCGATGATGGAAACAAACGACAGCAGCGCCGTCAGGAAGACCATGGGCATGGAGAGGCCGTCCACTCCCACATGGTAATTGATGTTAAAGGCCGGAATCCAGGCCGCTTTCACGGCGAATTGGATAACGTCGCTGGAACGGTCGAAAGCTGCGAAGAGCCAGAAGGCCAGCAGGACCTGCAGGCCGGTAAATCCAGCCGCAATCCATTTGATCAAGTCTGCTCGCTCCCTCGGAACCAGCAATATTATCCCGCCTCCAAGTACCGGCAGAAAAACGAGTAGGGTTAAAAAGTAAGCATCCATTTAATCAAGCTTTCTTCTTGGTTCGGCGTACATGATAACGGCCCGGCCTCAGATACTCGCCGCCACCAGAAAGACGATAATTGCCCCGGCCAGGGCCCACATGAGGTAATTCTGCACCCGGCCGGTCTGAAGCCTGCGCCCGATTGCGCCCAGTCCGTTGGTGATGCGGCCGAAACCGTCGATCACGATCTGGTCCAGCCAATGATAGTCAAGCCACCCCGAGGCGTTGCCCGCCCGGACCGTGTTCCGCCCCCAGCCGTCAATAAACCGCTGGTCCCACAGGTCCCAATCGATCCAGGCGACCTTATCGGTCAGCCACAGGAAGGGCCGGTAGATGAGAGCATCGTAGATCTCATCAAAGTAAAATTTGTAGAACGACAGCTGGTAAAGTCCAATACGCCACAGCCGCTCGGCCCAGGTCTTGGGATTCAGCCAGCCTAGTAGATAGAAAATTATGGACAGAGCGATCCCCAAACCCGCCACACTCATCGAAATGGGCACGGCCATGCCGTGGGCCTCGTGGAAGCCGTGTTCCAGGTGTTCTGCCCCCAACTCGGTAAAACCGGTGAGGTTCTCCGCCTGGGGAATCACGTTGGTGAACCACCCCTCGGCTTGGAAGGGATTCAGGCCCGGCAGAGTAAAGAATAGGGGTAAGCAGAGCACCGCCAGGATTACCAGAGGCATCGTCATCACCGCCGGGGTTTCGGCCATGTGCTCGTAGGCCTTCTCATCAGACGGCTTCCCATGGAAGGTCATGAAGATAAGGCGGAACATGTAGAAGGCGGTCACGGCCGCCGCCCCGAATCCGGCAATGGGAAACAGCACAGCCCACCACTGGTGATGCTCGCTGGCAAAGGCCAGAGTGCCCGCCAGGATAGCATCCTTGCTCAGAAAACCGCTGAACAGGGGCACACCCGAAATCGCCAGAGCACCGATTAACATGGTGATATAGGTGATGGGCATCTTTTTACGCAGCCCGCCCATATTGCGCATGTCCTGAGGATCGGTGTTGTGATCCCCCTTCTCGTGCAGAGCGTGGTGCATGGCGTGGATGACAGAGCCGGAACAGAGGAACAGCAGCCCCTTGAACATGGCATGAGTGGCCAGGTGGAAGAAGGCCGCCTGCTGGGCCCCCATGCCCACCGCCATTATCATGTAGCCCAGCTGGCTCACAGTGGAATAGGCCAGGACCCGCTTTATGTCGAACTGGGTGATGGCGATCAGCGCGCCGAGCACCGCGGTAATAGCACCGACAGCACCTACCACCAACAGGGCGTCCGGCGTCAGGATGGGGAACATGCGCACCATCATGTAGACGCCGGCGGCTACCATGGTCGCTGCGTGAATGAGACACGAGACGGGCGTGGGGCCTTCCATGGCGTCGGGTAGCCAGATGTGCAGGGGGAACTGGGCCGATTTGCCCACCGCTCCCATGAACACCATGATCCCGGCGACCGTTAAAAGGGTGGTCTGCCCCGCAAAGAGGTTGGCTCCTTCCACGTCCACCGCCTCGAACAGGCCGTGGAAAGTGAACGTTCCTGCGGCCGCCCAGAAAAGCATGATGCCGATGAACATCCCGATATCCCCCACCCGGTTGGTGAGGAAAGCCTTCCTGCCGGCGCTGGCGGCGGAATCCTTCTCGAACCAATGACCGATGAGCAGGTAGGAACTCAGACCCACCAGCTCCCAGAATATGAACATCATCACCAGGCTGTGGGCCAGGACGATACCGTTCATGGAAAAGGTGAACAGGCCTAGGTAGCCGAAATAGCGGGTATAGCGCACATCCCCTCGCATGTATTCGACCGAATAAAGGTGTACCAGGGAGGAAATGATCGCCACAACCATGAGCATGGCCACTGCTAGGTTGTCGAGCTGGAAGCCCAGGGTGAGGGTGAATGTGCCCAGAGAGAACCACTCTACTTCCGGGTAGTGCTGCATGGGCGTGCCCAGCACTACCGTTGCCAGCATGCTGAAGGCCAGCACGAGTGTGACAAATTCGGCTGCCACCGAAATCCATACTCCCCTCGGTCCCAGACGCCGTCCGAAGAAAATCTGCAGTACGCAGGACGCCAGTGGCAGGAATAGGATGATCAGGGCAAATTGTGTCCGGACGTCCACGGCTAGCCTCTCATCTCGTGAGCCTCATCCACGTTCACGGTGTGGAAGGTCTTGTACAGATTGATGATGATCGCCAGGGCTACCGCGGCTTCCGAAGCGGCCATAATGATCACGAACAGGGCGAAAACATGTCCTGGCAAAAGCTCCGACAAGCCGCCGAAGCGGTTAAAGGCCACCAGGTTTAGGTTGGCCGAATTCAGGATAAGCTCGATCCCCATGAGGATCGCCACGCCGTTGCGCCGGGTCATGACCCCGTATAGCCCGAAACAGAACAGGATGATACTGAGGAATAGATAAGATTGAAGGCTATCCATTTTCGCGCCTCGATAGGTAGGCCGCACCCAGAAGGGCCAGCAGCAATAGCACTCCAGCCACTTCAAAGTGGATTAGGTATTTGGTCAGCAATGCCTGGCCGATAGTAGCCACGGTGCCTTCCGGTGCGACAGTCGCGCCCTCGTGCCAGGGTGTGCGGAACAGGAGGGTTGTCAAACCCAGGAAAATAAGGAAAACCACCACAGCAGCCAGGGCGCGGTTGGGCATACTGGTCTGGATCAGTACCGGAGTGGCTATCTTGTTCGTCAGCATTACGCCGAAGATTATCAGCACCAGGATACCGCCCACGTAAATCACTATCTGCACCGCCGCCATGAAATCAGCGTATAGAAATACGTACAGCCCCGCTACACCAAAGAGCGTACCCATCAGCGCTACCGCTGAATAAACCAGATTCCTGGCCGTCACCACGAAAAAGGCGGAGACCACTACCAGCACTGCAACTCCGATAAATACTACGTTACCCACGAACGTCCTACTTCCCCAGCTGAGCTAGTACAGCTTCCACTTGATCGTCAAGTTTGCCCAGCTCCGTAAGTGTGTTGCGGATCTCCTGGACCGCCTCCCCAGGGGGCTTCCCCTGGCGCAGGGTCTGGTTAAGGATTACCTTGGCCTTGCTGCGGGCAATGCGATCCTCGATAGTGTTCAGGATCGACAGGTCGATTTCTTTCTCTCCCGCATCTTTTTTCTCAGGAGCTTTCTCAGCGGTCTCAGTCGCGACGGGTGCCGGCTTTTTTACTGCTGCCGCTGCTTCCAGCAGCTTTGACACCTGCTCCACTTCTTCATCCGTGGCCGTGGCGAACTGGTAGACCAGCCGGTTCCGGTCGCGCTCGGAAAATTCATAATCTATGGGGTGCCGATGGCCGTTGGGACCACCCACCATGTATATGCACTCTTCCGGACAGGGGAAGGTGCAGAGGTTGCAGTACATGCACTCGGCCAGATCGATGTCGAATCGGGATACCAGCAGACGTTTGGCGGAGCCGTTGGAAGTAGTGCTGGTCTGGGTGCTACCCGGCAGCGAACCCAGCTCGGTGTCCTTGGGTAGCTTAATGGTCTCGATCTTGATGCAGTCCACCGGGCAAGCCCGCACGCACTGCATACAGCCGATACAGTCGTCAATATCCACGTGCAGGCGGCAGCGGATGACGTTGTACTTGGCTTCCTCAAAGCCGATATGCCGCTCCGGGATGGGCCACCGTTCGCGCGGATACTGGAGGGTGGCGTTGAGCTTCTTCTTTCTGATGAAATGGCCCATGGTCACCCGCATACCATCCCAGAGGGTACTGACCGCCGCGCCTATGTTCTGAAAGTATTGTCCCACCTCGCCTGCCATTGTCATACCCTAAGCAAAGATCAGTTCCCAGATACCTACGAAAAATATGTTCAGCAGGGCGATAGGCAGAAACACCTTCCAGGCAGTGTACATCAGCTGATCCACCCGCAGCCGGGGCCAGGTCCATCGGAACCACATCATGATGAAAATGAAGAGGATCGCCTTGGCCGAAATCCAGAAGACGCCCCACAGAGAACCGTCCAGGTAGTACCACCCTTCCGGCACACCGAATAGGCGCAGGAGTCCGCCGACAGGCGACAACCATCCCCCCAGGAAAACAATGGCGGTCATGAGTGAAATGACGGCCATGTTAGCGTATTCCGAAAGGAAAAAGATGGCCCACCGGAAGCCGGAATACTCGGTCATGTAGCCCGCCACCAGCTCCGATTCGGCCTCGGGGATATCGAATGGTGTCCGGTTTGCTTCGGCCACACCGGATAGAAAGAAAATCACGAAGGCCACGATGGTAAAGGGACTGTGGAACAGGAACCACCGGTGCTGCTCCTGCCAGGCTACGATATCATGGAACTGGAGGCTGCCAACTACCATCACCACCAGCAGCAGCGACATACCCACCGGCAGTTCATAGCTGATTATCTGCGCGGCTGAGCGAACGGCACCATACAGCGACCACTTGTTATTCGAGCCCCACCCTGATAGAATGATCCCGATCACGCCGACCGAGCTGATGGCGATCACATAGAAAATGCCGATATTGAAATCAGAGATCGCCATTCCGTAACCGAGGGGAATTCCGATGAAAGCGCAGAAGACGGCACCGTAAAGAATGAACGGTCCGAGGATAAATAATTTGCGGTCGGACTTGTCGGGGATGATGTCTTCCTTCAGGAGCAGTTTGAAGGTGTCCGCCAGAGTCTGTGCAATGCCGCCCCAGAAGCGCTTCCCGCCCCGGAAGCCCCAGAAGCCAACTTCCATCGGCCCTAGTCGGTCCTGCATGAAGGCCGATACTTTGCGCTCCATATAGACCGCCACCAGCGCGTTTACCGCCGTGAAAAGAAATACCACTACCCCTAAGACCACGGCCACGAGAATGAGCATGAATCCGGCCGCTCCCTGTGGTATTCCCAGCAGTCGGACTAAAAAATCCACTATGGTATCGATAAAGGAACTCACCGGTCAATCTCCCCCAGCACGATATCAAGGCTGCCAAGGATGGATATGATATCGGCGAGCATCCAGCCGGTGGCGATTTCACTGAAAACGGATAGGTTGACGAAAGCGGGTGACCGCATCTTCAGCCGGTAGGGCTTGGGTGATCCGTCACTGATTATGTAGAAGCCCAGCTCTCCCCGTGGATTTTCACCACGAAAATAAATGGCTCCCTCCGGCGGCCGGACTTTCTTGGGTATCGCAGCATGAACATCCCCGTCTTTAGGCAGCCGGGCTAGCGCCTGACGCAGAATTTTTACGCTCTCCTCCATCTCCCTGACACGTACAAAATAGCGGTCCCAGCTGTCACCCACCGTGCCCATCTCACCCGTTCCGATGGGAATGTCAAATTCGAAACGGTCGTAGATCGAATAGGGATCATTCCGGCGCAGGTCCCAGTCAATGCCCGAGCCCCTGAGGACAGGGCCGGAAGCGCCGTAGTTAACGGCCACATCTGCGGGCAATACGCCTACATCTGCCGAACGCTCGATGAAAATCTTGTTATATGTTAGAAGGCGGTTGTACTCGACTATTTTAGGCTCGAAGTAATCTAGGAATTCGGTGGCGTACTGCACAAAATCGGGTGGCAGGTCGTGGGACACCCCTCCAATCCAGATATAGTTATACAGCAGCCGTGCACCGCAGGTGTACTCGAACAGGTCCAGGATGCGTTCCCGGTCGCGGAAGGTGTAGGTGATAGGAGTAATGCCACCGGTATCCAGCCCATGAGCCCCCACCGCCATGAGGTGGCTGGCGATACGCTGGAGCTCGGCCATGATCACCCGAATGTATTCCACCCTTTCGGGGACCTCGAGCCCCATGAGCTTTTCCACCGCCAAAACATAGATGTGATTGTTGTTCATGGAAGCCAGGTAATCGCAGCGGTCGGTATAAGGGATTACCTGCGGGTAGGTCAGGTTCTCGCAATGCTTCTCAAAACAGCGGTGCAGGTAACCGATGTGCGGCTCGATATGGGAGATAATCTCACCATCGGTCCGGATTTTCAGGCGCAGTACGCCGTGGGTGCTGGGATGCTGCGGCCCCATGTTGAGGACCATCTCCTCCGCTTCCACTACCCCGAAGTTCTTCCGGATCGCTTCCGAAGTGGTCACTCCCAGCCTCGCTTATCCTTGGGGACGGGTATCCCATGGAAGAAATCGGGAATCTGGTAATCCTTCCTCAACGGATGCCCTTCCCAATCATCCGGCAGCAGCATGCGCCGTAAATCAGGATGTCCGTCAAAGGTGATGCCGAACATATCATAGACTTCCCGTTCGTGCCAGTCTGCCGTACGCCATATATGAGCTACCGAAGGTATTGTACTATCATCCCGTGGTGTTTCGATGCGCACCTCCAGCTTGTGTGCGTGTTCCATGGAATACAGATTGTAGGCTGCTCCTAACACACCCTCTGGCCCACGATCATAACCCGTCAGGCACATCAGGGCATCAAAGGCGGTCCCGGGATCGGTCTTGAGATACTCTGCAACCGCCAGCCAGTTCTCAGACGCTATCAATATACAACCAGCGGTATCATCAACTGAGACAGCTGCCTCCGGGAATGCAGCCTCTATCTGTTTTACGATCTCTGGAAATTCCATGGTGGTGTAACGGTTCAGGTGTTACGCTGCTTTTCGCAGGGGCGTTTCTTCCCTGATCTTCTTCTTGAGGTGCAGCAATCCCTCGAGCAGCGCTTCCGGTCGGGGGGGACAGCCGGGAATATAGACGTCCACCGGTACCACCAGATCCACGCCTTTTACAACATGGTAACCGTGCTGCCAGTAGGGTCCTCCACTGTTGGCACAGCTGCCCATGGAAACCACGTATTTGGGATTGGCCATCTGCTCGTAGAGCCGCTTGAGACGGGTGGCCATCTTCAGGGTGACCGTGCCGGATACGATCATGACATCGGCCATGCGGGGAGTGGCCCGTGGCATAATGCCGAACCGCTCCAGGTCGTAGCGGGGTTGGGCGGCAGCTATCATCTCGATGGCGCAGCAGGCCAGACCGAACTGGAAAAACCATGGCGAACCCGAGCGGGCCCAGTTGATTAGCTGGTCCAGCTTGCCTACTACAACGTTATCCTGGTCATATCTGTTTACCAGGGAAAAGTCCATTACTATACCTTATTATTCCTCGGTGCCACCAGGGAGGCTTCAGCGCGGATCAGGGACTTGCCCTGCCCTTAATCTGGGTCCCTGGTCAGACGAGCGTAGCGGCCTCGGGCATAGGGAAGGACCATCTTCACCCAATCAAGGTCCCGCCGCCGCCAAACGGCAACCAGACCGATCGTTAGAACACAGAGGAAGATGAGCATCTCCACAAAAGCCACCAGGCCGATGTCCTTGAATACGACCGCCCAGGGAAACAGGATCACTACCTCCACATCGAAAATAAGGAATACCAGCGCGATGACGTAAAAGCGGATGTTAAACTGGGTCCAGGCGCTGCCTTCAACCTCTTCGCCGCATTCATAGGTGGAGTGCTTCAGCGCGCCTCGTCTCGCCGGTGCGACGAGTCTCTGAAGGATGAGCGCCACAACGATAATAACGGCGGAAAGGAGGGCGAATATCGGAATCGGTGCAAAATCGCTATACAGGCTGTGATCTCCCTAGGATTTAAGGCTGCTAAATTACCTCGTTCCCAAAATTCAAGTCAAGGTATTCCCCAATTGAAAGGGTATCTGGCCTGCAGTCTCGGTCTTTTCACCGCTTGCCTTCCCGTTTGGAGTACCATTAGGTTTGTGGGTTGAATAAGGAAGGGTTATCAAAATAAGACCCGAAACCGAAACAATATTCGGAGAGTCAGCTTATGCCCGCTGAAAAGCTCCCCCCCACAGCCTACGAACTGAAAGCAGGCGAACAGTATGTCCCCTTCACCTCCGGGCAGACCTTGACGGAGTTCACCCTTAAAGCGGCCCTGGCCGGCATCGTCCTGGGGATTATTTTCGGTGCTGCCAACACCTACCTTGGCCTGAAAGCCGGGCTCACCATCAGCACCTCTATCCCGGTAGCTGTACTGACCGTGGTGGCCTTCCGGGTATTCACCGGCTTCGGCCTGCGACACAGCATCCTTGAGTGCAACATGTCGCAGACCATCGGCTCGGCCAGCTCCTCGGTGGCCTCGGGCGTGTTGTTCACCATCCCGGCCTTGTTCATCTGGAGCATGGCCCCGGCCTGGCGGCAGATCACTTTGTTGGCGATGTGCGGCGGGCTGATCGGAGTGCTGGCCATGATCCCGCTGCGCCGGTACCTGATCAAACGCGAGCATGGCCGGCTGCCCTACCCCGAAGGAATGGCTTGCGCCGAGGTGCTGGTCGCCGCTGAGCAGGGCGGCAAACAGGCATCGGGCGTATTCTGGGGCATCGGCGTCGGGATGCTGTTCATGCTGATTACCAATGGTTTCAAGTTCGTCCAGGGGACGTTCCGCTTGGCCCTGGGTCTCAAGGCTAACGTCGCGGTGGGGATCTCGCCGCCGCTGATCGGCGTAGGCTACATCCTGGGCATCCGGATAGCCACGTTGATGGTGGCCGGTGCTGCGCTATCATCCCTGGTCATCATACCGCTGATCAACTGGTGGGGCGCCGGCCTCACCGAACCGCTGTTTCCCGAGACCGTCAAACTGATCAGGGATATGTCTGCTGGTGAGATCTGGAACCGCTACATACGCTACATAGGCGCGGGTGCCGTGGCTACGGGAGGGATCATCACTCTGATCAGGTCAATCCCTACTATGATCGAATCCTTCAAGCTCGGCCTGAAACAGATCGCAGTGCGCGTTGAAGAAACGATCGCGGAGCGGACCGACCTCGACCTTTCGTTCAAGACGGTCCTGCTCTTCGTTGGCGTCATCCTGCTGGTCCTCACCCTGGTACCTGGCATCCTGGGCTACCTCGACTCGGTACCGGTCCGGGCGATGGCTTCCGTTTTGATCGCGGTCTTCGCCTTCTTCTTTGTCACCGTTAGCTCCCGGATCGTGGGTCTGGTTGGCGTGACTTCCAACCCCACCTCGGGTATGACTATAGCCACACTGCTGGGAACCAGCCTGATATTTTACCTGATGGGCTGGACGGACCTGGCGGGGAAGGCCACGGCGCTGATGGTGGGGACCGTCGTCTGCATCGCAGCTTCAATCGCCGGGGATACGTCCCAGGACCTAAAGACCGGTTTCATCCTGGGCGCGACTCCCCGCCTCCAGCAGATCGGTGAGTTGGTGGGCGTGATTACGTCAGCTGGGGTGGTCTGCCTGGTGGTGATGCTGCTGCATCAGACCGTCGCGGGTGGTCTGGGTGGCGAGGAGCTGCCGGCACCTCAGGCGGTGCTCATGAAGCTGGTGATCGATGGAGTGCTTGACCAGAACCTCCCCTGGGCTTTTATCTTCATCGGGGTCGGGATCGGCCTCGTGGCATCGCTGTTCAGGATTCCGGTGCTGGCCTTCGCCGTCGGGGTTTATCTGCCCCTGTCAACTATGGCGGCCTTGTTCCTGGGCGGTCTCATGCGCTACCTGTTGACCCGGACACAGCCGGCCGCTGAGGCCGAGCGGCGCCGTGAACAGGGTGTACTGTTCGGATCCGGACTGGTCGGCGGGGGCGGACTCACCGGCGTTTTGCTGGCCTTGTGGGTAGCCGTCCGGGGCGGCAAAAGGATCGAGGGCTTCCCGCTGCACCTTCCGGATGCTGCCGAACAGGCCTTGGCATTGCTGGCCATCGTCGCGATCCTGGGAATTATGACAGCATTCATTAAAAGCCGCCGGCAGGCTTGATCCAAAACTTGTGAGTGACATAATGATGAAATTCGATTTTTCCTTACTGAAGTATTGCTTTGAGGTATGCCTGCCGCTGGCCGCTATGAGCCTGGTAGCCGCGACCGCCGGTCCTCAGCGCCCCAGGGCTAGAGAGCTAGGTCTTTCACCTGGCGTGATGACACCCGGTCCCCTGAACGCCATCACCGACGTGGCCAGCGTGCAGGTGGGACACCGCACCCTGATCAAGGGTGGGTCCGTACGCACCGGCGTAACTGCTGTCCTGCCCCATGGCGGCAACCTGTTCCAGGAGAAAGTCCCCGCCGCTGTCTATGTGGGCAACGGTCACGGCAAGGCCGCCGGGTTCCTCCAGGTGCAGGAGCTGGGCCTCATCGAAACCCCCGTCGTCCTGACCAATACCCTGAGCGTGGGCACGGCCGTCGAAGCGGTGGTGGCCTGGACCCTCGCCCGGCCGGGAAACGAGAAGGTCAGCTCCGTCAACGCCGTCGTGGGCGAAACTAACGATGGCTACCTGAACGACATCCGGGGCATGCACGTAACCCGCAAGGACGTGCTGGCGGCTATTGATGCAGCCGGAGGAGGACCGGTTGAGGAGGGTTCTGTTGGTGCGGGCACCGGCACCACCGCCTTCGCCTGGAAGGGAGGCATCGGCACCGCTTCCCGGGTGCTGCCTGAAGAACTGGGCGGCTATACGGTCGGTGCCCTGGTGCAGAGCAACTACGGCGGCATCCTCACCATGGACGGCTACCCAGTTGGCGAGAAGTTGGGCCGATACAGCTTCAGGGAATACCTGGAGGGTTCTTCATCAGATGCCGGCACCGGCATACCCGGGGGGCGGGAAGATTACGGCTCCTGCATGATCGTCCTGGCCACCGACGCGCCCCTTGAGTCACGGAACCTGGAGCGCCTGGCGAAAAGGGCTGTCCTCGGCCTGGCCCGCACCGGCTCGTTCATGAGCAACGGCTCCGGCGACTTCGTCATCGCCTTCTCCACCCGGAATCGCGTACCCCACAGCCCGACTGATCGTACCCAGGCTGGCGAGTACCTGCGCAATGACGCCCTCAGCCCGCTCTTCCTCGCCGTTGTAGAGGCCGTGGAAGAGGCCCTCTACAACTCCCTGCTGAAAGCTACCACTGTTACGGGCAGGGACGGCCATACAGCTGAGGCCCTGCCGATTGAACCGCTGAAAAAGATTATCACCAGTAAAAGAAACGACTAACACCATAAAACGGCACAAGGAGTATACCGTGCGTTTCTCCATATCGGGACTCATCCTCATTACTGCCTTCGCCACGCAGAGCGTGTTCGGCCAGGCCCAGCAGCAAGACGCCGCCTACGCCGAGAAAATCAAGACCTACACCACCGACGAACGCTTCCTCTGCGACCTGGTGGATCACCTGCCTGTCTCGGAAACGGTGCCCTCACCGCTGGAGCACTTCGGTGACATCATCGGCGCACCGGACATCCTGCACCATACCGATGAGATTTACGCTTACCTCCGCCTGCTGGCGGAGCACTCGCCCCGCGTAACGGTCCGCCCCATCGGCCAGACCGAGGAGGGACGGGAGATGATCGAGGTGATCATAGCCGACGAACAGAACCTGGCCGACCTAGACACCTATCGAAGCTACCTCAATCGCCTGGCCGATCCCCGCAAACTGAGTACAGCTGAAGCCAAAGACATCATCGCCAGGGCCAAACCCATCTACTACGCCATCACCGGACTGCACTCTACCGAGACCGGTGGCCCCGAGATGTTCATGGAGCTGGCCTATCGCCTGGCTGTGGAAGAGTCGCCCCTCATCCGGACCATCCGTAATAATCTGATCGTGATCCTCGTGCCGGTGGCCGAACCTGACGGCCGCGACCGCATGGTGGATATCTATAACTACCGCAAGGCGCACAATGACGTGGGACCCGACCTGATCTATTGGGGACACTACGTGGCCCACGACAACAACCGGGACGGCTACGGTCTGAGCCTGGCCCTGACTCGAAACATCCTGAAGTCCTTCCTCTACTGGAAACCCATCGTCGGCCACGACCTGCACGAGTCGGTGCCCTACCTGTACGTCTCCACCGGCACAGGTCCCTATAACGAGTACATCGATCCCATCACCATCGACGAATGGCACAACCTGGCTCATGAGGAGGTGACCCAGCTTACCAAGCGGGGCATGCCCGGTGTCTGGACCCACGGCTTTTACACCGGCTGGGCCTCCAACTACCTCCTGTGGATACCCAACCTGCGCAACGCCGTCGGCCGCTTCTACGAGACCTTCGGCAACGCCATCGCCGATACCAGGGAACGGAAGCTGGAGAAAAACCAGACCTCGCGGGAGTGGTACCGGCCCAGCCCGCCCCTGAAAAAGACCATGTGGTCCCTGCGCAACAATACCAACTACTCACAGAGCGGTCTGCTCATCGCCCTCAAATATGTGGCGGATAACGGTACCGACCTGGTGGATAATTTCTACATCAAGTCCCGCAACTCCGTGAACAAGGGTCGGGAGGAACCGCCCCATGCCTGGGTCATTCCTCACGATCAGCCCCGCAGCCACACCGCCGCCCAACTGATCAACCTGCTGCTGGACGAAGGCGTGGAGGTTCATCAGGCCACCCGGGACCTGAAATGGACCGAGGAGAAACCGGTTAAAGCTAATAAAGACCGGGGCGACAAGCAGGGCAAGCCGGAAAAGCGGAAAATCACCCACACGGCGCCAAAAGGCTCTTATGTGGTGCGCCTGGACCAGCCTTACCGGGCCCTGGTGCTCAACCTGCTGGAGGAGCAGAACGTCCCCGAGGACGCCCAACCGCCCTACGACGACACCGGCTGGACCCTGCCGTACCTCTGGCAGGTGCAGGCCCTGCGGGTTGATGATCCGTCCATCCTGAAGGCCGGGATGAAGCCCCTGGC
>CP070638.1:1811955-1885456 GCA_020354025.1 Fidelibacterota bacterium | reverse complement strand
TTGTCTCCTACACGGTGACAGACCTTTTCTTCACCTGTGACAGCGTCGGCTATTTTTCGCTCTACAGGAACGAGCCTAATTCCCATTCGATCCATGGGTCCAGCCTCCGGAAAACGACTGATGCCGGGCAGAACTGGTACCCAACGTACCCAACCTCCGTAGATAGCTATTTATGGGGCAGGCTCCTGGCAATTCATTTCGCCGACAACGATACAGGGTTCGTTGCAGGGTATCTAGAGAAGGGCCTGGCCCTCAATCCTTTAATATTCAGAACCACCGATCAGGGTGAAAACTGGAACCTCAGTTATAATCCTCATGATGGAGAGCCGGGTCTTACTTCCATATATTTCCCCAGTCCCGACACAGGATATGCTGTTGGCTATTCCGGCTTGATCCTGAAAAGCGCTGACGGAGGCCAGAGCTGGGTGGAGCTCACATCAGGAACTGAAGAAGATCTATACTCGGTCTATTTCATAAATAATAATGCCGGCGTAGCTGTGGGCGGCAGCGGAGTAATCCTCCGAACGGTGAACGGCGGCGATTCCTGGGCAGAGCAGCCCTCAGGAACTACGAGCAAGCTCACATCGGTTCGGTTCCTCGATGACCTGGTCGGCATCGCAGGGGGTGGTCCCGAAATTATCAGGACCACTGACGGGGGCAGTCAGTGGTCGCAGGTGGACTTACCCACTCCGGTAGGAGTCACCGAGTGGCCGGCAGCCCCGGTCCCCCGGTCTATCTTTTTCCAGAACCACCCTAATCCCTTCAATCCCACGTCCACGATCCGGTTTGATCTACCACAGGGTAGTTATGTATCGCTGATCCTCTACGATATCCATGGCCGGGAGGTGACCCGGTTGTCAGGCGGCTATATGGGACCCGGTTATCACAAGACAACGTGGGATGGCCGGAATAGTGACGGCAGGGAAGTCCCATCCGGCATTTATATCGCTCGCCTAGTGACGCCGGTTTATGCCAAGTCCATCAAGATGCTGTTATTAAAATAATATCCGGCTTTGATGGCCGGGAATGTCTTTTCACTAATAGTTGTCAGAGGATTAAATGAGAACGAAAACCATATTTACCTATTTCATACCGGCCGTGGCAGGTCTCGCCCTGGCCTGCCTGACCGGCTGCCAGAGCACGAAAACGCACCTCGAGAGGCAGACCCGGATTGGCGAGGGAGAGTTCACCGCAGAGGTCAACGACCTGGAACTGTGGTACAAGGTATCCGGTGACGGGCCGGTCTGCCTGCACCCGACCCCCGGCTGGGGGCCGAGCAGCGAGCTCTACTTCCTGGGCCTGACGCCGCTGGAGGAAGTGTTCACGATGGTGTACCTGGACACCCGCGGTTCAGGCCGGTCCGAGCGTCCGGAGTTGGACGAATATACCATGAGCAACTTCACCGCGGACATCGAAGGGCTGAGGAGGCACCTGGGAGTAGAGAAGATGTGGCTGATGGGGCAATCCGAGGGCGGTCCGATGGTGCTGCACTACGCCATTGCCCATCCCGACCGGGTGCGGGGGCTGATCCTGGTGGACGCTCCCGTGGGGGATACCTCAAAAGACCCGGAAAGATCAAACCGGATGCAAGCGAGGCAGGGGGAGCCATGGTATGAGGATGCCATGAAACAGTGGGGACAGATGCCGAGAACGCAAGAGGAATTCGAGACATATATGAAGGCGGTGCTGCCATTCTTTTTCGCTTCGACCGAGAACCTGGAGAAGCACCAGGAAGTGTTCGAGAAAATGAGCCTGTCCTTTCACGCCTCCCAGGGACAGGGGCGATCAGGGCGGTCGCCAGGGGAGCTGGCGTCCCGGCTGCCGGAGATCGACATACCGACCTTAATTATCGTGGGCAAAGAGGATTTCATCTGCACGCCGTCGGCCGCGCGGTTGATGCACAGCGAGATGCCAAACTCGGAGCTGCTGGTCATCGAGCAGGCAGGGCACTTTCCCTGGCTGGAGCAGCCGGAAGAGTTCTTTGGGGGCATGAAGAGGGTATTGCCGGAGCTGGGGTATAAGAGGGATTAGCGCCGGCAGTTGGCCCCGCCGTTCCCCGCCATGCGGCGGGATTCCCCCGCCGTTGGCGGGATTCGGCGGGATTTTCGACGGGAGGCGCCGGAGTCCGGCGGCAAGACCGACGGGAGAGTGAGGATGCGCTGTAGAGGGCGCTGTGGAGTCTAAATCGGGTCGCCGGTCAGCACCAGCTGCAATATCTCCATGATTACCAGAACCGACGTGACGACGTTCACGACGAGCCAGCCCTTGTCCATGTCACCGAAGCCGATCATCAGCTCGGTAATGTCCTTGCCTTCAGAGCTGACGATCTTCTTGAAGTTATCGACCGGCAGATAGAAGGTGACCGCTAATACCAGGTACACGATCCCCTGCACCAGCACAATCCAGCCGCCCTCCCCGGTCAGGAACTGCACCAAGGTGGCGATGCCGCCAATGCCAATAAGCGCAGACATGGTGGTCATCCAACGGGAGAGACCTTTGAAAACCTCATTGTCTTCCTGAGAAAATTCGTATTCAGCCATTTTTATGCTCCTCGCACTACTGGGTATAAAAAACGATCGTGATTACATCCAAGACCAGGCAAACGACGATCAGGATTGAGACCAGCTTGAAGCCACCGCGCAATTCCTTCAAGCCGGTCATTACTTCAGCGATGTCGTTGCCCTGGGTAGTTGTCACCCGCCGGAAGTTGTCGGCCGGGCGGAAAAATGTAACCCCGATAGTAATGAAAACGATGCCGTAGAGAATGCCGACGATGGAAAGAATGGGCGCAGCCTCACCAAAAGACATGATCGCCGTTACCAGGCCGACCAGCCCCAGAAGGGCCAGCAAGACGGCGTTGACTATGCAACGCAGGGCGACATGACCGATGACCTTATTTTGTTCCGGAGTGAATTCATATTGGGTCATTGAAGCCTCCTTTTTACCAGACGTTCATTATGAGATGTCCAGGTATCCGGATGCTAAGATTTGGTGAGACCGGGTTGGACTCCCGTTAAATGGCCTGCATCCGGACAAACACCGGTGCCTGCGCAAGTTACACATGGCGGGTGGAGATTTTAACAGTGTTTATTTTCAAATGACCGGCTGAGAACGGTGAACCATGTTGTCCGGCGTTGCTCGGGCAGGGAGGGAGCGGCGGCGGGAGGTCAAGTGGAGCCTAAGGGCCGCCCGCTTTTCCCTTCGTTCGCTTCTCGCCGCGCACCTAAATTGCCAGCCATGGCCGGTGCTCGTACGCGACTTCTGCTTCATCGCCCATATCGACCACGGGAAGTCCGCCCTGGCGCACCAACTTGCCATGAGGAGAGGGCAGTGAGCAGAGGAGTCCACAGCACGAGGAAGGGCTGGCTCGCTGTCCATCCACACCGATATGCAACGGGAGCGTAAATTGAAGAGACTGAATATATATGCCGCGATCGTTTGTTTTATTCTCGCGATCGTAATGTTTGTATTCGCATCCGGGGCGAGACAGATCTACACCGGAGGATTTTTCAGTGTCCTCGGCGTTGTGAATCTCGTCGCTGCGATGAAGAAGAAAGACTGATACGAGGCCAAGACGCTGGAAGTCAGCCGCTGGTATTGTCGTCACCTAATCCGCCACCGCAACGGACGACCTTCGTCCGTAGCTGAGCCCGGGTTGTCAGGCAGCATAACCAGGACCAACCTAACATGATCTCTCTAGTAGACAGCATTGAGATCCAGACCACTCCCGGGGAGCTATTCGATTGGCTCGATCGATTGCCACAGGCGTATACTTCATGGCACCGAGACCACGTGGCCTACAGAGTACTTCGGGGATCGATGCTCGAGGTAGGATCCGAGGTTGAGTGTGAAGAATATCTGCATGGAAAACTACATTCAATGCGGCTTCGTACGACTAAAGTTGTCCCAGAGAAACGAGTAGAGTACGCGATTCGTGGCATGGGGCGAGGGGCATTCGAAGCCCAGGAGGAAGGTGATACAACCAGGTTCGTGGCGGAACTTGAAATAGGTACCGATATTCCAGTAATTGGTAGAATCTTCGACCTCATTTTTTCCAGGTTCTTCAGCCAAAGGATCGAATGCATGAAGCAACACATGGCAGAAGAAGGCCAGAATCTGAAATCAATCCTGGAATCGGGATCCCCAGGAATAAATAAAGATACTGCATAACCATTCGCAGGGGCAGCGCTGGTATATCCCTGAAGGGATTCCACATTCTGTTCTGTTTCTTCAATCCCACGGCTACAACCGCGGGCTAAGCTGAATCAGGGCAGCCGGTCAGCTCACTTCCACGCCGGAGACATCCCCACGGGCAAGTTGCGGGATTTCTTTTCCCTTCATTCGATTCTCCGAAGGCACCTAAATTCCCAGCTATGGCTGATCAGCTCGTGCGCAACTTCTGCATCATTGCCCACATCGACCACGGGAAGTCCACCCTGGCGGACCGCTTCCTGGAGCTGACCCATACCCTGACCACCAAGGAGATGCAGGCCCAGGTGCTGGACGACATGGACCTGGAGCGGGAGCGGGGGATCACGATCAAGGCGCACCCGATCCGCATGGTTTACCGTCATACTGACGGCAAGGACTACGTCTTCAACCTGATTGACACTCCCGGCCACGTTGACTTCACCTACGAGGTCTCCCGCAGCCTGGCCGCCTGCGAGGGGGCCTTGCTGCTGGTGGACGCGGCCCAGGGGGTGGAGGCCCAGACCGTCAGCAACGCCTACCTGGCCATAGAAAACGACCTGCAACTGGTACCGGTCATCAACAAGGCCGACCTGCCCAACGCCCGGGTAGACGACGTGAAGACCCAGATCGTGGACCTGATCGGCTGCGAGGAGTCGGACATCCTGATCACGAGCGCCAAGACGGGCCAGGGAGTGGAGGCCATCCTAGAGGCCATTGTCGAGCACATCCCTCCGCCCGGTGGTGATCCCGACGGTGACACCCGGGCGCTGGTCTTCGACTCCACCTATGATTCCTTCCGGGGGGCTGTTGCCTACGTGCGGATGGTTGACGGCTGCCTAAAGAAGGGCCTGACGGCCGAGCTATTCGCCCACGACCGGAGCTACGAAATTGACGAAGTAGGCATTTTCAGGATGAAGCGCCACCCGGCGGAGCGGCTCACGGCGGGGGACGTGGGTTACGTTATCGCCGGGATCAAAGACGTGGCCTACCTAGAGGTAGGGGATACGCTGACCACTGCCGATTCCCGGGCAACTCAGCGCCTCCCCGGCTACAAACCCATCAAACCGATGGTATTCACCGGTCTATACCCCATATCCTCGGAGGACTATGAGCTGCTGCGCAGTTCCCTGGACCGGCTACGCCTGAACGACGCATCCCTCAGCTATGTGCCGGAGACTTCCACCGCGCTGGGCTTCGGCTTCCGCTGCGGCTTCCTGGGACTGCTCCACATGGAGATCGTGCAGGAGCGGCTAGAACGGGAATTCGACCTCAACCTGATAACGACGCCGCCCAACGTAGAGTACGAGGTGGTCACCGATGACGGCGAGTTGATCAGGGTGGACAGTCCGGCGGATATGCCTCATGCCGGAGCTATCAGACAGATCCGGGAACCGTACGTGGCGGCGGAAATCATCACCCCGCCGGACTACCTGGGCGGCGTCATGAAGCTCTGCCAGGATAAGCGGGGCAGCTACAAGAATACCCACTACCTCTCACCCAGCAAGGTCCAGCTACGCTACGAGCTGCCGCTGGCCGAGGTGATCTTCGACTTCTTCGACCGGCTGAAATCGGTAAGCCGGGGTTACGCTTCCTACGACTACGAATTCATCGGTCACCGTCCGGGCGAACTGAAAAAGCTGGACATTCTCATCGCCGGGGAAGTGGTTGATACCTTGAGCAGGATCATACATAAGAACCACACCAACGCTCAAGGCCGGGCCCTGTGTAAAAAGCTCAAGGAAGTGATCCACCGCCAGCAGTTCGAGGTGGTAATTCAGGCGGCAACAGGGAGCCGGATCATCGCCCGGGAGTCCGTCAAGCCGCTCCGGAAGAATGTCACCGCCAAGTGCTACGGTGGGGATATCACCCGCAAGCGGAAGCTGCTCGAGAGACAGAGAGCGGGTAAGAAACGGATGAAGCAGCTGGGGCGGGTGGAAATCCCGCAGGAGGCGTTCCTTTCCATCATGGAAGTGGAGCATGGGGACTGATCAATGAAAAATGAAGTCTGAAAAGAAGTCGCCGACCGTAGACATCTCGTACCGGATGACCGCGAACGCTCGGACAGATAATTAGAGGATAAATCGATGGGGGAACATATCTGTCCTGTCTGGATCGGCTATCTGCTTGCCAGTCCGGCAAGGAAACTATTTCAAAATCCGAAAAAGATACTCAGTCCATACGTCGAGGAGGGGATGAAGGTTCTCGACATCGGCTGCGCCATGGGCTTCTTCAGTCTGCCCCTGGCGAAAATGGTTGGTGCCAGCGGGAAGGTCATATGTGTGGACGTGCAGGAGAAAATGATCAAGTCACTCGAAAAACGCGCGGAGAAGCAGAAGTTATCCCGTAGAATCGATACACGTATCTGTCAATACAATTCGCTTGGCATCGAGGACCTTAAGGATGAAATTGATTTTGTTCTCGCGTTTGCAGTCGTTCACGAAGTCCCTGATGTTGGTGCATTTTTTTCTCAGATAGGCAACGCGATGAAACCTACCGGGAGGTTATTGATAGCCGAACCAGGGGGGCACGTATCGGAAGAGGACTTCAGGATAACCGTCTCGACAGCCGAACAGAATAGTTTTACAGTAATCGACAGCCCCCACATAGGTCAGAGTCGTGCGGTCCTGTTGGAAAAGAAATCCTCAAATACCTGAAATATCAGCCAGGTGTTGCACCTGACAATTTCTGTGCCGTGCTCAACAACAGTAGATCAGCTTCCCCGGCGAACAGATGGGATTTGACTGGCGGTACATAGTCATTGGCGACGTTCACGGCAACTGGCGGGGAGTGGAGTATCTGCTCAAGGAAGCCGGGTACAAACCGGGGGCCGACAGGGTCATTTTCGTGGGAGACTACAACGACCACTATGCTAACACGGACGGTTCGGCAAGGAAAGTAATCGACCTGATGATCGAGCTGCACAGAACGGCACCCGACGCGACCTTCTTTATCCGCGGCAACCACGACCTGTGGTTTGGGGAGTGGCTCCAAAGGGGAGGCGCCCCACATGAGATGTGGTATTACCAAGGCGGGAAGGCGACCCTGGAGTCGTACGGGATCGAGGGCGATTGGACGACGCAGGACCAGCGAGAAAAAGTCCCCGGGCCTCACCAGGACTTTATATTCAACCTCGTCGATCAGTACTACCTGGATGATCAGGTGGTGGCTATCCACGGAGGTTTCACATCCGAGAGGCAGATGGGGGTAGTAGCCCGGGGCGAGCTGCTAGACGAGAGCGATCTGAAAGAGCTGGTCTGGGACCGATACTTCATATTCAGTGAAGATGATACCGCCCAGGCGCATTATGCCAAGTATTTCGGGGAGCGTTACCTGGTCACCGGACATACCGCAGAAGGGCCTTACGTCAATCCGCATAATCGCAAGTGGATATTGATCAACTCGGCAAGCCGGGGTGAGAACCTGAGCGCGGTGATCATCAGTGATGAGCGTGAGTACCACTTCATACGTACTGACTAGTGCACCGGAGTTCGTGACCGGGGAGACTATCAATTGTCGATTGAAAATTGAAGATTGAGAATTGAAGCTCGTCCGTTATTCCTTGGTCAGTTTTCAGTTACCGGGCGCTATGAACTCGAACCATGGAATCAGTAACTTGAGATGAGCAGTTCCTGGCGTGATTATCCCCGGCTTTCCCGGACAGCCTGGTACAGTCTGATATTCATTCTTCCGCTGGTAGCGATTTATGAAATCCTGGCGGTGTTGATCAACTGGGAGTCAGTGACGCAGCTGCGCAACGGGGCAGACGTTCTCCTGAGACAGCTGCTGTATGTTTTCGGACTGACCACTCCTCACATAATGGGGATTTTCTTTATCGCCGGAGTCATAGCTACCTGGATGTGGCAGCGCCAGAAGCACGGTACGACCCAAGTGGCCGGAATATTCCTGACGGGGATGATGGCCGAGAGCCTGTTATGGGCGGGCATCCTACTGGTATTCCTTGCAGCTGCCGATCAGCTAATGATGATCGTAACTGTCTCCGACACAGTCCTGAAGAAAGCTTTCCTGGCAGTGGGAGCCGGTATTTATGAAGAAGGCGTCTTCCGTCTGATCCTCATCACAGGCCTAGCTACCTTTTTTCAGCATATACTGGACTGGCAGCGTCAGATCGCGTGGGGGATGGCAATCGGAATAGCCGCGGTACTGTTCTCGCTCTTTCATTACATAGGCCCCGCAGGCGAGACATTTAGCTGGAACTCCTTCGGATACCGAAGCGTAGCAGGAGGTATATTAGGCCTGCTATTCATATACCGTGGTTTTGGGATCACCGCTTATGCCCACACCATTTATAACCTGCTGGCACTGGGGCTGCAAACCGTAAGGTAATCAAGGTAAAACAGCATTGACGACAGAAAGGAAATCCTATGTATCCTGAACTTCTCCATCTCGGACCGTTCACCATTTCCTCCTATGGATTCATGCTGGTAGTAGCCTTCGTAACGGCCTATATCATGATAAGCCGCGACGGCAAACGCCTAGACTGGCCGCCGGAGCTAGCCCAGGATATCGTCTTCTGGGCTGCCATTGGCGGCATCCTGGGGTCGAAAGTCTATTACCTGATCGAAAACATCGGTCGCGGGTCCGGAGAGAACCTGGCAGGTCTGTGGGACATAATCGCCGGCATCTTCACCTTCAGTACCCAGCGCATCTCCGAAGGGATTCAGAACTTTGGTGCCGGGCTGGTCTTTTTCGGCGGCCTAATGGGAGGTATGCTGGCGGTCACGCTCCTGTTGAGGCGTAAAAAGATCGGCTGGTTCGCCACCGCCGACGTATTGGCGCCTTATCTTATCCTGGGTTATGCCATAGGTCGCTGCGGCTGTTTTCTGGTAGGTGACGATTACGGCATCCCCACACACCTGCCCTGGGGCATATCCTTTGAGAACGGGCTGCCGCCAACTACTTATCACATGTTCCAGGCTAATTTCCCGTGGGTCGACCTGTCGGGATTTGAACCGGGACTGCTGGCGGTACACCCCACTCAACTCTACGAGTTCATTGTTGGTACGGCCATTTTCGCTTTCCTTTACCGGCACCGTTCCAAGGCCGGATTTACGGGGCAAGTCTTTTCCCTTTACCTGATCCTGGCGGGGATCGAGCGATTCTTCATCGAGTTTATCCGCACCAACGAGCACTATTTGCTGGGCTTGACGGGATCTCAGGTTATCGCAATCATCATTATCGGGATCGGAGGATGCCTCCTATATTGGCTGCCGCGGCGCAGCACAGCCGATACTTCTTAGGAAGGGCTATCATCCCGGCTTCTCCACGCCTGCCAGCGATCCTGCTTGCTGCCTGTCTGACAGTGCCGTGTACCTCTGTCCGAGCCCAGGAGTGGATTGAAACATCTCCGATATCATTAACGGCACTTTCCGGTGGCCAGGGGCAGGTAGCGGCCGCCTACTGGGACGACGGTTTCTACCTACTCGACGACCTCAACCTGGAAGTGCTCTCCATCGACGCGAACGGCCAATTGCGTCAACGATACGGTGGATGGGGCACCGGCGTTCTTTCCCTTGATCTGCCCCGGGACCTAGCAGTGGCCGAGAACTCCATTTTCGTTCTTGATCAGGACAGGCACCAGATCGTACGTCTGGACTCCCGGTTAAATCCGGTGGCCACCACCCCTCTGCCCGATGACCTATTGCCTGATGCCTTCATCCGCGATGTGCGGCAGCGGTTCTGGGTTACCTTCGAGAACCATGCCGGACTGCACTTGTATTACGATGATGGCCTGCTGGTGGATGTAGTAGCGGACGAAGCCAGCGGGACAGCAGCGGTACTTCATCCGAGCCTCCTGGCGGAATCGCCGACGTCAGTGGCCGTATGGGATCCCATCGACGCTGCCATTTGCCTGTTCCACCTCAGCGGGCAGCTCGACCGCCGCCTACCACTGCTACCGGAACGACCTATCCTGGCGATGGTCTGGGCAAATGGGTTCCTCATGCTTACCACTGGTAAAGAGCTCCTTCAATTGAATCCGACGAACGGGCAGGTGAAATCCCTGCCTGGAACAACCGGCATCATTGACCTAGCCTATCGACCTCCCGGGTTGTATGGCCTAGATCAGGCCGGCATGCTCCGTGCATTTCAGCAGGTTCCCTAAACTACCCCTGGTAGCGGTGGTACTGGCGGGCAGCCTGTCTGCACAGACAGTCATCCACCAGGACAGCATCAGCTTCACCCCCGCTCGCCAAGTGGATACTCTCTCACTCATCCCGGTTATCCGGGACAGCTGGGAGATATATGACACGATGGGAGCGACGCTGGACACATCACTGATCCGCCTGGAGCCGGTGACTGGGATAGTCCGTTGGGTGGCGCCAATCGAGGGCCAGCGGGAGGTAATCGTGCGTTACCGGGCACTGGAGGGGCTGACGGCCACGATGTTGGGGCCGGCCTGGAGATCCCTTCCGCCCCTCGGTCAGCTAGCGTCCGATTCGGTCCGATCATCATCTGTCCCGATTATTAAATCCCAACCAACCAGGAGTCTCCCAACCGATGACCAGTTGGTGACCGCCGGCAGCCTGTTCCGTGGCCTCACTCTGTCGACCGGCCGGGGGGTAAATCTCAGCGGGGGGCTTAACATCAGACTCCAGGGTGAGCTGACCAGAGGAGTATTCATCAATGGCAGTCTCACCGACCAGAACCTTCCCATTCAGCCCGAGGGAGACACCCATACCCTGAATGAGCTGGACCAGATAAGGCTTGCCCTCACGAGCCGCCGGAGCGGCGTGGAAGTAGGTGATTTCATCCTGAAAGGTCAGGAAGGACGCCTTTCCTCGTTTGAGCGCAAACTGGAAGGGATGCGCATCCGTCTGCAGGGTGAGAACTGGGAGGCAGAGAGCGCGCTGGCCGGCAGCCCAGGGAGGTTTCGCAGTCAACACATTCAGGGACTGGACGGGTGCCAGGGGCCGTACAGCCTTGCCACCCACGAAGGTTCCAGGACGTTGATTATCCTTCCCGGCACAGAAGTGGTGTATCTAAACGGGAAACGGCTGCAACGGGGCGAGAGTCTGGACTATACCATGGACTATGCGACCGGAGAGCTCAGCTTCACTCCCCGCCACACCATCCGCAGCGACAGCCGGATTGTTGTTGACTTCGAGTACACCGACCTAGTGTACAGCCGAACCACCGGCTATCTTTCCACCGGTTGGCACGGCGAGCGGTCCGGTCTCACCATTACCGCTCTCACCGAGCGGGACAACGTACAGAGCAACCTGGAGTTCAGCCTCTCCGCCGAGGACCGGGAGCATCTGCGGGGAATTGGCGACCGGGAACAGGAGGCGGTCATCTCGACAGCCATCCCCGATTCAACTGGGAGCTATGACCTAGTTGACGGGCATTACGTATGGCGCGGACCAGATCAGGGGGACCATACCGTATCCTTTTTCAACGTCGGCGGACAAGGCCGATACCGGCGGATCGTAGCTGGGGACCGTATCGCGTACCAGTGGGTCCCGCCGGAAGAACTTTCTCAATACAACGCCTCCTACGCCCCGTTCCGGATCCTCAAGCTCCCCCGGCAGCAGGACCTGGTATTGGCCAGCTGGCACCTGCAGGGCAATTCCGGGGGACAGCTTGCCCGGGTCGAGCTGGGTGTCAGTGATGTGGATCTCAACCGCAGTTCACCTCTAGACGATCAGGACAACCGCGCCACCGGTTACGCTGTGCAGCTCCAGTGGAAATCCAAGCCCCTAAGTCTTGCCGGCCGCCCTATGAGTGCGGGAGTGCAGCTTGACGGGCTTGGCAAGGGCAACCGGTTTCAGCCGCCAGGCCGGTGGGACGTCGTGGAGTTTCAACGGGACTGGGACCTGGACAGTCATCCTGAAGGATACAACTGGCAGACAGTCAATCTATTCCTGGAGGAAGGAGGTCAGCAACGGGCCTTTGCGCAGCTGGGGCGCATCGAGGCGGACAGTGTCATAACGGGCAGGCTGCGCTGGGGCGTTACCGGAAACGACGCCGGGCGACTTACAGGAAGATTCACCCAGACCCTCCTTTCCCGCGAAAACAGCGAGCGCCGGTGGCAGCTTGTAGATGGCGAGCTGCAATACAAATTTAGAAACCTGGAGCCATTTTTCCGGTACTACAGCGAAGACCGGCAGCGAGATTCCGATGGCGGCTATCAGGTCAACCAAGTGGCGCTCGGTGTGCAAGCGGGGCTGTCCGGGGGCATCCGGGTGGGTCTCAGCCGGGAACGCCGACGGGACGCATTCCAGACCGGGCTGAACGAAACGGCCAACCTCTGGCGGCTATCCTTCCTGCGATCAAGGTCCCGCGGCAGCCGTCTGGAGACTACCCTTTCCTTCAACGAAAAGGTAACCAACGACGACCGGGACGACCTTTCCTATCTCATGGGCAACCTTTCGCTGGTGCATCGTCCGGCGGGCAAGCCCTGGTGGTTGGACCTGCGCTACCGGCTGGAGCGCAGCATCGCCGAAACCAAGGCAGTAATCTACGACTCCGTGGGAACGGGCAGGGGGCAGTACCGCTATGATCCGGTATATGACACCTACGTTCCCGATGAGGCGGGTACCTTTATGCGATATACCATCCCGGCCGGGGAGATACGCCCGGTTAATACCGTGAAAGCCCGATTCCGCATCCAGACGGACCTCAACCGCACCCGGCTGCCGTTCGGGCTGGCCAGGGATTTCAAAGAAGCCCGGCTCATCCTGCAAGGACGACTGGCATCGGTTATGGAGAAACACTCCCTGGCCACCTACGCCAAAACGTCCCTGAACGATACAAACGCAGTTAACGTCCAATCCCGGCTGCAGCTGGACCTCGCTCTCCAGGCCCAGCCCCGGAGACCCCAGTACAGACTGCGTCTTTTACGATTGACCAGGCTGAACCGGGCCAATATTGGCGGTATGGATCCAGGAACTCCCCTGGGGGAAGCGCTGGAGCAATCTTCAGCGTACCTGGAGCAGTTAAGCCGTCATCAGGTAGCCGGGCGGAAAGTCAATCTGGAACTGCGACTGGCCCATGAGCACAAGGACTTCCAGTCCATGGTATCGTTACTCCGCCGCCATGATATACTGAAATGGCAGGGCAAAGGTACCGTGTCAGGGACCATAGGAAAACGGCTCACTGCCAGCCTGACCGGCAACTGGCAGCAGGAGACGGACCGGGAGCTGGACGAATTAAGGGTCCAAACTGTCACCTATGGCGTGGGTCTGCAGCGAGTCTTGGGTTCCCAGGGTCGACTACGGGTAGACCTGGAACAACTATACGTAGCCGCCAGCCGGCAGATGGCCATCCCGTATCTCCTGGCAGAAGGCTTTCCCACCGGTAAATCGCAGCGGATACGGGCCAGCGGGCAATTTCACCTCTCCCACAACCTGCTGTTAACGCTTACTATTTTCTCACGACGGGAGGCAGACCGTACTCCCTTTACCAACGCCAACCTGGAGCTCAGAACCCAGTTTTGAAATTACCAGTCCTCATCGTACTATGTGGCAGCCTGATCCTGCCTTTGAGGGGCCAAGTGGTGAAGGTCGTCCTGCCGGACACCATAATGCAGGTTTCATCGATACCGCAGGTAACCTCTGTCCTCACCGACCGGCTTACGAGTGAAGGTCGCCGGGGACGGCTGGGATCGGTCTATCGGCTGGAAAGTGTGGTCATGGAAGAGTGGTCTGAGAGCAGCCTCACCCTGAAATATCATAGCGGAGACCTCCCGGTCCCACCGCCGGACACCATAGTGGCATACAATAGTGAAGGGGCCGGGCTGCCGAACCTAGTAACCTTTTTGCGAGTGACTGATCCATCTCCGGGAGGCTTCCTACAAAGTGCCAGCCAACCCGCCTGGCGGGTAATGGACAAATCCTACTTCAGCCGTGGCGAAGGATACGGAATCCGGTACAGTCTGGAGGACGTATCCCGTAAGACGGTACAGGTGCTGGCGGCATACGATGAACAGGGGAGCCAGGCGGGCCGACTGGTAGGAGAGATAACCCTGGATCTGCCAAACTTCCTGGGCACGCTCCGCTATCTGCACGTCCAATGGCGGCGACTGAACCCGGCCACTCAGACCATCGACCTGACTTATGCCGAGCCTCATCTCCCCCTACTGCCGTTGGGAGCCCAGGTGTCGTTTTTCCAGGACCTGCGAGATACGCTTTACCTGCAGCGAGATGTGAAGGTGCAGCTAATATCACTCCCTGCCCAGGGCTGGAGTTCCGCCTTGGGAGTGGGCATGCGAACCCTCCAGGTTACTCCCCACGGCCGGGACCAAGGCCTGGTACCTTACAGCTTCCGCAACGTCAACCTATCCCTTGAGCGTATGACACTCGATCACCCGGTAAATCCCAGCCGGGGCTATCGGATAGGTCTAGCCCTAGAGGGCGGCACGGTAACCGGAGTCGAGGTCAATCCACGAGCAGCTCTAGGGCGAGGGCAGTTTAACGCAACCTGGACCGGCAGCCTTGCCCGTCTGACCCTGGCCCAGGAAGTGCAGGTCAGGGGTCTGGCCGCCCTGGAGTTCACGCCGCAACTGGCCGATTTCGGGCGCTATGGCGGCAGCACTACCCTTCGCGGTTACCGGGAAGACCAGTTCCTGGTCCCCTGGGGCGTCGTTTCCCGAACCGAGCTGCGCTTCAGGACCGGCCCGGCTACTCGAACACACCTGTTCCTCGATACCGGCATATTGGCAGACGTCGACCGGCTTGCCGCGGTGGGATTCGGCCTGTTGCTCAAGGCGGGACAGAACCTTATCCAGATCGACCTGGCCTGGAACCGTGACGATAACTTCAGGACTGGGAAAGTGCATCTGCGACTGATAAATTTCTTGTCCATGACAAAAGACGGCAGACTGTGACCAAGAAAGAAATCCTGAGCTTTCTGAAAACCCGGCAGGGACGCGCCTACCGGCGTAAGGAGCTCGCCCGGCGGCTAGGCGTGAAGGAACATCAGTATGCCGCTTTCCGCCGGTTAGTGAACGGGCTCGTCCAGGAAGGCGCAATTACCCGACAGCAGGGCGGCCGCCTGGTTTACGCCGGCCCGGTTCAGGAGGTGGAAGGCGTCCTGGAATTGACCCACCGCGGCTTCGGCTTCGTCACCGTCGAGGGGATGGATGACGTCTTCATCGGGATCCGGGATATCGGCGGCGCCGCATCAGGCGACCTGGTGAGCATTACGCTGCGCAAGGAGAAATTCGGGCGGGGTCCCCGGGGGCGGGTGACGGCAGTCCTCAAGCGGGGCAGGTCATCGCTGGTAGGGGCAGTGGAGTGGGTTCAGGGAAAGTACGAGCTGGCCCTATCCGAACCCTTTGCCAACCGGGTCGTGCGTCTGGATTCCACCGGCATCGGGAAAAAAGACGTCGGTGCGCTGGTCTATGCCCAGGTCAGCGATTGGGGCGACGGCTGGGAGCCCATCAAGGCCAGGGTGCAGGAGATCATCGGCTCCCCGGACGATCCCCTCACCGACTTCAAGTTCGTACTACGGCAGTTCGAGTTGGAGCCGGACTTTCCGCCAGCAGTGGAACAGGAAGCAGTCCGCCAAGCCGGGCGCATCACTATCGGTCCCGGCCCTGGCCGCCAGGACCTCCGCTCCCATACCGTAGTGACCATCGACCCGGCTACCGCCAGGGACTTTGACGACGCCATCTCACTTGAGCGAGGAAAAGACGGCGGCTGGAAACTGGGGGTCCACATCGCCGACGTATCCCTGTTTGTACCTCCCGGCAGCGCCACCGATACCGAAGCCTTCCAGCGGGGGAACAGCGTTTACTTTACCGAAGGGGTAGTGCCAATGCTCCCCCATACCCTCTCCAGCGACCTGTGTTCCCTCAAACCCGATGAAGACCGCCTGGCTGTTTCGGCTATCATCAACCTGAGCAAAGATGCAGAGGTGCGCAATGTCAGGTTCACCCGCAGCCTTATCCGCAGCCGCCGCCGGTTCACTTACAGCGGGGTACATGAGATCCTCGAACGAGGTTCGGGCAAATGGTATCCCCTGCTTGCATCGCTGAAGAAACTGACCCTGAAGCTCTATCAGAACCGCGTAGAGCAGGGCAGCGTGGACTTCGATATCCCCGAGCCACTATTCAAGCTTGACGATTACGGCGTGCCCCATATAATCCACCCTTCCGAGCGCCTAGACAGCCACCGGATCGTGGAAGAGTGTATGCTGCTGGCTAATCGAATGGTGGCGGAGCGCATTCCCAAGGGTAAACCTCGCCGGATGTTCATATACCGCATCCACGATGAACCGGGACAGGAGCAGATTATCAAGCTGTCGTCGCTGCTAAAACGGCTGAACCTGCCCGGACTGCCAACCCGTGACATCACCAGCAAAGAAGTACGGGACCTTCTGCTGGCCATGGAGGATTCGCCTTACCGCGACCTGATCGAGACGATCACGCTGCGTTCGATGGCCAAGGCGGTCTACTCGGCCTATAACCGGGGGCACTTTGGCCTGGCCTTTCCGGCTTACACTCATTTCACCTCGCCCATCCGCCGCTATGCCGACCTGGTAGTGCACCGGCTGATAATCGAGCACCTGACGGCCCCCAAGGCGCCCTGGACCATCTCCGAAGAAGGATTGACGAATACGGCCAACCGGTGCACCCAGCAGGAGTTGGTAGCCCTGGAAGCCGAGCGGGCCTACAGCCGCCTCAAGGAACTGCGCTTCCTGGCAACCCAAATCGACAAGACCTTCGATGGCATCATCTCGGGAGTGATCCCCAAGGGCCTCTTCGTCCAGATCAGGGAGTTCCTGGTGGATGGCTTCATCAGCGTTGACTGGCTTGAGGGCGATGATTATGCCTTCGATGAAAGCCTCTTCGCCCTCCGGGGGCGGCGCTTCAACCAGACCCTCCAGCTGGGGCAGGAAGTGCGCATCAGGGTGCGGGACGTCTCCATCGAGAAGCGGTTCGCCAACTTCCTACTGGCCGAAGAATGAAGTATACCGCCGTGCTGAGGTACTTAAAGCACGGCCAGTGATAATAGATGGTATCCGGTGTGATTCCACTGGGGAACCGAATTTCAAAACAGGATATGACCCGAATATTACAAGATAAGCCCCAGAACAGACCGGACGAGTTGACATTGGAATAAAGATACCGGTAACTTTTTTGGATGAAAAAGAATTATCATCCTGTTAATCCCAAGGTTGATTTCATCAGCCAGGAGCATGAAGTCCTCCAATGGTGGGAGAACCATAAGACCTTCCAGAAGCTCGTGGCCAAGAACAAAGGCCGGCAGCGCTGGTCTTTCCTTGACGGCCCTATCACCGCCAACAACCCCATGGGAGTGCACCACGCCTGGGGCCGCACTTACAAAGACATATTCCAGCGCTACCACGCCATGCAGGGGTGCGAACAGCGTTATCAGAATGGTTTTGACTGCCAGGGACTATGGGTTGAGGTAGAGGTCGAGCGCGAGCTAGGCTTTGAATCCAAGCGGGATATTGAAGAATACGGGATGGAGAAGTTCGTCAACCGCTGCAAGGAGCGGGTACGCAAGTACGCGCAGATCCAGACGGAGCAGTCCATCCGCCTGGGCTACTGGATGGACTGGGACAACTCCTACTATACCATGTCCGATGAGAATAATTATACCATCTGGGAATTTCTTAAGCGCATTCACGAGCGAGGCTGGCTAAAGAAAGGCGAAGACTGCATGCCCTGGTGTCCCCGATGCGGTACGGGCATCAGCCAGCACGAGATGACCGAGGGCTACCGCGAAATCGACGACAAGTCAGTATACCTCCTTTTCCCGCTGGAAGGCCATGATAACGAATACCTCGTAGTCTGGACAACCACTCCCTGGACCCTTTCCTCCAACGTGGCGGCCGCCGTAGCCGATAACCTGGACTACGTAGCCGTCAAGGACAATGATCGTACCCTGTACCTACTGCCGGAGGCCGTTCCCCGCCTCTTTGGGAAAAAAGCCTCTCCCGAAGTCGTCCGCCGCCTTAAGGGGGCCGAGATGATGGGCTGGACCTATCGCGGGCCTTTCGATGAGCTCCCGGCCTTATCGGGGGTGAAGCACCGGATCATCCCCTGGGAGGAAGTAAGCGCCGATGAAGGCTCGGGCATCGTCCATATCGCCCCCGGCTGCGGGAAGGAGGACTTCGACCTGGCACACGTCTACGACCTTGCGGTCATCGCGCCCCTGGACGAGAACGGTGTTTACCTAGAGGGCTTTGACTGGCTCTCAGGCCAGCACGTTGAGGAGGTAGCGGAACCGATCATCAGCAACCTGAAAGAGAAGGGTATCCTGCTCAAGCAGGAGCTCTACCGCCATCGGTATCCCCACTGCTGGCGCTGCAAGACCAAGCTGGTCTTCCGGGTAGTCGCTGAGTGGTACATCACGATGGACGAGCTGCGCTATCAGATCATGGAGGTCGCCAAGCAGATCCACTGGATGCCCGCTTTCGGCCTGGACCGTGAGCTGGACTGGCTGAACAACATGGATGACTGGATGATTTCCAAGAAGCGCTACTGGGGACTAGCCCTGCCTATTTATGAGTGTGAAAAATGCAATACGATAACAGTGATTGGTTCTCGAGGGGAGCTCCATGAGAAAGCCGTAGAAGGGTGGGACCGATTCGATGGCCAATCACCGCATCGCCCCTGGGTGGACGAGGTCAAGGTAGCCTGCTCGCAGTGCGGTGAGCCGGTATCCCGGATCAAGGATGTCGGCAATCCCTGGCTGGACGCCGGCATCGTACCCTTTTCTACCATACACTACCATGACGATCACGAGTACTGGGAGAAGTGGTTTCCCGCCGATTTTATCACCGAGTCGTTCCCAGGCCAGTTCCGTAATTGGTTCTACTGTCTATTGGCCATGAGTACCGTTCTCGAGAACCGCCCACCCTTCAAGAAGGTTCTGGGCCATGCGCTGGTCAAAGACGAGCACGGCAAGGACATGCACAAGTCGGAGGGGAACGCTATCTGGTTTGATGAAGCAGCGGAGAAAATGGGCGTGGACGTGATGCGCTGGATATACGCCGAGCAGAATCCCGAGCATAACCTCCTCTTCGGTTACCACCACGCCAACGAAGTACGCAGGAAATTGCTTACCCTGTGGAATTCGTACAGCTTTTTCGTAACCTATGCTTCGCTGGACCATTTCAATCCGGTGAAGGATGCGGTCCCTCATAATGAGCGCATTGAGATTGACCACTGGCTGGTGGCCAGGACGCAGCAGCTGATTGCCACGGCGGTTGCGGCTTACGAAGACTATCGCACTGACCGGCTCATGCGAGCGGCGGACAGCTACCTGGAGGACCTCTCGAACTGGTATATCCGCCGCAATCGCCGCCGATTCTGGAAGAGTGAGCACGACACCGATAAGCTGACCGCCTATACCACCCTTCACGAAGCCCTGGTCACGCTCGTAAAGCTGCTGGCCCCGATCATTCCCTTCGTGACCGAGGCCATCTACCGTAATCTGGTATGCGCTCTGGACCCAGAGGCACCCGAGAGCGTTCATCTGTGCGACTTCCCCGCCTATCAAGCCGAACTGGTGGACGAGGACCTGTTGACCGAGATTGACAGCGTGATCAGTGTGGTGGCGCTGGGGCGGTCCGCCCGCAACAAGGCCAATATCAAGATCCGGCAGCCATTGAGCGAGATAGTGGTCAGCGGCGATGCCCGGGTGCTGTCTGCGGTGGAGAAGAACCGGAACCAGCTGTTGGAGGAGCTGAATATCAAGTCACTGCGGACTGACCTGCCTACGGCAAGTTTTATCCGCCGCAGTATTGAACCGAACCTGCCCCTTTTAGGCCCCCGGTTCGGCAAGGACCTGGAGAAGGTACGCCGGGCGCTGGAGAGCTTGCCGCCGGAGGAGACCGTCGCCAGGTTGCACCAGCGGGAATCGGTCGAGATCGAGATAGACGGGCTCAGCACCACCCTGGAGCCGGATGAAATCCTGGTGAACGAGGAGGGTGTCCTCCCCTACGTTGCAGCTACCTCCAGAGACATGGCTGTGGGCATTAACACCGAGCTGACCGATGAGCTGCTCCAGGAAGGAACGGTACGTGATCTGATCCGCCAGGTGCAGAATATGCGCAAGGAAGCCGACCTGAGGGTTGAAGACCGGATCGTGGTGGGCATTTCCGGGGACGGTCACATAGCTGAATCACTTGAGCACTTCAAGGATTATTTCCTGGCAGAGGTCCTGGGTACCGAGCTGTCAGCTAAACTGGACTACCCAGAGCACCAAAAAGTTGTAAATTTGAGTGGTTCCGATGTGAGCATTCACATAGCAAGAGCCTAATAAAGGGGTCTGTGATGGCAACTAAAACGAAATGGACACAGAAGGACCTGAGCTACTTCCGGAAGCATATCCTGGAGAAGCGGCGTAAGCTGCTGGAGGAAATGGGTGAACTCCGGGAGAACACCCACATCGCCAACGAATCAGCCAGCACCAGTGACTCCACATACGCCTATCACATGGCCGATGTAGGCACTGATCATGCTGAGCGGGAGAAGGCCTATTACTGGTTAGCCCGGGAGAATAACTACCTTCGGTACCTGGACCGAGCTCTGCAGATGATTGAAGAGGGCACGTTCGGTATTTGTCACGCCTGTGGCGAGCTGATAAGCAAAGAACGATTGGAGGAAGTCCCCCACACCACCAGCTGTTTTTCATGTAAAACCGACGCGAGTAAGGCCGCCAGCTGAACCACATGCGGGCTCTGGTGTACACCGCCCTCATCGTGGTATCCGATCAAGTTACCAAATACCTGGTACGTCACAACCTTGAGCTACACGCCACCATTCCGGTTATGGGCGACTTTTTCCGTTTGACGTACGTAGAAAACAGCGGCATCGTTTTCGGCATTAAGATCGGTGGTGCTCTACCCTTTTTCACCGCACTATCCATTGCGGCGACGATCCTGATCCTTTATTATCTCTATCGCGAGCGAGCCAGCCACCCGGGTATCCGTATCTCCCTGGCATTAGTCCTGGGTGGGGCCATCGGGAACCTTATCGACCGGTTAGTCTTTGGCCAGGTAGTGGACTTTCTGGATTTTGGCGTGGGGAAATACCGATTTTTCGTGTTCAATGTGGCCGACAGCGCTGTCACGGTGGGTGTGGCGCTCTTTCTGCTGCTGACAACGTTTTTCTATCCCCAACGGCAGGAGGCGGCAGGCAAAAAAACCTGACATGGCTGATACCACTAAACTCACGGCGAAAGTCCCCTGGTCCCGGCTGGACCATTTCCTTGCCGCCAGTTTGGGGGACCTCAGCCGCACCCGCATCCAGTCCCTGATCAAGTCCGGTATGGTGCGCATAGATGGCGCGACCGTATACAGAGCCCGGGAATCCCTCTCGGGAGGAGAACGGATACAGGTTGACCTGCCGATCCACGATAAGCCGGATCATATTGAGCCTGAGGACATCCCCTTCGATATCCTGTACGAGGACGATCAGATTATCGTTTTGGACAAGCCGGCAGGATTAGTAACGCACCCCGGCAGCGGCGTCCATAGAGGCACGCTGGTGAACGGCCTTGTAGGCCGGTACCAACACCTGTCCGAGTATAACAGCCGTTTGCGTCCCGGTATCGTCCACCGTCTTGATAAGAATACATCAGGCATCATGGTAATTGCCCGGACCGACGCTGCCCACCTACACCTGGCCCGGCAGTTCGAAAGGCGCGAGGTGCAGAAAACCTACCTGGCCCTGGTCTGGGGAACACCGCCGAAAACCGGGAAGGTCGAGGCCAACGTGGTTCGCGATCCTCACAACCGCCTGGCGTTCAGAGCCAGCAGGTCGCGTGGCCGTCCAGCCGAAACGACTTTCCGGTCACGAGAACATTTTCACGGCTTCACGCTGCTGGAGGTCCGCCCCCGCACCGGGCGCACCCATCAGATCCGGGTGCATCTGGCATACCTGGGATATCCAATATTCGGCGACACGTTGTACCAGGGAGTGCGGGCAAGGGCAAGTATCGCACCGGAACTGAGGGACATTGCCGCGCAACTCCATCGGGCGCTACCGCGGCAGGGACTCCACGCGTTCAGCCTGGCTTTTATTCACCCTGCTACCAAGGAGACCGCGACCTTCCAGGCCCCGCTCCCCGATGATCTCAACACCGCCCTAGCAATACTGCGACAGGAATCCCGTGCCTGAAATCAAGGCGGAACTCAACCACTGCATCGAGGACTTCCTGGATTACTTATCCCAGGAACGCAAATATTCACCGCTGACCATCAAGGCCTATCGGCGGGACCTGGAGGATTTCACCGGTTTCGTGAATGGGTATGACATGGAATATCTCCAATATCCTGAGCGAATCGACCGGCAGGCCATTCGCCATTTCCTGGGATATCTCCGTGAGCGTGATTTGGGCGCCCGATCGGTAGCGCGTAAGCTGGCGGCGCTCAAATCGTTATTCAAATACCTCAACCGGGCGGAGATCATTCCCACCAACCCGGCGGCTGGTATCAAGACACCCCGCTTTCCCCGGCATCTGCCTGAGTTTCTACCGGAAGACCAGGCCATGTGGCTGATGGAGCTACCATCGGCGGACACCCTCATCGGGCTCCGGGACCGGGCTATCCTGGAGACTTTCTACGCCACCGGAATCCGGCTGGCGGAGCTTACCGGCCTGACTGTGGGGAACGTCTCCTTTACCCAGAACACGATGCGCGTAATGGGCAAAGGGGGGAAGGAGCGCATAGTAGCCTTCGGCAAGGCGGCGGGTGAAGCCCTGGGCCGGTACCTTGAGGCCCGGCGGCAACAGGGAGAGACAGTCGACTATCAATGCCCCCTCTTCTGCGGACGGCATGGCAGGTCAATCTCACCCCGGAGCGTTCAGGTGAGGGTGGCACATTACATGAAACAGGTGGCTGAGGCCCGGCACTTGAGTCCCCATCTGCTGCGTCATACAGTGGCTACTCACCTGCTTGACCGCGGCGCCGACCTGATGGCCGTGAAAGACCTGCTGGGGCACGCCTCACTGTCTTCCACCCAGGTCTACACCCACGTAAAGACGGAGCAGATGAAAAGATTATACCGGCAAGCCCATCCCCATGCCAGCGCCGGAGAAAGGTAAAAAAATACCTTTGCCAATTTACAGGATGAATATTATTATACCGCTGATAGGGCAGCAGAACAGGATCCGTCAAGAGCCGGATCGAACCAGTCATTCGCGAAGGATGACACAAGAATGAACAAGGAGGAGATGATTACATGCGAGTTGAAGTGACGGCTCGTCATTTTAAAGCGCCTAAGGAACTAAGGGATTTTACAGAAAAAGAAGTAACGAAGTTGGAGCGATATTTCGACGGTGTGTTGAACTGCCGTGTGATCCTGTCCCGTGAAAACGGGCGGGTATCAGCCGAAATCGTCGCCCATTCAAAAAAGCGTCAATTCAAGGTGATTGAAACAGGCCAGAAAATGGATCGCGCTGTTGTAGTGGCCGTTGACAAGCTAAGGACCCAGCTCCAGCGCCATAAAGCCAGGCTTATACATAAGTAGCCCGTACTCGCTATAATCTATAAGCGGCCAAACATTTATATCGAAAGTATAAAGCAACCTTGAAAGCTCTGATCCCCCTCGCGGGCCAGGGAACGCGCCTGCTCCCCCATACGGCAAAACGACAAAAAGCTCTACTGCCAATCGCTGGTAAGCCGGTCCTGGACCATCTTCTCGAGCCGCTTGTCAGCGCCGGTATCGCCGAGGTGTCTCTCGTAACCGGTCACCTGGGAGAGCAGGTACGAGAGCATATGTCCAAATACAGCGACCTTGAGGTTACCTATGCCGAGCAGCGCGAGCAGCGGGGCCTGGGGGAGGCGGTATTCCTGGCGTTGGAGGATAAGCAAGAGCCAGCAGTAGTAGTCGTGGCCGATACGATTTTCCATCTGGATTACGCTGGATTCATCAACGGCGAGGGCAATCTGATCGGCGTTGTGGAGGTGGATGATCCCCGGCGGTTCGGAGTTGTGGAAACGACTGGGCGCCGGATAGTGCAAATGGTGGAAAAGCCCGATGAGCCGCCGTCCAACCTGGCCATCGCGGGCATATACCGCATCGAGAGCCAGCGCGATTTAAGACAGATCCTTGCATCCAATATGGACCACAAAGTCACGACCAGGGGGGAATATCAACTAACCGATGCCCTGAACCACATGGTCGGACAGGGTGAAAGGTTCCACACCTACCCGGTGGACCGCTGGCTGGACTGCGGCACTGTAGAAACGCTGCTGTCCACCAACCGCTACCTGCTGGAAGACCTAGGAGGCCGGTTCATCGACCAGGAGGCAACCGTGGAGCGGTCGACAATACATTCCAGCAGTATCATGGAGAACTGCCGAGTGGCAGACAGCACGCTGGAAAATTGCATCATTCTGCCGGACGCCCGCGTGGAGCAGTGCCACATCTACAACGAGATCGTGGAGGAAGGGGCGCAGCTGGAGGGATACTCCAGCAAGCAGATGCCCCCCGATTAAGCCACCCGCCATCGGGCTTCGACAAGCTCCCGTTTCGACGTTCCCTCACCTCGGGCGAGGGCAAACCTTACACCTCCCACCACAAGCGCTTAGATTACTACTCAAGCGCACTTTAAAGACCATAATCCAAATCGCTCGCCAGCGGCTGAAATTCCCAGCCTAATCCTATTAAACACACACCATTAAAAAACCCGAAAAAAAAAGCTAAAGAATCAGCAGAAACTGCCGATAAAGGGGTCAGCTAAAGCACCCGCGGAAAACTGCACTCTAGAGATTCTGAATCAGGCAGAATGCCGCGGCTATGCAGAGCACGCATAGATCACGCAATGATCAAAACACAATATCAATCCCTTAATAAACAAAACCTTAGAGAGGATTATACTATGAAGTATTTGGGAAAGGTACACCTTCTGGTAGCCGTTGCTCTGATGGCATTCGCCAGTACGGCTTACGGTATTCAGGGGAGTGCGGTAAGCCCGACTTCGATCCCAAAAGGTGCTTACGCCAATGGGGCTGATGGCAACCATTTGTTCGTCCAGACGGTTTACCTCAAGTTAACCGGTGGTTGGGCAATAGGCGGAACGATCACTATTACCTTTCCGGGGGATGTCCTCCTGCCGGATGTTGATCAAGATGCCGTCGCTGACCGCACGGACGAACCCATCATCACCTGGGTCACGGGAGGCGCCACGTTTTCCGTAACGGCTGCCAGTGCAACCTCCATCGAGATCACCTCAGGCGGCGCTGCCACTGCGGCAGCCGACGAGGTGTGGATCATCTTCCCCATCTCCACGTCTGATTCTCCGGCACTGTCTTCGGATGACTATACCGTCACGTTTGGCGGTACGGCGACGGTGGAAGGGGCCGACATTGACCTGACCGTCAGCTTCGTTGATCAACTGGATCTGATAACCTGGTCAACCCTGTTGGAAGACGCGGGAGCCAGCGGCAAAGTAAATACCAATAATAGAGGGAAATATCTCCCTGATCCGGATGCCGCCGAGGCAGCCAACACGATGGTCGGCGCCACATCTCTGCCGAACCTGATAAAGACTGCCGCCATCGCCGATATCAGCTGGACCCAGGCCAATGTCAACTTATGGGCACCGACCATAGGTGGTGTGGCCATGGATGCCAATGATAATAACGACGTTGCCTATTACCTCTGGGCATCGCAGGTTTCCACGCTTGCGAGGATTAACAGTGGTAGCGGCCAAAGGGTGATCGATTATGACGATGCCGGTCTCCTCGATCCCAAGACCTACCCGCTGAGTTATGACAACCTCGATTTCAATCAAGCCGCGGGTCCGGTTCCGGTGGCCCATACCGGGTTCATCAGCACCTATCTGTTGGATGAGGGCAACTGGTATGTATACATCACGTCCGACGCCACGGGCGACTGGGTCATAGGCCGGAGCGATACTGTCGACGTTCGGCATCGTCCAGTCTTCGCCGACTTCTATGATGCCACCCTCGGTACCGGCCTCATATTTGACGATGATGTGACTGCAGGTAATTTTGACGACATCTATAATGCAGGTGTGGGCCTGGACGGTGAGCTGTCATCCATCACCCTGGAATCGGGCGGTGTGATCGATATCACCGGCGCCTATGGCCCAACCGCAAACGAGAAGGACATCAGCATCTTCTGGTTCGTGGAAGACGTAGACGACAACGCCGAGGTCCACATGTTCAGGTCCACCAGCGCGACTCTTACCGCCAGCGATATCGACATCACTGTCGTGAACGGCCGGGACTCGGTCGCGAGTCTGGATGGCGGCAGCGCCGTTAAGATTCACAGCACGGCGCTCTACGAAGAGGACGCTGACGGCTACTACAACTACCAGATCTATACGAACGAATCGGTCTTTGAGCCGGCCAATACGTACTACATCTACGTAGTGCTGAACGATGGCAACAACCAGGACATCAAGGCCGTGGATACGGAAGCGGTGGCCTCAGCTGCGGCACCTGTAGCAGCAACGCTGACCATCAAGCACTACCCCTTCTTCGGATGGCACGTTTACAAGCCGTACGATGTGACTGGTCCTCCAAATGAGTACTATCTTGAATCGGCTGATAGCCGCTACTTTACCCTTAGCTGGGGCAATCCGCCCACGGGCAGCACCAACAAGGACGGCGACACCGACATAGATGCAGCCGGTACGGCCACGATCAAAATCTACGCCATTACATTGGCCACTGGTGACTGGGCTAGCATAATCACGGTTGATCCAACCAATACCACCGCCCTTGACGCGGCGGTGAGCGCTGGTACTGCCACGTTACTGACTACCATCACCGATAGCGTGGACACCAGGGAAGCCAACCGCTATGAGTGGGACTACCGGAATTCAGGCCTGGCGGCAGGCGACTATTATGCCTGGGCTCTCATGGAGCATGCCGGCGACAAGATCCTGGCCCAGCTCAACCCGGATGGTACCCCCGGCGCCCTGGCAGCTGACTGGGATGACATTGAGCTGGTGATTTCCCACAGTGAGTATATGCGAGCGGTCACCCCATACGCCGGCCCGCCGGTGGAGCTGGACAACGGTGATTCCTACCGTCTAGTCTGGGAGGGCTTCGACCTGAACACTACCGGCAGCCCGGCCGTCTTCGCGGCCCTGGTCAAGGTGGGTTCAGCCAATCCCGGTAACGCCACAATGGCGATTTGGGCAGCCGCCCCCTACAACGCCACCCCGTTAGGCGATGACATCATCTGGGTCCTGCCCACCTCAACCGCAGGCGCCGACCCGGCTGGTGGCGAAGCAGGTGCTACAGCGGCGGATGGTAGTGTAATAATCAATATAAGTGATTATGCTACTAATGCCTCCGGTACCGCCTGGACCGAGGGCGATTACGAGCTCTATTACTTCCTCGATCCCGATGAAGATGGTGGTGTTCCCGATGCCGATTGGTCCACCAATCCACCAAATGGCGTCAAGGCGCATGGTACCGTCTACCTGTCGGCTCAGACCACGACAGCTTACAATGTCCGTCTGTCACCGAGCAAGATGTCCATGTCGCCCGGTGATACCCTCGAGGTGGACGTCTACGCTACCGACGACGGTACCGCTGAGAATCCCAACATGGCCATCTTCTTCGTGGAAATCCCCCAGGCATCCCTGTTTGAGATCGTAGATCAGGACGGCGACCCCGACAACGGTGTGGTCCAGCCCTTCGACAACCTGATCGGGACGACAACTGTGGCTCCTAATGAGCTGCTGGGCGACGTGCTGATGAACAGCCTCGAGACCGTAGGCGGCAGTTACGTCCTGGGTTACCTGGAAAAACTGGCCTCCGGTAGTACTAATGACGTGACTGACTCTAAAATGACGTCGTTCAAGTTCACCATGAGTTCCGCGATTGCCACCCCCATCGAGGACCTGGAGATCGTCTTCAGCGAGAGTGAAGGATTTGAGACGAACCTATACGACGATGACGGTTCGCCTCAGGCCACATCCCTTCCGCCCGTGGCCCTCACGGTGCGGATGGGACAATCCGGTATTCTCTACGGTGCCGTGGATGTGGAAGGCCGAGACGACCAGGGAGAGGAAGTTTCCTTCTACCTGGCGGAAGCCGGTTCCTTCACGCCTCTCGCCGATGCCGCCTACCTGGACGCCAACAGCGACCTTGACGGTACCGATGGTGTCCAAGTAACCCTGGGCGCAGCCGGCTATTACGAGCTGGAGGGGATTCCCTCCGGTGAGTACGATGTCATACTCCGCATGGACGGGTACCTGGACGTTGTCCGTACCAACCAGCGGATCGTCTCCATGGACTACACCGCCATGAACTTCACCGGCGGCAATAAGCTCTTTGGAGGCGACGCAGCCGGATTTGACGATGATGGCGTGGCCGCAACCGCATCGCTGCCTGACAACAGGATTGACGGCGATGACACGGATGCCATTGCCACGGCCTTCGGCACCAGTTCCGGAGATTCCCTCTGGAATGAATATGCCGACGTTGATGAGAGCGGCACGGTGGGCATCAACGACCTGTTCATGGCCTCCAAGAACCTGGGCCGTGACGGAGAAGGCGTCTTCTACCGTGAGATCCCCGGCAGCAACGAGGATGCCGTCATCTACCTGGCCGTGGTCGACGAGACCGCCGAAGGGATCACCTTCGCGGTACAGGCGGAGAAACTGGGCAGCCTCAGTGCCTATTCGGTGGACATGTTCGTGCCCGCCAACGATTGGGAAGTGGTCGGTCACAGCGACGGTCTGGCCAGTCACTTTAAGACAATCGAGGCCAGCCGCTTGGACGGTCCGATGGCCCTGTTCGGCAGCGCCGCCAAAGGCTACGCCAGCGTGGTCGATAAGGAAGCGGAGCTGATGACCTTCACACTCCGCCAGCGGTCCGTTGATCCCGAAATGCCCACTCTTTCAGGGGTAACCCTCGTGAGCAGCGACGGGATCTTGACCAGTGCCCTAATCGGCGGCATGCGGGAGATGGTTCCGGATGAGTTTGCATTGAGCCAGAACTATCCGAATCCCTTCAACCCGTCGACGAACATCAACTTCTCCCTGCCCTCTGAGGGTCAGGTCAAGCTGACAGTCTTCAACCTGCTCGGTCAGGAAGTCCGCACCCTTGTGTCCGGCGCCCTGGAGCCCGGTAACTACAAGGCAGTGTGGAACAGCCTGAACAATCAGGGCGAGAAAGTTGGTACGGGCATTTACTTCTATCACCTGGTTGTGAACAACAAGGTAATTGCGACCAAGAAAATGGTCCTGATGAAGTAACAAGAGGTACGTGCATACACACTAAAAACCTCATATGGAATATGGCCTCGGGAATATTCATTCCCGGGGCCGTATTCTATTTAAAAATGAATAAGGCTGCCCGGTCATATATCTACTTCCTGGCATAATGTTTGCGCTTTTAAATTCGACATGATGATGAACCGATTAAGGTCAGCCTTGACCAGACAGGCCCTTGTGGCCCTGCTGGTCAGCCTGGGCGCAGCCACCCTTACAGCCCAGCCCAGCGCCATAATCGTAACTTCCGATGGCTCTACGGTCCTGGCACTGGGCGATACCGTCACCTTTCAGATAATCATCAATCCCAGGGGCGAATCCCTGACCGGCTTTGAATTCTACCTGACCATTGATCCCGCCGTGCTCAAGCCACTGCTCCTAGCCGACCAGATCAATGACACGACCATAATCTATAAGCCCTTCACCAAGGGAGACCTCCCTGGTGGTATGCACCACAACCACACCCACGGCGACGAATGGTCCGAACCCTACGTGGACCTTAACGGCTTAAGCGGTTTCCAGCTCGACTATAGCCAACAGACCGGCGTGACCAACCCGACAACAGGCGAGCGGGAAACTTTTAACTGGTCAGGCACCGGTGCCACTTTCCAAGCCGTGGTAATCGGTCTGCCCAGCGACCCTTCCGGCCAGACTATTATCACTTTTGACCGTGGAGCTACTCATTACATGGAACAGCGCGTGAACCGCTACTGGCCGGAGGTAGGTAGCGGAATTAATCTGGCAACCACCGACGGCGTCTTCGATATCGGCGGCGTCCGCATCAGCCCCGCCCTTCCCGATACGATCCTGGCCCCCGGCGACACCTGGAGCGAGTACCTCCCAGACCACTTCGCCAGCAGCCTGTACGTCGATGGGGCCTGGAGCATCATCCCGGAGTACACCCCCGGCGATCCCAATGCTTACATCGATCCCGCCGACACCAGTCTAGTGGTTACCTCCTCGTCCAGTGCCCACGACAGTGTTACTTTCACTATCCGTCTGGAGGAGACGGTTGCCGACGGCGTACTCTACTTCGACGAGCAGCGCATCAGAGTGATAGTGGACAAACCGCCGGTCTTCACCACTCCTCTGCCGGCTCAGCCCTTCACGTACAACGAGGACGACAGCCTACAGCTGGTCTACTCGGACATTTTCACCGACGCCGATGACGGGGGAGCGAGTATTTCGGTCCGGCTTGAGCCCAGTAGCCCCATCAGGGTCAACTACAACAGCGGGGTGGGCACTATCACCTTCAGCGCCGACACCAATTATTTCTCAGTAGCACCATACGACAGCGCGCGGCTGTTTATCACCGACGGCCTGGGCGTGAGCATCGACAGCCTTATCAAGTTCACCGTAAACTCCATAAACGATCCGCCGGTGGTGAGTTTTGACAGCGTGAGCGCCCTAGGGGATACGCTAGTCCTCCACCGCGCCACCCCTGATACCCTCGACCTTAACCTTTTCGCTTCGGACGTTGACGACGTATCACTTGCCTGGAGCTATACCGATCCCTATCCTGACTCCCTATCGGTGGTGCTATTACAAGATAGCCTGCTCCGACTGGAGGCCGGACCCACCTGCCCCTTTACCGATATTCCCCTCGTGATCACCGCCACCGACGACTCCAGCGACAGCAAGAGCGACACACTGGTGGTGAGCGTCAGGCCTTGGCCACCGGACATCATCATAGTGGAAGACATCAAGATCAACTCGCTGGACGCCCCGGCCAAGCACCTTGACCTGGCCGACTGGGTATACGACCCTGACACGCAGCCGGCAAACATGACCTGGTCTTTCCAGGCGGTTGACGCCGTTACGGAAGCCGTTGATCCTTACGTGACTTTCGCACCCAGCAGCGTGTTAACCGGGGATACGGTGAACATCAGCATTACGCAGGCCTATGCCGCCGTTGACCTGCTGGAAATGACGGTCACCGACGATGCAGGTTACAGCGACACTGACACCGCCAGGCTCTTTATCTTCGATGGGGACGCCCCCATGATCTTTCCTCTGCCGGGTTTTACGATCTATAAAGATACCACCTACGAGGGCATTCTCGATCTGGACGATTACGTTGCGGACCTCCAGGACAACCCGGCGGCCATCAGCTGGACATCTTTCGGCGACGACAGCCTGGCGAGCTTCTCAATCGACTTCTATACCCACGAGATAACCATCACCACCAACACCACCTTTATCGGCAACCTGACCGTATCACTGGTGGCCACCAACAGCCGAGGACTAAAGGATACCAGCGACCTGGCGATCCTGGTGTCCCGGCGTTATGATGGTCCGCCGCTATGGTATGCCGTGCCAGACGAGGTGGAGGTTGTCTATGACTCGACCACTTATCTATTCACTTACGGGGAGATCTGCTACGACGAGACCCCGACCGATTCGATTGATTTTGACTCCCACTGTGACACCACATTATTAACTGTAACCGACGGTCCCCTCGATATGGTCGAGCTCACTACGCCCATACTCGTTAAGGACTCTACCACCTACCTCTATTTCTCCGCTGAGGACGAGCTCGGTCAGACCTCCAATTCGGATACCATTACCGTCCGCATTAAGGATTCCTTTTCCCCGGTCTGGCGCCGGATACCCACCATTTCCCTGAACGTCGGGGAAACCTACTCCGGCCTATTCCTGCGGAGTTACGTAGATGACCGGGATACAGACAGCAGCCTAATCACTATCGAGGTCTTGAACCTCAACCCGTTCATCACCGTATTCTGCGATCCCGTCACAGCCGAGCTCACGGTCAGCGCCGGGAACAGAACCAGCGACAGCTGGCTCATCATCACCGCTACCGATGACAAGGGAAACACGGCTAACGCCCTGGCGCATGTGATCGTATCCTCTGTCGCCGATTTCACCCCTCCCGTCGGAGGTCTTACTTACTTTTTCAATCCAGCCGCAGCCGCAGACCGATGGATCCATTACGTCGTTTCCGCCGACAGCACCACTGACACCACCCGGTTCACGTGGCATTACTCCTACGGCTCTCCTCCCAAGGATTATTCCAGTTCGCTGTCGTTCGCCATGAAGGATCCCCTTCCAGGCACGATCACGTGGGTCGCCCCCTATCATTTCCTGAAGGAGGGCAGCTATGCCCTTACAGTGATTATAACCGATGCAGCCAATAACCCTATTGATCCGAGTCCATCTCTGCTTCTCGCTATCGGATTCTCAAAAGCGACAGGCGGCGTCCTGGCCAGTCCGGACCAGCAGTTGACCGTCAATTATCCCCCGGCGCGAATCCCAAACGGAAAGCTGCTCATCATATCTGAAGATTCCCAATCTGTTCTCACCGAGCAAACGACAGCTGAACTAGCAGGTGCCGGGGCAAATAAGAAGGCCACCAGCCAGGCACCCGCGAAGGTCTACTCCCTGGACACCAACCTGCCCGAACCGATCCTGGCGACCCTGACGTACCATCAGAAGCGGGATGCCAATCCTTATTATTCATTCTACGAGGTCAAAGAGGACCAGTTGGTGAAGATCGAGACCTACACCAGCGTTGACGGGCACTTTGAAGCGGCGGCTACCTTAAACAGGGATATCGTTTTCGCTCCTTCGGATACACCGGCCCGGAACACGCCCTTGCCCAACGCTGAACTGTCCTGTTATCCCAATCCTTTCAACGCAACCATCCAGGTCCGCTTTCTATTGCGCTTGCCGGACCAGGGCCGGATCGTGATTTATGACCTCCTGGGACGGGAGATTTACGCTTCTCCCAGGCAGCTGCTCGAGCCCGGTGTACACACGTTCAGCTGGCACAGTATCGATAAGCGGGGTTTGCCAGCTTCCTCCGGGCTCTACTTCATACGGCTGGAAACTGACGGTGGTAATATCGTTACCCGAAAGGTTACGCTGCTCAAATGAGATCTACGAACATTACACTGGCATGCGTCACCCTGCTGGCTCTAGCCGCCTGCGGGTGGTGGGAACGTGGCCCGACGAAACAGGAGCAGGTCGACGCCTTCAATGAAGCCGGCTGGGAGCTCTTCACCGAGGATGAATTCTCCGATGCCCTAGTCGAATTCAAGGATGGATTGGAGCTTGATCCCGTAAACATCTCCGGAAACGTAGGCCGGGGGTGGTCCCTGCTGATGCTGGACGACGAAGACCAGGACACTATTGTCGCAGCCCTGGAGGTAGGTGCCGCCAGTCCGTCAGCTGAGGGATGGCAGGAACACTCCTGGTGCGGCCTGGCCGTGGTCAAACTGAACCAGCTGGAGTATTCAGATGCCGACTCGCTGACCAGACTGGTGCTGGCCGCCGATTCAGGCTACGTTTTTACATACCACGATCAGATCGACTGGCTTGATATGCTGGTTATCCAGGCCCAAGCCCTATTTATCACCACCGACCACGCCGGAGCGTGGCAGGCAATCAAGCGCCTGCTTGCAGAACCTGACTCCCCGGTGAGTCTCCCGAACGGAGACCTGAATCCCGCCGATCCAAGCACCTGGAACGTTAATGGCACAACCTTTGCACTTTATGAGATGGCACTGGCCGAAGTCATTGAGATTCTGGCCAATAAGTATCGCCTGGAGTAACCGTTTGCAGGTATGTGAATGCAACAAGAAGGTAGATAAATCCAGGGTATAAATGAACAAGGTATCGATACAAGCACCGACCACTGTCCCGGCAGCCATCCTGCGTTTCTGCGCCGCGGCGGCTGGTGCGCTGCTCATCTCCTTCATGGGATGCGAGCTGGTTAATAATCCACCCAGTATTGACATCCAGATAGAGGATGACACTCCGCTTACGGGCTCAAGCCAGACCTTTACCGCCGTTGTGGAAGACCTGGATGAGGACGTGGTGTCAGTAAGCTGGAGTGCCACAGACGGCGTATTCAATAAGACGACGGGCGAGGTCGTGAAGTGGACTGCACCCGCGGACATCGGACCGGTGCTCGTCACGGCTGTCGCCGACGACCGGAAGGCAGGTGGCACCGATACCGCGACGGTAGCATTATCGGTTGTCAATTCTGCGCCCGGCATCACGGAGTTTTCAAGCAGTTCGCCTTACGTTACTCTGGGCAACTCGGTTACCCTCACATGTGAAGCCCTTGATCCCGACGGCGAAGACATCACCTTCAAGTTCTACACCTTCCCCCCCGATGTTGGGACCATGAACCCCGCCGGTCCCCAGGAAACAAATACCGCTACCTGGACCGCGCCCAGCGATCCGAACGAGGCACAGATCTACGATCTCATCGTTGAAGTATCTGACATTCCACAAGGCTATTACTCACTCGATACGTTACAAGTCCTGGTCTTTTCCGAATACGGTACCATGTGGATCGTAGAAAGTGGTGTCAACCCCAGGGTGAGCAAATACACCCCCAGACGTGAAGAGGTTTTCTCGGCAGCATATTCCTTCCAGAAGCCGGTAGCCGTCGCCAATAATATCGATGAGTTTTACGGCTGTTACGTGGCAGACCAGGATGCCGGACAGATCATCAAGCTGGACGAGCAGGGCCAGCAAGTATCATCCTTTGCCGGTATCACCAGCATACCCTCCGTCACGGATCTGGCGATCCACCGTGAAACGCGCACCCTCTGGGCTATCAGCGTCAGTGATGATGAACCACGCCGCCTGACCGTGATAGACACTTATACAGAGAGCGTGATAAAGCAGGTGAAGGGTCTGAGCCACCCGGCCGCCATCACTATCAACCAGACAGCAGGTGATGTATGGATTGCTGACGGAACCGGAGCTAATTCCCGGATTATCCAGATCAACATCGTGGATTTTTTAGCTGATCCACCCGATTCTCTCTCATCGTTGAACGCTGCAATCCTCGAAGGGAGTTTCAACAGCCCATCAAGCCTGACAGTACGCAACGCTAAGAAGGCTCCCGTCTACGTCGCAGATACTAACGACAATGAAATCGAGTATTTGAAATACAACGACTCAAATGGTGAATATGAGCCGTATGACTATCCGATTTCGCTGCCCCCGGGAACTAATCCATTAAAGGTCGAGATTACGGAAGAAAATGGACAAGTGTGGGTGTTGGGCCTTGATAAGGGTATCCAGTACTTCACGGAGATAGACACTTCATTAAAAGAACCAATAGACTCGTATCCCTTCGCAGATCCTCACGCGATGGCCGTCGACCAGGGAACCCGCAGTGTCTGGATCGGTGATAACGGTACCAATCAGGTCGTAGAGATCACCAGTGCTGGTGAGCAGGGTATTGACATCAGCGGCTTCTCGTTCATTGAAGATATCGTAATCAACAAGTAGTCCCGCCCAAGAAATAGATAGCACCCCTGAAGGGGTCCACATTCTTTCCTCCCCCGATCCCACGGTCTAAACCGTGGACTATTCTGATTCAAGACAATCGGCCAGCCACTCATTCCGAGGAAATCCAGTCCTATCCTTCCCCTTGTTAACAAGACCAATAAAACTTAATATTAGCCATTCAGCAGCACCCCAATCTTTAAAGCTGCCGAAACTAATCCCTGTCGCCCGTCGTTGTTAAAATTGCGACAGGAACAAAATCCAGGGAGTTTATCATATGGCCAAGATTTCGGGGACAGTCGAATTCCGCACGGAGGAATGCAAGGGCTGCGAGCTCTGCATTGAGGCCTGCCCTCAGGACTGTCTGGCCATGTCCTCTGATCTGAACCAGAAGGGATATCACTACGCTGTACTGTCGGCTGATACCTGCACCGGCTGCATAAACTGCGCCTTGGTCTGTCCCGATGCAGTGATCACCGTTTATCAGGAAGTCCGTCCCACCGAAAAGAGCAAAAGACCGATCGCCGCTGTTCCGGCAACATAGAGGGTCGTAATGACGGATACCCTACTTATGAAAGGCAACGAAGCCCTCGCCAGGGCGGCTATCCTAGCTGGCTGTGACGGTTATTTCGGCTATCCCATCACGCCCCAGTCCGAGTTACTGGAATATATGTCCCGTGAGCTTCCCCGTGCCGGGGGCGTAATGATCCAGGCCGAGAGCGAGCTGGCCGCCATAAATATGGTCTACGGTGCGGCCGGTGCAGGCGGACGGGTGATGACCAGTTCCAGCAGTCCCGGCATCAGTTTGATGCAGGAAGGCCTCTCGTATATCGCTTCGGCGGAGCTTCCCTGCCTGGTGGTTAATGTGAACCGGGGCGGCCCCGGACTGGGCACTATCCAACCGGCCCAAGGCGACTATTTCCAGGCAACCAGGGGTGGCGGTCACGGCGATTACCATCTGATTGTACTGGCGCCCGCCTCTGTCCAGGAAATGGCGGACTTCGCCTACCTGGGCTTTGACCTAGCCGACAGATATCGCAACCCGGTGATGATCCTGGCTGACGGGGCTTTGGGACAGATGATGGAGAAGGTGACGTTCCCTGACTATGATCCCCAGCAACACAAACTTCCCAAGCCATGGGCCACAACGGGCAAGACGCCGGATCGGGAACGTAACATCATCACGTCGCTGCACATCGAGCCGGAACAGATGGAGCGAATCAATGTCAATCTGCAGGAAAAGTACCAGCGTATCAAGGCGGAAGAAGTTCGATGGGAAGAAATTCAGACGGAGGACGCCGAGATACTGCTAGTGGCCTATGGTCTAGCCGCCCGCATTGGCCGGAGGGTAGTGGAACTGGCCCGGGAAGCCGGACGGCGGGTGGGTTTGGTACGACCGATCACTTTATACCCCTTTCCTTACGAACCGCTGGCACGTCTGGCTGGGCACTCCAAACTTATCCTTACCGTAGAGATGAACACTGGCCAGATGGTGCAAGATGTACGCCTGGCCGTGGAAGGCCGGGTTCCAGTGGTGTTCCACGGACGCACGGGCGGCATGATCCCCTCACCGGAAGAGGTCCTGGAGCAATTGGAAGGACAACTCGACGGCTCATCCCCCAGGCAGACAGAACCGGCTGATATGGATCTTAAGACGGTCAAGTCATGACCGAACACCGCACCGATTCCAAGGAAGGTCACGACGGCCGACCTCTCCCGGGCTACGAGTTGGTATATGAGCGCCCCTTAACGCTGGTTGACACCACGATGAGCTACTGTCCGGGCTGCGGCCACTCGGTGGTGCACCGGGTGCTCATGGAAGTGGTAGAGGAGTTGGGCCTCCAGTCCGAGACGATCGGGGTTGCATCGGTGGGCTGCTCCGTATTTGCATATGATTACCTGGATGTAGACATGCAGGGGGCAGCCCACGGCAGGGCAACAGCGACAGCCACCGGCATCAAGCGCATGCTCCCCGATAAATACGTATTCACCTACCAGGGCGACGGCGATCTGGCCGCTATCGGCACTGCTGAAACAATTCACACCGCCAACCGAGGCGAGAACATCCTGATTATTTTCATCAACAACGGAATCTACGGCATGACCGGCGGGCAGATGGCACCCACTACCATCCTCGGCGCACAAACCACAACCACACCAGAGGGACGGCAGCTAGCCCAGCATGGCAATCCGCTGAAAATCGCAGACATGATAGCCCTGCTACCGGGAGTCGCATATGTAACCCGCCAGAGTGTGCACAAAGCCGCCAACGTGCGGAAGCTCAAAAAGGCCTTTATCAAGAGCTTTCAGCTACAGGAGCAGAAGCGGGGGCTGTGTTTCGTTGAAGTGGTGAGCAATTGCCCGTCGGGCTGGAAGATGACTCCAGTGGAGGCCAACCGCTGGCTGGAGGAGCACATGCTGTCGACTTACACGCTCGGCGACTTAAAAGCGCCACCCGTGGATGCGAGCCGATGAAGGAAGAAACCGTCATCGCCGGCTTCGGAGGGCAGGGGGTGTTGACCCTGGGTATGGTACTGGCCTATGCCGGCATGGTGGAGGGCAAGGAGGTCTCGTGGATGCCAAGTTACGGCCCTGAAATGCGCGGCGGTACGGCCAACTGCGTAGCTATCATTTCGGATGATCCCATCAGCTCCCCGATCATCACGCGCTATGACACTGCCGTGATTCTCAACCAGCCCTCGCTGGACAAATTCGAGGCCGGGGTAAAACCGGGCGGTCTGCTGCTATACGAGAGTAACAGTATCATAAACCCACCCACCCGGTCCGATATCACCATTCAGGCCATCCCGGCAGCGGTGGAGGCGTCCCGGCTCAAGAATGATCGGGCCCTGAACATGATTATGCTGGGGGCTTTCCTAATCCACCGACCGATACTGGGCTTACCGGCGATCAAGGAGGGTATCATGGAAGTGCTGCCGGAAAGATATCATCATCTACTGCCCGTCAACGAGCAGGCCATCCAGCGGGGCATGGAGATTGCCGCACAGGCTAAATCGTAACCGAAGAGGATGATGTCGTCAGCCATCAAGCCAGGGATATGGTGTTAAGCCCCTTCAACACCCGTTTGCGCGCAGAAGTGGAGCGCAAACAGTCCCGCCTGTGCCTAGGACTGGACCTAGATCCCACCAGGTCCAGCCGCCTCCACGACGCCACTCTGAATTCACTCCGGGAAGCCTCCCTGACAATTGTGGAGGAAACCTGGGACCGGGTGTGGGGCTACAAGCTCAATTTCGCTTTTTTCGAGCAATTCGGCGCAGCCGGGTATGCCTGGCTGGAGGAGCTCGCAGCGGCTATCGGAGAGCGGGCGATGGTCATTGGCGACGCCAAGCGGGGGGATATCGGTAACTCGGCCAGGAATTATGCCCGATGCATCTTTCAGCACCTGAACCTGGACGCCGCCACAGTAAATCCCTACATGGGGCAAGATGCCCTGGAACCGTTTCTCGCCGATCCAGCCCGGGGAGCATTCGTGCTGTGCCTTACCACCAATCCGGGCGCCGAGGATTTCCAGCGCCACGGGAACGATCATCCGCTCTATCTGGAGGTAGCTGCCTGGGCCCGGGCGCTTAACGACGCCGATAACCTGGGACTGGTGGTAGGGGCGACTCACCCCGACGACCTTGCGAAGGTGCGACAGGCGGCGCCCGATCTTCCCTTCCTCATTCCGGGAGTAGGCGCGCAGGGAGGCGCCCTGGAACCGGCGGTGGCCTGCGGCGCTTCGGAATGCCCCAGCATCATCAACGTCTCGCGGGGCATCGTCTACGCAGGGGAGGGATCTCTGGATGAAATCTCGGCCGCCGTAGAAGATTATAACCAGCGTATTAACGAGCTAGCACAATCTCATGGACTTTGACCTGCTGAGCCTGCTGCATGAACGCGGAGCGCTGTTGGAGGGGCACTTCCTATTGACCTCCGGAAAGCACAGTGATCGCTATATCGAGAAATTCCGTCTATTGGAATGGCCCGATTCCCTTGACGCCGTCGGTCAGGCCATGGCCGAGGGGATCAGCCCTGACGAGGTTGACGTGGTTCTGGGAGCGGCGGTAGGTGGTATCCTGCTGGCCGGCGCAGTGGCCCGCATCCTAGGCAGGCGTACCATGTTCACCGAACGGGTGGACGGCGCCATGACCCTCCGCCGGGGTTTCGCTCTCTCCCCCGATGACCGGGTGCTTGTAGTAGAGGACATCGTCACTACCGGCGGTTCGGTGTTCGAGCTGCTGGAAGTGGTGCGCGCGGCGGGAGCCACGGTTCAGAGCGTAGTGTGCCTAGTGGACCGGAGTGAGCAGGGCATTGAGTTCGGCGAGCCGGGGAGGATCCTGCTGCGCCTGCCCATCGCCACCTGGGAGCCGGAGGACTGCCCGCTCTGCCGGCGGGAAATCCAGCTAGTGAAACCGGGACGCTCCGGGAAACGGTAGTCCAAATTGCCGATGGTAATGGCGCCGGGTCATATCAGGATCAGCCGGAGCATCGTACTCGGCATTCCTTTTTTCCACTATAGCAAAAAGCAGCACCAGAGCCTAACTTTGCAGCCCGGTTTTATTTTCTCAAGACAGGTTGATATAAACCCGAGAATAACAACAAAGTAGGAGGCATCAGTGGGATCAACAAAGTACTGGTATTCTGTTGTGGTGGGACTGGCATTGGCCGCTATCTACTCCTGTGGCGGACAGCCTGAGGAAGAAATCCTCAAAACCTATCCCGACGGCCAGAAGCAGGAAGTTGCCCGCTACGAGTGGAAGGGCGGCGAGCGGCATAGGGTATCCAGAACAGGCTACCATATTAGCGGTGCCGTTTCTTTCAAGGAAACCTACCTTGAAGATTCGGTAACCTCCTACAGGTCCTGGTGGCCCAACGGCCAGCAACGGATGGTTCGGAAGTACGAGGGTGGTGCGGTGGCGAGTGAACAGAGCTTTGATTCCGATGGCATCCGTCACCTGACCGGCGAAGAGATTGAACTCATCCGCCGCGGCCTGGCCGAATACACCGGCGAACCAGCCACACCCAAGGATACAGTGGTCATGGAAACCTCCGCTGGCACCATCAAACTGCGCCTGTTCACCGACGTGGCACCTGGCCATAGCAATAATTTCAAGCGCTTGGCGAATTTTGGTTATTATGACAGTACTACTTTTCACCGGGTGGTCCCTGACTTCGTGATCCAGGGGGGAGACATTCTCTCCAGAGATGCCAAACGGGCAAACGACGGAACGGGCAGCCCCGGTTATACCATCCCGGCGGAGTTCAATCCCCGGCCTCACCGGAAAGGGACCCTGGCCATGGCGCGCTCGCGGGATCCCAACAGCGCCGGCAGCCAGTTCTACATTGCCCTAAGCCGGTTACCACAGCTAGACAACCAGTACTCGGTTTTCGGGGAAGTAATCGGAGGACTGGCCGTGGTGGATTCCATCGCCACCGCCGCTACCGATTCAAGAGATAATCCGGTGCAGCCCCAGCGAATCTTCCGTGTCCGTGTCGGACCATCTATAACACCCTGAGGCCGGAGATACCACTACCCTCTCAACCGGTTGGGAACTGTCTGCTTATGACTAGTATCAGGAAAAGTATACCGTGACACGTCCTCCGCGCATCGGGTTGGCTCTAGGTTCCGGCGGCGCCCGGGGACTTACTCACATCGGTGTATTGAAGGGACTCGTCAAACATGGCATCGCTATTGACGTTATTACCGGTACATCCATGGGAGCGATAGTGGGTGCTATGTACGCCGCCACCCAGAATGCAGCCTGGGTGGAGCAGCGCTTCCAGGAAATGTTGACGAGCGACGTCTATACCGAATCGGGCATCAATTGGATCAAAGCCCGATCCCCCGGCTCCGAGCCGGTTTTCCTGCAGTGGGCGGCCCGGTACATCCGCAACAAGGCCGTACTCAGCTTCTCCGACAGCCGGCCGGGAGTAGTGAAATCAGAGCGACTGGCAAGGGTGATAGAGTTTCTCCTGCCCGTGCGTACTTTCGATGAGCTTCGCCTGCCGTTCGCCTGCTGCGCGGTGGACCTCCACAGTGGTAGGGATATGGTCCTGGACCGGGGTGACCTAGTTAAAGCCGTCGTGGCCAGCGGCTCCATCCCTGGATATCTGCCGCCTGTAGCCACAGAGAACGAACTCCTGATAGACGGTGCAGCTGGTCAGCCGATACCCGGGAAGGCGGCCTGTCAGCTGGGGGCGGGATTTATTATCGCTGTAGACGTATCAATCGATTACTTTGCACCACTGGCGGAGCAGAACATCCTTGGCATTCTCGGACGCGCTAGTGAAATTTCCGCTACTAAATTATCTCAGGCTCAGGAACATCAATGGGACTTCCACATTCACCCCGATACCCTCAACGTCCACTGGACCCAGTTCGATCAACTGGAGCAGCTGGTGAATAACGGAGAGTTGGCAGTGGACAGAGGTATAAGTGAGCTGAAAGAGAAACTAAGAGAGAGGCAAGGAGTTAAAGGTTGGCTGCGAAGGACAAAGGGGCGCATCCCCACCATGAATGCGGAGGTATAGCATCAGCCTGGAAACCCAGTGCCCGAAAACATCAACCTGGCCTGGGAGATACATGCACATGAATCGGATCAAATTCCTACTGCTGGTAAGTGCAACTGCCGCCATTCCCCTTATGGGGCAGTTTCCTGCGGATGTCGTCCGATCGGTTATTTCCATAGACCGCACTGATGTCCGCCCCGGCGAGCAAGTAATTCTCCAGGCTGATATTAACATCGAGCCGGGTTGGCATATCTACTCCAGCGATATCAGCGGCCTGGGCCCGGTGCCCTCCCACTTCGAACTAGACGACAGCACCAAGGTTTCTGCTGTCGGTCCCTTCCAGGAACCCGCATCCAAGCGGGTATGGGACAAGGGTTTTGAGATAGAGGTGGGATGGCATTCAGGCAACCTGAAAGTACGCCAGGCCCTGGCGCTCGCCGGAGACCTCCCGGCAGGCCCCATGCTCCTGGAAGGGCACCTGGCCTACATGGCCTGTACCGAAACCATGTGCCTGTCGCCCACGTACCAGCGCTTCAGTTTCCAGCTACAGGTAGGGGAAGGACCGATCCGGGACGCCTATGCTTTTCGCCCGGCCAAACCAGCCCTGTCTGCAATCACCGGGCTGGAGGGCACAGAACTGCAACGGGCCGTTCTGGAAGGGCTGTGGTCGTTTCTCCTCTTATCCATGGGCATGGGCCTGGTGGCTCTGCTGACACCGTGCGTCTTCCCCATGATTCCGATCACGGTCTCGTTTTTCCTAAAGCAGGGTGAATCAGGGGAGATACCACCCTTAAAAGCAGCCGGCCTTTACGGGATTGGCATTGTTGTCATATATTCGCTCCTGGGGGTTCTGCTGGCCCTGACGCTCGGAGCAACCGGCGCAAACCAGCTGGCATCCAGCCCCTGGATCAACCTGTTCCTAGCCGGACTATTCGTCTATTTTGCCCTCAGCCTCTTCGGTATGTATGAAATCCAGCTACCCTCCAGACTGCGTCAGTTCAGCCTGGCACAGGAAGCGAGGGCAGGGCTACTGGGCATATTCTTTATGGCGCTTACTTTTACGCTCACTTCCTTTACCTGCACCATCCCATTCGTGGGACTGCTACTGGTGGCGGCCAGCCAGGGCCATTACTTATGGCCCGCGATCGGTATGATTGCCTATTCGATTACCTTTGCCCTGCCATTTTTCCTCCTGGCCCTGTTCCCCCAGTACCTGGCCCGACTGCCCAAGAGTGGGGGCTGGATGAACTCGGTGAAGGTGGTGATGGGCTTCCTAGAGCTAGCCGCCGCGTTTAAATTCATCAGTAACTCCGACCTGGTGTGGGGCTGGGGCTTTTTCAACCACCAGCTGGTCCTGGCATCATGGACCGTGCTCCTTTTGCTTACCGGCTTTTACCTGCTGGGCAAGATCCAGCTGCCCCACGATTCGGAATTAGACCGGATTTCAGTATCCCGACTGCTGTCGAGCGGTGCATTCCTCATCCTGGGATTGCTGCTGGGGGCAGGCTTGGCAGGACAGAAGATACCGGGACTGGTAGAGGCGTACCTACCTCCCCGAGTAAGTGAAGAAGACGCCGGGGTGGTGCTTGGCAATCAACTTGAGAATCTTCATTGGTTTGAGGAATACGACGAAGCCCTGGCCCAAGCCAAATCGCTCAACTTACCCATCTTCCTGGATGTGACCGGCTATACCTGTACCAACTGCCGCTGGATGGAAGCCAACATCTTCACCAAGCAAGCGGTGGCCGAGCGGCTAAGACAATTCGTGCTGCTGCGCCTCTACACCGACGGCGGCGACAACTTCCGGGAGAAGCAGCGCTTTGTGGTGGAGCGGTTCGGAACCGCCGCTCTCCCCTTCTATGCCATCCTGGCTCCTGACGGGAGTGAGATCGTCCGCTTCCCGGGAATGACCACTGATCATCAGGAATTTACTGCGTTCCTGGATAAGGGAATGCGTTCGTTCCTGCAAGCTATTGGGGACTGATAAATCTGGCTCCCGACCGAAATCCCACTGTTCGTCCGCCACACGAAAGTATGAATCCGGAGAGAAAATATGCTAATGCGTAACAAGACAATGATAACAGTGATCACCGCAGCGGTGATCCTTGTAAGTAGTGCCCTTGCATTCACAATACAACAAGGCCAAGAACCGAAGGAAAAATTATCCCTGGCACCCGATTTCACCCTTCGCAGTCTCGACGGTGAACGCATCAAGTTGAGCAGTCTGCGGGGTAAGTTAGTGCTGTTGAATTTCTGGGCTACCTGGTGTGGTCCCTGCCGCCGGGAAATCCCCGACCTGAACCGAATATACGAAAGCTACAGGGATCGAGGCGTGGTAATCCTGGGAGTTTCATGGGATGAGCTCCAGGTTGAACAGATCAAGAAATTCGTAACAAATTACAAGGTCACCTACCCCGTCCTCCACGGTACACAATCTGAGTTATCTCAAGTCGGCAGGGCCTATGCCTGGCAGGGGTATCTGCCTACTACCTATCTTATTGACCGTGAAGGTTACGTGCGGGACGTGTATATAGGTGCCCGGAGTGAGCGGTTCTTCTTGAAAGGGATCGAACCACTACTCTAAGTCCTTTTATCCTTCAATAGGTACCTCATCTCACGACTCTGCTAGATGTATTCAGCCTACAGCAGTGCTGCCGGTGGACGTCGTTTTCGATGGAGCGCCGGTTTCCTACCCTCAAGGAATAAATCCGCTGCTATAGTATCAGCCAGTAGCGTGCCCTGCTCCGTGAGCGAAAGCTGCTCACCCACGAGCACCAGGTGATCAGCCCAACTTTCCAGCTGACCCTCGTATTTGCTGATGAAGTCTGCCACGCTTTCATAACCAAGGTCTACCGTTACCGATATGCCCCTGCTCAATCGAAGGCCCAAGGCCAGCTTCTCGTTGCGCAGCTGGATGATATTAAGCTCCTCTCCCCCAGCCACCGGCGAGTCCCCCCCCTCAATTAGCTTCAGGTACTTGTCAAGATCCCGCACATTCCACCAGCGCCTGGTACCATCGAATCCGTGGGCAGCCGGACCGAATCCCAGATAAGGCTCACCGCGCCAATAGTGGAGGTTATGGCGGCAGGCTCTGCCGTTCCGGGCGTAATTGCTGATTTCGTAGGCGTGATAGCCCCAACCCGGCAGATACTGCCTGGTCCAGGCGTACAGGGCTGTGTCCACCTCCTCAGCAGGCATGCAGACCTGCCCCGCCGCCACCATGTCGTCAAGAGGCGTGCCCCTTTCCACGGTCAGCGAATATGCCGAGATGTGCTCCGGACCCAGCTCCACCAACGCGGCTAAATCGGACTGCCAGCACTGCAGCGTCTGACCGGGAACATTGAACAGTATATCGACGCTAATGTTATCGAATCCAGCCCGGCGAGCGGCCTCGAAGGTCCGGCTGCAATCCCGCGGATCGTGGAGCCGTCCCAAAAATTTGAGCAGGCCGGCATCGAACGATTGGAATCCCAAGGAGAGCCGATTGACTCCCAGGTCACGAAAAGCCCGCAGCTTCTCTTCGGGCGCCTCCCCAGGATTGGCTTCTAAGGTGAACTCCACAATCCGGTTCAGCCCCAGCACCTTCTGCAGGGCGTTCATTATGCTCTCAAGGTGACCGGGAGTAAGAAGGCTCGGAGTACCACCGCCGATATACAGGGTATCGAACCGCCGGTCGCGGACTTGGCCAGCTGCACCGTGAATCTCTTCGGTAATGCAATTCACAAAACGATCCACGACATCATCCCGCTCGGCCAGGGAATAGAAATCGCAATACAGGCACTTCGCCCTGCAAAACGGGACGTGGATGTAGATGCCAGCGGTGGAGGCCACCGGCGAATTGGCTCGGCTGTTTTTCTCCTCTACCGCGGCGCGAGCGGCATCAGAGCGGGACTGATAATCTATTCCAACAGGCAAATTAGAGCTATCCTGATCGCCCACCGGGAGCTGCCTGGACAGGCGCGATGTTTACGGGAACTTTTTTCTTGGCTGACCTTTTAACCATTTGAGATTGCAAACTTTGGTGGGTTGAATATTATTCACTAGCACTTCTTAGATACCTCCCAGGGTGCTCCTCTGGTAGAGGGAGTATCCCTCCTGCACTGGCACAATCTACCCAGCCTGCACGGGGCGGCAGTCGCCTGATTGTCGCCCCGTCTATTTTCTGGGCAGTAGGCCACGACCGTTCTTCATCTGCATTCACCCCAAAGATCGGGAGGACTTCTTCCCTAAGAGCGGAACCAGGATTATGGTCGCCAACAACCCGGGCAGCATCGGCTGCAGTCCCAAGGGGTAGGTTTCGCTTCCCCCGCCCAACCACCGCCCGACATCAGGAGTGATCAACCAGATACCGGCGGTTATTACGCCGACCAGACCGATGGTCAGCGCTCTCTTGTCAGACAATGTAATCCGGGGATAGAAAGTGAAGAGAATGGGCAGCAGCAGCCCAGGCACCAGGACCATTCCCAGAGTATACCATAGCTCGACCACCGACGGCAAGCTCACGGCCAGAAAATACCCGACAACGGCACTGGCCACGATCCCCCACCTGATGCGCCGACGCTCGACAGCCGTCCGCCGACTGGCTAATGCATCGTCGGGAAGTGCAAAATCACGACCCAGAGTCGTGGCGCTGATGAAAACGAATGAGTCAACAGTACTCATGATCACAGCCAACAAGGCCGCGAAGAAGAATCCGCGCAGACCCACAGGCAGGACGGCCGCACCGAGCAATGGATAGGCGGCCACAGGCCCCGCGGACGATCCCGTCAGGTCGGAGAGCCGAATAACGGCATAAAGTCCGGTGGCCGTAGTGAGCAGGTCAAAGACGAGCCAGAAACCGACGCTGATGATAATACCCCTGGCAGCGGTTCTGCCGGTACGGGCCGCCGCACAGCGCTGGTAGAAACCGGGGTCCACAAAGGTCCAGCTGGCGATAAGGAACCAGACCAGGATAACCTGCCAGCTCAGGTGCTCAGCACCCCGCCAGTCGCGGTGACCGGCAGGCAGCTCCCGCCACATGTGTACCAAGGACTCCTCTCCCAGCAGCAGGCTCAGGAGAACGGCGAATCCTACGAACATAAGGATAAACTGGAGCAGATCAGTCCGCACTACCGCCTGGAAACCTCCCCGCCACAGGTAGATGGTGCTGAATATCGTTCCCAGGAGAATCGTTACCCACAGATCCAGTCCCAACAGAAAGTTCAGCATAACACCGAGCATAAGTAGATATGGGGCTGGCGTGGTGAGCAGAAACACCAGGACGGCGCTGAAGCGGGCGGAGCGGGGCCCGAAATTCTGCCGGAAACGCTCCGGGATCGTGAGGGCATCACCCCTCCTGATACGGGCGGCAAAGAAAAGGGCATACAGAATGGCAAAGATATAATAGGGTAAACCGAAGACTAACAGGTTTACCACGCCGTTAAGGTATGTGAATTCCCCCACTCCCAGGATGCCGCCATACCAAGTGGAAACGAGGGTCGCCACGAAGGGCACAAGAGTGAGACGGCGGCCTCCTAGCAAGTAGTGATCCAGGCGAGCCGCGGGTGAGAGTCGCGAGCGCAGGCCCAGGTAGAGCAGACCACCCACATAGAGTGCTATAATAGTCAGGTCCAGGGGATGCAGCCGGGCACTCTCCCAGGAAAACTCCATCGGAGAATGCCCCTTCAGGCTCCTGGCGGATAATCCTGGTACACCAGCACGGCACCCCCGGTGGTCTTTACCGAGAATTCAGAGCCCAGGCTCTGGTTCGAGGTCCCTTTATAGGGTGCAGATACGGGGGCGTTCCGGAGAGGATATAACAGCTCGGAAGTGGTGATCCGGACCCTGGAGGATTCGGGGAAGAGAGATACGACCTGTCCTTCAAACGAGTGAAAAGAGCGGGCAGTACGAACCACGGTGAACCGGCCGGTATCTGTTAGCAGGGTTATATCCAGACCGAAATCAGTCCACAACATGAGCAGATTGCCCAGGCCGTGATCTTCCCGCAGGCCAGTAGCACCAAGGATAGTGACCTCTTCTCCCCCCTTACCAGCCACCCACCGGAGAGCTTTTTCCAAATCACTGGATTGCTGAGAGGGCAGCTCCACCAGCCTATCGCGGAATGCAGAGCGCGCCTCTTCGCTGAGTGAATCGAGATCTCCCACCACAGCATCCGGTCCCGGAGTTCGCCCGATCAGCTCATTCGCCGCACCATCGCAACATATCAACGTACCGGCATCTCTCAGCGCTTCCAACGGACGATCGTGCGTAGGAAAAACGCCGTACGCAAGGATCACTATCGGCGGATTAAGGGACATAGGAGCTTATTCCCAAGGGATCTGAAGCCAGCCGGTATAGAGCCTTTCCTGCTGCTCGGTGGGAGGTTCCATCCGCACAATAGATAGCATGTCGTAGGGCGGTGGTGTAGGCCTGATAGTAAAGGTACGCATGATACCATTCCGATTTACGACCAGAGCGGCTGCTTTGTCCTGGCTGCGAGAAGCCAGAATCTGCTCGGCTACGGCTCCCAGAAGGCGGTAATTATCAATGGATATAAGTTCATCATGCACACTCAGACCCGCGCGGGCTGCGGGGGTATTAGAGTCAATTCGCGTGATTTTCAGCTGCTCGTCCTCCTCACACGTCCTGAACCCATAATAAGCCCGGGTGGAATCTCCCGGATTCATGTAGCCCCGGACCAGCATCAGACCGAAGGGTTCCAAGACGGATTGCCAGTCCATTTCCGCAGTGGTGGTAACATACTGGAAGACGTCGTCGAGGGAACGCCCCGCCACTGAATCACATGCCGCCCGAAAATCTTCGTGGCTGTATCCATTCCTGGCGACCAGGTAGTCCTGCCACATGAGCCGGAAGACGTCATCCAACCCCCGCTCGCCATCAGTGAAAGCTCTGATGGTCAGATCCAGGGCCAATGCCACCAGGCTGCCTTTGGTGTAGTATGAAATGGCAGTGTTAGGGCTGTTCTCATCGGGTCGATAATGCTTGATCCAGGCATCGAAGGACGCCTGCTGGAGGGTCTGTTGGTGGCGGCCGGGAGTTGATTCAAGCTCTTTGATGCTACGAGCAAGCTGATCGAGGTATTCTTCCACAGTCAGCAGGTCAGCCCTCCGCAGCAGGAGCCGGTCGTAGTACGAGGTGAATCCTTCCACTACCCACAGCAGAGTGGTATAATTCTCCCGATCATAATCAAAAGGCCCAAGGGACTCAGGCCGGATACGCTTGCCGTTATAGGCATGAAATACCTCATGGGCCACGATCCCCAGAAGACGATGGTAGCGCTGCTCTTTCTGAAAGGCATCTCTGGAAACAATAAAGTGAGATGAATTACTGTGTTCAAGGGCACCGGTTCTCTCATCCCACAGCTGCAGAAACAGAGTGTAATCGTCGTAGGGTACAGAGCCAAAAATGTCGTGGATTTCGCGGATAATTTTCCCCGTATCGGTCACTAGCCGGTCGGGATCATAGTCCCCCTCACCGGAAATGGCGTACCGATGTGAGACTCCACTGACCTCAAAGTCAAGTACGGTATGGTTACCCATCATAATCGGGGAATCCACCAACACATCATAGTTGGCGGCCCGGAATACGGGACTCCTCCCCCCTACCCAGGGTAGGGCGGAGGTGACCTGATCCCAGCTACGCGGCTTGTTTATCACCACCAGGCTTTCCTGTGACTCCATACCATCAGGAAAGATGAACACACTGGCACCGTTGAGCATTGCCCCGTCCTCGTTAACGAAGCTGCTGCGATGATCAGGCTGAAAGGCATACACCTTATAGCGGACGAATATTCGCCGCTGTCTGTTCAAATCGACACGCCAGGTGTTCTTATTGACCTTGGTTGCCGGCAGCTCCCGGATGCCACTCCTAGCTGTGAGATCGACAACGTTGCGCGAGAATTCCCGGACCAGGTAGCTACCCGGAGTCCACACTGCCATCCTGAAGTCCTGATAGTCTTTTCCCCGCAGGCCGTCAACTTCCAGATCTACCGTGATATAATGTTCAGCACGATCCTCAAAACTCAGAGTATAGGTGATCCTGCCGAAAACGGTAGCCGTCATGAGCAGAACCAGCGATAGGATCCGATATAGCAATCCCATCAGCGGCATGCCCGATTGTGTTCTCAACAGAGTGGGGGAATTGACGTATCCGTCCTTCCCTCGTCGGCTGTGATCTCTGCCGTGTGAAGTTCCCTGAGGCCTAGTTTCGACTAATGGAGGTGACATCGGCTTTCTAAAAGCTATACCCATTGTAGTATTATCCCTGTTTCGATAGCAGACCGTTGGGTGGAAAAATACTTCGATTAACTGATTAAATCCACCCCCAATGTCCCGGTCCGCCGGTTCCGATAAAAACATTGAATTGGCACCATGAAGGCGGTTATCAAAATGTCAGTCGGTCTACACCTAGGCTACCTGATAATCCCTGACGACTTGACCGTCTGCTAGTGGCCTAACCCGCACTCCTTTGCGGATAGTGAACCGCGGGTTATGCCGCTCCATTTCTCGTGTATAGCGTTCGTTTCCCTTGAACCAGGCGTGGAGCTCATCACTCAGGGGCTGGACCATTTCAGAAGGCTGCCAATGATAAGGCCGGCCTGTGCCTTCCTCAAGCAGGTCACCCCACAATTCAGCCCAGGCTACCTCTATCCGGCCATATTTTTTCACCGTCCGCTTCAGGATCAGGAGCTCGGCCTGGATACGGGGCGACAGGGCCAGATAATCTCTCAAGAAAAACAGTGCCGAGTTCAGGTTGGCGGGCACCGTGACAATCCCGCTCAAGTGCATGACCCTAGCCATCTGGGCGATGAGGCTCAAGACCATGTCTCCCATTGCCAGCCCGGGATAATCCTGCTGCGGCAAGGCCGGGTGGCCCTCATCGAACCGATGATTAGGATTTTGCAGGAGAATCCATTCCAGAAGCAGACAGGGAGGCCGACTTTTCTCGGTTGCCGGCCTAATGCTGTGGTTAAGTAGGGTGCGGCGGAATACAAGCTCGACAGCCAATTTGCCAGAGGTAACCTCCCCATCATACAGGCGCAGGACATGGCGATAGGCATCACTCAGGTCCAGGTCTAGTAACGGATGGTCGATACCCCGTTTAGCCAAAGCAGCTAGTAGCCCATACTCTCCCAGCAGGTCCATAATAGCCACATCGCCGTACGCACCCAGGAATAGATTGCTACTGCTCCCGCTGGTCAGGTCCTCAAAGAGATCCCACTTCTCCAGCTGGGACGAGCGGCCTCGCGGATAATCACGGAGTTTCCTGGTGATACGGGTAAATTTGCGATCGTACCGGGAGCGTTTCAAGTTAGTGGAATTGCTTATTTCTGGTTTATGTCACTAAGACCGACGGCGCTGCTGCAACCTATGTCCTACTGCAAGCGTTCACCTCATGATATAACCGCAGGCCGGTATCCAATAACGAGAACCATAAAGTTGCCCTTAGCCAATTTTACTTAGGGAGGGGCAAAATGATCCTGGTCAATTCGGACGACTGTTCGCCCACTGTTCCAGCCGACGGCAGATCAAGCCGCCGCCCGGCCTATCCGGGTGGCCAGCGCATGGGACGTCCACCCAGCACGTGGAAGTGGAGGTGAAAAACGGACTGGCCGGCACTCGATCCTGAATTGACCACTACCCGGTATCCCTCCGCGATTTTCTCCTGCTCTGCCAGCCGGGTGATCACGCCGTGGAGGTGCCCGATAAGACCCTCTTCTTCGGCAGTCAGGTCCTGCAATTTGGCAATCGGTTTGCGCGGTACCACCAGAAAGTGCACCGGCGCCTGGGGATTAACGTCCCGAAAGGCCACGCACTGGTCATCCTCGTAGATGATGTCGGCGGGGATTTCCTTGTTGATGATCTTAGCGAAGATATTATCGCTCATGGATACTCCCTTCGAGTGTTCGCTTCAAACCGGTGGCCTAGCAGCTTCCACCCCTGCGGCAATAGCACTGCCGCTACAACAATCTTGACGATGGCCCCCGGTATAAAGGGATACAGGCCGATAGCCAGCACATCATCAACCCCCGTCAGCAGTGCCAGCCATGCCAACCCTATTGCGTAGATCACCGCGGTTCCCAGCAGCATGGCCAAAAGAGTATTCCAGATCCGCCGATCCCAACCCCGCTCGGCCAGCAGCCCAGTCAGGGTAGCTCCAGCCACAAAGCCCAGCAGGTACCCGCCGGTAGGTCCCAGGAAATAGGCCACACCAGCTGCTCCCGCGGCAAATACCGGCAACCCGGCTACTCCCTGGGCCAGGTACAACAGCAGGCTCATGCCCCCCCGCACCCCTCCCAAGAGAGCACCCACAAGGAGCACCGCCAGAGTCTGGGCGGTGACGGGCACCGGACTGAACGGCAGAGGAAACACAACCCGGGCACTGAGGGCCACCAGTAGGGAGCCTCCCAGCACCAGAGCCAAGTCGTATAACCAGGCCAGGCGCCGGGCCTGAGGCCGTAGAATATCGGCATAAGTAGCGCAAACCATAAATTGCTCCTTTTCAGTTCATCCGCCCAAGCAGGGTGCAATAACTAGATGCAGATTGTCCGTAAAATCCTGATTCATTCCTGAAGCACGAATTTAGGCCGCTGGTTGGCGGTTGCCAAATAACTCGCGTGAACGAGCAGCCCCGCTACCAACGCACCTACTTGTAACGACCAGTAGTCATTACCAGCATCAAAATAATCGTAATACCGCAAACCTGAAGAGGTCAATCCCAGGGGATAAGCGCTTCAGACAGACGGGGGCCAGGTCTTGCCAGGACTAGTGAAACTCCCTGTGATCTTAAGGTATTCAGTCCTGGTTGAATTTCAGAATCTGAATCTAATGTTATTTTCGGTCAGTACCATCAGACGAATATTGATCTTTTTTAAGAGAATCCCGAGAACTTTTCGCTGGATGAACCTCACACGCTGACCTAAATTAATTTGTTGAACCTGAGAAAAGTTCTGGAACAATGGAGCAACTCACACTCAATATCAGCGAAAAGTCCCGTACCCGGATCATCGCCTCCTCTCCGCTGGGGTTCCAGATTGAACTCATGGAATACGTCGGGGGTGAGGACATCCCCACTCTGGTAGAGGTTTCCGAATCGTTGGCCAGCGAGTACGGAGACCTTGCCCGGCTAACCAAGACAACCATTCGGAAATATTTCAACTATCCTAAAACCCTTCCCTTCGTAGCCCGGTATCATGGGGAAATCGTTGGCTATATCATCGGTGTCCCGCTGGAGTACTTCGCCCGCGATCCCTGGGCCAAGTTCGATCAGAACCTGGGACTGAGCAATACTCTGTATACCTATGCGTACGTCATCCTGGCCCGTTATCGCGGCAATGGATTCGCCCGAACCCTGAAACGGGTCTACCTTAACTGGGCCCGGAAGCACAACTACCGGTACGTAACCGGCCACGTGCTGGAAGGCATCGCGCGCAAATTTTCACCGGATACGGCAATCGTCAAGCGCTTCTCCAACTGGCATGGCTCCGGACGGACCTTCGAGTACTATCGCCGTCCGATCCGCAATTCGACCGCGAACAAAGACTTCTAGCCATCCCCTTATAATACAGCCGCCAGGCGGCGTCGAAAACAGATCTACGTTATTTTATCAGGGCGTTGTAGCCTGTCCCGGCTATAAGGGGACCAGAGACAGAAGCGGTCGATGCCCGAAAACACCCGTGGGCTAGACCAACACACGGATCAGTGCGGGCAGCAGCTGCAAGAAAGCCTCCTGATCTTTCATCATCTCCAGGTTGGCTTCGATGCGTTTGATCTTCTTCGTAGGATTGGTTGGGCTCTTCTGCAGCAGTTCAAGGGCATCGGGGGTTATGTTTTTCTGTTGGGCTACCTTCGTATAGTGTTTGGCTTCCAGGGAGAGGTGAGCATAAAAGTAGTCGACTCCCCAGCGGATGCTGAAGATAGGGGCTTTGCCGGAATAAAAGTGAATAAACCAGATCTTGTCCAGTTCGCTCCACACGCATCTAGCATCCAGATTCAGACCAATCAGCTCCTTGTAGATAGCATCAAACCGCCGGTAGCGGCTTATACCCAGGAAATCCTCCAGATCCTCTTTGGTGGGGGGCCGGTTGGGATTGAGCATAGGATCAATAGGCATATTAGATCGTCCTCACTATTTGTGTGCAACATTATTTGAGCCCGAACAGGGCACCAATGTTGTAGTGTAAAACCGTGGCGGTTTGCCGGATAGTATCGGTAATCTCAATTGCCGTTCCCACTTTAGCCTACTGGGCATTGCTCTCAACAATGTTCTTTACTAATTAATTTCCATAACCGATTCTCTTCAACGACACAAACGGCTTCTCCGTCCGCACCTGGACCGTCTCTACTATCACCGCCATCTGACGGAGATACTGGGAAGTAATGTCCTGGAACCGGAGCGCAATACTGATCTCGGCCAGCTTGCCGACCAGATTCTAGAGAACCTTCTTTATCTCACTATCAGACTAATCGGCGATCAGCTGATCCAATTCCACGGTTATATGGCCCACGCTATCCATAATCGTGTGCGTGGTATCTTCCACCATCATGTCGGCGCTGGCTATATTATCAGATATAGCCGATATAGACGCTATGGTGTTTTCCGGCGACTGGCTCGCCTTCGCTAGTATAGATCAAGACAACTCTGGAATTTAAACAGCTCTTCCAGAAAAGGCAAAATTTCACCGCCGGATTCAAACAGGGTGAAATAAAGTCATCGTAATAAGAAAAACCTCTCTCCAAACCCAAGGATTCCATGATTTGTTTTGTTGAGCTAATTTTACCCACTAATCAATCTTAAAACGCGCAATTGAGCTGCTTCCCATATGATCGACAAGCAGGGAAAGTTTTCTTATTGAACCTAGCTGGAAGGAAAGAAAATCGCTGGGCTGAATATACCAACATCGACGTCCACTGGGGAGAATCCATCATTTCCTGTTCATCCCATCTCAATATCCGGTACACGACGACAATCACATTCCGCTTTAACATAATGGATTACTAGTAAAATTCCTCCACTACTCAGGTGGAGCGTATCTGTGTCAGTAAGAAATCAGAATGTATAAGATCGAGGATAAAACGGGCGGTCTCAGGCGGCGCCAATATCTCTGAGGATATTGATGGCTACCCTATCAAGTACGTCGTCAGACTCATACTCTCCGGAACGGATCCTCTGGGCAATGTCTCCCCTGAGCTCCCTAGTCCGGGATGTTTCCGGAGCGCTTTCTGTCAGGGCTTGGAATTGAGGCAGGTTGCTAATAGCCTCAGCGACGCTCTCCAGTACGGCGGGCTCGTTGAATTCCCCTTGGGCAATCCGCTGCTGCACATTTTTCACCTTATCGCCGTCTTCGCTCTTCAGGGCTTGCAGCATATCTTGATATTGCGCCATCTGAGTGTCACGGGTTTCCGCTAGCTGTCTCGCGGCTGTGGAAATATTTACCGTATCCCCGCGGGACTCTACCGTGGCGCTCTCGCGAGCCTGACCCTGTTTTTTTGCTTTATCAGAGCGGGTTGTGGAAACGCGGTCCTGAGGTTTTAGACGCTCAGGAGACGGGACGTCGCCAACGATATTTTTTATAGGTGCCATGGATCTACCTCATTAAATCCAGTACGCGATTATAGGCGTAATGCCCGTTCGCTGCACTCTGCCGTAAGTTAATAAACTTAGGGGTGAATGCCATATTATTTGTGAGCCGGAGTTGAGCGTCGAAAATCATTTCCTTCAGTCGGTTATCCAAGGCAGCTAGCTCATCCAGAGCGTCCTGAATTTCATCATAAAGGGGCCGCAGGGAGGCCTCCAGTTCGGTATTCTTCCCCATCAGTCGGTGACGCTCATCCTCCAGCTGCTCAATTAGATGTACTCGCCCGGTCCGATGCTCCAGCAGGTCTTCGAGCTGGTCTGTGCTGAATTGCTCCGACTGGTCCATAAACTTCTGAGAATAACATAAAATATCCGCAACAGCATCCCGCTGTTGTAGGAGGACCTGCCGCAAACGGCTCTCCATCCCCCTGTTGCTGCTAATCTTTTTGTTCACCGTCTACACTTCTTTGTTGAAAATGAGCCCGGAAAGCTGTCGCATCCTAGCTACCAAAGTCAGCAGTTCCTCAGGCGGTACCTGCCGGATAACTTCACCGGTCTCCTTATTCACGACCCGAACCACCGACCGACCGGTTTCCTCATCTACATCGAAGGATACCTTCGTGGTCGCTACCTGGAAAACCAGGGTATTGATATCTTTCACCACTACGGAGAGCTCTGTGCCCGTTCCCTGGACAGCTTCCGGTTCGCTGGTCTTTCTTGAAAAATCAGGTGCTTTTTGTGGTGCTTTATCCTTCCCTGGACTCCTGTTCCGATCCACCTTATCGGTTTGCGCACGGTTAGGGTCATGCTCAACGATGGCTGTGACGTTCTTGATTGTTTCAACCATTTTGACCCTCAACTACTTAACCAGAGAGGCCTGATAATTGGGAGGAAAAATTTGAAAAAAAGGCAGATTGCTGTTGCATCTCCAGATACACCGACTGCAACCGGAGTAGTTGCTCCCGGAACCTCTCTACTTTCTTCTCCAGGCGCTCATCGAAGTTCTCAAGACGAGTCTCCTGGTACCGCAGGGTTGCCTCAACAGCATCTTCTGAGGTCGATATAATCCCTGAGGTCTTGGTGTAATTAACGACGAATTCATTCAGCGCGACGGCGACGCCATCTGTGGCAACGAACAGGTCTGAAACGAGGCTGGTATTCGTGGCCAAGGCCGTCTCAAACTTCGTCTCATCCTCAAAATACAGCGTGCCATCCCTATTGATACTGATTCCGATCTCACTCAACTGATTATAGTCAGTCGTCTCGGTATTACTCACTACAGCGGAGATGATGCTCCGCAACTGGAACTTCAGGGTGCTGTACGTCGAATCGCCCCGGAATTCGCCGTCTGTAGCCGTTTTGTCGTTCAGGAACTCTATCACCTCGTTGTAGGCATCCATAAAGTCCTGAACCTCGCTCTTGACGGCTTCGGTATCAGTCGTAATGGTAATCGTTTCCGTGGTCGCGGTTGTACCCAGCAGCTGTATACTGACACCCTCGAGTGCATCCTCGACGAAATTACTATCCCGCGTAAAGGCCAGTCCGTCGATGGTGAACAGGGAGTTCAGTTCATTTGCAGCCGTGATATAACCACCACTGGTTCCCGTTGATTGCGATGCGGCGTTCACCTGCAAGTTGGCCAGGAGACCGTCAGTATCATTGAACTGCAGACTGTAAGTCTCCCCCGACTGTCCGCTTCGCAGCACTAAGCGGGAAGTACCCGTTTCCTCGGAGACCACCGAAGCAACTGTCTGCTCATCCGAATCAATGGTACCGGCAGTAACAGCGGCGCTCATGGCATTGTTGATAGCCAGGGCGATGTCCGCCAGCACCTCGTCGTTGGTTTTGTTGTCGAAAGTCGCCGCAGATACGGTAACGGTGATTTCTTCCCGGTTATTCGGATCGACATCAGTGGGATGGGCCACCAGGATCCCGAAGGTCTGCTCCCCGGTAAAGCTGTCACTGACATTGGTCCCAGTGGCAACATACTGCTGGGAAACGCGGGTGTCAATAGATGCCAACCGGCTGATTGTAATGTCGTGACTTCCCGGTTGGGCTGCGACACCAGCCGAAACGGTAAACAGCTCGGAGTCGCTGGAACTCCCCTGTCGTGAATTGAAAACGTCCAGGATGATATCCGAAAAGCGCTCTCCCAGCTTGTAGAGTGCTAAGAGCTTGGAATCCAGTTCGCTCAGCGCCTCTTTTCGGCTTTCAAGAACCTCCTTACGGCCTTCGATGCTACTACGCGATCCAAGCTCGATAAGCCGGTATTGCGCTACCAGCCCCTCAATGTCGAGACCGCCGAATGATGATGTAGAAATTGCTACCACAGCTGTTCCTGATTAGTTCACATTCATTGCCTCCGCCCAAGCTGCCTTAAGCCCGCCGATGAGTTCTTCCACCTCATCGAATTTCTTCTTCCGGGCTTGCTCCAGACAATACCGATAAAGCTGATACAGGGGAACGGCAACCTCCTTGTAATCAAAATTGAGGGCATTAACCAGCCCTGACAAGCCCCGTAATGCCCGCTCCTGATCCTTTCGATGACAGGCCGCAATAATTGCGTCGTACATATAGGAGATCAGCTGTTCCGGGCTTGCTGAAAATATTTTCTGCTTTAGATACGGATTCCTGTCTATGTCTCGAGGCTCAACCTGGGTACGAAACACGATAGTAACTCCTTAATTTACCTTATCTTATGCCTTAAATACATGTTCATCTTCTTTTTCCCTAGTTCCCTTATCGGAAGATATAGAGGATTCTTTAGCAATTTCAAGCAACTTTCAAGAGAGGAAAAGCGGCCTGAAATCGCTCGGATCATTGCCTCACAATGGTTTATTCACCCCTTTTCTGGCCTCTAACAAGAAAAAGGGGCCTGGAAAATCCAGACCCCCCTTTGCGAAAGCCCAACTGGCTGCGCTGGTTTACCGGAAGAGCGATAGGACCAGCTGGGGTGCCGCATTAGCCTGTGCAAACGAGGCGAATGCTGTCTGCTGTACGATCTGAGCCCGGATCAGGTTCATCTGCTCCTGAGCGAAGTCAGCGTCCTCAATCCGGCTACGGGTGGACTCGATATTGGTTATACCAACCGACAGGGTGGTCTCCTTGTTATCCAAACGGATTGTATACTCACCCACGTCCTGAGCTGCCTGGTTAAGTGTGTTGATGGCGGCATCCACATCAGCCATGGCAGCGGAAGCGGTAGCGGCATCAGTAACCACCAGAGCGTCGACATTTAACGCAGCCGAATCCACGTTGTTTAACGATACGCTGAAAACGTCACCAGCCGCGGCGCCGGTCTGGAACTTGGCGGCGGCGAAGGAACCGTCAATCAGCTGTGTGCCCTGGAACTCGGTTTCCTCGACAATGTCGTCGATTTCGGCTACCAGGGCGGTAATCTGCCCCTGGATCGCATTTTTCTGATCGAGGTTGTAGCTGTCGTCAGCGGCCTGTACGGTCTTCTCCTTGATAACCTGGAGAATACTGGCGATAGCCAGGTAGCTCCCTTCGGCAATAGAGAGGACGTTCTTGGCGGTACCAACGTTGTCCAGCGCTTGTGAAAGTGAACGCCGGCGCGATTCGATGCCCCGGGCCAGTGAGAAACCGGCCGGGTCGTCGCCGACCTTATTGATCCGCTTGCCCGAAGACAACCGAAGCAAACCCCTCGCAACGTAGCTATTTACCTTGAGAAGCTCATTGTAAGATGCTAACGCCGCGATATTGGCGTTAATACGAGTGAAACTCATTATTACCTCCTTGTGCTCATTATGTGGACATCCCTGCCCACTGGCGATTTTCCTTTCCGGTAACCAGCCGCATCGCCCGACCGCCGGTACCACTTTTGCTCTCTATCCTGTCATATCGGCAGCCAACCGGAAATCTTTAGCGGAATATCTGGCCTTCCCGGAAGAATCCGACGGCCAGCCTGATCAGTCAAGTAGATACCTACTTAATGAGCCGATTATGCAGGGTTGACAAGCGCCCAAATAAAGTGGTACCCTCCGGGGTATGAAATCAGAACTGCCGAATCTGAAGCGGCACTTCCAGTACAAGAAGTTCAAATCGCCACCCTATCGGTTCCTCTTTCTCAAGTACGATTACTTTCTCCAGAACCAGCTCCTGGCAGAGCTACGACATAGGGGGCACCAGGCTATCGAATTGGCCCTGCCCGAACATACGCCCGCCAAGGATGCCCTCCGCCTGATCCTGGAAGAGGCGGTGAAACTCCGACCTGATGCCCTGCTGGTACTCAACAACATGGGGCTCGACCACCAGGGCACCATCATCGGTGTCCTGGCCAGGCTTCCGCTGCCGGTGATCCTCTGGTACCTGGACAACTACCGCTTTACCGGTCCCCACGCAATTGATGAAATTCCAGAATCCGTCGTAGCGTTCTCCTCCGATAAAGCCCTGCTGCCCACCCTTAATCAGGCTGGCTTCCCGTACGCCTTCTACCTCCCTCTGGCTACTGATATCACCTACAGCAAAGTGAAGCACGACAACCGCTTCAAGTTTCTGAGAAATAAGGTTTCTTACGTTGGGGGAACCTTCGTCAAAATGATTCGCCACTTTCATCACGATGTATACGAAACCCTCTATAGCGAATGGCAGCCCGATTTCAGCACTATGAAGATGGAGATTGGTCATATCGACCTGGACACAGTATTTGCCCCTTACCGGGAGCGTTTTACGACCCTGGATGCCTTTTACAACTTTATCGCTTATGTGGTTTTCCGGGAGACCCGCCGCTACCGGGTGGGGCGTCTGACCACTCTACTGGATGAGCCACTGGTGGTGTACGGTATCGACGACTGGAAGAACTACCTCCCTGAAGAAGTCGTTCGTTCCCCGGTGGCATATGCCCTGGAGACCCCGAACGTCTATCTGAACAGCGCCGTTAACCTGAGCCTGACCACGTTCCAGCAGGAAACAGCCCTGAACCAGCGCCTGTTCGACGTCCCCATGTGTAACGGATTCGTCCTCACCGATTGGCAGGAATCCCTGGCCGACCACTTCGAGCTGGATGAGGAGGTGGTGTACTTCCACAACGACGAGGAATTGAAGGACAAAGTACGATATTTTCTCGAACACCCGGCAGCCCGGGACCGGGTAATCCAGAAAGCCCGGGAAAGGATCTGGCGCGAACACCTGATGGAGCATCGGGTGACTACCATGCTTGATCTGACAAGGAAAACCTGTGCCTGAAAATCCAGCGGTGCTGCAGCCCCGGTTACCGGTGACCTGTGGAAGGACCTGCTCAACGATAGAGGGAATCGGACAATGACTATCTGCATCACCGGTATGCACCGAACCGGCACCTCCATGATAGCCCGTCTGCTCAATCTCTGCGGCCTGTACCTGGGACCGGAAGAGCGGATCATGCCGCCGGACGAGGGAAATCCCGCAGGCTACTGGCAGAACCAGGACATGGACCAGCTGACCGAGGATATCCTAGCCCACTTCACAGGAGACTGGGACTTCCTCCTGCCCCGTATGCCCCAGGGCTGGGAGACAAAGCCCGATATGGCCCCCTTCCGCGAGCGGGCCCAGCAGCTCATCGGGACCATTGGTGAGCGAAAACAATGGGGCTGGAAAGACCCACGCTGCAGTCTGATCCTTCCGTTCTGGAGATGCGTATTGCCAGGACTGAAGGTGGTTGTTTGCCTCCGCAATCCCATTGAAACTGCCAAATCCCTCGGCAAGCAGGTGAGCAGTACCGACGCCTTCAGTTACAACCTGTGGCTCAGGTATTACCAGCGTATATTCGCAGATACCGATCCCGGCGACCGGTTGATCACTCACTATGACATGTACTTTGTAGACCCGCGGAGTGAGCTCCATCGAGTGTTACACTGGCTGGGATGGTCGGTACCTGAGGAGCGGCTCGACGCGGCCTGCCGTTCTATTTCCTCGTCCCACCGACAACACCGCCTTACAGAGGCAGAGCTGAACGAGGCCAAGGCACCCTTTGAAGTAGCTGAAGCGTATGCAGCGTTATGTGCCGCAGGCGGCAAAGCCCTCCAAGAGGCAATGGATAAGGGATTGGTACTCCCGCTCAAACTGGAAAAAACCATCGGCAGCCGGTTACCTGAGAGTGACACCACAACCCCAGAGGCGAAAATGAAGGCCCAGGCCAGTTTCGAACGCGCTAATGAATTTATCGAGTGCAACCAGCTCGGAGAAGCGCTGAAGGCTATGCAGGAGACGGTATCGCTACATCCCTTTCACGCTCAGGCCCAGAACGATCTGGCGGTGCTCTACCTCAACAGGGGGGATAAGGAGCAGGCGCTAGCCCACCTGAGCCTGGCCCGGCAGCTTAACCCTGAAAACACTGATACGGCTAAAAACCTGGCTGAAGTATACCTAGAGCTGGGCCGTACCGAGGATGCGCTTCAAACCTTTCTGGACATCGTCGAGCGACACCCCCGTGACACCGAAGCCCTGTTCTCTCTCGGTACGGCGTGTGCCAGTCTGGGGATGGAAGAACAGGCCCGGAAACTCTTCTCCCGGATACTGGAGATGGAGACCGGACACGCGGAGGCTGAAGAAGGCCTCGCCGAGGCTAGAAGCACTCCTTCGAACAGCTAAGCCTTTAGAACATCCAGCACGGGGAACCACTCGGGTCCCACCACCTTGTTCTCGTAGGTAGCTTCCGAAAGGGGTACGGCCATGATATTGTTGCCCCTTAATGCCGGCATATAACCGAACTGGCTTTTGTGGATCATATGGGCGGTAAAAACGCCGTAACGCGTGGAGAGAATCCGGTCCTTGGCCGTAGGTGAGCCGCCTCGCTGGATATGCCCGAGCAAGACATCCCTGGTTTCAAAACCTGTTTCCTTCTCGATCAGCTTGGACACTTGCTTACCGATGCCCCCCAGTTTCACGTGTCCGAAAGCGTCCTGGCTCTCGTCCTGCACGGTCAGCTCTTCCATTTGGATTAGCTTGGCACCCTCGGAAACCACTACTATGGCGTAGTTCTTCCGGCCTTCGCCGTACTCGCGCTGGACCGAGGCGCACAGCTCCTTCGGGTCCGTGTCTTTCTCCGGCAGCATAATGTAGTCGGCACCGCCAGCAATACCGCTATACAGGGCGATCCATCCTGAATGCCGGCCCATGACCTCTAACACCAGGGTTCGATGATGGCTCCGGGCGGTGGTATGAAGGCGGTCTATCGCCTCGGTGGCAATGGCAACAGCCGTATCGAAGCCGAAGGTATAATCGGTTGCGGACAGATCGTTATCAATGGTCTTGGGTACGCCGATGGTCTTGATCCCCATTTCAGAGAGCTTGGTAGCTACGCCCAGGGTGTCGTCTCCCCCGGAGGCCACCAGCACGTCAATTTTATTGGCCTTCAAATTTGCTTTGATCTTGTCAATCAGAGCGGGGTCCTTCAGGGGATTGGTGCGGCTGGAGCCGAGCATGGTGCCACCCACATCGTAACGACCCCGCACGCTGTCCACATCAAGGGGCATGGTGAGGTTCTCTACGGGACCCTTCCACCCGTCAAGGAAGCCAAGAAATTCGTAGCCGTAGGTTTTAACTCCGGTAAGGACCAGTCCCCGTATCATCGGGTCAAGCCCAGGGCAATCGCCTCCGCCTGTCAAAATGCCAATACGCATAGTTCTCCTTTCTATTCCCTGCAAATAAGTCTGTCAGCGGGAGGCTAATTTAGCCATAAGGAAGCGATGAGGGGAGTTCCGAGTTGCCAAGAGTTCCTCAGAAAAATGGGCTGGAATTCGGCGATGATAGGCAGCGGGCAGGTCCAGGAATAAAGCGCCGGTGATATTTCCAGGGTAGTTCGGTATATTTTGGGCTAATCCTAGATCAGGATGTCTTTGCGCCAGCCGAGCTTGACGAGCTCGATTTTTTCGGGATCAGCCGTCCCCAGGCCGTGCCGGGTATCCGCCAGCAGGATATGTTTTGGCGGCGGATCCATAGGGCGATCCTCACCGAAGAATTCCCTGCGCTTCGCCTGGAGGATGCGCAAGCCAGTCGCATCGACCGCCACCGGGTCCGTTCCCACCAGCAGGCCTTTATAAGCCCAGGTATATTTCGGATTGAAATGGTGAGGCCCAGAGCCATGAAACAGCGGTGTCAGCATGACCAGTATATTCAACCTGGTCTTGCCTTTCACCAAGGGCAGCTTCCAGATGGTAGCCAGGTCGGCGCAGGTATCAGGATGATAGGAGCTGGGATTATTGGTGAACGTGATGTAATTCTTGATCAAGGTCCCTACTCCTGACCAGTCATGGGTTCGCATCGGCCGGACGTTGATAAGCGCTGTTGCTCTTTTGAAAACATTGTCTGCAAGCAGGCTGCGGTCACGCATTGAGATGTTCTTTTTTACCACACCGGCATCAATTAATCTAGCGTAGATAGCCTGTTCTAATCCTGGCGGTACGGGCAGATACGACCAGATGTTGGTCTTTATACCCACAACATCATCAGGTTTAACCAGTCGTTTCCAGGCCACGAGCGGGTCTTTTTCACCGAGAAGGATCGTTACTGCCTCATCCAGCATCCGGGCCAGCACAGCATCGTCAGGCTTGTTCAGCTTGTCCAGCACAGCCTGCTCGCGGATCAAGATAACCCTGGTTTTATCTCCTGGTTGGGCGGAGAGCTTGCCCGGCAGACTTAAATAGAACGCCCCGGCAAGTGCGGCCGACGTACTGCCCTTCAAGAAATCCCGTCTGGTTATGCCTTTATGCTTCATTATATCTCCCTCGCTTGATTTACTGCCGGTTTCATTCAATGTTAGCTTGGTTTTGGGAACCACGTTCTCCTAAGCAGCCACAAAGAGATCCCGGGCTGTTCCCAATGATAGAGCGTTGAACACAAGCATGAGCAGGCCTTGGGATACCTGGCTGGCGAGCTCACCTCCCCGCCCTAGTGGCACAAGCCCCCTAGATCAGAATATTTTCCTGCCAACCTAGTTTGATGAGTTCTATTTTCTCCGGGTCTGCCGTACCGATGCCGTGGCGGGAATCCGCCAGCTGGATGTGTTTCGGCAGGGGCTCCAGCGGGCGGTCCTCGCCAAAAAATTCCCTGCGTTTCGCCTGAATTATGCGCAGCCCCGTCGCATCGACAGCCACCGGGTCAGTGCCAACCAGCAAGCCTTTATAAGACCAGAGATACTCTGGGCTGACTCGCATCCCGCTGGCATTAAAAAGGGGTGTAAGCATGACCAGAATATTTAATCTGGTTTTTCCCTTAACGATGGGGAGCTTCCATAATGAGGCCAGATCGGCACATCCATCGGGGTGCATCGAGCTGCGGTTTGGTATAAACCGGATGTAATTCTTTATACAGGTCCCTGCTCCCGCCACAGAGTGGGCTCGCATAGGCCGGGTGTTGATCAGAGCGGTCGATTTTTGAAAAACAGGATCTTCGAGTACACCGGCGTCACGGATGGAGATGTTTGCTTCTTTTACGCCGGTATCGATGACCCTGGCCTTGATTGCCTGCTCCAATTCCGATGGTACGGGCAGACCCCGGAAACCATTGGTCTTGATACCGACGATATCACTGGGCTTAATCAGTAGTTTCCAGGCCTGCAGAGGTTCTTTTTCACCGAGCAGAGCCGCAACTGACTCATCCAGCATGCGACTCAGGACTGCACCATCGAGGTTGTTCTGATCATCCAGTACATCCCGGGCGCGGATCAATACAACCCGGGTTGCTTTCTCAGATCGGGCAGACAGCTTCTTCGGCAAGCTCAGGAAGAACGCTCCCGCAAGTGTGGCTGAGGTCCCTTCCCTCAAGAAATCCCGCCTCGTTATGCCTTTTGGACTCATTTTTATCCTCCTGTCCTGGTTGGTATAAGATTTGACTCAGGATGAGCTGATAGAATCGGCCGTATAATTATCCTTAACCGCATTAACCAAACTCAGTGCGGCAGCCTGCGATGATGCGTTGAACACGATTGTGATCAGATTGCCTGACAAGTGGCCGGAAGTCCAGCTGCCGTCTTCCGATCTGATGGCGGGCTCATCGCGCAGTTCAGGCAGATAGTCCTCTATGAAGCTAGCATACGCTTCCTCGGCCTCACTCGCCTGGGGATATTTTACCAGCAGTAGGATACTGCGCTGTCCCAGTGCACCATACTTAGCCAGTACCGCATCAGTCTGATCATTAAGGTTGAGGATATTTTCTTCAGCAATAAAGAAGTGCGAGTTCATCCAGAAATGATCGCGAACGTAACGAATGCTCTCTTCGACCAGGTTCTGTTCGGGAAGCAGCCTCAGGATATCTGGCAAAGGCCCCTCCACGCCAATGGCCGTTTCGATTTCTTTAGCCAACGTGAAGATAGTCTGCTTCGACTCAGCGGTTTCCGGATTAGAAATTATCGAAATCACGTAGCGATCTTTCCAGAAGTGCAGATAGCCCTGGTGATACTCAGATCCTTGTCCGAAATCCGATGCAACTGATTCTCTTGAATGGGCAAATACGCCGAAGGCATTCTGGGAAGTTCCCATGTCCAGAATATCCACGAGAACATCGGGCTGATCTGGAAAAACATAGGTGCGGTTGACCATCTCGATAAAACCGTAGGAAAGATAAAGCTCGGCACCACCGTTTATATAGTCATACAAATTATCGCGGTTAAAAACCTGATCATCGCCGCTGATCTGCCAGTCCTCCACGACCTCCGGTAGTAGCCGGGCAAGTTTTGGGCTTTCTTTCTGCATGGCACAGGCTCCAACTATAATAATCAGAATTGACAGCAACGCATTAGCATATCGGACGTATTTCATCGGGGAAAACCCTTCCCTAGACCGTTTCCTGTATATATGACAATATAAGACCTTCTACATACTATAACAAAAAAAATGTAGATAGAGGCAGGCTATGCCCTGTTTTCGGGTACCTAATTTCCCCACACCTTCCCCTTTTAATCTATACTTTTCAAGCCTCCCACTGGGACAGTAAGGCCGGAGGGAGTATAGTGATCCCATCCTTGCTCCCCAACATAAAGCGTTGCCTAGTACTTTATCATACCTCTTAATCGTCCATCCCATCAATATTGAACTCACGATCCGTGACTCTAAATCCGTAAGTTCATCTCCGTCACATGAGCCATGCTCCTGGCCCTCACCCATATCGTCTCCCCCAACCTGGACAAGTGCGAGCTCTCCCACCGGGAGCGCCAACCAATCGACCTGGTCTTGGCCGCCCGACAGCACACCACCTACTGCGACATCCTCCAGTCTCACGGTTTGGAGGTGATCGAACTGGACATAAACAGAGACTATCCGGACAGCGTCTTTGTGGAAGACACGGCGGTTGTGTTGGATGAGCTGGCTGTTATGGCCAATCCGGGGGTGCTATCCCGCCAGGGCGAGGTGACCAACATGGAGCCCGTGTTGGCCAGGTATCGGCCTATCACCCGCATTCAGCCACCTGCCACGCTCGACGGTGGGGACGTGTTACTGGTAGGAAAGAAGATTTTCGTGGGGCTATCGTCCCGCACCAACCAGGCAGGGGTATACGCCCTAGCAGATATCTTGAAGCCTTTCGGCTACGATGTAATCCAGATAGCGGTTACGGGGTGTTTGCACCTGAAGTCGGCCATAACCGCCGTGGATAATGAGACCCTCCTGGCCAATCCCGATTGGTTCAATCATTCACCCTTTACCGGCTTGCGCATAATTCCCGTGTCAAAGGAGGAACCCTGGGCCGCTAATGCACTGCGGCTGGATGATATGGTCTATTTAGCTGCCGGATTCCCGAAAACAGTCGATATTCTCACCAGTCAAGGCTATGCCGTATCGACTATTGACATATCGGAGCTGCAGAAAGCCGAAGCTGGCCTGACCTGCTCCAGCCTGATCTTCGAGAAAAATCGTTGAGCTTTTTTTGGGAACGGTGGAACTAGGTTAGCGTCTGGACACCGCTGCTGGTCCCAACTAATACCATATCCGCCGGGCGGCGGGCAAACAGACCGTTGCAGACAACACCAGGAATGTGATCCAGCTCGGCCTCCATCTGGGCAGGATCGATGATGGGAAGGTTGGAGACATCCAGGATCAGGTTGCCATTATCGGTAACGAATCCTTTCCGCACTGCCGGCCTGCCGCCCAACGCTGTCAACGCATCAGACACGTACCTCCGGGCCATGGGGATCACTTCCACCGGCAGTGGCACAGCCCCCAATGCCTCCACCTGCTTGGTCTCATCCACGATGCAGATGAACTTCCGGCTGGCCGCCGCCACGATCTTCTCCCGGGTCAGTGATCCCCCGCCGCCCTTGATGAGCCGGAGACTGGCGTCGGCCTCATCCGCCCCATCCGCATAGATCGGCAGCAGCCCTACCTCGTTGAGTTCCAGCACCGTGATGCCGTGCTGCTCCAGCCGCTCAGCGCTGGCCGCCGAGCTGGCGACCGCGCCCGCGATCCTGTCCTTCAGTCCCACCAAGCCGTCAATAAAGTAATTAGCGGTAGAGCCAGTACCCACACCTACGATCATGCCGGGCTTGATGTAGTCCAGAGCCGCCAAGGCCGCAGCCCGTTTCATATCCTCACGGTTCATATCACCCTCACCAAATGCTCGACTGCCGATGCATAAAGCCTGGACAACCGCTGATCAATTGTATCCCCGGAATCATTTCAAGGTAGGCTGACCGGTTGAGAGAAGCACCGACTGCCATAGCGCTCCTTTCGGATCGATCTTTTTCCTGCCGTATTGGATAACATCCATAGGCAAGTGAACAAACCTCGCATTCCAATTGCCAATAATTATCCTGGTCCGGCCGCTCATAGCCGCGTGGACCGCATGTTCCGCCAGAATTCCACAATATACAGAATCTTCCGGATTTGCCGGCACTGATCTGATGATGTAGCTAGGATCGATATACTTAATATTTACTTCTATTTTCTTCTCCGCAAAATAGCTCTTTATCTTCCCTTTAAGATACACTCCAATATCATTCAGTAATATGTTACCTGAAAGGTCCTGCTTCTCATCTACATTCTCAAAATACTTTTGTCCCGCCCCCTCGGCCACAACTATCAGAGCATGGTGAGAACGTTCCAGTCTTTTTTCGAGTTTAACTAGCAGTCCATCAGGCCCCTCGAGATCAAAATCGATCTCGGGAACAAGCAGGAAATTGACGTCCTTCTGCGCCAGGGTTGTATGAGCCGCGATGAATCCTGAATCCCTCCCCATAACCTTTACTATTCCTATTCCATTGGGAGCGCCTTTGGCTTCATTATGTGCACAGCGGATCGATTCTACAGCCTCGGAAAATGCGGTCTGAAATCCGAATGATTTAGAAGTAAAGGGGATATCGTTATCAATCGTTTTAGGCACGTTAACTACTGAAATTGCTAGATCTCTCCTGGCTATCTCCTCTTCTATTGCGATCGAGCCTTTTATCGTACCATCCCCACCAATAGTAAAGAGAATGTTAATACCATAATATTCGAGTCCGTCAACTATCTCAACCGGATCCGAACTCCCCCTCGAAGATCCAAGAATCGAACCACCCCGATTATGTATGTGTTCAACATCATTTTCGGTCAGCATCATTGGACCCGGATGGCTATTTTGATATATGCCGCGATACCCATATCGAAATCCGATAATATTCTTAACCTTATATTGGTAATGGATCTGCATGAATATCGATCTGATTACATTGTTCAATCCTGGACATAATCCCCCGCATGTAACAATACCTGCAACTACTTTCTCAGGATTAAAATACAGCCGCTCTCTTGGCCCCGCTTCTTCCAGCGTGATCATTTTTTCGAGGCTTATATTTTTATGATTGGCTACTATATTGTTGTAGTCTACATCGTAAATAATTTTCCCATTATCATCAACAAAGTTGATGTTCTCCAGAGGGGACAAATGAATTGCTTTTCCCAATCTCTTAATCGAAAAGTCAATGTCCTTTTTCATATCTTATTTATTCGTTTTCGCTGAAGATGAGCTCTAGACTACAATGATGGACTGAGACAACAATTTTTCTCATTTTACCAAATTCAATATGGAAAGGTAATACTTCTAATGACCTTAAATCCATAAAGATAATGCACTGACTCGACCGGCTTCCGTCACCGGCGGGCAGGGAGCGCAAATGCCACAGGACTTTGATACTTATCTGGATCTCGGTGGAATTGAGGGTTCCTCAGTCCAGGCAGTGGCGCTGACTCTCCCGGGATACCACTACCATCCAATTTGACGAGTGGTGCCTTGAAAAAGTATAAAATAACATATTGGCACTTTATCACCTTTTCGCATTTTTTCAATACTTATCAATCTTTCTTATTTATCTTCTTAAAGAAAAAATACAGGGGTATTCCTACTATTACTGTTGCTATTGCTATTGAGGACTCAGTTGTACGTTCAAGAAATGCTAAAAAAAGCATTGAAATACCAAAGAATACATATATTATCTGAACTACAGGAAAGCCCGGGAGTTTATATATACTATTCTTGGAACGCCTTAACTTAAAAACGCCAACAACTGCAAGGATTGGAAAAATACCGAGGGAGAAACCCATATATGTTAATATCTGGTCAAAAGTTCCTGATAGTACTATCACTATTGAAAAGAGACACTGCAAGAGTATTGCTTTTGATGGAACTCCATAAACCGGATGAACCTTCGAAACAAACTTAAAAAAATACCCATCCTTAGCCATTGAGTAATAGACTCTTGGGCCAAGAATAATGAAGGCACTTATTGAAGATAGAAGGGCAAAGGCTATCAATAGCGATACAATGTTATCCATCGACTTGCCAAATAAGTTGCCTACAGCCAACCCACCTATGGAAATGACACCCTTCATATCTTCGGGGGTAATAGCGTAAACATAAAAGGAATTCAATAAAAAATAAAGCAATATGACAGTACCAGTCCCCAGTAACAGGGAGAAAGGCAAATTTCTTCTTGGACTTCTAATTTCTGATCCAATATAAGTAGAAGCATTCCATCCACTGTATGCAAACATAATCCACATAAGGGAAAGGCCTATGATTTTCCAGCCACCAAAGTCGAATGTGAATTTGCTGCCTTGAAAAAGATGGTCAATATCGCCCTTCCCAAATGAAACACCGATTACAATCAGACCAACTATTAGGCCAACTTTCAATATAGTTAAATAATTCTGGATTTTTGATCCAAATTCAATTCCTCTCAGATGAACGAGCGTAAATACAATAATAATAAAAACTGAAAGTATCTTTTTAATAAATAACGGATTAACAGTACCTGAATTAATACCCAAATGGAGGAATTGAGGCACTGCTCTGGTAAAATACTCACTGAATCCTAAAGAAGAGGCTGCTATTGGTGCTGAAAATCCGACAATGAATGAAACCCAGCCGCTTAAAAAGCCAAACATAGGATGATATAACTTTGAGAGGAAGATATATTCGCCCCCTGCCTGGGGTATCGCCGCTCCTAATTCCCCATAGCATAATGCTCCGCATAAGGCGATTAATCCTCCCGTAATCCATAAGAATATCATTATCAGGGGATTATTCAGGTCACCCATTAAAAGCCCGGAGGTGGTAAAGATGCCAGCACCAATCATGTTGGCAATTACTATGTTAGTAACAGGAAAAAGACCAAGCTTTCTTACAAGATTATTTTGCGAGCTATTGACCATTACGAAGTATAAGCAGGAATAATGGTTCTGCTATCTCTTAGATAGTGATGAGGTAATTACTTCGATTTCTTATAACTTATCGACAGGCTTGATCGGCCAGTAGGACCGCCAAATGTTGTTTCCAGATTGGGCAAACTAGTCATGTAGTCAACAAATTCACCTATACCTCCACCGCTCCTGCGCCCATAACGCGAGACATTATGAGCGGTAAAACAACCACCTACCTCAAGCTTAGGCAATACTGCCATAGCGTAATTCTTATACCAGTACTTATCTGCATCGGAAAAGACGAAATCGAAGGGACCTTCCAATTTGGGCACAAGTTCATGGGCATCAGCCAGCCTTGCATCGATGTATTCGGAAAGTCCGGCTTCTCTAAAATTAGCTAGGGCTTCTCTATATCGAGATTCATTTATTTCCACTGTGATCAGTTTACCACCTGTTTTGCTAAGTGCCCAGGCAATCCATATCCCCGAATGCCCGGTTGAGGTCCCTATCTCAAGAGCTTTTTTATAGTTATTCTCAATGATAATATCATACAGTATCTGACCGTCAGACGCGGGAATATTCATGTCCCTCCATCTGTAGCTATCAAGAACCTCTCTCACCTTCTTATCAAGATCCGGATTCTCTTTTTGCTCCTGGGACAGGACAGGGCTAATCAGGAAACTCATGCAAAGCGATAAGATAGAAACTGGATAGTTGTATCTCAGTATGTTTCTCATTTTAATCCCCAACAATATAAATACTTCTTGTTAGCTACCTACACAGTGGATGGCACACCCCCTGAGAGAGTACTAGTCAGGTTGCATTGCATTTTGGACGCATGATCCGGAAGAAGGTTAGTAACAATAAAGTAAGTCAATCCTCCGAAAGAATTCACTTTTCCGACCATAACCCTACTCAGATAAAGACTGACGAAAGAGGCATCCCGCCAGGTGAAACATTTTACTCGCCCCTGAAAAGCGAGACGAACATGAAGACACCGATCAGGATAAATCCGATCGCGGCAGCTCCTTCCAAGAACTTGGGATTGATCCAGTGTGCGAGACGATCACCGATGACCACCGCTATGACTGTGGTGGTCACCAGAGCCAGGGAACCCGCCAGCGCTATTCCCACGCGAGATACCTCCGGCTTGGTGGAGAAGAGCAGAATTGCCAGTTGAGTCTTATCGCCCAGCTCGGCCAGGAAGACCGTCCCAAAGACTATTAAAAGGTAGCGCAACATAATTTAATCCTATCATTATAAGACGCGAATTTAGGCCCGCCGGAGCTGGCTTTCCAGGCTGCAGTTATAAATCGCCCCCAGTACGAAACTAGGAACTAGTAACTCGGAACTATCCTCACCCCAGCCACAGCTGCCGATCCAGCGAGCGGTACTGGATAGCCTCGGCCAGGTGGGGTGTCTGGATGGTATCCGTCCCGGCGATGTCGGCGATGGTGCGGCCTACCTTGATGATGCGGTCGTAGGCCCTAGCTGAGAGTCCCAAGCGGTTGATGGCAGTGGTTAGCAGGTCCTCCCCGTCAGCAGGTATGGGACAGTAGCGGCGCAGGGCCTTGCTGCCCATGTGGGCGTTGGCAAAGATGTTGGACTCATCTTCAAAGCGGCTCAGCTGACGCTCCCGAGCCGCTTCCACCCGAGTCCGGATCACCTCCGACTTCTCCCCATCCTGCCTATGCGCCAGCTCCTCCACTTTCACCGCCGGCACTTCCACATGGATATCGATGCGGTCCAGCAGGGGCCCGGAGATGCGGCTCATGTAGCGCTGGATGGCCGGGGGTGTACAGCTGCATTCGTTGCGCGGAACCGTCCCAAACAATGTGCACATCACTCCTTTTCCTCTCGAAATCCTATTTCCACCGTTATATAAAGTACAGGTAATCCGGTGATGATTCTGTTTAAATCCAGAATGATATCATTATGCCGAATTTACAATGAGGTAGTGAGCTATTATCGCCAAGTATTTATGCAGGATCTGGATTCGAGCCGAGGGACCGATGACACAGTTTTACAGATCCCAATATTATTCCCTTCACAAACAGTCATTCAGACACTAAGAGCCTAATCTAGTGGGGCAGGTTAAACTAGCGCAAGGAAGGCTAATCCAACATGTATCACTCGAGGAATATCTGTACTTTGCAT
>CP070638.1:1759139-1811855 GCA_020354025.1 Fidelibacterota bacterium | reverse complement strand
CTGATGATCAGGAGGGAATCCACATCGGTGCCGAAGGCACTTGGTGAGTAGGTAACGCGCACCTTGAGCGAGTCACCGGCGGGTATCTCACCCCCGGTGGTATCGAGGGCAAAGACAGTTCCGTGTACCAGGGAGAGGGTATCCACCGTTAAAACATTCAGGGTGTCGGTATTCCTGATAAAGAGTGAATCTACCTTGCTGGTATCCACTGCAATGGCGGGGAAAATAACGCTGTCCCTGCTTGCGGCGATGGTGGGCAGGGGCGAGCTGCCGGAGAGGTAAACGTACAGCGTTTCGGCATTAGCGGCGTTGCTGATGATCAGGAGGGAATCCACATCGGAGCCAAAAGCACTCGGCGTATAGGTGATATGCACTTTCAGGGAGTCTTCGGGAATAATAATACTATAAGTAGTATCAATAGTGAAGACAGTCCCATGAATAAGGGAAAGTGTGTCCACCGTCAAATTTTCAACAGTGTTAGTGTTTATCACATAAAGGGAGTCTATCGTAGTATCACCTATCGCAATAGCGGGAAACTCAAGGCTGTCGCTGGTAACGGCAATAGTGGCCTGGGCATAAAGCGGACCGGTGGCAAGCGCCAGACCCAGCCATAAGACGGCACGCAGGCGCCGTACCAAAGTCGTGACGGGTGCAAAGGTCGCGATCATTTGATAACGGCTGGCACTTTCTCGGTGATAATGATTGTTTGCATTTCAGTGTCCGCCATGCGAGCAGCTGTGATGGAGATAGATTGTTCTGAAGTGATATTTCTTCTAAATCTAAGCTTAAGAACACGTCCTGTGCCGCTAACTCCAACGGGATCCCCCCCGGCGACAGCCAGGTTGAATTTCATGTAACCGATCTGGGAAACAGGATCTGATAGGTTAATAATCGAGCCATCATTTTTGTAAAGTAAACCACCTTCAGTCGAGCTCAGAACAGTATAAGACTGGAGAGTGAATACATTCGTATTAAAACTAACCTGGGCATAAAGGGCCATCAGGTCCACGACGTCTTCCGCGATAAGAACCAGGTCAAATTCCTGGGTCGGGAGGACCTTCTGCTGGCGGGGATAAAGCCAGAGGGCGGGTCCCTGGATATCATCAATAGTAAAGCTCCTTTTAGCGGGGGATTCGTCTTCGGTTTCACCGCTGTACCGGCCTTTGACCTCAAAGGTAAATTCGCCCTCATTCAGCAGACTGAAGGTCTTTGACTTGTCTGTGTTCCATGCGCTCCAATTCCCCCAGAGCGAACCGGGGCCTGTCAGCCGATAGGAGTACTCAACGACGCCCTTATTTCCGGACCACGAGAAAGTGACGGTATCATTCTTCCTTACTTCGCCCTCATTGGGGCCAAAGGTGATCGAGGTCTCCGGGCCGACATAGTCGGGGCTTTCCGGGTCCAGGGGATTGTCAAATACCGGTTCCTCCGGCATAGTACAGGCCAGCATGAAGGCTAAAAGAAGTATCGTTTTTCTGAGGAACCTGATCATTTAGAGCGCAATCTCAGATCAATAGTAATATGCAGCAAATCCACAGCCCACACGGCACCCATGATTCCGGCCATCAAGTTGCGGGATCTTAGACTTTCCGTCATAGCGTCATAGCTATCACCAGCCGCATCCCGTAGCGCTGATATCTGGGTTTGATCGGTGGCGTTGCGATAGTCCTGCAGATTTGCCCGGTAGTCCCTGTCATGATTCAGGAAATCGGCGTGAGACTGGTAGGCTACCACCGCAAGTGCTAACGTTGATACCAAGTACAGGAATCCTTTAGCAGGACGTCCCAGGTACATATAACCACTGCCAGGCAACAGGGTCGATAGAACCACTGCAGGGCCTTGAGGTTTTTTCTCCAGGCTGACTGTAATAGCAGTTTCTTTGACGTTGGTAAGCGTGAAGGAGGTATCGAACGCAAAGAACTCCGGCTTGCTGGCCGTGAGTTGGTACCTGCCCACCGGCAGACGGACTTTTTCATGTGGGAGGTGGAAGGTCTCTAATACTGTTCCCACCCCAACTTCTCTAAATAATTGCACTCGCGTCGCCTCAGGCCCTTCCAGGCTTAGCAGGTTGGTGATCTGCTCGAGTTTCACTGAAATAGGCGCATTCTGTCCCGATCTGATGAAGACCGACTTTTCAACGGTATTATAACCTGTTAGCTGGAACTTGATGGTATGAGTCGTATCCGCCAGCAACGCCACCCGGAACATTGGAGTGGTTCCCCTCGGTTTGCCATCAATAATTACGGCAGCGCGCAGGGGTGTGGAATTAATCGTCAGTGTACTCATCCTGCTTTTCAAGGTATAAGTGGTCCAGGCCGTTTTCCCCGCTAGCACATTCACGGTCGTATCCAATGATTTGTAGTCAGTCTTGCTTAATGTCAATGAATACTCACCCGCCTGCTTATTGCCGATAAACAGAGGGGTTTTACCTTGTGTACTCCCGTTGAAAGTGACATCGGCTCCACTCGGCTGGCTGTAGATATTAAGGCTGCCGGTAGAGATTGATAGTAAACTGAACCGTAGGATAGTATGTTGTCCCGCCTGCACTACTACATTAGTATCCAGAGTCTCGTACCTATTAAGACTGAGCCTTATGGCATGCCTCCCCCCCTCCAATTCCAGTGATGAGACCGGAGTCCTGCCCCTTCTCCTTCCATCAACGTGGAGATCAGCTCCCGAAGGCGACGTGACAATACCCAGGGTACCGGAGGTGGCAACAGGCTCTGGGGGTTGGGGTGAAGGGACAGCATCGACTTCAATTCCGGCAATCTTTCGCGCCGCCTCTGGTATACCCTGCGTCAGGAGCATATCGACTTCACCCTTTGCATCATAGGAGGATGACTTAACAATTTCTCCAGTTTCCACTTCAATGAGTCTCAGCTCGATACTGAAGATCTGCCCGATTTTTCCAATAGAACCAGCCAGGATGAGTTTCGCTCCAAGAAGCTGCCCCACTTCTACTGCGCATTCGTCGGAAGTACACCCCGCCAATTGGAAGTCCTGCTCTTCCAATATCTGTTCCATGTTGCCGCGATCGATAACACTATAGATATCGAGTAAAACCAGATTAGTGCGCAACCGGTTCGTTAGAATCCTTGCTTCCTGGGCTGAAATGCCTATTGCATCGAAATCGAGGACAGCGAGTGTTTGCTTCTCCTGCCCGATCAACAAGACTGGGAGCGACATAAGTCCCATTAATATTATATATTTACGAAGTGATTCGGAGAATTTAACTACTATCATTATCCACCAGAGCCTTAGGTCCGTTTTTTTAGGCCAGTCATATCAGGCCAATACTGGACAATGATACCGAATTTTGCTTTGAATCCACCATAAGAACAGCCATTCTTATGAAGTGTGAATAGTGATAGAAATATGAAGTGTACATCAATGTAGCTAGCTTTCAGCCGAAGTAGATTTATGCCAGCCCGGTTATGGATTCAGGGATTTTCCCGCCCCTCGCTCTGCGCCAGGACGGCTTACCACAGATCATAGTCGTTATGTACTCTGCCCACAACCTGATTAATGGACTAATACACTTGTGGAATGAACCACACGTCTACAACAACTGCCTGGCGCTTAAAAGTCTTATAATAATGACCATGCTGGTATTATGTTGCAGACTTGCCAAGTCTTTGAAATATTACAATAATATTTTTACATAATCCAGATATAACAAATCGGGAGTTTCCTGTAGTAAGCTGACGGTAATCATTGATGTTTATCGCCTCTCATCCAAACCATACCCAGTAATTCCGCCAGCCTTTCAGAGCCAGTTATACAAACTCTGTCACAGCCTCTTTTCTCATGTTTTTCTTGACAAGCGTTGTGTTTGGTTGTAAACTACTTTGCGTGACAAAGTACTTATTATAGAAAATATCATTGTAATATCAATTTGGAGGCTGAAGTGACACACCCCATCGATCTTAAGACATTGGAACGAAAGGCCTACCTTTCCTACCACCAGGACGGATTGTTGGACCTGGGGCTTGGCATGCTAGTCCTGGCGGTCGGAATTGGCTGGGTCGTTGGCATACCGTGGCTGATGGGCGTATTGCTCGCTATCGGGGTCTCTAGCTACCCCGCAGCGAAAAAAATGATCACCATCCCCCGAGTGGGATTGGTCCGTTTCAGTCCCGATCGTCAGCGACGCGAAAAACGCACGATATCCTTCTTCGTGACTTACTTCACCTTCACTGTCCTGTTAGGGGTAGCGATGTTCTTTCTGGTCATTGCAGTGAACCGAAATCCCAACGGTTTCGGGAGGTTGCTCGAGAAGTTCATCATGGCACCTTTTGGCCTCCTCGTCGCCATTGCCCTCGCGGCCCTGGCTTACTGGAAACAGGTTAGCCGCTTTTATCTCTACGCCGCTCTTCTCCTACTTGGGGTATTCGGGGGGCCACTGCTCGGTATCAACCACGCCATCTACTTTTCAGCCCCCGGGATTGTCATGCTGTTAGTGGGACTGTACCTGCTGATCCGTTTTCTGCAGACTTATCGTCTGCCTGAAGAGGAGTCCCCTGGGAGTGTATAACATCGATCTGAAGGAAATCGAACGGCGGGCTTTCCGTTCCACTTTCCAGGATGGTATATGGGACATCTACCTGGGTCTGCTCCTGCTACTCTTCGGGATAGCTCTTTCCCTCCTCGAATTCGGGATTGTGATCGAATGGATTGGTGTGATTGTGATAACGCTGTGCCTGCTTTGCATGGGCTTTTTCATCGCGGGGAAGAAGTATATCACAGTCCCTCGCATCGGCAGGGTGACGTTCAGCGCGGCCCGGCGCTCAAAAACCAAGAATATGACCCTTCTGCTAACGATCTCTTTCATAATAGGAGTCGTTCTATTAGCGATCCGTCTGGTAGGGAATGAGGATTTGTTCGGCTGGATCGCTCCGGTCCCGTTCCCGGCACTCTTATTCAGCGCTGTATGTCTGGTCACTTTCAGCAGCGGGGCCTTTCTCCTCGATAATATTCGCTTTCATCTGTATGGACTTTTTTATGCTTTTCCATTTCCAATAGTTGTCATTTTGAAATCGCATACCGATATGATCGGCCTATGGTTGCTTGCCTATGGCATACCGTCGGTTCTGATGCTGATCGTCGGTGTAGTCCTGTTCTATCGCTTTTTACGGGATTACCCCCCGCTGACGAAGGAGGTGCTCCATGACTCAGTCCATTGATCTAAAAGATCTTGAACGCAAGGTCTTTCGCTCCACCTTCCAAGACGGTTTGTGGGATATTTTCCTGGGGCTGATGCTGTTTGCCATGGCTGTTGGCGCGCTGCTGAGTGATCTCGGGATGGCCCACCTTTCTACGATGCTAATCTTCAGCGGGATTGTGGCCCTAGCTCTGGCGGTAATATGGGCTGGCAAGAGATTCATTATAGCTCCCCGTATGGGACTGGTTCAATTCGGTCCAGAAGGGACGTCCAGGCAGAAAAAAACCCGATGGCTGCTCTCACTCTCTTTACTCTTCGGGACGGCGATCTTTATCTTTACCCTGGTAGCCCGCAACACCCGACTAGAGTGGCTGAACCCGGCCCTGTTCCTCGGTGGCATCTATACGGCGAATATGCTGATCGTGTTCAGCCTAGGGGCCTATTTCCTGAATTTCACCCGGCTCTACCTGATCGGTGTGATGTACGCAATCCCGGTGCCCTTGGATATCATATTCCATGAGTTAGCAGATATCGATATCACCGCCGTCGCGGTTGGTGCACCAGCGGTGGCGGTCTTGTTAATAGGGATAGTACTATTCGTTCGCTTCCTGCGGGAGTATCCACTGCCGGTAACCGAGGTGTACGATGCCGGAGAGTAGTGGTCAAAGCGGAGATTTGAAGCCTGCTGCGGAGATCGATAAGCTCATCCACGAACCAGCACGGCTTCTGATCATGGCCTACCTGTACGTGGTCGAGAGCGCGGACTTCGTCTTCCTGGTACGTCAGACCGGTCTGACCTGGGGCAATCTATCGGCTCACCTGAGCAAACTGGAAGCCGCCGGGTACGTTGACATCGAGAAAGAGTTCGTAGATAAAAAGCCCCATACCATGCTCCACCTTACGGAGGAAGGCCGAGGCGCTTTCCAGGTCTACCGCCAGAGTATGAAGCAGGTCCTTGACGATCTACCTGATTGATGATTCAATGACACCTTGATCAGGAGGGAATCCTCAGTGAAAAATCAAAGCTTCATCGATGGGACAACCATTGTATTTATATGGCTGTCTATATAATATCCGTGATGCATGGACATAATCAGGTACTGCAGTTGTTAAAAACGCAGAAGCTAAAAATCGGGCAAGGTACTACCATTCAGACTCAAAAGAATTTGATTTTACTAATAATCCTTGTTTGTACGGTATTTTTCACCAGCGCATACTCGCAGGATTTTACCTTCTCAAAACTCATCGCCGATACCCTGGTCATCAACCTGCCGGAGGATTCAACTCTAACCGCTCCTGAGCTGCCTCTCCAGATTCGGGATAATCGCGAGACGCCCGGTCCTGTGCTCGGTATCCGGCAGATCAAGAAGTGGCTTTATATTCCCGTTGACCAGTACCTGGCGTTGTCGGAATCCCTATCCACAACCCTGGGCAAACACCTACCGGCGGACCTAGTCCGGCCTGGTGACACCCTGGTGATTGACAAGATCTCTATATGGTACGATGGCTCCCTGATGTTCCTCAAGGGCTGGACGCTGAATGGCCGCACCCAACTGGTGGACGGTGGGGGTGCTGTAATCCGCGACTGGCAGTGGGAGCACCGCGTCAAAAAGAAAAGGAAGCAGAAGCCCGAGGACGCCATCGGCCGGCTGGTGGGGGAGTGGACGTTGGCTCAGGGGAAGGCTTTGAAAAATGATTTAGCTACAGGGATCACCTCTCCCTACCGCTACCGCCGTCAGTTGATGTTCTGGCTGGATACTATCATCCTGCCGGATGGGTATGTCCTGAACGGTCGCCTGTCCCTGGATTTTCCCACTGATCAGATGGACCGCTATATCCGCGGTGCGCCGGGAATGGAGATGTATTACTATAAATCCTCCCGCCACGAATCCATCGCTGTCGGTGGTAAGCACCAGCAGTGGCTTGTCCGACTGCGGCCTTCCTGGTTGGGTCGGTTGAACCTATCCTACCGGATCGGCGGCAACAGATTCAATCCCGACAAATTTGATTACATTGACTGGTGGAATATTCTGCTAGTCAATGTCGGCCTCACCGCAGCCATGGAATATCGCCCCAGATACCACAAAGGCCTGTTTGCCGGGGCCGGCCTTCATCAAATGATAAACGTACTGCCGGAAATAGTAACGCGCTATGAAGTCGGTCTGCTACTGACGGTAGGGATGGTTCTGCCATGAGGAGCATCATCGCCGGACTGGCTTTCCTTACCTCCACCACCTTGCAGGCTGCAAATGTCTCTGGTTACGTGGCCGATGCAGAAAGCGGCGAGACTATCATCGGCGTGAATATCATCGTAGAAGGCACCACCATGGGCACCACCACGGACATGAACGGCTTCTTTGTAATTCAGAGGCTTCGGCCTGGTGAGACCACCCTGCGTTTTACCCACATCGCCTACGAAGACCACCGCCGGACCATCAGGCTGGACACCGATGACCTGTACCTGGAGACCATCGTGTTAACTCCAACCATCCTGAAGACCGAAGCCATCGAAGTGACCGCCCACCGGGGTACCCTTATTCAGAAGGACATGGACATTGCCAGCTTCGAGGTCAGTCCCCAGGTACTCAAGGAGGTACCTCAATTCAGGAAGGATGTCTTTAAACTCATCAAATACTCGCCCAGCGTAACCATTTCCGATCCTATCTCCCCCCAGTACTACGTCAGGGGTGGTGATCCGGGGGAGAATCTGGTGCAGCTTGACGGCATGACTATCTACAATCCCCAGCATTCGATGAGTGCGCAGGCTATTTTTAATCCTTACGCCATCAAGAACATCGAGATGCTGGTTGGAGGCTTTGATGCCCAGTACGGTGGTCGGAATTCCTCAATACTGTATATCACCTCGCGGGAGGGACACAAGGAAAGGATTCGCGGGGAGTTCAGGCCGTCAATTTCCGGTATTACAGGTGCGATTGAGTTCCCCGTACGCTTCGGAGGCACGGCCATGCTTTCGGGTCGGATACTGACGGATCTGGTACCCCGGATCGTGATGGGAATGCCCAACCTGATGGCCGACTTCAACGGCGCCTACCAGACAACCGTCAGGAACACGCGGCTGCGGCTGTCCGCCTTTTATGCCCGGGATTTAATCGACTACGATTTCCTCCGCTTCGGGATTTACTTTCCACAGCCATTCATGCGCACCTACAGCATCGGCTTCCTGACCAATACGGGGAATGCTGCCCTGGGAATCCAAACCCGCTCGATCCTCACACCCAACTTAGTATTCGAGTCCCACCTGTACTACTCCGGATTCCAGGTTGATAATAGAAACTTTATCAAATTCCGCGTGGAGGACACCACCGAGGCGAACATTGATGTCATCCTGAATTATGAAACCCGGGTAACGAATGAGGTTTCAGACTTTACAGCCAAGGCAAGTCTGTCCTATTTCACCGTTCTGAATCAGACCCTCCAGCTGGGCTTTGAACAGAACAACCTCACCTTCTTCAACGAGGCCGGTCTCCTGTCAATGCCCTCGCTCTCGGCGGAGGTGCAATCAACCCTCCAGGCCTTCTATCTGCAGGACAAGATAGAAGCTGGTCCACTGCTGTTGAAATTCGGGCTGCGCAACAGCCGCCTCTCCCTCGAAACCGAATGGCGTTTGGAGCCACGGGCTTCCTTGGCACTCAACATCCGTGGTGCCACCCTGAAAACCGCCTGGGGTCGATACCATCAGTACGTCACAGCCATGAATACCCAGGATGTAGAGCTCAGCCAGTACCTTGATTACTACTATCCCCTACTGAAAAAGGAACCTCTGGCATCCACCCATTACATCCTGGGAATCGAAGGCCGGATCACTGATCGGCTGGAGTATTCCACTACGGTTTATCATAAGGAACTTACCACCCTGTACCGCTTAGATTACCTCAACGCAATCGAGTCCATCTATGACTACACGGCCGCGCTGGAAAAGGGTCAGGGTGAGGCCTATGGCGCGGAATTCCTGCTCCGGGGCGAGCTGGGGCGACTCTCGGGCTGGATCGGCTACTCCCTGTCACGGTCCACGCGCCGTTACCCCTCCATCCAGGGCGGTAGACCTTTCCTGTACGACGGCGATCAAACCCACAGCCTGAAGACAGTACTGTTATATAACCTGACGCCCGATATCACCGCCAGCACTACTTTTCAGCTCACGTCCGGATACCCCAGGACCTGGGAAACGGGCCAGATGATGCATTTTAGCTATGATCCCGTCAGCAACAACTTCGGCCTTTTTCCCACGTATATTACCCCGGTGAAAAACAACGTGCGGTTTCCACCACGAATACTCTGGGACATTGGGTGGAAAAAAAGACTGCGTGAGGGATTCGGCTACCGATTAGCTGAATACCTAGGCTCCGATGAGGCTTATTTCACTATGTCGATCCAGAATCTGCTGTTCCTTAGAAGAAATCCATTCATGTACTTCTACCTACCACTACCAGAGGTTGGCTATTACGCGCTTGGCATTGAATATTTACCATCGGTGAGGGCGGGGTACAGCATCAAGTTTTAAGAGTGAGCGGATATGAAAAGAAGTAACAAAATAACCTTCGCCATATTTGTCGTTGTTCTTATCGGGACCGCCTGCGACCTACCCACCGAACCCGGCCCCCAGCCCACTACTATTATCAAGACCAAATTCGAACGAGGCCTGAACATCCTGGGCATCCTGAGGCTGGACGATTCCACTGGCACTTCCTTTATTCATGTTGAGCAGGCCTGCCGGACAGAGGAAATATATGATGTGGAATTTCCCATCATTATCGAAGATGCCGAGGTTGTCGTGCGGAAGGCCACTGATACGACCACTTATCTTTTCGAAGCTGATACCGTTTGGGCTTGGACATATACCAATCCCGACTTTTTTCCCACCGCCGGTGAGCAGTATGCCCTGACCATCACCCATTCCGAGCTTGACACGCTAACAGCCACAACGGAAGTGCCCGTCAAGCCGGCCATTGACACGACCACACTGACAATCTCTGAAAGTATATTATCCTTTGATCTGCTGACAACCACCGATACCTATCTTTACGACGTTTATCTCATATCACCGTCGGACTCGCTGCATTCCCGGTTTTCCAATCAAGGCGAGGGTGTTTTACCGGTTGCATTCAATCCCAGCGTAGGACCTGGGCAGGTTATGACAATCCATATTTATGGCTATGACGCCAACCTCGCTGAGTACCTGACTGCGGTCACGACTATCAAATACCAAACTTACCTGGAGACGGTTACCACCGTAACCGGCGGCTATGGGGCATTCGGGTCTGTGAGCGTTTTCAAAATGGAGCTGAGCCAGTAGCAGGCAATCCGACTGAATCTTGACCCGTCGGTCCGGCCCGTTAACCGGATGGACTCCAAACGAAAGCAACTGCGTTTCCTGCGCCATTCATGATCTTTCTTTCCGCCGCCGGGAGGGGTAAGTTCGCAGCTAACAGGATTATTTGAGGCCGAGTCTTGGCAGAGTTACATCCATTTTCAGCCATTCTGTTCCAGCCCGAGACGGGTTCTGATGTGACGCCCTTTGTCGCCCCGCCTTACGATGTGATTGACTCCACCGTTGAAGCGGAGCTGCGGGACAGGCATCCCAGAAACGTGGTACGGCTGACCCTCCCGGAGGCCTCATCGGGCGGTGACCACTACCAGGAGGCGGCGCGGTTGTTTGAGAACTGGCTGCAGTCCGGAGTCTTGAGACTCCTCGAAAAGCCGGCTTTGTACTTATGGGAACAGGAATTCAGCCTTGAGGATACCACCTATATCCGCAGAGCTCTAGTAGCTAAAGTGGCCTGCGAATCCTACCGGCCGGGCGGTGTCATGCGCCACGAACACACCCACGCCGGGCCAAAAGCGGACCGCTTGAAGCTGTTCCAGGCAACCGGTGCCCAGTTCAGCCAGATGTTCGGTATCTTTGAGGGAGATGAAGAATTGGCGGCGAGGCTGGCGGCAGCGGGTAACCAGGAGCCCTTGCAGACCGCCCGTGGTGATGACGGTCACCACTCCCGCCTTTTCGGAATCACGGATGAAGAAACCATCAGCGCCCTTCAGTCCAGTCTCCAGGGTCGCACTATAACCATCGCCGACGGCCACCATCGCTACGAGACCAGTGTAGCTTACTACCAGGAGCTCGGCCGAACAGGATCTACACTGATGACGCTAGTACCGAGCAGCGATGCCGGGTTGGTGGTCTTGCCCACCCACCGCACCGTCAGTTTTCCCATTGATAGCCAGGCTTTATGTCAGGCGCTGTCTGGTGAGTTTTCCGTAGAAGCGCATCCCCTCGAAAACTGGCCGCGCCTTTATCAGGAATCCGCCGGCAATCCGGAGAGCGGGATCATCCTAGCCGCGGCACCGGCTGCGGATCGAGTATTCCAAATCGGGTGGCAGGAGGGAAACAGTTCCGCAGCAAGGCCTGGCGGGCCTGGAAGGGAGCGAGGAGATGTAGTAGTACTCCATGAGCGTATCCTTCCACACTTAATTGGCGTCGACCGGCTGGACACCGCAACTTTCGGCTACTTTCACGATGCCGAAGATGCAGTGGAAGCCGCGAAGGCAACCGGGCAATGTGCGTTCCTGCTGAGGCCTACTTCTATCAGGGCGCTTCTGGATGCCGCGGAACATCAGGAGGTACTACCAGCGAAATCCACATACTTCTACCCCAAGTTCCTAGCGGGATTTATCAATGCTTGGCTGGACTGAACACCAGGCAGAAGCAGCCGGTCTGCCTGACGCAGCACCGATAACACTCCATGTACGGACGCTATAACACCCTATGACCCTTGAAATACTGTTTATGCTCGGACTACTGGTGGTCACCTTATTGGTGTTTGCCCTGGAGCTGTTTCCCATGGAGGTTACCGCCCTCGGGATGCTGGCCATCCTCCTGGTGGTGGGCATCGTCGATGCTCAACATGCAGTAGTAGGGCTTTCAAATCCGGCGGTCGTCACTATCGGCATGTTGTTCGTCCTGAGTCATGCTCTAACCAAGACAGGATTACTGGAGGTGGCAGCGGGACGCCTCAGCCAGATGGTAGGGCCGCGAAAATGGCTGGGTGTCACCATCATGCTGGTGACGGTGAGCCTGTCGTCGGCATTTCTTAACAACACAGCCGTGGTAGCGATGTTTATCCCCTTGGCCATCGACCTGTCCCGCAGGCTGCGCATCAGTCCCAGCAAGGTCTTACTGCCCCTGTCTTACGCGGCCATCGTGGGTGGCACCCTCACCCTTATCGGCACCTCCACCAACCTCATCGTCAACTCCTTTGTGACCGGATCAGGTATGCCAGCGCTGGGGATGTTCGAGTTTACCCGCATGGGCTGGATCTATGCCCTGGCGGGTGTAGCCTACGCGACGATATTTGCCCGGAGAATACTGCCTTCCCGGGCGGGCCTCGATTCTTTAACGGGGAAATATCACATGGGCACATACTTGACCGAGCTGCGTGTGCAGGAAGACTCTGCCCTAACCGGGAAGACCTGCAAGGACGTCGGGGTTAACCAGAATTACGACATTACCGTTCTGGCCATCCTCCGGGATAAGCGCCGCATCGTTGAGAATATTCGCAACATACCCCTCCTGCCAGGCGATACCATGATAGTGAGAGGAGTGGTGGATAACATAATGCGGTTGAGAAAAGAGCAAGGAGTGAGCCTGCTTTCTGATATCAAGCTAGGTGATGAGGCACTGGCTGCAAATGAGCAGGTGCTGGCGGAGGGTCTTGTAACCCAGACCAGCCGGCTTATCAACAAGACCTTGCGGGAGCTCGATTTCCGGCGTCGCTACGGAGCCTTTGTGCTAGCAGTGCGCCGCCATGGCTCCACCCTGAGGAAGAAAATCGCTCACGCCTCCCTGCAGGCTTCGGATACCCTCCTGATGCTAGCACCCAAGGAGCGGCTAAACGAGCTGCGCCGGTCTGATGATATGATCATTATCTCCGAGGCTGAATACAAGCTGCATAGGGGTCGTTCCTGGTGGGTCGTGATGGCGATCCTGCCCATCCTATTGATCCTGGTAAGTACCGGGGCAATAGATATTCTACGTGGCTCATTGTTGGCCGTGGTAGTACTTCTCTTCATGCGCGCCGTTGACATCCGGGAAGCCTATCGTTCGGTGGAATGGTCAGTTCTCCTGCTTATCGCCGCTTTTATACCGGTGGGCTACGCCATGGAGACAACGGGCACTGCCCGGTTCATCGCTTCGGGAATCCTGACCTTTGCGAACCACTGGCCGCCCGACCTGGCACCTATGGTGGCGCTTTCGCTGGTCTACCTCGTGACGTCACTATTGACAGAAGTAGTGTCCAACAACGCCACAGCTCTGATAGTGGCACCAGTAGCCCTGAGTCTGGCCGCAGCGTTGGGCGTTGATGCACGGCCGTTCCTGATTGCCGTCGCGTTTGCATCCTCAGCGGCGTTCATGACTCCCATGTCCTACCAGACCAACATGATGGTCTACGGTCCCGGCAGTTACCGCTTCAGGGATTACTTGCGTTTCGGCGTTTTTCTCAACATGGGTTTCTGGCTACTGGGCTCGTTCCTGATCCCCCGGCTCTGGCCATTCTAGCCCAAATTCACAGAAAGGTATCATCTACGAGAAGTGCAGATGTGACGAAAATCACATCTTGGCTGGGAGAATGAATTTACGGACGCAAAATAAGCATATCGTATTGTTATAATATAGTAAGATTGCTTAAATTCAGACATGAAAGCTAAAGATTCACCAACACCTACGAGAGCGAGTCTAGCGAGAGCTGCCTCACTGCTGAAGATTATGAGCCACCCCGCCCGGCTGCAGATCCTGCACTTCATCGAGGGGGATGAAGAGTCGGTTACAGCCATCCAAAGGCATGTAGGGCTCACCCAGGCTATGACCAGTCAGCATCTGAAGATTCTCCGTGAGGCTGAGTTTATCCAGCGTCGGCGACAGGGGACTTCCATATTCTACCGCGTCACTGCGGACCCAGGGAAGAAGCTGCTGGAGGGCCTTCGCAGGTGCCAGGAGCTCTGGCACGACGTACATTGATCGTCTGAGCCAACGATACGCCGCCAATATCGTTCTCTAGTCCAGGCCGGGATCTCTATCAACCATGAAGATCGGTTATCATCGTGATGTCCAGCTGCGTTTCGAAGAGGCTGAATCTCGTGTACGCAACACCCTGCAGAAGCAGGGCTTTGGCGTACTCACCGAGATCGATGTGAAAGCCACCCTGGAAAAGAAGCTCGGTGTGGACTTTCCCGCGTACAAGATTCTAGGGGCCTGCCATCCACCCAGCGCTCTGAAAGCCCTTTCCACTGTCCCGGAGATTGGACTTCTCCTACCATGTAATGTTACCGTGTCCCAGAACGATGACGATACTGTACGCATTGCAGCCGTGGATGCGGAGGCCATGTTAAGAGTGGTCGAGCGCCCCGAATTGGCGCAAACGGCGTTGGACGTTAACCGTTGGTTGCGCGCCGCTATAGATGCGGTCTAACCTGGCAGTTGTTTTAATTGTGAAACGCTACTTTATCCAGCTGTTCTGTATTGCCCTCTTAGCGGTGAACTGTGTTCAACGTCCGGATGCCGCTAACACGAGTCCCGGCGCAGGTCCAGGGGTAAGTGCGAAAGAAGAGCTACCCACAATCACCGTTGAGGCCTTGAAAGACAGCATTGCTGCCGACACAGCCACTTTTGTCCTGGATGTACGTACACCCGAAGAATACGATGGTCCCCTAGGTCATATAGAAGGGGCACGCCTCATTCCCGTACGGGAACTGGCGCAGCGCCTCGACGAACTCGCGGATGTGAAGGATCAGCCCATCTCCGTGATCTGCCGCTCCGGCGGGCGCTCCGCACGCGCCACCCGCATGCTAATTGATGCGGGCTTCCAGGCTTTCAATGTCACCGGAGGAATGCAGGCGTGGCGGAACCTGGCTGGAAAACAGAGCAAATCGAGAGAAAATCCTGACTAATGCCGGTTTACGAATATCGCTGCCGATCCTGCGACAATACCTTCAGCGCACTGGTAGCCTCAAGTGATACGCCTGTTGGAGACGTCGAGTGTCCTCGCTGCAAGGAGCACAAGGCTGAAAAGCTGCTGAGCATGAAGGCAACCGTCATAGGTGGTAATCAAGTGACTGATTCGGCTCGGGCTTGTCCGCGGGCTTCCCGGGATTCCGGTTTCACCTGAGCCTGAAGCCGCGGCCTCCGGGGGAGGCCGACAGCTTCCCACATGTTTCCACCAGATCCAGATCCAATTCGAGTCCTCTGAAGTAGGGCGGGGATTCGCAATCACCCTAGATCCAATCCAGGATCGCTCATAAGGGAGCAATAGACATGATCCCCCTTGTCAGACAACAGCCGGGCAGCTGCCTGTACCTGATCAGTCTTGCGTTAATCTTATTCTTCTCAACACTGCAAGGCCAGGGTTTCTGGGTGTGGAACCTCAGGACCCACGCGGAACTGGACTGGCAGGCTATCACCACCGAGCACTTTAACATCTACTATCACCAGGGCCTTGAGGACGTGGCCTGGAGGGGGGCCACAATCGCTGAGCAGATCTACCAGCCCGTCATGGATCAGCTCCAAGTGACGGACTTCGGCAGGACTGATATGGTCTTCACAGCCGAAGACGAAATCATGAACGGATACGCCATGCCGTCCAACCAGATCTTCATCTGGGCCTATCAGAACGATGCAGCGGGATGGTTCATGGGCTCCGAAAAGTGGCTCAAGGCTGTCATTGCCCACGAGTTCCAGCACGTGGTGCTGATGAACGGCCTGAAGACCTGGCTGGGTACCTTGAACCTATTGATGGTACCGGGCTGGTTTATCGAGGGGACGGCGGAGTACTACACCGAGAAATGGCGGGTAGGCCGCAGTGACAGCCAGATGAAGATTCATACATACAAGAATAGAATGAACCGCTTGGATTCACACGATTCCGGGTATGCCAAGGTACTATATCTGGCGGACAAATACGGCGATTCCACTATCACAAAGCTAGTGCACTACCGGGATGAGCTGAAGATCGGCGAGCGCAAGCTGCTGACGCTCCCGTACCTTTTCGGGCGGGCATTCAAGAAAATCACCGGTCAGAGCGTGGCCCAATTTGACGAAGAGTGGCGCCGGACGATGAATACCTACTACTACAGTTATCGAGGTCAGAAGGAGGGGGTCGATGAAGTGGGCGAGCCGGTTGTTATTCCCAATTTGACATCTATCCAAGGCCTTGCCATTTCCCCTGACAGTAGCCGGGTGGCCGTAGTAGGACGAGCCAGTAAAGAAATGCGGGATTGGAGTTTGTATACCGTAAGCACAGACAGTACCCACAGGAGGGTGGAACTACACTACGGCCAGTACAGTGGCAATCCGGCCTGGTCACCTGACGGGAAAACCATTGCCATCAGCGGATATCGCCGGGGGCGTCATGGCTCCCTGCTGTGGGATATCCGGCTGATTGACGTGGAGCGCGGTAATGCGCGGTGGCTTACCAGTAATGCCCGGGCTACCGATCCTGCGTGGTCTCCTGACGGACGGTATATTCTCTACGCCGCTCATCCGGGAATGACCACGAACCTCTACATTACCGATCCCTCCGGAGATAATACCGCCCGCCTGACTACCTTCACCGGCGATGTTCAATTGCAGGACCCCCAGTGGTCCCCCGATGGATCACAGATCGTCTTTGCCGTGCAAGAGGAGGATGGTGATGTGGACGTCGCCGTAGTGAGGGCTGACGGTAAGAGCTATCGCAAGCTGACCAGCGATCCTGGGGAAGACCTGGCTCCCCTTTGGTCGGCGGACGGGCAGTGGATCCTCTTCACTTCCTTCCGCAACTCTACCCCCAACCTATACCGGGTACCAGCCGCTGGGGGAGAAATAGTCCCAGTGACTGACGTTGCCGAAGGGATCTATACCGCCCAGATCATGCCCGGCACCGGTGAGGTTGTGGCTATGACACTGGGTGACGTGGACACGGTACGGGTGCGCCGGCTGCCGATGGACCGGAGTGTGGCAGATAGTGATCCGCCGATAATGCGGGAGAAATTCACCCGCTGGCGCGATGGACAACCCGGGATCCCCGTGCCGTCCGTTGACCTGACTGAAGTCCCTTCTGCAGAAGGTCCCCGCCCTTACCGCTCCTGGGGTACCTGGCGGCCGTTAGCCCGTCTGATACTGCCCGATTTTTACGGCATCGGTGCGCTAGGCGTGTGGCAGGATGCTTTGGGCAAGAACCAGCTGATCCTTGCGGGTGAAGCGCTTTACCAGGACCGGGATTGGGGTGGATATGCATCCTGGACAAGCGCGCGGTTCGCCCCTTTTCTCACACTCTCAGCCTACCGGGATTTCAAGTTCAGGATCAGGGGTTACGGCAGCGGCTACCTGCTGGAAGAGGTCAGCGGTATGGAGGTCGGAACCCTCTATCCCTTCAATCTGGGACACCGCCTGACGTCCGAGCATTTGGTGGCCATCAATGCAGGTGGTTTTGACCGTCGGCCGGTGGAAGGAATACCAGTGGATACGACGGGGGCCCTGGGATTGCCAGTGGATGTGCGGGAAGGGAGAATTTCCTTCCTTTATCAGTGGAAATCGCAGCGGCCGCACCGAGCAGCGGGCTATCTGCCCCCAGGAGGTACCGGCTTCAGGCTGCGCTATGACCACTATACTACCGTACTGTTCGGCGATTTTCAATATGGTAAAGGGGAAGCGGAAGTCTTTGCTCACCGGAATGTACCCAAGACACCGCTGGTGGTTTTCGCCCGGTTGGCAGGGGCGGTCCTCACGGGCACCTGGCCCCGGCAGGATGGCATTGGCTTACTCACTGATTCGCCGGTTTACCTGAATCCCGGCTCTGCGCTTGGTCTGCTTGGAGAATTCATTGAGGCACCGGAGCTCCACAGCCTACGAGGACTGACGGAGCCAAAGCTGGGCAATAGGGTTGTCTCAGGTACACTGGAGCTGCGCCTGCCGCTGGTGGAGGAATCCCTGGTGCAGGTATTGGGATTGGGATTGGGGCAGTTCACCGCGGCCTTGTTCGCTGATTTCGGGCAGGTCTGGGACAGGGGAAGCAGCGCCGCTCATGCACGGTTCACCCACGGTGTTGAAGTGAAGGGTAATATCGTGATCGGCAGTTTCCCCCTGCTAACGCTGGCATATGGGCAGGCGGGGGACCAGGAAGCCTGGCAGCAGTGCGATCCGCTCACGTACCTGCGCCTGGGATTGGTTTCGCCGTTCTAGCTAGAGGCTGAAGGCATAGGGTGAGGGGCGGGGGACCGGGGATTTCCCCCTCTAGATCCCGGGGGTTCCCACCCGTGGGGATCTCGTAGACAATGGCTCGCAGTAGCTATACCGAAACCGGGCAAGCCTGAGATTGTTAAAAAACCTCGAAGGCCATCATCCAGTTTTTCCAGCTGTATTTGCATCCGCCGAGTGGACCATTCATCAGAATAACAGTAAAGCCGAGTATCGCCCTATAAGAGACCTCTCGCTTCAGTGATAGCTACATGAATAATTTCCAGATAAACTAAACCAATTCGTGACCTGGCCAGGACCGGATAAGAATTAGTTACCTAAAACGGGGAAAAAGATACCTAACCATACAAAACAATGAAAGGGGTGCGCATGAACAATTTTAAACAGCTGTCAGTCACCTTTATATCCTCCGTTATTTTATTTTCGTCTGGCATGAATCCATTGAAGGCACAAGCTACACAGCCCCCAGGGATGAAAGACTCGATGGTGAAGCTCGAAAGCGAGTTAGTGTCGAAGTATGGTGAAGAACAACGTGCAAGATTGCAGCGAGGCATGCAGCAGGTCGCGGACCTGTGGCGCTCGGAAGATGGTGATGCATCGGATTTCGAAGCATTTGTACGGACGCATTTCATGGGCAGTCAGGATGAACTTGACGCGATGTTCAAGCGCTTCCAGTATCTTCTGGAGCAGCTCGGTGGGCATATGGACAAAATCACCCTGGAATTCCGGAGGCAGTCTGATCTTGATCTTGGGCCGGTTCTTCCTTTCGATGAAATCTTTGCCGGCTATGATCCTTCGGCACACCTGACTGACGATTTCTTCAAGAATAAGATCGCCTTCATCGTTCTTCTCAATTACCCACTTACCACACTTAAGGAGCGATTAGCCGCGGGGGAGCAGTGGACCCGTCGTCAGTGGGCTGAGGCGCGTCTCGCGCAGCGCTTCTCCAGCAGAACTCCGGCTGAGGTGAATCTGGCAATTGCTCAAGCGTCGGCTGAAGCCGATCAGTACATTGCTAATTACAACATCTGGATGCATCACCTGCTCGATGACAGGGGTGAGAGACTCTTTCCACCGAAGCTGCGACTGCTTTCACACTGGAACCTGCGTGATGAGATCAAGGCTCAATACACCGACCCGGACGCAGGACTAGCCAGGCAGAAAATGATACAGCGGGTGATGGAGAGGATCATCACTCAGACGATCCCGAAAGCAGTTATCAACAATCCGCACGTAGACTGGAATCCATACAGCAATGAGGTGCAACTGGCTACAGTGCAAGATTCCGACCTGCCCATACCCTCTAATATGAAGGTAACAGATGCACCGGAACCTGATACCCGCTATGCAACGCTTCTCGAGACGTTCCTCGCGGCGAAGCAGGCAGATCCCTATTGGCCAACTGCGCCAACGCTAATAGCACGCCGCTTTGAAGTAAATAGAGAGATTCCTGAGCCCCGGGTTAAGGCGATGTTCGAGCAGGTCCTGTCTTCACCCCTGCTTCCCAAGGTTGCCGAACTTATCGAATTGAGATTGGATCGTCCACTCGAAGCATTTGATATCTGGTACAGCGGCTTCCGTTCTCGCGGTGCTTACACCGAGGCTCAGCTTAATACGATAGTTTCGAAGAAATATCCAACGGCCAAGGCATTCGAGAAAGACATCCCAAAAATCTTGAGGAAGCTCGGTTTTAGCAGGAAGCGTTCCCAGTATCTTGCCGATAATATCGTGGTTGATCCTGCGCGCGGATCGGGTCATGCCTGGGGAGCACAAATGCGTTCGGAAAAAGCTCATCTGCGCACTCGAGTCGGGGAAGGTGGAATGGATTATAAAGGCTACAATATCGCGATACATGAATTGGGGCATAACGTAGAGCAGACGATCTCCTTAAACGACATTGACCACACACTACTAGAAGGTGTCCCGAACACCGCTTTCACAGAGGCTCTGGCCTTCGTATTTCAGGGACGTGATCTGGAGTTATTGGGGCTTTCCAAACCGGACGCCCGAAGTGAGATGATGAAGACGCTCGGTGACTTCTGGGGGACGTGTGAGATTGCAGCCGTTGCGCTTGTCGATATGGAGGTGTGGCATTGGATGTACGAGCACCCGGGGGCAACCCCGGCAGAACTGAAAGCGGCGACCATCCAGATTTCGAAGGACATCTGGAACAGGTACTACGCACCTGTTTTTAAAAAGGAGGATGTCATTCTGCTCGGTATCTACTCGCACATGATCCACTCGTTCCTTTATCTTCCGGATTATCCTATCGGTCACCTGATCGCCCAACAGATCGAGGAACAGATGGATAAGGTAGGGACTATCGGACCTGAGGTCGAGCGCATGGCAAGGATCGGCAACATTGCGCCCGATCTCTGGATGAAGGCGGCAGCCAATTCAGCAGTAGGACCAGAGGCGCTACTCACAGCGACCGAGAAGGCTCTGGAGGAATTAGCAGGGGGTGACTAGGCAATCATTGAAATCTCCTGAGGCATCTACATCGGCCGCTTAGCGACGAAAAACTCCATCGAGTCCATCAAAATGCTTTTGTCCATCAGAATGCCGGGGCAGCGCTGAGGGAGGAAGCGGGTACTGGTTGAGTGCAAAACACTTCAAATGAATCCTCAACTAAATCTTGGAAAAGTAAAATATGTCTCTTAGTTTCAAGCATAAAAAGCTCATATTTTTTTAACGACGTACGATAGTATCCATCCCTCTAAAGATATATCGGAGGTCAACAATGTCAGAAGCGAAACATATCAATCGGCGTGAGTTCATAAGGACGGCGTCAGCAGTCGCGGCCGCGTATACTATTTTACCGCGACATGTCCTGGGAGGTTCCGGGTATGTACCGCCGAGTGAAAAAATCAACATCGGCTGCATCGGAGTGGGCGCTCAGGGTACGCGTGTTATGATGAATTTCCTGCGCCAGCCAGATGTACAGATCGTCTCAGTCTGTGATGTGAACCGGGACAGCCGCGACTACTGTGAATGGTGGCCTGATGAGCTTCGGGGCAAAGTCCGAGAGCTGATCGAAAAACCAAGGTGGGGAGGGAGCAGAAAGGGTTGTCGGGCCGGTCGTGAACCCGCCAAAGAGATTGTTGAAGGGTACTACGCCCTCCAAAAGCCATCGGGGAAGTATACGGGTTGTACGACATACAGTGACTTCCGCGAAATGCTGGAGGAAGAGCAAGACCTCGATGCCGTCATTGTAGGCACGCCGGACCATGCCCATGCCATCGTCTCGATGAAGGCAATGAAGCTAGGCAAGCATGTATACTGTCAGAAGCCATTTACCAATTCAATTTCTGACGCCCGTGAACTGGCCAAAGTGAGCCGAGAAGCCAAGGTCGCCACTCAGGTGGCGACCGGCAATCAGGCCTCAGAGGCAACCCGCTTATTATGTGAATGGATCTGGGATGGCGCCATCGGAGCGGTTCGAGAAGTGCATAACTGGTCCAGCCGGCCTTTCTGGCCTCAAGGGATTGGTCGACCGACGGAAACACCGCGTGTGCCGTCGGGTCTCGATTGGGACTTATGGCTGGGTCCCGCACCTGACCGACCATATCATCCGGCCTACTTACCATTCGTCTGGCGCGGCTGGTATCATTTTGGCGCGGGCGCTCTGGGAGATATGGGCTGCTACAGTTTTGATACCATTTTCCGGGTTTTGAAACTGGTCGCGCCGACCAGCGTGGAAGCCAGTTCAAGCCAAGCGTATATCATCGAGGATGGCATAGGAAGCACAGTAGAGAATACGGAGACGTTCCCCCGTGCAGCCGTGATTCATTACAATTTCCCCGCGCGGGAAGATATGCCCCCGGTGACAATCCACTGGTACGATGGAGGAATAAAGCCAATCAAGCCCGCCGAGTTAGATGGGGATAAGGACCTGCCGGAAGAAGGTCTGCTTTTCGTAGGTGATCAGGGTAAGATATTATGTGAATTCACCGGTGGTGAACCACGGTTGATTCCCCAATCGAAAATGGACACCTACGTCCAACCTCCCAAAACCCTCCCCAGATCAATAGGACACGATGAAGAGTGGCTCCGCGCCTGTAAAGGTGGTGAACCGGCGGGTGCCAATTTTGAGTTCGCAGGGCGGGTAACTGAGACATTGTTGACAGGAAATGTTGCCCTGCGGGTTGGCAAGAAGATACAATGGGATGGAGCCAATCTGAAGGCTACCAATCTCCCTGAAGCCGATGATTATATTCACAATAAATATAGAAAGGGATGGACCTTGTAAGCGTTGGGTCCGGCTCAGTGAATCCAAATATTCAGCATGTTATCAGGGAGCACGAGGGAAAAACCCAGGGCAAATCCGGTGAGGCTGAAACATGTCAGCAACACGCGGAGATTTAGTACGAATGATCTCGCATCACTACCTGGTAGTGTGAATCTGCCCTTACCGGTTCAGAACGAAAGGAGAAATCATGAAGTCAGACATCTCACGTCGTCAGTTTCTGGCGAGTGCCGCAGCCGTCACAGCGGCCGTTGCTGCGGGAACTACCACGGCAGCAGCCAAGCATCTCACCAATCTCCCGTCACCCGCCACAAAGCCCATCAATAATCGGATGAAAATCGGGCTGTATACAATAACCTACTTGGGCATATGGTATGAGGGGAAGGCGATGAAGCTCAAGGATATCATGAGACATATTAAAAAGCAAGGTTGGGAGGGGGTAGAGTTCGATACGAAGCGTCCACATGCCTCACCGATGGATCTGTCCAGCGATGACAGAAAGGAACTGCGGGACCTAGCCGGGGAATTGGAATTACCCATTTCCGCTGTCTCACCCAACAGCGACCTGTCCAGTCATGTTCCTGAACGTCGGGAAGCCATGATCTGCTATGTGCGCGAGTGCATAAAGCTGACCCGCGATCTCGGCTCGCCCATCTGCAAAATATTCGCCGCTTGGCCTGGTGTGGTGGTTCGCGATGGATTGGGGCACTATGAATACACGCGCAACCTGCCTGAACCTTTTCCTAATTGGACCGGGGAGCGCTGGGATAATGTTCGTGATTCACTAAAGGAACTGTCGAAGTTCGCTGAGGACCGGGGTATTATACTAGCCCTCCAGAACCACGAGCCGGTAACCATGGATTATAAAGATGTCCTCAAGTTCATCAAGGAGGTGGACTCTCCTGCCCTAAAAGCCTGCCTTGACCACGCGCCCGTTAAAGCTGTCAAGGAAGCCGGATCGCTTCTGGTCCATTCTCACTTTAACGGTGAATTCAGGAGGGACGACGACGGCCGGCTCCGCAGTACACATGAGACAGGTTATGGTCCCTACGTGAATGCGCTCGTTGCCTCAGGTTACAATGGCTATATGAACTGGGAATTCTGCCACCCGGCGATGAAATTCGGAAAGCGCACCGGAATTGAATATGTAGAGGAACAGACGCGACTAGCACTGGAATACATGAAGGGTCTGCGAGCCGAGGCTGAGGAACGTTTGTCATCCAGATAATAGATTGATAAGACAAAGATGCGGTTTAGGGATTCGGGGGTCTTGCTCCCTGTCGTCCTTCTATCCAGCGGTGTGTAACAAACGGTTTGTTGAGGAACAAATTGGCGTAAAAATGCTCAAACAGCCATTCGTTCCGACGATCGTCGCAGCCGTTCTCATAATCGCCCTATCGTGCACCTCCTCGAGAGACAGGATCATGGTTGCGATGGAACAAACATCCGTGACAGCGACCGTAACGAACCTGCGTGAAAGACCGTCCGAGATTTACTGCCCCTGCAATAATATACCAGGTCGCAACCTGGTATTTGATTTAATCATAGCCAACAAGGGCAAGAAACTACAGACGGTGTATGCGTTCGTTTGGGCAACGAACGATGACTTATCACCGCCGGAGCGAGGCATTTGGCCCATCAGCGCGGTCGATTCCTGCCTGACTGACAGGGGAGAGCTGAGTATTAAAGATCACACCACTGGCAGGAAGATAGAGGTTCAGGGACAGCAGGCGGTCACCATTGCAGAGAATTCCATCCTGGAGCCAATCGGATATCAGGACGGCAAACTGATGTCGTACAGCGAGCTGCGTATCCAGTTGTGGTCGAAATCGGGCAATTTGGAATTTGACGAGACCGTTCATCTCAAAGCGCCGAATCCGTAACGAATCCCCGGTGCTATGTCAGTCAATTTACCGGCTTGATACTATAGCATAGTTTAATGCGAGCTAGAAGTAAGTTACCCTATTCTACGTATGTTTCCCCACCATGATGAAACAGCTTAACCGTCACGCCTATGGAACCGGGTATGTTAGTTCGCTCTGGTGGCGGAGATAGGATAATCGAACAATTCCTATGACTGCATCAGGGCATATAATGTTACTTGTATGCAAACCAACATAAGAGAGATGTGATACGATTCACGGTAAATAAGGTAACATGTCAAATAGAAAGGTATCGATTATGGGCATTCTGAGATCCATCATGGGTGTAATGAGCATCGCTGGTTTAGCCCTCATCGCCGTTCAAAGCGTCTCATGCGGACCCAGGAGTGATCTAGCCGTTTACCTCGATCCGAATCAACCGATTGAAAAGCGGGCTGAAGATTTACTCCAGCGAATGACGTTGGCCGAAAAAATCGGGCAATTGAACATGCCCTGTGTTTATGAAAGTGGATTGGGACGGGATTTAGCCAGCAAGTTCACAGGTGTAAGACAGTTTGCCGCTGGAACTTATGTGGAGGGGATCGGTCCAGCGGGTGGATTCTTTACATTAGCAAATACAATCCTCCATGAGGGACCCCGTCAGCAGGCTGATTTTTTCAACGAGCTTCAGCAGATCGCTGTTGAGCAGACACGCCTTGGGATACCACTACTTCAAACTGAGGAAGGTACCCATGGCCTCATGTGTTCCGGTGGAACCATTTTTCCTGAAGGACTTGCTATTGGAAGCACCTGGAATATGGACCTGGTGAGTAAGTTGTATACGATCGTGGCGAAGGAAGCCCGCGCCGTAGGTATTCACCAGTTGTTTACCCTGGTAATTGAACCCAACAGGGACCCCCGGTTGGGGAGGAACATGGAAGGGTACAGCGAGGACCCGTTTTTGATTGCGAGTATCGCCGAGAGAATCGTAGGGGCGGTCCAGGGGGATAATATCGCCGCGCCTGATAAGACAGTAGCCGGATTCTGTCATTATCCTGGCCAGAGCCAACCGGTGAGCGGCTTGGAGCGAGGTGCGATGGAAATATCTGACAGGGTGCTGAGGGAGGTTTTCCTACCGCCATGGTTCGCGGCCATTAAAAAAGGTGGGGCTCTTGGGGTCATGGCTACCTATCCAGCCATTGACGGCGTACCCACCCATGCCTCGGAGAAAATTCTCACGCAGATTCTCAGGAACGAGCTGGATTTCAAGGGCTTGGTGCTGGGTGAAGGGGGAGGCCTGAACACTTTGGTCTATGAGGGGATTGCACCGTCCCAGAAAGAGGCTGGCATCCTGGCCCTCAAGGCTGGAGTAGATGTGGGCATTTCCTTTGAAGATGCCTACATGAGTAGTTTGCTGGAGAGTTTTGCAGAAGGGACAGCCCCTCTTGAGGCCATCGACCGGTCGGTACTCCGTATCCTGGTACAGAAGTTTAAACTGGGTCTTTTTGAGAAACCCTACGTTGATCCGGACTATTCTGTAACCGTCTCCCACACAAAAGAGCACCAGGAACTGGCCTTGCAGGTTGCCCGCGAGGGGATCGTACTCCTGAAAAACGAGGGTAATCTCTTGCCCCTTAGTAAAAACCTGCGGTCCATCGCAGTCATTGGACCCAACGCCGACCACGAAAGAAATCAACTTGGAGATTATACATCCCATAGTATTCTACAAGATATCGTGACTACTTTGGAGGGCATCAAAGCGCGAGTCTCACCGGAAACGGAAGTGAGATATATCAAGGGGTGCGAGGTTATCGGGGATGAGGTTAATGAGCTCAGGGCAAGTGTAGAGGCTGCAAGGCAAGCCGATGTGGCTATTGTGGTAGTGGGTGAGAATGAGTGGCAAACGCCTGGGCAGGAGGGTACCAGCGGTGAGGGCTATGATGTGGCCAGCCTGGACCTCACAGGCCTCCAGCTCGATCTGGTAAAAGCTGTTCACGCTACCGGCACGCCGACGGTGGTTGTGCTCATCACTGGCCGTCCCCTGTCAATCCCCTGGATAGCAGAGCATATCCCAGCCATTGTGGAACCGTGGATCTGTGGTGAGCAGGGAGGCTATGCCGTGGCCGATGTGCTGTTTGGAGACTATAATCCGAGTGGCCGGTTGCCAATTACCATTCCCCGGCATGTGGGGCAGCTGCCGGTATACTACAATTATAAGCCGTCAAAATCTTACTGGATTGAGCACGGTTGGGGCAAAGCCTATGCGGACATGAGCGCAAGACCCCTATATGAGTTCGGATTCGGGATCAGCTATACTACCTTCGAGTACAGCAATCTCAAGCTGTCGGCCACTGAGATCGATGCAGGTGACGAAGTAATTATCAGCGCAGACGTGAAAAACGTGGGGCAGCGACAAGGTGCGGAAGTTGTTCAGCTCTACCTGAACGATGTCATTAGTTCCGTTGTTACACCGGTGAAGGAACTCAGGGGCTTTGAGAAGATCGATCTGGCACCGGGGGAGACAAAGACAGTCAGTTTTATCATCGGTTTCGAGCATATGTCGCTTCTGGACCAGGACCTTAACGCCATAGTGGAACCGGGCCGGTTCAACGTTATGGTCGGCAGTTCGTCGGAAGACATCCGGCTCACCGGTAATTTCAACGTTACTGGCTAATAAAGCACCACGCGCCCGATGCCGACTGATATAACCGAAGCGATCAGAGCCATTGATTTCGAGGCGCTGGTTTTCGATATGGACGGTGTCTTTGTCGATTCCGAGCCCATCTTCTTTGAGGCTTTTAACATTATTTTGGCCCCATATGGCGTAGGTATTTCAGATGATTACTTCTGCCAAATGGTTGGGTATTCCTCGGAAAAAAATCTCGCTGATATCGCCCGAGATTGGGACATCGATTTGCCTGTTGAAAGCTCCTTGCGGAAACTGGATGAAGCCTATATGAACCTGGTGAAAGCCAGAGCTATAAGCGCCCGTTCGGGTGTCTGGCCGCTTATTTCCAGGGCGAAGGCGGCTGGACTGCGTCTAGGGTTATGTACATCTTCACCGGATCACCTGGCACGGTTAGTAGTGGGCAAAATTCTGGATCACGACCAGCCGGGAATGGCCTTCGAGGAGTTATTTGATGCTGTCATTACCGGTGACCGTGTAGATCATAAGAAGCCCCACCCAGAGCCCTATGAGAAACTAGCGTCGCTGCTGGATATCTCCCCGGCCTACTGCCTGGTGATTGAGGATTCCAACTCGGGTGTCGCCTCTGCGAAAGCGGCAGGATCTACTTGCGTCGCACTCAGGGATGTGTACAACAGGCGCCAGGATTTTTCCCAGGCAGACCTAGTAATTCACGATCTGGGTGAATTGAAAATTTCAACAGATTGAGAACACCATACCTAATGTTGTGAGGGAAAATTTATGTCACAGCTCGCATTTCATGGCGGCAAGCCTATCCGAACCCGTGCATTCGTTGAATGGCCCCAGTTTGATGAGAATGAACTGAAAAACTTGGAGCGAGTGATCCGCAGTCGGACTTGGTTCGCAGGTATGCGCGGGTCCGACCCAGGGACAAGGACAGCAGTATTTGAGGAGAAGTTCGCGACGTATCACGATGCCCAACATGGTATTGCCTGTGCCAATGGATCCGCGGCCATCGAGATTGCCCTTCGGGCAGCGGGGATTGGGGCCGGGGACGAGGTTATCGTCCCAGCCCTAACCTTTATCGCTACCCTGAGCGCGGTACTCCAGGTGAATGCCATCCCGGTGTTAGTTGATACGGTTTACAATACCCAGTGTATCGATCCCGAAGGGATTGAAAAAGTAATCACTGACCGGACCAAGGCGATTATCCCCGTCCACTATGGCGGGCACGTCTGTGATATGGACCGTATCGTGGATCTGGCAAGGAAACACAACCTAGTGATCATTGAGGATGCGGCTCATGCCCACGGCGCCGTCTACAAGGGCCGGAAAGTCGGTGCCCTGGGAGATATGGCCACCTTTAGCTTCCAGGAAAGCAAGACCATGACATCCGGGGAAGGCGGGATGATCACTACCAACACCTCCGACCTTGCAGAGAGATGTATCCAGTACCGAAGCTGTGGCCGGCACGAAGGCGAGTCCTGGTACATCCATCATGTTCTGCCTCTGAATTACCGTCTGGCTGAGGTTCTTTCAGCCATCCTGCTAGCCCAACTCGAACGTCTAGACGATCAGTTGAAAACGAAGCAGGCAAGCGCCGGATATCTGGCTGAAAAATTTGATACAATTGAAGGCATCAATCCGGTTCCCGGTGATGGACAGACGGATGTCAACGGCTATTATTGGTACCTGCTACAATACAACCCGAGCGAGTTCGCCGGGATTTCCAGGGATCGGTTTGTTGAGGCCTTAAACGCTGAGGGAATCCCCAGCCATATTGGCTATCCCTGGCCTCTATCAAGAAATCCCATGTTTGAGAGCATTCAAGAAGGTGCCAGGGGATGCCCTTACACCTGCCCTTATTATGAAGGCAAGGTAGATATCCGGAAGAAGAACTTCCCCGTGGCCGAGCGCATCTGCCAGGAGACGGTAGTGATCCCTCATCAGGTGCTCCTCTCGCCAAAGAGCGATCTGGATTATATTATTGCGGCCATTAAGAAAATCCAAGCCCAAGCCCGGACGCTACTGTAGCCCATTGGCGAAAACGAGACCGGATTCCCTGTTTGCATCCGCACAACCCGCAAGCTGAAAGTGTGTAGTCCATGCAACTGAGTGTGATTGATTATATCGTGTTTTTCGGCTACCTCGTGGCCGTTGTTACCATCGGTCTTTGGGTGGCCCGGAGGGAGAAGGCAACGTCGACGGAGTACTTCCTGGCTGGATCGTCGCTGCCCTGGTTTGCCATCGGATTTTCGCTGATCGCTTCCAGCATATCCACGGAGCAATTCATCGGTGAGGTGGGATTCGCATACCGCTATGGGGTGGCGGTGGCAAACTGGGAGTGGGGCGTCTTTCCGGCCTTGACCGTCATGATCGCCTTTTTTGTACCCTTCTATCTGCGACATCAGATCAGGACCATGCCCGAATACCTGGAGAACCGGTTCGGTCCCAGCAGCCGGGTGGTTTTTGGCGTCATCACGGTAATTTCCTATACTTTCATCAACCTGGCTGGCGTCCTTTATGCCAGCGGGCTGGCATTGCATTCCATCTTCGGAATCGATATGGTCCTTGCCATCTGGGTCCTGGCCTTGGTTGCCGGGATTTATACGGTGGCTGGTGGCCTGGCCTCGGTAGTCTGGACAGACGTTCTCCAATCGATTTTACTCCTCGGGGGTGGATTACTGGTTTTCTACCTCGGCCTTGACCGAGTCGGCGGATGGGAGGCCATTCGGGGCGTGGGGGATCGAGCCCACCTCATGCTACCGGCGTCTCATCCCGATCTGCCTTGGACAGGAATGATGGTGGGCATGCTCTCCACCAATGTCTGGTATTACGCCACCAATCAATACATCAATCAACGGGTATTGGGAGCGAAGAATGAATGGCACGCACGGGCCGGTATACTGTTCGCCGCGTTTCTGGGTATTTTTCTCACCCTGGCGGTTTGTTTTCCCGGGCTGGTAGCCTACCGTCTTTTCCCGAACCTGGAGGATCCCGACCAAGCCTATATGCGGGTGGTAAGCGCCCTGATTGGGCCGCTCGGATTTGGCATAAGAGGTCTCGTTTTTGCGGGATTGATCGGCGCGATCATGTCCACGGTCGATTCCCTGGCGAATTCGTGTTCTACGGTTTTGACCATCGATTTCTATAAGCGATTCTGGAAAAAGTCCGCCAGTGAAAAGGAGATGATCCGCTTTGGGAAGCTGGCTTCAACACTCGTACTGGTTATAGGTGTATTGTGGGCACCGGTTGTAGGTAGCTGGAGTTCTATCTTTGCATATTTCCAGGAGAGCTGGTTCTTCATGGCGGTACCTATCGTCGTTGTGTTTATCTCGGCCTTACTGTGGAAAAGGTCAAATACTTTTGCAGCCACCTCAACCCTGTTATTGGCTCTGCCCATGCTCTTGCTGCCCTATCTTCTCAAACGTTTCCAGGTTCAGATCAATGCTTTCAACATGGCCGGATTGCTCCTTATCCCGGTGACGGGTTTTCACATCCTGATGGCCTATTTAAAACCGGCACCGCCGTTAGAGATTACCAAGGATCGTATATGGACTCCTGCAATGCTTGCGCTGCCTTCCACCGAGCTGAAGGGTGGCTATCCTTGGTACAAAAGGTTAATACTCTGGTGGGCAGTCCTATTGATCGTATACATCACACTTTACGCTATATTCTGGTAGCAGCAGTCATTACCAGCCCTCATTCCTTGGACCATTTGATCTTTACTCGTATCCGATAAAATGACCTTTATTTTGACTTTTCCCTACTTCGACAGAAGCCCCGTATTCTGCGGGATAAAAGCATCATAATACACCTGGGTTAGTCCAGCGTTGTCAAGTGAACGATGCAGCTGCATTTCACATTCCTATAAAGGGTAGGAAGCATGCCATCACTCTGTTAGCTTTAGCCTACTGTGTCGATAAAATACCAAAGAAGTGTCTAGAAGACTGATGGCGAATATCATTGAGAACCTCCTTAAGTCAGATGAGCCGTCGATCCGATATAAAACACGCGTTCGTGTTTTGGGTGAAGATGAAGATTCAAGCGAGGTCCGGCGACTTCGCGAAGAGATAAGAGCGTCGAAACGTATTAGAACACTCCTCTCCAATCGTGATGATCAGGGGCGCATTCAGCCTGTGCATCACCCCTACAAGAAATGGACTGGTGCTCACTGGGTGTTGGCGACCCTCGCGGACATTGGTCATCCTGGAGGAGATGAGGATCTGATTCCGATACGGGATCAGGTTTTAGACAATTGGCTAAATCCAGAGTCAATCCGTGAGATAGAGTATGAGGAAGCCCCGCCAAGACAGAGGTTCCGGGGTGTTCCTATTCTAAGGGGGCGGGCAAGGCGCTGCGCTTCTCAGCAAGGGAATGCGCTTTATTCTGCGATTGCCCTCGGCCTGATGGATGAAAGGTGCGACCAACTGGCAGAGTGTCTGATGCGCTGGCAGTGGCCAGATGGAGGGTGGAATTGCGACAGGAGACCGGAAGCGCAGGTATCATCCTTTTGGGAAACCCTGCTCCCCCTACGGGGGTTGGCCCACTATGCCCGAAGCACCGGCAGCAAGCAGGCTAGTGAGGCAGTCTCACGGGCAGCCGAGGTATTCCTGATAAGGAAGCTGTTTCGATCATGTTCGATAGGTGAAGTCATGAATCCGCAATTCATCCGGCTTCATTATCCGTGCTATTGGCGTTACGACATTCTCGCAGGTTTGAAAGTGATAGCGGAAGCTGGGCTTATCGGTGATGAGCGCTGCCGGGCGGCGCTGGATCTCATAGAGAGCAAACGGCTTCCTGATGGGGGATGGCCCGCCGAGGAACGCTTCTATAAAGTCTCGCCCGAGACCATCAGTAATGGTGAGTTCGTATCATGGGGAGGCGTACACAAGACACGAATGAATGAGTGGATCACGGTTGATGCACTTTATGTCTTGCGAGACGCGGGACGCTGGGCACCGGGATAGGATTCATCTTCTGTGGTTCTTTATGCATGCAGGTTTCGCTACCGCATTTTTCCCGAAATCTGCTAATCCCCGACTGGTCTTGCAGAATGATGCAGTCCCTACGATTCCATAGATTACTTATGGATCCAGCTCGAGGCTCGCCTTAGATACGCCCGTGAAGCTTAAGGCCTCGACCTTGGCCCCTTCACCCCCGCCCATAGTTCGAGTGTTGATGTTGCGCGCCATGGTATTGGGATTATCCTGGAACGCGATGACACAAGCCAAGGGATTGTACATGTCTATACTTACTATGGCCTCTTTCTATAAGCGTGGCAGATCGAGAAAAATGGTCATAGCCTCAACGCACCTATATGACTATCCCGACAAATAGCCCCGCTACTAGCCCAGCGTAGAGCTCCCAACGAAACCATAGTCTGCGGGAGTATTTTTTTACCAACTTGGTATATTCGTCCTTCAGGTACACGGCGAGCTTTTCCCACTCCTCGGCGGTAGCCTTGTGCAGCTCAACATTATCTTTGAGCAGTGTGTTGGTGCTGTCGCTCAGCGCAACCAGTTTATCGTACTTGCCAACCAGGCTCTTGGAAATCGCTTGGTACTCTGTCAGATCCTCAATCAGGGTCTTAGCCTCTCTGATGGTAATCTGTTGGGCCTTAACGGCTAATACCAGGGAATCCTTGGTGGCCAGCAGACTGTTAAAATCGTGCCTCAGCGCCTCGTACTCACGCTCCATCTCCTCGTAGGCCCCTTGCCAGTCCTGGCTCCAGGCTGAACTGCACAGTAGGAAAATGAGGCCAAGTGTTCTAGCTACCTGCGTCATCACACATCTCCTTTCATGGTGAATCCGTTGATCACGATAGCGTCCTTTCTCGCGCTGGGTGGTGCGGGATCGGCGACGGGTGGTGGAGGTTGGGACGGCGCAACGGTGCGCGCGGGTAGTCCGTACTTGGCTCTGATCTGATCCGCCACACTGGAGTAAGGCAGTTTATCTGCCACCTTTTCTGCCATTTCCAGAGCGACTGCTACTTTTGCCTCGGAATTCAGCAGAGCATTTTCATATTTTTCCCGGGAGACGGCAATCTTGGCTTCCAGCTGATCAAGCTGTTCCTTATCAGCCTTGATCTCAGGCCGCAGGTCGGCCATTTGGCTCTCCAGGTCACGAATTATGCCATTGTTCTTCTCGATCGTCTCGTTGCGCTCCGCAGTAGAATCTTGCACCTTCTTGAACGCCTCATTCACCTTGCGCAACTTTCTCATTAGGTAAAGTCGGCGCCCCTTGGACGAAAGAAAGAAAAGAGCGATGCCTACCAGGAGAGCAAATAATTTCTTGGGGCCACTATTGGTAAAAACCATGACCAGGAGTAGGGCAACCAGAACAAATACCCATGTAGTCGTTGATGCCTTGGGCAAGAGTCCACCAATACCGTCGAATATTGTAGTTATAAAATCCATCAGATGTCCTCCTCGCCGTCATCGTAGTTGCTGTCCAAGAGTGTGCTCTGTTCCGGTGCTAACAGACCGGAGTTAGCCTCGCTGTCCAAGTCGCTAAGATGCTGCTCAAGCCGCACTTTCTCAATGGCTGTTTGTCCCTTGTCCTGAGACATGCGACGCAAGTAATAGGCGCCAGCCAGACTGAAGACCGATGAAAACAGCCCTAAGATGATATACCGGCACGTTTCATTAAAATCCTTTAATTGCTGAAGTACATTGGACTCGAACTTGGGATCGATAGCCGCCACATCCATCGCCCGTGTATTCATCCACATCCAGAATAGGATGACCAAGAAGGTAGCTAGGATCACGGCTACCAGCATAGTCATGACAAAATCGGGATGCCCCTTGCTGTTCCTTAAAAGAAAACTGGCCGGTTTCATGATATCTTTCATGTTATCCTCCCTCATGATCGAGATAATTCCAAACACCTTGTGCCATGGCTCTAGCCACTTCAGAGCGATACTGTGGATCGGTTGCGTTACCCCGGTCGATGGGATTGGTTAAAAATCCAACTTCAGCCAGTACCGCCGGGGGACGGACTTTGTGCAGAATTGCCAGTCTACGCCCCAACTCCTCGGTTGTCTTTACCGGCTTCCTTCGTAGTGTGAAGTTGGCCTGTCCAACTGCCGCCACGATTTTTTCAGCCGCCCCGGCACTTTTCTGCGAGGTAGCCACATGATAGGTTTCAAAACCGGCGTAGGCAGGGGTACCCGCGGCGTTATAGTGCACTGACAATACCAGCCGGATAGGTTCCTGCGCATGGTGCGCATTAATCAGGGCGCAACGGGTGCTAAGGGGAATATCATAGTCGGCATCCCGAGTTAGCAGGACTTGCAGCTCACGGTCACCTCCTAGAGTCCGAAAATGACGGTTGAGTTCCTGCCCAGTGAGGTAATTCACCGTCTTTTCCTCGGTTCCCTCGCACACAGCTCCAGGCTTTGAGCCGCCGTGTCCGTAATCAAGGACGATTCGATACTTGCTCATCGGTCGTTCCTCCGCTGTTGATTAGACATTCTTTGATGCCTCTGGATCCGTAATGGTTCTTTATAGCGATCCTTCCCCTTTTTTTCTCCCTCAAACAAAAAGAAGTTGCTGAGTACCCTACCATAAGGCACCTGTCAGATTATCGGTGGCATCACAGATGCAGAAGGTGTTTGATATGCAAAAGGTTGGCTGATGACGAGCTCTTTGATAACCCGGTGGTTATTATTTCCCAAACTGATGCAGCATACGTCTGCTACATACCGACAGAATGTACTGTAAATATTTTATAATAGCAAATCATATACGGCATAAGTCTCTCTAGATACAAACATATTGCATGCCTGCTCCGTCCTTCTCGACGAATGCACACAGTGCTGTTAAGCAGAAAATTACAGTTGCGGATTCTGGCCGTCCCGCTTCAGCTTCAAGGATATCATGGATCCAAATTTTTAACTAGTGATGAAAAAGGGCTAGATGGGATATCAAGGGCGCCCCACAACTGTGCTCGGGCTTTGTACGGGGGATTAGCACAAGTTATCGGCATTTTTCCAGATACAGCCGGATAGGCTCCTCAGCTTCTCGACGTGGGGGCGTATGGATCGGAATCCGGTATGATATGCTAGATTCATTTGATCGCATAGCATGTTGCGCGACTCTCTTACTAAGAGGTAATACGCAAGCGCTAATTCGATAACGAATAAGTCAATCCCATATGCTACGATCAGTATGCTACAGACAATGTCTCTCGATGGGGGGTTAATTCCACGGATGAGGATTTCTATCCGACCTCTTGACCGATTTTCAGCGAATCCCGCCAGGTTCGGGGAGTCTTCCTGAAGCCTCTCGGTGAAGAACCGCGTGTAGATTAAGGTGGTGATGACTGTAATTGTTCAGGTGACTGAAGGAGATCGGAGGCCTATACTTTGAAGATGCGATAATTGTTTAATTATTACTCCAGATTAAATACGTGGCATAACTTGATGTTAGCCAAGTTGCATCGAGTCCGAGTCCCCGGCAAGGAGCTCCTCCCGGTCTCAGAGGACGCACTTTATGGTCTTCCTTACGTTCAAATGCTTGCCATTGTCTACATATGAGCAGGCGAAGATAACGCAGCTCTGGATTAGATTGAGTATCTACTCTCGATTCCTTCCTGGATTTCTGTTCTTTTATTCCAGTTAGATCCCATCTGGAATCCTCTTCGGGAGCTTCCCAGGTTTAGGGCCTTGCTTGAGAAATATGGGACATCCTATTGGTGACCTCGCCGGCTTCCTTAAACCATTTGATTCAACAATAGGGCTTAATAAACTTGATGCGTAGTGACACCTTATATTACTGTAGAATCCATCAGAATACTTGACGATCCATTCCGGGAGGTAATCCAATGATGAAAGGCCATATACCAGTATTGCTCGTAGAAGGAGAAGGTCTGGCCGAGGCTTGGGAGAAATCCCTACTGGCAGTAAATGAAAAAGGCTGCGATGTGAAGACCGAGTACGACAAGCCGGAAGATCCTCCCAGCAAGGATTGCTCAATGACGATCGTGGTCAAGGATCCCTTGGCCGAGCCGATGATCCATAAAGATCTACCCGGCGGCATATTGGATCTCCAGGAATATGTCATGGAAGTGCTGGATGGCATCAAGGACCATTTCATCCGCGATCCGGACGATCCGGACGACACCCGCTGGGAATACACGTATCACCAGCGCCTTTTCGAGTATACGATTCCCGATAGTGCCGAGATCTACAACCAGATTGAGATCGTTGCCTCCAAGCTTGCTAAAGTGCCGTATACCCGCAGAGCCCAGGCCGTATCCTGGAAGGTGTGGGAGGATAATACGTGCTACGATCCGGCATGCCTCCAGAGTGTCTGGTGCCGCATGCTGGAAGGGGAAGACGGTACCTGGGCATTAAATACGAATGTAAGGTTCCGCTCGAACGATGCCTACAAGGCAGCCTTTATGAATATGTTCTCCTTGGTGAAACTACAGGAGCGAATCGCCGAGAGAATTTCCGAGCTCTCTGGCCACGACGTAAAGCTGGGCCGGTATGTGCACCAAGCGGACAGCTATCATATCTATGGTTCGTATTTCGAGGAATTTGAGAAGCGCTTTATGGGGGCGATAAAAAACCGCTCGTTTGAAGAACGAACCTTCCGGTATGAGCACGTCAAGGATATGATGGAGCAGGCGGTTCCGGGTATCCTCGATAAAGTGGCCAAAATGGGCGTAAAAAAATAGCTGACGAGCCGATGCCTGTCCCCGGGATGGCCACTGAACTTCGCCACTATATGGCGTTCAGGGTAGTTAGCTTTTAAACACCTTTGTCACCCTCGCCCGGCTGACAACCTAATTCCCTGAAACGCACCGCGCTCTACCTCTCCGCTTAATAAACTAATTGGATTGGTGACCACTCACGAGGGGCAGTAATACATCAATCGTTATCTAGCGATATATGAGCTCGGTAGGGTTCTTGAATAGACAGACAGCAAAGCAGTCCGTATACGCTAATCCGTACACGTTTTCATTGATTATTTGAGGTTCTTCGCGGTTGTTTTCGGTTGTTTTCAGACCTGGCTCTAATATTACTGTTCACTCATAAAAGGATAATCCCCGTCGTGAAACAAAGTTCTCGACGGGGATTTTGAAGTCGGGGCGACTGGATTTGAACCAGCGACCCCCTGCTCCCAAAGCAGGTGCGCTACCGGACTGCGCCACGCCCCGTTCCGTAGGGTGAGCGATGGGACTTGAACCCACGACCTCCTGGGCCACAACCAGGTGCTCTAACCGGCTGAGCTACGCCCACCATATGCACTCAAGTGGGGATTGGGACCCCTGTATTCAAATCCGCCAGTTGACGGGTTGCGCCAGCGAACTTACCGCCCCTCCCGACGGCAGTCAAGGTCATTTAGGCTTGGGTTCCAGCCACTGGAACGGTTAAGTTACACAGGTGAAGATTTTCCACCGCTACATATTCAAGGAGCACCTCGTTCCTTTCTCACTTGCCCTGATAGGTCTACTTTTCTTACTACTAACCAACTTCCTGCTCCGGGCAATTGACCGGTTTCTGGGCAAGGGATTGGGAGTGGGAATCCTGATAGAGTACGTAGCCCTGAACCTGGCATGGATTGTAGCCCTGGCGGTGCCGATGGCCGTACTGGTGGCTACGCTGATGAGTTTCGGGCGCATGTCTCATGATAACGAGATCACAGCCATGCGTACTTCGGGATTGAGCTACGCCTCCATCATCCGGCCTGCCCTCATATTCGGTACACTGATCTGTTTGGCCCTTGTCTACTTCAACAACCAGGTGCTCCCCAACGCCAATCACAAAGCTCGGCTGCTCTCGGCGGATATCAACCGTAAGCGGCCCGACCTGGCCATCGAAGTGGGCCTTTTCGTAGATGATCTACCCTCCTACGGAATGATTGCCCGGGACAGGGAGGGAACCATATTCAAAGACATCCTGATCTACAGCAAAGACAACAGCACCAACCAGATGACCATATTCGCAGACCAGGGCACTATGGAGGTCATCGATGACGCTATTCTGCTCCACCTTGAAGATGGCGAAATCCACGAGCTGGCCTTGCCGGATTACACAGAATACCGCCGTTTGAAATTCGAGCGGCACCGTATTGTCGTGCCGGTTGACAATCTTTACCTGAAGCGCCGGGAGAGCGAGCTCCGTGGCGACCGGGAAATGAATGTCCAGATGATGTTTGAAAAAATTAAGGGCTACCAGAACAAAATAGCGGTGGTCAGGGACCGCATCGCCAAGCGCATTTCTTCCCAAACACACTATACGCTGTCCACCGAATTGACCCATGAAGAAGCCCAGGCGGCGGTGGATCGATGGCAGGCAGAAATCGCGGACAGTACGGAGCTCTCCAAACAGGATTCCATCCGGCTTATGCACCGGGCCAGTAACCTGGGGCGGGGTCTGACAGGTGATTTCAACCTTCTCCGAAGTTACCTGAAGGGTATTAACCGCTACCAGGTGGAGATCCACAAGAAGTTCTCCATCCCGTTTGCCTGCATCGTATTCGTGCTGATCGGGGCGCCGGTGGGTATTATCGCCCGGCGGGGCGGGTTCGTAGTAGGCACTTCCCTGAGCCTGGGCTTTTTTGTGATCTATTGGGCGCTGCTGATCGCCGGTGAAGAGCTGGCCGACCGTGGCCTGCTTTCTCCCCTGCTGGGAATGTGGGCGCCCAATATACTGCTGGCTTTCACAGGGATCTTCCTCATGTGGCAGATCCAGACCGAAAACCGTGTCTGGCGGCTGGACATCCTGGACATATTCCGTAAGCGGGCGGAGGAGAACAACCGGTGAGGAATGCACAAGACAAAATGGAAGAATAGGAGGCGCACCAGCAAGACAACCTAAAATTCCGCAAAATCCCACCAAAATTCCGCATTTTGAAGTTTTCTCCCGACGAGAGGCCGGATGAAAAATGGAAAATATAAAGAGGGCTGAAGAGGTGTCCACAAGGCCCAAAGTCCAGTAGCACGACAGCATCACGATAGTACCAAGATTGTACTGCGCCACCCGACGGGAGGCGTGGTACCATCCATAGTGGTAGCCCCCCACCCACGCATGCGCAGGCGGTGATAGGAGCACAAGCCGTTCTCGTCCAAGGGGAATGGGGCATATGGCGGCGGCATTATCATAGCGCCGGAATATAAGCAGACGGCCGGGGTTTGTCGTTCGCCTGATGCGCGAGATGCGCGAGATGCGCGACATGCGCGACATGCGCGACATCACTCCCCTCCGCCGTTGGCGGAGCCCCTTCACCTTAAGACGAGGGGAAAGGCGGGCTACTGCGGTGGCCGAATTTTCCGTGGATTCCGGGCTTGCAAAAGAGAGATAATATTATGTACTTTGTTCTTTGTCGTTGAGTTAGATTATGACAAATGCAAGTGGCACAATTATTGTCGTATGGATGAACGCTCGGTGGATATTTAATAAAAAGTCAAAGTTGTCGGATCCATCCTACGGAAAGATAGTGCTATTAATAGGAATAGAATATACTGAAGGGTGAAGATACGAGCGAGAAGAGCGGTACAGGATTTAGCAAGGATAGTACCACTGGCGGGATTGCTTATTGTGTCTCGTCGTGCTCATGCTGAGGATACCAGAAGTAGTGGTTGTTTATCTCACCCGCTAAACGAAGCGATAGATAATCGGCTTTCAAGGGGGGACTGATGTCAGAGATCATTAATAATATCGCGATTACCCTCAATTGGGACATTTTTCTGATGGGCTTCTTCACACTTTTACTTCTTGGGGCAGGATTGGTATGGTTGGGCAACTCAAGCACAGAATTTTGCAGCAAAACGTCCCAGCTAATACATCCGGAAAGAAAAACGTCCCAGCAAATACAACCGGAAAGCAATCTGAAGAAGACTCGCATTTTCGCAAGTATAGTCGTCGCTCTAGTCGCCATCTATTACGTTGGGGTGATGGTCAACACATTCTCAGATGACTGGATTGACAAGCGGGGTATTTCCCATTTGTTCCTGAAGTCGACCTGGCTAAAGCCCAGTCAGCACGATATCGAGCTTGGAAGCGACGATGCTATCAAAGTTGATCTTTTCCAAAGCATCTACAAAGGCAAGCAGCAGAATACCGACGAAATCATTGATTTTTACTACTATGCCAAGAACAAACTCTGGAAAGATGAATTGTGGAAGAAATATATTCTCTATTCGCAAACAATGATCAATATCTCACGGGTCTGGTGTTTCACTTTCTTCCTACTGCTACCTATTGCATTTTTGCGATTTCTTTTTCGTTTCGTGTTGTGGATGCGGGGAATGAAAAAGCCAGTTGGTCAACATAACGTCAAAGCTAGAGAAACCAGGCTGGTTCATAAGCCGGGCTTTGATGTGCTTCTATCAGTCTTGGTTGCGGCGATTGCGCTAATCGGGTATCAGGCTGGTGGGATCGTCTGGAAGAATAGTGAAAAGGAGATAGACAGCAAGATCTTCGGCGTTTATCGCTCCGAGCACGCAGCCCCCCCTCTCATTGTGGAGAGGATTAAGGTGAGGGAGCTTAGTTACGAAATCACCGAGTTGGCAGCGTCGCAACCGCTTGAGGCATCGGGAGTTGCAGCGTTCGACGACCATCTTTTTATTGTGAGCGATAAAAATAATGCCCTATACGCTGTAAATCCAGAGGCGTCTTCCCACTCATTGTCCGTGATCAAGGTTCCAGAATTCTCCGAAAAGAATGCGAAATTCGAAGATATCAGCTTCCACCGTGACTCGGGCTTTTTCTATGTGATCGGAGCACACTACTCCACGGTGCCCGCTTACCAGAAAGTGTATCGATTCAAAATGCTCTGGGAGGGTGCCAGCTGCAGACCTATACAAATCGATACGCTTCTTCTCTCACAGGACATCTTACCCTATCTACCCGGCAGGGCGAGAGTGGAGGGGATTGCGGTTGCTGGGAGCGCCAAATCCCCCACACTTTTCATTGGAATCCGAAGCGATAAACCCGGCGTATTCAGAATTCTGGAGTTTTCCTGGGGACGATCTGAATTTGAGCTGCGAACCTCATACGATTTGTCTCTCTCACCTATATATTCCAGGAGCGGTGTAGCATATCATCTGTCAGGATTGGCGTCGATTTCTGATTCGGTATTACTAGTTCTCGCGACCTCGGAGGATACAGCCAATGGATTTCACGGGAACCGATTGTACACGGTCGATCCACGCGAGCGGAAACAGACCTCAGTAACTCCAGAATTTGCAGCAGCGCAGAAAGCGGAGGGTATAGCCGTTTGGGATGAGAGCGAATCCAGACGGCGATTTGCGATCGTCTTCGATAACGACAAGGAAGACACGGGGCAGCCAAGTCGTCTACTGATTGCCAACTCACTTCACGCGTTACGCGAGTAGCTAGGTGCTGAGGAGTTAGGTCTTAGTTCGATCAACTAACAGCACCTAAGGCGTGACTGCCCATAAAATTACGTATCGCTGGAGCAAGCCAAACCATTCACTTCCACTGACGAATTGAAGGTGTTTTTTCCTTTAAGTATCAGCATATGAAAATTCTTTTCAATCAGCAACGTAAGTGCTAATAAGTCCCCTGGCATACAAGTTTAAAAATATTGGGCGAACGAGAAGGCACTGACTGGTGGAAGGACGAGAGCCTTATCGTCCTATATGTGCAATTCTTGGCTGGCCTTGTGCTAAGTACTAACTTCCTTCAGTAGCTCAGTATTGTGGACTTCGAAAAAGTCTCAATAGTAGAGGATTATGATGAAAAAGGATCTTCAACCAGCCAGTGTGCTGTTTTTCCTCCTGCTTTGGGTGTCATTGTCTTTTGCTCAACGGCAGGATACCACGCCTGTCAAGCTAAATGCGATTTCTGAAAGGTTATATGAAATTCAGGGTGGTCGGGGTGCGAGAGGAGGTTTATATATTGGTGAGACCGGTGTGCTGGTGATTGATGCAAAAATGGATCTTAATTCTGTTACTGCAACAATAGAAGAGATTAAGAAAAAGACTGACAAGCCAATAAAATATCTGATAAACACGCATAGTGACGGAGACCACATTACGGGGAATAAATACTTTCCGCAGACAGTCACCTTTATTGCTCATGAAAATTGCCGCCAGGAGTTCTTTCATCCGAGGAGAAACGGGACTCCGTCAGATTGGCACCGGCCTGAATTAGCGCCTTTCCTGCCCTCGGTTACATTTCATGGTAGAATGGATATATATCTTGGCTCAAAGAAAGTTGAGCTATGGTACTTTGGTGTTGGTCACACGACTGGTGACGCTGTCATATATTTTCCCGAAGAAAGAACTGCATTCATCGGGGATCAAGTATTTATAGGAAGGCATCAGCTCATCCATTCATATAAGGGAGGCAATTCCTTTGAACATATAAAGACGCTCAAGAAGATGCTTGAGACACTGGATGCGGAAAAATATTGCACCGGCCATAGTGACATCGTAGATCGTGATGCGATATTGAAACATATCCGTGACATGGAAGCCCGTCAGGGTAAAGTGAGGTCTTTAATTAAAAGGAATAAGCCTTTAGAGGAGATAAAAAGAGAGTTTGAGGAAGAAGAAGCTGAATTGATCGAGTCGATCTATAATGAAATAGAAAGTTCCAAGTAGTTGGCCGATACTACACAAACTGAATGGGAGATGACTGATGGCTGAGCGTAGAATTAAGACTCCACCTAGATGGTTTTTTTCGATCCTGGTTATAGGGGCCTTCGTAGCCTGTGGGATCTATCTGGGAATGATTCGGGTGGAGGGTGTTTCGACAGGGCATGTTATCCGCGCCGTCGGATTTGGCGTATTGGGTCTCCTAATGCTGTGGGGAGTGCTTGGCAAGCGATAGGTGCTCTTCTGCGAGGATAGGGGACAATGGGGCAGCAATGCCAACGTCGTTGATGATCCTGGAATGAACGGCCTAACAAATCGCTGCACCTGACCGTTATTCCGCTGCGCTCCATAGCGGCAGGAAAGCTTGGTCGATAGGCATAAATTAATAGAAGATCATCTATACCATGTGAAGTTATGAAAAAGTATACAATTTATATTTTAATATTTGCTTTTATATTTCCCTCATGTAATAGCAATATGCAATCAGTACAAATAATGTATTATGGACACTCTTGCTTTGAATTTAATTATGAGAAGTATAGAATTCTTATCGATCCATTTACTCCCGAATGGTTTGATTATAAATTGCCAAAGGGTCAATTTGATATGGTATTTTCAACTCATGATGCTAAAGATCATTCATATTTTGAAGGATTAAATATAAAGAAATTGTATCTTGCTAGCGGTGCCACAGATGAATTTAAAATCATAATAAAAGATAAGTCATCGATTCAAAAGGGGAGTGTTACAGAATTTATAGGTAAAAAGAAGTTCTCATATTGGACTGTACCCTCATTTCATGATGATGTGAAGGGACAAAAAAACGGAGTAAATGGAATAGTCTGTTTTGATTTTAATGGGATTAAAATAGTCCATATGGGGGATATCGGTCATATTTTAGAAGAAAAACAAATCAAGAGTATTGGAGAAGTTGATATACTCATGATTCCTGTTGATAGTTATTATATCATAGAATTAGAAAAGGCCCGAGAAATAGCCAATCAGCTTTCTCCAACTATTGTTATCCCAATGCATTATAAAACAGAGAAATCCTCTAATAGGGCATATAAGGAAGACTTGGACAATTTTGCAGAGATGTTTGAAAAAGTAAAACAATATAATGGCAGTAGTTTAAAAAGTACCAGGAAAATATTGAACGTTGAACCTTATTTGTTAATATTAGAATATTTAACAGAAAAATAGGTTTAGATTGAAGAATATAGAAAGAATCTCGAGGAGTTCCTGATGAATGTGGCAAATCTCAGACCAATCAAGCCCACCGTTATTCCCTGCATTCTCACCTCTATATTTATCCTGCATGCGCCGGTGTTGGCTCAGGAGTCGCTTCGCGAGGCGTTCCCGCACGACGATTTCGAAATCCGCGAAGAGATGGTGCCCATGCGGGATGGGATCAAGCTCTACACCATAATCCTGACTCCAAAGAATTCGAGAAAACCACTGCCCATCATACTTAAACGCACACCCTATGATGCAACCAGGGTGCTTGGAGACCGTCCGACGTCCCGGCTTGCGGTCGCGCTCGGACACAATTTCCTGGGCAACGACTACGTGTACGTGGTCCAAGACATCCGAGGCCGCTTCAAATCGGAGGGCGACTACGCGATGTATCGCGTGCCTCGAGGAGTCTTCAATAAGACCAAGACCGATGAGACCACAGACGCATGGGACACCATAGACTGGCTAGTGAAGAACGTGCCATCGAACGGCCGGGTCGGCGTATGGGGCACGTCCTACCCTGGCTGGCTCACGCTCGCGGCGATACGTAATCCGCACCCGGCACTCGCCGCTGCCGTCCCGTTTAATCCCGTCGTGGATGTCTGGAAGGCCGACGACTGGTTCCATTGGGGGGCATTTCGTGGGGCTTATGCTTTCTCCTTCATCTTCGAGATGGAATCCCGAACGGATGAGTCTACTCCCTATTCCTACGAGATTCAGGACAACTATACGTGGATGCTCGGGCAGGGTGCGGCGGGGACAGGTCTGGGTGCGCGTCTCGATGACCGGCACGAAATGTGGGCGCGCTTGATGGCGTCCCCGAGCTATGGACCGTACTGGCGTGAGGTTGCCGCCGACCGTTGGTTCGACTCGCCACCGCGTCTCGTGCCGACGCTGCACGTGCACGGGATCTGGGATCAAGAGGACATCTATGGCGCACCGGCGGTCTATGCAGCGCTCGAGCGGCACGACAAGACCAATGAACATAACTTCTTCGTCGCCGGCCCCTGGTACCACGGTCAGCACTTTGCAGATGGAAGCAGGCTGGGCGTTCTGAACTTCGATGAGGACACAGCGGAGCGGTTCCGCCAGGATGTCCTAGTGCGGTTTCTGCGCCGGTACTTGCACGAGGACGCAGTGGCCCCGCCGGCACAGGTCACAGTGTTCGAGACGGGCACGAACCGTTGGCGCAGATTCGACCGATGGCCTCCAACCGAAGAGCAAATCCGAGTGTACTTGCAGCCGGACGGTGGCCTGGCGTTTACTCCACCGACTGTCGGCCTGTCGGTCACCGAATTCGTCTCTGATCCGGCGAAGCCGGTACCCTACGAACCGCGACCCAACTGGGGGATCGAGTACGGGAATCCAACAGCTATTAGAGAGTGGCGGCGTTGGCTCGTTGAGGACCAGCGCTTCGTCGATGGCCGACCTGACGTGGCGACATGGGTCAGCGAGCCGCTTTCGGAACCTCTAACGGTTCGCGGGCCGGTGATTGCACAGCTGCAAGCCGAGACCACTGGTACGGACGCTGATTGGGTGGTAAAGCTCATCGACGTTTTTCCTGATGATGATCCGGCATTCGAGATGTCCGGCTACCAACTCATGGTGAGCGCTGACATCTTCCGGGGTCGCTACCGTGAGGACTACGACAATCCGAAACCTCTTGCGCCCAACCGGGTGTTGGCTTACGCGATTCCGCTGCCACATTTGAACCATACTTTCCTGCCCGGGCATCGCCTCATGGTCCAGGTTCAAAGCACTTGGTTCCCGCTCTACGACCGCAACCCGCAGACATTCGTTCCGTCGATCATGTCGGCTCCACCTGCTGCCTACAAGGCACAGCGACATCGTGTGCATCACAACTCGAAATACGCGTCGTACCTAAGGCTTTATGTGGATAACACTCATGAGAGGCCTAACTAGCCCACGCGACTCGTGAATGCCTCACGGCTGATGGATCAAGTTAGCCGAAGACGGGGGAGCCTCGGCGGAGCCACCTACGGCGAGTACAGACAGTTAATGCTCTGACCGCAGCCAACGGACGAGGTCTATGGCGGACCCTGCATAGATCGAAAGGAGTCAAGGGTGGACCATCTGGACTCCACCCACTTGCGGGCGGCCGTTATTTGATTACTGAGCTAAAAATGAAGTTCTCATTTTTATTCTTCCATTTTGCATTTTTCAATCTACAATTTTCAATTTGATATGATCCCCTACGACCTCATCCGCAAGAAGCAGCAAGGCCGGGCGCATACACCAGAAGAAATCCGCTTCCTGGTGGACGCTTTCACCGGTGGCAATCTGCCGGACTACCAGCTGGCCGCCTGGCTGATGGCCGTCTACTTCCAGGGCATGACCATCGATGAGCGACACGGACTGGTAGAGGCCATGATCGGGTCGGGCCAACGGTTGGACTTCTCCCACCTAGACGGCTACGTGGCCGATAAGCACAGCACCGGTGGGGTGGGGGACAAGGTCTCCCTGGTCCTGGGGCCCCTAGTTGCCGCCTGCGGGGTGTACGTGCCGATGCTGTCGGGCCGGGGACTGGGGCACACCGGTGGGACCCTGGACAAGCTGGACGCCATCCCCGGCTTCCGGACGGGACTGGGCCTGGATACCTTCCAGCGCCTAGTGGCCGAGGTGGGCATCTGCATAATGGGGCAGACCGATGACATCTGTCCGGCCGACAAGCAGATGTACGCCCTCCGTGACGTGACCGCCACCGTAGGCTCGATTCCCCTGATCTGCGGCAGCATCATGAGCAAGAAGATCGCAGAGGGTATCCGGGGGCTGGTTCTGGACGTGAAGTGGGGCAGCGGGGCCTTCATGGCCAGCCTGGATGAAGCCCGGACCTTAGCCCGCGCCCTCAGGGAGACGGGTGAAGCTTTCAATGTGGACACGATGATCCGTATCACCGATATGAACCAGCCCCTAGGCCGGGCAGCCGGCATCTGGTGTGAGGTGCAGGAGGCGGTCGAGGTGCTGGAAGGCGGCGGACCGGATGACCTGGCAGCCTTGAGCAAGACCTTGTCCGTGGATATCCTTCGTTTGGCGGGTATCGATCATCCCGACCAGGCGGTGGAGGAGGCCCTTTCCTCAGGCCGCGCCCGGGAGAAGTTCGATGAGATGGTGGCGGCCCAGGGCGGGGATGTGAAGGCTCTGACCGATGCGGTCATGCATAGACCGGCGGTTACAATTCCGCTCAAGGCTCCGCGCAGCGGCTGCCTCCAGGCCGTTGATACCTACGCCTGCGGGCTGTCGCTGATTACCGCCGGGGCTGGGCGCCGCCGCCAGGACGACGGGCTGGATCCTAGCGGCGGATTTATCCTGGAGGTGAAGATCGGGGATGAGGTTCAGGCCGGGGAAGAGATTGGCCGCTGCTTCGGCGCTGACCGTGGCAAGGTGGAGGCCGCCGCCGGGGAGCTAGCCGCGACGCTGAGCTGGGGGGAGGAAAAGGTGGAGCCGCCACGGCTGGTGGTGGAGTAGGGGCAACGGTAGAAGTCGGAGCTATTTCAGAAAAGCGGTGGTGGTATAGACAATGGTTACTCAGCCTCGCATTCACACAGTTGGACGTGGACAATAAGGAAAAGAGTGTTAGAATATTGACCTGTAAACGAACTCAACCAGGGAGGTAACCGATGCAAATTCCTGATATATTTCCCAGCCGTGCCAGGAGCCTGGTTTTAGTACTACTCAGCTGGGCTTTAATTCAAAGTTGTGCCAACGGACCGATCACGCTGGCGGATCATGTCCCCGATGCAGTGGCGCCCCAGGCAAAGAAGATCGCCAAGGAGCTTACCCTTCACGGTCATACCCGCATTGATAATTACTACTGGCTAAATCAGCGGGAGAACCCAGAGGCGGTCGCCTACCTGGTGGCGGAAAACACGTACGCTAAAAAGGTGCTCAAGCCTACGGAGAGGCTCCAGGGGCGGCTTTATAAGGAGATTACCGGCCGCATCAAGCAGACAGATATCTCAGTACCTTATCTGGATAATGGCTACTACTACTATACGCGTTATAAGAAGGGTGGTGAACATCCCATCTACTGCCGCAAGCAGGGCAGCCTGGAAGCCGATGAGGAGGTCCTGTTGAATGTGAATCAGCTGGCCGCGGGTTATGATTACTACAAGGTGGTAGGCTTGAATGTCAGCCCTGATAACACCCTGTTGTCCTTCGGGGTGGATACAGTAAGCCGCCGCCAGTATACGATCCACTTCAAGGACATCAATACCGGCGAGCTGCTGCCTGACCACCTACGCAACACCACCGGCGGCGCTACCTGGGGCAATGACAACCGGACCGTCTTTTACGCCGTAAAGGACAGCACCCTGCGGCCTCACAAGATCTTCCGGCACGAGCTGGGAACCGACCCGGCCAGCGATCAGGAGGTCTACCACGAGGCGGATAATACCTTCAGTACCGGTGTGTTCAAGTCCAAGTCGCGCAAGTACGTGATGATCGGATCGCAGCACACCCTGGCAACGGAGTTCCGGTTCCTGGATGCCGACAATCCCGGCGGCCAGTTTCAGATAATCCATCCACGGGAGCGGGACCTGGAATACTGGGTAGCCCACTTTGAACATAAGTTTTACATTGTCACAAACTACGAGGCCCGCAACTTCCGGCTCATGGAAACTCCAGTCAACCAGCCGGGCAAGGCTAGCTGGAAGGAGGTGATTCCCCACCGGGAAACGGTTCTGCTAGAGGACTTCGACGTGTTCAAGGACTACCTGGTAGTCAGTGAGAGGGAGGGGGGCCTGCCGCAGCTGCGGGTGATCAATCAGCAGGACGGCTCAGACCACTACCTAAGCTTCGAGGAAGCGGCCTACGTGGCCTACCCCACCACTAACCTGGAGTTTGACACTGATCTGCTGCGCTATGCCTATACCTCCCTTACAACTCCCAATTCAACCTACGATTACCATATGGCCACCAAGGAGAAAACACTCCTGAAGCGAGAGGAGGTAGTGGGGGGCTATAATCCGGAGGACTACTACACGGAGCGAATCTCTGCTACTGCCGGAGATGGGACGAAGGTGCCTATCTCCCTGGTTTATAAGAAAGGGCTGGTGAAAGATGGGCAAGCCCCGCTGCTCCTTTATGGTTATGGTTCCTATGGCTACAGCGAAGATCCCAAATTCAGCTCGGTTCGCCTCAGTCTGCTGGACCGCGGTTTCGTCTACGCCATTGCCCACATCCGGGGAGGCCAGGAGATGGGGCGTTACTGGTACGAAGACGGCAAGCTCCTCAAGAAAAAGAACACCTTCACTGATTTCATCGACTGCGGTGAGCACCTGATAGCCGAGAACTATACCAGTCCCGAACGACTTTTCGCCCAGGGCGGCAGTGCGGGAGGGCTGCTCATGGGGGCGGTATACAATATGCGACCTGACCTTTTCAGGGGGGTGATTGCGGAGGTGCCCTTTGTGGACGTGGTTACCACCATGCTTGATGAGAGCATACCACTGACAACGAGTGAGTACGACGAGTGGGGCAATCCGAACCTCAAGGAGTATTACGATTACATACTGTCATACTCGCCCTACGATAACGTGGAGGCCAAGGAATATCCAGCCATGCTGGTGACCACCGGCCTACACGACTCACAGGTCCAGTACTGGGAGCCGGCCAAGTGGGTGGCGAAGCTGCGGGAGCTCAAAATCGACGACAATCCGCTGCTGCTTTATACCCAGATGGAAGCGGGTCACAGCGGTAAAGCAGGCCGCTTTGAGCGCTACCGTGAAACGGCCCTGGAGTATGCCTTTATCCTGAGCCTGATCGGTATCAGCAGATAGGGTAGCACCTTTTATCAGAAGGCTTGAGGCCCAGGACTTGAGGTTTGCCCCCTGAGCCGTGGCCTATGGTGGATTTATACGCCGAAGGCCGACTGCCACGCCCCCCGTGGTTCTAATCTTCCTTGTCTTCCTCTTCCGGGCGCTCGGGCCAACCGGTGCGCAGATCGTTCCAGTGGAGCAGGGTGTTGAAAACCAGGGCGTGGCTGCCACGGGTCTCGCCGCGCCAGAAGGGGCGGTTGGCCAGCAGGACCACGTGGCCTTTTCCAACCGGCACGTCCACCACGGCGGGAGCACCGGCCAGTTCCTCCTCACCCCTGAGCATGCCGCTCATGCGCAGGCCTTCCTTGGCGAACTTGATCACCACCCGGGGCATCTCTTTTTGCCAGATATCGTCTTTCAGCCAATCCGGCATGCGGAAGTCCTCCAGCTTCTTATGAACCTCGAAGACCGGTGCCTGGCTGAAATAGACCGCCAGTGAATCACGGTAGCCGTAGGTGATGGGGCTGGCCGGGTCTTCCACCTCGGCGCGCACGACACAGCCCCGGGCCAGGAGGTCCTTGGTCCGCTTGATACTGATGCGACGAGTGAGGGCCATATCGATGGGAAAGGCGGCCGTAGTCCCTTCGGTAATGAAAACCCCACCCTCCTCGATGAAGGCTTTCAGGTTGGCAAGCCCTTCGTAACCCATGCCGCGGCGTACGTCCTCCGTATCATCTATAAGGCCCAGGTGAGGGGTAAGATCGCTTTTCTGCCAGGGGACCGACTCTCCGGCGGTAGTGGTGCCGGATACCAGTGTCTGGGGTGAAGCCCAGGTGCGGGGCATAATGATGACATCAAACTGTGATGGGTCCAGGGCGGCCAGGTCCTGCTCGGATAGATAGGTATAGGGAACGCCCAGTTTGTCGAATGCCAGCCGCCACCAGCCGGCATTCTGGGGTGTGCTTACCCAGGTATGCACCAAGGCCACCCGGGGTGTTTCGACGGCGTGGGTAGCCACCGCCGGTTTCCTGGAAGTCCCATCCACCCGAAGTCCGAGGGCTTTGGCGGTCTCGTCGATACGCCGGGCCAGGTCAGCCGCCCCGCCGCTGGCGGGGTCGGCAGGGATGATCAGACTGCCGGCACTGTACCGGGACTTGCCTACCTCAAAGGCGGTCTCGGCCCCTTCCATTTTCACGTCGGCCAACCGGAAGCGGAACACCGCAAGGTTGTCCTCGGTGGTGTTATTCACCAGGAAGTAGTTCCGCCCTCTGCCCGTAAGCCCCCCGGCGGATTTGATGCGGCTAGTGAGGGATTTCATACCGGCTTTAAGGATCGATGGGTCGTCGACTCGCAAGGCCTGCACCTGCCAGAGGTAGGGCAGGGTCCAGCCGGTGTCGTCGTAGGGGGGCTGGGCGTCCTCGGGGAAGTTCTGCTCACCCAGAAGGTTAAGTGCCAAGGCCCGGTACGGCTGGTCCAGACGCACTACGTATGAGCCTTTCGGCGCCGTGTGAGCGATCTTCTGCTTTTCCGACTTGCCCTGCTTGTCGCCCTGGTCTTTGACTGATCTCTCCTCGATCCATTTCAGGTCCCGGGTAGCCTGATGAACCTCCAAGCCCTCGTCCAGCAGCAGATTGACCAACTGGGCAGCGGCGTGACTGCGGAGTTGATCGTTTGGAATGACCCAGGCGTAGGGTGGTTCCTCCTGCCCCTTATTCACTGAGTTGCGGGACTTGATGTAGAAATTATCTACCAGGTCGGTGGCGTTATCCGCCACATATTTGAGGGCGATGAGCAGACCGCTCTGGGAGTAGTTAGTATTGTTGCGCAGGGACCACATGGTTTTTTCCAGGGGCGGGCTGGGCCGGTACCATTCCCGCGAGGTCCGGTCCTTCTCCAGCTTCCGTTCCTCGGTATCGGCGATGGCATTGCCGAAAGTTTCGTAGAAGCGGCCGATGGCGTTGCGCAGGTTGGGTATCCACAGAAGGTAATTGGAGGCCCAGCCGGTGTAGAAGCCGTGAGTCCAGACACCGGGCATGCCGCGCTTGGTAAGCTGGGTCACCTCCTCGTGGGCGAGATTGTGCCATTCGTCGATGGTGATGGGATCGATGTACTCGTTATAAGGGCCGGTGCCGGTGGAGACGTACAGGTAGGGTACCGACTCGTGCAGGTCGTGGCCGACGATGGGTTTCCAGTAGAGGAAGGACTTCAGGATGTTCCGCGTCAGGGCCAGGCTCAGACCATAGCCATCCCGATTGTTGTCGTGGGCCACATAGTGTCCCCAATAGATCAGGTCAGGTCCCACGTCATTGTGTGCCTTGCGGTAGTTATAGATGTCCACCATACGGTCGCGGCCGTCGGGTTCGGCCACCGGCACGAGGATAACGATCAGATTATCACGGATGGCCTGTATCAGGGGCGACTCTTCCACCGCTAGGCGATAGGCCAGCTCCATGAACATCTCGGGGCCGCCGGTCTCGGTCGAGTGCAGCCCGGTGATGGCGTAGTAGATGGGCTTGGCCTTGGTGATGATGTTTTTGGCTTCAGCTGCGCTTAGCTTGCGGGGATCGGCCAGGCGGTTGAGATAGCCCCGGTAGGTTTCCAGGTCGGCTAGGGTCTGTTCGTTGGCGATGATCACCTCGATCATCTCCCGCCCCTCTTCGGTCTGGCCGATGGGGCGAACCGTTACACGAGGCGAGTGCTCAGCCAGCAGGCGCATGTAAGCATAAATCTCGTCGGTATGGTGCAGGACGTTTGGTGCGCCGATGATATCGCCGAAGTGTTCCAAGGGCGAAGGGACCGTCTCCGAGGCAGGCAGGTGATCCACCAGGTCGCAGAGGAAGCGTTCATCGGTGGTGTAGGCCTTGATCTTCTCGGCGTAGGCGGCGTCCTGCTGCTGGGCCTGTCCGGTGGCGTTCTGCAGAGTGAAGACCGTAACGAGTATGAGTCCCGATATGGAGAAACGCACGGT
>CP070638.1:1756392-1759039 GCA_020354025.1 Fidelibacterota bacterium | reverse complement strand
TTACAGCCGGCCCATTCATGTTTCGGTCGTGGATGATCAGTTTCCCGTCGCCGTTAATGATACGGCAGAGGTGCTGGAGGACTCCTCGGTAACTATCCGGATTTTGGATAATGACAGCGATCCCGATGGGGATACTCTCATTATCAGCGACGTTACCGTACCTGTACATGGCACAGCTGTAATTGATACTGGCGATATATCCATCACCTATGCGCCAGCGTCCGATTTCTTTGGGCAGGACACCTGCAGCTATGTGATTCATGACGGCAAAGGACTGCTGGATACGGGGGAAGTTTTCATCACGGTAACACCGGTTAACGACCCGCCGGTGATCACCTCACTCGTGGCAGCAGTGGCCACGGAGGATGTCTACTTCATTTACCGTGCCACAGCGACGGATGTGGAAGGCGACTCTCTCAGCTGGACCTTTGATTGGCGTCCTGGCTGGCTGCAATTCAACGCGGACAGCGTCTTCGGCACCCCCCTGGAAGGTGCTACTGATACATCATTCAGGGCGATTGTGGCCGACAGCACTTTATCCGACACTCTAGTAGTTTACCTCTCGGTTGTTGCGGTTAACGATCCGCCGGAACCGTTCGCACTGCTGCTACCTGTTGATGGGGATACCGTCGAGATCGTGAATGATTCATTGCTGTTTGTGTGGGAGTCGTCTGCTGATATTGAGGGCGATACATTGACGTATACCTTCCATATAGAAGGACCGGGCTACGACACCACGATAGCTGATCTTACCGATACCTGCCTAGTATTGACAGGCATGGCTGCTCTATCCCTCGACTCGCTGTATACCTGGTCTGTAGATGCGTTTGACGAGACGGACACAACCAGTTGCTTAGTTGAATTCCAATTCATAATGCCTTCTACCCTTGGAACTGATCCACTGGCCATGATCCCCCAGGAGTATGCACTGCATCAGAACTATCCAAATCCCTTCAATCCGGTGAGCACGATCCGATATGAACTACCTCAAGCCAGTGAGGTCTCCTTGGTGGTCTATGACATCCTTGGACGGGAGGTGACGAAGCTGGTGGATGGCTACTTGGAACAGGGGTATCATCAAGTTCAGTGGGATGGCAGGAACAGCAGTGGTAGAGAACTCCCCTCCGGCATCTACATCGCTCGGTTGGTGATCCCGCCTGTGGCGGGACAAAAGGCATGGGGGTACAGCAAGTCCATCAAGATGGTGCTGCTGAAGTAGGGGACGCTCTCGGATGTAGATTCAGAACCTTGGAAGCACAAGATGTCTCTCATAGTTTTAGTCTTATGTGTGGAAAATGTTCTGACGACCTGCAATATAGCTGATTAGGTTTTAATTCTCAAAAATGATATCCCTGAATATCCAGATTTGTTAGGCCTGCTGCTTTTGCCCAGTTAATTGCATCTGTATATTCTTTTTGTGTAATCCTTCGTGATATTTCAGGATATTCAAATGCTTTATGCATAGGTCTATATTGCGACATTAGATTAAAGTATGTATCTGTATGTAGATTTTTCGCAATCCATTCTATTACTTCCTTTGTTCCGCTGACGTTATTTGGCATAACTAAATGTCGAATCATTAATCCACGATACATAAGTCCATCATTCGCCGGCCTGGCCACTCCCACTTGACGATGCATTTCAAGAATAGCACTTTTCGTAACATCAGCGTATGTATCTGCACCAGACGAATATTTAGCTGCCTTTTGTCCATCAGAATACTTGAAATCGGGCAAATAAATATCTATTATGCCATCAAGAATTGTTAATATCTCTACACGTTCCCAACCACATGTATTATATACTAATGGTAATTTTAGTCCTTTCGAAGCTGCTTTATCTATTGCAAGAACTATATGTGGAGAATAATGAGTTGGAGTGACAAAATTTATGTTTTGACACCCTCTTTTTTGAAGAGCCAACATCATATCCGAAAATTCTTCAATGCTTCTAACGGAACCTTCTCCTCCTTGACTAATCTCCCAGTTTATACAAAATACACATCTTAATCCACAATTTGTCAAAAATATAGCCCCTGAACCACCTTCTCCCACAAGTGGCTTTTCTTCTCCATAATGAGGATGAAAGGATGAAATCTCTAATTGCCAGTTCGCCTGACAAAAGCCTTTCTCACCCTTGAGTTTATTCACTCCACACCTTCTTGGACAAAGTTCACAACTTTCCATTAACTCCCATAACTTCTCCCCCCGTCTCTTCAATTCTCCGCTTTTATGCAGTTCTAAATATCTTGGTTCAAAATCTCGATTCATTCTTTTCTTGTATCTAAAACTATTAGTACCGAATAAAGCTGTAAAACCAGCAAATGCAGCAAATAAAATAGTTTTGATAAAATTTCTTCTCGATCTTAATTGCATTTGGAATTACCTTCTTTTATGAAACTTTTATCAACTGAAATTTTATAGGTCTTCAGAGTATTTTGGATACTTCGTGTTAAATACTAAGTGAGATATTATGCGTTTCCAAGGTTCAGTTTCCACCTCAATGGGAGTCCCTCTACTTTAATAGCACCATCTTAATCGCCTTGCTGTACTCCGGCGTCACCAGCCGGGCGATGTAGATGCCGGAGGGGAGGTCGCATGCGTTCCATGGAACTACGTGATGCCCTGACTCCATATAGCCCTCCAAC
>CP070638.1:1625242-1756292 GCA_020354025.1 Fidelibacterota bacterium | reverse complement strand
TTCACCCCGGCGATTGCCTTGTGAACCAGCAAGGCCAGTTCTCCCAGAGTAGCATTCAGGAGGGTATCATGGTCGGTACTTGTCACTGCCAGGTGGACGGCGCTGCCGAAGTAGGTCCTGGGGAACCCGCTCAGGGCGCGCCGGAAGTCGAAGGGGACACTGGTGTAGGTGGTGCCGTTGCCGCGATCCCATAGCGGGCAATACCGCTTCCAGAGGTAGGCGGTGACGATATCGTTGTCGGTCAGCCGTACGGTACGACCCTGGACGGCTTCAGCCCGCAGCCGGTCCAGCGTTTCCCGCGACAGGTTGATGTGATCGTATTCCACCTGGGTGCGGGGAGTATCCGCCCGTTTGCCGATCCGGAAAAGGCCACTGCCGGATAGGACCTCGTCCGGTGAAACCGGCTGGACAGGCGTGGAGAGCTCGGGGGTCAACAGCTCCCGCCGGTGGTCGGGTGGCAGGAAGTCCTTACCGTGGAAAACGCGGGCCCAGCTGGCCAGGAAGTGGAAGAAGCTGAAGCCGTCCGCCACGGCATGGGAAATACTCACTCCCAGCACCGAACCCCCGGGCGTATGGGTGAGCCTGATCCTTGCCAGCGGTTCACCCTCTACAGTACGTACCGGGTCCAGAAAGAGGGAGCAGTCCTGCGATTCATGAAAGGCCACCGGTGAATCGGCGACCTGGAAGGACGGACCATCGTCCGCGGGTGCGAAGCCGAAGGAATGGTCCGAGATATTCACGAGCCGGCTCCGCAGCGGTGGGAAGTGCTGGAGTGTTTCGGCCAGGGTGTCCTGAAGCCGGCCAGTGTTGATCGGGCGCGGGTAGGCGAAGGCGAATTGAATCGGGTAGGAGCCTTTCCCGGTGAAGACGTGGTCGATGGGGGACAGGGGGATGGTCTTCATGCGTAGATCGGACTTCGGTTCGTTCGTTCCGCCGGATTATCGCTCATGCATCATCCGGCAGCCACCCGGCGCAGCCTCAATCCCAGCCAGGTCTCGATCAAGCCGATAATGAAATACAGCACGTGCAGCCAATGGACCGAGCGAATGATAGCGATCTGCACCACGATCCAGAGCACCAGGAAAGTCCCCAGGGCGATGGCGACCTCGGCTGCCATCCGGGACCTGCGGAGGGTGATTATTCCCCCGGCCAGACTGCCCAGGCCGTTCACGATCAGCAGGACCAGGCCGGGGATGAAGTAGTCCGGGAAGGGGGAGTGTTCGAGCAGCTCCAGGGGCAGGCCCAGGGCCGACCCATCGGGGGCGGAGACGAGCCCGACACCACCGGCAACGGCGCCGATACCGATGAATAACTGAAGGCAGCCAAGGCCGAGCAGTAACCGTCCGGGAGGATGAGCGAGGGTTTTCATGAGCTGAATTCCTTAAACTGGTACCTGAATTTCCAGGTGAAAGTAACCATTCCGGGGGCGGTTGAACCAGCGTGGTATTGGCGGATCTTGTCGGGCGTTCAGCAGCATAGCCGGGACTATGCGATCCCCGGGCCTGACAGGGGGGCCTTTTCTGAGGGAGTATTTATATATGTAATTGGTTGATATTCCCCATCTATGGAACATAATATTCGGTCAGCCGAGTGCCTGTGAGGATAAATTAAGCATGCAGCCATCATCCCGCCTGGAAGTGATCGATCAGTTCAGGGGGTTCGCCATGATGATGATGGTGCTGGCCAATTACTCCGAGCGCATCGAGAGCATCCCCGGGTGGCTGAGACACACGCCGGATGTCGGCCTGACGGTGGTTGACCTGGGGGCGCCCGTTTTCATTTTCGCGATCGGCCTGACCCACTGTCTGTCGGTCCGGCGGAGAACCGGCCGGGACGGTTGGGGAAAAACGGTCGAGCATTTTCTCCGACGGTACATGGCCTTGTTCGGCATCGGCGCCCTGATCGCCTACGGCCAGATCCTGGTCGGCGAGAGCCAGGCGCGAGTCAGCTGGGATGTCCTGCAATCCATCGCCATCGCCGGATTACTGACGCTCCCCTTCATGAGACTGCCCAGCGCCTATCGGGTCGGAGTTGGCATCGTACTGCTGGCAGTCTATCAGCTGCTGTTGAATCATTGGTGGCTCGAGGAGGTGGTGAACTCATCTCACGGCGGTCTTCTGGGATCGGTGGGGTGGGCCGCCATGCTGGTGCTGGCGACGGTGTTCGCGGACCGGTTCCATGACGTCAAGCTGCGGAGGTCCTATCCCTGGCTGGTCCTTTTGACGATGGTCGTGGGCATTGGGCTAGCTCTCTTTATACCGGTCAGCAAGATCCGGATTTCAGCCAGCTATGTCCTTATCAGCCTGGGCACCAGCGGCATACTCTTCTGGATATTTCATCAGCTCGTCGATAATCTGGATTTCCGCGTGCCGTTGTTCGCCGTCTGGGGCAGAAATCCGCTGCTGCTATACCTGCTGCACTATCTGCTGCTGGCCGTTATGGTACTCCCGGGCATTCCCGGCTGGTATCCCCAGGCGCCTCCCTGGCTGGTAATAATGCAGATGGCAGGGCTACTGGGGGTCATGAGCTGGATCGGGTGGCAGCTGCACCGTCGAGATTGGCGCTTATCACTTTAGCAGAAGTTTCGCCGGGAGGATACCAATCTATCCTTGTCAGGCTGGCGGTTTGACCGGATCGATACTCAGGAGATTACAATGGTAAAAGAGCCGATGCTAAAAAGCAGGAGCTGTAGGTGGATCTATCAGGAATCCGCCATTGAGTCCGGGAGGGCCTGAGACGGCTGGATAACCTGGTGTACCTCTTTCCCTCAGCAGGTAATCTGCAGCAACTGAAATACTCCTTTGCCTGTGAGCCCTCGAAGGAGTGCCCTGATATTTTCAGCAGCTGACTCTGCGGGGGCGGGAAGTGCTTGGGTACTTCGGCTACGCTTTTTTCGATTCGATCAGTATCGATCGTACCCGGTTAGACGAGCTCAAATCGGATAGGGGCCTTTTCCGGTAAAAAGGTGATCAATAGGGAAGGGGGGTATGGTCTTCAGGCGCAGGCCGGGCTGCTCTGTAATCGCTCTGATATACTGCTCCGGCCCGCCGGAACTTGTGTGGTATAAACGGGACCAGTCGGGCTTGGAGCACCGAATCAAGATGGTCTCCCAAGCCTTGAAATACTGGAGGCCGCTACAAGCCTTCCCGCTGATAAATGTTTTTTTAAACGGTTGTGGTTCAGAGCCTCGAACACCAGCCGCAGCCTGGCTGCAAACCGAGGCCGGTCAGATCGGGCTACTTTGAGTAATTACATTTGCCTCAATATGATTTCAATCCGCCGGTTCTTTGTGCGGCCTTCCTTGGTGGTATTAGGAGCTACCGGCTTGTATTCACCGTAGCCGGCCGAAGAAATCCTGCCAGGATCAATGCCCAATTCCTCAATCAGGTGGCGCACCACGACAGTGGCCCTAGCGGATGAAAGCTCCCAGTTAGTCGGGTAGCGATCCTGGAGCTTGGGGCCTATGGGCACGTTATCAGTATGGCCCTCGATAATGATCCACTGGTCGGTAATTTTCTTCAGTGTTTCGGCTAAGCGAGCCAGGACCTGTTTCCCTCGCGGGCGGATCGCCGATTCTCCGGAGAGGAACAGCACCTGGTCCAGTATCTTCACTGATAGCCGGTCATAGAGCTGAGAAATGTTGATCTCGCCCTGTTTGATTTCATTCTCCAAGCTTTTGACGAGTTGCTGATTCATTGACTGCAGCTTTTGAATATCTTCAGCGGCATGTCTCACAGCACTATCAACTCGAGCCTGGAGCAGGCCCTTCTCAACCGTATAGGTTGACATTTCCTTTTCAAGGATATCAACTCGAGCCTGGAGCTCCTGGTTCTGCTTTCGCAGCTCGGCAGCCCTTTTCCGGAAATGCTCGGATTGACCCGCCAGGTCGTCGTATTTGCTTTTGGAAACGCAACTGACGACTATCGCGCTTATCAGAAAAAGGGCTAATCCCCTACCAACTCGTTTCATCTTTTATCCCTCCTATTTTGTTGATACCTGATCCCTGAATGGGTTCTCAAGGCGAATAATACTCACATGGCGTTCGATTAGACTTAGTCAAGAGCTCGGGAAATACATCAGACGGGGATGAAAGTCGTGCCAGCTGATACTCCCCGTTATCAAAGCTGTATATCCTGCTGATTAACCGGCACTGATACGATCTCAGTCCATGCTCTGACATATCTCCGCTTCTCAAGAAATAAATAGAACATGATCAACGATTTTCACCAACAGGCGATCCTATGGCTGCGAGGTGATCATCGACCAATTTTCGATATAAAAAAAATAAGACAAATATCTTTTAAAATCAAGCTGAGTGTCAATCGAAAGAAAAAAAATAGGATCGGAAATAGACCGGAGATTTCTGCTGCATTAATCGCTGAGTCAGTTCAATATTTATTAATTTGCATAGTAGAAAGTGAGTGCAATAAGAACATAAACTGTCCGGCAGGTCCGGATAATCTAACAGGATTGATAGATCAACAGGAGACCAGGATGATAAGGGATCTAATAATAAAAAGCAGGAGCAACCGGCGATTCTATCAGGAGGTCGCCATAGAACCTGAAACGCTGAAGGAGCTGGTCGAGCTCGCCAGACTCTCACCGTCAGCGGGCAACCTGCAACCCCTGAAATATGTCCTTGCTTGCGATCCTGAGAAGAACGCCCTGATATTTCCCTACCTGGCCTGGGCAGGCTATCTCAAGGACTGGCCGGCCCCGGATGAGGGGGAACGGCCGTCCGCGTACATTATCATCCTCGGGGACCGGGAAGTGAGCCGATCCATCGACTGTGACCACGGCATAGCGGCCCAGAGCATCCTGCTGGGTGCGACGGAAATGGGGCTAGGCGGCTGCATGATCGGCTCGATACAAAGGAAAAGGCTCCAGGAGGCGCTAGATATACCGCCCCGTTTCGAGATCCTCCTGGTCCTGGCCCTCGGCAAGCCCAAGGAAAGGGTAGTCATCGAAACGGTCGGATCAGATGGCGATATCAAGTACTGGCGCGACAGCGATGATGTCCACCACGTGCCGAAGCGAGCGCTGGAGGAGATCGTCATAGGCTAGATGTACCGGCTTGCTGCAGCCCTCATAAAGTGCTGTCGCCGGGCGGTTGAATACTAAAGCGAGGGGCCAGTCGGCTATTTTAAGCTTACCACGGGCTCATCCCGCTAAACTAACGTTACGCGGGATAAGTAACCCGAATATCATGTATAGACCTGCCAGTATTACCAAAGCGCCGCATATTCTCTTGAGATAGGTTGCCATCCTGGATGACTCTGTCCAGTTTAAATATTGCTGCACTCTGGTAGTGAACGTCCCCGCTCCAACAATCACGGCACAGTGACCGACTCCGAAGGCAGCCAGCAGGAAGACAGCTTTGGATATACTTGTCGAGGCAAATTGAAATATCACGACCAGTAACGGAGCCAGGTAGGCGAAAGTACATGGTCCCAAGCCTATGCCAAATAGAAGCCCCAGTATCAGCGCTGCGATCATTCCCTCATGCTTTGTGGACCGTAAACTGTAACCACTCCAAGGAAGACGAAGAATGTCCAGGAGATAAAGGCCAACGACGATGAATATTATTGCCACAATATAATTGCCAATAGTACCCACATCTCCAAGTAGGCGTCCAATTGCGGCAGTGATAATTCCGATGAGCGCGACCGTAACCAGGATCCCGATGGCAAACGTTAGCGATAACTTAAAGCTTCTCCCGACTGAGATTTGTCCCTGGGTATTCAGAAAGCCTATAACGAGAGGTATGCTGGAGAGATGACAGGGGCTTAGAAGAATGCTCAACAGGCCCCAAGTAAAGGCGGCAACCAGTGCCAGGTCTAGACTTCCTTCCAAGGCCTCGCTGAGGGCGGAAAACAGGTCTACAATCATGTTAATGTTTCAGTCATCAGTAATCGGCTTTAATCCTTTTGAATCCAAAAATACTGTAATCTCCTTCTCTGGAAAAAACCCCTCGTGGCGCAGAATCTCGGTTCCGGTACTGTCCTGGAACACCTGGGTGGGGATCAGTCGGATCTTGTATTCCTGCGCATAGCGCCGCTGATCAGGCGTCCAGACGTCATAGAAGATGATGTCTATCTGGTCCCCATATCTTTCTTCTATGGCCCTCATGACAGGCTGCATGGCCCGGCAGGGAATACATCTCACAGAACCTAGCTCAATAAACGTGATCTTTGTCGTCGATTTACCGGTTTCCTGCTTCTCCCGGACAATTTTTTCCTGGGCATTGGTCTCACAACTATTTGCCAGTACCAAGGCCAAGAAAAGATAGAATGCCGTACTTTTTTTCCTCATGACCTTCTCTCCCCCAGCCATTCCAGAAGTTCATCTTCCTTAGGAATGATACCCGAGCTCTTTACTTCTTCCTCAACCACCAAGCCGGGAGTCATCATAATACCGTACCGAATCATCTCATCAATATCTGTTACCTTTATTACCTCTACGTCAAGATTGTGCTTTTGTGCTATGCTCCTGACTCTGGCTTCCAAAGCGTCACATCTGGGGCAACCTATACCGAGTATTTTAGCCGTTGTCATTTATTCCCCACTCGCCGAAAGCAAGGCTAGTGAGTTGATGATAGTGTCATTTACGGTCGCTTGTTTCATATACCTGGCAACCATCATGGCGTCTACCATTTCTTCTCTCGATGATCTCTTCGAGCCTTGCATCGTTATCTCGTCTGATTACGCTGATGTGATTATGCTACTGAGTAGCTTCACGAATCCACTGTTCGATGGAACTCTTTGGCGGCACCCGACCGCTGCTCACGACCTTTCCGTTGATCACCAACCCAGGTGTCATCATCACGCCCAGGGCGTGAATCTGTTCCAGGTCGGTTACGGGTGCTATCGCCGCCTCAACGTTTTTTTCCTCAACGACTTCCCGGCACATGGCTTCCAGCTTGTGGCAATTGAAACAACCCGGACCCAAGACAAGGATGCTAAGCATAATCACTCCCCCCTGGTTTGCAGATATTCGGTATTAAACTGCTCGAAATAATATTTGATCTCATCCCGCACTCTACGGAATGCCGCCAGAATTTCCTCCTCGGTTCCAGTAGCCCGAAAGGGATCCTCGAATCCGGCGTGGAGTCTTTGCTTTACGCTTCCCGTGAAAGCCGGGCAGGTCTCACGGGCGTGGTTGCAGACGGTTATTACGAAATCGAAATCGGTGCTGAGGAACTGATCGACCGACTTGGGTGTTTGTGCACCGATATCGAGGCCCAGCTCCGCCATTACCTGGATGGCTTTCGGATGAACACGAGGGGCGGGATTCGTACCCGCGGAGCAGACGGTAATGGATGGATCGATGGATCTCAGCAAGCCTTCAGCCATCTGGCTGCGGCAGGAGTTCCCGGTGCATAAGATCAGGACTTTCGGCATATCATCCCGCGCTGAACAATGCTCCGTATATCAGACCGGAAGCGGTAGCCATCACGACCACCAGGGCCACGAACGTCAAGGTCTTGCGAGTCCCGATGACGCCGCGAATCACCAGCATATTGGGCAAAGAGAGGGCCGGCCCGGCGAGCAGCAACGCCAGGGCCGGTCCCTTACCCATCCCGTTGGCGACAAGCCCCTCCAGGATGGGAATTTCTGTGAGAGTGGCAAAATACATGAAGGCACCCACGACTGATGCGAACAGATTGGCGGCGAGCGAATTACCGCCTACAAGGCTGGTGATCCACCGAGCGGGGATGATGCCGCCACCTCCTTCCGGAGAGCCAAGCAGAAAGCCGGCTACCAGAACGCCGGCACCGAGCAGGGGCATGATCTGCCTGGCAAAGCCCCAGGACTCGTTCATCCACTGCTGCGACTCTCCAGGACTGACCGACAGCAAAATGCTGAGCACCACAATGGCTACCGTGAAGACAAGCAGAGGGGAATCGGGGAAGACCAGTGCTGAAGCCAAAACAGCCAGGATTCCAAGACCTACCGACCACCACTTGAGCCTCACCACATATATCAGTGAAGCTCCCAGCAGCAGGCCGAACAGAATGACCAGATCCCATTTGTGGGTGAACACCCAGGCCCATGTGCCTGATGCGGCTGCCGGCCGGCCCCAGGTGGCAAAGACCAGAATGCCGACCAGGACCAGGAAGTGGAAGGCGGTCTGCCACAGCGGCCGACTGCCCGCCTGATCAGGGAGGGCAAGTTCCATGGCCGTCCGTTCCTGATCTTCACGGCGATAAATCAGATGCATGAGCAGACCGATCACCACACTGAAGATGACGGCTCCGACGATCCTGGCGATACCCAGTTCGAATCCCAGAATGCGGGCCGTAAGAATAATGGCCAGAATGTTAATCGCCGGCCCGGAGTATAGGAAGGCGATGGCGGGACCCAGGCCTGCGCCACGTTTGTATATACCCGAGAACAGGGGCAGGACCGTGCACGAACACACGGCCAGGATGGTCCCTGACACGGCAGCAATAGAGTAGGAGACCCACTTCTTTGCGGTAGCGCCGAAGTATTTCACGACAGCAGCCTGGCTTACGAATACGGCAATCACCCCCGCAATGAAGAACGCCGGTATCAGGCACAGCAGCACATGTTCCCGGGCGTACCATTTCACCAGCGCCAACGCCTCGTAGACCGCCTGGGTAAACCGGCCATCTTTGAGGGGCATGAAATAAGCGACGAGGAAGACCCCAAGGATCCAAAGGAAACTCTTATACCCGGTTCTCCAATTCATCCGATCATTTATCCAATATCATCTCGTCATACGGTGGATTGTTATCGGCAAATTCTTAGTCCCCACAGAGCTTGTAGCGGTCAACCACATTGACCTTTTCGGCGTCTTCCCGGATGGTCCCGTCATCCGCCAGCCACCGGGAGAGCTGATTCAATAGCAGCTCCACTCCCGGCTGGTCGGCGGAGTCGTTGGGAGAGTAGTTGACCCACTTGCCCTCTTTCCGATCGACTATGAAGCCTGCATCACGAAGGATTGAGAGGTGCTTTGATACGGTCGAGGCAGCCAGTTGCAGGACCTCAGTGATCTCACAGACGCATAGTGGGCGGATCTCCAACATTTTCAGAATACGGATCCGGTTCGGCTCCGCCAGAGCCTTGTGTGCTCTCACCAGGTCTCTGATAGTCACTTCGGCCTCAATTTGTCAATTCGTTACGTGGCGAAATGTAAAAATGTTCCTATAAATCCGGCAACTCTTTTCCTCAGGCAGATGATTCCCGACCGGGCTCGCCGGATCTAATGTGGGACTTACTTGAGGCTCTACACCGTGATCAGATGCGCCCTAGGGGACTACGTACTAGATATTGAATGCTGGATATTTGATAAAGAAAGACGACGGACTATAACTGTCAGCAGGCCTCGCTCCGCTCCACCGGGTAAGCAGCCTGCTGCTCTCAGTCCATCCGGTCCCAGTGGATTTCGCGGGTGATATAGCTTACGGGATTGCTTTTGTCCACATTGACGGTCACATAATATTCGGCGGTCTGACCCGGTTCCAGGGCGGTATCTGTCACGACGCCGGACAGGTAGGGTATGGTAGCCCCATCCACGAAGGCCGAATCCTGGGCTACCAGCTCTGTTTTAGCATTCCAGAGTTTAAAGATGACCCGCACGAAGTCGCCCCGGCTGATCCCATCATTGCGCACCACCCCAGTGAAGACCCGGTGGTCGTCGTATATCTCTTCCCGGGCGTCGCCCTGAAACTCGATCTTCGGCTTGAGCCCGGCGATGTCCTGGATACTGCGGATGTTAGATTTATCCAGAGTGAGGTTGCCTACGCTGGTTTCGATGGTCAGCTCATCGATATTTTCGGTGATGATGTTGCCCCGCACCACCGTGCCGTTAGTCATGACAATCTCGTGGGTCAATTTGGGCGGCTGCACGCGCCTGAGGATAGATCGATAGACCTCCGGTGTCATTTCCCGGCTTTTATACGCCTCTACATCCACGCGCAGCTGGTTCATCTGCCGCCGCAGCTCCTCCACGCTGGTCTGGAGATCGTAGAAATCCTTGTAGGTAATTCGACGGCCTGTTTGCCGGGGCAACGGCTCAACAGTTTCTCCGGCCTGTTCGTCCTGCCCCCATGCCGGGACCGGCAGTATCAAACCCAGCGTGAGTAGAAAACCGATGAAGGACCTGTAAGGGTAAGTTCTCATTGCTCGCCCTCCCATGTTTTCGCCGCCTTGAGGGCTGCCCGGCGGATGCGTTCCTTGCCTTCCGCTCCAGGCAGCAGGGCTTCGGTCAGGGTCGAAATCTCTGCCTTCAGGTAATAATTCTCGGGGTCTTCCAGCAGCGGGATTATCCGATCGAGAACGGTTGGATCGTTAAAGTTGGCCAGGTTCTCGATAGCCTGCTTGCGGAAAGCCAGGGGGAAATCTTTCGATAGAGCGATTTCCAGCATGGTTGGCTTGACCGCCGGATCATCGAATTCCCCCAGGGCGGCCAGGAGAGTATTCAGGAGAGAATAATACTCCTGCTGGCCCAGTTGATAGGTCTCCAGGAGGGCAAGAACCAGCCGCTCTTCCTTGATATCACCCATAGCCCGCAGGGCGAAATCCCGCATCTGCATGTTCTTAGCGGGATCACCCATCATATCGGCGAACATCTTGATTACCTCAGGTGTCCGTTTCTGGGCCAGGAACTCTATGGCCGCGTTGCGGGTAGCCAGTTCAACCTGCGGGTCGGCGGCGATATTCATCAACACCGGAATGGCTTTCTCGTCGCCAATACTGCCTAATGCTCTGGTGAGCATCCGTTCCATGCGGAGATGGCCCTCGCGGCTGACCTGATAAAGATCTATCAGGGTATGGATATAATCCTCTGAGCCGATGGATTCCAGCCCCCTTATCAGGGCACTGCGCAGCGAGTCCAGTTTGGCGTCAGTGGTAGACAGGGCCTGTGTCAAGGCACTAGCGCTGGCGTTGCTGGGGACCCGGGCCAGTACGTCTATGGCGGTGAGTATCAGGTCGATATCCAGAGCTTCGGCTTCGCTGACGGTGCGTGCCAGGGCATCCACGGCCTTGGGGTGGCGGCTTTCTCCAAGGGCCTGGGCCGCAGCTATCCGCACGCTACGTGCCTGTTCGGGATCTTCGTAGATCTCGATGATCTCCAGCAGGGCTCCCATCTTGCCTTCCTGGTATTCAAGGCGGAGCTTCTCCACGTCAATCTCGTCCCGTTCCCCGCGAAAGAGAGCGCATCCGGCCAGGCTCAGCGCAAATGCAGCTAACATGAGAAGGCGTAAAATACCACCAGGCCAGGACCTGAGTTTGATGGCAGGTTTTCTTGTATAAGACAGTGCAGTCATAGTCACCTCAGACAGACAGAGACTCCAGAGTAAGACGGCCTTGAGACAATTTGCCGTAAGTGTAATGGGTAATCCAATCCCCAAGGCAGAGGAAGCTTTTACCATCGCTGTTGGTATGCAGGCGATTAAGATGGTAATGTCCCATCACTACCACATCGCAGCCCTCGGCCCAGCGGTCACGGGCATATTGCGAAAGTTCATCAAACATGGCCTGCTGCTGGTCGCCCGGCTGGTTATTTTTTCGGCTTAAGCGCGAAGCGGACTGTGCCAGAGAAATGCCCAAGTCCGGATGGATCCATCGGTAGAGGAATACGCAGGCCCGGCTGCGGAGAACCTTGCGCATCAGCCGATATCCGGTATCCTTCGCCAGAAGCCCATCACCATGAGTCAGAAGGATTCGCTGGCCGTCGATCCTTACCTCAGCTTCGGACTGGTGGAGGTGAATGCCCAGGGGACCGTCGAGAAAGTCGTTAGTCCAATAATCATGATTGCCCAAGATAAAATGGATATCCACACCAGCTGATTTGAGCTGTTGCAGGCGGTTGATTACGTCAAAGTAGCGTTTGGGGATGACGTGCTGGTATTCGAACCAGAAATCGAAAAAGTCACCCACGATAAAGAGAGTTCCACCCGACTGCTTGATCATATCAAAGAAGCGAAACAGGTGCCGTCGTTTTTCCTGTTCGCCTTCATCACCATTCAGTGTAAGGTGCACATCGGAGATGAAATAAGCCGGAGTAGTCATCGGGGGTGAAATTAGGCGCTTCCCCTCGGAGAGGCAACGCAATATTAGGATAAACGAGTTGACATCGGCGAGAGGCAGGCATAATTCGCTTGCAGGCTAACGGGCTACGATAGATATCGCCAGAGTTCACCGGCTCTGAAATGGATAAAATTGAAATTGATCCTTTGCCTCCGCTTGCATAAAGCTCCCTTTTCCATTACCTTTGAGCACAGCTCCCGATGCCGCGTCAATTTGTTCAGCCACGCGTCGTGGAGCAGGGTTCTACTAGAAGATATGCACCGCATGTTTCTTAACCTTCGAGGTCCCGGTGGTGTCAAATGTTTGATGACTGAGTTGTTGAACTTTTGGCCAGCAAGGGCGTTATTGACAGACAAAATGGGCACTGTACGGATATTAACAATTTCAGCGCTGGTCTTTATGGCCTACCCTCTCTCTGCGCAATTCGGCCAGAATATCGTCCAGTATGACAAGTATGATTGGAACTACATCCAATCGCAGTACTTTGACATCTACTTCTACGGAGATGACCTGAGCCTAGCCGAGTTCGTTTCCGAAATCGCCAACGATGCATACCGCCAGATTTCCGACCGATTGAACTGGCAGATTCAGAAGCGGGTCTCCATCATGGTCTACCGGTCCCACGCCGATTTCCAGCAGACGAACGTTACCTTCAGCTACATGTATGAAGGCATCGGCGGTGTGACGGAGCTGTTCAAAAACCGAGTAGTAGTACCCTTTGAAGGCAGCTACAGCGATTTCCGGCACGTCATCCATCATGAGCTGGTGCATGCGCTGGTCAATGACATGATCTACGGCGGCAACGTCCAGTCCATTATCAGCGGTCGAGTGCGGTACAACATTCCCGGTTGGATGAGCGAAGGGCTGGCCGATTACCTAGCGGGCGGATGGGATACGAATTCAGACATGTACATGCGTGACCTGGCCCTTCACGGTGATATTCCACCGATTCAGCAGCTTAGCGGTCTTTATGCTTATCGCGGCGGGCAATCGCTATGGCGCTATATCACCACCAAGTACGGCGAAGAGTCCATAGCTGAGATTTTCAGCCGGATCAAGATGAACAGCAACGTTGAACGGGGAATAAAAGCCGCCATTGGTGCCGATTATGAGCATCTCGGAGAAGAGTGGAAGGAGTATCTCAAGAAACAATACTGGCCCGATGTGACCGGACGTGATCGGATCAAGGATTTTGCCCACCCGGTCACTGATCACGAAGAGCTTGATAACGTATACAATATCGCTCCCTCCATTTCTCCTGATGGCAGCAAGCTGGCCCTCATGCGGAATAACCGCGGCGTGATGGAGATAGTTTTGATCTCCGCAACCGACGGCCGGTTTCTCAAGCGTCTTATCCGGGGTGGCACCACCGCCGAGTTTGAGGAACTCCATATTCTCAAACCCGGTATAACCTGGTCTCCCGATGGGAAAAAAGTGGCCTTCACCGCCAAAGCCGCCAACCAGGATTTGCTGTACGTGGTTGATATTAAAACCAAGGACGTGAAGAAATACCCCACCGGGCTGGAAGGCGTCTTCATGGCTACCTGGAATCCCAATGGGGAAACTATTGCTTTTAACGGCAACAACGGTGTCAGCAGTGATATCTATCTGCTCGATCTGGACTCAAAAGAAATAATCAATCTTACAGATGATATCTTCGGCGAATTCAATCCAGTGTGGTCACCGGACGGGACGTTCCTGGCCTTCAGCTCTGACCGAGGAGATTATCCACCTTACCGGTTCGATCAGGAAAACGACATCCACGATTTCAAGGAGCGGTTTGATCCCGTTGACGGTACACCCCTGTTATCAGTGAGCCCCGGTTTTAAAATGCACCAGTACGAGTCTGACCAGTTGGACATTTTTACAATCAACCAAGATGGTTCCAATCTCCAGCGTGTCACCGATGATCCGGCCAGGGAGAACTACCCGGTTTTTGCAAATACCGCACCTTACCTGTTCTATACCAGTGACCGGTCAGGAATCGAGAACATTTACATGTTTCACCTGGAGACGGGTGAAGAGCGGGCGGTTACCAATGTGTTGACCGGCATCAGCGACCTCAACATGGCTGCCGATGACAGCCGGCTCTACTTCACCGGCTTTGAGCAGTCAGGGTATGATATCTTCCGGATCCATAATCCCAATGAGCTATGGGACCAGTCCAAGGAGGTCGCTCTATCCAATTTCCTTTTAGCAGATACCGTTGCTAAAGAAGACGTTCTGGTAAACGCTGACAGAGGCCGCAGCTACCCTACAGTCGAAGGGGGTTATAAGAACTACATTTTCGGGTTGGACCATCCCTCTGCCTTCACTTCGCAGCGTGAAGATTCATCGCATCAGGTTGAGCTGGAAGAGAGCGCTTACAAGGATGAGAAGGGCGAATACCAAGTTCACCCTTATAAGACCCGGTTCACCCTGGACCTGGTGCAGAGCTACGCGGGCTACAGCACCCTCTACAGTTTCCAGGGGATGACCCAGTTCATGTTCAGTGATATGCTGGGTAATCACCGCATTTCCGTCGCCACAGAGATGCAGATTTCCCTGGAAAATTCGGATTACTTTCTTACCTACCACCTGTTGCCTTTTCGGACGAACTATTACTTTACCCTCTTCCATACGGCATATTTCTATCCTACCTGGAGTGGAGGAGGTCGGCTGCGCCACTACGGTTTTGACGTGACGGCTTCTCTACCCTTTAACCGGTTCCGCCGTATTGATATTGGCCTCACGTCCAATACGGTGGAGCACACCTTGTTTTACCTGGACCCATACGAAGTTATTTACAGCGAAGACACAACGGATGCACTGGCGACAATCATGCCAAGGTTGGGATATGTCTGGGATAACGCCGAATGGACCTATCTCCATCCGGTTAACGGCTGGCGGACCAGTGTGGGAGTCAGCGCAAGTCCCAAGTGGAAGGATAATGGTGTTTCATTCCAGACGCTCACCTTCGATCTGCGGCGGTATTTCAGCCTGTTCGCCGGGACCAGTGCGGCATTCCGTCTGTCGGGTGGAGCCAGCTTCGGCAGCGATGCGCAAAATTTCCTGGTCGGTGGGCTGCCATGGCTTTTCAGCTCCGAGAGGGAAGGTTACTATGGCGGTCGCTACAAGCGGGATCCGCTGAGCCTGGGCGAACATCGGTTAAAGACCATCTACTTCTCGGAGTACCTTACCCCCCTCCGCGGCACCCAGATGATGGAGTTGGTAGGCGACCGGGCAATGCTGATGAACCTGGAATACCGCTTTCCATTCCTGATATATTACTTCCCAGCTCTCCGCGTGCTGGGGCAGCTAGGCGGGGTGTTGTTCATTGACGCGGGTATGGCGTGGTACGGTAATAATATGAATCATGCCATCACGTACGGGTGGGGGCCTCGCTTTGTGCTATTCGGCCTGCCTTTCCAGCTCGATTTCGCCTGGCCTTATAAACCTCCCGATGGCGACACCAGCCGAAACTGGTACCTGACCATCGGCCTCGATTTCTAAGCGACATATATACTTGTAAAATGCGGCCAGGCGTTGGAAGCTTCAACCTTTATGAAGCATCTCTCCGCGATTATCCATGAATAATCACCTTTTATTTTCCATCGCCGCCCATGATCCTGATACGGCTGCACGTGGAGGCCTGATAGAGCTCCCCCGAGGCGTGATCGAAACGCCCTGTTTCATGCCCATCGCAACCCACGGCGCCGTCAAGACATTGGCGCCCTGGGAGGTGCGCGAACTGGGAGCCCAGATAATCCTCAGCAATACCTATCACCTTTATCTGCGGCCCGGCATGGAGCTCATCAACCGCTATGGCGGTGTGCACCGCTTCATGGGGTGGGAACAACCACTCCTGACCGACTCCGGGGGCTACCAGGTCTTCAGCCTGGCCTCCATGCGGAAGGTTAATGACGATGGAGTAACGTTCCAGAGCCACCTGGACGGCACCACCCACCATTTCACGCCTGAGCTGGTTATTGATCTACAGCGGCAGCTCGGTTCGGATTTCGTTATGGCTTTGGATGAGTGTCCCCCCGGCGACGCGCCGCTGAGAGCGATCAAGGAGGCCGTGGCGCGCACTACGAGCTGGGCTCGCCGCTGCCTAGACCGCTTTGGTACAACGGAGTCCGGGGGAGACCATCCTCAGACCCTATGCCTAGTCGTCCAGGGTGGCACCGATCCCCACCTGCGCCGCCAGAGCGTTGAGGAGCTGCTGGCCCTAGGTGCGCCGGCCTACGCTATCGGAGGATTGGCTGTAGGAGAGCCCAGGGAGGCCCTTTTCGCCACCCTGGAGCTGCTGAATGAACTGCTGCCCGTAGACAAGCCCAGATACCTGATGGGAGTAGGCACCCCGGCGGACCTGGTACGCGCCGCGGCACTGGGGATGGACATGTTTGACTGTGTGCTGCCCACCCGCAACGCCCGCAACGGTCAGCTGTTCACACCGAACGGCACCCTCAATATCCGCAACGCCCGATACCGATCGGACCTTGAACCGGTGCAGGCCGACTGTGGTTGTCCACTATGCGCCAACTTCGGGCGGGCTTACCTGGGCCACCTGTTCCATACCGGTGAAGTCCTGGGCCTACGGCTGGCCACCATCCACAACCTGCGTTTTTACCTGCGCCTGATGGCCAGGATGCGGCAAGCCATCCGGGAAGGGTGCTTTCGATCCTGGTCGGGGGAATTTCTCCAGCAGTATGAAGGAGAAGCGGAATGATGGGACGGGCGGTGCATATGGTGAGTTTCAAAGTTCAGTCATGAGAGGTTTACTCACGGCCGAGCCGTCGAAACAGTATCACCGCACCAAATTAATTCTGTCCCTGCTATCCACCGGGTTGGAGTGGATCTACCTGCTGCTACTGGTCCTTACGCCCCTGGCGGCCTGGCTGGTGGAACTCACCGGCATAAGCGGCAATCCCTACCTTCATTTTCTCCTGTTCAGCCTGGCGGCAGGCCTGATCGCTATGGTCTTTCTGCTACCCATATCCTTTACCAGCGGCTATATAGTGGAACAGCACTACGAGCTGTCCAACCAGACGCCAGCGGCCTGGGCCTGGGAGCAGCTGAAGGGCCTGCTGGTAGGCGGTGCTCTGGGTCTGCCCCTGGCCCTGGTCTTTTATGCCTGCCTGCGCAGCTTCGGTGCGGGCTGGTGGCTGCCGGTAGGAGTAGTGGTGTTCCTGTTCGCCGTGGTGCTGGGGCGGCTGGCTCCTATCCTCATCTTCCCGCTGTTCTACAAGTTTGAGCCCCTGGCGGACGACCATCCCCTGAAGACACGGATTGAGGATCTCTGCGGGTCGGTGGGTCTGAACGTGGCGGGAGTATACCGTTTCAACCTGAGCAAGACGACAAAGAAGGCCAACGCCGCTTTCACCGGTCTGGGTCGTGCCAAGCGGGTGCTGCTGGCCGATACGCTGCTGGACGAGTTCCCGGAGGAGGAGATCGCGGCGGTGGTGGCCCACGAGCTGGGACACTTCCGGCTGCGGCACATCTGGAAGGGAATGGCCCTGGGAATGGTGCTCACTTTCATCGGGCTGTACGTGGTAGCCCGTATCCACTTCAGTCTGGCGAGGACGGAGGTGGCAGCCCTGGCGACCCTCCCATGGCTGGCCTTGCTGCTCAGCGTTTACGGTTTCGTGACCGGTCCCCTTTCCAACGCCTTTTCCCGACGCCAGGAGTTCGCTGCCGACCGGTATTCTGCTGAGTTATCAGGTGATGGTAGCGCTCTAGCCGATGGCCCTTCGGCAGCGCTCAGGGCAGGCCTGGAGCGCCTGGCGGAGCTGAACCTGGCGGACCGGGACCCGCACCCGGTTGTGGAGTTCCTGTTCCACGGGCACCCGTCGATCAAGCGGCGGCTGGCGGCGCTGGAAGGAGGCAAGCATGTCGCAGGATAATGGCTTCGTCAGCCGGGTTACCCGGTCCAAGGCGGAGGCCAAAGCCAGTTACGATAAGCTGAGCCGGTGGTATGACCTGTTGCCGGATCACTCAGAGAGGAAACACCGGGAAGCGGGCCTGGAGAAGCTCGGCGTCAGGCCGGGCGAGAACGTCCTGGAGATCGGTTTCGGTACCGGTCACGCCCTATTAGCGCTGACGCGGGCGGTGGGGGAGTCCGGCCGGGTCTATGGAATAGATATATCCGAAGGGATGCGCGACCGGGCGAAGTCAAGGCTGGAGGAGGCGGGATTATCCCAGCGGGTGGACCTGACATGCGGTGATGCCAATGAGCTCCCTTACGATGCCGACTTCTTCGACGCCGTCTTCATAAGCTTTACCCTGGAACTTTTCGATACTCCGGAGATCCCGGTGGTCCTGGGCGAGTGCCGGCGGGTTTTGCGCAATGGCGGGCGGCTGGGCGTGGTGGCCATGACCAAAGGTGAGCCGCCCGGAGTGATGGAGCGGCTGTACGAATGGGCGCACCGGAGATGGCCCAAGTACGCAGACTGCCGGCCCATCTATGCGTCCCGATCAGTGGAGGAGGCGGGATTTCAACTCCGGGAGGTAGCACGGCTATCGATGTGGTGTATGCCGTTGGAGATAGTTCTGGGGGAGAAGGTGTGATGCGGATGGAGTGGCAGTGGGATGCAGGGGAGGAGAGTCCGCCTTAGAGTAGTTCGACCTTCATTACCGTCACGGCCTGGCCTCCCAGAAGGACCCGGTCACCCTTCACTTCCACCTTTACCACACCGCCCCGCGCCGAGGCCTGATAGCCTACCAGCTTAGTCTTGTTCAGGCGCTCTGCCCAATAGGGGCCCAGGCAGGAGTGCGCCGAGCCGGTTACGGGGTCCTCATCGATGCCGTAGTTGGGGAAGAAGGCGCGTGATATGAAGTCGTATTCGGGTTGGTCCGAGGAGGCCGTGGCGACGACTCCCCGGGAGTCCACGGAGCGCAGGCGGGCGAAATCGGGCTGCAGTGCCCTCAGGTCGTCCGCTGAATCCACGACCACCAGCAGATCGAGCCGGTTCTGCCCGACATATACCGGACTGATACCCAGCGCTTCAGACAATCCCTCGGGTGGGGTCATATCCTGCGGTGGCAGGGCGGGGAAGTCCATCCAGATCCAATCCCCTGCCTTCCGGGCGGTCAAGGGGCCGCTGGCGGTATGAAAGTTGGCCTCCTGGTCGGGTGGCAGGGCGCCTGTCTCCCACAGTGCGTGAGCGCTGGCCAGGGTGGCATGGCCGCACAGGTCGACCTCTACGACAGGTGTGAACCAGCGCAGGTGGAAGCCGCCGATATCGGGATTAAGGAAGGCGGTCTCCGATAGGTTCATCTCCCGGGCGACCTGCTGCATCCAGGCCTCATCGCCGTGAACCGGCATGATGCAGACCCCGGCGGGATTGCCGGAGAAGGGCTCGGCGGTGAAGGCGTCTATCTGATAGATCGTAATGGCCATAACGTCCTACCTAGCGCCATTGTGCCATGTGCTCCTCTTCAAGGGTCCTGGGTGCGGGGACTTCTCCTTCGACTTTGCCGATGACGATGCCGTCCTCCAGATAATACAGGGACGGCCAGGAGCGGAAGGCGGTATTGAAGAGCTCGGGATTGTATGAATAGACCTTGAAGTTGATGTCGAATTCATTTGCATACCATCCGATCTCGTGGGGGTCGCTTTCAGTGAGGCCGAAGACGCCATAGGTGCTATCTGCGGCCAGGGCTTTCACATTAGCCACCGCATTCCAGCAGTGGGGGCAGTCCACGACAAAGACATAGACCAGTTGCCGCCCGGTAAGTTCCGGGGCCAGTTTCCCGAACCCTTCATCGGGAAAGAGCTCTCCGACCCTGGCAGAGCTGGGATCGAGTGTAGGGGTGTGGATGGTATAGCCGGTGATAATGCCCAGGACCAGCAAGAGGGCCGTTCCCAGCCCCACATGCCAGGACCGCCAGATGGCTCGTGAGCCGCGGTAGTAGTACCAGATAACTCCGGCGATGAGCATGAGCAGAACGTTACGCAGCAGCGCCGATTGAGGACTCTGTTCCAATGCCGGCCCGAAACAGCCACATTCACTCAGCTGGCCCCCCGCAATACCCACGATAAGGAGCACACTGAAGCCAGCCAACAATCCAAGAGTGGCCAGGGCGGTTGCCTTGAGCGCCGTACCAGCGATCAGAGCCGCCCCTATGGCTACCTCAACCGGTGGCGCCAAAACCCCCAGGGGTGTGAACCAGGAGGGCAGGTTGTACAGGGGCAGGGTTTCCACGAAGCTCCGGGCATCCAGGACCTTCATCATACCTGATATGATGAATACGGTCCCCAGGACCACTCTCAAGATGATGACCGGGCGCCTCATCCACGCCGGAAAAGGCGGCAGGCTGCGAATACGATTTAGGATTCCGATAGACTGGCTCATAGTATTTTCTCCCTCAAAGGTAACACTTAAAGTTGTTTGCCGGTTACCGGGTCATAATATTCCGGCCGCCGGTCGCTTAAAAGGTGGTTATGCTCAGTGACAAGCTTGTCATCGGCCTCGCCGGGGTCTATATCTACCGTCAGCACAGTTTCATCATCTACGTTCGTCCGGCACAGGACTTCTCCCCGGGGGCTTACCACCTGGCTGCGGCCCGTGAAAGTCAGGCTGCTGCCATCGGGCTTGGTGTCGCTGCCGACGCGGTTGGCGGTAACGGCGAACACTCGATTTTCCAGGCAGCGGGTGATCATTGCGTCCTGGCAGTAGGGCTGCACCAGGTTGGTCGGATGCAGGAGTACCTGTGCCCCCTTTAGGGCCAGAACGCGGGCTACTTCCGGGAAACGCCAGTCATAGCAGACCATCATCCCGATCCGGGCTGTGCCCCAATCGTAGACTTCCAGAGGCCTGTCCCCGGGTGCGAACCAGAGTTTTTCTTCATAGAACAGGTGCAGCTTGCGGTAGCATCCGATGAATCCTTCAGGACCTACCAACACGGCTGAGTTATAGAAACGATCGCCTTCACGTTCCACGAGGCCGCCGCAGACGAGGGCCTTTTTAGTCGCAGCCAGCTCCATCAGGAACCGGGTGGTGAGTCCATCGGGGACCTGCTCACCCAGCCGCCGCACCTGCGACTGGTCGTGAAAGAAATAACCGGTGGCGAAGAGTTCCGGCAGCACCAGGAGGTCGAAGGCGACATCCTCAACGGCCGATTGGACCGCTGCCAGGTTGGCATCCACCGCACCGATATGCGGCTGGTTTTGCAAGACTGCAATGTGCATCTCTTACTCTGGCCTTGTTCAGAGCCTAGTTTGCACTAGTGAATTCGAAAAAATCATTAGGTCCGTCCTTCCAGGGGCTGCAGCAGGTCCCGGCTAGGGTCGCTCTCTAGTGATCACGAGTACCCAGTCCCTGAAATTTGGAGATTCGAACGTTTGGGATCCGCTTGAGGCCAGTTCCATTGGTTCCCTGAACTTTCCATCACGCGGGTTGAACCAGCGGGTGGAGGCAGGCCGGGCAATCCTGCCGACGCGCAGGGTGATGGTCGCGCCTTCAGGTGCATAGACGACAGTAGTGGTACGGTCCTGGGTTTGGGCGGCCGCGATAAAATGCGAGGGATTATCATTGCCGGGTTGCTCGGCCAACAGGTTCGGCGCCGGGCTCAGGTCCGGCCAGGGGAGGGATTCGAACAGCTGCCGCAATAACGTCATGCTGCGGACGCCTTCGGTATGAAGGCCTTCCCGCCAGGGGCCTACCGTCCCCAGACCGGCATGGCCGTCCGGGACCTGCGGCTTTTCGGGCCACACCCATATGGAATTATGGCCAAACGAAACGCCGGCCGGGGGTGATACCAAGAGGCTCCAGTAGGTGGCCCGGCGGACATGCGCGCCCTGGAACCACGTTTTGTGGGTGTAACCGGGATGGTTCTCGTAGTTGGGTTCCAGGTTGATGACCGGGCGGGGCGGGCCTGTTTGCCATTCGGTCGCAGGCGGACCGGCTGTCAGCCAGCGCAAGCTCTCTCTGGAGTCGCCGTGCCCACTTTGATACCCGATGAAATCGAACCATGGTTCGTCGGCAAAATCATCGCCTACCCAGTTTTCACCGGAGGGGTGCAGGGTAACCAGGCGGTCGTGGCGGTCACCGAAAACCGCCCGTCCGATCCTTTTCCAGCGATCCACCCTCTCGGGCGGGTAGCGTCCATCACCCCCCAGGAACCAGACCACGGAATAGGCCCCCCATCGGGCAACGATATAGCGGGCCAGGCGGATGGCATCCGCTTCCGATAGAATCTGTCCCGGGTCGGTCTCGGTCAGTGTCCAGAGGATGACCGGTGTAGCCACTATCCCGTGTTCGTTGATGGCGGCGACCTTGTGATCCATACGCTGGAAGAATACGGGATTCAGCCTGATGGTTTCGGTGCCAGTGAAGGCGGTCTCTCCATAGTGGTCCGTTGTCAGACCGCGCCAATGAGTTGAGACAAATTGGATAGCGGTAAAATTCTGCTCCTGTCGTGTTCGAAGATAGTGTTCCCAGTCTTCCGGGTTTGCCCGCAGGACGCCATTCCAGGCAGTACAGGAAAGCCAGAAAAAGGGCGTGCCGTCGGCGTGCACCAGATGCCTGCGATTTTTGGAAAGCTTAATCGGGCCGTGTCGGTATAGAGGATTTTCGCCAGTATAGGGTATACAGCGGAAGGAGCCAGCGTGGCCATGGAGTCCCTCGTTGAGGGTGTCGGAACAGCTGCTTTCCCAGGTCCATTGGCCGACCTCGTCCGGAGCAAACCGCACGCGCCAGGCACGCCCATCATCCCAGAAGGCATCCACCAGGTGCCTACTGCCGGACGGCGCAGTAAACTCTGCCTGCACAGCCACATCCCAGAACGGATTATCGTAATCCTGTGAACTTGTAAAGTCCAGTTCACAGGTTGTCCACCGGGCCGGCTCCTGCGCGACCCGGCCAACACAACTAACGATAATAAGGAGCACAAGAACGGCTAGCGGCGAGTGTCGATAGGTCCTGATTGTGCTATGATGAACCATGGCTCGGATCCTTTCTTGAGTGTCCGGGACCATTGACAACGGCGGTGTTAAACATTAAAAAATATGTTGATATTATCCAAGCATTTCCTTCCGATGACGAAGAGTAACGGTAACCGCGGATCATTCGCCATTCGCCCGGCCTTGCTTATCGGGTACCAGCCGCATCATGCCCCGGTGGCTGAGGCCGACGATGCCGCACACGGCGGCTGCCAGCCCGATGCCCAGGAAGACGGTCGCTATCGGTATGACCTCCGCCAGGGGGCCTATCAGCGCCGCCGACACGGCGGTAAGGCCGATAACCGACAGATTCACCATGGAGAATACACGGCCGCGGAAACGGTAAGGGACCACGGTCTGTATCAGAGTGGTCCGGGAGATGGTGATCATGGGAATGCCGAGGCCGTGAATGAGCAGCAGGACCTTGGTCTGGGCATAGGTCCCGGTGATGAACAGTAGGCTGTATGTCAGGCCGTCCATGATCATGCCGGCGAATAACACCAAGGCCGGATTAAGGGGTGAGCCGAAGCGCCACACCAGGAACGATCCGATGAGCATCCCGCCAGCCATAAAGGCCTCGATGATAGCGAAGGCTCTGAAGTCGAGTACGAGCACCTCCCGCACGAAAATGGGAGTGCCGATGATGGCCGGGCCCATGATAAAGAGGTTGTTGAGGGCCGTCAACAGGATAAGCAGCCCGAGGGAGCGCTTGCGCCAGACATATCGCAGTCCTTCGATCAAGTCGGACAGGTGGCCGTGGGCGTGACTTTCCGGCTGGTGCCCTAAGGTTCTCCGGATACTTATCAGAGCCAGACAGACAAGACTGGCGGCGAACGACAGGGCGTCGATGGTGAAGAGATGGGTCAGACCCACCACGGCTACCAGCAGGCCGGCCAGCAGGGGTCCCGCCAGATGGGCGAACTGGCCGGAGGTAGAGATGAATGCATTGGCAGACGTGAGGGCTTCCGGGGGCACCAAGTCGGGTACCAAGGCGTCGCGGGCGGGGTAGAACAGGGTGGCAAAACTGGCCACCACGAAAGCGATCAGACCGACGACAACGGGTGATGTCCCCCCGACCAGCAGAAATCCCACCAGAGCCAGCATCACCACCATCCGGGCCGCGTCGGAGAACATCATAACACCCCGGCGGTTGAACCGATCCGCCACCACGCCCGCCATCAGACTAAAAATTACTGCGGGCAAATAGGCACTGAGAGCTACCAGGGAGGTGGTGGTCTTGGAGCCGGTAAGCTCCAGGACCAGCCAGGGCAAGGCCAGCTGATAGATGGAATCCCCGGCGTGGGAAATGACGTGTCCCACCCAGAGGAACAAGAGGTTACGCTGTAGAAAAATAGACCGCACTATTATTATCCCGAATTTCTCCAAAAGTAGGAGGTTTTGCTATTGGAATAAAATCGGGTCCGCTGATATTTCCCGGGAGCAATAGAGCGTAACGGGAAGTGATCGCGCTTCGGCCGCCCTATTTACCTTGTCAGAAACCGACAGCGGTCTCTAAATTTTAACGCTTCTTACACCTTATATACTCTACGATGCCATAGAACATCACAAGAGATGTCCTTTTGATCCCGTTCAAGAATCTTCCAATACGACAATTTGACGGGGACAAAGATGTCCGGGGAGTAGAGACTGCCATTGGCGGTATAAAGCGCGAAGCCGGTCGTGAATATCCCCTGGTTATCGGTAGACAGACGTATACCAACACTCGCAAACTCAAGACCTTCGACCCATCGGCCCCTTCCCGGACCCTGGCTGTGTTCCAGAAAGCGACGCAGGAACAGGCTGAGGAGGCCATAAACCTGGCGAGGGAGACGTTCGAGTCCTGGAAGGTTACTTCTGCCGAGGAGCGGTCGGCTATCCTTTTGCGGGCGGCCGAGGTCCTGCGGCGGCGGCGGGATGAGGCTGTGGCGACAACAGTGCTGGAAGCCGGCAAGAACTGGATCGAAGCCGACGCCGAGCTGGCCGAGGCGGTGGACTTTCTGGAGTTCTATGCCCGCGAGGCCTTGCGCTATGCTGAAAAGCAGCCGGTGGTCCCGTTTGAAGGTGAAGAGCCGGAGCTGTTCTATATACCGCTGGGTGTGGGTGCCGTTATTCCGCCCTGGAACTTTCCGCTTGCCATCCTCACGGGTATGACCTCCGCCGCCATAGTGACAGGCAATACCGTAATCCTGAAGCCGGCCAGCGATACACCGCTTACGGGACAGCTACTATTCGAGGTTATGATTGAAGCTGGCTTACCCGAGGGTGTTCTTACCTACCTCACCGGCAGCGGCGGGGAAATCGGGGACTTCATTGTGGAGCATCCCCAAGTACGATTTATCGCCTTTACCGGCAGCATGGAGGTGGGCCTGGGGATCAACGAACGGGCCGCCCGATTGGCACCGGGGCAGGTCTGGATCAAGCGGGTGGTGGCCGAGATGGGTGGGAAGGATGCCATCATCATCGACGAGGACGCCGATCTGGACGCGGCGACGGAGGGAATCATCATTTCGGCGTTCGGCTACCAGGGGCAGAAGTGCTCGGCCTGCTCCCGCCTCATCGTCCACGAGCGGATCTACGAGCCGTTGATGGAGAGGGTGGTATCCGGGACGGAAGCACTCAAAGTGGGGCCACCGGAAGACCGTACCAACTACATGGGTCCGGTTATCAACCAGGCCGCCCTGGACAAGATCATGTCTTACGTGGAACTGGGGCACGGCGAGGGACGTCTCTTAACCGGCGGCACCCGGATCGACATACCAGGCTATTTCATCGAGCCCACCATTTTCGCCGAAGCCAGCCCCGACGGCCGGCTGGCCCAGGAGGAGATCTTCGGTCCCCTGCTGACGGTTATGAAAGTCCGGGACTTTGACGAGGCCCTGGCCGTTGCCAACAATACCATCTATGGTCTTACCGGGGCGGTTTACAGCCGGAACGAGGGTCACCTGGCCCGAGCCCGTGAGGTCTTCCACGTGGGTAACCTGTATTTCAACCACAAGTGCACCGGCGCGATGGTGGGTGTGCATCCCTTCGGCGGTTTCAACATGTCGGGCACCGACTCCAAGGCCGGTGGACCGGACTACCTGGGGCTGTTCCTCCAAGCGAAGTCGGTCTCGCGGAAGGTGTAGGACCAATCCGTCGCGCAGCTACCGGTCCTCATCGCTCATATCACCTACGTAATAATTGAGTAGTTAAGGTTTTTATGGATAAAGACAAGACCCGCATCGTGATCATGGGAGCCGCCGGCCGCGACTTCCATAACTTCAATACCCTGTATAGGAATGACGAACAGGTTGAAGTTGTCGCCTTCACGGCCGCCCAGATACCAAACATAGATGACCGCAGTTACCCGGCGGAATTGGCCGGTAAGCTGTATCCTCAGGGCATTCCCATCCTGCCCGAAAGTGAGCTGGAAAGCCTCATAGCCGACCAGCAGGTAGACGAAGTTATCTTTTCCTATTCGGACGTTTCCTATGAGTACGTGATGGGCTGGGGCGCCAGGGTGATTGCGGCCGGGGCCGCTTTCCTTCTCCCGGGGGCCAGGGATACCATGCTCAGCTCCTCCAGGCCGGTGATTGCCGTGGGAGCCGTGCGCACCGGCTGCGGGAAGAGCCAGACCACCCGGTGTGTAGCTCAGGTACTGAAGGATTTGGACAAAGAATTGGTGGTTGTCCGGCATCCCATGCCGTATGGCAACCTCGCCAGGCAGCGGGTCCAGCGGTTCGCGGTCCTGGAGGACCTGGCCCGGCACGAGTGTACCATCGAGGAGATGGAGGAGTACGAACCCCACATCAACGCAGGCACAGTCGTCTACGCCGGTGTGGACTACCAGGCTATCCTGGAGCAGGCTGAGCAGGAAGCCGGGGTCATCCTATGGGATGGGGGGAATAACGACACGTCGTTTTTCAAGCCCGATTTCACGATCACCGTGGTGGACCCTCACCGGCCCGGCCACGAGCTGGCCTACTATCCGGGGGAGGTCAACCTGCGGATGGCCGACGTAGTGGTGATCAACAAGGTGGACACCGCTCCTCAGGAGGGCATCGAGCGGGTCCGGGCCAACATAAGAGAGGCCAATCCCACAGCAATGGTGGTGGAGGCAGCTTCGCCGATTACGGTGGAAGACGCATCCGTTATCGCCGGCCGCCGGGTGCTGGTGGTGGAGGACGGTCCTACGCTGACTCACGGCGGGATGAAATTCGGGGCCGGAGTGCTGGCCGCCGAGAAGTACGGTGCCAAGGAGATGATTGATCCCCGGCCTTTCGCGAGGGGTAGTATCGCAGAGACCTTCCAGGCCTACCCGGAAACAGGCCTGCTGTTGCCGGCCATGGGCTACGGCGAGGCCCAGGTGAAAGACCTGGAGGCAACCATCAACGGCTCAGACGCCGAGGCCGTTATCATCGCCACACCCATTGACCTGCGGCGGGTGATCAATATGGCCAAGCCCTCCACCCGGGTGACCTACCAGCTGGAGGAGGTGGGCGCACCCACGCTGGCCGACGCGCTAAAGTCCTTCGTTTGAGACAAGGCGGAGAGGGGCGGTAAGCCAAACCGCACGCGGCCTGGAGCTATAAGAGCAGCTGATACCTACTGAAAGGATATCTCGCTCAGGGCGGCGCCGCCCTTGAACTGCTCCAGTGCGCCCAGGACCGCCTGCCTCGTGTCCGTTACAAGTTGTGGAAACTCAAAGCCCAACGTGGCGCCTACGTCGCTGTAGGCCTGCTTGACCATCTCAATGGCCTTATTCGCGAATTCCTCCCGGTCCATGCCCTCGGTGTACCCCATCATGGCGATAGAGAATATCCTGCGGGCAGTATTTTCCTTGTTCCAATATTCGGGTATCCCGTCAACGGCTGCGGCTTCTCCCTCGTCCACCTCAGGCGCGCCGGAAGCGTCCGAACCGGAGAGTAATGCCAACTGCTCCCTAATTACCTTCTTAGTCTCCAGATATGAATCCAGAAGGGAACCCGAGTCGTCTTCTGACATCTGCAATTTGCCGTGGAGGTTATAGACTTCCGTCCTGGTATACTGGACGGTTACGGTAGTGTCGACTTTTTCGTCAGGGCTGTTGTTCTGAGGTGATTTTGTTTTCTTGGTCAAGGCATCCTGCTGAGGCATAGCAGATACCACGTCGGGGCGAAACTGAATCGCCATGGCTTCTCCTTATTTTAGTAATAAAACAGTCGGTGACTTTGACTCCTTATCGGCTGATCCCGGAAGAGCATTAGGGCTAATCTTTGATTGTGCATCCCCACATGATCCTCAACGTAATAATCCTCAGTCCAGGGAAAGAAAAGCCCCCGGCACGGGGCCGGGGGTCCTCGCAGCGATACCGATAGGGCAGGCTTCTGGGAGGTACTTTGATGAAATTAAGCGGTGCTGAAAATCCTAGTTTAAACTTGGTTCAGTTTCCAAGGTAAGGTCATCCAAGCACAGTGACTGATTAGGTCCTCGGACCACCATGATACCCAATACCGCGCCTCGAATAACATCACATAGATCAAGCTTAGTCAGCGGTGATCTCAACCAGGTTCTCGAAACCGGACTCACCCTTGACGGCTACCGCTCTAAGCAGTCCCACACCGGAGGCGTAGAACTTATGCTCTACGATTCCCGGCTCTAATGGATTCCACTCGGCCGTCTGCAGGCAATTGGTGAAAGTTCCATAGGGCACCGTGACCGTTTCGCTCAAGCTCAGAACCTGAGCTACATCCTCGGCTTCCCCTTCGTAGTACTCCTGGCGATACCACAGGCCCTCGATAGGATCGGCAAGCATAATGACGCCCGGCAGGGCGCCATCGACACCCGCTTCCCACGATCCGCCCGTGCTCACGACCTGTCCGTTCTCCATTTCGCGGGAGTCCTCACCGAAATACCACATGTTGCCACTTTTGTCCTGTGCATACCAGTCGTAGGTATCTTCGATCAGATTCCCATCCTCATACTCTCTGGCATTCACGATCACGCAGGTGATTCCCATGATGACCTTGCTGTCCGTGAGATGCTCCTCTTCAACCCGAATCGTAAGCCCCTCTTCATCCTCACCCTCAAAGACATAGGTGCTGCCAGGCGATATCGGAAACCAGGCGTTACCAGTGATATTGGAATCCAGGAAATCAGCCGTATCGATGACGACGGAGTAGGGCGTATCGAGTGGGCTCTCTGGCGCCGTCGGATCCTTGGTATCACAGCCCGCAAGAACGAACAAGCTCAACATAAGAACCAGATAGACAGACTTCCAGTGCAATGACTTCATTGATTATTCCTTTCTGTGATCTGATAATTCAGGTGATTGATCGGGGGTAGTCAGGCTGATGATACTTTGATATCTATCGAATCTTCAGCCCTCATGATCACGCAGAATTCCTCCACGATCCCAATGGCGAGTGAGCAGCCCCTATCCTTTGGATCACCTTTGAAGTTAGGATGTCCGGATCACAAAGGTGCAGAAAATCCTTATCCCGCCATCGGATCGTTCGTACAACGACGAGGACATCACCGAGCAGCAGGTTCCCGTTCCAGGAAGGTCCTCAGGACGTCCGTAAAGAGCTCTTTTTCCTCGACGAAGGGATTATGGCCGCTATGTTCAAAGATGATGATCTCCGAGTTTCTAATACCATCGTGGAGTTCCCGGTTCATCACCACGGGGGTCTGCGGATCATATTTCCCGACACAGATCAGGACCGGCAGGTCCAGCAGGTGAAGTTTCCCCTTATAGTCTACTTTCCCCTTGCGGAGATGATCAAACCAGACGCTCCTGGCAGGCAGGGATTCGCGTCGATCTTCCCTGCTGATCTTCATTTCATGAACGTACTTCTGATCCACATAGGAGGCGCTAGCGACCAGATGGTCCAGTTTCTTATGAATTGCCAGATTCCCCAACCCCAGGACGATCCTGGTTCCCAGGTACATGCATTGCCAGTACTCCCAGTCTTTCCACCATTTCCAGTTTCGGGGCAATCCCCACTTTCTAACCGCCGGCCACCCGGAGGTACTGCCAACCAGGACCAGTCGTTTAACCCTTTCCTGATGCTCAATATTGAAAGCCAAGGCACAGAAGCTGCTCATGCTATGGCCAATAAAATCTATCCGTTCGTCGATCCCGAAGTGATCAAGCGTCTCTGAGGTGCAGGCCAGCATTTCGTCAAGGTTGACTGTCGGTGTCCGGGTAGAACGGAAGGCCCCCGGCGGGTCGAAAGTGATCACTGACCGGCCGGTCTCAATGAGAATATCGGCCAGCGGGCCCTCCGCCGCCGAGGCTGACACCGAGGCATGGGGATAGGGCATGAGGAAGATGGGTTCCCCATCGCCTACCCGATACACAGCGAGCCCATCAATGATTGCGGTCGGTTCCATCATCAAAGCCGGAGTGGAAGTGAAGAATATTACGAATAGTAAATACAAGAAATGCCTACTCATTACAGGTCACCAATCTGAATTTCAGGATGGACATAATCAACTTCAGGTACCGGGGCCGGATCTTCCCGGAGCGAGTGAACCGGGCTGCCAACAGTGAAATCCACTGATCTCATGCCAGCTGGATGACCAGTCGGTCACCTTCCAGCTGCACAGGATAGCTGCGCAGGGCACCCTCGGCCGGTCCTTTGATCACATCGCCCTGGAGGTCGAAATGCGACTTACCAGAGACACATTGCACCCTCCCTTTCTCATGCCGGTAGTCCAGTTCCTTCCCGTTATGGGTGCAACGATTGGCAAATGCGTGATAGGCATCCTCACCGGAGTGTACGACGAGAACGCCCGCCGCGGGACCGTCAGCGAAGGGGACCCTGACAACTCCCCCGACTGCCTCGAGTTCCTCCACTTCGGCCAACGAGAGTATGCCCCAATCCTCCTCCCGGTGATAACTACCTTCCGGTGCCAGTGGTGCACTGGAGATAGCAGTACACCCACCGAACCCCACAGCACCGGTACAGGCGCAGAGCACCGTGGCTCCCGTCAGCTTCATGAACTCCCTGCGGTTGATTGTGGTCGTCATCTTAACCTCCATGATTAGCGTTGATTTTCATTTTGAAGACCGGACCATCTCAGTTCCATCAGTCCGGGGGACGGGCATGCGCTCAAGGATTGCCCCGGCCCATTCCCGGGCCCGTTCGAGCTCTCCTTCAAAGAGCGGGCCTTCGCGCCCTTCCACATGGAAAGTCTCGGGCGGAACGACTATTTTCCCTCCCAGTCTGCGGAATTTTCGAGCAAGTTTTTTTGCCGCTGTGAAGCGCGACAGAAGGGCGGACATCCGGTAGGACGTGTCGAAGGCAGCTACCGGCGTGGCGCGCAGAACGTGTTTGGGCAAGGCTTCGAACACAGGGCGGATGGCCTCCGGCATATTCATGCGGTGGGTCGGTGTTCCAGCCACGACCAGATCGACAGCAGCCAGGTCAGAGGGCGTAAGCTGCTCCAGACTGGTGACACGGACAGATCCTGTGGTCTCCAGTGCCTCAGCGATGGCCCCGGCGACCAGCTGCGTGTTGCCAAATTTTGAGAAGTGCACGATCAAGGTATTCACGGTTATTGATCCTTTTTTATACATGCGATTTATTTTTCTGAGCGCGGGGCTGATTCAGCAGGCCATTCAACACCAATCCGGCTACCTGATCCGCTTCCACCCAAGGCTTACCCTCTTCGTTAACCTGCGACGCGATTCCCAGGTAGATCATCATCAGCATGCTCGCCATGTGGGTCGGATCCACCTGACGGAAGGTCCCCTGTGAAATACCCAGCGCAATTATGTCTTTGCCAACTAGCTCGAACATGGGCAGGTATGCCTGGTACATCACCTGTTTGAACTCCGTGTCTGGGCCGTACAGGTTGTTGACCATCACCAATCCATGGGCGAGAAAGTTTGACGCGAAGGCAAAGCCCGCGTTAAAGAAAAGTTCCACCCTCCGGCTGGCATCGTCATGCCGATGGACCTGCTCGGTAATGAATTCAAGATGCAGACCGGCCGTCTCCTCGATCAATGTGATCATGAGCGCCCGCTTGCTATCGAAGTAGTTGTATATCGTGCCCTTGGCGAAGCCCGCCGCCTGCGAAATTCGGTTGATGTTCGCGCCTTCGTAGCCTTCACGAGCGAACTCCACTATCGCCGCATCGAGCAGCGACCGCCGGGTCTCACTCTTGATCTTCTCGTGCTCATTATCTTTGTAGCGAACCACAACAAGTCTCCTTAATTAAAGTGGGTGACCGCCCACCCATATTAATCACATGACCACTACCATGTCAAGTAATAAATCAGCCTGACCAACAGAATACCAAAGTAGTAGAAGTAATACCTTCCACTACTTCAGTCGAGGATCACCGTCACCGTGCCCGCAGTCTGTCAGGTAAGGAAGGCGGAGCGCTCTAACTCACGAATAGAGAGGGGAAGAGAATCTATCACACGGTCGAACAGAAAGATCCGTCATCCGCCCGGCGGCGGATTCAGAGCTGAGAACAAGCCCTTTCAACTACTCTTTCAATATTTCTCAGGACACGCCTCAAGGGCTGCATGGTGGCCGAGTTTATGCTAGCGGCTAGCTGTTCCCTTTCCCCGGCCTCGGACACAGGACAGCCGCCACGCTTCCAACCGCCAGCGCCAGCAGCACAATAAACAGGATTACCATGGGCCACTGCCCCTGCTGGCCGAAGTAGCCCGGGCTAGCGATTACGGTATACAGCAGCATTCCCAGTGCCAGCAGGGTCAGTTGGGTTCCCCGGCGCGAGTTCCGCAGCAGTAGGATGCCCCCTACAATGAGCAGTATCGCCGTCAGGAATTCGGCTGCCAGGTGAAAGGCGAGCCGGATCGGTTCCGTCTCCAGCTCGGGTACCTGCCCAATCGCCAGGATGAAGGTCCACCATCCGGTCATGAACATACCCACTATAATGACATAAACAGCAGCGAATCGCATCGTCTAATCTCCTAACATGCGGATGAACTCTTCAAATAGGTAACGGGAATCGTGGGTACCGGGGGAGGCCTCGGGGTGATACTGCACCGAGTAGGCCGGGTACTTAAGGCACCTCAGTCCCTCTACCGTATCGTCGTTCAGGTTAAGGTGGGTCAAGCGGGCTACTGATTCGTCCAGGGAATCGGCGTCTACGGCAAAGCCGTGGTTCTGGCTGGTGACCTCCACCTGGCCGGTCTCCAGGTTCTTCACCGGATGGTTGATACCCCGGTGGCCGAACTTGAGCTTGTAGGTCTGTGCTCCCAGGGCCAGTGCCAGGATCTGGTGTCCCAGGCAGATGCCGAAGACAGGGACTTGCCCCAGCAGCTCCCGTACGGCTTTAACTGCGGGCTTTACCGGAGCCGGGTCGCCGGGGCCGTTGGAGAGGAATACCCCATCAGGACTCAAGGCCAGAGTCTCACCTGCGGGCGTATGGGCCGGAACTACGGTTACGGCGCAGTCGTGGTCCTCCAAGATGCGGAGGATGTTCCACTTGATGCCGAAGTCGTAGGCCACCACCTTGAACCGGCCCGCACCTTTGCCCCAGGGGTAGGGTTTCTCCGTGGTGATCTTTGAGGCCAGGTCCAGCCCGGTCATGGCGGGTACCTGCGCTAGTTTATCCTTGAGGCTGTCGAGGCCGGTGTCTTCGCTGGAGATGATGCCGTTCATAGCCCCCTCAGAGCGTATCATGCGCACCAGCATCCGGGTGTCAATGCCCTGGATACCCACGATGCCGTTTTCAACCAGGTACTCCTGGAGCGGCTGAGTCATGCGCCAATTGGAGGGAGTAGTGACACCGTCGCGGACGATGAAGCCCGCCACCTGGATACGACTCGACTCCACGTCCTCGGGATTGATGCCCGTATTGCCGATGTGGGGGTAGGTCATGGTTACGAGCTGGCCGGCGTAGGAGGGATCGGTAAGCACCTCCTGGTAGCCGGTCATGCCGGTGTTGAAGCATACTTCCCCGGTGGTTTCACCGAGCGCACCGAAGGACATCCCGCGGAAAACGGTACCGTTGGCCAGCAGGAGGGTAGTGGGGGGTTGTTCTACCCGGCTCATCTATATGCCATGAATTATGGGCTGTGCCACCCTGACGCAAAGTAATTTTATTCTCACCCAGATCCCGATGAGGAGGGCGAGGTAGGCCGCGATGATGCTCCGGGTGATCCAATTGCCCTGGGAAGAATTAGCGAATGTCGATAGCAGGACACGATCTCCTTTCAAATGCGCGCATAATCCGGGCGTAATCTAAAAAAAATTGCGTCGAGACGTGCAACAGTTCTTCCCCGGTTGTAATTTTCTTCTTTCGTAGATGAGGATTACCCCGCCCGGCAGTAAATACTATCAATGATCAACGAGCCGACGACCACTATCACCGACTTTATCCTGGGCCTGGAGGCTCTGGTCCTGGCAGTCGTCCTATTCATAAATCCCCAGACTTATCCCAGCCTGCCCTACTGGATTGCATCCCTGGCGTGTCTCGGTATCGCAGCCATTTTGGGGGGGCTTCATCATGGTTTTAATCGCCCTGCCTCTTATACGGGAGTCTATTTTTGCATATCAGTCCTGATGGCCGCTTTATGCCTGGCAGTGATAACTGATGGTTTCGGTGGGGAGATTGCTCGCGGATTCCGCTGGCCGGTAGCGGGGCTGGCGCTGGTTTTCTTCCTGGTTACCCGGATGTACCCTACCCGAATCCTGGCCTTTACAGCTCTACTGGCAGTGCTCCTGGTATTCGCTCTTGTCCTGTACCTTCACCTGGCGGCTACCCGAGCCCTGCCGGGAGCCGGATTCCTGGCAGCCGGCGTAGCCACGCTACTGATTGGTGCCGCTATGATGCTGGTAAACGTAAAGTTCACCCTCATCTGGACCTTTGACCGGAACGCCGTTTACCACCTGATGCAGATGGCGGGTATCCTGTTTTTTTTCCTGGGTCTAGGCCTACGCTTATCCTGAATCTTCTATTACCCGCTGCGACCTGCTGGCCTATTCATTTGCCGGTCAGGGGCTTCCAACACCGGTCAATACTCCCGGCGGCCACTGTATTAATATTCTCAGGCTTAATGTAGCTGCGAATAGCTGCATTCACTTCATCCAGAGCCAGGGCATTGATCTCCTCCACATATTCATCGATGTAATCAATGTCCTTCCCCCGCTCCAGCATATCAAGGATGGTAGTGGCTAAGCCGGAAGTCGTGGCCAGGCCAACTTTGTAGCTGCCGGTCAGCGTGGTTTTTTTCACCGAGAGCTCATCGGATGTTACCCCTTCCTCCGCCCACCTGTCGAGTTGAGCCAGGATTGAAGCCTGGCCTCTATCCAGCAATTCGGGTGCGAAGGTCCCGTGGATCGACCAGTAGCCATCCTTGCCATTACTAGCACCGCTGATAGAGGAGCCTACGCTATACGTGAGTCCTTCCTCGTCACGGACGGTGGTCATGAGTCGGGCGGAGAAGTTGCCGCCAAGGATGTAGCTGCCCATACTGAGAGGCAGGTAATCGGGGTGTTCCCGGTCGATGCCCACCACGAGGCCCAGAACCAGGTCCACGCTGGTCTTGTCTTCCATTGTGACTACTTCTTGGCTGGGAGGAGTATTCCGATATCCGCGGCATTCGTCCAACGATGGTGGCGTGAGTTTAATTTTCTGCCAATCTCCAAAATGCCGGGCAAGGCTGTCTTCCAGGATTGCGCGGTCCACGTCTCCGGCAGCCACAACGGCCATGCTCCCCAGACCATAGTGCCGGTCGTGGAATTCCCGCAGGCGGGGAGCTGTGATATTTTCCACATCGGCGGCCTGTTTTTCCAGAGGGGGCACATAGTTGGGATGGTCGGGGGGGTAGAGGAGCTGGCTGAACCTCAGGCGAGCCCGGTAATCAGTATTTTCACCCTGACGTATCAGATGGCCTACCAGCCGCTTTTTCAGGGAGACCAGATCGGCTTCATTAAAGGCCGGCTCCCGGAGCTGTTCGGCCAGTAGTTTCACCACCAGGGGCACGGTATCTTTCAGACAGCAGGCTGAAAAGCTCACCCGGTAGTCGTCAGATGTGAAATTGATCCGGGCTCCTACTGCCTCGAGCAGGCCGCTGATGGCAAACTTGTTCCGTATTTTCGTCCCCTGATCGAGCATGCTGGAAGTGATAACGGCAGTAGGGTCATTAGCCGTTGGACTGAAAATATCTCCGCCATACTGACTGCCGACGATAGTTATCACGTCAGCCACTCTTGTAGGCATGGTTACCAGGCGCAGGCCTCCGGTAACCTCCCCATCACTTATCCGGGGAGCAAGGCTGATTCTGGAGGTTCCTGCCATCGGTGATAGTGTATTACTTGCGGATGTGGAAAGCCGACTGTTCCATTCGAGCCGGTAATCCCGGGGACCGGCAGTGACAGCGGCGGGTTTGGCCGAGCCGGCGGAATCACCGGTCTCGTCTACTGCGGGAACAGGTACAAACCAGCCGGTTGTGCTCTGATCTTCTAACAGGTAGGTTTCAGCTACGCGCTGCACGTCCTCAATTGTAACGGAGCTGAGACGGTCCAGATAGGTAGTATAGAAGGTCCAGTCGCCGATTGCAATAGCTTCATTCAGAGATGCCGCAATAGAAAAGAATCCGTCCCGGCTGTAGGCTACTTCCGCTCTAATCATGGTCTTTGTCCGGTCCAGCTCCTTTTTGGTTATTTTCTTCGCCTTCACCTTCTCATACTCCCTCAGGATAATCCGCTCGATTTTCTTGTGATCAATCCCGGGGGTGAGGAAAGCGTAGGTGATCAAGAGGCCGTTATCATGCAAGGGATGGTCCGCTATGAAGGTGGAAGTAGCCAGCCCCTTATCCACCAGGGAGCGGTAAAGGCGGCTCGTTTTCCCGGCACCCAGGATGTTTTTCAATACTGCGAGCGGGTATTTATCGGGGTGCCGCCCCTCCGGGGTTTTATGCGCGATTCCGAGAATGCCGGTCTCCCCGGAGCGTCTGATAATAAACCGACGCGGGCCTTCCTGCTTCGGTTCGGTTGTATACACTTCGGGAATGGGGTGGGGAGCGGCCGGGTACTGACCGAAGTGGGACTTGATCCAGGACAGGACCTGCCTGGTATCGAAGTCGCCGATGATCGTTACAGTAGCGTTATTGGGCCAGTAGTAAGTATCGTAGAACTGCCGCAAGCGCTCGGTGGAAACACCCTCAATATCAGATTTCCAGCCGATGGTGGAATGGTGATAGGGGTGAGCCTGGTAGGCGGTGGCCCAGATGTTCTTATCCAATGCTTCCCAGGGTTCGTTTTCGCCCCGCTCAAATTCATTGCGTACTACTGTCATTTCGGGCTGGCGATCACTGTCTCGGAGCAGGGCCTGCCGCATACGGTCAGCTTCAATATTAATGGCTGTTTCCAGGTGTTCACTAGGCAGCATCTCGTAGTAATTGGTCCGGTCCAGCCAGGTAGTGGCGTTGATTCGGGCGCCTACATTTTGTAGCAGGGTCCAGATGGAATTATCGTGCTCCCTGCTAAAATTATGGGAACCCTTGAACATCAGATGCTCCAGAAGGTGGGTAGAGCCGGTATACCCGATGGCTTCGTTACGGGAGCCCACCCGATAGGTTACCATAAAAGCTGCAACCGGTGCCGAGTGATCTTCCATAAGGAGAACCGCCAGATCATTACTTGTCATCCGATATTCAGTAATACCACCTGAAGTCTGAACCCGCTGAAATCCTTCCATTGCCCTGTTGAGTGTTTAGTATTTAAGAAAAAAAGTTATGTTATTAGTGTCGCCTGCCAGGTATGTCATACCCATTACTGATATGAGAAGACAGCACGGCTGTATAATTTGCTATCTAATAAGAATGTAAATCTAATACTTTTTAGGAACCTTGGGGGTTCTTATATTTAGAAGTTGATGAGAGTACCGATAAAGGGATTAGAGAATAATATCTGGTGCCAGGGAACATTAGCGGATTCGTATAGAGCCCTGACTTGGATTTGGTCTTAGTTTTTTTTCATTAATACAAGAGATGAAAAAGAAAGGGGTCCAGCGTATGAATATCAAAAAGACGCAATTCATCGTTTTCTTACTCGGCTGCGCCTTAGCCCTGGTGGGCTGCGCTTCAGAGACGACGGAGGAAGCACCCGTTCCAGAGAGTGAGGAACCCGCGCCTGCTCCTGAAGAGGTCGTAGAAATGCAGGTTGCCGAAGAGGAAATTGCGGTAGAAGCGGAAGAGGTGGTGGAAGAAGTTGTCATGCAAGAGGAAGAGCCCGCTGAACCGCTTGTCGTTCCCCGTGAAGAGCCGGTGGATGTCGAGCAGGAGCTGCCGAGTGGATTCCCCGCTGACAGTGGTTCATACATATATGTGATCAGGCATAACGACTACCTCGTGAAGATTGCCAACAACGAATATGGTAATCCCAACGAATGGCGCCGCATCTACAACTGGAACCGCGAGCGCATTGGTGACGATCCCAACCTAATCTATCCCTACCATGAGCTGGAGTTGTACAAACCCGTAGATGAGATAATCAGTTGGGATTACGATTATACTATTCATGTAGCGGAGCAGGGTGAGACCTTGTGGACTATAGCCGGTGAGGAATACGGTGATGAGATTGCCTGGATTGTGATTTTCTGGGACAACGAGGAAATGCTCGGCTCCAACGGAGGCCGGCTCAAGCCTGGTATGGAGCTGCGGATTCGAACAGAGCTCTGGTCCGGCCGCTAGCCAGGCAATCTTCCAGACGTCGCAAGAACAATGAAGGTAGACAGCCTCGGGGAAAACCCGGGGCTGTCTGCGTTCGACTACTTATGGTGGTCTGCTCAGCCCCGTCTATCTTGCAGCTTCTGAATCCTTCGCTGGACGGACCTGATACGGGGGTAGTCGGGGTAGTTGTCCAGTATCAGGTGAAGGGTGTGGATGGTGGCATCGAGGTTCTTCAGCTGTGATTCATATATCTCCGCTGCCTGCAGAATACCTGCGACGGCCCGTTCCTGAGCTTCGGGATATCGTTGGTGGATGTCCAGATAGTAGACCACCGCTGCTTCATACTGCCTGATATCCCTGGATATTGATGCCAGCCTCTCAAGGGCTGGGATACCCGTTTCAGGTTCCTGATAATAACTCTTGAGAATTTCTTCGTATACCGCGAGTGCTCCGGTAGGTGAGGCTAGTCTAAGGTGTAGTATTTCCGCAAGCCTGAACAGACTGACGGGAGCCAGTGCGTCTTCAGGGTAGGTATCCGTCAGTTCACGAAATAGATCGCTTGCGCGCTGGTAATCCCTCAATTCATTTTCATAGATATCAGCCTGAGCGAAAAGAGCCTGGGGAGCTTTTTCGTGGTTGGGGAATTCCTCCCGGAAAAGCTCGTACCGTGTTGCACCTGTTGTATATTCCTTAAGATTATCGGTTGTTACTTCCGCCATGGCATAGGTAATGCGAGGGACGATACGGCTGAAGGGATGCAACAGACGTATTTTGGCATAAGTGAGGATTTCGTTGTGATACTGTCCTTGCGCATGATAAGCCTGGGCAATCCATAGAAGTACCTCATCCGCCTGGAATATGCCGGGGTACAGGTCCAGAAACTGTCGGGCTTCATTAATAAACCATTCCCTCGCAGTGACATTCGGCAGTTTTCGAACGTGGTCCAGGTAATTCAGGAAACGATAGTATTCTTCCTCGCCGACATCAATGGAATCGGGATTAAGGGCGACCTCGTAGTATAGCTTTCCCAGCGCGCCGTCATTTTCAACCAGATCTTCTAATTGCCCCATGGCCTGGAGCCCCGCCTCTGTTTCGGGATAAATAAAGACGGTCTTCAGGTAGGCCAGGATTCCCCGGACAGCATCATCCTGCTCGACATAAGTTCTGGCCAGAAGATTGAGGGCTTCAGGTGTGTGTCCCAGTAAAGCGGCCCGCGCCAGATACTGACGGAATTCATCCAGCTTAAAGACATAGATCTCGCTTTCATCCGTCCTTGCCCGGAGCATCCGGACCAGTCCGGCAGTCTCCAGCCGATAATCCACCAGCTCCCGCAGATATTTGACCAACCTCTCATCCACTGCGGAATCGATGGCAGTCTCTTCGGGAAAATACATAGCACCTTCAAGCTGCTCATACATGCCCATGACCTGTTCTTCACTGACAGTCAGTTCACGTCGCAGGGCTTCCAGGGTATTCCTCAAAGCAGCCGCTGTGTCAGAGTAAGCCTTCTGGTTGCTGCTTACATTGGCAAGGTGATTCTGGGTTCTAGCGAGGATTATCAGTAGAGAATCGTTCAAGGCCCGCAGCTCGTTTTCCCGTCGATAGCTTTGGGCAATTGAATCACTCAGAATGCTCAAGCGTTCCAAGTTCTGCCGGTTTTCGATAACAACCCGGTCATGAAGGACGAACAGGCGGAATAGGCTATCCGCCAGCTGCTGGACCTGGTCCTGAGCGGTGACCAGTGAATCGGCCAGAGTATCAGCTCGCTGCTCCAACTGCCGAACCATGAAGTTGGCGGCATCCAGCTGCTCATGGGTGAGGAAAAGGCTGTCCTGAAACAGGGAAATGCGATGCTCATAAACCTGCTCAAGCAAGGAGGATTCCGAGGATACGGCGGTGGTGTCTTCAGCATCCTGGGCGAACAGAGCTGCACCCGGGCCGAGGATTAAACACCAGACGGCCAGAATCCAGAATCGGATAGAACACCCCGCCCTAGTCCCGACCATCAGTCCGGAGAGTAATTTTATCTCCACTGTATCAGGGAGATACTTTTTGACAGCCATTTACTTCTTTTCGGCCTTTTCAGATTAATCCGATTACTTCCAAAGATACGAAAACCCAAGGCTATTGCCAACACCAAGTCGGGGCTGATCCATATTTTTAAATTATCCGCCTGGCCTTGCTGGCAAAACCGCCGGGCAATGATTTCTTGTCAATCTGATTCCAGTATCGTACATTGATTGGCGTGTCATCTATTACATATGTGAGGATTATACCCTTTTGACAACTATGGGATTGCTGTTGGCGGCGTCGAGTCTCTGCGGGCCGATGGTGATTTCAGAGGTGATGTTTCATCCCCACGAAGATTCCGAGGATGCCGAGTTTGTCGAACTGGTTAATCTGGGCGATACCGTGATCGACCTTACCGGTTGGTCCCTCGCAGATCTCTATGCGTACCATAAGCCGGACCCAATTCGGGGAGACCGGCTTTTACTGGAACCCGGGGCTTATGGCGTTATCTTCGAGACTGACTATGACACAACCGATGGATCCTATCATGAGCTGATCCCCGGCAACGCCCTAATTCTATTTGTTGATGACAACCAGATCGGCAACGGCCTGGGTAACGCTGGTGACACCCTGTTTCTAATCAACGCCCTTGGAGATACAGTTGATATGATGGGCTGGGAACAGGACATCGTGCCGGGTTATTCCCTAGAGAAGGTCGTCCCGGATGACTGTACGCTGCCCGGAAACTGGCGCTCCAGCATATCGCTACATGGCACGCCCGGCGGCCTTAATTCAGTGGCTGGCCAGGTAACAGACCTCGGTCTTGACGCCCTAGACTGGCAGGCAGTGCCGGCTCCAAGGGGCTTTGCTATGACGGCAACCGTTACCAATTATGGTCTGGCTAAGGCGGGAGGCCAGCTTCTGGCCGGGGATACAGCGGCAGCGGATGTTCCGTCCCTATCAGTGGGTGAGAGCCGTGTAATCCCATTCGATTGGGAAGTCCCGGGCGGGATTCTAGGACTATATCCCTTAACAATCCGTCTGACGGTGGCAGATGACTACGACACTTCCAACAACAGCCTCCAGATCGAGGTGCCCATTGCCGCATCCGATCTATCCGTTGCAGTGAATGAGATCATGTATACTCCCCTGACCGGCGAACCGGAATGGGTGGAGCTGGTGAACACCACCACCAGTGAGGTCAATCTGAAGGACTGGCATATCTGTGACCAAAGCAATTCGACGGGTCTACCGGAACAAACCCTCCTGTCGGGTGGCTATGTGGTAATCACGAGTGATTCGACCGGTGGGATTGGTGGATGGCTGCCAGATATCTTCGTCATCTTCGTACCGGACTTTCCGGCCCTTAACAATACCGGCGACCAAATAGTCCTGCTTGATCCCAACGCCGTGGTTATCGACCAGGTGGATTACGGTCTGTTCGCGCTGACTAGCGCGGGCAGGTCGCTGGAAAAAGTAAGTCCCACGGCCCCATCACAGGAGGCAACCTCCTGGGTAATATCCCCCGCGCCACAAGGTCATACCGCCGGCGGGAGAAACTCCGTGCTGCTGGATCTCCATAAAACAGAGCTCACGCTGGAACCCAACCCACTACGACTGAATACGCCGGAGTCCATCCTGGCCATCAATTACGTTACGCACTTTCCCGCTATCAACCTGCTGGTGGAGATCTACGACCTGGCAGGTCGCCGATTGGGCACGATCTTCAACGAGGGGCCGATACCGGGGGCGGGGGTAGTTACCTGGGACGCCCGCAGCGTGGACCAGGTGCGTTACCGGACTGGCCAATACGTGCTGCTGTTTCGGGCCAGAGACGCCGGATCCGACCAGCGCTGGGAACGCGTGGAGCGGTTGATCCTGGTGAATTGAACGAAAAAGCAATATTTGACGTAGCGCACATCAAAACCGATAGCTGAGGAATTAACTTGTTTTTCAATTGTGAAGATCATAGAATTAACCCATCTAGGAGACTGAGGCAGGCTGCATACAGCTGGAGAGGAGATTCACTACGCCAATTATGCTAGCAAGAGATTTTTAAATAACCTGTCGAACACCGAAATGAGAAGGAGCTTTACACCATGAAAAACTACATCACCTGGCTCATGATACCGATTATGGCTGTGTCGCTGGCGACTCCCGCAGGAGGCCAGAGCATAGAGGAAACGCTCGAGGATTTAGTCTCTACGAATGCTAAAGGCTATTTGGGGCCCTTTTCCACGGCCTTCGGCACCAGTATGAATTCGGGAACCTATCATACGGCAAGGCCACATAAAATCCTCGGATTTGACGTCACTATAAATCTAGCAATGACAACGGTCCCCGAGGCAGCGTTGACTTACGATTTCTACATACCGGACGAGGTTAATATGCCTCTGGAAATTCCCGAGGAAATACCATTACCTGCTGGAATGACCGACAGGCTTATCAATATCCCGTTGAGTGGTGCCAGCCTCTATCCAGCTGAAGATCGAGTATCGGCAACCATTTTCGGGGCTAATGAGAGTTATGTGATCGAGCCAAGTGAAACCTATGCTTCCTCAGCTGTTGAAACCAAGCTTTTAGACCTCGGTTTCGAATCCGCTGTTGTAAGTCAGCTATCTTCCGAGATTGGCAGCTCCGTTAGCCAGCTTACCCTGTATACCCCGAAGGGTATCGATTTCTCATTCCTTCCCATTCCCATGCCTCAATTTTCCCTTGGATTGCCTTTAAATACTGAACTGACCCTGCGGGGATTTACATTGCCATTAGGAGATTCTGGTGAAGATCTGTCTTTCAGTGGGTATGGCCTGAAAATAGGGCTGAACCAGTTCATACCGACCATCCCGCTCGTATTTCCAGCCGTGTCCGTTGGGTACTATGCCACCAATATGGACCTGGCCGGTTTTATCACCGCTCAGAACTCCATTATTAACCTGCAGGTCAGCAAGAGTGTCCCCGTATTAACGCTTTACGGTGGCTTCGGGCTTGAGAGCTCGTCTATCGACGTAAAGGTCGATAATCCTGACACCGGTGAAAACATACTGGATTTTTCGCTTGATGGAGATAACAGTTTCCGCACCACAGTGGGCCTGCGCATAAAGCTGCTGCTACTCAGTATCAATGTCGATTACAATATGGGTGAGTATTCAGCCATCAACGCCGGCGTCGGGTTGACTCTCCGATAGCGAACAACTCCAGGGCTTGACAGAATAAAGGGGTGCCAACTGGTGCCCCTGTTTTTTTATATCCTGCAGCTCATGCTTTTCGACTTCAACCACCGCCCTGCCAGGAGTTACATTTTGCCCGTGATCCAGACAGCTTCTATAAGCATCAGGCCCCCCATCAAGCCGGACTGGAAACGCATCTCCAAGTCTTGGGGGCACCCCTTCCACCCCATGTGCAGCTACATGGCGATGTTCCCGCCGCGCATACCCCACTACTTCATCCAGCGTTTCACCCGCCCCGGGGACCGGGTGCTGGACCCTTTCAGCGGGCGGGGCACGACCCCTACCCAGGCCTGCGTGGAGGGACGGATCGGTATCGCCAATGACCTGAATCCGCTAGCCTATGTCCTCTCACATGCCAAAGTGGATCCCCCGGCAAAGCAGACGGTCCTGGCACGTCTCAGGGAACTGGAAAAGGGCTGCCGGAGAGGTGCTACGGCGATTCCCGGGCGGAGCGATCCCATCACCGTTGTTTTTCATCCCGATACCCTGCAGCAGCTGGCCTATCTCCGAACAGCCCTTACCGAAAGCCGGGAGGATATATTTATCCGGGCAACTATTCTGGGCATACTCCACGGCAAGTACAGACGGAGCGGAACCGATTCCATCTACCTCAGCATCGACATGCCCAACACTTTCAGTATGAGCCCCGACTACATCCGCAAATACGTGCAGGATAAAGGGCTACAATACCTGCCCCTGGATGTATTCACCAACACGCGTCGCCGTCTAGAGCGGCTTTACCGCCGGGGCCGCCCGCCAGTCAGGGGCCTGGCTTATCAACAAGACGTACGCCACCTGCATGAGGTGATCCCGTCCGGATCTATCCAACTGGTAATGTCATCACCACCGTACCTGAAGGTCATCAAGTACGGGCTGTACAACTGGATCCGGCTGTGGTTCCTGGACGTGCCTGTTACGGAGGTTGACCATAACCTGGACGACGGACACGCCCTGCCGGCCTACCTGGAGTTCATGGGGGACACCATCCGGCAGCTGGAGCGTCTCATGCAGTCCGGCGGGGTAGCAGCCCTGGTCATCGGCGATGTGGCAAAAAAGGGAGAACCCCCAATTAACCTGGCGGCAGCGGTCTGGGAAGCGGTGGCCAAGCAAACCGGTTTGCGCCTGGTGGACATCGTACCTGACGCCATCGCCGACAGCGCCAAGGTTACCAAAATCTGGAACGAGACCCGGGGGCAGGCCACCGCCGTGGACCGGATCCTGGTGTTGTGCAAGGGTGATGGTCCCGCTACCAACCATCCTACTGTTGACTGGTGACTATGTCCGTCGCGCCGTTGAGCCGCGAGGAGGTTTTCCAGCGCTCTCCCTGGCTGCAGGACCGGGACCGGCCGATGGTGATCTCTGCCGATGTGGACGGGTTGCTGTCGGCGGCTTTCCTGCATCACCACCTGGGCTGGCAGGTAACCGGCTACTACGACAACGCTACCCTCTGGCTCTCAACCATGACCGATCAACAAAGGAATCGGCTGGTCTGGGTTGACCTTGATATCTGTTGGCCGGATTGCCCGGCCCTGGGGCACCACATTCTAACACTTACCGGGGGCACGCCGACCTCGCTCAGCTGCCTCTGTAATCCGAACCTCCTGGCGGGTATAGGCGCTGATGCCTTTACCAGTAAATATCCCTTCTCTACCATCGTCTTTCTCCTGTGGCTGCACAATGTTCCCCTTCGCCGGGACCTGTTAGCCCGGCTGCTGGTGCTCCATGCCGATTCCAGCTGGATCAACTACCAGCATTACGGCGATAACTGCCGCAGCTGGCGGCAACGCCTTCCCGGCTACGACTGGCGTTGGTTGTTCTATCAGGTAGACTCGGAGCGATTCGAGGAACGCATGCGAGACCAGCTCCACGCGCAGCTGGAGCACCTGGGAGTATACAACTCCCAGGATTGTACCAGCAGTCATCACTTCGGGCTGAAGGGCGGGCAGCTGCGGTTCAATCCCGACTGGGACGAGGATGTCATCCTCAATGTGTATAGTCTGGCGGGAACCTATCTCAAATGGTCTCCGCCCGAAGCGTCGGTCATCACTGACCGTATTGAAGGGCGCCGTACCACAGCTTCGCTGAAATCGCTAGCATCAAAGGATTTTCCTGAGAATCTCATCAGGAGAGGGATTTTTTCCTACGCCATCACCAACCGCAATACCATTAACTTTACCCGCCTTGACTGGCAGGCATAAAGATATGTCACCACGACGACCAACTGCGCTCCAAGACCCGATCGTATACATCAATGGGGAATGGGTGCGTCTGAATGAAGCCACCGTCCCCTTTATGGACAGCGGTTTCTGGTATGGCGACGGATTGTTCGAGACCCTGCGGGCAGCAAACGGCACCATCTTCCGCCCCTACAAGCACCTGGCACGAATGCGGGAGGGGATGAAGGTCCTCAAGATCGATTTCCCCTTGCCGGATAACCAGGTGGTGGCCCTCATGGAGGAGGCGGTAGAGCTGAACAACCTGCGGGATACCCTCCTGCGTCTTATGTGCACCCGGGGAACCCTGGAGAATGTGCCCTGGAAGCACCAGGGACCCTCCAACCTATATATCGGATTCCGATTCGCCGACGCTGAGCTTACTTTGCCGGTAAAGGTCGTCTATATCAAGGAGGACAACTATCCCATCGGCCGTATGGTCCCAGCCCTCAAGTCCATGACCTATCTGGGGAATATGCTGGCTATCGGGGATGCGGTAGCCCAGGGCGCGTATGAGCCGGTGTTTGTGAATCGGGACGGGCTGGTCACCGAGTGCGCCATCCGCAACATCTTTTTCGTCCAGGGCAGCACGTTGCGCACAGCGGACGTGTCCCTGGGTATCCTGCCGGGAGTTACCCGGGATCTGATCCTTGAGCTGGCCAACGACCTGGGACTGGAGGTGGATATATCCCCTGTCCGGGCCGATGAGGTCAACCGCATGGACGAGGCCTTCATTTCCAGCACCGGTATCGGGGTTTGTCCCTGCACCTGGGACGGCTTCCACGACTCGGATTATGCTATCACCTACCGGCTCAGGGAGGCGGTGGAGACCCTGGTGCAGCGGGAGACAGGGGGATCATAAGCGCCAGAAAAGCATACTTCCCCTTAGATTTGCATTCCCCAGTCCTTGTCCCTAAACTCAACGTGAAGTGATTAAAAAGCTCCTCATCGCCAACCGGGGGGAGATTGCCGTGCGGGTGATACGCAGCTGCCGTGAGCTGGATATTCCGGCGGTGGCGGTCTACTCCGAGGCTGATCGCAGCGCTCCCCACGTGCTGATGGCTGACGAGGCGATCTGCATCGGGCCGCCGCCTTCTGTCGAATCCTACCTGAATGTGACCAATATTCTGGAAGCGGCCCGCAGCACCGGCGCAGACGCCATCCATCCCGGTTATGGTTTTCTGTCAGAAAACGCCGGTTTTGCCCGGTCGGTACTGAATACCGGTCTGACCTGGATCGGCCCCGGCCCGGAGACTCTGGAGCAGATGGGTGATAAGGTGGCAGCCCGGCGACTGGCCCTGGAGGTGGGTGCGCCCGTCGTACCCGGCAGTATAGAGCCTGTGACTGACCTGGCTGCCGCAGAAAAGACCGCTACGGAGGTGGGCTACCCAGTCCTCATCAAGGCGGCCGGTGGCGGTGGCGGCAAGGGCATGCGGGTGGTGACCGTAGCCGACGAACTCCCCACGGCTTTTGAGCGAGCCCGGTCAGAGGCTGCCAGCGCCTTCGCCGATGACCGGGTCTACGTGGAGAAAGTGCTGGGCCAGCCCCATCACGTGGAAATCCAAATATTCGCTGATAGCCATGGGAGGGTTGTTAGCCTGGGCGAGCGGGAATGCTCCATCCAGCGCCGCTACCAGAAAATCATCGAGGAGACACCATCACCTTTCATAGCACCCGAAGTCCGGGAGCAGCTGAGTGCCCTATCCGTCAAGATCGCCGCAGCCTGCCACTATTTGAGTGCCGGCACCGTGGAGTTCCTAGTCGACGGGGACCAGAATTACTATTTCCTGGAAATGAATACCCGCCTGCAGGTGGAGCACCCCATAACGGAGCTGGTAACCGGCCTAGACCTGGTGGCCGAGCAGCTCCGAGTAGCCTCGGGAGAGTCCCTATCGTTTGATCAGGATGACATCCAGCCCCGGGGCTATGCCCTCGAATGCCGCATCTACGCCGAGGACGGATTTGAGAGCTTCGCCCCCTCAACCGGCAATGTGCTGGAGCTATCCGCTCCCAGCGGCATGGGCGTACGCCTTGATCACGGTATCCGCCAAGGGCTGGAGATTACCCCCTACTATGATCCGATCCTGGGCAAGCTGTGCGCTTGGGGAAGGACTCGCCCGGAGGCGGTGCGCCGTATGGTCCGCGCTCTAGAGGAGCTACGGATAATCGGAGTACGGACCACGGTCCCCTTCTGCATGGCTGTCATGAACCACCCGGCTTTCATGGAAGGCAATTACTGCACCAGTTTCATCAGCGATTATCTGCCCGAACTGGTATCCTGGTCGGAAGAGGAGACAAATCATCTGGGTGAAGCGGCGGTCCTGGGAGCCGCTCTGTTCGCCGCTGCCCGCAGGCCGACAACTTCGGACCGCACCGACTCCCGATCCGCTAAATCGGACTGGGTGCGCCTAGGCCGGGAGAGACAGGTGTCGCAATGATCTTCCTGGCCACCGTCGGTGACCGCGACATACGTCTAAAAATGAGGCGCGAGAACGGGCAGCCAGTGGTGGAGATTGCCGATCATGCACCCCAACTGGATCTGGTGCAGCTCTCTCAATCCTCCTATTCTCTCCTGGTGGACGGCCGGTCCCACCACCTGTCCGTACGGCCCAGCCGGGACGGCTACCTGGTGGACCTTCGCCGGCGCACCTACCATGTGCGCCTGCGCGATGAGCTGGACCTGATCATTGAGAATCTGGGCTTGAAAGACGCTACGAGCGATCACAGCGGCGAGGTAACGGCGCCGATTCCCGGCCTGATCACGTCTGTGGCCGTAGCAGTGGGAGCTGAAGTTGACGCGGGAGAACAGTTGCTGATCCTTGAGGCCATGAAAATGGAGAACGAGATCGCCGCGCCTAAGAGCGGCAGGGTTGCGGTTGTGCACGTCTCACCGGGCGACGCAGTGGAGAAAGGAGCTCCCCTGGTGGAGCTGGAAGGGTGCCAGGGATTGTAGCTTGTTAATTGAAGATTTATAGCCTATAGACTAGCTTCACCTGAGTAAAGAAGTGATCATCGGGTTTTCGCTCTCGATTTTTTCCGGGGGCTTTTCTTTTTCTTTCCGGTTTGCCGGCTGAGGGGAGTTGTGAGGTACCACAGGAAAAAGCCCGAAGCGATGGTCACCAGACCCAGGACGGAAGTAGCCCGGATGATCCAGACACGGGTTTGCTCACCGGCAGGGTCGTTCCCGAAGGGCAGCCACCACAGGAAGCCGTAGATCTGCCAGAGGAAATTTCCGCGGGCGGTCACTCGGCCGGTGCCCGCGCTGATGTAAACGGTGGTGGCTTTCCAGTCATCGAAGGTAACTTTCCAGGCGGGGACCGGTCCCCGGTACCCGCCACCCTGCTCCGCAATCTTCTCTACCTTGTGAACCTGCACTTCGGAAGCGAGGTCGGCGCTGGCCACCGCCGCGGCGGTAGCGCGGTCGAGGGGGGAAAGCTGCTCGCCGGTAATGGCGTTGTAGGTCTCGGTGTGGCGGTCGTCCTGGATGATACGATAGACGGGGATGTTGAGCAGCTTGCCCAGCTGGATATCCTGCACCCACGCCAGCTGGCTGTTGCGTATCAGCGGCGCAATGGAGGCCAGGTAGTTCTCATACTTCAGGTTCACCGGCTGCGCCAAGGTGATGTCGGCATCACCCCGGGAAGCGGTGGTGTTTATCCAGGAGAAGTAGATGCCTCCCAGGGACCACAGCAGCAGCTGGATGCCGATAATGGGTCCCAGACGGCGGTGCCAGGTACGAATGAATTTCTGTTGAGAGCGACGAGACATGGGTATTACTCCGGTCAGATTGGCGCTTGTTTAGACAGAAACTTATCATCGGAAATTATGGCCTTCCGCAGCGATTACGAGGGAAAAAGGCAAGGCTCCGCCCGTGACCGGCAGTCAACCGGTCGAGCGAAGCCCCTGTCAAAATTCAGCAGGTGATCTAGGCTTCTTCGCCTTCGTTGGCTTTCTTTTTTCCCTCGATAAGAGCGATCAGCAGGAAAGCTAATCCAAGGGCTATTGGCAGGAACCCCCAGGCGGCTGCTTCCATAATCCTGGCAGAGAACCACAGGGCCAGAGTAAAAGCCACACCCACGAAAGTCCAGACCAGCCCCAGATTCAGGTAGTTCCGCTTCTTCGGGGGCGGGAAAGGTATGTCTATGCCCTTCTCGATGGCCGCCAGGATCTCCTGCCCCTGCAGCTGCCGCTTCCTGTAATTATAAACGATAAGGAATACGAGAATGACACCGGCAGCGCCAAACGTTGACAGCAAAGCTACGATTGGAACAAGATCAAGCATAATATTTACTCCTTTCTGCCCGTAAGACGGGGCAGCCGAATAAATTGTTGCACATTTTTTTCCTGGCCCGTAGGTTGGAAGTGCAACAATTTGTATTGTAAGGAGGTCTTATAGGTGATGACAGTGGTCGCCGACCAGGAAATCCTTGATAAATTCCGGTCGGGTGATCGGAACGGTGCTTTTCAACAACTGGTGGAGATCCACGGGAAAGCCATGTATAACATCGCATTATTTACATTGGACGACGAAATTCTGGCCCAGGACGCCACCCAGGACGCCTTTATCAGAATCTACCGGGGCTTGGGCAAGTTCAAGGGGACGGCTAAGCTGAGTACCTGGATGTACCGCATTGTGAAAAATGTCTGCTACGATTACCATCGTAAACAACGCCCGGCGGGCCTGGACGAGGAGTTCGATGCGGAAGCGCTGGTCGACACCGCCGGGGTCGATCCCGGGGCGACTTACCAGTCCGGCTGGCAGCACGCGCAGCTGCGCCGGGCGGTAGGGCAGCTGCCCCCCAAGCAGCGGCTGGCCGTCACCCTGCACTATTTCCAGGAGCTGACGTACGAAGAAGTGGCAGCTGTCATGAACATGCCACTAGGGACCATTAAATCATACCTCCACCGGGCCAAGGCGGCATTGGCGCAGACCCTGGGGCCGGAGGAAAGGAGTTCCACATGAAGGAGCAACCGTTTGATGAACTCCAGCAGGTTTTCCGGGAGGCCCAGGTGGACCTGCCGCCCGGCCTCGAAGCCCGGCTGCGGGCAATTCCCGCGCTGCAGGAGCGCCCTTCCTTTCTGGACCTGCGCTGGCTGGCGCCCGTGCTCGCCCTGATTCCTGGCTTCCTGTGGGTGGCTATCCGCTATGGATCTGGTCTATATAACATTTTAACGAATGCGACGCGAAGCCTCAGCCTGCCCGAGCTGCCCCGCATCACAGCCCTGCGGGACTTCACGCTCCCGGATATATCGCAAATCCCGGTCTTGAGCGAGCTGATCCTGCCTGCCCTGTCCACCATCACACCGATCATGGTGTTAATATATACGGCAACCGTAACGGTGGTCGCGGGACTGGCGGTAGGATTTTACCTACGGCGGGAATCGCAGATGGATGTGCAGTATATGCAACTGCTGAACCGCAGCAGGTGAGCTAGTCCGGCGGGGAGTTGCGTTATTGACAGACTATGGCGGTCCGTTTATTAGCCATATAGATGACATCATCAGGATTATTTACCTTCCAGAAGCATGATCAATGCCTCCTGGGCATCGGAAGTAGTAATCCGGGACAGGGCCGAGACTGCTTCGGTGCGTACCTTAACATGGGGGTCATTCCGGGCTAATTCCAGAAGGAGGGAAACTGCCTCCTTACTCTCACTCCGCCGCAAGTGACGGCGCACTAAGGAGCGGATCGCTTGTTGTCTAACCTCCGTAGTGCCCTCACCTTCGATGATGGACTTCAGTATCTCGAAGGCCTCTTTGCCTCCGCGCCTGCCGATGGCTTCAACGGCCGCCTGACGGATGTCCGGATTCGGATCATTACGAGCTATGTTTCCCAGCTTGTCCAACACCGCTTTATCATCAAAGCGCCTCAGGGCATATACGATCTTCTTGCGCAGCTCATCGTTTTTAGTGCGATCATAAAGCCCGAAAACAGCTTTAAGTGTATTTTTGCTGCTATGGTAACTCAGCCGGTCGAGAGTGGCGATAGTCACCTCGATATTGTATTCCTCTTCGAGCTGTTCGATGATAGGACCGTATTCGGCTTTGGCCTTCCTGCTTTTTGCCGCCAGGTCCCGGCCGATCCGGATGAGATTGGCCCGGGCGTCATCCAGCCACTTGCTGTTGGCAAATTCCTGGATGAATTTGTGATAGGCCCTGAATACCTCCTCGGGAGACAGACCGGCCTGCTCCATTGAGTAGCAGATCCAGAAGCGGGCGTCATCGACGTACCGGCTTTCCGAATATTTCTCGAGGAACTCCTCGTAGGCATTGCGGGCCTCTTTCCATCTCTGGTCAAGGATAAGTCCATAGGCATCCTGATAGGCCTCCAGGGTTTCCGGCGTCTCGGCCAGTCTTGTACTCATACGATAAGCCCGGACGGCTTCCCGCTGAGCCCGGGCGGCTTCCTCCTGGAGCTTTACCGCATCCTCAAATCTTCGTTCCTCAAGAAACTCACGCTGGAGCTCCTGTTGTTCGAGTAATTCCTCAATATACTCGAGCTCCGGCAACATAATTTCATCTTCAAGATCCGGAAAAACATAAATCTCCGGAGCCGGGGATAGCTGGATTGCCGTATCTACTCTAGCCTCTCGGGGAGGCCGGGGTGCTCCTGGGACCTGGGCTTGCAGCGGCAGCACTATAACTAAAGTGACCACAAGCAACGACAGGTACCTGTTCTTCGGACCTGTACCAGGTATTACACAATGGTTTTGATCGCTCATTTCCAATATCCTCCTAAATTATATCCACAGGGCTGATTTTTTCACACCCTGCAAGGACTTGCTTTCCTCGATAACCTCCTCGCCCTGTTCCTGTTCGGTCAGATTGATCTTCACCAGGATGGCATTCTGTTCCACACCTTCCTGTACCAGCCGGATAGTCCATTCCAGGTCTTCACCTTCGCTATTGGCCAGCTGAAGCAGAACGCGCTCGATTTCGTTCACCAGATGCTGGAGCCGGGGATCGCTTGAGGCAACCGCATGGCGTTTGATCTCCTGGCCCTGCACCAGCAGCTCCCAGGACATCATCTGCTGCCGGGGGAAATCCAGGAGGGCCGGATCGTCATACCCGGTATCGAAATTCTCCAGCCCGAGCAGCAGGCTTCTGGACTGCCCCAGGTAATGTGACAGCATGCCGTTGAATTCGGCAATGACAGCTGGGTCGAGTACCTCGGCCCGGGTGACAGCGGCCGGGCCATTCGGCTGGCCCAGATAGATAGATCGCCCGATATATACCCCGGTAGCGATCAGTAGTACCGCGGCCGCCACCGATACCCATGCCGGGCGGACAGGAAGTGTCACCGGCGGGAACCACCTGCGCCAGTCGGGCCGGAATACCTTCCTTCTGTCTGGTTTCAGGCGGTCTGACAGGCGGTTCCAGAAACCTTCCCAGTAGGCGGGATCTATTGCAGGTGGCTGCCGCTGGTCCATGATGTTCAGGGTCCATAAAAGCTGTTGGTACTCCTCGGCACAATTGGGGCAAGTCGCCAGGTGCGCATCAAAAGCCTGCTGGTGGTGGGGAGCAAGTTCCTGATAAAGCGCTCCCGCCATCATTTTCTGACATCTGCTGCAACTACTCATGAGGATTCCTCCAAGCCGAGTTCCGCCTTGTAAAAGGCCAGTTCCTTCTGCATGCGTTGGATAGCCCGAAACAGCTGGCTTTTCACCGTACCCACTGACAGACCCAGGATACGCGCAATTTCTTTCAGCGACAGATCGTGGTAATGGCGCAGGACAAAGACCGAGCGCTGCCGGGGGGCCAGGGTCTCAAGGGCCCGGTTGATATGATCCTGCATGTAATGGGAGGCAGTTCGGGTTTCGGGATTGTCATCGGCCGTGTGGGTGATATACGGCTCCGCTTGAGACTGGTCCTCGTCCGGGGAGGAAGGATTAATCCGCCAACCTAGAGCGCGATTTTTACGGGCGTTGTCTATGTGTGTATTCACCATTATTCGATATAGCCAGGACATTATCTTAGTCTCTCCCCTGAAGTTGGGTAGGGCGCGATAGGCCTTGATAAACACCTGTTGCGATAAATCGTCTGCATCGTCCCAATCACCGGTCAGCTCGATGGCCAGTTGAAAAACAGGTTCCTGACAGCGTTCAACCAGTTCCCGGAAGGCCGCCGCATCTCCTTCACGAAACCTATGGACAAGACGTTGCTCATGGCTATCCATATTCAAGTCATACCGTTTTCTAGACGTACACCAGACTGGAAAGGTTTACACTCTGCAGCCATTTATTCCGCTGCCCCGGTTTCATCCAACGGGTGAGCGATGCTAATGCTACTACTATGCCAGGCAAAAAGCAATGGATTCTGAGGTAATAATGGCCCATCCCCCACCCTTTTTCCTTTGAGTTCCATCATTCCCGACTGAAACTTTCTCTATGCCTATACCCCCTTCGTTGATCAAGAAGCTGCGCCGCATCGTTGGGAGGAAGCAGGTTGAGACTGGTCCGGCCGAGCTGCTGGTCTACGAATCCGACGGCCTGAGGCTCCACACCGCCCGCCCCGGCTGCGTGGTATATCCCGCCTCCACCGATGAGGTCTCCCAGTTGGTCAAGGTGTGCTGTCAGGCCGGTGTTCCATTCGTGGCCCGGGGGGCGGGGACCGGCCTCAGCGGGGGTGCCATCTGTGACGGGGGCGTGATTATCCAGCTGAGCCGCATGAACCGGGTACTGGCTGTCCATCCCGATGACCGTTATGCCGTCGTCCAGCCAGGGGTAACAAACGAGTATTTAAACCTCCAGACCCGGGGCCATGGCCTGGAGTTCGCCCCGGATCCGTCCAGCGGGGTGTCATGCACAATCGGAGGCAACGTGGCGGAAGACGCCGGAGGTCCCCATACCTTGAAATACGGTGTTACTCACAATCACGTCCTGGGCCAGACGGTGGTATTCCCGGATGGCGAGACGGCCACCCTCGGCGGCCCCTTTCCCGTATCTACCGGCCCGAGTTTTTCCACCTTTCTGATAGGCACCGAGGGCACCATCGCTATCACCACGGAGATCATCGTTCGGCTGGTGCCCGTGGCCCCGGCTGTGGTCACTATGCTGGCGATTTACTCGAAGGTAGCTGACGCCACTGACGCGGTTTCGGGGATTCTGACCGCCGGTGTACTGCCTGCCGCCTTGGAAATGATTGATCACCTGTGCATCCAGGCGGTGGAGGCCCACCTCAAAGCCGGCTTTCCCACTGATGCGGCGGCGGTGCTGATCATCGAGCTGGACGGCGAGGAAACGCTTATGAAACGAGAGGCTGAGATTGTAGCCCGGGTCTGCCGGGGGCAGGGTACCGCGGCCTTCTATACCGCCGAAACCGATGAAGAGCGCCTGCGCTTGTGGCAAGGCCGAAAGCACGCCGCCGGTGCCCTGGGCAAGATTACGCAAGCTTTCTATACCAACGACGGCGTCGTGCCACGCAGCCGGCTTACCGACATCTTTCAAGCTATCTACCGGATCGGTGATAAATACGGCCTACGGATCGGCAACATGTGTCACGCCGGTGATGGCGTCATCCACCCCCAGATCCTCTTCGACTCCGACGATCCCCAGGGGCCCGGGCGTGCGATGGATTGTTCCAGGGATATTTTGCTAGCCTGCCTGGAGATGGGTGGGTCCATCACCGGCGAACACGGCGTCGGAGTCGAAAAACGCGGTTACATCGACCAGATGTATTCTGCGGTGGACCTGGCCCACATGATCCGGCTGAGGGATGGTTTCAATCCTGGCGGCTGCTTGAATCCCGGCAAGATATTCCCCAACAATGCTAAGGATGGCGAGACCGGATCGGCAGCATCCATCCCACCGGGAGCTGGGGAATGACAACAGAATCCTCTACTACCTCGGTCTGGCCTGATCCCGGAGGCCTGCTCCAGCCGCGGGAGCGGAGCCGGGTGGGTGAGCTGATCGTCAAGGCCCGTTCCCGGCAGGTGACCATCGGCTCATCCCAGGCTACTTATCGCTGGGACCTGTCCCGTCTGGATAGAGTGGTCTCCTTCCATGCCCCGGACATGATCCTGACCGTGGAAACCGGCCTGACCCTGAACGCCGTCAAAGACATTGTCGAGGCGGAGAAGCTGTGGCTACCTCTGGACACGCCCGGCGGCGGCGACCTATCCCTGGCGGAATATCTGGCGGGAGACGACTCTCTCAGTTGGCTCAGCCACCGCTACGGCAGCGCCAGGGACTGGATCGTAGGACTGACCGCGCTGGACGACCAGGGGAGAGAGGTCACCTCTGGAGCGCGGGTGGTGAGAAACGCATCCGGCTACCAGCTGGCTCCTTTATATATAGGTGCTCGAGATGGCCTGGGGCCAATGGTGGAGGTTTCGTTCCGGCTGCTGCCACTCCCGGTCCCGGCAACGATAGTATCGTTAAAGGCCGACAATCCCGATCAATTGGTGGTCATCTGGCAGCAGTCCTGCAGAATCAGCCATCCATCGGGGAGGGGCGAGCCCTGGGAGGCACTCCGCCTGGAGTTCGTGAATGGCCGGTGGCGGCTTGACGGCATGACCCGGTTCCCGCCGGAAGACGTCGCCACGTGGAAAGGCACAGCCGATGTTGATTCAAATGAAACTATTGTCGTAGCCAAGATCCCAGCTAGGGAAGGGCAGGAGAAGGCGCTGAAGAGTGATATCCAGATCCAGGTTTTACCGACGCAAATCCCGGAATTGCTCACTTCCTTACACTCACTAGATGTTGAGCTGACCTGCTATCCTGCTGCGGGTATTATTCGGATAGGCCGGCTCAACGAGATCCAGGAACGGTCTCCGCTGGAATCCCTCCTGGCCGCCGTAGCGGAGAAGGGCGGCCGGATCCGACCGATGACCGAAGATCTACCGGTTAAGCTTCCGGCACCGGAGAGCCTATCTGCAGACATAGTTCTCAGTAAGCGGGTGAAGCAGATTCTGGACCCGGACGGAATATTCGGCCCCCTGCCGGTGGAGCAATGGTGAGCGGTTACCAGTTTTTTTCTCCCGAAGAGTATCGCCTCCTTCAGGAATGCGTTCATTGCGGGCTCTGTCTGGGGTCCTGCCCCACGTATATGGTGAACGGCAGGGAGGCCGATTCCCCCCGCGGACGATTGTCGCTGATGAAATACCTGGACGAGGACTCCGCCGCGGACACCGGCGGAGCCTATCATCATATTGACCTTTGCCTGGGCTGCCTGGCTTGCCAGACGGCCTGTCCTTCCGGTGTACGCTACAGCCAGCTGCTGGAGAAGACCCGCAGCTACCAGAGGCGGGAAGTCCAGCCGTTGGGCTGGTCTCAGCGTCTGCTCCTACGATGGTTTACTGAGCGGCGACGGCTAGGTCTTATCACTGCCCTGGTGCGTCTGGTCCAGAGAACCGGTCTGGATCGCCTGGTCCGATCTCTGCGTCTACTACCTCCAACTCTCAGATTTCAGCTGGCCGGGCTGCCGAAAGTGCCGAATCATGCTTTCAGCCGAGCACGGGAACCGCAACTACCCGCCGTTGCTCCAGATGATCAGCACCAAGGTGCAGTGGCGCTGTTTACTGGCTGTGTAATGGATCATTGGTACGGCGAAGTCCACGCCGCCACCGCAAGGATTCTACGATGGAATGGCTTCGATGTGGCTCTACCCGAGGGTCAGACCTGTTGCGGAGCTCTCCATGTTCACGCCGGTCTGGAAAAGGAAGCGGAACATCTGCTGGCCCGGAACAGGGACGTTTTCATGAATGTTGATGCCCAGGCTTTGGTAGTTGACGCTGCCGGTTGCGGCGCCCAGCTGCGGACGTCACTCTGGCCTGATGGGGATGGTCTCCCAGTGGTAGACGTATTTGAGTGGTTGGCTACTCATATTACCCGCCCACCACGTTATAAACTGACCGAGAAAATAAGCTACGATGCACCCTGCCATCTACACCATGCCCAGAGTATCACTGAAGAGCCCTACCGGCTGCTGGAACTTGCCTGCGAGCAGCTGACACCCCTGCCAGAGGCCGAGATGTGCTGCGGTAGCGCCGGCCTTTACAGCCTGGTGCACGGCAACATATCCCGCCAGGTATTGGCCCGTAAAATAGACTATATCCGATTTGTGAATCCTGCCGTACTGGTTACCGGCAATCCCGGCTGTCAGTTGCAGTTGCAGGCGGGTTTACGTGAGGCGGGGATCAAAGCCTCAGTCCGACACGCCATCCAGGTACTGGACAATGCTTATCGCCGGGACGAGGATTATCGCTACGCCTTCGAGCTGGCGGAAGATTCCGGTCAGCTGTGAGTTTCGGGCATAGTTAAACGGAATCGGATGGGGATGGCGATCCACACGCCTACGGCAGTATCGCGCTGCATGGCCGGCTTGAAACGAACCTGCTTAATAGCCCGGACAGCCGCTTCGTCAAGCCCGGTCCCGGGCAGGCCCTTCTGCACCACCATGTCCTCCACAAGACCCTTATCACTCACAAAAACCTGAAGAACAACGGTTCCTTCGATTTCGGCTTTCTTGGCCATTGGGGGGTAGACCAGTTTTTCGCTGATGGCCGCGAATCCGCCGATTGGAACGGGTGGCTCATCGTAGGGAATGAACTTGATCCTGCTGTCCGCGTCATCATCGGGCAGAGGGGGAACTTCCCAGAGATCATACTCATCGAGAGCGGTTTCCTCGATGGTTATATCCTCCGCAAAGTCCTCCCGCTCGGATTCAATCGGAATAGAAGGACGCGGAGGGGGAGGTGGTGGGTCGAATTGGCGTGTCTCAGGAATATTTATCTCCTCCAGGACCTCGTCAAACATGGAAACCGCAGCTATCGGTTGGTTTGAGCGGAATCTCGGGAAGGCGAAGAGCACTATCGCTATAATGAGTACGATGCCGAGGATAATCACTCGAATACGGTAAGGGTAGCTATTTTCCAAAGATGATTGTCTCATGACCTTATCCTCAAATAAACAGTGACTAAAGACAATGCCGACTGAAATCAGGTCAGCCCGGCTATTTGCTGTCTACCTATTAGACTATATTTAAGGGCAAAAAGTTGCCTATCAATTCGCAGGCCGAGCCCGCCATAAAAGGATTAGCCGATAGTACGGGGTAATCATTTAAAGTAAAGCCAGACACGATCTCGTTATAGTAATAGGGCTGCTTAGATTAGAGGAGATGTCCGAGACCGTGTCTGGCAAAAAGGAGGGCCGATACCTCGCTCACACCCGATATAACCGTTACGCGACGGCCTGGGGATGCCGTCCAGACGAATTCACCACCACGAAGGAACAGGGTTTGAATACCCTGACTTGGAGAGAGGGAGGGAGGACAGTCAGTACCTGGTGCTTAATAAAGATACCGGCCTTTGTTTCAAATAACTGCTACAGACAGATCAGCCTTCGTCAGGCTTATCATATAAAAAAATATCTGAGGCTCGACGTGAATTTAAAAATAAAAATAGGATAAAGGTACCTATTTATCCAGATTAAACCTGCTGGCTATCCCTGACCGCATTTCTAAAGAGTATACCAGAACTCCCGATAAAAGCGTAAGTCCCGGTCGGATTTATTTTGCGTCGTGGTCTTTTGATTTTCTTACTGTTAGGACAGGCACAGGGCTGCGACGGACTACTTTTTCGCTGGTGCTTCCAAAGAGAGCATGGGCAATGCCGGTCTGGCCGTGGGTTGCCATTATCACAAGGTCTATATTATGGCTATTAATGGTCTGGAGTATTTCCCTGATAGGAGTACCATGGGCCAGTATGGGCTTCACGCTGATGTCGGTGGGCAATTCACTGACGATCCAATCATTTAAGTATTTCTCAGAGTGTTCAGCCCGTTGTTCTTCCCAGTCTTCAGATAAGGCCATCGGTCCCCACGCGAAATCCACCGGTGTGAGCAGGGGTTCCAGGACATGAAGCACCAGCAGTTCAGAATCGAACTGCTTGGCTATCGTAACAGCGTGAGGTATAGCTACCTTGGAATAGTCGGAAAAATCTGTGGTAAGCAGGATCTTTCGATAGAGCGCCATTTCCAGATGCCTTGCTTATGATAGGGTGAGCGTTTCCTGTAACTCCGACTCCCGGAGAACTTTTGCCAGTTCCTGTCGTTTCTGACGAATTCCTACCACCAGGTCCAACAGCGTCTGGTTGTTAAGGGTGTCATGCATCAGGTCCTTGATGTGCTGCCATTGGTTATGTAGCGGGCAGACCACATCGTCCGAGCAGACATCCAGCCCAATCACGCACATTTCCTTCTCAGGCGGTGGTCCCTCGATAGCATTGACAATCTGTAGTATCGTGATTTTCTCGGCGGGCCGAGCCAGTTCGATACCTCCGTTGCGACCCCGGTAGCTTCTAATTAAATGGTTCCTGGTGAGCGTTTGAACCAGCTTGGCCAGAAAATGCTTGGGGATATTATAAGCCTCTGCAATGGAACTGACCATCACCAGACCTTTGCCCTCATTCTCGGCAAGGTAGAGCATGGCCTGAATAGTATATTCAGCTGATTTGGAATAAAGCATGATAATGAGATATTCTTATCCAAAAATAAGATGCCGAACACATAAGACGCAAATCATAAATTACACGACAACGAAAAAAAGCTTCTCCTCTATTATACAATAATCACCGAGGGTAATCGGATTCGTTTGATACTTTATGGGTGTCTGATTTTCCGTTATAAAATGCGGAGTAACAACTGCGCGGGAGCGGTTCCAATTACCTGCACTGCTCATGAATCAGCCGCAGACCCTTGACAGTGAGGTCCGAGTCATAGGTGACTGTGTTGCGCAGCTCGCCAGCGATTAATTCCCCCAGTCCGCCGGTGAGTACCACCTTCATTTCCTTCCAGCCGGTTTCCTCCCGGATTCGGGTCAGCATACCGTCAATCTGATCCACAACACCGTATATAATGCCAGCCTGCAGGTTGGTTTCCGTGTCTTTACCGATGACGGTCTCAGGCGACTTCAGATCAACGGCAGACAGTAGAGCCGCCCCGGAGAAGAGACGACTGGCGCTGGTCTCCACCCCCGGGGCGATGGAACCGCCTATAAAATGCCCGGCTTCATCGACCACATCGAAGGTAGTGGCAGTACCCAGGTCGACGATTATGCAGGGAGTGCCATAAACCTCCCGGGCGGCCACCACATTGCAGATGCGGTCGGCTCCAACTGAGTCCGGGTCCTTCACATTCAATCCCAGCTCCAGGGGCAAATGAGCGTTAATCCGTAGGGGCTCAATGCGCAGGTAGCGCTGGCACATCTGCAGCAGGGCTTGTCCTACTACCGGCACAACGCTGGAAATGGCAACGCCATCAATTGTGGCAATATCCACCGCGGCATCTTCCGCCAGGTGCTTGACAGCAATCCACCAGTCATCGGCGGTGTGAGTGGCGTTGGTGTGCAGGCGCCAACTCTCCACCAGTGTCTCGCCATCAAACAGGGCCAGAACGACGTTGGAATTCCCTACATCAATTGCCAGCAGCATGAGCTTCTCCTTTCAGCATTGGATACAGAGCCGGATTTATGACGATCATTCGGGTTTCAAATCAAGATCACCAGCGGATAACTCGTGGATTTCTGATCCAATTTCGATCAATCCCTGCCCCGCCGGGTTCACGCCGGTGAAACGCCCTTCCAGACGGCCATCGGGACCGTCGAAGCGTACCGGATACCCCAGATGGTCGCACCGTTCCTGCCAGAAGGAAGTTACATCATCAAGGCAGTCCTTCAACAATTCTTCGAACCGGTTTAGAGTCGAGGCCAGGAGCAGTTCCCGCTGGATCGGCCTCCCCAGAACCATATACACTGAAACAGCAGCAGAATGCAGCTCTTCGGGGAAATCCGTGATCTGCTCATTCACGTTGATCCCCGTACCTATGACCACTGCTGGCCCCTCATCGGTCATGCGGCTTTCAGCCAGAATACCCCCCAGCTTGTGTCCTTCCCAGACGATATCGTTAGGCCACTTAAGCCGGGCTTTCACATTCTCAAGCTCGAGGGCGTCCGCGACCGCCACGCCCATACCCAGGGATAACAAGCCAAGTCGTTCCTGGGGGAGCTTCGGGCTCAGGAATATCGAAAAAGTCAGTCCAAGCCCAGCCGCGGAGAACCAGCGTCGGCCTTGACGCCCTCTGCCGGACTGCTGGTCATCGGTGATTACTACCTGGCCTGGCATAGCTTCCCCGCTATCTACCAGTGCCCACAGATCAGTGTTCGTTGAGCCGGTGGAGGGATAGTAGGTGATCTCCCGGCCGATGAAGCTGGTAGTCAGTCGGGGCTGGACGAGACTTATAGTCAGCATGACTTCATTACCGCTCTATGCAGATCACAGATTGAAGAGCGTGAAATAAGTGGTGAGTACTATGTATCACGGGAAGAGGTCCCGGCTTGCTCCTGGGTATTTCGCATAAATGGCAACCTTGCTCTCTACATTTATCACTGTGCTTTATGCTCCCCGAAGACCTCCCGCAGAGCATCAGAGATTTCTCCCAGGGTGGCATAAATCCGCACGGCATTGAGAATGGGGGGTAGCAGGTTGTCGTCATTACGGGCGGCGCTCTTGAGGTGTTCGAGAGCCTGTTGGACTTCCTCCGTACTCCGCTCCTTTTTCACTTTTTTAAGCCGGGCCAGCTGGATCTTTACCACCCGCTGATCGATGGCTTGAAGCGAGGCTGTATCAGATTCGTCCGCCACGAAGCGGTTTACACCCACGATGATCTGTTCTCCCTGCTCTACGGCCTGCTGGAACTCATAGGCCGAGCGGGCGATTTCCCTCTCCTGATAGTTCGTCTCAATGGCCGTGACTGCCCCGCCCAGTTTGTCGATGGCCGCAATTAGCTCCAGGGTTTCGCGCTCCAGCCGATCGGTGAGTTCTTCCACGAAGTAGCTGCCGGCCAAGGGATCCACTGCCTCGGTTATGCGGGTCTCGTGGGCGATGATCTGCTGGGTGCGCAGTGCCAGACGCACTGAATCTTCGGTAGGCAAGGCCAGGGCTTCATCCCGACTATTGGTGTGCAGCGACTGGGTCCCTCCCAGGACGGCTGCCAAGGCCTCGAGGGTAGTGCGCACCACATTGTTGTCAATCTGCTGGGCGGTAAGAGATGACCCGGCGGTCTGGGTGTGGAAGCGGCACATTTGAGCTCTAGGTTCGGTGGCCTTGAAGCGCTCCTTCATGATCCCGGCCCAGATACGCCGCGCAGCGCGAAATTTAGCCACTTCCTCCAACAAGTTCATGTGGACGTTGAAGAAGAAGCTGAGCCGCTGGCCGAAGGTGTTTACGTCCAACCCAGCTTCCACCGCAGCCTGCACGTAGGCAATACCGTTGGCGAAGGTGAAGGCCAGCTCCTGGGCGGCTGTGGCGCCTGCCTCCCGCATGTGGTAGCCGCTGATGGAGATAGTGTTCCAGCCTGGCATCTCCCGACCGCACCAGGCGAAGAGGTCAGTTACCAGGCGCATAGAGGGGCCGGGGGGATAGATGTAGGTGCCCCTGGCGATGAACTCCTTCAGGATATCGTTCTGTACCGTGCCCCGCAGCTGTCCCGGCTGCACTCCCTGCTTTTCCGCCGCCGCAACGTACAAAGCCAGCAGGACAGCCGCCGTAGCGTTGATGGTCATGGAGGTGGAGACCCGCTCCAGTGGTATGTCTTTCAGCAACACCTCCATATCGGCCAGGGAGGATACGGCCACCCCCACTCGGCCTACCTCGCCCTCGGCCATAGGATGGTCCGAATCGTAGCCGATCTGGGTGGGGAGGTCAAAGGCCAATGACAGGCCTGTCACTCCCTGCTTCAGCAGATAACGATAGCGCTTGTTGGACTCCTCCGCCGAGCCGAATCCTGCGTACTGGCGCATGGTCCACAGGCGCTTCCGATACATCTCGGGGTAGATGCCACTGGTGAAGGGGTATCGCCCGGGTTGGCTTTTGTTAGATTCCATCATTGAGCGATAAGTTATGAACCGTAAAGCCCGTCAAGGGACTTAACTCATCCCCGATACAAAGTATCCCCTGTATTTCGAAGTGAGGGGAGCCAGGAGGGCAAGTTCAATTTGTCTGCCAGTCCAGCAGGTTGACCTCAGATGATTGTAGGCGGCTGTGAGCTGTCGCGCTTTATTTCTGCAGGACAAATTTCCTTGTTTCCGAGAACTCACCTGCCCGCAAATTATAGAAGTATATTCCGCTGGTCAGTCCCTCTGCTGCCCACTTGATTTCATGTCTACCGGCATAGCACCATCCGTTGACGAGCGTCTCAATTTCCTGTCCAAGAAGATTGTAGATCTTCAAGGAGACATGCCCTGATTTTGACAGATCATAGCGGATTGTTGTCATGGGATTGAATGGATTCGGATAATTCTGCTGCAGCTCAAAGGAACGGACAATCTGAAGTGGTTCCTCGGAGTTGATGATAACGTCGCTGATGAGCTGTATATCATGCGTCCCCGATTCTACATTTATCGTAATCCATCCAGGGCCCGATTCCAATATGGAAGCCAGACTGTCGTTCTGCTTAACACCGGTTATTTCAGGATAGTAGAAGGTTACCTCCGTTCCCGGTGAGATAATTTTTCCGTGCTTATCATCGATAAACAGGCTTATTTCGGCATTCGAATCAAACCCGATTCGGGAGATTGAGTGGTCATCAAACAGGGTGCCCTTTCGCACAAAGTAGAATTGATTGGTCGCACCTTTATTTCGATATACAGCAGCCATTCCGTCGAAGGAAACAGCTTCATAGGTAACGACAGTGTCACTCTGAGAGCCCAGGGCGTAGTCTATAATCGAGTCTCCATGATTGATAATAGCCCCGCTGGCATCCGTCAGTACTATTCGGCTCATATCTGCAACTACATGCGAGGCATCATGGGGGAAGACCACCGATACGATGGAGGCTTTACCGTCGCTATCCGCATCGTAGGTTGAGTACAGGTATTTGCCATAATAACGGCTGCAACTATCATAAGAGCCTTTGTAGCCGGTCTTGACACTTGCAGCGGAGGGATTGGTCCCAAGGAATATCGTTACCGCAACCGGATGGCCGCTGTAATTGCAGCCTCCAATATCCCATTTATATTCCTTCCCATCGGCGACAACCGTTGGATTGGATGAGGAATTAGGATGCAAGGCCACGTTCGCCTTAACCGTCGAGAAAAAGGCGGAACTCACCTCGTCAATCAGTATAAAATAACCGTTCTTGCCGTCCTGAGGCTTCACGAAGATGAAGTTGCGCTGATGACGGCCGCTTGCCAGCGCATAACCGGAGCTCCCGCTGGCATATTCCAGGTCACCACCGACCAAGCCTTCAGTAATACCGCCACCCTGTTTTATCAAGTGATCCTGATTATTTATCATCACAGTATTCGAAGACTCCGATGTACTACGGATCCAGGACCATTCATTTTCCGGTTCCCCATACCCATCGTAGCCGGAATTACGAATTACATGTTCGCCATAAGCGGCGATGTGAATGGCATTGACGTCTTTGTGGGTGTGGCTTTCCCGATCGACCTGTATATTCCAAAGCGCCCCGGAAAGGCCCCGGTCGGAGTCGGAATCTTCCAGCAGCCAGGCCCCGCCGTTTTGAAAAATCCTGCTTGGCGGTCTGACTGGTGGCAGGGGGATCGAATCACATAAAACATAGTGCAGCAGACGGCCTTTAATCAGGTTGTCCGTCAAGGTACCGATATGCCAGGCGGCATATTGCTGTGCCCGCCGGGAAAAGCGAGGGGCTCGAAAGACCGACACCGCCCAGTGATCAAGGTCTTTCGTTGGCGGTGTGTCGCCGAACGTGTAGGCTCGATTAAAATACGTAACGATATAGCCCATAATCCATTCATGCAGATTCTGGAACTTAGGATCACTGTAGAACTCATGATATCCCTGGTATTCGCAGACGTCCATGAACAGTTTTTTCTGTATGCGTTTGTCCATGAACAGCCTGCTTTTAGTATAGCCGGGGCCGGTCGTAAACACGCCATCTGATGTAGTTTCCTCCAAGATATAGCTGCGATATGATTCCTTTTTTTCCTCGAAAAGAGCCGTATTGCCGTTGTGATACAGCTCCATAATCCCTTCGATGGCGTATTTACTTTCCCGCCAGGCATCCCAATGGTTGCTGGCAATATAGTCACAATCTTCTTCGATCGCTTGCCGGATGTCGGTGGACAAGCTATCGTACATGATATCCAATGCCAGGTATACCATGAAAGTAGGACTGGAAGGGGTCACGCTATACAGATGATCATCGACGCTGCTGTTCTCCTTCACATTTCGAATATTGTCTATTGCGGGGGCCAGTACCGTTTCAACCTTGCTTACATAGGTGGATCGATTGGCCGGATCGAGGATATACGCCAGCGCACACGAACTGGCGATGTCCTGAATCCGGTAGCACTTTGTGCTATAACCGTCGCTTGGATTAAAAGTCAGGCTGGTGGCGTCACTGATGGCCTTCGACTTCATCACTGACCAGGGCCAATTCTCGGCGCGGGCTTGCAGCTCGGCATATTCTGATTCCTTAACAATAATGTGGGGATGTGTGATCTCAGAGGCATTCGCACTCATGGCAATAAGCATGAGCAGGCCGATTATTATTCGTGATGGTTTATAAGAAAAAGGGCTCGTGAACCATGAAGAAGTTCTTATATTGAATTTGCACCCCTTGTTGTTCATTTTTTCATCCTTTAACTGATATGTATTTTTCAACAGGATAACGGGATGGAGTTTAATCACAGCTGAATGTTAGGCCCCATAATATGTCTGTTCAAGCCAAACCGCCAAGAGCGTGAAGAATACCAAGAACCGGGGCAATAAATTCCTACACTCCCCGAGTTCTCAGGGATTAATTCTTAAATCTTCAACCGTAATGCATCATGCATCATCCCCCCAACTCCCCCTTTCCCCAATCTCTCTGATTGCGTACCTTTGGGCCGTGAGCCATCCCTTGGTTGATCACATCATGACTGCCATATGCGACCGCCGGAGAGGCCTCAGCGGCAAGGCCCCGATCCGCCGGTACCTATCGCTATTATTGTTAATTATCCCCATGCCGCTCATTGCCTGGCAAAAGGACGACGGTCTTCAAGTGGTGAGTCAGCCCGACAGCGTCCAGGAGGGTGGACAGCCCGATACTCTTACGGTCCAGGTACCGGACAGCGCTCTGACCGGCCCCCTTTTCCACAACCCGCCGGTGGCCATCCTCAACGACCGGCCTTTCCAGATCGACTTCTTCGTCAATTTTAGTCCCGATACAATCGAGTCGATAAGTCTGGTTTTCAGGAATGATTCCTCCCATACGTACAAGGAAATTCCGCTGCATGGGGAGTACAATCGTTACAGCCATGTCCTGCCGGTGGAAGAATTGCGGGGCAGTGTCCTGACGTATTATTTCCTCGTAGTATTGAGGGATTACGGCCTGTGGGCCTATCCCACCGGCGGGGACGGTGTCCTCAAGCCCTACGTGATCAATCTTGTTCCTCCCACGGAAAAATTTTTCCAGAAGCGCTACTATGACTGATCCGGTTAGCCGGCGTATCGAGGAGCTGCGCAAGCAGATCGATGATCACAACGTACGCTATTACATCTACGACAGCCCTACTGTCTCCGATGCGGAATATGACGTCCTCATGCGAGAGCTGGAGAGCCTGGAAGCCGCGCACGGCGAGATCATCCCGCCCGAATCTCCCACCCAGCGTGTGGGAGCAGCGCCTCAGTCAGAACTGGCCGCTGTCCGCCACCGGATGCCAATGCTCAGCCTGGCCAACGCCATGGACGAGGAAGAGCTGCGGGCTTTCGATGAGCGGGTGCATCGGGCACTGGAGTCCGATGCCGTCATTGAATACGTGGCCGAGCCCAAGCTGGATGGTGTGGCGGTGGAGCTGGTCTACGAAGATGGACGCTTTGTTCAGGGTTCCACCCGGGGCGATGGCGTCACCGGTGAGGATATCACCCTCAACCTGCGTACCATCCGGGCCATACCAATGGCCTTGCGTCCATTGGCCGGTATTCCCCGGCTGTTGGAGGTGCGGGGCGAGGTATTCATGCACCGGGACGAATTCGAAGCCCTGAACCGCCGCCGGGCCGAGGCCGGGGAGCCGCTGTTCGCAAATCCCCGCAATTCCGCGGCCGGCAGTCTGCGTCAGCTTGATCCCAGTGTCACCGCCTCCCGACCCTTGCGCATCTATTGCTATGCTCCGGGGGAGATAGAAGGACTTACTCTAGCCGATCAGCGGGAATTCCTTGAAATCCTGCCTAAGTGGGGTCTACCGGTAAATCTGGAATACCACCTGTGTCGTGGCATCGCTCAAGTCACTGAAGTCTACCATGAGCTGGAGGCCCGCCGTGAATCGCTGCCCTACGACATTGATGGTCTGGTGGTGAAATTAAATGACTTCAGCCTGCAAAGTGAGCTGGGTGAGCGCAGCCGCTCCCCCCGCTGGGCTATTGCCGGCAAATTCAAGGCCCGGCAGGTCACCACAATAATAGAAGACATCGAGGCGAGTGTCGGCCGCACCGGGGCGGTGACTCCCATAGCTCATCTTCGACCGGTGAACGTTAGCGGTGTTACCGTCAGCCGGGCTACCCTTCACAACCAGGACGAGATCGACCGCAAGGATGTGCGCATCGGTGACACTGTATTGGTACAGCGGGCTGGGGAGGTTATCCCGGAAGTGGTGAAGGTGATAACCGAGAAGCGGCCAAGGGGAGTCAAGCCCTACCGGCTGCCAACAACCTGCCCGGTCTGCGGCCACGAAATATATCGTCCCCCCGACGAGGCCGTAGCCCGCTGTGTGAACCTGGTCTGCCCGGCACAGGTGCAGGGACGGTTCCAGCACTTCGTGTCCAAGGGAGCCATGGACATCGACGGCCTGGGTGAGAAGCTGGTGGCGCAGCTGGTCGCCGCAGGTAAAGTGAAATCGGTGGCGGATATCTACAACCTGGCCTATGATGACCTGGTAAACCTGGAACGGATGGGGCACAAGTCCACCGAGAACCTCCTGGCGGCTATCGAAGCTTCCAAGGAGACCTCCTTCGCCCGCCTGGTCTACGCGCTGGGCATCCGCAATGTGGGGGAACACCTGGCCCGGGTCCTGGAGCGGGCGTTCAACGGGAGCGTGGAACATTTTCTATCAACTTCCGGTGATGACCTGGAAGCTATCAACGAGGTGGGTCCCATCGTTGCGGACGGCATCGTGCGCTTTATCCGGGACGAGTCCAACGTGGCCGTGATCCGTGCCATCCTGGAGGCAGGAGTACACGTGACTCCCCCTGAGGCGACCGGAGTGGCTGTCAAGGTATTAGCGGGCCAAACCTTCGTCTTCACCGGCACCCTGGAACACATCACCCGCCAGGAGGCCGAGGCCCTGGTTGAGCGTCTGGGTGGGCGGGCGTCCTCGTCAGTAAGTAAAAAGACCAGCTACGTGGTGGCGGGGACGGGGGCTGGGAGCAAGCTGGAGAAGGCGAAGGTGCTGGGCGTGGCGGTGCTAGGCGAGGAGGGATTTCTGGAGCTGGTTGGCCGGAGCAGGTTATAGCCTCGCGACCGTCGCGCACCCCTATCCGTAATAACACTCATTGGGTGGCAAATGAGAAACTGTATGGGGCGCTCATCCTGCCCCCCCAGAAGTCCGTGATTGCCGTATCTACCATGACCGTATAGGTAGTGGTGCTAATCAGCGTGTCCGGGTATACCGTAAGCGAAGAGTATGAATAACGCTGATCAGTACTGAATTCCAAAGCCTGGCTGGGTGAGATAGAAATGGCCCCGGCGATGGTACTTTCATCGAGGTAAGTATTGAAGGTAATCACTATCTGCGCATCGGGGGATACGAAGTGCTGGCCGTTGTAGGGTTTTGTAATTTCAACGGTCAAGCTGTCCATCTTGAAAAACAAAGTAGTATCAGCTCCCAGCGTGGCGCCCCGCTCCTCGGCTAGATTCCCATCAATGGTAATGGAAGTAGTTGTGCCAGCCCGCCAGGCTAAATCAGGGCGTAGATTGATTCTATTTGTTTCGATAGAACGATAACGACGGCCGTAGTAGCTATCGAAGCTCACGGGTGTCTCTGGTACAATAGACAGGTGTGCTAGCAGGCTATCGTGCTTAACTAATGCGTTGAAAATGATTTCCAGACTTTGGGTATTACTCCCCGGGAGGTTGACAGTCAGGATCCGGAATGGTACAATGGAAAACGAACTGCTGAGGGGGAATTCCAAGCGCTGTTCAAAATGGGTAGCCAGTAAGGTATCTAAAGATATGGTATAGTTGGCACCGCGTACAAAATCCCCACTGATCTTTACATTGTCTCCCGCACTATAGTAACTGATTTCGATCTCGAGATTGGCCACCTCGGGAATGATGGAAAAAGCATCAAGGAAGCTAGCGTCGACAATGTCCTCGTAGAACCGGATCATGATAGTTAAATCCACGTTATCGATTGAAGCGCCATTGCCGGGGGTAACGCTACGGACCGGCCAGGGGAACCGGCTCAGAAGCAGATCCCCCACGAAGGTGGTCTGGCCTTCCTTCACGGCAATGCCCTCACGAACCACGGTCCCATACCCCTCGGCCGAGATGCGCAGGTAATAGGTGCCGGCGGGGATGTCCTCCAATCGGAAGCTCCCATCACTCGTACTGGTCGTTTCGGCAATGAGAGTGTCCTGGTAAAGGCCGACGGTGGCCTGAATGTTTATGGGATGAACAATGCCCGTGACGGCACCAGGTTCTTTTTCGAGATAAACGGTAATCTTATCCTGGCAGGCAGATATGAGCATAAAAATGACGAGTGGGGTATAAAGGTGCTTCATGGTCTCTCCCAAGGCGATTCGGCAGATTAAAACTATTGTATACAAAAGTTAACCATAAATTAACATTAATCAATTGAGGAACTTATTCAGTGGAATAGTTACCATAGCTGTTTGGACCTGATCTTTAGAGCTTGCAGCGGCTAATCCATTACAGACCATTCCTTGATGTGATTTTTCAAATCCTTCAGTGTAAATCTGCCCCTTATGAACGAAGCGCGGCTGTGAGGGTGTAGGCTGGGTCCTGAAGTAGATGGGGGTGTGATCAGTGAGGAGGAGTTTCAGGGGACGGTCGAAGGTGGAACCTGAATGAGGCTAATCCGATGTCCTTCGCTCCGAAAGGCGGAGAGCAAAGACCGGGAATGCAGCTTCAAGCTGTTTAGTACCGGGTAGACCAGATAGCGAGAAGCGAACGCAGATGTTCCCGTCCCCTTCGCCCCCCTGAGCTCCTCAGCCCCTTGCCAGCGGTTCACACGCTCAAACCGCTTTGCACTTTATAATTTATTTTAGCCCTACAGTATATACCGGCTGAGGTCCTGGTCCTTGGAGATGGCCTCTACCTTGTCATGCACCAGCTGCTTGGTAATGATGATCTGCTTGGTTTTATCCTCGGGCTGATCGAACAGGACATCTTCAAGCAGCGTAGTGAGGATGGTGTGCAGCCGGCGGGCGCCGATGTTCTCCGTGCTCATATTCACGTCGTAAGCTACCCGGGCGACCTCGTTGATAGCGGCCTTGTCGAACTTGAGGTCCACTCCCTCGGTGCTCAATAAGGCGGTATATTGCTTGATGAGGGCGTTGCGAGGATGGGTGAGGATCTTTACGAAATCCTTCCGGGTCAGGTCGTCCATTTCCACCCGGATGGGGAAGCGCCCCTGCAGTTCTGGGATCAGGTCGGAGGGTTTACTCACGTGGAAGGCTCCGGCAGCCAGGAACAGAATATGTTCGGTGCGCACCACGCCGTACTTGGTAACCACGCTGCTGCCCTCCACGATGGGGAGGATGTCCCGCTGAACCCCCTCCCGCGAGACATCCGGGCCGGAGGTGGCGTGCTCACCGGCGATCTTATCGAGTTCGTCAATGAAGACGATGCCCATTTCCTCAACCCGCTGCAGGGCCTCGCGGATAACCTCCTCCATGTCAATGAGCTTGCTGGCTTCCTCGGAGGCCAAGATTTTCCGCCCTTCGGCAACGGTGGTTTTCTGGGTGCGGCGCTTCTTGGGCAGGACATTTCCCAGCATTTCCTGCAGGTTCATCGTGACGTCGTCCATGCCGAAGGGGCCCATCACCTGCAGGATAGGGGTACTGTCGGTATGGGTCTTTATCTCCACCAGGTGGTCTTCATAATCGCCCTCCTCCAGCCGCTCGCGGAGTTTCTCGCGGGTGCGCTGGTGGCGGGCGCGCAACTCCTCTACATGGTCAGCATCACCGTCTTCTACAAGCGCGGGTTTTGGGGTGTCATCCACTGGGAACAAGATATCCAGCAGCCGCTCGTTGGCCAGTTCGGAGGCCTTCTCTTCAACTTCGGCCTCTCTCTCATGGCGCACAATGCCCACCGACACCTCGGTCAGGTCGCGGACGATGCTTTCTACATCACGGCCTACGTAGCCAACCTCGGTGAACTTGGATGCTTCCACTTTGATGAAGGGTGCGTTGGCCAGCATGGCCAGCCGCCGGGCGATCTCGGTCTTGCCCACACCGGTAGTACCGATGAGAATGATATTATTGGGCATGATCTCTTCCCGGAGTTGGTCGGGGACCTGCAGGCGACGCCAGCGATTGCGCATGGCGATGGCTACCGACTTCTTGGCGGCCTGCTGACCCACGATGTAGCGGTCCAGCTCTCTCACAATCTGACGAGGGGTCAGTTCTTTCATCGGAGCTCGAGTATGGTCAATTGGTCATTGGAATAGATGCAAATATCTGCGGTGATTTCCAGGGCGGTTTTGACTACGGTTTTGGGGTTCTTCTCACCGACCTTGATCAGGGCCCGAGCCGCCGCCATGGCGTATCCACTGCCCGAACCGATGCTGATGACGTTGTCTTCGGGATCGATGACGTCGCCGGAGCCGGAGAGGATATAGCTGTTACGTCGGTCCATGAGGGCCAGGAAGGCGTCCAGTTCCCGCAGGTACTTGTCGGTACGCCACTCCTTGGCCAGCTCCACCGCCGCGCGCTGGAGGTTCTGGCTGTACTCCTCCAGCTTGGCCTCAAACTTTTCGAACAGGGTGAGGGCGTCGGCTACCGCCCCGGCAAAGCCGCCCAGGACCTTTTCCCCGGCGAAGGCCCGCACCTTCACCGCCCTGCTCTTCAGCTGCATTTCCCCCATGGTCACCTGGCCGTCGCCGCCCATGGCGACCTGCCGACCAAGGCGAACCCCCAGGATGGTGGTAGTGTAGATGGGTGTTTGGTTCATGATATCTTTCAGTCCTTACAATGTCTATAGTGGTAAAAACCCGTAATAATTATCCCGGCGAGAATAACTCATGCTTCGACAAGCTCAGCATGACGCATCCATTTTTTTCCATGTTCCAGACACAAATTCACTATCACCCTGAACTCGTCGAAGGGTGACAGGCAGTGCTATCCCCTCACAGCTCCTTCCTCAGCCGGGCCACGGGAATTTTCAGCTGCTCGCGATACTTGGCCACTGTGCGGCGCGCAACCGGATAGCCCTGCTCGTTCAGCTGCTCGGCCAGCGCCTGGTCGTTCAGGGGCTTCTGCTTGTCCTCGCCGTCGATGATCTTCTGCAGTGCTTCCTTGATGATACGGGTCGAAACCTCTTCTCCCTGGTCGGTCGTCATACCCTCGGTGAAAAAGTACTTCAGCTCGTAGACTTTGTGCGGTGTCTGCACATACTTGCCGTTGGTCACCCGGCTGATGGTGGAAATATCCATGCCCACATCCTCGGCGATGTCCTTAAGAACCATGGGTTTCAGATGCCCCGTCCCCTCACGGAAGAAGTCTTCTTGCCGGACGATTATGGCCCTCATGACTCGCTGCATGGTTTCCCGCCGCTGCTGCACTGCCTGTATAAACCATCGGGCCGCCTCCACCTTGTGGCGTACGAACTGCCGGGTTTCGGAGTCTAATCCCTTCCTGCTGGAGAGCATATTCACGTAGGTGGGGCTGATATTAAGTGCGGGGAATGTGGTATCGTTCAGGGTTATCACCCACTTGCCGTCCTGCTCTTCCACCAGCAGGTCTGGCACAATATACTCCCCACTTACCGTAGTACCACCTATCCCCGGCTTGGGATTAAGGCGGGTGACGATGTCGATGGCTTCCTGCAGGTCTTCCTCACTGCAGCCCAGAGCCCGCATAACCCGTTGATATCTCCGGTTGGCGAAGTCCTCGAAATGATGCTGTATGATCTTGACGGCCAGATCCAGGCTGGTCAAGCCGTTATCGTTCGCGACGTCCAGCTGTGCTAGGAGACATTCCTGCAGGTCGAGGGCGCCGACGCCAGGCGGATTCAGACGCATAATCTCATGCCTGACTTTTTCCACGGCCTCCTCCGGGACCTGTAATCTATCAGCTACCAGCAGCGGCTCTGCGGTGAAGTAGCCTTCACCATTGATGTTGCCCAAGATCTCGTCAGCGATCTCCAGGTCCTTCTCGGACAAGCCCAAGTCAATCAGCTGGCGGGACAGGTTCTCCACGAATTCCTCGGAGGCCGCCAGCTGAATCTCGAACTTTTCCCTGGAGTGATCATCAAAGCGGGAAACGTTATAATCTTCGGGACTGTTAAGTAGTTCTTCCCAATCAAACTCCTCCTCGTCGCTCTCGTTGGTTTCGGATTCCCCATCGGAGTCGGCGGGTAGGTCCTGCTCCTCCATTTCCAGGGCCGGGTTCTGTTCCAGCTCCGCAAGTATACGCTCCTCGAGCATTAGGCTATTCAGCTGCAGGATACTTGACTGAAGGATCTGTTGTGGAGACAGATGCTGGGCCAGTTTCTGAGTTTGCTGGAGGGTCGGTGCCGGCATCTTTCAGGCCCGTTTCCGATCCAGCTTGAAACTGCGGCCCAGATAGAGCCGTCGTGTCTCATCATCCGCAGCAAGTTCTTCGGCAGTCCCTGATTTCATCATGATGCCGTCATACAGTAAGTATGCCCTGTCGGTAATACTGAGTGTCTCTCGTACGTTATGATCGGTTATAAGGACTCCGATGTTCTTCTCCCGCAGCTGCAGGACAATGTGTTGGATTTCCTCCACCGCAATGGGATCGACCCCAGAGAAGGGTTCATCTAGGAGCATGAAACTGGGATTTGCTACCAGACTGCGGGCGATTTCCGTACGGCGGCGCTCACCCCCGGACAGGGTGGTGGCCTTGCTTTTGCGGATGTGGGTAATGTGAAGCTCCGTCAATAGTTTTTCCAGGCGCTCTTTCTGCTCATCCTCGTTCAGGTCACTTACTTCTAGAACAAGGCGCAGGTTTTCCTCAACCGTCAATCGGGTAAAGACCGACGGTTCCTGAGACAGATAGCCAATCCCTTTCCGAGCCCGCAGGTACATGGGCATCTGGGTAATATCTTCTCCATTCAGTCCTACTTCCCCGGCCGTCGGGCGGATCATGCCGGTGAGCATATAGAAAGTAGTTGTTTTCCCGGCGCCATTGGGCCCCAGGAGGCCTACGATCTCCCCCCGATGGACTTCCAGGGAGACATTACGCACTACTTCACGCTGGCCGTAGTTCCGGTACAATCCCATGCCTTCAAGAACTTGCCGATTACCGGTTTTTTCGTCAGTCACCGATGCCAAAGCCTCGCTCCGTTACTCCCCAGGGCTTATAGATTTTCCAATGTGTCAGGTCTACGTCCGATTCGAAGCCGATACCATAGAGGGTATCGCTTTCGGGAGTGGTGAACAGCACCGTGTCATCAGTTGCTATCATATCGTATTTGTCGTCCCACCTCAGGGTCTCGGTCTCCAGGACCAATCCGCTGTCTGAATGGATGACGACCTGCCCGAACGCTCTCATCGAACTGGTCTGAGTATTCACCTCGGCACTGTCGGCGGACAGGTGGCTCACATGTCGACCCTGTTCATTGTAAAAATCTACATTCACCTCATCTGTGAGGTAGGCTATGTTCTGTTCGTTATACTTGATCATCCGCCGGGAGTCGGCCACCGCCAACAGCAGGCCCTCCCGGGAGATAATGATCGTGCTTTCCCAACTTTCATGGTCGGGATACATATCCTTGGATACACCACGTTGTTTGACAACCGCCGGCTCCCGACAGGCACCCAGGAGCACCAGCAGGATGATAGGCCATGCGCTGTGTATCTGGTGAGACATCACCGGCGAATCCCTGATTTGAGGATGTCGTGGATATGGATAAGTCCCAGGGGATGTTGGTGGTCTTTCTCATCAACAACGAACAGGGAGGTAATAGCATGATCCTCCATCATCGCCAGGGCACGTACCGCCAGGTCGGTCCTGAGGATGCACTTGGGACTGGGTGTCATTACCTCACTGGCTTTCAGGTTGAGTATGTGATCATCCCGTTCCAGCCCCCGGCGCAGATCGCCATCGGCAATGCAGCCTACCAACCGACCGTCATCGTCAACCACACCAGCGATCCCCAGGCCTTTCTCCGAGATGACGAATATTGCCTGGCGCATGACGGTGTCAAGGTGAACGATAGGGAGGTCGTCGTCACTGTGCATCAGGGAGACCACGGTTGTAAGCAGCTTTTTCCCAAGGGAGCCGCCGGGGTGGTAGAGAGCGAAATCCTCCGGTTTGAATTCCCGCAGCTCCAATAAGGCCATAGCCAGAGCGTCGCCCAGGGCCAGGGCGGCGGCGGTGCTTGTGGTGGGAGCTAGGTCCATAGGGCAGGCCTCCCGCTCCACGCTGGCGTCCAGAGCGATATCAGCCCTGCGTTTGATGGTGGAATCCATGCGGCCCAGGATAGCCACAATCGGTACCTTCAACACCTCAATTGTCGGCAACATCCGCAAAATGTCTTCGGTCTCGCCACTGTTAGAAACCACCAGCAGAAGGTCGGTCTTCTCGAGCATACCGAGATCACCATGGAGGGCTTCGCTGGGGTGCAGGTAGAGTGCCGGGGTTCCGGTACTGGTAAGGGTGGCGGCGATCTTCCGGGAGATCTGGCCCGATTTACCCATGCCGGTTACCACCACACGGCCATCACAGCGGTACATCAGGTCTACTGCCCGCTCGAACTCCGGGCCAATTCTTTTCACCAGAGCGGAAACTGCCTCCGCTTCCTCGAGGATTACAGCCCTGGCAATAGCCAGGAGGTCTTTCTTCTTCCGGTTACTCATTTTTGCTTACCTCGTGAAGCTCAGCCCGCAGGTTGGCCACTACCTCATTAAACCGTCCCTGATACGTCAAGATCCATTCCACCACTTCTCTTAGAACTCCCTGGCCGCCCATACGCTCCGTGATATATACGGCCACGCTCTTTACCAGCGGATGGGCGGTGGGCACGCTCACCGGCACCCCTACTCGTTCCATTACCGGCAGGTCGATGAAGCCATCGCCGATGTAGGCTACTTCATGGTCACCAATGCCAAACTTATCCAGGAGTATTTCAAAGGGCTCCAGTTTGTTCATGAAGCCCTGGTATACTTCCTCGATTTTTAGCTGCCGGGCGCGCGCGGTGGTAGCTTCCGAGCTGCGTCCGGAGATCAAGGCCAAGGGCAGGTCAGCCTGCCGGGCCAGCGCCCTCCCCACCCCGTCTTCCACGGTAAAGCGTTTTAACTCTAGCTCACCGGGCCCGACATAGATGGAACCATCGGTCAGGATGCCGTCCACATCCATGAAAAGGGCTTTCACCCGGCTGACGCGGGCCTGCAACGGATCAGTCATCCCGATGAGTTTCCAGGTAGGTTTTACGAAAAGCCAATAAATCGGTCATCAGACTTTCGAAGTGCTCAAAGGGCCATTGGGTCGCGGAATCGCTCAAGGCCTTATCCGGCTGGTCGTGTACTTCCAGGAACAGGCCGTCGCATCCAGCGGCAACTGCCGCCCGAGCTACGGCGGGAACATACTGGCGCATTCCCCCCGTCTGATTACCCTGGATACCGGGCAGCTGGGCGGAATGAGTAGCGTCGAAGATAACCGGCGCACACAGCTCCTGAATTATGGGAATAACCCGCATGTCAGCAACCAGATTGTTATAGCCGAAGCTGGTTCCCCGCTCGGTAAGGGCGAAGCTATCGCAGCCCGCTTCCTTGAGTTTGTCCACGATATTGCCTGCTTCCCAGGGAGAAAGGAATTGGCCTTTCTTCACGTTCACCGTCAGGCCGGTTTCGGCGGCGGCGGTAAGCATGTCGGTCTGCCGGGACAGGAAGGCGGGAATCTGGATCACGTCCACTACTTCCTGTAAACGGGCGGGCTGGTCGGGTGTATGGACATCGGTGAGCACGGGCAGGTCCACCTCTTCCCTGATCCGCCGGAAAATGGGCAGGGCATCCTCCAGGGGAATACCGCGATACGACTGGGATGAGGTACGGTTAGCCTTGTCGAAGCTGGCCTTGAAAATGAGTTGCAGACCAAGCTGAGTGCCAGCTTCCGCTAATAGATGGGCGATTCTTAGAACGTGCCGTTCGGACTCGATCACGCATGGTCCGGCGATGACGGGGAAAGCATCATCAGAGAAGGTATAAGGGCCGAACCTCATTGCCTGTCGCTCATTTTGTAGTTCACCGCCGCCTTGATGAAATCCCTGAAGATCGGGTGAGCCCTTACCAGCCGGCTCTTGAGTTCGGGGTGAAATTGCCCTGCCACAAACCAGGGATGGTCCGGGACCTCGATGATTTCCACCAGGTCAAGTTCGGGATTGATACCGCTGAAAATCATGCCGCCATCGCTTAGACGCTTGCGGTAGGTGTTGTTTACTTCGTAACGATGGCGATGGCGTTCACTGATCCGGCGGGCACGATAAGCGGCATAGGTTCTGGTGCCTGTCTTAACCTCGCATGAATAGGCTCCAAGCCGCATGGTGCCGCCCTTCAGTTTAACACCCTGTTGGCTGTCCATGAGGTCTACGACAGGGTGGGGAGTTTTGGGATTGAATTCGGTACTGTCAGCACCCTCCAATCCGCAGACGTGTCGGGCGAAATCTATAACGGCGCACTGGAGTCCCAGACAGATGCCTAGGAACGGTACCTGGTTCTCCCTCGCATGGCGTGACGAAAGGATCTTGCCCTCAATGCCGCGCTCGCCAAATCCGCCCGGGATTAGAATACCCTGTATTTCTTTGAATGCCAGAGTCGGATCGGCTCTCTTCTGCAGCCATTCCGTATCCACCCACTTGACATTCACCCGGGCATCGTTTTCCACACCGGCATGGATCAACGCCTCAAGGATGCTCTTGTATGCATCGGGGAGAGCGTTGTATTTGCCGCACACAGCGATGGTGACCTCGTGGGTGGGCTGCTTGAAACGGGTTATGAACTCCTGCAGGAAGGAGGAGGATTCATCGGCAACTTTCAGTCCCAGCTGCCAGGCTACTTCGCGGTCAAGGCCCTGCTTTTGCAATACCAGAGGTATCTCGTATATGCTTTCCACATCGGGGGACTCGAAGACGTGTTCTGGGAGAACATTGGAGAACAGGGCGATCTTGGCCCGCACCTCGGGGATAAGGTGGTGATCTTCCATCGTACGGCAAACCACGATATCGGGTTGCAGACCGATCTCCCGTAGTCGCTGGACGCTATGCTGGGTGGGCTTGGTCTTCAACTCGCTGCTCTTGGGAATGAACGGTACCAGCGTCAGGTGCATAATGAGATAGTTCTCCCGCCCAACCTCTAGACAGAGCTGGCGGATAGCCTCCAGGAAAGGCTGGCCCTCGATATCGCCTACCGTGCCGCCCACCTCGCTGATAATCAGGTCATATTTACGGCGGGGATTCACCAGCTTGATGCGCCGCTTGATCTCATCGGTGATGTGGGGGATCACCTGGATGGTCTGCCCCAGATAGTCGCCCTTGCGCTCCCTATTGAGAACTTCCCAGTAAACCTGGCCGGTAGTGGTGTTATTTAGCAGGGACATGTTGATATCAATGAAGCGCTCATAGTGGCCTAGGTCCAGGTCGGTCTCGGAGCCATCATCCAGGACGAAGACTTCCCCATGCTGGTAGGGGCTCATGGTGCCCGGGTCCACGTTAAGGTAGGGGTCCAGCTTCTGGGTGGTCACCTTAACTCCGCGGGACTTAAGCAGGTAGCCTAGTGAGGCTGACAGGATGCCCTTCCCCAGGCCGGAGATAACACCGCCCAGAATAAAAATATACTTTACCGGTGGTCGCTTGTTAGCCATTACAGGTGGTCACCACCTGCTCCAGGTCGTTAGGCGTATCCACCGCCATTGAAGCGAAATCCACGACTACCAGCCCGATGGAGGTGCCCATATCGACTGCCCGGAGCTGTTCAAGGTGAAATTTCTGTTCATCATGAGAGGGGGGTTGATCGGTAAATTTAAACAGGAATTCGCGGCGGTAGGCATACAGGCCTAAATGCCGCAGCACATCGCCCTCGGGGAGTGGTGAGGGCAGCTGCCGATAGAAACCCACTGCCAGACCGTCCCGACCGATTACTTTCACCACGTTTGGATTCGGCACATCATCAGGATCAAGGGTGGTGGAGCCTACAGTTCCCATGGATAATTCTGGATTGTCATCCATATAGACGACTAACTGGTCGACGATCCCCGGATCCAGCTTGGGTTCATCCGCCTGGATGTTGACAATCAGGTCTGCCTGATAATTCCGGGCTGCTTCGGCCACCCGGTCGGTGCCGCTTTCATGCTCGGACCCGGTGAGCATCACCCTGTCTCCCAGGAGCGTACAGGCCTCGGCCACCTGGGAGGAATCGGTGGCGATAATCACCTCTTTCAGGCTAGTACACTGTGATGACCGTTGGTATACATGATGCACCATGGGATAGCCTTGGATGGGGGCGAGGACTTTGCCGGGGAATCGGGTAGCTGCGTAGCGGGCGGGGATGATGCCTACAGCAATCATTGGTCGGTCTTGATGACCTTGGGGACCAGGAAGAACTCGCCGTCGGTGGCCCGTTTTTCGGGATCATCGGCCGGGCCTGCAAGTGGCGCATTGGCCAGTACCTTGTCCCGCGGCAGAGACTTGGCTGGCTTGTCCTTGCGGGTGACGTTGACGAGGTCAAGAACATGGGACAGGGGTTCCACTTCGGCCACGTCCAGTGTCTGGAGCTTCTGGACGTGCTCCAGAATGGCATTGATCTGCTGTGCGTAGAGGTCGCGTTGCTCCTCGTTAAGGTGCAGCTTGGCCAGGCGCGCGATCTTCTGGATCTCATCCGCTGAAACGGTCTGTTTGGTAGCCATTTTTCGACGGTTTACAATAATCGTGCCATGGCAAGTTACGAGGGTGCCTAAGGGAAAACAAGGGGGAAGGGGAGAGAGGTTGCATGACCGCAGTAGTGAGCTATCCGGCCGGTCAGCATTTCCCGCATCAACTACATTTAAGCATCTTATGAAAGTCCCTCAAGCTACAGGAGCCCAATAAAAAAACCGGGACATTAAGATACCCTGAAGTGTAAACTACGTCTGTCAGAAAACCAGAAGAATAATAACTCAATACGGGCGTTGTCTGCAATGATTCAATCTGGCAGCAGTATAGAGAAGGCGTATGCTATCGCCGGGGAACGGTACGCGGAATACGGAGTCGACACTGCTGGGGTGCTTGAACAGTTAGCCCGTATCGCCATTTCCATCCACTGCTGGCAGGGGGATGACGTGGGCGGCTTTGAGAGCGATGCAGGCTTGGAGGGTGCCGGTATCCAGACGACCGGCAACTATCCGGGCAAGGCCACGACCGCCGAACAGCTCCGGGCCGATTTTGAGAAAGCCTTGAGCCTTATCCCGGGAACCCACCGCATAAACCTTCACGCGATCTATGCTGAGACCGGGGGGAAGAAGGTAGAACGGGACGAGCTGGAGCCCCGGCATTTTGCTAACTGGGTTGCCTGGGCACGAAGCCTGGGCATCGGTATCGATTTCAATCCCACCTTCTTTGCCCACCCGAAAGCGGAAAGTGGCTTTACGCTCGCCAGCTACGACAGCAGCGTCCGCAGGTTCTGGGTTGGCCACGGCATCGCCTGCCGGAGAATTGCCGACAACATTGGCCGGGAGCTTGGCAGTCCATGCGTGAACAACATATGGATTCCGGACGGCTACAAAGATACTCCCGCTGATCGTACGACTCCTCGAGAAACACTGAGGAAATCGCTTGATGAAATATTGTCCGAAAAGTTCGACAGGAGCAACATCCGGGATTCGGTTGAATGCAAGCTATTCGGGATTGGCTCGGAAAGCTATGTGGTTGGATCGCACGAGTTTTACCTGGGCTATGCCATAAGAAACGGCATACTGCTCTGCCTTGATATGGGTCATTTTCACCCGACGGAGCAGATTTCCGACAAGGTTTCAGCCATTTTTGCATTCGTTGACGAGATCCTCTTTCACATCAGCCGGGGTGTGCGTTGGGATAGCGACCACGTGGTCGTGCTGTCGGATGCGGTACGCGAGATTGCCCTGGAAATTGTACGGGGCAAATATCTTGATCGGACCCACATCGGGCTGGATTATTTCGATGCGAGCATCAACCGGGTGGCCGCCTGGATTATCGGGACCCGCAGTATGCTAAAGGCGTTGCTGTTCGCCCTGCTTGAGCCGTGGGAAATGCTACGCGATTTTGAGGTCGGCCGTGACTTTACCTCACGTCTGGTATTCCTGGAAGAGCTTAAATCGCTGCCATTCGGTCCGGTCTGGGACTACTACTGCCTGCAGCAAGATGTACCCGTCGGCACGGACTGGCTGGGTGAGATCAGGGAATACGAGAAAAAGGTGCTTGCTTCGAGATAGGCAGCGCCTTCGTTCTGAACTTCATCAGAGCTCCGGTTATCGGGATCAGGCTGGAAATGTATATCAAGATCCTATCGAAAGAACAATGAGCCAGGCAGCAGGGATACAATTTTTATTTACCAAGACAATTCATAAAAAGGATTATTGAATGACTCAGCGCGGTTTTGCAGAGAAGATAATCCAAAGGCTTGATCAGACCTACGAGTATGATCGAGAGCCGATCTCCCAGAAAAATCATCACGGCGGACGGTATTTCGCAGGTCTTTTTGCCGGGGAGCATGTTGCCGCAACGGAATTCGTGATTGGTGCGTTGTTTGTCAGCTGGGGGGCCGGGGTCGCGGATATCATTTTCGGCCTACTTCTGGGCAATTTATTTGCAGTACTATCATGGGCTTGTATCACCGCTCCCATTGCCGTAGAGGTTCGTTTAACCTTGTACTGGTATCTCAGGAGAATAGTCGGCCCTATCGTCACTATCATCTATAACGTCCTTAACGCCGTGCTGTATTGCGTCCTTGCGGGAGCCATGATAACCGTCGCCGCCTCGGCTGTGAGGATTCCTTTCCATATACCAGCGCAAACATCATGGTTCCCGGAAGACATACGGTTTATTCTCGTAGTGCTCGTTGTCGGAGCTGTGGTTGTAACGTTTGCCATTCTGGGATTTAAACGGGTAGCACAATTTTCCACTGTAAGCGCTCCCTGGATGATAATAATGTTTGTTGCCGGTGCCCTGGTATCGCTACCCCTGCTGGCTGCCAGTGTGCCTGAAATAGGGCAGATAAGGAGTTTCGCGGATTTCTGGGACCTGGCTGGTCAGACCATCTGGACCGGGAAGGCCGCCGGGCAGATAACACCACTTGGCTTCTGGCATGTGGCCGCTTTCGCCTGGATCGCTAATCTGGCAATGCATGTCGGCATGTCCGATATGGCGATTTTTCGCTATGCCAAGCGGGCGGCATACGGTTTCTATTCGGCCTTCGGGATGTACCTGGGGCATTACCTGGCGTGGATAGCCGCCGGTATTATGGGTGCCGCAGCCGCAGCCGCAGTGCAGCGGCCGCTAATCGAACTGGACGCCGGGGGCGTCGCTTTCTACGCCCTGGGCGTCTCCGGCGCGGTGGCAGTCGTGATTGCGGGCTGGACCACCTCGAACCCAACGTTATACCGCGCTGGTCTGGCCTTGCAGGTGGTGACACCGAACTGGCCTCGGTGGCTGGTAACCCTAGTCGCCGGTTCGATTACTACGCTCATTGCCTGTTCGCCCTTTGTTTTCACGAAGCTGCTTGACTTCGTGGGTCTATACGGCCTGCTGTTGATGCCCATTGGGGCGGTGGTGGTAGTGGAGCACTGGATTTTTCCCAGGATCGGATTTACGCGCTACTGGGCTACCGGGCAAGGACGGTTGCTGAACTGGCCTGCCCTGATGGCGTGGGCACTAGCCATTCTTATTGCCATGATACTCTGGCAGACCGGCGTTCTGCACCTGTTTTTCCTGTTCATCCCCGTGTGGTTTATTACTTCAACTCTATATATTGCCTTCGCTGCTGCAGCCGGAGCACGGAAAACAATACCTGCTGAGAATGAAAAGTCTGTCGAAGGCGCAAGCAGCGAGCATGATGATGCTGCAGCCAGGATCTCGACACAGAAAGAGCCGGTTGGTGGTTCGAGCTCGCAATATCCCATGCTGGCAAAAATAGCGGGAATTATTGCGTTAGTGGCCTTACTATTCACTCTCGCGTTACCACTCCAGGTATTGCTGATGGGGACTGAAGGCCTTGCAGCCCGAGTGAAATGGGCTAAGGATGTACTATCATTGTTGACCCTGGTCTATTTCATAAGCGGTACCGTGTGGGTATATAACAGAGAGAAGGGGAAATAAGGATACAACTCGTCTGTTATCATATATCTAGAAGGAGAAAAGTTATGTTATCCACTCCCAAACTCATATTGTTAGCAGCGCTAACAGCAGGATTAATGATTGGATCAGCCTGTGTCTCAACTGCTCAAAGACTCACGGTAACGAACCTGCGCTGCGAGTACCTCGAAGTCCCGTTAGGGATCGATGTACTCCAGCCCCGGTTTTCCTGGGTGCTCGAAAGTCCAAAGCGGGGGATTTCTCAAACTGCATATCGGATTCTAGTGGCAAGCAGTGAAGAGGCACTTGAAAGTGAGAGGACTGATAGGTGGGATTCGGGTAAAGTGGAATCGGATGAGTCGGTCAATGTTGTTTACAAAGGCAGTCCTTTAGAAAGCGGTGGAACATATTTCTGGAGGGTACGCGTCTGGGATCAGGATAGCACGGCAAGCCCCTGGAGCGCGGTAGCGACTTTCCAGATGGGGCTGCTGGAAGCCTCCGAGTGGGAGGGGATGTGGATCGCCGCTGCCGACGGGAATGTTTCTGCGCCGCTATTGCGTAAGGAGTTCTCCCTGGATGATGAGTTTGTGCGAGCCTATGCCTATATCTGCGGCCTGGGCTACTACGAACTATACATCAACGGCGAGAAGATCGGCGACCATGTTCTTGATCCAGGTACAACCGACTACCGCAAGCGGGTACTGTATGTAACCTACGACATCACTGATTTTATACAGGTCGGAGATAATGCCGTGGGAGTCATGCTGGGGGATGGCTGGTTTAGCTCGAAGGGAATGGTGGAGCAGAGTCCTGTGCCGCTGAGACTGTACGCCGACCGGCCCCAGCTGCTCCTGCAATTGAATTTTGAGTATACCAATGGCACAACGGCGAGCGTTGTTACCGATGAGAGCTGGAAGGTCTCCGGGGGTCCGATAACCATGAACAGTATCTGGGACGGCGAGAGTTATGATGCCCGGTTGGAGCAACCGGGTTGGAAAAACCCTGGCTTTGATGATTCCGCCTGGGATAACGCTTCGGTCGTGAATTCCCCCGGCGGCTGGTTTGACTCACAGCTGTTGCCGCCGATCAGGGTAAACAAGACGCTCAAGCCGGTCGCATTAACCGAGCCGGAACCGGGTGTGTACGTCTTTGATTTTGGGCAGAACCTAACGGGATGGCCCCGGCTGCACGTCAGCGGCCCGGCGGGTACCGAGGTGATCCTCAGGACGGCGGAAATAACGAGGCCGGAAATGGCGCGCATGAAAGGTGAAAGCGATGACGGGATGTCAGGGACGATTGATCCCAGCCCTAACCGCTCGGCCAAGGCGCAGGACAGCTATATCCTGGCTGGGAAAGAAGGCACAGAAGTCTACGAACCGCATTTCACTTATCACGGTTTCCGCTACGTCCAGTTGGAGGGTTTCCCCGGAAAGCCGACGCTGGACAACCTGGAAGTGAGGGTGGTTCACAGTGCCGTGGAACCGGTAGGGGATTTCCACTGCTCTGATGAGCTGATCAACCAGATTCACGATAACACGGTCTGGGGACAGCTCAGCAACCTTTTCAGTATACCCACCGACTGTCCCCAACGGGACGAGCGTCTGGGCTGGATGGGTGATGCGCACCTGTCGGCTGAAGAAGCCATGTATAATTTTGACATGGCGGCTTTCTATACCAAGTGGCTGCAGGATATCAAGGATGCCCAGCTGGAAAATGGAGCCCTCCCCGATCTAACGCCGCCCCACTGGATAGTGTTTGAGACCGGCACCCCTGCCTGGCAGGTGGCCTACCCGGTGATTACCTGGGACATGTACCGCTACTATGGAGATACACGCATCCTGGAGGTTCATTATCCCAGTGTCAAGAAATGGGTCGATTATTATGGGGGCACGGCCAAGGATTACATTGTGGAATGGGGTCGCGGTGACTGGGTGCCACCGAAACTGACCGAGCCGGACGACGGTTCCCTCCCGATAACCTCCACCGGCTATTACTACCACGGTGCCCGGATTGTGGCCTGGATGGCTGAAGTCCTGGGCAAAGCCGAGGATGCCCAGAGTTATTCTAATCTAGCTATGAAGATAAAAAAGGCGTTCAACACAAAGTTCCTGGACCCGGAGACCAACCAGTACGGCACCGGCTCGCAGACCAGCAACGCCTTTCCCTTGTCCCTGGGCTTGGTCCCCGAAGATAGAGAGGTGGCGGTAGTAGAGAACCTCGTCCACAATATAGTGGCCGAGCATGATACCCATCTCTGGGTTGGCATCATCGGCACGAAAGCACTGGTGGAGGTGTTACCCGCCCGGGGACAGGAGCAGCTCATGTACCAGTTGGCTGTCCAGACCACTTACCCAAGCTGGGGTTATATGATCTCGCATGGCGCGACAACCCTCTGGGAGCGTTGGGGCGGCTACAAGTACTTCGACGCCGGCATGAACTCACTGAATCACATCATGTTTGGCAGCGTTGACGAGTTTTTCTACGGCGATATAGCGGGGATAAGACCCGCCAGCCCCGGTTACCAGCACGTTGCCATAAAACCACAGGTCGTCGGTGATCTGGAAGATGCGCAGGCCAAGACCAGAACGGTCAGGGGCTTGATATCCTCAGCCTGGGTCAAGGATGGCAATGCCCTGACGCTGGAAGTAATCATCCCAGCTAACAGCCGGGGGAACGTGAGCGTCCCGAAACTGGATCTGGAGGAGGTGGTGGTTAAAGAGAGCGGTAGGGTCGTCTGGGAAGGAGGAACATACAAAGGCGGAGTCGCGGGCATCAACGGTGCGGAGGAAAGTGAAAGTTATATCACGTTCGAGACCGGCTCCGGTACGTATTCCTTCCGGCTGAAGGGAACACCAGCAGAGTAACGTCTGCTAGGATGCAATGGGTCGGAACAGGTTCGAAAGAAGATGAGAGGTGTCGTTACAGCACGACGTCAAAGCTTCGACATGAGCTCAACCAAATGCTCAGTTTATTCTAGCTGCCGCGCAGGGTAATACCAGGCTGCCCCCCACCGGTTATCTCACCTATGACCGCCGTGGCCGGCGTGCCCTTTTCGGTCAAACGGTCGACAAGATCGTGCACTTTATCAAGGCTGACGGCAATGAGCAATCCCCCCGATGTCTGGGCGTCGGCGGCCAGGAGCTGATCCAGCTCAGAAACCTCTCCTTCGAGGGTGAGTGCTCTGCGGACGTGGTCCAGATTGCGCCGGGTGCCGCCGGGGATTGCATTTTGTTCAGCTATGTCAACCACACCGGGCAACAGCGGTAGGGCGGCAAAGTCCACGGCGGCTTGGACATTGCTTGCCGTGCACAGCTCCAGCAGGTGACCCAGCAGGCCAAAACCGGTAACATCGGTCATGGCGTTGATGTCTGCATCAAGCGCCGCCTGCGCTGCATCGCGGTTCAGTTCAGTCATGGTCTCTACGGCTCGTACCACTACATCTTCGGGTGCTCTCCCCTGCTTGATGGCAGTAGCTATAATGCCAGTGCCCAGCGGCTTGGTAAGCACCAGCTGATCACCGATCTTCGCGCCGTCGTTGCGGACAAGGTCTTTCTCGGCGACCTCGCCGGTGACTACCAGTCCGTACTTGGGCTCAGAGTCGTCGATGGTATGGCCGCCGATAATGTGGATACCCGCCTCGTTAGCCTTGTCCATACCGCCCCGGAGGATCTCTGTCAGGGTATCCAGGGGGAGCTCTTCGCGGGGGAAAGCCACGATGTTCAGGGCGAACAGAGGCCGGGCACCCATGGCGTAGATGTCGGAGAGAGCGTTGGCGGCTGCTATCTGTCCGAACTGGTAGGGATCGTCCACGATGGGAGTAAAGAAATCCGTGCTCTGAACAAGGAGGCGATCCTCGCCGAGACGGAATACAGCGGCGTCGTCAGCTGACTCGAAGCTGACGATAATGTGCTCGTCGGCGGGCTGGTGCGGCAGCTGACCCAGAACCCGGGCCAGGTCCTCAGGACCTAGCTTGCAGGCTCAACCCGCGCCGTGGCTGAGTTGCGTCAGGCGCTTGTGCATGACGGGGTGAATTTAGCTACAGGCGGGAGAAAGGGCAGGGATTTTTGCAGGGAGGTGTGCGAATAGAGTTGCTCAGATAGTGATGAGGATTGCACAGTGCCGGTAAGTTAAATCCGCCCCGAAAATCATACCGCCCGTTCATCCTGATGGGTAACTTTTATTTTAAAAATCGGCGGGTACAGTATCCCTGACTGACGGGAAACTGCCGAAAGTGCCATAATATTTTCCCACGCCCCGCGCGCAAGGGCGATCAGTGGGAAGGCGGCTGAACGCTAGAACTTTTCACGCCAGCCGGCCAGGTTGCGCTATCACTATAACGAATTCAGGAGGATAAATCAAAATGGGAACCCGAGTCGAACGTGATTCCATGGGCAAGATGCAGGTTCCGGATACCGCCTATTACGGCGCCCAGACCCAGCGGGCTGTAGAGAATTTCCCCGTCAGCGGACTTATCATCCCCATCGGCATGATCCGGGCCTTAGGGATGATCAAGAAAGCCGCTGCCAAGGTCAACCTCGACCTGGGATTGTTGGATAAGGAGCGGGCGGAGGCTGTAATGCAGGCCGCCCAGGAAGTCATCGACGGTAAATTCGATGACCAGTTCCCCATCGATGTCTTTCAGACCGGCTCAGGCACCTCCAGCAATATGAATGCCAATGAAGTGATAGGTAACCGTGCCAGCGAGGTCATGGGTGGCCAGATCGGCACCCGGGAGCCCGTGCACCCCAATGATCACGTCAACAAAGGACAGTCCAGCAACGACGTCATCCCCACTGCCATTCATGTAGCTGCCGCTACTGCCTTATCAGGCCAGCTTATCCCTGCCCTTGAAGCCTTGCACAAGTCACTTGATAAAAAGGCCAAGGCTTTCGATCATATCCTCAAGATCGGCCGCACACACCTCCAGGATGCTACGCCTATCCGCCTGGGGCAGGAATTCTCCGGTTATGCGGCTATGGTCAAGTCTGGTGTTGACCGCCTGACTCGCGCCGGGGAAGAATTGAGCCAACTGGCCATCGGGGGGACCGCTGTTGGCACCGGCATCAACACCCACGTGGAATTCGGCAGCCGGGTGGCCAAGGAGCTATCTAAGCTGACCGGATTGAAGTTCGTAGAGGCCTCCAACCACTTTGAAGCCCAGGCCGCCTTTGATGGGGCGGTAGAGGTTTCCGGTGCGCTGAAGACCGTAGCCGTGAGCCTGAGCAAGATCGCCAACGACATACGCTGGTTGGGATCAGGTCCCCGGGCCGGCCTGGGCGAGCTGAAGCTGCCGGCGGTACAACCCGGTTCCAGCATCATGCCCGGCAAAGTCAACCCGGTCATCTGTGAGGCCATGATCCAGACCTGTGCCCAGGTCATCGGCAATGATGCCACCATCGCTCACGGCGGACTGGGCAGTTTCTTCGAGTTGACCCTCATGCTCCCGCTGGTTGCCCGTAACCTCCTGGAGAGCATTGAGTTCCTGGCTGGGGCGGCAAACATGTTTCGCGAGAAGCTGGTGGAGGGACTAGAGGCCGATGAGCAGAAGTGTGCCGACTACATCGAGGGCAGCCTGGCTATGTGCACTTCTCTAGCCCCGGTCATTGGTTATGACGCCGCCGCTGCCGTAGCCAAAGAAGCCTACCAGAGCGGGAAGACCGTGCGGGAGGTAGCCCGGGAGAAGGGACTGGTCTCCGAAGAGGAGCTCACCCGACTGCTGGATCCCATGAGCATGACGAAACCGAAGGGGTAGGGGGCATAGGTAGCTACCGCGCTAAGTTATTAAATAACGGATGCTCATATGGAAGTCGATGTGCTTCTAAAGTGGTATTACGCGAAATTCCGCTGAACCTTTGGCCTTTCAAAGCGTAAATTGTTCTGAGTCACCGAGATGCGATCCAAGGACAAATATGGAGTCAATCAAAAGCGGGGGGAGTCTAAAGAGCCTGTAATTCGTACTGGCGGGGAGCAAGACAGCCAAGCTGCCAAGCCCTCCAACGGCTGGAGACAGGCTTTCCGCAGTGCCTTTGTAACGCTGATGGTTATCGGGGCGGCGATTACGGTCTACCTGTGGTATCTATCGAGAGATCTCCCTTCACTCCGGCAGCTCCAGGATTTCAGCCCTGCCGTCGCCACTAAGATCATCTCCCGTGACGGGAAAGTCATCGAGGAGCTGTTCACACAACAACGGGTTCTCATTCCCGGAACGATGATGCCGGTGGACGTCCGCCATGCCCTCCTCTCCATGGAGGATCAGCGCTTCTACAGCCATTGGGGAGTGAGCATGCGCAGTTTCGCCCGGGCCGTCCTGGTGAACATTGCCAGCCTGCGTTACGCTGAGGGATTCAGCTCATTAACCCAACAGCTGGCACGGAACCTCTACGACACCATCGGATTCCGTAAAACCCTCACCCGGAAGCTAAAAGAGGTGCTGACAGCTATTCAGATCGAACGCACCTACACCAAGCAAGAGATCCTGGTGATGTATCTCAACTCCATCCATTTCGGTCATGGCACATATGGGATTCAGGCCGCGGCGCGGAAGTTTTTCCAAGTAGATGCCCGGGATCTGAACCTGGAGCAAGCGGCGCTCCTCATCGGAGCACTTCCTTCCCCCGCCCGATATAGCCCCCTGACTCACCCCGACCGGGCTTTCAAGCGGAGAAACCTGGTCCTGAAAGTCATGGAGGAGCGGGGATTCATCGATCAGGAGGAATATGAACGAATCCGGTATAAACCCATCGACGTCGGCCGGCCCAAATCAGCGCCAGGTTTCGCTCCCTACTTTACTGAGCACGTACGACGTAAGATGGAACTGGAGGATGAACGCCTCGGTATCAACCTGTACCGGGATGGCCTGGAGATTCATACCACCCTAGATTCCCGTATACAGGAGATCGTTGAGCGGGTATTCATGGATGAAATCCAGCAGAATCAACAAGTGCTTAATGAGTCCTTCCTTTCCGCTGACTCACTAATATACAGTGTTATCGACACTACCGTTTACCCGCTTGACTCGGTCAAGGCGATGATCCGCGGCGAGATTCCCCTTGATGAGCGCTTGGGGGACAGGCTGCTGGTCCAGGGAGCGGTCATCTTGTTGGAGAATGACACCGGCCATATTCTGGCTATGGTTGGTGGGCGCATGGACTATCCGGATTATTTTAACCGGGCTACCCAGGCCCGACGCCAGCCCGGCTCTACTTTCAAACCCATCCTGTACATAACGGCCATCGACAAGGGCTATCCTGTGTCTACTCAATTACTGGATCAGCCCCTCGCCAGTACCGGGGATGCTCTCGTCGATATCGATACCAGCTACTGGAGCCCCCTGAATGACGATGGCTCCTCCAGCGGGCTGGTTACCCTCCGGGCAGGCTTGCAGCATTCACTGAATACCGTATCATCCCGGATAATTCAGGAGCTGGTTACACCTCAACAAGTGGTGACGATGGCCAAGCGGTTCCATATCAGCACGCCTATGCGGGCAGTACGGGCCATTTCCCTGGGTACCAGCGAGGTCCTGCCCCTTGATATCACCGCCGCTTACGCCGCCGTGGCTAACCGTGGGGTCTGGGTTGAGCCTATCGCTGTCTTCAAAGTGGTCGACCGACGGGGCAAAACCCTGCGTGAGTTCATCTCCGAGCGCAGGGAGGTGATCCGGGAAGACAAGGCCTACGTCCTGCTGGACCTGATGAAAGGTGTGATTACTGGCGGTACCGGTGGAAGTCTGCGCTGGAAGTTCAATTTCAACCGCCCAGTTGCCGGTAAGACCGGCACCACCGATCGCTGGACCGACGCTTGGTTCATCGGCTTTACACCTCAGCTGGCCGCTGGTGTCTGGTTGGGTATCGACGATCCCCGTGTGAGCCTGGGTGAGAAGCGCTATGGCAACGTGGCCGCCCTCCCCATCTGGGCCCGCATCATGAAAGAGATTCACCAAACCTTCAACCTGCCCGCCACCAACTGGAAAATGCCCGACGATGTTATGGTAATGGAAGTCTGCCAGGTGACCAAAGACCGTCCCACCAAGTACTGCCCCCGCGAGAAGGAAATCTTCCTGGAAGGTACCGAGCCCCCGGACCAGTGCCAGGTGCACACCGGCGTGGATACCCGCCGCTACCACCCCGACGACGATATCTTTCTGCACTAATCTCCTTAATTCTCTTCGATCTATCTGGCTAGCCCGCGACTGAAGTTGTGGATCTTGTGATATTGTTATCTGATATCATCCATAATAAATTGTAACAAGTCACTTTATAGCGACTTGGCGTACTGCCGTTCGGTTTCCTAATGTAGCGCGCACTCATCATGAGGAGACGATCGATAATTTCCCCCCGGCTATCCACTCTACTCATACTTTGCTTGTTCCCGACTTTCGCAGCACTGGCCGCGTCAGGGGCTGATGAAAACCGGGCTACGCCCCTGAAGCTGTCGCGCCTTAGCGACTCAATTACCTTGGACGGCCCCAGCGACGAGCCAGCCTGGCAGGTCATTGAGCCCCTGCCACTGGTCATGCACGTGCCCACCTTTGAAGGTGCGATGACCGAGCGCACTGAAATCCGGGTAGCCTATGACGACGATTACCTCTACTTGGCTGGAAGAATGTACGACTCAAATCCGTCAGGTATTCAGGCGGTGGATATAGTGCGGGATGCTGCAAATTTTCAGAATGACTGGTTTGGTGTTATTCTCGATAGCTTCAATGACAATGAAAATGCTCTAGCTTTCTTCACCAATCCAGCGGGTATACGCACTGATTTTTCGGTTTCAAACGACATGCAAAGCATGTACGACTTCAACAATAGCTGGAGTACGTTCTGGGACGCCGCGGTCCAGCGCAATGACCAGGGATGGTTCGCCGAGCTGCGCATTCCCTTCTCCAGTTTACGTTTTCAAGATGAGCACGGAGCGGTCATCATGGGACTCAGCGTTTCCCGCCGCATTGCCAGGAAGGGTGAGTCCCACGTTTTTCCGGCCATTCCCCCAAATTGGGAACCAGTCAGCACCTGGAAACCTTCCCAGGCTCAGCGGGTGCGTTTCACTGGCGTTTACTCCCGTAATCCGCTGTACGTCACCCCCTACGCTATGGGTGGACTGGACCAGGCAGCGGCTTTGAATCCGGCCGGTACGAACTACGAGACTGACAACACCCCGGCCAGAGATCTAGGCCTGGATGTCAAGTACGGCCTGACCAGCAACCTGACCCTGGACCTGACACTCAATACTGACTTTGCCCAGGTGGAGGCCGATGACCAGCAGATCAACCTTACACGGTTCTCGCTCTTCTTCCCCGAAAAGCGCCTGTTCTTCCAGGAGCGCGCTTCTACCTTCGAGTTCGGCCTGGGTGAGTACAACCGCCTCTTTCACAGTCGACGCATTGGTATCTATAAGGGGGACCAAGTGCCCATCTACGGTGGTGCCCGCCTGGTGGGCCGGGTGGGGAATTGGGATGTAGGGGCTATCGACATGCAGACGGCGCCCCTGCTGGACGAGGACGGCCAGACCACGCTGTCCTCGGAAAACCTGGGCGTGGCCCGCCTGCGCCGCCAGGTATTCAATCCATACTCATACGTGGGCGGTATGGTTACCAGCCGGGTGGGTAGCGAAGGCGGCTATAACTACGCTGGCGGCTTGGACGGCATCCTGCGCCTGTTCGGTGAAGACTACCTGGCGGCCAGTTGGGCTCAGACCATTGACAGCGGCTGGGAAGAGGCACCCAGCGTCCTGGATGCCGGCCAACTGCGGTTGAACTGGCAACGCCGGAGTATTAAAGGGATGGTGTACGGCGCAGAAATCACCCGCCGGGGGAATAGATTCCAGCCCGGGCTCGGCTTCGTGGACCGCACCGATATTACCCTGCTGCAGGGGCAGGTAGGCTATGGCTGGTTCTCCCCCGAGTCTTCTCTCATCCTGCGGCAATTGCCCTCTATCTGGTGGACCGAGTACCGGAGTACCAGTACGGGCCAGGTTGAGTCGGTAGAAGCCGAACTCAACTGGTATATTGAGACAAAAAAGGATGCCGCTGCTAGGTTTGTTCTATACTCATACTTTGAACACCTGGCCGATTCCCTAAAACTGAGAAGTCTAGCACCGGATGCCTACGTGCCCACTGGAGACTACCGGTTCACGCAGGTCTATGCTTATTACAGTCTGCCTTCGGGGAACCTGTTAGGGGGAACTGGCTGGGTCCGTGGAGGGGAGTACTACGATGGGTGGCAACTGACGGCCAGGATCTCGCCGAGGTGGAAGTCATCACGGTTTATCGAAGTAGGGGGTTCGGCCCGGTTGGACTACGTAGCCTTTCCCAAGCGAGACCAGGAATATGTCAACAGCATTGTACAGCTGCGGGTGAAATCTTCCCTGAGTGTGACCACATCGGTGGCTGGCTTCATCCAGTACAACAGCGCCATTGACGCGGTGATCGTCAACCTGCGCCTGCGCTACAATCCCCGCGAGGGCACCGACCTTTACCTGGTCTACAACGACAACCTGAACACGGACCGCCAACGCGAGGTACCGACCCTGCCCTTCTCCGACACCCGGGCCGTGCTGCTGAAGTATTCCATTACATTTCTGCGATAGGCAGCTCGGCTGACCGGGGCTGGGTATTTCCCAAGAAGGGGCGATGGAAAAATGCCGACGGGGAAGGAATCCCCGTCGGCATTTTGGATTGTCTGGACTGGTGATTTTGACGGTCGCGGATTAGAATTCGCGATACTTGTCCTTGGGTAAGCTGCAGATGGGACACTTATCGGGGGCTTCACCGATGACCGTATGGCCACAGACGGGACATATATACACAGCCGCCGACCTGATATCCTTACCTGCCGCTATCGATTCACCCGCCTCGGTGTACATAGCCTCGTGGATCTTCTCAGCTTCCAGGGCATAGTGAATGCTGCGAACGGCGCCCTTTTCTACCTGGAGATGGGCGACGGCGTCGAAAGCGGGGTACATCTCGGTGTTCTCGTAGTTCTCGCCAGCGGCCGCAGTCTCCAGGTTAGCGGCAGTATTGCCAATACCGCCCAGTTCCCGCAGGTGATTGGTGGCGTGAACTCGCTCCGCATAAGAAATGGCCCGGAACAGCCTCGCCACTTCGGGATAGCCTTCCTTCTCAGCCTTGTCGGCGAAAATGGCGTACTTCATGTGTGCCTGGCTTTCACCGGAAAAGGCTGCCTCAAGGTTGGCTTTGGTCATTGCACGCATTGGTTTTCCTCCTATATAATGTGATATACAGTGCCAATTCCAGGGCTTGGCCTGGAATAATTATACCCATATGTAATAAAGGTTCAGTCTACAGCGATCTCTTTGCTGCTTTCCCACAGCCCATGGATGTTGCACAGGGCCAGGGCGTGCAGAATGCCGGGTCCGTCGATCTTCAGCGAGGTCGTAACCTGGTGGTGGGTGTAGACGGGGCCTTCGTTTGGCCCCGTAGTCGACTCACCATGGGCGGAGAACTCAAAGTGCCCCACCTGATGGGAAAACGGCTTCCCCTCCGGGTGAAAGAAAAGAGTGATGTAGCTGATGTGGTGTTCGGTGGTGTTGGGGTGGGCGATTTCCTTGCCTAGACCGACGGTCACCTCGAAGATCTCGCCCGCTTTCACCTTGTCCGGACACTCGATCACCGGCGCGTGTTTCTCTTTCTTCCAGTCTGCTTCCTGGATCTTGTCGCCTAATCTAGTATTGGCCATGAGTGTCTCCTCTCTTCCTTATTCGCTTCATTCAGCGATGTAAAAAATGGAAATCCAGCAATAATTGCGGCCACCCGTGCAGTAGTCAGAAACTCCCGCCGAGGCCGGTTGCCGATAGCTTCAGTCTCCATAATACACCCCTATTAAACTTTGATTCAGGTCATTTTGGAGCCTTTTGTTTTTCTGGGATTGTGGCAGCTTCAAACGGCTGGCAACCTCAGTGAACAATGCCTACCTAATGGAATATACCATGTAATATTCCCGGTCTCAAAAGATCGATTCATTCCAGCTTCTCGAACATATCCTTGTCCGCACCACATTCGGGACAAACCCAGTCGTCGGGGATATCCTCAAAAGCGGTACCGGGAGTAATCCCATTGTCGGGATCGCCTAATGCCGGATCATAGACATATCCGCATGCTGAACATTCCCACTTTTCCACTTTCTGACTCCTTTATCTAAGTATTAGGATTTTCCGTAGGCGGTTGTGTAACAGATGACTTGATCATAATTCTTATGCCCCACTTTCTCCTCTCACAATCGTTCCAGCACCTCGAGGATCTCTCCGATGTCAGGTACTTCCGTTATTGGGTATATTTTGCCAAACCGAATTTCCCCTTCTTTTCCCACAATAAATGCGGCCCGTTCGCTGAAGCCGTTCCTCTCCCGGAAGATGCCATAAGCCCCGGCTACACTCCCGTGAGGCCAAAAATCAGCCAGGAGAGCAGTCCCCTTCACACCTATGGCTTCCGCCCAGGCTCTTTTGCACGCTGCGCTATCTACGCTCAGACCCAGGGCTACGCTACCTAGCCTGTCGAAGTCCTGCTTATGCTTCTCCAGGTCCTGCATCTGGTCTTTGCACACGTTCGTCCAGGCCAGAGGATGGAAGGAGAGCACCACCATTTTCTTCCCCCTGAAATCACTAAGGGTGACGCTATTCTCGTTCTGATCTTTGAGAGTGAAGTCGGGGGCTGGATCTCCTACTTTCTTCACGTCTGTCATCACTTACCTCCTCATGTTGTGTTTGTATTCAGGCAAGGATCGGAGTATTGCCCCGATGCCATGCTACTTTGTGGCTCACGACATGGGAATACCATTTATATAAGAGAATTCCTCCACCGGTAGTCGCTCCGGTCGGGTCCTCTCGGATACTGCCTGTTGCTCTGTGAGGAGCGGGCCAATGGTTTCAGAGTGTTGACCGATGATGACCAGGGTAATTACTTTCATCTCCTCGGATACATTAAGGATTTCCTTAACTGCAGCTTCATCGTACCCGGCTATAGGATGTGCCACAAGCCCTAACTCTGTTGCCCTCAACAGCATAAAGGCCGTCGCCATGCCTGTATCGAACAGGTAATACTCTCTGCCTCTGATGAGGCAATCAGCATCTTTTGTACTGAATACCGCGACGACCATAGCAGCAGTTTGAGCCCACGCGTTGCCTTTGGACATTACGCCATACAACTGTTTTAAAACCTCAGGATCATGGACAAAGACGAATCTCCAGGGCTGGTTGTTAAAACAGGAAGGAGCTAGTTGAGCGCTCTCTGCCAAGTCCCTGGTGAGTTCTTCAGTTATTTCAACGGGTTCCAGTGAGCGATACGCTCTTCTTGAGAGAATGGCTTGTTTTACGTCCATCGGAATTTTCTCCTTGGAAGATAGGACGATGGTCTGACCGCCGTGGAAAACCACTTATCTGAGTAATACCTGTAGCTCCGCTTGATCGATGGTTGGGGGGCTAATGGATGGGTCAAAACAGACATAAGCGGAGGAGTGTACCTTAGCCTGGTTATAATCCTGTAAAAGTGGGGGGGTGTTTACCCCGGATACGGAGGTGCCCATAGTCACTAATTGATGGGGACGATGGTCCGTGATAGGGATATCCAACAGAGCTTGGGCGTCGGCTGCCCCTGGCCCAATTCCCTATCAACATTATCGGTACGTAACCGCTGTCACCGATTTTCTTGTGTATTTTCACCATGTTCCCGGCATTTTTCTCTTCTTGAACCTGCTTTTCTATAAGCCGTTAAAGAAGATTCTGGATTGTATGGTCTTTTTCCATAGCATCCAGCGTGCATAGTACGTTGATATGAACCTTATTTTATTCTTCATGAGCTCTAGTATTTCCATAAGTGTTAACAAATGACTGGAATTTCACTTGTGATTGCCCTGCCGATTTCTTTCTGTGTTTTTGTCTGTCATGACTGCTCTTTTTTTTAAGTTGAGAGCACCATACATTCGGCCTGGAATCAAGAAGCAGCTGCGTCGTTTCCGGCTTCAGCCGGGAGCTGCCGCTGGCTCAGTTCCCGGTCTATCATCAGAAGCGCCTGGTAATTGTCACCGACCTTCTTGAGTGTGTCAACGATGTCACCGGCATTCTTCTCTTCTTCGACCTGTTCGTCAATAAACCATTGTAGAAGACTCTGGCTAGCAAAGTCATTTTCCTCGGTGGCCAACGCGTAGAGATCGTTGATATGACCCGTGATTTTTTCTTCGTGGGCCAGAGCTTTTTCAAAAACAGCAAGAGGCGATTGAAACTTAACCGGTGGCTGGCCGATTGCCTGAAGTACTACCTGACCGCCGCGATCGTTGACGAAGTTGTAGAACTTAAACGCATGGGCCTGCTCTTCATGGAACTGTACGTTCATCCAATGGGCAAATCCCGGGAGATTTTCCGAATCAAAATAGGCTGCCATTGAGAGATAAATATGGGCCGATTCAAGCTCTCGCTGGATCTGGTCGTTCATTGCATCCTGAACTTTTTTACTGAACATAACAATTATTCTCCTTTCAAGTTTTTCTTAATGCTAATTCGAGGTTTCCTGACATCGGGGACAGATTCCGTAGAATTCGAACCGGTGGCTGATTATTTGGTAGCCCTTCCTACGGGCTACCTCCCGTGGTAACTCATCCAGATCATCAATGTCAATGTCCATTATCTTCTTGCAGTTGATACAAATCAGGTGGGGGTGGGGACATGGGTTACCGTCGAAACGAGCACAATCATCATGGAAGCCGAGTTCCATTACCTCTCCCATTTCCTTCAACACATTCACCGTTTTGTAGATGGTGGCCAGACTGGTCATGGGAAAGTCTGCCTTAACGTGCTCATATATCTGCTCGACATTGAGATGTTCCCTGTCTCTGACCAGAACCTTCAGGACAGCCATCCGCTGTGGTGTCAGGCGATGGCCATTTGCTCTCAGCTTGGCGATTACTTCTTCCAGCCTCGTCTGATGTTCATTCATATGCAATCGGTAGCATCATTACTAATAGATAATCATTTTCCTCTAGTAATATTACAGCAATAAGATTCCTCAATCAAGGGATTTGTGACCAATTGCGATATAAGCATTTTCTAGCCCAAAGCCACATCCAATATCATCATAACAGCAAAGCCTACCATCGTGCCCAGAGTAGCAACGTGGGTGTTCTTTTCCAGCTGTGACTCTGGTATCAGTTCCTCAACGACTACATATATCATCGCTCCCGCCGCAAATGCCAAAGCATATGGTAAAATTGGCTTTATGAATACTATAGCTGCTGCACCAAGGACTCCAAATATGGGTTCGACAGCCCCTGATAATTGGCCATACCAGAAGCTCTTCAAACGACTCACACCTTCCCTGTGTAGTGGCACGGAAACGGCGGTACCCTCAGGGATATTCTGAATGCCTATGCCCAGCACTAAGACCACAGCTCCAGCCAATGATGCAGAAGGTACACCGACAATTAACGCGCCGAATGCAACTCCAATTGCTAGTCCCTCAGGTATGTTGTGCAAGGCGATAGCCAGCACTAAGAGTACACTTCTCTGCCAGCTTGTCTTAATGCCCTCGGCTTCTTCCATCGGAAAGCCAAGATGGAGATGGGGCAACACTTTATCTACTCCCAGGAGAAATGCCCCACCCAGCAGGAATCCTATCACCGCGGGGATCCACCCGGGTAATCCTGATCCCTCCGCCATTTCTATCGCCGGCATCAGGAGGGACCAGATACTGGCGGCTATCATAACACCTGCCGCAAAGCCCAGCATGCCGTCCAGCAACCTTCTGTTCATACTTCGGAAAATGAAAACCGCACTAGCTCCAAGCGCAGTTAGAAGCCAGGTAAAACACGTTCCGAGCAGCGCTTGCCATATTGGGCTCAGATTAATAAACCATTCAATTATCATGATTGATCCCTTCCTGACATCCGTAGTTCCATGAATGGTCGTTCCTGAAGAATTTCATGCACCAGTGTGCGGCTTTGAGCAAGTGTGACCGCCGCTAATAACCTTTCTCCGAGAGTTCCACTTTGCCCTTGAAGACCCAGTACACGTAGGAGGTGTAGGCAATAACCAGGGGCATGCCGATCAAGGCGATGATAAGTATCACTCTCTGGGCCTTTGGTGTCGATGCGGCATTATAGATAGTCAGGCTGTAGGCCAGGTCGGTGATCGACGGCACTAACCGGGGAAAGATGCTCACAGCGGCTAAACCGATCATACCAGTTATCACGAGAGACGAGGCCAAGAAAGCATGGAGGTATTTTTCTTTCTTTTCGACAACTGGCAAGTAGATCATGGAACCCAGGAAGAGGATAAGAAAGAGCCACCATAAAGGCTTGCCCGGTGCGCCTTCGAACAGGTAGGGTGATATCAAGAAAGTAGCGAAGGTACTCAGGATGAAGAGCGCCGCAAATACGATCCATGCCCGTGAAGCCCACCGTTTCATGCGTTCCCGAAGTTCGCCGTTGGTCTTAAGGGTCATATAAGCAGCTCCGTGCATGGTGAACATGGTGAGGCTAAGCAGCCCCAATAGCAGGGAGTAGGGATTGAGCAATCCAGGAAACGAGCCGGTGAAAACGCCTTCTTCGTTCAGGGGAATTCCCCGGAGAATATTGCCAACCGCCACACCGTACAGCAGAGCGGGTATCGTGCTGCCTAGACCGAAGGCCCAGTCCCAGCAGCGGCGCCAGCCGGGCGAGTCTACCTGGCTGCGGAACTCAAATGAAACGGCGCGGAAGATCAGGGCCAGGAGCAGGAGCATGAACGGCAGGTAAAAGCTGCTGAAGACGGTGGCATAGACCCGTGGGAAGGCCGCGAACAGGGAACCCCCTCCGGCGAGTAGCCAGACCTCGTTGCCGTCCCAGACGGGGCCGATAGCGGTCAGGTTCACCCGTCGTTCCCGGTCGTCCTGGGAGAACAGATGCAGCACTCCCACTCCCAGGTCAAAGCCATCCAGGATCGCGTATCCGGTGAGCAGTACACCAATGAGTAGAAACCAGGTCGTGTTTAGGTCCATCATGCAACTCCTGCTTGAATGGGTTCAGGCCCACGCTTGATGTTCCGGATTAGAAGGTAGATATACAGTGCCCCTAATAACAGGTAGATCAGGCCGAATGTGATTAAGGAGAACAGTACTTCCCCGGCCGATACGGTTATGGAATAGGCGTCTCTGGTCTTCAGGAGACCGTAAACGATCCACGGCTGCCGTCCTACTTCGGCTGCGACCCAGCCCAGCTGGTTGGCCAGCCATGGCAAAGGGATAGACAATACCAATACCTTCAGCAGCAAAGAGTTGTGCCAAAGGGTTTTGCGATAGAGCATTATTGCCGCCAGGAGCATTATGAGAACGAAGTAAACGCCTAATCCTACCATGGTGTGAAATGAGGCGAAGGTCAAGAAGAGGGGCGGGCGTTCGTCTTCAGGAAAATCGTTGATCCCTCGTACAGTGGCATTCACGTCGCCATAGGCTATCCAGCTGAGTAACCCGGGGATTTCGATAGAAAATTTCATCTCGGGGGGATTGTCCTTTGGCAGGCCGAAGAGTAGCATAGGAGCCCCCTCCTGGGTGGTATACAGACCTTCCTGGGCTGCGAATTTTTCCGGTTGGGTTCGGGCGACCTGACGAGCGTGTTCGTGACCCGTGGGAAATCCGGCCAGAATGGAGGTCACCAGTCCGAAAATGATGGAATACCTCAGGCTGATTTTGGCGGCATCAGATGCCTTGTTTTTCAGGAGCAGGTAGGCGGCGATCCCCGCCATAAAAAAGGCCCCGGTAATCAGGGTGCCGTTAACCGTGTGGAAATAGCGGGGCAGGGTGGAAGGATTGAAAACCGCCTCCCAGAAATTAGTGAGCTCTGCCCTGCCGTGCTGGATGATAAAACCACTGGGTGTCTGCTGCCAGGAATTGGCGGCAACGATCCAGAAGGCGGAGAGTGTTGCACCCAGAGCCACCATAATGGTTGAAAGCAGGTGTACCCCGCGGGAGACTTTATGGCGTCCGAACAGATAGAGCCCGAGAAAAGTTGATTCCAGAAAGAAAGCAAAAATGCCCTCCGCTGCCAGTGGTCCCCCGAAGAGATCACCGACAAATTCTGAATAGGTGGCCCAGTTGGTGCCAAACTGGAACTCCATTACGATCCCGCTAGCTACCCCGACCACGAAGGTAATCCCCAGCAGTTTCCCGAAAAAAATCCCTACCTGCTCATAAACCTGCTCACCGGATTTATAGCCCTTTGCCTCAATCATTACCAGCAGCCACGCTAGGCCGATGGTGATTGGGGGAAAGATGTAATGAAACCCTATGGTGAGGGCAAATTGCAGACGGGAGAGTAGGACAACGTCAAGTTCCAACGGTACACCTCCTGAGCTGGGTGAATAGAGGACTTAAGCAGGGCACGATCAGCCTTGCGATGGCAAAATGTATACAACGGGCCGATAATGGTCAAGTGGTTCTTGCAGTCGGTAACATCTCCAGAAATTATTTTTCATTTGCTCTTAAATTTTTTTATAACCACTTCAGCTGCTTAAACTGAAGACGGTGTGTCACCCTGCTAGCCCGGGGCATACCTTTACTTGCCTGGCATCGTTTATTGGCTTTTTTCAGACGAAAGTCCCTGGCTAATCCAGAAGCTTTTTCTCTCCGGTGAGTTTCTGGATTTCGCCAATTCTTTGAGTAACCTCCAGTACACCCAGATAGGAACCTTCTTCATCGCGCACCGGGAAATAGCGAATCAACACCTTGTCTCCCGCGAAGTCGATCCAGAAATCGGCTTTCTCCAGTGAATCGCCCTTGAAGCCATCAATTATCTGCTGTACCCGGTGCAAGCTTTTTTCAGGATGGCACTGCTGGACTTTCCGGCCTACCACTGACCGGGTCCGGTCGAATATTTTTTCCTTGTCGAGGCGATTGAAGTAGGCAACCGTATCATCGGCGTCGACAAAGGTCACCTCGACTGGTAGAGTCTCCATAATCGCATCTATCTGTTCCAATGAAAGGTTATGAATGAGACTCTTTCTGGCCTTGCTCCCCTGCTCGACTTCTTCCAGCATTTGGTAATAGTGCTGCGCTGCAGTTTCCCCATAGGTTGAGGTATCGATACCGCCAAAACCTTCCACTAGGAACTGATTGTCCTCTTCGGTAAAAATCTGCCGTCCCATCTGGTAGAGCACGTCGTTTTCTTTCCAGATGTGATTTGCCCGTATTTCGAGATACTCTATTCCATTTCGCCTAAATCCAGCCCTGGCTTCTTCAGCAGCTTTTTCCAAGTCGGTAATCTCAGCAAGCATCTGCTGCAGGATTTTTCTCTCAGATTCATGTTCCAGCAGCATCACCCGAATCGGGCCGTCCTCGGGAATGCCCCGCTCAACCATGAGGGGGAAAAGTACCTTTTCCTCCTTTGTATTATGGATCCGATCACCGAACTCAAGCAGAAAATCAATCGCCCGCTGCATGGTAAAGGCGTTATAGTTCATATCAGGAAGTATTTCCAGTTCTTTTCGCAGGACGTCCATAGCCCGCTCAATCATTTCGTGTTCACCGACCAGCAGTCTGTCCCATTCCCTGGTTTCCATTGTCCTTTTCCTTTATATTATTGAAATTAATGGATTAAAAAGCTACTCCGAGAGCACGCTATTTCAGGAAGCTTGAGAATCCCAAGATAAATTCCTATAAAATCAGGATCAGCATCGCGCTGGCCATATAGAGAGAAACAAATTTGAACATCGTGAAGTTTACTCTCTCCGAGGGATGCAGGATATTTCGCACCGAAAAGCCCAGCAGCATCAAGCTACCCAGGCTCAGAACGACAATCCCGGCAACAGCAACACCCAACCATAGAAAAACAGCGAGCATAATCCCCGCCGCTGCCAGGTTGGATAAGGCCATGAAATAGCGGGCGCTATTAAAGCCGAATACATTTGGGAAAGTTGGCACCCCGGCTAGCTTATAATCCCTGGAATGATTCATCGCCAACGTCAGGATATGTGAAGGAATCCACAGCAGGATTACCAAAGCCAGCAGAATCCCGATCCAGTCTGTGTAACCCAGCGCCAGGGTCCGCCCGGCCAGGATCGGCATCCCACCCGCCAGGCCGCCAAAAACGATTGACCAGGGTGAGCGCCGCTTCAGCCACAGCGTGTAAACCGCCAGATTAAAGAATACTCCCGCCAGGACTACTGTTGCGTATGACAGGGAAACCCAGTAATTGCCGACCATACCGGCGACGATCAGGATTGATCCGAAAACGAAAGCGGCATTTGGTGAAATCACTCCGGTTGGTATCGGGCGGGTCTTGGTTCTTTCCATAATGGCGTCGATATCGCGGTCAAACACCATGTTCAGAGCGGTAGTCCCGCTGATAGTAAACAGCAGCCCGGCTAGCGCAACCAGGATTTCCAATAGCGCCAAATTACCGCCAGCGCTGCGGTACCCCGCTACAGCTGTAAACAGGAGCAGTGCGGTCTGTGGCGTTTTGATCAGCCGGATGTAGAATCGAAGTAACCTGGTCATGATATTTCCCTGTGGCTGGTTAAGGTGCGTCCTTTACTGAAGGTCTTGTGTCCAGTGCGCGATGATTACCTATGCGACCTCTCTGATGAGTACGTCACAGCCGGATTACCGCCAATCTAGTTACCCAAGTACTTTGAATACAGAGTCTTGGCCACCGACTCATCCGTGGTGCCTTTCACGATGGTCCTGCCGTTGGGGAAAATTATCAGCTCGTGGTCGTTGATCTGGAACTGCAGTAGAAGGCCGTTGTAGGAGACCTTCCCTGCCTGCGAAAGACGCCTGCTCAAGTCATCCAGGGACAGAACCGTCACACGCGATGGGGAAATCTGAACCGAGTTGCGTCCGCAGAGGGTCGTAGTCCACGATACCTCTTCAGCTCCCAGGAAGTCGAACCGGCCTTGCCCGCAGCAGGGGCAGTTCTTATCCTTCTGCACGACAACTGACCGATAAGACCCGGTCCACAAGTCGAGCGTCAGCAGGGTGTAGTCCTCTGCTTCAACACCGATGATCAGCTTGAGTGCTTCGGTCACTTGGATCGAGGCAACTGTGGCCGGAGCCGTGTTCAGCACTCCCGCCGTATCGCACGTAGGCAGGCTCCCAGGTGGGGGAGTCTCAGGGAAGAAGCATCTTATGCAAGGTCCTTCATCCGGCAGGACGGTCATGGTCATGCCGGTAGTGCCGATTACGCCGCCGTAGATCCATGGCTTCGTATGCTTAACGCAGGCATCGTTGATCAGGTATCGCGTTTCGATATTGTCAGTCCCGTCCAGGATTAAATCCATATCAGCTATCAGCCCCTCGATGTTCCGGGGAGTAACGTCCTCGACCAGTCCTTCGATCTCAATGCTGGAGTTAATTTTCTTTAGTTTCCGGGCCGCGGCCTCGGCCTTGGGCAGCCCCGCCGCCACGTCTTCCTCATCGAAGATGACTTGCCGCTGCAGGTTATTTTCCTCCAGCACATCACGGTCGACTATGCGAATCCGGCCCACGCCGGCCCGGGCGAGCAGTTGAGCCTGGACGCTGCCCAGTGCGCCGCAGCCGATTACGGCTGTCGAGGCATTCAGCAGCAGCTCCTGCCCCTTTGAACCAATCTCTGGAAGTACCCGCTGTCGGGCGTATCTATCATTCACGTGTGTCATAATGGTCTTTCACCCGTCCTTTCCTTGTCAACCGGTAGCGATCATACGTTGCACAGCCGCTTCGGCTCTGGAGCTTATCTCATTGGGAATCTCGATTCGATGCTCAAGCTCCTCCAAAGCCCACAGGACGTGTTCCAAGGTGATCATCTTCATATTGGGGCAGATGGCCTGTTCGGTCACCGGCACGAAGTGTTTGTCCGGATTCCCTTTTTGAAGGCGATGGATCATACCTACTTCAGTTCCCACAATGATCGTCGAAGCGTCGGTCTCACGGGCATAGCGACACATCCCGCCGGTACTCAGTACCTCATCGGCCTCAAGCGCGACCTCGCTCCGGCACTCAGGATGTACTATCACCCTGGCATCCGGGTATTGCTTTCTCTTAAGGGCGATATGTTCGGGAAGTATCCGCATGTGCGTAGGGCAGAATCCCGGCCACAGGATCATAGGTCTGCCCGTCACCCTCCGCACGTAGTCCCCCAAATACTGATCCGGCAGAAAGATGATCTCTCGATCCGGCTCTATCTGCGCGATAACATCAGTGGCATTGGCCGAGGTGCAGCAGATGTCACTCTCCGCTTTCACTTCAGCTGAGCTGTTCACGTAGCATACCACCTTCGCTCCGGGATGCTCCGCTTTCATTCGGCCCAACCTTTCGGCATCCGCCATATCGGCCAGGGGGCAATTGGCTTCCAGCGCCGGAAGCAGTACGATTTTATCCGGCGAAAGAATAGCGGCGGTCTCTGCCATGAAGCGCACACCGCAGAAAACAACCACCTCGGCTGAGGTAGACGCCGCCTTCCTACTCAGGTCCAGCGAGTCGCCAACGAAATCGGCGATATCCTGCACCTCACCGAGTTGATAGTTGTGCGCGAGAATCACGGCACCCCGCCGGGCACGCAGTTCGTTGATTCTCTCGTGTAAATCTAACCGATCATCTACTCGCATTGTTCTTCCCGATCATTACAGAGTGGTACAAGTCCGCTGGAGGTCCAGGTCATAATCCTATTAAGACGCTTGTAAGACTCACCAGACAGTACTACTCCTCCGATGGTTGATTCCCGGATTTGGGGTTCGTGGATAATGGCGACAGCTCTCGCAGTCGGCCAACTATTTCAATGAGAGCCTTCACTGTTGCGTCCACGTCGGCTTCGGTGGTCCCCAGACCCAGCGAGAATCGGATCGAACCCTGGGACTGCTCGGGGCTGATACCCATGGCGGTCAGCACGTGTGAAGGCTCAGAGGCACCGGAGGTGCAGGCCGATCCGGCGGAAACGGCGATGCCCAGCAGGTCCAGGTTCATCAGCAGCGACTCACCCTCGATTGAGGAAAAATTCACGTTCAGCGTGTTGGGCAGGCGATTCTCAGGGTGCCCGTTGAGCTGTACGTCAGGTATGTGCGAAAGGATTCCCTCCTCCAGCCGATCGCGGAGCGCAGCCAGTCGGGTAATGCCGTTATCGAGTTCCTTACGGGCGAGCTCGCAGGCCTTGCCCAATCCCACAATCGCTGGAACGTTCTCTGTCCCGGCGCGCCGGGTCCTCTCGTGGTGCCCGCCGTAGATCAGTGGGGCCACCTTTACCCCGCGTCTGATGTAAAGAGCACCGATTCCCTTCGGGGCGTAAACCTTGTGTCCTGAAAGGGAAAGCAAATCCACGCCGAGCTGCTGCACATCCACTGGTATCTTCCCCATAGCCTGAACCGCGTCGGTGTGCATCACGATGCCCCGTTCCCGGGCAATTCCGGCTATCTCCTGGACGGGCTGAATCGTACCCACCTCGTTATTAGCGAGCATTATTGTGGTAAGTGCAGTGTCATCGGTGATGACGTCAGCTGCCGATTCCGGGCTGACGGCACCATATTCATCGACCGGTAGGTGAATAACCTGGAAATCCTTACTCTTGAGAAACTCGCAAGTGCTGAGAACAGCCCGGTGTTCGATGAGAGAAGTTACTATCCGCCTCGAATTTCCCGAATTCATCTCAGCGGTACCGCGTATCGCATGATTGATCGATTCGGTACCACCACTGGTAAATACGATCTCAGGTGGCTCGGCTCCGATCAAGTCTGCAACCTGCTGCCGGGCACGATCTACTGCCTGGCGCGCCTCCTGGCCAAACCAGTGAATGCTCGAAGGATTGCCGAATATATCGTGGAGATAGGGAAGCATTTCCTCCAGCACGGCCGGATGAACCGGGGTGGTAGCATTATAGTCCAGAAAGATTCTGCTCATATTCCTGCTCCATTCTCAAAGCCCTCCTGACGAGTCGCCGCCTGGGTAATGTGGCTGAAAGGCGGCACGCTGCGGGTGAGCCACACGTTACCGCCGATAACCGATTCCCGTCCGATCACCGCCCGGCCTAGTATCGTTGCTCCGGAATAGATAATAACATCATCCTCAACGATCGGATGTCGCTCGATGCCCTTGATTGGCTTTCCCTGCTCGTCAAGTGGGAAGCTTCTGGCCCCAAGGGTTACCCCCTGGTAAATCCGTACCCCTTTACCGATAATGCAGGTCTCGCCGATTACCACACCGGTGCCGTGATCGATGAAAAAGCTCTCGCCGATGGTAGCTCCGGGATGGATATCGATACCGGTGATGCTATGGGCATGTTCGGTAATTATTCTTGGCAGGAGGGGTACATCGAGCCTGTAGAGCTCATGAGCCAGCCGATAGTCTGTGATCGCCCGCACACCCGGATAGCAAAAAATGGTTTCATCCGGGCTGGTAGCAGCTGGATCGCCCTCGTAGGCCGCCTGCACATCGGTGGCCAGCAGCCGCCGGACAGCAGGAAGCCGGACCAGGAATTCCCTGGTTATCTCCAGGGCGCGACTATCACACGTGGGGCATTGGTCCGGATCCTCTTCGCATACGAAACACAGACCGCGCTGCACCTGCTCCCGCAGGGTATGCAGAACTTGGTCCAGCGTGGAGCCGATGTGATAGCGGATGCCCTCGCTGTTCAGCTCAGAGCGGCCGAAGTAGCCCGGGAAAAGCACCGATCTGAGCGCTTCGACTGCCTCGATAACAACCTTACGCGAAGGGTGGGATTGGATATGAAATCTCCTCTCCCCTGATCCGGTCGGTTCATCGCTGACCATGCACAATTCCTCCACTACCTCTGTCAGTGTTTTCTCTTCCACTTCGTCGGGAAAGCTACAGCTTTCGGACTGGTGATAGCCAGGTCTCATGATGTTGTCAAACCTCCTCTTCGAACAGCCAGGTGCTCAGATAGCGCTCACCGGTATCAGGGAGCACGACCACGATCAGCTTGTCCCGGCTTTCCGGTCTCCTGGCCACCTCGATCGCGGCCCACAGGGCAGCTCCTGAGGAAATACCAGCCAGGATACCCTCTTCTCGGGCGAGTCTATGGACTGCTGTACCGGCATCGTCGTGCTCCACTTGGATGATCTCGTCCAGCAGTTCCTGACGGAGTACTTCCGGAATAAATCCTGCTCCAATGCCCTGGATCTTATGTGATCCGGGCGCGCCTCCTGAGAGTACCGGTGAGTCCATAGGCTCGACCGCTATTGCTTTCAAGCTTGGTTTGCGCTGCTTGATTACATCGGCTACACCGGTTACCGTGCCGCCTGTACCCACGCCGGTGATGAGGATATCAATCTCACCACCGGTATCATCCCAGATTTCCAGAGCAGTCGTATCCCGATGAGCCGCCGGGTTGGCAGGGTTTTTAAACTGCTGTGGGATGAAGTACTTGGGATCGGAACCGGCAAGTTCCTCAGCTTTGCGTACCGCACCCGGCATCCCCTCGGAGCCCGGTGTCAGGATCAGCTCCGCACCAAAGATCTTCAGCAGCTGGCGCCGCTCAACACTCATGGTATCGGGCATGGTCAGCGTAAGTTTGTAGCCCTTGGCCGCGCAGACAGAGGCCAGCGCGATCCCTGTATTACCGCTGGTAGGTTCAAGAATGACGGTCTGCTTGCCTATCCGGCCCTCCTGCTCGGCCGCCTCGATCATACTCAGGCCGATACGGTCCTTAATGCTGGAGCACGGATTGAAAGATTCCAGCTTGGCCACGAGGATACCGGGCAGGCCGCGGCCGATCCGGCCGAGCTTGACAAGTGGAGTTCCTCCGATAAGCTCGGTAATATCATTGGCTATTCTGGTCATTACTATCCTATCCTTTGATTGATCATTTCTCTCTACTATATCCAAATAAAAAACCCCCTCTACCGGCGGGGTAGAGGGGGTTATAATCTGTCTTCTCGCTCGAGCTACAACTCCCACTCCACGCCCGCTGAACCTGGGCAAAGCATCATCATGCACATCATCTCGATGTACTTATCAGGGCTGGTGTGGGCTGTCGCGCGCATTAATCCGGTCTAAAGTGACTTTTTTACGAAGTGGATTTTATCCTTTGTCAAAGTTATCATGCAAGGATAATTATTGCCAGCGGGATTTCAGAAAAGCGGTCGGGGCAAATGCCAGTGATTCCTGTTTGATTATTTCGGGCGGAGTCCTGGTAGATTGCCATCCTTGACTTCAGCATTACCGTGCTTTTAACATAAAACCAAATTCCGACGAATCACTTTTGATTTTCATCACCAAATTATTTTAGCAGAGGAGTTATGCTATGAGATACGTCAGGGATCTCCTGAAGTTAAAGGGCTCGGAGGTATGGTCGGTCTCTCCGGACAGTTCGGTGTATGAAGCCCTCCAACTTATGTCTGAGAAGAACGTGGGGGCTTTACTGGTGCTTCAAAAGGAGGAGTTGGTGGGTATCTTTTCTGAGCGAGATTACGCCAGAAAGGTTGTACTACGAGGAAAATTCTCCAAGGATACTCCCGTTAAGGAAATCATGAGCTCAAATATTCTTTTCGTTCGTCCCGACCAGACGATCGAAGAGTGCATGGCACTGATGACGGATAAGCACTTACGCCACCTGCCCGTTTATGAAGGCAAGAATCTTATAGGATTGATCTCGATCGGTGATGTGGTCAAAGCGATAATCTCCGGCCAGGAATTTGCCATTCAACAGCTAGAGCATTATATCACCGGGATCCTATCCGGACATTAGCATGCTGGCTATGCCCTCCCGGGCGATATGCGGTTATCTGGGGACTAAAGGCTAGCCTTATCTTGTCGCCAAGGCGCGTCTTACTTACCTGCCAGGCTGGACCAACTCACGAGCCAGGGAGACCGCAGCATTGGCATTGTCCCTGTAGCCGTCTGCTCCAATCTCGTCCGCGAACGCCTGGTTCACCGGGGGGCCTCCAACCATTATCTTTACTCGGTCCCTGAGGCTGGCCTCTTCAATGGCAGCAATAGTCTCGCTCATAGCCCCAACGGTAGTTGTAAGCAGGGCAGACATAGCGATGATGTCCACACCGCCAGTGTTGATCTGCTCTACAAATTGGGCTGGCGGTACGTCAACACCCAGATCAAGTACCTCAAAGCCGCCTCCCTCCAGCATGGAAGCAACAAGGTTCTTGCCGATATCGTGGAGATCACCTTTAACGGTTCCGATGACTACCTTTCCGGTGTAGTCTCCCCCCCGGTCCGCCAGCAGGGGACGGATGAGGGCCATGGCCTTCTTCATGGCGCTGGCGACGACGAGAATTTCGGGAATAAAAAACTCAAAGGCTTCAAACCGGCGGCCGGCCTCTTCCATGGCTGGGATCATGCCCTCGTGGACGATATGCATGGGATCAAGACTTTCCCCAAGGGCTCGCCGGGTGATGGTCACAGCATCTGCTGAGTTGCCTTCTAGAATTGCGTCATATAGTTCTTTGAGATCAACCACTTATCTGCTACTCCTTTTAAAATACGACGTCGCCCTATACGCATAGGGGATAAGTGCCGACTTCGCGGGCAGTTTCGATCATGGCACAGATATTTTCCGGCTTAACGTCGGGTTGGGCATTATGTACGAAATTCAGCACATATCCGCCATCAGGAGCCAGGTCACCAATTACCCGTTTCACCTCTATCTTTACCTCATCGACGCTTCCCTGCGGCAGGATGTAGCGGGTGTCAATACCTCCCCAGAAAGCAATCCGATCCCCGAAGGATTCCTTCAGGTAGCTGGTTTCCATTCCCTGGGAGGTCACTTGTACCGGGTTGATGGCATCGACGCCGATTTCAATCAGATCATCGATAAAGTGGTGAACAGCACCACAGGAATGGTATAGGATTTTCGCATCCGTATGGTTTTTGACGGTCTCGATGAGCTTTCGATGGCGAGGCTTGAGGAGTTCTCGGTATGAAGCTGGTGAAATCATCGGGCCCTGGTCGATTGCCAGATCGTCGGAGAGAAAGACGACATCCACATGGGCGCCGTCCACTTCCCTGAACAGGTTGTTGATGGTCCTAAGATGGAGCTCAAGAATCCGGTCCATTAGGGCTGCCATGAAGTCGGGCCTCAATGCGATGTCTATAAACCATCCCTCGAAGCCCCGTAAATACTGACTTGTATGCAGGATAGTGGCGCTTAGATTTAAGACAACGGCGTAATCGGTTTCCTCATGTAAGGTAGCTGCCCTTTGGTCCAGGCCTCGTACGATACCGGGATCGTCCGGATCAGGCCAGCTGAACCTGTCCAGGTCATCTAGGGTGGGTTCACCAGCCAGGGGTGATTCCACGATATCGTAGTAGAATCCGTTTTCCGGTCTCTTGCGTACGACGTCCCACTGATCACGGTACCTATCTCCATCCAGTTCAACGGATTTGAAGTGATCAGGCGGTCCGGCGAAAAGGGGGCGGGTATCTACATCGAAGTACTGCAGCAGGTCTTCATCAGGGAGCACGATCTGCTGCATCCGGTCCCACACTGTTTCCTCCCTCGGTTCCAGACCCAGGTGTTGGCGGAGATTCTGGTAGGCTACCCGGTGGATGCTTGTGACCTTGGTTGCGCCAATGTCCACGGGTACCCGATCCGGTTCCTGATGACTACAGGCTGCTAAAACCCGTTCTCTGTGGGTCATGCTAATTTAATGAGTCCTCGTTCACGGAAAATGATTGAGCGATCGACTATATTTCAGCCCACTCGAACGAGGTGGTCTGGAAATAACCGTTCGGGCCTCGTGCAGTTCAACCGGTGCAGTACTCCCCAGTTTTCCGGGAATTCTTTATCAACCCTCGATGAATTTCTGCTCTGCCTCACCGGTCTCCTTGTCCTGGAGGATCAGGCGAACCTTCCCACTGGGAAGTCGTTCGCGCTTCACGAGCAGCTTGCCTTCATATTCCGATGGCGGCGGGCTGATCTTCGGCGTGGTTTCGGCACCGCGCCATATCTCCAGTTCCACCGGTTCCCACTGCTTCGTCTTCGCTGACTTGTAGCAGGCATCAATAATGACATTCACCACATATCCGTCATAGAAATCTTCCGTCGGCTTCCTACCCTCATCCATAGCATCGAACATGTCAGTAAACATGGGGGGGTAGCCCAGTTCCTCTAGTTCGTCGCCAACCGGGAACAGCCAGCCGCTTTCACTTTCAGCTTTCTCGGCAACATAAGCACCGCGTTCACCGGAAGTATACATCTCGAAGCCAGTACGCAGGAAGTGGTTCAACCAGATGGTACCTTCCGTTCCGGATACCTCATCCCTCAGGTCCATGCCTCCCCGGAATCCCCAGCTGACTTCAAACTGTCCAATTGCTCCGTTCTCAAAGCGTACGAGCCCGATGCTGTGGTCCTCGGCGGTTGTGGGATGAACCAGAGTATCCGCCCAACACATCACTTCCACGGGCCTCACATCTTTGCCTATGAACGCCCTGCAGATCTCAATACAATGGCACCCGAGATCAATGATAGCACCACCGCCGGCCTTCTCATTGTCCCAGAACCAGGCTGCATGTGGTCCGGAATGAGTTTCACGGGCGCGCACCCAGAGAATATCGCCGAGTGTACCACTTTTAACAGAATCAACGGATTTAAGCATTTTTGCGTCGTAGACCAGGTCTTCCAGGTAGCCGTTAAAGATACCGGCGCTTTCGACTGCTTCCAGCATGCGCTTTGCTTCGGCAGCATTCCGACCTAGCGGCTTGGTGCAAAGGACGGGTTTCTTCGCTTCTGCTGCCAGTAACGCGGCCTCCTCGTGGAGGAAGTTCGGCAGGCCGATCACTACCACGTCCGACTCGGGATCGTTAATGGCTTCAGCCATGTCAGTTGTCGATCTCGGGATATTCCAATCTTTAGCGAAAGCCCTGGCTTCCTCGGCATCGTTTGAGTATACATTGACGACACGGTCGCGGCGGCGCTGCCCATGAAGCGTCATGGTATAGAACATGCCGATAAAGCCTGTTCCCAACATGGTAATGTTGTATGGTTTATGCACGATACTATCCTCCTTTTCCTGTGAAGGTTTGTATACCAGCCATCCAGAAGGCCAGCCTTTTTTGTCAGGCCTGTTCCAGACTTTCCTTCTTGTCTTCTTTGAAAAAGACCAGGAATGCCAAGGCGCAGAGCAGTGTCAGGAAAAATGGAACCAGAAATACACCGGTCCAATTTGTTCCAAGTTCAACGCTGGTAAATAGGGTTTGCACCCAGCCTGCAAAAAGACTTCCAAAATACATACCGAAGCCGATCACGGTCAGCGTGATGAGGCTCTGGGCGGAATGGCGAATGTCTTCGGGTGCAATTTCATCCACATAGATGAAAGCAGCAGTAAAAAAGAAAACATAGCAGAATCCGTGCAGCGCCAGCGACGCTATCACCAACCAGACGGGTCCTCCAATGGCGAAAACTGCGTACCGTAGAGGCCAGGCAACAATACCCATAGTCATAACCTTACGAATACCGTATTTCGGCAGGAAACGCGGCAATAAAATAGCCATAACGATGATTTCTGCCAACTGGGCTATTACCATCCAGGCAGATACCTTCGTATCGGCAATGCCGATCTGGTCTGAAGTGAGGAAAGGCGCGGTCAGGACATAATAGAACTGCAATTCCGTGGCCACGACAAAAGCGATGAGGAAGAAGATGGCGATGTTTACGTTTTTCAGCATTTTCAGGGCTTCCAGAAAGGCCCAGGGATTAGTGCCTTCTTTACGTGGTGGTGTATGTGGCAGACCGAAGGAAAGCAAGCCCATCAGAACTGAGAAAATCCCAGCGAGAACTAGAGTATCTCCCTGTAATGAGATGACCTGCTGCGCCTCCGCCAGGCTACGCCAGAAGGCCAGGCACAGACCGGCTACTATCCAGCCTATCGTGCCCCATACCCGGATGATCCCGAATTCTTTTTCAGAATTGTCCAGGTTTATCATCGCAATGGAATTAGTTAAGGCTAGGGTGGGAGCATATAAGAGGCAGTAGATCAGCATTAGCCAGATCATCGATTTGTAGTCAGTCGTTGAGGCAGTCAGGATTAGAAAAGCCCCTCCGACCAACTGTAACAAAGCAATGAATTTTTCAGTGGAGAAATAGCGGTCCGCTATCTGACCAGCGATAAAGGGGGATATTATGGTGGCCAGCGGTAGTAGACTGTAAATGAAGCCTATCTGTGTACCGCTGAATCCCAGGTCGTTCTGCATATACGCTGATAATACCGGGAACCAGGAACCCCATATAGCATACTGGAGGAACATCATCACACTTAAACGTAATTTGACGCTCATTATGATTCTCCTAATTAACTGTGTTATAAAGTATTACCAAATGTAATCCAGTAAGGGAACGGACAAAAGGATGATCATCGCCCATTAACATAAACATCACGTGAATATTTAATATCGAACACGGAGTATACGAACGCACTTCGAACATTCTACCGAAACTATGATTAACTGACCCTTAAAGATATATATATGCTTGGATATTTCCAAGCCTTGTTCTAGGAGTATTCTCGATTCAAACCACAGAGCCAACTGGCGGATTCCCGCCTCATGAGACCGGTTCCTCTTGGCAGGAATAATACGCTCTTGTTTGTCCTGGTCGGTGTATTGATATTGGACTGGACTATACGCGCAATATCACCATTCCATTTCTCATATAGAGGGCTTACTGACCTTTCTTCACAAGAAGGCCCTCATCCCTCAGTGGCCAAGTTCTACAACGACCCTGAAACCCGTCTGTACGAACTGGTAGGACTCCGGTGCACTGCTCCGCGCTCCACTGCGGCAAGCCTTGTCAAAATAGCCCCATGATCCGCCACGGATTACCCGGCTGCTGCCTTTCGCTGGGCCTACAGGATCAATGATGGCATCCTCTGGATATTCCGCCTGATAGAAATCAAGGCACCACTCGGAGACATTGCCATGCATATCGTAAAGACCCCAGGCATTGGGGATTTTTAAACCAGGCTCGTGTGAGCGCCGGTTGCTGTTTCGCTGGTACCACCCCAGACTGTCCAGGCTTTCCCCGCCGCTGAAGGGGCCTTCAGTACCGGCCCGACAGGCATATTCCCACTCAGCCTCCGTTGGCAGCCGGTATTTATGCCCTTCCCGCTCAGATAATTTCTCGCAAAAGGCTACAGCCTCACGCCAGGAGATTTTCTCGACTGGCAGGTGTTCGCCAGGAAAATTGCTCCGGTTATGAGGCATAATCCCCAGCCACTGGGCTTGGGTTACCTCTTTGGTACCCATCCGGAAGGGCTGTGAGAGGGTTACCTGGTGAAGACTTTCATCTGCCTGGTGGCCTCGCTCTGTGTCGGGACTTCCCATCGCGAAAGTCCCGGCGGAGATAAATGCCAGCTCCATTCCAATGGAATTGATGTATACGGCGGCTGGATCTTCGATTTCGCCGCCGGAGCGAGAGCATCCGGACACAAGGAGGAGAATGGCAACAGCTGTGTCGATGCTATACGCTATTGGTCTTCCCGGTATTGCTATCAGCTCTTAAGTCCAGAAAGGTCAGCTACCCATTTATCACCTTTGGCAAGCATCTCATCCCAGGTCACCTCTTCCCTGGTGTAAGCAGACATGCGCCCTAGAATGGCAGCCAGGTTGCTGCGTACGCTCTGACCAACAGTTGTGTTGGTGTAGCGTTCCTTGGTGATATTATCATGGAAGGTGGCGATATTATTGACGGCTCCCTCTGTATAAATATTGAAAGTATTTCCACCTTTATAAGGGGTGTCGCCACTGATACTAACCTGCCCCATATAATGGGTATCGATAGTGCCCTTAGTGCCAAAGATCCGGCACAAGATATCACCGGCACCCTTTCCACCACGTTTGCCAGAGAAGATGATGGATACATCATCTGGGAACAGGTAATTCACGGTAAAATAGTGGGAATAATCATTGGGATCTTCATATTCAGTATTGCGAGCGCTGAGACCGTAGGCCGAAAGGGGGTGTTCATCCAGAATCCATGTAGCGACATCAATGGAGTGGATAGACTGCTCGACGATGACATCCCCGGACAGCAGCTTGTTAGACATCCAGTTTCTCAAGGTCTCTTCCGGGCCACCGGGGTCGGTCACCAGGCCCACACTGCCGGAAAGGAAGTTGGCATCACCGTACATGGGAACCCCGATGTCACCGTATTGGGCTCGTTTTACTGCTTCCTGGAAAAAACCGTTATTCCTTGTCTGGAAATCCACCAGGAAAACCAGATTGGCTGCTGTGGCTTTCTTGCCGTTCTCTTCGATAGTCTGGCACCCTGGTACGTCTACGGCAGCTGGCTTTGCTAGATAGACATGCTTCCCGGCCTCAATTGCTGCTGCTGCCTGTTCAGGATGGAAATATGGGGGACTCTCAATGGCGACGGCCTCAACCCCACCATTTTCAATGAGGCTCTTATAGGCGGATAGATTCGTGTACCGGCGCTTCCTTGAGACCTTGAATTGCTCACCAGCGAGATCGGCGCGGTCTTTGAAATAATCGGCCACGGCTGTAATCTTGAAACCACCGTGTTTTCCAATAGGTCGGCAATCCATCTGCCCCTGTTGCCACAACCGATAAGGCCAACAGGTATCTTTGAAGCAGCAGTGTACCCCTTCACCAGGCTCGGTTTCATTATGGAAACAGATAGCGCGGCCGCCCCCACCCCTGTAATGAACTGGCGGCGGTTCATGGAACGATTAGATTTGGGATCATCCGAGGAATGATTTTGACGGGACATGGCAAGCCTCCTTAAGTGAAATCGGTTTCGATTCCGACTGCTCTCTGGAAGAACCGAGGATGGAATCAGCGGAATAGGTTTACACGAATATATAGGCGGGCTGCAGACATTTCAAGGGATATGACGATCCAGTTCTCAGTTTTTTCCGGTTCAGCGGGGCCCTGACGACTTGCCCATCGTGGTAAACCTTTGCCTGCACGAGTTGGACAAGCGCTTCAAGCGGATATAGGGTACAGCTTTCCCCTATTGTGATTGAAGTCACAGCCGTAATTTCCCCCTGACAACTTTTTCTACAGTAGTAGGGTCGGAAGCTTGGTACAACATCGTAGATGTTAAATACGAGTATTTTTATAGGATAGTATGAAAACGACAACCTGCTTATTTTTCGCTATTCCCCTTTTCGCTGCAGTGCTGCAAGGCCAGATTGTCGGCTCTTTAGCTGGGCAGATTACTGACATTGACACCCATCAACCCCTGGTGGGGGCAAACGTCATATTGGAAGGGACCACCTTGGGAGCTGCCGCTGATGCGCAAGGCAAATTCAGGATTGTCAATATCCCCGTCGGTAGCTACACCGTCCGGGTAATGATGATGGGCTACAAGGCCCAGGCGCGGGCGAATGTGCACGTGGTTCCTCAAAGGGAGACCATCCTTAATATTGCCCTGGAACCAACAGTGTTGGAAGTTGAAGGCGTCACGGTCACGGCAGGTTTCTTCGAGCGGGCGAAGGATGCCATGGTGAGTACTCGAACGGTAAATATCGAGGAAATACGCTCCGATCCTGTGGGTGCCTACGATATTTTGCGGATGATGCAGGCACTCCCATCAGTGTCTTCGGATGCTGACCAGACGAATGAGATCATTATCCGGGGAGGACACCCCGGTGAAAACCTGTTTATTATGGACCACCTGGAAATACCCTATCCAAATCATTTTTCGAACCAAGGATTGGGCGGAGGTCCGGTAACTACGGTGAATACGGCTTTCATCGATCGCATTGACTTTTATGCCGGTGCCTTCTCCGCCCGCTACGGGGATAAGCTTTCCTCGGTCATGGATGTAACCTTGAGAGAAGGCCGCCGGAGCCGGCACTTGGCGGAATTCAATTTAAACATGTCCGGAGCCGGACTTCTCGTAGAAGGGCCTATCACAGACAAGGGCTCCTACCTGGCTGCCTTGAACCGCTCATTCCTGGATCTGGTGATACGCCAGACAGGTCTTATGGCGGTCCCTCAGTACTGGACGGCCCAGGCTAAGGTGGCCTATGATCTGGACCACAGACGCAAGCTCCTGTTCAACTTTCTGGGGGGGATCGATGCTATTGTAATCGAGGAGGAGGGTACACCGCAAACCAGGGGCGCCGAAAATGTGGACTTCGGCAGCAACCAGTACACCCTGGGACTGACCTATAAAGATCTTTTCTCGCAGAACGGTCATTTTCTTCTGTCGCTTGGTCAGAGCAGGACTCGTTTTGACGTCGATGTGTATAAAATTCTCGCGAATAGTGAGCGCAATGATTATTTCAACAAGGACGATGTCGAGATCGAAACCACGCTGAAAGGGGACTGGTTTTATAAACTCAATCCAAGCCTGGAGCTTGGTAGTGGATTTAATCTCAAGCACGTGGTGCTTGACTATCTCGATAGCTACGCCGGTGAACCCCTTGTCCTCTACGGCTATGCGCCCGACTCCCTGACAATGCCTGAAGTAGTATCGCGGGAGTATTTTAATGATCATATATTCCATAATCCCCGGGCTGTGGTTGTTCCCTTCGATACGCTGCTTGACGGAAATCCCTGGAGCCGGACTTACCAACCCAGTTTTCTGAAAATCGGCTTTTATGGACAGGTTCGCTGGCAGCCACAGGCCCGCCTGGCACTGATCCTGGGTGGCAGGATCGAGCACATGGAATTTACCGGGGCCGCCAACTTTTCACCCCGACTGAGTATATCCTACAGCCTGACTGACAAGCTGAAGCTAAATGCGAGTGCAGGCCGGTATTATCAGTCGCCCTACTATGACCAGCTCTTTTCCGGAGGAGTGAAAACGGATTCCCTTAAGAATTTTTATGCCGATCAGGGCGTGTTGGGGCTGGAATATCTGCTGCGGGAAGACGTACGGGCCACCCTTGAAATCTATGGCAAGACCTACGACGATATGGTGATTCCTCACGCCAGCACTACCAGGGACACCAGCGACGATTTCGGGAGTTGGGTCAACGCGGGTGCCGGGCATTCCTACGGCGTTGAGTTCTTCATCCAGAAGAAGTTCTCCAGCCACTGGTATGGGACGCTCAGCTATTCCAAGTCTGTGGCCGAAGGAATCGATCCCCGCTATCCGGGAGAGGATAAGACCTATCCTTGGGATTATGACTTCGGCGACGTGATGAGCCTTATCGGTGGCTACAAGATCAGGTATATGGACTACGACTGGTATCGCCGCATGAAGGATAAGTTCTGGTTTGGTATGTTCTCGTGGCTCCCATTCTGGCCTGCCGATGAGTTCGAGGCGAGTTTCCGCGCCCGCTACGTCGGCGGTAGGCCTTATACACCGAGGATTTATAATCACAACGTACGCCGATGGTATACTTATGGGGATCAGGAATGGAACACGGAGCGTTTCGGCCACTATTTCCGCTTTGATATCATGCTGCTCCAGCGCTTCTATTTTAAGAAGATGAACCTGGTGGCCTTCTGGGATATCATGAACGTTTTCAACCGAGACAATCCTTGGGACTGGCAATACTATGAAGATGGCACCAGAGAAATGGTGTTGCAGTTTAAGACTTTTCCGATAGGGGGCGTGACGCTGGAGTTCTAGGCGAATATCGCCTGTCATTATATCCTTGCCCGAGCTGGACAAGTGGTTTCAGCGGATATCGAGTCCAGTTTTCCTTTAATGTGATTGAAGTCACAACCGTAATTCACCCCGGGCAACCTTTCCACGAGCGGCAGACTCTAATGATTTGAATTGTATGACAGAGTCACAGCAGCTAAAAAGGGAACTCGTGTGAATATTCTCACTTGCTTATTTGCCAGTACGGCGCTCTTGCTTTCAGGACTGAGTGCTCAGAGTGTGGGTGCACTGACGGGGCAGATTACCGACATTGATACCCACCAACCCCTGGTGGGTGCAAATATCGTCCTGGAGGGTACTAACCTGGGAGCTGCTGCTGATGCGGAGGGCAGATTCAGGATTGTCAACATCCCCGTTGGCAGCTACACCATCCGGGTAATGATGATGGGTTACAAGACCCAGGCCCGAGCCAATATACATGTGGTCCCTCAGAGGGAGACAGTCTTCAACATGGCCCTTGAAGAAACGATACTATTGAGTGAAGGCGTGACGATAACGGCGGGTTTCTTCGAGCGGGCGAAAGACGCCGTGGTGAGCACCCGGACAGTGGATATCGAGGAGATGCGCTCTGACCCGGTAGGCTCCTATGATATGATGATGATGATGCAGGCCCTTCCCTCGGTAGCTTCAGGCGGAGACCATACGAATGAGATTATTGTACGGGGGGGCGGCCCTGGTGAGAACCTGTTTGTCATCGACCACCTGGAGATTCCCTATCCCAATCATTTCCCTATTCAGGGCTTCGATGGCGGAGCGATCACGGCGGTGAGGACCGAATTTGTGGAGCGCATCGACTTCTACGCCGGTGCCTTTCCGGCCCGTTTTGGTGGCAGACTATCTTCAGTGATGGATGTGACCCTGAGGGAAGGCAGCCGCACACGGCATATGGCCGAACTCGATCTTGGTATCGGTGGGGTAAGCGCCCTCATGGAGGGACCTCTTACAGACAGAGGCTCCTACCTGGTCTCGTTGAGCAAGTCCTTTCTGGACCTGGTGATGCAGACTGTTGAGGTAGGCATTTCGGCCGTTCCCAGGTATTCAACCGTTCAGGGGAAGCTGGTGTTTGATCTGACCCCTCGGAAGAAGCTCAAGGTCAACTTTCTGGGTATGCTGGACGCTATCACCATTGAAGGTGAAAAGATGATCCAGGCCCAAGGGATTGATAACGTCAATATGGAGAGCAATCAGTATACTGTGGGTGTGACCTATAAAGACCTTTTCTCGCTAAAAGGGTATTCGCTTTTGTCCCTGGGCCACAGCCGGACTACCTTCGATTGGCAGATGTACAGGATTGGTGAGAGTGGAGCCCGTTTTGATCAATACCTGAAGGACAATATCGAAACTGAAACTACGCTGAAAGGTGACTGGGTCTATATACCAGACCGCAGTCTGGAGTTGAGCGGGGGCTTCAAGCTTAAGTACACCGCGCTGGATTATGCGGATTGGGCTGCCGCAAGTCCCCAGGTGCTTTACGGTTATGCTGCCGACTCCTCAACCACGCCTGCGGCTGTATCCAGGGACTACTTCTACCAGTATATCTATGAGAAATCCGACGCGGTGGTGATGCCTCTGGATACCCTTGATCATGGGGCACCCTGGAGCCGGGGATCCCGGGATGGCGTTCTGAGGTCGGGGCTTTACGGGCAAATCAACTGGCAACCGACAGCTCGTCTTGAGCTGATCGCGGGGGCCAGAGCCGAGTATATGGAGCTTACCAAAGCGGTTACATTCTCACCGCGACTGGGACTTTCCTATCACCTGTCGGAGAAGTTGAAACTGAATGCCAGCGCGGGCCGGTACTATCAGACCCCCTACTACGATCAACTTATCGAGGATGAGGAGGGAATCAACCGTCTACGTAATTACTATGCCGATCAGGCTGTCTTGGGGCTGGAGTTCCTGTTCCGTGAAGATGTGCGTACCACACTGGAGGGCTATTATCGCGCTTACGACGATATGGCCATTTCCGACGCCTTGACGACCCTGGATACGACCGATACTCATGGTGGTTGGGTGAACGCCGGGGCGGGGCACGCTTACGGTATTGAGCTGTTCGTCCAGAAGAAGTTCTCCAGCCACTGGTATGGGACGTTGAGCTACGCCCGGTCGGTGGCCGAGGGATATGATCCGCGCTATCCAGGCGAAAAGCGCACCTATCCCTGGGATTATGATTATGGCGATATGCTGACCATTATTGGCGGTTATAAGATCAAGTACATGGATTACGACTGGTATAATCGCATTAAGGATACTTTCTGGTTTGGAGCGTTGTCATTCCTACCTTTCTGGCCTTCCGACGAGTTTGAAGCCAGCTTCCGTATCCGCTACATCGGGGGTGCCCCCTATACACCAAAAGTCTATGACCATAATCTGCGCAAGTGGTATAACTATACATCCCAAGCTCTGAATACCGAACGCTACGACTATTTCCTGCGTTTCGATATAATGTTCAATAAGCGGTTCTATTATAAGAAGATGAACCTGGTTATATTCCTGGGTATCCTGAATGTATTCAACCGCGACAATCCTTTGAATTACGCGTACCTGGACGATGGTACCAGAGAAAAGGTCTTGCAGTTTAAGATGATCCCTTCCGGGGGAGTAACATTGGAGTTTTAAGCAAATAGAGCTTGCCTTTATCCTCGCCGGTCTTTAAATAAACTCATGGCTTGTCAAGCCATCCTTACCATAGTTGGCCCCACTGCTTCGGGCAAGACAGCCTACGCGATCGGACGTGCCCTGGAGCTGGGCGGGGAGATCGTCTCGGTGGATTCCCGCCAGGTCTACAGGGGCTTTGTTATCGGGACCGGCCAACCGACGCCCGAGGAACAGGCGCAAGTGCCCCACCACCTGGTCAATATCCTGGATCCGACCGAGAAGATAACTGCCGGGTGCTATGTCGGGTTGGTATACGAGCGGATCGCCGATATCAAGGCGCGGGGCCGGGTGCCCATACTCTGCGGGGGAACGGGATTGTACGTGCGGGCCGTCCGGCTGGGATTAGCCTCTCTAGGTGAGTCTGATCCGGAGCTGCGCGGGAGGATAATAGCGCGCATCGAGGATGAGGGAACTGAAGCGGTGTACGCCAGCTTTGCCGAGATTGATCCCGAATACGCGGTCGCCTTCCACCCGCACAACGTCCAGCGCCTGGCGCGGGCCCTGGAAATTATGGAGACCACCGGCCAGCTCCCCAGCAAGGTGCGAGTCTGGCGCAGGGGAGAAAAAGGATATACGGAAACTCCCAATATTACCGTCGAGGGAGCTGGCGAAGTGACTTTCGAGCTCATCGGCCTTGAGCGGCCGAGGGAAGAGCTTTACAGCCGGATCAATCGGCGGGTGCAGGAGATGATTGACCGGGGCTGGCTGGGGGAGGTACAGCAGCTGCTGGCGGCAGGCATCTCTCCCGAAGCCCACCCCATGCAGGGAGTCGGCTACCGCCAGTTAGTGCAGGTCGTGGCGGGTGAACTCACAATGGACGAAGCCATCCCCATCGTCCAGCAGCGGACGCGTAACTTCGCCCGGCGGCAGCTCACTTGGTTCCGGAAGGAACCCGTGCGATGGGTTCGATCCACTTAGGTGACGCTGGGAGACTACCCGGCTGGGTCAAACGAAGTCCCGACAAATGTCGGAGCGGCGGCTCATCTGGGTCCGCCGGGAACCAGTCAAATGGGTAGCGCCCGGCTGATCCAGGAAAGGAAAGAAAACGCTAAATATATAACCTGTCAATCAGCAGTTCTGTGGATCCCAGCATTACCGTCCTAACCAACTCCACGGCCAACCTGGATTTACCAGCGTGGTTGTGGAATACACGTTTACCTTCTAGCCAATTATCGGAGATAAAAAATAGCAGAGTGAAAAATATAGGATCCCAATCATGGCTAATAAACTAACCATCTTCAAGAACGTGAAGATCGGCAAGAAGCTGATCATCTTCTTCCTTACCGTTGGTGTCATCCCGCTGGCCGCGGTGGGTTTCCTGGTCTACTCGCAGACCGCTGCCGCCCTGCAGGAGCAGGTTTCGAACCAGCTCATTACTGTCCGGGAGATGAAAAAGGAAATGATCGAAGACTATTTCGGCTCGATCCGGAACCAGATCATAACCCTGTCTGAGGACCAGATGATAATCGATGCTATGAAAGAGTTCACCGAGGCGTTCTTCTTGATGGAAGCGGAGTATGGCCGGACGTTTCAGCGCAATCGTGATGACCTGCTCAGGGGGCTTATCGAGAGATACCGGTACCAGCAGGAGAATACGCTAGGCGCTGCCGAAGATGCAGCCTTAAAGTGGATGCCCTCAATGAAGGTATCACACATCCTCCAAGCACTTTATATATCCAGGAATCCAAGGCCCATCGGCAGTAAACAAGAACTGGATTATTCCCCGGATAACACCACCTATTCCCGGCTCCACCGCAAGTATCACCCCATTATCCGGGGCTTCCTGGAAAAGTTCGAGTATAGCGATATCTTTCTGGTAGAATCCCAAACCGGGCATATCGTCTACTCGGTCTTAAAAGAGGTGGACTACACTACGAGCCTGCTCAACGGTCCTTATAGCGACACCAACCTGGCCCGGGCGTTCAAAAGCGCGCTGAGTGCCACTGACAACGACTACGTGGCCTTGGTGAATTTCGAGCAGTACGAGCCTTCCTTCAACTTCCCGGCCTCCTTTATCGCCTCGCCAATATATGACGGGGACAAGAAGGTGGGAGTACTGCTGTTCCGGGTGCCGGTGGACAAGATTAACTACGTAATGCTGAGCGGCAAGCGGTGGAGCGAGGTAGGACTCGGTGCGTCAGGTGAGAGCTACCTGGTCGCATCCGACTATACTTTGAGAAGCGACTCGCGCCTACTGATTGATGATGAGCAGAGTTATTTCCAGACCCTGGAGGGTGGCGACTTTTCAGATGAGCTGATTGATAACATCAAGGCTACCGGCACGTCGATCCTCTTTCAGTCGGTCAGGACAAAGGGGACCGTGGCTGCAATTGAGGCAAAAGCTACCGGCTTCGATATCTTCCCGGATTATCGAAACGTGTCGGTACTTTCAGCCTATACACCGCTGAAGATTGAGGGACTGGAGTGGGTACTCATGGCGGAAATAGACGAGGCGGAGGCTTTCGATGCCATATATGCTTTGCGGAATGTCGTCGTTATCATCACCGTAGTCATCGCTGCGTTGGTGGTGTTTATCGCTATTGCGGTTTCTAGGAGCTTCACTAATCCCATCCGCGAGCTGATGATGGGTATAACCGCACTGGGTGAGGGTGACCTAACAGCCGCAGTCAAAGTGGAGACCAGGGATGAGTTCGGCATCATGTCCAGTTCTTTCAACGAGACTTCCGCCAATCTGCGAGACGTACTCAAGCAGATTATGAGCAATTCCAGTCAGGTGGAGAACGCATCGTCCTGGATATCAGCCGCCTCCGAGCAGCTTGTCGCCGGGGCTGAGGAGCAGCAGTCGCAGCTGTCCGAGGCAGTCACCGCCATGGAGGAGATGAGAGCTATGGTCCTGGAAGCCAGTAAGAACGCCACCGAGACTCGCCAGAACGCCCAGCATGCTGGCACCACCACTAGTCAGGGTCGGGATGTAGTCATCAAGATGGCCTCCGGCTTTGAGATGGTGGCCACAGCAGTAGAGCAGGCGGCCAATCAGATTCAGGAGCTGAGCAAGCACTCGGAGGAGATCGGGAATGTTATCCAAGTCATCGATGACATCATCGACCAGACCAACCTGATATCACTCAATGCGAACATTCAGGCGGCCCGGGCGGGAGAGGCCGGACGCGGCTTCTCGGTAGTAGCCGACGATGTGCGCAAGCTGGCCGATCGGACGGTGAACGCTGCGGGCGAGATTGGCGGAATGATTGAGAGCATACAGGGGAACGTCCAGGAGGCGGCGAGTTCCATGGAGGTCATCCAAGATCAGTCCAATGACAACCTGCACCTGGTGGATCTGTCAGGCCGCTCGCTGCATGAGATTTCCGAGTCTATCAGCCAGGTAGCGGGAGCCGTCGGGCAGATCGCCAATTTCTCCAAAGAGCAGAGTAGTGGTGCCGAGGAAATTTCGAGGAACATCGAGGGAGCAATAACTGTGGCGAAAGAATCAGCCAGCAGCGCCCAGGAGCTAACGGTCTCGGCGAAGCAACTAAGCAGGGAAGTGCAGAGCCTGAATGGGCTCATCAACCAGTTCAAGGTGGAGCTACGGTCCGACTACCATCCATCGCACCTTCCATAAGGATTACTCTCGTGAAAGACCGGCCCTAATGTCTGCCCAAGACTGGTTTTTTTACACAATCCCCTTAAATCTATAATGCTCCTGCTCTATTAAACGGTGAGGGGAAGGGGGGATGAAGCTAGAAGGTACGAGATCGCTGTATCCCCGGGATTCTCCACCGGAGGGGTTTGCAGGGACAGGCTACGGTAAAGGCCGATGGACTAAGAGGTATTTTTTTTCAAGGAAGTCCTGTCTCTCACGGCCTTGGCCTGGATGCCGTTACCATGTAACTTCAAGCTTTGATAGGTGATAAACGCGTGAAGGTTATAAGTCGCCGCCATACAAGACAGGTTATAGTGCGGGATTTGCCTATCGGGGGCGGCGCACCGATTCCGGTGCAGTCCATGACCACTGCCAAAACCAGCGACGTGGATGCGGCTTTGCGGGAGGTGCAACGCCTTGAGGCAGCGGGCTGTCAGATCGTCCGCCTGACCGTTCCCGATGAGGCAGCGGCCAGGGGCTTTGCCGAAATCCGCAAGCGGACTGACCTGCCACTGGTGGCTGACATTCACTTCGACTACCGCATAGCCCTCGCTGCCGTTGACGCGGGGGCCGACAAGGTCCGCATAAATCCCGGCAATATCGGTTCCCGCGAGCGTGTGCAGGAAGTCACCGCGAAGGTGAAGGCGGCGAGCCTGCCCATACGTATCGGCGTGAATGCCGGCAGCCTGGAGCAGGAGCTCATCGAGAAGTACGGCTATCCTACCCCGGAAGCCATGGTGGAGAGCGCGGAGAAGCACATCGCGATCTGCCGGGAGCATGGCTTCGAGGACATCGTGGTCTCCCTCAAGGCCAGTGATGTACCCCTCATGATTGCCGCCTGTCGCCTCTTTGCCGAAAAGTACGACTATCCCCAGCATCTGGGAGTCACTGAGGCCGGCCCCGCTGGGACGGGTACCATCAAGTCCGCGGTAGGCATCGGTACCCTGCTGGCCGAGGGCATCGGGGATACCATCCGCGTATCACTCACCGAAGATCCGGTGCAGGAAGTGAAAATAGGTTTTGAGCTGCTCAAGTCCCTGGGCTTGGCCAGCCGGGGAGTGACTATCGTGTCCTGCCCTACCTGTGGCCGTCTGGAGGTGGACCTGATCAGGATCGCCGGTGAGGTTGAAAAGCGCCTGGAGGGGGTAAGTAAGACACTCACTGTAGCCCTCATGGGTTGTGCAGTAAACGGTCCCGGCGAGGCCGCCGGTGCCGATATCGGTATAGCCTTTGGCAAGGGTGACGGGCTGCTCTACCGTGGCGGGGAGAAGGTCGGGAAGGTTTCCGAAGCCGCGGCGGTGGATAGGCTCATGGAAGAAATCGAAGCTTTCGAAGGAATGGATAAGGTATGATGAAGGGTTGGCTGCCCCTGGTGGTGGGGCTTTCGCTGGTGGGCTGTATCCCCTGGTTTGTGCCCCGGGAAGATTCCCACCAGATCATTGCCGACAGTGCGGCATGGTGCTGGTTCGCCGATCCCCGGGCAGTGGTTTACAAAGGACGGACTTATGTTGGCTGGGTCAACGACGCTGGGGATATCCAGGTTGGCGCTTATGATGGCCATGCACAGGAATGGAATATCACTACCCTCCATCCAGCGCTTCAGGTGGACGATCATGCCAATCCCGCCCTGCTAGTTTTGCCCGCTGGCCGGTTGATGGCATTCTATTCTCCCCACAGCGGTGCGCCGATGTATTATCGGATCACAGAGCGTCCCGGTGACATCTCGTCATGGACGGAGGCGCGGGAGTTGGGTGTCAATACCGAAGGCAGACACGGCTACACCTATCCCAATCCCGTGCTTCTATCAGGAGAAGAGAATCGCATTTACCTGTTCTGGCGAGGCGCCAACTACAAGCCAAGTTTTTCAACGAGTGATGATGGGGGCAAGACATGGTCAGCAGCCCTGACCCTTATCGAGGGACGGGGCGCCAGGCCCTATGTAAAATATGTCACCGACGGAGATAGGCGGATTCACTTCGCCTTCACCGATGGCCACCCGCGTAAAGAGCTGGCCAACAGCATATACTATGCCTTTTACGAAAACGGGGCCTTTTACCAGGCCGACGACACCCTTATCAGGACCATGGCCGACCTGCCTTTCGATCCGGCGGAAGCCCACCTGGTTTATGATGGTCTGAGACCTGAAGGCCGGGCCTGGATCTGGGACATCGCTCTGGACCACGAAGGCCAGCCGGTGATCGTCTACACAGCTTTACCGCTTGAGACCGACCATCGCTATCGCTACGCCCGCTGGACGGGGGGGCGCTGGCTGGACCGTGAGGTCGTGGCTGCCGGGGGGTGGTTCCCCCAGACGCTCGAAGGAGTAAAAGAGCGGGAGACCTACTATTCCGGCGGGATTTATCTTGACCATCAAGATCCATCAGTTGTGTACCTCTCCCGGCCTGTTCGGGGCGTTTTCGAGATTGAGAAGTGGACGACAACCGACGGTGGTGCGATCTGGACCTCAGAGGCAGTCACTGCGGGATCCCTGAAAAACAACATTCGTCCCGTTGTACCCCACGGAGACAGGCAAAACGGTCCCGATTTGATCTGGATGCATGGGGATTATACCCACTATACGGAATTTCAAACGCAGCTTAAGATGAAACCAGCTGGTAGAGAGGATTGAAGTAATTTCCTGGGGCACGTCGGACTTGAGAGCCATGATCCTTCCCGGGATGTATAAGCTGAGGCCCGAATGAGCAGTCCCCTCCTGGCCCATACCTACTCCGCCGCCGTCCTTGGTGTGGATGCCTATATCGTGAAAGTAGAGTGCCACCTGGACAACGCCGTCCCGCCCACGTTTACCACCGTGGGCCTGCCTGAAGGTGCGGTGCGGGAGAGCAAGGAGCGGGTCACGGCGGCGCTGAAGAACTCGGGTTATAAAATTCCGCAGAAGCGCACGACCGTAAACCTGGCGCCGGCTGACATTCGCAAGGAAGGAAGCGCCTTCGACCTCCCTATTGGTGTCGGCATCCTGAGTGCCCTTGGATTTGTCCCGCAGGAAGCTATGGAGGAGGTCATTCTGGTAGGTGAGTTAGGCCTGGATGGAGCCCTGCGGGTAGTGAAAGGCGTGCTGCCGATCACCATGGCCGCCCGCGAAGCGGGCTACCGGGCTGTCCTGGTGCCGAAAGCCAACGCGACCGAGGCGGCCTTGATTGATGGCATCCGGGTGGGAGCGGTGGAGAGCCTCCGGGATGTGATGGGTATCTTGAACGGCGAAACAGCCTTGGAACCCGTGCTGGTGGAGGGGCGGTCACTGCTCCAGCGCGCCCGGACAACCCACATCGATTTCAGTGAGGTGAAGGGGCAGGAGCACGCCAAGCGGGCGGTGGAAGTAGCGGCGGCCGGGGGCCATAACGCCATTCTCATCGGCCCGCCCGGCAGCGGCAAGACCATGGTCGCCCAGCGCATCCCTACCATCCTGCCTATGCTTTCCCTTGAGGAGGCCCTGGAGACGACCAAGATTCATTCCGTGGCGGGAACCCTGCCGCCTGGAGTGGGTATCATCGGCCAGCGCCCCTTTCGCTCGCCCCACCATACCATCTCCGACGCCGGACTCGTCGGTGGAGGGACGGTGCCCCGGCCGGGCGAAGTGAGCCTGGCCCACCATGGAGTACTGTTCCTGGACGAGCTCCCCGAGTTCCGCAAGAACGTGCTGGAGGTGCTGCGCCAGCCTATGGAAGCGGGCCATGTGACCATCTCGCGGGCCAAGGTATCGGTGACCTACCCGGCCAGTATCATGCTGGTGGCGGCCATGAATCCCTGCCCCTGCGGCTTTGCAACCGATCCGCG
>CP070638.1:1600648-1625142 GCA_020354025.1 Fidelibacterota bacterium | reverse complement strand
GCTGGTTCACCAGCCAGGGAGGCCTCTCTGATCACTCCCGAGATGAGCGGGCTATTCGACGAATGGAAGCAGCAGATCGAGGAAGAGATCGCAACCGGCATAGAGAATGAGTCCCTGCGTACCGTTGCCGATATAGAAAAGCACGTGAAGCTCTCCAGGGACAGCGTGATCTACTTTGTCACGTCTCTAGCTCGGAAGGGGCGTATAAATCTGGAAATTACCGGCCCGAAAGACGACTAGCTGCCCTTTGCACACTGCATTAGTCGGCTGCCCGCCGTCTTAGCCCGGTCCTCGGCCCGCTTGCTTCCGGTTTCCCGGACTCAGTCCTTGCTGTAAGCGAGCTCGCCGCCCTTGATAACTACCACCACTTCACGCATGGCTTGAATATCCTGTAGCGGATCACCAGCGACGACAATCACGTCAGCTAGCTTCCCTGGTTCAAGGGTGCCCAACGTTTTCCTTTGTCCACAGACGACTGCCGCCTCTCGGGTACTCGCCTCGATCACCGAAAGGGGAGTAAGACCCGCCTCCACCAGCAGGGTCATCTCCATGATGGGCATTCCCGCCTCGATTCCGACGTTGGCGTAGTCGTTGCCCAGTGCCACTCTCCCGCCCAGAGCATGAAACCGCCGCACGGTCTCCAGGTGCACATCTATGACGATCTGTTCCACCGCCGTCTTCTCTGGCTTCTCGTAGAGTCGGCCGACCAGCTGGTCCAGGGTGGGGACGATAACGACGTCCTGCTCCACCAGGCGCTGCAGCAGACTGTCATATTCGGTAGCAGCGACTTCGAATAACTGCGTACAGGGATCAGCTGCTTCCAGTACGCTGGTCTCCTCTTCTTCGGTCAGGATCGGGAAAGGCATGTGCTCGATTGCGTCGACGCCTGCCGGAAGTACGATGTCCTCCACCAGGTAGGGCTCGAATACGTGCGCCCTCACCAATACGCCGCCGGCGTGGGCCTCATCCACAATGGCCTGCACCCGCTCCAGGTCCAGGACGGGCCAGGGATTGCGGGGATCACCGGGAGCCAGGGCGATCTTGATCATGCTCGCTCCCCGGTCCAGCAGGTCCGCCACCGCATCACGTCCCTCAGACGCCGTGGCAACCTCCCAGCAGTACTCAAAGCCATATACGGGACCCGGGTACCCACCCGGCGCCGTGATGATCGGACCAGCCCAATAAGCGCGCGCCGACGGACCGTCATTCGTTGACTCCGGCTCGAACTCGTCCAACTGGTCCAGCCGCTGACCTACATTGCCCACCGTCGTGACTCCCTCCAACAGGAACTCACGGCGGCCCTCCGCATCCGCGGGACTGTGTGTGTGTGAATTGATGATCCCCGGCAGGATCGATCCGCCTCTTGCGTCTATCACCCGGACTCCCTCCGGTATCAGGAAGTCCCCCCTCACACCCACCGCATGGATGCGAGCCCCTTTGATTACAACTATGCCGTCGGGGATCGGGGACCTGCCGGAACCATCGATTACCCTTCCGTTGACCAGTACGACCGCCTCCTCCGGCACCACGATCTGCCTGGAGCCGCATCCGCCCAGGACCAGCAGGAATAGAACCACGGTATTGAGATACTTCATCATCCGCCCTCCTGTACATGTATAGAAGCCCTGTAGTTGATGGTTAGACGGGGTAATCCCTGCCAGGGTTGCACGGCCAATCTCTTTCCGGCTCACTCGCCTTCACTTTCCCCTCTCCGTAAACGGCTAGGGGGCCTCCAGCAGCAGAGGCCTTTCCCGCCCCGCCTCTGCATCGAGGGCCCGCTTGCCCCGCCTGTTCCGCCTGTCCCGCCTATCCCGACTTTACGTCGGGGACTTTAAGTCGGGGACCTTACGTCGGGGACTTTACGTCGGGGACTTTGCGTCGGGGACTTTACGACGGGAAGATGGGATCAATCCGCCTTCGCAGCGTCGTCTGCTCGTGCTCATCTATCGAATCTGGAAATTCGGAGATCTTCGCGATTGACATAATAGGCGAAAATCTTATAAACTCGACGAACCATCCCAGGTGGGATCAAGCGGCCGCGCCTTAGTATTCAAAACGAAATAAACAACTCAAAACCACTATTGATATTTTAAATGCCTGGAAGTAGAGTGAAGGGATCTCAGGCGCAATTGCTGGGCCGGAATGATGCCTGACGGTTCGTAATACTGTAAGACTGATCTCTTGCCTTGCATCTCTTGTCCGGAAGGGATTCATTCGAGCCCTTCCGCCCAATTCCAGGAAAGATTTTACCACGAGAATCAGTTTATGAAAAAACACACGCAATCCAAATGGAGGATAGAATGAAGCGATTACGTTTTCCGGTTTGGGCTCTCACTGGAATGGTCGCGATGTTTATGTTGGCATCATGTGCGCCGTTAACTCGTACTTCAGGCAAAGGAAAGGTCCGGAGAACGGAAGGCACGGACAGCGAGCAGGAAGCGGGTGGCTTGCACAAGCCTTTGACATTTGAGGAGGATGCCTGGAGCCTGGTACCGCAGATTCTGGCCAGGATCATCCCACCGACTTTCCCTGACCGCGATTTCATGGTTACTGGGTACGGGGCAGTGGGCGATGATTCCACCAACAACTATGCCGCCTTCAATGATGCCATAGCCGCCTGTGTAGATGCTGGCGGCGGCCGGGTGGTTGTGCCGGCTGGTACCTACCTTATTAATGGCCCCATCCATTTGAAAAGCAACGTCAACCTTCACCTGGCTGCTGGATCGTACATCAAGTTTGGAGTAAATCCCGACGATTATCTCGTGGGCAGCCCCGAGTTCAAGGGATGTGTACAGGTGAGATGGGAGGGGGTGTGGTGTTACAACTTTTCGCCATTGATCTATGCCTGGGGGGAGGAAAACGTAGCCGTAACCGGTTCCGGCACCATTGACGGCCAGATGGATAAATATTGGTACAGGTGGTATGTGGACGGCTTGCATACTGACGACAGGGTGGTATTGCGCAAGCAGGGTATGGACCTGGTGCCAGTTGAACAGAGGATATTTGGAACCGGCCATCATCTGGCGCCGGGCACGATCGAGTTCTACCATTGCAGGAACGTGCTGGTGGAAGGCATCACCACCCGCATGCCCTTGGAGAGGACCATTCATCCGACCTATTGTGAGAATGTGACCATACGGAATGTGAACGTCCAGTCGGGCGTGGAAGCCGCGCAGAACGATGACGGGATTGACCCGGACTCCTGTACTGATGTGCTGATTGAGGACTGCACGATACACAATTTTGATGACGGGATCGCCATGAAGGCGGGCCGGGCCAAAGAAGGCTGGCTTGAACACGGTGGACGGGCCTGCGAAAATGTGATTATCCGCCGAAATATTCTGCACGGCGAACATAACGGCGTTTCCTTCGGCAGCGATATGTCAGCCGGAGTAAGGAATGTGTTTATCTATGATTGTCAGTTTGGCGTAGACAATGAGCAGGGGTATGTCTTTGCCGTGAAGTCCAACTGTGATCGTGGAGGTGTGGTCGAACAGATTTACGTCAGGGATATTACGGTAGATACCTGTCGGAGTCTGGTCCACATGGTAACGGATTATAAAGGCGTCCAGTATGATCCTGAGGAGCATCCTTATCCCCCGCTGTATCGGGATATATACTTTGAGAACATCCGCTGCCGGCGCGCGAAGAATTACGGCATATATCTCAGCGGCCTTCCGCAAAAACCCATAAGTGGTATTCATTTTAAGGATTTCATCATCGATGAAGCTGCTGTTGCGAGAAGTATCGAGAATGCGGTCGAGCTGGAATACAGCAACGTGAGGATCAATGGGCGGGATCAAGATTGAATCATGGCCGTTGGAGCAAGATTACATAGGATTGCCTTTCATCCCATCCCCTGTGAAGTCTGCTTCCCGCCATCAGACGCATTGCCCGGGGCGGCCTGATCATTCTTCAGGACAAACGCGCTGGGTGACAGGGCGCGGGGAGAGAAACACACCTGCCTGATGGCGCCTTTGAACCAGTACACTTCGTTCAAACGGCAGCCAATTGAGATCCGGCCTCCGCTGAGGGGGACATAGGTCACTCTTCTGGACGCCTCCTTGACGCCGTTTACGTAATGCGTCATCACATTCTCTTTGTACGTCAAGGCAGCGTGATACCATTCGCCGAGGGGGTGGAGTGAATCTCGATTTGCCAGCGTACGATCAGAGTCGCCCGACTTGATATATGTGTCCAGGAACCAGTGGTCATCTACTAGTCTGGTCTCCACCAGCACCCGGTGGTCGTCGTCGGCCTGGGTGTGCATAAACCGCTGCTCGGGCAAGCCGCCGGTATCGGGCCGAAAGATGATCTCAATGGTGAATTCGCTCCATCCGGCCAGGGGATAGGTGTCGAGAATGAGAGCGTCACTGGTGCCGTTGAACTCGATGGCCGGGCCACGGCGCGTTTCTTTCACTTCGGGAGAACCGAGGATCTGCGGCTGCAGGTCGCCGATTCGCTTGAGATTGTCCAGGGTCCAGATAGTTGGCTCTCGCGGTCCGTTCGTGGTACAGGTGCCGAACGCGATCATGATCGTCAGGCAACATAGGGCAAAAGACCGGGATTTCCGCTTCACGGCTATCCCCTTGTCTCCACCAGCTTCCCGGCCCACGGCTGTCTCCCCGGCAATTTCTCTTCCATGCCTCATCTCAGTTGCGGATGCTCCGGGCATTACCGTCGGGGAGGAAGGTCTGGATGGTTCTCACGGCAGACTTGGGGCATAACGATAGTTAATAATCCGAAGCTACTCACCCGCCAAGGTTACATTGCTACGGGCAATTGTTCAATACAAACTTGCCCGCCGCCACTTATCCCCGCCCCGAATCACCTCCAACTGGCAATTAGCAGCTGGGAACTCGAAACCACACCAGGCGCACTAACCTTCCAGCTTATTATAGCAATCTGAACCTGCAGGTGTTCTGGTTATTGCTACTCGTAATGCCCTGAATTATTAACGTGTTACTTGTCCTAGATCGGAGATACCGGATCAAAGCCGGCGATCCTTTCTATAAAGGCAGTCCAAAGAATAGGGGCAGGTTAATGACGCTAAAAAAAGAAAATACGACTACTCATCCTTGACATTGACATGTGCAGAGATCGAATTTAATATATCACCATGGGAGAGTAATATGTGTACAGTACACAAAATAAGGGACAAGATTCATGCCAATTCTTGAAGAGTTGAGTAATGAGCTCAAAGAGTATGCTACTAATTTCATAAAAGTGGAGATTAGGGTGGCAGGGTCTGCAAGTGGACAGGAAGCGTGGAATTCCGGTGATAGGGTGTGCCTAAGCCTATACGCGAGGAACAATGGTCCGATGGAGGTCAAAAAACTTAAACTATGTGTGGCGACAAATAAGTTTGGCAAAATTAGATCGCTTGGAATTGGAGGCCCGGATAATGATGGCTGGACAGAATCGATTGTCCGTGATTTTGGGATCGCCATACCCGCACACAGTGGTAAGGCCTTGGGATTGCTTGAATTTTTAGCTGAAGATATAACTGATGGCATACAAGAAGTTCTGCGTGTCGACGTCTTGAACTTTAACTTGAGCTGGGATTATCTGCTGAATGATCATATAGGACACACTAGTGCATCCAGCGATTACTTCTCAATTCAGATATCAGCCGGCCAATAGTATCATCCTCTGGGCATTATAGTAAGATTGAAGTTGCCCGGAAATGGGACTCATGCAAACCACTCCTATGTCCTCTGATATGCTAATAATTTAATTAGCTTCCAACGTGACCAATCCATGCCTACCCTGTTGATTTGAATGGCTGCCTTGATGACACCTCAAGAATCCCGTCAGCTGTTCAAATTGTAGGGATTTTGAAATGAGGTGCTTTACTACCCCAGGATTTTGAGTGTGCTGCCTGTTCTTCGAAGAATTGATGCGTCTATCTAGTCTGTATTGGGAAAACGTGTGCTGGCAGGGGTGATTGTCAATATCAGAGACGATATCTTTGGCACTAACAACAGGTATAAGCGAGTATGAAAAGGGAACAATTTAGATCCGGACGATCTGGGTACCCCTGTTGCTGATACGAACGTTTGTTACAGCAGAAGACCGTTTGCACGCGGGTCCATAGCTGCCCCAGGGATGGTCGTAATGAGCTTTAGCCATTTTTGCGATATGTCCATGGCCCAGGAAGTGTGCCAGATAGGATCGCTAGCAACGGACCGCCACCAGCTGGCCTGCCAGGCAGCGAGATCACTTAAGTTAGCCGAAATAGAGTTAGTTTCACCGGTTATCGGACTGAATGGCGATTGGCTGCCATGAGTTGTCAGTACCCCGATAATTTTTACCCAGATTTGCGCGGCGATGTTGAGAGGGTCTACTTCCATACCTCCGAAACCAGCACCGCTAATCCGAGCGAAATGCTCATCTTTTTGAGCCAACTCATAGCCGCGAGCGATTGCCTTTAGCCATGAGTCGCTGAAGTGCCGATTTCGCATTAATGTTGCGCACAAATCCTCGTAGCATAGGGCTGGATCAAAATACCGGCGAAACGCTTGCTCGTACGATGAGAGAAACGCTGCATCGAACCTTCCCTGCTCAAGGGCAGCAGTAATAATCGATGATCCAATGAGCGCTGACTCCATCGCTGCTGTTATGCCTTCGCCGGTCATCGGCTCAACGAAACACCCGGCGTCACCAATTAGGATACCCCTGTTAAAATAGTTCTGTCCCGCTCCTCCGTATGTTTTGACGATCCCCCCGAGGGGTCCACTGGAGATACACAAGTCGGCGCAAAAGGGATGCACCCGTCGAAGCTTCTCGATGAATCCGAAAAAGAGCTGGCGAACATTGATCTTATATCTATCACGGGTTTCGGAGAGGATTCCAACGCCGATGTTTGCCTTCCCTCCGACCATCGGAAACATCCAACCGTAACCGGGGAAGAGATCCTGATCAACGAAAAAAGCTGCCTCGCCAATGTTCTCCGATAGCCCTTCGCCGTAGGCACGTTGGGCAACTGTCATGTATCGGGGATCATGGTTCAGCAACCCGGCACTTTTTGCGACGATGGAGTGTGCACCATCCGCGCCTACCACGATATTCGCACGGTAAGTTGAATCCTGCGAGCGGTGTTGGACCTTTATCTCTACGCCGTCATGAGTAGATTTAACTGCCTTGACCGCGGATTCTTCCCGTACGATCGCTCCTGCTTCAATGGCACATTGTAGTACGTGGTAGTCTAACACGAGACGAGGGATAATGTAGGCATAGGGTGGCAGGTCTGACCGTTGACCATAGAATGGGATCTTTCCCCGGTAGACGCACTGCGATTGCAGGTATATGGCAACACGGGTGATCTGGAGAGGAGTTGCTTCCTGTAATGACTCGAGACAACCCAGTCCCTTCAGGATTCGGAGGCCCCTGGGCTCAATGAAGTCACCGCAGACTTTTTCTCTTGGCAGGCGGGCCCGCTCCAGGACCAGTACACTCATTCCTTTCCTGGCCAGAGACCACGCCATCACGCTGCCGGAAGGTCCGGCACCCACCACCACAACGTCGTAGACCTCAGATCGCCGGGTAGGCCCTGTCTCGCGTCCGGTCCGCCTCTGAGGATGGTTTGACTGAGCAAGCATAAGCTAATGCCGGGCTGGTTCCCGCCAGGTCCTGGTAACTTGAAAAATCACGACCGGGCATGGATTACCCGGTTATGATTTCGATAATCGTCTGGTGTGCTGGATAAGCGTGATGAGTGGTTCCGGATTAAGTGCCATTGTATTGGCTTCTCTTGCTGCATCCTCTGCAATACTGTTGAGGTATCTCTCTGCCTCAGGAAGCGCTGACTCAAGCTTGTGCTTCAGAAACTTCACTCCATCTTTCGTGGGATTGCGGAATTGAACTGCTACTGCCGGGTCCCGGATAGCGATGGCGGCTGGAAGAGTTAGGATACCGTCACGCACATCTTCGTATCCTCCTCCCCCGAGAGCTTCCGCGCCACGGACATCAGCCAAATCATCACAGCCATGATATAAAATACCGAGTAGCCGCCCGTAGGTGCGCATTTTCTCACCCCGCGTTCCTAGGCAGGCACATGTTTCGAACATTGAGCCTGTATCTTCCCCTGCAAGTTCCCGCCAATCTTCTACGCCAAGGGGCTCTCGACGAAGCCTCCATTGCATACACTCAGCCACACCTAGTCGTTTTATGAGATTTGCAATAAGTTTGACGTCGTAGGTATCTTGGCGTATGATTTCAAAGACCGAAGAGGTTATGTAACCAGCAGTCATGAGGGCGGGAAGGGATCCGAATCGGCAATGAAGTGTCAGCTTGCCTCTTCTATGACGGGAACGATCCAGAATATCATCGATGATTAGCGAGACATTGTGCACAATTTCAAGTGCGGCGGCGGAACGAATGATCTTTGCATCGATTGGTTCGGGATTAACGGCTTTATAGCAGGCAAAGACCGTGACAGGTCGAAAATATTTTGAATTCCCGAGGAATTGCCAGTTCAGGAGTTCCCTGACTTCGGGATCGCTGCTCTCGATCCAATCGCCAATGAAGGTCTTGAGGTATCCGATCTCTTCTACAAGACCGAGAGCCTGTATCAGTAGTTTTGATGTGGAAGCGGCACTAGCAGAAGCAACAGGCACGCTTTAAAATCCCTGGATCGCATGCCGAGAAGATCACTGTTTTTTCGGCTCCCACGGAATCGTGGCCCACATTGGATGCCCGGTGGAACTCTCGCTTGAGTATTGATCGCGAGCTAGGGTTTTGCTTTCACAGGCCTTTTCGGTTTTGGGCGCGGGCCGGGTTTACTTGCGGCTTTTCGGGCCCGACTGGATTTCTCCATTTCCTCAACGAATCGCTCTGCTGCTTGTCGGGGGAGTTCATTCAAGCCCCTGAGGCCCTCCCTGCTGACATCCGTTATCTCTAGCAAAAGACGTTTGGCGTCAGACGGATTTGATCTGATTTTTCCGAGTCGCTTGCTCGTCTCATTACTGAATTCGGTAGCTACTTTTACCCAACCGCCCCAGAAATCAATTCCCGCCTTGAAAGCCGCCAACTGAACTTCGACGGCATCCATGAGAACCTCTTGTATGCCGGTCTCTTTCGAAGATTTTTCTTGTGCCATAGTACGATCCCTCCCGATGAATGAGTTCCTTAGGACTGTTTTTTCTTTCTTGAGGAGGACTGAGGGCTCCGGCGAGTCGTGGTCTTGCTCTCGGTTTTCTTTCGCGCCGGTTTTTTAACCTCCTCGGGTCTGTCGACAGAGTGGCGTCGCCGTACAACCATGGCTACCGAGCTCTCCGACAGACCCGGCACAGCAATACTCCCCCGATAGCCCACTCCTGGAGTAAGCCTATCATTGATCTCGGCAACCACCTGAACAACCGTCTTCTCACCGGGGTCGAGGCTGATACCGGAAGGCTCGAAATTGATCTTCTGCTCTACCTCCTTCCCGTCGGCATCAATGAGAGGAGAGCCGATGACTTCAGCCGATACACGCTTGGATAGCAGGTTCTCAACCATAAAATAACTCCGTGCCTGCTCACCGGCTTCCGCCTCAAGGACAAGCGATGAAGCTCCCTGGTTGGCGCGAACAGGCTGCGGATACTGTTGGCCGGCTGGATCGGTGAAGATATTGCTTAGGTTCTTGAAGTAGGTGTTCGAAAGCTCGAAATAACCTTCATAGAACCGCATGTTGATCTCCATCGCGCGCTGGAGTAGCCTGAAGATATTGAGACGATTAGCCACGGTCAGCAGCCCCTCGCATAAAAGTCTTTCGTTGCCCGTGAAAACATCGGCGCAAACAATAGAAATGATCATACCAGTGATGGATGAAATCCGTATAGTCCTCGACTTCGACTGTCTGATAGCAACTCCTGCTGGGCCTGCCTGCAATCACTATCCAACGCAGGTAGTGTTCCCTGCACCCCTGAACCCAGAGAATAGAATCAAACTCCTGACGATCGTTTGCATCAGATGGGACGTTCAAAATTATTGAGACGATATCACGCTCCTTCGGTCCCAGCACTAGTGTGGTTGGTTGAATGCTGATGAGTCCAGCTGCCTCACCGGTTGCCGTGACCGTAATAACCCGGGGGGTCCTGTCGCTGTTAGTGATGAGCAATTGAATGTTCGCGGTTGCACCCGGACAAGCGTCGCTCGAGACCTCTCCTAGTTTCTCAGGCATCCAGCAGGGCTCGGGGATGTCACAACAGCTCTGATGGCTTGGCGACCTGGTGTGGCGTTGGCTCATGGTTTCCAGCAGCCTGGCACTGAATCGAAATTGGGAGGCGAGAAGGTCGCCAACGGTATTACCGATCCCTCCCGCAGATCCTGCCTTTGAAGCTGTTCTCATGATTCCTTACTCTTTTCAGGGGATTTCTTGTTTTCTGGGGTGATCTCGATATCGATCTTGAAGTTATAGCCGAAGAGTGGCCATGAACCCCAGTACGAGCAACCGGCAACGACTTGGGCTGGGAGCTGAAGAACAATGTCCAGGTCCCGTGCGTCGCCCGGTTCAAGTTTACCGGCGCCCATTTTTATCTTCAGCTTGACAACACCTCCATAACCTTCGCGCAACTCCTCCATTAATCTGTCGATTCTTCGTTCATTTTTGTCAAGCTCTGCCTGGAACGTCCTGCCGATGGCGAGATCCACGCCTCTTTGCTGGTAGATACAAAAACTTGAAGTTTTTGGCACCTCGAGAGCGACATTACCCATGTTTATCAGGGTGATCTTCAGATCAGCTGTCTTTCCGGCTTGCGACTGAATGGTGGCTCTTTTCGGAATAACCCGGATACGGGCCCGTGGCTCAACCTCAACAATAAGGAGCTTCCTTTGATCCTCTATTTCCACTGCTCCCTGATAAGCCCCGGGCGGTGTATTTCGCGGGAGTTTAAGATGAAGGTGAGTAAGCCCTGCATGGCCGAGCAGGGAAACTCGAGCCGAGAGTGGAGCCATTTCGGCAACTTTCTTGGGCAAGTCAACTGATGCGGATACCGGTCCTGATACTGGCCGTCTCAGTGGCAGAACCGCTGATAAATGGGGTGGTGCGCCGCGGATATGAATCGTTTCCCTGCTCTCCGCCGCCGCTGTCATCTAGCCCTCCTTGAGCCTCAGAAGTGCATCAATGGATCGTGTCGATTCAAAAGTTCGAATTGCTGCGGGTTCTCCGCAGATCTCGCAGGGATTTGGCCGGTATGGTTCTGTGATTACTTGTGCCTCACCACACAATCGGAGTTTGCCGAGCTCCAGTCCCAGCAGGGAAAAACTAACGCAGAAGTCAGCCGGCACGTGACCGCGAATCGAAGGGATCTCTTTCAATCGGAGATTTAGATCAACTGGCTTGACCTCGATCGGGTCGATGCCGAGTTCAATCTTGGGTAGATTCTTTATATCAATATCAATGTGGTAGGTGTCCGGGATTCCGTTAATAGTCACAGGATTAACTGTCACAGGACCCACACTGCCAACTTTGATGGTGGGTATATCCACGATATCGACTTCGTGGGAAACGATATCGACTTCGTGGGAATACGTACTTGGGTAATCGACGCTCATTTCAACCCATTCTATCCTCTAGTTTGTTGCTTGTAATAATATTCCTTAATTAGGAGAGTAGCTGCCTGTCTATCCTTTCTGACAAAAACCGTGCGATCCCATGCTCGCTCCTCTCAGGCTTGTGCCTCAGTATAGGAAACCGTCAATTGGTTTTTTATATACGAGCTAATATTATTATACAATTCAAGCGTATTACAGAGCATTTTTTATAGCTTACATATAATACTATGCATTTCCAAAATAATTTTTTCCATACTTAGGTCCGTCCGTGATATAACCATAACTGCCTCCCGCTTTCCACTTGGGACCGGCTGGGCGTCAGGTCCCTGCTCTATGCCGTTGTTGCCGCCGCTTTTATCTGGTTGCTGTACTTTATATGGGGCACTGCCTTCAGGTCTGAATACAAGCGCGGCTGCGAACAGGGCCGCAAGGACGAGCGCGAAGGCCGCTGACCGGCAACCTGGCAGCGCAATCCCCTGCTACTGCATCCCCCCGCCTCGAACTACCTCCTGCTTGCCTTTGACAACTTGGAACTGGAAGCCGGAAACTGGGAAGACGAAACCGCTTTTCGCGCACCAGGCGCACCAGGCGCACTAGGCGAACGACAAACCTTGTCTGCTGGCGTATATTCGGGCGTTATGCTGACGCTGTCGCCATGTCACCCCTGTCTCGCTGCTCAAAGTCTTATCTGCAGCTTTTACTTTGCGCTTGGCGTCTTTCATCTTTTATCCGGCCTCTCGTCGGGAAAAATCTCTATAATGCAGAAAAATAGTGGGATTTTGCGGAATTTTGTTCCTGTCCCCGTTTCCCCGTTCGTTTGTACGAGAGCTCGGTAATATCGTAAATTCATCTAAGGAAAGCATGCCCATGACCACCGACGCCTGGAGTCCGCTGCCCCCCGAGACTTTCGACATCCCGGTACACGAGATCCGCCGGGGCTACCGCAGCGACGTCTATTTCTGGCGCAGCAAGGTGGCGCTGGAGAACACCCGCCAGGAGACCTCGGTCCTCGTGCAGGTCTTTCAGAAGGAGACGGTCGTCCTGTGCGGCGTGGACGAGTCGCTGGCGATCCTCAAGCTGGGCTCAGGCTACTACACCGACCGCGAAAAGGCCTACAAGCTGTTCGACCACTACATCAACCTGAAGAAGAAGATCCGCTCCCTTTACTACAACTCGAAGGAAAAGATGCTGGAGGCGCAGCGGGAGCGGCTGGAGATCGGCCAGGCGCTGGACGAATTGTGGGAAGGCACCTCCCGGGACCTTACCCTCCATACCCTGCACGACGGGGATATGGTCAAGCCCTGGGAGACGGCCATGACCATCGAAGGCCCCTTGTACCAGTTCTCCCACCTGGAGACGCTTTACCTGGGCATCCTGGCCCGCCGGACCAAGATCGCCACCAACGTGCGGCGCGTGGTGGAGGCCGCCCGCGGCAAGCCCATATTTTACTTCCCCGCTCGTTTCGACCACTGGTTCATGCAGGGTGGGGACGGTTATGCCGCCCGGATCGGCGGGGCCCTGCAGGTATCCACCGATGCCCAGGGGGAGTGGTGGGGGGCCTCCGGGGCCGGTACCATTCCCCATGCTTTCATCGCCGCCTGCCGGGGGGACACCGTACAGGCCGCCCGGGTCTTCGCCGACAACTTCCCCGATACCAACCTCATCGCGCTCGTGGACTTCCACAATGACTCGGTCAATACCTCTCTGGAGGTGGCCCGGCAGCTGGGCGACCGCCTATGGGGCGTCCGCCTCGATACCTCAAATACCCTGGTGGATAAGTCGGTCATCCCCCAGATGGGCACGATGGCCCCCACCGGCGTCAATCCCCAGCTGGTGAACAACGTACGCGACGCCCTGGATCGGGAAGGGTTCCAGCACGTGAAGATCATCGCTTCGGGGGGATTCAACGCCGAACGCATCAGTGCTTTCGAGGAGGATGGCGTCCCGGTGGATGCCTACGGCGTCGGTTCCGCCCTGGTGAAGGGCTCCAATAACTTCACCGCCGACGTTGTTATGGTGGAGGGTGAACCCCTGGCCAAGGTAGGGCGGCAGTACCTCCCTAATCCGCGCTTGAAGAAAGTGGAGCTATAGTAATGAACCGGCTTCTGACTATCAGCATTCTTTGCATCACGGTGCTCAGCCATTGCGCCCACCGGCGGAGCCCAACACCCATTGATGAGGATCAACCCATGAGCAAACAGGCCCTGGTCGTCGTCGACCTGCAGAACGACTTCTGCCCCGGCGGTTCTCTCGCGGTACCCGAGGGGGATAAGATCGTACCCGTGGTTAACGACCTGATCGGGAAGTTCTCACAGGCGGGACTGCCCATTTTCGCCACCCGCGACTGGCATCCCGGGGACCACGTCAGTTTCAAGACCCAAGGTGGTCCCTGGCCGCCCCACTGCGTCCAGAACACCACCGGCGCCCAATTCCACCCCGACTTGCGCCTGCCGAACAACGCTACCATTATCAGCAAGGCCGACAGTCCGGAACGCGACGCCTACTCCGGCTTTGAAGGGACCGATCTGGCAGCCCTTTTGGAACAAGCCGGCGTGGACCATATTGTTATATGCGGCCTGGCCACCGATTACTGCGTGAAGGCCACCGCCCTGGATGGTTTGAAGGCGGGCCTGGGTGTTACCGTGGTGGAGGACGCCATCCGGGGCGTGGAAGTGCAGCCGGGCGATTCCCAAAAGGCCCTGGATGAGATGCAGGCAGCCGGGGTCCTGCTGGTGCAGTACGGCGCAGTGAATCCCTGATCCTGCCGGTAGCGAAGAATCAGGGGGAAATACTTGCTCCGTTAGCTAAAAGCCTTTATACCTGGGCTGATGGCGGCCTTAATTTCTCGTGGGGCTTCTCTTCCCGCCGAGGTGGTGAAATTGGTAGACGCGCCGGACTCAAAATCCGGTGGGAGCAATCCCGTGGGGGTTCGAGTCCCCCCCTCGGCACTCGACGAGCTCCCCGACGAGAAACGGGGGGCTTTTTCATTACCCTTACTTGGTGGTGATTGGGGCTGATTGGTGCCCAAATTGCAGCCTAATTGCAACCTAATTGCAACCAAGGATTCCTCAAACTGCCTGGCATACTCCACTTGGAGGGACTGAATTAGCCCCGTGTAATGGGATTCGGTGACGACTACGGTGGAATGTCCCAAAAACTTCGCGGTCGCGAAGATGTCTCTCGTTGACATGTAATACCATGCACCCGCAGTTTTGCGAAGGGTATGTGGTGAAGCGTTATCAATCCCGGCTTGGCCGAGCATCCATTTAATTCTTCGATATGCTTGATCCTTGTCAAAGTGAAACGGACCTTCTTGGATATCTCTCCTGCTGTCAAGAACCTGTTCAACTGCTTCCATCTTTGGGATTGTACGACTCTTGGATTTTTTCGTTCTTGGAAAATAAATGGCCTTCTGACCTACACAGGACCAATCGAATATCGGAAATAGTCCTTCACTTAGACGAGCACCTGTGAAGAGATAAAACAAGGTGAGATCCCGGGCGTCACGCTGGAACTCATCTCCCTCGTCAATACTTTCCAGTGCGATGTACAGGTTTCGTAACTCATCTTCGTTTAGAAAGCGAACATCTGTTTTGGGCACACTGATCCTAGAAACCTCCGATAGCGGCGAGTGAGTAAGTAGTCTTTTCTTGACAGCATGATTGAAGATCCCTCGCAACAGACGAAGACAAGTATTAACACCCTCAGGGGAATATCCTTTTTCCTGTCGATAGATCTTAAAGGCTTCAAATACCTCTGGCTTTATCTCATCAATTCGCCTTGCTCTAAGTGAAGCGTCGAAATCAAGCAGACTCTTCAAGCCATCACGATAGCGTTCTAGTGTTTTAACACTCAGGCTACCTGCTTGGACTTTTAGGTTTTTATCCTTGTGAAAGAGATCCCAAAGCTGGTTTAAAGTAAATTTGGCTGCCTCAGCTTCAGGTGGTGCTTCCAGCCCGGCGTTTATTCTATCAACTCGGACAAGTGCTAAGTGACGATATTTCGCAGCATCAGATTCGGAACCGTGGAAAGTTTTCTGACGACGTTTGCCCCTATGATCGATAAAGTCAACGATCCAGGTACCCGGCTTTTTCCCTGGTCTCACGCCTGGGTGTTTATGTCGATGGTATTTGGCCATTTTTACTCCCGATGAGGTTACGCTATTTTAAGCAATATTACCTGAGTAATTCATTAATACTCTCCTCAGCAGAAGGATGGAATTCTCCAAACTTCTCGATTTCCGACCAAGGAATCCTCACGCTCCGCCCAAACTTTGAGTAGCCAAACTTGCCTCGCTTTATCCAATCTCGGATAGTCTCCGGGCTGCAGTCCAAGATTACAGAGAGATGGTCCACCGATATGTACCGGTCTAAGTGACCTCCGCAGTAAGGACAATATTTCTCGTTCGGGACCACCCTAAAATGCCCATCTAGCCCTGTAGGAAGTAATCGCTACTGTAGGCTACATATCATCCACTTCCGTTAAATCACGCTCCTATTCCCCACTTTTTTTCTTCCTACTCCTCTTATTCTTCTTTCTCATCTCATCAATTTTTTTTGCTGCATCCTCAGCATCGATATTCGAATAGCATTTAATTGTCGTCCTCACATCTTCATGTCCGAGTAATTTCGAGAGAAAAAGGTAGTCACCAGGATTTTGCTGTAACCACCAATACGCAATACAATCACGGATGAGATGGGGATTTAGTGACCTCCTAAGTATTTGTTTAGCAGGTCTTCCTATGATGCTCTGAACTGTCCGATCACAAATGTGACCACCATTTGGTGATGGGAAAAGGTATTCGTTATCGTGACCGTTACAGAGAATCCGTCGGTAATCGTTGAGGTATTTCTCAAGCAGAGTTACCAAGTTTTTAGGGAAGGAGATCTTATACGGTCTTCCGTTTTTCATTTCGGATCCTTCGAAGCTCAAGACATATATACCCTTTATATTTTTATACAGATTTTTACCAATCTTTATTTCACGAATATTTTTTTGCCTGAGTGGGCGTTGGATAATCAACCGGAATAAAAGTTCTCGCCTCACATGCTGGGCTTGCCGCATTCTATTAGGTATCAGGCCCTTTTTAATGGCGTTTTTCTTCTCCCTTATCCTTCTCGCTTGGATTCCGTCGGCAATTTTTTCCAGCTCATCCATCGAAAATAAGCGCTCTTTTTTGTCTCTAACAGGTGCATTGCTCACATACTTTTTAAGTTTAATGAGCCATTCTTCAGCTTCTGGCCGATAAAAATACTGACGCGCCATGGATAGTAGTTGTGCACATAGCCGCTCGAGTGTGACAGTACGTTTCCCCCCCAACCGTTCCTGGATCAACCAATTGATATAATCGGTAATGATTGTTTCATCGAAAAAAATGTCGATGGTTAACTGATCTAATGGAACTCCCCGGATTCGATGCGTGTAACCCGCGATGCGCTCAAGATTGGACAAATTCTGATCGGCGCTCACTTCGCGCTGACTATACTGCGGAGGTCGTTCCCTAATGTATTCAGCGAGACACCAAGTCCGATAACTGTTATATTCAGCCTGCATTTCCACCGGCCACTCGTGAACTCTTAGCGAATATTTTGAGCGTGCTGCACTCGGGAGGTCAGGCCAATGGAGAGCAGGAAGTACACCCTGTTCTACCTGGTGATTCCATTCTTTTTCGGCTCGGTGAAACAATTGGCGCCAGGCTTCAACTTGGGAGTCTTTCTCAAGATACTCTATATAGCTCTTGAGATGAGCTGTAGTCAGGTCAATTGGTTTCAATCCGAAAGCAGTAGCCCAAAATGCTAATTTTCGTAATCCATCTCTATGTCCTTTCCTTCCAGGGGTTACACCTTTTAAGGGGATAGTAGCGTCAATCCATTCTGGAAATAGCTCACTCCCAATTTCAGGCGGGAGAAGACTCTGTTTTTCACACCAAGCTATGAATCGGTTAAAAAATGAGATATAATTTCTTCGCGTGTTGGAAGAAAGTACACGCTGTTTAGAACCAAGTTGAGATTTCTCCAGGTATTTTCGGAGTGTCTTGCTCGCGTTACGTATTTTATTTATCGGGAGTTCAGCCATCGATTCAACGCCCATAGACAACACTGCATATCGGCAAACAGTCTTTGTCATACTCTTTCTGCTCAGCGGTACGTCAGGGTCTGCAAAAAAAATATGTACGAGGTCTAGGAGGTTATTAGCGTTCATTTTCTGATCCTTTCAGGTCGGATAGCAAAATAATTTAAATAACGAACATCTACACTCATAGTGAATTTCACGTATGTGTGTGATATCGCGCATCTTAGGTATGTATCTGCATACATAATCATCGTGTATTACTTAATATGCACGTGCACCTTCACTATAAGTGAATAAAGTGAATATTTTTTCTCTATTCCTCATATTCGATAGCGATATGTAGGGGATGTACACCTTTACGCACCAGATTAAAAAATTCCTTCCGAATCTTCGGGATAATGCGTTCTTCAGCTAGCATCATTTTCCTTGGCAACTGCTCTAGCTCCTCCGCTAAAACCCTCATATCTTCGTATGTGATCCCAATCATCGATTTTAAGTCTTTCGTGGGATCATTCGCTTTTTTAAAAAGATCATATAACATCGGAACTCCATTTCGAAGTCGGTATTCGTTTTCTATGTTCTGTAGAGCGAAGGCTATTGAGTAAAGGTGGGAGTGTTTTTTACGAAGTGCTTGTATCTCCTTAATGGACAGATTGAAATACTCCAGTAATGTTTGAATCGCAAGTAGATCCCAGAAGGTTCTGAAAGGATATATCGCTAATCGGCCATCCTTTTTTGGCCGTTCAACTAATTCCAGGTTGTGATACCACCTCAATTTTGTCCTGGATAGTTCATACGTTCCGCCTGTTTCAGTCAGGAGTTTCTCTTCAAGACTATTGACTGTGACGGATGGCCCTTCATATTCCTCCTCCGGATTTGGCTGATAGACATTCCGCTTTTTGTCTATAAGGTTGCAGTTTATCATGAAGGTGAATTTGCAGCTTCAGTATTACAATTCCAAGCTAAATCTCAAGTCGGCCCTCAGGACAAAGGCTATGGACTGAGAAAAATGTTTCAACCACTTGTTCTGTCACCTCCTCCGACCAGTACCACTCGGCTTTTATCCATTGCATGCAATGACTACAAATTAGGTACTCTCTGTTCCGGAATATCCAGAGGGCTAATTCTTCGTAGACCTCCTTTGAAGGGTATGCAATTAGCACCTCTCCCTCACTCACGATCATATATCCGTCTGTATCCAATGTAGACCAGGATTTTGGACATGGGCATTGATTAAACAAGTTGTCGCATTCTGGGCAGATCGGTTGTTCAGTATTGGGATCCAGTTCCATATTTTCAGGATCCTGAACCACTATTCGATGCATTACCAGTTTGTTCATGGTACTCTCCTTCCGTGATCCCAGACGAGTCCGGGAACTGTCTTTTATTGATTGGTTAGGGGATAAGCTGAGGACGATTGTCCCAGCTAGTATCCAGGAGAAGTGAAATCCCTCCTGAATTCTCTATCAGTAAGCGTCTGTTTAGGCTATGTGGGCGCTCAAGGTTGCTGGATCAGGTATAGGATATTGGATGGGTCCGTTCCGGATTAGCTCCCTCAAGGATCTATGGTCTCCGAACTTCAACCCATCCCTCACCTGAAAAATGCATTCCAACATACCCCATACCATCGGCAAAATATTGAAAAAGAGAAGTCCGTAGTTCGCCGTTTTCCGATGTCCAATCCTTCTTTATCTTAACAACATCATTAACAATTAATCCATTTGGCAATGATAGTGTATCGATGAACGCCATAACTTGCGATATATAGACATCACCAGTAGGTTCACTGTAAGACCAGCGGGAGCCGAGTTTAAGTTCAGCCGGCAAGTAGATCCGTGGTGGATCATAATTCTCAAGCCTCCCATTTCTGACGGTTTTCTCGTGATCAATCCCACCATCGGGATTGACGCGATATATTTCTGTCCACTGAAAAAGAATCGTTCCAAGAAAGAATGATTCTACTTTGACCGGTATTTGCACACTACCTTTTGGTGTATGACTTTCGATTGTATATCTGCGATACGCGGATAACAGTTGCCCTTCCCTATTCACTGTGTCGATGTACCAAGTCTTACCTGGCTCAACCGTGAAATAATCGGTTCCTCGGTGTATCTGATTCAACTCCTGAGAACTTAGAGCAGAGAGTACAGTCAGGATGGTTAGGATTTGGATGTTTTTCATAGTACGCCTCCCGTTTTGTGGTTGTCAAGCCTTCCAGGAGGATGCCAAAAAAAATCCCCCCTGAAGGACTTGGGCAATCGCGCGAACGAGAGCCTGAAGCCATCCCTAAGGACATATTCAGGGGGGAAGAAGTCTTCCCACCCAAGTCCAATCGATTAGGATGGTTCAAGTTTTTTCAAACCTTGAGAGACTCTCGTTCGCGCAACGGCAAGTTATTTTGAGATCAATAAAGAGACAAGTGATAATGGACTATCGGCGATGAAGGCAGTAACCGTGAATTAATTATGTATCTACCATTTGTTCGGCTACGCCAAGGTGCAAGAGCTTCCCTCATTTTGAGGGATTCTCGTTATCAGACTTAACTTTTAATATCAGTTAGTCTTCCTCATCATCTTCGACGTGATCGAGACTCTGTAGTATCTAATTCATTTCTCTCCCGACTGTAAGAAAATCTCGAATAAACTGTTCTAATTTATTTTTATCCATGATTTTCACCTTGTGATGACGTATGGTTAACAATAACAAAGAGCCTAATCCCGCACAGATCGGGATCAGGCTGTTCATCAGCGAGGGAAACAGTCAGGCTGTCAATCCTCCTTATCCCCACTATACATCCAACGTTTTAAAGCCTACGATGGGATTCTATGCGTCTTGAGAGTAGTAAATCAGGACTAATTACCGAGGGGAAAAGATGGTGAAGGCTCGGACGTTATAGGCGGATGAGTCTATAGCGATAGATGAGGGATTTCCCCTGCATTAGAATTCCGGCTGGCCTTTTAAGGATGATTTATCCAATTAATAATAGGGATAGGCTTCATACTATTCAGGATATATGGCATATTTTCTCCTGAAAAGTGCCCCGAAATCGTCAGTATTCACGTAAATAACAGGAGCATTCTTCTGGATTTCTGGGGAGTTCATCCTCTGGATCAATACACTTCAGGGCAGGAATACTGGGCAAGGATTTGACTACTGGTGACCAGTTTGGATTAATGAAGGGATCAACCAGAAACCATTGCAGAAGAGGTGTCAGCTAAACCTTGGAATCGCGAAATGTATCTCTTAGTTTTTGGCCCTAAAAGTCCAAAAGGCCTTGAACCGATACACAAGTTAATAGGAAACCGAGCAAATTCAAATCTCAAGTCGATATAGGGAATGTCGGTTCATACCGAAAGAATAATGCAACCTTGAAAGCTCTGATCCCCCTCGCAGGCCAGGGAACGCGCCTGCTCCCCCATACGGCAAAACGGCAAAAAGCATTGCTGCCCACAGCGGGTAAACCGGTCCTGGACCATATTCTCGAGCCGCTTATCACCGCCGGCATCACCGAGGTGTCCCTCGTAATCGGCCACCTGGGAGAGCAGGTACAAGAGCATATGTCCAAATACAGCAGTCTCCAAGTTACCTACACCGAGCAGCGCCAGCAGCGGGGTCTGGGAGAAGCGGTTTTCCTCGGGCTGGAGGATAAGCTGGAGCCGGTGGTGATCGTCCTGGCCGATACGATCTTCGAGCTGGATTACGCCGGATTTATCAACGGCGATAGCAATCTGATCGGCGTTGTGGAAGTAGATGATCCCCGCCGGTTCGGAGTAGTGGAGACGGCGGGCAGCCGGGTTGTTGATATGGTGGAAAAGCCCGAGGAACCACTGTCAAACCTGGCCATTGCAGGCATTTATCGGATCGAGAGCCAGCATAAGCTCCGGCGGGCCCTTGCATCCAATATGGACCGGAAGGTCATGACCAGGGGGGAATATCAACTCACCGATGCCCTGAACCTCATGGTCGGGCAGGGTGAAAGGTTCCTCACCTACCCGGTGGACCGCTGGCTAGACTGCGGCTCCCTTGAAACCCTCCTGTCCACCAACCGCCACCTGCTGGAAGACCAGGGAGGCCAGTTTATCCACCCGGAGGCAATCGTGGAGCGGTCCATCGTGCGCTTGGGCAGCATTATGGAGAACTGCCGGGTGGTGGACAGTACGCTGGACGGCTGCATCGTCCTGCCAGGCGCCCGCCTGGAGCAGTGCCATATCAGCAACGAGATCGTGGAGGAAGGGGCGCAGCTAGAGGGGTATCTCAACCAGGGAGGGACACCCTGATCATCTGCTTCGCCATCAGGCTTCGATAAGTCCCAGTTTCGACGCTCCTTCGTATAAGTTCAGGACAAGTCTCAAGCTTCCAACCTCAAGCTGCTAAATTACTACTCTTACACACATAACAAATATAATCCCCACTAACATTGACATCATAGCAGCAGTCTCATTGGCTAACTCTTCAGGTAGCCCTTCTCCCGAAGCGTCTCTTTTTTCACTTTCACTCGGCGGGTAAGTATCTCCTGCTCTCTGCCTTTATAGACATCTATTGGCCTTAAGTTATCTAAAGAACAATGACTACGGTGCCGGTTATAGTAATTGAAATACTCACTTATAAAGCGATGTAGATCTGCTACCGTTTGACAATTGCATAGGTCCATCGCTCTTTTCAGGGATCGATAAGAACGCTCAATTCTCGCGCGCTCTGCCCATCGTCTAGGAGCTGTCATGATATGATTTAATCCCTTTTCCTCGATGAACGACTGAAAAACTTTTGACTTATAGCATGGACCACGGTCTGTGAGAATTATCGGCCAGTCCCTTTTATCCATTTGATCCAATTTTGCATTTCTCACTGCCTGATCTATTGTGAATATAGCATCCTCCCCTTTCATGGTAGGAGTCATGTACCAAGCCACTATATACCGCGAGTAATCATCAAGAACCGTTGATAGGAAGTGCCATTTACCATTAATTTTCTTAAGGTACGTAAAATCAGTTTGCCAAACCTCATTAACTCGTTTCGTTTTTCTAACTTTGCATGATCCCTGGTTGCTTCGCTTATTGATCCTATGTGGAATAAGTTTCTGTTTCTTGAGAAAACTATAAATAGTTGAGCTCGAGACATAATAATCATGTTGGTCAACAAGATACCACTGAAGCTGCTTATTCCCCATATACGGATACTTCATAGCTAGCTCCTTTATTAGATCTTGAATGTGGGGTGGAGTTTCATTCCAGTACCTAGTGATATGTCTTTGCTTATCTTGTAGACCCTCATAGCCACTATCTACATATCGATGTAGCCATTGATAGTATGCCTTATTACTAAGACATAATTCTGCTAATATTTCACAAACGGGGAGTCCTGAATCTTGTACAGCGCTTATTATTGCCAGCTTTTCTGAAGCACTGTATTTCTTATATCTCCTAAATCGTACTCCAGCATAATACATTGAATTAAGCGTACTAATCATGCGATCTTTCATGGTCAATTCCTCCATTAACTGTTTCAATCGCATATTTTCCGTCCTCAATTCTAGTAGCTCTACTCTGAAATTCGGGGGAAAGAGTTCTTCTCGAAGCCCAGCTTTGCCTGCATTTATGAAAATTCTCCTCCAGTTATAGTAGGTTGTCTTAGGAATATCGTACTTTTGATATATATCCACATCTTTGCAATTTGGCTTGAGCCCCTCGAGTACTACATTAATTTTTTTATCAGCTGAGTACTTTTGTCGTACCCACCGTGTATCAGAGGCTTTAGTGTCAGAATTGCAGTGACTACACATGTTTATATTTCCCTGTTACCTGTGTATTATTCAAATTTTCTCTATGAAGCGTAATACGCTTCTGAAAAAGAGAGTGAAGATTGCCTTTATGCAATTAATCTGTAGACGGACAGGGATCTTCACCCATTTAATAAACCACCTATAATGCGAGTTTAACATCTGCTTATAAATGCCGTGCTTACGAGCAAGGGCCCTGATCTACAGCTTCGCTCTTATCTGTTTCAAGATGCCGATAATCTGATCTTTAGCAAAGTGCTTCTTCATCGTGAATTCTCCCTTCTTAAAACTACCAAGGAAAACTCGATGTATGAATGGTGCAGATTTCGGGGGAAAGATCAAGAAAGAAATCCCCCTGCAAGCCAGACTCAGGTACGGAAGTTGCGACACAACCGATAACCCGAGCAGCCCTGACGGGAATGCTCACAGGGGGAAACGTATTTCCCCTGAGCCTTGTCAGGACTACATACTCAGGTATCGAGACGAACATAACTCGGGTTTAGGTTATCCTTTCGGTTGTGTCGCAAAAGCAAGTTAATGGCTGGGAACAGGTCAGTCAATGGAGACTTCAGATAAAGCATAGACAAAATCTTAGAAAGGCAAAGTATTACTATTGATTTTCTTCTCAACGTGACCTACCCTATTTTGACGATATAATGCAAATTATGATATAGATCGAGAAATTATTTGCCTCTATCTATCGACCTCAAGGCACTCAAAGGTGTCCCCTATTTGAGGGAAGCTGTACACTTGCAAATCCCCCCTTCACTCTTTATATTGAATTGATAATCACTGATATATCAGCTCATGTTATTTGAACCCAGACTTAAGTCAATCACACTTGGCACTATGCCGGAAAAAATAGAAAATAGGGCTGGCGGATGACTCAACGATTAACCGGTCAATCAAATACTAATAGTTCTATCACCATAAAGATAACCTGATCTTGAATAATATTATCGCCGGGCTGCTAGCCCTGATTTCTGCATTGATCCTCGCCCCTGTGTTCCAGCGCTATGGACCGCGAATGCGTGCCATGGACCCTCCGGGCGGCCGCAAGCGTCACCGGTATCCTGTGGCTCGCGTCGGTGGTCTGGTAATCATTCCCAGT
>CP070638.1:1540334-1600548 GCA_020354025.1 Fidelibacterota bacterium | reverse complement strand
GTGCTCGTCCCCGATCCGCTGGAATAGTCCACCTGAGCGTCAGTGGTGCCGGTTTCCAGCTCGATCTGGGGCGTGCCTAGTGTTACCGTTACGGTTTCATAAAAGGCTACATCGACGTCGATCACGTCCCCGATCTTCTTTCCGGTGGCATCACTGGTGGAGGAGTTAACGCTAGAGACAGTTGGCGTAATCTGGTCAACGACGCTCGCCGATGATTCTCCCTCGTCTGCCCCTGCGCCAGCGGATACATAAAATTTTATGCTCTTACCTTGGCCAAAATCACCTAGACTTTCGATTTCCGTGTTGGTGACACTGAAATTGGCAGCACTACCAGCAATAGTGGCACTCTTTTGAAATCCTCCTTGAATTACATCGTTAATTTTCACTTCCATATAAGCGGTCTGGCCATCAGCGACGGAAAATCCAGAGGATGTGATATTTCCCCCCGTCATGCCAATATTCCAGTAGCCTGCCACCACGTTGCTGCCGGTGCCACTAAAATTGACCGTCAGCGCAGCTGCGTAGCCGGTAGAAGCCGTGGTCAAAATGAGGCCGCTAACAATCAGCCAGTAAAAGGGCGCTCTCTGTCTATCTGATCGGTTCATCTAACCACACATTACCCGCATAAATATAATCACATCCGTTTTCGGAATTTAAACTAAAACTTTATATCCTCTGGAAAAGTGACGGGCATCAAATAGTGGGAGCGGATGTGTCCCGTGTCAAGTGCTGGGGGTGATCCGGCGCACATATCTCGGTATAATCGGTCATGGTACCGCAAATAGGTCCGGGTTGCTCCTAGAATGGGTAACCGATACTGCCGCCCACATCCAGCCAGTAGGCGGAACCGGTGGGGGTGGCGTTCTGGACGAAGGTCATCCGTGACTCGAAGGTGATGGCGATGAAGTGGATGAATGGTATGGTGTAGCTGGCCCCGAAGATCATTCCGCCGCGCACGTTGCTGCCCGAGGCGTACATTCCGCCTCCGGCCGATACTTCCAGCGGCCCGACCGGGAGTCGAATCATGGCCTGCAAAGCCACTCCGCGAAACCGGCCGCCGCGGGGGTGATAGTTGACGAAGCTGAAGGAGCCCGCTTCCAGGGTATAGGCGGGCGCCAGCCGTCCGCCGCCCTTTTTCCGAGGCAGGTCCAGGGCGAAGCGGGCGTCCGCATAGGAATACCAGAAAGCGTCGAAGCCGAGTCCCACCAGCCAGGGAGAAGCCACGGACACCTTCGCCGTGTAGCCGCGTTTGACACGGGGTTCTTTAACTTTCGGCTGTTCGATCTCCTGAAGCTCTACCTCCCCGGCCTGGTCGTCGGCCAGGTCAAGTTCCTCTACCGCCTCTTCCGGTTCCAATTCATCGAGGAAATCCCCCTCGAAGGTCTCATCAAAACCCTCCTCGTCGTAGTAAGCATCTTCTTCGAGGTACTCGCCTTCCCCCTCGTAATAGAATTCTTCCTCGCCAAAATAGTCTTCTTCTCCACCGCCGTAGTCTTCTTCGTAATACTCGCCTTCGTAATATTCATCGAAGTATTCATCTTCGTAGTAGGTTGTGTCATCCTCGGGGTAGTATTGCTGGGCTGCGGTGGATTCAGGAAGCCAGACCAGTAGTATCACAGCTGCCACGCCAGCCATTCCAATGATGCTGTGTTGTCTGGTAATACTAGGAGTGTAAACCATGTTGATTTTTCCCGCTGTACACCGCCCTGGCACTTTACACAGCGCTATAGGGCGCATCAAGGCTAAATGTAGGCAACAATTCTGATAAGTAAAGACATTTTTTTCAGCACCGTCCTCCCTTTCCGGTTTGCCCGCGTGCCGCCCTGACAGAGCGTTGTGATCTTTCCATGTTGCGTAATTCCTTGATAAAAGTGTATTGACATATCAGAATAAGGGGAGTATATTGTATTAAGGATAGAGTTATCCTCTTTATTATTTTATCATGTTCTCGAGGAATGCAGCATACGCCATCAAGGTGATGGGCTACCTTGCCCGCAGCTTCCAACAAAAGCCTTTGAAACTCGATCAGTTATCCACTGATACCGGCATCCCCCGACATTCAGTCGTCAAGGTTGTACAGGCCATGCACAAACGACGTCTGCTGTCAACCAGTCGGGGATTGCTCGGAGGGGTTTTACTGGTGCGCCCACCCGGGGGCATCATGCTGAATGAGATAGTATGTGCCGTTGACGGGCCACCTAATGAGTGCCCTGTTAGTCAGGGCGCCGATTCCTGCCTGCCTAAGGTCGAATGTCCTATTCTCAGGCATTGGAAAAAGCTCGCTCAACAAGTGCGCACCCTCCAGCTCTGTCGTGACTTGCAAAGCTTCGCCGAGCAAGACGTGGCTATCGATTATTATAGCTGTTAAGCTAGAAGCCTTTTACCACAGGAGCAGGTGCAGGGGCAGTGATGGGTGGCCATCTGGCCGCTCAACATAGCAACCTTTAAGGATTCTTGGTCCCTGGTATCTCGGCCTATACAAGATCCCCGGTATGTGATGTCGAAAACCAATCATGATGGCGATATTGGTATTGACAGGGGAGGGAAATCCGACTTATTGTACTCGTAAAATCCCATATAAGCGGCCGTGTACATCTAACCCGCTGATTTACTTTTTCTCTTGCTGAGATGTGAGGAATTAGTAGATATTTAGGACTCAACTGTCGTAATTTAAGCAGCCTGATTCGCACACCCTGCGAACGGGTATTTGGAATTATAAGCACAACTGCTTCAACCTATCTCATCTAACCTAGTTTCGGAGGTTCTTAATGGATCCAGCCAAACTTATTCTCGACGGTAAAGAGTACGAATTGCCCATCGTTGTCGGCAGCGAGAAAGAAGTCGGCATTGATATCAGTAAGCTGAGGGGCACTACCGGAGCCATCACTGCTGATTCGGGTTACGGCAACACAGGCTCCTGTCTAAGTACAATCACGTTCATCAACGGTGAGAAGGGAATTCTGCGGTATCGCGGCTATCCCATCGAGGAGATCGCAAAAAGCGCTTCTTTCACCGAGGTCATCCACCTACTGGTCTATGGACACCTACCCAACAAGCAGGAACTCGAAGAGTTAACAAACCAGCTGAAAAGCCATAGAGAGCTCCCTAAAGGCATGAAATCGTTCTTCGATGCGTTCCCGACCACTGCTCATCCCATGGCGGTGTTTTCATCGATGATCTCGGCGCTTTCGACTTTCTACCCGGCGGCCAAAGACGAGGAGGAGGTCAACCTGAACGTCATCAGGTTACTAGCCAAGCAGGCAGCCTTAGCAGCTTATGCTTACAAGCACTCCGTCGGCCAGCCCTACGTTGATCCCAGGAGCGACCTGACCTATACTCAGGATTTCCTCCACATGATGTACGCCGAACCGCCAAAGGCGTACGAGGTCCCTGAAGTATTGGACGAAGCCCTCAATCTACTCCTCATCCTACACGCAGACCACGAGCAGAACTGCAGTACCTCTACGGTACGAATGGTGGGCAGCAGCCAGGCTAACCTGTATGCATCGATGTCGGCAGGAGTCGGCGCCCTTTGGGGTCCGCTGCATGGCGGCGCCAACCAGGCGGTTATTGAGATGCTGGAAATGATCCGCAAGGACGACATGAACTTCAAGAAGTACACTGATATGGCCAAGGACAAGTCCTCTGGCTTCCGGCTGATGGGCTTCGGTCACCGTGTGTACAAGAACTTCGATCCCCGGGCGACAATTCTGAAGGAAGTCGCTGCCAAGGTGCTCGAAGGGCTCGGCATCGAGGACCCGCTTCTGGAAATCGCCAAGAATCTAGAGAAGATAGCCACTGAGGACGAATACTTCCTGCAGCGCGGTCTGTACCCGAACGTGGACTTCTACAGTGGGATCATCTACCGGGCGATGGGAATCCCTACTGATATGTTCACCGTCATGTTCGCCCTCGGTCGTATGGCGGGCTGGATTTCCCAATGGAAAGAAATGCGGGCCGACCCGAAAGGCCGCATTTACCGCCCGCGGCAGGTCTACATGGGAGAGACACAGCGTCCCTTCGTACCAGTCGATAAGCGCTGAGAACATTCCCACCCTGATCTAGCAAGGGCCTCCTTCACTAGATGGTGACGGGGGCTCTTTTGTTATCGTGAATCCAGCTCTATGGACGCGCTGGTCAAACTCTCTCGGCTCCGGGTATTAGATTGGGCAAGAAGAGAAGTCTCGAGCTAATGGATTGAAACCATACGCGAACCGTGTTACCTTCAACCGGAATGGACATCCAGCCTATCACACCCACCGATTATCGGACGATTGTCTTTTTCACGGGAGCCGGCATGTCTGCTGAGAGCGGCGTGCCAACTTACCGAGGCCGGGGCGGCATCTGGGCTAAGTACAACTGGCAGGAGGTAGCCTGTGAGGAAGCTTTCCGCCGGAATCCCGGGAAGGTGCTAGAATTTCATGCTCTGCGCCGCCAGCAGTTGACAGACTGTCAACCCCACCAGGGTCACAGCATCATTGGGGCCCTGGAAAACTCCCATCCTGACGTGACCATAATTACCCAGAACATTGACGGGCTGCACCAGCGGGCTGGCTCCCAGCGGATTATTGAGCTTCATGGTAGTCTGTGGCGCCTGCGCTGCTCCCGGGAGGGCAAGGTCTACCACCTCAGCCTTGGGGAAAAAAGCCCGGTTCGCTGCCAGTGTGGTGCCTGGCTTCGGCCTGATATCATCTGGTTCGGGGATTGCTTAATCCCTGATGTGGTTCAGCGGGCTACGGAGATTGTAGGGAGGTGCGACCTGTTGATTGCTGTGGGTACATCGGCCGTGGTGTGGCCGGCGGCTGGCTTTCCCCAGCTAGCGCGGGACCAAGGAGCCCAATGCATCGAGATCAATCCGGAAGCGACCGAAATGTCTTTTCTATACCACGTGTCGCACCAAGGATCGGCGGGGGAGGTTCTGCCCGCACTATTCCCTGATGCCATAACAGCCTAGCAGAGTCCACACCGAGTAGTTCACGATAGCAGCTTACCTGGATAACCTGGACCTATGTCAGACCAGGTGGGCGTTATTCCCGAATTGCGGGAATGTTGACATTTATTTTGTTTCAGAACTGGAGCGACTCTGGCGGGCAGGTGGTTTCCAGCTATGTGTCACTGTTTAGGACATAGCTATGATAACCTGGGAAAATTATCCGATCAAGACACTTTTCTGGATGAATCAGGATGTGGCCGGGTCTTGTAAGTCCCTGCAATCCCGCCTATGTTACAGCTGGCGGCCGCCCGGACGCTCTCGCGCCTCATTGACCCGCAGTGAACGGCCGCCGAACTCTACGCCGTCCATCTTGCTGATGGCGGTATCGGCCTCCTCGTCTTCCATCTCAATGAAACCGAATCCACGGAACCTCCCGGTTTCCCGATCAGTGATCATGTTGACTTCGCGTACGGTACCATATTCCTCGAACAGCGTACGGATTTCCGATTCGGTTGTACTGAAGGGCAAATTGCCCACGTAAATCCTTTTAGGCATTATCAGTTACTCTCCTCAAATGACCCCGACAGGAGATCGGCTGAGCGTTTTCTCCCGACAGAGATTCATTAAATTAAAAACAGAATCCTATGGTCGAACAGGTTCCATAGATCATGTATATGAATATCCTCGACCATAAGACATTTCGTTTTGGTCATTACCTGTGACTTCTCTTTGTCAACGGGAATAAGACAGGGAACGTGAGGTTGCATGCATCACAAAGCGGACAAAATGAAGATCCAAAGGCTCCGAGCCAGCGGGAAGGTTACATTCAATTAAGAGGGCGTGCAAGGATTTATTCGTGCAAGTATCGTCGGCTCTTCTTCGTATTTAGGAGGCCTTGGTTCAGTTGCCGTAGCAGATATTTCCTAATCGAACTTGACTCACCCACCGCCCAATGACTAACCTGTAGCCTGTGCGATTCTCAGATTCAATACCCATCTGGTTCGGTCTTCTGATCATCCTGGCATGCACACCGCGCTCCGGGGTTGATCTGATCCTTACCGGCGGAACTATTCTGACAATGGACCGACACCTCGCCCCTGTCGAAGCCCTGGCCATCGTGGATGGCCGTATCCTGGCCGTGGGCAGTGAGGATGAAATTCTTCCCTTGGCCAACTGGAAAACGAAGCGGATTGACCTCAAAGGGGCAGTAGTGGTGCCGGGACTTACCGACAGCCATTTCCACCTCCTCGCCTTTGGCCGGTCTTTGGAACAGCTAAAGCTGGTGGGGACCAATTCCCCCGAAGAAATTGCCGATCTAGTGGTGGCAAAGGCCCGAGACCTGCCCTCCGGTACCTGGATCAGGGGCCGGGGCTGGGACCAGAATAACTGGGAAGTGCAAACCTTTCCGACAGGGACGATCCTAGATGAGGCCGCCCCGGAACACCCGGTTGTTCTAACCCGCATTGATGGCCATGCCATCTGGGTCAACAGCCGGGCACTGACTCTCGCCGGGATTACCTCAGAGACACCTGCCCCAGAAGGTGGAGCCATCATCCGCGATGAGAATAACAAACCTACAGGGGTGTTTATTGATAACGCCACGGCACTGATCCGCGAGGCTCTCCCGAAGCCGGAAAAGGACGATATCCGCCGATGGCTTTTAGGCGCTGTTCGGCGATGCAATAAGGTGGGATTGACGGAAATTCATGATCCTGGGGTGGAAGGCACTACTCTTGGGATCATCCGGGAACTAGTTGATGAGGGTCTGTTCACTCTGCGATATTATGGGATGCTAGATGGAGGTGATGCTGCTCTCCTGGAACAATACTTCAGTAATGGCCCCGTCCTGAACTACAGCGGCTATATGACGATACGGGCGGTTAAGTTCTATGCCGATGGGGCCTTGGGTAGCCGGGGAGCTGCCTTGCTCTCACCATACAGCGATGATCCCGGTAACCGTGGATTGGTAGTCACACCGCCCGATGAACTGGAAGCTTTGGTGAAGCGCACCTTCCAGGCGGGTTTCCAACCCTGTATCCACGCTATCGGCGATCGGGGCAATCGCCTAACGCTGGATATCTACGAGCGAACCACAGCTCAGTTAAAAGACCAAGATCCCCGCCCCCGTATCGAGCACGCCCAGGTTATCGCCCACCGGGACATCCGTCGCTTCGCCCGGTTGGGTGTACTTCCCGCCATGCAGCCCAGCCACGCCACCAGTGACATGTATTGGGCTGAGGACCGCCTAGGGCCGGAGCGCGTGCGAGGTGCCTACGCCTGGCGCCAGCTGCTGAACTCCGGGTCCATCATCCCCGGTGGCTCCGACTGCCCCGTTGAGCGGGAGGAACCTCTGCTGCAGTTGTATGCTGCCCGCACCCGGCAGGATACCAGCGGCAGACCCACAGGAGGATGGTACCCTGGAGAAAGGATGGGTGGCCCGGAAGCTCTAAAGGCCATGACCACCTGGTCCGCTTATGCCGCCTTCGAAGATACTACCCGGGGGAAAATTCTGGCTGGATATGACGCTGATCTAACGGTATTGTCTGTCAATCCGGTGAACTGCGATCCCCAGGCATTGCTGAACGCCAGGGTATTGATGACGATTGTAGCTGGTCAGGTGGTGTGGCATGATAAAAAAGGCTTCCATGGACTCCCCACAATGGATGCGTCAAGGGTGATTGATGTTAATGATAATACATCATCTACCCTTCCGACATCATCTGTCGATAACGATAGTTGATTGGAATCCAAACCGGCGGAGGAACTGGCAGTAGTCTCCATGCCAATCCAACTCTCATCAGACGCAATAGTGCTGAGAAGTATTAATTATTCGGACACTTCCCTTATTGTCCGCCTATTTACTGAGCAGTTTGGAAAAGTATCGGTTATTGCCAAAGGTGCCCGGCGGCCGAAGCGGTCTGTTGCCGGTTTACTACAGCCACCAAATCACATCACCGTGTGGTATCAACATAAGGAAGGGCGCGACATCCAGACCCTAATCAAATCTGAATTCGTGGAGCGATATTCCGGATTAACCGCAGATCTGGCCAGGAGTACCGCCGCTCTGGTGGCCGTGGAAATGCTTGACCGGGCTGTGCACGACTCCGATCCCCACTCCATGGTCTTCCGACTGATTACTTCCACCCTGCGCCAGCTGGACCAAATCGCGGTTGATGCACCAGTATTACTTCATTTCTACCAGCTCCACCTAGCCAAGCAGCTAGGCTTTGGTCCCCGGCTATCGTCGTGTGGGCAGTGCGGCAGAGCTCTGGATGAGGCTTCACTAGATATGATCACCGGCAACCTGCTCTGTGCCCGGTGCCGTATCGCACAGGGTATTCGGCTAGGACGCTCATCACTGGAATACCTTCGGGACCTGGACCATACCCATATTTCAAGACTTAGCGAACTGCAGGCTGACGACAATGCCGTGAAGGAAACCGGAAACTTTCTCCTGAATCACCTGTTCTTCCATGTTGACGGCATGAGCAATCTGAAATCCATCAAATTTTGGCGGCAGGTGACAACGTGACTGATGTGATCAGCGGGCGGTTTTCATCACAGGAAATCAATTTGGGGGACGGGCCGACAGGCTGTTTCCTCATCCACGGTTTTTCCGGTTCGACCTACGAACTCCAAGGATTGGCCGAATTCCTTGCGGGTAACGGTTTCCGGGTAACCGCCAAGCTGCTGGCCGGGCACGGCACGAGCATCGAGGAGTGCAACCTAGTCAGAGCCGATGACTGGCTTCGTGAAATGGAGTTCCACTTTACCGAATTTTTCCTGAACTGTGATACCGCTTTTGTAATTGGACTGAGTATGGGTGCGAGTCTGGCTCTTCACCTGTCGACCCTTTTTCCGGTGGCTGGCATTGTAGCGATGGCTCCCGCATTGATCCTGAAAAATCCTATGTTGCGATGGTATCTACCGCTGGCTGCTCCTTTTAGCAAGTCTTTACCCAAAAAACGTGTCTGTGCAGGAAATACTGATCGCCAGGATTGCCACTACGGCTACAATGGCTACCCGCTGAACGGATTAGCAGCCATGTTAAAACTCAACCGCCATATCCGGTCGGAGCTGCACAGGGTAACGTCTCCAACCCTGGTCATGCATTCCCGTGACGATATGACCGTACCCTTCGATAACGCCACCCTTTTGATCAATTCTATCAGTTCCAAGGATAAAGCATTGATTACATACGATCATTCCGGCCATGTACTGGCTGACGGCCCGGAGAAAGAGAAGGTCTGGATCGATACTCTGGACTTTCTTTCCGGGCACTCACCTGTATAAGTCCATGCGGTACCAGTACACAAGCCCCAGAAGCTACGACCTTTTCAGCTGGGGGCGCCCCCGCCCTACAATCATCAGAAGCCTGATCATCATCAATCTGGCTATCTGGGGATTAGTAACCCTCACCGACACCAGCCGACTGTTCTTTCCCCTTTTTGGCCTGGTTCCCAGGCTGGTCTGGTCCCGGTTCATGATCTGGCAGCCCTTCACCTATATGTTTCTTCATGCCGGTTTCTGGCATGTGGCGCTTAATATGCTCGTACTCTGGATGTTTGGCTCCGAGCTGGAACGGGAATGGGGCAGGACATCTTTCCTCCGTTACTACTTTGTCACCGGCGTGGGTGCGGGCCTGGTTACCGTGCTATTCAGCCTCAACTCCGCCATTCCGGTGGTCGGTGCCAGTGGTGCCATTTACGGTGTACTTCTGGCTTACGGCCTGGCTTACCCTAACCGTGAGGTCTATCTTTACTTCATGTTTCCCGTGAAGGTGAAATACGTGGTAGGTTTCCTGGCGATCATGGCCTTCTGGGCTTCCTTCATTCAGTCCGGGGGCTCAAACATCAGCCACATTTCACATCTCTCGGGAATGGTCATTGGCTGGATCTACCTCAGGTCGGGATGGCGCTCCACATGGTACCGTCTCGGTCAGCGGGTAGCTAACCTCCAGCAGGAGCGCCGGATTCGGAATGAATTCCCGGAGAGCCAGGAGGACGAGCACCTCCGTCGTCAGGTCGACAGGATCCTGGACAAGATCAGTACTGAGGGATTCGCTTCCCTGTCCGAGGAGGAGCAGGAGCTGCTCTATAAAGCCAGTGTCCGGTTTTCGCGGAGAAACACAAAAGATTAGGATTTATAACACTTTTCAGTTCGGCCAGTCTGCCCCGTCTGATGGACTGATCCTTCACAAACCCAGTAATCCAACCGGAGGAGTTATTATGCGAAAGTTAGTTGTCGCGTTTCTGATCGTTGCGGCCATCAGCCTTATTCCCAGGTCGGTTACCGGACAATCCGTTTCGGTGATCATCACTGAAAAGACGGTAAATGACTTTCTGGCGGTGGTGGGACCGGTGAAGGGGAAAGGGACGGGCGCACAGAAGATCAAATATGATTGGACAGTAACAGAATCCCGTGTCGACTTCGAGCCGGGCACAGCGGGTTTTAATGCCAAGGTTAAGATTAAGACGAAGATCATCACTTTCGACGAGAAGGTAACCGGCCGCCTGACGGTGGATTACGATGCATCTGCCAATAAGATACGGATGCAGGTGGTAGAAGCCAGGTTCTCAATTGTCGTGAGAATCCTGGGGAAGAAGGTGAAGCTCGCTACCGTAGACATCAGTAAATACTACCAGCCCAGGTTCGAATTCAACGGCCCGGAGCCTATCCAGGATGAAGTAGAGGTGGACGTAGGTGGTGGTACTAAACGCAGGGTAAGGGTAACCGCCGGAAGCCGACAGATTATGACGGAGAAGGACCAGCTGCGGGTCTCGGTGAATCTAACCTATAATGCGTTATAAGTGAGAATGAGTGAGTCAACGGCTTGCCACCGTGGGGATGGTTTATTTTGGGATATTGGATACCGCCAGGTAGTCAGCCCGCTCGTTCTCCGGGTGCCCGACATGGCCCGGTACCCAGTGGAACTCCACCTTATGGACCTTCAGCAGCTCCACCAGCCGCTGCCACAGATCTACGTTCAGCACCGGCTGGCCACGCCCCTTTTTCGCTCCTTTACCCCGCCGCCAATCCTGAGCTATCCAGCTATCTAACCACCCTTTGTTGATGGCATCTACGATATAGCGCGAATCAGAGTGCACCTCAACCCGGCAGGGCTGTTTGAGGGCCTCCAATCCCTTGATAACGGCAGTTAGCTCCATGCGGTTGTTGGTCGTGCCCTCCCCACCACCGGATAGTTCCTTCTCCCGCCCTCCATACTGCAGAATGGCTCCCCAGCCACCCGGTCCGGGATTGCCGGCACAGGCACCGTCCGTGTATAGGATTACCTCTGGCAAGCCGGGGGTCATGAATCTCTATCAAGTCTGAGCGGGTTGGGGTTCATTGAGGGGCTGATTGCGGATGTTGAACCAGTAGCCCAGCCAGATCAGGATAATCCCGATCAGTTCCAGTACGTAGAGGATTTCGGTATGTCCGAACCGGCTGGCCATACCCCCTATTCCTGGAAGTATGGCACCCACTGCGATGAGGGAGTTTCCGACGACCCGGTCCCTGGCTTTCCCCGCCTCCTCCCCCTCACCAGAGGGCGCCGCTTTCGAATAGCGCAGCGCGGATAGAATAGCTCCTCCTACCAGGAAAGCCACTGCATAGGTATTGATGAACGGACTGAAAACCCGCACCCATGACCAGACAAGCGCTCGACTACCTGGCAGGTGTGGATCCAGTACTGTCAGGTCTACTGGGCTCAGGATCGCCAGAATGGCAGGGATAGTGACCGCGATAATCAGGGCAATGGTCCACCGCCGGGCTGCCGCCGGCCGCAGCAGAAACCAGACAGTCCCTGTAGCCAGAGGAGCACCGCCCAACAAGGCTCCTGCAATATACCAGAACTTGAATATCACCGGATTCAAGCCTAGCAGGGTGATGTAGCTCTCAGCAAAGGTACCCATTCCATAGGTCAGGACGCCAATGGTCCACCAAAGCAGGTGATTCCCAATGCGGCCACGTTGCACATAGCGCCGGTAGATGGCGCAGCCGAAAATAAGCGCTATGATGGTTGTCACAATCGGGAGATAGTAAATCAGTGGTCTCATTGTTATCTAATTCCTTATGGTTGTATTCACGCAGTGATGCGAGCACAGACCTGCTGGTGCCCTAATAGTAGAATAAGAATTTATCCCCAGCCATCCGCAGATGCACAGCAAACTGTAAAACTACTGCGATCTTAAGGCTTTGTTGACATAGCGAAAGGCGATCCGACTGCAATCTCCAGAATCGCCTTTCTCTTGTTCCCCTAACAGAAAAGCTACATCCTACAGCGCCGCGTATTCGAATTCAATGATTCCTGCTGACTGCTCGTAATTGACCAGACGCAGCTTATAGTAGTTGCCATCAGGTGTATTTACGACGTAGACCAGATCGGGATTTACTATAGAGACGGTATGGTTAACGGGATTATACGTGAGCACCTCGTGTTCGCCTCCATAAGCCAGCGGTCGGTTTTGGCTGCTGGCAGTCAGCCAGGACATGTCCGTTGGTACACTCTCGAGATCGGCGAATGCCTGATCGGATATAATAGCCACCTTGGTATTATTTTCGTAGTTAATGATCACGTTCTGCATGGGGAACGGTGCTCCGGCTACCGGCGAGGTAATCAGACCGATATGCCACTCGGCCGGCGTAATGCCTGCACCCTGGCTGAAGCTGAAATCAACCGGTGACTCCACTGAATAGCTCACACCTTGTTCCGTTGCGGTCGGGAAGGTAGTCCCGACGTCTACTGAAACCGCATATTTGATATTATAAACCGACGGAGAGGCCGATACGACCATAAACTTCACGATCTGGTAACCGGCAGCCCGTACGAAGTAGAAGGTACCATTGTTGCTGATACTATGGTCCGTCGGATTGTAGGTACTCTCATCCATCCATTTGTCGCCGATTACATACTCCGCTCCGTCGAATTGGGCGGTATCCGCGAAGCTATAGGCGGTGGTGTCGAAGTCACCCGTAGCCTTTACTACAGCCGAAATGTTTGCAGCCGCATTCAAAGTGACGATGTACGACATACTCTCCTGCTTGAGTGTAATGTCATGGATCTCACTGACTGAAGTGCCGGTAGTGAATGAGAAGTAATAGGGTTCCTCCTTGATATTGGGCGTGGAAACCTGGGTCCCTTCGATTCCCTCATCTTCCGGGGACTCACAGCCCCACGCCAGTAGTCCGAGTATCATCATCACAAGAGCTACAATTCGCTTGCACATGGCATTATCCTCCTCTCAATGCCGTCCCTAGTTCCAGGTAGAAGGTACGCCCGATAAAGGGACCATACTCATCGTCCGTGTAATTCAGCACGTTCTGCATGCCGATACCTAGGCTAAGCCAGCTTACCAGCCGTACCCTGACGTCATAGTCAACAACCGGCTGGGGCGCATGTTCCTTTTTAATATGCCTGCCCAGCTCCGGATCGAAGGAGCTGGCCTGATAGGGGGCGATAAACTTGGCTTTCAACGCCTGGGAGATCCGGCCGCCCGAGTGCTTATGACTGAGCCGCATCATGGCGATATGGGGCTGGGTATTTGGCACCGGTTCACCTTCAGTAAGGTCCTGGCTCTTGACAATCTGATTGTTCACATAGTTGTATCCCCAGCTCATAAGCCAGCTACGGGATACATTCCATCGCCCCTGAATCTCCAGACCGTTGAAACGCACCTGCCCGATGTTCTTGTAGGTGAACAAGCCCGGTTCCAGCAGGAAGTCGTCGATCATGTTGACAAACCGGTTATGGTACGCTATCACATTGACCTGGTAAACACCAGGGTGGTAATACTCCAGCCCAAGGTTCACACCTTCAGATGTTTCGTGTTCCAGGTCAAGATTCCCGACGATAGCATATCCATACTGGAGGTGCGACCAGTCCATGTAACGGTCCATGAAGGAGGGCATACGGAAGCCCTTCCCCCAGGAGGTCCGGAGCTTCCAGCGCTCCGTCAGCGTGTACATGGCTGCGAGCCGAGGGCTATAGATAGGGGTAATCTCGTTATTATCGTCCACCCGGGCACCGATGATAAGTACCAAATCAGACAGTGGCTGCCACTCCGCCTGCAGGTATATCCCGATCAGGTCGCGGCGGTGACTCCCGCCGGACACCCGCTCGTTGCTATAGATATCCCGACCTAGCTCCGCACCGGTATTCACCGTTGCGGTGGTGGTTTCGTAGACCAGGTTAACCTCCGCCTCCATCTCGTTCTCCCGGGTCTTGGTGGTACCTTCATTCAATCTGGAGAACTGGCGTTCATAAAGGTCCTGTCGGCCTACCGTATTCAGGTGGAGTGCCGGTGACACCTGCCAGCGGTGCTCTAATAGCACGGTCGAGCGTTCAATCTCGGTGGTGGCCGCGACGAAATCCTGTGATCGGAGCAGATTCTCTTCCGTTGTTCCAAACCGGTTCAGCCGAAAGTCGAGGACATGTGTCGGTTCGAGCTGCCAAGTCAGATCACTTCTGAAAGCCAGCTTGTTGTACCGGTCCACATCGATGTACTTGATGGACTTATCTACATTAGCCCAGAGAGCGTCCACATCAAGCTGGAGCCGTAGGTTCTTCCAATCCTGGTCGAGATTGAGGCGAAAGTCCCGCTTCCCATGATCCAGGTAGAAGGGATTCCAGCCTTCATGGCTGCCGGTGAACCGGCTTCGGACGGCCAGCGGCGCAGCGGACATCCGACGGCGGGTGATAATATTAATCACCCCGCCCATAGCCTCGCTGCCGTACATGGCAGAACTGGGACCTTTGATGATCTCCACCTTGTCCACTATCGTGGTTGAAATCTGGTCAAGTGAGATGCGGTTGTTGAACTTCCCTGTCACGGGCTGGCCGTCTACCATGATAAGGATATACTTGCTATCAATCCCCAGTAGGTTCACCGTTTGGCCCCCTTCCACGCCGGGATTGATGCTAATACCCGAGCGTTGTTCCAGGAGCTCGCCCATATTCCGCGCCCCGGAATCAAGTACGTCCTGCCGGGAGATCACTTCGGTGGCGACTGGTACATTGCGGAAGATCTTATTCGTACGGGTACCGGTTATCACCACTTCATCCATCTGGAAGAAGGTCTCCCGCAAGCGGATGGTCAGGGGAGCATCCAGGGGGAGTTGCACCTGAATCTGGATATCCTCGTACCCAATGGCTGAGGCCAGTAGAGTGACATCTCCGGGGGGGAAACCGGGTATAGTAAAGTTGCCCCATTTATCAGTTGCATCGCCATAGTGAGTACCCACGACAATCATATTCACTCCCACGACGGGCTGGCCGGTGACAAGGTCCAATACCCGGCCGGTGATAGGAGTCGAGTCGTCCGCTCCGGCTAGGGGAATCCCCATCCAAACCCAAATCAGGTGAATCCATAAAACAAGATATGTTAGTTGCCTTTTCACAATCCAAGTTACTGCCCACTATTAAGGAATAAAATGGGGCATGAAGTCTCATGCACGATTTTGCTAAGAGTGAACGCCTACCAGAGAGAGGGTGAAAATAATGGGTGGCAGTTAAATAAGTGCAAACTTATTTTTATCCCCTTCTTGATCGTTCGGTTATCCAGTGTATCCTATACGACCCGCTTTTTCACAGGCGGGAGTTTACTACAAAAAGGGGTGGAGGGGGAGCAGGAAATGCTGTGTTGGCAGTTATTTTGCTTTACTTGAACTCCGGGGGGTGTTGGTACAGGTCGTGGCGACCGATTGCATCCAGGCGGGTGGAATGTCAATCTGCATACTGATCAATCGGGGGCTGTGATCTTTATGATATTCCCCGCAATATTTAAACTGTACAGATACTCAATGTCGATATTCTCCAGGTCTTCATCGGTCACTACGATAGCGTCGGGCTCGAGATCGTTCACGGCTGGATCGATACCAAAGAAGCCTAGCCTGTCGTACATGACATCGAATTCGAAATCGTCGTTGGCATCGTCAACTGCCATCACATAGTAATCACCGGGATCGACATTTAGAATAGTATAATCACCGGTGCTGCCCGTAATGCTGGCATTGGCCAGGCTAATACCATCGGATGAGTCGGGACTTTCCACCAGCATTACCAACACTTCGGCTACTGGCTGGCCATCATCAGATACATTTCCTGACACCGTTATAATTGCTTCATCGATCTCTTCACCCAGGTCACAAGCAATCAACCAAATCAGTAGCAAGAGCACAAAGTAGAACACGGATTTTATCATGATTACGTCCCTTTTTCCTTAACGTGCATTCGTGGCATCTTCAAGATCAGGATGACTCCGATAGCCCCAGCGCAAATGGCTGGCAATCGACACCCAGGTAAGCGCAGCCGCAGTTGTTTTGTTCCGAAAAGCCTTCCCCATCGCTTCAATGCCTGACTGGTACTCCGTATCGGACACGACGCAGGTGGCGCACTGTTATTGTGCTCAAATTTACAATTTATAAGCTGAGAGTCCTCCAGGTATCCTGACATGCCGATGCTACTTAAACTCCGGAGGGTGTTTTAAATGCCAGTCGGTAGCTTCCTGGTAGGCCCGGGCTACGGCCAGTAGGGTAGCTTCATCATACAGGTGTCCCATGAAGGAGATGCTGGTAGGAGAGCCCTGCTCATTGAACCCATTGGGCAGTACCACGCAGGGGTGTCCCGTCAGGTTGGTAAGGAGCAGGTTATCCCCGCCGAATGAGGGGCAGACGTACAGGTCTACCTCAGCCAGAGTCCGTTCCATCTCCTGAATGATTAACTTCCTTGCACGGTTGGCCTGGATATACTCTACCGCCGGGATGAAGCGTGAAGCGCGGAAGGAATTTGGCCAGGCTCTTCTGATCTGCCGCACAAGGAGGTCGTCTCTCCCGGAGCGGGTGAGTTCATCAAAGGCCGCTGCTGCCTCCGCACTCAGGATGAATGCCAGGTCTTCGATTGGATAGTCGGGCAGCTCGATGGGTACCAGATTGGCCCCCAGCTCCCGGAGAACCTCCAGTACGGCTTGGTCATTGGCTTTACCTGGGCGATCTTCCTCGAAAGCCTGCTCTACGTAGCCGATGCGCAGGCGGTTCCAGTCCACTTGGTAGTTGTAGTTGAAGGGGAGGTCCACCACTCTCTGATCGAGGCCGTCAGGGCCACGGATGGCGTCAAAGACAATGGCGCAGTCTTCCACGGTGCGACATATGGGACCGAGTTTGTCCATAGACCAGCTGAGGGCCATGGCACCAGTCCGGCTCACGCGACCGAAGGTGGGCCGGAGACCCGTCACTCCGCAGCGGGTAGATGGTGAGACGATGGACCCCCACGTCTCCGAACCGATAGCAAAGGACACCAATCCGGCTGCGGTGGCCGCCGCGGAGCCTGCCGAAGAGCCGCTGGAGCCCTGCTCCAGGTTCCACGGATTGCGGGTCTTGCCCCCGAACCATACATCCCCCCAGGCCAGGGCTCCAAGTGTGAGCTTGGCCACCAGCACGGCTCCAGCCTCCTCAAGCAGCTGGACAACAGCGGCGTCTTCGTCAATAACCTGGTCTTTGTAAGGCATGGCGCCCCAGGTGGTGGGGTAGCCTTTCACCGCCAGCAGGTCTTTGGCACCGTAGGGAATGCCGTGTAGTGGACCGCGATATTTGCCCGCGGCGATTTCCTCATCGGCCCGCCGGGCTTGCATCAGGGCCAGGTCTTCGGTGAGGGTCACCACGCACTCCAGTTCCGGGCCGTGGTCTCTGAGACGCTCCAGGTACATTTTCGTCAATTCAAGAGAGGTGATACGTCGCGTGCGGATCAGTTCCGCCAGCTGAGTCACCGAGTAATAGACGAGCTCCTCCAGCCCCTCAGGACGGGATACTTCCTTCACCGGGGCGAAAATCAGGGCTCTTGTCTCGTTGTCAAATGCTTTACTGGCAGGGATCGGATTGAAGAGCAGGGCGGGTGGGCAGGAATTGGGTATCTCCAGAGCACGCAGGTTCTGGTAGTTGCCCAGGTTGTCGTGCAGATCAGCCAGCAGGGAGTCCCGCTCAGATTTGTCGAAGGAAAGGCCGATTATTCGCTCGGTGGCGGCCACGTGCCGGCGCTTGATGGTGGGTTTGTCCTGAGGCCTAGCATGAACGGCAGCTGTAATAGCCACCATCAGAATGAATAATAGGGTCATTGAGTAGGGTCTACGTTTAATCATAAGGTTTCCTCCCCGCCGATTTAATATGATGATGGGATACAAACTGATGTAAAGACCGGTATAGTATAGGGCCTTGAACCTGCAATGGCAAGTGGACGTATTCCATACTGGCTTCATTCCCGTGTATGCACTCTTCCCTTCCACTTGCCTGCTGGCACCGATAAATTCCCATGCGTATTGCTAGCATGACCATAACCGTTTCTCCCTATGAACCATCCTTCCAGGAAGAGTGGGACCGTTACGTACGGCAGGCCAGCAACGGCACCCTCTTCCACCTGCGTCGTTTTCTGGGCTATCACCCCCAAGACCGCTTCCAGGACCACTCGCTGACCTTTACCGGGGCAAAAGGTCTACTGGCCTTGTTCCCGGCAGCTGAGCAGGAGGTGCAAGGTGAACGCCACCTGGTCTCGCACCCCGGTGCCTCCTACGGCGGGTTGGTGGTGCCTATCGGCCTATCATTTCAAAACAGCTGTGAACTGGTGGAAAGCCTGCTGGATTATGCTCGCAGGTGGGGATTCCAGGGAATTACCCTCACCCTACCACCAACCATTTATAACCGCCGCCTGTCCAACTACCTGGACTTTGCCCTCTTGCAGCAGGGATTCTCCTACCGACGTCGCGAGGTATCCAGCATCCTATACCTGGAACCGTCCCCCGAAGAGAACCTGACCAAGTTCACCGACGCCTCGCGGCGGGCGGTAAGAAAGGCTCAACAGTCCGGGATAGTGGTAAGCCTAAGTCATGACTACTCTACCTTTTACGACATCCTGCTGCACAATCTCAAGCGCCGCCACAACGTCCAGCCTACCCATACGCTGGAAGAGCTGCTCCGCCTGGCTGACCTTTTCCCCGATGAGATTCACCTGCTGGCAGCTTACCGGGGAGACCGTATGATCGCCGGCATCACCATCTTTGACGCCGGTCCGGACGTGACCCTGGCCTTCTACATCAGCCACGATGAAGTCTTTCAACAATACCGGGCGGTGAACCTGCTGTTCTACGAGATGATCTGTCGGGCTATCGAAAAGGGCTTCCGCTACCTGGACTTCGGTATTTTCACTGTCCAGATGGAGCCTAACTTCGGTCTGGCCCGGTTCAAGGAAAGCTTCGGCTCCAGTGGTATGTTCAGGGATACGCTCGAAATCCGGCTCTAATCTCTACCATGCTTCAGCCGATCAAGGCCCTTTCCCTCCAGACGCTGATCTACGGCACCGGTCATATCCTGGTCCGCTCGGTGTCCTTCATGCTGCTACCCCTCTATACCAACGTCTTCTCCACTTATGATTATGGCGTGATTTCGCTAGCCTACGCTTTCATGGGATTCATGGGCGTTGTGCTTAAATACGGACTGGATGCCGCACTCATGAAGTGGTATGTCCAGACCGGGGGAGAGGATCGTGCCCGGTATCTGACTACTGCATACTATTCATTTGTTATAACCACGGCCGTTTTTATCGCGTTACTATTAGCTTTCCGGCAGCCGCTGGCTGCTGTCCTTCTGGGAGGTGATCATCCCCGGTTTATTGCGTATATATCCGGCATACTCTTTTTCGACGTACTCTGGTATGTGCCCCTGCTGCTGTTGCGCTCCGAAGAGAGGCCCCTGGTCTACACCGGGTTCAGTTTGCTCAATGTAGCCGGTTCGTTGGGACTTAACCTCCTGCTGGTCCTCAAGTACCGGATGGGGATTCAGGGAGTCCTGATGAGTAACCTGATCACCTCCGGTTCCCTGTTCGTGCTGACCTTTCCCATCATCTGGAAACGCCTGGAGCTGCGTCGGGCCTCCCTGATTACCTGGCGTCAGCTCATGCGCTTCGGATTGCCCTTCCTGCCCTCCGGTATCTTCGCCATGACGATGGAACTCGCGAACCGCTATATTCTGAAAATAATGACCGACGTGGAGACCGTAGGCATCTACAGCGCAGGGCATAAGCTCGGCATGCTCATGTTCTTGATCGCCATGGGTTTTAACATGAGCTGGCACCCTTTCTTCCTAAAACAGGAAGACACGGACGAGACCAGGCGGTTGTTCGCCAGGATAGCAACCTATCTGCTGGCAGTACTGGGATTTATCTGGGTGCTGATGTGCCTGTGGGTTCCCCATCTGGTTCGCCTGGATCTGGGACCTGTTACTTTTTATGGTCCTGACTTCTGGCAGGGGACCGAGATCGTTCCCTGGATCGCCCTCGGTTACCTGTTCCATGCCGCCTATCTGCTTCAACTGCCGGGTGTGTTTCAGCTGGAAAGCTCCCTTTGGGTCGCCATTACCCGCGGAATAGGCGCGCTGTCCAATGTCGTGCTGAATGTAGCCCTGATTCCACTGTACGGCGCACTGGGAGCCGCCCTCGCTACCTGCCTTTCATTTCTCATCATGGCATTGGCGTTTCTGGGCATTAACCAGCGGATCTACCCGGTCCCCTACGAATGGAGCCGATTGCTGCGGGTGTTCCTGCTGATGGCTGGAATCTACGGCTTGTGGGAGATCACTGAGGGGGCAGTGCTTCGTGACGTACTATTAATGGTTTCATATCCCATAGTACTGGTATTAACAGGCTTTCTGAACGTCCGTGAAAGGGCTGTCATTGCCCGCATTTTCAGAGTATCACGAGCCGGGGACTAATTCGTCAAAGACGGCCGTAAGGGCGGCCACATAAGTCTGCTCCCCGAATTTCCCTCCGACATATCGACGGATTTTTTCAGGCTCATAGTTGTCGTAATTATCCATTATGGTTTGCATGGCCTGACAAAGAGCGATTTCGTCGTTCACTGGAACCAGTAGCCCGGTTTCCTCAGTCACGATATCTTGGGGACCGCCGCAACTGGTTGCGATTACGGGTAGACCAGCGGCCATCGCTTCCACCAAGGCCATGCCGAAGGTTTCCACATCACTGGGAAGAACCAGGCAATCGCTCTGATGCAGTTCTCCGGTAACTTGTTCCCTGGTCAGATACCCCAGGAAATCGATCCGGTTCCCCACATTCAAACGGCGGGCCAGTCGCTCCAGGCTTTTTCTCAACGGCCCATCACCCACGATCTTCAATCTTGCGGATTTGCCTGCTTGCACCAGCCGGGAGAAGGCCTTCAGTAGGAGATCAATTCGTTTTTCAGTTCTGAGTAGGCTGACAGCAATGAATGTGAAATCCGGGGCGGTACTACTATCAAGACCAACCGGGGCCATCATTTTCTTCGTTACCGGACTGTGGATAATGGTAGTTTTGCCTTGTGCCCCGGGAAAGATCTTCAGGATTTGTTTCTCCAGGGTGGAACTGACGGCAACTATTTTGTCAGCCCGGCTATAGGTTGTCTGTACGCATCTTTTCTGGAAGTCACTGAATCCAGCTTCGAGGAGAAAGGCTTTCAGATGTTCCATTACTATAAAGGGAATCGCTTCGGACGACAGACGTTCCGCAAGAGCTGCCCCGGCCCAGAGGGATGAATGGACCAAAACAATATCCGGTCGGCCTTTCTCAGTTAACGCCTGCTCAAACTGGCTGGTTAGACTTTTTTTATAGACCTGGAAGCTCTTTTTTGCCAACTTGGGCCGCAGATTGATGGCTTCCCGCCGGTAGGTCAACAGTCCGGATTCCAATCCCGGTTGATGAGTTTTTCCGGGAAGTTGGTGGTACTTGGGCAGTTTCTTGAATGGATGCATAACGTTTGCGATTATCACGATATCATGACTGGCCCGGGCTAGGGTCCCGGCCCAATCGACAAAGAAAGTGCCGTTGGCCGGATTCAGCTTCGAAGGATACCAGGAAGGTATGACGTATAACTTCATCGTATTTTCCAGAGTTAAAAATACACTGCCGCGGTTAAAAATGACATAGCTTTAATGGCTATTCCCGGGCAGAGTCACTCATGAAGATCCTCTATATTGCGGCGCAGAATGTAGTCGGGCAGCTGGAACTTTGGCAGAAAGTCCACAATTCGCGCGGAAACCAGTGCCGCTATATCACCTACTTCTCCTCGGCTTATGGATTTCGCGACGATATCTGCCTGCACCTGCCCCTGGTCCCTTTCAGACGCCGGGCAACCCAGCTGCGTCACCGGCTTTATACTCGCACTAAGGGTTCCCAGGGTAACTGGACGGAGATCCCGGGCAGCCCGCCACTCTGGAGACCGAAGACCGGTATCGAACGGGCCTTTTTCACCTTCCGTGATTGGCTATGGCGTTTCCGAGTGGAGCCGGCTATTAAGAATTATGGCTTATTGGACTACGACATTTATCACCTTGAGGGTGGCCTGGAGTTTTACCGCAATGGGGATTTTGTCCGTCGCCTGGCGGAAGAGAGTAAGCCTATCATCGGCACCTACCACGGCCGTGATTTTCGCAACCGGGGTGTGATCCCGGCGGTTGATCGTCATATCCAGCTCAACCTCACCAGTGAGTATGATCTGCTCCCCCGGCACCCCAACCTGCATTATCTCTTCCTCCCATACGACGTGGCTGCCCATCAGCCAGCGCGGCGACTGCATGATCCCATCACCATTTGCCACGCCACCCGCAGCCGGTACGCCAAAGGATCGGAGACTATAATCGCCGCCTGCCGTTCTCTGGAAGCGTCCCATGGTATCCGCTTTATTTTTATCGAAAATCAACCACACGAAGAGGCTATGGCTTTGAAGGCTGAATCTGATATCTATATCGACCAGGTGGCCGACGTGGCCCCCGGCTACGGCATGAACTCCGTAGAGGCTATGGCCCTGGGCTTGGCTTGCTGCACTTCCATGAACGCCGATTACCAGGCGTTCATGCCTGACCATCCCTTCGTGAACATCAGTCCTGGCGACCTACTGGAGCAGTTAGCTGCGCTGATTGAGAATCATGAGTTAATCAGGGAACGCGGCCAGGCCGCCCGTATATGGGCTGAGAACCACCATGCCCTGGAAGTTGTGGGCGACCAACTATACGAGTATTACCGCCGGCTGGGAATCGAGGTGTAATGGAAAACACAAGGGAAAAGCCCAGCGTGAGCGTTGTGGTAACAATCCATAATGGCGGGCCACATTATCCCACCTGCTTCGAGTCCCTGTGCCGACTCGCCTATCCCAATGATCGTCTGGAAGTGCACGTGGTGGACGACTGCTCTACCGACGGCACCCGTGAGTTCCTCAAGCGGCAAACCCCACCTGATTTCATCCACCGGCATTTTCCCGATAGCAATTTGGGGCGCAGCCAGGCCTGCAATATGGCTCTGGGGCACACCACGGGTGAGGTCGTCATCTTTCTTGATGGCGACATGGAAGTGCAGCCCGATTTCGTGGAACAGCACGTTGCGGAGCTAGCCAAGCCGGGGCGGGAAGCTGTGGTAGGGAAGGTGGAGCCGGCCTCCTGGCTACCAAAATCGAAGCTGAACCGGTACCTTTACGAGTCCTCCCTGAGGGGGCCTCGCCGCTTCGGTGACATCCAGCCTCTGGGCTTCCAGTACCTGATTTTCAACAACGCTGCCTTGAGCCGGGCTGCGGTTGAAGCTGGAGGAACCTTCGAGGAATCATTCAGGCATTTTGGGGGCAAGGACATCCTCTTCGGTTACCGGGTAGCTCAAAGATTTCCCGATGGTATCTACTACGGCAACCGGTCGGTATCTTACCATCACCAGGACCGGTCCCTTGATGCTCATCTCAAGCTGTTGCGAGACTACGGATACCACAACCTGCCACGGATTCTAAGCCACAATCCGGAGATCGCCAACATACTGGCGGCGGACTTCGCCTGGCCATTAACGGGGAATTATTTCCGCCATAAGCGATTGCTGGGCCGGTTGCTTTTCAATCCTATCACCCGCTTCCTCGGACGAGTGCTGCTGCCTGTCCTGCCATTCCCTATCAGTAATATGTTAGTGCGATTCCTGATAGTGGCCAGCGTGGTACAGGGGCTGCGGAGCTATGTTAGGAACAATAAGATTTACACACAGCCGCCAGCGCCACCTGCTTCCGAGGCAAAAAGCTGAATCCGACCGTGAAAGATCATATCCCGACTCCGGGACATGATCTTTACGCCGCCATTGACCTTGGTACCAACACCTGCCTGCTGCTGGTGGCCCGGTGGGACGGCTCACGGCTGATTCCTCTGGCCCGGGAGCTGCGGGTAGTCCGCCTTGGGGCTGGTGTGGACTACACCGGTCAGCTCTCCGAGCAGGCTCTGGCCCGCGCAGCAGCAACCTTCCGGGAGTACCAGGGCATCATCGAGTCTTATAATTGCCGTCGGGTGCGGTGTGTAGCCACCAGCGCATTCCGGGAAGCCACCAACCGGGACCAACTCCATAAGCGCCTTAAGGATGCCACCGGATATGACCTGGTCGAGATCAGTGGCCGGGAGGAGGCGAAGCTGGTGCTACAGGCAGTACAGCACGAATTTCCTTATACCGGCGGCAACCGCGTAGTCGCTGATGTGGGCGGTGGTAGCACCGAGATCGCTATAGAAAAGGATGGGTGCCTGGTGGCACTGGAAAGTATGCCCCTAGGCAGCGTCCGGCTTACAGAGCGCTGGTTCCACCACGATCCACCCTCCTCGGAAGAACTGTCATCAGCGGCTAAACATATTGATATAATACTTGACGGTGTCGACTGGTCACTACCTGTGAGTGCGATCGTAGGCGTGGGTGGCACCGTCACTACCTTCGCGGCTATTAACCTGAAGCTGGAGAAGTATGATCACAGTAGGATTCACGGGGCCGTCCTGACCGTTCCTATCCTGGAGCAAATCCTGGCTCTCTGTACGGACTTGCCTCTACAAGAACGGCTGGAGCTGCCCGGTCTCCATCCTGGCCGGGCAGACGTGATTATCGCAGGGGGGATGATCCTGCGGGCTGTAATGCGCTGCTTAAAATTGGATCGCCTGACGGTCAGTGACAGGGGCCTGCGGTGGGGGGTGGTGATGGAGCTGGTGGAACAGGACAGCTGAGCGACTAGACCTCGTAGTCCACCACCCGCGTCTCACTGGCGACTTCGCGGATAAAAGCCACCACTTCCTGATGTGCGGGGTGTTGGATATAGGTGGCCAGGGCTTCGGGGCTGTCAAATTCAGAGTAGAGTACTACGTCGGCCGCCCGCTCCGAATCCTTGATATTAAGCCCTACCTCCAGTCGTCCGATTTCCGGAATAGCCTTGGGGAGAGCTTCCAGGCGCGCTCTCATCACACGCGTGTTCCCTTCCTTTGCGGTCCCTTCGACTTCTTCCATCAGGCGCCACATGACGATGTGCTTTATCATGAAGAGTCCCTCCTATTCCTTCGACCTAAAACGAGCGGCGTCCAGGACGGACCACAGGTGGATGATCCAGCCCAGCAGGAAGAACCACAACACCACCGCCAGACCGAACATGAAAATGGCTATTATCAGCCGCCCCTGGAGCAACTGCCCCAGTCCTGGTACGACCAGGCTAGCGAATGCTGCTAGCACATTACCGGCTGAACCTTGTCCCGGCATACTATGGTATTTTCACCGCCATCACCATTACCTCCACCCGGGCGTCCCGGGGAATACGAGCAGCTTGTACCACCGCCCGGGCCGGTGGCTCGTTGCTAAAATATTCGGCATAAATGGTATTAAACGCTCCGTACTCGTTCATGTCCGCCAGGTAGGCCTGCACCTGCACCACGTCGGCAAAGTAATAGTCCGCTGCCTGAAGGACGGCCTGGATGTTAGCCATTACCCGGTGGGTCTCGGCCTCAATACCACCCGGCACCAGCTGGCCGGTGGACGGGTCAAGACCGATCTGGCCCGCTAGGTAGAGGGTGTAGCCCACGCGCACCGCCTGGGAGTAAGGCCCGATGGCTGCGGGGGCCTCATCGGTGGCAATGATCTCCCGCTCAGGTTCTGATTGACTACAAGCCATTACCAGCAGCAGCGGTAGGAGCAGATTGCATGGTGGTTTATGTTTCAAGTTCATATTTACAAGTTCCAAGTTAGGTGTTGAGTAAAAAGCTTCATGTACCCGATCTCCATCCCGGCCGGACCGAGGTTATTACCTCCAGCCCGTCATTCATGTGCCATCTTAAGGTGTACTTTATCATCCGTTTCGCTCCCCTGGCTTAAGAGAATAAATCCCCTGATTCACTTGGGAGAAAGATGAAATTATTAATGTAATAAACGGCTGACCGACCTTGGTGTTGGGCAATATTGAACTCGCCTATTGAGTGCAATTTCCCCTTAAGATAGAAAAAACCATTGTACCCTTGCCCCTCCAGATAGGTGAACACATCATGGACGCTGTCATGTAGATGGTGTCGCTGTTCACATTCGAACATCAGGATGGGTCGTTGGGATTGCAGAATTCCCTCACCGCCCTTAAAGACCGCCAGCTCATGGCCCTCCACATCACACTTGATCAGGCTGATTGGCAGGTGGGGTTGTTGGCCGAAATAAATATCAAGTGTCGTGACCGGTACCGTATGGGTTTGGCCCGGATGCAGGTCTCTTTCCAGCGTTGCTCCCGGGCTGGCCCCTTCTCCGGGAACCGTCAAGACGGACTGCCCTGCTCTGGAAGAGAGTGCCAGGTTTTCAACCGTGACCTGCTGCCAGCCCGGTACCAATAGGTATTCCGCCAGTTCACGTTGAGGCTCGAAGGCAAACACCTGGCCTTCCCGGCCGACTGCCTTCCACATCCAGTAGGCATAAGCGCCTTTATAGGCACCGATGTCCACTCCGCATTGCCCTTTCTTCAAGTGAGCCAGCAAGAAGGCGATTTCATCGCGGTCGATCAGCCACCGAAAACGCCAGGCACGGTAAATAAATCGGAATCGTTTGATGGTGTTCAGTTCCTTCACGGATACACCGGTACTCTCACCTGGATCATAGAAGGTAGCGCTTGGGAAAAAACACATCCAAGGAAAGAACTGCAAGGGAAAGATAAGGACCCGAGGCTGTAGCCTAACGCCTTCATCAAGCCACTACTTTATGTCTCATTCTCCTAGCAACCGCGGCACCTTTTCGGCCCCTGGCCTCAAGATTCGGGTAGTCCCTTCTTGATGACCGTCTCCATGATATCGGAGAAGCGGTCAATCTCATCCAGAGTGGTATAGACGTTGGGTGTAACCCGGATGCCCTCGAACTCCGGATGCTTAAGGGGAGTCACGATGATACGATGTTTTTTCCACAGGTAATCCGTCAGCTGCTCGGGATCAATCCCTTCAACCTGCACGGTAGCCAAGCCGCAGGCGAATCGTGGTTTCAGACTGGTATGCAGCCGGACGCGGTTGTGCTTAAGCAGTCGCTTGGCCCATCGGTCGCGCAGGTAGCGCATGCGGGCTTCCTTGTTGGCGGCTCCTATGCCCTGGTGGAAAGTGAGGGCGTCGGCGATGGCCAGGTAGTTAGCGGCCGGGTGGGTGCCGATCTCCTCATACTTACGGATGTCGTCGTCCATGGTCTCCGGCGCGGCCATCATGGGCCATAAGTCGGCGATTTTATCCCGACGCACGTACAGAAGCCCGGTGCCGTGGGGAGCGCAGAGCCACTTGTGCAGGCTGGTGGCGTAATAGTCGCAATTCAGATCCGAAAGCCGGAAGTCGAAGTGGGCCAGGGCATGGGCCCCATCCACTATCACCGGAATTCCCCGTTGACGGGCCATAGCCACTACTTCCTTCACCGGCAGTATCTGCCCGGTAAGGTTGATCATGTGGCACATGAGGATGACCTTGGTCTTGCGGGTGATGTTCCGCTCGAAAAGCTCCACGATTTCCTGGGGCTTTTCAGCGGGTACGGGAATAGAAAATTCTTTCAATACCAGCCCTTCCCGGCGCTCCCGCTGCTTGAAGGTGGTGATCATACGGGGGTAGTCCTGGTTGGTAGTCAGGATTTCGTCTCCGGTCTTGAGATCAAGACCCAGCTGGCAGATTTCCAGCCCTTCAGAGGCGTTACGGGTAAGGGCTACTTCTTCCGGATCACAGCCGAAAGCCCGGGCCAGGCGCTTTCGTACCCCTTCCCGCTGGGGTTCGAGGATGTGCCACATGGTATATACCGGGGCCGCGTTGGAATAGTCCAGGTAGCGCTTCATGGAATCCTGCACCACAGCTGGCGAGGGACTAACGCCGCCGTTATTCAGATTGACGAGGCTCCGGTCCACCGTGTAGGCTTGCTGGACGGGATACCAGTAGCTCTCATCCGCAGCGATATCCTCCGGTTTGCCTTTCCTCGCTGATATGGCGGTGAGGGCGTTCTTCATGACCTCCGGGTCGAATGTGGCTACGGCGAAAGCGGCGGCGGGCCTGCCGATGGCCCCCAGAAAGCGGCGGCGGCTATAGGTCTGCATGACGGTTACCTCCTGTCCGGAAAAAGATGCAAGGGGAAGATAAAATCCTTATATAGCGGTCTATCGGTTTCATCACGTTATCACTTTATCCCTCTCTCACCCAGCGTCCACAGGACCTCCCCCGCCACCAGCCGGTTGCCCGCCTCGTTCAGGTGCACCCCGTCGTAGGTCAGTATGCCTTTCTCCAGGTTGTCTGGATTGTGGTTCCGCAAGTACCTGATGAAGGCTTTCCGAAGGTCCAGCAGGGGTATCTCTAGCTCCCGGGCCACCTGGCGGCTAGCGGTGCTGTATTCGTCCAGCATCGTATCCAGGGAGTTGGCCCCGTCGTATCGCTCACCGATGACCGAGGGGGTACAGAGCACAGCGCGGGCTCCGCTGCCAGTGATCCTGCTGAGAATACTTCGTAGTCCGGTTTCGTAGCGGTTCCTGGGAGTGCCCCCCTGGGGCTTGAGGGAGTGCCACACGTCGTTTATCCCGATATAGATAAAGACGATGGTAGGCTCCTTGGAGAGTACGTCCCTATGTAGACGGTCCTGAAGGTTGGGCACCTTGTTGCCGCTAATGCCGGCGCCGATGATCTCCAAGCCCAGGTCCGGGTGCCTGGCTGTGAGAGTGTCCCGGACGATAGTAACATACCCGCCTGGCTGGTCGCCTTGCATGGTAATGGAGTCTCCCAGGAAGATTATTCGGTCGCCGGACTGGAGATCAACATGAGGTGTAGAGCAGGCGGTAAAGAAAAGCAGTGCCGTTGTGAAAGGCGGTAACAACCGCTGGATGTGTGAGTTCATTGCTGGATTCCCGCTTTTAAAAAACTGATGCAGAAAGTTAGGCATGAATCGGCGGTTCGTCATCAGGTTGTCTGACCAATAGCTGACATACCGCCCTCCGATTCGCCCCCACAACCGGGGAAATTTCATTAACTTTTGCCGCCTTCGCCAGCACCCGGCCAGCGCCACCTTAGCTCAGCTGGTAGAGCAGCCGATTCGTAATCGGCAGGTCGGCGGTTCGAATCCGCCAGGTGGCTCGGACTTCAGTGTTGCTTCCTTGATGGCAGGTTGACCTTGCAGAATGCGGGATAAGCAGATCACTGCTCTCCCTCGAATAAATCTGAAATAGGAAAGGGAAATGGATTAAGATGGCATCAAAGCGTGTCCAGTACCCAATGATTTTTTAGGTCAGTCGGTGCGGATAAAATGAAGACACTTCAGTTAAGGTGTAGAAAATAACTTTGACACGCACAATAAACTCTCTTGTTTCTTGCCTAAAGTTAAAACCTGCCTTTTTCAGATAAACTAAGAGTAGGGAAGAATATCGTGAGGAGAAAACACGGTCTGTCACTGAGTAGCGTTGTATTTCTGGAGTTTGTGATTCTCATCTTGATCATGCCTCTGAATTCTTGGAGTCAAGAAAGAGTTAAAATAGCTCTATGGGGTGATTCAAGAGAAAATAAGGACAATGCCTGTGAGAGCATTGCCGACGTATTGCTGCATAAGGTCACCGATTGGGATTTTCAAATTCATACCGGTGATTTCTCTAGTCAGGGCAGAGAAGAGGATTGGCAGAAGTCCCTGGATTACAAAGGCATAGACTCGCTCTTTTTACCAGGGAAGTTTTTCATGTGCACCAGCAATCATGATGACATAAGGAGCACCTACGATAAGCATACAAAGGGCGTGTTACCTGTCAACTCCGCGAACAATACAACCCATTTCTATTCCTATCAGAAGGGAAATATCCATATAATCGCATGTGACGCTTATTTTACCGACGCGGCAACTATGCAGACCTGGCTGGATCAGGAGCTGGTGAATATCCCTGCCGATGACTGGCTGATCGGATTCTGGCATCCTCCCTGTTATGGAGACCTTACGTATAAAAGCAGTTACCTGGACAAGTGCGAATCCTGGCTGGAAAAATTTCACACGCATGGCGGCGACTTCATCTTTCATGGACATGCACACGTGAATGTACGAACACATCCATTATTGCCAGATGGGACGGTAGATCACGAAAGTGGGATGGTTCACATCGTTAATGGTTGTGGTGGCGCCAATTGGAAAGATTCACAGCCGGTTGTGAATAAAACAGCCTTTACACCTGATACCACTTCATTTGCTGCCGTTACGTTCATAACTATTGAGGGAGAAACCGCGCTCGTACAGACGATCGATGCTCGACCGGGTCGTAATCTGACTGTAATTGACGAATGGGTATGGCAGAAGAATCCGAGAGGGATTTCTGAATGACCTGCATATCCCGTGAGAGGCGTTAAGATCCAACTGGAAGAGGGGGCGGAGCTTACCAGTAATACCTGACTCCTTACCAGCGGATGAAAAGAGCGGACATCCCATCCAAAACGGCCGAGTAAGCTTTCTTCTGCGTAGCCTAACCGGCCAGGGTGACCACTCTGGATGGTCCCAGGTACAAGAACCTCAACTTTATTATACTCCAAAGTGTAAACAATGTCTATCAACTTGATATCTCGACAAGCTCTGATGCGATTTCAGCCTGCATTTTTATTGTGCGTTCCTTATGATTGCGGTAACATCAGATGGGGGACAATATGATTAGAATAACATTAAATAGTATTCTTGCGCCAGTTTTCTACTTAGGTGCGTGCTTGTGGGTCTGCCTGCTTATGCAGTGCTCAGGAATCCATCCGCCACAAACAATCACCCTTCGGGATGGATGGCAAATTCAGTCCGTGGAACAGATCCCACAAGACGGAACGGAAATCAGCAATCCTGATTTTGAAGCAGATGACTGGTACGCTACAATAGTACCAACGACCGTTTTGGATGCTCAGGTAAAAAATGGCCTCTATGAGAACATTTATTACTCTGATAATCTGGAAAGAATAGCAACGGAACAATATAAAAAGTCCTGGTGGTTTCGCAAGACTTTCAAGATTGAAAACAGGCAATCATCCCAGATTGCCAATCTGAAATTTGATGGTATCAATTACCGGGCAAATGTGTGGCTGAACGGGCAGCAGATTGCTTCTTCGGATTCGATGTTTGGCGCATTCAGACGCTTTGAACTGAATGTAACCGGCAAGCTCAAACCGGGTCAGAACTGCCTTGCAGTCGAAGTTTTTCCGCCGCAACCAGGCGATTTCACCATCGGATTTGTCGACTGGAATCCGCGACCGCCGGACGCAAATATGGGAATATTCCGAACCGTGTCGATCCACTTTTCCGATGCCCTCCAGATTCAAAACCCATATGTGATAAGTGATATCAATTTTGGAGAACCTGTCACGGCAGACCTGAACATTTCCTTGCTGCTACGCAATCATAAGCCGGAGAAAGTAGTTGGAAAGCTCAAAGGTCAGATCGGCGAGATTGCCTTCGAAAAACAGGTGTCACTCAATCCAGGCGCTGTAGAAACGGTCACTTTAAATCCCAATGAGTTCCCTCAATTGAGGATTGAGAATCCAGAACTCTGGTGGCCGCATAATTTCGGTGAACCACACTTGTATGATATTCATCTGGAATGCGTGGTTGATGGGCAAATTTCCGATCAGGTGGATTTCAAATTCGGGATCCGTAAAGTCGAAGATTATGTAAACGATATCGGGCATCGTGGTTTTAAAGTAAACGGTGAGCCAATCCTGATCAAGGGTGGTGGTTGGGTGGAGGATCTACTGCTGGCGAATACAGCCGAGAACCTCGAGGCTCAGATCAAATATATCAAGCACATGAACCTTAATGCAATCCGGCTGGAAGGATTCTGGGGCAAGGACGAGACACTTTACGATTTGTGCGACCGTTATGGAATTCTGATAATGGCGGGTTGGAGCTGTCAGTGGGAGTGGGAAGGTTATCTCGGCAAAGCCTGTGACGAATTTGGCGGTGTCAAAACCGCTGAAGATATCAAACTTGTAGCGGATTATTGGCGCGATCAGATCGTCTGGTTGCGAAATCACCCGAGTATTTTTGTGTGGATGGCGGGCAGTGACATGATCCCGCGGCCCGCGCTGGAAAGAGAGTACTTGGAAATTTTGAAAAAGTACGATCCTGTTCGTCCGTGTGTCATGGCGGCCAGTGAAAGAGAAAGCGAAATAACCGGACCAACCCGGATGAAAATGCGTGGACCTTATGCGTTTACGGTACCAGTTTATTGGTACGCCGACACAAAGCGTGGCGGCGCTTTCGGTTTTAATACTGAAACCGGACCCGGGGCTCAGGTTCCGCCCCTTGCCAGCGTTAAAAAGATGATCCCCGAAGACAGGTTGTGGCCTATCAACGAGCTCTGGGACTTTCATTGCGGTCGGAATGAATTCAACACCCTTGAGAGATATAGTACCGGTCTCAACGAGCGCTATGGTCATGCAAGCGGAGTGGAAGATTACGTGAGAAAAGCCCAGTTAATGAATTATGAGCTGATGCGGCCAATGTTCGAGGCTTTCGTAGCCCACAAACCGAATTCAACGGGCCTCATACAATGGATGGTGAATTCAGCTTGGCCGGAGATGTATTGGCAGCTTTATGACAGTTACCTGATGCCCAATGGCGCGTTCTATGGCGCTAAAAAAGCCTGTCAGCCGCTGCATCTGCTGTACCGCTATTCTTTCGAGGATATCTGGGCAGCGAATGAGACGTTAAGGGAATATCCGGCCATGGCGGCGCAAATAAGCGTTTTTAATATGCACTCGGAGAAACTATTTGAGCATCGGATGGAGTTTGACTTGCCTGCGAACAGCTCGCAGAAAATAATGGATCTTCCGGATGATCTGGAAGTCACATCGGTCTATTTTGTTGATCTGCGCCTGGTGGATTTGACGGATGGTGAAGAGGTCGGTCAGAATTTCTATTGGCTTTCAGCCCAGGAGGATGTTCCCGACTATGAAAACAGCAGGTGGTTCTATACGCCAACCAAGCAGTATGCTGATTTTAAGGATCTGGCCGACCTACCCGGCGCAACCCTGGCGGTAGACTACCGGGACAGGATTGAGAGTGGAGAACAATTTGTGGAGGTATCGATAAGTAATCCGGACAATCACATTGCATTTTGTATCGAATTGCAGATTGTCGGTGAAGAAAGCGGCGAGGTGGTTTTGCCGGTTTTCTGGGAAGATAATTATATTAGTCTGTTACCTGGTGAGAGTCGTCAGCTACAGGCACATTTTAGTGCCCGGGATTTGAAAGATGATCGGCCTAAATTGGCTGTCACCGGCTGGAACGTCAAGTAGCAGTAAGATTAACCAAGGAGCCGAATCTCGATGAAAAGAAATTATTTTATAGTGCTGTTAATTTTCCTGATTTTCTTCGTGATCTCTTTCCTTACGAATATCCTGGGGCCATTGATCCCGGATATTATTGAGGGATTTAATCTTACCCACCTGGCGCTGGCCGCCTTTCTGCCATTCTCCTTTTTCGCAGCTTACGGAGTAATGTCGATTCCTTCCGGCATTCTAGTTGACAAGTTCAGTGCGAAAATTATTATGACGGCAGCATTTGTTCTGGCGCTCATTGGATCGTTCCTGTTTGCCTCTTTTCCAAGTTTTTATATAGCGATGTTTTCGCTTTTCCTGATTGGAATAGGGATGGCAATGCTGCAGGTTGCGATAAATCCATTGCTACGTATCGCTGGCGGAGAGGAGCACTTTGCGTTTAATTCGGTGATGGCCCAACTGGTTTTTGGGCTGGCGTCGTTCTTGAGTCCTCAGGTCTATACCTACCTGGTGCTGAACCTGCAAAATTTCACCGGTAAGGGCAATGTCCTGATCCAGGCTCTAGCTGCTGTGGTCCCCGAGTCTTTGCCATGGGTATCGCTGTACTGGGTATTTACTGCTGTGACGCTAGTGATGGTCTTCGTACTGGCTTCGGTCCGTTTGCCCAAGTTGGAATTGAAAGAAGATGAACGGGTGGGAACCCTGCAGACAACCTTGGGCCTCTTCAGGGACAGACAGGTGGTTCTCTATTTCCTCGGTATCTTTGCCTATGTGGGTACCGAACAAGGATTTGCCAACTGGATGTCCAAGTACTTGGTTGTGTATCATGACTTTGATCCCTTGGTGGTTGGCGCAGACGCTGTTTCTTACTTCTGGGGTCTATTGACTGCGGGTTGTGTCCTAGGTCTGATCCTCTTGAAGTTTTTTGATAGCCGTAAAGTGATAATCTGGTTCACCATAGCAGCGATTCTTAGCCTGACGCTGGCGCTTACCGGGACTGCTAAGATGGCCTTGTATGGATTGCCGGCCTCCGGATTTTTCCTGTCCGTCATGTGGTCCGTTATCTTCTCGCTGGCTCTGAACTCCGTTGAGAAACATCACGGCTCCTTCTCCGGAATCCTCTGCACCGGGATTGTTGGTGGAGCCTTCGTTCCACTGATCATCGGCGGTCTGGGTGACCTGTTCGGTGGACTTAAGATCGGGATGTTGTTCTTATATGTGACCTTGGGTTATATCCTGAGCATAGGTTTCTGGGCCAAGCCTATCATCGTTAATAAGACTATCCGTTTGAGAAAAGAGGGCGGGTGATTGATCGATGGAGAGCATGTTAGACAAAATGGTGATCGGGATTGATCTGGGAGCCACAAAAGTCCAGGCTGGACGGATCAGGCAGAATGAGATCGAACAGGAATACTACCGATCAATCTCTGCTGGTGAGGCGAAAGAGACCGTTATGCTGGAAGTCATCGAGGCGATTGAAAAGGTGTTCGTCCAGGGTACGGAGAGTATCGGTATCGGTGTACCGGGTCTCGTCGATGTGGAGCGTGGTATTGTTTACGAGGTTACCAATATACCGTCATGGGATAAGGTATTCTTAAAAGACCGCCTTGAATCTCACTTTGACTGCCCGGTCTATATCAACAACGATGCAAATTGCTTCGCCCTCGGCGAAAAGTATTTCGGCAAAGCCCGTGGTTACAGCGATATTGTTGGAGTAACTCTGGGGACCGGCGTAGGCGCGGGCATAATCATTCATGACCATCTCTACACCGGCAAGAGTTGTGGCGCGGGTGAATTTGGCATGATTCCCTACAATGGGCATAATTTCGAGTACTTCTGTAGTGGTCAATTTTTCCGGGAAATACACCACCAGGATGGCGACGAACTGTTTACCCAGGCTGAGAGAGGGGAAACTGATGCTCTCGAATTATATCAACAATATGGATATCATATCGGGCAAGTAGTCTCGGCCATACTCTTTACTATCGATCCAGAGATCATTGTTTTTGGTGGTTCGATCAGCAGGGCTTTTCCCTATTTCAAGGATGCGATGTGGAAGGTGCTGGATACTTTTCTTTATCAATCAGTGATTGAGCATTTGACTATCGAAGTTACTGATTCACCAAAAATCGCGATTCTTGGTGCCGGAGCGTTATACTACGATGCCCGTGCGTGATTTCCTCAATATTGGCTATAGTCAACACCTTCTCACTGGATTGGCTTTGATATATCCAATTTGATGAAGGGCTGTCGGTTTTGGCCTTTCTTTTTTTTAATGCACTACGTTTCCCCCCTGGAGCCTGCACCTGGCAGAGTGACCATTCTGGATGATCACAGGTACAAGAACCTCAACTTCATTTTATCCCTAAAGTAAAAAAAATATCTGCATGCTCGACAATGAGACGCGGAATAAACGAAGGAAATACGAAAGCCATCTCTTAGGTTTTATCTCAAGCTACCAAGAGGTCCTGAAGATGTACGGTGACTTACTCGATCAGGCCTGGCTTGAACATGTCTGCGGCGGTAAGATCACACTCCCGCAGCATCTCAAGACAGTACTCTAGGTTGCCGAAATTCTCATCGCCATTATTCGTTCCGAAGGCGAACTTGGCGCCGGACTGCTTGGCTTGTGTGATAAATGCTTTGCTGGGAATCCGGTACCGCGCATTGATCTCGATAGCGATGTTGTTTTTCACGGCAGCATCAATCACCCGCTGCATCCGCTCTGGGGTCCAGAGCGCATCATATTCGTCGGCAAGGACACTAGGCAAAAAGGTCGGATTAACGAAAATATCAAAGTACTCGTCGTTCAGCACCGACTCGATACGATTGACATACATCTCCATGAAAGCCTGTTTATCCTCGACCTTCACCTCCTCATCCATCCAGAGACGGATGCGCCTGCCTTCATCATCGGTAAAGGTGAGGGCGTCAGTGATTACGTAGTCGAACTTCTCGATGGCCTCCTTGGAAAAAGTGTTGACCCACTCGCGACCCTCGGCCTGCATGACCACGAAAACCGGTTGTCCCTTCATCCGCTCAAGGAAATCGTAGAGACCTTGGTTATCGGTAATAGGTTGGCCGACTCCGCAATTGACGGCGATGCCGTAAAAAATGCCAGCCTGCCGCGACTTGGCCAGGGCATCTTCCAGAGTTAGTTCACCCTTTAAATGTACATGGGTATCAATTATGGGGAAATTCTGTTCGTTCAGCAAGGAGATCAGGCGGTAATTATCATCGACTAATGGCTGCTGGATTGTATTCTCGTCCGGCAGATGGTCAGGCAAAAATTTGACAATTATGCTTCGGAAGGCAACGCGGCTGTCCGGATCGTGGCACTGGAGAGAAAATGTACCCGAAGAGAGGCGCCTTCCGGCCTGGGCTTCGCTTTCAACCGGGGTGTCCGGTTCGATGTAGTCCACCACCAGACCATCATTCACTTTTACCCTGATCCGCTTGCCTGTCACTATGATGTTCAGGGTAAACCATTCGTCGTCATTCACGGGTGCTTTAAATACGTTCCTGACGCCATAAAGACTACCGGTCTTTTTCAGCTCCCGGTAGTCGCCTTCACCGCGGTGGGTATTGTTAATCTGTACCTCATAACCTTTCGCGGGCCACCCCTCCTCCTGAAATTGCGTATGGAAATAGATACCCGAATTGGCACCCGGTGCAGTCATTATCTCTGCTTTCAGTTCAAAATTCTTGAAATTGGCCTTTTGCGCGTCGCCCACATAAAACAGATGAGATCGCGGTCCTTGGCAGACAATCTGGCCGTTCCTGACAGTCACTGAGCCGGGATTTTCGTTAGCCTGCCAACCGCTGAGGCTATTGCCATCGAAGAGAGGGATCCAACCTTGAGATGTAGTTTGCCTTCCGGCACAGCAAAGACCGACCAGTAGTGAAAAGGTCAGTGCAAAGGAGAAGCGTTTCACCGTAAGATATTCCTTTCGTATTACTCTTAATTACTTTCAATCCTTGGAGGCGGCCTCGCACAAGGATGAGAGCGTATGGCACGTCTGAAATATAAACCTCTCTCTTTCCGTTTCAGAGCATAAAAAAAGGGGAAAATCACCGGCTGGAGAACTCCCCCTCGGTATCTGCAGCACCTCGCTGCTTGACCCATTGTGACCACTGCCCGAGCGTAGGGAGAAAAGTTTGTTACCAATATCTGATAGACCAGATAGTAATAAGAAATGAGACAACACCGATAAGGAACGCAATCCCGATCTTCTGTAAAGAGACCACAAGGATCGCTTTTTGCTGGTAGTTTCTCATGATGAGCCGTACGATAAATGGTAGGGCGAACACCAGACCGTACGCGATGAAAGTAGAAGTAACGTATAGCTCGTCAGGAATCCCGCGGTATACAGCATAAAGAAAGTAATCTTGGACGGCTGCCGTCGCCAGGAAAATACTCGCCATGAATAGCGCATACATATTCCATTCGCTTTTCTGAACGTGGCGGAGGCAATAAAAGGCCACATATGCCCATAATAGGGTACTTGCTATCATAGCAATAATTCCTAAGGTCCTACTGATGAGCCAGGGGAATACCGCGACTACATTGCCCACCCAGTAGAGTGCTACACCGACCACAATGTACCAGATGATCCTCCAGAACAGATTGGAATGAAGTGAAAAGGCATCATCTTGTCTCATCGTGTTCTCTCCTGTTTTATGGATTGCTGGTCATTAACTGAATGCTTTTCGTAGTAAACCTAAGCTCTTAGGAATTGCTGTTTGGTAATCTTCTTCACCTTCGAATTCAAGAGAGATATAACCCCGATAATTTTGCGCTTTTAGGATGGATGCGATTCGGTCATAATCCAGATCTAGAGTATAGTAGGTGCCTCCACCGTAATACGTCTTTGCTTGAACAAATACAGTATATGGGGCAATCATTTTTAGTTTATCATATGGCTCTTCAAGGAAATTTCCCGTGTCCATAAGGATTTGTAGCCAGGATGAGTCCACTGCTTTCACGATGCGTAATAAGCCTTCAGGGGTACGGCCTAATCCCCAATGATTTTCAAGAGCTAAGGTCACTCCGCATTTTTCTGCTGTTGGCAGGCATTTTTCGATGCTCTCGATTACCCACGAAAAGGCATCATCCTCTGTATATCCCGGCAGTACGGGCTCTATGCCACGGTTTTCCATTAACTTATTAAAATTCCTTATTGTACCCCAGCGGCCAGTATTGAGGCGCATACAAGGGATACCAAGCTTGTATGCCATTTCTATCATCTTTATTGTGTGTTCTATGTTTTCTTGACGTTTTTCTTTATCGGGTGAAACAAAACCCTGGTGGATTGACAAGCCACATAATGCCAGTCCGTTAATCAACGCACGCCGCTTCAACTCACGCAAGTATTGGTCGTCCTCACGATCCATCTGAATGTGCAATATGTCTAGTCCGTCGAATCCGAATTCAGTGGCTAGGTCGATACATTTCTCGATTGGGAATTTGAGGTCATCTTTGAATCGCCAAAAAGAGTAGGTTGCTACTGCGATGGGATTCTGGTATTTGGTTTTTGGATTTAATATCTCCTTTGCGAGAATTCGAGATTGTACGGTAGGGAGTGAAAGCCCAACTGCAATTGCACCAGATTTTAGAAATTTTTTCCGATTCATTGTATCCCCCCAAGTCTGTATAAATACTTATTCGTTAAATGGCATTGAGAAATATGAAATAGTAGGTCATTTTTAAAAATCCCGATTCTTTTGGGCCACATAACTACCAACTATGAAGAAAAATCGCTTTCAATGATGACATGATGTTCTGCCCATTACCAACTCAAAATTACATGCCAGGGCTGGAGAGATCAAACTATCCGCAGACGGATACCTGTGTAGTCTGGTGTATCAATAATGAACCAGGTCCATTAAGCTTGTGTTGGTGAGATTCTCTAGAGACGTTGGGCTGGATTGCCCCGGAATAAACCTGGGTTTTTTAGCTTGTGACCCGGGGGGGAATCGAATCCCCGACCAACGGATTAAAAGAACGCTGGGCACCGAGGAGAAATTCGCTAATTGTGCAATAAATGGATAGTGTTGAAGCGACTTCAGGGCAGAGTGCTGCAGGTAAAACCGGACACCGAAATAGGACACCGCTTTTAATGGATTATTTGACCCAATCAAACCGGTATTCCTCAATCGTTTAATATCCATCTGCCAATCGGCGAATCATTTCGAAATATTATGACCGCTTCAGATGTGTCAGCCGTTGACCTTGGATCACCAGAAATACTCTTTTAAGTTTTAGCTGAGGCGATATGGGCTCTGAGTACCTGCAATAAGTCCAGGATATCGGCTATAATTCTTCCTTTTATCACTAAAATCTAAATAAAGCACTATAGCAGTGAGCAATCGAAGATCCCATCAATATTTCCTTACTCTCCTGGTTACAATCATAACCATACTTCCGTCATACGTTGTGGCCAACACTCATTCGATTCGAGGTTATGTATATGATAAGATCACGGGTGAAATGTTAGCGGCTGTAAATATCTCCGTGCAGGGCACTAATCTCGGTGCCACAACGGCTAAAGACGGGTGTTTCATCCTGGAAAATCTGGAGCCCGGGCAGTACGATCTCGCAATCAGTCATATAGGATATCGACAAGTTGTCATTCACGACCTGACTGCCACCGCTGACATGATCAAGCAGATTGAAATCGCCTTGGAGCCTACGATTCTCAAAGGGACTGAAGTCGTGGTAACCGCTACACGTAGTGCCCATGCTTTAGCAGATGTACCACTGGAAACCCACCTGGTCACCAGCAGCGAGTTCCGTGGGCTGGGTGTTCAGACCCTTACAGATGTTATACGCTGGATCCCGGGGGTGAACATTTCGGGAGGAGCCCCAAACGGAGCCGCCCGACGGTTTACTCCCTTGATTCACGGTCTGCCCGCGCAATATAGTATGGTCATGATCGACGGAGAGAGAGCCAAAAGCGAACACATACATACAGGGACAAATATCAACCTCATACCAGTGGGCATGATCGAGCGTGTTGAAGTCGTGAAAGGCCCTTCTTCTGCGCTATACGGCAGTGAGGCTTTTGGCGGCGTGATTAATATTATCACCAAACCGATACCGGCAGCGCTAACCTGGGGCACCGAACTATCGATCGGCAAGTACAACACGCAACATATTAACCTTCACTACGGGAATTCGATCAACAAAGTCGGCTTCTATCTTAATGCGAATCATTGCCATAGCGATGGGGTACCTGACGCCAACGGTATCCGCTTTGATTTCGATCAATCGAACATCATGTCCAAAGTGGCCTACCAGGCAACGGAATCTGAACTGGTGACCATCGATACCCGTTTCTACCGTAATCACTACCTGCGATCTACATCCAGGCCGAAAGTGACTGATTCCTGGATCGACATTCACCTGCATTTCCGGAAGAAGTTGTATGACAATTCCACTGTCAAGACCGGAATCAGCTATTCACACTTTCAAGGCGAATATCGAAACGATGATAATCGTACTGTGAAAGCAGATGCCACCTTCGAGTGGCAATCCAGCACGATCCATTCCATTATTACCGGTTTTGAAGTTCGCAAGGAGCAGTTCAGTCGAACCTCAATGCCTCAAATGCGCAATACGATATTCAGTGCTTTTCTCAGCGACGAGTTGTGGAACACCAGGATTTTCAATCCGATCATTGCGCTACGAGTCGATCATCATCCGGATGTAGCCACGGAACTGTCACCCAAATTAGGGATTCTCTACAAACTGACTGAGCAGACCAACCTACGAGCCTCCATCGGTGAAGGATTTCGGGCACCCTCCCTCCAAGACTTGTATGAAGAGAAGTTTGACCATAAGACCTACTACCGTGATGGGAATCCAGGTTTAAAGCCGGAGTTCACGACCAGTTCGAATGTGGGTATCGAGTACAAATTCACCGATCACCTTGTTGGCAGGGTAACCGGTTATCGAAATGAGTTCACGAATATGATCATGGCTATCAGCACCGGGGATAGTCTGAATGGGAAACCTATCTTTCGCCGTGAGAACCTGAAGGAGGCTCGGGCAATGGGTTTTGAGATTGGGTTCCAGGTACTTTGGGGAGCCACCAGAATACATCTTGACTATACCTATGCCGAGACGCGTGATGATGAAGGTGAGCCGCTCGCCTATTCACCGCGGCATTTAACCGTGCTACGGCTGTATCACTATAATAAATACCTGAAACTGCAGGTCATGTTGTCTATGGAGGATGCGCGGCAGCGATATTTTATGAATACCGAGGGAGAGGTAGACAGGTTACGAGACTACACGCTGGTGAACCTGGGTCTGAACAGGAAAATCGCGACTGGAATTTCCCTGTTCATCCGGTTAGAGAACCTGACAGACCAGAAATTTGCTATATATGAAGACGGTAAAACTCTGGCTGGATATGGTCTTTCATTTCTGGGTGGAATTAAAATCGTCCGCTGATAAAAATAATGCTGGAGGAATTAAAGGGGCGGATCTGCATAGTCTTCGAAAGACGTTTGGGAGTACGCTCTTACAAAATGAGAAAACTGACTTGTATCGAGTCTCCAAACTACTTGGACATGCAAGTGTGAAAACAACTGAACGATACTACGTAGATTTATTGGATAGGGATTAACGTTCCTCAGTTATCTCCTTGGATCATCTCCTTCCCGATTAACTTGGTACAGGAGGTGTCAATCACCCCCTCTACTCCCACCACACTCTTCAACACACTCAAAAACTGTGCAAGAAATGCTACTGCGTCCCTTCGTGAAAGTATGGCAATCCTTTGAAAGTCCACAGGCACTAAAAGTATTTTTTCTTAGACTTGTGATTTCCTTAAACGCTGCTAAGCGAGAGGGACTTTGAAAAACTGTGCAATAAATGCGCAATGTTCATGTCTAAAAGGATCTAATTCTGTCCATTTCTGACCATTTCGACACTTCACGGCAGGACTCTTGCCAATAAGTAAAAGAGCCCCTATTCCCGTCGGAAATAGAGGTTCTTGTCAGTGTGACCCGGGGGGGAATCGAACCCCCGACCAACGGATTAAAAGAACACTGGGCACCGAGGAGAAAAAGCCAAGGTATACAATATATTGTAGCTAGTTGCGAAAAGCTTGGATTTGTCGACGGGGAAGCCTGGAGCCCATGCATAGAAGGGGATTCTCAGTTCATTGCACTCCCGTCGTTAAATGACACTTCAAGGTAGGAAAACGTGGTAGGAATTCGACCAATAGTGACCAGTGGTGGTAAAATGTTCAGGTGATATGACATGATCAGGTTCAATGTGTTTCAGATGAGGCTCTAACTGAAGCTTGGCTTTAAAAAGTTAATGTTTCTCCACTATCTATGAAGTATCAATGTACAGAGCATGATATGCAGGGATCATATGATCTCACCAGCATCGAGCATAAGAGTTCCAGCCGGTCGCTTTTCATACCTTCTTCAGCGTACTTGGTCACAAGGTCATTCAGAGCGTGGTGGATGTTAGCGTTGTTCTGCGTCGTGGGAATCACGCAATTGGCCTTCACGATATAGCCGTCCTTATTATAATTATAATGATGGTACAGGATACCGCGCGGTACTTCCACCGCGCCCACACCCTCACCCGCCTGCGGAGTGACTGGCACCATGGTCAGTTCAGAGTCCGACTCCATTAATGCATCAATAAGCTGAATGGAATCATTGACTATATGAACACATTCCACCAGTTGTGCAATGTTATTCATGAAGGGATTGTGACATACCGGATCCAGTCCGAGAGTTGATGCTGTCTCGAGAGCCTGGGGGTGGAGTAGATGATAGTTATTGTTGAATCGCGCCAGAGCCCCTACCGCAAATGATTCCCGGGAGAGCTTGCACCACTTGGAAGTGTTACGCTGGTCCACATACTCGTTAGTCATGGCGGCATACTCCTGCTCAGCCTTTTCGATCCCATCTGAAGAGACCAACCGCCCCCCGATGAACGGATACTGATCCTCCCCCTTCAGTGATACGTATTCAGTCTCACGGTGAAAGTCTGGAATCTCGAATGTGCGAACCAGCTCGGTTGCGGCTCCCAAGTCGACCAGAGCGTTTTCGAGCTCATCCCTGAGACCAGGCAGTTCGTCCGGTGACCTAGCCACACCTCCAACTAGCAGTGAGACCGGATGGGTAGCCCGTCCGCCGACCACCTCACAGATGCGATTACCAAGACTCTTTAGGCGGAGAGCCATCGCCACCGCATCAGGATGGCTTTCAATCAATGGAATGGCGCTGGGTACTTCCAGGAAGTCAGGTGCCGCCAGGAAAAACAGGTGCAGAATGTGGCTCTGGAGTGTCTCGCCGTGCTTGGCTAAGAGACGTAGTTTGGTTGCCTTGTCAGTAATAGTAATGCCGAATGCTTGCTCAGTGGCGCGCAAACTGGCCAGGCAGTGACCAAAAGAACAGATGCCGCATATACGGGCGGTGAGAAATCCAGCACTGCTAAAATGCTTGCCCTTGAGCATGACCTCGAAATAGCGGGGAGTCTCCACCACGTCCCAGCGGGCTTCCTGAATCTTCCCGTCCTTGATTTGTACTTCGATATTCCCGTGCCCCTCAATCCGGGTGAGGTGATGCACATCTACATTCAGGTCCGTTTTCATAGCATCCCCTCGAAGCCGCTGTAGAAGCTGAGGCGCTCGTTGATCTCCTTCCGACTGAACTCCCGCTCGTCGGCTATCTGGAGGAATTCCTTCAGGTGAGGATCAGCGGCGGGTCCACGGCAGCCCCAGCAACCACTGCCACCCACTGGGCAAGGGGCGCGGCATCCACCTTGGGTAACTGGCCCCAAACAGAGCTGCCCTAGCTCGAATACGCAGGTGGTGTACTGCTGCTTGCATTCGAAACACACCGGGTAGGCAGGAAACTGGTAGGGGACATCCCAGACTAGGTGTTGGACGATCCGCTCGACCTCTGGTTTATCTACTGGGCAGCCGGGAATTTGCAGGTCCACCGCTATGATCTCCTTCACTGCCCGCGCCGGAAGGGTTTCCTTATGCTGTTTGCCGTAGACCTCCTGATTGGCTTTCTTGAAATCATAGGCGTTCTTAAGCCGGTTCACGCCGCCGAAACAGGCGCAGCTGCCGAGCGCGATGAGCACCTTGGCCTGTTCGCGGATCTCGTTAAGACGGTTGATTTCGTCGTCCCTCGTGATGGCCCCTTCAATGAAAGCCACCTCGAAGTCATTACTAATGGTCGAGCTGATCTCGCGGAAGTTGATTACATCAACGGAGCCCAGGAAATCTATGACGGTCTCCTCTTTGTTGACCAGCTGCAGCTCACATCCTTCACACCCTGTGAAATCGAATACTGCGATTTTCGGTCTCTTGGGTTTGATGCCAAGGTACTTCATAACAGCGGAATCAGATCGCTTCTTTAAGGTTCATGACGGTCCAATAGTCGAATACTGGTCCTGATAAGCAGGTATAGGTGGACCCGATATTGCACCGGCAACATTTACCCATACCACAGTGCATTCGTCGTTCAAGGGATACGAACATACGGTCCATCGGGATGCCCTCTTGCTGTAGGTGGGCGCAGACGAACTTAAACATGACCGGTGGACCGCAGATGATGGCATAGGTCTGCATCGGCTCGATCCGCATTTCCTTTAGCAAGTCGGTTATTAGACCTACCGAACCAGTCCAGGTCGGATCGGCCTGCTCCACAATGACCCTCAAGTTTATGTCGGCGATCCGATTCCACTCCTCGTACTGGTAGCTGAACAGTAGCATGTCCGACTGCCGAGTACCGTAGAGGATATGTACATCCTTAAAATCGGTCCGGTTTTCTATAACGTTTAAAATGGGTGCCCGGAGCGGTGCCAGCCCGAGCCCGCCAGCGATAAGCAGGATATTGTTCCTGCGCATCTTTTCGATGGGGAAATGGGTGCCGAAGGGTCCGCGGAGGCCAACCACTGCACCTCGATTGGCCTTATGTAGGATGCTGGTAACCACGCCCGCCTTGCGGATACACAGCTCGATATAGCCCTTGTGGGATGGGGAACTGGAGATGGAAATGGGAATTTCACCGTAGCCAGGCACTTCGACCATAACAAACTGGCCGGGAAGAAAGGAAAAGCGCTCCCGCTCGGCTTCGTCCAGGATTCGCAGCTGAAAGAGCTTCTCCATATCAGTGAGAGGGATAACATTAATGATCTCGCTTCGGAAAACCTGATCCACATGTTTTAGTCGGCTTCTCCGGTTATAGTCCAGAGGCTGCGTCATCTCGGCTTCCTGGGTAATGTAGTAGGGGTGAAACAGGTTAGTCATTCCTGGTACTCCGTTTGCAGATCTTGGATGATGTCGGGAGGATTGATGTCAGCTAGGCAGACCCGGCCGCAACGATAGCAGCCCACACAGAGGGGCTCTTCGTAGGCCTCCACGAATCCCCGGTGCTGGTGGTAGTAGCGATATTTCAACCGGGTCTCGCGGTCAGGTCGGAAGTTAAGTCCACCCGCCACCGTAGCGAAATCGAGGAACTGGCACGAGTAGAGCTGCTTGATCTTGGCGCTTTTCGCGTTGTTCATGGTGATTCGTTCTTCAACCCCGTAGCAGTAACAAGTGGGACAGACCATGGCGCAGCTGCCGCAGCTCATGCATTTATCGGCCCATTTCTTCCAGACTTTCGATTCGAACTCGATGTCCATCAGATTGGGCAGGTTATGGACTTCAAGGGGCTTAAACTGGCTAGCGATTCGCCGACGTACCTCCAAATAGTCGTTGTTATCCCGAGCCGTAGGCTCCCTGGTTTTAACCTGCTGGAGCGCGTTGAACCCCCTATTGGAGTTGATTGCCGCAAAATAACGGTCACCCAGATCGGTGAGGTATAAATCGAAGCCGTGGGTGACGACGTCAGCCCCCACAGATTGGCAGAAGCCGCCTTCACACGGATCGTGGTCAATTCCTACGATAAAGGTATTTTTTCTGCGTGAAATGTAGTAGGGGCTGGGAAAACGATCCCCGGCCAGAACTTTATCCAGTTTCAATAGGGCGTTTATATCACAGGCATGGAGTCCAACGATTGCTCTGGGCTGAATCCGGTACTTAATCTCACGGTCCCATATCGTCCCCAAGAAGGAGCAAGAGGATAGATCCTCCTTGTAGGGGAGGAAATATGTTTTAGCCGAGTAGTCTGTCGTTTCATAATCGAGTCTGATTTCCTCGAAATTCTGAACTGGCAGGAACTGATATATTGCTTTGCCATCAGCATTAACGTTGATTTGTTTGGGGGCGATGACCTCCGTATCTTTCAGTAGAAAGTCAATAAAATTCCTAAACTCTTCCTTGCTTAATATTTTAAAGAGCATCCTATCTCATCTCACCCACTGTCATTTACATTCTAAACGGTAGCAGAACTGATTTCGGCGCACCATATTAATCGTTATGATGGCCATCTACTCTATTCTGCGATATCCTGGGCAAAGAGACTTTAAACATGCTTCCCCGGCCTTCTTCACTGATAGCCTGGATTCTCCCGGCGTGGGCTTCGATGATTTTGTGTACAAAAGATAGCCCCAGTCCGCTGCCCGTGATATTCCTGGTCGCTTTATTCTTCACCCGATAGAACTCATCGAAGATAAAAGGTAGTTTGTCTGCGGGGATACCGATGCCTGTGTCAGCCACATCCACAATCACATACTTCTCATCCACTTCTGAGGATATTTCAATTTTCCCTCCCTCCACATTGAATTTTATACCATTACTGATCAGGTTTGTGAATGCTAGCTCTAACGTTTCTGCATTTCCTAACACGAGAGGAAGACCATTGATAGAGTCAACGTGGATCGCAATTCCCTTCATCTCTGCATAGCTTTGTAGAGTGTTGGCAACATCCATCAGGAGTGTAGCCAGGTTTACCGGCTTCAAATTGTCTACAATTTCGCCAGTTTCAATCCGTGATACATTTAACCAGTCGTCTACTAGTTTCAGTAGTTCCTTAATGCGCTCTTTGCATATTTTAAGAATTTCCTCCTGTTTTGGTTTTACTTCACCAACGGAACCTCCGAGGATTGTATCACAATATTGATGAATCGTTGCCAGCGGAGAGCGCAGTTCATGGGTTACCAGAGTAATAAAGTGTTCCTTTATCCGCTTCTTTTCCCGGCGAAGGTCGGCTGACTCAAGGGATAGTCTCCTTTTCTCCAGCCCCCTACGCACAATGATCCGGAGTTCATCCGGAGCAAAGGGTTTGGGTAAAAAATCATAGGCCCCTAGTTTCATGGCTTCGACCGCCGATTCAATATTTGGATAGCCAGTGATAACAATCGCGATCAGCTCAGGATCGATCTCCCTGATTTCATCCAGTAACTCAAATCCGTCAAGCCCAGGCATCTTCAAGTCAACAATCGCCAGATCGGGCTTCATTTTCCTTACTTTTTCCAAGCCGATCATACCGTCTTCGGCTGTGACGGCGCACAGGCCTTCCTTGGTAAGTATTTGAGAGCATGAGTCCCGGATTGCCTCTTCATCATCAATAACAAGGATAGTGGGTTCCGCATTTTCCATGATTCACATTACTAATTTCGAATGGCTGGCGGTGGGGGCGTATAGTTCCGGGCTAGCACCTATTCGAGAATCCCTGGAATTTTAGGTCAGTCCTCGTTGTTATGGTTCGCCGGATCATTGTCCAAGAAGCTTCTCGATGCGTGCCAGTAAATCATTAGGCTCAACTGGTTTGTCGATGTAGTCGTTTGGACCTACCATCCCCTGGGAACCGGGATCAAAGGCAAAGCGAGAACCAGCCACCTCCTTCACCGCTGAAACGAAAATGATAGGTATATCATGGTATGTCCGATACTCTCTTGATGTCTTAAGAGTGTGACACATAGAAAAACCATCAAAAAGACTATCCATCATGATGTCAAGCAGGATTAAATCCGGATTCTCCGATTTGATCATCTCCATCCCTTCCTTGGGATCGTCGGCTGATACAAATCTGTATGAAGCTGACTCTAGGATTATCTTCATCGAATCCAGGAAATCATGATCATCGTCGATCACCAGGATCTTGGAATGTTGATTGTTTCCTTGCATATCGATTCCCTCAATTCCTTTTCTAAACAGGTTATTGACTGCCATTAATAGCTCCTCCCCCTTGAATGATTTTATATAATAATAGAAAATGTCTTGGGCTCGTACCTTGGCCTCCAGTTCTTTTGTATTTGCCCTCGCAGTCAATATCACATCTATCTGCGGATCGATTATCTTGACAATATCAACTGCGTTATAACCTCTCATGTCTTCAAGGTCAACGTCTATTATGACACAATCGAACTTCGCACTCTCAATTTTTCCAACTGCATTTGAAACCTTCTGGCAGATATCTACATCGTACCCCTCATCGGTAAGAAGCAAGCAATACTCTTGCACTGTCTCGCTGTCAGGATCAACAATTAGGATTCTTTTTTTACCTGTCATCTAGAACTACGACCCCTAGGTTTCAATATTTTCAATCACAAATCTTATGCCAGATAAAAAACCACTCAGACATATTTCCAAGTGGTTTATTATCAAGTAATTTTGTATCTATCTACTGATGTGTTACTATCAGTGCTCCGCTTTTAGGATGGTTTCTAAGGGGCATCGTGCCCCGATTATGAGGCATTTTTCCCCAAATTAGCAATATTCCCTGATTAGGTTTATGGACCCATTTCGAGGTACTATAATCTGAAATCATTCGGCAGCTTTATCATCCCACACTGGAGGAGAGTCGAATTGATATTATTCTATGCCATACTTCTTCATCTTCATCCAGAGGGTTTTGCGGTCTATCCCTAATGATCGGGCTGACTTGGACCGGTGGCCATGATTCAGCTCAAGAGTCCATAAGATATGCTCCTTCTCCATCTCCTCCAGACGTTTTGGCTGTTCCATCCTCGCGGAACTCTCCTTAGTAGCAGCCAGACCATAGTATAAAAGATCAACGGGTTGGATTATGTCTCTCTCTGTCAAAACCACAGCCCGTTCAATGGCATTCTCCAACTCTCGAACATTGCCTGGCCAGCTGTATTTAACGAGTGCCTTCATGGCCTCCCCCGATATGTCCCGTACATTCTTTTTCCGCTTTTGGCTGTAGGTTTTCAGAAAGTGTCCAGCCAATATGGGGATATCTTCCGGCCTTTCGCGCAAAGGGGGCAGGTGAATCGGCACTACGCTTAAACGGTAGAACAAGTCCTCCCTAAAGTGACCTTCTTCAACCAATTTCACTGGATCCTGGTTTGTGGCAGCTATAATTCGAACATCTACCCGTATAACCTGGGAACTCCCTACTTTGCAGATTTCTCCTTCCTGGATAGCTCTGAGAAGTTTGGCTTGAATGTTGGTGCTGATATTCCCGATCTCATCGAAGAAGATGGTTCCGCCGTTGGCCAATTCAAATCGTCCGTGCTTGGTGGCCGTAGCACCCGTGAAAGAACCCTTCACATGCCCGAATAACTCGCTCTCAAAAAGACTCTCTACCAGAGAACCACAATCTACCGTTATGAAGGGTTTATCCCTCCGGTTACTGTAGTTGCGAATCACCTTGGCAATTAGTTCCTTCCCGGTGCCGCTCTCTCCGCTGACTAAAACGGTGCTGTCTGTAGGTCCGACTTTCTTTGCCAGCTGGACAACCTTTCGCATGTTGCCGCTCTGACCGATAAGATCCTTCTCAAGTTCCTCCTCATGCTCACGTTTTAAATAGATATTTTCAAACGCTAAACTTTTCTTTTCTAATGCCCGCCTCATAACTATCCGCAACTCGTCTGGCGTAAAAGGCTTAGACAGGTAATCGTAAGCTCCCATCTTCATCGTTTGAACAGCAGATTCCACAGAAGGATATCCGGTAATAATAATCACGATAGTTTCAGGATTATTCTCCTTTATTCTTTCTAATACCTCTACCCCACTCAATCCCGGCATCTTCAGATCAAGAATAATGACGTCAAATGATTCCTCTTTTATTCGCCGCAGGCCCTCCTTCCCTTCTCCTGCGGTCTCCACCAAACAACCATCCCTTGAAAGCGTCTGCTGACAGGAATCACGTATGGATTCATCGTCATCGATGACCAGAATATTCGGTGAGACAGCCATTTAGTTCTATCCCTTATACAAAGGCAGGCTTATGATGAAAGTTGTTCCTAGACCTACTTCACTGCTCACTTCAATGGATCCCTTGTGCCGCTCTACTATTCCATAGCTGACGGCAAGTCCTAGCCCCGTTCCACTACCGACCTCTTTGGTCGTAAAGAAAGGATCAAAGAGTTTTTCTATATTATCTTCCGGGATGCCTGTACCTGTATCAGTGATCTTTACCAGAGCCTGATCCCCATCGGTTTTCTTTGTCTCTAATACTAATTCACCTCTTCCTGCCATGGACTCAGCAGCGTTCATTATTATATTAATAAGTACCTGCTGGATCTGGGAAGGGTCCACCATTACCTGAATAGGATTGGGGTCTATATGTTTTATTACTTCTATGTTGTGGAACTGAGCCTGTTTTTCAACCAGTGCCAACGCTTCTCTGAGCATATCGTTGATATCTCCCAAACTCATCTCAGGTTCAGTCTGCCGGGCAAAGTCTAATAAACCTTTCACTATCTCTCTACACCTGGTAGCCTGAATAACAATTTTTTCTAAATTTTGCTTCCTGGGGTCTTCTGTATCGGTATCTTCCAGTACAAGATGGCTATATGACAGAATCCCTCCTAGCGGATTGTTGATTTCATGTGCTACGCCTGCTGCAAGTTGTCCGATGGTTGCCAGCCTTTCAGACTTCATGATGGTCTGCGTGGCTTGCTCTTTGAGCTGCTCATCCCTCTCATTAAGCGAGGCGGCCATAAAATTGAATGCATCACCTAAATCACGGATTTCATCCTTCGCCTTGAGTCTTACTCTGTGGCCGAGGTCTCCCCCCGCAATTCTTTTAGATGCCAGGACTAGGTGCTTAATGGGCTGCACCACCCGGCTGGCCAGGAAATATGAGATGGTGGCTGCGATAATAATTCCGACAAAAGTGATACCTAAGAATAACCAAAGCGTTCTCCATCTCAGATCAACAAATTTTTCTTCAAGGATGCCCACGTAAAGGATGCCAATAATATCTCCACGGATATTCTTTATTGGTTCATAAGCGGTATAATACCAGTCATTCACCACAAACGCCCTCTCGATCCACGGTAATCCTTTAACTAAAACTTGATCATATACTTCTTCGGATACTCGCGTTCCTATGGCTCGGCTGCCATCCTCTCTCTTTACATTGGTGGAGATGCGTAAATCACCTTGAAAAATAGTCGCTGTACCGATGTCTTTCCCTTCGTACACCTGACCTTGATATACGGTTTCCTTCACCTTATCAACAATGTCATAGTTCCTGTTCAGCAACCTCCCACCATATAATACTCCCAGCAGATTCCCGTCGTGATTAAGAATAGGGGCTGCTGCCTTTATCATCATCCCGGACAGCTCTTCACTTTCCGGTCTGGGCTTTGCTCTCGGAGTATGTATAATATTGATATGAGCCCTTTCAGCAAGATCGTCCCCTTCTTTCAGCAACTCTTCGCGTGAAATGATTACAGTTGATGCAATAATTTCATTTTTTGAAATAACGAAGCTTACGACCTCGTCCTGGGCTTGGCTGTCTCCAAAAACGGTGGGATTCCTGGTTCTGAAAATAACATTCCCATTTTTATCGGATACTGTAAAAATATCCAAATTTTCTCTTGCTCTAATATTCTTCAATTCATCTTTATTCAACTCTATTTCTTTACTTAAAAGGCTGCTATTTATGAAAAATCTATCTGCCGTAAAACGGACAACATCTTTTACCTGGTCCAATTGGCTTTGATATATTTCTCTTGCAGAATTTAGATCAACCCGTACCTTCTCCTGAGCCTGTTGTATGATACCACCGCTAATCAATCTTTCACCAACCAGCGTACCAATAAAGCCGGTGAATAGAACAACTACTAAAAAACTTAAAACTAGCTTGGACCGGAAGGTAAGTTTCATAGGCAATACCTATATATCTATTGATAATAGCAGAACAAATCCACGCTTTCTTTGAAAAAGAGATTGTCTGTTATCAATTTATATCAAATTTATCCATGCTAATCTCTGACTGAAACGATTTTCACGACCAGAATCGGCCTCAATGACTTTTATGTTACTATTAGGGTAGCACCTCTCCCGGATGCCCGTTTTTCTATATGTAGTTTCTCAGTAACGTACTGGCGGAATCAGGGCTTGAATCAAATTATCAAGAATCTCTATTTTTACTCTTCTAGGACCACCGAGACTATCCAGTGTAAAGGCATCGGAAATATCACCAAATTCCGCTTTTGATTGAACACTATTACTATCAATCCTCTCAAAATGATATCTCGTCAGAATTTGTTGTGCTTCCTGACTCCAGAGGAACTGGACGAAGGTATCAACGAGTTCTTTCTGCTTGGACTCAATGTTCTTGTTGATTGGTAAAACGATATGCTCACTTACAATCGTACTGGGAGGGTAAACCAGCTCTCCTGGAATTTTATCCCACACCCTATTACCCCGAAGATTGGCTTCATAGGTGATGAGCACATCCCCGCTACCATTATTGAAGTGCTGAACAGCTTCCCTGGCGCTGGCCGGGCGATAGATTGCATTTCCCCATATCTCCTCCACTCGCCATTGGGCTGTTAGAGTATCCTTATCCTCCCTCAGAGCCGATCCGAAGACGGCCAGGAGATCCCACTGCCCGGCACCTGAGGTTAACGGGTCAGGGTGAATTACCCTGATCCCTGATCTGCTCAGATCGGGAAAATCCCTGATCTCCAGAGGATTACCCTCCCGAACGATCATGATCATCGGGGAATAGCTGAAAATCCCGTTGTTCGGAAGATTCTCCCAGCTCTTGGGAGGCACCAGTATCCGCTCTGCTAGGCATATGGCATCGATAGGTGAAGATAAAATCGCTACCTCGGCAGGGAACCTGGAGATGATTTTATCGACGATTGTCCCTGAACCGGCAAATGTGGGTATGATCTCGACAGCCTCATCCCTCTCATTTGCCCAGAATTCCTGGAAAGCGGGAAAAATGCCCCTTTCCATTACTTCCTGCATCCCGGCAAAACAATAGACAACTAGGGTTCGAGGTTCAGGAGTAAGCTCTAAATAATTCCCCTGCCAGACAATCATAATTAAAATGATTATTACTGTGATGGTTGAGATAGCACGTCCTCTTCGAAATCCGGCCCCTCCGTTATATTCGTTCATTGATTCTTCCCGCCATCGTTCCATAGTTAAAATCCATCTATACTCAGTTAGTTCTATTAACGACTGAGGCAAACACAGACGAGTATGAATCGCACGAAACGATCATACCCATAGCAATTATCTACCAGAGTGAAATAAGGCATCGTATTTCTGATTTATTGTTCCGCTCACAGTAGCACTTTCACCAACGTCCAACAGCCCAATATAGTCGTTGTACCTCCGATGGCTAGCTTTAATCTCTTATGAGGCAACCGACTCACAGCGTAAGCTGCCAGCGGGACAGACAATAGTGCACCCATCAGCAGCGAAGGGGCTAAATGCCAGGGTATCTGGGCTCGGGTAGCCAAGTAGTAGCCCAGAACTCCAAGGGCGCTAGTGACACTTTCCGCCAGAGAGGTCATCCCCACCGCATTGCGGCTGCCAACTCCAGATAGTACCAGCCCTCCGGTTACGACTGGGCCGTAGCCTCCTCCGCTAATTCCCTTATTGAATGCTGCTAGAACACCAAGACCCGATACACGACGCCAACAGAAGGACAACTGCCGACTCCGCAACAGGAGGATGGAAACACCAATGGCCAATACCAGGATGCCGATATAAACCTTTATCACCCATACCGGCACAGAAATCGCGATGGCCACGGCCCCTACAACCCCGATCAAGCTCAATCCGGCCAGAAGGAATGTCACCTTGAAATCACGGCTACCTCTGTTCAAATTCAAATTACCGAACTCGTGATGTGCGATCCCGGCGGTTAGTCCTGTTATGAATTCTGATAAAAGCACTGCAGGCACGATCTCCACAGGTTCATAGCCAAGCAGAAGCAATACGGGTGTAAGAATGGTGCCATAGCCCATGCCTAATCCCGAATCCACCAGCTCACACGCAAACGCCAGAGCAACAATAGGGATACTTATGCTGAAATCCATCTAAATACCTCCTCGTTTCTACCTGTTAACTAGCTGATCCGCTTACAAAAGAAAAAGCCACAGAAATGTCTGTAGCCCTGATAGCTTAAAATCTGTCCCTTAAAATGCCGACGAGGTTAGCTGACGGGTTAGGGCTAGAAGGTACCCCTTCCGGACATACGGAATACACCCCAAGTTTTTGGGTCCCCCGTTCGGTCTGTCTTCAAACCGATTAGGCGACAGACATCCTTGTTTTCAATCTGGATCCGTGTGTGACTGTAATGATACTATGCCAACACTAATCCACTTCCTATAAGAAAAAACAAATTTATGCTTTATTCTGAGACTCCTACCGCCTCAGAGTTGGATCTCTTACCGTCCCTATTTCCCCTTCAGCGGTAATTTATTGTCTCGGTTCTTTTTTATCCGTCGAATGACGTAATCCGCTGTTATCAATATTGTAAAAGTGGCTATAACTAACAGCACCGTCATGATTCAGTCCTCTTCACCGCTGATTCCTGGATGAACGAACTCTAATATCTGGAACGCAAACAATGTACCAGATAAAAGTGAATCCGAAGTGTCGCTTCAGATGCCATTAATTATTAGAGGTTTGCAGCTGATCCTCGCTACTTCTTAAAATCAAGCGTGCCGATTTCTAGCCCGATTGTTGAGGCGTTTTGCCACACTGCAAGTACGGCAATACCGATAGATCGCGGCTAACGATTTAATCTGGAATTACTTAGGGGAGGGTCATCCCCAATTATCATCCATGTAAATATCCGCAACACAATCTCATATACCATCTGAAAATCTCTATGGCTAACATGTCCAACTACTGTTCTCGGTCAGCGCAGAGTGGGCTCCAATAGACTAGATCATACAAGGCACTTCTGCTACATTGAATCTGTTTGTGAGAGAGTCTTGAATGAGTGAGAGAAATACTGAGTCGTTGGCACCAGAGATCAGACATTCACTGGCATCAATACAACCCGTTAGAATGGTGCTGCTGAAATAGGGGCACGTAATTTTAGAAAGAAAAAGCCCCGGCCATTCCGGGGCTTTTTGCTGTAACAATCCCGAGATAAGGCCTGATGTCTCTACTCACTCATGGTCAAACGAATTCATGTTGTTCTTAAGACTTGTATCGAATCTGCAAAGCCCATATCCAGCTTGAAACAGATGGAGAGGCGTAGCAACATCAATGGGTAGCAATTCCAACCAGGCAATAGGCATCTATCTGGCGGAGATTAGCAGGGTTGAATCGATGAATCCTATAACTCAGGGAATCCTCGAAAGAACCACTTAAGTGTATCATAACTGTGCAATTTTAATTTCAGAAGTGTCAACTCCTGTCCAATTCTGATCATTTTAAAGCATGAAAAAAGGGCCTGCGATCTCTCGTAAGCCCTTGTTTTTACTATGTGACCCGGGGGGGAATCGAACCCCCGACCAACGGATTAAAAGTCCGCTGCTCTACCGACTGAGCTACCGAGTCAAGTAGCGGAAGGGGTAATTTGCATTCGTACCCCATCCCTCGTGCGCCACGTAGGACTCGAACCTACAACCAACGGATTAAGAGTCCGCTGCTCTACCAATTGAGCTAGTGGCGCTCACCGAATAGCGGGCAAAGTTACCAACGACAGCATATTAAAGCAAAAGGCCCCGTGAAGGTTCACCGGGGCCAAGACAGACAGTTGTATAGATACCTACTTCAGCAGCACCCCCGCATTCTGCGGGACTAGGAGCAGGGTAAAAGCATCTTGATGGGATTGGGGCACCCCGAAATCAATTGTTTAAAACCTCACGCTGACCAGGTTGATAGTTTGTACCATATCACCCCAGATAAAGGGATTGGGGCGAATGTAGACTGTTGGAGTAGCAAGTGTCACCTGGCCTTCTTGGATATTGATGAGACCCGTCTCTGGTTCAGCAGGAGGAGTCTTGTATTTGCGGGTTAGGTTAAAGAATAGAGTAGCAACAATGGGTGAACTAAAGGGGCCAAATGGAAATATGCCCAATGCGGCTCCAAGGAGTGTTGCACCAAATGAGCCGGTCTCATTGCCTTGATGACCCACCAGATAGACTCCAAGCGTACTACCGATAGAGCAGCCAATCGCACCTCCAAGCACATACCACGTAAGCCACGTATTGCGCATTAAAGCGCTGTCCAACACGGCATTCATAATGCTATTTAAGCCATAGACTCCGACCACGCCTCCAGTAAAGCTTCCTACTCCACCAGCTAATAGCTCCCCAGCTATTCTTACACCATCTAGGGGAGGCTTCTTATCAATCTCAGACCTGAAGCTGTCCAGTTCTATCTTGGCATCCCCGTACGCTACCCGACCATCGGCCAGTACGACCCGGAGTATTGCATCCTTGGGAAGCCTACTTACAATAGTCTGGCCTTCTAATAGAAAATATATATGGGTATCACTGATCTCGATCAATTTGCCTGGGTACTCTGTCCCTATAGAATTGATAAGAAGGTCTTGGGACAACAGTGGAGTAGCAATAACAAAGGATAGAACGAGGATTCTTAGCATGATTTGTTTCCTTCAGCGACTCTCTACCTCAGTAGCACTCTCGCATTCTGCAGGACAAATGCATCTTGATGGGCTTGGGGCACCCCGAAATCAATTGTTTAAAACCTCACGCTAGCCAGGTCGATGGTCTGCACCATATCACCCCAGATAAAGGGATTGGGGCGAATATAGACTATGGGAGCAGCGAAGCTCATCTGTCCATCTTGGTAATTGATGAGTCCTGTTTCTGTTTCAGCGGGAGGGGTCTTGTATCTGCGGGTCTTATTGAATCCTATCGTAGCACCGATGGAGAGGCAAGACCAGAATGAAATTATCTCAAAGGCATTACTGACATCAGAGGATGCACCCTCACTAAAAATACTGAACATCATCAGCAATCCCATCCCTGCTGCCAGTCCCCAAGCGCTTCCTACTCCAGTATAAACAAGTGATCCTGTTTCATTACCTAGATTTCCAACCAGAAAGACACCGATCGTGCTACCGATAGTTGATCCATAAAGCGCGGCCGCATAATATCTCATTCCATTTCCCTCACCACTATATCTTAAGTAGCCATAGTATCCTATAGCTCCTCCTGCTCCACCAGCTAAAAGCTCTCCAGCAATTCTCACACTATTCTGGGGCGGCTTCTTATCCCTCTGAGACCTGAAGATCTCCAGATGTATTTTTCCATTCTCGTATGCCACCCGACCGTCAGCCAGTATGACACGGAGTATTGCCTGCTTGGGAAGCCTACTCACAATAGTTTGGCCTTCTAATCGAAAATATACATAGGTATCACTGATCTCGATCAATCGGCCAGGGTACTCTGTCCCTTTTAAATTGATGAGTAGGTCTTGGGACAACAGTGGAGTAGCAATAACAAAGGATAGAACGAGGACTCGCAGCATGATTTGTTTCCTTCAGTGTCTCCCTACTTCAGCAGCGCCCCCCGCATTGTACGGGACAAATGCATCTTGATAGATTTGCTGTACTCCGGCGTTACTAGTAGGGAGATGCAGATGCCCTCTTGTAATTACGAGCGAGCCAGACCTGAGATTGTCGATGGGTGGCAATCTCACTTTCTCTCTCCCCAATCGATCTTCACTACTTCTTTCCCGATCCTCGAAGTTTTTTCTCCTGTTGCTTTTGTATTAACGCTCGCAATATGCTGAGTAAGACAGTGACTCCGATTGTTCTATTTCTAATTAACTTTATAATGACCTTCAGCAAGTGAGTACTACCATAAAATTCTGTTTTTATTCTCTTCTGGATGCGTCTTAAGTCGTGGATTGGATATTCGTCCGAGTATACTTTCTCATCTCTTGCAATATGATAGTTATCGGAATCCGCGATTTTGCATTCTAATGGTGAGTCCTTTTCAACTCTAAGAATAGACAGGCTCAAAGCATCTATCCCTAGTTCGCAGGCTAATTTGGGTATTAACATCATGTCCTTCTCGTCTTCACCCATATTGCCAATAATGAAAAAGCCGATGTAGAAGAAATTGAATCCTCGCAATACCTTAAACGCCTCTGTAACCTCTCTTATTTGAAATCCTTTGCTATAAAATTTTAAGGTTTCATCCTTTGCGGACTCGATTCCTATCCACAATATCTTAAAACCTGCCTTGTACATATTTCTTAGGACTTCAGGGCGCTTTGCTACATCAATTCGTACCTGAGCAATGAATTTCTTTTTTACTCCTTCGTTGATCAATAATTGGCAAATCCTATCTACTCTATCCATATCATGGGCAAAATTGTCATCGACAATGATGATCAGATCAGCATCAACTGACTTTAATTCTTTGACAATAGATTCTGGGGTACGAGCTGACCATGGTCGTTTCTCGCCATATCGGATAATATTAAGATAACAAAATTTGCAGTTGAAAGGGCAGCCCCGAGAAGTATATATTGAATCGATTTCAATTCCTTTATTAACTCCATCAAGTGGTATCTTATATTTTTGGCGTCTAAGTTCCCTATTGGGGAACAATACATTACTTAGAGGAAGCTGGACTCTATTTTCATTATTTACAACCCTCCCCTGATATCGATACGATAATCCTTTCACTCCACTAGGGGAACCACTCTCAATTAACTCTCTGATTGTTTCTTCACCGTCTCCTCTGACAATTACGTCTAAATTTGAACATTTCTGAAAAAATTCATCCATATATAATGAGGCATAGCTTCCACCTACAACTGTAAATATCTGCTGAGGAATTTGATTGATAATCTCGTGGACGTAGCTCTTTTCAAAGCCCCAATTGACACTGATACAAACAAGGTCTGTATCATTCTGGATGAATTTGGTAATATCATCCTCGAACCGCATATCAATTACTGTAATCTTATCAACTAAATCATCTATAGCGGCAACAATATACTCGAGCCCTAATGGTGGAGAAAAACGTAATTCACGCACTTTTGTTTGATAGGGGTAAATACACAGAACATTGTGGTACTTCATCGGTTTGATCTCATTATGTATTCCAAGCCCCGGGACACCACTTTCAGCCCATTACTATCCACATCAAATACCGACTGAGAGATAAAGGGAGTCTCATATGTGGCACTAAGCAGCGAAACCGCCACAATGTTCTTGCCTCTAAAGTTGATGTTTTCCACATAGGTACCGGGATGGACAAGGACGGTGTCCCCATTGCTGGCCAAGTTGATACCACCTTGTATGGAGTCAATATTAGCGGGTACGTTGATGATGGTGGCGCTTGTTGTAGAAATGGAAAGTAAAGTGATGAGTGCGAGCCTGATAGTATTAGTCATGACACATTCCTCCCAGCCTAGGAGTGAATAAGTATATCTACCAGTACCCTCAGGCACTCGTCAGGTCGAGATGATTACAGATGCGAAGCTTGATTAACCGGGCGGGATAATGACCAGTACCTCAGTGGCACCGTGGTCTATCAATAAACACTGGAGTCTTCTAGGGAATAACTCCGGCGCAAAGTACATTACACTTTGTAAAGGAACAAGCTTATTAGGGCAAGTACCGTCAAGCTAC
>CP070638.1:1500948-1540234 GCA_020354025.1 Fidelibacterota bacterium | reverse complement strand
GGTTATCGTCCGCAGTTTTATTTCCGTACGACGGATGTGACGGGTTCGGTGAGTTTGCCGGAGGGTGTGGAGATGGTGATGCCGGGTGATAATGTGAACATGGAAGTGGAGTTGATCACTTTGATAGCCATGGACAAGGAATTGCGGTTTGCCATCCGTGAAGGTGGGCATACCGTGGGTGCCGGCGTGGTAACTGATGTGATCGAGTAATCGTACCGCAATGGGTAACAGCAAGCGAGACCTGGTCATTCTGGAATGTGTTGACTGCAAGCGTTCTCGGTATACCACGACCAAGAATCGCAGGACGCACCCAGACCGTCTGGAGTTTCGCAAGTACTGCCGCTGGTGCCGAGGGCATACCGTCCATCGGGAAACAAAGTAGCTGTATATCGATAGGTGAGTAGCTCAATTGGTAGAGCACCGGTCTCCAAAACCGGCGGTTGCGGGTTCGATTCCTGCCTCACCTGCACTGATATAGTGTTTAAGCGGATTTGCAGACTCAAGCAACAGAAAACGAATCTTACATATGATTAAGCGGATCCAGGAGTTTTTGAAAGGTGTTGAGTTCGAGATGAAAAAAGTCTCATGGCCAACTCTGGTCGAGTTACGCGGTTCTACAGCGGTTGTGCTGATCCTATCATTATTGCTGGTGATATTTTTATTTATGGTTGATTTCAGTTTATCGAGGGTGGTTTCTCTGATTCTGTAGTTATCATGGCAGCTTACGACAAAGTCCCAGCGGAAATGGAATGGTATTCACTGAGGGTGATTTCCGGCAAGGAGAAGAAGACACGAGAAGCCCTCTTGTATGAGGCCGAGGAAGCGGACCTGCAGGATCAGATTGGAGAAATCCTGGTCCCCTCGGAAAATGTAGTAGAGATGCGAGAGGGGAAGAAGCGTGTTCGCAATAAGGTCTTTTTCCCAGGGTATATACTTGTTAGTCTACGTCTCACCAAGGAAGTGCGTTATCTCATTGAGAATGTCCCAGGAATAATCAGTTTTGTTGGGCCGAAAGGTGAACCCGTACCGCTTCGGGACGACGAGATAGGGCGAATTCTTGGGGAAGTCGAGGGCAAGGAAGGCCGTGAGGTGATGGCTCGCAGGTACAGGGTGGGTGATCCCATCAAGGTAATTGATGGTCCCTTCGTGGATTTCACCGGCTTTGTAGAGGAGGTCAACGATGATAAACAGAAAGTCAAAGTTACTGTTTCCATTTTTGGGCGACCTACACCCGTTGAGCTAGATTTCCTGCAGCTGGAACTTGAGAAATAAACAATGAGTAAAACGGGCGCACGAATTTAGAGTGATGATATTGATGAAACCGATCCTCGATACTATCTGCATCTCTTTAGTCCGGCCGAGAATTGCCCGGCCTCACCTGTTGTCACGCCCAAGGCTCATAGCTCCTGACCTTGGCGATAGATTTTTTTCGGATTGTTGAGATGGCAAAGCAAATCATAGGCTTTATCAAACTGCAGCTACCAGCCGGCCAGGCCTCACCGGCTCCACCGGTTGGACCAGCTTTGGGGCAACACGGCGTGAATATTATGGAATTCTGCAAGGCCTACAACGCCAAAACCCAGAACCAGGCGGGAACAATTATTCCGGTGGAGATCACCGTCTATGCTGACCGGTCGTTCAGTTTTATCACCAAAACACCACCAACGTCCATGCTTCTACTCAAGGCAGCAAAGGTGGAGAAAGGGTCGGGGGAGCCTAATCGGGAAAAAGTAGGTACGGTGACGATGAAACAGGTTCAGGAGATCGCGCGGATAAAAATGCCGGACCTGAATGCCGGAACCGAAGAGGCGGCTATACAGATGATTGCCGGCACAGCCCGTAGTATGGGTATCGTGGTGGGGAGTTAGTCAGTGAAACATGGCAAGGCCTACCGGGCCGCTCTTGAAAAGATCGACCGTACCCGGGAATATAAGCCGGGGGAGGCTCTCAAGCTCTTGAAAGAAGGTGTTCAGACCAAGTTTGACCAGAGTGTGGAGCTGGCTATCAACTTAGGGGTTGATCCCCGCCATGCCGACCAGATGGTGCGGGGGACAGTAGGCCTGCCTCATGGCACTGGCAAATCAGTACGGATACTGGTATTTGCTAAAGGTGAACATGTGATGGAGGCCCAGGAAGCCGGCGCTGACCATGTGGGCGCGGAAGACTTGATTGAGAAGATAAAAGGGGGATGGCTGGAATTCGATGCTGTAATAGCCACCCCGGAGATGATGCGGGATGTGGGTAAGCTCGGATCCATTTTAGGTCCTCGCAAGCTCATGCCGAGCCCCAAGGCCGGCACTGTCACTAACGAGATCACCAAAACGATAAATGAGCTAAAGGCTGGGAAAATTGAGTTCAGGGTAGACAGGTTTGGTATCATTCATGCCGCGATAGGCAAGCTATCTTTCTCCGCGGATCAGCTAGCGGAAAATCTATCTACTCTCGTGGGAGCGATTCTAAGGGCTAGGCCAGCAGCGACAAAGGGAACCTATTTGAAAAAGCTAACCCTTTCTGCTACCATGGGTCCCGGAATAAAACTAGATAAGTCAACCTTTGCGTGAGGGACGTTAACAAGGTATGCCAGCACCACGGAAAATCGCTATGGTTGAAGCCCTAACGGCCAGAATGCGCTCTACTCCAGCAATTTATTTTGCTGACTATCGAGGTTTGTCGGCCTCGAAAGCCACGGAGCTCAGGGCAATACTACGCAAGGAAAATATTCAGTTCACGGTTGTAAAAAAGACCCTTTCTATCCTTGCGGCACGTGAGGCGGGCATTGGTGAGATCAGGGATTACCTTCAGGGGCAGACGGCGCTGGCCTTTGCTCATGATGATCCCGGTGCACCAGCCAGAGTTCTACGAGCCTTCAGCAAGGATAATCAGGACATCCCCGTGATCACAGGTCTTATTCTTGACGGACAGCTAGTGCCAGCTGCCCAGGCACGGGAACTGGCCAGCCTACCGTCAAAGGAGGTCCTGATGGGACAGTTATTATCGGCTATGCAGCAGCCAATGTCACGCCTGACTTCAACGCTAGCCGGTGTCATAACGAAGTTGGTGCAAACCCTATCGAGTTTTAAGGAACAAAAAACTGAGTGAATTAAGGAGGCATAATTTTAATGGCAACGATTACGCGTGAAGATGTAATGGGATACCTTGAATCGGCCAATATGCTGGAAGTTGCGGCCTTGATCAAGGATATTGAGGAAAAGTTCGGGGTGACAGCCACTGCACCGGTCGCGGTAGCCGCTGCTGGCCCTGCCGCCGGTCCGACCGAACCAGTTGAGGAAAAAAGCGAGTTCAACGTCGTTCTGGCTGAAATTGGCGAGAAAAAAATAAATGTGATCAAAGTGGTCCGTGAGTTAACCGGTCTCGGTTTAAAGGAGGCGAAGGATTTGGTGGACAACGCTCCTAACCAAGTAAAAGAGGGAGTCTCCAAAGATGAAGCTGAGAGCATCAAGTCTAAACTCGAAGAGGCTGGCGCGACCGTGGAGCTGAAGTAGCCACTTGACGCGGAACTCCGTTTTCCCTCAATCAGTTAACAATCCCGATAGACGTAGTCTACGGAAGGAGAGTTTGCTTTGTCCGTAAGTGCGAAAACCACTCCTGAGCGGTATTCCTTTACACATATCAGCCCGGCTGTGGACATACCTGATCTACTGGCGATCCAGACCTTTTCTTATGAAGAATTTCTTCAGGAAAAAGTTTCTCCAGAGAAGCGGGAAATCAAAGGTTTGGAAGATGTTTTCCGCGGCATGTTCTCTGTGGAAGACAGCCACGGTAATTATGTGCTGGAATATGTCAGCTATTACCTTGGGAAGCCTAAATATACAGTTCGGGAGTGTCTAGACCGCGGTGTCAGCTACACCGTCCCTCTCCGGGTTCGATTGATCCTCCACATCACCGACGAAGAGGATAAGTCGGTTTATGCCCAAAGCATTGAACAGGATGTTTTCTTCGGTAATATACCGTATATGACAGATCGGGGCACCTTTATCATCAACGGTGCCGAACGGATTATCGTCAGCCAGCTCCAGCGGTCCCCCGGTGTCTTTTTTGAGGAGAGTAAGCACCCTAACGGCACCAGTATTTACCAGGCACGTATCATACCATTCCGGGGTTCTTGGGTAGACTTTACAACCGATATCTACGACTGCCTATATGCTATCATTGACCGACGGCGGAAATTCCCCGCTACTCTGTTACTGCGGGCTATCGGCTATGGCACTAATGAGGATATCTTTCGGGCCTTTGGGCTGCTGGAAGATCTGTCAATTGAAAAAACCACTGCTGCCAAGCTGACCGGACGCCAGCTGGCTGCTGATGTGGTGAATACGGAGACGGGAGAGATAGTGGCTGAGGCCGGGAAAGAGTTGATCAAGGAGGATCATGCTCTGATTAAAAAGTCCGGTGTGCCGATGGTTTCAGTCTTATGCCAGGATAAAGACCTGGAAGTAGAAATGGTTCTGAATACTTTAAAGAAGGATCCCACTACAAACCATGAGGATGCCTTGGCCCGGTTCTATCGCGACCTCCGGGCGGGTGAGGCTCCAAGCATCGATGTAGCCCAGAAATTCGTGGAACGGATGTTCTTCTCCCCAAAGAAGTATGACCTGGGTCAGGTGGGACGTTATCGCATCAATAAGAAATTCAATCTCCACGCCCCTGTCGAAACGCCTGTATTAATCAGGGAAGATTTCGTCGAAGCACTCCGCTACCTAATAGAAATGCGCAAGGGTGAACGCGGTCCTGATGATATTGATCATCTTGGTAATCGCCGGGTTCGGACTGTCGGTGAGCAGCTATCTAACCAGTTCTCCATCGCTCTCAGCCGTATGCAGCGTACTATCAGAGAGCGGATGAGTACACGGGAAGCCGAAAGCCTCACTCCTCAGGACTTGATTAATTCCCGGATCGTCACTTCAGTCCTCAACGCCTTCTTCGGAACAAGTCAGCTATCTCAGTTCATGGATCAGACGAATCCGCTCTCGGAGATCACTCACAAGCGGCGCATATCATCACTGGGGCCCGGCGGCCTGACCAGAGAGCGGGCAGGATTCGAGGTCCGTGACGTTCACTATACGCACTATGGACGACTGTGTCCTATCGAAACACCCGAAGGACCTAATATTGGACTCATTAGTTCTTTGGCTACCCACGCTATGGTTAACAACCTGGGCTTTATTGAGTCACCCTATCGCATAGTGAATCATTCCAAAGGCGAGTACCAAATCACTAATAATGTAGAATACCTTTCCGCCGATGACGAGGACCGGGTTCATATTGCCCAGGCAAATGAACCTGTAAAAAATGGTCAATTTGCATCCGACCGGGTGCTTACACGTAAAGGGGATAATTTTCCCTTAGTGACACCTGGTCTGGTCGATTATATGGATGTAGCACCCAGTCAGATCGTATCTGTGGCTGCGTCACTGATTCCTTTCTTAGAGCACGACGACGCCAACCGGGCCCTTATGGGGTCTAATATGCAGCGCCAGAGCGTGCCCCTGCTGAAACCAGAACGCCCTATTGTAGGTACCGGTGTTGAGTCACGCGTAGCCCAGGATTCCAGGGCGGCTATTTATTCCGACGTTGATGGAACAGTAGAGTCGGTAGAAGCCGATCACATCACTATCCGAACCCGTACCAAGGGCGAAGATGTACTCTTGCAAGAAGAGAAAAACATGCGCACCTTCTCCCTCTACAAGTTTCTGCGGACTAATCAGGATACGTGCATCAACCAGAAACCCCTGGTACATCCGGGTCAGAAGCTAAAGAAGGGAGTCCTATTGGCCGACGGGTGCGCGACTGACCAGGGTGAACTTGCCCTTGGCCGCAATCTGTTAGTCGCCTTCATGCCATGGCGGGGATATAACTTCGAGGACGCAATTGTTATTAATGAGCGTCTACTCAAAGAAGACATCCTGACTTCGATCCACATCAAGATGTCCGAGATGGAGGTAAGGGATACCAAGCGCGGGGCTGAGGAGCTAACTAACGAAATCCCTAATGTCAGCGAAGAGGCCACCAGGAATCTGGATATAAACGGAATTATCCGCGTGGGCGCTGAGGTCAAACCGGGTGATATTCTGATCGGAAAAGTTACACCGAAAGGAGAAACCGATCCCACGCCGGAAGAAAAGCTACTGCGAGCTATATTCGGTGAGAAGGCTGGCGATGTGAAAGACACTTCCAAGCGATGTGATTCCGGAGTCAGAGGAACTGTTATCAAAACCCAGTTGTTCGAGCGTAAAAGTACACACAGCAGGGTAGAGGATAAGCAGCAGATCGAAGTACTTCAAGCCCAGGCCCGGAAAGAACGCATTGCTTTTTTAGAGAAACGTAATCTACTGATCAAACAGCTGATGATCGGCCAGCTTTCCGGTGGAATCCGCGATCTGGGGACGAACCGGACACTCATCAAGGCCAAGACCAAGCTCACTGATGCCAAGGTATCAGGTTTGGACTTCGACCGCCTGAGTCTCAAATCGCAATGGGTGGATGATGCCAGGATTTGGGGGAAGATTTTAGATGTTTTGGAGGGCCATAAGAAGGCTCTGAAGGACCTTGAGGACGAGCTGGAGAGGGACATTTTCAAGATCCGCATCGGCGACGAGCTTCAGCCTGGTGTTTTAAAGTTGGCCAAGGTTTATATCGCCAACAAGCGCAAAATATCCGTGGGTGATAAGATGGCTGGTCGTCACGGGAATAAGGGGATCGTCTCGGTGATTGTACCTGAAGAGGATATGCCTTTTATGGAGGATGGGACGCCAGTGGATATTGTGCTTAATCCCCTCGGTGTACCCTCCCGGATGAACGTGGGTCAGCTGTATGAGACCATGCTTGGCTGGGCCGGTTTCAGGTTGAATAAATTGTATTCTTCACCGGTGTTTAACGGTGCCACCATCGATGAGGTGCAGCAGGAGATGGCAGCGGCTGGACTGCCTTCCAATGGCAAGGTATACTTAAGGGATGGACGCACCGGGGAACGCACTGAAAATCCCGTCACTGCGGGAGTTATTTACATGATGAAACTGAGCCACCAGGTGGATGACAAGATGCACGCCCGATCCACAGGTCCTTACTCACTTATCACCCAGCAACCACTGGGAGGCAAAGCTCAGTTCGGTGGCCAACGCTTCGGTGAAATGGAGGTCTGGGCCTTGGAGGCCTACGGCGCAGCCTACACCCTCCAAGAACTTCTGACTGTAAAGTCTGACGATGTGGAGGGCCGGTCAAAGCTATATAATACACTCGTAAAAGGTGAAAACACACCTAAGCCCAGCATGCCTGAGTCATTCAATGTGCTGCTTAAAGAGCTTCAAGGGCTTGGTCTGAACATCACCTTAGACTAACTGGGAGTAACTTTGGTTTACATCAAGCCGACACAACCAACTTCAAAGCAGGATATCCGGTCCATCACGCTTAGTCTGATGAGCCCCGAGATGATACTTAATCAGTCATACGGTGAGGTTCTCAAGCCGGAGACCATCAATTACCGCTCTTATAAACCGGAAAAAGACGGCCTTTTCTGTGAGCGAATTTTCGGTCCAGTCAAAGACTGGGAATGCCATTGCGGGAAGTATAAACGAATCAGATATCGCGGAATTATCTGCGACCGTTGCGGCGTAGAGGTAACCCGAAAGAGGGTACGTCGGGAGCGTATGGGCCATATTACCCTAGCCGTACCGGTGGCCCATATCTGGTACCTTAAGTCTATTCCCAGCAAGCTCAGCTACCTACTTGGTTACTCCACTAAGGAGTTGGAGCAGGTCATATATTATGAAAAATATGTCGTCCTTCACGCAGGCCTTTCGGGTAAAGAGTATGGCGATCTTGTTGATGAAAATGAATATCTAGCCCTGGATACGGAGTTCGGCCCGGAGTCTGTTTCCGAGGAGGAGCGGGAGATAGGCAACTATTTTCAGGCAGTTATGGGTGGAGAAGCGATTCGGATTATGCTACGACGTCTGGACATTCCCGTGCTGGTTGACGAGCTGACGAAAGTGGCAAACGAGGCACGTTCCGTACAGAAGGCCGAAGACGCCCTGAAACGGCTCAGGGTGATGAAGATGTTTGATCCTCGACGGGAGCGATCGATACCGAATAAGCCCGAGTGGATGGTTCTCACCGCTCTCCCCGTTATCCCGCCGGAGCTGCGGCCTCTGGTACCACTTGAAGGTGGGCGCTTTGCGGCTTCGGATTTGAATGACCTCTATCGCCGGATAATTATCCGAAACAACCGCTTGAAGCAGCTGCTTGAAATCAAGGCGCCGGATGTGATCCTGCGCAATGAGAAGCGCATGCTCCAGGAGGCGGTGGACAGCCTGTTTGATAATGCCCGGCGCGGGACGGCTGTGCGCAGCGGCACCCGGCGGCCCCTCAAATCACTTAGCGATATGCTCCGGGGGAAACAGGGCCGCTTCCGGCAGAACCTTCTGGGCAAACGAGTAGATTACTCCGGTCGCTCGGTTATAGTGGTAGGGCCGGAACTCCAGCTGCACCAGTGCGGCCTGCCAAAAGAGATAGCTATGGAGCTGTTCAAGCCCATTGTTATTCGGGAACTAATGCTCAGGGGCTATGCCAAGACTCCGCGCGGTGCTAAGATGATGGTTGACCAGAAAATACCGGAAGTTCTGAAGGTCCTGGAATATGTGGTCCGGGACCATCCAGTGCTTCTAAACCGGGCTCCCACGTTGCACCGTCTGGGTATCCAGGCTTTCCAGCCAGTACTAGTTGACGGGCGTGCTATCAGGCTGCATCCACTGGTGTGTGCCGCCTTCAATGCCGATTTTGACGGCGACCAGATGGCAGTACATGTTCCTTTATCAGCCCAAGCCCAGATGGAAGCCTGGGTTCTCATGCTATCCAGCCACAACATTCTCCATCCCGCTCATGGTAATCCCATCGCTATCCCATCACAAGACATGGTGCTCGGGTACTATTACCTAACGCGCAGCCGCAAAAATGCCAAGGGCGAGGGCAAGTGCTTCTACTCCTTTGACGAAGCCCGCGTTGCGTGGGAAAACGATGAAGTAGACCTCCACGCAATCGTGAACGTCCGGTTGGACGGGCAGTGGTATAAGGACACCACGGTTGGGCGCATCGTTTTCAACTCTATCGTGCCGCCCGAGTTAGGCTACTTTGATGAAATGATTACTAAAAAGAGCCTGGAGCGTATAGTTGGCCAGAGCTTCCAGCGGCTAGGTAACTACCAGACCGTGGCATTTCTGGATCGCCTAAAAAATATGGGCTTTGAGTTTGCCACACGGAGCGGAGCCTCCATCGCCCTTTCGGATATTCTAATTCCTGAAGAGAAGCATAGTATTATTGAAAAAGCCGCTCAAGAAGTGAGGGATGTCCAGCGGAAATTCGATCGCCAGATTCTAACGGAGGGGGAGCGATACAACAAGATCATCGATATCTGGACTCACGCCACAAACGCTGTAGCCGGTAGTATGATGAGACGACTGGAAGAGGAACGTGAGGGTTTCAATCCGGTATATATGATGGCCGATTCCGGCGCTCGTGGCAGTCAGGATCAGATCAAACAGCTAGCCGGTATGCGCGGATTGATGGCCAAGCCTCAGAAGAGTCTTGCCGGCACTAAAGACGAGATCATCGAGAATCCCATCAAGTCAAACTTCAAAGAAGGGCTCTCGGTGATGGAATACTTCATTTCCACCCACGGAGCCCGGAAGGGTTTGGCTGACACCGCCCTTAAGACAGCAGATGCCGGATATCTCACCCGCCGACTGGTGGATGTGGCCCAGGATGTGGTTATAACCATTGAAGACTGCGGCACCATCCAGGGGCTTACAGTAACTGACTTAAAGGATGGGGAGGAAATTGTAGAGCCGCTGGAAGACCGCATAATCGGGCGAGTTATCCTAGAAGATGTAATTCATCCTGATAGCGGGGAGGTATTGGCCAAGACCGGGAGCCTGGTTGACCGATCCCTGGGCAGGAAAATCTCGGATGCCGGCGTGGAAGGGGTGCGTATTCGCTCGGTCCTCACGTGTGAGAAGGAATACGGTCTGTGTCAGATGTGCTACGGAACTAACCTGGCCACCGGGCGGAAGGTGAACATCGGTGATTCAGTAGGTATCATCGCCGCCCAATCCATCGGGGAACCGGGCACCCAGCTAACACTGCGTACTTTCCACATCGGCGGTACAGCTGCTCGCATCATCGAACAGTCGGAAATATATGCCAAGAAAGCGGGCACAATTCGCTTCTCCGAGAACTTTGATTTTGCTGAGGTCGAGAATAACGGCCAGCTTTCCCGGATAGCTCTGGTTCGTAATGGCAAGATGGAAATCGTTGATGAGAACAAGCGGATTCTTTCCACCCTCACGGTACCTTATGGTGCTAGGATCACAGTAGTCGAGGGTCAGGAAGTGGATATCGGCGACACGCTTCTTGCCTGGGATCCCTATACCGATGTAATTCTTGCCCGCCGCAGCGGTAGGATTCGCTTTGTGGATATGATCGAAGGCGAGACCTATGTAGAAGAAGCCGTTGAAGGCGGTAAGAAGATGGCTGTTATTGTGGAGTCCAAGAACCGGAATCTCAGTCCTCACATCGAAATCATCGATGACAACGGCGAGGTGATCACTGGTGGCGGATCAGTTCTTCCGATAAAGTCTACCCTGATGGCAAAAGACGGAAGCCGGGTGGAAGCTGGTCAGATTCTAGTGAAGATTTCTCGTGAGATCGGTAAAACCAGGGATATCACCGGCGGATTGCCACGAGTAGCGGAACTCTTTGAGGCTCGGCAGCCTTCAAATCCAGCGGTCGTTACCGAGATCGATGGGCACGTAAAGTTCGGTCGAACCCGCCGTGGAATTCGAGAGATGGTGATTGAAAGCCCCGATGGTTCAAAGATGAAGTATAATATTCCCTACGGGAAGCACGTGATTGTGCACGAAGGGGATTTTGTGCAGGCTGGCGACCGTCTGTGCGACGGATCGGTGGCACCGCAGGATATTCTCCAGATCAGGGGACCGGCCAAGGTGCAGGAGTACCTGGTGAACGAGATCCAGGAGGTTTACCGCCTCCAGGGTGTGCGAATCAATGACAAGCACATTGAGGTGATCGTGCGTCAGATGATGCAGAAGGTGCGCATTAACGATCCAGGTGATGCTGGTGTTCTTCGAGGTGACCGGTTGAATCGCTTTGTAATCAACCAGATCAACCGTGAGCTCAAACGTAAGGTTGTGATTACCAACGGCGGTGATTCAGAACTGGAAGAGGAAAAAGCTCATCCAAAGGCGGAAGTCAATGCCATAAACAAAGCCTTGAAGACTGATGGGAAGACGCCTGCCAAAACACGGGCTGCAAAGCCAGCCACTTTTCAGCCGTTGCTGCTAGGTATCACCAGGGCATCGTTGAACACGGAGAGTTTCATCTCCGCTGCTTCATTCCAAGAGACCACCCGGGTGTTAACTGATGCAGCGGTAGAGGGGAGGACCGACTACCTACGAGGATTGAAGGAGAATATCGTAATGGGCCGGCTGATCCCGGCTGGTACGGGATTGGCTAGTTTCCGAAATATTCTGGTAGCTAATCCGGATCCGGAACCTGTGGAACAGGAGGAGGAAGAGGTCCCGATAGCATCGGAATCCGTTATTAATGCATAGGCCGCCATATAAAGTAACACTCCTAAGTTCGTTGACATTAAGAAAGCTATTTACCTAACTTGAGAAGCTATATTCTAATAGAATTGGAGGAATAGTGCCGACGGTAAATCAGCTCGTTCGCAAGGGGCGGAGACGTGAATTGAAACGCAAGTCCACTCCAGCCCTGCGGGGAAATCCCCAGAAAAGGGGAGTCTGTACCAGAGTGTATACTACTACGCCCAAGAAGCCTAATTCCGCCTTACGGAAAGTAGCCCGCGTACGTCTCACCAATACGGTTGAAGTTACGGCATACATTCCCGGTGAAGGGCACAACCTCCAGGAGCATTCCATTGTTCTGATTGAAGGCGGGCGGGTAAAAGACTTGCCTGGTGTCCGCTACCATATTATCCGCGGCGTGCTGGATACAGCCGGAGTGGAGGATCGGATGACTAGTCGTTCCCGCTACGGAGCCAAGAAACCAAAGAGCTGAATATGCCCAGACGGCGTCAACCGGAACGTAGAGAACTAACACCCGATCCCGTTTATAACGACCTCGTGGTGGCTAGGTTCATAAATAACCTGATGCAGCAGGGCAAGAAATCGCTTGCTGAGTCTATTTTCTATCATGCAATGGACACGATCAAGAAGCAGGCCAAGGCTGATGGAGTGGAAATTTTTAAGAAGGCTTTGGGAAATGTGGGGCCTATGCTGGAAGTCAAATCGAAGCGTATCGGTGGCTCCACTTATCAGGTGCCGATGGAGGTAAGTGGCCAGAGACGGCAGGCGCTGGCTATGCGCTGGATCATTCATTTCGCGCGCCAACGTAAAGGGCGCACCATGGCCGAGCGACTAGCTGCCGAGCTCATAGCCGCCGCCAACAACGATGGCGGGGCGGTTAAAAAACGGGAAGACTCTCACCGGATGGCTGAGGCGAACAAGGCCTTCGCTCACTTCAGATAGATTCAAACAGCTGAAAATTTTTTCAACTCATGGAGAAAATAGCTCTAGAACACGTTCGTAACATTGGGATCATGGCCCATATCGATGCCGGTAAGACTACCACTACTGAGCGTGTCCTTTACTACACAGGAAGAGTTCATCGGATGGGTGAGGTCCATGATGGGGCGGCCACGATGGATTGGATGGATCAGGAGAAAGAGCGAGGCATAACCATTACATCGGCCGCGACTACCTGCTTCTGGGACGGCCATCGCATCAATATCATAGATACACCCGGCCATGTTGATTTTACTGTGGAAGTAGAGCGTTCTCTGCGCGTCCTTGATGGTGCCATCGCTGTTTTCTGTGCCGTAGGGGGCGTGGAACCCCAGTCGGAGACCGTATGGCGCCAGGCAGACAAGTATCGTGTTCCCCGGATCGCTTTCGTGAATAAAATGGATCGGACTGGTGCTGATTTCTATAATGTCCTGAGTATGATGAAAGAGCGTCTGGGAGCCAATCCGGTGCCGATAGTGCTGCCCATCGGTACCGGAGACCTCTACACTGGTTTAGTTGATTTAATCAACATGCGAGCCATTCTCTATGTGGATGAATATGGCCGGCACTTCGAATACAGCGACATTCCCAGTGATATGCTAGAGGAGGCTGATAAATGGCGGCGTCATCTGCTAGAGGAACTCGCCTCATATGATGAACACCTGATGGAAAAGTACTTGGCCGGGGAGAGTATTACGGGTGAAGAGGTCCGACTGGCTATCCGCAAGGCGTGTATCGATGGCACACTAGTACCCACTCTCTGTGGAGCTGCCTTTAAGAACAAGGGGATTCAGCGGCTCCTCGATGCTGTGGTGGACTACCTTCCCTCACCGAGGGAAGTCGGTGCGGTTGTGGGCTATGATATCAATTCCCATAAGCCGATCAAGCGAGAGCCTACAGATGAAGCGCCATTCAGTGGTCTGGCATTCAAGATCATGACCGATCCATATGTGGGAAGACTCACTTTTTTCAGAGTTTATTCGGGGCAGATAAAGACCGGAGACTTTATCTTGAATGCAAATACCGGCAAAAGGGAGCGCGTAGGACGCCTTATGCTCATGCACGCCGCCAAGCGTGAAGAGCGTCACATGGTATCCACTGGTGAAATAGCAGCCATCGTTGGTCTTAAGAATACCCGTACCGGAGATACCCTCACTGATGAGAATAATCCCGTCGTTCTCGAACGAATGGAGTTCCCCCAGCCAGTCATCAGAGTGGCAGTAGAACCGGCGTCCAAGGCTGACAGCGATGTCTTATCTGAAGGATTGTCCAAGCTTGCTGAAGAAGATCCCACCTTCCAGATCAGCACCGATGAAGAGACCGGCCAGACTATCATCGCCGGAATGGGAGAGCTTCACCTGGAAATCATTATTGACCGTCTTAAGCGGGAGTTTAAAGTTCGCGCCAATATCGGTGCTCCCCAAGTGGCCTATAAGGAGAGTATTACCGCTGATGCCGAAGCTGAAGGAAAGTTTATCCGCCAGAGTGGTGGCCACGGGCAGTACGGTCACTGCTTCATCCGGGTCAGACCGAATGAATCTGGCAAGGGCTACAAGTTTGTGAATCAGATTACCGGTGGGACTATACCAAAAGAGTTTATACGATCGGTTGACCGGGGAGTACAGGAGGCGTTGAAGAACGGAGTGCTGGCGGGATACCCTGTGGAAGATATCATCGTCGAGCTTTACGACGGTTCCTATCATGAGGTAGACTCGTCGGAGATGGCTTTCAAAACCGCAGGATCCATGGCGGTCCAGGAGGCGGTCAGGAACGCTGACCCCGTGCTGTTGGAACCCCTTATGGATCTGGAAGTGGTAGTGATGGATGACTATCTCGGTGATGTGATGGGCGATCTCACCAGCCGCCGGGGACATATCAAAGGGATGGAAAAACGTAAAGATGCCCAGGTTGTCCGGGCGGAAGCACCCTTGGTGGAAATGTTCGGGTATGCTACGGACCTGCGCTCTCTCACACAGGGTCGGGCTATTTTTACCATGCAGTTTTCCCGCTACATGCAGGTGCCTGAACCGATAAGGGATCGCATTATGGAACGCATCCAGGGCAAATTAGTGTCCTAACCTAATAGGTAAGAAGGGATTGACACATGGGTAAGGAAAAGTTTGTACGGACAAAGCCGCACGTGAACATTGGGACGATTGGTCATGTGGACCACGGCAAGACGATGCTGACGGCGGCGATCACGCATATATTGAGCAAGCGTGGTTTGGCTCAGTTTATTCCGTTTGATTCGATTGACAATGCCCCGGAGGAGCGGGAGCGTGGTATCACGATCCAGACGGCGCATGTGGAGTACGAGACGGAGAACCGCCACTACGCGCACGTGGACTGTCCGGGCCATGCGGACTACATCAAGAACATGATCACTGGCGCGGCCCAGATGGACGGTGCGATTCTGGTAGTGAGTGCGGCAGACGGCCCGATGCCACAGACGCGTGAGCACGTCCTACTGGCCCGACAGGTGAACGTGCCCTCCATAGTGGTATTTCTCAACAAGGTTGACATGGTGGATGACGAGGAGTTAGTGGAGTTGGTTGAGGTTGAGCTCCGTGATCTTTTGAACCAGTACGAGTTTCCTGGAGATGATATTCCGATTATTCGCGGTTCGGCTCTGGAGGCTCTCAACAGCGATGGTACTGGTCCGACGGCAGAGCCGGTGCTTGAGTTGCTGGAGGCGGTGGACACGCATATTCCGACGCCAAAGCGTGCGGTGGACAAGCCGTTTTTGATGCCGGTGGAGGACGTATTTTCGATCACGGGCCGTGGCACGGTTGGGACGGGCCGAGTTGAGCAAGGTTTGATCAAGGTAGGCGAAGAGGTGGAGATCATCGGTTTGGGAGCTCACGAGAAGACGGTGGTTACGGGAGTTGAGATGTTCCGGAAGCTTCTGGATCAGGGAGAGGCGGGAGATAATGTTGGATTGCTGCTGCGCGGTATTGACAAGGAATTTTTGCGACGTGGTATGGTGGTGGCCAAGCCGGGGTCGATCACGCCTCATACTCGATTCAAGGCGGAGGTTTACGTTTTGAAGAAGGAGGAGGGCGGTCGCCACACGCCGTTTTTCAATGGTTATCGTCCGCAGTTTTATTTCCGTACGACGGATGTGACGGGTTCGGTGAGTTTGCCGGAGGGTGTGGAGATGGTGATGCCGGGTGATAATGTGAACATGGAAGTGGAGTTGATCACTTTGATAGCCATGGACAAGGAGTTGCGGTTTGCCATCCGTGAAGGTGGGCATACCGTGGGTGCCGGCGTGGTAACTGATGTGATCGAGTAATCGTATAACTACCGATTTGAAAATATGGCCGGTCAGAAAATACGCATTAGTCTAAAAGCCTACGACCATATCCTTCTGGATAAGTCCACGGAAAAAATCGTTCGGACGGCGAAAAACACCGGTGCTCTGGTCTCCGGTCCGATTCCTCTCCCGACTCAGCGGACGATCGTCACGGTGAATCGCTCTCCCCACGTGGACAAGAAGTCCAGAGAGCAGTTCCAGACCAGGATCCATAAAAGGATAATTGACATCCATAACTCCACAGCCAAGACGGTGGATGCCCTGATGAAGCTGGATTTACCGGCTGGTGTGGATATCGAGATTCGGGCCTGAGGATGACATCACTTATCGGCATAAAACTGGGGATGACCCGTATTTTTAATGAATCGGGTATGGATATTCCCGTTACGGTGATTCATGCCGGACCCTGTACTGTATGCCAGGTTAAAACCAGGGAGAATGATGGCTATCAGGCGATCCAGCTAGCGTTTGGCGAACGCAAGGAAAACAAAACCTCTCGGCCACTACTGGGACACTTCCAAAAAGCTGGTATCAAGTCGGCCCGGGTGCTGCGGGAATTCCGCACATCCAAGGAATACAAGCCCGGTGATAAGATTACCGTGGAGATATTTTCTCCAGGAGACTTGGTTAAGGTGACTGGCACTTCAAAAGGCAAAGGTTTTACTGGCGTAATGAAGCGCTATGGTTTTCACGGCGGTCACGCTTCACACGGGAAAAAGGATCAACTGCGTGCCGGTGGTTCCATTGGTGCCAGCTCGGACCCTTCACGAGTCTGGCCAGGGCTGAAGATGGCAGGGCGCAGTGGCAACTCCAGGTGCACCGTAACCAATTTGGAAGTGGTGAAGGTGATTCCCGAGGCTGACCAACTGCTTGTAATGGGGGCGATACCCGGACCCAGGTACGGTACCGTTACAATAACGAAACAGTAATGAGAGTCGAAGTACGCAAACTGGATGGTTCCAGCACGGGTAGTCAGGTGGACCTGAAAAAGGAAGTTTTTGGGATCGAGCCCCGCGAGCACGCCGTGTATCTGACAGTCAAGTCGGAATTGGCTAACAATCGCCAAGGTTCTGCTAACACCAAGACCCGAGCCGAAGTGAAAGGTAGTGGTGCCAAGTTATGGCGGCAGAAGGGAACTGGCCGGGCGCGGGTCGGTGATATACGTACCCCAATCAGGCGTGGTGGCGGAGTGGTGTTCGGTCCCAAACCGCGTTCTTACAGTCTCAAGGTCAACCGCAAAGTTCGAACCCTAGCGCGGAAATCGGTACTTTCAACCATGCAGCAGGAAGAACGCATTATTGTAGTTGAAGCCCTTAAATTGGAAAACCATAAGACCAGGATCATGGCTTCGGCGCTGGAGGCGCTGGGACTGAGAGGTAAACGAGTCATGGTATTGGCGGGAACACCTTCTGACGAGCTGTGGCTAGCTGCGAGGAACCTCCCTGATGTCCGGGTTAAGTCGGCTGCGGACGTGTCTACCTATGACGTATGGTCTTCTGATTACCTCCTGATTGATAAAGAGGGGATTAAGAAGATAAATACTGCGCTGGGCTCGTGATATGTCACTAAAGAATTATATCATCGCCAGACCTCTAGTCACCGAGAAAATGAGCCGTCTGGAAGAAGAGCAGGGAAAATTTGCTTTTGAGGTACATCCATTGGCGAATAAGCATGAGATAAAGGCGGCGGTTGAAAAAAAATTCGATGTGAAGGTAATGAAAGTAGCCACTCAGAATCGAGTGGGCAAGAGCAAGAGTATGACCATGCGGAGTAAAGGCCGCACCATTCGGACTCAGGGACGGCGCTCTCACTGGAAGCGGGCTATCATTACCCTAGCAGAAGGTCAGAAAATTGATCTATTCGGCACGGAAGGGACCGGGTAGCCATGCCCACACGGACTATGAAGCCTATTACTCCCGGCCAGCGGTTCATGTCCATGTCCACGTTTGAGGAGTTGACCGTCGATACCCCTGAGAAATCGCTTACCGAACCACTCCGCAAGTCCGGTGGACGTAACAGCCGGGGGCGCATAACTGTAAGGCGTCGTGGCGGCGGGCACAAGCGTCATTACCGCATTATTGATTTCAAGCGGGACAAGGTAGATATTGAAGGCAGCGTGCGTACTATTGAGTATGATCCCAACCGCAGCTGCCGGATCGCCCTTGTCCAGTATATAGATGGAGAGAAGCGGTATATTCTGGCACCAGATGGGATCAAAGTGGGGGACAAGGTGATCGCCTCCCGGGAAAGGGCACCCTTGAGGCCTGGTAACTCCATGCCCCTGGCCAGGATTCCGGCAGGGCTTATGATCCATAATATTGAATTGAAGCCTGGCAAGGGCGGCCAACTGGCTCGCAGCGCTGGCACTGGAGCCCGTATCATAGCCAAAGAAGAGTCCTTGGTGACCTTGAAACTCCCCTCTGGGGAAATCCGTATGCTTCATGAAAACTGTGCTGCCACCATTGGAGAGGTTGGCAACAAGAGTCACGAAAGCGTTAACCGGGGAAAGGCAGGTCGTTCCCGCTGGCTAGGGCGGAGGCCTAAGGTACGCGGAGTAGCTATGAATCCCGTGGATCATCCCATGGGCGGTGGAGAAGGGAAAGCTTCGGGTGGCCGCCACCCGGTCTCTCCCAAGGGTATACCTGCAAAGGGATACAAGACTAGGAGAAAGAACCATCCGTCGGATCGTTACATTGTGAAACGAAGGAGCTAGCAGGATGGCGCGCTCGGTAAGAAAAGGTCCTTATGTATCTGATAAACTCGTCCGGAAGGTGGAAGATCTGAGCAAATCCAAGAAGAAAAAAGTGATTAAAACCTGGGCTCGGCGTTCCACAATAACACCAGAATTTGTCGGTCACACTTTTGCAGTGCATAATGGGAATAAGTTTATTCCAGTATTTGTATCGGAGAACATGGTAGGCCATAAGCTAGGAGAATTCGCCCCGACACGGATTTTCCGAGGCCACCCAGACAAGAAAAAGGTGGTATAAGAGTGGAGGGAATAGCCAGAGCCAGGTATCTGCGTCAATCACACCGCAAGATCGACCGAGTGTTGCAGCTAGTACGTGGCAAGGACGTGAACCAGGCTCTAAATGTGCTCCATTTTTCGCCTACTAAGGCGTCGGAGTTCATTGAGAAGGCCCTCCATTCGGCCATTGCCAACGTGATGAATGCGCCGGAGGCCAAGGAGGTGGATGTGAACAGCCTGTACGTTAAAACTGCTTACGTTGATGGCGGTCCCTCCTTCAAGCGCTGGCGGGCGCGAGCCAGGGGGCGGGCTAATCGCATCCTTAAGCGCACCAGCCATCTGACGGTGGTAGTAGCGGAAAAAGGATCCTGAGAAAAAATCGGAGCATGGACGTTGGGTCAGAAAACTAATCCAATCGGATTTCGGCTAGGGATCAACAAGACTTGGCTCTCCACCTGGTTTGACGAGCAGAATTTTGCCGATAAACTCGGGGAAGATATTATTCTGCGCCGGTATATCCAGCATCGCCTGAACAATGCCGGTGTTTCCAAGGTGGAGATCAGCCGAACCCCGAAAAAAGTGACAATCACAATTCATACGAGCCGCCCAGGGATAGTTATTGGCCGGGGCGGTGAAGAGGTGGAACGTCTCAGGAGTGAGATCCACCGCCTGTTGGGTAAGGAAGTGCAGCTAAATGTCAGTGAGGTCAAACGACCTGAACTGGATGCTAGGTTGGTTGGCGAAAGCATTGCCCAGCAGCTGGTAAAAAAGATCTCCTTCCGTCGAGCGGCCAAGAAATCTATCCAGTCCACTATGCGCATGGGTGCGGAAGGTATCCGGATTTGCCTATCTGGCCGATTGGGTGGATCCGAGATGAGCCGAACCGAGACTTTCAGGGAAGGACGCGTGCCCTTACATACTCTCCGTGCCGACATTGACTATGCGATGGTAGAAGCTAGAACCACTGGTGGTAAGATCGGGATTAAAGTATGGATCTGCAATGGTGAGGTAATCACCAAAACTTCAACTTACAAGAATTAAATCATGTTAGCGCCACGAAAAGTAAAGTATCGCAAACCACACCGGGGTAATCGCAAAGGGATGGCCGCCAGGGGCGATGCGGTTGCCTTCGGCACGTATGGGCTTAAGGCGTTGGAAAACGGATGGATTACCAGCCGGCAGATTGAATCGGGCCGGGTAGCTATTGCCCGAAAAGTCAGGAAGTTCGGCCGTATGTGGATTCGCATTTTTCCAGACAAGGCCGTTACCCAGAAGCCGGCCGAGACCCGCATGGGCAAGGGTAAGGGCTCACCGGAGTACTGGGTATGTGTGGTTAAGCCCGGCCGAATTCTGTTTGAGATCGAGGGCGTAAGTGAAGAGCTGGCAATAGAGGCTTTCCGGCTGTGTTCTCACAAACTGCCTATAAAGACCAAAATGGTCGCCCGACGGGAGGCGGAGGCGTGATCAGGGAAGAGCTACTGGCAATGTCACTCGAGGATCTGCGGAAGCACCTGCAGGAGCTGGAGGAAGAGCTTACTAACCTAAGATTCCAGAAAGCACTGCAGCAGTTGGAAAATCCCCATGAGATTCTCCGAACCCGCCGCGAAGTCGCTCAGGTCAAGACCTTGCTACGGGAATATGAGTTGGAACGCCGCCAAGCAAGGACTGAATAGCTGATGGCAACGACCCGATCAAGCAGGAGACGACTTGCCGGCGAGGTAGTTGGTAATAAAATGGATAAGACTGCCGTTGTCTTGGTGACCCGCCGGTATGCATACCCAATCTATCGGAAATATGTAACCAGGACTAAGAAGTACTATGCCCATGACGAGCAGAATGTCTGCCAAGTCGGTGATCAAGTCATCATTGTGGCCATCAGACCCTTGAGCAAGCTCAAGCGCTGGCGCGTCCTAGAAGTAACCCATCCCGCTGTTGAAACCGAGGTTGAGGTTGAGGCATGATACAACAGGAGTCCCGGCTGAAAGTAGCTGACAACACGGGCGCTAAGGAGGTTCTATGTATCCGGGTTTTGGGAGGTTCTCACCGTCGCTATGCCAGTCTGGGTGATCTGATCGTAGTAACCATTAAGTCAGCTATACCTGGTGGTATGGTGAAGAAGGGAGAGAAATCGAAGGCGGTGGTAGTACGTGCCAGGAAAGAAGTACGTCGGTCTGATGGCTCCTATATCCGGTTTGATGAGAATGCAGCGGTGCTGCTTAATCAGTTCCTAGAGCCTCGGGGGACCCGGGTTTTCGGGCCGGTGGCCAGAGAGCTCCGGGAAAAGAAGTACATGAAAATCATTTCCCTGGCCCCTGAGGTGATCTGAAGATGAAGATTAAAAAAGGTGATACTGTCAAGGTCATTTCCGGTAATTATCGGGGAAAGACCGGCAAGGTTCTCAAGGTTATGCCTAAACGGGATCGCGCCATCGTGGAGGGCATCAACTTCATCAAGCGCCATACCCGTCCTTCGCAAAGCATTCCCCAGGGTGGTATTATCGAACGGGAAGCGTCTATTCATATCTCTAACCTCATGCTGGTGGTGAATAATACTCCCACACGCGTTGGCTATACGCAACTGGAAGATGGTAAAAAGGTAAGGTTCGCAAAAAAAATCGGCGAAACTGTCAACGAGTAAATCCGGCAATGGCGAAAACCACAGCAGAGACGAAGACCAAGAGTACCACCAACGGCTACGCGCCGCGCCTAAAGCAGCTTTACCGGAAAGAAATCCTGCCGGCGCTCCAGAAGCAGGTTGGTTACAAAAACATATGGCAGGTCCCCCGGCTTGAGAAAATCATTCTAAACATGGGGCTTGGTAATGCAAAAGAAGACGCCAACATGCTCAAAAGCGCCCTAGATGACCTGGCGGTTATCAGCGGACAAAAAGGCGTTATAACCTATGCCAGGAAACCCATCTCAAACTTCAAGATAAGGGCTGGGGATCCCGTGGGGGCTAAAGTTACCCTGCGTGGGGAGAGGATGTATGACTTCCTGGATCGTCTCGTTAGTCTGGCAGTACCGCGCATAAGGGATTTTCGCGGCATGCCCAACCGATCCTTTGATGGCCGGGGGAACTACAGCTTCGGCATAAATGAGCAGATCATTTTCCCTGAGATTGATTATGATAAAATAGATCAGATTCGAGGCATGGATATTACGGTGGTAACTACAGCTAACACAGACGAGGAAGCCTATGAGCTCCTGCTAGCCCTGGGCTTTCCCTTTCGTCCCAGACCCCAGTCCCAACCATCTGCTGAAGGAGATACAGGCTAGTGGCACGCAAAGCATTGATAATCAAGGCCCAGCAGAAACCGAAGTTCTCCACCCGGCGATACAACCGATGCAAGAATTGTGGCCGTTCGCGGGGGTATCTGCGCAAGTATGGACTTTGCCGGATCTGCTTCCGGGAAATGGCCTTGCAGGGCGTGATACCCGGTATTACCAAAGCCAGTTGGTAGGAGTTTAGATTGTATGTCCATGTCTGATTCCATCGCTGATTTGCTCACCCGGATCCGGAATGCCCAGCAGGCGGATAAGCGTTGGGTGGACGTCCCGTCCTCCAACCTGAAGAAACGGATCTGCCTGATCCTGAAGCAGGAGCATTTCATACGGGATTTTATTCTGGTGGCTGATAACAAACAGGGAATGCTCCGGATTTTTCTCAGTTATGATCATAATGGTGAACCGGTGATCGAGGGAATCTCTCGTATAAGCCGTCCGGGGCGCCGGATATACGTCAGGGCAAAGAATCTGCCCCGCGTCCGGGGAGGCCTGGGAATCGCTATTCTTACTACCTCCAAGGGAGTGATTTCTGATAAAATCGCCCACCGACTGAAAGTGGGCGGGGAAGTCCTTTGTCATGTGTGGTAAAGCCTGATGTCGCATATTGGCAAACAGCCGATACCCTTGTCTGAAGAGGTAACGGTCAAGATATCAGGCCGCGCAGTAACCGTCCAAGGGCCGAAGGGTAATCTTTCATATACATACCAGGAGGGGATTTCCGTTGCGAAGCAGGATAATGAACTGGTAGTTACCAGGGCTTCCGATGAGAAGCGCCATAGGGCGTTACACGGACTGACCCGTGTCTTGCTGGCCAACATGGTCAAGGGCGTAAGTGAGGGATTCTCCAAACAGCTGGACCTGGTAGGAATCGGCTACACAGTGGAACAGAAAGGTCCCAACGTGCTACTCAGCCTGGGCTTTTCATGCATGATTTACTTCCAAGCTCCTCCGGGAATTGAACTGGAAGTAATAAACAGGAACACCTCCGTGGTGGTAAAAGGGATTGACCGTCAGCTGGTGGGGCAAGTAGCGGCGAAGATCAGGTCTTTGCGCAAGCCGGAGCCTTACAAGGGCAAGGGTGTGCGCTATCATGACGAGATTGTCCGGCGGAAGGCAGGAAAAACCGTTAGTGCGAAAGCTTCTACCCTATGATCAAGTCGCACGCTAAGAAGCTGGAAGTGCAACGGCGCCGACGCCGGCGGGTAAAGAGTAGAATAAATCGGTATACAGGCAAGCCCCGGCTGGTGGTTACCAGATCAGCTAAACATATCACCGGACAGGTGGTGGACGATCTGGCTGGTCAGACTTTGGTTTCTGCTTCCAGCATTGAGAAGGCCCTCACTGACGAAGTACAAGCAGGCAGTAGCAAGACGGATGTGGCCAAGCGAATCGGTCGGGTTCTTGGTCACCGGGCGGCGGAGAAGAAGATCAAGGAGGTTGTTTTTGACCGCAGCGGGCATCTTTATCATGGCAGGATCAGAGCTTTCGCCGACGGGGCTCGCGAAGGCGGCTTGAATTTCTAAATAGGCGGTATCGTGGCTATTAATCCATCAGAATTGGACCTTAAGGAAGAGAACCTCATCCGTGTCAACCGGGTGGCGAAGGTGGTCACCGGAGGCCGGCGATTCAGTTTTAATTCCATTGTTACCGTGGGCGATGGCCAGGGTCATGTGGGCATCGGGTTCGGCAAAGCCAACGAGGTAGCCGCGGCCATCGGTAAGGCCAGGGAGAACGCAAAGAAGAACCTATTCAAGGTGCCGATAATTAACGGTACTATACCCTATGAAATCATAGCCAAGTTCGGTGCCAGCAAAGTCATGCTAAAGCCGGCCTCACCGGGAACCGGCCTCATTGCCAGTGCACCTATCCGGGCCGTCCTCGAACAAGCCGGCTATACAGATGTACTGACCAAGTGTACCGGTTCCACCAATGCCCTTAATGTGGTTCGTGCAACGCAACAGGCCCTTGCGTCGTTAAAAGACGCTATTGAGGTAGCCCGCAAGCGCGGTGTTTCGGTGAAGGAGCTCTTCAGTTGATGACCCGTAAGGAGAAAAAGATTAAGATTACCCAGGTCAAGAGCGGCATCGGATATCCTCAGCGGACCAAGGACACCCTTAAGGCCTTGGGTATCCGCCGCATGAACCAGACGGTGGAGAAATCCGATCACCCATCGATCCGCGGTATGATCACCCGAGTTCGACATCTGGTGAAAGTGGAAGAGGCGTGAGCCCGCTTATTCAGTTGAAGCCAGCCGGGGGATCGTCGAGGGATCGGAAGCGTCGTGGTCGGGGCTATGCCTCGGGCTTGGGCAAGACCTCTGGACGTGGTCATAAAGGGTGGCATTCACGTTCCGGGTCCAAGCGGCCGGTGTGGTACGAGGGGGGGCAGATGCCCCTTCAGCGACGGATTCCCAAGCGCGGCTTTTCCAACGCGCGCTTCAGGCGGGAGCTGCAGATAGTCAATCTCGAAACTATCGCCGCTCTGAAGATTAAGAAGGTAGATCCGGTAATCTTGAAGGAGCAGGGTGTCATCAAGCACACTGATGTACCGGTGAAAGTGTTGGGTGATGGAGAGCTTTCCAGCGCAGTAGAAGTAGCCGCTCATAAGTTCAGTAGAGCAGCGAGGGAGAAAGTCGAAAAGTCCGGTGGAAAAGTGGTAGTCCTGCCCCGGAGAGTAGTCACCGGATGATCCAAAAATTCGCCAATAGTTTCAAGATTCCCGAGCTCAGGCGGCGTATCTTTTTCTCACTGAGTCTGCTATTCATCGTCCGGGTAGGTGCCCATGTCCCGATTCCGGGCATCAACAGCGAAGCACTCAAGGCTGCCATGCAGGGTTTTGCCAACACGTTGTTGGGCTTATACGATATGTTCAGCGGGGGAGCCTTCGCCCAGGCAACCGTTTTCGCCTTGGGGATTATGCCCTACATCACCGCTTCGATCATCCTGCAGCTCATGGGGGCAGTAGTACCCTACTTCCAGCGACTGCAGAGGGAGGGTGAAGAAGGACGTCGGAAAATTACCCAGTTGACCCGCTACGGAACAGTAGCCATCTCCATTATCCAGTCTTTTACTGTGGCGGTTTTTCTACAAGGTCTGGATACTCCCGTCGGCAATGTAGTGCTCAGCCCAGGGATTGGCTTCCAGCTGCAGACTGTTCTTACCGTCACAACGGGTACTATCTTTATGATGTGGCTGGGAGAGCAGATCACTGAGCATGGCATTGGCAACGGGATTTCTCTCATCATTATGGTGAATATCCTCTCCAGAGCCCCAAATGTGCTGTTCAAAGAGATCACTCTAATCAACCAACAGCTGCGCAACATCTTGCTGGATGTTATCCTTTTGGGTATCATGATAATCATCGTAGGTCTAGTGGTAGGCCTGACCCAGGGGACCAGGAGGATCCCAGTTCAGTACGCTAAGCGGGTAGTGGGGCGTAAGGTTTACGGTGGCCAGACTACCCATATCCCGCTACGGATCAACTCAGCGGGGGTAATGCCCATTATATTTGCACAGGCCTTCATGTTCATTCCCAGCACGCTGGGCACTGCTTTTCGTGATAGTGCGTTTGTCCAGGGATTGATGAGCATTTTCTCCATATCTCATCCCATTTACTGGATAATATTTGGGATAATTATCATTTTCTTTACCTACTTCTATACCGCCATTGCCTTCAATCCAGTGGAAGTGGCGGATAACATGAAGAAACAGGGGGGCTTTATCCCCGGTGTAAGGCCGGGTAAGAAGACGGCGGAGTATATCGATAACATATTGACCCGGGTTACCCTACCCGGTTCCATTTTTCTGGCACTGGTAGCCATCTTCCCCTATATACTGATGAAGGCTACGGGGATAAATTATGACCTGGCAAGCTTCTTCGGAGGTACCAGCCTCCTGATTATTGTGGGTGTCGGACTGGATACACTGCAACAGATCGAGAGTCATCTGTTAATGCGGCATTATGACGGTTTTTTGAAAAGCGGCAAGATCAGAGGCCGCCGGCGTTTTTAGCAATTGAGAGCATTCCGTGATTCATATACGCAGCCCCAGAGAGGTGGAGAAGATACGGCGGAGCTGTCGCATCGTTGCCGAAACGCTGCAGTTGGTGGCGGATAAGATCAAACCCGGCGTTACCTTGATAGAGCTGGACACAGCCGCAGAGGCATATATTCGACGCCAGAAGGCGGAGCCGGGTTTCAAGGGATTGTATGGCTATCCGGCCACCCTGTGTATTTCCATCGAGGATGAGGTGGTCCACGGTATTCCCAACGATACACCACTAGAGGAAGGGCAGATTGTGGCTATCGACGTGGGTGCTCGAAAAGATGGCTACTATGGCGATCATGCCCGCACCTTTGCTGTCGGCCAAATTGACGAATCCCGATGGCAGCTGTTAACTAGGACCCGGGAGTGCCTTGACCTCGGTGTTTCGGCGGCCCAGGCCGGCGCCAACGTGGGTGATATTGGATATGCCGTCCAGCAACATGCCGAGAGTGCGGGTTTCGGCGTAGTCAGAGAACTGGTGGGACACGGTGTTGGTGCCAGGCTACACGAGGAACCGCAGATTCCCAACTTCGGGCAAACCGGATTCGGTGCACTACTGCGGGAAGGTATGTGTCTAGCCATCGAGCCGATGATCAATATGGGTGTTAAAGATGTTTACACCCGGGACGACGGCTGGACGGTCTGCACCGCTGATGGTAAACCATCGGCGCATTTTGAACACACTATCGTCATCACCGCCAATGGCCCGGAGGTGTTGACGGAGTACGAAACGAACTGATACTATGGCAAAAGAAAAAGGTATCCAGGTAGATGGGACTATCATCAAGACACTTCCCAACGCCACCTTCAGGGTGCGCCTGGAGAATGGTCACGAGGTCCTGGCTCATGTCTCGGGCAAGATGCGGATGCACTTTATCAAAATCTTGCCGGGAGATACGGTAACGGTGGAGCTGTCGCCGTATGACCTGACTCGAGGCCGAATCATCTACCGTTATAAGTAACCACTGTATCAGCAAGGACCAGGAAGGTAATGAAAGTACGTGCTTCTGTGAAAAAGATTTGTGCTAAATGCAAGGTGATTCGCCGTGGAGGCGTAGTACGTGTGATCTGTGTTCACGGACGTCACAAGCAGCGCCAGGGGTAATGGTGGCCTGCCAACTTAGGAAAGGACATTAGATTATGGCTCGAATTGCCGGAGTGGATCTACCCCGTGATAAGACTGTGGAATATGCACTGCCATATATTTACGGTATAGGTCATTCGCGTTCCCGCCAGATTCTCGCTGAGGCCAAAGTACCTCTTGAGACGCCCGTCCGCGATCTCAGCGAACAGCAGGCAGTGGCGATCCGTACTGTTATTGCCGAGAAACACAAGGTGGAGGGTGAGCTACGGACGGAAATGAACATGAATATCAAGCGACTAATGGATATCGGCTGTTATCGTGGCCTCCGCCACCGGCGAGGTCTACCCGTACATGGTCAGCGCACTCACACCAATGCGCGCACAAGGAAAGGGCGGAAACGCGGGATAGGTACCCGCAGCAAATAATTAATTCACTCAATGGAAGTTCAACAGAAAAGGAGTTGACGAACCTTGGTAGCAAGACCAGCGGGACGGAAGAAGAAAAAGAAAGTTCAGGTAGAGCCGGAGGGCATTGCCTATATCAAGGCGACATTCAACAATACCGTTATCACGCTAACGAATAATTTTGGTAACGTTATTTCGTGGGCCAGCGGCGGGACCAGCGGATTCAAGGGATCGCGCAAGAGCACACCCTTTGCGGCTCAGCAAGCCGCCATGCTGGCAGCTAAGGAAGCCATGGACCTGGGTCTGACTACCGTGGAGGTTAGAGTTAAGGGTCCGGGGAGTGGGCGCGAGGCCGCTATACGGTCACTCCAGGTAGCTGGGCTGGAGATCAACGCCATCAAGGATGTAACACCCATACCGCATAATGGTTGCCGTCCGCCAAAACGTCGCAGGGTATAAGAGAGGGTAATTGAAGTAATGGCAAAGTACCTGGGACCACGTGGTAAAGTCGTTCGGCGGTTGGACTATCCGGTTTTTGAATCGCCCAAGTTCGCCTCGCCAAGGAAAAGCTATCCTCCAGGGCAGCATGGCAGCACCTTAAGACGGAAGATTTCCAACTACGGATTGCAGCTGCGTGAGAAGCAGAGGATGAAGCACCTCTACAGTGTCCTGGAACGACAGTTCAGAAATTATTTCAAGAAGGCGGCATCACAGGAAGGCCCTACGGGGCATAATCTTTTGATTTTGCTGGAATCCCGGTTGGACAATACACTCTACCGTCTAGGTTTGGCACCGACGCGACGTGCTGCCCGGCAGTTAGTGAGCCACAAGCACTTCATTGTTAATGACCGGGTAGTCAACATTCCGTCATACATTCTCAAGCCGGGAGACATGATCAGGGCCCGGGAAAAAAGCAAGAAATTGGAAGTCATTCACAACGCCATGCGGCGTATTACTGATGATAACCAGATGCCCTGGTTACAATTAGACAAAGCTAAGTTGACGGGTGTTTTTCTGGCTAGGCCTCAGCGGGACGAAATACCCGAAGAAGTAAACGAGCAGCTCGTAGTTGAATTATATTCCAAATAACGTGCAAGGGAAGGAAATTTGAATGGCAGGTAGGGACGATCAGCATAATCTTACTGTAGAGGAACACGACGACCGGCACGTGACTCTTGTCGTGGAGCCATTGGAGAGAGGCTATGGCATTACGCTGGGGAACGGCATGCGCAGGATACTGCTGACCGCTATCCCGGGCGCAGCAATAACCTCCATCAAAATCGATGGTGTGCTTCACGACTTCTCAACAATTCCGGGTGTAATAGAAGATGTGGCCGATATTGTACTTAACCTCAAGCAGGTCAGGTTCAAGCTAAACGAGTTGAAGCCAAGTCCGACCACCGTAGTTCTTAAAGGCGAAGGTATCATTAAAGCCAGTGAAATTGGCAAGGAGACAGACCAGTTTGAGGTCTTAAATCCGGATCTGGAAATCTGCACTCTCAACGGCGAAAAAGAGGTCAAGATGGAAGTCCGTGTCAACCGTGGTAAGGGGTACGTGGCGGCTGAAACAAACAAGCTCCCCGATGTCCCTATCGGTACCATCTTTTTGGATGCGGTTTATAATCCGGTGACCAGCGTAACCTTCGATGTTCAATCCCTTCCGGCATCGAAAGACCAGCAGGAACGACTGACCCTGGATGTCCATACTGACGGTTCCACATCACCCAAGGACGCGGTGAACTATGCCGCGATACTACTCCATGGGCTGGCTGATATATTCACTTTCGAGGAATCGGCCCCGATTGCCGATGTGGAAGATAAAATTGACGACAAGGACATCCAGCTCCGCAGCCTACTCAGAAAGAGCATTGACGAGATGGAGCTGTCGGTCCGCAGTCATAACTGCCTGCAGGCCGCTGGCATTAAGACCATCTATGAGCTGGTGACCAACGAAGAGAACGAGATGCTCAAGTTCAAGAACTTCGGACGCAAGTCCCTCACGGAACTGCAGGAGAAGCTGGGTGAGATGGGGCTCTATTTCGGTATGGAAGTCGATCCCAATCTCATAGGGAACTAGCTGTATTGGAGGTGACATGCGACATCTGAAGAGGGGTCGAAAGCTGAACCGTACCGCCAGCCACCGGAAGGCGCTTATGCGCAATCTGGCGTCGTCCCTGATTATTCACAAGCGTATCCAGACTACCGATGCCAAGGCCAAGGAGTTGCGCACTTTCGTGGAACCCCTGATCACATTTGCGAAGCAGGGCACCCTTCACGCCCGGCGTCAGGTGCTCAAGGCCCTGCCAGGGAAACAGGGGCAGCTGGTGACTGCTATCCTCTTCAACGAGATTGCGCCGCAGATGGCTGACCGTCCCGGCGGCTATACCCGTATCATCAAGCTGGGGAACCGAACCAATGACCGAGCCCTGGTTTCCATGGTGGAGCTAGTGGATGTCGCCCCAGCCCCGGCCGAATCCACTGAAGAGGGTACCAAAGCCGGGAAAAAATCCAAGAAATGATGGGATTCTCGATCAGCACTCAACCGACGGGGTGCTTTTGAAAAACCCGACTCCCACGTCCTGGAAGGTAGCCCTTATGGCTGCCTTTTTTATTGCCATAACAGTTATCAGCGGGGAGGAGCTGGAGCCTCTGCGTATCAGAGGCCTGTGGATCGTGCGGGACAGCATGGTGGACCGCGAGGAGATCGACGCCGCCCTCACCTTTGCCCAGGAGAGCGGCTTCAATCACGTTTTCGTACAGGTGCGGGGGCGAGGCGACGCCTACTATAACTCGCTGCTGGTTCCCAAGAGCCCACTCATCAGGGACAGCCGATTTGATCCACTGGGCTATGCGGTGAGCCGGGGGCATGAGTTGGGGCTGAATGTCCATGCCTGGGTGACTACCTATCTGCTCTGGTCCGCGCGCACGCCGCCCGAGACCGGCAGCCATGCTTACCGGATGCATCCCGAGTGGCTGGAGGTGGACGCCGGCGGCAACGCCCACAGGGACATCGATCTGAGCGCCCCACGGAACAACTCCTTTGAGGGGATATTCCTCTCACCGGTACACCCGGAAGTCAACAGCTACCTGCAAACGGTGTTCACGGAGATCCTCCTGAATTACAGTGTCGACGGGCTTCACCTGGACTACTGCCGCTTCCCGGACCTGGACCATGGCTACAACGAGGAGGGGCTGGGAGTGTTCCGCAAAAGGCACGGTTTCGATCCCAGGGACATCAACAATGCGCAGAACCTGTCAACGGGGAACGGGAATGAGCAGGGCATCAGCCCGGAGCTGGAAGTCTGGAACGACTATCGCCGCCGGAAAATCACCGACCTGATGACGGCCATGCACGCGGTGATAACCCTCAGCGGGAAGGACGTGATGCTTACGGCGGCGGTCAAGCCCAACGCCAGGGTGGCACGCCACAAGTATTACCAGGACTGGCTGCAGTGGCTCAGGGACGGGATCCTCGATTACGCCCTCCTGATGAACTATACCCCGGAGCTCGACGAGTACATGCAGAGCGTGACTATCGTGTCCGACTCGCTCTCGGAGCGCTTCCGCAGCCGGGTGATCATGGGAGTAGCCACCTATAACCAGGATGCTCAGGCGACGGCGGAGAAGATCCGCGTGGCGCGGCTCTATGGCTTCGAGGCCGTCTGCGTCTTCTCCTACGACTCCCACAAGACCAACCTGGCCCACTTCAAGCCTATCCTGGAGATGCTGAACCGATGACGCGGCCGGTGTGACGGGTCCATTCCAGGGCCTATTCCGGGGTTCCCCGTAAAAGGTGAAGCCCGGCGCAAAATTCCGCAAAATCCCACCAAAATTCTGCATTCTGAAGTTTTTTACCGACGAGATGCTGGGCAAAAGAGTGCAAAATGCAAAATTCAAAATGCGAAGGGCAGATCAGGTCATGGGCGCTGCCCATGCCATGAGCGGTGCCCATGCCATGAGCGGTGCTCATGGAACGATATGGCGAGAGCGTCAGCATAACGCCCGAATATAAGCTATAAGTGGCGGCCTGTCGTTCGCCTGGTGCGCGAGGTGCGCGAGGTGCGCGAGGTGCGCGAGATGCGCGAGATGCGCGAGATGCGCGAGATGCGGCACTCGCCCCCACATTTCCCCGCCGTTGTCCCCGCTTTCAGCGGGACTAAGAGCGGGACTGATGGCGGGACTACTCTGATACTATTTCAATAGCAGCCCCGCATCCTGCGGGACTATTCTAACGATTATTTTAACAGCAGCCCCGCATCCTGCGGGACTATTCTAACGATTATTTTAACAGCAGCCCCGCATCCTGCGAGACTATTCTAACGATTATTTTAACAGCAGCCCCGCATCCTGCGGGACTATTCTAACGATTATTTTAACAGCAGCATCTTGATGCTTTTGACGTACTTGGGGGTCACGATACGGGCGATGTAGATTCCGGAGGGGACCTCGCGGCCAGCGGCGATCCTCCCATTCCATACCACCGCATGGTAGCCCGGCTCCAGGTGCTGGTCCACCAGCCGAATTACCTGCCGCCCCAGCAGGTCATAGACCACAAGCCGGGTGTGGGCCGGCTCGGGCAAGCCGAAGCGAATGGTAGTGATGGGATTGAAAGGATTGGGGTAGTTATGGGAAAGAGTGTACTTCCTTGGAGTTAGTTCAGTATCATTACGACCGCTATCCGGGGCACTTGCAACCAATGTATCTGCTGGAATCGCCTTGGGTATCGAACCAGTGTAAATGTACGCATTGAATTCGCTGCCAGCCTTCGCAGTGAATCCGGGTACCAGCGTGATGGTATTTTTTGCCCTCATATGTACGTCGGCCCCATCCTCAACAGTGAAATTGGGACCGGCTGTTATAGAGTTGGTTACCGTATACCATTGCTCGCCCCATATGGTCATATCCGACAGCGTCAAGTTGGCAGGCCATTCAGGGAGGAACTGAAAGTTCTGCTCAACAACATGGTATTTGCTGGTATCGTTATAGACGTAGGCAAAGACCTTTAACGTGTATTCCTCTTCAGGCGATTGTTGATACACATAACCGCTTTGCTGCCCGCTGGGGCGGATATAATCATCAAAGCCAACGTAATAGTGACTGATCAGGGTCGTGCCCTGATACACCTTGGCCGCCACCCGACCGTAGTTGGTGGTCTTGAAATTGAAATATGTCATGGTTTTGCCGGGGTTGATATACAGGTCGTTGATATGGGCCCCGTGGGTATAGATCCGGCTGCCGGTAGTCTCGGTCCAGCGCTCGGTAATGGCCATGTACCGGTCGTGCCGCCGGGAGCTGGCCACGCTGGTGGGCCGGTTAAGGCCGCTCTGGCTGTCCAGGTACTTCAGGTCCCAGGTGTACTTCTCGATGGCGTTACCGGTCTCGTTCACGATCCACACGTCGCCGAAGAAGTCAGACTCAATGTCGGTAAGAACATAATTATCGGGAAAGGTGTCCGTCTCCCGGTAGATAGTGGCCTGGCCGCCGGATACGTTATCGGCGCCTACCAGGAAGAGCTTGCGCTGTTTCCAGTCGATAAGGTATAGACGATAGTTTGAAGTGGAATTGTTGCCGTTGGCGGCGCTTTTCCGCACGGCCACTCCGGATAGCCCGCTCAGGTCGCTGTAGGTTGCACTCGTTGAAGGATTGTGCAGAGATGTGATAGACAGCAGGTGCTGACCGCTGAGGTTGAACTTCAGTACCCTGTTCAGCGACTTGTCAATAACCCACAGGTGATCGTTACTGACGCTGGTATCGCCGCGGTCGTCCACGTCTACGTCCCAGGGCAGCTCAAGGACGCTGGCACCGAGTGAGGTAAAGGAGCCAGGATCTATTTCCTCTTCGGTGGCATCGTATTCCAGGCTGACAACTCGGCCGTTGTAGGTATCGGCTACATAGACGTTTCCCAGGCCGTCGGTTACCACCCTCCGGGGATGGTTCCAGCCTGTGCCATCGGCTGTGTACCCATACCAGCCATACGGCTTTACCCACTCATTAGTCCATTCACCATAGATTAATCTATTCCAGGCCGGATCAATGATAAAGGCCAGAAAGGTAGATTCACTAACATAAACAATAGCGCAGTCTTTGGGGTATTCAAACATGTTGACATCATCGCCGTACTTGTCTTGAACCAGCTCTTTATCAAGGATATAGTGGCTCCCGTAGAAAGGAAAGGTCTTGAGCATGGAGGCACTCTGCGGTAAAAGAGCCACCGGGTATATCGCAATAGAAGCCGCAGCGACAGCTGTAAAAATACTTAACCTACTCATTTTTTATCCCTGCTTGCTTTAGCTTGGAGTTCATCCAACCGTCTTTTGGCCGCGGCCGCGGCCCGGGTGCCGGGGTGAGCCGTGGAAATTTCATTCATCAGCTGGAGCTTCTGTTCCGGACTAACACGAGAATGCATATATAAATGGATCACTCTACGGGATACACCCATCGAATCAGGAAATCGGTCTATAAATTCCTTCAGTCTTACCGCAGATTGTTCCCTTTGCTCAATACTCCCGGAGTACTTAAAAAGCGAGGCGTACTTTTGCCACGTTCTCTCGATATAGGCGCTGTTGGGATAGGTACTGATTATCGTTTCATAAAGCTTGTCTGCCTCAGGCTTGTTTTTCTGAGCGAATATATAATCCTCGGCTTGATTAAGCAGGCCCCATACGATCCTTTCATCTCCCACAGGCTCATTTATGACCAAGTTGATTGTGTTTGATTTGTAGGGTATTTTTTTAAACCAATCCGGATATTGGTAGCCCTTAGTCAGTTCGCCCTTTATGTAAATCTGGTAACTGCTAGCCGGCAGGTGAGAAAGGCGATAGTTTGGATTTGTATCTCCCATATTTACCGCACATTCAAGGGTATGTACTACAGTAGCCCCGGGGGGCAAATCGGGCACCCATAGTCCTCTTAAATCAACAAACATGCCCGTACGCAAATGCCGCTTTCCCTCCGAATCGATTATATAAAGATCTTCATTCCACGCAAAATTGGCGGTGGATAGGGTATCAGGTGAATTATTCTGCCAGATGATATCCATCCATATCTCTTCACCCACCAGGTAGGAGGACTTCTCCAAAACAATGGTTACATCCAGCCCTTGCGGGTAGGCAACCTGGAGGCCCAGCAGCCATAAAAACGACCATAGGTATTTCCAGTTCATGTTTGATTTCCTTATTGACTCAGTGACAGGGTATCTAAATGTTCAGCACAGAAATGCGGATTGGGTATGGTTATATTACTTGGAAGAACAGTAGGATCGTAGTTGCCCGATTTTTCGGCCCACATAATGCAATAACTATTTTCCCTGGTGTACCCGCTGCCCTTATGTTCGTTAACATCCCCCCATCCAACCTGGTGCCCAAGCTCATGGACTATGACTGCGTTCATCATATTAAACGGGGTCATCCTGGTTGTATCAGAAACCGCTATGTTTAGAGAGGAAGGGAAAGGATATTCCACGCAGTTTCTGTATCCCACAATGCTTCCGGTGGTATTATATTCGCCTTGTTCAATATATGTGACTCCGGCTGTATTTCCTAAATTTTCAATGGAGCCGCCGTCGGAAGTTTTATATATGCCTTTTGCTGCAGCTAAATGGTATTGATCCTGCGTATACTTATTATAATGTAGGTAGCTAATTATTTCCCAGGGGTAGTCCAAGTCAAAGTAAACGCTGTCGGAATTATCACTTTCGTAATTTAGATTTAATCTTATTCCGGCCAGGTTGAAGGATTGTCTTATAAGGGACAGGCCATTCCCCTCCAACTCGGCCTTCTCCCACAGGGGTGCATCATAGCTGCCCGTATACTCGATATATCTATCGGTCAGCTGAATTGTGGTTGGATAAAGCGAGATCTGCCGATTATATGAAGTAGCGCTGTTCTTGCTGGTTCCGATCAGGTTAAATACTTCGGCTTTAAGGTTGTACCAGCTACCTGAGCCAAGCCGCCAGTCGCCTCCCCAGCGTATCGTATCCTGCAGGTTTTCGCCGGGGAGCGTTTGCCTCCAGTTCGAGCTTGCTATAGTTACTTCATCATAATCAGATATCAATAGACGGAGCCAGCTGTGTCCCGGGTATGCTTCTGGATCAATATCATATTGCAGAGAAACCTCAAAATAGCTTGTCTGGGTGCCATTGGCCTGATATGAAGAGGGAGCGTCGATAATAGAAATAGTCATGCTTCCCACACCACTAGAATCTGGAGAGCCATCCGGTTCATACCACGCTTCGGGATAGCATTTGTGGCTGACGAGCATTATCCCAAGCATAAGAAGCAGGTTAAGCAATTGATACAGGTAAAACTTTTTGGTATTTGATTTCAACCAATCTCTGCCTTTAGTGTCTGCTGATTTTTGAGAAAACATTCTATTTTTCCCCGCTAGATCTATATAAAGAATATATTCTTAACAATTCATCAATGCTTTTCACCCGCCACTCCCCGCTGACCTTCTCAAAGTGGATGGTCTCCCGGCGCTTCCGGCCGAACTGCCAGCCGGCGGTGGTGTCCTGCTCAGCGGCGCCGAAATAGACCTGGGTCTCAGCCACGGCGGTCCGGTCATCAAGGAAGCGCACGCTGTCGATCTGCAGGCCGAAATCCCAGGTACTGGTTAGCTCAACGCCGGGAGGGGTCAGCGCCTGGAAACGGGGGTCTTCCCGCCGGGCCTCGGCCCCGGCAAAGGCCGTCCGCAGGCTATCCCGCACCTGGGCTAGGGTGACGGTAGTGCTGTCGCCAATCTCGACCTCGCTGGCAAAGCCGTCGATGATCAGGAGGAGGTCCTGCCGCCGGATGCCCTCCCGGATGTTGTGGAGCAGGATACGGATGGCCTCCTCGTCGGTCAGGTAGCGGGGCGGAGGGATCTGTCTTGTACCGGATTGGGCCTGCAAGCCCGGCAGTATCGTCAGCAGCAGCCCTATAGCACAGGCATAAGCTCCAATGCGTCCCATCTTACTGCTCCCGTTCCAGGCTCGCCACCCGCTTCTTCAGCGCCTCGTTCTCTTTATTTAGGTCGATCACGTACAGTGTCAGCTCCTCGACCTTCTGCAGGAGGGTGGCCTGCATTTTGCCCAAAGCAACACCCTCCTCCTCAACCTCGGCGGCGGAGGGGACATCCGGCAGGTGCCGATTGGCCTTGATGTAGGTTTCCACCTCAGCGAGGGGCCTGAGCCGGTAGGTGTCGGCAAAGACGTGGTCGGGCCAGCCGGTTGATGTCACCTCCACTTCTTTGGCGGTAATGGTGCCGTTCACGGACAGCTTAGACTGCGGGCTGGTCGTCCCGATACCGACGTTGCCGTCATTCCTGAAACTAATTATTGAAGTGGTTGGGCTTCCTCCAGGAGTTGTCGAAACTAAAAAATCTAAGATAGAATTTGAACCGTAGGTCGTCCCCTTAATTGCCCAAACTCTTCTTTGAGTCTGACCAGAATTGCCGTCCCCGAAGATAAATTTACTGTTCAGCCAATCTAATTTAATATTTCCAGCAGTGACTTCTAATTTTTCATCAGGACTCGTCGTTCCGATACCTACGTTACCGCTATTCGTGTTATAGATGTCATTACCGTCATCATCCCAATACTGACCGATGGCAAATCCAGGGACGAGAAGGCCCATTAATACTATCTTGATTAAGCTCCCAGATAGGGATTTCGTTTTCATGTCGGCACCCCCTGTTAATTGTATATTACTACTGTTATGGTAATACCAATGTAAAAATTCAGCGGTAATATATCTCACTAATACTTCTTAAGGAATAGGAATGATTGCGCGAGGATCAATTGGTGATCAGCTATCAGCGGCTAACGGCTGGCCTCGTCCCACTTCGAGAGCCTCAGTGCGACGAGGAGGGGCCGCGATCCAGTGATAAAACCAAGCCCCCAGATCACCTCAATGGCAGTCTCCTGGTGCCCGTTATAAAACCCTTCCGCATCCGCCGCCCGGAGCTGTTAAGTTTATGCCCCCAGCAGTTAGCCGGGTGTCATCCGCTAAGCAACGATTGAGGTAATAACATGAATAATAAGCAATCCAGCAATGCCCGTATTTCCATTACGGCAGGAGCTATGCTGATAGGGCTGTTGGCGGGTGCGTGCGCAACCGCGCCAGCAATCAAGGTCGAAAGTGTCGAGGCCGAGAAGCCGCCCAGCGAACCAGCCATCCAGCTCGTCCGCAACGATGCCGAGCAGAAGGTGGATGTGCTGGTTGACGGTGAGCCGTTCACCTCCTACCTCTATTCGGACCAGATCAGCGTCCTGAAAAAGCCGGTTATCTACCCCCTCCTGACGCCGAAGGGCAACGACGTGACCCGCGGCTTCCCCCTGAAGAAGCGGGCGGGTGAGCGGGTGGACCATCCTCATCACATCGGATTCTGGCTGAACTACGGCGACGTGAACGGCTTCGACTTCTGGAACAACTCCGACGCGATCACGGGAGAACGCGTCAGCCGGATGGGCACCATCTACCACAAGGCCATTAAGAATATAGATGAGGAGAATAATGCCCTGGAAGTGACCTGCGAATGGGCCGATGCGCAGGGGAACGTCCTGCTCACCGAAGAGACCCGGTTCGTCTTCCACGCCTGTCCCGTCTGCCGGGTCGTAGACCGCATAACCACCCTGACCGCCGCTAACGGGCCGGTGAGCTTTACTGATACTAAGGAAGGTATGGTTGCCATCCGGGTGACCCGGGCGCTGGAGCATCCCACCAAGAAGCCCGTCACGCTGACCGACAGCGAAGGTCTGGCCGTGGAGGTGCCCGTCATGGACAACACCGGTGTGACCGGTGAGTATTGCACCAGTGAAGGAGTCAAAGGTGCAGCCGCTTGGGGGACGCGCGCCCGCTGGGTCATGCTGACCGGCGTGGTCAACGATGAACCGGTGACGCTGGCCATCCTGGACCACCCAAAAAACGTGGGCTATCCGACCTACTGGCACGCCCGGGATTACGGCCTGTTCTCCGCCAATCCACTGGGGCAGAAAATCTTCAGTGAGGGGCAAGAGGAACTGAACTTCACCCTAGACGACGGCGAGTCCACCACCTTCCGCTACCGCCTGGCGCTCATTTCAGGCAAGGTCAGCCCGGAAGACATGGAAAGCAGGTACCAGGCCTTTATCGCCAAGATACAATAGCGATTCATTGAGGATTGCGCGGGTAGATTCGACAGCCCGTAGCATGTGAGAGGCCCCACGGGAGTAGCCGGGGGGCCTTTTGCATTTCTGGCGGAACCGGCCCCGAGCTGTTAAGTTTGCATTTATTGCAGCGTATCCATCGGCCAGTGCGCATCTTGCCTATGGTGTCATAGGGACATCGGAAAGAAAATGCTGACCGGCAGCCGGCCAGGTTATCGCAAGGGAACATAACGGAGGATATTCTGGACCCATGAAAGAGCAGCCAACCGCAAGCGCAAACGCAGAGATTAAAAGACCTCCAACGGGCCTGGCCGTTTTCGCACTGGTCGGGCCGGCTTTTATATGGTGCGCCGAATTCATAGTCTCGGGCGAGGTGATACTGGCCACGCGAACCGGGGCTATCCTGGGTACGGCGGTGATATGGGCTATTGTCTTCGGCATTTTCTTG
>CP070638.1:1378241-1500848 GCA_020354025.1 Fidelibacterota bacterium | reverse complement strand
AGCAGCCGCCAGGCCTACTGGCGAGGCCGGGCGGAAGGCCAGCCCTTTTTCGCCGTTATCAATTTCACCATTACCCACGAAAGCCAAATCCGTACCAATAACGCGGAACGGCTGGCCCAGTTGGCCGGGCTCGGCCCAGATGAGAAGCACGACCCGGCTCGTGCGGAGCTCCCCCCGTACTATCCTGATACGCCGGTGGTGCGCCAGGACTGGGCCCGCTATTACGACCTCATTACGCTTATGGACAAACGGGTGGCTGATGTCCTGCAGCAGCTGGAGGACGACGGCCTGGCGGAGAACACCATCGTGTGGTTCTGGGGCGATCACGGCCGCGGGCTGCCCCGGGCCAAGCGCTGGATCTATGACTCCGGCCTGCACGTACCGCTGATCATCCGCGTGCCGGAGCAGCTGCTCAAACTCGCCAGCCCGTCGGACCTCACCATGATGATGCCCGGCACCATCAACGACGACCTGGTGTCGTTCATCGACTTCGCCCCGACGATGCTCTCCCTGGCGGGCGTGAAAGTGCCGGAATACATGCAGGGCCAGCCGTTCCTCGGCGGCCAGAAGGCGGAGCCGCGGGAATACATCTTCGCCGCCCGGGACCGGATGGACGAAGCCTGCGACCTCATCCGTGCCGTGCGTGACAAGCGCTTCAAGTACATCCGTAATTTCATGCCGCACGTCACCTACGGCCAGGATATCGACTACATGAACCAGATGCCAACCATGCGGGAGATGCGCCGGCTCAACGCTGAGGGCCGGCTACAAGGGTCTGAGCAAAACTACTTCATGCCCAGCAAGCCCGTGGAGGAGCTCTACGACACCGCCAGCGATCCCCACGAAATCCACAACCTCGCCGGTGATCCGCGATACCAGGACGAGCTCCAGCGTCTGCGCCTGGTGCTGCTGGAGTGGATGAAGACGGTCGGCGATGTTGGGCTGATCCCTGAGGCGGACTTCGATGAGCTGAAGCGTCCGGGGGGGAAGTATGAGACCACGGCCGAGCCGGGATTCAGCCCCGTGAAAAAATTCTTCTCTTCGACGGCAACCGTGAGTCTCAGCTGTCCGACTGACGGTGCGTCAATTGCCTATCAGGTGGATCTGAAGGATGAGAAGACGGGCTGGCAGCTCTACAGCGAGCCGATCACGCTCAAGTCCGGTCAGGTACTCTCCGCCAAGGCCTGCCGGCTCGGTTTCAGCGACAGCGAAGTCGTTCAGTACCGGTATGGTGATCCTGCTACCCCAGCTCAACCGCCAGTCCCGACCCGGCCGCACTGGCGGGACCAGCTGGACGCGACCGACCTGCAGGAGCACCTGCTGGCGATCAAGGCGCTGGACGGTCAGAACCCCACCAGGGTGATACCAGCGTACTTCGAGGCACTGGAGGATAAAGACGCCCCGGTGCGCTACTGGGCAGTGGTGGGTCTACACAATACCTGCAAGGATGCCGGGACCATCAATAAGGCCCGTATCGCCCTGCACGGACTGATGATTGGTGATACCTCGCAGAGTGTGCGGGTCGCCGCGGCCCACGCGCTGTGCGACTGGGGCTGGGAGGACCAGGCACTCCCCGTGCTGGTCGATGCCCTGGAGCAGGGAGCGGATAATGTCCGCCTGGCGGCTGCGACCGCACTGGGCCGGATCGGTGAGAAAGCCCGCCCGGCGCTACCGCAGCTCAAGGCCGCTATGAAGGATAGATACGAGTATGTACCCAGGGTATGCAAGTATACCCTGCAGCGCCTGGGAGTAGAATGACCTCCTACCCTTGATTGGACGATAACGGTCTGGTCTACTGGCCGGAGCAGTAGAAAGAAAACATGGTAGTATCCAATAATCTACCCTAGCTTCCAATGGTCCGGAATAAAATGAAGGAGAGATGATGGGGTGAGAACCATAATCCGGGGCAATTCCATCATATATCTGCTCTTGATCTTCATACTGAGTATTGAATGCATCCGGGGGCAGATCGGTGCTCACTACTATGTTGTTCCGCCTTACGAAGGCCAGGATATGCTTAGCCGCCGGATGGGTGGAGTGACCGTCGCGCTGCCGGATGAAGTACCGCAAATATTGGGCAATCCGGCCGGTCTGGCATATATTGACAAGGCCACTTTCTTTCTAAGCATGAGTCATGCTGAGAGCAAACTCGATTTTGCCGAGATAGAGTCCGAGCAGGCTTCATCCCACACCTGGAGCGGCAGCCTGGTACCAGGTAACGCCGCGGTTTCCCTGCCACTAGAGCTATTCTGGCGGCGGTGGGTAGTGGCCGTCGCATACAACAACAGACCATCACCTGAATACAATGATGAAACCTATATACCTCCGGTAAAGGAACTTATTGAATTGACGAATGAGAGGGAGGGTCAAATAGGATCGGCTTCGGTCGGGATTGGTGTTGAGCTGCTTCACAGCCTGAGCCTGGGAATCGGCTGGACCAAGTGGTTTGGTGAGATGAAATGGAGCACCATTGAAGCTTTGGGAGATCTTTTCCACACCATCAACCGTCAGACTACCGATTATAATGGGAGCGGCTGGCATGCAGGCGTGATGGGGCAGGCTGGCCGACTATCCCTGGGCGCGGTCATCTATTTCCCGCAAGAGTTGGTGACCGGGGAAGGCGTGCCGGAAGGATACTATTTTACGGATGATATCGCATATGAGCAGAGCCTGAAATTCAACGGAGGCTTTAAGGGCGGAGTTGCATACAATCCCATATCCAGCCTGACGCTTGGGTTAGGTTATAGTTATCGGCATGGTTTTATTGATCAGTATAGAACAGGAGGGGATACATTAAGCGAAGAGTATGGCAGCTCAACCGGACTTTCCGGCGGGATTGAATATACACTGAATCTCAATAAGGTCCATCTACCGGTCTATTTCGGATACTTCACGAGCTGGATGCCGGAATTCCCTTCATTCGGCGATAATGGGCTCGTAAGCATTTCAAAAGATGACCGGCAGCGATATTCCGACAGATACAGCCTGGGCGCAGGCCTGATATACGGCCCCTTTGGGCTTCACCTGAACGCACAATGGGCGCAGAGATCGCTGACGATGAGCTTGGCAAGTACTCTTCTCCCGCCCTGGACCTGAACGATGATGCCGTCAACGTCAAGTTATGACGTTCAAGAAATCTACGGGACGGTTAAGCTGGGTATTTCCATCAGCCTATAACCTGAATAATAGATAAGATATTACTGGATAGCATAACACCAGCCACTGACATTCAGAGCTCGCTGGGATAGGGTGTCATGCAGAAGAGGGCTTTCATCAGATAACAACAGGAGGACAGAGATGCAGAAGCTGGACCGTCGCGATTTTCTGAAAGCCATGGGTCTGGGGGCCGCCGGGCTGGCCCTGCCGGGGCTGGTCGGCTCCCGTGGCCAGGCCGAAGCCAGGCCAAACATCATTTTCATAATGACCGACGACCACGCCTCGCACGCTCTGAGCTGCTACGGCAGCAGGATCAATGAGACCCCTAATCTCGACCGGATCGCCATGGAGGGCATGCGCTTCAACAACTGTTTCTGTACCAATTCCATCTGCGCACCGAGCCGGGCGGTGATCCTCACCGGCAAATACAGCCACCTCAACGGTGTCACCGACAACAAGCTGGAGTTCGACGGCACCCAGCAGACCTTCCCTAAGCTGCTGCAGCAGGCCGGGTATGAGACTGCCATGATCGGTAAGTGGCACCTCAAGAGCGAACCCACCGGCTTCGACTACTGGAACGTACTGCCGGGCCAGGGACTGTACCATAACCCGGTGATGATCGAGATGGGCGAGCGCAAGACGTATGAGGGCTACGTGAGCGATATCATCACCGATCACTGCTTGACGTGGCTCAAGCGGCGCGAGGGAGATAAGCCGTTCTGCCTGATGTACCACCACAAGGCCCCCCATCGCAACTGGCAACCGGCCGAGCGCTACATGGACCTCTACGAGGACGACATCCCGCTCCCGGAGACTTTCGATGACGACTACGGCACGCGCAGCGCCGCCGCCCGCGAGCAGGAGATGACCATTGAACGGCACCTTGTTCCCAGTGACGTAAAAGAGGAACCGCCTGAGGGGCTGTCCGGCCGGGAGCTCAAGAGGTGGAAATACCAGCGCTACATGGAGGACTACCTGCGGTGCGTCCAGTCAGTGGACGACAACGTGGGGCGGCTGCTGGACTACCTCGACGAGTCCGGGCTGGCGGAAAGCACGGTGGTGATCTATACCTCCGACCAGGGCTTCTACCTGGGTGACCACGGCTGGTTCGACAAGCGCTTCATGTACGAGGAGTCGCTTCGCATGCCATTGCTGGTGCGGTATCCAAAGAAGATCAAGGCTGGCTCGGTCAACGACGACATGGTCCTGAACCTGGACTTCGGCCCGACGTTCCTGGACCTCGCCGACAGCGCCGCACCCACCGATATGCAGGGCCGCTCCTTCCGCCGGGTACTGCTCGGTGACACGCCCAAAGACTGGCGCACGTCGATGTACTACCACTACTACGAATATCCGGGCTGGCACATGGTAAAGCGGCACTACGGCGTGCGAACCCGGCGCTATAAGCTGATCCATTTCTACTACGACATCGACGCCTGGGAGCTGTACGACCTGCAGGAGGACCCGCACGAGCTGAACAACGTCTATGACGATCCCGCCTACACTGATGTCTTGCAAAACCTGAAGGTGGAGCTGGAGCGTCTGCAGGAACAATACGGCGACTCGGATGATTTGGCGAAGAACCTCCTCGAGGAACATCTCGAAGGAGATATGCCACCCAGGTAGCGGACAAAGGATCCAAAGAAAAAAAGCATATGTGATGGTGATACTCGGGAGCTATTCGACTGGAAAGTACTCAAATTGTGAGGATAAATATGGATAGAACCGACTATACCCGGCGCGACTTTCTAAAAGCCGTAGGCCTGGTGGCCGTTTCGGCGATTTCCGTGAGTCGAGTATTTTTACGGGCTGCACAGGTCGGGGGGAAGGCCGCCGGTGTAACGGTTTTAAAGCGGAATAAATGCGACAAGGGCTACCGGCTCTACTCCAGCCGGCAGACCGAAGTCGCCCACCTGATCGACATAGATGGACGTGAAGTTCAGCGCTGGTCGTATCCCCAGGGCCAGACCTGGCACTATGCCGAAATGCTCCCCGACGGCCACCTTGTCGCCATCATTAAGGATATTATGATCCTGGAGCTGGACTGGGACAGCCAGCTGGTCTGGAAGGCCGAGGTTACGGCCCACCATGACTTCGACCGCCTAGCTAACGGCAACACACTGGTGGTGTGTCGTGAGTACGTGGTTAATGAAGCGCTGCGGCCCGGGGAGCTCAAGAGCGACTATATCGTGGAGCTGACTCCCGGGGGCAAGGTAGTCTGGGAATGGCACGCCGACCGGCACGTCCAGGAGATAGCAGCGCTGGTGCCGCTAGAATTCCCGCTGGCCAATCAGGACTGGGGGCACATGAACACCGTCGAGTCGCTACCAGATGGACCGGCGGCCAGACGGGATGCCCGGTTCAGAGCGGGCAATATCCTTTTCAGCTGCCGGAATATTGACACGATCGGCGTGATAGACCGGACAAGCGGCAAAGTCATTTGGGCGTGGGGGCCGGGCACACTAGACAAGCAACACATGCCTACCATGCTTCCCAATGGGAATATCCTGGTCTACGATAACGGCAACACGCTGGAGCGTACGCGCATCCTCGAGCTAGACCCGCTCACGGGGAAAATCCTCTGGCAGTACCAGGCGGAACCGCCAACGGATTTCTATTCCCCGACGCGCGGCTCCAGCCAGAGGCTACCGAACGGCAACACATTAATCGCCGAATCAGACTCGGGGAGGCTATTCGAAGTGACACCTGAAGGGGAGATTGTCTGGGAGTTCCTGAATCCCGACCTCCAGCAAGATGGCAGGCGCATGCCGCTTTACCGGGCCGTACGCTACCCTCGAGATCTGGTGGAGTCCATTCTGAAGAAACACGGCAGCACCGAAGACTGAAGAACAAGTCCTATATTCCATTATTAATTAAGGAGGCGGGAAGATGAACAGACCCGATTATACTCGCAGTGATTTTCTGAAGATCGTAGGCCTGGGCACCGCTGGGCTGGCGCTGGCCGGATACGGGCAGGCGTGCAAGGGTCTGCGGAAGCGTCAACCCAACATCGTCATCATCTTCACCGATGACCAGGGCTACGCCGACGTAGGTGTTTTCGGCGCGCAGGGATTCGAGACGCCGAATCTCGACCGGATGGCGGCCGAGGGCACCAAGTTCACCGACTTTTACGTAGCCCAGCCGGTCTGCAGCGCCTCGCGGGCGGGCCTGCTCACCGGCTGCTATCCAAACCGGGTCGGGATACTCGGCGCGCTGCACCCAGATGCCAAGCGCGGCATTAACGATGAGGAGATGACGATCGCCGAGTTGGTCAAGCAGCGCGATTACGCCACCGCTATCTACGGCAAGTGGCACCTGGGTCACCACCCCCAGTTCCTCCCCACCCGCCATGGTTTCGACGACTACTTCGGCCTGCCCTATTCCAACGACATGTGGCCTAAACATCCTACCGCGCGCGCCGGCCGCTACCCGCCGCTGCCGCTGATTGAGGGCGAAAAGGCCATCGCCCACAACCCGGACCAGTCCATGCTGACCACCTGGTACACGGAGCGGGCGGTCGAGTTCATCGAGCAGCACCAGGACCGGCCGTTTCTCCTGTACGTGCCTCACAGCATGCCACACGTTCCGATATATGTATCGGACAAGTTCAAGGGCAAATCGGAGCAAGGCCTGTACGGTGACGTGATCATGGAGATAGACTGGTCTGTCGGACAGATCCTCAAGGCCTTGAAGAGGCACGGCCTGGATGAGAACACGCTGGTGATCTACACCTCGGACAACGGGCCGTGGCTATCATACGGCAACCATGCCGGTTCGGCTCTGCCCCTGCGGGAAGGCAAGGGCACGACCTGGGACGGCGGCGTGCGGGAGCCGACCATCATGCGCTGGCCGGGGAAGATCCCCGCCGACAGGGTCTGCCGCGAACCGGCAATGACCATCGATATTCTGCCGACTATCGCCGGCCTGGTTGGTGCCGAGCTACCGCAGCACAAGATCGACGGGAAGGATATCTGGCCGCTGATCTCCGGCCAGCCTGGCGCGACCTCACCGCAGGAGGCGTACTATTTCTACTGGGGGCAGCACCTCCAGGGAATTCGCAGCGGCAAGTGGAAACTGCACTTCCCACACGAATATCGCAGCCTGAAAGGTGAGCCCGGCCGCGATGGCCTACCCGGCAAGTATATGCAACGCGAGACCGGTCTAGCGCTCTACGATATGGAAAATGACATCGAAGAGCAGTTCAATGTGGTTGACCAATATCCGGAGGTGGTGAAGCGCCTTCAGACCCTGGCGGAAAAAGCCCGCAAGGACCTGGGAGACTCGGCCACCGGACAGGAGGGGGCAGGTGTGCGCCCGGCGGGTAGACTATGATGTCTTTCTGTAAATGACCCGTATACTACCTCGCTGCGGACCTGTCGCCACTGGTTCTATTGACCGTAATCTCAAGCAATTTAGCAAACTAGCTGTGGCACTCAGAGCGCACATCCAGCGAGGTGGTGCAGTACCGTAGCAGAGGTCTAGCCATTAAGCTGCAGTACCTTATTGTCGTTCCCATGAGACAATTATAAGGAGAGTGAGATGGGCACATCCGATTACACACGCCGCCAGTTTATCAAGACCGCCGCCACTGCAGCGGCTGGATTGAGCACCTTTGGATGTGCGGCCATCGCTCCACGTTTGCGGCCTGAGATTCAGAGGCCGGACAGGCCCAACCTGCTATTCATCTGGACCGACCAGCAGCGGGCTGATACCATGGAGGTCTACGGCAATACCAAGATCCATGCGCCTAATCTGAACCGGCTGGCCGCTGAAAGTATTGTTTTCCAGAAAGCCTACGTGACCCAGCCGGTATGCACCCCGTCCCGCTCGTCGGTCGTGACCGGACTCTGGCCCCACACAACCGGCTGCACCGCCAATAATATCCCCCTGCCCGAGGACACGCCCTGCTTCCCCGAACTACTCAACGATCCAGCATACCGGACCGCCTACATGGGCAAGTGGCACCTGGGCGACGAGATATTTCTCCAGCACGGATTCCATGAGTGGGTGAGCATAGAGGATTTGTATATCAGCCACTACCGCCCGGAACGCGACCGCAGCTTGAGGAGCGGATATCATCATTTTCTCACTGAGCTGGGCTACCAGCCCGACCTTGGGGACAAGTTCAGCCGAAAATTTGCCGCGAGTCTCCCCATTGAACACTGCAAGCCGAAATTCCTTGAGCTACAGGCCTGCGACTTCTTACGGCGCCATAGTCGGAAACCCTTTATCCTATATATCAATTTCCTCGAACCACATTCGCCCTACAGCGGACCGCTGAACGACGAGCACGATCCCGCAGAAATCGACCTACCAGCCAATTTCAATGATCCCCTGGAAGAGAACGAGCCCCTGCGTTACCGCCTGCTGCAAGAATACTACCAGGCCAATTATGGGGAAAGTGAGCAGGAGTACCGGGAGCTTATCGCCAGGTACTACGGTCTGGTAACCCAGGTGGACCGCAGTGTGGGAGCCATCCTGAATACCCTTGACGAACTGGGATTGAGGGATAGCACCATTGTGGTATACACCAGCGATCATGGCGATATGATGGGCAGCCACCGGATGGTGACCAAGCAGGTGATGTATGAAGAATCGTCCCGGGTTCCGTGGCTGGTACGCATCCCACAGCTGGCGGATCACAACCGGATAATAAAGGCCCCAGTCAGCCATATTGACATGGTTCCCACACTGATGGAGTTGCTGGCCGGTGAGGCTGACGCGGATCTTCCCGGGCAGAGCCTGGTGCCCCTTATCCGTGGTGAGAAAGTAGCTGAGGACCACGTGTTTATCGAGTGGAATCCCAATGTACACAGAGTCAAGCCGGGGAGCACTCTTGCGCCGCAATCAGAGATGGACCGGGTCGCCCAGGAGCGGACCAGAGCAGTGGTCTCACCCGACGGCTGGAAGCTGTGCCTAAGCGACGCAGACAAGTGCCAACTGTTCAATTTAAACAGCGATCCTGGCGAGACAACGAACCTGTACGATCCGGGCCGGCATCAGGATGTTATCCGCCGACTAACCGACAGGATTCATCGCTGGCAGGAAAAGAGCCGGGATCAGGTAGTAGTCTGACAGATTCGGTTTCTTCCGATCAAGAGAGGAAAGTAATATGAGTTCAAGTGGTACCACACGCCGCGATTTTCTGAAAGCAATTGGCCTGGGTGCAGCGGCACTGGCGCTACCGGACTGTGCGAGCGTCCTGGAGGGACTCGGCGGGAGGGGTACCGCCAGGAAGCCCAACATCATCTTCATCCTGGCCGACGACCTGGGCTATGGTGATCTGGGTTGCTACGGTCAGAAGCGTATCAGGACGCCGAACCTGGACCGAATGGCCGCTGAAGGCGTCCGGTTTACCGACCACTACGCCGGCAGCACGGTGTGCGCACCGTCGCGCTGTGCGCTTATGACCGGCCGACATATAGGACACGCCCTCATCCGGGGCAACCGGGAGGTCAGACCGATGGGGCAGCACCCCCTACCGGCTGGTACCGCAACCGTTGCCAGACTCATGAAAGAAGCCGGCTATGCCACAGCCCTGATCGGTAAGTGGGGCCTCGGCGGGCCGGGCTCAACGGGTATCCCCAACCGGCAGGGATTCGACTACTTCTTTGGCTACCTGGGCCAGCGACACGCCCACAATTACTATCCCGAATTCCTGTTCCGAGACGAGGAGCGGATTCCCCTGGAAGGTAACCGGGTGCCCGAGCCCCGACGCCCCGATGGAGCGGGCTTCGCCGTCGAGCGGGCCCAGTATTCCCACGACCTGCTGGCCCGGGAAGCCCTGGAGTTCGTTGAGCGCAACCGCGATAATCCTTTTTTCCTGTACCTGGCCCTCACCATTCCACATGCCAATAATGAAGGCGGCCAGAAGGGCATGGAAGTACCTTCCAGTGAGCCCTACACGAGCGAGGATTGGCCTGAGCCGCAGAAAGGCCATGCCGCCATGATTACCCGCATGGACCGCGATATCGGGAGGCTGCTGGCCAAAATCAGGGAGCTGGGGCTGGACGAAGAGACACTGGTGATATTCACCAGTGACAACGGCCCGCATCGCGAGGGTGGCAACAACCCGGAATTCAATGACAGCAATGGCCGGTTGAGGGGCATCAAGCGCGACCTGTACGAAGGCGGCATTCGCGTGCCGCTGATAACCCGCTGGCCGGGCAAGATCAAGCCAGGCCAGGAGAGTGATCACGCTTCGGCTTTCTGGGATTTTATGCCGACGGCGTGTGAGATCGCGGGGGTGAGACCTCCCGAGGGAATCGATGGTCTATCCTATCTGCCAGTACTGCTAGGCGGCGAACAGAAAGAACACGAGTTCCTATATTGGGAGTTCAAGTCCAAACAGGCCGTGCGCATGGGCGACTGGAAAGGTATCCGATCCGGCACGAAAGGCGAGCTGGAACTATATGACCTGAAAAACGATATCAGTGAAGATAATGATATAGCCGGGCAGCATCCGGATGTCGTGGCAAGGATCGAAACATATCTTATAACGGCGCGCACTGATTCAGAATTCTGGCCGGTACTAGAGACTGCTGAATGAATACCTCCACCGGCCAAAAGGCCGGGTAGTCAGATCAGTCCAGTGAGAGACCGGGAAGGGATCAGAGCCGCTTGCCTATACAGCGAGGGCAGTTTAACTTCCCTCGCCTGTTGGATCGCTGTTAATACTGCTGACTGAGTTGATCTCGTGCAATTAAGAAAATAAGTAATCTTTTTTTATATTAAACCTATTGGGAGATTTTCTCTGGTCTATCAACCTTGTTATATTAGGCAAATTCATACGTAAGAGAGATAGGGGATTGACGATCAATAACCGGGACAGGCAGAGGAAGGAGGCTGACAGATGGGAAGACCTGTAACTCTATTCACCGGGCAGTGGGCTGATCTACCATTGAAGGAGCTAGCCCGAAAAGCGGCTGGTTGGGGATATGATGGATTGGAGCTGGCCTGCTGGGGTGACCACCTGGAAGTGGACAAAGCAGCTTCGGATGAGAAGTATTGCCGCAAGCAACTGGAGATATTGGAAAAGAATAACCTGAAAGTTTTTGCGATCAGTAATCACCTGGCAGGGCAGCTGGTCTGCGACCTGAACGACGATGGCCGGTCCGATGTATTTGCCCCGGCCGACTGTGCCGGTGATGCGGAAAAGAAACGTCAATGGGCTGTTGAGTCTATGAAGAACGCCGCGCGGGCGGCGAAAAACCTAGGGCTTAAGGTGGTCAACGGTTTTACCGGCTCGTCCATCTGGCACATGCTATACAGTTTCCCGCCCGTGACCGATGAGATGATCGAAGAAGGATTCGCATATTTCGCGGAGATGTGGAATCCAATCCTGGATGTATTCGATGAATGCGGCGTGAAATTCGCCCTGGAGGTGCACCCGACGGAGATCGCGTTCGACATTGTCACCGCCCGGCGTGCATTGGAGAAAGTAGACAATCGTGAGGCCTTTGGATTCAACTTCGATCCCAGCCATTTGCACTGGCAGATGGTTGACCCGGTCTTATTCCTTAACGAGTTCTCGGACCGTATCTATCACGTGCATATGAAAGATGCCGCACTGCAGCTCAACGGGCGTAGCGGTATTCTGGCCTCGCACCTGGACTTCGGCCAGGCGGAGCGCGGCTGGGACTTCCGTTCGCTGGGCCGCGGCGGGGTTAATTTCGAAGAGATCATTCGAGCTATGAACCACATAGGCTACGACGGGCCTCTGTCAGTGGAATGGGAGGACAGCGGCATGAACCGTGAACTCGGTGCGAAAGAAGCCCGAGAGTTCGTCAAGAAAGTTGACTTCGAACCTTCGGCGGTTGCCTTTGACACCGCCTTTGAGAGTGAGTAAAGCGGAAAAGGACTAAGTTTTTAAGTGAAGGCTTCAATGTTGCGTAAGAAAAATATCAACCGTCGTCAATTTCTGAAAAAGGCCGCAGGGATCGCGGCGGGTGCAGTAGCATTTCCTTATATTGTTCCATCATCGGTACTAGGAAAGGCTGGCAGGATTGCTCCGAGCAATCGGATCGTAATGGGTGCTATCGGAACCGGGCTCCAAGGCGTTTATGACATGCGCGGCTTTCTAGAAATGGATGAGACGCAGGTCGTCGCGGTTTGTGACGTTGATAAGACTCATCGCGAGGAAGCTAAGCAGATTGTGGATCAGGCGTATGGAAATACAGACTGCACCGCATACAACGATTTCCGCGAGGTAACCCGCCGCAATGACATTGACGCGGTGTTGATCGCTACTCCGGACCACTGGCATACGCTACCGGCGATCGATGCGGCCAAACACGGCCAGGACCTGTATGTCGAGAAGCCCCTGACGCTTACGATCGAGGAGGGCCGCATTCTGAGCAATACCGTCCGCCGCTACGGCCGGGTCCTGCAGACCGGTACCCAGCAGCGGTCCGGCAGGAACTTCAGGTTCGTCTGCGAGCTGGTACGCAACGGGCGGCTCGGCAAGCTGCACACGGTTCACGTCACAATTCCCGGCAATAACCGAACTACCGGACCTACCTGGACTCCCCAGCCGGTACCAGAAGGCTTCGACTACGATTTCTGGCTGGGCCCAGCCCCGTGGGAGCCGTATCACGAGCAGCGCTGCCACTACCAGTTCCGATTCATCCTGGATTACTCGGGTGGTCAGGTCACCAACTGGGGCACCCACTACCTGGACATCGCCCAATGGGGTTTGGGGATGGACGACTCCGGGCCGGTTGAAATCTCCGGCGATGGTGAATTCCCTACTTCCGGACTGTTCACCACGGCTACGAAAGTGGACTTCCGCTGCACGTATGCTAACGGCGTGAAGCTGTACTGCAAGACAGGCGGCCAGGGAATCCGGTTCGAGGGTACTGACGGCTTGATATTTGTTAACCGAAAAATTCTCGAAGCCGAACCAGCCTCGCTATTGAAAGAGAGTCTAGGTCCGAACGAAATCCATCTCTACGAGAGCCGGGACCACAAGCAGGACTTCCTGGACTGCATCCGGACGCGCAGGAAGCCCGTTGCCGACGTTGAAATCGGGCACCGATCGGCCACTCTCTGTCACCTGGGCAACATCGCCATGCTGCGGGGTTGCACGTTGAAGTGGGACCCGGAGCGTGAGGAGATTATTGTCGATGAAGCGGCCAACCGCATGAGAAGCCGTGCCATGAGGCTGCCGTGGACACTCTGATGACCGGTAACTGAACAACCATCGGGCGGAAATTTTTTCAGAGCGAAGTCGCGATAATACCATCTGCTAAGAGAAGATCGGAACAGATCATATTATCCCCTGGACCGGGGCTGTGTGGCTGGGTCAATATATTTATTGCAGAACGCAATATGATAGATTAATGCCGAAGACTCCAATCATCACCCGTCGCAAGTTTCTCAAGCGGGCTACTGCTGCGGCCGCAGGAGTAGCAGGATTTCCATACCTGATTCCCGCTTCGGCGCTGGGCAAAACCGGAAATGTCGCACCCAGCAATCGGATTGTTATTGGTGTTATCGGGACTGGTGGTCAGGGCATGTATGACATGCGCGGCTTTCTGAATAAGGAAGAGGCGCAGGTTGTGGCCGTCTGTGATGTGGATACTGATCACCGCAACCAGGCGCGGGATACAGTTAACGAGAAGTACGGCAACCGTGACTGTGCCACCTACAACGATTTCCGTGAACTGATCGAACGCAGCGATATTGATGCGGTCCTGTTGGCGCTGCCGGATCAATGGCACGCTATTTCTGCAATTATGGCTGTCCGAGCCGGCAAGGATGTCCATGCTCAGAAGCCCCTAGCCTACAACATCGCCGAAGGGCGTGCCATTGTTGAGGCCGTCAAGCGATACGACATAGTATGGCAGACCGGCAGCCAGCAGCGTTCAGACTGGCGATTCCGCTTTGCCTGCGAGCTGGTACGGAACGGGCGCATCGGTAAAGTGGATACCGTGAAGGTTGGCCTGCCTAACCGAAACCACGTTCGGGGCGATGACACCCAGCCGGCGCCGGTTCCGGCCGGTTTCGATTACGACATGTGGCTGGGTCCAGCTCCGTGGGCGCCCTACAATCCCGGCCGATGCCACTGGAATTTCCGCTGGATCAGCGATTACTCCGGTGGGCAGATCACCGACTGGGCCGGGCACCACTGCGATATCGCCCAGTGGGGCATGGGGACCGAGCTCACCAGTCCGATAGAGATCGAAGGGACGGGCGTTTTCCCGAGGGCCAGTCTCCACGACACGGTGGAGGACTATCGCTTTAAGTGCAAGTATGAAGAAGGCTTCACAATGATCGTAGCGGGGGCCTTCACCCAGGGTGTGCGGTTCGAAGGGAGCGACGGATGGGTTTTCGTCAGTCGCAGCAAGATCGATGCTGAACCGAAATCCCTGTTAACCTCGGTCATCGGGCCAGATGAGATTCACCTCTACAAGAGTGACGATCACCAGCAGAACTTCCTAGATTGCGTGCGCACCAGGTCCCGGACAGTGGCGCCCGTTGAGGTCGCCCACCGCTCGATCATGATCGGTCACCTGGGAGTCATAGCGCTGAAGCTGGGGCGCAAAGTGGAGTGGGATCCCCAAAAGGAACGCTTTATCAACGATACTGAAGCCGACCGGCTGCTATCACGGCCGATGCGCAGCCCCTGGCATCTGTAGGGAGTCTACCGCGGAGGATTCGTCCATGGCTAAAAATAAGAATATCGACCGCCGCCAGTTCCTGAAGAAAGCAGCCGGCATTACCGTTGGGGCGATTGGCTTGCCATACATCGTTCCCGCTTCTGCGCTGGGCAGGGCCGGCAGCGTGGCGCCGAGCGACCGGATCGTGATGGGCTGTATCGGAGTAGGTGGTCAGGGTACCGCAAACCTACGGGCCTTCATCAACAAGTCGGAGGTACAGGTGGTAGCGGTTTGCGATGTCGAAACCGAGAGCAGCCTTTATAATGGTGGGCGAACGCGAGGCCGTGAGCCAGCCCGGCAGCTGGTGGAGGAACATTACGCCGATCAGACACGATCCGGAAGGTCTCGCGGTTGCGCGGCCTACGACGACTTCCAGGAGCTGCTGGCTCGCAGTGATATAGACGCCGTTTCCATCTGCACCCCCGACCACTGGCATGCGCTTATCTCCGTGGCGGCGGCTAAGGCCGGCAAGGATATTTACTGTGAAAAACCCCTCGCGAACACCATCGCCGAAGGTCGGGCTGTCTGTGAGGCAGTGAAACGATACGGCCGGGTGCTCCAAACGGGCAGTCACGAGCGGTCGAGGGACAGTGTGCGGTTTGCCTGTGAACTGGTCCGTAACGGCCGCTTAGGTGAGCTTCATACCATCCGAGTTAACATGCCCAATGACGAGCCGCAGCATGAGAAGGTCCGTACCACTACCGCCGCACAACCGCCGATGCCTGTGCCGGAAAGCCTGGACTGGGACAGGTGGCTGGGGCATACCCCCTGGGTGCCCTATACACCGCTGCGTTGCCATTTCTGGTGGCGGTTCATTATGAACTACGGTGGTGGTGAAATGACTGATCGGGGAGCACACATCATCGACCTGGGTCAGCTGGGAGGCGGCACCGATGACACCGGTCCGGTGGAGATTATCGGGCGGGGTATGGCCCCAACCGCGGGTCTGTTCAATACGTTCATAGAATATCAGTTTGAATGCCGTTACGCCAATGGTGTTCGTCTGCTTGGCAGCAGCAAGGGGCCGCGTGGTCTGAGGTTCGAGGGTTCTGACGGCTGGATTTTCATCTACATCCACGGCGGGAGGCTTGAGGCTGAACCGAAGTCGCTGCTCAGGGAAACGGTCGGGACCGATGAAATTCACCTGGGCCGGAGTCCCGGGCACCATCAGGATTTTCTCAATGCGATCAAAACCAGGAAGCAACCGGTGGCACCATCCGAGGTGGGCCATCGAACGGGAACGATCTGCCATTTGCTGAACATCGCTATGCTGACCGGGCGCGAACTGGAATGGGACCCCCAGCAGGAACAGATCATAAACGATCCCGAAGCCAACCGCATGTTATCCCGTCCCATGCGCAGCCCATGGCATCTATAGGTCACGAGACCGAGCTCTGGAGAAGTAGTATTGTAGGTTCTATTTTACTTCATATTGGATGAAAGTGGGATAAGGATGAGCAAAAGGCCAATCAGCCGCCGTCGGTTTCTCCGGCAGGTAGTGGGAGCGGCAGTTGGTACGGCAAGCCTGCCAGGTATCGTGCCCTCGTCGGTATTTGGAATGCTGGCACCCAGCGAACGAATCACCCTCGGTTTTATCGGCATGGGCAAGCAGGGTACCTACCTGCTACGGGCTTTTCTGAACGAGCCTGGCACCCAAGTCCTCGCGGTGTGTGACGTGGATACCCTTAAGCTGAAGCGGGCCCGGGATCTGACGGATCAGTTTTATAGCGAGCAGTCGGCTACCGGCAGTTCCAAGGTCTGCAAGTCCTATCGGGATTTTCGACAGCTCCTGGCCAGGGATGACATCGACGCGGTTGTGATCGCCACGCCCGACCACTGGCACTCCATTACCGTGATAGAAGCGGTCCGGGCCGGCAAGGATATTTACTGTGAGAAGCCCCTTTGCCAGACAATTAGCGAAGCCCAGACCATGGTGAGCGAGGTCAGGCGGCATGGCAGGGTATTTCAGACGGGGAGCATGCAGCGGTCCTATTCACAGTTCCGCTATGCCTGCGAGCTGGTACGTAACGGGCGCATCGGCAAGGTCCAGACGGTGACGGTGGATGTCGGCGGACCGCCGGTCGACTGTGATCTACCCAGTGAGCCAGTGCCGGATTATCTTGATTGGGACAGGTGGCTCGGTCCGGCTCCTTGGCGGCCATATCATTCGGAACTCTCTCCCCATATCAGTATTGACATCTTTCCCAACTGGCGGTCGTATCGGGACTTTGGCGGCGGAGGCATGACCGATTGGGGCGCCCACCATTTCGATATCGCGCAGTGGGGGCTAGGCATGGATAACAGCGGTCCCGTGGAAATCATCGCACCAGGCTTGGAGAATAATCCAGTGCTTACTTATAAGTACGCGCAGGGAGTTACCATGACCCGGGACAGGTTTGATGAGGGCTACGGTGTACTGTTCACCGGTACTGAAGGCAAGATAGAGGTCAACCGGAGCTATATCCGCACCTGGCCCGAACGAATCGCCAGGGAAGTCATCGGTCCAGAGGAAATATGCCTGTATCGAAGCAGCAATCATTACGCCGACTGGCTAACGGCGATCCGCACCCGCAGCAAGCCAATCTGCGACGTGGACATCGGCCGCCATTCAGTAATCGTCTGCCATCTGGGCAACATTGCCTATCAGTTGGGCCGCAAGCTGCGGTGGGACCCTGTCGAGGAACTTTTCATTAACGATCTCGAAGCCAACCGGCTGTTATCACGGTCCATGCGCAGCCCGTGGCATTTATAGATATTGGGATGATATGACTCCATGCGAAGGCACGACATCTGAGAAACTGGATCAATTGTATCCCTATAATTAATGAAGGAAAAGGATACAATGAAATACAGGTCAAAGGTTAACAATATCATATTAGTTACTATTGCGGTAGCAAGTGCCGTGGCGTTTTTCGGAATGTTGCCGGGCTGCTCTCAGACTGTGCCTTCGGAGAAAGAGGTGGGGCAGATTGAGGAGGCCGCCCCGGCTGAAGCCACCGCTGTCCCGGCCAAGGCGCGTAAGCTGCTGGTATTCACCCGGCACGAGGCATACGAGCACAGCTCGATCCCCTACGTCACCAAGGCCCTTGAAATCATGGGTCAGAAAACCGGCGCGTATGAAGTGGTTGTGAGCGAGGACATGTCCAGCTTCACTTCGGAGAACCTGACCCAGTTTGACGCTGTCCTCTTCAACAATACCACTCATCTGAAGTTCGAGGATCCCGTCCTGCGCCAGAGCCTGTTGGACTTCGTTAAGGGCGGCAAAGGTGTTGCCGGTATCCACGCCGCCACGGACAACTTTTACACCTGGCCGGAAGGGGCTGCAATGATAGGGGGTCAGTTTGACGGGCATCCCTGGACCGATGGCGGGACCTGGGCGGTGAAGATCGACGATCCGGACCATCCCCTAACAGCAGTCTTCCAAGGTGAGGGCTTCAAGATCAATGATGAGATCTATCGCATCGAGGCCCCTTACTCGCGTGAGAACGTCCGCGTGCTTCTAGGCCTAGACATGGCGGATACCACTAACCTGAATGTCAAGGATATCAGGCCTTCCGATAAGGACATGGCCATCAGCTGGATTCGCAACTACGGCCAGGGAAGGGTGTTCTACTCCTCGCTGGGGCACAACCATCACCTTTTCTGGAATCCGGCGGTACTGCGGCACTACCTCGACGGCATCCAGTTCGCTCTGGGTGACCTGGCCGCCGATGCCACGCCCAGCCTGGACATCGCTTTGGCACGAATCGCCTCCTACGAGTATGGCCAGAGCCGGGAACCACTCACAGAGCTGGGTATCGTTCTCCAGTCAGCCTATGATGAGCCAGAGGCTCTGGGCCGCATCCAGCAGCGCCTGCTGGAGCTCCTTCAGTCGGAGGCAACGTCGGCGGGCAAACAGTTTGTTTGCAGGCAGCTCAGTATCTTTGGTACCGAGAAGGCGATACCTGTCCTGGCTGGGATGCTGGCCGATGCGACGACTTCAGACATGGCGCGTTATGCCCTGGAGCGGATTCCGGGGTCTACCGCGGATGGGGCGTTCCGGGAAGCTTTACCAAAGGCTCGCGGGAAAGTGAAGGTCGGTCTCATCAATTCGCTAGGGCAGCGCCGGGATCGTCAATCGGTGGCGGCTCTACGCCGTCTCATCCAGGACAACAATTCAGCGATTGCTATGGCAGCGGTAGCCGCCCTGGGCCGGATTGCCGATCCTCAGGCTACTGAAGCGCTAGCGGAAGCCAGGGGCAAGACCACCGGTAAACTGCGGCAGTTGGTGCAGGATTCATATCTGAAGTGTGCGGACCAACTCGTCGTCCAGGGCGAACAAGAGCGAGCCCGGACCATTTATCAGCAGTTGTATGCATCCAGCGAGCCCCTGCCAATTCGAACTGCTGCCCTCAGAGGCCTGATCCTAGCTGATGCTGGGAAAGCCGTGGAAGAGATTGTCAACGTTCTTCGAGACGGCGATACGGCCATGGAAGCGGTGGCCATCGGGCTTGTGTGGGAAATACCCAAGTCACAAAATATTACAGATCTGACCGGCGAGTTTGGTAACCTCTCCATTGCCGGTCAGGTGCAGTTACTGGCGGCCCTGGCCGATCGCGACGATCCCGCTTGCCTGGACGCGGCCCTCACTGCGACCAAGAGCGATAATGCCGATGTTCGCATTGCTGCCTTCAAGGCGCTGGCAGCGTTGGGTGATGACTCCACTGTCTCCCTGCTGGTGCAAGTGGCTGCATCCGGCAGCGATGCGGAAAGGGAGACCGCCCGTGCGAGTCTTAACCGGCTTCGTGGCCCAGAGACCAATACAGCAATTGTAGCCGGCATTCCCCAGGCTGATCCCAAAGTCAAGGCCGAGCTAATTCGCAGCGCAGGTGAACGCCGGATATCTTCTGCGGTGGGGACTTTACTCGAAACCGCGAAGGACCCGGATCCCGATGTCCGGGTTGAGTCAATCAAGGCTTTGAGATTCATCGCTGGTCCGGACGAGCTGCCGGCATTGATCGACCTGCTGATCCAGGCCCCTGATGATGCCGAAAGACAGGAGGCCGAGAAGACCGTTGTCGCCGTTGCCCACAAGATTCCCCGCAAGGACCGCCAGTCCAGAGCTGTGCTGACTGCCCTGCGTCCGGTCAAGGATGCTGTCGTCCGGGGTTCGCTGCTGCAGACACTGGGGAAGATCGGTGACAGCAAGGCGCTTCCCACGTTGCGTAAAGCTCTGAAAGACAGCGATGCCGAAATCAAGCTGGCGGCTATCCGTGCCCTGTCCGATTGGCCCACAGCGGAACCGCTGGCTGACCTGCTGACAGTCGTGCGGACCTCCGATGATGAAGTACACCGGGTCCTGGCCCTGCGTGGTCACATCCGTCTTACAGGACTTGAAAGCGACCGTCCAGCGGATGAGACGCTTAAGTTGTACCAGGAAGCCATGGAGTTGGCCTCGGCTACCAGTGAAAAGAAAATGGTATTATCCGGGCTGGGAAACGTGGGGACAGTTGCCGCGCTGGAAGTGGCTACTGGCTACCTGGATGATAGCGAGCTACAGCAGGAAGCCGAGATGGCTGTGGGCAGGATTGCTCTGTTAACAGCCAGCGACTACCCTGAGGAGACCGTAGAGGCCCTGGAGAAGGTACTCCAGGTTACAGAGAACGATCAGTTGCGTGGGCAGATACAACAGTTTATCGATCAGATTAAGTAATTAAAACAGGAGAAGTTATGCATCGTCGCAGTTTCCTAATAAAGGCCATACTGGCGTCAGCAGCGGCCCCTTTTGTCGGATTGAGTGTTGAAGAGCGAGCCTTATTGGCAAGCGTGAAAAGAGAGCCGATAGAGCATCCACCCGGTGATGATACCGGCAGCCTGCAGACCGGTAAGATCGGTAAAGTAGAAATCAGCAGGCTGATATGCGGCGGCAACCTGGTAGCCGGCTATGCCCACGCCAGGGACCTGATCTACGGCTACGGCCTCTTCAAACAGTACTTCACTGACGAAAAGATCATCGAAACCCTGCAGATATCGGAAGAGAGCGGGATAAATACCGTCATATTGAACAATCATACTCGTGATTTCAAGGCAATTAATTGTCTCAAGAGATACTGGGATGAGAGGGGCGGCGAAATACAGTGGATTGCCCAGAGCAATCCAAAATCAGATGATGTGGAAACAAATATAAAAATAGCGGTAGACAACGGCGCGGTCGGTGCATTCATCCAGGGTGGGATTGCTGACCAATGGGTGATGAACCAGCGGTTGGACCTGATCGATAAGACGGTATCATTCATCAAGCAGAACGGATTGATCGCCGGTGTCGGGGGGCATTCGATCGAAGTGCCCAAAGCCTGTGAGAAAGCGGGAATAGCTAATGATTTTTATATGAAAACATTCCACAGCCCGGACTACTGGTCCTTCAATCCTGATAACGTGGAGTTCGGCAAATTTCACGTTAACGACTATGAGAAATCCCATGATAATGTTTGGGACACTTTTCCGGCAGAGACCAAGGAATTCATGAGGAAAGTGAAGAAGCCCTGGATTGCATACAAGGTTCTGGCCGCCGGGGCTATTCACCCCAAGGATGGTTTCAAATTTGCGTTCGAGAACGGCGCCGATTTTGTCTGCGTAGGGATGTTCGATTTTCAGGTCAGGGAGGACGCAATCATTGCGAAAAATACCCTGGCAGGGGAATTGAAAAGGAAGCGTCCCTGGAGGAGTTAAGGCGGGTTAGAATTCTCTCATCATATACTGCTAATAGGTGGTAATGTAGTATCATGTCAAGAAATGTAGACCGGCGCAGTTTCCTGAAAAAGGCCGCGATGGCCTCAGCCGGTGCAGCGATAGGCCTGAGTTTCGACGAAGAGTCCTTATCAGCCAAAAGCGGAGCCAGACCGGCCCAGCCAGCACCGACTGCACCTGAGGGTAGCTTACCTTTGGGCAAAATCGGCAATCTTTCGGTCAGCAGGTTGATCTGCGGGGGTAATCTGATCAGCGGCTATTCTCACAGCAGGGATCTGATATATGTATCCGAGTTATCCAATACCTATAATACAGATGAGAAGGTTATGGATACTCTGGAGTTATGTGAAGAAAACGGGATCAATGCCGTGCTTTCGGACCCTAGAGAGAAGCCTATGAGAATTCTCAAGAGATATTGGGATGAAAGGGGCGGAAAGATACAGTGGATTGCGGAAGGCCACCCGAAAGTAGATGACCTGGAAACTAATCTGAAAATATCCGTTGACCATGGTGCTGCCGCCATATATATACAGGGCGGTGTCGGAGACCGGTGGGTCAAGCATGGCCGGGTTGATCTGATTGGAGAGGCTGTTGATTTTATCAAGGGGAATGGACTGGCTGCGGGAGTCGGTGGCCATTCGATTGAAGTGCCCAAAACATGTGAAAAGGCCGGGATCGCCAACGATTTTTACATGAAGACATTCCATAGCCCGGATTATTGGACCTTTAATCCGGATAATATGGAATTCGGTAAGTTTCACGCTGACACCGAGGAGTCTCATGATAATGTATGGGACACTGATGCGGCAGAGACGATGAAATTCATGGAGAAAGTCAAAAAGCCCTGGATTGCCTTTAAAACATTGGCCGCCGGGGCGATTCACCCAAGCGACGGCTTTAAATATGCATTTAAGAACGGCGCCGATTTTGTCTGCGTGGGGATGTTCGATTTTCAGGTCAGGGAGGACGTTATTATTGCGAAAAATATCCTGGCAGGGGAATTGAACAGGAAGCGTCCCTGGAGGAGCTAAGGCAGACTGATGAAGTGCCTCTGTTAAGGTTGCCGCGTATGAAGAAGGGAACAGCATGTCAAAAAATCTGAATCGCCGTAGTTTTCTGAAGAAGGCCGCAATGGTCTCAACGGGTGCCGCAATAGGCCTGAGTTTTGAAGAGAAAGCCCTGCTAGCAAATATCGAGGGGAAGTCTGGTAATCCTGAGCCACAGGATTCAGCGGGTGAAATGCCTATGGGGAAGATCGGTAATCTCAGGATTTCCAGGCTGATTTGCGGCGGTAATCTGACCAGTGGTAATGCTCACAGCCGTGACCTCATTTATGTGTCGCCCCTGCTAAGGAATTATTTTACGGATGAGAAGGTCTTTGAAACGTGGCAGCTGTGCGAGGAGAACGGGATAAATACTTTCATATTAAGGGTTGACGATCAGGTTATCAGGTTGGTCAATAAATACCGACGCGAAGTAGGCGGGAAGATGCAGTGGATCGCCCAGGCCAAGCCAAAGGGTGAAGACGATCTCACCAATGACATAAAATGGTCCATCGACAATGGCGCTGTCGGCGTCTATATGCAGGGTGCGGTGAGTGACAAATTCGTGCAAAACGGCCGGGTCGACCTGCTGGGCAAAGCCCTGGAATTCATTAAGGGAAATGGGATCGTCGCGGGTGTTGGATCCCACACGCTGGAGGTGCCTGTTGCCTGTGAAAAGGCGGGTCTGCAGCCAGATTTTTACATGAAGACTTTTAATAGTGGGAATTATTGGTCTGTCAGCCCCAGCTTGCCTCAGGATGAGAATTGGGTCCCCAAACCGCGAAAGACCATTGAGCCTGAATTCATGGAGAAGGAGCACGACAATATCTGGTCTTTTACCCCTCAGCAAACCACCGAATTCATGAAAAAAGTGAGCCAGCCCTGGATCGCGTTCAAGGTTTTGGCTGCCGGGGCCATTCATCCGAGCGAAGGTTTCAAATATGCTTTTGAAAACGGTGCCGATTTCATCTGTATAGGGATGTTCGATTTTCAGGTCAGAGAGGATGTTATTATCACGAAAAATACCCTGGCAGGGGAATTGAACAGGAAGCGCCCCTGGAGGAGCTAAGACAGACTGAATAGGCGTATTTACTAAAATTGACGAATTATTAAAAAGGGAGCAACATGTCAAAAAATCTGAATCGCCGTAGTTTCATTAAGAAAGCCGCCGCTGTGTCAGCGGGCGTCACATTGGGCTTAAGCTTTGAGGAGAAAGCCCTGTTGGCGCGAGCTGCTGAAAAACACACAAAGCCAAACCAAGCAGGTTCGACCGGAGACTTGCCCATAGGGCAGATAGGTGATCTCAAGATCACCAGGTTGATTTGCGGCGGCAATCTAACCAGCGGTTTCGCTCACAGCCGGGACTTAATATACGTATCTCCCCTGCTGGAGAATTATTTCACCGAAGAGAAGATATTTGAGACCTGGCAGCTGTGCGAGGAGAACGGGATGAATACGATCATCCTGAGACTCGACAACAAAGTCCTGGGACTAATCAATAAGTACTGGCACGAAAGGGGCGGAAAGCTGCAATGGATTGCACAGTGCAAGACAAGAGAAAATGATCAGACAGATATAACCCGTGCGATTGATAACGGAGCCGTCGCTATCTATTTGCACGGTGGTGTTGGAGATGGGTATGTGAGGACAGGTCGTGTCGATCTGATTGAAAAAGCCGTCGACTATATCAAAGAGAATGAACTGGTTGCGGGTGTGGCAGGCCACTCGTTAGAAGTACCGAAAGCCTGCGAAAAAGCGGGAATAAATAACGATTTTTACATGAAGACGTTCCATAGTCCGGATTACTGGTCCTTTAATCCGGATAAGGTAGAGTTCGGCAGGTTCTATGCTGACGCTCAGCAGTCCCATGACAATGTCTGGGACACTCATGCGCAAGAAACAAAGAAATTCATGAAGAAAGTGAAGAAGCCCTGGATCGCCTACAAGGTTCTGGCAGCCGGGGCTATTCACCCAAGCGACGGTTTCAAATATGCCTTTGAAAACGGCGCTGATTTTCTTTGTGTGGGGATGTTCGATTTTCAGATCAGGGAGGACGTGATCATTGCTAAAAATGTATTAGCAGGCAAACTGGATAGAGAGCGTCCCTGGAGAGGGTAAAGAAAGGAATAGCAGATCGTATTATATATAGAAAGGAAGAATATCATAGTTAAAGAAACAACAATGCAAACCACCACCTATCGTGTCCCTTATAGAGCCAGTCGGTCCGTCGCCGTTCTATCGGCCTGGGTCCTGGCTTTGATCTTCTCGTCCTGCGCCACCCTTACCAAACCACCTGAAGTCCCACCTGAAGAAGCCATCTGGCTTGCAGATCCTTTCATGGGCGACTGGGATGGAAGCTATATGCTGAATACCGGCGATAGCGGACCAATCGCTGCGCAGGTCATGGCGCTTGGCAAAGGGCAGTATCAAGCCAATATCTTTCCTGAGTTTGACCGGATATACCCTTCGGTTCCGGTGATTGAAGGTCAGCGCTCGGGCACCGTTGCTAGCTTTTCAGGAGAGATTAGCACCGGCAACTGGGGAGGTGAAACTGGCTTTGTCGTTATTCAAGCTCAGATCGAAGGAGAAGCGTTTACCGGGAGCGCAACCGGGGATGTAGTCGGCACTATTGAAATGGAGAAGGTCGTCCGCCTTTCTCCCACATTGGGCAAGGAGTCGCCCGTGGGTGGAATAGTGCTGTTTGACGGGAAGAACCTGGACGAATGGGAACACTGGGGTCGGAATCAAGGGAAACCGGCGCAGTGGAAACTGGTTGACGATGCCATGGAGATTGTGCCAGGCAGCGGTTCTATCGTGTCCAGGAAGAAGTTCACCGATTTCGAGCTGCACCTGGAATTTCGAACGCCATTTCTATCCGCGGTCAAGGGACAGGGACGTGGCAACAGCGGTGTATATCTCCAGGGTCGCTACGAAGTGCAGGTCCTCGACAGCTACGGACTTGAGGGGCGTGACAACGAATGCGGTGGAATATATAAAGTCGGAGCTCCCCTGGTGAATATGTGTGCCCCGCCGCTGCAGTGGCAGACCTACGACATGACTTTTTACGCGCCGCGTTTCGACGATGACGGTAACAAAACCGAGAATGCCCGCTTGACCGTACTCCACAACGGTGTTAAAATACATAACGATATTGAAATACCAGAGCTGACGGGAGCGGCATGGGACCGTGTCGATGACAATATCTCCCAGCCGGGTGGTATATCCCTGCAGGATCACGGGAATCCCGTTCAGTATCGCAATATCTGGGTGCTCGAATTGCCCGAATGACACTGCTGCACATCACGCGGATTAAGCCAGGCTCCCTGCCCAGGTTGGGGATTTATATGTAGAAAAAATAGATTCTTGTGTGAGTGGACGGTTCAACCAGATTCCACTCTGACAGATGGGAAGATCCCACAATATTTAACACTGCATAACATAAAGGAAAGGGGTAGTTTATTATGGAAACAATAAGGTTGGGTTCTGTAGGGGCTGGTTTTGTAGCTAATTTTCACGCTGTCGCACTCAAATCGGTCCGAGGAGTCGAGTTAGCGGGAGTTACCGCGCCCGTTGGTGCGGAAGAGCTATCTGCTTCTTCGAAGGCAAACGGGCTGGGCGATTGCACGGTATATCCCAGTGTGGCCGAGCTCTGCAAGCACTGCGACGCCGTAGCTGTTTTTGCTCCCAACTTTGCCCGCATTGAGATCGTTGAGGAGATTGTAGAGGCGGTAAAGGCCGGGGCTCAGCTCAAGGGTTTAATCTGTGAAAAGCCGTTGGGGCGGACGATCGCTGATGCGAAGCGACTGGTGGCTCTAGCCAAGGAAGCCAACCTTCCCACAGCCTACTTCGAGAACCAGATTTTCATGAAGTCCATTAAGAATGCCCTGATGCAGCTGGCTCCAGCCCAGAAGGCGATGGGCCCCATAGCCCTGGCCCGCAGCGCCGAGGAACACGCAGGCCCCCATGAGCCCTGGTTCTGGGATCCTACCCAGCAGGGCGGCGGGGTTTTGTCCGACATGGCCTGCCACAGCATCGCCGTGTCATGGTACGTCCTCACACCGGTCGGTAAGCCGGCAAACTTCCTGGAGCCGGTAGCCGTCACCGCCGAGACCTCCCTGCTCAAGTGGGGTGAGGCCAAGTACCGGAAGGACCTGCTCGAACGAATGGGCGTCGATTACTCCAAGACTCCCGCGGAGGATTTCTGCACCGGGATGGTAACGTTCCGCAATCCCGATACCGGTCAGCTGGTCAAAGGCCAGTTCACCAACTCATGGATGTACGATAAGCAGGGTCTGCGCCTGTTCATGGACGGGCTCGGGCCGGGTTATGCTTTCGAGGTGAACACTCTCAAGTCTCCGCTGGAGATTTTCATCGGCGACGTCGCCGCCGAGGCGGTTGCCGATGCCGAGACCGCCCTCGAAAAGGCCACTGCCTCGCGGGGGCTCCTGGCTGTCCAGCCCAACGAAGCGGACCTCTACGGGTACGTTGATGAGAACGTAGATATGCGTGAGGCTTTTCTGGCCGGAAAAGACGCCTATCTAAACTGGGAGTACGGCCTTGAGATCACCAAGCTGGTCCAGGCTGCCTACCTGGCAGCGGAGCGCAGGCAGACCCTCGATCTTACCGATCCGGGCATTCAGAAGGAACTCGACTCGTATACGTCTCTGATCGCCCAGGGCAAAGGCGCCGAGGTCCTGTTCCGATAAGATCAACGAGGCCTAAGGTTTAACTAAATAGCTGAGCCGACGCCAAGAGGGATGCTATTTGGGTAACCGTTGATTTTCAAACCTGAGAAAGTAGCTTTCGGGGGGATTGAATATAAACAAACTGAAAGAAAGATAGATTATGAAAGCCCAGCAACAGACTTCCGACGGTCAGAAGGGTATACTCTCGCGGCGCAAATTCCTGGCAGGTGCAGCAGCGGCCGCGGCGACGGTTTCCGCCGCTCCATCCTTAGCAGTGGGACGAAGCCTGCTGCAACGTGAGTCAGCGGGTAAAGAGGGTAAATTCAAGCTCAAGTATGCGCCTCACTTCGGGATGTTCAGACAACATGCCGGCAAAGACCTCATAGATCAGATCAAGTTCATGGCCGATGAGGGCTTCACCGCCCTGGAAGACAACGGTATGCCGGAACGGGAACGGCGACTCCAGGACCGGATCGCCAAGGAGATGGCCCGGTTGAACATGACCATGGGAGTTTTCGTAGCCTATGGCGATTTCGCGGTGAAGTCCTTTGTCACCCGTGACCAGGAAATCCGGGATATGCTCAAGGGCAAGATGAAGGACGCGGTGGAGCTGGCTAAGCGGGTCAATGCCAAGTGGTGCACGGTGGTGCCGGGAGCCTTCGATCCGGGTCTGGAGTGGGACTATCAGACCGCCAACGTCATTGACAACCTCAAGCGGTGCGCCGAAGTGCTGGAGCCTGCCGGTTTGGTGATGGTCCTGGAGCCGCTCAATCCCTGGACCGACCACTCCGGCCTGTTCCTTACAAAGATCCCCCAGGCCTATCAGATCTGCCGCGCAGTGGGCAGCCCCTCATGCAAAATCCTAGACGATCTCTATCATCAACAGATTACGGAAGGCAATCTCATTCCCAACCTGGATATGGCATGGGAGGAGATTGGGTACTTCCAGGTGGGTGACAATCCAGGCCGAAAGGAGCCGACCACCGGGGAGATCAATTATAAGAACATCTTCAAGCACATCCACGGCAAGGATTACACGGGCGTCATCGGTATGGAGCACGGTAACAGCCAGAAGGGCAAAAAGGGTGAAAGGGCGGTGATCGACGCCTATCGAGCAGTTGATGACTTTTAGCCAGTTGGTGACGACCAGGATAAGGAGCTAGAAATGAATAGAAGTGCAGCCAGGTGGGCGGCAGGTGCCGTGCTGGTCTTGTTATTAGCGATTGGGTGTACGCCCGCCGGGGAGCAAACTCTCCTGTTTAACGGTCAGGATCTATCCGGCTGGGTATTTGTCCTGCGCGATAAGGATGTAGACCCCATGACGGTGTGGTCGGTACGCGATGGAGTCATCCACTGTACGGGCGAGCCTTTCGGCTACATGCGGACCGAAGCCGATTATGCCGACTACAAGCTTCACGTTGAATGGCGCTGGCCCGATGAAGCGGGGAACAGTGGTGTATTTCTGCATATGAGCCTGCCGGACACGGTCTGGCCGCGCAGCATCGAGTGCCAGTTGATGTCGGGTAATGCAGGGGACTTCGTGACTTTTCAAGGTGTGCGATTCAAGGAGCTGGTCGAGGATCGCGTGCTGAAAAAGAAGACGGAGAGCAGCGAAAAAGCACCAGGTCAGTGGAACAGCTATGACATAACCTGTCACGGCGATACGATCCGGGTTTCCGTCAACGGCGTGCTGCAGAACGAGGCTACCGAAACGACGATAAGTTCGGGCAAAATATGTCTGCAGAGTGAGGGCAAGCCCATTGAGTTTCGCAATATTTACGTTGAGCCGCTGTAGTGATATTTAGACTGATCGGAGTGATGGACATAAATCCGTGATAGGTTGAGGAGCAGCTATTCGGGAAGGAAAAATGAGCGAAGAGTCGGGTGGCGCGCGGCAAGTTTCTCGGCGCGATTTCATCAAGACATCGGCAGCTGTATCGTTAACTGCTCTTATGCCGGGAGCCGGGAGCGCTTTTGCCGCCAGGGCGGGGAACTTGCGCGTTGGGTTGATCGGGTGCGGTCGCCGGGGCACGGGGGCGGCAAAGGACTGCGTGAACTCGGCAGCCAATGTTGAGATTGCGGCCATGGGTGATCTTTTCAAGGACCAGCTGGACAAGTCGCGCAGCCAGTTGGCACAGGAACTGGACCGGGACCAGCTGAAAGTCACCGACCGTACCTGCTTCGTGGGTTTTGACGCCTACGAGGAGGTCATCGCCGCTGATGTCGACCTGGTGATCCTGGCAACGCCGCCGCATTTCCGTCCGGAGCATCTGAAGGCCGCCATTAAGGCAGGCAAGCACGTTTTCATGGAGAAGCCGGTGGCGGTTGACCCCGGTGGGGTCCGATCTATCATCGCCATATCCGAACTGGCAGCGGAGAAGAACCTGTCAATCGTGGCCGGTACGCAGCGCCGACACCAGAACCATTACAATGAGGTCATGAAGCGGGTGCATGACGGGGATATTGGCGAGATCGTGTCGGCACAGTGTTACTGGATCGGTGATTATGAATATTACCAGGCGGTTCTAAGGCAGCCAGGCTGGTCCGATATGGAATGGCAGTGCCGCAACTGGAACTATTTTACCTGGCTCTCCGGCGACCATATCGTTGAACAACACGTTCATAATATAGATGTCATCAACTGGGGGATAGGCTCTCATCCAGTCAAGGCCATGGGTATGGGTGGCCGCGAGGTACGAACCGGTCCGGAGTATGGCCACATCTTCGATCATTTCGCTGTCGAGTACGAGTATCCGGGCGGCGTGCGGGTGTTAAGCATGTGCCGGCAGATGTCCGGATGCAGCCATCGGGTTTCGGAGCGGCTGGTCGGCACGACCGGATCAACCTACACTGACGGTTCCAACGGGTATATCGAGGGGGAGAACCCGTTCAGGTACGAAGGCTCTTCACCTAATCCCTATGTCCAGGAACACGCCGACCTTATCACGAGCATCCGCGAAGGCCGACCTCTGAACGAAGGCCGACAGGTAGCCGAAAGCACAATGGCGGCTATAATTGGCCGCATGAGCGCCTATACCGGCAGGGAACTGAAATGGGATTGGGTGATGAAGGAGTCTAAACTGGATCTGACACCACCGAAATATGAAATGGGTGATCTACCGGTAGCAGCCGTTGCGGTTCCCGGCAAAACGAAACTCTATTAGCAGCCTTCGGATGGCAGTTGTGATCCACAGATAAGAACGGTTTTATTTACGGTTTTTTCAACAACATACTTAAGCACAAGGGGGTCAATAATGCAGGACAACAAAATTGAGAAACAGGGTCAGGGAGTCACCCGGCGCGACTTCATCAAGGCCTCGGCGGCGGTATCGCTGGCGGCCATGGTGCCTGGTGTCGCTGCCAGGGCTTTCGCCCAGGGCTCGGATAAGATTCAAATCGGTCTCATCGGCTGTGGTGGACGGGGTACCGGAGCGGCCATCGACTGCCTGGGATCAGCCGAGGGCGTGGAGATCGTGGCCATGGGCGATCTTTTCAAGGACCACCTGGATAATTCCCTGAAGCGGCTCAAGGAGCGGGTTCCGGCGGATAAGATCAAGGTCACCAGGAGGACTTCCTATGTCGGTTGGGACGCCTACAAGAAAGTCATCAACAGCAAGGTAAACTATATTATCATGGCCCCGCCACCCCACTTCCGGCCCCTGCACCTAAAGGCAGCCATCGAAGGGGGCAAGCATGTGTTCATGGAGAAGCCGGTGGCCGTTGACCCGGTAGGCGTCCGCTCCATCATCGCCTCATCGGAGCTGGCCACAAAGAAAGGCCTGGCCATCGTAGCCGGCACCCAGCGAAGGCATCAACTGCACTACCTGGACATCATGAAGCGGATTCACGACGGCCAGATCGGTGAGGTCGTAGCGGGCCAGTGCTACTGGAACATGGAAGCCCTGTGGGTGGAGCGGGTCAAGGAGCTGATGGCCCGGCGGAAGAAGGAAAAATGGTCCGACATGGAGTGGCAGGTGCGTAACTGGCTGTTCCATACCTGGCTTTCCGGGGATCACATCGTAGAGCAGCACGTGCACAATATTGACGTGATCAACTGGGCTATCGGCTCCAATCCGGTTCAGGCCATGGGTATGGGAGGCCGAGAGGTGCGCACTGGTCCCGAGTGGGGCAATGTTTTCGATCACTTCGCCGTGGAGTTCGAGTATCCGGGCGGCGTGCGGGTCCTGAGCATGTGCCGGCAGACGGCCGGGGCAAGCAGCCGGGTCTCGGAGCGGGTGGTGGGCACCAACGGCTCCACCTACACCGACCAGAGCGGCAATGGCTGGATTGAAGGTCCCAACGCGTACAAGTACGAGGGAGAATCTCCTAATCCCTATGTACTGGAGCATACCGATCTGATCGCCAGCATTCGCAGTGGCAAGTACTTATTAAACGAAGGCCAGAGAATTGCCGAGAGTACGCTGGCGGCGATCATGGGCCGCATGAGTGCCTACACCGGCCGGGAGCTTAAGTGGGACTGGGCGATGAACGCGTCCAAGCTGGACCTAACGCCACCGAAGTACAAGTTCGGCGACGCACCCGAACCGGTAGTAGCGGTTCCCGGTCAGACAGAGTTGATCTGACGGCTATTATAGACGGATTTCAGGAGCAGAAAAGTACGAGAGCTCTATTGACTCCAAGTATAGCAGCTTGAGAGAGCATTAATCAAAGGACTACTATCGAGGGGAAAATAAGAAAATGACCGATGGGAAAAAAACGTCTCAACGGGACGGTGAAGGGATGTCTAGGCGTCACTTTCTAGCTACCACGGCGGCAGCGACGGCGGCCTTTACGATTGTTCCCCGGCATGTCCTGGGAGGCCCGGGCTATCAGGCGCCGAGCGATACCCTTAACATTGCCGGAGTCGGTGTGGGCAGTCAGGGCACGTACAATATTCAGGTCTGTTCAGCAACCGAGAATATTTATGCCCTCTGCGACGTGGATATGGAGGCCTCGGCAAGGGCTTTCGCGGATCACCCCAAGGCCAAGAAGTATATCGATTTCCGCCATATGCTGGAAAAAGAAGAGAAAAGCATTGATGCGGTAGTCGTTGCCACAACTGACCACCACCACGCCCATATCGCCATGGCGGCCATGAAGATGGGTAAGCACGTATATGTGCAGAAGCCGCTTACCGCTACGATCTATGAAGCGCGGAAGCTCAAGGAGGCGGCCCGTAAATACAAGGTGGCCACCCAGATGGGCAACCAGGGCCATGCCGGCGAGGGTAACCGCCTTATGTGTGAATGGGTAGCAGACGGGGCAATCGGTGCGGTGCGCGAAGTGCATTGCTGGACTGACCGGCCGATCGGCTGGTGGGCCCAGGGCGTTGATCGGCCGAAGGAGACACCGCCGGTCCCCCGGACGTTGAATTGGGATCTATGGCTCGGTCCGGCACCTTATCGTCCCTATAATCCGGCCTACTTGCCGTTCGATTGGCGCGGCTGGTGGGATTTCGGGACGGGTGCTTTGGGTGATATGGGCTGCCACCTCATTGATACACCGGTCTGGGCGCTTGACCTGGGCTATCCGACCAGCGCCGAAGCCATCTCCACCCCAGTCAATGACGAAACCGGTCCGCTAGCGTCCATGGTCAAGCTCACTTTCCCCGCCCGGGGCAAAATGCCCCCCGTGGAGCTGACCTGGTACGACGGCGGGCTTCTGCCGCCACGGCCGCCTGAGCTGGAAGAGGGCCGGCGCATGGGCGATGATGATGGCGGTGTGCTTATGTTGGGCGACCAAGGAACTATCATGTGCGGCTGTCTCGGCAGTAATCCGCGGCTGATCCCCGAGACGGCCATGCAGGAATACGAACAGCCAGCGAAGACCATTCCCCGGTCGCCCGGGATTCACGAGGGTTGGATTGAGGCCTGCAAAACCGGTAAGCAGCCCTGCTCCAATTTCGAGGTCTCGGGACCCCTGACGGAAATCGTACTGATGGGCAATCTGGCCATAAGATCAGGTAAGCGTATTGAATGGGATGGGCCAAACATGAAGGTCACCAACTTTCCCGAAATGAACAAGTATGTTCACCGTGAGTATCGCAAGGGGTGGTCCCGGTAAGTGTGGGGGGTGGTCGAACAAGGGTGATGTTGGAGAGCTTGCCCGTCTAACCACTCCCCGCTGGGGTGACGGAATAATAGCAGCGGCCGCATTAAATATAGAATAAGGTAATAAGAAGGAAATCCAAATTATGGAAGATCATGCACAAACTCCTGAACAACATGGCCGAAAGCTGTCCCGGCGTGATTTTGTTGTCAAAACAGCGGCAGCAGCTGCGGCTTTCACGATCGTTCCCCGCCATGTACTGGGTGGTCGGGATTATCAATCGCCGAGCGATACTCTCAATATAGCTGGTATTGGCGTAGGCGGTATGGGTAAAAATAACGTTCGCAGTTGTGCAGCGACCGAGAATATCTATGCCTTATGCGACGTGGACAAGGAATACGCGGCAGAGTGCTTTAAGGAATACCCCAAGGCCAAGAAGTACACGGATTACCGCAAGATGCTGGAAAAGGAGCCGAGTATTGATGCGGTGATAGTCGCCACCCCCGACCACAACCACGCCCATATCGCCATAGCGGCGATGAAGGAGGGTAAACATGCGTTTGTGCAGAAGCCGCTTACCACTACGATCTATGAAGCCCGCAAGCTCAAAGAGTTAGCCCGGAAATACAAGGTGGCCACCCAGATGGGCAACCAGGGCCATGCCGGCGAGGGCAATCGCCTGATGTGTGAATGGGTAGCCGACGGGGCCATCGGTCCTGTCCGTGAGGTGCATTGCTGGACAAACAGGCCCATCTGGCCCCAGGGCCTCGACCGGCCCGAGGATACACCAAGGGTACCGAGGACTTTGGATTGGGACCTATGGCTCGGCCCGGCGGCTGTCCGGCCTTATCACCCGGCTTATCACCCATTCGCCTGGCGCGGCTGGTGGGATTTCGGAACCGGTGCCCTGGGTGACATGGCCTGCCATATCATGGATACGCCGGTCTGGGCGCTTAACCTAGGCCATGCAACCAGCGCAGAAGCTATCTCCACACCGGTTAATTCGGAAACCGCCCCGAAAGCGTCGATTATTACATACAATTTTCCTGCCCGGGGAGATATGCCCCCAGTGAAGATGACCTGGTACGACGGTGAGCTGATGCCCCGCCCGCCGGATGCGCTGGAAGAGGGCCGACGCATGGGCGATAGCGATGGTGGTGTGCTCCTGGTAGGCGACAAAGGGACCATCATGTGCGGCTGCTACGGTCTGAATCCGCGGCTGGTCCCCGAGTCGGCGATGCAAGCGTACGAACAGCCAGAGCCGACAATCCCCCGGTCTCCCGGTATTCACGAGGAGTGGATCAGGGCCTGCAAGGGCGGCGAGCCGGCCAGTTCCAATTTTGAGGTCTCGGGGACCCTGACCGAGATCATACTGCTGGGCAACCTGTCCATACGATCAGGTAAGCGTATTGAATGGGATGGACCAAACATGAAGGTCCTAAACGTGCCTGAGGCGCAAAAGTACGTCACCCGCGAGTTTCGCGAGCCGTGGGTCGTGTAGTCGATAAAGTTGGATCCGTATGGTTGACCGATAGGATTGTATTGCATCAGAGTGCGAGTATAGGCTAATTATTTAAGGGAGGTTTAAGATGCTCAAAAAGACAGCCCTGTTGGTGGTTTGTCTGGTAGGGTTAGTGGGACTTTGGAGTTCATGTGCTGCACCGGAGACAATCGAGGTTACCGACCATCCAGCCACGGATGCTCACGAGGGCTGGTACCTGGGCTGCCAGGCTTATACCTTCAGGAACTTCACGTTCTATGAAGCGGTGGACAAGGTAGCGTCGCTGGGAATGGATTGGATCGAGGCCTATCCGGGCCAGCGGGTAAGTGAGGAGACTGATACGGGATTCGGCCATACTATGGATCCCGAAACCAGGCATCGAGTAAGGGCAAAGCTGGCCGATGCGGGAGTGAGGCTCGGAGCCTACGGCGTGGTCGGGTTGCCCGCAGATACCGTTGAGTGCCGGAAGGTCTTTGATTTTGCGCAGGAGATGGGAGTGAAGGTCATCGTTTCCAGTCCCACAGAGGATGCGCTTGACCTCATCGAGATGCTGTGCGAGGAGTACCAGATCAAGGTCGCAATTCACAACCATCCCGAGCCGAGCCACTACTGGGATCCGGATACGGTTCTGGTGGCAGTCAAGGGGCGGAGCAAGCTGATCGGTGCCTGTGGGGATACCGGCCACTGGATGCGCTCGGGAGTGAATCCCCTCGAGGCGCTGCAGAAACTGGAAGGCCGGCTCATCAGCCTGCATTTCAAGGACGTAGACGAGTTCGGTGCACGTGAAGCCCAGGACGTTATCTGGGGCACCGGCGAGGCAGATGTCAGAGCGCTGCTGACGGAGCTTGACCGCCAGGACTTTCAGGGGGTCTTCTCGGTTGAGTATGAAGCAAACTGGGACAACTCTGTCCCGGATGTTCGCCAGTGCATGACCATTTTTAACGAGATAGCGCTGGAGCTCGATCCTTCGGGATGGTACGATCTGTTTACGGCTGATCTGTCGAACGCCATATTCGGGGGGGAGAACGGTTGGACCATGGAAGACGGATTATTGACCCTCAATGAAGGTGGCGGTAATATCTGGACGACTGAGCAGTACGGCAATTTTCAGCTCGACCTGGAGTTCAAGCTGGTCGAGAGCACCAATAGCGGCGTTTTCATTCGTACCGGTGACATTGACGACTATGTGCAGACATCCATCGAGGTGCAGATACACGAGACGTCGGATGGTACAAACCACGGCGTATGCGGAGCTATCTACGACTGCCTGTCACCACGGCTGAATATGGTAAAAGAGACCGGCGGGTGGAATCAATATACTATTACCTGCGACAAGAATAAAATATACGTTGTTCTAAATGGTGCACAAATTATTGATATGGACGTGGATCTGTGGACGGACCCAGGTCAGAATCCCCCCATTATTGCACGAGGTGGGGAAGAGGATGGTATTGTACCAGATACACTTATTACGCCGAATAAGTTCAATACCGCCATCAAGGATTTGCCGCGATCAGGTCATATCGGATTGCAGGATCACGGCCAGCCGATCTGGTTTCGGAATATAAAGATAAAGGCACTGGGGACATAGAGGAGAGCAGTCGTCCAGAGTTGCCGGAGCTGATAGCTGAGTCCAGGGAGTGAAATACGGCTGTGGCCCGGGCGGATGGTGCAAATCCCAGGGATTACGATTACTCCGCATATGGCCGTAACGCCTGGCAAAGTGGATTATCAACGGACGTAGAGCAATATATTGAGTCTGATGATGGAATCGGGTAAGGGCATGACGAGTGACAGGGAAGATAAAGGAGGTACGGAGAACCGTATGGATTCATTCCGGAAAGGCATAGACCGGCGCGATTTCCTGCGTGTTACCGCCGCTGCGGGAGCTGGATTGATGCTATCGCCCGTGGCGCTGGGACAGACGGGCAGGAGTAAAAGCGATGACCTGAATATAGCGCTGTTGGGCAGTGGTGCCCAGGGCCAGGTCCTGCTGAATGCCTGCCTGAAGGTTCCGGGTATCCGCTTTAAGGCAGTGTGTGATATCTGGACGGAATATAACCAGAAGCGGGCGGCTCGCCTTTTGAAGAAATACGGCCACGATCTCAACACCTATGAAGACTACCGGGAGATGCTGGACCGGGAGAATGACCTCGACGCCGTCATTATCGCAACACCTGACTTCTGGCATGCCGACCAGACGGTTGCTTGTCTGAGGGCGGGGCTTAATGTGTATTGTGAAAAGGAAATGTCCAACACACTCGAGGGTGCCCGGAAGATAGTAAAAGCAGCGCGTGAGACCGGCAAGCTGCTCCAGATAGGTCATCAGCGCCGCAGCAATCCCCGGTACCTCCATTGTTATAAACTACTCAAGGATACCAAAATACTAGGCCGTATCACCGTCATCAACGGCCAGTGGAACCGATCGGTACAGCCGGAACTGGGTTGGCCTAAGAAATATGCCATTGATCAGGCCACCCTGGAGAAGTACGGTTTCAAGTCGATGCGTCAGTATCGCAACTGGCGCTGGTATCGTAACCTGGGTGGCGGGCCAATCGTTGACCTGGGTTCGCATCAGATAGACATCTTCAACTGGTTCCTCGACGCGACGCCACGGTCCATAATGGCATCCGGCAGCAGGAGTTACTACGATAAAAAGACCCATGAATGGTATGATACCGTCATGGCCATCTATGATTATGAAACCAGGGAGGGAATTGTCAAAGCGTTCTATCAGACCATCACCACCAACAGCAGCCAGGGATATTATGAAAGCTTCCTAGGAGATGAAGGTACCCTACTTATCTCTGAAGCCGGCGGCAGGGGAGGCGTCTATCGCGAACCATCGGCACCCGATTGGGACAAGTGGGTAAAGATAGATTACCTGAAGGCACCGATAGAACCGGAACCCGCGACACCAGAAGGTGCTGTGTTGGATATTCGCGAGACTCTCGCACCCCCCCAGTATGATCTGGCAGTAGAATTCAAGGACCCCTATCACAAGCCGCACCTGGAGAATTTCTTCGATGCCATCCGGGGTAAGACCAGCCTTAGCTGCCCGCCGGAGATCGGCTACGAAACGGCGGTAGCCGTGCTGAAGGTCAACCAGGCGATAGAGGCTGGCAGTATACTCGATTTCAAAGCCGAGGAGTTTAAGATATGATTTTAGCCGGTGCAGTAAACAGGACAGGTTCGTGACCAGCCCGAATTTTCGATTAGTAATACCAAATCGGCTCAATATCGGTAAATTACCTACGCTAGCCCGGTCAGGATATTTCAGGCTTTATTTTAGTGTTAACCGTATACAAGGAGGGTAAAAGATGGAAAAAGTCGTAGCTCTGCTGTGTGTGTTTGGTTTGGGCATGAGCTTCGCGCTACTAGGATCGATCAGCATCAAGCTGATGCCGCGGTTGAAGATCGATACGGCGCGATTCGGGACGCTCATTTCCAGTTTTATGATCACCAGTCTGGTGGCGTCACTGATCATGGGCGTTGTTGTCGATTCGATCGGATATAAGCCCGTGGCGGTTTTCGGATTCGCTCTAACTGCGGCAGTCCTTTTTATAATCGCCCGTGGTGTGACCTACAATCTGGTGATTGGAGCCTGCATCCTGCTGGGATTCGGCGCGATGGCTCTGAACACGGCCGGCAACACGCTTATTCCGGTAGTCCTGTACGGAGGCGAAAATCCGGCTGCAGCCAGCAATTTCGGGAACGTCTTCTTTGGCCTGGGGCTGTTTCTAACACCCCTGGTCGTAAGCTTCCTTTTTCGCAAAACCTCGTATGAGAATACCGTGTCAGTGTTGGGCATTATCGTACTGATTCCCGTGATCTTTGCGCTCCTGGCCACTTACCCCGAGGTCCCGGCCGGCTTTGCGATTGGTGATGCCTTTGCGCTGCTTGCCAAGCCAGCCGTTCTCATCGGTGCGCTCGCGCTGTTCTGCTATATCAGCCTGGAAATGTCGTTTTCCAACTGGCTCCCGTCGTTTGGGAAGGAAGTAATCAGCGCGGAGAGCCCTGAGATCGATGAGGAAGTCGTAGACGCATCCGCGGCCCGCGTGCTCTCGTTATTCGCCGTAGCCATGATGATCGGCCGACTGATCGCTAGCCAGATACCGACGATCACCGAGTACGGCGGCTGGTATATTGCAGCGGTCGCGCTAATCGCCGGTGTGATCATCCTGGGGATGACCCGTACCAATAGCGGGATGCGGGCACGGTTATTGGCGTTCGTTGCCGGTCTTGCATTTGGCCCCGTATTTCCAACAACGGTTGGAGTTACCTTTGCCAAGTTCAGCCCCGAGATCTACGGCAGTGTTTTCGGGATCATCTTCGCTGTTGGCCTGTTGGGCGCAGTGCTGATACCCAAGGCGATCGGTAATATGGCAAAGGGCTCGACGGTCCAGAAGAGCTTAAAGCTCCTGGTTCCGCTTTGCCTTATCCTGATCGTTCTGGCTATCGTTATGGGTATCTTATAGCAGTTCGCGCAGGAAAATCCTGAGGGCGGCGAAGCCCTAATCCGGTCGGCAGAATGGTCAGGCAAGTCGACGGAGCTGGTTAGGTTCATGAAAAACCTGATCCACCGGGGATATGAGAGCGCAGGGTACTTTCGCAACCTGGGAAGGGAGAGGCTAAAGCTGCCAATTAATGTCCGATCCCTCACAGACTGTTGCTTCCTGGCGGAGGGAAAAAAGTCTTGAGTAGGATGGAGGAGTCAGCTGCCTCTCGGCCAATTGCGGATCCTGAGATTTAAACTCAGGAGGAGTAGCAGTAAGGGTGCTCAGGGGATGAAGAGCAGTCGTTATTTGACGCAATATTTGCTTTTCTCGGACACAGCGGAAGGTCATTGATGTAAATTCCATTCAAGTTCAAGGGGGGTTCTGATGACATCCAAACCTAAAGATATATCGCGGCGGGAGTTTCTGACACGCGGCAGCCAGGCTGCTATGGGCATAATCGCCGGCAGTGCCTTGGTAGCTTGCGGCACTAAACAGCCGGTTGTGAGGAAACCGCCTGATAAGCTGCAGTTAGGCTTTGTTACCTACCAGTGGGGCCGAGACTGGGATTTGCCCACACTGATTCGTAACTGCCAGAAGACGGGAGTGCTCGCTGTGGAGCTGCGCACCCAGCACGCCCACGGCGTAGATTCTCATATCAACGCACGGCAGCGCTACGAGGTGAAAATCCGTTTTGAAAACAGTCCCGTTACCCTCGTGGGATTAGGCACAAACTGGGCCTTTCACTACGTTGATCCGGCGAAGCTCAGGGAGGATATCAAGGGCGCCAAGGAGTATGTCAAGCTTTCCTACGACGTGGGGGGCAGCGGCGTCAAGATCAAACCCAACGCGCTACCTGAGGAGGTGCCGGTCGAGAAGACCATCGAGCAGATCGGCCAGTCACTCAACGATCTGGGGCGTTTTGCCGCCGACTACGGACAGGAGATTCGGGTCGAGGTGCACGGTAATCAGACCAGTGAGCTGCCGGTCATGAAGCAGATTTTCGACGTGGTTAATCAACCCAACGTCGGTGTGTGCTGGAACTGCAACAGGCAGGACCTGGAAGGCGAAGGCCTGGAACACAACTTCAACCTGGTCAAGGATCATTTCGGTGAGACCGCCCATATCCGAGAGTTGGACGGTACCGAATACCCTTACCAGGAGTTGATCCAGCTTTTCGTGGGGATGGACTACAAGGGCTGGCTCCTGCTGGAGGCGCGCCGGGAGGTACCGGACCGTGTCAAAGCCCTGGCTGAGCAGGCCGCGCTTTTCAAGCAGATGGTGGCCGAGGCTCGGGCCCGCGTCTGATCCAGCTGTTGTAATTGAACTAGACACCCGATGGATTATTTCTTGATCTGATTTTCATCTTAAAAGGAGTCAAGCTAAAGGAGGATCTAAATGTCAACTAAACCTAAGGAAATGTCACGGCGTGAGTTCCTGACACGCGGCGGGCAGGTTGCAGCGGGTGTTGTGGCCGGCAGCGCCATGATTACGCGGGCAGCTCCAGCTGTGAGTAACCGCATAATGGGAGCCAACGACCGCATTAACATGGCTATCGTCGGTATTCGCAGCCGCGGCAGAAACCTGATCAGCAACTTTGCCGGAGTCCAGGGCGTCAACGTGAAGACAATTGTTGACGTGGATGCCAACCTTTTTGCTGAACGAGCAAAGCAGGTAGCCGATGAACACGGTTACTCGCCTGGCACCGAGACGGACATGCGCAAGGCCTTTGACGATAAAGAGATCGATGCTATCGCTACCGCTACGCCCAACCACTGGCATGCTCTGACGACCATCTGGGCGGTGCAGGCCGGCAAGCACGTCTACGTTGAGAAACCGTCCTGCCATAACATATGGGAAGGGCGTAAAATGGTGGAGGCAGCCCGGGAGCACAACCGCCTGGTGCAGGTAGGCTTCCAGACCCGATCCAACAGCAATATCCGCCGGGCTATCCAGTTTCTCCACGAAGGGGGCATCGGCGAGGTATACCTGGCCCGGGGGTTGTGTTTCAAACCCCGCAACGATATCGGCAGATACCCCGATGGTCCTTTGGCTGATAGCGAGACTTATTCTCTCACTATTGGCAGTGATCGGGAAGAGCCCGCGTACACGGCAGCTTATCTGGAGAAGGTGGACTATGACCAATGGCTCGGCCCGGCGCCGAAACGGCCGTTTAACCGCAACCGGTTCCACTATAACTGGCACTGGCACTGGGACTATGGCAACGGCGACACCGGCAATCAGGGTCCCCATCAGTTCGATATCGCCCGCTGGGGTCTGAACAAGAACGAACACCCGGTAAAGATCAGCTCAACGGGTGGCATGTTCGCCTATGATAGCTCTCAAGAGACGCCGAACACCCAGACCTCCCTCTTCGAGTATGCTGATGGAGTTGTTCTCGAGTTCGGTACTCGCGGCCTCTTCACCAACAGCGAAGATGATATAACGATCGGGGACCTCTTCCTAGGCTCAGAGGGTTGGATGCACGTGAAAGGGGGTGCCTGGCGGACCTATTTCGGTCGCAACAACGAACCGGGACCCAGCTCTGAATCCGAAGAGCCCGTGTCCGATCCCATGAACCTGGCCGGCTCCGGCGGTGAAGGTCACATAGACAACTTCATACACGCTCTCCGAACAGGTAAGCGGGAGGACCTGAACTGCGATATTGAGGAAGGCAATATGTCTACGGCCTTGCCACATCTGGCGAACATTTCCTATCTCGTCGGACATGATCTCACTTTCGATGGGAAGAAGGAGAAGTTCGTCGGTGACAGGGAAGCCGACAAGCTGCTGACCAGGAAGTATCGAAAGCCTTACGTCGTACCCGATAAAGTGTGATCTGGTACGGAAGAGGGACTTAGTCAAATAACCCGCCGGCTTAGTGACAGGTCGGCGGGTTTTCCTACTCGAATCGGTTCCGTTTTGGTCTTGCTCCACCGCTTGGAAGCCGGTAATATTATCTATCAGGAGGAGTCGCGGTATAACAGATGTCCCCCCGGATAAGGTCAGCCACTGAACGCTTGATCGATGGGATGAGTTATTCCTCATTACGGACTATCAGGTTGGCGGCCTCAGACCTCGAAGGCAGGTAAACAGGTACTATTAATCAACTAAATATCGAGATTGAATATGGAGGGAAAACCATGAAACAGGATAAATCCCAGCAGGTAAACCGACTCACGCGCCGTGAATTTCTAGGTCGCAGCACGCAGGCGGCCGTGGGCATCGCCGCCGGGGGCGCCCTGGCTGCAAAGACGCTAGCGGCCCCCGCCGTCAGCAGCCGCATCGTAGGCGCCAATGACCGCATCATCATGGCTGGCATCGGTATCCGCAGCCGGGGGAAGGACGTTATTGAAGACTTCGCCAGGCATGATAATGTGGAAGTTAAGACCCTGTGCGATATCGACAAGAACCTGTTCGCCGACCGGGTGAAGTCTATGCGGAAGGTCCAGGGGAAAGCGCCCGACACCGAGCAGGACCTGCGCCGGATCTATGATGATAAGGATATTGATGCGGTGAGTGTCACCACCACCAACCACTGGCATTCACTGGCCACTATCTGGGCGTGTCAGGCCGGAAAGGACGTGTACGTCGAGAAGCCCGGCTCCCATAACATCTGGGAAGGGCGTAAGATGGTGGAAGCTGCCCGCAAGTATAACCGCATGGTGCAGCACGGCACCCAGATCCGCAGTAGTGTGGCCATTCGGGAAGCCATCGAGAAGATCAGAGAAGGGGTGATTGGTGAGGTCTAAATGGCCCGCGGCCTCTGTTATCGCTGGCGGCCTTCCATTGGCAAGTACCCCGACGGCCAGATGAAGAAAGGGGAAGACTTCTCGCTCCTGGTAGGTAGCAAATCCGACTTCTGCTTTGACCGCAGCTACATGAAAAATGTGGACTATGACGCCTGGCTGGGGCCGGCTCCAAAACGGCCGTTCAACCGCAACCGGTTCCACTACAACTGGCATTACTACTGGGATTACGGCAACGGTGATATCGGCAATCAGGGAGTCCACCAGATGGATGTAGCCCGCTGGGGCCTCGGGGTGACCCTGCCAACAAAAGTTATATCCATGGGCGGGCATTTCCTATTCGATGACCAGAAGGAGGTACCCAACGTAATCAACACGACTTTTGAATTTCCCGAGGCCGGTCCCCGCGGAAAGATGCTGGTCTTCGATACCCGCCCATATATGACCAACGATGAGAAGGGGGCCAAGGTGGGGATCCTTTTCTATGGCTCGGAGGGCTATATGGTCATTCCCAGCTACTCGAAATACCAGACCTACCTGGGCCGGAAAGAGGAGCCGGGTCCCGGCCGTGATGAGGGCGGGGACCATATCCAGAACTTCCTTGATGCCGTACGGGCCCGGGACCAGAAAAAGCTCAATGCCGACGTCCTGGAAGCGCACTATTCCTCAGCCTTATGCCATATCGGGCTGATCGCTGCCCGGCTGGGGCGCTCACTGGAATTCGACCCTGCCAAGGAGCAGTTTATCGGCGATGAGGAGGCTAACCAGCTTGTGAGCCGGAAATACCGCAAGCCTTACGTGGTGCCGGCGAGCGTGTAAGGTACTTATTGTGACCTGGGGATAGGAGGCCGAACCCTCCAAGTCAGGCTCGGCCCCTTTCCTGCCGGTTATTTTCCCGGTGCTCAACGGGATGGTCAGAATACGGCTATTCTTTCCCGCGGATAGGGATAAGCAATAGAACTCAAAATGAAACCGGTTACCTTCATCGTGGTTATCGCGGTAATTGCCGCCTGTACAGGCATCAGGGAGGGAGCAAGTATCACCGGTGAGCTTAAGAAGTGGCACAAGGTTACACTCACTTTCAGTGGACCTGATACCGGTGAAGCTGCGACGCCGAATCCCTTTCTCGATTACCGTCTGAATGTGACCTTTATTAAGGGCAGCAAGCGTTACACTGTACCAGGCTACTATGCCGCAGACGGCAATGCGTCGGAGACGGGCGCTGACGGCGGTGATAAGTGGCGGGTACATTTCATTCCGGACGAGGTGGGCACCTGGAGGTATAAGGTGTCGTTCCGATCCGGTCCTGGAGTAGCGGTGAACGACTCCGCCGAGGCCGGATCGCCCGTAGCCTTCGATCTGCTGGAGGGCACCTTTGATGTAGCCCAAACCGATAAAGCCGGTCGGGATCACCGCAGCAAAGGCAGGCTGCAATATGTTGGTGAGCGCTATCTGCGGTTCGCTGAATCTGGCGAGTACTTTATCAAGGGTGGTGCCGATAGCCCGGAAAATTTTCTGGGTTACGTCGATTTCGACGGCACCTTCGACCTCGCCGGTCTTGATAGGGAGGGCGAAGCAAAAGGCGGCAGTTTCCTTCATGCCTGGGAGTTCCACCAGCGGGACTGGCATCTTGGAGATCCGACCTGGAAAGGGGGTAAGGGCAAGAATATCATCGGTGCCCTGAATTACCTGGCTTCCAAAGGGATGAACAGTGTCTATTTCCTCACCTATAACATCGATGGCGGTGATGGACAGGATGTCTGGCCCTGGACCGGTCCTGACGAACGCTACCGCTTCGACTGCAGCAAGTTCGGCCAATGGGAGCTAGTCTTCTCACATATGGACCGGCTCGGGCTGATGCTGCACGTTGTCACCCAGGAGACCGAGAACGATCAGGGATTAGACGGGGGTGAACTGGGGAGTCAACGGAAGCTCTACTACCGGGAGCTGATTGCCCGCTTTGGACACCATCTGGCGCTGGTGTGGAACCTCGGCGAAGAAAATACCAACACCGATGCCCAGCGCAGGGAGTTCGCCGGTTTTTTCAAACACAACGATCCCTATGATCACCCCGTAGTCGTGCACTCCTATCCGGGGCGATACGATGAGGTTTACAATCCGCTGCTCGGATTTGCCGGCCTTGACGGCCCTTCGCTGCAGATGAACGAGACCGGTTCAGATACCCATTCGGAGACAATAAGGTGGATAGAGCGCTCGGCAGCGGCGGGTCATAACTGGATTGTATGTCTGGACGAATACGGTCATGGTTCCAACGGCGTCAAGCCTGATGCTACCGATCCTGCCCACGATCAACCACGCAAGAACTGCCTGTGGGGCAACCTGATGGCCGGTGGGGCTGGTGTCGAGTGGTATTTCGGCTACACCTCCCCCCACAACGACCTTAACTGCGAGGACTGGCGCAGCCGCGATCATATGTGGGATCTGACCCGCCATGCACTTGAGTTTTTCCAAAGGTATCTGCCATTCCAGCGGATGTCATCGGCTGACTCTCTGGTTTCCCGGGGATGGTGCCTGGCGGAACCGGGTAATACATACGCGGTGTACCTACCTGAGGGGGGAACGACGGGACTCAGCCTGGCCGCGGGCAGTTACACTTTACGCTGGTATAATCCCCGATCAGGGGGGGAACTTCTGAACGGTTCGATTACCGATGTCATCGGTCCAGGAATGGTTTCCCTGGGCGATCCACCAAGCAGCAGCGATAAAGATTGGGTTATCCTTTGTACAAAAATAAACACCAGAAAGGATTGAGAAATGAAGAATCACCTGAAGCCGCTTGCCATTATTCTAGCGATCTCTGTTGTTTCCTGCTGGAGAATTGCGGAGGTCCCTGCCGGGGGGACTGAGCCGGCCGAGTTTCAGCTGCGCGTCTCTGCGCCCAAGGCTGATTGTGTCAATGTCCCGGTTTTCGCGGCTCTAGAACTACCCGAACGTTTTGCCCGGCTGCCCGTAGAGGAGATTTCCGTCCTCCTCGAAGAACAAGGCGGGGCTGGTGTTGAAGTTCCGGGGCAGATCGTCTCAGCGGAGGAAGGGAAGACCCAGTTGTGGTGGATACTACCCACAACAAAGACCGGAGAAACCAGCAGCTGGACTGCAATCATGAGCCATCGTGGAAAAGCCAGCCCGGAAGGATTCATGTGGCAAAACAAACCGGGTGATCATCTCGACCTGCTGTTTGATGGGCGTAGGGTGGTGAGCTATATGTACGCCTATGATGACTCAACCCCGGAGCGTCTTCACGATACCAACAAACCCTATCACCATGTTTTTGATGCCCAGGGGGAAAACCTGCTGACCAACGGGCCAGGTGGCCTCTATCCGCACCATCGCGGCATATTTATCGGCTGGACTAAGCTGGAGTCTGGAGGTGAGGCATTAAACTTTTGGGGCATGACAGGCGGGGTACAGAGACACCAGAAGTTCCTGAAGGAGATGGCTGGCCCGGTCCTGGCATGCTCGGAGTCGCAGATCAGCTGGGACGACACGGCTGGCGGGTCGATCATCATTGAGCAGCGCAAGGTCACCGTGTTCCGCCAGTCCAGCCCCACGATCTTGCTGCTCGACTTCCACACCCGACTGGAAGTGGTCGCGGGCGAGGTATTTCTCGATGGCGATCCGGAACACGGTGGTTTTCAATACCGGGCCCATAATGATGTTTCCACAGGGAGCGAACGGGCCCAAAAGGCGGCTGCCGCATCCGGTGAGCAGGTCCCGCAGGATGTCGTTGAGAGCACCGAAACTGACCGGGCAACCTACCTGTTTCATAATGAAGATATCGACCCTCTCGAAGATGAAGACCTCCCCTGGGCGGCAATGGCCTATGGGCTCAATAACCGGCGATACAGCGTGCAGCACATGAACCACCCGGGAAATCCGCAGCCTACGCTCTATTCAGCCTATCGTGATTACGGGCGGTTCGGGGCGTTCTTCAAGAAGAAAATCGGCTCCGGCGAGTCATTGGCGCTGTATTATCGGATCCTGGTCGTTGAGGGCGACATGCCTGCCCGAGGAGACCTGGCAGGTAATTATTCGGCGTTTGCTGATGCACCAGAAGTCGAAGTCGTGAGCTCCAGATAAGCGGTAATCTCCCGGAGTAGCCCACATCGGCGAAAGTATATCGCGGGTGGTCGGTGCAGGATGTATTCTGGTATGATTAACTTCTATTTTAGGCCTCGTTGGGCTGAATGCGGCGTGGCCGGTATGGGGATATCGTCGGCAGTATCCCTGCCTTTTATAGCGTTCGAAGTGCTGAGAGATAGAGTCCAGCCAGTCAGGAAAATATTTCGTTGAAGTGTCCTAGGACGGCTTGACAATATCATAGAAACAGGATAGCTTTACAGATGATAGTTGATCATGGCAGGCTATAATTAGGATTATCCCCGGAAACTTGAAAGTCCTGAAAGTGTAAGCCGGTAGAGCCAATGGAAATAAGGAGAGGAAATATAACATGTTGAAAATAAATACTATTGAGAGATTGACATTATCCGTTGTGATACTGTTCGCTTTGGTGTTGATTCTTCCTTCCTGCGGGAAGAAATCGTCCCCTGATTCCGCAGCGGGGGAAACGGCCGCCGAGGCTTCCGCAGCAGGAGCTGATGAGTCGGCTGGTAGCGTAGCTGCAGGGGATCTGGTACCGCTGGATATCAAGCTGCCCAGGCCCATGTTCGTAGGGACCCCACAGAACATGCGGGTCCCCAACCTGGAAAAACCCCTTGGCAAGGCGCGTCCGCCGTTCCTAGCACCAGCAGGAACGAAAAATGTCGCGCTTGGAGGAGCTATAGCCAGCAGTGATGAGGAGCCCATTATCGGGGAAATAGAGTTGATAGCTGATGGCGATAAGGAAGCCACCGATGGGAGTTATGTTGAGTTGGGCCCCTTCCTGCAAAACATCACCATTGATCTCGGGGCCGACCACGACATCTACGCCGTCCTGATATGGCATTTTCACAAACAACCGCGGATATATTTCGATGTGGTGGTGCAGGTCGCTGATGATCCCGATTTCATATCGAATGTCAGGACCGTGTTCAATAACGATCATGACAACTCGTCCGGACTGGGTGTGGGCCAGGATCTGCATTATGTGGAAACCTCTGAGGGGAAGCTGATCGACGCCAAGGGCGCCCGGGCTCGCTATGTTCGCCTCTACAGCAACGGCAATAACAGCAATGACCTGAACCATTATGTCGAGGTTGAAGTCTACGGCAAGCCTGCAGCCGCGATTTGAAATGGCCTAAAATATGCTGCCTCCTCATCGTGGCAGCGACGCTCGTCGCCCTGGCGATGCGTCTGCCGCGGCTGGGTTTGCGCCCGATGCATACCGACGAGGCCGTCCATGCCGTCAAATTCGGTTCGCTGCTGGAGAAGGGGCATTATCGCTACGATCCTCATGAATACCACGGCCCGACGCTTAACTACCTGACCCTGATTCCGGCCTGGCTCAGTTCCGCTCGCAAGCTCACTGATATAAACGAATTCACCTTGCGCATCGTCCCGGTCTTTTTCGGGACACTGCTGGTGTTGCTGCTCTTGCCGGTGGCCGGTGGTCTGGGCCGGACAGCCGCTGTAGCCGCCGCCCTGCTGACTGCAGTCTCTCCTGCGATGGTCTTCTACAGCCGTTATTATATCCAGGAAATGCTCATGGTCTGTTTCACCTTTGGGGCAATTATTTCAGGCTACCGCTATTCCCAGTGTAAAAATATCAAGTGGGCTTTATTGACCGGGGTATCCCTGGGGCTACTGTACGCAACCAAGGAAACCTGTATAATAGTGTTTGGTTCGATGCTGCTGGCGCTTTTGCTCACGCTGATTATGCAGAGTCGACAGGGCGATTCTGTTATGATAACCATCAGGGCATTAAATCCCTGGCATGTTATTCTCGGTATAGTGGCTGCCGCGGTGGTCTCGGCTCTGTTTTACTCATCTTTCCTGACCAATGCCGGGGGGATAGCGGATTCCGTGCTTGCCTGGAAAGCCTATATCAACCGGGCCGCTCAGAATGAATGGCACCTTCATCCCTGGTATTACTACCTCAAAATGCTCATCTATTCCAGGTACGATTCAGGTCCGGTCTGGAGCGAAGCTCTGGTTATCGTCCTGGCGGGGATAGGTTTTTTCGCTGCAATGAAGAATAAAGGCCTGCCAAGCTCGGATATTCACCTGATTAGATTCATCGCCTTTTATGCCCTCATAATGACGGTACTGTTTTCAGTCATTCCCTATAAGACTCCCTGGAATCTGCTGGGATTCTTTCACGGTATGGTCCTGTTGGCCGGGGTAGGGGTGATGGCCTTGCTGAGATATCAGACAAACAGACTGCCCCGGGTACTCATCAGCCTGCTGCTGGTTGCCGGTGGAGTCCATCTCACCTGGCAGGCCTGTCGGGCGAACTACCGGTATTACGCCGATGCGGCCAATCCCTACGTCTACGCGCATACGAGCTCCGACGTGGTTGACATTTCCCGACATGTCGGGGAGATTGCCGACAGCCACCCCGACGGGCATGATCTGAACGTTGAGGTGATCTGCCCTGGGGATGACTACTGGCCGCTGCCCTGGTATCTGCGCTCTTTCACCAGTATCGGCTGGTGGAGCGAGGTCGATGAGGAGACACCTGCCGCACCCATCGTAATTATCTCGCCGAAAGTGGAGCAAGCCCTTTCAAGGAAGTTGTATGAATCGCCGGCTCCGGGGAAAAGGGACCTGTATGTGCCTCTGTTCAGCTCCTATAAGGAGCTGCGACCTCAGGTTGAACTACGCGGTTACGTGGTGAAAGAACTGTGGGATCGCTTCCAGCAGCACCGGGTAGAGTCTATCCCATCGCAGCCCAAGTAAAGGCAGCTGCCTCACCCCGCGCAGGTCATGGATATCGTCACACTAGATAGGGGGATAGTCCCCGGAGCGCAACGCTTTTCTCATGAGGCCATGGCAACGGTCTTCGAAATCATTATCCTTTATGAGAATAGCCACTACGCTCATCAGGCAGCCTGGGAGGCATTCAGGGAGCTCGACCGACCGGAGCAGGACCTGAGCCGATTCATCCCGAACAGCGACATTTCCCGAATCAACCAACTCTCCGCCGGGCAGCCTTTGCCGATTGGCCTAGCTGCATTCGAATGCCTGCGGCTTTGTGCTCGTCTGAACGCCGAAACCAACGGTGCTTTTGACATTACAATCGGGTCTTTAATGAACTGCTGGCTAGACGAGGATAGGCGCCCGCGCAAAACAACGGAAGAGGAACTGGTCACTGCCAGGCGGCTTACCGGGATCAACCTGGTGCAATTGGACGAAGCTAGCCATACGGTACAGCTGGAGGCCGGGCCGGTACACATTGATCTGGGGGGCTTTGGCAAAGGGTATGCGGTCGACCGAATGGCGGAGCTGCTGCGTGATTGGAGTATTGGCACAGCCCTGATTCACGGAGGGGCCAGTTCAGCCTTGGCCATCGGTGCTCCACCCTGGACTGAAGGCTGGCCGCTTACGCTCAGCAATCCCGATGATCACCAGCAGGTCCTGGCACACCTTTCGCTGCGGGACCGGACCTTGAGCGGCTCAGGCCTGCTGAAGGGGAGGCATATAATCGATCCCCGCACGGCTAACCCGGTAGAGGGCAGGATCGCAGCCTGGGCCTCAACCCCGACCGCCGCGACCTCTGACGCCCTATCGACTGCTTTCATGATAATGGAACCGGATATGGTCAAACACTACTGCTCGAACCACCCGGAGGTACTGGCTATGATCCTGCTTGAAGGCCAGGGAGGGGAAGTCCAAGGAGACAATATCCTACGCTATGGTCCCTGGCAGGAGATTTCAAATCTCAGGTGATAGATTGCCCGCCATAGTGCCGCATGCTGCGCCTGATAGTCAGCAGCTCCAGCATGATCCGCAATGAGCTTCGTATCGGTGATAGCCGGCTGTCACGGTCGGAAGTCCACTCAATTGGGAATTCCCTGATGCGGTAGTTCGCTTTGCAGGCCCGCACAATAATCTCCATGTCGAACATGAAACCATCGGTGTTGCACTCACCGTATAGCGTACGCGCCACATCGCCGTGGTACATTTTAAAGCCGCATTGGGTGTCGGTAAGTCCGGCGGGGACTTTCATCGCCCGGATCACTACCCATCGGAAAAGCCGGGACAGGATACGTCGGTACCAGGCCTGACGTTGTTGAATACTGCTCTCCGGCAGTTTTCTGGACCCGTGCGCCAGCTCACAGGCTCCGCTTTTCAGCATATCCAGACCGCGCAAGGCATTCTTGTAGGGCACGCAGTTGCCGCTGTCGGCGAACATCACATACTCGCCCTTTGACGCCACCATACCGGTGCGGACGGCGTAGCCTTTGCCCCGGTGGTTGTCGTAGCGGATGATATCCAGGTGCACGTCCGGGGGGAGGTCGGCTTTCTTGGCAGCGGCGACGGTATCATCATGGCTGCCGTCATCGACAACGATGATCTCACCGGCCAGATCCTCGCCCTTTAGAAAGGTTGATGCCGCTTCAACGTCCCGGCTGATCTTCTGGCTTTCGTTGAACGCCGGTATGATGATAGATAGGTCCACGTGCTATATTAAAACCCAAACAGCCGGATATTGATATAATATTGGGCTGAGGACGCACCTTAATTGTGTATCTGGTGTCATCGCTGAATCGAAGCAAGACGGTTATGATCCCGCAGAATGCGGGGCTAAAGCCGCCTGCTGAAGACTGACAGCGTCCTTTTAGGGTGGTTTATTCGATTAAGCGGAGTTATTCAGCGATTGGTGTAAAGTGGGTACTCCTCAATATCACCAATCCCTTGATGATCATTGACAGACGATTTATCGGTATGCTATCCGCGCTCTATCAGTACTCCGCAGTGAGCTGCTTCCGCACCCGTTCCAGCAGCTTTTTGGTGGCTCTGATTCCTTCCGGCGCGCTCAGAATTTGGCCTTCGTTTTCGATGCCGACGTAGCCGCGATAACCTGCGTCCAGTACGATCCTCATCATCCGCAGGTAATCGGTGGAGGTCTCATTGCCATCCTTATCGAATTCGTTCGATTTGGCGCTCACGGCTTTCGCATACGGCATCAATTCCTTGACGCCCTTATAGCGATCGTACTCCTCGTCCTCGGTGATGCGGAAATTACCAAAGTCCGGCAGTGTCCCGCAGCGCGGGTGGTCCACCAGCTTCATCACACCCACAAGCCACTGGCCGTTACTGGAGAGTCCGCCGTGGTTCTCCACGATGACGTTGATATCATGCTGGTCACCGAACTCGACCAGCCGGCGCAACCCGTCGGCGGCCAGCTTCATCTGCTCGTCGTAGCTGCCTTCGCTGGCGGCGTTGACCCGGATCGAATGGCAGCCGAAGAATTTGGCCGCCTCGACCCACTTATAATGGTTCTCAACCGTTTGCGTACGCTTCTTTTCGTCGGGGTCCCCTAGCTGACCCTCGCCGTCGCACATGATAAGGAGACTACGTACGCCTTCCCCCTCGGCGCGTTTCTTCATCTCGCGCAGGTAGGCCTGGTCTTTGGCTTTATCGAAGAAGAACTGGTTGACGTATTCGACGGCATTGATGCCGTAGTCCTTAATGGAGGTCCTGGCAAAGTCAAGATGATCGAGTTCACCGGAAAAAAGGGCGCCGTTCAGCGACCATTCAGCCAAGGATATCCTGAACAACGGCTCCTTTGATGCCGCGAGCAGTGGTATACCCGCCAGATTAGCCAGGCCTAAGCTTCCAACAACCTGTGATGAACGTTTTAGAAATTCGCGGCGATTCATAATGGAAGACCTCCTTACATCAACGTTATTATTCCTATATATAAATTAAGAATGTTTGCTTAGAAAAACCTATCCGATTGTATTGTCCAGGCAGTATTAGTCGTCTTATCTTTAAATAGAGTATTCTCCGGAAAAATCAATTCACGGACGGGTAAATCAGCCATCTCGTCCACGTCGAATCATCTACAGGAAGGAGCAGCTATGAAACTCGATCGCAAGCTGAAGATGGGCATGGTTGGTGGGGGACCGGATGCTTTCATCGGTGATGTGCACCGGAAGGCGGTCCGCCTGGACGGAGGCATCGATATTGTAGCGGGGGCCTTTAGTCGAGATCCAGAGAAGTCCAGGGAGACCGGCCGGGAGCTTTATCTCGATGAAAACCGGGTCTATGGCAGCTATCAGGAGATGATCGAGGGTGAAAAGCGGCTCCCCGAAGGGGAGCGGATAGATTTTGTGTCAATTGTCACAACCAATGACTGGCATTTTCCCATAGCCAGAGATTTCCTAGAGGCCGGGTTCCATATAGTATGCGACAAGCCCATGACGATGACCGTTGATGAGGCCCGGCGCTTGGTGGGAGTTGTCGAGAAATCGGGCAAGTTATTCGGCCTGACCCACAACTATACCGGCTATCCTATGGTCAAGCTCGCCCGGGACATTATCCGGCAAGGCGATCTGGGAAAAATCCGCAAGGTCGTGGTGCAATACCCCCAGGGATGGCTCTATCGGGCTCTGGAGGCGACCGGGGATAAGCAGGCTTCCTGGCGCACCAATCCGGAGCAGAGCGGCGCCTCCGGCTGTATGGGCGATATCGGGACCCATGCCGAAAACCTGGCTGAATACATCACCGGGCTGAGGATAATCCACATCTGTGCCGAGCTAACGACCTTTGTCAAGGATCGACGGCTGGAGGATGACGGTAACTGCCTGCTTAAGTTTGAGTCCGGGGCAAAGGGCATCCTGCATGCAAGCCAGATCGCCATGGGCGATGAGAACAACCTGGCCATCTGGGTATATGGAGAAAAGAAGGGCCTGGATTGGCACCAGGAGAATCCCAATTACCTGTATATCCGGGAACAGGATGGTCCCTCAATAGTCTGGCGCCGGGGCAACGATTACATCGGTGAAAAGAGTCCTGCCGCCGGTAGGGCTACACGACTGCCATTCGGCCACCCGGAAGCCTTTATCGAGGCTTTTGCAAACGTCTACTGCAACTTCGCCGACACGCTGCGCGCCCGATTAGCCGGGGAAAAACCGGATCCACTGGCCCTGGACTTCCCTGGTGTTGATGACGGCCTCCGCGGCATGATCTTCATCGAGACCGTCCTGGCGAGCGCCAGAAGCGACCAGAAGTGGACGCCTATGGAAGCCTGATACCGGCAGATACATACGCACCTGTACCAAGAATCCCCGCTTTATCGAAAAATGAGTGGGGATTCTTGCTTGCCGAGAGGGATGGGGGAGACCAGTTAGCCGCTTACGATCCGATACCCAGTGCCTGATACAGCCGGCCGAAGTCGAAGTTAGCTTCCAGGATCTCCTGGAACTGTTCGAGTTTCTTGGCTTCGTGGAAGCGCGTGCGCCCGAAGAACTGGTTGATCGTCTCCACCGTCTCCAGGGTGGACTGATTAGATAAAATGATCGGCACACCTTTTTCTTCAGCGCGGGTGATGATCTGCGGACTGGGGTACAGGTTTCCGGTCAGGATCAGGCAGCAGGTTGACGTTTCCAGAGCTGCCAGGTGGATATCTGACCGGTCGCCTCCGGTGATGACGGCCTTATTCGGCTTGCGCCGGAAGTGAGTCAGTGCGTGATCCACACCCATGGCTCCGACGCTCAAGTTCTCCACCAGGGCATCGGAGTGTTCCTCACATGCCAGGATCTTGCCGTTGATCCCATCGGCCAGTTCGCGGACCGTTGCTGCCGTTAGCAGACGTTGCCGGGGAAGTAGTCCCAGGATTGGCACACCATGGTCCTCCAGAATCGGCACGACAGTATTCGAGAACAGATCACGTTCCCGGCTCGGCACTGCATTCACCACGGCTCCGACCAGACGCTCTCCCAGGATATGACGGGCCTTAAGTATGTCGTCCCCTATCAGTCGGTGGGTATAGCGGCTCACCACCAGGGTTTGCAGGTCAAGTAAGGTAGCGATCTCGGGTGCCGAAAGACCGAACATACTTCCCTCACCCAGATTGCCACCCCCCTCAACGATCAGGATATCGGTACCCGCACTCAGCTCATCAAAGACGGTCTTGACCCGGGCCGTCAGGTCGGTTTTATCACGCCAGGCTTTTTCTACGGCAGAGGCTGTGAGTTCCACGGGAACAATTTTGTTCAATGGGGCGGCCAGTTCGAAGGTCTGTTTGATAAATCGAGCATCTGTGTCGGCAAGCCGTCTCCCGGCAACATGTGGTGTGACACTTACCGGTTTCAAATAGCCGACAGTATAGCCATCCTGGCGCAGATGCTGCATCAGGCCGGCTACTACCGCGGTCTTACCGCTGAAAGTCATTGTGGAGACGACAAAGAGTGAGGTCATATTGAGCTCCTTCTGCTGGCCGATAAGCAATCAGCCAAATTAAAAAGTGTGTTGCGCTGACAGACAGGTCACCGGTCTAAGAGTCACGTTGATCAATAGATAACCGGGCATCCAGAGCAATAGCCCCCTCGTTATGAACCACGAGGGGATTTATATCCAGCTCAACTATCTCCGGAAACTCCATTACCAGCTGTGACACACGCTGAATAATCTCGGTGATAGCCTTCACGTCGGATCGTTTTTCTCCCCGGACACCGCGCAGCAGGGGAGCGGCACGAATCTCATTGATCATCGCGGCGGCTTCGCGCTCCGTTATCGGAGTCAGGCGGAATGCCACGTCTTTCAGGACTTCTACATAAATGCCTCCCAGTCCGAACAGGATCAACGGACCGAACTGTGGATCATGGCTCATACCAACGATCACTTCCTTGCCCGGATCGACCATCTCCTGGACCAGGGTGCCCCAGATTTCCGCATCCGGCATATGTTTCAGGCTGCGATACATGATAAGATCGAACGCATCACGCACGTCGTTAGCATTTTTAAGATCCAGCCTGATACCACCTATGTCCGATTTGTGAAGGATATCGGGTGATGCAATTTTCAGCGCAACCGGAAATCCGATGTTTTCAGCAATCTCGATGGCTTCTTCGCTGGTACGCGCAAGCCTGGATTCAGGCAGTGGAATTCCATAAGCCGCGATAACGCCCCTCGCTTCCGCTTCCCCTAGGGTCAGGCGGCCATCGGCGCGAACCTCGTTCAGAATTCGCTGCACCTCTTCACGGTTAGCGTCAAATTCGTCGGGTTCCGCCTGGGGTTGACTGAGGAATTGACGATAATCCCACATTGCCTGCAGCGCGCTTACCGCCCGGTCGGGCGAAGGGAAATTAGGCACCCGATTACGGTTGAGGATCTCAGCCCCGGCGCGTATCTTAGCTTCACCCATAAAGCAGCCGATAATGGGTTTTTCATATTGGCCTGCCAGATCTGAAACCAGGGTTGCCGTCTCGGTGATCTCGGTCATCACCTGGGGCGTTAGAATTACTATCACACCCTTGACCTTCGGGTCCTCGAGAGCCGCCTTCAGTGCCAGTGCATAGCGGTCAGCGCCTGCATCTCCTAGCACGTCGATAGGATTGTAAACGTTGGCCGCACCCGGCAATCCCTCGCGCAAGGTCTGAACCGTCGTGGCTTCAAGCTGGGCCAGGTGAAGTCCGGCACGTTCCAATCCGTCAGTTGCCAGGATGCCCGGGCCGCCGGCGTTAGTCACAATGGCGATATACGGCTCTTCCAGAAGCGGTTGATAGGCAAATGCCAGACCCCAATCAAAGATATCCCGCAATGATTCGGCCCGTATTACGCCGGCTTTCTGGAAGGCTGCTTCATAGGCGTGCTCCGAGCCGGCCAGGCTTCCGGTGTGGCTGGAGACCGCTTTGGAACCCGCTTCCGTCGTACCGGATTTGAGTGCCACCACAGGTTTCCGGGCTGATACCTGCCGGGCTACGTTGATGAATTCACGTCCGTCGGGCAATCCCTCGATATAGGCCAGCACAACCGCTGTGTGTTCATCGTCTTTCCACTTGAGCAGCAGCGCGGCTTCATCAACGTCAGCCTTGTTGCCGAGACTGACGAATCGTGAGAAGCCGATCCCCTCGGCGACGGCTAGGTCCAGCACTGCGGTGCACAGCGCGCCGGACTGGGACATGAAGGCGATATTACCCTGGTCGGGCATACTGGCGGCGAAGGAGGCGTTGATGGGGCAAAAGGTATCGATGACACCGAGACAGTTTGGACCGATAACGCGCAGGCCGTACTCGCGAGCGATAGCGGTGATCTCCTGTTCCCGGTGAACGCCTTCCACGCCGGTCTCCCCGAACCCGGCCGTGATCACGATTACCGCCTTAAGCCCCTTTTCACCGCATTCGCGCAGTGCATCCGGCACGAAGCGTTCCGGGATGACAATGACCGCCAGGTCGAGGGCGTCGGGAATATCCTTGACACTGGGGTAGGACGGTAGGCCAAGAACCTCTTCGGTCTTGGGATTAACCGGGTAGACATTGCCCTGGTAACCGGAAGTCAGAATATTACTCAGAATCCCGTGTCCCAGTTTCTCGGGATCGCGGGAAGCACCAATGACCGCCACACCATCGGGGCAGTCAAACACTTCCAGTTTGTCAGTCATGTCGTTACCCGAAGAACTCATGAGCCTGTGTTAGATCGGCATGGGTGATATGGCGTAATGTATACTCCCGGTATTAAGTATTAAGCGTCGTGGAATTTACGAAGACTCTTGTTGAAAGCTAATAGGCAAACCCTGTGACTTCAAGGCTCACCTGATGAACAGAATATCGCCTGAAAATGATCTGAGTGGGAGGATTAATACACAAATAACCGGCCACAAATCAAATCACCATGGGACCCGACATCATCAAGTCTCCCAAGGGCATAGGTAATACTACCATGAGTCCGAAATGGTTGCGGGGGACTGAATCGCTTACTGTCGTCCTGTCATGAGTAAGCAAGAGCAGATATCCGGCCCACGCTTTAGAACGAAAGCCGGTGACCGTTTCAGATATCGCCCCCTTTTTTTTATAGGCCTTGCCAAATCCGGCACCGAAAAATAAATATGAGAACTGAGCATCAAAGTAAGTCATAGTTTCTTTTTTTGAATACCTGTAGCCTATCGTCGTCCCGGGGATTAAAAATTCAACCGGATAGGGAACCTCCAGAAACAGGCCTAGAGTAACTTGCGTAGAGATGGGAATACCCTTTCCCGATGTATAGCCGATTTGAAGACCCGGGCTGATATACAGGGGGAGTTCAGCACGGGTCCTTGTTGGCGACAAAATAATTAACAAGGCAATCAGAAAAGAGCTCCCCGCCAGCGATCGGTTTTATCAAGGTTCATCATACGCTTTTCTCCAGCATATCCAACAGCCACTTCACTCCTGCCGACGTATACCACCTGCCACACAACTCGAAACTCGCGACCCCCGCCGCAGGCGAACCTAGCCCTTAGCGCACAGCAGCTGCTTGAGAGACGTCACCTCCTCCACCAGGTCGGCCTGGTGGGCCATCACCTCGTCGATGTCCTTGTAGGCGGCGGGTACTTCATCAAGGACGCCCTTGTCCTTGCGGCAAACGATTCCCTCGGTCTGGGCGACCAGGTCAGCCCGGCTGAATTGCTTGCGGGCCCTGGTTCGGGACATCCGCCGCCCGGCGCCGTGAGAGCAGGAGTTGTAGGATTCGGAGTTGCCCCGGCCGCGCACGATATAGCTCTTCGCCCCCATCGAGCCGGGGATGATGCCCAACTCTCCCCGCTGTGCCCGCATCGCTCCCTTCCGGGTCACGTACACCTGCTTGCCGAAGTGCTTCTCAAGGGCCGTGTAGTTATGATGGCAGGAGATGACCTCGCCGACCACCTTCAGCTCCTTGTCGGTATCCCGAAACAGGACCGCCTGGATGACCCTCAGCAGGATATCGAACATGGTCTGCCGGTTCAGTGCGGCGTACTGCTGGCACCAGAAAAGGTCGTGTACGTAGTCCTTGAACTCGGACGATCCTTTGTCCAGGTAGGCCAGGTCGGGATCCTCCAGCCTGATACTCCGCCGTTGCATGAGTTCCTTTGCCCGGCGGATGTAGATATCGGCTACCGTCTTGCCGATGTAGCGCGAGCCAGAGTGCAGCATGGTCCAGACATTGTCATCCGGGTCGAGGCACAGTTCGATGAAATGATTACCGCCGCCCAGGGTACCTACCTGGGTGGCAGCCCGCCGCAGGGCCCTATCTGAGAGCGTGCCCTTGCAACGAAGGGCTCCGAAGTCGACCCCTTTGCTGGTGCGGTCGTTGAGGTGACAGGCGGTACCCATGGGGATTGCCCGTTCGATGGCGGTGCGCAGCGGCTCCAGGGAATCGGGCAAGTTGTCAGCCTTCGCGTGGAGCTGCACTGCTAACATGCCGCAGCCGATGTCCACACCCACCGCCGCGGGAACGATGGCATCGGTGGTGGCCATGACGCAGCCTATGGTTGCCCCCAGGCCCAAGTGAACATCGGGCATGACCGCCAGGTGTTTGAAGATAAAGGGTAGCCGGGAGGTACGTTCCAGCTGGCGCAGGGCATCCGGTTCAACCTGGTCAGGGTCGGCCCAGATTTTGATAGGACTTCCGCCGGCTCTATGGAGGAACATCTGTTCAGTAGCCTGTTTCAGCCAAATTAAACTCTGATCCCGTCAGAAAAAATAAAAAGCGCTTGAGCGGATGGCCCAAGCGCCATAGCGAGAGCTGCCTCAGCGAATCGAAAAAGGTGTTACATAGCTGCCCGTATCCTGGCTGCCCCGACCGATACCGGCTTATATCCCAGGGAGATCAGGAGAGGATTCAGGTCCTCGATTGTGATCCTTGCCTTGTCATAGGTGATATGCAACTGGTTGTCGTCGGTTGACAGCCGGACCGATAGAATGCCGTCGTATTCAGCCAAGGAAGATTCAACCAATCCCGGTTGGGCAACAGGTGTGGGCTCAAGGTGTATGGTAACCTCAACCATTTCCTGGTGGTTGTATTTACCACCAATGATGATGGCAAAAACCAGAAATGTTATAATGATAGCTACAATATACCTCATACCTATCTCAACGTACTTATTAAATATAAATATTTATTAAGGGAAAGTCAAAAGAATTTTTCAGCGGTTGGCGAGCTTTTTAGGGCCTGACTTCAAGTAATTCATGATGGATAGTATATGTATTGCCATACAAATTATGGTATACTACTTATTATACTATACAATATAATGTATTTTTTTAAAGAAATTAGGATTTATCATTATTAAACCGCTTGCGTCCATTTGATTATACATTTTGAGTCAAGGGCGTCCTGCAGCTTGCACTCCTTCGCGCTCATCAACCGTGTGGAGGATAAGGGCGCCGATTATGAAAAGGATAGCCACTATCCATACGCCTGCCCTCTGCGAATTGAATATCTGGGTCGTCAGACCAAACAGAAACGGACCGATGAAGGCAGTGGCTTTGCCCGAAAACGCGAAGAAACCGAAAAACTCGTTCTCCTTATCAGGTGGGGAAAACCGGCCTATCAGGGAGCGACTCGCTGACTGATTGGGTCCTACGAGCAGCCCGATACCTATCCCAGCTATCCAGAAAACAAGCCTGCTGGTGGTAAGTGCCGCCAGAACGGTGGTGAGGATCAAACCGAGCAGGCTTATCTGGATCGTTCGCTTGCCTCCCAGGGCATCGTCCAGGAAACCCAGGAAAAAGGCGCCGATACCCGCAGCCAGATTCAGGGCGACTCCGAAGATCATTATCTCTTCCATGGTGAAATCGAAGGTGCCGCCCGCGTAGATGGCGCCAAAGGCAAAGATGGTCACCAGGCCGTCGTTGTATATCATGCGGGCGATTAGAAGTCGAACCACCTGACGATATTGGCGGATATGCCGGAAGGTTTCCAGCAGCTGGGACCAGGCGGCCCGGGCAAGTGGCACCTCAGAAGGACTTATGCGGGACTTATCCTCCCTCACCCATAGGAAAATAGGAATGCTAAACACAGCGAACCAGCCGGCTACCAGCAGGTTGGTTGCGCGGATATTCTGCCCTGCCTCCCTCGTCAGTCCGAACCATGGCACTTCCGGATTGACAAAGCCGATCATCGCTATAAACATGGCCGCCAGCCCGCCGATGTAGCCCAGCGACCAGCCATACCCCGATACCCGGCCGATATGATTCTGGGGTGCGATGTCGGGCAGGAAAGCGTTATAAAAGACACATCCCATCTCGAAGGCGATGTTGGCGATGACGAACCACACCAAGGCCTGGGTAACCCCGCCGGACAGGGGTGTATAAAGCATAATCGAGCCCAAGACGCAAACCGCCGTGGCCAGGGCCAGGAAAAGCTTACGGTATCCTCCGCGATCAGCCAGGGCACCCAGGAATGGTGAAAGTAGCGCAACCGTGAGGGCCGTGATGGTAACACCGCGGGACCACAGTACGGTTCCCGTCAGTTCATCGGATGCGATAGCCTTGGTGAAGTAGGTGGCGTAAATGAAGGTCACCACCAAAGTGGTGAAGGCCGAATTGCCGAAGTCGTACAGGCACCAGGACCACACGGTCCGGCGGTGATACTCTTTGCGATTCATACCGCTCTCTCCTCTACTCGCCCGTTAGAAGAGCCAGTCCAGGCCGATATAGAGTTTCAGGCCCGGCCCGTCCATACGCTTGTCTACCGGTAGGGCTAAGTCGAGTGCAACGATAAATGTACTATGAGGCGCGGCTCGTCCGCCGATGCCCAGCCCCCGATGCCACCGGTCCTGATCATCACCCCTGTCTGTCATGGTGTCGGGCGGCGGCTCATCAAAGGTGCGGCCGAAATCATAAAAGGCGCAGCCTGCCAGGTAGCCGGTCTGAAACAGGGACAAAATGCGGTACCGCAGCTCCAGGTTACCGTATAGAAAGCGTTTGCCAAGTGCTCGCTGCCAAAGGATGCCCCGCACTGTTTTTTTCCCTCCCACTGCTGTCTCCGTAACGAATGAGCCGTCCAGCCGCGACAGGGAGAAAAAGGGAGCCCCGTCCGACATGAGACGTCCACTGAGACGAAAGGCTAGCGTCAATGGATCTGAAAGGTGGAAATAGTGGCGGTGGGTGGCTGAAAGAGCAGCGTAGTCGAAATCGTTGCCCAACATGTTCGGTACCCAGCGAAGCAGTATCTCCGACCAGAAACCTTTGTGGGGTGAGATTTCATGATCCCGCTGGTCCCACACCAGCCCCAGCATTACGCCGTTTTCATTGCCACCGCCCATGTCCTGCCCTTGGAGGTCCCAATGCCTCGCCAGCAAGGTCTGCCGGCCAGGATCTGTCGGTTCATGATCATCGTAGTTGAGGGTATCCACATTAGTAGACAGAATGATCAAACCCACCAGCCAACGGAGATACTCTCCCTTCAGCTTTCCCTGGATTATAGTATTCACTAAAAGGTAACGCTTGTCGAACATATAGTAATACTTGCCGCGATACTGGGCAGAGGCGGTATCAATGAAGGCCTGGCTGAAAAGGGTCTGGGCACCACCCGGGCCGTGGTAGGGCTCGAATAGGCTTGCCTGATACATAGCCTCGAATGTCAGACGGAGGTCTGCCGGAAGGAAGTACTTGCTGTCGAGCCGGTACTTGTACTCGGCGATACCCCGGGTGGAGCGCTGCAAGCTGAGCAGATGGGAAAGGTAGTAAGGTTGGTACTCAGGGCTGCGCTTGTCGTCGAACATAAAGACGATACCATAGCCAAAGCCTTTGTCCGCGTTGTAATCAAGGAAGGGGACCAATCCGATCGAGTAGGGCTTGGTTTTCTTCTCTGAGGTGGAAGACGTCTCGCCTCTGACAGGACCAGGTAGCGTTAGTGCGACAAACGCGGCAGCGGATAAAAGGAGGGCGCTGCAGTATTTCATCACTCCCCTTCAGCAATCATTCAGGGTTAAAGTTGATTTTCGTCAGTACACCAAAATGATCAGATGGATGTTGGCCCCCCGGGGCATGGTCGAGGACGACCTCACCGGTCATTATGTGCTCCCGGGGAACGTTTTTAACTAAGATGTAATCGATGCGCCGGGCGACCTGCCGGTTCAATGCCTTCAACTTCTCATAGATGGATACGGAAGCATCATACGGGTCCGGTACATCATAGTAGGTCTGAATATTGGCGTTCTCCTTCGGCCCCCACGTGATACCCGCGTCATCCGGCTCATGGCTCTGTGACCAGGTATCCACAAAATCCTCCACCTGCAACCAGGCGATCTCCTCCGATTGCGGTCCGGCGTTGAAGTCCCCCATCAGTATCACCGGTGCCTCCTGAGGGATCACCGCCCGCATCCATGCCAGCAAAGCCTGGACCTCATTCTGCCGGCGATCAATACCCCCGCGCCACCACTCCACAACATACTGGTACTCTTCATCAGTCATCGAGCCGGATTGGTGAATCATGTCCATCTCCCGCCGCCAGCGCTGGTCATCGGGCAGCCCGGCGTGGAGGTGTGTATTGACGATAAATACCGACTGTCCATTCACGCGTATCCGCCCGGCGATGGCCTGATTGGACTCGGCGAAGTGCAGGGAGCAAAGGTTCCCGATATACCCCGCGCCCGATGAGAGACGCTTTGCCCCGACCTTGTCCAAACTGAGCGATTTCCTGGCCAGGATGGCGTCCCCTTCCTTGAAATTAGCCGGAATCCCCAGGCAGCCTATTTTCATGCCGGACATACCAACGTTATAGATGTAGTCGTAGTCCAGATCCGTGGCCAACCGCCGGACGTATCCGGGCAGGGGATTGGCCTCGTTCACGGCAATCACGTCGGGTTTAAGGGCTTGCAGCTCTTCCACCAGCAGCTGATATCGAGCCTGGCGCACCTGCCGGGATTCGTATTCCCCCATCCTTACGATCCCTTTATAGTCCAGTCCCGACCAGACATTAATGGTTACGAAAGTGAGCTCCTGTGCGGAGAGTCCACCGATGATCAGAACCGACAGGAGAAGATGCACCTTGCGAAGGCTCATGGAAACGATCCTTCCCTTGCTGAGGATACCCGATGTTTTGGCAACAGCGGAATCTATAGCCTGGATGGGAAAGTTACAACTGATTCAGAATTTCACCGAGGGCGCACGGAAGCTGATATCGGTACTTATTCCCCGTATATCAAGTATCCCTTGCGCTGGCTGTAGAAAGCATCCCGGTCTTTCGCATAGGTGGAGGGATGAGCCTCGATGCTGCGGCCGTGGTCAATGTAGCGTCGGAAAGAGTCAGATCCCCACAGCCGATCGATGGTACCCGACCACCCAAACTGATGGGGGTAATTCTCGCGTATGAGGTGGATCATCACCGCTGCAGTATGGATGGATTGGAAAGTCTCCCGGTCGGTGATCTTCAGCCGCACGCCGCCGCAGGCCTGGTCCTGGAATTTGGGGTGAGTCTCCATCCCCTCGATAGACTTGGGAGTGAAAACGATATCCTCGAATTCCACCCCGGGGAGGTTCCGGCGGTTGAGCATTTCCGCCAGCCCCCGTCCATCGATCCATGGTGCCCCGCAGACCAGGAAAGGCTCATACGTACCCCGGCCTTCAGAAATAATGGTCCCCTCGAACAGGCAGGCACCCAGGTAGGCCAGGGCCGTTTCCGGCGTGGGGATATTGGGTGACGGCGGTACCCAGGGTAACTGCGTTTCGTCCCACCACATATAGCGGGACCAGTTCAGGATGGGCACCACGGTCAGCCTGGCGTGACGATCCTCGGACAGCCAGCCCTCCTCGTTGATCAGGATGGCCAGTTCCCCCATCGTCAGGCCGTGGCGTATGGGTATCGGGTGCAGCCCCACGAACGATGAATAGTCCCGGTCCAGGATGGGGCCATCTATCATGTCGCCCCGCACCGGATTGGGACGGTCGAGTATCCAGAAGGGGACGCCGTCCCGGGCACAGGCGTCCATCACCAGGGTCATGGTGCTGGCATAAGTATAGTATCGGGCTCCCACGTCCTGTATATCGTAGATGACCAGGTCAACACCGGCCAGCTGGTCCGGGGTGGGCTTGCGGGTCTGGCCGTACAGGCTGTAGACCTTCACTCCGGTGAGAGTGTCTTCGGTATCGGCGATCAGCTCCCCGGCCGAGGCTGTGCCGTACAGGCCGTGTTCGGTCCCGAAGATGACCTTCAGCGTCACCCCGGCCTCCCGATCCAGTAGGTCCAGGATATGCTCACCCTCGTGGCTTAGACCGGTCTGGTTGGTGACCACGGCTACGGCCTTGCCTTTCAGGGGCGCGAAGTCGTCGTTCTCCAGCACGTCCAGGCCGGTGATGGTGGTATAGAACTGCCGGGTGGGATTCACCCGCTGGTAGACCTGCGAATAGCGCCAGTTAGAGCCAAGCGCAACAGCAGCCAACAGCAGGATCATGAGACCTGTATGGGCGGCTCGTCTTTCCTGCATTATCATCTCACGGTCCGGCCTCAATTTGCAGCCGTAGTAGGATTAAATTCAACCCATACGCCAGGCCGATATTCACCGCGGTGGCTACAATAATATACCACGTCCAGGCGACGCCCAGCCCCTTGAGCATAATTACTGCTCCGGCGGCGCCCAGCAGGCCGGCAATCAGGGCGGCTGGGTGGAAGCGGGTCTTGGCGCGGCACAGCAGGAACAGCCCCAGCAGGCCACCATAGGTATATGAGGCTATCTCCAGGCCCAGCTCCACTACCGGGTTTTCACCTGGAAGCAGCATGACCAGTACCGCCATTACCATCAGCACCAGTCCCCAGCCCAGACTAACCAGCCGGGAGAGGCGCATATCATCGGTGCGCTTCAGCCAGTCGTTGACGGTGGATGAGGCCAGGCTGTTGATCGAAGAGCTCAGGGTGGACATTGCCGCCGCCAGAACCCCCGCCAGCAGCAGCCCCTTCAGTCCGGCGGGCAGGTAGGTTGCAATAAAGCGGGGATACTCCTGGTCCACGCCGATAGCTTCACCCTGGAAGACGATCCACAGCAGCCCGCCCACCAGCATGAACAGGGCGAACTGGAAGGTCACGAATAGGCCGCTCCCAACCAGGGCCATCCGGGCGGCACCCAGACTTCGGGTTGATAGTATCCGCTGAACCATCACGTAATCAGTACCGTGGGAAGCGAACGAGAGGAACGCCCCACCCAGCACGGCCGCCGGGAAGGCATAGGTCGTCTTCAAGGAGAGGACCTCACCCCCGCGGAAGTTCAACAAGTCCAGTTTGCCAACTTCCAGCAGCTGGCGTATGCCCGTTCCCAGGCCGCCGTCGATGAGGTCATGGATGAACCACAGCGACAGCAGCCCGCAGCCCAGGTATAAAATGAACTGCACCGTGTCCATCCACACTACCGAGCGGATTCCCCCGGCCAGGGTATAGACCAGCGTTACTGCGCCTATGAGCAGCACCGCCTGGGGGATGGTCAGGGGTAGAAGGGTCTGCACCAGCAGGGCGGTGGCGAAGAACCGCACTCCATCGGCCAGGATGCGGGTGAACAGGAATATTGCGGAGGTAACCCGCTGCACCATCACGCCGAATCGCTGGCCGATATACTGGTAGATGGAGATGATCCCCTGGGCGTAGTAGAGCGGCAGTAGCAGCAGGCTCACCGCCACCCGTCCCAGGATGTAGCCGAAGGCCAACTGCAGGAAAAACCAGTTGCCTTGGTAGGCGATGCCCGGAACACTGATGAATGTCAGTACAGATGTCTCGGTAGCTACCACCGACAGCATAACGGCGTACCACGGCAGGGTGCGCTCCGCGAGAAAGTAGGCGCGGGTGGTCTTGCCGTAGCGTCCCGACCAGATGCCGTAGAGTATCGTCCCCCCCAGGAAGAGGACGAGAATAAAGATGTCTAGGGGATCAATAGTGGCAGGCATGTATGTGTTATTTAATCGTCCCTGAGCAACTAATCTCTCAGGATGGTGTATAGCCCTGGTCTGGAGTGGAGAAATCCTCGTTGAAAACGGTCTTGGCACCACCGTTATCGATGACAGCTCCCGGCTCAAGCACTTTCGTTCGCGACTGCTTATTGCTGACAGAGATATCTGCGTCGGCGATCAACAGGTCAATGTGGATAAACACAGGCCAAAGGTAATACACAACCTACAAAAGTGTCCACTGTCAATATGGGTATCACATCGTTGTGAGAGGCGCATCGCTCAGGTCGTTCCGTCACGCGGAACCCGGCGGGGCGAGGATTCCAATGGGATAAACTATGTCTGAAAGCGGGATATCTCCCTTTCACACCTAGTGAAAATTGTGGCCTGCCCAGTTAGCTATTAATTTTAGAGTATGGAAGGTCGTGCGATATTATTATATTACAGTCAGAGCGGCTCTCAACGCACCACCTGATTGCGACACAATGCCCTTTCAGACAGGCCAGCGGGCTTTGTGCTGGGAATCATATTACTCTTGAGCGCGCCCTCGGAAAGGGAGAAAGATGCTGTTCAAGACTCTGAGTAAACCGGAGTTCAGAAATCTTGTTGATCTGCTCCTTGGGAGCACCGAAGTCATCGCTCCCAAGCAGATCGGAGTGAATAACGACGGAAAACCTCTTCACCATTATCTACCGGTCCAGGAGTTCGAGGAAATTGATCTTGAATACGAGATAACCGAATACTCAGCCAAATCCTACTTCCTCCCATTTCGTGAGAATCTATCTTCTTGTCGCTTCGAAGATGACGACTGGACCCAGGAAATCCACTATCGGCTCCAACCAAGGGTGCTCATGGGCCTGCATTCCTGCGATATAAACGCCCTGCTCAAGTTGGACAAGGTCCTTGCCGGTGATCGTTTCCCCAGCCCTTATTTTATCTCGCGGCGCAGGAATACCTTCATCATCGGGATTGATCATTATCCCTGTGAGGGTGGCTTCTGCCAATCGGTGGGAGCAGACGTGGTAACCCACGGCTTCGATCTATATCTCACGGATCTCGGCGACCGGTACTTCGTAGCCATCAATTCCGATCACGGTTATAATGTCCTCATGCAGGTCGATGCGAAGGATACTACGGGGCAGGATAACAAGGACTACCTGGAAGCGCGCCAGCGGATCGCCAGCAAATTCGAGCCCCTGAACATGCACAACCTGCCCAACCTGATGGACATTGAGTTTGAGTCGGAGGTCTGGAAGAGATGGGGCAAGAAGTGCCTTAGCTGCGGATCATGCACCATGGTCTGCCCTACCTGCTACTGCTATGGGGTCGATGAGCGGGTGTCCATGGATGGCAGGGAGGGTGCCAAAGTAAAACAACTCTATTCCTGTAATCTGCTCGATTTTGCCGCGGTTGCCGGTGGGCACAATTTCAGGGCTGATCGGGAGACCCGGCTGAAATACCGCTACTATCACCAGCACCGGGGATTCATGGAAACCTACGAGGAGCCCTTGTGCGTGGGGTGTAACCGCTGTGGCCGAGTATGCCTTGCCGGCATCAATCCTCCTGAAATCATTCGAGACTTGCAGACCGAGGATCAAGTATGACTGAGCTTCTACATCCGTATGATATCACGCAGGAGGCTGATATCATGCAGCCGCTGGATTTCAACCGCCGGAGCCGCCTCAAGCACGTTGATCGGACCTTCAAGAGCGAAATTATAAACATAATCCGATTGACCGAGATGGAGAAGCTCTTTCAGGTAAGGATTCTCGATGATACCGCCAGGGAGCGTTTCTCCTTTCGCCCCGGCCAGTTCGTTATGGTGGAAGTTCCTGGCTATGGAGAGATACCCATATCCATATCAAGTTCGCCATCCCATAAAGGTTTCATCGAGCTATGTATTCGCAAGGCGGGACTGGTGACCACCATTCTTCACAAGGCCAGGCGAGGTGCCCCCATCGGAATCCGTGGCCCTTTCGGCACCCATTTCCCCATAGAGAAAATGCGCGGATGCAACATCCTTCTGATTGCGGGAGGACTGGGTCTGGCACCGCTCCGGGCGCCGATCTTTCATGTAATCGAGAACCGGTCAAACTTCAAGGATGTGCATATCCTCTATGGAACCCGGCAGCCGAGCATGCTGCTTTTTAATTACCAGTATGAGGAGTGGGACCGGATCGCTGATATCGATCTGAAGGTCACGGTGGAGCATGGTGATGAATCCTGGACGGGCCAGGTAGGGATGATAACCGATCTGCTCGACGAAGTTGATATTGCTCCCAAGGAGACCTATGCCATCATCTGCGGACCCCCGGTGATGTTCAAGTTTGTCTGCAACCGGCTCACGAAAGAAGGGATACAGATGAACAGGATGTTCGTATCATTGGAACGCCGGATGCACTGTGGCATGGGCAAGTGTTGCCGGTGCAACATCGGATCGACTTATACCTGCCTTTCTGGACCGGTCTTCGATTACTGGACTGTTCTGAACCTCAAAGAAGCTATCTGAGATACTATGACATGAAATACCTGGGTATCGAACCTGAAGTATTGAAAATCGCCGTTTTCGATTTCACCGGCTGTGAAGGATGCGAACTGCAATTGGCGAACAAGGAGGAGACCGTCGCGGATTTTCTGAAAGTCCTTGATGTTGTCAATTTCCGGGAGATCTCATCGGTGGAAGGCGACGACTACGATATCGCATTGATTGAGGGGGCGGTTACCCGGGGGGATGAGATTACGCGCCTGATACAGATCCGTAAACAGGCGAGGCTGCTCGTGGCATTGGGAAGCTGTGCCTGCTTTGGGGGTGTAAACAGACTCAAGAACGTCCTGGACCTGAATAAGGTAAATCGAGAGGTATATGGGAAAGATCCCAAGGAGACGCTTCCAGCGCGGGCGATCAAGGAAATAGTTCCGGTTGATCTGGAAATACCGGGGTGCCCCATCAATAAGGACGAGTTGGAGCGCATCGTCCAGCATCTTATATGGGATATCCCCTTCCAGTTTCCAGTCTATCCGGTCTGTTTCGAATGCAAACAGCGATATACGACCTGCATATTCGAGCTGGGGCAGCTCTGTCTGGGTCCGATAACGCGAGGAGGCTGTAACGCTCCCTGCCCGGCGGGAGGTCTTGGCTGCTATGGTTGCCGCGGACCGGCTGCCGATCCGAACTACAGCGAGTTCTTTACAATAGCCAGGGAAAGGGGTTATAAAAAGAAGGAACTCGATGAACACTTCAACTTCTTCGGAGGCTTCGAGGGCGTAGGATGAAACTCGATCTCAGTGTGGATGTCCATCATCTCACCCGGGTTGAGGGGCATGGGAATATTATGGTGCAAGTCAGGGACGGGAAGATTCAGGAAGCCCGCTGGGACGTGGTCGAGACCCCGCGCTACTTCGAGGCAATATTGAAGGGTAAGCATTATACCAGTGCCGGTCTCCTCACCGCCCGGATTTGCGGCATATGCTCCTTCGGACACTGCCTCGCCAGCCTGCGGGCCACCGAGAACGCCTTCGGTATATCCATCCCGGAAAGGGCTGCCTGGCTCCGGCTACTGGCCAAACACGGCGAGACCCTGCAGAGCCACTGCCTGCACCTGTTCTTCCTGGCCGCACCGGACTTTCTCAACACCAGCAGCGTCATCCCACTGCTTGAAAGCCATCCAGAGGTCGTGGCACTCGCCCTGCGGCTCAAAGGCCTGGGTAACCGTTTGTGCGAAGTCACCGGCGGGAGAGCCACTCACCCTGTATCGCTTCAGGTCGGTGGAGTGACCTTAATGCCGGAAGGACTCGGCAGCCTGCGGGATGAACTCCAACATTCGCTGGATGACCTGGCTATGGCGGTGGAGCTGTTTCACACCTTTGAGATCCCCGACTTCGTCCGCGAGACCGAATTCGTGTCCCTTAAAGGAGAGAACGAGTATCCGTTCATCGGCGGACGCCTGATATCATCCGATGGCGTTGAGCACGCCGAGCATGAGTACCTGCCGATGACCAACGAGTATACGGATAAGAACAACACCTCCAAGTGGTGTAAGCTCTCACGGGAGTCTTTCGCCGTAGGAGCCCTGGCCCGTTTCAATAATAACCATCACCTGATCCATCCCCAGGCTCTTGATATCGCTTCCTCATTCGGCCTCACCCCGGTATGTCATAACCCCTTCATGAATAACATCGCTCAGCTCGTCGAGTGCGTTCATGTCGTCCACGACTCCATCCGGCTTATCGACAAGCTGCTGGAGTCCGATTCCGAACCGACTATGGTACCGGTTACGCCACGGGCGGGCGAAGGAGTGGGGGCGGTCGAGGTCCCGCGTGGTATCCTCTACCATTCCTACAAGTACGACGAGAAGGGTAACATCACAAAGGCTGACTGTGTGATTCCAACGACGCAAAACAATGCGAATATCCACTACTCCTTGAAAGACCTTGTCGAGCAGTTTGCCGTCCAGGGAATGACTGATGAGAAGCTTGAACTCCTATGTTCGATGTTAGTGCGTGCCTATGATCCCTGCGTATCGTGTTCCGTTCATTGATCCCGGGGCGGTCTTGTTTGCCGCCAGGCCAGGACTACAATAGAATCCTTCTATTGTTATATCTGGATTGAAATAGCCGTACACCAAGTCTGTATATACTATACCTAAACTCAATGGACCCCATGCCAAAGATTGTTGGCGCTGTTAAAACCCGGACTTTCAAGAAAGGTGTCCATCCGACAGATTATAAGGCATTCACTAATGCTGAGAAAATAGAGTATCCCCCCCTGCCGGATAACGTCTTTATTCCACTCCAGCAGCATATCGGCGAGCCTGGCAGGCCGTTGGTGAGCCCTGGTGATGAAGTCAAGACCGGCCAGTGCGTAGGCCGGAGCGACAAGTACGTCTCAAGCCCGGTTCACGCGTCCGTCACCGGCAAGGTCAAGGCCATTACTACTCTCCCGCACCCGGTCGGCGCCAGAGCCCAGATGGTCCATATTCAGCGGACAGGGGAAGATGAGTGGGACCTGCTGCCTGTCCCCGAAGACTGGCGGACAGAGCCGTTAGAGAATCTCCGCGAACTTGTCCAGGAGGCGGGTATTGTCGGTCTTGGTGGTGCTGCCTTTCCCACCCATGTGAAGCTCTCTCCACCGGCGGATAAGGCGATAGACGCATTTATCCTTAACGGTTGTGAGTGTGAGCCCTATCTGACAGCCGATCACCGCGCCATGGTGGAACTGGCGGAGAAGATCCTCACCGGTATGGGCATCCTCATGAGAGTGCTTGGTGTAGAAAAGGGATATATCGGCATAGAGACGAACAAGCCCGATGCCATCGAAGCGATGCGGGCGTGTTGTACACGTATTGGTCTGGATGTCCCGGTCATTCCGCTTCAGACAAAATATCCCCAGGGAGCGGAAAAAATGCTCATTCAGGCCGTCCTGGACCGGAAAGTACCGGCAGGCGGGCTGCCTATGGATGTCGGCGTTATCGTTAACAATGTTGGGACAGCCCTGGCAGTTACCGAAGCGGTAACTGAGGGCAAGTCACTCGTCCAGCGGATTGTTACAGTGACGGGTAACGGCATAAATACACCGAAGAACGTGATGGCCCGTATTGGCAGTCCCTTCAGCCATTTAGTTGATTGCTGCGATGGGTTGAAAGAGGAGACCAGCCAAGTTTTCATGGGTGGACCCATGATGGGTATCGCCCAATTCGACCTGGCTGTCCCGGTCATCAAGGCCACCAGCGGCATCATCTGTACTACGGATTCAATCTCGGAGAAGGGCAAGACGTTGCCCTGTATCCGCTGCGGCAGCTGCATCTCGGCCTGCTCGATGAACCTATTACCGACCCGTCTGGCTCGTCTGACCGAGATGAAGCAATTGGAGGCCGCCGGAGAGTTGGGGATCGACCATTGCATTGAATGTGGTTCGTGTGCTTTCGTGTGCCCCTCACAAATTCCTCTGGTGCAGTGGATTCGGGTCGGTAAATATCGCCTCTCGCAGCTGAATTAAGCTACCGCCGGGTAGCATCAAATGGTTTATGTAGAGAAATCATCATCGGTCATATGACAGAAAAGGATAATAGGAAAGATCCCTCCTGTAATGACAGGGAAGAGGCCGAGCGCAAGGAAGCGAGCCCCCCGGACCCCAGACTCCTGATCATTTCGTCGTCACCGCATCAATTCGGTCCCGGTAGTGTCCCGAAAATCATGTGGTCGGTTGTGGGAGCGCTCGTGCCGGCGGCCGGCATGGCTGTCTTCTACTTCGGCTTGCGAGCGTTGTGGATGATATTCGTGTGTATACTGGCCGCCGTGGCTACCGAAACCCTGATAAATCGCCTGCGAGGTGTCTCGTTAAGTATTCCGGACGGGAGCGCGGTTATTACAGGATTGTTGCTGGCACTGACCCTGCCGCCTTCATTCACGTTCAGCGGGGGTGCCCTGGGTGCGGTGTTCGCTATCGCCATCGGTAAACAGGTATTCGGTGGCCTGGGATACAATATTTTCAATCCTGCGCTGCTCGGGCGAGCCTTTCTACAGGCCAGTTTTCCCGTCCAGATGACCACCTGGACACTGCCTAACACGGCCCGGTTCGGCGAGACAGACGCGGTGACCGCCGCCACGCCACTGGGGCAGTTTAAGTTTGAGCTGCTCCTGACGGACCACTTGGACCTTCTGCTGGGCAACGTCGGTGGTTCACTCGGGGAAACATCGGCAGTGGCTATCATAATCGGAGGGCTCTACCTTCTGCTGCGGAAATATGCCGACTGGCGCATACCCGCCGGTTTCTTAAGCACCGTATTTGTCCTTGGGGGCCTGTTCTGGCTTGTTAGTCCAAACCAATACCCCGATCCTGTTTTCCACCTCTTGTCTGGCGGATTGATGCTGGGGGCTTTCTTCATGGCAACCGATATGGTCACCTCACCCATTACTCCCAGGGGCTCATGGATTTTCGGTGTGGGTGCCGGATTGATCCTCATTATTATCCGTTTATATGGCGGGTTGCCCGAGGGAGTTATGTATGCAATCCTGCTCATGAATGCTTTCACTCCCCTGATTAACCGCTACACCGCACCACGACCTTTCGGCGAGGAAGCCGCGTGAGCACCTCAGCCAGGATGATTGTGGTACTTACCCTGATCGTGACTATTTCCGGCGGGGTGTTGTCGTCGTGGGACAGCTATACCGCTCCAAAAATTCAACAGCATCGTCTGGTTGAGCTACGGACAGCGATTGCTGATGTGTTACCGGAACACGATCGTTACGATGAACTCACCCTCCCTGCCCAAACACTTTACGTTGGCCGGAATGCGGCCGGTGAACCGGTGGGGATTGCCTTCATAGCCAAAGGCAGCGGATTTCAGGGGGTGATTTCCATAATGGTTGGGGTGGGAATGGATTTTTCCGGACTTACGGGCATCAAAGTCCTGGAGCAAATTGAAACACCCGGACTCGGCACAAAAATAGTGTCAGATCCAGCCCACAAGGCTAATCCCAGCTGGTTTCCGGAGCAGTTCGTGGGCGTACAGACTGAACCGGAGATAACCGTGATCAAGAACCGCCCGCCGGCTGCCAAAACCGAAGTCCAGGCTATTACCGGGGCAACCATCTCTTCTAGGGCGGTAGTGAAAATCATCAACGATGCCCTGAGGCAGGCTAAGTCCGATTATCAGTCATCTCTCAAACAGGTATCCTGAGATGGGGAAACACAAGGCAACCGTCGCGCATGAGTTCATTAAGGGGCTCTGGGACGAAAATCCCGTACTCATTTCACTACTGGGTTTATGCCCGGCACTGGCGGTAACCAATTCCGCCATTAACGGGCTGGCCATGGGACTGGCCACCACCTTTGTAGTGACCAGTTCGAGCATCATCATATCTTCACTGCGTAAAGTCATCCCACATCAGGTACGGATAGCCAGTTATATTGTAATTATAGCCACTTTTGTAACCGTAGCCGACCGTTTTATGGCTGCCTTCTATCCGGCAATCAGCAAGGCCCTCGGCCCTTACGTGCCTTTGATCGTAGTCAACTGCCTGATTCTTGGCCGGCAGGAAGCCTTCGCGTCCAAAAATCCTGTTGGCCGCTCCCTGTTGGATGCACTGGGAATGGGGCTGGGCTTCCTGATGGTCCTGTTCACCCTGGGGACAATCCGCGAAATCCTGGGCTCAGGGACATTCCTGACCTACCAGGTGCTGGGAGACTGGTTCCACCCCTGGCTGGTGATGGTCCTGCCGCCTGGAGCATTCCTGGCACTCGGGTTGCTTATCGGCCTCTCGAACTGGATAAATGATCAGAGAGCAAAGGCATGAAAATCATCCTTATCTTCATCTCCGCGGCAGTCGTAAACAACTTTGTACTTACCTACTTCCTGGGCCTTTGTCCTTTCGTCGGGGTTTCGAAGCGGTTGTCCTCAGCGGTCAGCATGGGGATGGCCGTGACCTTCGTCATGACCATCTCGGCTGCGGTTACCTGGCTGATCTATAACCTGCTCCTCGTGCCCTATCATATCGAAATACTGGAGTATGTATCTTTCATTCTGGTCATAGCATCGCTGGTCCAGTTGGTGGAGATGTTCGTTCGCAAGGTCAGTAAGCCGCTTTACGACGCACTGGGCATTTATCTGCCGCTGATAACCACCAACTGCGCCATCCTGGGATTAGCCCTCTTTGCAGTCCTGCGCCACTACGATTTCGTTGAGAGCCTGGTCTTCGGTATCGGGGCGGGCGCCGGGTTTACCCTAGCCCTGGTCATTATGGCAGGCATCCGTGAGGAGTTGGAACTGGCTAACGTGCCGAAATACTTCCAGGGGGCTGCAATTACCATGATCATCGCGGGGAGCCTGGCGTTGGCCTTTATGGGATTCAGTGGTCTGATATCAATCTGAAGGAGAAGTTCTTGGCAAGGCCATATCTTGAGAGAGTGAATTAGCATGGATCCGACCACTCTACTTGTGTCCATGGCGAGCATGGGAGGATTGGGGCTTCTGTTTTCGGTGGGCCTTTCGCTTGCTAATAAGAAATTGTATGTGGCGGAAGATCCCCGCATCACGGAAGTGACGGGAGCATTGCCGGGTGCGAATTGCGGTGCTTGCGGCTATGCCGGGTGTGCTAATTTTGCGGAGAATATTGTGCTGGGTGAGGCGGAATTATCAGTCTGCAACGTCGCCTCATCCGATGCAATTGAGGAAATAGCAGGGATTCTGGGAATCGAGGCGACTGCCAGTGAGCCGCGAGTCGCCCGGATCATGTGCCAGGGCGGCGACGCCGAGGCTGCCAAGAAAGCCGAGTATATCGGCATTCAGTCCTGCCTGGCGGCTGATCTAATGGCGGGTGGTGAAAAGCAATGCTCCTTTGGGTGTATAGGTTATGGAGACTGTGTTAAAGCCTGCCCATTCGATGCGCTGTATTTACACGGGAATCGGCTTCCAGTAGTTATTGAAGAACGCTGTACGGGGTGCGGAAAATGCCTGGATGCCTGCCCGCGGGGAGTTATTGAACTACACCCGGAGTCACACCGGCTCTTTATCCTCTGTAAAAATCATGATTCACCCAAGGAGTCGCGTAAGATGTGTGCCCGGGCCTGCATCGGCTGCCAGATATGCGCCCGGGCTTTGGAGGGTGATCAGATTGTTATGGATGATCATCTGGCAGTCATTGACTACGATACATATGGTCAGGAAGCTATCCTGCCGACTGACCGCTGCCCGACAGCCTGCCTGGTCGTGTCAGAGAATCGGCTGCAGCAAGAGCAGGAGGCCATCTGAAATGATGACAGCCTCGATCGGCAAGGGCATTGTCAGGTCTGTGCAGGAAGATACGGCACTTGTAGAGGTTGGTGATCTTGATGCGTGCTCAGACTGCGGCGCTAGAATGATCTGTGGCCAGGGCCAGGGTGCGCGGAAGAGAGGGATGTTGCGCGCCAGAAATGCTATAGATGCGACTGTTGGTCAAGTGGTCGGATTGACTGAATATCACGGTACACTGGTCAGAGTCTCATTTATGCAATATGCCGTACCGCTGCTGGGCTTCTTGCTCGGTGTGTTCATCCCCTACAGCGCAGGCCTTTCCATCCCGGCCATTGCCGACGAGTTGGTCCTGTTCAGCTTTGGTCTCGTGGGATTATTCCTGGGTGGTATCTTTTCCTGGAAATGGATACTGCGCTTGACGAATTTAAATAAGCACATTTTTCAGATTTCAGCCATCTATCGCGAGGGATAAACCATGGACAACATCAGCAGACGCCGGTTCCTGCATGTTTCCGCCCTGCTGGGCGTGGGAGCAATCTCGGGTGGCTTGACTTGGCTGAGGCCAAGACTGAATGAACGTTCTTATTTCCTCATAACCGATAGTCCGGCAGTGGATTTCACAAGGCTGCTGCGCATAACCGGATTGGCCGAGGATAAGGGTGCCAGTATTGAGTATACGCGCATCCAGCCCTCCTCTCTAGATCTAGGGATCATTGATAACGGGCGGCTTATAAATCCCCGACGGCTGATCGGGCTGGAGCCCGAACTGGCAGATTTTGCGAATGCGCTGTGGGCGAGGAAAAGCACGGGGGAACACCTGATAAAAATTGAAACCCCGCGGTTTGTCCGAAATGATCAGGTTCTTTTTGAGGTCGATGGTAGTATAGTTGAGCAGGTCGGCCTGCGGAATAACTATCGGCAGATCGCTATCGTCGGCAAAGATGGCGATACTTCATTTGAGCTCAAGGACGGCTTTTTATCTGTCACCCGGGCTTCGTGCCGGCACGAAGTATGCAAAAAGACCGGGCCAACATACTCGGGCAGGATCATATGCGCTCCAAATAAACTCGTTGCAACGATCAATCATGCTCATCGCCCATTCGATGGGATCACAGGCTAGGGCGATCGGCCGGGATCTCCATATATCTGAAAATATCATAATAGGGGGGCGAGAAAAGTGCCCGGCCAGTCTCTATTGAAGAAGACACTCGTAGGGCTCTCATTTCTCTTATTGAAGTCCGGCTGTGACTCAGGTCAGGAAAGGCAATACTATTTCAGCCGCTTTGCATTGGGGACCATAATTGAATACACCATCGTGGCTCCTGATAAGGATCATGCCCGAGCAGCCATGCTTAAAGCCCACCTGGAAATTGAACGCATTGAAGGTCTCTTTTCCGAATTAGATTCAACCAGTGAGATATACCGGTTCAATTATTCCCATGGTGGGATTTACACTAATGAAGAAGTAGCGAACTGCGTCATTGGCGCGCTGGATTATCATGACAAAACAGGCGGTGCTTTTGATATCTCGATAAAGCCGGTTCTGGATCTATATCAATTTCAATCAGATGATCCCCTTCCGCCTCCAGACACTTTGATTCATGGAGCACTGAAGGATATTGGAACAGATAAACTTGAAGCGAATTACAGCGACTCTCATCAGTCATGGTGGCTGGGGAAGTCTGCGGAAAAAGTGAGCCTCGCGATGGGCGGCTATGTAAAAGGATATGCTGTTGATCGGGCAATACGCGTATTAAGAGAAAATCAGATCAGGAACGGTATAATTAATGCCGGCGGGGATTTGTTCTGCCTTGGGGGAAAAGACGGGCATCCCTGGAGGGTCGGCGTTCAAAATCCCAGGCAGGCTGGGAGTATCTCGATAGTACTCACGCTATCGGATATGGCTGCGGCTACGTCGGGTGACTATCAACGCTATTATATTTTCGAAGGTGAAAGATATCACCACATTCTTGACCCACAGACAGGCAAGCCGGCCCGGGAAGCGCAGAGTGCAACCGTCGTAGCAAAGACCACCGCGGAAGCGGATGCCTGGGCAACCGCGCTGTTTATTTCAGGTCCGGATGAAGGTATCAGGCTGATCAACCGGGAGAAAGATGTCTATGCCATGATCGTTGATTCATCCGGCAGTCTCCATTACTCCAGGGGCATGCAGCGCTTCGTTGCGCTAGGTGATGATACATCGGCTGTGCGGGACACGGGAAAACTGCTTGACACAAATGAAACCGGGAATGGATCGGCCTGCAGGCTATGAAAGCACTGGTTTTATCTGAATACAACCGTTTTGATTACCAGGACAGGCCGGAACCCGAGGTCGGTCCCGATGAAGTGCTGGTCCGGGTGAAGGCCTGTGGTATCTGCGGCAGCGACGTTCACGGAATGGACGGCAGCACGGGCCGGCGCCAGCCGCCGATTGTGATGGGGCACGAGGCCGCTGGCGTTATCGCTCAGGTGGGTGGCAACGTCACCGAATGGGAAAAAGGTGAACGGGTCACCTTCGACTCAACGGTTTACTGTGGGAAATGCTGGTTCTGCCGCCGCGGTGAGATCAGCCTGTGTGACAACCGCCGGGTTCTAGGCGTCTCCTGTGACGACTATCGGCTTGACGGGGCTCTCGCCGAATATGTCGCGGTACCGCAGCATATCCTGTATCGCCTGCCTGGGGACCTCGGCTTTGAGCGGGCGACGCTGGTAGAGACGCTGTCTATCGCTCTTCATGCCGTGGCGCGTGTGTGCGTGTCACCGGACGACACCGCTCTGGTCATGGGGGCGGGCATGGTGGGCCTGCTGGTGGTCCAGGGATTGAGATTGGCCGGGTGCGGGAAAATCATTGCTGTCGATCTGGAGCAGGACCGCCTTGACCTGGCCTGTCGGTTGGGCGCCGATGCTGGCCTCAAAGCTGACAGCGTTGATGTCCCGGCCGAAGTTCTGAAGCTGACCGGGGGCAGGGGCGCGGATGTAGCTGTGGAAGCGGTAGGCATCACTCCCAGCGTCAACTCGGCCCTCGCTTCCCTGCGGAAGGGGGGAGTCCTGACGCTGGTCGGCAACCTTTCCCCGACGATCGAGCTGCCGCTGCAGGCGGTAGTGGCCGGAGAAATAACGGTATGCGGCTCCTACGCGTCACAGGGAGAATACCCAGCCGCGATCGAAGCGATTACCAGTGGCCGCGTGAACGTGGAAGCCCTCATCTCGGCTACGGCACCCTTATCCGAGGGCGCAGCCTGGTTCAAGCGGCTTCATGATAGAGAACCGGGACTGCTGAAGGTGGTCCTCGAGCCGTAGACTGCCGCTGCCGCCGGGTTGAATCAATCAATAATTAACCATAATACTAGCAGGGACCAGGATGGAAAAAGTCAATATTGGGATAATCGGCTGTGGGAAGGTAGCCCACCTGCACGCGGCCGCACTCAAGAAGCTGCCCCAGGCCAACCTGACTGCCGCGATGAGCAGGAGCCCGGAAAAGGTGCAGTCTTTTGCCGAGACCTACGGCATCGAGGCCTACACGGACATCGACGAGCTGCTGGCGAAGGCCGGGCTGGATGCGGTGATTATCTGTACTCCCCATCCCGCCCACGCCGAGCCCACGATAAAGGCCGCCAGGGCTGGCATACACATCCTCGTAGAGAAACCCCTGGCCGCAACCCTGACCGACTGCGATGCGATGATCAAAGTGGCTGATGAGGCCGGGGTGAAGATCGGTGTGATCTCCCAGCGCCGGCTGTTTGAGCCCGTCCAACGGGTGAAACAGGCCATCGACGCGGGCAAGATCGGCCAGCCGGTCTTGGGAAGTGTCCACATGCTGGGCTGGCGGGATGAAGCCTATTATACCAGCGATCCCTGGCGCGGTAGCTGGCGTGGGGAGGGGGGAGGCGTGCTGGTTAACCAGGCCCCCCACCAGCTGGACCTCCTGCAGTGGTTCATGGGGCCGGTTGACGAGCTGTTCGGTTACTGGGATAACCTTAACCACCCTTATATAGAAGTCGATGATACGGCCGTGGCGGTGATCCGCTTCAAGAACGGCGCGCTGGGGAACATCCTCGTCAGCAATTCCCAGAGGCCGGGTATCTTTGGCAAGGTGCACGTGCACGGCCAGAGCGGGGCCTCAGTGGGGGTGCAGACCGACAGCGGGGCCATGTTCATCGCCGGGATGTCGGAGATTGCCGAGCCACCGATTAACGACCTCTGGACAGTGCCCGGCGAAGAGGAGCTGCTCCACCGCTGGCAGGAAGAAGACCGCGCGCTCTTCGATAGGATCAATGCCACCGAGTACTACCATGAGTTGCAGCTGCAGGATTTTCTACAGGCTGTTCTGGAAGACCGGGAGCCGATGATCACCGGTGATGAAGGGCGCAAGACTGTGGAACTTTTCACGGCTGTCTACCGCTCTCAGCGGATGAACCGGTCGGTGAAGTTTCCACTCAAGCCGGAAAATCGACTGGGAGAGCCTGTATAGAGCTTAGGCAGCCGGCCATCTGGCTACTCACCGGAAGCGGCTGGCGCGAGTTATGAACAATCCAGGGCCAATGCTCAGTTCTGGCGCCTGATGTGGATGTATCTGTACGGCTTAGCTGTGCGGATTGATCTAGTACTTGAACTGGAAATTCACCTTGAACAGAGTTTCAGCAGCTCCTGCCTCCGGTTTGGTATAGCGGATATTAGGGGCGATGATCAATCCTTTTCCTGGATAGTAATTAACACCAGCGATGATATAGCTCTGATTGTCTTCGTCCCCGGTGGTTTTCGTATTCGCGTCGTACATGTCGAAATATCCGTGGGCCTCAAACTTATCTGATATCTTAAAGCTGGCATAGGTCGCGATGATCTGCTTCGTCCTATCCGATCCTGCATCGATAAGCTGATCGAACTCGCCGCCGATCCGCAGCTTGTCTCCGGCGAATCCCCCGAACACGCCGTAGAGGATCCTGTCTTCAGTCCCGGAATTCACATCGTAAGGTTCACGGGTGAACGTCCCACCGGCGTTGAATCCATTCTTCGATAGTAAGTCCTTTTCACCATAGACCACCTGGGCGGAGAATTTCTTGTGGGTATCATCTTCCGCTTCCTTGTAGCTGGTACCATTTGTCAGTAAAACACTGATATGGAGATTATCGATTAGGGTGTTTGAATACCCGATACCCATATCCGCCGAGCTGGCAAACTTGTACCGATCCATAGGGGTTTTATCTAGGAACCTGAAACCCCAGGTCTTCTCCTGTACATTGAAGACATTCATTCCCTGGATACCGATGGTCAATAATCCAAGATCGGTGTTCCAATCTACCTTCGCGTTCTTCATGTACGCCAGTAATTGAGTTTCGGAGCTGGCGGTTAATTTCCCGGTGGTAGTATCAATGGCAGTTGGGACAGCGATACGCCCCACGTCGGTCTGGAATTTGTACTTAATGCCTGCTGATAATTCACGTCCGTAAGTGAAATAGATCCGGTTTATCGCGAATTCGTTTGCTCCCTCACCAGCTAGATCATAGGTGTAGTCATAGAACACAATCCCACTGAACGTCTCCCCGTCCGCAAAGGCGGCGGTGAGAAGCGCGGTACAAACGAGAATAACGGTCTTCTTCATAAGACACTCCTTGATCATATTCCTTAATTGTACGATGGTTGTCCATCGTACGTCGTAAAAACAATATGGGCTATTTGAAGGGGAAAACTACGGGAGACTTTTTGGGTTTACAAGGTCTTCTATCAGATTCATCTGAGATGTTCGCTACATGGGCAAGACCCTCTCCGACACTCCCGGGGAGTTTCAAATCGGCTATGTCAGTGCTGAAAGCCGCTGAGCTGCTCTAATTACTTATTCAATCCCACCAGGCGCGGGTCCCAGGAGGTGTTGATCACCAGTGGTGGATCGAATAGCTGAGCAATGGATCCCCAGCAGACACATTTATAATTCTGATTACCGCCGGGATTCGAACCATCCTGCGCTACGAACAGTCCGTTGGGAAAATGAGGCCCCATGCCAAAATTGGATACATCAATCCCATCCGTATCAGACGTCCCATCGATCTCATCCCCGGCGACTATTTGAAAAGTCCCCACGTATGCGTTGTCCCCCTCGCGGGTATAGATCACGTAGGTATTGTTTCCCTGGCTGGAGGCGATGAGATACCCGGTGGTGTCCGTGGCGTAATAGATGGTAAGACCCTCCACGTCAGGGACCATGTGCGCGCCGACAGAATCGACCAGCGTTCTCGCATCGCCGTCTTCGGGTTCGGCCCCAAACTTCCAGATGCCGGCTGCCTCTTCGCCTACGTAAAGGATGCCCAGGATATCGTCCGCAACACAGCCCTCGGGTTGCGATGCCACCATTATTGTACGGACCAGTTCTCCGTCAACGGCGCCGCTGCCGTTATCAAATAGCCGCCATTGCTCAACAGTGCCGTCCTTATCATTTATAAAGGCATAGTAGTAGCCGGTAACCGGACTGCGGTACATGCAGGAACCATAGACCTCTATCCCGATGGGCAGGTTCCGGGCGGCCACGTCTTCCAGCTCGCGGCTCTTAGGATCGACCCGGTAAATCGCGATGGTATTGTCTGACCGGTTACCGGTAGTGACCAGGGCAACCGGTTCACCGCTCAGCGAGAAGTTGTAGCGGATATCCACGTTATTCATGCTGCCATCAGCGGTGAACTGGATAACCTCCCCTTTAAGATCGTATACCAGCAAGCCCCCGCCATCCTGTTTGTCCGTGCCGATAATCGTAGACAGGGAGGGATCATCCGGATGGATCCAGATGCAGGGATCATCCGCGGCATCCTCTCCGTGTTCGACCGCCGCCGTTTCCATGGTGGCTTGAACTGAGAATACCTTGTCCTGGATAACATACCGGTCCTCACCCCCGCAGGATAGGATAGTCAGGGCGGCCAGGGCTAGAAATGCAAAAAATCTCATTTGCGACATGATCGTATCTCCCTCAAAATTGCGCGTGATTATTGCCAATAAGTCCTTCATTTATTTAGAAAAGCCGCTCGGGGTCTTGTGGACCCTGAGCGGCTTTTTCTCTTTTAGGTCGGTTTCTAACGGATCTTAGAGCTGGAACTTCAGTCCGGCGTGCACCCACCAGGAGTAGAACTCACGCTGGAGCGGGCGCTCCGGCACTCCAATGTAACAACGCAGAGGCGCGTTTGTCAGGTTGAGAGCCTCGAAATAAGCCTGGAGTTTCCCCGGAATGATCTCGTAACTGGACGAAAAGTCGACCTGTAGATGGGCGTCGTCGTATTCGTCGTGGTCCGCATCATCACCGATCTCAGTGATATAGGCGTCACTGTAGTTCATGCTGAGGCGTCCCTGGAAGCCGAACTTTTCGTAGCTGATAGCGAGGTTACCCACCTGGCCGGCCTGCCCCGGGAGGCTGACATTCTCATGCGCCTCGCCCCCCATCTCAAGAAATTCGGCCTCGGACTTGGTGTAGGTGAAGTTGGCGTAAATGCCCAACCCGCTCAAGGCCCCGGGCAGGAAAGTAAGCTGCTGCTGCCAGGCAACCTCGAAACCGTACAGAAAGGCGCTTTTGCCGTTTACCATCTGACTCACATCGTAGCCATCGTAATCGCCGCCTACCTGCTCGTATTCGCTTTCGTAGATGATCTTGTCCAAGGCTTTATAGAATACGCCACCGGACGCAATTCCGATGCCCGGGAGGTAATGCTCCGCCAGCAGGTCGAAGTTGTAGGCGGTGGTTGGCTCCAGGTCCGGGTTGCCGATTGCCATTTCCTCATCCTCTTGAAAGATGAGCTTATAGGGAACAAGATCGTAGTAGTTTGGCCGGGCGATGCCGCTGGTAAAGGCACCCCGGATGTTAGTCTGCGGCGTCAGTTGATAGCGCAGGTGCACCATCGGCAGAATGTTTGAGTAGGAATCATCAGAAGTGGCGTCCGTGGTCTTAACGTAGTCGCCTTCTGCGTCATACTCCACAACCTTTCCGGTATAGTCAATACTGGTGAGTTCGTGTCGGAAACCGGCCAGGATCATCAGTTTGTTGAGGTTAAGCGTTGTCATACCATAATAGGAGATGATGTTCTCGGAGGCCTCGTAGGTATCCCCATCCGAAGCTTCATGGTCGAACTCGCCCTCCAGCAAACCTCCGGGATTTTCATCGTCTCGGTTGGCCGCAAACCAGTCTCTCTGCTTGTCTGAATCTGCCGAGGGTCCGACTTTGTAGTCACCGTCAAGGATAGATATTTCCTCATCATCTGTCGCGAGCATCGCGGTCAGGTACACATCTTCATCGCCTTCCCAACCGTACTCCGATATGAAGTTGTTCCGCTCCTTTGACACCATGCGATACTTGCCGCCAACCTTTGCTTCCCCCGGTAAGCTGCCGAGAACGAAGGGATATTTCAGATTAAAGGAACCCATGAGGTCTTTGCCTTCGGTCTTTTTTTCCTCGTAGTCAAGTCCATCGAATATCCAGTTAGCGGCATCATGTTCATAGCCGGCCGCTTCGCTGGTGATCGTGTACTGGGGTTTATCCGGGTCGGATAGGTCCAGGGTCAGATCCACGTCTTCGTCGAGTACGAATTCAGGATCGCACTGACCGTCTTTGTCCTCAAAAGCTGCGCTGTAGGAGAGCGTAAAGTCGAGGTCAATCAGTCCGAAACGGTGCTGGCCTCCACCCGCAATACTGAGTATTTGCTGTTCCTCCATACGGTCCTTGAGTTGCCGCTCGAGCGCTGCCCCTAGAATCTCGGTACGGCTGACATAATCGCCATCTTCCGGAAGGATAACCAGTCGTCGACGCAGCTCCCAGTCCTTCCGGTTATTGAGCATTCCGCGGATGTAAAACTGGTGGTCCTCGCTGAGGCGATAATCAAGGGTACCGGAGAGACCGTAGCGGTCACGCCTGACAAGATAGTCCCGGAGCTCCAGATTTTGCAGGGCCCAATCGATATCGGCACCGCTGGTATCCTCCTCAGTGCCCCATTCCATCTCATTGTTGTCTGAACCGCGGGGACTATTGTAGTAATTGCCACTGAGGGTCAGGCCGATATTTTTATTCGCCCCGAACCGATCAATGAAAGTGAAATCGCCCTGGAAAAGGGGCGTACCCATCAGGTGGCTGTAGCCACTGCCGCCGGAGAGCTTTAGTACGCGCTCATCATAGTCAAAAGCGCTTCTGGTAACCACATTCACCGATCCGCCAATCGCATCACCATCCATGTCCGGAGTGAGAGCCTTGGTCACTTCGATGGAGGAAATCTGGTTGGTCGAGATGACGTCCAACTCCACATAACGATTCTCTGTCGACGGCGAGGCGATTCTTTCCCCGTTCACGGAGACAGAGTTCAAGCGCGCTTCGGTGCCGCGCAAGAGAATGTATCGCCCCTCGCCCTGGTCCCGGGTGATCGAGGCGCCGGGGATACGTTGAAGCACCTCGGCAGTGTTCAGGTCAGGGAAGCGTTCCATCTGTTCCCGGGCGACGATGTTCATGATATTCGCTGCCGTCTTCTGCTGGTTAAGGGCTTTTACTTGGCCCTGTCTCAATCCCTGAACGACAACCTCTCCAAGTTCTACGTACGTGGCTTGCAGTTGAACGTCCTGTGTTACCACACCGTCAACAACATTAATTCCAACAGAAACGTCCTCATAGCCTATATAGGTGATATTCAGAGTGTAAGAACCGGGCGGTACGTTCGAGATCCGGTACGCGCCGGTACGGTCGCTTGCCGCTCCGAATGCGGTCCCTTCCAGAATCACATTCGCCCCGGGAAGGTAGCTTCCGGTGCCGGTGTCCGTGATCCGGCCGGTAACATCCCCAGCGTTCAGGGTTTGGCCGAGAATCAGGAAAGAAGCGATAAGCAGGTTTGTGAAGGATGATTTTCTTATTGCGAGCATGATGTTACCCCCTTTTTTAAGAAAATATGTCTATACATCTATACCTGAACGATAATACTTTTGGAATATCAATGTCAAGGATTTAATAACCGAATGCTACGGGGAGCAAGGCCAAATATCCAGGTCTGTCGCGTTGAAACGCGTCCTGAGGCCGCCAACTGGCGCATCGAAGGCTTCTCGAAGCACGAATTTAATAGAACGGTATAAAGGATAATATCGCTCCCCGATGAATAGATAAGCAACAGGCATATGTATTCAATACCCGGGGGAGAATCCACCGGTCCTGAAATCTTGACATCAAATTGGCGAGAGTGGTAAATTGTACAGACATATAGACAATAATTACCAGAAAGTCGAATGATCCTCAATAAACACAGCCCGATCCCCAAGTACTTCCAATTGCAGACCTGGCTGATTGAGCAGATCGAAAAGGGAGTATTCAAGCCGGGCGATAAGATCCCTACCGAAAAGGAGCTGGTTGAACTGGCCGGGCTGGCGCGAGCTACGGTTCGTCACGCCGTTCAAAATCTGGTGAATATGGGGCACCTGACCAGGAAAAAGGGGCTCGGAACCTTTGTACTTGACCAGGTGACGGACTCTGAGAAGCGAACTATAGTAGGCATTCTGATACCTGATATCAGGAGTGGATACGCTCCTGAATTAGCTCGCGGCGCCGAAGATGAAGCGGCTAAAAACAAGCGAAGCCTTATTCTGTGTAACACGGACGACTCATTTATCCAGGCCGACTTTCATGCAGAGCGCCTGATCGAAAACGCAGTCAGTGGCGTAATTTTCATCCCAACTGCTTCATCTGATGAGAAGAACCGTCTGATCATCGAGAAATTCACCAGAAACAATATACATGTAGTGCTCGCCGATCGCACTATCCCCGATGTGAATACTGATTATGTGACCACCAACAATTTTGAGGGTGCCTACGAACTGACAAAGTATCTTCTTAATAAAGGTCACAAAAAGATTGCTATCGTGGTGAGTACCCTTTTCAGTACGGAGAGGCAAAGACTTGAAGGTTACGAAGCGGCCTTGAACGACCATGATATCGAGATTGATCCCTCCATAATAATTGACGATACCGGTCCTTTCATCAAGGAACGCTATTCCCAGTATGCGCGTGAGCTATTGAAACGCAAACAGAATGTTACGGCTGTTTTTTCAGGACATGACCGGATCGCTTTGCTATTTTATTCCGCTGCGAGACAGTTGGGTCTCTCCATTCCGAATGACATCTCCCTGGTGGGATACGATGACCTGCCCTTTACGACGATCTCGCTGACGACCATGCACCAGCCCATCTACGAGATGGGGCAGGAGAGTCTGAATCTGGTCCTATCGCGGATTCGAGGCAAGATCACGGAACCGAAGCACATCGTGTTGAAGTCCCACCTGGTAGAACGTTCATCCGTTGTCTCGCTTGAATAGACGATGATATGAGTATACGTATTAAAAGAGTAATACCTGTAATCAACATCCTTAGCTGGGAATAGGTCATGAAAACGATCAGAATGCAAAATGTGTGTGGTACAATCCCCATAATTCTCATTGTGATGGGATTGAATTCCTGCCAAGATGGACCAGATCGTTCTGTTCTCCTGAAGGGACCCTATCTGCAGAATGTGAAGACCGACGGCATCACTGTTATGTGGGAGAGTGCCAAACCCACCATCGGAGAGGTGGTTTTTGGGAAATCGAAATCGTTCGGCGATACGATCCTGGAAACCGATTCCACAGCTGTTCATGAAGTGGTCCTCTCCGGGTTGGATGCAGAAACAGTCTATTACTACCAAGTCAGCCAGGGTGGTATCAAGAGTGGGACATACACCTTTAAAACGGCGGTGCGAGAGGATTCCCCGTTTTCGTTCGCGGCCTATGGGGATAATAAAAGCGGCCCTTTCATGCATGAAAGAGTCACCGATCAGATTCTGGCCTGGGACCCTGATCTTGTGGTTCACAACGGCGATCTGGTGGAACGGGGAGGTGTCTACAAACAGTGGGAGAAGCTGTTCTTTTCCCCGGCAAGACGGTTAATGAGGTATAAGCCGCTCTTCCCTGTCCTTGGCAACCATGAGGATAACGCACAACATTATTATGATTTCTTCTCCCTGCCCGATAGGGAGCGGTGGTATTCATTCGACTATGGAAACGCCCACTTCATCATGCTCGATTCCGACACGGAGGCACTGGATGAGGGCGGTGAGCAGCTGAGCTGGTTGATCAGGGACATGGAAGAGAACAATGCAACCTGGACATTTGTTTTTTTCCACCATCCACCCTTCACGGCTGGCGGGAATTATTATAAGAAAGATCGTGTCTACCGTAAGAATATCCTTCATCCGGTATTCGAGAAATATGGTGTCGATATGGTATTCAATGGACACGATCACAATTACGAGCGCACCCTCCCCATCGTAAGTAGAGAGGGCCAAAGGCCTGTAACCTACATTGTCTGTGGCAACGGCGGTACTCCGATGCGCTATATAGGCCAGAGAGAATGGACGCTGTATGCCGAGCGGGTTTTCGGTTTTGTGAAGGTCCGGATTGATGGGACGACGCTATCTTTTCAGTCCATAAACGTGGACGGTAAAGTAATTGACGAATTTGCCCTTGATAAAAGCGATGAGCGCTCTATGGCAGATTATAAACGGGACATAGTTTTCTTTGAGGATATCCACGATCCCATCGAGACAATTGAGCACTACAGTGCAGGGGACGATTTGCTGGACGAGGAAAAATACGCGGAAGCCCTGCAGGCGTTCAGGACTGCCTTTCATTTTGACACCACCTGCGTAGAAGCCCTGGCTGGAATAGCTGAATGCTTCTACGAGCTCGGTCAAATCGACAGCGCGATGCACTATGCCACCTGGGGCAGTCGGAAAAAGCACAACTACCCGGGTAGCTACGAGGTCTTGGCTGATGCTCATGCAGCCTTGGGAGATTACGAGCGAGCGCTGGAATGGTGTCACAAGTGGCTGCTGATAGAACCTGACGACTCCGGACCGAACAGCCAGATGGCAGAGATTTACGCTGAACAGGAGGCTTACGACCAAGCTATCCAGGAGATGAAGAACGCATTGGCGATTGTTCCTTCCGAGGCTGACTTACACTTCGAGTTGGGTGGGCTGTACGAAAAAGTGGGAGATCAGCAGGCTGCTCTCGCCGCCTATCAGAAGGGCCTTGAATGGTTCATGGATGAAGTGGAGGATGACGAGGTGGTTGAGGCACGCAACAAGGTCCGAAAGTGGACTGGGTCTGAATCTGAGTAAACCTTTTTAAAGAGCACGCAGAAAGGAATCAATATGAAAACAGGAACTCTTTTTGCTGAATGGGATCCCAAGCCGGAATTCCAACTGGGTATGAAAGACATTGAAGGCAAATTGACCTATTTAGGCAGCAAGGTATGGCGCAATCCCCAGCTGAAGCTGGTTGAAAAGGACATACCCGTGCCTGGCCCGAACGAAGTGTTGATCGAAGTGAAGGCTTGTGGGATCTGCGGCAGTGATGTTCACATGCTCCAAAGCGATGACAGCGGCTATATCTTCTATCCCGGCTTGACGGCTTTTCCCTCAACCCTGGGTCATGAGTTTTCCGGAGTCGTGGTGGAAGCTGGCGAAGACGCTATAAATAAACGGACGGGCAGAAGCTATGAAGCCGGCGAGGCCGTCTGCTCCGAAGAGATGATCTGGTGTGCCCAGTGCAAACCCTGCGCTGACGGTTTCCCTAACCATTGTGAGCGGCTGGAGGAACTTGGGTTTTCCATTGACGGAGCCTATGGCAGATACGTCAAGGTTGACGCCCGCTACGTCTGGAGTCTGGAAGGATTGCGGGAGCTCTATGGTGAAGAGAAGATGTTTGAGCTGGGTAGCCTGGTGGAGCCGTCCTCGGTAGCCTTTAACGCCGTGATCGAGCGTGGCGGTGGGATCAGGGCTGGTGAGAATGTCGTCATCCTGGGTGGCGGTCCCATTGGCGCTGCCGCCTGTGCCGTCCTGAAACGCTCCGGCGCTTCGGCTGTGATACTCTCCGAGCCCTCCAAGTCTCGCAGGGACATGGCCCTGACTATCGGCGCGACTCACGCCATTGATCCGACCGAAGTGAACGCGGCGGAAGCCGTCCTGGATATCACCAACGGCGTCGGGGCCAAGATCATTCTCGAAGCCACCGGATTGCCCAGCATCGTTTGGCCGGATGTAGAAAGGATAATCTGGGAGGGGAAAGCCCTCAACACGACGGTGGTTCTGGTAGCCCGCGCCGATGACCGGATCCAGCTCAACGGGGAAGTACTCCAGGTGCGCCGCGCCAATGTGGTCGGTTCACAAGGCCATTCCGGTCATGGCACCTTCCCGAATGTCATCAGCTGCATGGCGGCGGGCATGGATGTCTCACCGTTGATCACCAAAAGGATCGGCCTGGATGAAGTAGAAGAAAACCTGGTGATGCTTCAAACCGACCGTAATGAGGTGAAGATTACCATAAAAGACTTTGAATAAAACTGATATAATATAAGGATCATAATGATGACTGAGTGGCTTACAACTGATCGTGAAGACCTTCGGTTTGAGGATACATCGGTTGGTCGTTTGAAAAAGAGGATCTGGGAAGCCCCTGAGCAGGAAATCGACCGGATCCTGGCTGATTACGGAATCCCGTCGCCGTCGGAATTGAGCAAGCCGGGGACGTATATCCAGACCACAATCCGGCATGATGTCGCAGAGAATCGCAAGAAAAACGACGTCGTCTTCCTGCCTATCGGCTGCACTGAGCTGCATGGGAATCACACGGTTACCGCCATGGATACGTTCATGGTGAGTCAAATCCTTGAAGGGGTTCGAAGGTATACAGCCCAAAAGGGGGCTCCCGTGAATCTTGCGTGGCCGCCGTTGACTTATGGTGGCCATCCCCATCACCATGTCGGCATGCCGGGGACGATTCACCTGGAAGACAATGTGCTCAAGTCACTGCTGATTGATGTGATGGTGGGGCTGTGGAACGATGGCTTCCGCAAGATTGTACTGATCAATAATCATGGCCATCTATGGCTCTTGGAAGCGGCCATCCAGGAATTGCAGAAGACCTGGAATCTGCCGGGCATCTTCCGTGTGATCGACTGGCACCGTGCGGTGCGCGAGTTTTTCCGGACGCGGGACCGGGGCGGCGATTGGGAGGACAACTTCTTCCACGCCGACGAAGCTGAGACCTCGATCCTGCTGCTGTTATCACCCGAGTACATCAACATGCAATATGCACAGGAGACGAAGGTCGAAGGCTATCTTCCTGATGGCCATTTCGATAAAGCCGTCGATCCCTTTGCCCGGCCCAGCAAGTGGTCTGAAGGACAAGGTCATTTCCCGATCGAAGTCGCGTCTGTCCCCGAAGGTGTAGTGGGCCGGCCGACCATTGGTAAGGCCCAGAAGGCCAAACGTGCCATTGCCGCAATTTTGTCCTATCTGACTCTGGTCAACGATGAGATTCTGGAAGCGTATCCACCCGGCAAGTTGCCGCCCGTGGAAAAAACTACCCTCCGCACCGAAGCCGAGATGGAACCCTATCTGAAAGAACCCTTTACCAAAGGCTGGCGTCCGATCTATGCCATTCGTAAGATGGGATTATAGATCGCTTGAAGCTCAGCATCGTTCTTTCGACGCAGCCCGCATCATTCTCCGCTCTGGCCTATAAAGGGCAAATAGCGGAGAATATCGCCAAGATCAAAAACCTGGGCTATGACGGTGTTGAACTGGCCGTACGTGATCCGGCTGCCCTTGATGTATCGGAGCTGAAATCTATACTGGCCGAACACCGGCTCCCTGTACCTGCCATAGGGACAGGGCAGGCATTTGGTGAAGAAGGCCTGTCATTTACTCACCCGGATGCCCATATCCGCCGGAAAGCGATCGATCGCATCAAATCGCACATGGAATTGGCAGACGGTCTGGGGGCAGTCGTAATCATTGGCTTGGTTCGCGGGAAAACGGGGTTGGATACCGATGGTGATCGAGTAGAGCAGTGGCTGGCTGAAGCCCTGACTGAATGTGCCTCAGAAAACAAGTCGGTGAGATTGGCAATTGAACCCATAAATCGCTATGAGACCGGCTTGGTCAACACTGTGGCTTCGGGTCTTGACCTGATAGATACTGTCGGCCTGGATAATATCGGGCTACTGCTCGATACCTTTCATATGAATATTGAAGAACCGTCCATCATTGAAAGCATGGTTGCGGCGAGAGACCGGCTGTTTCATTTTCACGTCGCCGACTCCAACCGCTGGCATCCAGGAGCGGGCCATATAGACTTTGCCGAGATTATCCATACGCTGAATTCCATCGGCTATCAGGATTTTGTGTCGGCGGAGATTCTGCCGCTTCCCGATCCGGATACCGCTGCGATAAAGACGGTTGAATATATGCGGGAGATGGTCACTTAGCGCAGCTATAGTCATCGAGGCCGATCCTGGAAATACTGGAGAAGTAGCAAAAGCCCCATATCATGCCGGGCCTGTTTTCATGAAAAACGACACCGTCCTGGAGCTGCATCATATCCGGAAGACCTTTCCCGGTGTGGTGGCGCTGGACGATGTCCGATTTGAGCTCAGAAGGGGGGAAGTCCATATCCTACTGGGTGAAAACGGCGCCGGCAAGTCCACCCTGGTGAAAATACTGAGCGGGGCTTATCAGAAGACCGCGGGACAGATTATTCTCGACCGCCAGGAAATTGACATAAAGAGTCCCCGGCACGCCCAGGAGCTGGGTATTGCTATCATCTACCAGGAATTCAATCTGGTCCCACAACTGTCCGCCGGAGAGAATATCTTCCTGGGCCAGGAGCAGATCCATGCTTCAGGCCTGATCAATCAAAGGGAAATAATTGCCTCGGCGCAGGGAATTCTGGACGACTTGGGTGTTGAGATCGAAGCCCGTAAGGCGGTGAGCGAATTAGGTGTGGCCCAACAGCAGATGGTCGAGGTCGCGAAAGCCCTGTCCCTGGATGCCAGGATCCTGATCATGGATGAGCCCACCTCGGCCCTTACTGAACAGGAGATAACGGAGCTCTTCAATACCATCCGCAGACTGAAGCAGAAAGGGGTCTCGATAATCTATATATCACACCGGTTGGAAGAGCTGTTTGAAATCGGCGACCGGGTCACCGTATTACGCGACGGAAAATATATCGACACTTGTAATATAGCGGACGTCTCCAAGTCCGAGCTTATAAGTATGATGGTGAACCGTGAGCTGAAAGAGCATTTCCCCAAGCTTAGAGCTGCCAGAGGCGAGGAGGTGCTGCGGGTAAATGGCCTGGGCATAAATGGAGTGCTGCATGATATTGCTTTTTCGCTCCACCGGGGAGAAGTGCTGGGGATCGCCGGCCTGTTGGGCTCCGGGCGCACGGAGTTGGCGAGCTCCCTATTCGGAGTGAGCAGGATCGATTCGGGTGAGATTTACGTCAAGGGAAAACGCCAGAGGATCAAGTCTCCACGCCGGGCTATTAATCTGGGCATCGGATTGCTCACGGAGGACCGGAAGTCGCAGGGTCTGATCATGATTCTCTCAACAAAGGATAATATCTGCCTTCCCAGTGTGGAACGGTTTTCCAGGATCGGTTTCGTTGACACCAGGGAAGAGATCCAGGCCGCCACCCAATATGTCGGGGACTTGCACATCAAAACCCCCAGCTTGCAGCAGCAGGTAATGTTCCTGAGTGGCGGCAATCAGCAAAAAGTGGTGATCAGCAAGTGGCTTTGCTGCCAGGCGGATATTCTCATTTTCGATGAACCTACCCGGGGCATCGATGTGGGTTCGAAAGTGGAGATCTATCATTTGATGAATCGACTTACCGCCGAGGGTGCGGCCATTATAATGATCTCATCGGAGCTGCCCGAGATCCTGGGCATGAGCGACCGGATTATGGTCATGAACCAGGGGCGGATCGCCGGAGAGTTCTCAGCCGGGGAGGCTACTCAGGAGCAGATCCTGCACTATGCCCTGGAGGGAGCGGCATGACACCCAAAGATTTCCTGCTGCATTACGGGCGCCAGTTCGGCACTCTGATAGGTTTGTTGGGATTGGTCATTGTCCTCTGGATTCTAACGCCCTATTTCCTGACCATCTCGAATCTGCTGAACGTTGCCCAGCAGACCTCCATCAACGCTATCATCGCCGTTGGCATGACCTTCGTCATCATTACTGCCGGAATTGATCTGTCAGTAGGGTCAATAGTAGCCTTTTCCGGGGTAGTCCTCGCGAGCGCCCTGCAGGCTGCAATCCCGTTGCCGATAGCAATTTTGATCGGGCTGGTTGTAGGTGCTTTTTGCGGGCTGGTGAACGGTGTGCTAATAACTTACGGCCGGTTGCCACCTTTCATATCGACCTTGGGTATGATGAGTGTGGCCCGGGGAGCTGCCCTGCTTTATACCGGGGGCCGGCCTATTTCCGGCTTCTCATCTGGATTTCGTTATCTGGCGACTGGGGAGATTCTGTATATACCGGTACCGGTGATCATCATGGTGTTGGTTTATGTCGTAGCCCACGTGGTCCTGACCCGGACAAAACTGGGTCGCTACGCCTATGCTATCGGAGGCAACGAGGAAGCTGCGGTGTTGTCCGGTGTGAGCGTGAAGTTTTATAAAGCCATGGTGTACGGACTGTCCGGCATGCTGAGCGGACTGGCCGCCATCATTCTTACCGCCCGGCTAAACTCAGCCCAACCTATCGCCGGCATGATGTACGAGCTGGACGCCATCGCCGCCACCGTCATCGGCGGCACCAGCCTGATGGGTGGCGAAGGCCGGATCATTGGGACCCTGATAGGTGCCCTGATCATGGGAGTCCTGAGGAACGGGCTCAACCTCCTGGGAGTCTCATCCTTCGTGCAGCAAACAGTCATCGGTTCCGTGATAATCATTGCGGTATTGATGGACATGGCCTTGAAAAAGCAGCGGAAATAAAAGAGGGGTGCATCGGAAAATGAAAAAATGTAGATATATCATACCGTTCCTGGTCGGAGCATTGGCTTTGACGATTACCACCTGTGGGCGGGGCGATAAGCCTGAGGCTGATGGCTTTACCATTGCCCTGGTTATGAAGACCCTGAACAATCCCTTTTTCATCGACATGCAGAAGGGTGCCGAAGATGCCGGCTCAAAATTGGGAATAAACCTGATCGTACAGGCAGCCGAACGTGAGGTGGATGTCGAAAAACAGATGCAGATCGTTGAGAACCTGATACAGCGGAAAGTAGACGCGATATGCGTAACCCCTAGCGGCTCAAAGGAAATAGTCCCGGCCATCGTGAAGGCTAATCGCGCCGGGATCCCGATACTGGTGGTTGACACCCGCGTGGATGCCGCTACCCTTGAGGAAGCCGGCGGTCGGATAGCCACTTTCATCGGTTCAGATAACGTGGAGGGTGGCAAAATCGCTGCCGAATACCTCGTGAAACGGTTGGATGGTGAAGGCAAGGTTGCTATCCTGGAAGGAATCCCCGGTCATGAGACCGGTGACGCCCGGCTGAGCGGCTTCCATCACGTGGTGGACCAGCTCCCAGGCATTGATATTGTGGCCTCCCAGACGGCTAACTGGGAAAGGGACCAGGGATTCAATGTCTTCCAGAATATCCTTCAGTCCCATCCCGGAGTTCAGGCTTTGTTTACTTGCAGCGATCTGATGGCCCTGGGCGCGATCGAGGCCATCGCCGCCGCCGGGAGGACCGGCGATTTAATCGTGGTAGGATTTGATGCGCTCCCCGAAGCAAGGGAGGCCATCCTTCAGGGTACCATGGCTGGCTCGGTGGCGCAGCATCCATCCGAAATGGGAAGAATCGCCGTTGAAAATGCGTATCGCCTGCTGAATGGGGAAAATGTACCTGAAGAAGTGCCGGTCACTATAGAACTGATCACCAGGCAGAATGCGGGTTCGGATTCGACTCCGTCCGTCAGTAGATAAAGGGGATTGACAATATTCCACTGTTACGATGGTAAATACCGAGGGACAAAACTATGGCTGAGAATAAGATAACCGCAGGACTTATAGGTGCGGGTCGCATCGGCAAGATGCATGCCGAAAATATTACAGCTCACATACCCGACGTCTTCCTGAAAGCCGTCGCTGATCCCAAGCTAGATGAGAGCTGGGCGGAGAAGAGGGGCATTCCGGTTCGCTCCCTCGATATGCAGGTAGTCCTGGATGATCCTGAGATCGAGGCTGTGGTGATCGCGACTCCCTCAACAACGCATGTTGCTCTGGTATGCGCAGCAGCGCGGGCGGGCAAGCAGATCTTCTGCGAAAAGCCCATCGCCTTCGAGCCTGAGGCTGTTAACGAGGCCATTTCAGCTGTTGAGTCTGCCGGGATTAGGTTCCAGGTGGGATTCAACCGCCGGTTCGATCCGGATTTCGCCACTTTAAAGGAGGCCGTCGCCGCCGGAAAGATCGGCACGCCCCATATCATCAGGATCACTAACCGCGATCCCGTCAGACCCGATCCGGCCTTTCTGCCGGATTCGGGGGGCCTCTTCATGGATTTCAGCATCCATGATTTCGACACCCTACGATTTATGAGCGGCGACGAGGTGGAAGAGATCTATGCCGCGGGGACGGTGCTGATAGACCCTGAGATTGAAAGAATCGGGGATATCGACACGGCCCTGATCACGCTCAAACTTACCAGCGGCGCACTCTGCATCATTGATAACAGCCGCGAGACCAACTACGGCTATGACCAACAGGTGGAGGTTTTCGGGTCAAAGGGTAGTATCAGTGCCCGCAATACCACCCCCACCAACACAGTATTGAGCACCACCGATGGCGTGTTTACCGACAGACCGTACCCTTCATTCATCGAACGGTATAAGGCGGCCTTCGTAGCAGAGCTGCGGTCGTTCTTTACCAGCGTGCGCGACCGGACGCCGACACTGGTATCCGGGCAAGATGCACTGGCGGCCGTCAGGATTGCCCGAGCGGCTCAACGATCGTGCGAACAGAACAGACCAGTGAGGGTAGTAGCATGAGACCAGTAATCTTAGGGGCGATCGGGGCCGGCAGGATCGGCAAGCTGCATGCTGAGAATATTCTCAGGATGCCTGAGGTCCGTCTGAAAATTATTACCGACCCGTTCATGGATGACGGTTGGGCCCGCAGCTGGGGGCTGTCTACCGCCCCGGACCCTGCAGCCGTGTTCTCGGACGATGAAATCGAGGCGGTGTTGATATTCTCACCATCCCCGCTCCATGCGGAGCAGATCATCGCCGCCGCCCGGGCCGGGAAACATATCTTCTGCGAAAAACCGATTGCCCTTGATCCGGGCCAAATAAGGCGGGCGTTAAAGGTAGTAGCGGGGGAGGGAGTAAAACTCCAGGTCGGATTTAACCGCCGCTTCGATCCGGACTTCCGGCGAGTTAAGCAAGCCGTGGCCTCCGGGGAGATTGGACAGCTTTACTTGATCAAGATAACCGCCCGGGACCCCGCACCGCCATCTACCGAATATGTGAGAGAGTCAGGCGGCATGTTTCTCGACATGACAGTCCACGACTTTGATATGGTGCGCTACTTATCGGGTAGCGAGGTGGAGGAAGTATACGCCGCCGGGACTGTCCTCGTCGATCCGGCCATCGGTGAGGCTGGTGATATTGATACGGCTATCACCACTCTGAGACTTAAGAATGGCGCCCTGGCAGTGATCGATAACAGCCGGCAAGCCGTTTACGGTTACGATCAGCGGATCGAGGCATTCGGCTCGAAAGGGAGCATCACAGCAGGCAACCGAACACCTACCCAGACGATTCTCACAACGACTGACGGGGTCGTGGCCGATAAACCGCTGGTTTTCTTCCTCGAGCGCTATCAGGAGTCCTTCCGGGCGGAGATCGAGGAGTTCATCCGGGCTGTGCGTGAGGATCGGGAAACACCTGTCACCGGACAGGACGGCCTGGCCTCAACCCTGATCGGGATCGCCGCTAATGAGTCACTCAAGAAAGGCGAGCCGGTCAGGATCGCAGAATAGACCTGGCATAATTTTCATCAGGCAAGCCGATCCACCCATTAATACACCATAAAAGGAGGCAGTGTGGCTAATCTACTACGTTTTTTCGCGGCCGGTGAGGACCAGCCCCTTCTGGAGGATAGTCAGAAGATAGACCGGCTGTATAAGCGCTATCGTTTGTCGGTCATGCTGGCGATCACCGTCGGCTATGGTATCGCATATACCTGCCGCCTTGGACTATCGGTGGTGAAAAAACCCCTGATCGATGGGGGAATCATGTCCGCCTATGACCTGGGATTGATCGGCTCCGGATTATTGTATGCCTATGCTCTCGGCAAGTTGACCAACGGTTTTTTAGCTGATCATGCCAACGTCAAGCGGTTCTTCGCCGTCGGCGTATTTGGCTCGGCGCTGTTAAACCTGGCTATGGGCAGGACGGATCTCCTCTGGATCTGGGTCGTAATATGGGCTCTCAATGGGTGGTTTCAGGGGTTCGGTGCTCCGACAGGCGCCGTTACTCTGGCGAATTGGTTCAGCAATCGTGAACGGGGCCGGTTTTACGGCATCTGGAGTACGGGACATGCCATTGGTGAAGGACTTACTTTTGTAGGCTCGGCGGCGCTGGTCAGCTTCTTTGGGTGGCAGGCCGGCTTTTGGGGTCCGGGAGTCATATGCATCTTCGTCGCCGTTGCCATCTATCTCACCATGCAGGACCGTCCAGGCACCTTGGGCTTGCCTGCCGTTGCCGATTGGAAGAACGATCACGGCCTGCCCATAACAGATGTGGATGGGCAACCACTGAAGACCGGCAAAGCACAACAACTGATCCTAAGAATGCCGGCGATCTGGATACTGGGCTTGGCCAGTGCAACCATGTACATGACGCGCTACGCGATCAACAGCTGGGGTTTTCTATACCTGCAGGAGGCGAAAGGCTATTCCTTCATCGAGGCGGGCGGCATCCTGGGTCTCAACACGTTTGCCGGGATCGTCGGCTGCGTGGCTTATGGATTCATTTCAGATAATCTGTTTAAAGCCCGCCGTCCACCGGTGACTCTGATTTTCGGGATTATCGAGATAGCAGCCCTATTTGTTATTTTCTTCAGCCCTCCCGGGCATCCGGTATTACTGACTGCCGCCTTTGTGGTCTACGGCTTCACCTTGAGCGGCCTGTTAGCTGCACTGGGTGGCTTGTTTGCCATTGATATTGTTCCTAAGAGAGCGGCTGGTGCTGTGATGGGATTTGTCGGGGTTTTCAGTTATATCGGCGCGGCTATTCAAGACCAGATCAGCGGGCTGTTGATCGAGCAAGGGACCACGATTGTTGAAGGCGTGCGCCACTATGACTTTAGTTCAGCAATAACGTTCTGGATCGCTGGCTCCGTCGTCTCCATGATTCTGGCTGCAACCTTATGGCGTGCTAAAGTAAGCGATTAGTCAGGATGGGGAGTCACAGGTGGCAATAGATTCAGACCGCTACGATATTGTTATTTTTGGCAACTATACCAAAGACACTATCGTGTCCTCAACCGGGACGAGACATGTCGATGGTGGAGGCTTTAACTACGGTGCGCATGCCGCAGCCCTACTGGGAGTACGAGTGGCGGCTGTAACCCGCCTGGCTAAGGAAGACAGCCATGTGGTGGATAACCTCCAACGGATCGGCGTGGACGTGTTTCCTTTTTTTACGCCTTCTTCGACCCATATGCGGCTGGAGTATCCGACGTCCAACGTGGACGAACGCCTGCTCACCTGCCCGGTCACCGCGGGAGCCTATACTCCCGATCAGTTCGATAGCCTGAAGGCCAGGGCGTTCCTGATCAACGCGTCTACCCGCGGGGAAGTCCCGCTGGAGGTGGTCTCGGCGCTGCGGGAAAAAGGCGGCCTGCTCGTGGCCGACGCGCAGGGCTTCGTTCGCATAATCAATCCCGACAATCTGCTGGTGAATGCACCCTGGCCGGAGCGGGACCAGGTACTTGGTCAACTGGACGTACTAAAGGCCGACGCCGTTGAGGCGGAATCGCTCACCGGCGAGCCTGACATCAGGAAGGCCGCCCGGCTGCTCGCTGGCCTGGGCCCGAGTGAGGTGGTAATCACCCATCGTGATGGGATCCTGGTCTACGCCGATGGGCAATACTTCGAGGCAGCTTTTCATCCTGAAACGCTGGTGGGCCGTAGCGGCCGGGGAGATACCTGTATTGCGTCATACATTGCCAAGCGGCTGACGTCACCGCCCGAAGAAGCGATCGTCTGGTCGGCTGCTGTGACCAGCTTGAAAATGGAATCAGAAGGTCCGATTCTAAGGGAAATCAGCGAGGTTGAAGATCTTATCAGGAGAATGTACCGGTAACAAAGGACGCCGGAATCGTTGCAGGTCTTTCAGTAGATGATCCAAGCAATTGAGATGAGTATAAACCAATTACGATTTGTAGGTACGGGAGTGTTTTTCCTGTTTATCTTCCTTTCCGGTTTCTGGCTGAGCCATTCCGGAAAGCCCTACAGCTCGATGATCTTTAACATTCATAAGTTGATCGCACTGGCGGCGGGTATCTTTCTGGCCATAACCGTTTCCCGGATTCACCAGGTGGCACCACTCAGCCCGGTTGAGATCACCGCTATCGCGGTCACCGTCTTGTTTTTTGCCGGTAACGCCGCTACCGGCGGTCTGTCGAGTATCGACAAGCCAATGCCGGCGGCTGTCTTGACGATGCATCATATACTGCCATATCTGACCGTGCTCTCCACTGCCGTGACCCTATACCTTCTGGTAAACCGTAAGTAGCGAAATGCCTGTGGTGATTTCCTGGGAGAAGTAGCAGCTTCTGCGCCCCTCCCGGGGGGATTCCCGCTTCTGGCGGGATTCAGTCTATGTACCTTCCATCGGTAAATGATATTTTAAGATAGGGAAACTGAGCAAGATTTTACCCAATGGCTACCAGTAATGATCAATACCATGTCAGACTGAACTGGCGAGGGAGGCTTTTAATGAGGCGTATATGAAACCTTGTAAAGGCAAGATGTGTCTCTTTGCTTTTTAGCCCGAAGTATAAAGAATGCTCCAAAGACCTACACTTGACAGGAACAGTACTATTGCGTATACTTGACACTCGTAGGTATTCCACATTATTGCCTGGTATCCGAGTTTCGGGAGGAATTGTGTGCCAAAATATCTCAGTCATCCCACCGAGCAGTTTCACCGCCAGAAGTGATTCAATGGCATCGTGCCTGAGCAATCCTGTCCCCGTCACCATCCATTACGTGCAGGCAATAAAACCTGACCTTATCTGGTCGAATTGAATAGACTGGTAGATTCCTCACAGTATTATCATGAGGAGCCAAAATTTTATTCAGCACTTATGCTAGATACTCTCTCTGGACGTTTTATTTATTGAGGTGAACTATGAAAAGTAAAACCTGTTCAATCGCATTTGGGCTCATACTTTTAGGGCTTAGCGGCACCCTTGCCGCCGCGACGGGTGGAATTTCCGGTACGGTCAGGGATACTGACACCGGCAAGCCGTTGCCGGGAGCGAATGTGGTCCTGGAAGGCACCGCTTTTGGTGCCGCCGCCAACCAGGACGGAGTATACTTCCTCAGCCGGATTCCGGCCGGCGATTATACCCTTATCGTTTCGTATATCGGCTACCGGAGAATAACGATTCCGGTTATGGTCGAAGCGGGTAGAACCACCCAGCAGGACGTTGCCCTTGTCTTTGAGGTAGTCGAGGGTAGAGAAGTGGTTGTGACGGCCCAGTTAGAGGGCCAGGCCCAGGCCATCAACCTGCAGCTCACTTCCAACACGATCACCAATGTGGTGTCCGCTGAACGCATTCAGGAACTGCCTGACGCCAACGCGGCCGAATCGGTGGGCCGCCTGCCGGGGATCTCCATCAAACGCAGCGGGGGGGAGGGCAATAAGATCGTCATCCGTGGTCTGGCCCCCACCTACAATGTCATCACCGTTGGCGGCGAGAAAGTCCCCGCGACGGACCTTGACGACCGCAGTGTCGATCTGGCCATGATCTCCCCTGAAATACTGGACGGGATTGAAGTCACCAAAGCGCTCACCCCGGACAAGGACGCCGATTCCTTTGGTGGAATAGTCAATTTCAAACTTGCAGATGCGCCTGAAGGGTTCCGGTCCAATTTCCGTATTCAGAGTGGCTATAATGCGCTGCGCCAGGAACCGGGTCAATATAAGGGCAGCATGACGTTAAGCAATCGTTATTTGGATAATCGCTTGGGAATCATGGTCACCGGAAATATATCTCGCGACCAGAGGGGGACGGACAAGTTCAGAGCGAGCTACGGCGTCGATAATTTCTGGCAAAAACTTTCAATCGCAAGCGTTTACCTTGATCACGTCATGGAGGTCCGCAAGCGCAAGGGTGGCAGTCTGTTGATGGACTATAGGCTGACCCATGGGAAGCTGCTGTTCAGCAATTTCATGAGCCGCTTGGACCGGAATGAGTTGGTTAGATCAGTTCGTTTCAGGGAGAGTAGTAATTTCCTTCAGCGTTATCTCCGTGACCGCGACCGGCAGATCGATATCCTGACGAACTCACTCACCGGGGAACATAACCTGCTGTTTGGTAAGGTAGACTGGCGCCTATCGCGCACGGCTTCCCTGACCCGGCATCCGTTTGACAGCCGATTTGGGGCTAAAGAACAGGGAGCATTTGACGTGGCCCAATTCGGCGATCCACACGGGCCGGATGTGCTGATCAATGCGGCCTATAATAATTTGGAGCAGACCACTCTCGACGCAAGTCATGTTTACAGCGAGAAGTCCCAGGAAACCGATCTTACCGCTCAGTTCAATGTTGAAATTCCCTATTCGCTGACCCGCAAGCTGGTCGGATATGTGAAATTCGGCGGTAAGTACATTAATAAATCCAAAGAACGCGACCGGGGCGAAGGTTACCATGGCATTTACATGGATTACAATAATACGGCCTTCGAGAGGCACCATACGCGCTATGAGTATCCTGATTTTGAGTATCTATACCTTGAAGATGGAGGTTTATCCATTCTGAATTATCTTGATCCTGATTTTGACGCGGGCTCATTTCTGGGAGGTGACTATGATTTTGGCCCCGGACTTGATCGGGATGAATTGAATCATTTACTGATGAACTACTCATTGGATTCGAGCCATGCAACTGACTCTTACCTTGACCTGGACGATTACGAGACCATCGAAGAGGTTTCCGCCGGTTATATCATGACCGAAATCAATCTAGGGCGTTTCTTGATGCTTATGCCTGGTGTGCGCTATGAATATACCCTTGCGCATATGACCGGGAGGGAAGGGATTGTCCCTAGCGGGAGTGAGGAACCTCCGGTAGATGATCCTTATGTTTCGGATACCACCGCCACCGCTTCCTGGGGCCGCTGGTTCCCGATGTATCACCTGCGCATTCGGCCCACAAACTGGTTTGACATCCGGCTGGCATATACCCGGACGCTATCCCGTCCCCAACTCAGTTGGATGCTCCCGAAAAAGAAAGTCCACGGGTCGGATAACGTTGTTGAATATGGCCGGCCTGACCTGCAACCCCAGATCTCGACGAACTACGATGTGTTCCTGTCATTCTATAGCAATAAGATCGGCCTGCTCACCATCGGCGGTTTCTACAAAGAGATCGACAGTCTGATCTTTGAGCGCGAAGGCCACAAGATTCTGAATTGGGAAGAGGAGGGTTTTCCCAAGGAGCTGCAGGGATATTGGCTTGACCGCCCTGAGAACAGTCCCTTCAAAACCGAGGTCATAGGGTATGAAGTGGAATGGCAGACCAATTTTCACTGGCTGCCAAGTCCCTTTGACGGGCTGGTGCTGAATGCCAACTATGCTCACGTCCGGTCGGAGACCAGATTCCCGCGCTCGTTTGTAGAGATTAAGCCAATCCCGGTCTTTCCGTTCGTTGATGCGGCAGTCATTGATAGCTTCCGGGTGGGCGATATGCCGGATCAGGCGGATGATATCGCCAATGTGGCTATCGGCTATGACAAGGGACCTTTCTCGGCGCGGCTGTCCATGCTCTATCAGGGCTCGACGCTGTCCTCTGTGGCTGAGCGTCCGGAGATGGACGGCTTCACGGCCGACCTGGTCCGTTGGGATCTGTCGGTTAAGTACAGACTGACGGACCATATAGGTATTTTCTATAATTTGAACAACTTCACCAACCGGCCGGATGAGTCTTTCCGATACAAGTCGCGGTATCCTACCAGTCGGGAGTTCTATGGCTGGACAACGGATTTGGGGATCGGTTTTAAGTTTTAAACCTTTCCGTGATTTATGAACTGATTTATGAAAGGAGGTGGTGTAGGCGGCATTCACCGTTATTAATTATTCACAAAAAACAACCTCATGCCGGATTATTTACCTTGATTCAGGCGACGGCATGACCAGACGATAACTCACAAATGCGGTATAGCGGCTGTCAGGTGACCAGTTCGGCACTTTGAAAGTCCATTGTCCTCCGAAGAAGGTGGCGATAACCTCCGGCTCGTCCCCTTCGGCAGGCATGAGCCGCAACACCGCATTCCTGTAAGGCGGATGTCCTTCCACCGAATATTGGCGTAAAGATCGGAGACTGAGATAGTCTCGGGATTAGGGGTGCACTGCATGCTGCTGCGGTTGAAGGATAGGTAGAAATCCCCTGGACCGCGATCTCCACTCGAGGATATACATTGCCCGTATAGTAACGCCCAGGCATACCAAGTCTGCCAAAATGGTGCTGTTGAAGTAGGGGAATGCCATCGATACTAGTATCAGATTTCTGAAAGAGCTATCAATTATCTGAAAGTCCCATATTGCTAGGGTAGAGGGACCATAGCGCATTTTTCTGAATGATCGATCAGGTTTCTCCTCAGGGACTTCGGCGAAAACATATTTTTTTTTAAAGCCCTCATCTTATCTTGCCTATCCGGCATTTCAATTGCATGATCTGTTTATGGAGATCTATCAACGTGTATAAAACCCAGCGAAAATGTGGTAATCGTTGTACCACCCGTATCATACCCGATTGTAGCTGGATTTTGCACCTTTATCCGTTACGAGGTTGAAGTAAGATGAAGTTCAGAACATTCACAATTATTACCATGATCTGCGGCATGTTCACCGGGACATTCGCGCAGAGTGATTTCACCCTCGAGAATTATCGCCAGTTCCTGGAGGACAATCAGAATCTGGGTGGAGATGAGTTAATTGCGCGCTACACTCCACTTGATTCATATTACTCCAGGATCGAAGGCAGTTTCTCGGAGGGGGAATTCTCCTACTTGGATACCGTGGCCGCCAAGTACGCGCTTACCGATTCGGAGCTTGGGCTGTTACAAAGCAACAACTTTGTGGTGTCCGAGCGCCTGAGCTACAGTTGTTTCCGGGATGCACTCTCTGATATCTACAACAAGGACCTGCCCGTACTCGTCACTACGGACGCCATCCTGCATGCCTTGCACGCCTCATACGACCGCATTCTGATCGACCTTGAACTCACCCTCCTGAGGCCTGATCTGGCGCAGATTCTTAACTCCCTTCACAGCTCCTATCCGCAGCTGGTGAATACCTATCAATCTGATCCGGTGTTGCAGGCTCCCTTGCGGGATGTGGATCTGTATATCACCGTGGCAAAGTCCCTCTTGGAAGAGGTGGAATTATCGCCACAGTATGCGGGTGCCGCGGAGGTTCATGCGATCTGGGAAGCCGTCCAAGCTGAGCAGTTCACCTGCCTGCCGCTTTTCATGGAGAGGCCGAGACGGCTCGATTTCAGTCAGTTCACGGTGAGGGGCCACTATACCCAGGAGCCCGAGCTCGCCTCATATTTTAAGAGTATGATGTGGCTGGGCCGCATCGATTTCGCGCTCGCGAATCCGCCCGTGGAATGGGAACTCACCAGGGAAGGACTACGCCGAATGAATCTCGGCGCCATGCTGCTTAATGAGCTGGTGGATATGGCTGATGTCAGGTCAGTCCTCAACGAGATGGACGGGATCATCGAGTTCATGGTCGGTGAAAGTGATAACCTTACACCCACCGAGTTGGCCGACCTGGTAACTACACTGAACATCGGGAGCGCCGCCGACCTCCTGGACGACACTACCTTCGATACGCTCCAGGACTCTCTGAAAGCCTCCCAGGCTTACGGCCAGAAGATCCTCTCCATGCTCATCAGGGGCAGGGATGCCAGCAATACCGATCCCGTCGAGCTGCCGGTGTCGTTCCGGCTGATGGGACAGCGCTTCATCATCGATTCCTATGTCTTTTCACATGTGGTTTATGACCGGATTGTCGACGAGGTTGGTAACAAGGTCATGAGGATGATGCCCGATCCGCTCGATGCCATATTCGCCCTGGGTAATGATGACGCCCTCCCGTTGTTGGAGGACGAACTGAATACTTATCCATATGCCTCCAACCTGGAGTCCCTTCGCTATCTCGTCGACGCCTACGACGATGACTTCTGGGACTCGTCCCTTTACAATGTGTGGCTGCAGGCGATCCGGCAATTGAATCCAACCGGCGTTCAGGACAGCCATCCGCTATTCATGAAGACCGCCGCCTGGCATCAGCAGAAACTGAATACGCAGCTCGCCTCCTGGACGCAGCTGCGGCACGACAATCTGCTCTATGCCAAGCAGTCATACACCGGTATGGCCGGGTGTTCTTTCCCCCATTCCTATGTGGAACCCTACCCGGCCTTCTACCATCAGATCGCGGCCTTCGCTGTAAAGGCGGGTACCTACTTTGCGCAGATTACGTCCGACACCAGCATAACACATTATTTCACCGGTCTGCAGGATATCATGTCCCGGCTGGAGGTCATCGCGCAAAAGGAACTGGACCGACAAACGCTGAGTGCTGAAGAAGTGAAATTCCTGCAGGGCATGCTGTTTTACGGGGATGGAGTCTGCACTGTGATTTTCAGTGGTTGGTACGCGGATCTATTCTACGGTTCGTTCGGGGATGCCGCCGGAGTGGACCATCTGGTCGCCGATGTGCATACGCAACCTACTGATGAATACGGAAACATTGTCGGCCGCATCTTGCATGTCGGTGTGGGGGAGATCAATCTCGGCGTATTCCTTGCCGATGCGCCCTCCGCCGGCTACCAGCCCATGGCGTTCGTGGGGCCCGTCATGTCCTATTACGAAGAGATCACCTGGAACTTTGACCGTCTGACCGATGAACGCTGGGCGGAACAGGTGTGGGCGGGCAACCTGCCGGCCCGCCCCGACTGGGTGAACACCTACCTGGCAGATAGTACAGGATTTGCCTTCGAAGGAGGCAGAAAGCTGCCCGGCGTATTGTATTCGAGGCTGTCCACTGAAAAGCCCGGTAACCTGCCGGTTGATTACAGCCTTTCCCAGAATTATCCCAATCCCTTTAATCCCAGTACGACCCTCAGATTTGAACTGCCTCAGGCAACAGCTGTCCGGATCATCGTCTATGACATCCTGGGCCGGGAAGTAGCATCCCTGGTGAATCAATCGCTCGAACCTGGGATTCATTATATCAAATGGAACGGTAGAACCTCTGATGGCAGCGGAGTGCCTTCAGGCACTTACATTGGTCAACTGGTGACATCAGACTATACCAGGGCGATTAAGATGCTGTTGATCAAGTAGTGGATTATGAATTCTCGGTCCTTCAAGGTATTCCACTTTTGTGCACTCGCACTATTCTTGATCACCGCATGTCAGGAACCGACCGGTCCTAGTAAAGGATCGATCGAGATTGCCTGTCTGGGCCCAACTACGGTATTAGAGTCAGGCGCAAAATTCAAAGCCATTAATAATTCTGAAGAGGTCTTCTGGTATTATGGCTATGAGGATACGTTACCTATATACACGAGAGAAATAGAAAGTGATACCGGGTGGGTTGAAGATATGGTAGGGTGGTGCGGTGTTGGGCTTACGAAGTACGAGTTCGAACCGCAGCGGTACTTTGAATTTGAGGCCCATGGACCGATAGAAGAGCATGGTGCATGGCGTGTCGGCATCTGGTTCTACTTCGATGAAGATAGCCAGGACCATGAGATATTCTGGAGCGAAAAAGTTCTACCATGACTGATCTGTCTACTCCCCCCAGCGGCATCTGAATCGCCTGTCTATCTAGCCCGCCAACGGCGGGGGAGAAGCCGGAGTATAACGAGTATATTGAAAGGGGGTTGTATTAATGAAAGAAATAAACCTGAGATCGAGTCTTGTCATCATTTTTCTTGTCTGTATCGGATTCTTTCCGCTCACCGGCCAGGTATCCCTGGAATATCTTGGTATGGCTGAGAAGGATATTACGGCTATGTCTGTCTATGGTTCGATCATGGCCATAGGCACTCATGATAAAGGAGTCTTTTATACCGACACCTCCTATCCGCCTGATACGAACTGGACTTCTCTCGGCTTGGAGGATAAGAATATATCGGCCGTCTACCCGCATAAGAGTGGTCCGATCGGCTGGGGGATTACTGCCGGGGTATTTCCGGAGGATGGCGACTCCGTTTATGTCTACTGCAACCACATGGGAGGGGAGTTCTTTACGAATAGCGCCGGGATCTCTGATTCGTTCGGTGTAGGCATCTATTCCCTGGCCGGCTTTCCCGACCCGACCATCTGCGGGGAGAAATATGCGGCCACCGGAGGAGCACTTTTTCGGCAGGCCTTGGGCGATACCACCTGGAAACGGTTGCTCACAAGTATTTACCTCGAGGAATGGTGGATCATGGCAGTCGGGACGAAGGAGCATATCGGCGGCCTGGTCCTGGCGGGTGGAAGCGACGGCTATACCGGGGGCCTGTTGCTGAAATCGCTGGACTTCGGTGATACCTGGGATCAGCTCTATCCACCCCATCTGGTCATGGCTCTCGATTTTGGCGTGGTTTCAACTGGGACTGATGTCGGCTATATTTTTGCCACCGATGGTGCAGTGATAAGTCGCTCATTGGATGGTGGCTCAACCTGGGAGGCGGTCTTTACTGAAGAGTACCTTCATACATTTGAAAGCATACTTTATGATTCATATACCGGCTATGTGTTTGCGGCGGGCAGTGTGGGGACTCTTGAGGCAGGTCACATACTCTACAGTCAGGATCTGGGTGATTCGTGGCTGGAGGTACCCACGGACACCCTTGGCAAAATCGTGGATCTGGCGTATCCCGGGGATGGTTACCTTTACTTCGCGGCCGCCGGTAGTGGCGTCTTCCGGTTTCCGCTTACAACTCTGGCCGTGCCTGAAAGCAGCCATACTCCCGCAGCTTTTGCGCTGCGAGGGCCTTACCCCAATCCCTTCAACCCGGTCTCCACGATCCAGTATGACCTACCACAGGCCACCTATGTCTCCCTCACCATCTACAACATTCTGGGTAGGGAAGTGGTCAGGCTGGTTGATGACTACATGGAGCCGGGGTACCACTATACCCAATGGAACGGCAGGAATCAGCTGGGTCATAGTGTCCCCTCCGGTATCTACATCGCCCGCCTGGTGGCGCCGGAGTATAGCAACTCTACCAAGATGTTGCTGCTGAAGTAGGAGGCGGCTTTCAATGAGGCGTGGACTAAATAATGGAATGGGGAGGGGAAGAATCGGAGGCCTGTGTGCCTATTCACTTTTATTCCATGGGGTACAGCCTTTCAGTATAGTGAAACCACTGGAGGAACCGACCGCATGTCACGGCTGCTTTCGTTGATCAGGTACGGGTGGATAATCATCCTGGGCGTTATGCCAGCCTGTGACGAGCCAAGCGGGGCAGGGCCGTGTGAGCATAACGTCCTGGAGCCGATCCTGAAGGTCAGTTCGGTGCGGGATAAGAGCACGTGCACCGATATACCCGAGGTATATGTCTATGACATTATCCTCGACAGTGTCCGGTTAGACGAGAATGATTCACTGGAAGACGTGCTGACTGAGGGTGGCGAGAACAGCACCGTGTTTTCGATAGGCAGCCAGACCTATGTTGAATGCACGGTGCCCTGCACCTTTGGCGCGGGAGAGGGATATTATACCTTCATGGTCTTGGCGGACGGATACCAGGAAAAAGAGTTGTCCCTTGACGTAGAGTACAGCCATTTCGATGGGGGCTGTCCCTCCTATGAATGGGGCCCGGTTAACCTGAATATAGAACTGGACAGTGCCTATAGCTACTCCCTGGAGATATCCAACGGGACCTATCAGTCTGTCCTGCCCGACAGTGAGTATGCGGTAACGTTTGATTATGCAGTTTACGGCACGAAGTGCTGGATGGGCGGATATGGCATAAAATGGCACCCCGATGCTTTTGGACACATTGATTACTATGCTCTGATGCCGGTCTTGCCCGGAGTGGTATACACCGTTGCAGATACTTTCAATATGCGTTCTTTTACACCTGACAGTGTAACCGTAGAAATGCAGTGTTATCTGCGAGATGTCCATACCGGTAAGGTACACACTGAAGCAGATCCGAATCTGCGTGCCTATTGCAGGCTTGAACTCATCGAGTAGGTTTGACCTGCCCACGCCATTTGGCTTAACTTAAAGTTTGGTATTTAAAATCCTGCCTGGTGACGCTGGAGTACACCAAAGTCTATCAAGATGCTGTTCCACAGGCCTTAGGCGTACACGCCCTGTGGGGAGCCATACGGGACCTACAGCGGGGGTAGGATGCAAGGGATTTACCGGCACTAACAAATCATTGGATTGCATAAGAAAGGATAATAGATGGACTTTACGGTAAATACCAGCAAAGCACAGGAATTGGTCGATATAACGTATGAAGTTGCAAAACTCGTCAAGGATGTGAGAAAAGGACTATGCAATGTTTTCGTTACTCATGCAACTGCAGCAGTTGTAATAAATGAGAACTATGATCCAAATATCTGCATTGATTTTTTAGATGCATTGAACAAATCCTTTCCCGATCATGCCGGCTATCGTCATGATCTAGTGGATAATAATGCTGGTGCGCATATCAAAGCAGCGCTGCTGGGTCCTTCAGAAACGATTCATATCAAAGATGGAAAGCTGGTGCTTGGAACCTGGCAGAGCCTTATGCTAGTCGACTTGGATGGTCCAAAGAGAAGAAATATCAGAGTGGAAATAATAGCATGAGCAGATCGGCTCGGATTCTTATGAACATACAGGGCAATCAGCTCAGAGACACATTTCGCGTTTCCAAGGCTTCGCTGACTCCTCATTTGAAGCGTTCTCTGTTTTATCTTTTCCGCTGATCCAGGATCTGCTGGTTACGACCTTCATAGCCGACTTTCTGTAGGTGCATGATGCGCGCTGGAGCCTGAGTCCAGCAGCTCACGACGAGGATATTAGAACGTGTGCTGTAATTGTGCAGTTTTCAGCTAGATTATCTTTCAGATCATGCTCCAACCGAATATAGATGACAGCTTTGGATAGGAGGGGCAGGGATTTGGGCTACGGTGATTGGTCATGCCCAGTCTTAAAAGCTTTTCTGGCAAAGGAGTAGGTAGTACAACCATGTTCATGCTCATGGCAGTCTCGGATACTGTCCACCAGCGCCTGTAGCAATAATCCTGGTCAGTCAGGAACTACTCGGAATAGGTTTATTACATGCTAACTGAGACTATGCATCCTAACTTTAAAGCGGCCCGATGTATAGGGAGCAAGTAACAGGCTTGCTCGTGGAATCGTAAGATGTTGCACAGATCGCAGAGGGAGTGCAAATACTCATCGACGATGATGTCCTAGAGACAGGCACTAATCACAGGAGGGTAGGAACAAGTAAAATCCTTACTGCTGGGAAGATTCCGAGAAGCGAAAGGTTACTGCGATAGGTCTACACGCGGATGTAGCAATTTTCTCAATGGATCCAACTCTTAGTGCCCCTATGCCGCACCCCATGGGGCTGAAATTAGCGGTAGGTGGAATTGGTATATCCATTTGCGATTGTCTGTTCATCGGTGATCAGAAAATCAAAGACGGCGCATGTGCTGATACCGGCAGTTGCTAAATCTTATTGTTCAATTGTAAAATAAGAGGGATAACGAAGGGTATGTATTTTCACCCATATTGCTCTCCTGCACATTCTAAGCATCAACCTCCAATTCGCTAGGTTACGATGAAAAAAGTCCTCGCACTTGTTGATTTAATACGTCCCAAACAGTGGATTAAGAACCTTTTCATTTTCTTGCCAGTATTTTTCGCCGGAAAGATGAACGATATAGAAATAACAGGTAAAGCTATTACAGCCTTCGCGGTGTTCTGTTTGATGGCTGGTGTCGTATATATTATAAATGATTTAAAGGATGTTGAATCAGACCGGGCGCATTCGATAAAGAAAAACCGCCCACTCGCGAGAAGGGCAATCTCAGCAAACCAGGCGATGTGTTTTGCCTTTTTTCTATTTGTTTCGGCGCTATCGGTTTCCTTTTTCTTTACTACCAAGTCGTTCTTCATCCTGATCCTTGTATATTTTACCACCAATGTTCTCTATTCTTTCTGGTTAAAGCACATACCTATTGTAGATATAGTAATAATTGCCAGTGGATTTCTACTTCGTATTTACGCTGGCAGCTTTGTTACTGGCATAGCTAATAGCTATTGGATCACGCTCTTGACCTTTGTACTGGCACTTTTTCTCGCTCTTGGAAAACGATATGATGATCTCTGCCTTGATGAAAGCGGATCGGGTCACGCCCGTATTAGAAATCTAGATGGCTACAATATTGCCTTCGTGACGTTCTCGATGTCCATTGTTGCAGCGGTGGCTATTGTGAGCTACATTCTATATACCGTTTCACCAGAAATGCAGATGAGATACCACAGTAGTAATCTCTATCTCACCTCCTTCTGGGTCATAATCGGGTTCTTGAGATATGGGCAGCTTACTATCGTACAGAAACGCAGTGGTTCCCCCACACAATTGTTCTGGAGCGATCCTTTCCTTGCGTCTACAGTGATTGCCTGGATACTAATGCTATCATATTTCATCTATGTCGTTCGAGTCTAAGTACGCTTTGTTCGCAGGGATTGTAGCACTGCGCAATCGGGGAGCTCGAGAGACTGTATTGATGCAATACCCCGACTGGTATGCATTGTATCTGTCGATACTAGTGGGTACCGAAGGGGAGAGAGGGTCTGACAAGCCTTCTCTTTGCTTCAATTTCCCAATTCTTTTTATTGAAAAATCCCGCACAGCGCGCGTCGGTGTGCCATCCTGCCGCACCAAATCTTCAGCGGCATTATGCCATTTGCGCGCTAAGATGCCTTTCCTTATTCATCCTGAGGGTGCCCTGCCACCGATTGTCCTATCAGAGAGCTATCAGTGAAATCTAGCAAGGTAATCTTGGTGAGCATGGGGATTCTCCTTCTCTACATGGCTCCCTTCATCATCTTGGGTGAGGATAGTTACATCCGCATCCATGATAATCTCGACGATAAGGTCCCACTGTAAAAGGTTCTGGCAGAGAGTGGAAAAATATTTGCCGGACAAGATGAAATCGTTTCCTTTTTCCCGGGCGAGATGCCGCGTAAAGCTCTGGGAAGCGAATTTAACGTGATATTGTGGCTTTATTATTTCCTGCCTCCGTTCTTGGCCTATACCATCAATCAACTGATTCTTCGCTTGGTAGGCTTTATTGGCATGTATCTCCTGCTTAAGCGACATTTCCTGCCGCGTGCGAATCAAGCGGTGCTGGCTATATCTGCCCTTTCATTTGCTTTGCTTCCCCACTGGGCTATCGGGGGATTGACCGTGGCCGGGCAACCGCTTGTGCTCTTCGCCTTTCTTAACATAAGGGAAAAAGATCTAAAACTAATAAATTGGTTGATTATATTGCTGGTCCCTCTCTATTCCAGTTTTATACTCTCTTATTTATTTTTCCTATTTATTCTATTTATGGTTTCGATTTATGATTGGATCGCTGCGAAGAAATTGAACCCCCATTTTTTGGCAGCCATAGTCCTGATGACTGCTATATACATTCTGGTTGAATACCGTCTGGTGCTAAACATGTTTTTCGATTTGGATTGGATATCTCACCGATATGAACGGGTAGGAACGGAATCCTCGATCATGAGTATGCTTAAAAGCATAATCTATGTGCTACTGTTAAGTCAAAATCACTCTTGGAGCGTTCATTTCCCCATTATCATGATTGCTGCCGGGCTAGCAGCAATACACCTCCAGAGATCAGGCAAACATTCACCTAAATTGCTCGTGATCTCGATTCTGATATTGGTGATTGCCTTGTTTCACGGTATCAACCAATCTGCCCTTGCCTCTGGGATAAGGGAGATGTTTCCACAACTGAACCTATTCAACTATGATCGTTTTTACTTCCTGAATCCTTTGTTGTGGGGATTGCTGTTCGGATTATCAATCGACATAATTTGGAAAAACCTCAATCACGGCAAGAATGTGGTTTACGGTTTAGCTGTGCTTCAGTTGGTCGTGCTAGGTTATCGATCGGAATTTTTAACTGAAATGAGAAGCAGTGGCATTACCTACCGTGAATTCTATGCTGCAGAACTCTTTAATGAAGTAAAAGAATATATTGGCTCTCCAGTTGACACATATAGAATAGGCAGCGTTGGATTCCATCCAGGGGTGGCGCTTTATAATGGATTCTCTACCGTGGACATGTACTCGGTCAATTATGAACTGAATTATAAGCACAGATTCAGAAAAGTGATCGCAGGGGAATTGGAAAAAAACAGAGCGATGAAGGATAACTTCGATAATTGGGGCAATCGAGCGTATATTTTTTCTTCTGAACTATGGTTGATGTCCCTAAGTGATATGGCCGGAGGGATGACAATTTCCCGCCTGAACATTGATACCACAGCGCTGAGAGACTTGGGATGCAAGTTCCTGGTATCAGCCGTCGAAATATCCAATGCACCTGACATTAGCCTCAAATTGTTGAACAAGTTCAATAGGCCGGATCTGCCATGGATGATTTACCTGTATTCTCTGGAGTAAGGATATATGGACACTGATTGGAGGGGCGGAGCCATTTATGTATCCATTGGAGGATGATAACTGTTTCCAGGTGTAGGCAGGATTCAACTCCCTACACTCTCACTCGGGATCATACACTACTCAATTGTGTAGCAATCAGGCCGGCAACTCTGGAGCACACCAAGGCCATCGAGATGCTCTTGTCCCGCAAAGTGCGGGAGTGCTGCTGAAGTGGGCATCCCATAGGAGAGTTATCATAGAATCCTGCGTGCTAAAGGTAGTTTTATGATGAAATGACTGACAGCGAAGCAGAGGGGAATTCCTAGCAGCGTCACAATTACAAACTTCAAAAAGGGTGGCAAGCCGGCATCGGCTATAGTGAATTGAAGGGTTACTAGCAGAAAGAAATGAATGATATATACAGTATAGGCTGCAGCGGACATCTTTCGTACCAGATTGCCCTGCCGGTTAAGCTGCTCCCGAAAAAGTACCAGCAGTCCTACACACAGTCCTGTGCAGATGAAGGCCTCCCACGTACTCCAGACCAGCGACTGCCAGCTCGAACCACCCGTGGCAATAATGCCAACGGGCAGCAGTCTCCATAAGCCGTAATCATAGGCATAGACGAGCACCGCGGCCGCCAGGCCAATCCACAGCCAGGTCATGCCGGTCCTTATCGATAACCTGTGCAGCCAATCCCGACGATAGGCAACTGTCCCTAAAAAGAATAGGCTCAGGTACTGGGGCAGATGCGCGACCTCTGCGGGAACTAGCCAGAGGATACGTACCCAGTGGTCAATAGGATACCGGATACGGATGATGTAGGTTGCGATTGCTAAGATGAGTGTATAACCCAGGATGCTCCAGTGGCTTGGCCCTCGTTTCTCTGATTGGTCTGCAGCGGTCTCACGCCTCACGATCAGGCGCCATAGAGCATAAATCAAAGCAAATAGTAACAGTTGCGCAACAAACCACATATGGCCGAACTCAATCTGCCATTCTCCAAGGTAAATGCGGAAAAAGTAAGACCAGAAAGAAATATCTCCTCCCTCGGCAGCGTACTCGAAAACATACACAAGAGGACTAAAGACAACGATCCCGATAAACAGGAGTGGAATCCCGAGACGTAAAAGGCGGTCCTTGAGGAAGATGGTTGCCCCTTTGCGGTCGAAGGCGCGAGGCACGAAGTATCCCGAGATCAGGAAGAATAGCCCCATAAAGAACGCGGCGTTCACGGGATAGAACGGTGCCAATAAGGCACTGCGTTCCGGATTGAAAATCGGCCAATCGCCTCCCGTCGGTCCATACGGTTGTGCAGCATGATGGGCCACTACCAGGGAGATCAATGCAATCCGGAGATTGTCGATGTAATAAAGACGAGGCCGCGCTGATGTGCTCTTCTGAGTAGAGTAGATACTATCCATTTATACTTTCACTTCACGTATAGATTTGAAAACCATGGGACAAGGCATGCTAAAGTGACCGGCCCCTATTCCTCAGACTGCTTCTAAAGTTATGATATCAATACCCCGCTTGGTAACGCTGGAATATTCCAGGTATATCAAGATCCTGTCATTAAAGTAAGCGTCAGAGTAGTCATCCAATCAGTCCTGTCAGAGGTGGGGCAGGATGTTCTAATCCCGCTGAAAGCGGGGCAGGGCTGCTGCTGAAGTAATAGGACCTATCGATTAAGCAACCGCTGGGAGTTCAAAGGAAAATCTGCTGCCGCGGCCCAATTCGCTCTCAACCCTTATCTTCCCGTTGTTTTTTTCAATGAATTCCTTGCAGAGGGGCAAACCAAGACCGGTACCTTTCTCCTTCTCAGTACCTAAAGTTGTATGGTAGGATTCAACATCGAAGATGGATTCAAGTATCTCTTCGGACATTCCTATGCCTGTATCAGTTACACAAACGACAATATTGCCCTGTGTCTCATCCGTTGACGAGGAGATAACGATTTCTCCTCCCCGCGGCGTAAACTTGATGGCATTTGAGATCAGATTCCGCATCACAGTGGTCAACATGTTTCGATCGGAGAGCACCGTGTTGGTCGGGTCGGTGGAATTGATCAATGATAGATCTTTTTCTTTAGCCTGAGAGTTGAATAGTTCAACGTTCTCCTCTGTCAGCTCCGCAATAGACAACGGCTCCGGCTTGAACTCCATCCGGCCCAACTGAAGCCTGGACCAATCCAGCAGGTTTTCCAGCAGCTTGTATGACTGTGAGGCGGAGGTGTGCAGCTGCTCGATCATCTCCTTGATCTTGTCTGGTGGGAATCTCTCAAACCTGCTGACGAACATTTTCGATAAGGCATGGAAATTGCCCAATGGCCCCCTCAGATCATGGGCGATTATTGAAAAGAATTTATCCTTGGTGACATTCGCTTTTTTCAGTTCCTCGGATAAATCCCGATATTTCTCGCGGGACTCCCGCAATGCTTCTTCTGCCTGCTTTCGTTCGGTCACATCCCTCACAGTCGCTTGGAGACTAGCCAGTTGGCCCTCCTCGATCACGGCATTGACAGTCTGCTCTACCCACCTGGTCTCACCCTGCTTGGTGATAATGGGAAACTCAAGGGATGTCTCGGGGACCGACTTGTCTCGTTGTTCACGATAAAATCCCTGGACACGATCAAGCCAGTCCGGGCGGATCAACTGGGTGAAGGACATTCCGATGAGTTCGCTCTCTTCATACCCTGTTATCGTCTCTGCTGAAGGATTGACATAGGTAAAAGTCCCCTCCAGATCTATTGTGAATACTGTATCACTGGTTTCTTCTACGAGTTGTCGGTATCGTTTCTCAGCAGCCTCTAAAGCTTCTTCAGCCAGTTTGCGTTCAGTGATATCTTCCTTTACGGCAACAAAATGAGTGATCTCGCCCGTTGAGGATTTGATCGGGGAAATGGAAGCGTTTTCCCAATATACCTCACCATTTTTTTTCCTATTGCAGAAATCACCACGCCATTCTTTACCAGATGTGATCGTCTTCCAAAGCGTCGAATAAAATTCAACCGGCTGCGAACCGGACTTCAATACCCTGGGATTCTGACCGATCACCTCTTCGTATTTATAACCGGTCACCTCGGTGAATTTCGGATTTACATATTCAATCGTGCCGCTCGGATCCGTAATCACAATTGAGGCGGGGCTCTGCTCGACTGCGGTGGATAACTGCTTTATCTTGAGCTCTATTTGCTTTTGCTTGGTGATTTGTGAGTGAAGCGGAATAAACAGCACGAAGTAATAGGCTAGAACGAGTAGGACCACCAGGATCGAAGCATCCAGCAATGTTTCAGGTACCGGCGGGAGGTCAAACAGAAAACGCACTGTCAGCATCGCAATTACTTCCGAAACGAATATCATCAGTATCAGATACGGTAGCGTGCGCTTTGGATTGGAAATCAATCCCCAGTATTTCTGCAGTCGGATCGATGCAGCCGAGGAGTCGAATTCCTTCAAAGGTGTGGGATTCTCGGTGCCGGAATTATTCATAGTGACTACCTGTCCGCCGGCGGTACATCATCATCGGCGGAGTCCTGGACTTGCTTAATTAAACTCGTAATAATCTTGTCCTCGATCTCAGTCCAAACCGTCTCAATGTCGTTGTTCTTGGTAATATAATCGTCGGCTCCGGCTTTGATTGCTGCTTTTACGATTCCTGCCTCTGATTTAGCCGTTAGCATTATGACCGGAATAGATCGCAAAGAGGGATTTTCCTTGATCTTCCTACAGACCGCAATGCCATTGATGCCTGGGAGCATGATATCCAGGAGTATCGCATGGGGCCTTATTTTCTCTGCGTTCTTTAAGGCGGATTCCCCATCCTCAAGCACATGCACCTCATGCCCTGACTCCTCCAGACAGACCTTTATGATCTTGGCGTAGATCTCATTATCTTCTATTAGTAATACTTTGCCCTTCATCATATCGCTCCAATAAAAGGATTCTGGATGGAATTTATTGAAAGATTCCTGATTTGGGCTGTAGAATCCTCCCAGGGCATCCTAAAACTCATCTCAAAATCAGGGCCTCACTATGTTAGCCAGTCAGCTGTATATTCCGCTGCATAATACGGCCATAAGGAACGAGTTCTTTGTGTCTGCCCCTTCCATCACTTGAGCAATACTGGGAGGTACTACCGTGAGAGTTCGATACGCGCTTCTGCTTGCAGGTGTCCTGGCCGCCGGATGCGGCTCCAGAGATACTTTCAGCTGGAAGGACATCACCCTGGAGCAGGCACTGGCAACGGCCGGTGACCGGATGGTGATGGTCGATTTCATCACCGACAACTGAACGTGGTGTGAACGGCTGGATGCCGTTACGTTTCCCGATCCCCGGATCATTTCCTACGCAGAGCAGAATCTGGTCAGTATCAAGGTCCACAAGCTCCACGATGATGGCCCGGAACTGGTAGCCAAGTACCACATTCTCGGCTACCCTACGGTTGCGTTCCTGCGGCCGGATGGTATGGAGGTGGACCGCATCTTCGGCTATGCTCCCCCCGATGAGTTCCTGTCGGAGATGCAGCGGATCGCCGCCGGTGACAGCACTTTCGAGAGCTGGCGGCAGCAGGTGGCGGAGGATCCGGAGGATCTGAAGGCCCAGCTGGCCCTGGCGGCGGCCTACGAGTCCCGCAACATGTTCCCTGAGATTGTCGCTGCCGGGCGGAAAATCGCCGGCCTGGCGGACCCGGACAGTCCAGAGGCGGCCAGGGGCAGGTTCGTCATCGCCTGGGGACAGGCCTACCTGGATACCCTTCCCGAACCGCTCCTTGAGCTGGCCCGGCAAGATCCGGATAGTCCTTTCGCCCATGATATATTCGAGGACCTCGTCATGATCTACCGTGCGAGGAAGGACACGCTCAACGAAGTGCGGGCCTTCGAAGAACGTATACGCCGGGCGATAGAGGCGGATATCATCACCTATTCAATGTTGAACGGCTACGCCTGGCGTATGACCCGCTTTGACATGAACCTGGAGGACGCCCTGGAAAAAGTCATCCTCGCCGTGGATATGGCCAAGACTGCGGATGCCGATGTCAGGGCGAATATTATGGATACCCACGCTGAGGTGCTCTGGAAGCTGGGGCGCGTGGCGGAAGCCAGCCAGGTGATCGACCGGTGCATCGAACTGGATCCTGAGCGGGAATACTTCAAGGAACAGAAAGCCAAGTTCGAGGAAGCCCTGGCAACCGGCTGAATCCAGTCCCTTGTCCCCCATGGGTTGTGCTTCGGGGCGAACCTACGTGTCCAAAGGAACAATGGATACTAAACCCAGTGGCTGACGACGAGATTTTTGGAAAGTATGCAGTAATTATGCAGTGTTAGAGTGACTTTGGTTAGTCACGTCGATGAATGACATTGCAGGGCAGGAATTTGACAAATGGTGGCCAGTCCTGACCAGTGGTCAAGCACCTCAGTTTAGGTCCCACCAAGTCCGAACTTAATATCTGGGACAGCTTTTATGGGCAAGGTTAACTTATCCTTGGATATTATAGGATATCTCTATTAGTTTATAAATTAGGCTGTCAACATGATTTCTAAAAGGTACAGCCCTGAGCATCCACGGCACTTACGATGAGAGCAATTGGGAGCTAAGCAATGTATACTGTCAAAGACATCTTGCGTTCTAAGGGTAACGATATCTGGTCTATTGCACCACAGGCAACTGCCTATGAAGCACTGCAAATAATGTCTGAGAAGGATGTGGGCGCTTTGCTGGTCATCGACGAAGGGAAGCTGGTCGGTATCTTCTCCGAACGCGACTATGCCCGCAAAGTAATCCTCAGGTCAAGGTATTCTAAGGGGATACTTGTTAGCGATATTATGACTAGTGAGATATCCTCCATAAATCCGGAAAGCACTGTTAAAGACTGCATGGCATTGATGACAGCTGAGCACATCCGCCATTTGCCCGTCATGTCAAATGAACGGTTGATTGGAATCGTTACAATTGGCGACGTAGTTAATCAGATTATCTCAGATCAGGATCAGACCATTCAGCAACTTGAGAGGCACATCAAGAAGACTACTGGGTAGAGCACCATCTGCTGGAGACAGTACATCATAAGAATATCGCCAGCTCTGTGATCCAGGGATTGGTGGAGACATTCGACTGCACCAGGGTTACATAAAAAATCGCTGGCGTCTACGTTACCCACCTGGTCACACCGATGTACACCAACTCCATCAAGATGCTGTTATTTAAGAAAGCGTCAGAGTAGTCCCGCAGGATGCGAGGCCTTTGTCCCGCCTAAGGCGGGGCCGCCATCGAAGCGTATACGATGCCTCGGATCAACAGAATGTCTCTCTTAGTATTTAGCTCAATCTGTGGAAAAGGTCCTGAAGACCTGCACCCCGAATGAACTACACTCTATTTCAAAGATCTATTCGAGATTATTGGCCAGCCTCAATTACAGAATAATACTGCCAAACAACAGGATCATGGCGATGGTGTTGAGACTCGCGTGCACGATCATTCCCCAGTAGATATTCTTGTTCCATCGCACGATGTAGGTAAAAGGTATGAGTACCATGAGCCGAGCTGGGTTCTGCCAGGGGGTAAAGAAATGATAGACGGAGAAAAGCACGCTGCTCAATATTGGCGCCCAGTTGCCCAACCGGGAGATCCTCGGCAGCAGATAGCCGCGGAAGTACAGTTCTTCCACGACCGGTCCGGCGATTCCGTTGAACAGCAGAGCAAACACAGCCACTGACAGCAGTACCGGCGGAGCATACAGGTCCAGGCTCTGGACAGCGCCAAAAGACCAGGCCGGAACCCAGGAAAACAGCCGCTCAATGAGAAAGCTGTCGATCGGCCTGGCTACGATAAAGAAGACGAACATCATCCAGGCAAATCCAAAGGGCACCAGAACGAAATAATGCCACAGGGGAATCCGGCGCCGGTAGACAACGACACCGCTTAAAGAAAACCGGCCAGTTCGCTTCTTGCCTTCGTATAACATATAGCCCAGCGCAAAGGGGATGAGAATCAGCAGGACGCTGATGAAAATGGCCATAATCGCCGGCGCACCCCAGCGTTCAGCCAGGGGGCCGAAGATGATGAAGAATAAGGTGATCAGAGCACCGGGTAGCAGATGCAAAAGCACTGAGCGGCCGATGGAGTGCTGCTCGACCTCATCGTCGGCATTTGGGCCGGTTTCCGATTTGCCTGGGATTGTATTCGGGTTGGTGTTCATCCTGTCCCCCTTCGTTTTTTATATATTTTCACCCAACTGAGCCTCCTGAACAAAAGCTCAAAGTCCTTTTGGAAAAGGCAAGAGGAACGGAGAGTACGGCCACGGTTATAAATCT
>CP070638.1:1322387-1378141 GCA_020354025.1 Fidelibacterota bacterium | reverse complement strand
CAGATAGGTCAATATGGAATCCGAGGTTGAAATGTCAGGCATTGGGTTGCTGAATGAGAAGCCGCTTCACGCATCGTTGAAGGACTGGTACGCACGACCAGTAGACCGATTTGAAGTAACGGTTGATGGGTATGTGATCGACATTGTTAAAGATGACCTGTTGCTGGAAATCCAGACCAGCAATTTCGCGTCTATCAAGTAAAAGCTGATTGACCTTGTACGTGCTCATCGGGTACGATTGATCTATCCAATAGCCCAGGAGAAGTGGATCGTTAAGCTGGCCAAGGACAACCGCGGTGGAGTAACTCGCCGCAAGTCGCCCAGGAAAGGGCGGGTGGAGGATCTGTTCTGGGTAATGGTGAGCTTCCCGCAGTTGCTGGCGAACCCGCACTTCTCGCTTGAAGTAGTGTTGATAATGGAGGAAGAGGTAAGGCGGTACGAGGGAAAGCGGAATTGGCGCAGGAGAGGGTGGGTCATTGAGGAGCGCCGATTGCTTGAAGTAGTAGATCAGAGGCTGTTTGAGGAGCTGGCGGACTGGCGAGCGCTTCTCCCCGTGAGTTTGGGAGAGACATTTACCACGAGAGATTTGGCGGAAGCGATGGGCATTAGCAGACCATTGGCGCAGAAGATGGCTTATTGTCTACGCAAAGGGAGAGTGATCGAGTTGATAGGTAAACGGGGGCGGGCCAATTCATATGGAGTTGCTGGTGTCTAACCGGCGCATGGAACCGGCGCGGCTTCGCCGCTGTTTACAGCGGCGTCTCGCCTTGGGATCGTGTGCGGTTGGGGGAGTGGTCCCAAGAATAGAGGCAGGTCAAAGAGCTATTGCTGACGCAGCTCCCGGAGCCACTCTTCCAGAATATCCAGGTAAATGGGCGCGTAATTTTGCCACCCGCTCCGCGATCTCCGCTCTCGTTCCTTCAGGCTGCCGGTCTCGGAGATGATCAGGTTGTGATCCACTCCAGGGATCAGTTCCACGCGGAAGTTCTGGTTCCCCGCACGCTCGAGGGCCGCACGATAGGCCTGGGCACCTTGGATCGGGTCGGCCTGAGTATCCTTCTCGCCGAAAAATGCCAGGATCGGAATGGTGGTGCGCTCGATTACCGTCATGGGATCCCTGAAGTAATCACCCTCGAAATTGGGGTGGTGCCATTGCTCTTCCGTTGCGACCCGCAGGTTGAGGCCCAGACCCTCAAGGACCGCGTAGCTGGCTAGCTGCTCTTTATATCGCACGTAGGTTTCGTAGTCGTCTGCCTTTTCGATCTCTGCGAGTAAATATTCGATTTGTGATGCCTCCTCTTCAGAAGCCCCCGCACATAAGGCCTGGGCAGCGATGAGATAGGCACCCTGTTCCACGCCGGGCTCACCCGGACAGGAAACCGCGATTATAAAGGCGATGTCTTCGCTCAAGTCCAGGACCCGGGGCATCACGTAACCTGCCTGGCTAATACCCCACAGGCCGATTTGTAGGGTGTCGATCTCCGGGAGCTCCTTGAGCATCTCGACGGCATCCAGGACGATTTGAGACCGCTGCTCAAGCAACCGGTTGCGGTCGATTTGCCCGGTGGATTCACCGGTACCCGGCTTGTCCCAGGCAAAGGTCGCATAGCCGGCACCCAGCATCCGATCCATTATCGGCGGGTACGTCACACCCGACGTACGGTTGTTCGGCCCATCGCCGTGCACGAATATGATCACGGGATGCGGCCCCACTCCTGGCGGTAACCTCAGATCACCCACCACCCGGAAAGGCCCCGATTGGTAGGCTATTTCCTCGGTGACGCGAATCGTATTACAGCTCAAAGAGGAAAGTAAGGGAAGTATGCATACTACCAGGGTGATGCGCCTCATCGTCATTCCTTTTAATAATGCTAGCGTTGTACTTTTTGAATTTATTCCTGTCATTCAAACAACCATCACATTTTTGTTTCTTTCTCGCGAATATCTGGAACCGCCGCTTCCATCATGCTCCCCACGATGTTATAGCGAAATGTCCTCTCTTCAAACGACCTGTTCTGTATCACACCCAGAAATCTTGTCTCGAAATCATGTAGGTCGTCAGAGTAGTCCCGTCCTTATTCCCGCCAACGGCGGGGCCGTCGGCGGCGGTGCTGCTGAAGTAGGGGAAAGTTAAAATAAAGTCGTTTAACCGGATACGGGGAATGAGAGGTCAGGCAGCGGATGGAGGGAGGGTAAAAACGGGATTCTGGTGAGTGGTCTCAGATTTCCCGACGGGCGGGGCTTATTATTAGCTGTTTGCTGAATAAGAGAGAGAAGGTACTTATGAAATATTTGTATTAAGCACTTAAGAAGGAATAGATTGATATATTACCGCTGAATAATTACATTGGCATTGGTATAACAGTAATACTATACATAACAGGGAGAAATGACATGAAAATGCATTACCTCATGGCGTGCCTGATCATGATATCCCTGCTGCCCAATCTTATCTTCGGGCAACAATGGGATGGCGCTAGCAACACCACTGATCCTATTTACCGCACTGGCAAAGTTGGCGTCGGAACGAACGCCCCAAAACAGAAGCTCCACATCGAAGGCGGCAGCGACGCCTCATTAAGCGATGGAAGCGGATATATTATCATCGGCAACCAGGATGGAACCAACCTTGTCATGGATAATAACGAATTTATCGCGAGAAATAACGGTGGAGAATCAACGTTATATCTCCAGTCTGAGGGGGGTGCTATAAACGTTCATCACAACCAGGCAGGTGGAACACAGTTCGTTATTCTGGACAACGGCAAAGTTGGCATCGGGACGGAAAGTCCGGGGGCAAAGCTTGATGTTGATGGCGGAACGCTAGACACATCTCCTACAGGGACACCTATTGCGCGTTTTTCACGAGGATCGGGAGGGGATAATTTCATCGCGATTTATGGAGATAATATAGGGAATTATATTATTGCAGATGATCCGGGGTCTAACGAGAAAAACCTTTACATTCGCACAAAGAATAGCAAGCACATTATCTTGGACCCAGCAGGCAAAGTCGGCATCGGAACGACTAGCCCGCAGAGTAAGCTCGCCGTCAACGGTATTATAACTGCTAAGGAAGTGGTTGTGACCAATAGCGGCTGGCCTGATTTTGTCTTTGACGATGACTATTATTTAAGAACGCTTGATGAGCTGGAAACGTACACCAATGAGCATAAGCACCTACCGGATATGCCTTCCGCCTCCGAGGTTGAGGGAAATGGCGTATCCTTGGGTGATATGCAAGCAAAGCTCCTGCAGAAGGTCGAGGAGTTAACTTTGTATATAATTGAGTTAAAGAAAGAGAACGGGGCGCTGAAAGCGCGGGTGGCAAAGCTAGAGATTTAATAAACTAAAACTAGTATCTAAACTGATGCTATAGATCGGGCTAAGGGGCTGTAACAATGAACAACAGAATTTTTTTTCTACTAATTGTGTTTTCTTCCATGGTTGTACTAACTAGTTGCACTGACGATAACAACCAGAATCTCGATAATCCGCTCGTTGGGTTATGGATAGTGGATATACCAGCTGATGATGACTTCAGCTATCAAGCAACTTGGCGATTCAGTAAGGACGAAAGTTATCAACTTGATTTCAGCTCAGGATATATTGGGGGGGGAGCACAAGGTTATTCATCCGGCACGTATAATCTGATTTCTGATTCGATATTGGTTGTGCATTCCACAAATCATGAAAATCTTGTACATAATTATGCTTTCAGCAAAGAACAAGACACGCTGTTTGTGGAGGTAGCGGATTCCAGGCTCATAACCTCGGGGGTCCGCTTAGTCGGTCAATCGCAATATGAAAGATATGGTACCATCCTTATATGGGAAAAGTGATTATATTAAAATCAACAATGCGATAGATAGCCCGCTAGGGAAGTATGGCGATTAATTCATGCAATAACCGGGGTGAAAAATGAGAAATCTCCAGATTGTAGCTATAATAATTATCGTGGTGTTACACGTATTTGCCTATGGGCAAGGTCCAAATCACGAAGCTGCAAGAAGCATCGGACTTGCCCCGGACTTCGTGGCCGAAAAAGTGGCAGACATTATTGTGACGCCTCATGGATCGAAGTGGCTCGTACTCCGTTACGATAGCCAGATCTCACCCATGGATATATTCGAGGAGTATAGAGCAGAGTTCAAGCTTGGAAAAGATGACCGGATGGACCTTTATCGTACCGAAGAGGATAACCTGGGATTCACCCATTATAGGTTCCAGCAGACCTACCAAGGGATAAAAGTCGAAGGCGCCGAGATGCTGGTCCATGCCCGGGACGGCTATGCGGCGAGGACAAATGGGAATATAGTCACCGATCTCGATGTGAGTATTCAGCCGTCAATTTCCGGGGAGGTGGCGCTGGACTCCGCGCTGAACGCCTTTAGCGCCAAGACTTACATGTGGGAAAGCCCGGAGTGGGAAGCGGAGCTCAAGGAACGCAAGAATGATTCTACTGCTACCTTTTATCCCAAAGCAGATCTGGTGCTCAGGAGATCTGCATCAGACACGGCCCTGAATGCTGATCATTATCGACTGGCATATAAATTTACCATCCATTCGCTTATTCCCTTTGATGTACAGGCAGTTTATGTTGATGCTCAAACAGGAGAGGTTTTCGAAAGATTGCCTCTGATTCACTCTGCGGTTGGAACCGTATCCACACTTTATAACAGTCCCCCCTCACGAAGCATCATAACAGAGTATCGAACACCGACCGATGATTACATACTGGTTGATGATTCACGTGGGGATGGGATTCACACACGAGAACTCAATACTTATACTTATAAGGTGAGCATAACTGGAGATGAATATACCGACACTGATAATGTATGGAATGCTGGCGGCCCACAAGTCGGCGCTAGCGCTCACTGGGCGGCTGAAATGACTTACGACATGACTGCCGCGTCTCCTTATGGCCGTGATAGTTACGACGGGAATGGTGCCGAAATTAATGTGTACGCAAATTGGCCTAACCGAGCGAACGCCAGGTGGGATGGTGTGCTTGAAGTTCTCATTTTAGGGGATGGGAATGCTGTTTGGAGCGATCTTGTATCATTAGATGTTGTTGGCCATGAGTTTTCCCACGGCGTTGATCAATATTCGGCGGATTTGGAAATGATCAATGAATCAGGTGCTCTTGATGAATCATTTGCGGATATTCATGGGACAATGGTAGAATTTTATGTCGAAGGAGCTTCTTCAGGGGACTACTACATAGGTGAAGATTTTATACCAGCTGGTGGCAGGTTACGTAATATGTCTGATCCCCACACTGAAAATGATCCTGATACATATGGGACTAATGATCCTTTTTGGTACACAGGACCCAATCAAAGTGTACTTGTACACACAAATTCAGGCGTTCAAAACTATTGGTTCTATCTGCTGGCCGAAGGAGGCAGCGGGACCAATGAGAATAATGACAGTTATTCGGTAATAGGCATCGGCAAGGACAAAGCCGCCGCCATTGCTTACCGCAACCACATCCGGTATTTATGGAGTTCTTCCGAGTACGCGGATTCTCGGGAAGGCGCTATTTGGGCTGCCAGTGATTTATATGGCGGCGTTGAGGTAACCCAGACGCTGAACGCCTGGTATGCGGTAGGTGTCGGCCCGAGTATACCGGATTACATTACTCTACAAAATGAGACCATTTCTGACACTGTGATATATTTGGCAAATAACAGAATCACAGCGGGACCATCTGTTACGATCCAAAGTGGAGCTCAGGTGCTGTTTTTTGCGGGCGACAGTGTTCATTTAAAGCCAGGTTTCACGGCAAGTACCGGCAGCAAGGTCCACGCCATAGCTGCTCAGGGTGGTGGTTCGCCATTGGGTAAAGTCGTTGCGATGGCCCCGGCAGCTCAAACCATTGAAGGACAGCCTGTTGCTGACGAGGAAGAATCTATCCCCTCAGTCTATAGTCTTTCCCACGGCTACCCCAACCCCTTCAATCCCAATATCACCATTCCCTTCGGCCTGCCTGAGCCGATCCGCACCCGACTGGTGGTCTATGACCTGCTTGGCAGGGAGGTTGTGCGGCTAGTTGATGAGCATCTAGAGCCTGGCTACCACGCGGTGGTATGGAATGGGAGGAACGCTGCAGGCAGCGACGTGCCAAGCGGGCTATATATCGCCCGCTTAGTAACGCCCGAGTACACCAAGTCCATCAAGATGGTGCTGCTGAAGTAGGGGAAAGTCAGAAAGAAAGCCGTTTAACCGGATACGGGGAATGAGGGGGCAGGCAGCGGATGGAGGGAGGGTAAATCCAAGCCCCTGACTTTAAAGACAGTACAAAGAATGGGGACTGGTCAGTTTCAGAGAGATTCTGTATTATGAGAACTTGTGGTTCAACTACTTATCTTGCCAGTACCATCGTTCTTTGATATGGTTGAGCCGCACCGAATCCCAGGTCCATTCTTGGGGGCAGATACGATGAGCTGTACGCAAATTGCACTTGGACATCATGAATGCCCAGTGGCAGACCACCCGGTTTTTCTATCTTCAGAATAGCCGGAGTAAGACTGTGCCACTGTATATTCGGATAATTCTGCAAATCCGTCTGTGCATAGGATTTCCCATCAATCACCCAAGTTATTTGTTCATTTTCAAACTTTTCCCCATCGACGGTAACTGTGGCCGGTCTTAACTGTGAAAGCCACACTCCTCTATAATGTGTGAGTCTTACAGGCACCTGGAATCCAGTAATATTATTACCCTCTGAAATATTCCTGAATCCTCTCGATTGTATATTTGGGAATTCCAGCATTTTATTGATCTCCTGTATTTAATACTGTAGCTGTAATTAAATAATTATACTTCGCCCAGATAGCGTTTCATCATAACATGTTGCCTGCGAAGCTGGTCTGATGCGTAATCCGGGACATCTTTCTTTTGTCCTTCATACTCACTGAGCAGATAGCCCTCCCACTTGTGTTCCAACAGAATTTCAATTATTCTGTCATATGGTATGGTTGTCTCTATTAGATCATCCGACATGTTGGTGAATTTTGCGTGACAAGCATAAGTATATGGCAGAAGAGGTATCATATCCTCGGGAGCGCTGGGTTCATTACTGACACCCGGCATCATCCTCCTTCCCTCTCTTTTGGCGAAAACTCCAAAATCAATGTTAATCCCGAAGTTCTTGGTCCCGGTCCTTTCGATGAATTCAACATAGTCATCGACCATTTTTGATTTCAGAACCGTGGGCATATGGATCTCGGGGCACATTTTAAAATCATACTCCTCAGCGACCGGAAGTGCCATCTCGATGAACTCCTGCCAGTTCTTTACCGGTGTCAGTATCTCATCAATAACTCCCAATTTGGTGCGTCCGATTTTGAATCCCAATCTGTTCGCAAGTTTGATGTCACGTACAATCATATCATAGGACTCCTGTGAAGTAAGCTCACGTCCCTCATGAAGCCTTGAGTCAACCCAGTGTCCATATTCAACAGGTATGATCTGGTATTTGTCCAAAATAGCAAACCATTGCTCTACCCATTCATCGGTAGGATTAGGATAGTTGGGGATATGTCCGTTTGCCAGAATTTCCAGGCCTTCGGCTTCCATGTCATATATATCGGCAAGGCAGTCCTCGAGAGTCATGGTAACTCCATATACACCCGAATAGCTGTAAATGGAAACACCCCGTTTGGGTTTTCCGTTGAACTCAGGTGTTGGGGCTGCACCGCTGTCTCCCGCCGGACGACAAGCCGTTAAAAGACCTGAAGTGGGTATGGATGCAAGTGTGGCTGCACCTGCGGTCATCTTTAAGAAATTGCGCCGCGACAAAGCCGTATCACGCTGGTCTTCCTTTTTCTCGTTTTCATTCATGATGCTTCCTCCCTTCAATATAGGTGTTCTGATTGATTAATATATCCTGGGACAAGATATCATAGGAAAATAAGATACCCGCTTTATTACATAAAAACCGATACCGGAACAAGGATCAATCGCCATTTCTAAAGCATTTGAATTTCATGGATATTTGAAATAGCTGGCTATTTCAATGTAACGATAACGCAATATCTTCACAAGTCATTTCATAGTAAAACCACCGCCAGAAAACGTGACCTTTGAAAGCAAAAATCCCAACGCATGCGTCGGGAGGGATGAGTGATTCCCCATCCCTTCCCTCTCCTCTAGAGCCTACTCCGTCACCACCACCGTGCCCTGGCATCGTAGCAGTTTATTCCCCCTGAACGGTAATAATCACTCGCTGATACCGTGTGAGCGGTAGTGGGGCATTATCGGTCACTTCCAGGATCATGTGGATCGTTTGTCCAGGCTCGGCATCGGCGGGGACAACCACATCCGTCGAAGCCGATGTTGGACTCGCAATTGTGACCTCGCCCTCATAGCTATCCGCTGCCTGGAACTCCCACCATTTGATTGAGACGGGGTCCCCGTCCGGGTCCGAAACTTCCCCTGCAAGCCTAACCGTTTCCCCCGGATGAGCCGTGACGCTGAGAGGCCCTTCAATGCTTGCTTCAGGCTCATGATTTGCCTCTGCATATTCGGGTGTTACCGACCAATGGAGGCGGGTCACAAAATCGTTCTGGGCTTCCTGGAAGAAATCCGGATAACCGGGGCCGGTTGCTCCTTGTGCTCCTTGGAGAGATGCGCCGCCAAAGTCGCCCTGCCAGGGAGAAAGGCCGGCGGCTGAGGCCGTTAGCCGGTATCCACCCCACCCCCCGTACGAGGCATCTTCGTAGGCGCGCAGTCCATTGTCCAGCAGGTTCATAAAAGTAGGGGTGTCTCCTTCTCCCAACCAGGAGCCTTTCTCTTGGACCGGCAACCACACTATGTACCCCATCTCCCTTAGTTCGTCGTCCGTGTAGCCCGAGAAACCGAAATAGTCGAAAATATCGCCCTCCACCATCTGCTTGCCGTCGCCCCAGACCCGGTAGAAAGCTCCCAGCGGCCCTTGACTGGAGATATGCTCATTCATCCAGGACGAGGTATAGTAGACGGCATTCTCGGCCGTTGCCCTTGATTGGGCGCCATAGCCGAAGCCTGCTCCACTACTGAACTGCCGGTAATCGATTTCGGGCCAATTGGGCCTGATATAATTCGCATACACATCGTCCTGGTCACCTGATGGAAGCAAAACCACTTTGCTCGAGACCTTCTCTCTGATGCTCTCCCACTCAGGCGTATTCTCGTATTGCTCCTGGATAGACTTGAGGGCTCGCGCGATCGTGCTCTGTCCGCCACACGCTGTGATATACAACGGTCCCGGGACATCATCGAGCATCAGTGACTTGATTAAATCGGATCCCGGCGAATCCTTGGAGATATCCCCATCGAACTCAATATTCCCGTACCGGATTTTCGACTCGAGTTCCCCGGGACTTGGGTAGTCCGGGTCATGCGCCTTCAGATTCGGATACACTCGCCCGTAGACTTCGACGGCATCTTCAATGTGGCTGTCGCCTTCAGGCCAGCGCCACGATTCCATTGGCCCCATATTCAACCCGAAGCGCGTATATTCCCGCCCTTCTACAAACCACTTGGTTCCCCTGCCGTCGCCTTTCCAGTGGAATTGGCTGCTGGCATAGATCAGCCCTTCCACCTGGAAATCGGTGCTGTAGAGTAAAAAGCGGACGAGTGAATTCGAGTCGTCGCACTCGGGATCAGTCGTGACCACGATGCGCGGGCGGATCCGCTCCTGGGAAGGCATTGTACTCGTGCAACTGGCAAAAGAGTATATAATAACCACTCCAATGGCAAGCAGACCCGAATGGCGCTGCAGAACACCCTTTTTCCAACCCATTGTTTTCTCCTTTTGACTCATACTGATATGACCGGCCCTTGTTCTTTGGCCCACCCTTGAAGTTAAGAATCCCTGTTGCATATCCAGGGTAAAGATCAAGCCTCCGGCATCTACCTCGCCCGGGTGGTCACACCGGAGTACACCAGGTCCATCAAGATGCGTTTACTTAAGTAAGCGTCAGAGTAGTCCGCCGTAGGCGGGGCCGCAGGCGGGGCCCGTAGGCGGGAGTGCTGCTGAAGTAGCCCACTCCCCGTCATTTAGGGTCCGGCAACCGACGGACGGGGAATCTCTCCCCTCACCGGGGCCTACCCAACTGGTGTGATAATGGTTACCTGATAGTGAGTTCGCTACTGCCGCTCAGGTCTAGTTCAACTTGAGCTCGGCCGTTCCTGATGCGGTGCTGATGGTAATCACCGGCGTTCCGCTCACCCTTGTGAAGGACTTCCGCATGTAGGTATCCCCATTCTGGCTAAATGTTGTCTCATTATCGAACGGGTATGGGGAGATGATCGTACCATCGGATTGGCGGGCTGTGAACTCGAAATAACCCTGAACATCGTTCCCACCGTAATTAAGCACGGAATTGCCCGAGGCACTGCTGAGACTCAGATCGTAGGCGGGACTCTCGGCCACAACTACTCCTGCGTCCCCCGAAGCGGATGAGAAGGAGCTCGTCGCGGTGAAAACCACGTTGTCGCTGGTGGCGTCACCGGAGGCGCTGTTCAGGTCCAGTTCACCCGAAGCATCACTAACGGCAACATTTCCTGAAGCGGAGTTCAGGTCCAGCTCACCAGTGGCCTCGCTCACGTTGATATGTCCGGAGGCGCAATTGGCATTGATCACACCATTGACGGTTTCCAGGGTGATGTTGCCGGACGCGCTGTTTAAATCGGCCTGGCCGGTATATTCCACCAGGTCAATAGTACCGGAAGCCGTGTTGACGACCACACCGCCTTGGTGACCGGTCAGGCTGAAGGATCCCGATGCTGATTGAAACTCGATCTCTACTCCGTCCGGGGTGGTGATTACCCACTGGGCACTGCCGCTGCATGTTGCCCCCGTGAAGTCCTCCTTAATCTCTAATTCAACTCCATCGCGCACGTATCTGGGTTCGAAGCATGACTCGGGATAAGTGTAGCTCAGGTCGACTCTGAGTGTGTCATCATCGGCGGGCTGAATAGTACAGTCACCGCTGACCCCATCGATGATCAGGCCCTGGACACCGGCAAAGGCCAGGCTGGTCTCGATCAATACCCCCTCATCAGTGAGATCGCACCCTGTAGTGGCCAGCGCGATGATACCGGCAAACAAATAGACCGATACTTGCTTCATGGTAGGATTCCTTCTATGCATATGATTTAGCGAAACGGTAATGTTATCTGCTTAGACCCCGCCGGGATCGTATTGGTTGTCAGCACCTTCACCCACCCGCCACCAGCCTCCTCCCTGTCATTCCGCCTCCGTTAACTCATGCAGCTCGTAGGCCAGATTGTCCAGCTGCTTCTACCACCTCTCCCCATTACTCCCTAAAGCCCCTCTCCGTTTACGGAGAGGGGACGACCGCATGACGGGGGTGAGGTTTTTCGCGCACCTCGCGCACCACGCGCACCAGGCGCACCACGCGAACGACAAATCCCTGCCGCTGTATTATATTCCGGCGCTATGAAGCTGCCACCGCCATATCACCCGTCCCCTTTGGCTACGGCCAGCGTATGCTGGCACCGCCTAAGGCCAGCGTCTGCTGGCACCGCCGCCCGTGGCCTTGGGGGGGGTACCCCCCTGCGAGGTATCACGCCCCCCGTCAGAAGGCGTGGTACAATCGCGGTACTATCGTGGTACTATCGTGCCACTACCGTGCTACTATCGTGCTACTGGACTTTGGCCTCTTCGGCCCTATCCACCTTTTGCATTTTTCTTCTGGCACATCGTCGGGAAAAAACCTCAGGATGCAGAATTTTGGTGGGGTTTTGCGGAATTTTGGCGCCTTTTCCTGGTCCGCCCCCAGTTCATCAGTTCTTTATTTTTCAATTTGCAATTTGCATTTTGCATTTCCCAATCCATCATGCTCCCTCTCCCCTCTCATTGCGCTCTCATCCTTCTATCATCCGGCATTCAACCCTCAAACTGGCTCAGGGCAAGCTCCATCTCCATTGCCGCCGTCCCTTCCACCTGCCTAACTTACCTGATATAGTATGAGTACCCTCCGTACTCTCAACTGCAATATCATTTATAGCGAGTCTTGACCATGATCTATCCTAAGTTGTTCATCCCCGGTCCTACGCCCGTTGCTGAAGATACCCTGGCAGCCATGGGCCAGCCCCAGGTCGGCCATCGCACGCCGGAGTTCTCCGAACTCTGGGCTGATGTCACCGCCGGGCTGGAGAAAGTGCTGGGGGCCGGTAAGGTGTTCCTGTTTTCCAATCCCGCCACCGGCGTCTGGGAGGCGGCGGTGCGCAACACCGTCAAGAAGCGCTGCCTCAACCTCGTTAACGGGGCCTTCTCATCCAAGTGGCATACGGTTACCGATGCCTGTGGCCTGGCGTGCGACGCCCTGAAGAAGCCCTGGGGCAAAGCCGTTCATGTCGAGGACGTGGATGAAGCCCTCGCTTCGGGTAAGTACGACGCCGTGACCCTGGTGCATAATGAGACCTCCACGGGCGTCATGAGTCCCCTGCGGGAGATCGCGGACCTGGTTTCCGGCAAATATCCCGATGTCTTCCTGCACGTGGATGCTGTGAGTTCTATGATGGGGACGGAGATTAAGGTGGATGAGTGGCGGCTGGACACCTGTTTTGCCTCGGTGCAGAAGGCCTGGGCCCTGCCGGCGGGATTCGCCGTGTGTGCTGTGTCCGATCGCACCCTGGAGCGCTCGGCCGAAATGCAGCGGAAAGGCTACTTCCTCGATTTCATGGTATATGAGAACTATTATAAGAAGCAGCAGACCCCCAGCACGCCCTCCATTCCGCATATGTACGGCCTCCAGAAGATCCTCAAGGATATTGAGCAGGAGGGACTGGCTGCCCGTTTTAAACGCCACCAGAGCATGGCCGCTACTGCTCAGGCTTGGGCCGACCGCCACGGCCAGGAACTGTTCCCGGAAGCCGGGTATGAATCTCCGACAATCACGGCAATCCGTAATGTCCGGGGCTGGGACGTTAACCGCCTTTATGAAGACCTTGAGGAGCTGGGCTATCGCATGGATCGGGGCTATGGCAAGCTGCGGGGCGAGGCCTTTCGTATCGCCCACATGGGGGCCGTCATGCCTGAGGACCTTGATGTCTTCCTGAAGACCTTCGATCATGCGCTCGATGACGAGGGGGAAGCCTGATGAAACGAGTCCTTATTACCGATCCGATTACCCCCGAGGGTCTGGAGATCCTCACCCAGCGGGGTCTGGAGGTGGTAGACCTGGCTGGCAAGCCGGCGGATAAGATGATTGAAGAAGTTGGCGCTGTCCATGGTTGGATCGTACGCAGCGGCACCAAGGTGACCGCCGAACTGCTTGGTCAGGCCGAGAGCCTGCAGGTGGTGGGCCGGGCCGGCGTGGGCGTGGACAATATTGATGTGGAGGCGGCTACCCTGCGCGGCATCGTGGTAATGAACACCCCCGATGGCAATACTATCTCTGCCGCTGAGCATACCCTGGCCTTGATGATGGCCTCGTCCCGGAATGTGCACTTGGGACACGGTCAGCTCCAGGCGGGGGAGTGGAACCGCCAGGCGCTGAAGGGAGTAGAGCTGCGCGGCAAGACGCTGGGGATCATCGGCCTGGGCCGCATCGGCAGCCGGGTGATGACCTATGCCCACTCCCTGGACATGCAGGTACTGGGGTACGACCCGTACGCACCGCAGCAGCTGCTCAAGTCCGAGGAGATCGAACTGGTTGCACTGGACGACCTGCTTGCCAGGTCTGATTTCATAACCCTCCATGTGCCTATTAACGACGAGACCCGCGATCTCATTAATGCTCAACGTTTGAAACAGATGAAGCCCACCGCCAGACTTGTCAATTGTGCCCGGGGCGGCGTGGTCAATGAGGTTGACCTGGCCGAGGCTCTTAACAGTGGTACCATCGCCGGGGCGGCTGTGGACGTATTCGCCAGTGAGCCGATCGACGCGGATAATCCCCTGCTGAATGCTGATAACGTCGTCCTCACGCCGCACCTGGGCGCCTCGACTAAAGAGGCGCAGGAAGGTGTATCGGTGGCTGTCTGCCAGCAGGTGGCCGACTTCCTCTTGGATGGAAAGCTGCACGGCGCGTTGAATATGCCGGTAGCGGACATGGCCTTGCTGAAGCTGCTGGAACCGCACCTGGAACTGGCCGCCGCTATGGGCCGGATTCTGAGCCAGCTCGTGGATGGTAGCGTGGAATCTGTGCAAGTGACCTGTGCCGGTACCGTGGAGGACTCTCACCCGATTGCCTTGGCTGCTGTACGCGGAGTTCTGGAGCACATGCTTGACTCAAGACTGAACTTCGTCAACACCGCCGCTGTTGCCGATGAGCGCGGCATCACCTTCACCCATGCCTATGAATCGGGTGAGGTAGGCTATGCCAATCTTGTGCGTGTTGAGGTAGCCACTGGCAAAGGTAAGTCGTCCATAGCCGGATCGGTTTTCGGCAGCCATGGGAAAAGCCATCCCCGCGTGGTGGAGATCGAAGGCTATCACCTGGAGCTGCAGCCTGAGGGGCCAATGCTGTTCATCCGTAACCGTGATGAGCCGGGAGTCCTGGGGCGCGTCGGGACCGCCTTGGGCAGCTACGGCATCAACATCGGTGAGGCGCTGCTCAACCGCGAGCGTAGCGCCGAACATGCCTACCTGGTGGTCAAGGTGGACAGTGCCCCTGATGAGGGGCAGCTTCGAGCCTTGGCAGGGCTGGAGGGCATCATGTCGATTCGGAAGGTGGTGCTATAGGCATTGGCTGTAAGCTTGTCGCATCGCCGCTCGGCGACATCTGAGAAGATGCTGCAAATAGTCCTCCGCAGCTGTTTGATATCATTCGATACCGGCGCTTACCCGGGCTTTTTTAATGCTATCTCAAGCAATCGCCGGACTTCCCCTGCAGACGGGATCCCTGCTTCCTCCGCCCCATTTCATTAGATCCCTCTTCAGCACCACACCTAACCTGTAATATAATTATTGCCGGTTGGTTTTATAGCTTGTAAATTCTAACCGTTATTATTGTATTAGACAGTTATAATGGTCCTGTCAATAACCAATTGATGATAATAGGTAACATGGTTTGCCAACGAAATCGGTATGAGGAAAACATAGTGAAGGATATCAACCTGATGGAAATAGCGTCAATCCCCTGCGTCCCGAAACCGGATCAGCAACCAGCCGATTCGAGATCGGAGCATGTTGGTCATGACCGGCACATAAATAGCAAACTCTTCATCAGACTATCGGACAAAATCATGAATATGTTGAATGGATCGACAGAACGGTCGTCCAGACCGGCCCGAAAGCTGGGCTCCAAATTAACTAATCTCATCGGACAACCAAACGCTGTCAAACCGAGTCAAAGGTAAGATACCCATTAATTCCCAGCACAAGGCATGGTGACATAGAGTTTATTCATGCTCGAATTCGTCATAATAGCAGAAAATTAAAATAAACAGCGGTCATCTCCAGAAAGGAGGCCCAATCATGTTAAGAAAGTCGATTATGATTTTATTAGCGGTTGTTGGCATTACACTGGGCGCTAAGCTGGATCGTGTGGATCTAGAACACCCCCGATCGGTTCAGGCGATACGTATCCCTGTCGGTGATATTCGAATTGATGGAGTTATTGACGATGAAGTGTGGCAGAGCGCCCTGTTCGTTTCTGATTTCGTACAACGGGATCCCATCGAGGGTGACGCACCTACCGAAGAGACTGAGTTTGCTGTGCTGTACGATGATGAATTCCTCTACGTTAGTATCCTGGCTCACGACACTCAACCCGGAGGCATCCGTAGCATCCTAAGCCGACGTGACGAAGAGACACCCAGTGACTGGGTGCACATTTCGCTTGACAGCTATGGCGATAACCGCACGGCTTTCGAATTCTGGCTAAATCCCCAGGGAGTGAAACGGGACATCCGCCGATTCGACGATTCGGAAGAGGACATGAACTGGGACGCCATTTGGGACGGCAAGACATCGGTACATCAAGAAGGCTGGTCGGCGGAGTTCCGCATCCCGTTTCGGGAGCTGCGGTTCTCAGGGCAGGCCAACCAGTCATGGGGTCTGCAGGTATACCGTCATATATCACGCAAGAATGAGGACATCTACTGGACCTACTGGCCAAAGGAAGAATCCGGTCACGTGCGACACTATGGCCGTCTAACCCAGATTAACAGCGTCCCCCAACAAAGGCGGATATACATTGCTCCTTACTCAACCGGCCAGTATGCTGTGTCGGAACAGTACGTAACCGATTTCGACTCCAATAATTACAAATTGAAGCCCAACATGGGTGTGGATATCAAACTGGGGGTGACTAACAATCTAACCCTAGACGTGACGGTAAATCCTGATTTCGGACAGGTGGAGGCCGACCCGGCGGTATTGAATCTCACCGATTTTGAGACCTTCTACGAGGAGAAACGTCCCTTTTTCGTTGAAGGGAGCAACATTTTCCACTTCCCTATGGCTTTTGGTGGCAATGCTCAGAACCTGTTCTATCCACGGCGCATCGGGAGGCAGCCCCAACGGAGTATATACGGTGCCAGCTATGTGGAAGCCCCCAGCGCCACGACTATCCTGGCGGCCGGCAAACTCAGCGGTAAAACCGCTGGTGGTACTTCTGTGGGTGTAATGAATGCCGTCACCGCCGAGGAAGTGGCCACCGTATATTACACCGACCAGCCAACCGAGGAAGCGAGGGTGGAGCCTCTGAGCAACTACTTTGCTAGCCGGGTACAGCAGGACTTCCGGGCTGGCAATACCACTTTAGGCGGGATTATTTCCTCCGTAAACCGCAAATTAAACGACTCAGCCCTCGATTTCCTGCGGCGGGACGCCTATGTCGCCGGGCTGGACTTTTCCCACCGCTTCAGCAACGAGACCTATAATCTGTACGGCATGGCGGCGATAAGTGACGTGCGTGGTAGCCGAACGGCGATTACCGCCACCCAGATGAGTTCCACCCACTATTTCCAGCGGCCAGATGACGATGACGTTCTATCAGTCGACTACGACGCAACGCGTATGACCGGATACACATACAAACTGGCGTTGGAGAAAGTCCGTGGTGAACATATCCGCGGCAACCTGCGAACCCGTATGACATCACCCTATTTCGAGGCCAATGATGTAGGGTATCATGGCTTTGTTGGCCAGAATCAATATAATGCTTACCTGCAATATCGCGAGGATGATCCGGGCCGGATTATCCGGCGCTGGGACGTGAACCTGAATGGATTCTATAGTCATGTCTACGGTAATCCAGGCGAGATAATGGGGCGGGGCGGTAATATCTTTACTAACCTGACTTTCTTGAATTATTGGCTCTTCAGAATCGGTGCCTTCATGAATCCGCCGGCTCTGCATATTACCGCCCTCTGGGGCGGACCAGCTCTAGCTACCGATCCCGTTTACGGCGTGTTTTGGTTTATTGGAAGCGATGATCGCAAGCCGCTGTATATCACTTTACAAGGCAATAGGAACGGAGCACCGAAAAGTAATCTTTGGTATACTTTTCTCAGTCCCAGCCTGACGTGGCGACCCACTCGGTTCTTCTCCCTCACCGCGTCAGCCGACCTGATGGATTCCCACGACACCTGGATGCCATGGCTGGGCTACGGACCGATAGTGGATCAGCAGACTGGCGAGGAGCGGTTTATCATGGCGACCTTGGACCAGACGCAACTAACTACTACTCTGAGATTCGACTTGACGTTGACTCCGGATCTGACAATACAGTTCTACGGCTCACCTTACCTGGACGCTGGCAAATTCTCCGAGGATAAACTGGTGGTGAATGCCCGGCATGCTAATTTCGACGACCGCTTTCATATCTTTACCGATGCGGAGTGGGAATATGATGGCAATTCCGACACCTATGATATTGATCGCGACGGGATCACCAACTTCGAAGTGCCGGCTAACCGGGATTTCAACTATAAGGAGTTCCACTCCAACCTGGTGGTCCGATGGGAGTACAAGACCGGCTCAGTGCTCTACATGGTATGGTCTAGCAACCTGAGTCATTTTATCACTGACGGTGATTTCAGCTATGGTCGCGATGTGTGGCGGCTGCTGCGCTCCGACGGGGAGAACGTGTTTATGTTAAAGGCCAGCTACCTGCTTAACTTCTAATTATTAACTCTGTTCTTCGGCCGGCAATAAAGCACCCGTCATGGAGCGGGTGCTTTATCTTATAATATTAATTCGTCAACCCGCTAGGGAAATCAATCGACTGTCTATCCCGCAGAATGTCGGGAAAATCCAAAGTAAAGACTTCGAAAATAGCATCTCCGACAATAAAACTTGAATATTCTAAACTTCACGATACGGTTCTGCAAAGACGTGGATTTCACTCATTGGGAGGCATCAGATAATGAGTCCACTGATGCGGCTCGCTGCAAATTACTGCACACTGCAGATCAGGATTGAAGCTAAAAGCAACGGCACGATATTATCACTATTAGCAATTGCTAAGCGAAAGACTGAATATTTCGGGATAATTATGCCAACTTGACTTGTGAATCAAGGGCGAGTATTTCGTATATTTATTTCCCTATAATAATGGCATCAGAACTACGAATTATCTCTGATATTTTATCGAAAAACATTACCGTATAGCCTGGATTTGCGTTATTATTGATGCCAACCGGATACTATGAACAGCTAAACAGAGGAGCATCACACAATGAAGCGACGCGATTTTATAGCGGCCACAGCATTAGCAGGGGCAGCACCCCTGAAAACCATCACCGCTGCCACGACCCGGAAAGGAAAGTCGGATCCCGAATACTATGAACTGAGGCAGTACTATTTGCTCTCGCGCGTGGCAAGGAAGCGCCTGGACGATTTTCTACGCGATGCTGCTCTACCTGCGCTGAACCGTAATGGGATCGAGCCGGTTGGTGTCTTCAATGTTATGTATGGCCCCAACCGCCCAACGGTCTACGTCCTTCTTCCACACAAGTCACTTGAGTCCTTTTCCAGTATCGATGAGCGCCTGGCGGCGGATGCCAGGTACCAACGGGCTGGCGCTTCCTTCCTGGACGCACCGTTGTCCGATCCAGCCTATGTGCGCATCGATAGCTCACTGATGGTAGCTTTCGATCAGATGCCGAGGTTAGTATTGCCGGCAGCAACAGCGAAGAAGAAACCGCGCATCTTCGAGCTACGCACCTACGAAAGTCATAGTAAAAAGAAGGCAGATAACAAGATCGAGATGTTCAACGCCGGTGGTGAGATTGCCCTTTTCCTCGAGATCGGGTTGCAGCCGGTTTTCTTCGGCGAGACCCTGATAGGATCGAATCTACCGAACCTTACCTATATGGTCGTTTTCGATGATATGGATCAACGCGATGAGACCTGGCAGAAATTCAGTAGCAGTGCGGAGTGGAAAGAGCTCAGTGCTAATCCGGTCTACGCCGATACGGTTTCCAATATCAATGTCAGCTTCCTGCGGCCTGCTTCGTATTCGCAAATCTGATGCCTAACTCACACCGAGGATCGGGAGAACATTGCTGATGAATAAAAGATGGAAAGTGTTGATATATGAGCCGGTCCATAGCGAGGGGACCCATCTCCTGGAAGAGAAGTGTGATGTGGTTTACCCTACATCCTTAGATGAGGAGCATTTGATCGGCTTACTAGCTGATGTGGACGGTATTTTCATCCGGGCTAACGGAGCTGTATCAAGGAGGCTCATAGAAGCGGCGCCCCATCTCAAGGTGATCGGGAGACACGGCGTGGGCGTAGAGAACATTGACCTGACAGCTGCCCGGGAAAATGGAGTTATCGTCGTCTATGCCCCTACGGCAAACGCCCATAGTGTCGCTGAACACTTCATGGGGCTTGCCCTCATGCTGGCCAGTAAAATGAGGGTAGCTGATAGAGCGCTCCGGGCAGGCAACTGGAAAGCCCGCTTGGAGCTCATTGGCCGGGAGCTTCACAGTAAAACTCTGGGGATTGTTGGATTCGGCAGGATTGGTCAGCAGACTGCCCGTATATGCCGGAGAGGTTTTAATATGTCGGTGCTGTATCACGATGTCCTGGACTTCCCGGAGACGGAGAATGAGCTGGGCGCCCGGCGCGTGCCACTTGAGCAGCTTTTCTCGGAAGCGGACTTCATCTCCCTCAACCTGGCCTTGCTGCCACAAACCAGGGGATTGATCAATGCTGACCTACTGAAGCTCATGAAGCCCACGGCCTTTCTGATTAACATGGCGCGGGGTCCGGTATGGAATGAGGCCGATGTTGTCCGAGCTCTCAAGGAAAACTGGATTGCCGGTGTGGGTTCTGACGTGTTTGAAGTAGAGCCGGCTTCGCCGGATAATCCATTGTTCGAAATGGATAACTTTGTAGGTACTCCCCACATGGCAGCTCATACCGAAGAGGCTTTGATAAGGATGAGCCTGGTTGCCCGCGACATATTGAGGGTTATTGAGGGACAGGAGCCGGAATTCCCGATCCCCGAGGAAGTATATGCACAATATCGTAACGCTTGACATGAAGTTAGTTGATGACTCGAACATAGCCTTTCCCGTCATGTACCGAGTTCGGCAGCGGCTGGATAACACATCCATCGAAGACATTGCGGGAACCATTTACCGGAAGCTCTCCAATCGCAAACTCGAAGATCAGGTCAGGTCTGGGCAGTCGGTGGCGGTTGCCGTAGGCTCCAGGGGCATCCACGACCTTCCAACCATCGTATCCACTGTGATCGATCATCTTTCTGACCTGAGGCTTAAGCCGTATATTATCCCGGCTATGGGATCGCATGGCGGTGCCACGGCCAAGGGGCAGGCTGAGGTGCTCAGTAAGCTCGGCATTACCGAGTCCTCCGTAGGAGCGCCGGTCATCTCCAATATGGAGACAGTCTCCCTAGGCCAGCTGGAATCCGGGGCGAATGTTTATATTGCCCAAGATGCAATTGAAGCGGATCACCTGATCGTCATAAACCGCGTGAAGCGGCATACGGTCTTGCGCGGAGAAGTGGAATCCGGTCTGTGCAAAATGCTGGCCGTGGGCTGTGGGAAACAGCAGGGCGCGTCGAACATGCACAAATACGACCTGGCTGCTTCTATCATTCCCGCCGCTCGGATGATTCTCGAACAGGTTCCCGTCCTTTGCGGCCTAGCCATTCTGGAGAATGCCTTGGAGCGGACCCATACGATCAAGGCGGTGTTGCCGCATGAGTTCGTTGAAACGGACCGAGCACTGCTGCAGGAAGCCAAAAGGCTATTTCCCCGGATCCCTCTGGACGATCTAGACATCCTGATAGTAGATGAAATGGGAAAGAACATCAGCGGCGCCGGGATTGATCCTAACGTGGTGGGATTCTGGCGAAGGGACGGCGGCCCCCGACAGCCTGATTACCGCACCCTCATCGTCCTGGACCTCACGCCCCAGTCCTACGGCAATGCCATGGCCATCGGCATGGTGGATCTAACCACCCACCGCGTCATCGATAAGATAGACCCCAAGGTAACCTATACCAATGCCATTACTTCGGGCATCCTGAGCGGCTCCCGCTTACCCATGGCTTTAGAAAACGATCGGGCTGTCTTAGCAACGGCCTTATATCTGGTCCCGCAGCCTGAGCAGGTACGGATAGCGCGGATCGTTAATACCCTTTCTCTATCGACATTCTGGGCCACCGAGGCGGTTCTATCGGAACTTCACGAGCAAGCAGGGATCACAGTAGATGATACGCCGCTACAGCTGGAATTTGATACTGAGGGGCGATTGCAGGCTTTCGGGCAGTGAGGCTATTTTCGCTGATTCAATAATAGCTTGGAGCTCGACCATCATGGGGACACCTATATAACAAGGAGTTATTTATGGACATGACCACCTATCCTGATCAGGAGCAAGGTTCAATCGATACCCGGCGCATCGGCTGGAAAGCCATCCTCCGTTTTGCGATCTACATCCTGCTGATGCCCGTGGCACTCTTCTTGTCAGCGGGGACGCTGAACTGGGCTATGGGATGGATTCTGATTGGATTCACGGTAGCAGTTACCGTTATAAGCAGGGTCATCGTCGCACGGAAACACCCAAGCCTGCTGGTGGAACGCGCCCGCTTCGCTGAAGTGGAAGACGCAAAAAGGTGGGACCGGCTTTTCGTAATCCTTATGGCCTTATACGGCCCTCTGGTAGTCTGGGTCGTGGCGGGTTTGGACTACCGGTTCGGCTGGTCGCCGTCAGTGCCTGCTACTTGGCAAGTGGTGGCATTAGTAGTGATGATACTGAGCTACAGCTTAAGTGTCTGGGCTATGGCGGTGAACAGGTTCTTCTCGGCAGTGGTGCGGATACAGAAAGACCGGGGACACACAACTGTTACCACCGGTCCCTACCGCTATGTGAGGCACCCCTCTTATATCGGCGGGATTCTGGCTTACTGTGCAATACCGGTGCTCCTCGATACCCTGTGGGCTCTGGTGCCGGTAGGAGTAACGGCGATCCTCACTATTGTCCGGACAGCTCTTGAGGACCGCACCCTACTGGCGGAGTTGGAGGGTTATTCTGATTATGCTCAGAGCGTCCGCTATCGGCTCGTGCCAGGGGTGTGGTGAGGTTGGATGCAGACTAACGAGATTTTCTGGACAACCAATGCAATAAAACCGAAAAAAAGTTAAAAATGACGGGAGAACCTATGATTCAACGAATGGCTCTTATTGGCATAATACTGATAATGATATCAGTACCTTCGTACATGAGCGGCAATGATAGTCATGCAGAAAAGAAGGTCTCAAACACAATGTTGAATTGCATATATCACCCATGCTTGACGGAGAAATTGATGATGCACATGCCCTACCAAGCAACAAATGAGAAGTCTTCGTGGTCCAATTTGCTGCATTATGGGATTGGCCTGGATGTGTTCAGTCTAACTCCATATTTTATCGGCGAAGTTGGGATCGGCAAGTGGGCGTTTGTGCTGGGAGTTGAACTGCAAAGTATTGGATTTGCAGTTGAATATATGTTCAAGTAATAACGCTTAATGACAAGTAGATTCTCAACGCTGTGTTCGGTTTATTGAGCCGATTCAATCAATAAGGATAAGAGCTTATGCGACAAAGATAAATCCATTCCTGCGCCCGGCGATTCGGTTTGTCGCTTTCATAACCGGTGTGTAAGCGTACACTCTCGCTGGGTGGGAAAACCATCGTCGCTCACGAACAGACTATTCCATTATCTAAACTATAATAAATCAGGTAAAGTTATTTAATCTTTTGTAGGTACAGCACAACATCTCCGGTGAAGGGGGCTGTGAGCATTGTGTAGTCACCGCCCTTTATTGTTTTTGGCCCTACCAACGTGCGATTTTGCGACGGGATGAACCACTCGACGCGGAAGTCACCGTCGACACGATATAAATTCAAAGTGGCTGAACCACCTTCAGGGAAATAGACCAGGTATTCCTCGCCAGGATTAGCCAGACAATAGCGTGTGGATGCCAAGTCTGCACGTGGAGCCATTGCTGCGAGGTTCATTTTATCAGCATAGAGCTTTGTTTGCCCCATGGCAACACGAATGGGTTCCCAGTTAGGATAATCGCGGGTGTCTTTGCTAATGCCGCCCTTGATGAACATCCAAGGCACGTTTTCGGGATTAAGCTTGCCGCCGAGGGACCACCAGGGATCCATAAAAATGGGATTGTGACCACGCATAAAACTTTTCCACACCCATGCCGGGTTGCCGCCATGTCCCCATAGATGATCAGTGTCTAAAATAGACACCTTGCGCCCCTTGCATATTGGAGGATCGGCTTTTAGATCCTGCAGGTAAACGGAACCGGGATACAACCAATCCTGTGGTTCACATGCAAACGACACCCATTCAGCTGGACTTTCCAATAGCTCCTCGTTGAACATCTTCGGTGCAATGCGATGTGTCATACCTACAGGATGCTGTTTGGATTTAGTCTTTTCATACTCATGAATATAATTAATCATATGAATTTGCCAGTCCTTGGCGCCACCCTCATTGAGGATCTCATATAGAACATTGTCAAGATCATTAACCGTGTCAATGACTTTTCTTACATACGACTCTTGGTAAGCCAACAATTCGGGATTGAGCAAGCTATGCACTGTGGCCTTCCCATCTTCATCTGCTGTTCCGATCCGTGCTCCCGTGTTATGTACGTTGTTTACGGGATTGTACGGGTGTACTGGCCAGGGATCACCTTCAACGGTAGCAGTCTTGTTAAGGCTCCAACCCTGGAACAGCATTATGCCCACATAGATGCCGCTCTCCCCCGCGGCTTCAACACGTTCACGCAGGCGCTGAAAATAAGCCTCATTCCATTTTCCCAAGTTGAATTTGGGCTTGCCGTCCGCAGCTTTGCCGGGTCCAGTCCTTGCCCAGGGCAGTGGCGTGAACCGGATTCTGTCTTCGGTCCACGGGGCACGCTCCGGTTGTTCCCACATCCATAAGCGTATAAAATTGTGGTTGTGTTCGACCATCATCTCAAGGTATTCGTTCCACGGAAAGACCGGGCTGCCCGGTATGCCGATTTCCTGCAGATTGGCCCAGGTGTGCGAGCCGGTGAGGTAAATCGCCCGGCCGGTGTTGTCGGTAAAATAACGTGGATTTTCCGGATGCGTGCGCAGAGGACCATTAAAATGACTAGTGCCCGCCATCAGCATGTTTGAGCATGTAAATAGAATTGCACTAATGATACCAAGAGCTATGTAAAATTCAATAAGTGATTTTTCCCTCATTGTCTCTCCTCCCAATTAAAATATTTTTAATATATTTCCATACTGGGCGCAAAAAATTAAGCCTAAACGTCATTTAATACTAACACCCAAACCTTAACCGAGTTTGTCTTGTAGCCACGCCGACACTGCCCAATCGGTGTCGTTGGCCGATCATCTCTGCTTTGTTCAACTCACTCCCATTCGTCAGCGTGGTGGATCCTCCCCGCTCCCTGAATAAACGGGATTCAATACCTCGTCAGTCATTGAGCTGATGAACACACATATCGATATAAGATATGAGGACTGGGCTAACAGTTTATTAAATTATGCTTGATCGAAAATCCGGATTATTATACAAAGGCCTACTTACCATGAACAGACTATCCCGTCTCGCCCGAATCATGTACTACACACTGGTGTTCTCTACAGTCATTTCTATCGTCGATGGGCAAGTGACGGAGCCTGCCGCTAATCCCGCGCAGACCGTTGAGAAAAAACGCTTGCTGGTCCTCCCCGCCCAGAGTGACGACACGACCGGCATCCAGTTGGAAGTAACCGAGACGGTAGCCAGCGTTGCCATCTCCTTGGGGAGGTTCGAGATCATTGATCGCAATCATCTTGAGGACATCCTACTTGAGCAGGATCTGTCTCTACTCGGACTTATCGATGATTCCTCGGCTGTTTCTCTGGGGAAGATCGCAGCGGCCCGGGAGGCAATGCTGGTCTCAGTGCTCAACTTCGGTCAACAGGGTGTTCCTGAAAAAAGCGATGACAAGGATGACGACGATGATGACAAGGGTGGATTTTGGGCCTGGCTCATCGTCGCCCAGATTTTTAGAGGGGTGTCGGATATTCCTAATCCCATGAAATGGCGTCAGGAGACCGATCCATGGTCACATAATATGCAAACCCAGATCACTGCCCAGGTGAAAAACATCGATGTCGAAACCAGTGAGACCCTCAACTCCTTCATCGTGGAAGCCAGTCACACCGGTGGTTCTGCCGGCAAGTCCCGCGCCACGGCCATGAAAGTCCTACAAAGGAAAATTGAGGCCAAGCTGCGTGCTTTCTATCGGCTGGGAACCGAAGTCCTGGCGGTGAACGGCAATGAGCTGCTTTTACCGTTGGGATCAGAGCTAGGCCTTCGTCGGGGGATGGTCTTTCGAATTATCCAGCCCGACCGGACCGAAACCTACGCCGGGCGAACCATCTCCGTACCAGGTGATGCGGTGGGCTATGCCAGGATCGGGGCGATCGGTGAGGAAGCTGGCCGCGCAACCGTTATACGCCAGTGGGAGAACATTCTACCGGGATATCAGGCAACCGAGCGCATCAAGCCGCTGGTGGCTGGAAGGGTGGAATTATTGCCAGCCGCTGGCGACGGCAAGAATGCCGTCGGACTCGCTGGCACGCTCGCGGCAGCAGGACCGATAGATATAAGCCTGGGGCTGGGATACGCCCTTCTCCAAGATAGCGGGGGAAAGACGAACGGCGGCTTCAATCTCAGCGTCTCCGGCGGACTGCGACGGTCTTTCACCCTGAAATCACGGCTCCTGATGAAAGCTGGCCTGGAGGTGGCCTTTCCCATGCGGAATGATGATGAGGACCATCTGGTCTTCGCCTTTGCACCGGCACTCACAATCGGAGCCGAACTGGAACTGCTTGCCACTCCACACCGAGACTGGATCCTCGGCCTCGGATATCGTCTGGGTGTTCCCACCGACCTGTGGTTCTACACCGAGAGCGACGGCGATTCCGACAAAACCAAGCAAGCGGTCTGGAATGACGGCGCACCGGAGATCAATCCCACCGGCTTATTCGTTACCATCGGAGCCCGGTTCATCACGCCCTAGCCTGAAGGCACTCGTCCTCACCAGGGCAACGACCGCCAAGGCTCAAACCGGCGGATAATCCAGGGCGCGGACAATGCTGGAAAACTAAACTCTACCGGCGGAGTTGGCTGGTTATTCGGCATTTGCCGAACGCGTTCGCTACCGGTTTTTGCCGAGTTTGTGGCAGATGGGATGATTTTAGCAGCATCAATTATCTACTTGCACCCTCACCTGAATGAGTGTAACCTCTGTCGGCTCGAAATTTGGAGTCTTCAGTTGTTCGTTTATAGTAGCTTGCAGTCTTAACCCTTCTTGCTCCATTCCCGATCACATAGAAGTCTTCGTAATCCTGAGCATGAGTTGCCTCATCGCCGGAGAGCTTCTGGATACATGATCCAGAGCATTTCTCCGACAATGGGGTGTGAAATAAAACAAAACGATTTCAGAGCGAGCACAGCTGATGCTGAAAAGCCGTTTGGAATCATTTAAGTATGAGGAATAGAACAACGTGAAGAACATCTATGTTGGAAACTTACCCTTCAGCGCCACAGAAGAAGCGGTTAGAAAGCTGTTTGAAGAACACGGCACCGTGAATTCCGTCAATCTGATAACTGATCGAGATACCGGAAGACTCCGGGGTTTTGGTTTCGTCGAGATGGAGGATGCCGACAGCGCCGATGCCGCTATGAAAGCCCTGGATGGGCAGGAATTCGATGGCCGGCCGTTGAAAGTCAATGAGGCCAGGGAGCGTCAGGAAAGATCCCGTCCAAGCCGCTTCTAGGTTCCTAAAACAAGTCAGGCCTATTCCGGCCTGATACAGATTAAAGGGGGGCGCATACATGTTGTGCCCCCTTTTTTGATAGGCAAGCAGAGACCGGCGTAAAATTCCGCAAAATCCCACCAAAATTCTGCATTTTAGAGTTTTTTGCCGACGGGAAGCCGGGAAAATAATGCAAAATGCAAAATGGGAATAAGGCCGGAGAGGCGGCCGCGGGATCCAGCGGGCATAGCAGGGGTCGACAGCGACCAGATGGTACGGGTGATATGGCGCTAGCAGAATCATAGCACCGGAATATAAGCTTGCGGCCGGGAGTTGTCTTTCGCCTGGTGCGCCTGGTGCGCCTGGTGCGCGAGGTGCGCGACTAGGAGGTGAGTTCAGATTAAATTCCGGCATGTTCAAAGGAAACTTCCGGCATTATTGCCGCTAAAGACGATCAAAGACACCGGACGTCATTGGGCATCGCAGATCATTCAATGGCCTAAAAGAAGGAGAGCCAGGTATGAGGAACAGGCGTTTTACAAAGCCCTATCGAAGTCTATTCAGATATGTACTACTCATGGCCACCCTGGTACTGGTGGGATGTGCCGCCAGAATCGAGCCTCCCCAGTTACCAGTTGACCAGGCCCCGGGGGATTACTCGTACCTTAAAACCTATATCACAGATCTGATCAGGGCAGATATGAAGCTGAACAAGATCGTGGGACTGAGCATTGCCGTGGTTCACGACCAGGAGACGGTGTGGTCGGAAGGATTCGGGTACGCGGTGAAGTCGCAGAAGAAGCTGGCGGAGGGCAACACGGTCTACCGCGCCGGTTCGATCACTAAGCTGTTCACGGCCATCGGCATCATGCAGCTGGCGGAGCAGGGGCTGGTGGACATCGACAACCCCATCAGCGCCTACCTGCCGGAATTCAGCATTAAAAGCCGGTTCGCGGACATGCGCGCACCCACCCTGCGGGACCTGCTGACCCATCACTCCGGCCTCCCATCCGACCGTTTCAAGGACTGGGCGTGGGAGAGCCCGCCGCCGGATGACTACGAAGAGGTCTTCCTGGAGCTGCCTACCCAGTTTACCGACGATTACATGGCCCGTCCGCCGGGCGCGGCTTTCGCCTACTCCAACCTGGGCTTCAGCCTGCTGGGGAACGTGATCGCCAGGGTAAGCGGAGAGAGCTATCCCGATTATATTGAGAACCACATCCTGAAACCGCTGGGTATGGAACGGAGTGCGGTGATCGTGAATGACAGGATCCGTGGCGACCTTGCCAAGGGCTACACCGGGAAAAAGGAATCCGAAACGCCATACATCCGCGACCTGCCGGCCGGATCGCTGCTCTCCAGCGCCAACGACATGGCCCGGTTCATCGGGATGATCCTGGGTAAAGGAACACTGGGTGAGACGCGAGTGCTGAGCCCTGAGACCCTGGAGCGCGTGTTCGTGCCTCAAAACGAGGAGGTGCCGCTGGACCTGGACTTCCGGATCGGGCTGGCATTCTGGCTGGTTAATCCCATGGGATTGGAGCTGGCGGGATATCCGGCCAGTCACGGAGGCGACCTGCCGCCGTACCACGCAATACTGGTGACGCTACCAAGCGAAGGGCTAGGCGTGGTGGTGATGTCCAATTCTGATCAGAGCTCCACGTCGGTGATGAAGATCGCCATCGAGACGATACGACTGGCCCATGAGATAAAGACCGGCAAACGGCCCAGGGCTGATGAGGTCAGGCCAGTGATCGCCCTTGATGACAGCGAATTGACCGCCCTGACCGGCACATACTCCACCTTCATGGGCTTGAGCCGAGTAACGCGCAAGGGGAATCGCGCCATAATCCGGCTAGCGGGATTCAACCTTGACCTGGTCCCCCACCCGGGCAACAGGTTCTCCGTCCGGTTCCGGCTTTTCGGGCTGATCCCGTTGAAGATCCCAATTCTGGAAACCATCCGCTTCGACCGGCACGAGATCGAAGGCTCACAGTATCTAGCCCTATACATGAATGATATGTTAATGGGCCTGGCCGGAAAGTTCGAGCCGGTTTCCATTCCGGAGGTCTGGCTGGAACGGGTGGGTAAATACGAGAATATCGAAGGCGAAGAAAACGCGATGATGGGCGACTTCAGGCTGGACTACGACAAGAAAGCGAGCCTGCTGCTGCTTAAGATTAAGGCCCTGGGTTCGCGCATGGTGTTCCCACTGGAACCGGTTAACGACACGGAGGCCATCACGATCGGCCAAGGCCGGAACCTGGGCGAGACCGTCCGGTTCGAGGAAGAGGGCGAGTTGCTGGTGTTTTCGGGGCTGAGGTTGAAGAGGAGGTAGGGTGTAGCGATGCGCAGCGTTTGCGTTGATAGTAGCCCCTATTAAGAGACCTCACCCCCACACTTCGCGGCCCGAAAGCACTCACCCTCCCGACGCAAGGTCGGGACAGGCTCAGCGCTTCTCGAGGCCGCTTCTCATGAGAGAGGGGATTTTACGATGGGTGGATTGTAAATTATCGTCGTGCCCAAGGGGGAATCCCAGATACATCACCGGCTTAAAGCCATGTGCTATGGCAGAGCGAAGTGGCGGGATCCAGTGCGGCCGGTTAGCTAGCCACACTGCCAGGTCATTCCTATAGGCTCTCGCACCCTGGTGCAGACCGGGAGCGTATTTTCCTACTCTGAAAATATAACATTCGGTGGAAGCGTAAACATATCGTCGGAAATGTCCACATTTGCCTTCATGTCCCTATAGTACATTTTCATAACGCTGGTAGTTTTGTCGTCAACTATGACCGTGCTCACCCATTTACGAGGCAGTGAGGTTTTAGCCGACAAGAATACCAGCGCCATTTCTCGGGGATAATCCTCATCATACACGTATTTGTCATATAAAACACCCTTAATCTCTTGTGAGTCGACCTTCCTCCCCTGCGCTTTTACCCGTTCAATTTGCATGATCAGACCCATCGCACCCAATCCGGACCCGCAATGCTGTTTCTTCCCAATTATTGAGCCCTCCCCGTACGTGTACAAGAGATCCCTGTGTCGAATGGTGATAGTCTTCTGCTTGCCGCTAGCTATTTCCGATCGCCCGCTGTCACCCTTGGCCCAAATCTTTGATGCTAGAATCATGGCGGGAACTCCAAGGCCCTCAGGTATTTCTGTAATCATGATCCCGTGCAACGACTCAAGCTTTGGCGAGTCCGAGGAATACTCACGCTCCAAGGAGCCTACCAATAGCAATTGCACAATGTCGGTGCGGCCCTGGCTTGCAGCAGCGATCGAGGCCGTATAACCCTGGTTGCTTTTTACATCGATGTCGGCACCCGCATCCAACAGGGCCAACACGATACTCGCGTGTGCGTTGTATGCGGCACGCATCAAGGCCGTAGAACCTTGCTGGTCCTTGATCTCGGTGTCAGCACCTCCCTCTAATAAGGATTCAACAATATCGGTGTGACCTTCATGGGCTGCCTCAATCAGGGCCGTCTGTCCGTGATCGTCTTTCACGTTGACATCGGCACCAGCTTTTATCAAGGCTCGGGCAATAGCGGTGTGGCCATCGGCTGCTGCCCAGATCAAGGCCGTCCAGCCATCCCTGGGTTTTACATCGACATCGGCGCCCGCCTCCAACAAGATATTCACGGCGGTGGTTTGGCCTTCATTTGCCCCGGCGATCAAAGCTGTCCAGCCTGCATCGTCTTTGGCGTTGATATCCGCGCCGACTTTGATTAGATACTTAATGATATCGATATGACCAGCGCGTACCGCAATCATTAAAGGAGTCTTGCCCTTATAACCGGATGCATTTACGTCGGCACCGTTATCTAACAAGCGCTTTACTATCTCGAGGTGACCTCCTTGAACGGCAAAGTCCAGGGAAGCAGATGATTCGCGAGTCCGAATGTTCAGATCGGCACCTGCCTTCAACAAGGTCTGGACAATAACGTCATGGCCAGAATATGCGGCGGCCATCAGGGGCGTCCAGCCGTTCTTGTCTCCCGCATCGACATCGGCACCAGCCTCCAACAGGGCCGACACGATAGATGTTCTGCCCTTTAGTACCGCCCACAATAGGGCTGTCTTGCCGTCCTTGTCCTTCGCATTGATGTCCGCGCCTTCTACCAGCAAGGATTCAACGGCAATAGTGTTACCCTTCTTTGCTGCCTTGATCAATGGAGCTGTGGTTGCACAGCCAGCAGCAAAGAGAGCAACACAGATGAATAGAGCTAAATGAGGTATGAGCCTGTTTACGTCTATTCGCATAGGAAACTCTCCTTATAAGGACACCTAACGGCTGGCAGCCTTTAATCATCTTATACTGTATATATACAGTATCAACGCCTTTAATCTACCAATCTCACGTTGAGATACTGCTTTTATACTTTTACCAGTATACGAGTTTGCTTGACTATAGTCAACAATATATTGGAATATCATGAGCTGGCAGGCAGTAGAAGACCTCACCCTCCCCTTCGACTCCTTCTTTGTCGTCGCTCAGGGCAGGCTCTGGCCTCCCCTATCAGGGAGAAGGAGCTTTCGGTGGAATCCCTTTGGAATAAAAAGGGCGGGACGGCGGCGTTGAGCAACCGCAGCCAAGCGCCCAGACGGTACCCCAATGGTGCACCGAGGGGGGTGGAAGAACAGATCATGGCCTTCCGGGCTCAACACACCCATTGGGCGAAGCGAAAGTTAGACCGTATTCTTACCTGAGCCGAACCTCGTGCTCGGTGTCGCTCTGGACATCTAATTGCCTGCGATACAGCAACTCTCTATTTGAATAGACCTCTATGTAGTAGGGGATTCCGTCACGCGGTATTTCCCGAAAAGAGAATCTGCCCCTGTTATCAGTTATTTTGGCTACGCTTCTTCCATATCTCTCACTTACAAGATATACGGTTAAGCCAGGAACCGGTACGACATTATTATTCCTTTCAAGAAGAACACGTCCACTCACCTCTACGGTATTACCGCGTTTGGCATTTAGTTGTGAAAAGAAGAAAAATGTCAAAAGCAACAAGAAGAAATAATATTCTATTCGGCTATTCTTATTCATTTTCCGAAAGCTCCTGCTTTATGTAATGGTGATGCTATTATCGGGAGTGAATCGATCAATTCTTCATTCGCAGTCGCTGAAATTTCGCCGACAACACGTTGAAGTTCGATCTTACTTAAATCTAGATCACCTCCTAAGAGTCTACCTAAGGGAATCCGCCGCTGCTCCTGCTCATTATGAAGTGCTGCTGTCGCTTTAATCACCAGGATAATGTTACTAAGATCTAGTTCCTCTTCAATCATTTGTTCATGCGGCTTCCCCGATATCCATGGTTCGGTTTCGATTATTAGCCTGATTGGCTGAGAAATGCCTTCATCCTTTTCGCCTGTAATCTCAACGATTGGTAGAGCTTTTGGCTTCGCCATCCACAACGGTACAACAATAAAGCCGAGTCCGATAATGAAAAGGGCCAAAGCAGGCGCGTGAGTTGTTAATCGAAATTGTTTTTTCCATTCCACAGATAGCGCCTCAGTATTCGAGACGGTATCGAGGGAGATTGCGCCTCGCCACAGCAAAGCTATTCCACCTACTACCATTACCAGACCACACACTGCTGATACTAGCACTGTAAAGCTGAAAGGCTCTCCCATTTATATATCTCCCTTCTTCCCCAAGAGTCTAGTTTCTATTTATATGGTCTACCCATGACACGAATTCTTCCCACACCTCAGAGACTGTCCGCCAAGCTCTTCACGCTGGAATAAGCAAGCGTAAGTGAAGGCTAGAGCCATAGGCACTCGTCATTAAGTCGAGATAATTACAGACGCAGATACTTGATTACTTAGGCGGGACTATGACCAGTACCTCAGCGGCACTGTAGTCTATCAATTAACATTGTAGTCTTCGAAATAAAGCCACAAGCATAATGTACATAGCGTATTGTAATGTATCAAGCTTATTATGGTAATTATAAGAAAGCTACAGTTAATTAAACAGGCGGGGCGGCTGTGTCTTCCCCTCCCATACGAAGAGAGGGGGATTAAGGGGGTGAGTTAATATTGAGGGGGCCTGCCATGAGCGAAGTCGAAAGGCCGGGAGCTGAGTGGATTACCGCTGCTGACTGGTGCCGGGAGAACGGATATAGTCTGTCTCCTAGCACCCGCTGACAGCGGGTGCTTATTCGACCGGCGTGACCAGTACTGAGGGAACCGAGCGCTCCGCGGGGCCGTGGTAGACGGCCTCGATGTTGTTGCCGTCAGGATCGAGCAGGTAGGCGCTGTAGTAGCCGGGATGGTAGTAGCGTTCACCGGGCGCGCCGTTGTCCCGGCCCCCCGCCTCGAGGCCATCCTCATAGAACCCTCGAACGCTCTCCGGACCATCAGCCTGGAAGGCCAGGTGCACCCGGGCCGTGGGTTCGGCGTCGTCACTCACGAACAGTTCATCGGCGTAGAAGAAGCCCTCGCCCTCACCAATGAGGTACAGACCCAGCGCGCCCAGCACGGCGGTGTAGAAACGCTTGCTCTGCTCCAGGTCGGCGACGCGCAGATGGACGTGATCAATAAGGCGGCCCAGGTGGTATGGCATGACAGTCTCCTTTGATGCTCGATCCTATTGCAACAGACGGAATTTACTGCACCGGTTGGCATCGCATGTGAAAGGATAAGGTGTGGAACTTGCCCCCACGGCGCTACCCGTTCGGGTCTAGCGCATGGAGTTAATCACTGAAGGTGGAATCCGCCGATATGGTCGGCAGCGTGTTCAGTACGGAGATCTGGGCATAAAGTGTGTCGAACAGCTCGCCAACATTGCCCTGTGTCCGCCAGCAGAGCTGATGATCCGCGGGCGCCTGCCAGTTGATTACATAATCCCTCCAGTCTGAGGGCGTCAGCTCCTTTGAATGAGTTCCGAAGAACACAAGTATCTCCCGGTCCGCCACCCGGCGTTTCCCATCATGCACAATCAGGTGCGGCACTTCGTCCAGGTAGTTACGCCCGGTGGCCAGGTAGGCCATCACAGTGTGGTGCCCATCGAAGAGCACCGTTTCGTTCTCCCAGGTGACTACTACTTTCATATTGGGCAGTCCGCTCACGTGGAGGACATCGCCGCCGGCGAGGATTTGCCTTATCATGCCCGCTATCTGCGGCAGGTCCCGCATGCCGTCGCTGTTGTGCAGGCTCGTGATCGCTCGGAGCGGAACGCGCCGGGTGACCCGGCAGGGCGTGCCGAGCCCGCCTCTGAACAGGGCGCGCTCGAAATAGTCAACGGCATCGTAGACCGTCGAGCCCACAGCATGGATCAGCACCTGCGAAGCCAGTGCCCGTACAACAGGCTCCGGGGAAAACCTATCCGGGAAAGCGGCCACGACCGTCCTATAGCGCATTGGAACTCGCTCTTTCAATTCTCATATCAGGATACAATTATCCTGGGCAGAAGTCAAGAAAATATTGGACTGTCTTCAGCTGGCTACCGGGCATTTTGCCCTCCCTGAATGAATAAGCCCCACCGACGGGGCAGGGCTCTTAAAGTGTCAGGGGGTGATATCGTTACTTCACCCCTTATTTGATCCATTCGATCTCCCCCAGGAACCGGTGAGGATCGATCTCTTCCGATATCACCCGAGCCAACAGATCAGCGTTTGTCGTGGTGCAAATCATCTGATCACCGGCGGAGGGAATAATAGCAGACACATTGATCGTCCTTACCTTCAATCCGGTGCGTTTGATGGCATACCCGGTGGACAAGTACCCATACATGATAACCTCATCTGTGTTAGTGCGCCGGCTGGGCAAGGTCAGGTTGAACGTCAGATTCCCCGTCCCCTTCCCCTCCAGGTCCATGCTGACCAGTTCGCCCGACACCCGGTAATGCTGAAGGTTCCGCATCACGTTGACGAAGAAATTGATATTTGCACGAGCCATGGTGACGAAGGACAAACAGAGTGCCACCGCCAAGGACAGCAAAAGTATTCTACGATACCGGTTGGATCGGATCACTTGGTATCCCTCCAGATTAGAACATTTCACGAAAGACCGCTATACAAGCGTGGTTGATAGCATAATCTTAAAGCCTGATCCTTTTTATATCAAGCAAGATGTGAGGCGGATGTGATCAAATATCACAACCTATTCACGTCCGATTTCGCTCCATAACGCGGGATAAGCTTTGAAGTTCCATCCCACCTGATAGACCTCATCCCCACCGCGGGGTGGTAATCCGTGATTGGCTATCAGCTCTCGACAATCGGACCCCGGGCAGGTAAGAAGAGATCGCGCAGCTGGCGGCCGCCCCTCAGAGCGAAGAAGAAGCACAAACCGACCAAAGCGGCGTCGATGACGGCGCCGAGATAGAATAATCCCGTGAGACCGCCGACCAGGAGGGTGAACAGGACCATCTGGACCAGATAGAACAGCCTGCCAAAGGCAACCACCCCGACAGTGATAAGATAGCGGCGGATATTGAAGGCAGACAGCAACTGAAGGTAAGCGAAAGCCAGGAAGAATTGCCCAATGAAGATGGCATAGAAGCCCGTTAAGGGTGGCGGCTGGTCGATGCTCCGTCCGGTCCCGATCAGAAAGACATAACCGATGCCTAAAAAGGCATCCCAGATACCACCGGCTGCCACGGTAATAGCCAGGGGTCTAAGTGGTTGATTCAACATGGATGATACCTTTGAATTTGTATGTTATGAGGAACAGGGCGCACTTATAGACAAAAGATAAGGCCCACCCCTTTCCTACCCAAGTAAAATGGAACGAGTAAGTATCGAGGATTCGGAGCCCCTGCGTCCTAGATACGGCAAGTCCAGACAGGCAGCTCTCTAGCGAGCCGGTAAGTGTCCTCTTGACTTTAGCCCGATTTCTTAGGAACTTTAATGTACGATTAATGTTCTATTTGCAGAAGGAGGCGCAACACCATGCTGACCACCCGGCAGAAGCAGGTTTTCGACTACATACACACCCGCATTGAGGCAGGCGGTCCCTCTCCCTCGTTCCGGGAGATCCGGGCGGCGCTGGGGCTGCGGTCGCTGTCGACGGTGGGCTACCACGTGCGGGCGCTGACACGGGCGGGATACCTGGTCAATACCAAGGGCTACCACGGCAAGCGGGCGTTGGAGGTGGCGCCTCAGGCGCCGGATACACCCCTGGAAATCCCCCTGGCGGGGATCATCGCGGCGGGGAAGCCCATCGAGGCCCTGCCGGATGACCAGACCGTGGAGGTCCCCCCCACCTTGACAGGGCCGGACCATTACGCCCTGAAGGTCCAGGGTGATTCCATGGCGGGCGACGGGGTACTGGACGGTGACGTGATCATTTTGCGGCGGGTGGATGAGGCCCGCCACCGGGAGATGGTGGTGGCCCTGATAGACGGCGAGGCCACCCTCAAGCGCCTGATGCGCCGGGGCGGGCAGGTGGAGCTGCACCCGGCCAACCCCGACTACCCGGTCATCACCATCGCCCCCGAGGACGATTTCCGCATCCAGGGGGTGGCCATCGGGGTCATCCGCAGGTTCTAGGCCATGCTCACCCGGGTATTCCATACGCGGCTGGCACACTTCGCCGTGCAGGCGGAGCGTCTGGTGGACCCCACCCTAGCCACCCGGCCCATCGCCGTTATCACCTCCCCGGCGCAGAACGGCACCATCCTGGCCCTTTCGTCCGAGGCGCGGGAGGAGGGGCTGGTCCAGGGCATGCGGGTCTCGCTGGCGCGGAAGGTCTCACGGATCGCCGTGCTGCTGCCCTTCAACGCGTCCCTGTACCAGAAGGTGCAGGGGATGCTTTTCAGCCGCCTGGTGCGGTTTTCACCGGCGGTGGAGCCGGCGGGGTACGGCAGCTTTTTCCTGGACATGAGCGGCATGACGGGCATTTACCGCTCTTTTGACCGGGCGGGCCATCTCCTGGCCGAGGACATGGTCGCCCAGCTGGACCTGATCCCCCGGGTGGGCATCGGCCGCAACAAGCTGGTGAGCGCCATCGCCACGCGGGTCTCTCGTGACGACCCGGTGCTGGAGGTCCCCCACGGGGACGAGCCGGTGTTCCTGGCCCCTTTGCAGAGCGCCATCCTGCCCGTGGCCCGGGAAAAGCCCGTGAGCTGTGCCCTGAGAGACCTCAACCTGCTCATCGTCGAGGACGTGCAGCGGCTGATCATGTGGGAGTATCCGCAACGGGCGGTGTTCGGCCCCTTCGCCCGGCAGGTGACGGCCCAGGCCCGGGGTATTGATACGTCAGTGGTAAGGCCCGCCCAACTTGGCACGGGATCGGACCGCATCGTGGAGCGGTACACCCTCCCGGAGGACACCAACGACGAGGACCGGCTTCACGGGGCGGTGCAGCTGCTGGCGGAGACGGTAGGTTATCAATTGCGGCGGTCGAGGCGCACGGCCCGGCGGGTGACGCTCCAGGTGCACTATACCGACGGCTACGAGCACAGTGCCCGCGGCCGGCTACCGCGCAACGACGCCATCACCGTGGTGCAGGAGCTGGTGGGTCTTTACCGTCGGGCCAACCGGCGACGGGGTCGGGTGCGGGCCCTGACGGTGGACGCCGACAACCTGCAGTCCTTCGCCGAGCAGATATCCCTCTTCGGGCCCCGACAGGAGGAGCGACAGGAGCGCCTCACCCAGGCCCTGGACACCATCCGCCGGAAGCACGGGAGTGGCGGGATGCTGCCGGCCAGCGCGCTGCCGCCGGGGCAGGCGACGGCCCCCCCACCCGCTCCCTCTACCTGAGAGAGGGACTGAAGGAAGATGCCTGGAACTGAGAAGAAGCGAAGATGTTCTGCCACCTGAACGTCCACTCTCACGCCTCTCCCATGCGGGGGACGGTCCCCATTGAGGCCCTGGTGGACCGGGCCCGGGAGCTGGGCATGAGCCACCTGGCCCTCACGGATGTAAACGGTCTGTGGGGGTTCGTGCGCTTTACCCAGCTGGCCCACCAGGCCGGCCTGCAGCCCGTCTGCGGCACCCACGTGCTGCTGGGCGGTAGTCCCGATACACCACCGGCCCAGGACGTGGTGCTCCTGGTGGAAAACCCCGTCTCTGGCGGGGATAACCATGAGGGGTACGCCAATCTCTGCCGCCTCCTGTCGCGGGTCCACGATGAACCGGACAGCGACCTGGCAACCCTGCTGGAGACCTTCGGCGAGGGCCTGTTCGTGCTGTGTCCCTATCCGACCCTGCTCCAGCGCCTAGCCGGTATCCTGTCCGCTGACCACATTTACGGCGAGCTGCGCCCCGGCCGGGACAGCACCCCTATCCTGACCGCCTGCGACGAGCTGGGGCTGGAGCCCGTAGCCACCGGCGAGGTATGTTTCCTGGCAGCCGAAGACGCCGAGCTCTATCACCTCCTGCGGGCCATTGACCGGAACGAGCGCCTTTCCGACCTGCCCCAGTGGGAGCTCAAGTCCTCCGCCCACCACTTTGCCGATGAGGCGGAGATAAGCCGCCGCTATCCCCACTGTCCCCAGGCGATAGACAATGCCGCCGCCCTGGCCCGGAGGTGCCAGACCGAGTGGGACTTCTCCGCCACGATCTTTCCTGGAGCCGCACCGGGTAGTGATGCCAACGCCGAACTGCAACGACTGGTCTATGCCGGAGCCGTCCGGCGCTACCACTCTCCCCTGGCTCCCGAGGTGGTGGCCCGCATCGAAAAGGAGCTGGACCTGATCGGCCGCAAAGGGTTCGCGCCCTATTTCCTGGTAGTAGCCGACATCGTGGGCCAGAATCGCCTCACCATCGGCCGGGGGAGCGGCGCGGCCTCCATCGTGAGTTACTGCCTGTTCATCACCCAGGTGGACCCCCTGCGCCACAACCTCACCTTCGAACGGTTTCTGCACGAGGAGCGCACCGACCTGCCCGACATCGACGTGGACTTCGCCTGGGATGAGCGGGACGACGTGCTGGCCTACGTTTTCAAAAAGTACGGCCGCGAGCGGGCGGCCATGGTGGCCAATCACGTGACGCTTCAGCCCCGGGCCGCCGTGCGGGAAGTAGCCAAGGTCTTCGGCCTTTCCAACGAGGAGATCCTGGCGGTGACCCGGCGCATCGCCCTGGTGTTCGCCGAAGCGGGACACGCCAATCTCTTCGGCCGGGATATCCATCCCCTGCACCTGGACACCACTAGCCTTCCCACCCTGGAGACCGCATCCGCACCCGCACTCAACCTGGACGATACCCTGCAACGCATCCTCAACCTGGCCATGCGGCTGGTAGGGATATTTCATTACCCGTCGGTGCATTCCGGGGGCGTTATCGTGGTGCCCGACGAGATCCGCCGGTACGTGCCGGTGCTCACCGCTCCGAAGGGTGTGCCCATTGTCCAATGGGAAAAGGACCAGGTGGAAGACGCCGGGCTGGTGAAGATCGACCTTCTGGGCAACCGCTCCCTGGCGGTGGTGCGGGACTGTCTGCGTCACATAAATCTCTACCGCCGGTCCCAGGACCACCTGTCCTATCACCACATTCAACCCATGGGGGACGCCAGAACTGCCGCCCTCATGCAGCAGGGGCGCACCATGGGCATTTTCTACATCGAGAGTCCCGCCACCCGCCAGCTGCTGGCCAGGGCCGGCCAAGTGGACTTCGAGCACGTGGTGATCTACTCTTCCATCATCCGGCCCGCCGCCAACCGATTCATCAACCTGCTCATCGAACGCATCCATGGCGCTCCCTGGGAGCTGCTCCACCCCGACCTGGACTTCCTGAACGAAAGCTACGGCATCATGGTCTACGAGGAGCAGGTATTCCTGGCGGCGGTGGCGCTGGCGGGTTTCTCCTACAGCGAGGCTGACACCCTGCGCAAAATCGGCACCAAGAAGTCCCTCCGCCCCATGATCCCCACCTTAAAGGAGAAGTTTATCTCACAGGCAATTAGCCGCGACTATAACGAGGATATGGTACGCCAAATTTGGGACATGATTGAGAGCTTCCAGGGGTATTCATTCTGCAAGCCCCACTCGGCCTCCTACGCCATGCTGTCATTCACCTGCGCCTACCTGAAGACCCACTATCCGGCCGAGTTTCTCGCGGCGGTGATCTCCAACCGGGGCGGGTACTACTCGCCATACGCCTATATGAGCGAGGCCCGGCGGCGGGGCGTGACCATCCTACTGCCCCATATCAACCGCAGCCTCCGGGAATGGAAGGGACACCGGGACAAGATCCGGGTGGGCTTCATGGAGATCCGGTCCCTCCAGGCAGGCAGTATCGAAGCTATCCTCAAGGAGCGGAAGCGGGGTGATTTCACCTCCCTGGCCGATTTCCTGGACCGCTGCGACATTCCCTTTGCCGACAGCCGGGCCCTTATCCGTGCCGGCTGCTTTGATGAGTTGGGAACGGGCCTATCCGGTGACTCCAGCCTGGTGGGCCACTCCCGACCCGACCTGCTGCTGCAGCTGATGGAGCACCAGGCACCCGCCGATGCCCGTACTCAGGTTTCCAGTAGTGTGCTGGCGGGCATGGAGGGCCAGCTGCATTGTCCAACACACTCAGATGGCAGGGGAAGGCGCCGCCCGCCCATGCGTCCTCTCACCGAGCAGCAGCAATTCGACATGGAGATGGAGTCCTTCGGCTACCCTGTTTCCTGGCATCCCCTGGAACCGTTCCAGGAAGCGCTCAAGGGACGGGTGACTCCGGCCAGGGATATCCGCCGCTGTGTAGGGCGTACCATTACCCTGGCGGGGGTGTGCCTCACCACCAAGACGGTGAAGACCAGGGCCGGTGAACCCATGGAGTTCCTCACCTTCGAGGACCGGACAGACCTGTTCGAGTGCGTCCTCTTCCCCACCAAGTATAAGCTATTCAACGACTTGGTGCGCTGGGAACGGTTGTTCCTCATCCGCGGCAAGGTGGAGGAAACCTGGGGGGTCTATACCGTGACTATCGAGAAACTGGCCAGTTTGTCAAGGGTGATGGGAAAGGGTATTAAGGAAACTAATCGTGCTCGACGTGAAAGGCTGGGTGTACGAATCCGAAGCGCCGCCGATAGTAGTACCGGGACAGGTAAAAAGTGATTATTACCGGTATGAACAACAGCGGATAGCGGGCGCCTACGAAAATCACAAAGATCAAGACGGAATAACGGCTGGTTCGTACAACGTCGATCTCCCGACGATAGAATAGCGCAACCGCATAGAAGGGGAGGGTGAGAACAGCGGTTGTTGATATCACCGGGTCGCCGTTGCGATATCCCCAGACAGTTGCCGCGACAGCCATAAGGGCAGCAGCCGCAAGGGCGATGGAGATAGTTGTATTGCCTGGCCGGGCCTTGTCTTTAGGATAGCGGGGACCGGGCATGATAGCGGTCAGCGCGGCGACGCTGGTAAAGGCCAGAACGTAGGGCGCTGCCAGATTCAGACTGGTCTCCAGCGGGGCTCCGCTGACAGCCCAGCCCAAGTAGAACAGGGCAACACCGGCCAGGGCATGGATGATAGTCTCAACAGCCGGTCGACCTTTCCACAAGAAGTGAGTGGATCCGTAAAGCAAACCCCATATCAGAAATAGGGCCACGCCCGCCAGGAATGCCAACCAACCTCCAGGTAAAACCAGCACCAAACCCAGCCCCAGAGCGATCCATAAAAGACGTCGAGCCTTCGCGGGAGATAGGCCGCCCTCCTCAAGCATCGAGGGGTATCCTTTGATTTCCGTCTCTCCGCCTACCTGTAATTGAATCCAGATAAAGGCTGCTCCAGTGATCAAGGTCACGCCAATGAACAGCAGGAATATGCGCCAATCCCAGGCTACGTGCCAGAATAGGCTAGATCGTGAGAGCCAGTGGCCTACACCCAGCCCGGCTGCGGTGGCGGCCCAGATAGGAATGAGGACGACCGGCCGCAACAGGAAAAGCCAATCCAGCCGGGAATAAAACCTCCCCAACAGGCGGTCAAGGAGCCTTCCTAGACTGCCTGGTTCGGTTTGTGCGCGGGTAGAATTCGTCATGGTGAAAATATAAGGATCAGTGATCGTCGAATTCCGGCTTGGACGGTTCAAATGCATCCTTTCTACCCACTTCATTCAGGGTAATGGGGTATTCACCTGAAAAGCAGGCAGTGCAGAAATGGTCAGGCGGCTGATCCATGCTGGTCAGCATGCCTTCCAGAGACAGATACATCAGGCTATCGACGCCCAGGTAGGCCTCGATCTGATCCTTGGTCCGCTGGTTGGCTATCAGCTCTTCCTCAGTGGGGAAATCCAAACCGAATTGACAATGGTGCCTGATAGGCGACGAGCTGATCCGTACATGCACTTTTTTAGGCCCAGCCTCACGCAGCAGGCGCACGAGATTGCGCATGGTGGTACCACGGACGATGCTGTCGTCAATAATAACCACTTCCCGGCCTGCCAGGACACCTTTAACGGTATTGAACTTGAGCTTGACGGTAAGGTCCCGGAGTTCCTGTTCGGGTCGAATGAAGCTCCGGCCAACGTAGTGGTTGCGGATCAGTCCAATTTCGTGTTTGATCCCGCTGCGGGAGGCATAGCCTACGGTGGCGGTGTTACTGGAGTCGGGCACTGATATGACAATATCCGCCGTGGGAGTCGGGGCCTCTTCGGCCAGGGTTTTGCCCAGTTTGCGGCGAAGTTTGTCCACATTAGCTCCATAAATGCGGGAATCGGGCCGGGAAAAGTAAATGTACTCGAAGATGCAATGCTTGGGGCGTTGTTCGGGGAGGCGGTGAACGGTCTGGAGGCCATCGTCGTTGATGAGCAGGACCTCTCCCGGCTCAACATCGCGCAGCTCCTTGGCACCGATGAGATCCAGGGCGCAGGTCTCGGACGCCGCCACCCAGGTATCCCCCAGCCTGCCCAGGACAAACGGTCGCCAGCCGTACGGGTCCCGGGCGGCGATAATTCCTTCATGGGTCAGGACGAGCAGGGAAAAGGCCCCTTCCACCTGCTCCAGTGCCGCCGACAAACGGTCCGCCATCCTTTCCCCCGAAGCCCGGGCCATAAGATGAACTATGATTTCGGTATCCGTGGTGGTCTGGAATATGGCCCCTTCTTTCTGCAGCTGCCGGCGCATGGCTCCCAGGTTCACCAGGTTACCGTTGTGAGCGACGGAGACGGGTGTTTCTTCGACGTTGAACAGCAGTGGGCCGATGTTTTTAGCATCCAATCCACCTGTGGTCGAGTAGCGGGTGTGCCCAATGGCCAACGAGCCTGGCAACGCTTGCAGGGTACCAGGGTCCGAATAGACATCGGCAACCAGGCCCTGCCCCATATGCCGGTGGACCTGCTCACCATCATAGGAGACGATCCCAGCGCCCTCCTGCCCCCGGTGTTGTTGGGCATAAAGGCCCAAATAGACCAGGGTGGCGGCCTCAGGATTGCCGTATATGCCGATTATGCCACACATAGGTTATAAATATACCTTGCTCATACGAACCATGATTTTACAACCACCCAGACTTCGCTTAAAAGGATATAAGCCACTACTAGGCCTGCCACCACGAAGAAAGTCGTCACCACCGGTACCGGCGCACGGGATAGCGAGGTACCGCTGATAAGCTCCTCGATGAACTGAGGGACTCCCCAACGTACGACCACGAAAACGGCGGTCAGGAATCCGCCTACAGGAAGCATGTACTTATATGACACCGTATCAAGCAGACCAAAAAAGGTGAGATCGCCCAGCGGCGAAAGGATATTGTAGCCGCTTAGTGACAGAGAGGCAAGCACGCCGATGGAGGCGATGATACCGCCGAAAAGAAAGGTAGTCCGGGACCGATTCCAGCCCTTCTCGTCGATGAAATATGCTGTGACCACCTCCAAAATTGAGACGGCGGAAGTGAGGGCTGCAACAAAAAGCAAGAAGAAGAATAGTATACCGAAAATGGAACCGCCTGGGATTTGGGGGAAAAGGGTTGGCAACACCACGAAGATCAGGCCTTCACCTTCGGCCGGATTCTCGCCGAAAGCGAAAACCGCGGTGAAAATGGCAATACCGGCCAGAAGCGCGATGGCCGTATCAAGCAGGATAATTGCCAGACCGGACTTGAGCAGATCCGAATCGGGCTGCAGATAGCTGCCATAGGTGATCATGGCGCCCATCCCAAGACTAATGGTGAAGAAAGCGTGCCCCAAGGCCGCTACCACCCCGCTAGCACCCAGATCGCCCCATTTGGGTTGAAACAGGAATCGTATCCCTTCCATGGAACCTTCCAAGGTGATACCCCGGATGACCAGGACCACCAGGATGACCAGCAGCAGCGGCATCAGGATCTTACTCCAACGCTCAATACCGCTTTTCACGCCCCTGGCGATGATCAGGATGCACAGTGCCATGAAAAGCAGATGCCAGAGGGCCGGTTCAAAGGGTTTATTAATGAACGCGTCATACATACGAGCGGAAACATCGCTACCCGGAGTAAAATCACCAAAGGCACCAAGCAGGGCCAGAAAGGTGTATTTGATTGTCCAGCCGCCAATAACACTGTAGAATGAGAGGATAATGAATGCCGCCGACACCCCCAGGAATCCGACCCATTTCCACGTCTTATTGCCGGACAGGGTCCGGAAGGCGCCCACCGGATTCAGCTGGGTACGCCGCCCCATGGCGAATTCGGCCAGCAGGATCGGCAATCCCACCACGAAAATACAGATCAGGTAGATCAGCGTGAAGGCAGCCCCGCCGTGCTGGCCGGCCATATAGGGATACTTCCAGATATTTCCCAGACCGACGGCCGATCCCGCCGCCGCCAGGATAAAGCCGATGCGGCTGCCCCAGTGTTCTCGCGTCCTGGTCATTGATCCTCCTCAACAGGCTGGTTGGATGGCGGTAGTGATTGGGCCTGATACGACGAATCTGGCGGAAAAGTACTCAAATGTGCGTCTATATAGCCATCCAACAAGCCGAGAATATAGACAAACAAGACCCGCCAGGCTAACCTGTTTCGCTCACCAAGATAATGTTCCCTTTCAAATGGCAATGGGGGATCGAACTCATCGTAACGATTATAATAGTCCCTGTTCTGTTGAAACAGACGAATATAGTATCCATCTACGGCTACCACGATGAGAGCTTTCAACCATTTCCCGTTTAACCATTTCCCATCGTTGATCCCGTCATAGATCCCGTTATAGATCTGTCCCCCGCCGGGGATCAATCCCAGCATGAGGGCGGTCCGGGGATTGGGTGTGCGCTGAGTAGTGTCAGGCTGCGCCGTCGAATCTGCCTCTGTCTGCCCTCTAGCAGAACCAGGAAAGACTGTGGCCAGCACCACCACAAACAACAGGCAGTTTAGTGTTCTCACTAAGGATTCCGCACCAGCTGGATGGCCTTGGGCAATATCCGTATATCAAGCTTGTGGATATCCAGGCCTTGCACCTCCCCGTCCACGTGCACCGGCATGGGGAGCTCGCTCTCTACGATGATATTGGCACCTGACAAATGGGTCACTTCCGAGAGTTTACCAATAGTACCCGTCTTGAGACGGCCAAAATTTAAAATGACCTTGAGGGGTGAGATATCAGCCACGTGGCAAACGCTCAGCTTTCCATCGTCAACGCGGGCATCGGGGGTAAGTTTCAGTCCCCCGCCGATGAATGGCCCATTGCCGATGCCAACAAGGTAGGACACGCTTGAGATGGTCTGGCCGTCAACGGCCAGGGTCATTGGAACGGCTTTCCAGTACCTGAGAGTACGAAAAATGGCCAGCAAGATGGCTGGCGGTCCCTTGAGCCACGTGATCTGCTCAGCCTCGTAGTTGGCCCGCCCATCAAAGCCTATGCCCGTCGCATTGACAAAATAGCGCCCATTGACAAAGCCTAGATCAATCGGCGCAGGTGTCCCGCGACAAAGCACTCCAATGGCTTCCTCGAGGCCTATCGGTATTCCGGCGCTGCGGGCAAAGTCATTGCCCGTCCCGAAGGGGATCACCGCCAGCGGGGTATTCCCGCCAACCAGACCTTGTACCACTTCGTTGACGGTACCATCACCGCCAAAGGCGGCCACCAGGTCGTAGTCGCGCGCGTGGGTCCGGGCCAGCTCGGTGGCGTGCAAGGGATTCTCGGTTACCATGAAGTCGAAATCGCAGCAGTCCTTATGCGCCTTGGCAAGCTTGCGTACCTTCACCAGCGCTTTGACCGCCCCACCACGGGAGGCGGCCGGATTGGCGATGACGAGGACCTGCTTCATTCTCTCAGCGCCACCGCTTCGATTTCCACTTCGGCCCCCAGGGGCAGGGCCGCCACCTGCACGGCCGAGCGGGCCGGCGGGTCCTTGGTAAAGTGTTTCTCGAAGACCTGGTTAAGGATTGGAAAGTTGCTCAAGTCGCTGAGGAAGACGGTGAACTTAATTACGTGGTCAAGGTCACTGCCACCGGCGGTGAGGATGCCGGACAGGTTCCGCAGAACCTGCTCAACCTGCTCTTCGAAGGGGCAGTCAACCAGTTTGCCGGTGGAGGGATCAAGGGGTATCTGCCCGGCGGTGAAGATCAGCTCGCCGCAGCATACGGCCTGGCTATAAGGGCCGACGGCTTTCGGGGCTTTGTCAGTATGGATGATGGTGCGCATGGTTGGTCTATGAGTTTCCAGTTTCGAGTTCCTAGTTTCGAGCCTCTAGCCCCAATTCCTAAACATAAGTGCTAAACCTGGCCGTAGAGGCCGACGGCCTCCGTGGTCTGTTCTGATCTAAGTAAAGGATTTGGGCTAGCAATACTGAGACCCGGCTATAAAGGAGAATCACACGAGGAAACACCGGTAATAAGTGATTAGCGCGACAGCAATACATCATCACTACCGTTTATAGGGGAATTAGACTACAAATGAACCTGTCCCTAACGCTGGAGCCCGACTTGAAACATGAAGGATGCCCCGTAGTTGGAGGTAGAGACTATCCGGGTGTCGGCCAGGAGATGAAGCGTGTCGATGAATCGCAGCCTCAGTTGCGCGCCCAAGGAGAGCAGCAATTCCATTTCATCGCTGTACCAATCATCCCCCTCAACTTCCTCCCAATACTCACCCACACTCAGGCCAAGCCCTAGATATATACTTCCACCGATGCGATCCCTTTCCATAACCCCATGCCCTGTCAGGGACAGGTACCCTCGGAAATCGTAGTAGTATTCTTCGTACTCCGTGTCTTCCCACCACCGATCAAGAAGCCCTCCAGAGAACGCCGGTCGCAGGTGAACCGGTCCTATGGGCCAGCCGCTACCGATAAACTTGGACGCCTCGGCGCCATATCCTCCCTCCCCGGCAGGAATACCGATGAGTACCTGCCAAGGGGTACGCCCCGAAACAACTGCCCGCCTGGGCCGGGGAGGTTCGAAGGTCTGGACTTGCCGTTCCGCAACGGCCTGCTCTCCCGATAACATAACCGCTACCTGCTGCATTCCGGTCGTCAGCATGTCATCAAGCTCGCCGCGCAGGTCAAAGTCCGAAACCCCCAGCACTTTCCCGGTCTCGACATCCACCAGCCGGGCCGAGACGGTGAAGGTTCCGCCGACTTTACTTATGCTCCCCCCCACGATCTGCCGGGCACCCAGCAGGCGGCCCACTTCCACCAGGCACTCGTTGGAGGTGCAGCCGGTCAGCTGGAAGTCCTGCTCGGTGAGGATATTCTCCATCAAACCGCGTTCGACCACCTCGAAGGCACCCAGCCGGAAGAGCTCATTGCGCAGGCGGTCTGTCAGGGCGGAGGCCTCGATATCGCTGATCCCCCGGCCGTCAAAATCCATGACTGCGATGGGGATATTCTGGGCGGGGAGGAATGTCATCTGGAACAGGACGCCACCGGCAAGTAGTAGGCTCGAATAGGACTTCATTATTAAGCGTGGACGTGTCATCGTTACCTCTTGACTTACGTGAGAATTGCTGATGAGGGTAGGCAAAGGTAATGACTTATGCGTACAAAGCCAAGTACGAGATATGAAGGGAATGATCTAATCAGCACCAATAAGTATCATGAGAAAACCACCGGCAACAATCCCCACCTGCCAGGTATTCAGCTGCATTCCCAGCGATACGGCCATGGAAGGACCCAAGACCGGTGTCAATAAGAAGCGGGTATCGATAACCAAGGTGGGGATGACCGGCAGTTTTGCAACTACCTGAGCCCCAGTCGTAAAGATCCAGCCAAGCCCCCCGTCTTCATCGGAGCTATAATCGAGCGTTTCATATATTCCGCTAAACTCCTGATAACTTTCAAAGTAGTAATAATAATCAAAGATGCCCGCTCCGGTTGCAATATAGGCCGCCAGGCGCAGGCTTTCGTCAGGGGTGGCCCACCGGGCGGCAACGCCCAACAGACCATAATACATGTCCTCATATTCATCTTCGGACCACCCGCTGCTGTCAGCTATATCGAAATCACTGGCGTAATAGCCCTGGTGCAGGGAGCCAATGGAGAGAAAGGGCTGTATATCGACCAGCCACAGGCGCCACTTCGCGGGGATGTCATAGCTAAGCAACATTGATAAGGACTCCTGGCCTCGGGGAGTCAATCCGATGAGCGGCTGCCAGGGGTGGGTTTGGACGGAAGTCGCTGGCGGGGAGATGGCTCCCAGATCGGTTTCACGCACTGACGGAGGTTTGTCCGGGGCCCGTGGCGCTTCGGCGGCCCCCAGGCGGGCGGCCACTACACCCATCCCCCGTGTAAGCAGTAGGTCCAGATCACCCTGCAGGTCGTAATCCGAGACCCGGAGCACCTTCCCGGTCTCCACATCGACAATTCGGGCCGAAACCGTGAAGGTCTCCCCCACCTTGCTGATGCTTCCGCCCACCATCTGCCGGGCACCCAGAAGCTGGCCCACCTCAACCAGGCATTCATTCGAGGTACACCCCGCCATCTGGAAGTCCTGCTCAGCCAGGATACTCTCCATCATCCCCCGGTCAACCACCTCAAAGGTACCCAGCTTGAAGAGCTCATTTCGCAACCGATTAGAGAGGGCGATAGCCTCGGTCTGAGATATGCCAAAGCCGTCAAAGTCCAGCACAGCAATAGGTATACTCTGGGCGGGGAGGAGCGTCACCTGGAACAGGAACGTACCCGTCAGTAAAAAGCCCAAATAATAACGAATCGTGCGACGTGGACGTGTCATTGTCTCCTCATGATATACGTGAGAATCGCTGATGATGGGTGGCTAAAGGTAATGACTTATGTGGACAAAGCCAAAGGGGGAGATGGTGAAACGTTGTCGTGAGCAAAGTATAATGATCATATCAGTAACACAATAGAGATGATTTGCTGCAGTATTACTCTAGAAGCCTCCCTCGGCCGATAAGATCATGAAAAATATAAAACCCCATACGGAAGCCAACTGGACGAAGCTGCCCTGCCCGCCAACCGTCAGGACGGTCGATGCTCCATAATTTGGAGTAACTACCAGACTGATATCGCCGACCAAGGTCGGGAGAACCGGGAGCAGCCGGGCTCTAGCCTGAGCGCCAACCGTAAATAGGAAGGAAACAATCTCATCATATCCATCCCCGTCCACGTAGTAATACTCTTCATCATACGACTCATAAAAACCAGAACCACATCCAATACCCAAATAAGCGGATACTCCCGAGTTGCCTGTGCTCGAACTCCAATTCTTGTGGAACTCCAGCATACCATACAGGAGACCTTCACTCTCCCTATAGTCCTCATATTCCCCCTCATAATAGCTACGGTAGAGGTACCCTCCCGAGACAACTCGTTGTAGCCTAGTACTCCCCAGGTTAAGGTCACCCTCTAAATTGTATGAGAAAGGCAATGAAAAACAGAAGTCATATTCGCTTTCCCATGCTCCAATGCGTGATTGCCACCGGCGAGGCTTGGTATCGGCGGGACGCGCCGATACAGCCAATTGTCTCTGCCGGGCGGAGGTACTCCCGGTACGAGTTGCCGGCGTAGCAGGCTGATATATCTGCTGTTCGGCCAATTGCCGGGCGCCCTCCTGGTCACCTGACAGCAGCAGTGCTGCCCGCTTCATTCCGAAGTTCAGCAGGTCATCAATGCCGCCTTGCAGTTCAAAATGAGAGACCCCCAGTACCTGCCCGGTCTCAACATCAATCAATCGGGCGGAGACGGTGTACACGGTCCCTTTCCGGCTGATACGACCACCCGCTACCAGCCAGGCACCCACAAGACCACCAGCTCTTATCAGGCATTCATCAGTAATACAACCAGTCTGTCGGAAGTAATGCCCGGCAAGTGTGTTCTCCATCTTGCCCCGTGCGATCACATCGAAGGTGCCCAAACGGAGGAGCTCACTGCGCAGTCTATCAGTCAGGGTGGTTGCTACGGCCCGCGATATTCCGACTCCCTCCAACTCTATCACGGCCATGGGTATATTCTGAGCTGGTAGAGGACTCACGTGGAAGAGTACTATACCGGCGAGGATCAAGCCCATAAGAGACCGGCTGGTATAGTGGAAACCGTGCATTGTCACCTCGTGACATTTATGATAATAATTGATAGGGCTATATAAAGGTAATGCCATTTACTATATAAAGCCAAGGAGTAGTTAGAGATAGAAGTGGTCGCGCCTGGGCTTTCCCTGAGTAGAAAAGAGGAATACTCGAAGGGCATTTAATGCAATTCAAACACGCCATCGCACGGCGACGGCGCTCAGGGTGATGCTACGGTCCGCGCCAGCGCACGTCCAGCTGACGGTTGGCGCGGGTCTCGTCCAGGCGGCCGACGGGGGTGTTCCGCGGGGCCTCCAGGAGGCTATCCGGATCGTCGTCGATAAGACGGTCGAGCTCATGCATGACTGCTGCAAAGCGGTCCAGGGTGGCCCTGGTCTCGGACTCGGTTGGCTCGATCATGAGGGCCTCGGGCACCACCAGGGGGAAGTAGATCGTCGGCGCGTGGAAGCCATAGTCCAGCAGGGCTTTGGCCAGGTCCAGGGTCTTGACACCGCGCTCTTTCTGCCGGCTGCCGGAGAGGACGAACTCGTGCATGATGCCTTCTCCGAAAGGCAGGTCGAAAATATCCACCAGACGGGTCTTTAGGTAGTTGGCGTTCAGCACGGCCCGGCGGGAGACGCTTTTCAGCCCCTCCTCGCCCAGGCTGAGGATATAGGCATAGGCCTGCACCATCATGGCGAAATTGCCATAAAACGAGAGCACCCGGCCGATGCTATTCGGCCCGACGTCGTCCCACCTGTGGGTACCATCGGAACAGGCTTCAACCAGCGGCCGGGGCAGGAACTCCGCCAGCCGCTCTACCACGCCGATGGGACCGGAGCCGGGGCCGCCACCACCGTGGGGCGTAGAAAAGGTCTTGTGCAGGTTGATGTGGGTAATATCAAAGCCCATATCCGCCGGACGGGTCAGGCCGATCAGGGCGTTGAGATTGGCCCCGTCCATGTACATTATGCCGTCAACGCCGTGGACGAGTCCAGTGATGCTGACGATCTCGTCCTCGAACAGGCCGAGGGTGTTGGGCTGGGTGAGCATCATACCCGCCACTTCGTCGCTGAGCTTGCCCTGAAGGTCCTCCAGGTCCACTCGCCCGCGCCCGTCAGTGGCAACCTTCAGTGTCTCGTAGCCGGCCATGACAACACTGGCGGGATTGGTGCCATGGGCTGATTCGGGAATGATCACATATTTGCGACGGGATCCCTTGGTTTCATGATACTTCCGCATAATGAGCACACCCACCATTTCACCCTGTGAGCCCGCCGCCGGCTGGAGGGTAAAGCGGCTCATACCGGTTATCTTTACCAGGGCTTGTTCAAGCCGGTACATCAATGCCAGAGCACCCTGACAGGCAGCCTCGGACTGTCCGGGATGCAATCCGCTGAAGCCCGGCAAGCCCGCCATGGCGTCGTTCACCTTGGGATTGTACTTCATGGTGCAGCTGCCCAACGGGTAGAGGTTCCTGTCCACATGGTGGTTCCTGGTGGACAGGTTGATATAGTGACGCACTATCTGCGGCTCGGATACTTCCGGCAGCTGCGCCGGGACCTTGCGCAGCAGGTGGGCGGGCAAAACCTCAGCTGGCTCTACCGGCGGGACATCGGACTTCGGCAGGCTGAGTCCAACCCGTCCCGGAACGGAGCGGTCGAAAATGAGCAGGGGGGCGTCGCTCACTGGGCTTATCCAAGCACTTTCGTGATTACATCCGGAGTGGCGGAAACGGCCGCATCAATCTCGGATACATCGTTTCCTCCCGCGGTTGCCATGATGGGCGTGCCGCCGCCGCTGCCACCCAGCAGCTGACCGATTTCCCTGGCGATGGTCCCCGCAGGTATTCTTTCTTTCAGATCATCGGTGACAACTACAACGGCTTGCGGCTTATTATTTGCTACAGTATAAAGCACAACAACAGACGACTTCAAGTGATGCTTTATATCCACCGCCAGGTCCTTCAGCTGGTTCATATCCGAAATTTCTTCAACACGCCGGGCAACAACCTTCACGCCTTCAGCATCTTCAGCCCTGGCGGCCAGATCTCCTACCAGATCTTTGCTCTTATGTAATGATGCATGTTTAAGTTGCCGCTCGAGGTCGCGCCGCTGCTCAATAAGCTGTTTTACCTTCTTTCCGAGGTTATCGGGGGAGGCTTTTAAAAGATTCTGGATGTCCTGGAGACGATCCACCTGTTTCTGGGTGTAGCGCAAGGCCTCTTCTCCGGTTACAGCCTCGATGCGTCTTACGCCAGCAGCCAGGGCCGTCTCGGAGGTGACCTTGAAGAAGCCGATGTCGCCGGTGCGGTCTACGTGGATTCCACCGCAGAGCTCCATGCTGAATCCCGGCACCTCCACGACGCGGACCTGGTCGCCGTACTTCTCACCGAATATTGCCACGGCACCGCCCTTGCGAGCAGTCTCGTACGCTTGAACCGAGGCATTAACGGGGCGGTTTTCCCGGATTGTCCGGTTTACGATGAGCTCGACTTCAGCAATCTCACTGTCCTTGGTTTTCTCGTAGTGGGTCAGATCGAAGCGCAGGCGGTCGGGTGCTACCAGGGAACCGGCCTGCTGGACGTGCTCGCCCAATACTTCTTTAAGGGCCTTATGCATCAGGTGGGTGGCGGTATGGTTCAGGCGGATGGCCTGACGGCGTTCCCGGTCAACGGTTGCGGTGAGTTTCTGATTGGTTCCGATGCTGCCACAGACAGCCTCAATTGTCTGGCTATTGTCAAATTCGCATTGGTGAACAATTTCTTCATGACCACTGACAGTCATTCTCTGGGCGTCAATAACCTTCAGGGTAACTGCAAGACCGGTGATAACACCCGCATCACCAACCTGGCCGCCGGATTCGGCATAGAAGGGCGTCCGGTCGAGGATCAGGTCAACTCTGCCCCCATCATGCACCCGGTACTTGCGGATGGTGGCGTCACTTTCGCAGGTATCGTAGCCGACGAACTCAGAGCTCCTGCCCTCAGTGATGATCACCCATTCCTTTCCGGCCTCCTGGACAAGGGTCTTGCCGCCGGCACGGGCCCGTTCCCGCTGGGCCTCCATAGCCTGGTCAAAGCCTGCAGTATCTACGGACAGGCCCTGCTCACGGGCCATCAGCTCGGTCAGGTCAAGCGGGAAGCCGTAGGTATCGTACAAGCGGAAGGCCACTTCGCCGGGGATGACGTCGCCGGACTTAAGATCCCTGACTGCCCGAGCGAACATCTCCAATCCCCGGTCGAGAGTCTCGCCAAAAGCGGTTTCCTCGGCCCTTATCACTTTTTCAATATGCCGGCGCTTCTCGATAATTTCCGGGAAGGCCTCGCCCATCACCTCGCAAACGGTGTCCACCAGCTGATAGATGAAAGGCTCGTGCTGTTCCAGCATGCGGCCAAAACGGGCCGCCCGCCGCAAGATACGCCGCACAACGTACCCCCGGCCCTCGTTGCCCGGCAGGGCGCCATCGGCCAGGGAAAAGGTCAGCATGCGGACATGATCGGCAAGGACCCGGTGCGCTGTACCATTATCTTCAGTATAGGCAATACCTGTGATCTTTGTGATATGCTCTATGATCGGGGTGAACAGGTCGGTTGCGTAGTTGGAGCCCTTACCCTGGATAACGGCCACAATACGCTCCAGCCCGGCGCCGGTATCCACGTGCTTGGCAGGCAGCTCCTCCAGCGACCCATCCTCCAGGCGGTTGTTCTGGATGAAGACCAGGTTCCACAGCTCCTTGTACTCCGGCTCGACGTTGATCCCTTCGGCCGTCATTTTGCTGATGTCCGGTCCGTCATAGTAGTGGATCTCCGAGCAGGGGCCGCAGGGGCCGGTCTCCCCCATCTCCCAGAAGTTGTCCTTATCGCCGAACCGCAGGACCCGCTCCGGTGGCAGGCCGGTCACCTGCGGCCAGAGGGCTGCGGCCTCGTCGTCGGTCTCGTGCACCGAAGCCCACAGGCGCTCCTCGTCCATCTCCCACACCTTAGTGAACAGTTCCCAGGCCCATTGAATAGCCTCGGCCTTGTAGTAGTCGCCGAAGGACCAGTTGCCCAGCATCTCGAAGAAGGTGTGGTGGTAGTTGTCCACCCCCACTTCCTCCAGATCGTTATGCTTGCCCGAGACCCGGATGCATTTCTGGCTGTTGACCACTCGTTTATGCTCGGGCTGCTGCTGCCCCAAGAAAAAGGGTTTGAACTGGTTCATTCCGGCGTTGGCGAATAACAGGGTGGGGTCATCGATAGGCACTACCGGGCTTGAGCGGACAAACTTGTGCTCCTTTCCCTCAAAGAAGGAAATGAACTCCTGGCGAATTTCCTTACCGGTCTTCATGCGATTTTTTCCCGTTGAACTTACGTTCTTCAGTGCCTGCTATGAAGGATCGAATTTAATACTGGTATAGAGCGAAAATCCCTGAAGGGAATCCGTCATACGTTATGCGATTGTTAGTCCAGGGCTTAAGCCCTGGACTAACAGAAGGATAAAGCATATTATAACCGCTTCAGCGGTTTTGAAACCGAACACTCACTCCGGGTAGTTCATCCGACGCATCAGGTCCTGGAAGCGGTGATCGGCGCGCAGGTGGTCGGCCGGGGGAAACAATCTAAGGTGAACAAGCATGGGTGAGCGCTCCTTATAGCCTTTTTCAAGCCATTCCAGGCTTTGATCATTTTCACCGATTCCCATATAGGCAAAGGCCACAATGATAGGATCCAGCCACAATTGTGTCGATAGCGCCAGCAATGAATCCAGCAGGTTCAGCGCCTCGTCCCGTCTACCGGATGCCCCATAAGCATAAGCGAGAAATGCGATGGTGATCGGGTTGGGATCCAAGGAAAAGGCTTGCTCGGCCTCGTCAATGGCTTCCCCATATAGCTCTGTCATGAGGTAGCTCCAGGATAGCCATATATGTGTCATTGCGAGGTCTGGAGCCAGCTCGACGACTTTCTTCAGGTGACCAATAGCCTCATCGTAGCGGCGGGCCACGAAGTAAGTCCACCCCAAACTTGCACTCATTAAGGGATTGAAGGGGTCAAGCTCCATACCACGCTTAGTCTCGGCAATGGCTTCGTCAAAGCGGCCCATCTGTGTTAAGTAAAACGCATACCACTCATGGACATCCCTACTGCTTTGACTGAGCTCGAGGGCACGCTGGAAGCCTTCCTCGGACCCTGAC
>CP070638.1:1312445-1322287 GCA_020354025.1 Fidelibacterota bacterium | reverse complement strand
GAAGCGCTGAAGATGGCGGAATTCGATCCGGTGGTGAAGTTCAATCACTGTACGCTTGATTCGGTGAGTAACAGCGATTACCGCATGATTGACGTGAGGAGTGGTACTGCCGAGGTGAAGAACAGTATCTTCACCCACGGCATTCATGCCGAGGCGGTGCAACTGTTGGGTGCTGCCTCGACGATATCCTATATTGATACCTTTATGGTGGGTGATCTGGATGTTCCTACCATCGGTACCGGTATCCTGGGTGTCGATCCGCTGTATAATGATCCGGCCAACGGTGACTACCGCCTGGCAGCTGCATCCCCAGTACGTGGGGCCGCAGATGATGGCTCGGCCATGGGCGACCTGCGCTGGGAGGCATTGCCCAGCCAGTATTACCTGACGATTATCACCGAGGGCAACGGAATAGTAGAGTTGGATCCACCGGGAGGCGTTTATGATGCTAGTACCGTAGTCACCCTTACGGCAGTTCCTGATCCCTTCTGGGGTCTGGAGAGCTGGACGGGCAATGTCTCGCCAGCGCTTCCGCCGGATGCGAATCCGGTTACGGTGACGATGAATGCCAACGAAACCGTAACGGCGACCTTCGTGAATCTGAAACCTAAGTACCTCCTCAGTATCGACGTCGTTGGAGTGGGACACGTGGAAAAGAGCCCCGAACCATTGGAAGGCGGCGTCTACGAAGAAGGCACCGAGGTTACGCTGGAGGCGGTATCCGACAGCATTACCTGGGCTTTCACCGGCTGGAGCGGCGATACGGTCAGCACAGTGAATCCCATAACGGTAACGGTCGATTCGGCTATATCCATCACGGCGTCGTTCGCCAGCACGCTGACACAGTGTACTCTGAGTGTCGATATCGCCGGTATGGGTGAAGTGGACTTTGATCCTGAACCCCTGCTGGGTAGTTATGATACCAATACCGTTGTGATACTGACCGCTACTGCAGCTCTGGGATATGAGTTCAGCAGCTGGAGCGGGGATTTCGTGAGTACCGAGAATCCCGATACGTTCGCCGTGGACTCCAACATGGTGGTTACCGCCACCTTCAATGAGGTGAGTGTGACCAGTGGTATCATGGCCGTCGACGACAGTTGGGATCTAAGGGACGCCCTGGAATTCGCCAACAACCACAGCGTCGTCGACACCTTGTTACTGACCACCAGTGGCGGACTGTATACATCCACCAATACAAGTGACGTGAAGGTCACGGCGCCGTTGGTAATCATGGCGGCGGACACCTTGGCGGAGAAGCCAATCTGCACCAACAGCGATGTTGAAGGCAGCAATGACGACATCTTCCGGGTGTTCGATGACTTCACCTTGATCGGTGTTGTTCTGGACGGCGGCCATGATCAGACTCACGGTCCGAAATACGGCATCCGGTTGCGTGATTATTCGGACAGGGAGGTGAAACATGGTACCGATGTCACCGTTCTGGACTGCGATTTCATCGATTTCTTTGAAGACAAAGTCCTGACCAAGGACGGCCACGGATTCAAGATCGACGTTAATATCGTGGCAGGTGGTGTCAAGTTCGAGAACTGTACGTTCACCAACTTCGGTTATGAGGCGATCAGGGTATCCGACACCGAGAAATGGGTTACGGAGCGGGCTCTGGACAGTCTCATTGTCAGGAACTGCACGTTCACCAATATCGATGCGGAAGGTATCCGGTACTATTCGGACGTGGACCCAGCTACCGCGGATCCACCAGTGATCGCAGAGCATCTCACGTTCAATAACTCCGCCACGCGCACTATCTATATCAAGAACAGTGGCGGAGCGATCGTGCGGGATATCATCATCGCCAACAGCCGGATTTCCGGCCATGGGCGTGACGCAGACCTGCTGGATGGCCAGGGGAATACCGGTGTGCCGTCGTACGTCAGCCACATTGATACCTTCAATGTACTGGCCGTACCGATCAAGTCGACGGACGGCGAGGTGGACACGACGACCATCTTCGGATTCGATCCCATGTTCGAAGATGCCGCAAATCTCAACTACACCTTGCTGAGCGGTTCGCCGGCTTACGGGAAAGCCCATGACGGCGAAGCCCTCGGTGATCTGAGATGGGCGACCAATCCACCGCCAGCTGCGGTGGACGATAACTTAATCGTCCCGGCGGAGTACAGCCTGTCGCAGAACTATCCGAATCCGTTCAATCCCAGCACGACCATCCGGTTCGCGTTAAAACACCCGGGCAAGACCACCCTGGTCGTCTATGACCTGCTGGGACGCGAGATCCTCCGGTTGATCGATGGGGAAATGGAGGTTGGCTATCATGAAGTTGTGCTTAGCGAACGAACCATAGCGTCTGGTATTTACATCTACCAGCTCAGATCCGGTGAGTTCGTTATGGCAAAGAAGATGATCCTGCTGAAATAGCAGGCAGACATGAATGTAGGAATCGGTCGGGTGGATGCTGAGTTCATCCGACCGATTCTTATTTTCCCAGCGGCTATGATATTGGGTAGATCCACTCCTGAAGATGGCAAGATGCGCTTATTCCTACGTCGGACTATTACCTTTATACTTCTGTCAATCTCACTGGGCGCTAATACGCTTGTAGCGGAAGAATATTTTGTATCCTCGCCCGACCAGATCACAACTGCCCTGGCTTTTGCCCAGCCGGGAGATACCCTCACGATGATCGACGGCATCTGGGCGAATGCTGAAATTCTCTTCAAGGGGAATGGTACCGCCGAACAGCCGATTCTGTTGCGGGCACAGACACCCGGTAGGGTAGTCCTGGTCGGTACGTCATTCTTACAGATTTCGGGGACTTACCTTGTCGTTGATGGCCTCTACTTCAGGGACGGATACTCCGAATATGCGGCGGTTATCGAATTTCGTGACTGGTCGGGAACCAGGAGCCAATACTGCCGACTGACAAACACGGCCATCGTGAACTACAATGATCCAGAAGGGAGCAGCAACAAATGGATTTCCCTTTATGGCCAGCACAACCGGGTGGACCACTGCTACATGCATGGTAAAAATAACGAAGGCACTACCCTGGTTGTCTGGCTGGATGGCCAGCCCAATTACCACCTAATTGATCACAATTACTTCGCCTACCGGCCCCCGCTAGGCATAAACGGCGGTGAAACCATCCGGGTCGGGACCAGCTCCTATTCCCTTTCTGATTCCTATACCACTGTAGAGCATAACTACTTTGAGCGCTGCAACGGCGAGACCGAGATTATTTCCAGCAAATCGTGCGAGAATATCTACCGCTACAATACTTTTTACGAATGCGAAGGGACCCTGACACTGCGACACGGCAACCGCTGTACAGTGGAGGGTAACTTTTTCCTGGGCAATAGTAAGTCGATGACCGGTGGTGTGCGGGTCATCGGTGAGGATCATCTCGTTTACAACAATTACTTCCAGGACCTTTCAGGCACCGGATACCGGTCAGCTTTGGGGATTATGAACGGTGTCCCGAATTCACCGTTAAACCGCTACTTCCAGGTCAAGCGGGCGCAGGTCCTGTTCAATACTTTCATTAACTGCTCCGAGACATTTGGGATCGGCCTGGGTGCGGATGAGGAAAAGACGCTCCCGCCCGACAGCTGTGTAATTGGCAATAATCTGGTGCTAGCTGATACAAGCCGTTATATCATAACCTATGTGGATAATCCCCTGAACCTGACCTGGGCGGGCAATATTATGTTTGGCGCGCCTCTGGGTATCGATCAGCCGACAGGTATAATCGTTACAGACCCGCTAATAGGTGTCGCTAGTGACGGCCTTTGGCGGCCCGACAACAGCAGTCCAGCTGTGGGAGCGGCTGTTGGTAATTATCCCTTCATCGCAGATGACTTGGATGGGCAATCACGAGGATCGATAAAAGATATCGGTGCCGATGAAATCTCCAACGACCCGGTGATACGGCGACCGTTGACACCTGAAGACGTCGGGCCGGATTGGTGGCCGCTGCCACCGGAGCCCCCCACGATTGTCCAGGTCAGTGCCGGGCTCGACTCCTTATATAATGCCGTTATCCAGGCCGAAGGGGGAGATATCATCGAGCTGGTTACTGACGGTGGTGTTTATGAGAACAGCAGCAATATCCCGGTCACCGTTCACTTGACCATCAGGGCCGCGGAAGGATTTTCTAACCGCCCCGTGTTCAGGCAGACCAATGCGTCTACAAGCACGCGGATATTGTTCGAGATCAAGGATGGTGGCAGCCTCACCCTCCAGGGGCTACGACTCGACGGAATGGCCGGAACCGACACTCCAGCCAAGTACCTACTGCGGACAGACGACGATCCAATGACAGGATCCTACGTCCTCAAGGTTGACGACTGCTACCTGCACGACGTTGTCCTTGGTGAAGATGGCAACTTCTTTCGGGCCTACGCCGGGACGTACGCCGATACAATCATCTTCGCCAACTGCCTGTTCACTAACAGCGGCAAGGAGGGCGTTCGCCTGAAGGATGAGGCGGATGGCAGCGGACTGTTCAACGTAGGTTACTTTGAACTGACCAACTGCACCTTCTGGAACACCAGGAAAGAAGCAATTAGTATTTACGCAGGCGATGATGTACCCTATACACCCGGTCCAACGATAAGGATCAACCACTGCACGTTTGATGACTGCGGTTATGACAGTACCGTAGTCATTCACGCGCGAGAGGCTGATGATACGATAATCAGAAACAGTATCTTCACCAATAATCCCACAAGCGATTATGCTGTCATACTGTACGGCTTGACAGCGTCCATCACTTACTGCAACACTTTCAACATTGGAACGGTCAATGTTGAGCGTAAGGCTGTGATAGGTGGAGGGATGGTGTCAGTGGACCCCATGTATGCGGATCGACTGGGAGGAGACTTCACACTTGCATCGAATTCACCTGTTCGAGGCCAGGCAGATGATGGCAAAGCCTTGGGCGACCTACGTTGGTCGGGAGAGGATCTGACCATAGCCGACGGGCCGCGCCCCATGACACCGCAAAGCTTTGTACTGAAACAGAACTATCCTAATCCCTTTAACTCGTACACCTGGATTGAGTTTTTACTCGATGACCCCGCAATGGTTAGTCTGGTAGTTTATGATCTGAGGGGAGTGTGGATTGAAACCCTGCTAGAAGGACAATTGCCCGCCGGTGGCTATACTTTCCCCTGGCAACCCCGCGGCATCAGCTCGGGCATTTATTATGGTCAGCTTACGATTAATGGTCGTACAGCAGCCGTCAAAATGATATACATGAAATAATCGGTAATAATTCAAATGTCCCGAATCCCGATATGTATCAATACCAACCCGAGAAAGCTACTACCAGTGCTCCTGTTGCCTGCTATGCTTTCTTTAATCCGGGGAGCAGATTACAGGGTTTCCAACGCCACGGAGGTTAGAAGCGCCGGGGCCTTGGCTCAGCCGGGGGATACCCTTACCATGACCAATGGTACCTGGAAAGACGCCCGTCTTTTATTTAAGGGTGAGGGAACAGCTGAGCGTCCTATATTATTACGGGCGGAAACTCCCGGACTTGTTATCCTGACGGGTACCTCTACGTTGCGTGTCGCTGGTTCGCACCTGATCATCGATGGGCTATATTTCAGGGATGGGTATAGCAGGTCCGGTGCCGTAATTGAATTTCGCAATGGGAATGGAAATGTGAGCCGGAATTGCCGACTGACCAACACCGCCATTGTCAACTATAATCCTCCTGAAAGGGAAAAGGATTATAAGTGGGTATCGCTCTTTGGCAGTCACAACCGGGTAGACCACTGCTATTTCCGAGGGAAAAATCATACCGGGACTACCCTTGTAGTCCGGCTATCGAGTAAACCAAACTACCATCTCATTGACTATAATTACTTTGCCCACCGGCCCCCATTAGGTAAAAACGGCGGTGAGACAATCCGGGTCGGAACGAGCCAATGGTCCATGTATGATTCCTACACCGCTGTAGAGCACAATTACTTTGAACGCTGCAACGGTGAGCATGAGATTATCTCGAGTAAGTCATGCGGAAATATCTATCGCTATAATACATTTTACGAATGCGCAGGGGCATTGACACTCCGGCACGGCAATAACTGCAAAGTAGTCGGCAACTACTTTATCGGAAATAGAGCCGACAGCACTGGCGGGGTACGGGTCATCGGTGAGAACCATAAGGTATACAACAACTACTTTCAGGATCTGGCTGGCACCAGGAGCTGCTCAGCACTATCAATAATGAACGGCGTACCGGATTCGCCCTTGAACCGATTCTTCCAAGTAATAAACGCTCAGATTGTGTTTAACACTTTTGTGAATTGCAGGAAAAGCATTGTCCTTGGTTATGGTGCCGACGAGGAAAAGACCCTTCCCCCTGTTAATGTATGGTTGGCCAATAACCTAGTGCTTGGCGGAAACGACGAAGCGCTGATTACTGTGGTAGACGAGCCCCTCGAATTGATCTGGCAGGGCAACATCATGTACGGGGCACCGTCGGGGATATCCATGACGATGGGAATAACCATTACTGATCCCTTATTAATTCCCAGCGAGAACGGTCTATGGCGGCCAGGTAGAAACAGTCCCGTTATCAACCAAGCTATGGGTGATTGTCCTTTCGTATCTGAGGATATGGATGGGCAACCGCGGGATTCTGCAAAAGATGTGGGTGCCGACGAGGTATCTGACGAGCCCAAAATAAGGGGACCATTAACGGCAGATGATGTGGGTCCCACTTGGTGGCCGCTGCCTTCAGAGACATCAAGATAGAAATGCTAAGAGAAAACTTTCATACTCACCCATTTCTCGAATGCAGTGTAAGCTGAAGATAATGACCGCTCTATTACTGTTAGCCACTGCTTTGCGGGCACAGGCTAGTTGGGAATCAGAAATCATTTATTACGGTGCTGAGGATAGGCTAGTATACGAAACCGATGAGGAGGGTAATCGAATCCCTGATTTCAGTTACGCCGGCTACCGGAACGGTAATATACCAATACCAGATATCCCGGTGGTTGAAACCATTTCGCCCATTGAAGGGGATAACACCAGCCATATTCAAAGTGCCTTATTCAAAGTGGGGCAATTGCCTAGGAACGAAAATGGCTTCCGCGGTGCATTGCTGCTCTCTGCTGGCATTTACGAGATTCAAGGTACCATTGAGCTCGGATTCGACGGAGTCGTACTGAAAGGTGTCGGGGACGGGGACGATCCGGCTTCAAATACTATTTTATCAGCTACCGGCAATACACCTGCACAACGAAGCGTCCTGGTTGCCGGAGGTGGTGCCTCCACCAAATGGGCTGATGCAGTCCCCAATACAACCACTGATATCATCAGCGATTCGGCGATGGTCGGTTCCCATATCTTCGAGGTGTCTGATGCCGGTTCCTTCGCCGTTGGTGACAACATCATCATTTATCACCCGTGTACAGCGGAATGGTTGACCGCTATCGACTCCGGTGGCACCCACTGGGACTCAGGCAGTGCCGAACCCGGTGTTGACGTACCCTGGGAAGTGGGCAGCCAGCCTATTGTGTACAACCGGTACATCACCGATATCCAAGGTGATACCATCACCACTGATGCACCGGTTTTCAACCACCTAATTCGGAGCCTATCTCCGTCCTACATTTACAAATATGCGAGGAACAACCTGGTCACTAATATCGGAATTGAAAACCTCCGCATTGATATTGAAACCACCGGCGGCGCGGACGAAGCTCACGCCTGGAATGCCATCGATCTGTACCTGATCGAAGATGCCTGGGTGCGGGACTGTACCATGCTACATTTTAGCCTATCAGGCATTCGGACGAATACTGCAACGCGTGTGACTATTGAGAATTGCGGGGCTATCGATCCCGTTTCTGAGATCGAAGGTGGCAAGCGATATAATTTCAACGTCTATACTGCGTCACAGCTGATACTCTTTAAAAATTGCCACGCTTCAAACGGTCGTCACCACTATGTTTCCAATGGAACCAGCTGGACATCGGGCTGCGTGTTTGTGGACTGCACTTCTGAGGGCGCCTTTGCGAGTAGCGAGGGCCATCGTCGCTGGAGTACGGGATTGCTTTTTGATAACCTGATGGAATTAGACGGCCCCAGACCAGGCTACAATCCCAGGCTCCTGGGGCTTTACAATCGCGGCTACTACGGTACCAGTCACGGCTGGGCGGCGGCGCATTCAGTAGCCTGGGCATGCAATGTACATGACGGCGATCTGATCGTCCAACGGCCTCCCACGGCCCAGAATTACGCCATTGGTTGCTTCGGGAAGAATGTCACCGGGATCAAACCGCCAGCTTCCTTTGATGAACCGGGAGGATATATCGAAGGCACGAACACATCCGGACTGGAACCACGCTCCTTGTATTATGCTCAGTTAGAAGACCGGCTAGGTTATCCAGTAGGGATCAACCAGCAAACCGGAGCGCACAGTGCTCTCCCCGAATCATTTGCATTGTGTCAAAACCATCCCAATCCCTTCAATTCCAACACTACTATCCGGTATGATCTGCCGAAGACAAGCAATGTCTCGCTAACTATCTACGACCTACTTGGTCGGGAAGTGGTATCTCTGGTTGATTGTGAATTGGAGGCCGGTTTTCAACAAGTCGTCTGGCACGGCCGAGACTCAAGCGGCCGCGAAGTTCCCTCTGGTATCTACATCACCCGATTGGTAATTCCGGAGTATCGTAAGTCCATCAAGATGGTGCTGCTGAAGTAGAGTGGTTACAGGGGATAGTCAGAACCTAGCCGTCTCACGCTCCTTTACCCAATAAAAGCCTGGGGGTCCGTATCCGAGAAAATGACTTTTATTTTAGCTTTTCCTTCTGCAGAACCGCAGCGTACTAGAAGTACGTTGCTCAACGAAGAGAGTAAGGGCCAATTGTACAATAATTGGACATTGTTAAAGTGGATTTCGCTGAATCTCCAAATCCTAACTTAAGATCAGGTACAGCTTTTAGGGGCAAGGTCAATGTTTTAAACTGTAAGAATAGTTACTGGCCATTATTGTAAGTTGAAAGGAGGAAAAAAATGAAAAACAGAAAAAGCATCACCAGTATGATCATGATTGGCATTTTGATCATCTGCGCCGTGTCCGTGTCCGCTCAGGACTGGCCTCAATGGAGGGGTGCCAACCGGGACAGCAAGGTGACTGGTTTTAAGGTTCCCCAAACCTGGCAGCAAGAGCTCAACCAGAGTTGGAAAGTGGATGTTGGATTCGCTGATGCCACTCCTGCGTTGGTAAATAACAGGCTATACGTTTTTACAAGACAGGGTGAAAAGGAGGTACTGCGATGTCTGAATTCTGCAACCGGCGAGCAAATCTGGCAAACAGAAGGTTATGTCGCCGCAACGGTTACCGGTCCTGCTAGATCACATCCGGGCCCGAGAAGTACACCGGCAGTTGCTGATGGAAAAGTAGTTACAGTGGGTGTTGGCGGTGTTGTATCATGCCATAACGCTGCCAGCGGCAAGTTGATCTGGCGCAGTGAAGATTTTACCGATGCTTACCCACGATATTTTATGGGCATGTCCCCCCTTATTGTTGATGGACTATGTGTTGCCCATCTGGGAGGAACTGGCTCCGGACAATTTGTTGCGTTTGAACTAGCAACAGGGAATATTAAATGGAAAACAGCCGGGAGTGGACCTGGCTATGGATCTCCTGTCATGATTACAGTAGACGGAACAAAACAATGCGTTTTCCAAGCTGAAAGAAAACTTGTAGGTCTTGATCTTTCAGACGGTGCTTTATTATGGGAGGTTTCCACACCGATGGAAGGCCGTTCCTTCTATGCTGCAAGTCCGGTGGCGGACCAGCAAAAGGTATATTATACGGGAGCGAATAATGGTGT
>CP070638.1:1284205-1312345 GCA_020354025.1 Fidelibacterota bacterium | reverse complement strand
TATACTCTCATGCCGAATGGCAGAATCGGATAAGCAAATTCATCGTCGATGATGCGCTGATCCATCGGGAAACGTTGCTCGATAGCGACCACAGACATTGGACCTGATCCCGTCTTTGCTGCTGCTTTCGACATTATGGAAACCTCTTTCGATTTGCTTTTTCAAGTTATACTGCACAGCGTCCAGCGGCAAGTGGCGAGCCTTTTCATTCCAAATCCAACGCTGGCCCTCCAGAGTCTCACCCAACTATCAGCATAGGCGGGACCCTCCCGTCGTAGCTAGTAAACGCATCTGAATCACCAGAACCGCTGCTTTCTGCCGCACCAAGTCCGTGCCTATTTAGAAAGCACCGTCTTGATGGGCCTAGATGCACAAAGCAGTACTCATATTCTCACATATCACCTTTTAATACATATACTTAACAGGGTTCTTTGAGACCGCTGTCGGTCCCGCGTTAAATAACAAGGACTTAGGGTAATTCCTAAGTCCTTTTTATTTGCTGATCATGCGCTAATAAGGCTCAGCGTCCCCCCTACTTCAACAGAACCATTTTGATCGACTTACTATGCTTCGGTAGCCAAATGGGTGATGAAGACACCGCCTCCAGTATCAAGCTCCGAATAAACCCTTAAACACGGGCAGGCACTCTCTGAATCCATCCTCAAAGGTCCCATTATCGGGTCTGTAGACACTTTCTAAGGAGACCACCCCCTGGTATCCATCATTTCTGAGTGCTAATGCAATATCCTCTAGATAAGGCGCCATGTCCCCCTTCCCAAGCGGGCAGAAGCGGACGGTGGCACGTGATATATTTGCCTGGCAGTCCTTGATGTGGATATGGGCGATATAGTCCCTGATTTCCTCGTAGGCATCGGGAAAAGGCACTTCTGTACAATATAAGGTGTTGGGAATGTCCCAGATTATTTTAAGATGCTCTGTCATTAAATCATCTATCAGCTTCCTCCCCAACCACCCCGAAGTGACCATCGCATTATTGCCGGTTTCAACGGCCAGGGTAATGCCTTCGTTCTCGGCCAGCTCGACCGGAGCCTCCATGAGTTTGAGCAGTTTCTCCCAGGCACCCGTACTGGCTACCCACTTTTCAGCCCCGTTGGAGCCGAAAATGATCATCTCTTTCCGGCAGCTCATCACTCGAACCAAGTCGGTTCCCAGCTCTTTAGCTATCTGTATACACCGCTTCAGACCTGCCAAATGTTTTTGATAGGCTTCGTCCTCTGGCTCTGTTGTCATCACAGGCAGCCCTACGAAGTTATGACGAGTAATGCAGGATACTTTCACGTTGTACTGGGCGACCAGCTTCTTAATCCTTTGAATCTCTTCTTCCGTTTGATCACCAATCTCTTTGTCCCAAACAAACTGCAATTCCGCATACTCGATCCCGGTTTCATTCATCACCCTGAGAGCATATTCAAGATCAGTACTGACACCATCGGTAATTACACCAAGTTTCATTGTTGAATACCTCTATATTTATTTCCTGACTTCTATGCCGGCAATCTGCTCCAGCAACTTTACTATTGACCAGTTATCTTCATCCGGATACAGCGACATTCCCGCCCGGAACAATTCATACGCGGCACTGGCTGTGAACATGGCGACTCCGTTTTCTTTCGCCATATTCATTGAGATTCCGAGGTCTTTATACATAGTGCCGATATGACTTCCCGTGCCCTTGAATTTCCGCTCCATTATGAGTTTCGCTGTATTTTTGAATAAGGGACTACTCACGCCGCTGGCGCCGAATACTTCATACAGCACTTCGGCTTTTACACCTGCCTTTACACCCAGCACAAGCGACTCGAAGATGGCTGTGAAGCTTGCCCCGATAAGCGCCTGTAACGCCGCCTTGATAGTCTGCCCTATCCCGATCTCTTCACCAACGTGATATATGTTTTGCCCTACTGCCTCCAGAACCGTTTTCGTATCCTCGAAGACCGCTTTTGGTCCTGCGGTCATAAGAGTAAGGGTTCCATTATCGGCTCCCGATTTCCCGCCGCTTACCGGGCTATCAATGAGATTTATACCCTTCTCAGCCGTCGGCCCTTGCAGATCCTTCATCTCTGCGGGATGGATGGTTGCAGTGACAACTATTGTCGCTCCTGGCTTAAGTCCTGCCAATAAGCCTGCTTCTCCGAATACTACTTCTTTGACCTGTTGTCCATTGAGTACCATTATGAAAACAGCATCCGAATTTTCCGCAACCTCCCGGCAATTAGCCACCGTCTTTCCTCCCAACGCTATCAATTCTTGTAGTCGTTCTTCCCGTAAATCATATCCTGTTAGTACAAAGCCATGTTTCAGGATATTTCCAGCCATCCCTATGCCCATATCACCCAGACCAACAATTCCCACTTTTTTCATGATTGATCTCCTTTAGTTATTTGTGCCCTGAGATTGCTCATTCATACAGCCTCATGCAGAAACAAATTTGAAATGATCATGGCTTCTCTCACTGCGTAAATAAAGATGGCACCCACAGCGTCAGTTGAGGAAATATACTGATCAAGATCAGTGTCAGGACATTGGCAGCTAAAAACGGAGTAGCCCCCCGAAAAACAGATCCAATGCCCAGTCCGGAAATCGCTGAGGCAACATTAATACATGTGCCAACAGGAGGCGTGACGGCCCCGACTGCCAATCCCGTAATCAGAATTGCACCAAATTGTATCGGCGAAATTCCAACCGTAACACAGGCAGGTAGAAATACGGGAGTTAGCAGTAATATAGCAGGGCTGACATCAATAAAGGTCCCCGCTATCAAGATAATCAAGACGATGAATAGGAGCATAATGACAGGCGGAAATCCCTGAGCTACCACAAAGCCCGTGACCAGTTGTGGTATTCTCTCCAATGCGAGTACCCAGACATATAATTGCGAGAGGGCGATAACTATCATGATCTTTGCACTGGTCATTATGGCGGAATGGAAACATCCCGGAACAGCACTCGTCAGATAAACCTTGAGGTTGACGATTCCCAGAAAAAGCATTCCGATGGCAAAAGCATAAAGCGCTCCAATGGCCGCCGATTCGGTAGCAGTCGCAATTCCAAAGACCACAGCCCCAACAACGAATACCGGCATAATAAGCGCAAGAATTGATCGTTTAGTCTGATGGGCAATGTTTTCCAGACTTATGCTGACTTCCTCTTTGGGGTATTTTTTCCATGCAGAGATTCCCAGGGTGATCCCCAGCTGAAATACTCCGATCATCACCCCGGGAATAAGCCCACCCAAGAAAAGTTTCCCAACAGATTCTTCAGCAACAATGGCGTACAGGACCATAGGAATGCTTGGGGGAATGATCATACCCATGGTAGATGATGCTACTGTTATCCCGGCGGCAAATCTTGTCGGGTATCCCCGTCTCTCCATTTCAGGGATCAGAACTGCACCGATGGATGCCGTATCTGAGGCTGAAGATCCAGATATCCCCCCGAAGATCATACTGGCAAAGACATTGACAAGTCCGAGGCCTCCTCGCAATCGGCCTACAAATAAGAGACTGAAGTCGATCAGACGGGAAGTAATCCCGCTTTTATTCATGAGGAGACCCATAAGAATAAACAAGGGCAGCGCGATCAAGGCATAGACATTCAACCCTGAGAGGAACCGTTGGGGTAAAATCTGAAGGAGTTCGGGATGGAAAAGAACAAAATAGCTAAACGCGGATAAGCCCAGCGAATACGCAATAGGTACGCCCAGCACCAGAAACAACACAAGACTTATTAACAGAATATCCATGCCCAGTTGCGCTTAGGTTTCTCTCGGGGACAGTATTAGAAGGATCTGATAGAGGCAATACAGAACCGCCACCCCACACCCAACGGGGACTATGATTTGAGCATATAGCTGGGGGATCCTCAACACGGCAGTCAGGTAATCACCGGTTGTATTGATCCAGTGAATACTGAAGACGATCATCACCGCATTAATAAACGCGATGGACAGAAAGTTGATTATATCGACTACTTTTCTGGGAGCGGACGGAAGCTTGTCAATGAACCAGGTGATGGCAATGTGTTCCCTTTTACCAACGATGACAGCAGCTCCCAGAGCTGAAGTATAGATAAACAGCATAACAACGAACTCATTGCCCCCGATGATAGTAGTATTGAAGCCATATCGCAGAATAACCAGTGCTATAATCAGAACGAAGATGACAATAAAACACAGGACAATGATTCCTTCAAGTATGCGTGTGAGTATATACTCGATTCGATCGAGCCGCATCATTTTCATTCTGTCCACGTCACTGTTGTTTCCCATGGATAATACTGGTAGTAGCCTCTAAAGGGGGAGGAGTGCAGGATCACTCGGTCAAATGCGAATCATTAATTCACACTAGCTCGGGCCTGACTAATATCGTCCCATGTGAAATAGTCTTTATCTATGAAGTATTGATACACCGGTTTTGTCGCTTCGTGGAATTTCACCAGGTTTTCGGGAGTCACATAGTTGGTTATCAGCTTTGCCTCGAGCTGCTTTATGTATTCAGATTCATTCTCTCTGTTCAATTGATCACTTAACCTCATCGTTTCCTCTGCAACCTCATCAAAGATCTGTTGCAGGTCAGCTGGCAGACGGTTATACCACTCAAGGTTGACCATCAAGGGATCCGGACCACCCATTGCATATCTGCTGATAGTGAGATATTTCTGGACCTCATACACCTTATAATCCCAAATATTCGATACAGCATTATCCTGACCATCGACTACGCCGGTTCTTAAAGCCATATAAACTTCACTATAGGGGATCTCTTGAGGATTGATTCCGAGAGCTCTGGCAATGACGACATAAACTTCCTGCTGGGGCACCCGCATCTTCAGGCCTTTCAGGTCATCGGGGGTTTCGATGGGTCGAACACTGTTTGTATGTGCTCTAAATCCACATGAGATCCCACACGCCGGTATATGGTAGCCATTTGCTTTAGCTTCTTCATTGATTTTCTTGGTGAATTCGCTGGTGATCAGTTTCATCGCTTGATCCCAATCCTCGACTAAAAACGGCAACGTAAAGATATTGTATTTCTCGTTCGCATAGATAAACCCTCCGCCGCGAGTACCCTGCAGTGCACCGGTGGCAACCATATCCTGGACTTCGAACTCCGTCCCCAGCACAGCTGAGAAATAAAGCTCGACTTTAATCCTGCCGTTCGTGCGTTTCTCAACTTCTTCCTTGAAGAAAACCATCGACCTGCTACGGGGATGCTGCTCAGGTTGTGAATTGCTGTACTTGAAAACATATACCTCCGATGTTCCACCAGAGCAGTGAAGAAACATTGCGGCTATCAACAATATGGCTAACGCCTGGAATTTGCTTATTCTCATGCTAGGCTTCATCCTGAGTTTTGATGAATGAGAATCCAATGAATACCATATCGATCGACGACATCTGGGCAATCGGCAGTGGATTCCCCTATTCTATACTGACTGGTATCTGGCATCAGCAGCGTAAGATGTTGGGATCGGACCGCATGACGTTTCGAAGTGGATTTCACAATTGATTCAAACACTAGAGCCACTACTGTCCAATAGTTTGAGATGTACGGGATTGGATCATATCAGTTATTGGGGCTAAAAGTAAGTGTGAAACTTTGTGTTTCAAAGGTGTAGCCATTACCTCTCGCGAAGTATTTTTCGTTCCATCAGCTCACCCTGCCTATGACTCAATTATTGATCAGCATTGGGCAAATTCCTGCCCCGTTTTCCTGCTCCAAGCAGGATTGATAGCAATACAACATTCTCCTATCACCTTTTAATGCATATATTTAAGAGAGTTTTAAGACTTCTGTCGATCCCGCATCTAAAAACAAGGACTAAGGGGAAATCATAAGTCCTTCTAGTTCGCGAGCGATTGGCTGGGAAATCCCAGCCTCTCCCCTACTTCATCAGCACAAAGATCATGAGAACCTGTGCTTATCATGCATTACACCCTTGCTTGGTCAGCCCGGAAATCCCGCATCCGGTTGAGGATGGCGGCGAACTCCAGGTCGCGAAATGCGGCCAGATCACCGGTGAACTTCGGATCCAATAGATCGAGTCCGTGCTCATGGAGATCGGACATGACATTGTCAAGTACCTCCCTCAGTGTGGTCTTACCGTCCATGTACTTCCTAGCATACTCGATCGCCAGACCGATGGCCTTTGTCTGGGCGGACTCCAGCAGCTGCTCGACATCGTTCAAATCAACCCTCATGCGGCCATAGATCAGTTCATGCGGATTGGGTGCGTAGACCCGGCGATGACCGTGCTCGTTGCGCGTATCCAGACCATCCCAATATGGGTGGCGTTGCTTTGGCAATTCGAATCGTTCTTCACCTTCATGGGTCCGTCCCGAGGGATTTTCCTGCACAACCTGCCGCGCTATCTCCGTGACGTCATGGGGAGTAAACTCGATCATCTGGATTATATGGTCCGCCACCTCCAGATAGTCACCCGCTCCACCAAGCACCAGGACAGTGGAAATACCATGTTCATCGTACAGTTGACGAACCTTGTCAACGAAGGCGGTAATCGGTTCATGCTCCTTTTTAACCAATTGTTGCATTCGCCGGTCACGAATAAGGAAGTTAGTCGCGCAGGTATCCTCGTCCATTAGCAGCACTTTCGCCCCTGCCTCGATAGCTTCGGACATGAACGCAGCCTGTGAAGTACTCCCGCTGGCATTAGGTGTGCTGAAGGCAACCGTATCCTGGTGCTGGGGAATGTTCCGGATAAACGGGGAGATGTCGGTGTTCACCACGTTGCGTCCGCTATACGCGCGCACCTTCACCGTTTCGGGAAGTGAAACACAGAATTCCCGCCCATCCCCAGCGATATGATTATAGACGCCCTGTTCAAGAGCCTGCAGGAGGGTGGATTTTCCATGGTAACCGCCCCCGACCAGCACAGTTACGCCCCTGGGTATCCCCAATCCGGTTATTGTACCGGCATTGGGAAGCTTGATACTCACCTCAAGGCTTTCAGGTGATCGAAACGGCACAACGTTCTCGTTGTCAAGTGGACGTCGATCAACACCGCTAATCCGCGGCAAAATGGCGCCATCTGCTACGAATGCAGCCAGTTCGAGGTCAGGCAATCTGTCACGGAGAAACTGAGCGTCTTCAGCTGTCTGGAGATAACGGGAGATCGTTTCCAGGTCAAGCGCATCCGCGAATAATGAGGCGTTCACTACCTGAGGAAGTTCCTCGAATATCATTTTGGCTGCAGTATCGGCACGTATTCTGCGACCGGACGCCGGCAAGCCGAGGAACATCCTGGCCTCGATATATTGGGCGTCAAATACAACCGAGGTGCGTTCCAGTATCTCCTGGCCTGGTTCGGCTATCGCGATGATGCCGCTGTTCCCGGTCCCACGGCGTTTGGAATACTCAAGGCAATTGGCATGGATCCGCCGTGTCAGATAATCACGGAAAGCTATCGCGCGAATGCCGGAAGCGATCATCTCTCCAGGGAATCGGGCCTGGTCCCATTCCACCCGGACGCGGTAGACTCCTGTATGGGGGGGAGCATAGGGGTCCTTCGGGATCTGATCAATCAGCAGTTCAAACGTTGGATAGCTGTACGCTCCAGTCAGGGACTGGTATGCCCCATAGTCCTTGCCATCCAAACCATTTAGATGCTGTCGAAGTGATTGTATCGGTCGCATTAGCCCTCCTCGGCAAGCCCTTGATATGAGATATGACCATGATCCAAGGGCAGTCCCGGTTGCTGTCAGCCGGTGCAAGCAGGCCCACATAGCTGCGTGCACACGGATGACAGCACTTAGAATGTCTAGCCGATATTAATTAATAGCGTTGCCGGAATCAACCATAGTATATTCCATATACTATGGTTAATGACTCAGTAGATATTGCCAAGAACCTAGGTGATGATTTAAAGACGCTTCGTCAGTTGCGAAATGTGAGCCTGGCAGCAATAGCAAAACCAGCGAAGATCTCAGCGGCGTACCTCCAGAAGCTGGAGAACGGTATGGTGAAGAATCCATCACCACGGGTGCTCATGCGTCTTGCAGAGGTTCTGGATTGCGAATATGGTCATCTGATGGAACTGGCGGGTTATGTAACGGCCGGCAAACCACAGACACCGGGCAAGATTTCTTTCCTCGAAGCTGCCCTGCGGAACGAAGAGCTGACAGCTGAAGAGCAACGCGCCGTAATGGCGTTTATTCGCTATCTGAAGGGATTACGCCGGACGAAATAGTACATTGCCAGCCGGTGTGCTAGCGAGTGCTAAAAGTGCATGGCTGTAAAAACCTGACCTCTACCCCACTTCGATAGCGCAAGATGGATGGACTTTTTGTAATACCAGGGAGTGCTCAAACACTCACATATAACCATGGAATGTGAATGCTTACGAGGATTATTCTAGACAAGAGTTCACCTCCAATGCCTTGTCGGGATTGGTACAGCGATACAAACTAGGATAAAGGAGAAGTCCGAAGATCTCCTTATTTCCTGGGGCTTCTTCTCCGCAGCAAGCTTGCGGGCAGCAATAGGCCAGCGAAACCCGCGATAGCAAGCCAGGCAAACAGATCACCAACATGGGAGTAAATAGTGGAAACGCCCTTAGTGGGTATTTGAGCCAGCATCACTTTCTCTTCGGTCCGGAAATAGTCCATGGTTGCCAGCGTTTGCCCCATGTAATCCACAGCCCAGGAATGGCCACGGCTGGCCTGCCGAACCATTGAGAAACCGTTTTCCACAGCCCGCATGATTGCCATTTCTGAGTGGATCGGCGAAATACCTTTCCAATCGCCTGAGGGTACCAGCAGGATGTCCAAGTCCCGACTGACCGCTCGCCGGATATAGCTCGGGAAATCCATATCATAACAGATTACACTGCCTAATCCTCCGAAAGACGATTGGAATACAGGGATGCTACCGTCACCGGGTAATGATGCCTCACCAGGGACAAGCTTGGTCTTGTGATAGACAGTCTTAACCTGACCGTCCGGTCCAATGGTCACGACTTTGTTCTCGCTCAGTCCGCTATCCAGTGCAATCACGTACATCGGAACCGCCAAGGTAAGCCCTTCATCTTGTGCCAGCTCTTGCGCTCGCATGAGAAACGCTGCTTCATTGGATTTCAATGTCAAGCCGTTGCCCTCTGACCAAGTGACTACACTGGCTCCGGAACGGGCTTCCCGCAGCGTCATATCAAACAACTCTTCCTCCAAGTGATCCAAGGCAGCATGAGCACCGACATAAATGGGATTATCTGGATCCTGGGTGAACTCCTGGAAAGCCAGCGACAGTTGTTGAACCCGAGCATCTGATTGGGCAATATCCTTCGGGACATCTATCGCCTGCCCATACCTAGCCCGATAAGCCGCTTGCATCACGTCCAGGTTGGGTACCGATATCGAGGCTACACGCACGTTATCAGCAGCAGGGGTGAATACTCTAAGACGTAATCCACCCCCAATTAAAACTAATCCCAGAACTGTCACGTACACCAGCGCGCAGGAGCGTATCCGTACCCAATCGAAGTTTTGCTCCCATGCCCAGTTCATGAATGAGGCAAACCAGATCATCAGAAAAGTAATCCCCCACATACCAGTCACTGAGGATAATTGAAGGAGAGGCAAGTTATCTACCTGGGTATACGCAATCGCCCCCCAAGTCCCCCAACCACCGAAGGAGGTCAGGTAATCAACAGCCACCCAAGCAGTGGGTAGAATGAGCGTGCCCGCAAAACCACCTATACGTCGGTTCAATAGCCTGTCCGCGATATAGGGCAGAAGGCCAATCAAAGACAAAAAGCCAATAATGAAATAATAGGCAGGACCTGGAATGGGGAATATCTCTTTGTTCTGTAGAACGGCGATGACCATCAGCACCAGCCAGGCAGTTACCAGACCTCGTAATGGCTTTTGAATACGGATAAAACGGACTATAAATACCGGACCTAGCCAGGCAGCAAAAGAGACAGCCAGGTTGCCTGAATAGAGGTAGGTCAGAATTGCCCCCAGAAGCAGCCAGGAATAGTTGCTGCCATTTTTGCCAAATAAGCCGAACTGTTGGACTTTCATCGTTCCTTCCTTTTCTTTTTCCCTTCGGATGATCCCATATCGTGGAGTTTTGTCAGCGTCTCATTGCACCACTGCAGGGTGATCTGACCTTCCAGGATGCCAGTCCGCAGAGTCACGAGCCAGAAGGGTATATGCGGACTCCGGCCAACCTGTCGCTCCAGTTCTTTTTCAATTGCCAGGTATTGTTGGTACTTTTCATTAACAAGCTCCATATACCGCTCCACATCACGGATCCGTGCCGGGATATCACCGAAGGCACCAAAGAACAGCTTGACCAGCGTTTCATTCCCGGGCCCGACAAATTCGGCTGGTGCCTTCAACCACTCCTGAAAGGTTTTCACACCCTGCTCGGTGATGGTGTAAACATTCCGATTGGGTTTCCCACGCTGGACCTGTGTTTCCATGACGGCAAATCCATCGATGACCAGCTGCTTGAGAATGGGGTAGATCTGCCCATAACTGATAATCCAGAAATGAGCAATAGTCTCACCTATGAACTTTTTAATATCGTACCCCGTGCATTTGCCGAGCGCCAGCATGCCTAGAATAACGTATTTTGTTTTTTCACGATCACCCATATATCACCTCATAATATATCGTGTAGTAATATATCATAATGATATATCGAAATGCAAGGACTTTTCAGAATAAGTTGGTCCATGAAGTATGTTTTACGACACTACCTTTGAGGGAGGGAAGATGGGATGCCGGAAGGGGCGGGTTTTAGTATTCCTACTAGTGTGCTTCACCTCCACTTCCGCGGCAGCTCCACCATCTACTCCCCCTTCGATGGGATTAATGAGGACGGGTCTGCTCTGATATTTGCTTCAATAATACCATTTTGAACGACTTGCTATTATGCTGATACTCTCGCTAGTGTTATCGATCTCTTTTTTTATAGGCTGAACTGGCCACCCATCCTGTAGTAATATAACGTAAGTTTGCGATAGCATTTGCTGATTAAGAAAAAATTGCCTGTTTTGAACCGGAAATCCGACAAGATACTTCGATTTGACGCCCTGGTGATCGGTGCGGGTCCTGGTGGTATGGCCGCCGCCACCCGGGGCGCTCTCAAGGGTCTGAAAATGGGTCTGGTAAACGGTCAGAGCCTATGGGGCTACGGCATCCACGGTGCGTACAAATCTAAAGGCATGTATGAACTGGCAAAGGACCACCTGGTAGCCACAAAGCCCGGGCGGGGTTATCTTCCAGCGCCGCCAAAAATCGATCTCGAGCAGGTCCAGACCCAACTGACACAGGGAAGCGCCGAGCTGGAAAATATCTACAAAGAGCAAATCGACTTGTTAGGCCTCAGCGAGATCAAGGGCTTTGCCTCATTCGCCGATCCCCATACGATACAGGTGGAAGACACTCAGTATCAGGCGGACAATATTATCATCGCCACTGGCAGCTACCCCCGGTGGCTACCTGGTATTCAGCGGGACGGGAAGCTCATCATGTCCAGCGATGAAATCGTATCACTAGCTGAGCTCCCGGAGAGTCTCCTTATTCTGGGTGCCGGGGTAATCGGCTGCGAGTTCGCCTCCATCTTCAACACGTTCGGCTGTGAGATCACCCTTGTGGATACCTGCCCAGCCATCATGTCTCACGAGGACGATGATATTGTTGAGTTCCTCACGGAAAACTTCCAGGTAAACGATATCAAAGTGCTCCCCTCCTCCCGGCTTGAAAGCATGAAGGTGGTGGGAGACAGGGTTGTAACTACTCTCCAGAATGGAACGGAAATAGAGAGCGACAAGGCGCTGGTTTCGGTAGGCCGGGTCCCGAGTACCGCTGGCCTGAATCTGGAAAAGGCAGGAGTGGCTACCAATGAATCAGGGTACGTATCCGTGAACGACCACTGCCAAACCAATGTAGAGCACATCTATGCAGTGGGTGATGTGAGCGAGCGGGAATCAGACCTGGACCTTTCCCTGGTGCATGTGGCTGAAGCGCAAGGGCACCAGGCCATCCATCATATCATCACCAGAAGTGAGCCTCTCCCTCTTAACCATATTCCTTTCATCATTTTCACCATCCCCCTTATCGCGGGTGCCGGGGAAAATGAGAAAACCGCCCGGAAGAAGTACGGAGAGGCCCGCATTGCCCGCCTGAACAACGTACGCAACCACCGGGCTCATGCCATGCGGTCCTGTGCCGGATTCGTGAAGCTCATAGTAGGACCGGAAGGGGATGACCGCATCTTAGGAGTGCGTGCCTGCGGTCCCCAGGCGGACAGCCTCATCGGGGAGGTCTCACTATGCATCCAACACAACCTGCTCTACACCTCCCTTGTAGACGCCATCCACGCCCATCCCTCCCTCTCTGAGAGCCTGCACAACGCCGCCCGCATGCTGGCGGGACTGTACCCTGTGCAGGACTGAGCATCTCTCAGGTTTTATTTCAAGGCAACCCCGACACCGGTCGGAGCTGCCCGATTATTAATCGGTCTGCTTACTTAATTTCCCAAGTGTGTCCAGCGCGCAGAATTGCATCCATATCCCCGGGGCCAACCTTCTCAACAGCTTGATCTATTTGCTGGTATGTCAGGTCCTCGTAGGTATTTTTCTCCACTTCATAAATGATACCGAGGGGGACGGGAAACTCCGGCCGGTAGGTCATTTCGCTGAGGATCAAGGCTTTCATCCGGTCGGTTTTGTCATGAACGAGCACATCATCAATAGAATACTTACCATCAGTCAGGTCGATGACCTCAGGGCAAGCGCAATCCATATATATGCCCTGGGTCAGATCTTTGCCGAACAGCATGGGCTTGCCATCTTCCAGAAGCAGCTGACGATCGGCCTTAGTTCCCTTTTCGGTAAGAGTAAGAAAGGCGTCATTGTTGAAAATAATACACTTCTGGTAAATTTCCAGGAAGGAGGTGCCATGATGCTTGTAGGCCGCCTTGATCATTTCCTGGAGGTGTTTGCTTTCCACGTCGATGCTCCGGGCGATGAAAGTGGCGGCGGCGCCCAGGGCTAAAGCCGGGGGATTGAAAGGCCAGTCAATGGAACCCTGGGGAGTGCTCTTGGTCACCTTGCCGAATTCAGAGGTGGGCGAGTATTGCCCCTTGGTGAGGCCGTAAATGCGGTTGTTGAACAGAAGCAGGTTGATATCCAGGTTTCGCCGCAGGAGGTGGATGAAGTGGTTCCCCCCAATGCTCAGGCAGTCCCCATCACCTGTAGCAATCCAGACACTCAAGTCGGGATTAGCCATCTTCAGACCAGTGGCAATGGAAGTAGCCCGACCATGGATAGTGTGAAATCCGTAAGTGTCCATGTAATAGGGAAAACGGCTGGAGCAGCCGATACCTGAGACGAAAACAAAATCCTCTTTCTTTCGGCCCAGCTCTGGGAAAGTCTTCTGAATCTGGGACAGAATTGAGTAGTCGCCGCAGCCAGGGCACCACCTGACGGTCCGGCCTGTGGTAAAGTCCCTGCGTGTCAATACTTGCGGCATAGAAGCATTCGTTTCGTCAGGCATCTTCCGTTTCCTTCAGTAATTCCATCACCTTCTCCTCAATCTCACCTGTAGTAAACGGTTTACCCTGCACCTTGTTATACGAGATCGTGTCTATCAAATACTCCGATCGGATGATCCGTGCCAGCTGGCCCAGGTTGATCTCGGGCACCAGGATCCTGCGGAACTTGACCAGCACATCACCCAGATTTTTGGGGAAGGGATTGAGGTGGCGTAAGTGTAGGTGTGATACGGGATGACCCTTTTCGCGGACCGTTTCGACGGTAGCCCTGATAGCGCCGTATGTAGAACCCCACCCCAGCACCAGCAGGTTACCGCTCTCATCTCCGAAAGTAGCGACCGGAGGGATATATTCAGCCACCACATCCACTTTCTTTTGACGACGCCTTACCATCTGCTCGTGGTTTTCCGCCTCGTAGTTCACTTCACCGGTCACTGCGTCCTTTTCCAGGCCACCAATACGATGCTCCAATCCAGGCGTACCCGGTACGGCCCAGCCACGGGCCATGGTTTTGGGATCAACAATCTCGAAGGGATGGAAGCTGCCATTTGTATCGGTGATCATATGATTCTCGATGGGAGGCAGATCTTCAAGGCGGGCAAGTCGCCAGGGTTCGGAGCCGCTTCCCAGGTAGGTGTCTGAGAGTAGTATCACCGGGACCATATGCCGGACAGCGATGCGGCAGGCCTCGTAAACCATGCTGAAGCAATCTGATGGAGTAGCAGCCGCCAGCACCACGACAGGCGTCTCCGCATTACGGCCGTACATAGCCTGAAACAGGTCAGCCTGCTCAGTCTTGGTAGGCAAACCGGTGCTCGGCCCCGCACGTTGCACGTTAACTAAAACCAGTGGGAGTTCTGCAGCTACCGCCAGCCCGATTGCTTCTGTCATCAAGGCCATACCCGGACCACTGGTACCCGTGACAGCCAGCGAACCGGCAAATGACGCACCGATGGCCGAGGTTACGGCAGCAATCTCATCTTCGGCCTGGAAGGTGATAATCCCGAAGTTGTGGTAATGGGAAATCATATGCAGAATATCACTGGCGGGAGTGATGGGATAGCTAGCGTAAAACAGCGGCAATTTACTTTTCTGACTCGCGGCTACCAGTCCCAGTGCTACTGCATGGTTGCCCATGATATTGCGGTAGGTGCCCGGCGGCAGGTCCGCCTTGGAGACCCTATAGCTGGTTTGTATCAGCCGGTTGGTTCCACCAAAGTTATATCCGGCCTGGAGCGCGCGCTTATTAGCCTCAACAATCTCGGGGCGTGATTTGAACTTGGCCTCAATAAACTCAATGGTGTTCTCTATCGGGCGGTCGTACATCCAGTACAGCAGCCCCAGAGCAAACATGTTGGTTGAGCGGGCTACCTCCTTGCTAGTGAGCCTCAAACCCTCCAAGGCCTTTTCCACCATGAGGGTCATATCAATGCTGACTACTGTATATTCGAGCAGAGCGTCACCTTCAAGGGGATTGACATCCCATTCAGCCAGATCCAGGTTGCGTGTGTTGAAGGTGCTCTTGTTGGCAATAATAATGCCGTGCCTGCGCAACTCGGGCAAGTTGACCTTAAGGGCCGCAGGATTCATCACTACCAGCACGTCGGGTTGATCACCCGGAGTCTGTATGTCTTCATGACCGAACTGAATCTGGAAGGAACTCACACCAGCCAGGGAGCCAGCTGGTGCGCGGATTTCGGCGGGATAGTCCGGGAGGGTGGCCAGATCGTTACCAACGATTCCCGTTGTCTCAGTGAACTGGCTGCCGGTCAGCTGCATTCCATCACCGGAGTCCCCGGCGAACCGGATGGTAACCTGGTCAACTTCCTTGACCGATTTCCCGGGCCTTTTCTTGGACTCGCTCATGGATTATTCTTTAGAGCATTCCCACATCAGGGCTTCTGTTCTTATGCGTACCCACCTCCGACCATACTCGTCGCGCGGTTGAGACACCGAGTACGTCTACAATGTAATGTGAGCCCTTATGAATAAAAACTAAGGAATGCAGAATGCATTTCCAAGGTTTTGTTCATGCCTTGTTTAAGACGCCTCAAGCCTGATCGCGTAGTGGTCCAGAGAAGTGTGGATCATTCGTGCGTGTTTTACTAAGAAACACCTTCACTGTTCCAAAGTATAGTTGAAACTTGATCTGAAGTGTCCTATGCTTGATCAGCATATACCTTGTTTTTCCCGAAAGATTACCCTTCATTAGAAAATAATCCGCCACAGGCGATAGTCTGCTCCATTTTCCCTACCCATTCACTATTTCACGACGGTGAGAAGACGAACTTAACACCTACTGCTTTCCACTTGACTTCGGTCGTTCCGTAGGTCCCGCGAAAGCCTGAAAACAGCCGGGACTTTATTCTTTACTGTGGGCTATCGATTGCCTGGATGGACGGCGGGGTGATGCTGAGGCTTGCTATGATAATCTGAATTCCAAGAAAAAGGTCAGCTCATTTAATATCATTTATGTTCTACCCAAATCATCATGTATTTGAATCAGGCAATCATTTTCTGCAGATTCATAGATGGCAAGAGTTACTGCAAGAGCATGAAGTCCATCTTCACCGGTAGTTCCCCTTTGAGGCTCAGTGTCATTTCGCACACAATCCACAAAATGGGCGATTTCATTCACATAGCCAAGTGACATGAACTCATCCACAGCGGGGCTGGTCCAGCCATGGGTGAAATCTGCCTTTTCAATGGCATAGCCATAACCGGAACGGCTATATACCTTAAGCGGAGAGCCCTGTGTAAGGTCAATATGAATGTTTCCTTCGGCACCATATATTTCAATTTTATCATCCATCCCGCCACAGGCAATATAGTTACCTTCAACAAATCCTCTGGTGCCATCATCAAGTAAAACCAGAGCTGCCGCCCAGTCTTCGCCAGTATAATCCTTATGGAGGAGATTCAATTCAGATCCTCCGGTTACCATCCCCATGACCTGAGCAATTTTAGCTTCCACCAGCCATGGGAGAAAGCCAACCGGATGAATACCCACATGTATCATCGAGCCACCACCGCAATACTCTTTCTTCTGGGCGAAAGCGGAATGAGAACCATTATGCGTTTCCTTGGCCTTCACATATAAAATGTCGCCGATTCCGCCCTCCTGGCAGATCTGTTTCGCCCTTACCAATGCCGGCGCAAAAATCCAATCTTCGGCATACATCAATTTCACCTGACCTTCACGACATGTTCTCACCATTTCCAGTCCATCTTCGATTGAGGTTGCTAACGGTTTCTCACATATAATTGCCCCTATTCCAGCACTGGCGGCAGCAATTACCACTTCCCGATGTAGATAATTCGGTACACATACACTAGCCAGGTCAAGGTCTTCTTTTTCAAACATATCATGGTAATCACCATATCGGTTTGCTATGCCATACGATTCACCAAATTCGTCCAGGTTATCAATCGCAGACACCGAATGCACGATAGCTGCAGGACATCTTTTATAAGATTCGGCATGGAGCTGCGCGGCAAATCTTGAACCCACGATGCCTACTTTCACCTTCTCCATTATTATCCCTCTTCAAATAGTAGTTATATCGCGGTGCTAGAACGATCCACGTGTATGCACGATTTCTCCGCCAACCATAGTCATCTCAGCCTTAATCGCTTTAATTCTATCGACAGGACAATCCAAAAAATCCTCAGATATCACAACCAAGTCCGCCAATTTTTCAGGCTCAATAGAACCCTTGATCTTCTCCTCGAAGGAGCCATAGGCATTATTGATGGTATACATTTTTAGCGCCTGTTCTCTCGTGATGGCTTCTTCAGGAACAATCGTTGATCCCCGCTCAGTTTTCCTGGTGATCGTCGACCACATGGAAAGGAAGGGATTGTATGGATTGATCGCTGTATAGGAATCATACTTCACCATGTGGTCGGATCCACCATTCACCATGACACCGGCATCAAACAATGACTTGTAAGGATGAAATAATTTGATTCTGCTTTCTCCCAGTAAATACTTCATTGCATCCGCATCTTTATAGAACCAAGCCGGCTGCATATCGGCATATACCCCGAGTCTACTCATCCTTTTCATGGCTTCAGGCGTATAAAAATTGCCATGAATGATGGAATAACGTCTGTCCTTCAAGGGGGAGCTGCTGTTCACTTCCTCAAAAGCATCAAGCATCAGATCAACACCAGCTCCGCCTGTGCAGTGGGCTGTGAATTTCCAGCCGAGCTGCTGAGCGACAGTACCTACCGTAGCCAACGCTTCTTTGTTAATTTGCGGCTCACCGCGGTATGCGGCATCTGACAGACCATAGATTTCTTTCGCCCTTGCCCCCCAAGGTTCCCTTAAAAAGGCGGTACCGGTGAGTATCCCGCCATCGATCCAAGCCTTTAACGCCCCGACTCTAGCCCATTCATCTCCAGAGCCGGTATGATATCCCAAACGGATCAGTCCCCTTCTGATCTCTTCTTCGGACTTCCCGATGTCAATAGGGAAACTGATATTCTGAAAGATCCTGGCGGTTAATTGTCCTCTTTTTTTCAATTCGTTATACATATCCAGTGTGCTATGATCACCTAATCCAGATCCCAGCCCAGTGAGACCAACCTGATTATACCGCCTGATCATCTTCTCCAATGCATCGAGCTGCGCCTCGTAGGTCATTGGCGGCAACCGATCCATTCCCAGGAGATGAAATGAGGAGGCATGAAGTAGGCCTGATAGCTGACCCGTTTCGGCATCTGTCACTATGCCCGGATCTTCTGAATCTTTGGTGATATTTGCAGCTCTCATGGCTGCAGAGTTGCTCATACCAGCATAAGTACCGTTCAGAAAGACCGGACTTCGGGGTGCTGCTATATCCAATTCCTCCAGGGCAGGCCACCTCATTTCCTTGATACGTGTCGGAAAATATTTCGGATGAATGATCCATTCACCTTCCTTTTTCGTACGTGCCTGGGCTTTGATCCAGTTAATAAGATCATCTATACGGCGCACATCCGGGATTTCGTCAACCAATTCACTGGTCGATGCACTATCAGGATGAAGATGCGCATCTATCAGACCGGGGATGACGGTTCTACCTTCCAAATCTGTCCAGATTGTTGAACTGCCTGCCAGTTTCTCGATGTCACCGGTCGAGCCGACAGCCATAAACCTGCCATTCCTGATAGCAACTGCCTCAGCAATAGAAAAAGATGCATCCACGGTGATTATCTTGCCGTTGACCAGTATCTGGTCAGGCTGATTGTCCCCGTCACGATCTGGATTATTATCCATATTCTCCACTTTCAACTGATCGCGGATTTTATGTTTAGCGTCCCACACCGGTCCCAAGGCCGGAGTGCCGATAGCGCCTGCTCCCAGGGAGATACCGGCGGCGGCATAGGTCGATTTCCTGATGAACTCCCTGCGAGTCGTCTTGTTAGCTAATTCTTTCTTTGAGTTCATGATCGTACATCCAAGGTGAAGACTCCTTTTCGGCCATTTTTCAGCGCGAGAGAGCACAACGATATGACCATGAAATGCAATACCCTTCCCCAGGCTGGAGTAGCTTTTTCATCAGCGCTTAATGTTGCCCCGTAAAATTTAATGAACTGATACTCCCATATCAGTTCTCAACCGGAATCATAGTCAGATTATCATTGGGGCAACGCCAGACACAAACTCCGCACCCGACGCACTCTACTTCATCGATACATAACATTCCATCAACATGGGAAATAGCAAAAGAGCTGCAGAGATCAACGCATAGCAGACAGCCTTCACCACAACCGCAGTTCAAACAACGCCTGGCTTCAGCAACGACATCTTCATAGGTGTATGCACGGGTATAAATCCGGGAATTTCCGGTTCGGTCCCGCGCGCTAATTACCTCATTGCTCACCGACGGTATTCTCTTAACATTTCCTTTCCTCTCGAGGACGAAGTTACTCTCAACCGGATTCAGTTCCGGTATAGAACCAAGTAATGCTTTCTTCCCGGCAATACTTTTATAAACGGTTACGGCCGCCCGTTTGCCACTGGCAATTGCTGAAATGATATCGCTCGCCCCGAAGACGGCATCGCCCACAGCGTACACGTCAGGTTGGTTTGTTTTAAAAGTGCCCGGATCAACTTCAATAATGCCATTCCTGGTAAGCTTCGACCATTCCGGATCGGTTAAATCCTTTATTTTCTGGCCAAGGGCGGTAATAACCGTATCCACTTTCAGGCTGAATTCGGTCCCTTCAACTTTGACAGGCCGTCTCCGGCCAGAGGTGTCCTTTTCTCCCAAGGTGCAATTCACCAGGCGAATGCTTTTTATCTTCCCATCGCTACTGGTGACAATTTCCTTTGGTGATACGAGGTACATGAGTTGTACGCCCTCCTCTTCCGCGGCATTGATATCTTCCGCATCGGCAGGCATTTCGTCCTTTGTGCGGCGGTAAGCGATATATACTTCCTTGGCTCCCAATCGTACACATATTCTAGCAACATCTACAGCACTGAAACCACCGCCGATCACCGCCACTCTGTCACCAATTCTCGGACTTTCACCTCGTTGAATCCTGTCCAGGAATTCAATTGCGGCATAGCAGCCATTGCTAGCTTCACCAGGCACATTAAGCGGCATGCTTACTTGTGCACCGATAGCGAGAATGATCGCACTATACCCATCATCTCTAAGTTGTGATATGGTGAAATCTGTCGGTAACTGGTGGGCTGTTTTTATGATCACTCCCAATTGTTCTATCAGATGTATCTCATAGTCCAAAGCTTCCAGAGGTAATCGAAAACGTGGGATGCCATAACGCAATAAACCACCTGCTTTTTCCTCCTTTTCAAAAATTGTAACATCGTATCCAGCGAGCTGTAAGTAGTAAGCAGCCGACAGGCCAGCGGGTCCCGCACCGATTATGGCGATTTTCCGGTTGTTTTTCAGGGGGACATGCCAGTCCGGAATCCACCCTTGTTCGCAGCCATATTCCAGTACAAATCTTTTAATTTCCCTGATCCTGACGGCCTCATCAATATCGGCTCGAATACAAGCGGACTCACAGGGGCGGCTGCAAACGTGCCCGCACACTGATTGCAGGGGACTAGACGCAGTAATTAAATCATACGCTTTACGAATATCTCCCCTCGCCACAGCCATCACATATCCTTGAGCAGGAACATAATTGGGACAGGCTACCACACAGGGTGCGGCAAGCGATTTGTCCTTGACTTGGGCATGACCTTCACTCAAAGTAACAGTTTCGGCTGAGCGTATATCATCGACGATCGATCCCCTGAAGTCATCCAGGGATGTATAACCGACCTCCAATAAGTATTTTCGCAAGTCATTGATGAGTTCTTGCAGAAATCCATAGCCGCTTAAAATGGTTTCTGTGCAAATCCCATAGAGACTTGCCCCCATGAACGTCATCTGAACGATATCTTCGAAATTTCTGATACCGCCCGTTGCGGTGATGATCGGCTCTGCGCCGACCTGTTTTCTAATCTCATAGACATCCCTTAATGCGAGCGGCTTGATGAATTCACCGGAAAGACAGGACAAACTCAGCTCACGCTGTAAAGCAACCGGAGATCTGCCGGGATGATAAATATCAAATGGTGGTATTGCCAGGCGGTTTGCGGTTCCGCCAACGGCATCCGCGCCAGCTTCGTAGCAGGCTTCAGCCACCTGGGCGATTCCACCGCCTTCGGGGGTTAACTTGACAATAACAGGGATGGAAACGCTTTCTGTTACAACTTTAGTGATATGGCTAACTGCCTCAGCATCCTGACCTAAACTGGCCCCGGTTCTTGGCATGCTGACCTGGCGTTTATTCGATAATTCTACATTATACGACATATTCGGGCAGCACATGTTCAATTCGATGATATGCGCGCCCGCATCCTCGAACTGCCTGGCGAGAGCGCCCCAGCCTTCTTTCACATTCTTTTCCCCAGCATAGGTGATATTTGCCATGATGACCAATTCCGAAGTATGTTCTCGCGCCGTTTCAACCAGCTCGAGTCCCTCATCAGGAGTCAGCCTTTTTTCAGCGGTAAAGGCGAAAATGCCCTGATCTGCAAACCAGCCATATCGTGGTTCCCTGTTGATATATGGCTCCGGGCCGATGGTCAATTTTATGCTGGCACCACCCCAACCACATTCTTCCGCCCTCATCAACTGCTTCAGACTTCTGGTTGTAGGACCGGAAGCCACATAGAAAGGATTACGGAAGTGAACGTCCCGGAGGGAAAACGGTTGAAAAATAAAGTCGTCATTTCGCATCTGGAAATTCTCTCCCACTTTGGTCAATGCGAGGCTAATTGAGGAATGCGATATTGATTATACAAATCAGAACGGATAGGCAGTTTTGAGTAATTAGCAGCCAGTAAATTTGCGCTGGCAGCAGTGTGCTACTTCGTAAATTCATCTACTTCCTCAAGTTCTTCCCGGCTAAATGAAACCGACGGGGACATGGCGTTTTCTTCAAGCTGTTCCATTTTCGTAACACCAGCAATAACGGAGCAGACGACCTCATGTGAAAGTAGCCAGGCAATGGACAGCTGAGCCAGAGAGCAACCCTTGCGTTTGGCAATAGTGTCGAGCTTATCGACCAATGCCAGATTTCGATCCGTAAGAAACTCAGCGCGCCTCGCTTCTCCAGCCTGTTCGGATAATCGGCCGGTTTCATCAACCTTGCCTTTGCTATACCGGCCGGTGAGCAACCCAAGGGCAAGCGGCATGAATGGAACCAGGCCAACTCCCTTTTGGGCAATAAACTCCAGAAAATCCCGCTCATCCGCTATTGTCAACTCTCCCTTTTTTGCAGATACCCTGGGTCGATCCACAACGTTATATCGGTTTTGAATCCCGATAATCCGATGAGACGAATTGGCCGCAACATCCGCCAAAGCCGCGCTTTCCGCTTCAAGCTGGGCGACCGTTCGGTTGGAAACAGCCAAGTAGAGAACTTTGCCCTGCCTGACCAGTTGATCGAAAGCATCCCAGGTCTCATCTAGAGGAGTTTCCCAGGAGCTGTCTGGTAGAAGACTGGGTGAATGGTGATATAAGAGATCGATGCGATCAGTCTGAAGACGCCTGAGACAGTCTTCGACCGCCTGGACTATGTACTTCCGAGAAGCACCGCTCTCGTTAGGCGAGAAGTCACGAGTCATTTCGTGTTCATCCCTGACCGCATTTTTCACCTTCGTGGCCAAAACGACCATATTGCGAGCTCTAGGTCCGCGCGTCTTAAAATAGCGTCCGAGCAGCCTTTCGCTATTACCCGAACCCTCGTTGTATGAATTAGCCGTATCCCAGTGAATAACACCCAATTCCAGGGCCCGATCAAGGACCCTGAAGCCCTCGTGCTCCCCGATCCGTGATCCATCGTAGCTGGGGTCACCCCATTTCCACAAACCAATGCCAACCTCGGACACCCACAATCCAGAGTTGCCCATCCTGCGGCATTTCATTCCTTTGTAAGTCTTTGTCTCCATTGTCACCCTCCAACACGCACATTGTGAAGACTTGAAACCTCAATAAATATCCACGACCACACTTGCTTTACTCATTAGAATACCTGCGATCTCAGATCACAGCTGAGGAGAGCATTCCTGTTCAATCGAGTTGAATGCTCGTAGTTAAAGCCCTACCATCCGTGACGTCAACCGTGTATGTTAGTATGGCATATAATCAGGATCTCTTGCCTCATATAGATATGCCATATAAATAGCAGGCTTATAGAAAACCTAGCAAGCACCGTAAGCGTTTACGATGAACAATATTACTAAATTCTTGTCGGATATGTTACCTTCAATTATTCTCCTCAACGAGTATTACCGAAAGGGATATCAATTATAGGCAGGATAACGCTATTTTCCCGTATATATACCAGACACGCACTTGAATTTCTCAACGGAGAGGCCGCATAACTCTAAAAGCCGGAGCTCACATCCCCAAGCCTCGCTGGAAAGACGGTGATCCGGCCCAATATCGTGTGTCCCCCAATCACTTGCCCCAAAGACTACCATTGGTTACATTTATTTAGAGGCAGGAATTCCATTCCACTCATTTAAGGCCTATAGGAGGCTCTAGTGTTTTGCCTGTACCGTGCCGGTTTGTGTTCTGTTCTAGTTGTCCTATGGCTGCTCACTCCAACGAGCATCCCCGCCCAACAGGACCAGTCCCTTGCCATCCTGGACCTGGAAGGCCGGGGAATATCGGCTATCGAGGCAGCCAGCCTGACGGATCGCCTTCGAAATGCCCTGGTGAGGACCGGGGACGTTACCGTTGTCGAGCGGGGACAGATGGAGCAGATTCTCGGCGAGCAGGATTTCCAGCTTACCGGCTGTACATCGGACGAGTGCGCCGTAGAGGTCGGTCAGCTGCTGGGTGTTACCATCATGGTGGCCGGTTCCATCGGGAAAGTGGGATCCACTTTTTCTGTCGACATTCGCACCGTTGACGTACAGAGCGGCCGGATCACCCATTCCCTGTGGCGGGACTATCGGGGCGAGATCGACGGCCTGCTCGGCCTCATGCCGGAAATCGCAAGCGAGTTGGTAAGTGCCATCGGAACCAGGCCAGCCCCGGAGCCGACAGTTCCGGCCCCGGCCGTCATGACGATCCATAGCAAGCCTGCCGGGGCTATCATCGTGCTTAATGGCACGGAAGCGGGAACAACACCCCTGGACAGCATGCAGCTCGAAGCCAACCGGGAGCATACCTTTTCACTTAGCCTCGAAGGATATCATCCGGTGGATTCCACGATATTTGCCGAAGCCGGCCAATCCTACGAGTTAAGCGTCCCACTTGTAAGGCTACCAAGCCGACTGACCGTCACCAGCACACCCACGGGAGCGACTGTTTTCATGGACAACAGGAGGCTCAGAACCACCCCGCTTGACCTGCCGGAGGTAGCCCCCGACCGTCAGCACAGGATACTGCTCAGGCTGGACGGCTATCAGCAGTCGGACACCACCTATTTCGCCCGGGCAGGCGAGCATCACCGGATGAATATCGCCCTGCAGCCGGTGGTAGCCGCAGCAACGGTTGTCGAGCGCCCTGAGGCACCTCCACCTGAAAGGCAACAGCCGCAGCCGGCGGTGAAGCCCGCGAAGACGGGCGGCGGGGGAAAGTGGGTTATGCTGGCCCTACTGGCCGCCACCGGGTATTACGGCTATACCCAGGGGTGGTTCGGGGAAAAGCCAACCGATGAAGGCCTGCGGGTGGGCAATCCGCCCAGCCTGCCCGCGCCATAAGGGTCAGCATCATGTCGATTCAACAGCCACGCACTCTTTACCAACACCGGCTTTTCCCGTTCCTGCTGGCGCTCTCCCTGCTGTCGCCCATCTTCGCGAGTAGCGGAACCTGGGCGACAAAGGCCTCCATACCAACGAAGCGGTACATGTTCGTAAGCGAGACGGTGAATAATAAGATTTACGTGATCGGCGGCTACGACGGTGCCTACTACACAAAGAACGAGGAATACGATCCGGTGACCGACAGCTGGAGTACAAAGGCCTCCATGTCGCAGGCCCGGGAGGGTGCTGCCAGCGGCGTCGTGAACGGAAAGATCTACGTGATCGGCGGCAATACCACCACACATAAAAGAAACGTTGAAGAGTACGATCCCGGCACTGATACCTGGACCGTCAAAACGCCCTTATCCATGGACCTTGAACAAGCGGCCAGCGCGGCAGTTAATAACAAGATCTACGTAATAGGTGGTTGGAACGGCTCTAATGTGTTAAACACAGTCTGGGAGTACAACCCAACAGCCGACAGCTGGACAGCGAAAAATCCCATGCCGACTGCCAGGAACTACATTAAGGCCAGTGTGGTAGACGGCAAGATCTACGTGATGGGAGGGGGTAACGGAATTACAGCCCTGTCTACCGTCGAGGTATACGATCCCGTAGCGGATAGCTGGACGACCAAGACTTCAATGCCGGTTGCGCGACATTCGGGCCTAAATATTGCTGCAAACGGCAAGATCTACTATATCGGGGGCAGCACTTTTTCCACCGAGGTGCTGGAATACGATCCGGTCTCCGATACCTGGACCAACTGCGGGGGAACCTGTACTCCCATGCCCACGGGACGTATGTTCCTGAACGGCAACTTGGTGGGCGGTAAGATCTATGCCATCTCGGGACAGATTGAGGGCGGCAGTTATACCATGACCACCGTGGTGGAAGCGTACACACCACCCAGCAGCCTCGTAGCCTACTACCCCTTCAACGGCAACGCCAATGACGAGAGTGGGAATGGGAACCACGGCACGGTATATGGAGCCTCGCTAGCAGCGGACCGGTTTGGGAAGGCCGATAGTGCCTATAGCTTAGACGGAGTGAACGATTATATTTCCATCCCGAACCTGGCACCCATCCAGAATACGCCCATCGACCAGTTCTCTTTTCAGGCGTGGATGAAGAGCGCCAGCGGCGACGGGGTTACTCCCCAGAACGTCTTCGAGATCCATACGCAGGCCCCCTCGGGCAATAAGGAAGTCTACTTTGAGGCTAATATGCCTGGGGCCATGCGGTTCGGTATAACCGATAACGGCGGCGGGGACCATCAGGTAGCCAGCCAGACCCTGGCGCTGGACACCTGGTATCACGTGGTGGGGACCTATGATGGGGCCAAACAGAGGTTGTATATCAACGGCCTGCCCAGCGACTCCCTGGCCTGGTCGGGCCAGATGACTCTCACCGGCGCTGCGGCTCTCGGCAAGGACCTGGAGGGCGGCCAGCAGTTCAACGGTCTTCTTGATGATATCCGTATCTATGACCGGGCCCTGAGCGCGGCGGAGATCGACTCTCTCTACCACCTTGGTGGCTGGCCGCCCCATGCCGACTTTACTCCCATCACCACCGGCCCGGTGGTCTCAGATGGGGGCTACTCCCATGGAAGTGCCTGGGGGGACTACGACAACGACGGCGACCTGGACCTTTTCGTGGCAAACAGCGGCAATCAAAACAATTTCCTCTATGCAAACAATTGCGACGGCAGCTACACCAAAGTGACTACCGGCCCGGTGGTCTCAGATGGGGGCTACTCCCGGGGCGGCTCCTGGGGGGACTACGACAACGACGGCGACCTGGACCTGTTCGTGGCAAACAGCGACAATCAAAACAATTTCCTCTATGCAAACAATGGCGACGGCAGCTACACCAAAGTGACTACCGGCCCAGTGGTAAGCGATGGGGGCGACTCATTTGGTGCTTCCTGGGGTGACTACGACAACGACGGCGATCTCGACCTATTCGTGGCCAACCAAAACCAGGACAACTTCCTGTATACTAACAACGGCGACGGCAGCTTTGCGAAAGTCACCACCGGCCCGCTGGTTTCTGACGGAGGCTACTCCATGGGCTGCTCCTGGGGGGACTACGACAGCGACGGCGACCTGGACCTGCTCGTGGCGAATCATTATGGTGAAAACAACTTCTTGTACACGAACAATGGTGACGGCACCTTTACTTCGGTGACCACCGGCCCGGTGGTCACCGATGGGGGCAACTCCCGCAGTGTCTCCTGGGGGGACTACGACAACGACGGTGATCTGGACCTGTTTGTAGCGAATAGTGATGGTCAGAACAACTTCTTATATGCCAACAATGGTGATGGTGGTTTCACCAGTATCACCACCGGCCCGGTGGTCACCGATGGCGGCAACTCTGTGGGTAGTGCCTGGGGGGACTTTGACAACGACGGCGACCTGGACCTATTTGTATCTAACAGCTCTGCTCAAAATAACTTCCTATATGCCAACAATGGGGATGGTACGTTTGCCAGCGTCACCACGGGCCCGGTGGTCAACGATGGGGGTTCCTCTGTGGGCGGTTCCTGGGGGGACTATGACAACGACGGCGACCTGGACCTGATGGTTGCGAACTCGTCTAGTGAAAACAATTTCCTCTACGAAAACAACGGAAGCGATAATCACTGGATCAACCTGAAGCTGGTGGGGACGGTGAGCAATGTTTCGGCCGTTGGAGCTGAAATCCACTTGAAGGCCAGTATTGATGGGATTCCAGTGTGGCAATTACGTGAGGTTTGCGCCCAAACCGGATGGGGAAGTCAGAACAGCCTGAATGCCGAGTTCGGCCTGGGGGATGCCACCACCATCGATTCCATCCGGATCGAGTGGCCCAGTGGGATCGTATGGGATACGACGGATGTGGAGGTGGACCAGTTCCTGACGATCACCGAACCAACGCCCATTGTGACCGAAGGTCTGGTGGCCTACTACCCGTTCAACGGGAACGCGAATGATGAGAGCGGGAACGGGAATGACGGGATAGTGAACGGGGCGACGCTGGGTGAGGACCGGTTTGGCAAGGCTGACAGTGCGTACAGTTTTGATGGGGTGGACGACGTGATCACTGGTACGCTGAGCAACTTTGCCGGTGGTGATGCGGAACTAACCACGGCGGCCTGGTTCTATCAGCCGACGGCGTCGGGACACCCGGGTAAAGGCATCGTTGGGGTGGGCGACACCGGAAACAGGGAGCACTTTTACCAGCGGCTTTACGCCGGCCCCAGTAGCGTTGCCTGGGACAATGCTGACGGCCAGAACAGGTTATTTATCGGAGTGGATGACGGTTATGCCGACAAGTGGTGGGGCT
>CP070638.1:1220360-1284105 GCA_020354025.1 Fidelibacterota bacterium | reverse complement strand
AAGGGAGGGATTTCCCGCCTCTGGCGGGACTAATCCCCGACGCTAAAGGTCGGGGGCGAACCCCCGTCCCGAGGTCATCGGGAAACGGTTTTCGAGACCGCCGCATTCAACCACTCTGCCACTCCTCCCTTAAGGCCAGGTGATCTTTCTTCCTATCACCGGCTCAGAAGAAAAATTACGCATATGACCAAGGCGAAAGTAACAACGTTAGCCCCTCTTGGAGCCCAGCTGATCCGGGTCAAGGGAGGGATTTCCCGCCTCTGGCGGGACTAATCCCCGACGCTAAAGGTCGGGGGCGAACCCCCGTCCCGAGGTCATCGGGAAACGGTTTTCGAGACCGCCGCATTCAACCACTCTGCCACTCCTCCTGAAAGTCCCTGCGTCGTGATCCCGGGCAGCAGCGCAACCTGGTAGAAGTTACCAGCTTCCGGGCGGGAATATGAACAGCTTGATGACTACGGTGATCCCTGCCGTTTCCGGCGGAAGAACTCCCGCAGCAGGGCTTGGCATTCCTGTTCCAGCACGCCGCCGGTAACCACCACCTGGTGGCTGAGGCGCGGATCGCGGCAGAGCTGATAGAGGGAGCCGCAGCAGCCGGCCTGCTCGTCCCAGGCGCCGAAGACCAGGCGTTCGAGCCGGCTATTGACGATAGCCCCGGCGCACATGGGGCACGGTTCCTTGGTGACGTACAGGGTACAATCCTCCAGTCGCCAGTTGCCGAGCGAGTTGGCGGCGGCGGTGATGGCCAGCAGTTCGGCGTGGGCAGTGGGATCGGCCAGGGCTTCCCGGCGGTTGTGCCCCCGCCCGATGACCAAGCCCTCGCGGACCACTACGGCCCCGACCGGCACCTCCCCGGCCTCAAAGGCCCGTTCAGCCTCCTTCAGCGCCTGCCGGAGGAAGTGGTCATGCGGTGGATCATTCATATTCCGGCATACCCGTTTCCAGCGTCTTCATCAGGTCGATCGCCAGGTTGCCAAAATCATGCGCGCCATCGGAAGACGTGTTAAGGCCGGTGATGCATACCGCGTTCTGCCGGCGGGGCTTGATCGCGAGGAACGCCCGGGGGCGGCCGTTGGAACCGGCATGATATCCTGCCAGGTTCTCCGGATCATCCAGATTCAGCACATACCAGCCGAGCCCCATGACACCATACTGCTCATCAGCATAGCGTATCAGGACTTCGTTGAACAGAACATCTGTCCCATAATACTGCCCGCTCATTACGCCGATGGCGAACCGAGCCATGTCGGCAATTGTGGAATAAACGTTGCCTGCGGGCGCCTCGAAAAACGGCAACGCAGTGAAGGACGAGGCCCCAACCGGTCCACCAATATACTCCTGGACTAGCTCCTCATAGGACTTGCCGGTGATATCCTCCATCACGTCGCCCAGGATGCCATAGCCTTTCGTCGAGTACCGGGCCCCGGTGCCCGCTCGAAAATCCATGTTGAGGGTATCATCCTCCCAGAGTGCGGACTGATGGGGCACTCCGCCGGTATGGGTCAGGAGGTGCCGGAAGGTAATAGGGGGATCACTGAATTCCTGAGGTTGGACATCACGATACTTCCGGGAATATTTGCCAATCGGATCGTCCAGGCTTTTGATCTGACCGTCTTCCCGGAGCCGCACTACGATGGTGGAAGTAACCGGCTTGGAGACGGACGCGTACACATCGTTTCTGACAATCCGATCATGCCCATAGCTCTTTGTCAGTACGATTTCCCCGTTATATACTAAGGCGATACTGATATAATCATAATGGGCGAGATATCCGCGCACATCCTGGTTGATCGATGTCATCAGTCGAGGACCAACCGAGTCAATCCCCGTAAAATCTCCCCTCTGTCCCAAGTAAAGACCGCATCCTCCGAACGAGAGCAGGGCGAGCATTCCGAGAGAAAAGAAGAGACTTTGTCGTCGGTCCATTTTCACGTCCTACCGCTTATCAGCTATCCGCAATTTAGCCGAAAATACTCCCGACTATGCTCCTTTGTAGTAAAAATAATCCCCGGTTCAAAGATGGAAACCAGGGGATTATTGCCGGTATACCCGAGGGACTCCGAAGGTTCGCTACGGGTGTAAACCACGATTACGCCGGGCTCCGGCCTTGAAGCCGGTGCCCGGGGATTCGAATACCTTTTTCCGAATATCCCGCCTGGACTATACGAGGAACTTCTTCAGGCCCTTCAGCATCTTATCGATCCCTTCCAGGTCTTTGAAGCTGCCGCTTTCCTCCTCGATAATGTAGACCTCGGTGCCCGCTACGGTCTCGCAGAGCTCAATCGTTTCCGGCCACTTCACGTCGCCTTCGCCGGGAATATTACTCTTCGTTTCAGGATTCCAGTCCTTGATGTGTACGCTACGAGCACGGCCGGGGAACTTCTTCAGGTAATAAAGCGGATCGGCCACTTTGATGCAATGACCGATGTCGAGCTGCATGAAAACATCATCGCTGGTATTACTGAAGAAATACTCCAGCGGAACAACATCGTCAACAGGCTTGAACTCACCGGTGTGGTTGTGGAAGCCGATCTCCATGCCGTGCGGTTTCAGCTTCTCGGCGATGCCGTTGAAATTGTCCGCAGCCTTCTTCCAGGCATCCAGAGTATCGACTCCCCACATCATCGGGACCGCCAGATACTTGAGGCCAAGGACATTGGAGAACTCGATGGTTTCATCGATGGCCTCATCGGCGAACGTCTGCAGCTGCAAGTGGGAGCCGAGAGCCTTCAGGCCGTTATCGTCCAGCAACTTGCGGACCTCTTTCGCCTTCTTGTTGTAATAACCGGCGAACTCGACCCCATCATAGCCGATCTTCTTGATGCCCGCCAGGGTACCGGGCAGATCGGCAGCCGCCGTCTGGCGCACCGACCAGAGCTGGACCCCGATGGGGATATCTTTCCGAGCGGCACGGAGCGGCAGCGCGGTCCCTGCCATGAGCGCGACCGTACCTGCTGCGGTGGTCCTGATAAACTCGCCACGGGTCAGATTCGAGCTAATGCGTTTTTTATTCATAATCCTTTACCTCATTTGATTATCCAAGGGATATTGCGGAACAACGACTATAAACGATGGTCTCTGATGATCGTGATTATAAGCTGATATCGCTGTGGCGTCAATCGGATTATGCACCTTTTTGAAGAGGGTCAACAGGGTACCGGCAGAAGCAGCAGTTCATTTACGCACATTCAAGATTCACCAGCGGGTAAATTTGGACCTGAAATCGGCTGTCAGCCGGGACAGGCAGATTTGAGCAGCACTTCATGGCACGCGAGGAACCGTTCCGGCAGGTTGCCAATAACATAAGAGGAGGCTATAGCATGAGGCGACCAACAAGGTGGATCAAACCGGTGCTGGTACTTGCACTGGTGATTTCAGGAGTTGCTTGCTCTGGACCAGCTGCGGAGTCCGAGGTGGTATTCTTCGACGACTTCACCGGACCCGATCTGGACCGCTCCAAGTGGAACGTGCGGATCACCGGCTGGACCGTCAACAACGAGCAGCAGGCCTACGTGGACTCATCTGCGACGCTGTACATCTTACAGGACTCAGAGAGCGCCGGAGCATCCAACGGCATGCTCGTCATCCAAGCCCGATACAGTCCGGGCTTCGTCACACCGGAGGGGAACACCTTCGACTTCATCTCCGGGCGCATATACACGCGGGGAAAGGTGGAATTCACCTACGGCACCGCCGCCGCGCGAATGAAGCTGCCGCCCGGACCAGGGTACTGGCCGGCATTCTGGGCGCTGGGTGCCGGTAAATGGCCCGACACCGGCGAGATCGACATAATGGAATATGTCGGTGAGACCACCTGGTCGAGTGTCGCGCTGCACGGCCCCAATTACTTCGGCGACACACCGTTGGTCAAAAGGGCAAACTACCCTGACGGGACTGACGCGACCGACTGGCACGTGTATTCCGTCGACTGGTCGCCGGACAGCTTCCTGTTCAAGGTCGACGACGCAGTCATCTACCGGGTAACACGCCCGATGGTGGAACAGTACGGCTCCTGGGCGTTCGATAATGCCAAATTCCTGATCCTCAACCTGGCGCTCGGCGGCAACTACCCCTTCGGCGTGAACGGTGTCAAATCGCCTTATTACGGCATCCCGGAATCCACTGTCCAGTCAATCAAGGCGAATCATGGCAAGGTACTGGTGGACTGGGTGAAGGTAACGAAGGGTCAATAGCCAGATAGTCTGCCAGAAAAATCCCCGGCTCCTAGAAAAGAACCGGGGACATCATCCGTACGCCCGAGAGGACTCGAACCCCTAACCTTCTGGTCCGTAGCCAGACGCTCTGTCCAGTTGAGCTACGGGCGCGGAACTGAGCAATCGCATAAACAGCAACAGCCCGTATCGAATTTACGGGCTGTCTCCCTTGCATCACAAGATATCGTAGCGCATAGGGGATTCGAACCCCTGTTACCGGCGTGAGAGGCCGGCGTCCTAACCCCTAGACGAATGCGCCTTCGATGAACTCAGTTGGGGAACAGGGATTCGAACCCCGACTTTGTGATCCAGAGTCACACGTCCTGCCATTAGACGATTCCCCATTCAAAGAACTATTGTAATATAAAGCCGCCGGAAGGGTGCGGGCAAGGCGTGATCGCCCCGTCTAATGGCGTGCAATTTCACAGAGATTGAAGGAATCCCAGCAGCTGATTCTCCTTCATGAACCGCACCTCTACCCGGGCATAGCTCGTCAACCGGTTCACGTCGATGTCAAACTCGTAGAACACGTCCACGTCGGAGGTCTCCAGGCGCACGTCCACGCTGAATCCGCTGGTGGTGATGGCCATCAGCGGTACAAACCGCTTCTGCCGCACCACCGTGACGCCAACCCGGGGGAAATAGCGCTCCCAGGACATATCCGGGCTGTCCACCAGCACCGCCCGAACCACTCCTTGCGGGTCCAGCAGCTGGACCACCGGCACCACCCGGTAATCCCCCCGCGCTATGCGGTCGATGAGGCTGGTAGAAAAGTTGAATTTGGACTTGTCGTACCTGATGGTCCGCAGGCGGCGTTCCTCGCGAGTAGCCACGTAAGGCAAACTGTAGAGCATATCCTCCACCAAGGCCTGCTTGACCCGGTAGGACACAGGGATGCTAATATAGACCCGGTTGTCGTCGTAGGGATCGACCTCCAGGCTCAAATCACCGATGTCAGCCGAGTAGGGATTGTCCGCCACCCGACGCAGCACGTCTTCAAACAGCTCGGTATGCCGGACTTTCTCCTCAGGCAGGGCGCCGAAGCCTTCCAGCTGGAAGTCCCGGTAGTAACTCTCCTCGGACTGAAAGGTACCGGAAGGTTCCTGCCGGTATCCGGAATAGCTATCCATTGCTTCTTCCAGGTCTTTCAATGCCCGGGTCAGGTCTTCCTGCACCTGGGGTATTGTCCGGCCGTACTCGTCGGCCGGGGCAAAATCCGGCGCTACAGCCTCCGATGGCGGTAATGGCCGCTCTACCTTTTCCGGCGGCGCCTCCAGGTCAATACCGCTGAAGAACTCCACACCCTTCACCATAGACAGGACCTTCTCCACCAGCAGCTCGTTGAGCTGGGGGATGTCGCTGTAGAGCGCTTCCAGGGATTCCCGTCGCAGGCTTGACCAGTCCCTCATGTCCAGCAGCTGCAGGTCAACGACCAGGCGGGCATCCTGCCGACGGTAGGCGCCCATCAGCAGGAGGTTATTACTTGCCAGCCGACGGGCCTCTCCGGCCCTCTCAGCGACCCGCGCTTCAAGGAAAGGCGTAATATCCCCGGCGTCACGGGCTACAATCCGGGGTTCCTCCTCCAGACGCAGCAGGACCATGTCCTTCAGTGCCCGGGAAAGCCAGTCCAGCCGGGCATCCCCCGGCAGATTGTCAAAATCCAGGATGAACAGGGTGACCGCATCGCGCCCTGGCGGCTCTACCGGCCTCAGCCCGATTGTGCGTGGTGCAACCTGTCCCGGCAGACCACTCACCAAGCAGGCAAGTATCCAGAACAGGACAATACCCCGGCCTACGGATGATATACTATTCTGGTCCTGAGACATACGCTATAATCTCAATAATCCAAGACGAAGCACTGGCACCCGAAACATATATAGACCCATGCAAAATGTATCCGGCTCCAATGGTCTAATTTAATATCGGGAAAGGCTTTGTCCGCAATGTTCCTTGTTACCCCTTTCAGGATGCCTCTTCTTTCTCTTCACCAGGTTTGTCCCTGGCAGGCTCCGTAGCCAGAGCAGACTCCGAGAATCCGACAGAGACGCCCCCGCCCAAGGCCACAAGCAAGTTATATACCACGGCTACCAAGACGGCGATAAGGGTTGTCGCAATAGTGCTGAGAAATCCTGCTGCCAGACTGAACAGAATTCCCGCCCCAATCCCCACGCCCTGGTCAATGACAGGCATTTCAGCGAATTCATCGACCAGATTGGTTAAAAGGCTGCCAATCAGCAAATAAACGCAGAAAATGACAATTGAACAGACAATCCAGGCCAGGGGAAACACCGTTCGCGCCACGGACCAGACCTGGATTTCCTTGATCAATACCCGGTTCATCGGCCGGAATATACGAAGGAACCATCAGCTCCCCTAAATACTCTGTACCAGATTTTGCCAGGCGACGGACAAGTTTTATTTGGAAGATTCCCATTTATCTGGCTATTATCCGCCCAGCTCAGGGCTACATCAGATGCAGGCTGGATGCCAACAATTATGATATTTACAATCAACGTCAAGGAGATCTCTTGGATCTACTCACGAATCTAGGAAAGTCATTGACGCAATGGACTGCTACCTTCAGCGATTGGATTTCCCTGCCGCTTATCTTCATCCTCCTGGGAACGGGCCTTTTCGTATCGTTCCGGCTGCGCTGGATCCAGCTGCGGAAACTGAAGCATAGTTTTAACGTCGTCGGCGGCAAGTATGATAATCCGGAGGACGAGGGGGACGTCACCCACTTTCAAGCCTTATCGGCGGCCCTGTCGGCTACGATCGGGATCGGCAACATCGCCGGAGTAGCCCTGGCCTTGCGTCTGGGAGGTCCCGGCGCACTTTTCTGGATGTGGGTAACCGCCCTCCTGGGTATGGCGCTGAAATATTCCGAGTGTTCCCTATCCCACCATTACCGCACGATCCACGAAGACGGTTCCGCTTCCGGTGGGCCCATGTACTACATTGAAAGGGGCCTTGGACCCTCCTGGAAACCGCTGGCCCTCGCCTTCGCGATCCTGGCGACCATCTGTTCTTTCTGCACCGGAAACATGAACCAGGCCAATACCATCGCCCAGACCATAGCCACTTATGGAGTTCCGACCTGGGTGACCGGTTTTGCAATTGCCTTCCTGGTAGGACTAGTAATCATCGGCGGCATCAGACGGATTGCGGCCGTAGCCAGCCGGCTGGTGCCTACCATGGCGGTCCTGTACGTCGGTGGCGCCCTGCTCATCCTACTGACAAGACCAAGTAATATACTGCCCAGCCTTACGGCTATATTCACGGAAGCGTTTTCCCTGAAAGCCGGCTGGGGCGGGCTTATCACCGTAATCATGTGGGGCATCCGCCGGGGCCTGTATTCAAACGAAGCCGGTCAGGGCTCGGCACCGATCGCCCACGCCGCCGCCAAGACCAAAGAATCCGTGCGGGAAGGGGCGGTCGCCCTGATGGGCCCCTTCGTGGATACCCTCATCGTCTGCTCCATGACCGGTCTCGCCATCCTCTCCACCGGCGTCCTGGAATCAACCACGCTGACCGGAGCCGCTCTTACCCGGGAAGCATTCCGCACCGGCTTCAGCATTGCCCCCCATATCGGAAGCATCATCGTCAACGCCTCGGTCTTCCTCTTCGCTTACAGCACGATGGTCGCCTGGAGCTACTATGGTGACCGCTCCATAGAATACCTCATCGGGCCCCAGGCCATCAAGCCCTACCGCTGGGTCTATGTCTTTTTCAACTTCATGGGTGCAATCCTGCCCCTCACATTCGTATGGAATTTCGGCGACATTGCTCTCAGCCTGATGACAATTCCCAATCTCATCGGAGTCATATTCCTGACAGGGACGCTCAAGACCATGACCAACGAATACTTCTCGCGCAAGCACCTGACCTATCAGGAGTATCTCGCCAGGAAGGATCCCCCGGAACGCCGGGAGACCATGTTATGAAATCGAGTCCCACCATCCCGCCAAATTTCAGCCGCCGGGCCACAACCCGTCATTCTTCTGTCTTGTGCCGTTAAGCGCGTCAACGCCCGACCTTGACCGCATCGTCGAGGCCACCCTCGATACCGCCCGCCGGGCTGGGGCCATCCTCATGGAGAAGTTCCGGCGCCTGGAACGGGTGGAAAAGAAGGGAAAGGTAGACCTGGTCACCGAAGCGGACCTGGCCAGCGAGCGTGAGATCGTCACCTCCCTGCGGCGAGCATTCCCCGACCATGCCATCATAGCCGAAGAGGGGGATTACGACCAATCCACCACCTCCCCCCACCGCTGGGTCATCGACCCCCTGGACGGAACCACCAACTACGTGCACGGGCTGCCGACCTTCGCCGTCTCCATCGGCTATCAGCGGGATGGTTCAACGGAGGCGGGCGTGGTGATCAACCCGGCCCAGGGGGAGGAGTACGTGGCGGTCAAAAGCCGGGGAGCTACCCTCAACGGCCAGCCGATCCAAGTAAGTAAAGTGAAGCAGCTGGCCGAATCACTCCTGGTCACCGGCTTTCCCTACAGCCACGACGAGGTCTTCAGCAGGACCTTCGACCTGTATCATGCTTTCCACCTCCGCTGTCAGGGTGTACGGCGGCTGGGTGCCGCCGCCCTGGACTTCTGTTACGTGGCCGCCGGGCGGCTCGACGCCTTCTACGAGGCCAATTTGAATCCCTGGGACGTGTGCGCCGGGGACCTCATCTGCCGCGAAGCGGGTGGCCGCACCACCGATTGGCTGGGCGGCCCCATGCCTTTCGATGGACGGCGCATCCTTGCCAGTAACGGGACAAACCTGCATGAGGAGATGCTGGAAGTACTGAACCTGCCGGAGTTCGCGGTATTGAGGTGAGCACTGTCAACCGGCAGTTATGATAAGATTTCTCCCTATCTTCAATTCATCCTTTAAAGTCCCCCCACCTCCCGCGCCCGCTCCCTGACTGCTTTCGCCACAGCTTGCGGCAGCTTCGCCTTTTCGGCAATCTCTTTTGCCTCGGCGTTAGCGATCTCCTCCAGGGAGCCGAACACCTGCCAGATGGCCTTGAGGCGCTGGGGGCCGATGCCGGGGAGGTCGTCCAGGACGGAGGTGGTCATGGCCTTGCCGCGGGTTCGGCGGTGGAAGGTGACGGCGAAGCGGTGGGCCTCGTCGCGCACCCGGCGCAGCAGCGTCAGTCCCGGTGAGTGCTTGGGGATGTTGAACGGCTCCGAGTGTCCCGGCCGGAACACTTCCTCCAGGCGTTTGGCCAGGCCGATAGCCGGCAGGTAGGAGAGGCCCAAATCGTCAAGGGCGGCCCTGGCCATTGAGAGCTGCCCCTTGCCACCGTCAATGAGGACCAGGTCCGGCAGTTGGGTGCCTTCATCCAGCACCCGGCGGTAGCGGCGGGAGACGACCTCGTAGATGGAGGCAAAGTCGTCCGCTCCTTCCACGGTCTTGATGTGGTACTTGCGGTAGTCGCTCTTTCTGGGCTTGCCGTCCACGAAGCAGACCATGGCCGAGACCGGGTGAGCACCCTGGATATTGGAATTGTCGAATCCCTCGATGCGGCGGGGCGGCACCTCCAGTCCCAAGTCCTCCTGGAGACTCTCAACCGAAGCGGGTAATAGCTCCTGTCGCCGGGCCTTCTGCAGCTTGATCTCGTTGAGCATCAGGGTGGCGTTACGCAGAGCCATGCGCACCAGGCGGGCTTTCTCCCCCCGCTGGGGATGGACGAGCCTGACTTTCCCTCCGGCCCGCTCCGACAGCCACGCCTCCAGGGCCGGCTGGTCAGTGGTCGGTTCCTGAACGATGATCTCCCCGGGGATGAATCCGGTCTGGCTGTAATAGAGCTTTAAAAAGCCGTAGAAGTTCTCCTCCCGTTCCTGGGGATCGGCCACGGCCAGGTCGAACTTCTCCTTACCGAGCAGCTTCCCTTTGCGTACCCGGAACACTACGCCCACGCCGTAAGTTGAGGCCACATCGATGGCCAGGACGTCCCGGTCACCGAAGTCCTGGGAGAGGATAGCCTGGCGGTCGGTGTAGTGCTGGATCGCCTGGAGCTGGTCCCGGCTGCGAGTAGCGTCTTCGTAACGCAGCTCCTGCGAGGCAGCCTGCATTTCATCCTTGAGACGCGCGGCAATCTCATCAGATCGCCCCTGCAGGAAATGGGTAACCTGGCGGATCATCTCCTGGTAGTGCTCCTGACTTACCAGCCCCTCGCACGGTCCCTCGCAGCGCTTGATGTGGTAGTCCAGGCAGACCTTATGCTTGCCCTTATGGATGGACTCATCAGTGATGTTATAGATGCAGGTGCGGATTGGGAAGATCTTATGCAGCACCTGCAGGGTCTCCCTGAGACGCTTAGTGTCAGTATAAGGCCCCAGGTAGCGGCCCGTCTCGCTGACACTGCCAGGCAGGCTGCCACCCTGCTCCATCCTGCGTGTCAGGAAGACCTGGGGAAAAGGTTCATTGGTGATCCGGATATACGGGTAAGATTTGTCATCCTTGAGGTTCAGGTTATAGCGCGGTTGGTGGTGGCGCACCAGGTCCTGCTCGGTGATCAAGGCCTCCATCTCGCTGGCCAGCACGATCCAGTCCAGGTCAGCGATTTTAGGCACCATGCGACGGGTCTTGACGTCCTTGCCGCTATTCGCCTGAAAGTAGGACCGCACCCGGTTGCGCAGAACCTTAGCCTTGCCGATATAGATAATATCGCCGCTGGCATCTTTGAACAAGTAGACGCCCGATGACCGCGGCAGACGCTTGAGCTTATCCTGGAGGGTCAGGGTCTCTGGCATAGTTCCACCAGTACTCCGGCGGTGGAACGGGGATGGAGGAAAGCGGTGAGGCAGCCTTCGGCCCCCGGGCGCGGCCCTTCATCAATGAGCTCCACTCCCTGCTCCTTGAGATATTTGAGCCAGGCGCGAAGATCATCCACCCTGAAGGCGAGATGGTGGAGACCAGCACCACGCTGCTCCAGAAATCCGGCAATTGGCGATTTGTCCGAAGTAGGCTTGAGGAGCTCCACCTTGCCGGCGCCGGTATCGAAGATGTCGGTGATAACCTGCTGGTCACCAACCTCTTCGGTAGTGCGGCTTGTAATACCCAGCAGCTCATGGAAAATCCGGGCCGGTGCGTCAAGGTCCTCAACGGCCACGGCCACGTGCTCAATACCGAGAACTTTCATGGCTTATACAAACTTAATTATCGGTACCACCACTTCATGAACTTTCGCAGCAGGCCATAGGTCTTATGCGCAAGATCAAACCACCACAGTTCCATTGGCATCGGAAAACGGGTTCCCACCACAGACTGCTGCTGCGAAAAACCCAGCAGGCCTTCCTTGCCATGCACCTTGCCAAGACCACTGAACCGGAAACCTCCGAACGGAAGGGACGCCAGGCCGTACTGGATGATCACGTCATTGATAACCACCATGCCACTGGACAGCCGGCGAGCCATCCTGCGGCCGCGGCGTTCATTGCTGGCAAAAATATAGGTGGATAATCCATACAGGCTGTCGTTGGCTTTCCGGATGGCTTCTTCTTCAGACTCCACCGGCATTACCGCCAGCTCGGGGCCGAAGGTCTCATCGGTCATGACGGTCATGGTATGATCGACATCGGTGAGAAGCGTAGGGGGCATATGCTGACCATCCGGCTCACCGAAGGTCTCCACCACCGCGCCCTTGGCTTTTGCATCGTTGATGTGGGCCTGTACCTTGTCATACTGGAAGTCCACCGTGATAGGTCCGATGGCATCCTCGGGCTTATTGCCGGTGGTCAACTTGCGGGTCTCTTCCCGCAGCAGCTGCAAAAACTCATCATAGACGGAAGCCATTACATATACGCGCTCCACAGCCATACATACCTGCCCCGCCTGAGTAAAGCCACCCCACACGGCCGATTTAGCGGCTCGCTTCAGATTCGCATCCTCCAGGATTATCATGGCGTCTTTGCCCCCCAGCTCCAGAATCAGCGGCTTCAGGGTTTTCGCACATACCTGGGCAATAATCTGGCCTACCCTGGTGCTGCCCGTAAAGCATACGACATCGATCAGGGGTGAAGTCACCAACTGCTGACCCACATCAGCAGCGCCTACCGCCAGCTCGAACAATTCCGGTCGCCCGGTGGCCTCATCGAAAACCTGCTTGACAAGCAAACCGGTGAGGCTGGTGAACTCGGAGGGTTTGACCGCAACCGTATTTCCGGCCAGCAGCGCTTCCACTAACGGGGAAACCACCAGGACAAAGGGATAGTTCCAGGGCGAGATAATGGCTGCTACCCCGTGCGGCCGGAATGCTACATATCCCCGTTTATGGATCAAGATGCCGCTGGAACGATATCGGCTACGCAGGGTACGAGGAGCGATGTTTGCCTGATAGCGCATGACCTCAAAGGCGGCAAAGACCTCCAGTAACGCTTCCGGCCGCTTCTTCCCGGTCTCGCTACAAATTGATTCGATTAGGCCGTCCAGGTTGGCAACCAACGCTTTCCGGAATCGCCGCACCAGCTTGACCCGCTCCCGTACCGGGGAGTAGTTGTAGCTGGCCGCCGCAGAACGCAGGCGCTCCAAGGTCTGATCAACAGCTTCAGAGCTGTGACCCTCAAGTTCCCGCAGCGGTTCCCCGGTGGCGGGATTAAAGCACTTGATCAGGACCTTGCCTGAGGGCTGAACTTCAATGGTGGCACTCACGCTCCCTCTCCAAAGTTGCTACCCGCCGATAGATTGCGGGGCAAGGGGGTTTAGGGCCTCCAACCGACCGACGGCAATAGCGACGACAAGACAAACAGCGTCAATCCTGATGAAATCCATGGGGATGCCTTTTTTGCTAGCTGAAAGCCTATTTCCAGAACATCCGGCTGAAGAGAACGATCACGGTGAATATTTCCAGACGACCCAGGAGCATGGCGAAGCAGAGCAGCCACTTGGCCCCGTCGGCCATATGGGCATAGTTGTCGAAGGGGCCTACTGAGCCAAAGGCGGGGCCAATATTCCCCATTGCTGAGGCCGAGGCACTCAGGGCCGTGATCATGTCCACGTCGAAAAAACTGAGGACCAGGGACACTATCAGGAAGAGGCCCAGGTAGAATACGAGGAATCCGAGGGTGTTGCGAATTACATCATCGGGTATGGTACGAGTGCCCACCTTTACGGGAATAATGGCGTGGGGGTGTATGAGCTTGCGCACCTCGGCTATGGCGTATTTGAGGACCACCATAATGCGAATGACCTTGATACCGCCCCCAGTGGAACCGGCCATCCCGCCCACGAAAAAGAGGGCAAACACCAGCATATGGGCGAAGGGCGACCAGGTCTCGTAGTCCACGGTCCCGTAGCCGGTGGTGGTGGTTATCGAGGTGGCAATGAATAGCGAATGCCGCAGGCTGTACTCACCCCAACCATAATTGTTGATGGAATTGACGATAAAGAGCAATAGGGTGAAGAGTCCGATGACACCCAGGAAAAACAACAGCTCCCGGTTTCCCTTGTACTGGTTTTCCCGGCCTAGAATCAGCTTACCGTGGAGGGTGAAGTTGATCCCTGCCATCAGCATGAAGAAGATCACCACGTACTGAATATAGAGCGTCTGGCTGTTGAAGCTGTCATTGTAAATGGAAAATCCACCAGTAGCCATGGTAGTGCAGGTATGTGTCAGGCTGCTGAACCATGACAATCCACCAATGCGCAGGAGAACTGTTTCGCCAGCGCTGATAATAACATAGGTAAGCCAGAGGGTTTTGGCCGTTTGCTGGATTCTTGGTTGGATTCGGTCGACGGTTGGCCCCGGTACCTCCGCCCTGAGAAGTGCAGTCCCTCCCATTCCCATGAAGGGCAGGATGGCGACGGAGAACATGATGATCCCCATGCCGCCGATCCACTGGATGAAGGCCCGCCAGAAAAGGATTCCCCGGGGCATGCTCTCTATACCATTGGGCAGGTGGGGATGCCGGCTTACATCACCGAGGATAGTGGCACCGGTAGTGGTAAGCCCGGACATGGCTTCAAAGAAAGCGTCCGTAAAACTGGGTATAGCACGGGAAAGAAAGAGTGGCAGTGAGGCAAACAGGGCCAGGGAGATCCAGCCCAGTGTAACAATGGCAAACCCATCCCGGACGGTGAGTGTATAACGACCTCTAGTCAACAGATAGCCGGGGATCCCTACACCAAAGCAGATGGCAACTGACAGAAGTAGAGCCGACAGGTCTCCATCGCCGTAATACCATGCCCAGGCGGCACTCAACAGCATCGAGATCCCGAGACAAACGATAAGGAAACAGAGGGTATTTAAGACTGTCTTTTTATTCACCGGAAGCTCAGGTAAAGTACCGTTGGACTTTTTCTACCTGTTCATTCTGCACAAACACCAGAACCCGGTCTCCCGGGATGATCTGGGTATCGCCGGTAGGGATTTCGATGGCAGATCCCCGAATAACGGCACCCAGGATCATTCCGGAAGGGAAGCTCACAGCCTTGAGCGGTTTCTTCGTCACTTTGCTGCCCTTGTCGGTCACTACCTCGAGCGCTTCAAGCTCCACTTCTTCAAAGGGGCTGATGGTTCGTTCACTATCGGATTTGATAACCCTCAGGATAGCTTCCACTGTGGCCATGTTCTTGCTGATAGCAGCATCAATACCAATGCGCCGGGCGATTGGCAGGTAGATAGTAGTTGCCAGATGGACAATAACATGCTTGGCTCCCAGCTGCTTGGCCAGCAGTCCGGTGAGAAGATTGGTCTGTTCCTGTTCGGTTACGGTCACAAAGCTGTCCATTTCGTCAATGTTCTCGGACACCAAAAAATCAATGTCAGTCCCGTCCCCGTGAAGCACGAGTGTATTTACGAGGGTAGGAGCAACATCCCAGGCTTTGGCCTTACTTGAATCCACCAGCTTCACATCAAGGTGGTCTTGCAGCCGGATTGCCAGCCGCCTCCCGATTTTACTAGCTCCGAGTATCATAATCTTCTTCACGTCACGACGGGGTTTACCCAGCATGTTCAGAATAGATGGTACGTGTTGGGATTCACCGAGAACGTAAACGATATCACCAACCCTGTATATCGAGTCGGACTGTGGGATAAAGGTCTTGCCTTCCCGGTTAATGGCAACTGCCAGATGGGGAATCCTCCATTTACCCTGGGAAACGTCGGCCACGGTCCGTTCCAGAAGAGGCGACGAACCTTCAAGCATAACCCCCACCAGCTGCAGCCGGCCTCCTTCGAACTCCTTTACGTTCAGGGCCGAACTTTGACTCAGGAGTCGTTCGACCTCCTCCACCGCCGCCAGCTCGGGATGAATCACTTCATCAATGCCAAACTGAGAGGGCTGAAGGATGGCCTTGTTCGAGGTGTACTCGATATTTCTCAGGCGGGCTATCACTGTCCCGGCCCCCAGCTCCCGGGCCATCTCACTGGCAACAAGGTTAACTTCATCAATACGGGTAAGAGCCAGGAAGATGTCTGCGCTGCTCACCTGGGCCTGGTGTAGTATCGAAGGGGAGGCGCCGTTACCCTCCAGCGTACTCACATCGAGGGTTTCACTAGCGCGCTTCACCTTCTCCGGATTGATGTCAACAAGGGTAATGTCGTAGTCCTCACGGCTGAGCTCCTTGGCCAGGTTGAATCCGACTTCACCAGCTCCTATAATGATTATCTTAAGTGCCATATCAGCTTAGTACCTTCTGGAATGTATGGATTGCGTTGTTGATGTCATCATCGGACAAATCTCGATGAGTAACGAGTCTGATCTTCTGCTTGGCAAGGGGCAAACACAATAATCCTTTTCGCCGCAATTGCTCCTCGATCTCTACCCCGGTTCCTTTCTGTTCATCCATACCAAACATCACGATGTTGGTATGTACCTCATCAGGATTGATGTGTATGCCTGGTAATTTGCTCAGTACCTCGGCTAGCTGCCGGGCCCGCTGATGGTCCCTAGCGAGATCATCAACGTGGTTTCGAATCGCATAGAGCGCACCGGCGGCAATAATACCCACCTGACGCATGCCGCCGCCAAACAATTTCCGGTAGCGGTGAGTATCCTTGATGAATTTCCGATTGCCGCACAGTACCGAACCCACCGGCGCTCCCAGCCCTTTAGACAAACAGAGAGAGACCGAATCAAAGGGGGCGGTCCACTCATCGGCGGGAATACCTGTGGCCACAACAGCGTTCATCAGCCGGGCGCCATCCAGGTGCATTCGCAGGTCATGGGCCCGAGCCATATCAGCGATACGGTGGATCTCTTCCAGGGGAAAAATAGTTCCACCGGCCTGGTTATGAGTGTTCTCAATAGTAATGAGCGTGGTAGGTGGTACGTGAACATTCCGGGGCCTGATCACAGCTTCGACCTGCCTGGCAGTGAAAACCCCCAACCGGCCCTTGATTGGATTCAGCTGCACCTGACTGTGAAAAGCCGGCCCTCCCGCCTCATAGTTCATTATGTGGGCTCCCGCCTCACAGACCACCTCATCACCCGGCTGTGTATGGGCTTTGATGGCGATCTGGTTGCTCATAGTCCCCGATGGGACAAACAGGCCGGCTTCCTTGCCCAGTAACCGGGCCACTTCCTCCTGCAGCTCGATTACAGAGGGATCCTCCCCGAATACATCATCCCCTACATCGGCCTGCGACATGGCCTGCCGCATGACCTGAGAGGGAGCGGTTACCGTATCGCTGCGGAGATCAATCATGCGTGTGTCCAAGAGAAAAGGATTCGGAAAATCACCTCTGATAATCCTGTAACCGCTGCTGCTTGAGTGCAGTGTGACGGCAGGCGATAATACCTCCTAGCGCGGTTTAACAAAGGTTGCTCTCAAGCTTTCCCGGCATCAGTCCCCTACCTCTTCAGGGCACCGGCGCCCCCCGTTGTTGGCCAGCAACTCAGGACACAAAACCAACGTCTGGACTGGTATTGCGCGGGTCATCATTTTCCAGCGATTCAAGGTAAGACCTATCGACGCCGGAATCAACCTTTCTGCAACCGGTGGTCGTCTGCCACCCGCTCTATACGCGCTCCTAACGCGGTCAGTTTTTCCTCAATATTTTCGTATCCACGTTCAAGGTGGTATACCCGTGATATTTCAGATGTACCCCCGGCTACCAGCGCTGCCAGTACCAGGGAGGCACTAGCGCGAATATCGGTGGACATAACGGGTGCCCCGATCAGCTCCGCCGGTCCCTCAATGGTGGCCTTATTTCCTTCCAGTCTGATCCGGGCACCCATCCGGATCAGTTCCGGTACATGTGCGAAGCGATCCATATAAATATTATCCCGGACAACGCTGTTACCTTCGGCTTGGGTCATAAAAGTAATCCATTGGGCCTGAAGGTCTGTGGGATAGCCGGGATAAGGCGCGGTGACAACGTCCACCGGCAAGGTGGCGGACGGACGTGAAATTTCGATGGCTTCTTCATGCCGATTCACGACCGCTCCAGCGGCTTCCAGCTTACCCAGAATGTCTGTCAGGTGATCCTCAGAGGCGCCCTTGATCCTCACCTTATCACCGGCCATGGCACCAGCAATGAGGAAGGTGGCCGCTTCAATCCGATCGGGGATGATTTCTTCTTCGGTCCCATGCAACTCATTCTGGCCGGTAATACGCAGGGTAGTAGTGCCGATACCATCAATCCGAGCTCCCATTTTCTGCAGGAATCGGGCCAGGGCTGTGATTTCCGGCTCCCGGGCAGCATTGGTCATGACCGTCTCTCCTTCGGCCCGGACAGCCGCCATGAGAGTATTGCCGGTGGCTCCGACACTGCTTACATCGAAATCAATCGTATTCCCCTTAAGCTGCCCCCTGGCAACGATGTACCCTTCCTCAAGGGTGACATCGGCCCCCAGCAGCTCCATGGCCTTAAGATGCAGGTCCACCGGCCTGGGGCCCCAGTTGCACCCGCCGGGGAGAGACACACGACATCGGCCAAAACGGGCTACAAGGGGACCCAGTACGTAGAAAGAGGCCCGCATGGTTTTCACCAGCTCATAGGGAGCCTCCGGGTTGTGGCAGGTAGTAGTGTCAATCTCCATGCGATTGTGCTCAAAGAGCACCCTGGCGCCGATAATCTCCAGAAGATGGGCCATGGTCAAGGTATCACGCAGGGAGGGAACGTTGTGCAGAATATAGCGGTCTGGCCAGATCAGGCTGGCTGCCATGATCGGCAGGACGGCGTTCTTCGCCCCGGAGATAGGGACCACCCCGGACAACCTGTGACCACCTTCGATGACAAATCTATCCATAAACGCCTGCTTACTGCCCGCCCGAGGACGGTGTCAGGAGTTCCGCCGCCTGGTCAAGACTGGCCTGGGTTATCTCAGCCCCACTGAGGAGCCGGGCGATTTCGCCTCGGCGCTCTTCGCCTGCTACTACCCTCACCCGACTAAGGGTACGGCCCCCTTGCACAAGCTTATCCATAGAGAGATGATGATCCCCCCGGGCTGCTATCTGAGGCAGGTGGGTTATACAAACAATCTGTCGTGACCGTGCTAGATCCTTAAGCGCAATTCCCACCGTCTCCGCCGTAGAGCCGGAAATACCATTGTCAATTTCGTCGAAAACCAGGCAGCCTACCGGGTCATAGGCCGCCAGGACGGTTTTGATACCCAGCATGGTGCGTGAGACCTCGCCACCGGAGGCGATTTTCGCCAGAGGGCGGAGTTCCTCTCCCGGATTAGGACTGATGAAAAATTCCACCTGGTCATAGCCCCGGGCATCACTCTTATAGGTTCGGCCATTGATAATGCAGATCCCGCCCTCAGCCGGGAGGTTTTCCATACGCACTTCAAACCTAGTGCCGGGCATATCCAGCCGGGCCAGAGTGCCCCGGATCTCTTTCGCAAGTTTCTCCCTTGCGCTCCTTCGCTGATGGGACAGCTCCTGGCACTGAGCGGCATAGGCTTCCCGCTGCCGGGCTTGCTCATCCCGCAGCCGGGACAGGTGTTCATCAGAGGCGGCGTAGCGGCTGGCGGTTTCCCTGAGCCAATCCAGCTTTTTCAGCGCCGTGTCAATCGTTCCGCCGTACTTGCGCTTGACGGTCTCCAGTTGACCCAGGCGATCCTCGACCTCCGCCAGGCGCTTTGGATCAGGATTCACCGAAGACCCGTAGCGCCCCGCTTCATAAGCCAGGTCTTCCATTTCAACCTTCATAGATGACAACCGCTCGCCCAGCTTGCCCAATTCCGGTGAAAGGTTAGCAAACCGATCCAACTGCTTGAGCAGTCCTCCCAATTCACCGGCTACCGAGCCCTCATCTTTCTGCAGGCGATGCTCTAAATGTGTGAGCAGGCGATGCAGCTCCTCAGCCTGGGACAGGAGCCGGTGCTCCTTTGCAAGCTGCTCCTCCTCATCAGGCGAGAGTCCCGCTTCCTCGAGCTCACTGAGCTGAAACTGGTGGAGATCCTGGAGCTCCTTTTCCTTTTCCACCTGAGCTGCAAGCTGCTGCAGCTCATCATTCACCTGAATCAGGCGGTGATAAGTATGCGCAAGCACCTCCCGATCCGGCAACAGACCCGCATAGGCATCCAGGAAATCAATGTGGGTTCCAACCCGCAAGAGGGATTGATGCTCGTGTTGTCCATGAAGATCCACCAGCGAGCCTGTTAGTGTTTCCAGGTCACTGAGCTTGGCGGGTTCTTCGTTTACAAAAATACGGGAGGCTCCGCCGGCACGGACCACCCGGCGGATCACCCAAGTGTCATCGCCACTGACCAATTCACCTTCTACCACCGCCGTATCCTCACCAGTGCGGATAATATCACCAGTCGCCCGGCCACCAGAAAGAAGGCCAATGGCATCAATCAGGATTGATTTACCCGAGCCGGTTTCTCCGGTAATCATATTAAGTCCGGGGCTGAAGGTCACCTCCAGCTCCTGGATGATGGCCAGATTCTTAACCAGCAGCTGTTTGATCACGATAATACTTCCAAAGCAGAAACAGCAAGCTGCCTGAGATCACACCCAATAGATCAGCCATCCAGTCAGCGAAGCTGTTATCCCGGCCCGGGACCAAGGTCTGATAGACCTCGTCCAGCGCACCGAAAGCACCGGCAAATAGCAGGGTAAATAAAAATATCCTACCACGGGCTGTTACTCGAAAAACCATAGCCTGGCTGACCAGAATACCGAAGATCAGGTATTCCCCGAAATGGATGAGCTTGTCCTGGGAAAGATACTTTATATCCGGGAAACTCCTTCCGGGAATGGAGGACAATCCTATAATCAACATAGCGTAAAGTATTGCCCACAGGATGGATAATTTCATGCTATTATATCAAACTCTGCCAGCGCCAGCGGTAATTGTTCCAGGATGTGAGAGCTTGTAATACCAGGTGTACCGTAGCATCGGCGCGCCAAATCGCCCGCCAGCCCATGCAGCCATACCCCCATGACGGCTGCCTCATCAGCGGAATACCCCTGACTGAGTAACGTTCCAATCACCCCGGACAGGACATCCCCACTACCAGCTGTAGCCATCCCGGGATTGCCGGTACTGTTAACTACGATTTCGCCTGTAGAGAGGAGCGTCAGGGTAGGGGCCCCTTTCAGCACCACAGTATGTGGAAAGTACGCCTGTACCTCAGACAGGGCACAGATCGGATCGGCCATCACTTCCTGCAAATCGTGATCGAACAGCAGAGCGAACTCCTGGGCGTGGGGAGTAACTATCAGGGGCACATCCGCCGCGGTCAGCAGATCCAAATCCCCATTAAAGGGGGTAAGCCCGTCAGCGTCCAGAAGTGTCGGGGTCTCGAGATGTTCAAAAAGGGCCTGAACAAACTCCTTCACCTGGGGACTACGGGAGAGTCCCGGTCCCAGGACCACTGCTGAACACCATGCCAGTGATTCGCGTATAGCCGTTACGTGCTGTGGTAAAAACATGCCTTGGCCGTGATCTTCTAAACTCAGGGTAATCACTTCGGGCATGGCAGGCACGTACAGCTGCTGAATACTTGCTGGGCAGGCGGCCACTGTCAAGCCCGATCCGGAGAGAATAGCGGCCCTGGCCGCCAGGACGGCTGCTCCGGTCATTCCTCGCGAGCCGGCGATTACCAGGGTTTTTCCCTGGCGGTGCTTGAAGGTACGCCGGGGTGGCGGGCGATACGCCTGGGCAAAATCCTCCCGGGTAAACTGGGCAATGCCGGGCTGCACCTCGTCAAAATACGCCGCGTCAAAACCGATGTCAGCTACAACCAACCGACCGCAAACATCCGGACCATCATTGATCAGCAGACCCAGCTTGGGATATCCCATGGTAACCGTCAGGTCCGCCTGGACCACTCCTCCCCAGACCTGCCCCGTATCGGTACACAAGCCGGTTGGCAGGTCGATGGAAAGTACAGGTCCGATGAATTCTGTGATAGCCTGCACCCACTGGGACACCGGCTCCCGCAGGGATTGATCGACCCCTATCCCCAGCAGTGCATCGACCACCAGATTATACTCAGACCATTTGATCTCATCGGGCAGAGCCAGTTCCCTGACCTGGATCCCGGCTTCACCGTGTGTGGTCGTCACGACCTCGTCCATCTCATCGATCTTCCCCAGCAGAGCGACAGTGCACTCATAGCCCCATGAAGAGAGAAATCCCGCCGCTGCGATACCGTCTCCACCGTTATGCCCCTTACCGCAGACAACCAGTACGTGATGGTTCGTTTCACCCCGGAGCAGCTTGCCAACCTCGATGGCCACGACCCGTCCTGCATTACGCATCAAGTCCACCTCGGTAACGCGCCGCTTCCGTACCGTATACCTGTCGAGTGCCCGGCTGCCGGCTGTGGTCAGAACGCTAATCATCGTGACTCTCCAGGAGAATCACCATGGAACAGGATCGCCGTGGCGGCTGCATAGTTGGTAGTATGGCTGATTGATACCCGCAGATTCCACTCCAAGCCGGGAAGATGCACTATCGGCGCTCCATATTGATCGCGGTGAATCTGTATCTGTCTGAACAGGACCGGTGGGATGCGACCACTCGAGTAGAGGGCCTTTTTCACCGCCTCTTTGGCCGCAAACCGGCCAGCAAAATGCAACGCGGGCTTTGCCCGCCGTTGACAATACGTGATCTCATCGGGTGTAAAAATACGCAACAGAAAGCGGTCCGCCCACCTTTCTATCAAGGTCTGAATACGATCCACCTCGACAAGATCATTACCAATGTAGATCACGATTGGTTCCGTTCCCTGACAATGTCAACCAATTGATAGATGTCTGACAGGTCATAATCAGCGCCCGATTCCACCACTCCCAGAGTATCCCCATAGCGGGCAAAGGCAGTCGTCATACCCACCTGTCTGGCTCCCACCATGTCTTTTTCGGGCCAATCACCTACCATGAGGGCTTCATCAGGCCTGATCTCCAGCAAGTTACAAATTTTCTCGAAAGGTTCGGGAGCCGGTTTTTGTACGCCGGTATCATCTAACGTCACCACTGCATCGAAAAGATGGTGGAGATTTAGATAACACAGGCGCAACCAGGCCTCCCTGCTGGGGGCATCCGAGACTACTCCCAGTTTCAATCCCATTTTGGCCAGCATCATGAGAGTTACATTTACCCGGGGATAGAGCATTAGGGAGGCTTCCTTGGCCCGGCGATAGGCTACGATAGCCGAGGCCAGATATTTATAATTCACCCGGCCCGATCGTCCTCGCAGGTAGTCATCGAATACCTCCTGATACTCGTATCCTTTAGTGTTATAAATCTCCTTGATCGCCCGCACCGCCTCTGCTTTCTTCACCGTTAAGCCCGCCTCAACCATAGCATCCACTGCCGAGTGGATTGCGGCATCCTTCATCTTCATGAAGTCAAGCAGGGTATTGTCCAGGTCGAAAATGACAGCTTTGATAGAGTATGACATACCTTAATTATTCAGGACGGGAAGAATAAAGCCCCACCCTGAATTGTCTGGAGCGGGGCTTAAGAAATCCAGTCGGAACAAGTCTATCTGCTGCTGGATTCCAGTTGTTTCAGCTCATACTGAGAACTTTTGCGTATGCTGGCGTCACGACCTTTCGATGCGTTCTTAAAAGCTTCAATCGCTGCCACCCGGTTTCCAAGGGCCTTTTCAGCAAGACCGAGTTCGTACCAGCCGTATTCGAAAGTCTTTCTCAGGCTCGTGCTCCGTTTGCTCATTTGTCTGGCCTGCTCATGCTCCCCCAGAGCATTGAGGACATGGGCCAACCGCCAGGGCACCACATGGCTCTTTGGCTTGAGTCTGGCGGCCTGCTCCAGGAATGTTCGAGCCTCGGCCCACTTTTCCTGATCGCTGTAGATTTCACCAAGATACTCGGCAGCGTCGCCGCTTTTCGGATCGACGGCTAGAGCGGATTTGAAAGCCTCAATGGCTTCAGTTGTTTTTTCACCTTTCAAAACAGCACCGAGTCCTACCCAAGCCCGGTCGGATCTGGGATCAATGGACAAGGCCTGACGGTAGATTGTTTCGGCTTCCTCTGAACGACCATCGCGACGAAAAATATTCCCCTTATCCAGATAGGCCGGGAGATAATCGGGTTTTATTTCAATAGTCTTGTCCAACGTTTTCAGAGCAGAATCGATCTCTCCCAGATTCTGATAGCTCCTGGCAAGTCGGTAATATGCCTGATGAAAACCTGGATCCAACTGGTAAGCTTCCTGATAGGCCGACGCAGCGGCTTCCCAGTCTCTGGCCTTGTAAAGACGATTCCCCTCGTTGTACTTTTCGGCCACCACCTTACGGAGGGCATTGCTATAGCGGGTGTCATTGGGATTGTAGGTCTGTGCCTGTTTAAAAGCTTCCGCCGCCTGGCGCAGATTACCTTCCCTGGCAAAGGCCATCCCCATGCCGTAGTAGGCACTGGCGAAAGTTGGATGATTCTCAATTACCTTTTCATAACGGGCAACCGCCCCCATATAGTCCCGCTCATCATACGAACGTCTGGCATCACTCATGGTCGAGCTCAGTTCAGCGATTATATCTGCCTCTGCGCGATATTCTTCATTTCGGGGATCATTCTCAATCGCTGCTTTTATATTCGTCTGGGCGCCTTTCAGATCATCCTGGATGAGGGCAATTTTGCTCAGTTCAAAATATGCTGCTGCAAAGGCGCTGTTTTGTTGTAGAATCAGCTGCAACTGTTCTCTGGCGCCATCGTAGTTTTTCGCCGCCATCTCCTCACGGACTTTCGTCATGAGGTTGCCTATGTCCTGGCCTGTTGCAGCCACCGCCAGGCTGGCGGTGAAACATATTATCAGGGCTGTTCGGTATCGATTCATCTTACCTGCCTAAACTGTTGTGTTCCAATGTATAATGTTACTGCGCAGAATAACTTTCAGGTAGTGGATTCCCGTAACCATCAGTCCTTCATATTATTATGCCCCGTGCTCTTCATACGGGCGGAAACAAACGAACCTAAAACTTCCTCGACGGAGCAACTCCCCGGTCAACAGTTTCCATGTAGAACCCGTCAATCTGAACGGGGTGTGCCGAAGGCGGGACTCGAACCCGCACAGGATTACTCCCACTGCCCCCTCAAGACAGCGTGTCTACCAGTTCCACCACTTCGGCGCTTGCTGCCAGTCTTCTAGGGAATTGGTGGCTCATCTTTCTCAGGAGGCAGCGGCAACTCTGCAGGGGTGGCTGCTTCGGGCAGTTCCATTTCCGTCACAGGCTGCAAGGGTGCTGTCTCCCGTTGGGCAGCTCTTTGCCGTACTACACTGTCACCGGTGCTCACCCGCGGCCGGCCTACAATGGAAATTAGGATTGCCAATACCAGAAAGCCAGCAGCAAGGCCGGTAGTGAGGCGGACCATCACCTTGTCCGCTCCCTGGCCGCCGAACATAGCTGTAGAAATGCCACCGCCCAGACTTCCCGCCAGCCCGCCTCCGCGTCCGGACTGGAGCAAAATGACCACGACCAATAGGATCGAGATTATGATATGCAGAAAAATTAAAAGACCGTAAATCAAAGCTTCACCTTAGTTTCAATTTGCGAAATTTCAGCAATTTTTACGTATTGGTCAATATCCAAGCTCGCCCCACCAATCAGAAAACCGTCGATACCGGGGATCTTAATAAGCTGGGCGGCATTAGCGGATTTGACACTACCGCCATACAATATCCTGACCCTTTCAACAGGCAAGTCAGGGAACAGTTCCTGGAGGATTACTCTGACCCGGGCATGGGCTTCACCAGCCTGCTCCGGAGTAGCCACCACGCCGGTGCCGATAGCCCAGACCGGCTCGTAGGCAATGACCAGCCGCTCAACCGGAAAAGATTCCATCCCGGCCAGATCATCCTGGAGTTGCTGCCGGAGTACTTCTTCCGTGGAGCCGGCCTGCCGCTCTTCAAGGAGTTCACCGATACATAGAATCACGTTGAGTCCGGCATCCAGTGCAGCCGGGATTTTCGCGCATAGATCCGCATCAGTTTCGTGGAAAATATGTCGCCGCTCTGAATGCCCGATTATCACCCATCGACAACCACACGCAAGCAGCATGGAGGCTGAGGTTTCACCGGTAAATGCTCCTTCACTTGCGGAATGCATATTCTGGCCACCAAACTCAACAGACGAATCCTTCAGAGCCTCAAGGATGTGAAATAATCCGGTAGCCGAAGGAAATAAAATAAACCTGACCCCGGTAAGATTTAAGGCCTTTATGGCCAGTTCCTGTGCGAACTGGTGCCCTTCCTGGGGAGTCTTGTACATTTTCCAGTTAGCGGCAATGATAGGTCTGTTGTCGTTCATGCCAAGGCCTTCAGTGCGGGCAGGACGTTCCCAATAAGCAGCTCCAAGGACGCGCCGCCCCCAGTGCTGATATGGCTGAAGTGTTTGTGTTCAGCCAGCTTTTCGATGGCGGCGGCCGAGTCTCCTCCGCCCACTACCGAGACGGTCCCCCGAGCGGTAGCCTCAGCAATAGCTGAAATTATCATAGCCGTTCCGGTCTGGAAGGCGGCGACCTCAAAGACACCCATAGGCCCATTCCAGAAGATTGTGCGTGCATGCTCGAGTGCCTGGCCGAATTCGATACAGGTTTCAGGGCCGATGTCCACGCCGATCTCATCCTCCTTTAGCCCTTCCAAGGGGACCACCCGCCAGGTTGCTCCCTCAGAGATGCTTTCAGCTGCGACTACGTCTCTGGGCAGTAAAACTTGCACGCTCTGCGACTCGGCTGCATTCAGGATGCCCCCGGCTTCTTCCAGTAGGGACTGATCAACAAGTGAACCGCCCACATTATATCCCTGCGCCTGCAGAAAGGTGAAAGCCATGCCACCTCCGATAATCAGGCTGTCCGCCCGGCCTACCAGCTTGCGGATGAGCTCCAGTTTTCCGGCCACCTTGGCCCCACCCAGAACAACGACAAAGGGGTGTTGGGGTTCATCGAGCTGGTCGCGGAGAAACTTCAGCTCCTTGGCCATCAGGTATCCAATTCCCGTCTGGCTGAAGTGAGAGACTACACCTACGTTGCTAGCATGGGCCCTATGGGCAGTGCCGAATGCGTCATTGACGTATGCCGTTCCATGGCGGGCAAGACGGGCGGCAAAGTCGGACTCGTTGGCCTCCTCCCCGTCGTAAAACCGGAGGTTTTCCAGGAGATGAACGTTCCCCGGCTCCAGTCGCCTGCTTACTTCAATGGCTTCATCCGAAATGCAGTCCGGCGAGAAAATAATGTCCTGCCTGAGGAGGATTTCCAGATCCTCAGCCACTGGCAGTATGGTCAGCTCGGGAACCTTCTTACCCTTGGGCCGACCCAGGTGGGACATCAGAACGACGGCAGCGCCTTGGTTCAGGCAGTACCTGATTGTCGGGAGGGCGGCTTTGATGCGAAAATTATCATCCACAACCCCATCATCCAGAGGAACGTTGAAATCCACGCGCATAAGGACCCGTTGGCCCTTAAGACTCAATTGCTCGATAGTCTTCATGGTACAATCTACTTTATCGTAAAATTTACTTCTCTTTTATCGGTGTGGCTACCGTTAAGACGACGACCTCGCTAAATCCAACGGCCTTCAGTGCCTGGGCACAAGCTGAGGCCGTAGCCCCGGTGGTCAGCACATCATCCACCAGGAGCACTCTCCGCCCAGCGCCCGGTCCAGCCGCCCGGAAACTGCCCTCCACGTTCGCCCGTCTTTCCTGAACCGACAGGCCGGTCTGAGACCGGGTCCAGCGATGCCGCAAAACCAGCCGCTCATTCATCGGCAGCCCCGACAGCTCCCCCAATGTACGCGCCAGCACCGCCGACTGGTTATAACCCCTTTCCCGCCGAGTGGTTCTATGGAGTGGTACCGGTACCAAAACGTCAAAGTGACCCCAGGGAACCTCCCCTTCCAACTGGTGAAATGCCGCCTCACTAATACGTTTCCCTACCCGCCGGTGACCGTTGTACTTCAGCAGGTGGATCAGGGACTGCATAGTCCCGTCATACCAGAAAGCACTCCAGGCCTTATCCAGCCCTTCCCGGACGGCGGCCTTATCCAGCCAGGAACCCAGACCCGTAGGCAGCAAGGTCTCCAGGCAGGAAGTGCAGACAGCTTTTACGCCATCCAGGGGAGCTGTACAGAGGACGCAGAGAGATGGAAAAAGGAGCTCAAGGGGATTAGGCCAACGGCCCAGCACCGGCATCACTCATCAGTCATGCGAACCTGGCTGGCTGCGCCGTACAGGGCCGCCAGCCCGCCTAACTTGGATGGCATCACCTTGAGCTTTTCCCGCGGCATTGAGAAGATGTTGCGGCGCAGGGTCTGAAGCATGGAAGGGCTGAAGTGGTCCCAGGCCCCGGCCATGGCCCCCCCTACGACCACGACGTGGGGATCAATGAGGTTCACTCCATGGCTCAGGGATAAGCCCAGCACCCGACCGTATTCCTGCCAGGCCGCCCGGGCGGTCTCGTCACCATTGCCCGCCAGCCGGCTGACCTCTTCCGGCGAATCAGCAGAGCCACCCAGGTCGTGGTAGACGCGCATCAGTCCCTGGATAGATACATCGTCTTCCCAGGTGTGGCCTTCTTCCCGCCAGACGGTGGGCCCGTACTCGGCGGCGGTGCCCGTGGCTCCGTGGTAGACCCGGCCGTTAAAGACAATTCCCCAGCCGAAGCCAGTACCCAGGGTAACGCCCAGCACATAAGCGTATCCCTTGCCGACCCCCTGATGGGCTTCCCCCAGGACGAAGACGTTGGCATCGTTGTCCAGCCAAACGGGGACTCCCGCCGCCCGGCTCATGCTGTCCCTGAGGGCGAAGTTATTCAACATAGGGACGTTAGGTGACTCGAGAACGATCCCCTGATCGAGGTCCAGCGGGCCGGGCGATCCGATACCGATTCCCGCCAGATCAGCCAGCTTTGCGCCCAGCTCCGAGAGGCCCGCTTCAATGCTGGCCAGCACTCCCTCTACCAGCGTGTCTCCCGATGACTGCGAGGTAGTGTCAACGGTGGCACAGCGGTGAACCAGTTCCAAGCGGGTGTCAAAAAGTCCCGTCTTGATTGATGTACCACCGATATCGACACCGGCCGCGTATCTGGTCATATCCTACCTTTCAAGGTGTTGTGGTTGTATCGCCTGTCGCCGGTTCGATCAGGAGGGAATCGACAGCAGTGGTATCAGCGGCCGTAGTGTCAGAAGGAACCGGCATCACAGCCAAAGTGTCCATTGTTAAAGTGTCCGGTAGCGCCTGCGGTCCCGGGGTGGTCAGGGTGTCCAGCAGGGCAGGCTCGGCCAGAACAGTATCGAGGACAACAGCTGGCGCTACTTCTTCAATAACCTCCTCCGCAGCAGGAGTGACCTGCTCATCTACCCGAACCGGCACCCATGAGAGTTCACGGCGCCAGTTATCATTCTGCACCGCACCGGGAGCGGTTGCATGAACCAGGGCAAACTCACCGTAGCCCTCACGATCCACGAAAACAAATTGATCTGTTCGGCTGGCCTGACCAGACGGACCAATGCTATCGGCGTAGATGTAGGTCCAGATTTGATGCTCCCGCAGGGTGCTGGTAGCCGGATAGGTTTCGACAGCGGCGGGTGTACCGTAAAGGAACATTGTGCGTCCCTGCTCCGTAAGCTGGCGGCGACTGCGCCAGTCCCGGTCATAGGCCTTCACCAGTCCCCAGCGACGTAACAGCTCGCCGGTTTGGAGGCTGGAGTCCTGGACCAGTCCATGCGCTATTTCCCTGGCAGCGTCCCGTACAATCTGCAGTCGGCCCGTGCTGTCTATGGAGCGGAAGCGCTGGAGGTTCAGCCCGGTCGGCAGCATTCTCAGGCCTCTGGCGAAGTCAGTCAATTCAGCTGGGGAGAGCCCCACTAATATGTCGCCGCTGTCGCCGGGTACCGGCACCTCCCGCACTACCCGGAACGGTTTCATCACCGAGATCGAGTCCCCATCCACAGCAATGGCGAGAGAGAAGCGGTAGTCACCGGCGGCCAGTGACGAGAGGTCAACCGCTCCCCAATCTGAGAAGACCAGCGAAGGCGACAGCGTCCGCCTGGGGCCTAGGGAGATTACTTCCGTGTTGTCCCGCCAAATCCCTGTGCGTATGGTTACCGTATCGAGCGGCGTCAGACCATAGACCTCTGTATAGTGCCAGAGCAAAGGCCTGTCACTACTATAAATACATCCGGCATTGGGCCAGACCGTCAATCCCCGCTTGAAAAACTCCTTCAGCCCGTCTGATCGCCTAATCAGGTTGGAAAGCTGGATAGTGCTAATTTCCAGTCCACTGTCCCTATATCCGGGCACCTCGACCTGCAGGGTGCTGTCAGATTGGTTCCCATGCCGGTCTCCCACTGTCACCTGGAGCTCATACGATCCAGGGTTCAGGCTGAACGTGACTTGCTTAGGGATAATGCCCTGCGCTCCGTTATCGAGGTGATCCACCACGTCATCAATCACCATTTCCTGAAATTGGATAATCTGCCCGCGCTGCTTTATCAGAACTACCCCGGCCAGGTGAGCCGCGTACCGATTACCTTCACGCTTGTACGTTATGCCCCGCCGGTCCAGGCCCAGATATACCTCCAGCCGGGTGCGATTACTCTCAGTCCGGAACAGACCCAAGTCCAGCTTGACGGGGAGTTCCCGAGCCTGGAGGCCGGCTACCGTCAGGACAAATCCGGTAATTAGAGAAGTCAGAATACTTCTATGAGGCATACTCACCAAGATCTACAGAAACCAGGTTAGACAGTCCCTCTTCCGCCATAGTCACGCCGTAAAGGTAGTCAGCACTCTGCATCGTCAGCTTATTATGCGTCACGATGATAAACTGGGTGTCGTTAGCGAACTGTTTGATAACCCTGGTGAACTTTCCGATGTTGACATCATCCAGCGGAGCATCCACTTCATCAAGGATACAGAATGGGCTGGGCTTTACCATATAAACGGCGAAGAGCAGGGCTATGGCGGTGAGGGCTTTCTCTCCGCCGGATAAGGAGCGCAGGGAACGGGTCTTTTTACCGGGCGGCTGAGCGATGATCTCGATACCCGCTTCCAAGGGGTCGGGGTCTCCTACCAGCCTTAAATCGCCTTCTCCTCCCTCGAAAAACAGCCGAAAAGTCTGATTGAAGTGGTGGCGAATCTTGTCATAGGTCTCGCGGAACTGGTTACGGGCGTGGTGGTCAATCTTCCGGATGGTTTCCTTCAGACTCTCTTCGGCCTGCAACAGGTCATCCCGCTGCTCCATCAGGAATTCCAGGCGTTTTGATTCCTCGGCGTATTCTTCAGCCACGGCCATGTTGATGGGGCCGATACGCTCCAGGGATGCCCGCAGTTTCTCGATCCCGGCACGCAGGGTCTCTTCATCCTCCTGCTCTCCCGCGCTTTTCACATCAGTGATCTCTTCCTGGTAGACCTCCTGAATGCGCGAGCGGATCAGTTCCTCCTCCTTCTTGAAATCTGAGAGTTTAAGTTCAAGCTCCTGACGCTGAGATAGGGCGGCCTCCTGTCCGTGCTGCCGCTGGCGGATGCGTTCTTCCAGGTTGGATATCTGCTCACGAGTCTCTTTAGCGGCGATTTCTTTCTTATCGCTAGCGGCGCGTTGCTCGCTGACATTTTTCTCCAGGCTCTGGCTGCTTTCCTCCGCCTCCGCCAGCCTCCCGGTCAATTCTTCAATCAACTGGCGGGACTGCTCGCGGTCCGCATCCAGTTGGGAGACGCGCTGGTTTGAGGCCACCAGGGCATCCTCCCGGGACAGCTTCTGTCCGGCCATGTTTTCCCGCTGGCCTTCGACGGTCAGGAGCTTTATCCGCAGCTCCTGCAGATCCGCCTGCCAGGTATCCCGCCTAGCGCGCGCTTCCTGATAGACTGCTTCTGCCTGCCGGATGGCTTCCTCTAGCTGGGATTCCTGCCCTTTCAGTTGATCCAGATCCCTGTCATGCGCAGTCCGGCTTTCCTCCAGGCCCTGGATAGTCGCATTTAATTCGGGGACCTGGGCTTTCAATTCCGTCAGGTCATCGGTCGTGCGCTGCAGCTCATATTCCAACTGCGACACTTCACGGTTCCGCTGGTTTACCTCATCAAGGACGGCATCCGCTTCTTCCTTAAGATCATCCTGTCGTCTGGTGATTTGGGCCCGCTGATCCATGACCTCTTCCAGGCTCGTGTTCAGTTCCCCCGTTTTTTCCTTTGCCCTGGCGATGGCCTCCCGCAGGCGATGCAGCTCACCAGCCCGACCTACAATGACCGCGTCGCTCTGAGGGCTGGATGCATCATCCCGATCCGGTTTCCGGGAGCCGAGGTGAGTAAGGAACGGCACCACTCCAACCAGATGGCCGGCGGGTGTCACAACCGCCACATTGTGAGGCAAGTCCCCGGCGGATACTATCTCCTCATCAGTCCAGTAGAAACCAGTCAGGAGCCGGCGATAAAGCTCGCTGAGTTCGTCCGGTACCTTGACAAGCTCAATAAGCGGGATACCGGGAGCCGTCTCCATACCAGCTACCACATCATCCGCCGCCGCTACTCGCTCGAGGGGAATAACCGACAGTCGCCCCAGACCGTGCTCAACGGCATAGTCCAGTAGCTGCCGGGCCTGCTCGAAAGTTTCCGACACCAGGCAGGTGGCGAATGGTCCCAAGGCCGTCTCCACCGCCAAGGCGTGGTGCGGTTCCATCTCCACCAAGTCAGCCACCGTCCCAAGCAGACCGGGAAAGCGGCCCAGATCGGTGAGTACATCACGAGTACCACCGGGAAATCCTTCGTGACTCTCTACCAGCTCGGTGAAGATCTCCAGTCGTGATTGCAGCACTCTGAGGTGGGTGGCCTGTTGCTGTTGTTCTTCCTTGAGACTAGACTCTATCCCGCCCAGTTCCTGAAGTCGGGCTGCATTCTGCTCCTGTTCCGTTGTCAGCTTGGCAACTCGAGCCTCCAGTTCATTTCGGTTTCGGCTGAGATTATTCCGCTGCTCTTCCAGTGACTTGATGCCCCGGCTGCTTTCAGCTATCAACTGTTCCAGGCGTTCCAGTTCCAGCCGCTTAGCCTGGGCTAAATCAGCGATACGCTGCCGCCTGTCTTCTTCCTCATGAATCAGGTGTCGGTGATTGAACTTCCTTTCCCGGGCGGATTGAAGCTGCTGTTCCCCCCTTTGGAAATCAGCCATGACCGCCTCCTCCTCAGATCGCTGGGTCTCAAAGGCCGCCTGCATTTTATCCAGCGTCGGTGCCAGGATTTCCAGCTCTTTTTCAAGTTTGGCTATCTCCATCTCACCGCTGCCGGTACGCTGTAGCTCCGTTTCCCTTTCCTGCTCAAATCGTACCAGATTCTGGCGGTTCGAGCGGAGTTGCTCACCCCAAACCAGCTGCTTTTCTTTCAATTCGCTGAGCTGGTCGACGGCTACTGCCAGGGACTGACGCGCCGCTTCTACCTCCTGCTCCTGGTGGCCAAAGGTATCCCGGAGCTGTCCCAGTTCAGCCTCGTTCCGGGCAATGAGAGCTGCCTCGGCCTGATGACTATCACGACCGGTATCAAGAGCCTCCCGTAGGGGCGCTGTCAGTCGGGACAGGACCTGGAGCTGCTGCCGGGCCAGGGTCAGCTCCCTGTGCTTAAGGTCAGCGGCAATCCGCTTATGCCGCTCAAACCGCTTCAGCTGCAGCTTCAGGGCTTTAACCTGGCTCTCCACCTCGCTGATAATGTCATTGACCCGTTCCAGGTCCTGGCTGGTAGCCTCCAGCTTCCGTTGAGCCGACCGACGCTGCTTCTTGTACTTATTGATCCCTGCCGCTTCTTCGAACATCCGGCGTCGGTCATCCTCCACATCCGATAGGATGGCCTCGATCATATTCAACTCGATAACCGAATAGGCATCGCTTCCCATCCCGGTGTCCGTGAACAGATCCATAATGTCCTTCAACCGGCAGGGGCTACGATTAATCAGAAACTCACTCTCACCATCGCGGTAGAGGCGGCGGCTGACCTCAATATCGGTGTACTCCAGCGGAAGAGTAGCCTTATTGTTATGGAGTGTGAGTGTAACTTCGCTGAGACCGGATGGTTTGCGGCTCCGGCTGCCATGGAAAATGACCTCATCCATGCGGGAGCTGCGAAGAATACTCTGCTTCTGCTCTCCGAGAACCCAGCGGAGGGCGTCGACAATATTGGTCTTACCGCAGCCGTTGGGACCGACTACCCCGGTTATCCCCTCACCAAAGGTCATGCTCGTCCGCTGGCCAAAGGATTTGAATCCGTGGATAACCAGGCTAGAGATATACACGGAAAGGCCACCCTTGCATTATCACATCCGCAAGGGCTCGCTGACGCAACACCTTGGAACGTATTGATTTAAAGCGATACACGAAAATAGTATCCCCTCGAAATTAGCCCGCATCGGGCGGGATATGGGTAACCGAACTTTTTCTCACCGGCGAAATTTCCAGCTCACGGCCTATCGGATGATGACGCTCCGAACTACTTGAAGTTAGCGCTAAAAGCCTCGCCGGGTCAGTACCTATCGTGGTTTTTGCCCGCTTGAGATAACAACCTTCAGATAGACCCCGCCATATCCCGGGAACAGACTTCCCGAGAAAAAAGAAAAAGTTGAAAGATAACCCATCTCTATTCGGTAGATGGCCGTGCCGGTATGGATGGACGCCCCTAATCCAGCCTGCAGGTATGGCTCCCAGTGTAGCGTTGCTTCCTGGAAATAATAACGCAGCCGGCCGAGCCGGGCGATATACCCGGAAGCGCCGGCCTCGATAACACTGTGGGGGAGAAATCCGCCGGCCATGCTTTCCCGAAACCACAGATGTCGCCAGCCCCACCCCATCTCCAGGTAATAGCGTTGTTTCGCTCTGCGTTCATAGGTCCCCCAGGTATAATTATAGTAGGTCACACCTATACCTTCCTCCTCGATGTGGAAACCCGCCGTCAGGTAGGTATGGTTGGTGCGGAACGGATTAGTAGACCGGATAAAGAAGAGGGATTGGCCGCTGGAGAAAGAAAATCCAATCCCGGCGTCGTGTACTTTTTCATCGCTGTCCTGAGCACCAACCATCAATGGCATCAGAATCCAGAACAGCAAGCTGTAACGTCGTATGGTGCTCATTTTATATTTCCTGAAATAGTTCAATTACCATTATTTGGAAAAGTTATCACCACTTTCCGGTGATGCCAGCTTCCTCCCAGGTAACCGGGAACAGGGGCCGGGACGCACCGGGTAGACCGTGCCGCTGGGCCGCCGTACCGACGAATATGAACTGCCAGCACCTAGCTCTCCTTCGTTACGTCTTCTTCAGCTACGTCTTCAAATTCAGCATCTATGATCTTCTTGTTACCCAGCGGTGAAGGCTTTTTCCGGGGCTCGCCGGGCATGAAGTCCTTCATCGTGCGGCTCAAGCGAAGGATCAACCACACTAGGAGCCCCGCTAAAAGTATAATCAGAATAGAACGCATAGCAGTCTATATACTACGGGCCGGATTATAGAACCGGGTACCGGTTGCCGGCTCTCTAATGAGAGTGATGATTTCCTCGAAATCATCCGTCCGGTTGACAAAATCGAGGTCATTGGAGTTGATAATCAACAGCGAACCACGGTCATATCGGAAGAAATATTCGTTATAGAGCTGGTTCAAGGCGTCGAGATACTTCCAGTCCAGGTTCACCTCGTAGGACCTGTTCCGCTTCCTGACATTGGCCATGAGGCGGTCGGTATCGGACTGAAGGTAGATCACCAGGTCCGGGCTTGCGATGTCCCGTTCCAGCAGGCTGGCGATGCGGTCGTACAGGCTCATTTCCTTGTCATTTAGCGTAAGGGAAGCAAATAGTCGGTCCTTCATGAACATATAATCGGTTACCAGTAGGGGCGAGAAGAGGTCCAGTTGCTGAAGTTCCTGCTGCTGCCGGTACCGTGACAGAAGGAACCAGAGCTGGGTCTGAAAAGCGAACCGTTCCGGGTCCCGGTAGAAATCGGTAAGAAACGGATTTTCCTCGAACTCTTCCAGTACCAAGCGTGCGTCCAGACGCTGGGCAACCAGACCTGCCAGACTAGTCTTGCCCACACCGATGGGACCCTCAACAGCGATCATGTATGCTTTGCCTAACACGGCGCCTCCTGTAGTCTGTCCCAGCGATGGAGTACGGATATATCCGGACAATTCTCCAGCAACTGCCGGATCGAACGTCCTGTGAGTGGATCCCGGAAGTCAGGCAGCACTTCCGCCAAGGGTACCAGCACGAACTTGCGCCGGGCATATTTGGGATGTGGTAGGACGAGCTGTCCGCTGTTGTGTATCAGGGAACCGTAGGAGATGAGATCGATATCAATTGTACGCGAGGCGCCAGCCGTATGATCCCCGGGGCGGCCTAGTATTACCTCAATCTCCTGGCATATCGACAGCAGCCCGGTTGGCGACAGCGAGGTCGAGATAACTACCACCTGGTTGATGAAATCCCCCTGGGAAGACGGGATATCCAATGGCGGGGTTTCATAGATACTACTGGCTGCTACCAGGTTGATTGACTCCTTCTGACATAGTAGTTCCACCGCCCTCCGGAGATAGTCCTCCCGATCACCTAGGTTGGAGCCTATTCCCAACACTGCCTGCTCAGCCATCGAGCACTTCCTCCCGGTGGCGCGACAGCTCCACCTCAGCAGCATCCATCACCCCATCTATCGGGATGGAGGGTTTACGGATACGGACCGTTATCTCCTCAGCTGGAAATCGTTGGAATAGTGCCTTCATCACCTGCCAGGCGGCGTGCTCCAGGAGTTGGCAGGGGGAGGCGGTAAAGGCCCCAGCTGCCGCGTGGTAGACAGCTTGATAATCGATGGACCGGGTGAGATCATCCTGCTGCGCGGCGGCCGTGAGGTCAGTGGCTAGTTCAATGTCAACTAAAAACCGCTGCCCCAGCTCCCGCTCCTGCGGTGCAACACCGTGGCGGGCAAAAAGCGAGATGTTGTTCAGGCGAATAATATCCATGATACTTGAGAAAACTTATCCAAAAGGGACGAAGATGTGCAAGGAGTTAGCGAACCTCCAGCCTAGAAAAAAAAGCCCTCCCGGATATCTCAACGGATGACGGGAGGACCAGTAGTTCGATAATGGGAAACCGCGAATCAGAACTACGGCTACTGATTTTGGTAACTCACCAGATAAGGTAGTCCGAGGAATTCAGAAAGTTATTTCTCACCTGTTCATTCACAGCAAGGAGGAGCAATTTAACAAGACTCGTAACAAGGAATCCGTGAAGTCTTATCGGGGTTATTCATTTTCTTCGGGCTGGTCAGCTCCCTCCGGCGGCAGTTCCCTGCGAAGACCTTGTCCGATCTGCCTCCTGAAATGCTCGTTAAATACGGCGAATCTGGCAAGCTGCTCGTCGGTAAGGATATCTTTCAGGGATTGGAGATGCTTTGTCCGCAGTTCGATAAGGGCCTTGCCCAACCGGGTCGTTTCAGCAATATATCGGTCCACATCCCTAGCACCAACCTTGCTGTCGTCTATCTTCTGCTGGAAATCCTCGTAGAGCTGCCGCTGCTGCTGGATAAGTTTGTCCATCTCTTCTTGATGTTCCCTGGTCCGGGGGAAGAACTTGCCGGCCTGTTCCTCGGACAGGTCCAAGTACTCGGTGAGCTTCCACATCTTCACCGCACTAAGCCGATCCCGCATCCTTTGGGGATCGGTCTGTCTCCCGCGGGGCCATTGAGCCCGCTTGGTACGCGCGTTGGCTTTGCCAGGACGTTGCAGCCGCCGCTGATCAATGCCTGAGATGGGAGGGCCTATTGACGGGCATAGCCCCCTCCCCGGCCTCAGATGTCCGGCAAGCTCCCCAGTACCGGCCATGAAGATCAGTAACATGGGCATTATAATCCTAGCGCCTGCTTGAGATTTCATAAATCTATCCCTCTAATTTTATGGTCTGAATCCATTCCTCGCCGCCCTCAAGGTTGAGAATCTCTTCCAAGAGCAGGTCCAGGTCTTCCTCCTGCATGAGCGACTCCAGGTACAGTTCCCAGGTAAATTCGTCCAACTCCTGTGTATCTACCAGCTCCTCACCCGCTTCGCTCAGGAGGTAATCCTGCCACAACTCCTCATCGACCTGCCGCTGGATAGCGGAAAACGACAGGACAAACAGGAGCACCGCGCTGGCCGTAGTCGCCGCCGAGACGGCAAAGGCCAAGCGCCGCTGCCGCCGACGCAGGCCACCCCGCACCTGCCGGAGGAAGTTCTCTCCCTCGCTGAAATCGGGAAGTGGGAACTTTCCCTCAATTCCCGACAGGACGTTATTGGACATCCTTCAGAAGCTCCTTCAATTTCTTCCGTGCCGTATGATAAGCCACTTTCACTACATTCTCCGATGTGCTCAGGATACGGGCGGTATCGGCTACCGATAGCTCCTGCAAACCCCTCAGTACGACCACCTGGCGCTCCTGGGATGATAACCGGGGTAAATGGGCCAGCAGCTGGCGGAACTGATAACGACGATCATCGTCGGGCAATGAACCATCGGGATCTTCACTTTCGCCCAATGGCAGCCAAGAACGGACGCGTTGTCGGCGGAAATGGGAGTTAAGAACGTTAACACCAACCCGGTAGAGCCACGTTGAGAACTCACTGCCGCCGCGAAACCGGTGGAGGTAGCGATATACCTTGATGAATACTTCCTGGGCGAGGTCGTTAGCATCATCCACATCCCCCGTCGCGCGGTACATGAATTGGCGGACCTTTTCCTGGTGCCTCAGCACCAGCCGATCGAAAGCCCGCTGGTCGCCACGCAGGAACTTGGTAATAAGGATCTGGTCGTTTTCCATTCATGGTACCAATTAGACGCTGGCCGCCGTCCAAGGTTAACGCTGTTTTGCCTCAGGATACACCCACTTTTTGTCAGCCACCCTTCGACTAACGTCCACTCCTATTCTATTCTCTGATTATCCGTTCAGCACCGCCAGGTCTCAACAAAACCACTTTTAGAAAGGTAGACGAGATGATCAGAGGAACTTGGCCTTTGTCTCTTAACACGAGATGAGGGCTTGATTGCACCGGGGAGAGCGCCGCCCTCCCCGATAACTAATTCCTCTGACTTGTTTTACCAGCGCCTCCCCCGACCCCTGCTGTGACCAGAGAAGCCCTTACCTCCACGCCCGAACGGCCGGGCATCGAAAACTTGCTTTTGTTCGTCGGTGAGGAGGTCACGGACCTCCAGGTGATGCTCCACTCGGAGCTTCGCCAGGGCCGCCTGCTGGGCTGCAATCTTGTCCAGGGTGGCATCAATGGTCCGCTTGCTGGGCTTGTCGGCTCGCACCTGCCCGCGAAGCTCGAGGCGGAGCTTCTGCAGCTCGGCCCGCAGATCGATGGCCTTGGTCTCGAATTCCATACGCGACTTCTGGATCTGTTCCACCTGCTGAGGCGAGAGCGCCAGCTGGTCATCCCAGCCCATGCGCACCTTGCCAAAACCGCGTCCCTGCTGGGCGATGACTACAGTTGTCATCAGAAGTGTTGCGACCAAGAGTTTGTTAATCATGATCAGGTTCCTTTCTTATTAAATATTCATTTCTTCGTACTAGTTCTGCTGTTTATCACTTAGACGCAAAGACCTCACGGAGGTTAGCGCCGCTTTACCGTGAACTGCGGATGCCGTCTCCCCATTGACTCCCCACTATCCCTGCCTTACCTTTATTCAGGCCTTTCACCCCCATCCTGCCCACCCCGCTACTCACCTGGCTGCTCTTTCTGGGAGCCATCTTCGCCCTGCTGGCAATATCGGAATGGTTGGCAGCGCGAACCGGGATGCGTACCGAGGATAGCCGCCAGCTGGTACACGTGATAGTGGGCGTGTTCATTTTCCTGTGCCGCTTCATTTTCCAGGAGCCGTTTTATCCCCTCATCACCGGCTTCCTGTTTGTCGGAATCAACCTGGTGACTCTCAGTATGGGCCGCTTCAAGAGCATGCATGCTATCAACCGAATCAGCTACGGAACAGTTTTTTACCCGCTTTCCTTTACGATCCTCGTAGCTCTTTTCTGGTATCGTGACCCGGTAGCTCTGCAAGTAGCCATTCTCCTCCTGGCCTTCGCCGATCCCCTGGCCGCCTGGGTGGGACACCGGTATGGGCAAAAGAGTTTTACCCTCTGGCATGACCCTAAAACGGTCGCAGGGAGCATGGCCATGTTATTAGGATCGGCTGGATTAACCCTCGCGGGGCTAGCCATTCTGATTCCACTGAGCAATAGTTCCGGTTACTCCTGGCCGCAGCTGTTCCTGGCCGTCGCCCTGGTAGCCACCCTGGCCACTATCGCTGAAGCCCAATCCAGCCGCGGCTCGGACAACATAACCGTTCCCTTAGCAGCCGCCCTTTTTCTTTTCCTGTTCAGGTCGTTGCCTCCGGGAAGCCTGATCCCGTTCGTACTCTGGACGACATGTTCCGCCGTGCTGCTGGGACTGGCGGCACGGCTTAAAGCCCTGGCCCCCAGCGGTGCCATCACCGCCTGGAGCGTGGGAATGCTCATTTTCCTATCAGGTAGTTGGGTATGGATTCTCCCCATCGTGGCCTTCTTTATCCTCAGCTCTCTCCTTACCTACTTTAACCGTGGTATGGCAACCACCCGTAAGCCGAATCACGGGGCGGGGAAGCGGAACCTGGTCCAGGTATTCGCCAACGGGGGGGTCCCTCTGCTGGTGGCCCTGGCTTGGGGCATCTGGGGCTCAGACCGGCTCTACCTGGTATTTCTCGCATCGCTAGCGGCAGCCACCGCAGATACCTGGGGTACGGAAATTGGCGGCTGGTCGAGGCACCATCCTCGGGATATCATCAGCTGGCGACAGGTGGCCAGGGGCGACTCCGGCGGAGTGACCCTAGTGGGAACCATCGGTACTCTGGCCGGTGCAGGGTTCCTGGCGGCCGTAGGGCTGTGGCTTCAACCCCGACTGGTGAGTGGCACTGACTGGCTGGTAGTCTCAATCATCGGCTTTCTCGCCGCCATGGTTGACAGCCTCCTGGGCGCGACCGTCCAGGCCAGGTACCTTATCCCGGCTACGGGCCGGATAACCGAAAGCCGACCCACTGGTGGGCCAGAGGTTGTACTGCACAGCGGCTGGCATTGGCTGGATAACAACATGGTGAACCTGTTCTGCACCGGGAGCGGAGCGGCCCTGGGGCTGCTCTGGCTGGGTATCTGACCGGGGACGGAGCGGTAGTGCGTCATGAAATAGCACAGCTGCCAATCCCTACCGCCCAGCAGCGCCGGGCCGAGACCCACCCCCCAGCCCCCCTCATGATCCTGGCCGGGGCCGGCACCGGTAAGACCACCACCCTCATCCGGCGTATCATTCACCTTATCAAGCATGAAGGTATCCCCCCCGAACAAATCCTAGCCCTGACCTTCTCAGAAAAGGCCGCGGCTGAGCTGCGAGGGCGTATCGATGCAGTCACCGGCAGGGAGTCAACCCTGACCGCCACCACCTTCCACGCTTTCTGCTACCAAGTAGTACGGGAGTTCAGACCGGAGTTCAGGTCCCGGCGGTTGATGACCGACGGCGATATCCTGTTCCTCCTGCGGGAACATTACCACGAGCTGGATAACCTACAGTCGACAGCCTTCCGGCGGGAGCCGGTTGTCGCCGTCAAGGCCTTCAAGGTCTTCTTTGACCGCCTCCGGGACAATCTCATCCAGCCGGAGCAGTTCCCCGACCTATTGGCTCAAACCGGAAAACAGCTGGCCGGCGAAACTCCCGACGAGTGGGAGGAAACCTGGCATCAGATTGAGGACCACTGCGCAGTTTTTCCACTGTACCAGCAGTGGAAGGCCGCAGAAGAGCTGGTGGATTACGGAGACATGATCTATCAGTGCTGGCACCTATTGGAGTCCCGGCCGGATATGCTTCATACCCTTCAGAAACGGTACCAGACTATTGTCGTGGACGAGTTCCAGGACAACAACTACGCTCTGAATATGGTCGTGGGACGCCTGGTGGAAAAGCACCACAGCATTACCGTAGTGGGTGACGATGACCAGTGTATCTACAGCTTCCGGGGCGCCAGCGCCTACAATATCCGTGATTTCCGGCAGCGGTATCGGGAAGTGCCGGGCTACGCCGAGATGGTCCTGGACAAGAACCACCGCTCTACCCAACCCATCCTGGACCTGGCTAACGAGGTCATCCGACACAATACGGGCCGACAGAGCAAGAATCTCCAGGCTGGCCATCCCTATCGAGCAGCACCCCTACCAGAACTGGTGGTGGGCAGCTCCGCCGCGCAGGCAGTCCATTTGGCACAGGTCATCGCGAATATGGTCGCAGACAGAGATGTGCCCCCCAGCGATATCGCCGTTATGGCGCGAACCCATCGGCAGGCCGGGGAGGTGGTGGCGGCCCTTGCTGACAACGACGTTCCCAGTCAGTACCTTGGTAACGTCCGGTTCTACCAGATCCCGGCTATTCGGACAGCCTTGGCGTGGTGCGCCGTTGCAGCTGATACTCCCGGCGCACCTATGGGACTGTATCGCCTGCTGGGGGAAGGTCTAGGACAGCTGGTGACACCTCTACTGAAGGACCTCAACCGTCTTTTGAACGGTGAAAAATCCGAGAAAATCGCTACCCTATCGTCATTGCCGAAGACCACATTGGACGCAGTGGTCTCCCTGGCCGGACAGATTTCAGCACTGCGCGAGGAAAACAGCGAGTCGGATGCGGGTCGAATGATGTGGCGTATCCTGGTGGTTAGCGGGCTCTATCGGCGACATATCAGGGGCGGCTTCCTGGAAGATCGAGTGGCCTTGGATAATCTGACTCTCCTGCTGGAAACAGCCCGCGACTTTACCAGTCGCCACCGGGACCGCAGCCTGGCCCGATTCGTCCAGTACATGGAAATAATGCATGAAGCCAGCGCCTTAGAAGCACGGGTACCCGAACTGAATACTACCGATGCCGTGCAGGTGATGACCGTCCACGCCGCCAAAGGTAAAGAGTTCCCCGTTGTCTTCATTCCCTTCCTCCAGAGCGCCCGCTTCCCGATCAACTATCGCCGTCCCAAGGTGGTTGATGCACCACCGCCCGACTGGCACCGCTGGCAACCGGAACCTGTCCTGGATGAGAGAGCTGCTCACCTCGAAGAAGAGCGGCGCCTGTTCTATGTTGCTATTACAAGGGCTGAGCGGAGGCTGGCAGTCCTTACCACACCCAAGCGTCGCTCGCCGTTTGTCAGTAACTTACCCGCTGAATTGATCAACGAGAGGGCCCTAGTGGAAACCGAAGACCAGCAAGAACAGGATACGACGGACGAGCTGCGTACGGAATTAAAGCAACGCCTGTCCCGGGAGCTGGCCCGGGGAGCTTACGATCAAGCGCACCAGCTAGTGGACGCCATCCGCCTGGTGGAGGAGTACGAGGCCGGCCTCTCGCCGGACTTCAACACGCATCCCCTGGGTGATGAGCTACGGCGGCGGCTTCTGCCGGACGCGGCGGAATCCGCTACACCAGCCCCTCGACCGTCCGCGCTGACTCTCTCTGCCAGTGCCATCGGCAGCTATGAGACCTGCCCCCTTCAGTATCGCTTTGCCCGAGTGGATAATATTCCAGGAAGGGAAACGATACCACAGCTCACCTTCGGGCGTATAATCCACTCCGTTCTGGAATCTTTCCATCATCCTGATCGTGATGAACCCCGACCGAAAATCACTGATCTGCTTGAGCAGAACTGGGAGAGCGAGGGTTTCACCTATCACCAGGAAGAAGCTCAGTACAAGGAAGACGCCAGGAAGCTGCTGGCTGCCTACCAGGAGCATTTGGCAGGGAAAGAGCCGCCGGTGCTGGCCGTAGAGCACCGCTTCACTTTCGACCTGGACGATGTTACCATCACCGGGCGGATCGACCGGATTGATCTGGATGAACATGGCCGCATCGCCTTGATTGACTATAAGACCTCCCAGCGTAAGCTGACCGAGAAAGAAGCCCGTCATGAACCACAGATGGCCTTATACACCATGTACATCCTTCAGGCTGATGCGCTCAACGGCCGGGAAATAGCTCCCGGCGGTATGGACCTGACCTACTATTTCCTTCGGGCTGATGAGCCAGAAGTGACCGTTTCTTTCAATGAGGAAGAGCTGGCTGAGTTCCGGCAAAGGGTAGCCCAGGCGGCGGAGGGCATCCGGCGCAGGGACTTCCCCCACCGGAAGGGCTATCATTGCAATTACTGTGATTATAAGGACCTTATCTGCCCAGCGTGGGAACATCCGAGTGGCTCCCTGCGTGAGGAACAGGGCTGAAAATGGCCAGGCCTATCGCAGTGGTGCTACTCTCGGGCGGTATGGACAGCTGCGTTACTGCCGCCATTGCGGCACAGGACTATGTCCTAGCCTTACTCCACGCCAATTACGGCCAGCGCACAGAGCAGCGCGAGCTGCAGGCCTTCCACGACATCGCTGACCATTACTCCGTCCCGACTGAGCTTCGCCTGGTGTTGAACCAGCACCACCTGGCAGAGATCGGCGGCTCGGCTCTCACGGATCCCAGCATTGCCGTACTCGCAACTGACCCGGTCTCAACCGGAATCCCCGCCACATACGTCCCCTTCCGCAACGCCAACCTGTTAGCTGCCGCCGCCAGCTGGGCTGAGGTACTGGAGGCAGGAGCCATATTTGCCGGAGCCGTAGAGGAGGACTCCAGCGGTTACCCCGACTGCCGCCGCACTTTCTACGACGCCTTCGAGGCTGCTATCGAAGCAGGCACCCTCCCCGAAACCCACATCAGGGTAATCACCCCGGTTATAGGACTGCGCAAGGCAGTCATCATCCAGCTGGGGACTGAGCTGCGCGCTCCCTTGCACCTGACCTGGAGCTGCTACCTCAACCAAGATTTACCCTGCGGCCGGTGCGACAGCTGTACACATAGGGCTAAGGGATTTAAGGAGGTGGGGATTAAGGATCCCCTGGCTAACCGCAGCAACTAGTACACCGTCATATAATCCTGATTTTCAGTCTGGATAATTCTACATTCTCTGCTATGGAAAATTTGTTTTCAATCCCGTCAGATAGTATACTGAAAATCAATCCTTTATTATCAATTGCTTTTTTCTTTTTTCCAATTAGCACCTGTCATAAATTCAAACTAACTACAAATAGCTAGGATGTTATCACCCGGGCTACAAACAAAAACCATCAATGAACAAGAAACATAGGAATCAGTCAACTTTAAATGCGCAGCTATTTCGTCGGCTGTCACTAACAAATACCAATATAATATTTACTGCTATTTTTATCCTTACGCCAATTATTTTCGGCCTGCTTTCAGTTTCAATTGGCCAAGACAATAATTGGGATCTAAGGAACTATCATTATTACAATCCCTATGCTTTCTTTAATGGGCGTTTATCATTTGATTTTGCTTCCGCTCAGCTACAAACCTTTTTAAATCCTGTTCTAGATTTTCCATTTTATTTTTTGGTTACACAATTCAGTCCCAAAACCGTTGGCTTTGTAATGGGTGCAATACAAGGATTTAATTTCTTCCTCCTGTTTTGCATATGCTATTACCTGTTCCAATACAAGTCTCCTCCCACGCGCCTTCTTTTTACCTTTGTCTCAGCAACTGCAGGAGTGTATGCCCCCATCATGATAGGAGAGCTGGGGAATACAACGAATGATGTAGTAACAAGTCTGTTTGTTCTCGGGGCTCTGTTGATAGTCGTTCACCGGACAGTACAGAATGAAAACCTTAATACATCGACTTTTAACTATGTTCTCGCTACGGGTGGTCTTTTAATTGGCATAGGCATCGGTCTCAAACTGACACTCGCTATTTTCGGAATCGGCTTTTTAATAGCCCAGCTAACATTGCAGAAAAATTGGTTGCAGCGGATAAAGTCTACCGCGGCAGTGACTTTGGGATTAGCAGCGGGCATTTTTATTTCCGCTGGCTTTTGGATGTATCGCCTCTGGAATCTCTACGGCAATCCCTTATTTCCTTTCTATAATGGTATTTTTAAATCTCCATATATGAAGCTCGAAAATTTTTCCGATAGCCGTTATCTACCTGAAGGACTTTTTGACCATATAGTTTTTCCTTTTTACTTTCTATTTTCGAATCACTACACAGATCCTCAACATTACTATCGGGACGCTCGTTTTGCTATCATCTATGTATTAATAATAATTATCGCCTTTATTTTTCTTTTAAAATGGTCGCGCGCAAACTCGAAAACTAAGCGCGTAAAAATGAAAAATGTAGTAATACCCATACATCAGTTCCTTATAATATTTTTTATCAGTTCCTTCATAATATGGCAATTGAAATTCTCAATTCTGCGATACACAAATGCGCTTGAATTATTAGGGCCTGCGGTCATCATTATATTGTTATCCTATATCATTAAGAGTGAATACTATCGCATACTGACCTATAGCCTGTTATTAGTGGTGGTCGTTGTAGAGATGCGTGCTATCCAGATTGATCGCCTGCCATGGGGCTCCACTTTTTTTCAAGTACAAATCCCGGGATATGCGGATCCCGATAACTCCGTTGTTCTGATAACACAGAACAGACCATGGGGCTACCTGATCCCGGCATTTCCAAAAAGTACAAGGTTTGTATCAATGAATAATAATTTCATCAAGCCAACTCAGAACACGATGTTTCAAAAAGAAATACGGCAGGTTCTAAGTTCCCACGACGGACCATTCTATTTACTGTCACGCAAGGAGTATCTACCCTACGATGCCCGCTTGCTGGCTTCCCACCGGCTAGGAATAGATCCTCGTGGCAGTCTGCCTATCCGCTCGCGGCATGAGCGGGACGGGCTGCGTCTGTGGATCGTGAAAAAATGGGAATAATTATGACTACATCTGAGAAGAATAATGCCCGTTCAATCCAGAAAATTGCTATCCTTATACCCTGTTTTAATGAAGAATTAACCGTTGGTAAGGTTGTAGATGACTTCAGGCAGGAGCTCCCATCCTCACCCGTATACGTCTTCGACAACAACTCTACAGATGCCACCGCAGCTATTGCGGAACGTCATGGAGCTATCGTCATTCCATCAACGCGTTCAGGCAAGGGAAATGTGGTCAGGCACATGTTTGAGACCATTGAAGCCGAAAAGTATATCATGGTGGACGGTGATGACACTTACGATGCCACATCCGTTCACGAGCTGTTACGGGTATCCCAAGAGTTCAACGCCCATATGGTAGTAGGATTGAGACTCAGCGATTATGAAAAAGGTGCTTTCAGGCTTCTCCACAAGTTCGGTAATCATTTTATCGCGAAGGTAATAACTCTGCTCTTTTCTCATAAGGTGACAGATGTACTTTCAGGGTATCGGGTTTTTTCAAGAGATTTCGTCAGGGTGGCTCATTTGAAATCAGAGGGCTTTGAAATTGAAACTGAGATGACGCTACAGGCACTTTTAAAAAATCTTATTGTGAAGGAAGTCCCCACCTCATACCGGGAAAGACCTGCGGGTAGTAAGTCAAAGCTGAACACATTCCTGGACGGTATAGCTATTATAAAGGCGATCTTCCTGATCTTTAAGGATTATAAGCCACTTGTGTTCTTTTCTTCTCTCAGTTTCATCTGTTTTGTATCGGGACTGATTGCCGGATGGTTTCCCATTCGGGATTATCTTTCAGAGAGATATGTTTACCACGTTCCCCTCGCCATTCTAGCGGCCTCGCTCGCAATTCTATCCGTGTTATTCCTGGGTATCGGTTTTATTTTGAACTCGATAGCGAATCTGCACAATGAGACCCAGCTGCTTATGCGGAAACTGTTCAAGGAAATCGACAAAGTCTGAACCTCTGCGTACCGTTTTCCAAGATGTCAATGGACAAGTATAATTTAGAAGTACTGACCGAAGCCAAAAGATATAGAGCATTCCTTCTGGACAAAATAATAAGGGCAAGCAATGGAGCCAGGGGAGGACTCGATTTTGGCGCGGGCAGTGGTACTTTTGCCATACCGTTGCACGCGAAAGGGCTCCGGATAACCTGTGTGGAACCGGACAAGCATTTATTAGAGAAACTGCAAGCTGCCGGATTGGAGGCTTATCATAGTCTTGACCAGATTCCCGATCAATCATGTGAGTATGTATACTCATTAAATGTATTGGAGCATGTACCGGATGATGATTCTATTTTAAAGGAAATATTCCTGAAGCTGATTCCCGGTGGCCGGCTTTTCATCTTTGTCCCTGCTTTCAATCTGCTGTATTCAAGTATGGATAGAAAAGTAGGGCACCTACGACGATATAATCTACAGAGCATCTTGAAAAAAATTAAAATGGCGGGATTCAGGAGTGAGGAAGCAGCTTATGCCGATAGCCTGGGTTTTTTCGTGACTTTGATCTACAAATGGATCGGGAATCGATCAGGGGATATTAATATGCTTGCCCTCAAAGTATTTGATTCCGTTATCTTTCCCCTCAGTCGCTTCCTGGATAACATAGGCCTTGATCGTTTTTTCGGGAAAAACCTGATAGTCATCGCCCGACGGCCTGCTTGAACAGCTCCAACACCCGCTATCGTCATAAGCTACTCAATCCTGGATTCAGCTCGATGAGAAGTTCCCTTCATTTTTTTATTATACGTTGAACGGCCAAACCATTTGATATTCGCTTATCTAGAAGTATATTTAACACGACCTGTGACAGAATTCAAAGACTCACAATGAAAGAGTACCAATCTTTTTCTATGGTGAGAGATCAGTTTATCAATATCACTAACTGTGGAGAAAACAATGATTAGGATATTAAAATCTGTTTCTATACTTAGCGTATTTATTATTGCGATCAGTTTTATTCTAGCGGGCAACAACGTCGATTGGCGGGAACAAGCCAGGGAAAAAATTACTCGCTTGACCCATAAGCCTGCTCAGCAGGTCTTTGAGTCGAAGCAAAAAGACAGGGTACTGCGTACCTATCCCAAAACATTAGCCACCAAGAGAGCAACTAAATCCGCTGGCTCCAAGGCTAAAGCAGTAACTCCTGGTGAAAGGATTGCCCGACACCGGGAAATGCTGATGAAAATAAAAGCCGCAGATCTGGACTCCCAGGCAGATTTTAAAACTACCACCGGTGTTGCCACGGCGACGGGGACAGGCGGCATCAGCGGTTTTGTATTCGATTCCGATGGAGTAACAAAACTTGATTACTATGACGTAGAAGCCTTCGATGAGTACGGATTCTATGTCGCAGATGAAACTATTCAAGGGGACGGTTCCTACCAAATCATGGATCTCCCGCCGGGCGATTACTACGTCCTGGCCGAAGCCAGCGGATACATAGACGAATTCTATGATAATGTGACCGATTGGCGGCTAGCCACCCTGGTAACGGTGTCCGACGGCCAAACTACATCCGGCATTGATTTTACCCTCGACAGGGGTAAAGTTATTTCCGGCCGCCTCTTCGAAACTAATGGCACTACACCCATTGCATATACCGAGGCATACTTTCACCTGTACGATATGTCTTCTCATTATGAATGGGACTATCAGTCATATTATAGTTATACCTCCACCGATGGCGGTTATACAATAAGTGGCATTTCCCCAGGCGATAAGAAACTGCACGTTTATGTGGGAGGATATACTCCGGAGTACTATGGTGGGGCTGATAACCTGGCCGCTGCCACAATCTTTACCGTATCTGCCACAGCTGATACCACGTACAGCATAGATTTCATTCTGGACCTCTTTACAGCTATCGACGATGGATACGAGCAGAACAACAATTACGAAACGGCCACTCCCATCAGTTATGGTGACAGCATCGAGGCCGTCATCAACCCAGCTGGCGATGAAGACTGGTTCATTTTCACCGGCCAGGAAGGCGATACCATCACGGCCGATATAGATGCAGACGTAACCGGTTCATGGTTGGATTCCTACCTTTACCTGTATGATTCAACAGGTACTTACCTGCTGACCGACAATGACGATTTCGATGGTCTCGACTCAAGAATTGATCAATATATATTGCCCTATACCGGTGACTATTACCTGCAGGTAAAAGACTTCGGTAATCCGGATGGCGGAGATGATTACTGGTATGTCCTACGGCTTATCGAAGGTTCCATCCCAATGACCCCATTAACCCCTGACGTCTACGAACCTAATGACAGCCCTATTACCGCTTCCCAGATCGATTATGGCGATACCGTTATCGCCACCATCAATCCCGCCGGTGACGTGGACTACTTCATCTTTACCGGCCAGGCCGGCGATACCGTCACAGCGGACATCACTACAAGTTATGACTACTGGAGTGATCTCGATTCCTATCTTGAGCTGCTCGATTCCTCAGGTACAGTTCTAGCTGAAAATGATGACTGGGATGGACTCGATTCCCGAATCGAAGGATATATCCTGCCGTACACCGGGGACTATTACCTTATGGTATACGATTGGAGCCATGCTGGGGGCGAGCTATACTACACCTACACCTTGGTATTCTTTGAAGGAATTCTCTTTGAAGCCACCGGCGCTATCGCAGGCATGGTATTTCAGGAAGACGGTATTACTCCCGCCGGAAATGCTGGCTGGGTCGAAGCCTACAATGATTCCACGTACTGGTACCAGGGAGATGCAGAGATTTCATTTTGGGGCGACTATATCATAACGGGATTACCGCCCGGCGAATACCTGGTCCGCATATACTATGATTCTGAGGGACCCGACGAATACATAGACGAATGGTTCGATGGCGCTGTGACTATTGCCCAGGCTACACCCGTTGGCGTAATTGCTTCGGACACGACTACAGACATCAACTTCGTACGCAAAATCGGCAGTACCGTCCAGGGATTCGTATCAGTACCGGAAGGCTACGAGTCTTACTATTATGAGGAACCGTTATTCCTCCTATACGATGTACCGACTGGAGAGTACGTACTGGATGACTGGGGCATCACCTTCGCGGGCGGATATCGCCTGACCGGTATTCCGGCGGGAACCTACAAACTAGCCTTCATCAGTCTGTTCACAGACCTGGCCTTAATGTACTCTGGTGGCGGGCACTCGTTTGATGATCCTCTATCACAGACCATTACGGTCACCTCAGGTGATATCCTTGATGTGTCCTTAATGACCCTGGAGACGGCCGGGGGGATCATCTCAGGGACGGTCTACGATGAGAGTGGTTTACCGGCAACCACCTACGACGATGAGGATCTGCTGATCATTGTCTATGATACCACAGGACACTTCGTCCAGGCAGCCTATGTAGGGTGGAATCCAATGACGGGGGCGCCCACGTCGCCTGGAACATACCAGGTTGCCGGACTGAGAACCGGTGGCTATTACGTACTGCTTATTGCCGAATGGACCGACATTATGCCCCAATGGTATAGCGGTGTACCTTCAGGTAATCTGTATGGCGAGTACCAACTCTTTTCGCCGACAATTCCGCCAGGAGCAACTGCTGTAGAGGTCACTGACCCTGGTGAGACAGCCGATATCGATTTCAACCTTGGATCTGCAGCTGCCGTTGATGATGAAAAGGACGGTGTCCCCCAGGCCTTCAAACTGGAACAGAACTATCCGAATCCCTTCAATCCGTCCACAATGCTCAGCTTTGATGTCCCCAGGCGGGGTCACGTAGTGGTTATGGTATATGATCTCCTGGGCCGTGAGGTCATCCGACTTGTTGACTCTGACATGAGCCCAGGACGGCACCGGGTAATTTGGAATGGCCGCTCAGCCAGTGGCCGCGATGTACCGACGGGCCTCTACATTATCCGTATGGTAGCCCCCGAGTACACCAAGAGCATCAAGGCGGTCTATTTGAAATAGGCCGGGTATCGGCTAATACTCGCTCCCCGGGTTCAATCCCGACCCGGGAGGCGGGGTAGCCCAGGACCAAGATTACTTCCAGAAGGCTCCCCCATTGGGCTACACCCAGAAGGGTGAGTCTCTACAATACAAAAGCCCCCATCCCGGGGGCAGACAAATGGTGGAGGCGGGGGGAGTCGAACCCCCGTCCGAAAAGGGGACCCAGGCGGCATCTACGCGCGTAGACCGTTGGTAGTTCTCACCACTGCCTTGTCAACGGACAACCGCCGCAATGGCCAGCCTGATAGTTCTCATCCCGATCCATCAGGCAGGGACCGGGACCAGTCTGTAAAATGACGCCGGTTCCTGGGAGGACAGACACCTCTCAGGACGACGGGCTAACGCCTTTTAGGCGTAAGCCATGCCGTAGTTATCGGCACTTGTGGTTTTGCCCGGATGGTTAACGAGGTAACCGGACGTCCTCGGCACGCAACTACCTGCACCCTCCAATCCGTCGAAACCGTTTCGCCCCCATATCAAAAAGCAGTGGCAACATCACCAATAAGAGTGACTTTCGCCTGGTGGTAATATAATTTGGCTGTGGGCTAATCCCAAGATTTACCGTTATTATATTTATCGGCTCCCCAAAAAAAATAATAAGGACTCACCCATGATAAAGATCACCTCTGAAACGCTACCGTTGTTCCAGGAGTTCCTTGTACGGCACGACCTGGATGCCTGGCTGCTTTACGATTTCCACGAGCTTAATCCCTTCGCCCACCATTTCCTGCCCCTGGATGAGGGGGTTTTCACCCGCCGCTGGTTTTACCTCCTGCCGGCAGAGGGAATGCCTAAAGCCCTGGTCCACCGTATCGAAGAGAGTTACTTCCTGGGCTTGACCGGCGAGATCCTCGTCTACAGCGGTTGGCGGGAGCTGGAAGAGGCCTTGGCCGGACTCCTCACCGGTCGAAAGCGTGTGGCCATGGAATACTCACCCGGTTGTGCTCTCCCATACGTCAGCAAAGTAGATGCCGGAACACTGGAGCTAGTCCGCCTCTCAGGCGTGGAGGTGGTCTCATCCGGTGACATAATCCAGTATTTCCATTCCCGCTGGACACTTGAAGGATACACCAGCCATAAGGCCACCGTGCCGCTCATGCACCAAATCCGTGAGCGGGCCTTCGAGACTATCGCCGGGGCTGTCCGGGATGGGCGCAACATCAGCGAGTACACTATCCAGCAGCAGATCGCCGCCGAATTCAACAATGCCGGTCTCATCACCGATGATGATCCCATCGTAGCGGTAGACTCCCACGCCGCCCTGCCGCACTACACCCCCACCAAGAGCAATCACGCACCAATCAAGGAGGGCAACCTGGTACTTATCGACATGTGGGCCAAGAAGGCCGATAATCCGGAGGCTACCTACGTGGATATCACCTGGACCGGCTATGTGGGGGATAGTGTGCCGGAGAAGATCGCGCGGATCTTCGATCTGGTAAAGCAAGCCCGGGAAACGGCTGTCTCCTTTATCGCCAAACGCCTGGCCTCGGGTGAGCCAGTGACGGGCATGGAGGTGGACCAGACCTGCCGCCGGGTGATCGAGCAGGCCGGCTACGGTGCCTATTTCACCCACCGCACCGGTCACAGCATCGACACCGAGGTCCATGGGGCAGGGGTGAATATCGACGCCCTGGAGGTGCGGGATAACCGGCGGCTGATCCCCGGTGCGGGCTTCAGCATCGAGCCCGGTATCTACCTGCCCGGTGAGTTCGGCATCCGCAGCGAGATCGACGCCTACATAAGCGAATCCAGTATAGAAGTAACCACGGCTCCTTCCCAGGAGAAGGTGCTGGCGCTGCTGAAGTAAGCCTGTCCTGAACCTGACGTTGGGCTGATACAGCTCTCGGGGATAAGGTCAAAGAATTCGCGATGGGGTTTCTCCTAGTCTATCAGAAGTCATTGGAGATCCTATCACTGCCGTATATGAGATGGCGCTGAACATAATAATATAAATAAGAGAATGCGAGACGGGCACCTGAGCCAGGTGGAGCGGTGGCAAAAGGGAGCGTCTTAGCGCAGCTAGCTCAATTGGCAGCACAGTTTGAGGCAGGATTCAGCAACGGAATCTTTGTACATTACGTTTCCTTGATAAAAATCCCCAATTGTACAATGAAGCGTATCTGCCGGAGATATTCCCTTATAAGCTTTTTACTTTACAATATGCTACGTCCATTGCCCTTGACGCCCTTCCTCAAAGACTCCCACGTTAATTGACAGACCTACGTCCCACTGAGGCACTGGTCATCGTCTGAGGCACTGGTCATCGTCTCGTCTTATCAATCAAGCTTGGCATCTGGAAACATCTCGACCTGACAATTGTCTGGGGGAGCTTGGATTTATTTATTCCTGTGCAGGAAATGATGAAGATGACTAAACTTAGACAATCTTTTGATATTTCCATGACAATCATGTTATTCAGAATCTGTACAATCAGCGTGGCCAGTAAAGGAAGATTCAAATTCAGGAGGTTTAAGAATTATGGAATCTGAAAAAGCCAGTCGAAGGATATTAGATAAGGATTGGACAGAAATCCATAAGCAAGAACGGTCAGTAGTATTCAGAAGGTCAGTAGGGATAGTTTTCTTGGTCTGGATCTTCGTCCTTGCTCATACCCCACAATTCCTCCTTGCTGGGATTTCCCAAGGTGATAGCATAGTAGTCATAGCTGTCTTGGATCTCCTTCCCCAGAATGTGTCACCAGGGGAAGCTGCAATGATGACGGAATTGCTCCGGGACGAGCTGCTGAAGAGCGGAGCTTACAAATTGGTAGAAAAGCAGCGGCTCGATGAGGTTATTGAAGAACAAACCTTCCAGCAGTTAGGAGTCACCCAGGAGGAACTCGCCGTCCAACTCGGAAAACTCTTAAACGTTAAGAAAGTATTTCTAGGGACTTTGGGCAAGATCCAAGATGTCCGCTTTCTATCAGTGCGTATAGTCAACGTGGAAACAGGCCAGGTGGAGGTATCAGCCATCGAGAGGGGTTTTAGCGCCCGGGATGCCAACCGAGCAGTTATTCAGGTTGTCCGTGCCCTCCGAGGTCTACCTCCACTCGAAGAGTCCATAGCTGCTTGGACCACAGGCACATCCAAGTCGGTGAGGTACTGGATGGCGTATGCGGGCGTGAACGCGGGCAACGTAGTGGACTTCCATGCGGAAAGTGCATTCAAGTCCGGGCCGATTCCCGGGCAGCCAATATGGTCGGGTAACGCGGCGGAAGTAAAATCCGCAGCCTCATTCCCCGGCTTGGGACTGAGGATTGGCGCCTGGAGGCGGTGGTTCGGAGGAGACCTGGAAATCTCGGCCGTGAGCCATAACACTGTAGCACAAAAGGTATTTTATGATATTCAGGGATACATATGGATGCCTGTTGAAAAGATCTGGTATCCAGTGGTTCTCGACACGCTTGATATTCCCGATAACTTTCAACGGATGTTCTCCCTGGGCTTTGGTGGCAATTTCTACATCCACACGCCCTCCGAGTTGGCCCAGCCCTACGTCGGATTTGGCGCGTCGCTGTTGATGAATAGAGTTAAATCCGAACAGCCTGGCCCCGGCAGCTATGCCCTGATCGTCCAAGGCCTTGCCCCTGAGGGGGAGGAACTTAATAGCACAAGCCTGGGGTGGGCATTTCAGATCCCATTTGGTATAAAAGTCCCGGTTTCAAAAACGACCTTTGCTTACGTGGAATTCCGAGTGGCTCGGCATTTCTTCGACTATGTCAGCAGTGATGTCTTTCAAAAAGAGAAGGACAGGTTCACCCTTCAGACTTTCCAGTTCCTGTTGGGGATAGGACGAACGTTTCGATAGCCAAGGAGGTCCTCATCATGTCAACTAAGAAACTGTTGATCGTCTTTCTTTTCATCAGTGTTTTTCCAGCCATCTCTCAGGCAAACGACGTGGATCTGCGTACCACGGAATCTGACAGTTCGGAAGTCGCTTTCCGATCTTTGCTCCTGAGCACCATTATTGTCGAGTCGTATTTAGCACCCTACAGCTTCATGTGGGGAGTCGTACTTGGTGGCAATGCACTTGTCCAGGAGGCACGGCCAGATAAGGCGACCGCTACGTGGGCGGCGATCTCGCTCGCTGGAATAGTTGGGAGCTGGGCAATAACAGAGATGATTGCCAAGGGATACCTGGAGATTCTTCAGTCAGGGCCTCAGAGTGGAAAACCAAGTGACCTGAGGTTCTATCGGGTTTTATTTGCTGGGGCAAGTACGGCCAGCATCCTTGATTTCCAGTGGGAGAGTATCTTCGAGGGGGACGATGGACTACCCCTTTGGACTGCAAACACTCCTGAAGTGAATACGGTTATGACGTTCCCCGCCTTGGGTTACCGGCTTGGCGCCAGTGGTCGGCGGTGGGGCGGCGAATTTGAGGTTTCGCTTGTTTCGCATCACACAAAAAAGCAGACTGTCTCTTACGACGCGGAGGGTATTATCTACATCCCTGAGCTGGACGCCTATGTGCCCCTCCAACTGGATCAGCTTGAGATCCCGGACAGATTCCTGATGCTGCACTCCCTGTCTATGGGAGCCAACTTCTATATTTGGCTGCCCAAGGTTGGTGTAAGGCCCTACGTAGGGCTGGGAGCTCAGCTCCTGCTAAACAGCGTCCAGTCTCAATATCCCGGACCTGCCAACCTGGCTCTTCAGAAGGGCAAACTGGCGCTGGATTCTAAGGACATGGGATGGGGATTTCATGCCCTCTTCGGCTTCAGGATCCCCTTTTCAAGCAAGAAGTTCCTGTTTGCCGAGTTCCGCCCAGCACGGCACTATTTCGGCTATGAGAGTGGATTGGGTCAGGCGGAGGAACACGATAGTTTCAGTCTCCAGATCTTTGATTTTAAACTCGGACTGGGATTCTATTTTTACTAGAAATTATTGGGAGATATTTGCTTCGAACAGCTCACCGCATGACTGGGAGTGGTGGAGTTCACCTAGTCCATCAAGATGCTTTTGTCCAGCAGACCCTGGGCGTATACGCCCTGCAGGAAGCGGTGCGGGGGTACTGCTGAGGTAGAGGTGGCCATTCACCACAACACATACGCTATGTGTTGAATCCTTGACTTTCCAGAAAGTGAATTAGGAAGGGCTTAAGATTCTAAATACGGCGGTCGACCCCGGATCGCCGCTGGGGGCCTGTGCGTCGTTCATCACCCGAGCGCCGCTCCTCATCTATCTCAGCCTCGGTCTCATCAGCCATCATGGCTTGGTATGCCAGATCTGCGCGGGTTTCACTGCGCCGTTCGCGTTTGATCCTGCGTTTCGCGAGGGTTCTACGTTGTTTATTTGTTCGTCTTTCAGGCATGACCTTTCTCCATTCTTTGGACCACTCTTGAAGTTAGAATTTTAGAGTCTTGAAGGTCTTTCCAAAATTGGTCCAGTCTTAAGGTGAGTATTCGGCCTCGAATTTCTATATAACTCCTGCAAATTCAACTGGTGTCAAGTAGCCCAGGAATGTGTGAGGACGATTCTCATTATAATCCTGCCGCCATGTTTAATCTTATCCCTGACATCTCCCAAAGACAAGAGCCAATTAATATTCATTGATCCCCTGCGGAACCAGCCGATGTTACATCGATGTCTGCAGCTGCGAGGCTACCTGGTTGTAGTAGTCGATACTTTTACCGATTTCAGTCAGATTATCATCAGGGTGGTCTTCGTACTCAATGATCAGGGGCCCCTTGAAGTTCTGACGGTGGAGTTCGGTCAGAACATCCTTCATGCCTACCTTCCCCTGCCCGAACAGGGCATCACCAGCCTCGGGCACTCCAAACTCGACTACATCCTTGATATGGAAGCTGAGGTGGCGACCGGCCAGTTTCTGCACCACCTCGACCGGAACCAGGCCTGAGCGTGCCCAGTGGCCAATGTCGCCACCGGCACCCAACCACTGGCTGCGGCCCTGCAGAACCCGCGCCACCGTCTCTGGATTCCAGTAGCGGGACGGCTGCGGATGGTTGTGGATCGCCATCTTGATCTGATATTCCTGGCACAACCGGTCAATCAGAAGGAAAGCCTCCTCCGGTGGCTCGGAAACTATGGTTTCAATACCCATCTCCTTAGCGAAATCGAACACCTTGCGGCATTCGACCTCGTCATTGGGGAGATCCACCACGCCGTAATTGACTAGATTGATGCCCGCTCCGGCCAATTTCTGTTTGACCTCCTGGCGGATATCCTCGGGGATGGTGTGGACCATTTGCATTTCCGGTCTTTCTTTGCTGAGCTGCTGGCCGGGATAGGCTTCAATGTAGCGTAGGCCTAGCGATGCCGCCTTGTCTACGGACTCAAAGAATGAATATGCCCTGAGTGCATAGGCCTGGATCCCCAGCTTCCAGCCATCATGGGCATCTTGCATTGGTTGAACCCTGGAAATCGACTCAGCCGGTTTTTCCTTACTTACGGCACACGAATTCAAGGCTGCGGTCAGCCCTATTCCCGCTAGAGCTAATGTAGCTACGCTGAAAATACGCATTTTATATCTCCTGAAGAGTTGTAGATGATTGGCCGGTTCAAGCTAAGCAATAGTTTCTGGTTTTTCAATAGTGACCAGCCCCGATTCTTTGATTGGCTCATAAAGGTAGGATCTCCGTGCCCAGGTCGCCAGGCTTGCATTCCACCAAATCCATCAAGATGCTCTTATCCCGCAAATCCTAGGCGTACACTCCCCTGCGGGGAGCCATGCGGGACTACTGCTGAAGTAGGGAGCGTATGGCAATACGCTCAAAGCATAAGGCCCAGCTCATCTATCCGGGGGCCTTTTGATTTCCAGTGCTGCTGTTGGTAACTTTGCCCACATAATTGCGCCACTAGCTCAATTGGTAGCCCCGCCTGTGGCGGGATTCAGCAGCGGACTCTTAATACGCTGTGAAGCGAGGAGAAAAATCCCCACCTGTGCAATAAAGTGTAGCTGTTTCCGTAATTATCGTATCCCCCGTCGGTAAATGACACTTCAAGGCAGGAAAACGGAGCAGGAATTTGCCAACTGGTGACCACTCCTGACCAATTTAGTAGATGAGAATTATGGGATAATCAAGCGTAATCCTCCGACATTCAGGTGCATGGATCCCGGGCTCGCCAAAGGCCACATGCGCCACCTCAATTCGGTATCCATCGGAAGGTTCTGTGCTCTTTTTATTACACGCAGTGTAAAAGCAACATGTACAGAAGAACATGAGTGATAGAACAGGAGGTTCCATGGATTTTAGTATTCTTTGGGATGGGCATTAAAGAACCTCCATATTTTCCTATAGCATTCATTGGTGCTGATGAACGGATGCGTGATGATATGATGCGTCGTCCCGTGCATGCAATACAGTCTGACCTCATGAGGATTTCCATTTGCACTGAATGTGTAGATAGTCATACTGTCCAATTGTGTGTTCACAATTGGAGCTGCATCCAAACCGTTATGCACTGCCCATTGTGTCACAGTATTCATGGCAGATTCAAACACGATGGACAGGGCGCTGCTCTGTCCGCCATGATAAGGTACTTTTTGGTCATTCTCACCGTGTATCTGGAGTACGGAAAGCGGTTGCACATCCGAAGCCACGGTTCGACCTTGAAAAAATGATGCGGATAGTGAGGCGACAGCAGCGAATACATCGGTATCCAATGCGAGTCTATAACTGAATGCACCACCGTTGGAATATCCCAAGGAATAGATACGATTTTCGTCAATGGTGATTTCGGTGCCGAGCCAATCCAGGATATGCAGTGTCCATCCCACATCATTGGCAGTAGAGGGCACAGCTCCGCTGCCTGCATTCCATGAATTTTCGATACCCTGGGGATAGATGCCCACGAAATCTTCTTCATCCACAAGAGGGCCTATGACCTCGCGGCCAAAGTATTTGTTGCCGCCATACCCGTGAAAGAAAAAGACGACAGGGTATGACGTATCCTGGTTAAAATCCATGGGCAATTGAACGAACATATTCCGCACAATGCCGTCGAATTCCATCTCAATTTCGTTGACGCCGGTCTGAAGGGATGTTTCAACGACCGGATTAACGATGTCATTGGCTCTCGGTTCATCATGACATGTGAGCAGGAGTATACATGATGATGATAGCCAGTAGAACCATTTTCGTCCTGATATCATGAATCGCCAACTAATATGCATTTCAATAATCTTCCTTATCAGGGGGACAAAACGAGGGCATTCTTTCTGCCTCAATCGAATGAAAATGCATCAACTAACTTACCAACTTTCCGTCAAGGCCTGTCTTGATTAAAAAGAGATTGAATACGGGTCCTGTGTAGGTTGAGCCGGATATGACATATCCGCCATCGGGATACTGGAGCAGGTCTCCTAACATGGAGTGGTTCATGACTCTGGTTTGCTCCCACAGTTGCTGGTCATTTTCATAGAACTTCACAAGCGTCATATCCGCTTCCCATGTGTAAGGATCCCTGCCACTCTCTCCTGCGATAACGAATCCCCCATCGTTCGTTTCGGCTAACACTTTTCCCACATCGATCATGTCGGTATCACCGATAACACTGGACCAGATCTCATTGCCGTCCTGATCGATTTTGATTAACAGGGAATCAGCTCCCTCGGCGCCATTGGATCTGGTTTTCCCTGCAATGACCAGGTTGCCGTCATCGGCTTGTATGATCGAATTGGCGCCATCGAAAACATCTCCCCCCCACGTGTTTTCCCATACGACCTGTCCGGAGACATCGGTCCGGATTAGAGTGATATCACCCATTTCTACCGGATCGAATTGAATGACCTTTGTGCCTGTAAGGAGGTACCCACCATCGCCTGCCTCGATCATATACCCACCAAATACCGTTTGATTGTCTTCATAGATCAAATGATATACCGCTCGTGCCAATCCATATTTCTCGTCCGGGTATCAGTACAGTAGCAGCAGTTCCAATTTCATTATATAATTCTAAAAGTATTATCCAAAGTTTCCTGAAATTCTTGAGTGAGTATAGGTTCATTCGGTGAGTTCGTACAGCATTTGACAAACATTAGTGTAGAACAAAGTATCAATGCAGAAACCATAGTGTAATATGTCTTATTTTGACTCATCGTATGCCCCCTCTTAAATGATTGCTTATTGATGAAAAAAATAATCAGTTTGATCTCATTTCAAAGGGCCATTACTGGTCTCCAGAATTGATTCCAAGGCTCTCGGCTATGTTAAGGTGCAAAAGTGATACCCCCAACTGGCAATCCTCCGTATGTGTATTGTGAGATTTGGTAGGGCTTGCAGATCCGAAGGAGATGGTTACAAGAGCAGTATTCTAATGGAAGAACCTTTCGGCTGCTGTACGTGCCGGTGCTATCAGAATCCTCAGAAAGCTGAGGATAGTATCAGAATTCTGATGCAGAATCCGGTCACCATGAGCATGAAAGACAAGCCAGTGACCTGCTCCCATTCTTTGGCCCGCTCCTTAATTTAGGATTTTGTTCATCGAATCCAAATTTCCCCGATCCAATAAACTTCGCTGTCCCAAAAGCATTCCTTTCTGACACTCGCTCTGCCAAGTCTTGAAAAGGTGTTGAAAAACCTACTGTTGGGGCAGGGATTTGTCATATAAATATCCGGTTTCCTTCCTCCAATCAATTTCATACCCACAATCATAGCATTCCCTATCTATGATACATATATTGCCTTCACATTTTGGGCATCTCCATTTATCTTCTTGTTCCTGGAGCCATTGCTTTGCACCGATCTTTCTTATCCGCAGTGAATTATCAATTAGACTCACCTTATCATTGATAGAATGACGTTGATCAAGCTTCATAAGATTAGCACAAGGGAAACCTTTGCATTCGAAACAAAAATCTATTTCTTTTTTTCTTAATAATGCACAATCTTTCTTAACCCAAGCACAATTCTTATCCTGTATTCTGCAACCCTTGCATCCATGTTTTAAATTTCTTTCCCTTAATAATCCCTTTTCCCTTGCTAGATAGTGTCTACATGTTCCGCAGTAGAATCCGCATGGAGCTGCTAGGTTTATTTCTTGGTATTCTTTAAGATTCAAGTTATTCCCTCAAATATTGACATTATTCCATACTTGAAATGCCTTCCCCAAGATTTCTTCTCATGTATAGTTGGGTTCAGTATTTCATATAACTATCAGATATGAAGAATTTCTAAATACCCTGAGAATATGGTATTCTACTAATCAGCAAGTCAATATTACATATCAGGGCTACAGATTTCAAACTATCCGCAGATTTGTACGTCCACAGATTTCTAATACCGGAACACTCCAACTCCATTAAGATGGTACTGTTGAGGTAGGGGAAGAATAATTCCCATAAACCGTCCTTTCTGACACTCGCTTTTCCATGTCTTAAAAAGGTGTCTAGTAACGTGCTGGCGGGGCTACGCTTTACCTTGCCTCCAACGGGGCCATAGTGCATTATCGGCTACGCTGATCCTGTCAGTGTTCTGGGCGCTCTGGTACTTGCCGACTTTTTGGTATCGGCCGGGGTATTCCAGCATGGAACCGATGATGATCGGGGGCTGGGTCTTCAGCCTGGTCAAGGGAGCAATCCAGCTCACTTGGCTATACAAAAGCAGCAGGGAAAGTATCCTGACTGTCAGCCTGTTCCATGACTCGGTGGATGTGGTGTTTACTACCAGGGCTGCGGATGGGGATATCCTCAATATCATGGGGATGCTGATTATGGTCTGGGCACTGTTGGTGCTGGTTCTGGCGCGACCGGCCAACCTTTCCAGCACTCGCCAAGATTATTCCGAGATAATGAACAACGACTGAAACCCTACCAGCAGCACTTCACCACTAGATGTAAATGAATCTAATCGGTAGCGATGAGCCGTCAGCCCTCGGGGAGCTGCTTAGTTCACTCCAATGTTTTATCTTACTTTTGTAGGATAAATTTACTTGTTTCCGAGAGCTCATCTGCCCGCAAATTATAGAAGTATATTCCGCTCGTCAGTCCCTCTGCCTCCCAATTAATTTCATGTTTCCCCGCAGAGCACCATCCGCTGACGAGCGTCTCAACTTCCTATCCCAGAAGATTGTAGATCTTCAAGGAGACATACCCTGATTTTGACAGATTATCTTATGAGCTGTAAATCGTGCGTCCCTGAATCTACATTTATCTTAACCCATCCAGGGCCCGAGTCTAATATGGAAGCCAGACTGTCGTTTTGCTTCACACCGGTTATTCCAGGATAGTAGAAGGTTACCTCCGTTCCCGGTGAGATAATCTTTCCATGCTTGTCTTTGATAAACAGGCTTATGTCGGCATCCGAATCAAATCCGATACGGGAGGGTGATCCATCATCAAAGTTGCTGCCTTTCCGCACAAAGTAGAATTGATTGACTTCACCTTTCTTTCGATACACGGCAGCCAGTCCATCCAAGGAAACACCATCAAAGGTAACGACAGTCTCACTTTGAGAGCCCAGGGCATAGTCTACTATCGAATCTCCATGGTTGATAACAGCTCCGCTGGCATCCGGCAGCTCTATTCGATTCATCTCCGCAACCGCATGTGAAGAATCATGGGGGAAGATGACCGATACAATGCTGGCTTTACCGTCAATATCCGTATCATAGGTTGAGTACAGGTATTTACCCTTAAACCGGCTACAGTCATCATAGGACCCTTTATAACCGGTCTTAATGTCGACACTTTCGGGGCTGGTGCCCAGAAAGATCGTTACACCAACCGGATGCCCGCTGTAATTACAGCCTTCTATATCCCATTCATATTCCTCATTACCCGTAATAACTGTTGGGCTGGATGCGGAATTGGGATGCAGGGCCACGTTCGCTTTATCCGACGTGGAAAGGATGGCAGCCACTTCGTCAATCAGTATAAAGTAGCCGTTCTTGCCATCCTGAGGTTTTACGAAGATGAAGTTGCGCTGATGGCGGCCGTTTTGCAGCGCATATCCGGAGCTTCCACTGGCATATTCCACGTCACAACCAACCAGGCCTTCAGTTATGCCGCCTCCCTGTTTCATTTGGTGATCCTGATCATTTATCATAACAGTATTCGAAGATTCCGATGTATTGTGGATCCAGGACCATTCGCCCTCAGCCCACCCATCGTAGCCTGAATTTCGAAGCACGTGCTCACCATAGGCGGCAATGTGGATGGCGTTGACGTCTTTATGGGTATGGCTTTCCCAATTGACCTGTATATTCCACAGGGCCCCCGCCAAGGCCCGTTCCGAATCGGAATCTTCCAGCAGCCAGGCGCCGCCGTTTTGAAAAATCCTGCTCAGCGGCCTTACGGGAGCCAGGGAAACCGAATCGCACAGGATGTAATGCAGCAGACGGCCCATGATCAGCTCGTCTGTCAACGGACCGATGTGCCAGACGGCATACTGCTGTGCTCG
>CP070638.1:1078794-1220260 GCA_020354025.1 Fidelibacterota bacterium | reverse complement strand
CAATGATTTCTCCGGGAATGGACGGCCGGATCAGATACTCACCTATTATAATGAAGGGGAATCTTATCCCCTGGCATCACCCGATCAAATGCTTACGAATATATCCTCCTTAGAAACCAAATACTCCACGTACGCCGACTATGCGGGTGAACCTGTTCGGGATATTTTCCCCCGTGAGCAGTTTGCAGCTGCCACGGTCCACAAGGTGACCGAATTCGCATCCATCCTGCTGATGAACAATGGAGATGAAACATTCAGTATAGGACAACTCCCGGTTGAAGCCCAGTTCTCACCGATATACTCAATACTGATTGGCGATTTCAACAAGGATGGATATCAAGATATGCTGCTAGGCGGCAATTTCTTCGGTGTACCGCCGGATCAGGGAAGATATGATGCCAGTTATGGATGCATACTTCTTGGCGATGGTACAGGAACATTTGTACCGGTTAGTCCCCAAAACAGTGGATTTGTGGTCGCCGGAGAAGTTCGTCAAATCAAGTCGTTGCAGGCTGCTTCTGGCGAAACACTGGTTATAGCGGCTCGCAACAATGATACCATAGTGATATTTAAGCAAATGAAACTGTAGGGGGTAAGAAAACAGGATTCAAAACACCCGCATGAAAAAAAGAACAGCTGATTTATGCAACAAGGCTCTCGGAAGGTGAACGTGAAGATGAACCTATTTGGCAGGCGCATCCTGGCTACTGATCACGGTTTCAAGGATTTCGGTCTCTTTGGGGCTTCCAGGCCATTACCCTGGATGTGAATTTTCAGTATCGGAAAATTAGATGATGCAAGCGCGAATTATTTGCATAATCATTATCTTATATAGCGGCTGTAAACAGAGTAATGATCACCATGATCTGGCGGTGTCCTTTTCAAACGATGCTAAGATTGAAGTGGGAGGACCTTTCGTCGGCCTGGCCTTTCACCACAGTCAAATGATCCCCCAGCGGATCAGTTTTTACTATCCGGTAGCGAACAGCATTGACCACAGTCGGGATTATTGGACCCGGGACACTTCCTATGTGATGGAATTGGGCCTGAGTATTGGGGATGAACCGGAAAGAATGATCGGGCATCAAGAGTCCCGATTTGAATTTACACCCTACGCTGTCACATTCAAGGAAAGCAATGCTGAATATTCTCTGGCGGTCGACTATCGCTTCTGCAATGACAAACCGGCAGTGGTTCAGACGATAAGCATCAAGAATGAATCCGATGAGGCGCAGGAATTCCAGTTCGACTATCGTTTAAAAACCAGTATTCGGACTTGCCATACCTATAAAGCTGTAAATCAGGCAGAGGTCACTATCAGTGATGATCAAGAAGTGATTTATACTTATTTCAGTGACCCGGACACGCGCAGGGCATGTGTTTTCATCGCCAATGCCGGAGAAGCACCCGTTTCAGCGATGGCTAATGAGGCTACCGACGCTCCGTTTTCCCGGTATGTGTATGAAAAGTGTCTTCAACCAGGGGAAGAACTGGGAGTCGTGTTGATAATTGGATCGACCGGTCACGAGGAAAGTACTGCCGTTGTTGAATATTTGATAGAGAATTATAAGGATGAGATAGCGCTTTACCAAGAATCGGTTGAGTCCAAGTTATTCGAGGCCAGTGTGGTACAGACAGGGAATGATTTGACTGATCACTCCGTGGCCTGGGCAAAAGCGGTCATGGAGGCCAATAAACACTATCTGGACGGGGAACTGGTCCCCATGCCTTGCCCGGCGGAGTATAATTTCTATTTTACCCATGATGTGCTGGTTACCGATCTGGCGGCGGCGTATTTCGATATAGCCCGCGTAAGGGAGGACCTGGATTATATCATTCGGCATGCCAATGAGGACAATGTCATTCCCCACGCCTATTATTGGAAAGATAGCACGTATGTCACCGAGTACGCCAGTTCCGATAACTGGAATAATTTCTGGTTGATATTGGTTGCGGCAAGCTATCTGCGGCATTCGGGGGATATCGATTTTGTATCGCAATTGTATCCGTATGTCTCCAAGAGTCTTGAGCGGGCACTGCTAACCAAAGAAGCCGATGATTTGATGTGGTCCTATCGGCCGGACTGGTGGGACATCGGGCATAATTACGGTCCCCGCTCATATATGACCATTCTGGCCATCAAAGCTATACGGGAATACATTTTTATATCGTTGATGCTGGATCAGAATCTGGCGCGGTTGCCTGAGCTGGCTGCCATGGCTGATGCCATGCAAGTGGCACTCACGGAGCGATTATGGGACAGTGAAATGAATTATCTGGTGAACTTTCATGAGGATGGTTCACTGGATCGGCATTATTATATCGGGTCATTACTGGCCGCTCATTATAGTCTCCTGGATGCGGATAAACTGTCTGCGTTAGTAAATTCTGCTGCAACCAAGATGGTAGACCCCAAAGTAGGTATTTATAATGCCTTCCCGATGGATTTTGAGCAATGGGGCGAATTCATGCGTTTCCGTGGGAATGAAGCGGGGGCCAAGTATTATTATTTTAACGGCGGGATCTGGCCCCAGGGTAATGCCTGGTATGCTTTGGCTCTGATCGCGCAGGATCAATTGGACAAAGCCTACAAATTCATTGATCAGGTGATGTCACTACATGGCGTTCTCAATGGTCCTAGTGGTCAACCGGCCTATTATGAAGTAAGAAATGCAAATAAGGACAATACTTCGGAGTATGGAAAGGTTGATAAACCCCAGTTCCTTTGGGGAGGAGCCTGGTATTTATACAGTCTGTACAATCTATTTGGTGTCAGGGATAACGGATGGAATATCGCTCTTGATCCCTTTCTCCCGGCAGGTTGGAAACAGAATAAATTCACTCTATTCGTTAATGGCGAAAGCCTGTTAGTTTCAGTCGGTGGAAAAGGTGAGACTATTAAGTCGATCAGGATAGGAGCCCATGATTATCACTCCGCAATATTCCCGATCGAGTTAAAGGATGCCAGTCTGGCAGAATTCGAGTTGGGCACACCACAATATCCCTATCTGGCAGAATCCGATGCGATTTTACACGACTGTGAGTACTCGACGGGAATCCTTATCGCGACACTGTCAGCCTTTCCCGGGCATAGGTCTGAAAGTGTTATTGCCAGTCCAACTGTTCCCGGGTCTGTTACGTTGAATGGCAAGCCCCTGGAGGTAGACTGGACTGTGGAACAGGAGACTGATTATTACCGGATCAGAGTACCAGTGATCCATACTGGCGCATTGGATGAATTAAGGATATCCTGGTCTCCGGAAGCTGGACTTAGTACCAGTACGCAAGCATTGATGCCTGAAGGTCAGGTTTCACTACCACATACCGCCAAGGCCGATATTTGATATGCTCACAGAGTCTGAGAATACCAACTTCAATATGTGGCCCACTCAATGAGGGTGGCCACTACCCTGATGCAGTAATGATGTCCACTTTTCGAATGCCCCTATGTGCGGTATGTCTAGTCCTGGCAGGTTGCCGATCAGCATCCCGGGTAGATCATCTCACCTACTGGTGTGCCACCAACACTTTTGAGATCGAGTTTGCCCGCCAGGTGGTAACCGAGTGGAACCAGGACACCACCCACATTCCCGTAGATTTCCAGCCGGTACCGGCAGGACAGTCCAGCGAAGAGGTAATCCTGGCCGCCATCGTAGGAAAAACAACGCCGGATATTTATTCCAATATCTGGCCAGGGGTCGTCGAGCAGTACCGGGAAGCGGGGGCGGTCATTCCTCTCGACCAGTTCAGCGATTTTGATTCCGCACTTGCCTCTCGCCTGCCTCCAGGGCTCATCGAAGGATTCCGGTCACCCAACGGGCAATTCTATCAGTTCCCGTGGAAAGGCAATCCCCTGATGCTCTACTATAATGCTGGTATGCTGGGTGGATCAGGGATCAGCAGTGTCCCCGATACTTATGAGGAATTCTTATCACTGGGGCCCCGGATCGCTGTCGATCTAAATGGTGACGAACACCCTGACCAGTGGCTCCTGGACCCCAATATTCTGAGCGAGTGGTGGCAGCGGTTCTTTGATTTCTACACCTTTTCCATCGCTGCTACCGGTGGAGAAACACTTATCTTGAACAACCTTCCGCAGCTCGATCGCCCCGAGACATTCCAGGTCATGTCTTTCTTCCGGCAGGGTTACTCTAGTGGTTATTTCCCCCGGTCTATTTTCCAGGAGGACATTTTCTTGAAAGGCAAGGTTGCGTTCCACGTTTCAGGGCCGTGGATGGTCCCCTACCTGGAACGATATAGAACAGAAGATCTACATTATGGCATCACCACTCTACCGCTTCCGGCCGAGTCCTCCGAGCCGGTGCATACGTATGGTGATCCGAAAAGTATCGTGATTTTCTCCACTACTTACCACCCGAAGCAGGCTTGGGAGTTTGTTAAGTTTTTCACCAGCGAGGCCAACGACCGCCGGCTGCTGGAAGTAACCAACCAGCTACCTCTCCGCCGGAACCTGGTCTCCGATCCTTACTTTGTCGCTTATTTCAACGAACACCCGAAACTGCGGATCTTCGCCGAGCAGATCCCCTATATAGTAGCTACCGATCATACTATTTACCTGCAGGAGATTTTTGACATCATCTCCCAGGAATTCGATGCCGCCTGCATTCATCAAGCCAAGCCGCTGGATGATGCTATCTCAGATATGCAGGCACGGGTGAGTACGCTGATCGAGCGCGAATCTCTTGCCAGCAAAGCGGGCAGAAAGTAGCGAGATGAGACGCTTCCGTTCATTTGCCGCTCCTTATGCCCTGATTGCCCCCTATGGCCTGCATTTTCTGGTCATCGTTGCTTTTCCGGTTGTGTTCTCCTTAATCCTTACTTTTCACCAATGGAACCTGCTTTCACCCATGAAGTGGATTGGCGGTGTCAATTTTCTCAACCTGCTGTCTGATCCCCTGTTCTGGAAGTCCCTCTGGAATACATTCCGTTTCCTGGTCATCCATGTCCCTTTGCAGGTAGGCACGGCCTTGGTTCTGGCTGAGATCCTCAATCAGCGTCTGCGCGCTAAGGGATTTTTCCGGGCGGTGTTCTTCCTGCCGGTAGTGATCTCCGGTGTGGTTGTTACCATCCTGTGGAAGCAACTGTACGCCTCTGAAAGCGGGATCATCAATACTTTGCTACTGTCGTTGGGCCTCGGCCGGGTGGAGTGGCTGACCGATCCCCTCATTGCCATGCCGGCCATCGCGATCATGGCTACGTGGAAAAATGTTGGTCTGTATGTAATCCTGCTGCTGGCGGGACTGCAGAGCATCCCCCGCCAGGTATATGAAGCCGCAACTATCGACGGGGCCAGTAGGCTGGACCAATTCCTTAGGATCACCGTTCCGATGCTTAATCCGATCCTGCTTACCGTAGTTATCCTTTCCACTATCAACGGTTTCTCACTTTTCATCGAGCCTTATGTGATGACCGCCGGTGGGCCGCTTAACAGTACCCTGTCCATGAATCTCTACATTTATCGCCAGGCATTCGCCTTCTATAAAATGGGGTACGCCGCCACGTTGGGATTAGTGCTGGCGGGGATGATCTTCGCCGTGGTAGCGGTCCAGAGGCGGCTGATCGAAAAGGAATTCTAGCGACTGGGCGTCATGCGAATGGGCATTCTCAAGATCACGTTTTATACAGCCCTTATCGCCGGCGCTGTGACCTTCATTTACCCCTTTCTCTGGATGATTCTGGCCACCTTGAAGCCGGAGCCCGAGGTCGCCAGCCTATCCCTACTCCCCTCAAAGGTGACACTCCAGAGCTACCTGGAGGTGTTCCGGAGGATTCCGATCGGACGCGCCTTCTTCAACAGCCTATTCGTCTCGACCAGCGTCACCGGCTCTGTTCTCGTTTTCAGCTCTATCACCGGCTATGCTTTATCCAGACTTCGGTTCAAAGGCCGCGAACTGATTTTTGCCGTTATTCTGTTCACTATGATGCTACCGTTCCAGATCACTCTAATCCCAATGTACGTTCTCATGGTCAAGTTCGGTTGGGTGAATTCGTACCAGGCGCTCATCGTCCCCGGGATGATCAGCGCCTTTGGGATCCTTGTCTTCCGTCAGGCTTTTCGCAGCATCCCACAAGATCTGGTTGATTCGGCTCGTATCGACGGGTGCTCCGAACTACGGATCATCTTCCAGGTGATGTGGCCGCTTTCCAAACCAACCCTGGTGACCGTAGGGATCATCACCTTTATGAATACCTGGAATGATGTCCTGTGGCCCATTATCGTCATCAGGAAACAATCCATGATGACTATGCCGCAGGCTGTAGCCCTGTTTGCCGTCGGGGGACAGGCAGACGCGCAAATGGGATCTATCCTGGCGGCTGCAACCTTGCTGGCAATTCCAGTGGTTGTAGCCTATGTGTTTTTCCAACGCCACTTCATTGAGAGTATGGCTACTTCCGGACTGAAAGGTTGAACAGCCGGGGTGGACTGCTCGTATCCAATCCCGGCCTTCAAGCCACAGCCAGGAACCTTTGAAAACAGAATTATAAGGGGGAATGAATAGGATGTAGAAAAACCCAAGGTTCCACATATAGGCGCACCAGGCGCACCAGGCGCACCAGGCGAACGACAATCCTCGGTCGCCAGCTTATATTTGGCCGCTATGATTATACCATCGCCATTTCGCCCGCGAGTACTTGCGATATTGGTTACGGGGCATACATTTTTCAACAAGGAGATCTGCGCCTCTCGTCGGGAAAAAACTTCAGGATGCAGAATTTTGGTGGGATTTTGTGGAATTTTGCGCCGGCTCCGGCTCCCGGGTCAGTGGTGTAATGATTCCCTTCTCCCGGCGCGTCAAATACCCGGATATCACTTGCCGGTAGACCTTCTCCAGAAAAGTACCTGCAGTACATGACACCGTTTCCAGCCTGCTCACCATACTCGAACATGATCTGTGTGAGACGGATAAGGTTCATGAGCAGGAGCATAGCCGGGTCATTGTATTAGAGCGGGTAGCCATATATCTTATTTCTGTCATTCTATTGGCTTACGGCCGAGTATAAAGGTGTAGATGTGTCCAGCCGGATTAACTTCGTAACATTGAGATACAGTGAGTTTGCACTGTTGCTCGTTGGTTTGGAAAAGGATGTTTAAAAGGCTAATTTCTTGCAGCAAGAGTTAAAAAGCTGCCGCTCTATATTTTGATCTGGTCAACACCAATCCGAAGAACAACGAACTTTTGAAAGAAACGTCTCATTGCATTGGGATTTCACACTAAGAGGGCTTACTTGGCTTGTAGCCTAGTATCAGGAATTATTGCGTCCTTCACAAGTGGATGCTTCTTTAATGATTTTCAATCGGTAAACCATGTGACCTACCGAAGCGGTGTGCTTTTCATTGCCGGTGGTCTGGGTGGATTGAAGATTCCCACTGTATCTGAATAAGTGCTTGATTCAATGAGTCTGGCGACAAACTTGAGGAGGTAAGAATGGAACAGGAATTGCCGCCAATTATTACTTGGGACAACGCTTGGGATATCGGACACCCTGAGATCGATGAGCATCATCACAAGCTGGTCGAGATGCTTCAGCGGCTATTTGGGGCCATCATCACAGCCCAGGGTGAAGACTACGTTAAGGAGATCTTAGTAGAACTCATCGAATACACAAAGTACCATTTCAAGAGAGAAGAAGAGGTCTTTGCGGAACATGGTTTCGACAGGCTGTCTGAGCATAAGGAGCTGCATCAAGATTTGATCAGGCAAGTCCTCGATGTCTCTGAGGATATAATAGTGCAGGGTGCCACTGATGAGATCAGCGATGAAGTGTACTATTTTCTCAGGCACTGGCTGGCTGATCATATCATTAAAGAAGATTTGAAGTTCAAGACTTTTCTCGCAAGTAAGTCCTAGAAACATCAAAGGTCAGCCTGCAAAATCTTTTCTAGCAAAAGCCCCACAAACCACCAGATCTGTGGGGCTTCCAGTCTATAATAGCAGCACGGTCACGATTTAGTCACGTTAGCCCTATGAGCTGTTGTATTTTTAGAGCAATCATCCCATTCATAGCCCGAAGGCAGGATCTGCCGCAATAGAGAAGTGGCTTAGGTATTATAAGAGCTCTCTACTTCAGCTGCCGGCTTCATAATCTTTCTGAGAGGTGTAACGGAGGCTGCTGATCGAGCTGGCGGTGGATAGAAGAAAACACCGATGAAAGATAGTGGTTATCTACGGGTGATAATGCCGTAGCCCGTAGGAGAATCGAACTCCTGTTGCCAGGTCGAAAACCTGGAGTCCTAACCACTAGACGAACGGGCCGTTTAATGCGCACGAATTTAGCCGTGTCCGAAAACAGGCGGCAAGGAAATAGGCGGCGCAGCCCCTTCCACCTTTTCCATCGGCAATCCACTTGCCAAGTTATGCATTCGCACTATACCTTGTCCTCTGGCTGGATCATGACATCCGATACTCGTAGACTGCTCCTCTGGTTGAGCCTTTTCGCCCTGGCTTTCGGTTATATCGAGGCGGCGGTTGTCGTTTACCTGCGGGAACCGTACTATCCCGATGGATTCAGGTTCCCCCTGGCCACCATCCCGACGCGCCTTCTCTGGACTGAAGTTGTCCGGGAGGCTGCCACCCTGCTGTTGCTGCTTAGTGTGGCCTTGCTGTCAGTGCCTGTCAGGGCCGCCGGACACAGCCTGCGGCGCTTTGCCGTCTTCGCTTACTGCTTCGCTGTCTGGGACCTGGCTTACTACCTCGCCCTCAAGCTGCTGGTTGACTGGCCTGCTTCCCTGTTGGACTGGGACGTCCTCTTCCTGATTCCCCTGCCGTGGACCGGCCCCGTTCTGGCGCCGATGCTGGTGTCGTTGGTCCTGGTTGTGGCTACGGTAATAGTCCTCAGGCTGCTCACGGAACAGCCCCCGACCGTCCGGGTGATGGACTGGCTGGTAGAGAGCTTAGCGGGGCTGATCATCATCGCCAGCTTCTTATGGAACCTCCCCGCCCTTGCAGCTGAGGAAGCGCCCCGCTACTTTCCTTGGTGGCTGTTCGGGATTGGACTGGCCGGAGGTACGGGTTGGTTCGTTTGGCGTCTGGCCCACCACCGGAAAGAAACGGCCGCCGCCAGCAGGTAGCACACCGCCCCCAGCGCTCCCACCGCCGGGAAACCCAGGTTCAGCGCCGCAATAGTCGCTACCGGTGTGGCGATTACCGCTGCGAATCCATTGATGCCCCAAGCCCAGGGAATCAGGTGGTCTGCACCGGCTGCATTCAACCACCGCACTCCCGTCGGGAAAAACATACCCATTACCAGCGCCAGGGGGGCCAGGGCGGCAATCACCACCAGCAAGCGGCTTCCTTGAGCCAGAGACGCCCAAGCGGAAGCAAAATACACAATGCTCCCAAACAGCCCTGCCAGCAGAATGATTATCAGAGCCACCGCACACGGAACCAACAGGCAGGGGGCACGAGCCAGGCGTTCCGACAGCATGCTGCCCGCCCCGGCAAATACCAACAGGGCTGCGATCACCGCCGCCGTGGCAAACACGGGATCACCCAGCACAAGGACCAGCTTCTGGATTAGGACTATTTCCACCAACATGAAACCACCGCCGATGGCCCCGAAGTAGAGCAGGCTTAGGGACCGCCTTGCCAATCGCACACCATGTTCATTTTGTGTGAAGGAGTGACGACTCAGTCCCAAGGGCAGCAGGATCAGCGCAACCCCGCCCACCAGCAGCAGCGCTAGCGTGATCCACAGCAGCACGTAGCCCCACTCAGCCAGCATAACCCCGGCGGCGCCGAGGGTGTTGCGCATGACGGACAGGGACCGGAGCGTGAGAAAGTGATGGAAGAAGGGTCGGTCGTCAGTAGGCGGTGTCAGGTGAAAGGGGGATGGGAGGACTTCGCGTGAAGTGATTCCTGACGCCAGGATAGCCAGGTCTGACACCAGGCTAGTATCGGCGAGTTGATGATAGGTTATGGCCTCTTCATCCTCACTGCCATCAGGTAGATACAGAAGATCGAAACCTTCATTCGCGGCGAACTGGTGAATCCGGTCCAGCTCTCCCGGTGACCAGGGCCGCCGGGAAAGGATCACTGTCGCCACGTTCCAGCTACCGATGGCCGCCAAGTGAGCGCCGGGGTATACCGCTGCCTCCGACTCCAGGGATTCCGAGGCCGCCACCAGTAGGCCAAACATTTTCAAGAGTCGCCGGGGCGGGCTGTCCAGCCAGGTAGTGATACATAAGAGACCCTCCGGTGACAGGCGTCTCAGTATGGCAGCGACACCCTCTTCCGTCAGGAGGTTATTCTCATATATGGCCTGCATGGCTGCCGCGGCGTTCACTACTCCACCAGTAGGAGGTATCATCACCACGTCGAAGCGTCCTGTATCCCGGTACAGGAAACTGCGGGGCTCGGCTGTAATCGCCCGCACTCGGGGGTCCCTGTAAACGGTGGTTGTGATGATCTTTGCTTCTATCAGGTCGTCGAAGGCTTGAAGCATCACCGGGTTGCGTACTACAGCAGTAACGCTATCGGCGCCTTCCATCAAGGCCTGGTGCACTTCGGAGCCGGCAGCGGCATTCAACACTAGTACCCGCATGGATTTCCTGTTACGGTTGACAAGGGGCTTGTCCGGAGCTGAGCTAAAGGATCGGACATGGTAGGGTATGGTAAAACTGGTGTGGTGTAGCGGGGAGGTGGCCGCGGTATCGTCCAGCAATGGAAGGGGACCTAGGGGATTGCCATCTAGGAAGGCCACCGCCTGAGGGTAGATCTCTCCCTGGAAGGACAGGCTCAGCCCCGTAGCGGATCGTAGCGTAGGACTCCGGACGATGGCCAGAACTCCTTGAGGGCTGGATCGTTCCAGGAGCACCTCGGTCTGTGGCATTAATCGGGTGCGGCTGAAGGCCTTGAAGGGAGACATGGATGGTTTAAGGGGCGCCGCCCAGCCCAGTAGTGCAATCAGCGCCAGTCCCGCCAGTCCAAGGCCTGGATACACCGGGAGAACCGCCTTGGCGGAAGACCTTCGTTCTCGTAGCCAGGCGCTGCTGGCAGACAGCAGTCCTAGCAGGCCAGTCCCCAAGCCCAGTAGAGGCGGTAGATCCAAGGGATGCCAGCGATATAGGAGCAGTAGCCCGCCCAGAGCGCCCGCACCGGACCCCAGCAGGTTGGCGCCGTAATGCAAGGCAATACGCTGGGGAGCAGCCGAAAAAACCACGATCAGCCCGAAAGCCCCGCAGAAAAAGGGCAGGAAGAGCGTCAGGCAGAGCAGGACCAATCCCCACAGCCGCCCCGGTTGCCACACCACCAGGAAGCTCTCGGTGGGGACGGCGGCCAGGAGGGGCTTGACTGCCGCCATAGCGATGCCGGTCAGCAGCAGTGTCAATGTGAAGATCCGCTCATGGTGGCGGAGCCAGAAAGGCCGGAATAGGTGCAGCAGAGTACCACTGGCACCGAATCCCAGCAGTGCAAGGCTGATCACCAGGTAGGCAAAGTGATACCATTGCAGATAGGTCAGGATGCGGAGCAGTACCACCTCGCAAGCCAGGAGGAAAAAAGACAGCCCGACCAGGAGCACTGGCAACAGCCGATCACGGGCTGGTGGCCGGGTGTCCATCAACAGGCTTTCAGTGGCCACCAGTGAACGGTACAAACCGCACGGGCATCAGCTGCTGAGACCTGACTCGGCCGTCCCTTTTCTCCACGAGCACCAGATACTGGGTTAGAAAGGGATGGCCAACCGGAATGACCATCCGGCCTCCCTCGGCCAGCTGCTGGACCAGGGGTGGGGGGATATGTTCGGGGGCTGCGGTGACCACGATAGCGTCGAACGGGGCGGCATCCGGCCAGCCGTAGTAGCCATCGGCCATTCGGGTCACAATGTTGTTATACCTCAGAGACGCGATGGTTTTCCGGGCGCGGTCAGCAAGCTGGGGGACGATCTCCATAGTGTACACCGTATCAGCGATCTGCGCCATAACGGAGGCGTGATAGCCGGAGCCGGTACCCACCTCCAGTACCCGGCTCGTCGAGTCCAGTCGGGCCATCTGGCACATATAGGCCACGATGAAGGGCTGGGAGATGGTCTGTCCGTAGCCAATGGGCAGGGGGCTGTCATTATAAGCCCGGCGCACTTCATCAGTGGGAACGAAGCGATGACGGGGGATAGCCCGCATGGCGGCCAGCACGCCGGGGTCGTCAACGCCCCTCCTGGCGATCTGCCGGGTGACCATGGCATCCCGCTGGCGCGCGAATTCCTCCTGTTCAGGTGGGCGGATTGGTGCTGCCTCGCTCTTCCACGAGGCCGGCCAGACAATCAAAGCGAGTAAAACAATGGTCCGATTCATGATACGCTCCTGAGGTCGGTGGATAATACAGGATTAAATGGATCGATTCGCAGTACCTTGAGGGAAAACATCAGGTCTTATTTTCTACGGAATCAGGGCTTTTAAAATGGGATAATTCCAGTCACTCGTGCCCTGGTTGTATACGCCGAAGCCGGCGCAGAACTCCCAGTAGGCCCAGCTCATGTCTCTTTCCTCGGCCTGCCGCGCGACGAAGTCGGTCCACCGGGTGCGGGAATTTATATCCGCTTTGCTGTAGGCGCCGAATTCACCCAGGAATATGGGCCGGTGATACTTTTGCGCCCAATTGGCTGCCTCGTCGAAATCATCGATGACGGCCTGCTCCTCTTCGGTTGTGCCGGTCCAGGTGGTACCCATCCAGGCGTCGCTCCCGGAGACCCATTCGGCCCCCTGATGGGTGAAATGGAACGGATTGTAGTAGTGGACGGTAACGATGATATTCCGGTCCTCAACGGGAATTACCAGCTCCTTCAGCGACTGGACGTGGCCCCATTCGGCGGTACCGATGACCACCGTCCGAACCGGATTGGTGTTCCGGATGACGTTCAGCGCGTCCTGTAAGAGGCCGTTCCACAAGTTCGGGGTGAGCTGGTCGTGGGGTTCATTCAGCACCTCGAAAAGCAGCGAGTCTGAATAGTCCTGATAGTGGAAAGCGATCTGCTCCCACATCGACAGAAATCGCTCCTTGTGAGTCGAGGGATCCTCCGCAATACCGTCATAGTGGTGCATGTTAATGACCGCGAGGAGTCCCGTGGTAAAGGCATGCCCGACAGCCCAATCTACCCTGTCAAAGAAGGCCGAGTCGATCGTGTAGGGTGCACTTGAGGAAGCATGCGCCGACCAGCGAATCGGGATACGGACGGCATTAAATCCCGCGTCCTTAATGAGCTGGAAGTACTCCGCTTGTAGTGTCACGCCCCAATCACCCTCAGCGGGGGCTTCCAAGGCATTGCCCAGGTTCACACCCCGTCCGAGATGTTCATTCTGTTGGAACGTCAAACTATCTTCAACGGTTGGTGTATAATCTTCTGTGGTCTGATTATCAGAAAGACTGGCACATCCCCAAAAAGAGAGGATAAATGGGAGCGCACATACCATAATACCCAGATGTAATTTGTCAATTTTTTGCATTTGCGTACTCCCTTATTATTATAGCGGAATGTACTCTGGTTGGGCCTACCGTTTTCAATAAATATGAAGATTTCATCTTGTTAATCACAACCTCCTCCAGCCATTATTTACCACATCTTTCATGAGGTTGACTGGATACAGGCTCATGTATTTTTTTCAAGGTAAGTCCTTGCCGCAAAACCAAAGCGGTTGACAAGGATTTGAGGGGCGTCTAACTTAGCCTAGTCTCGCGTCAGCGGGGCAGTAAAGTGGAGGATAGAACCATGCCAAAAGTTGGTGTATGCCTCTCGGGATGTGGTTTCCTGGATGGGGCGGAGATTATTGAGTCGGTAGCCACGCTGTATCACCTGGATCAGGCTGGCGCGGATGTATTGACCATGGCGCCCAACATTGAGCAGAGCCACGTGGTAAATCATATAACCGGTGAGGAAGTTGAAGGCGTAGCCCGCAACGTGCTGGAGGAGTCGGCGCGCATCGTTCGGGGGGATATCCAGGACATCGCTGAGGTAACCGCTGAAGACTTTGACGCCCTGATCTTTCCTGGCGGGTATGGCGTAGCAAAGAACCTCTCCACCTTTGCCTTCGACGGTCCCAACTGCCAGGTGAATGGCGAAGTTCACCGCCTGGTGCGGGAAGTTATTGCCGCCAATAAACCACTGGGAGTAATCTGCATCGCGCCGGCAATGCTGGCGAAAGTCCTGGAAGGCACGGGGACGAACACTCAGCTGACTATCGGCAACGATGTCCAGACAGCTCAAGCTATCGAAGAAATGGGCACCAGCCATGTAGCCTGCAGCGTTACTAAGCATATTACCGACAGAGAGAATAAGATTGTCTCCACCCCGGCTTACATGCTGGCCGATAGGATTGGCGAGGCTTGGGCAGGTATTGAAGGTCTGGTAAAAGAGGTGCTGGCGTTGATTGATGCTTAAGAATGGACTCATTAGGGCGATGCCTCTGCTGAGATTCCGGTGGCCCGCGTTGCATGGAGGTCCCTTTGCAGACTACGCTTAAAGACCTGCTGGCATCCTTTTCCGGCACTACACCTCTGTTTCTGCTGCCGGACTTCGTGTTCTTTCCACAGACAGTCCAGCCTTTCCAGATCTTTGAGCCCCGCTACATGGAGATGGTTAAGGACTGCACCGCGGGAGAGCGTATGCTGACCATCCCTCTGCTTCAAGGGGAAGAGGATGCTAACCAGAAAGAAGCGCCACGCTTCAGCAAAATAGCCACCATGGGATACATCAACGATGTGCAGCCCTCGGAAGATGAGAAGTTTAACATCTTGGTGACGGGGCTGGTGAAGGTGCGGGTGGAAGAGGTGGAATCGGAAAAGCCCTACCGCCGGGGTGTGGTAACGCCCATGACGGAGTTCAGCCAGGTAACCGACGAGGAGCATAAGCGGCAGAATATCCTGCGCCTCTTCCAATCGATGCTGGAGCAGGCCGAGGTGATCGGCAACCTGGAGCTGCTTCACGAGGCGAATATTCCCCTGCAAATGCTGGCCCACGTGGTTATCAGCGCGCTGCCGATAGCCGCGGAGGAGAAACAGAAGATGCTGGAGCTGCAGTCCCTGGAGCTGCGTATTGACATCCTGCTTAACTTCCTCGAAAGCGGCCTGCTCAGTATGGGGGCCATGGGGCCTTTCGAGCCCCTCCTGCCGACCCATCCGTGGTGGAATTGATCGAGTTCCAGATATGATCCACCGAGTGTAGGTTTCTACGCCTGTAGTCTCGCCTATTTATCTTTTCTCCTATTACCCCATGAATAGTATTACCTTTAACCTCTAAGGATTAGATGCAAGTAATGGCAGAGAAAACCACCGAACGGGGTCGGATATTATGGGCTGATGACGAAATTGACCTACTGAAACCGCACGTTCTTTTCTTGGAGGAACAGGGTTATAATGTGACGCCGGTCTACTCTGGCGAGGATGCTCTCCACGAAGTGAGAAACGGCGAATTCAATCTGGTGCTCCTGGATGAGATGATGGATGGGATGGATGGCCTTCGCACCCTTCAGGAGATAAAGGCGGAGAACCCGACCCTTCCTATCATTATGATTACTAAGAATGAAGAAGAATGGCTCATGAATGAGGCTATTGCCGCCAACATCGCCGGATATCTGACCAAGCCGGTCAATCCCAGCCAGATTTTCATGGCCTGCAAGTCCATGTTGGAGCAGACCCGTATTCGCAGCGACAAAGCCGCTAGCCGCTACCTGGAGGTCTTTCAGGAGCTGAGCAAGCGGATGGAAATAGCTGTCACGCCGGAGGAGTGGATCGACATCTACCAGGAGCTGACCGATTGGGACATCGAGTTCGATAAGCACCGGGACCTGGGACTGGATCAACTGCTGTCCGAGCAGCATATAACCGCTAATCAGCGATTCGGGCAATTTGTAGTGGATAACTACCGTCAGTGGCTTGATGCAGATGACGCACCGGTGATGTCACACCAGGTGCTGGATAACTTCGTAGCACACCATTTGGCAGGGGGCCAACGGGTAGTATTCCTGGTGGTGGACTGCCTCCGTCTGGACCAATGGAAAGCCATGCGACCCCTCCTTGAGAAGTACTACGCCATTGAGGAAGCCGTGCATTTTTCCATACTGCCCACTGCCACACCCTATTCGCGAAATGCGATTTTCAGCGGACTACCGGCGGATGAGCTGCCCAAGCGTTATCCAGAGAAGTGGCGGGAAATGCGGCGCGATGAGTCGAGCATGAATAAATTCGAGTTGGAGTTTTTAGAGGACTATCTCCAGCGGCGGAAACTGGGAGAGGTTCAGGCAAAATACTTCAAACTCATCACAGCTGACGAAGGACAGCGCCTGTTAGCACATCTGCCAGAGTATCGCAGCATCAGACTCCTGGCGCTGGTAGTGAACTTTGTGGATCTGCTGGCCCACCACCGCGCCGAAAGCGACGTCATTAAGGAAATCCTGCCCGATGAGTCCGGGTACCGGGGTACTATCTGCTCCTGGCTGGAAAAATCGTGGATGTACGAGCTCCTAGAAACTATCGGAGAGTGGGAAAACACTACTATCGTCCTAACCAGCGACCATGGCAGTATCCGAGTTGAAAAGCCGACGCGGATTCTGGCCGATCGCCAGACTTCGACGGGAGTACGCTACAAGTACGGTCGGAACCTGAACAGCCCCGAAAAGGAAGGGCTCAGTATCAAACGACCCGCTGAATATCACCTGCCGGCGGAAGACGTGACTACCAACTACGTTATTGCCCGGGACCGCAACTTCTTCGTTTATCCCACCGACTATCACCGGTTCGTGAAGCGGTTTGAGGGAAGTTTCCAACACGGTGGTATATCGCTGGAAGAGATAGTAGTGCCTGTGGCGACAATGCGCTCCAGGAGCATCTAGTGGGAATATGTCACCGACGATTATTATTGGATGGAGAGGTGCCCGCACCTACAGCCCGGAGGAGACTCGACTAGCTGGGGTGGAATTCGCTGGTCATCTAAAGCCGGGAAATATAGTGGGCCTGCACGGTGAGCTCGGCAGCGGCAAGACCACATTCGTCCAGGGAATGGCGAAAGGTCTGGGGCTTGACGATCAGGTGACTTCCCCCACTTTCGCTCTGGTTCATGAGCATGGTCAGCCACCGGGGCTATATCACATAGATTGCTATCGGGAGACTTCCCTTGAGCGATGGCGACAGCTGGGGCTGGCTGAATACTTTTCCAGCGAGGCTATCTCTGTAGTTGAATGGGCGGAAAACATCGCTCCGCTATTGCCAGAAAAAACAATCCACCTTACCTTTTCCCACGGACTTGGAAGGAACGAACGTACCATTGAGGTACGGCCATGAGGCTTCTTGCACTTGAGACTGCCTATGATGTGTGTGGGGCAGCGCTGGTGAGTGATGTCGGGATAGAAGCTTTAGAGGAGCAGCTGGTACCCCGTCGACACAACGAGGTCCTGGCCCCTACAGTGAAGCGACTACTGGCTGAGACCGCTTGCCAGTTTAATGACCTGGACGGTATCGCCTTGTCAGCAGGACCTGGCTCCTATACCGGCCTCCGGGTGGGAATGAGTTATGTCAAGGGGCTGGCTTTCGGTACCGGTCTGCCTGTCATTCCCGTGCCGACCCTGCCTAGCTTGCTGGAGGGGGAGGAAATTGACAATCCCGACTGGGTGGCCACATGGTCCCACGGCGGGAATGTCTATGCGGTACAGCATAAAGGCAACACCCGATGGGACAAGGTACGTTTTATGGGCTGGGACAAATTCGCACGGCTTGCCGAAGGGCAGACCGTGGCTGGATACCTGCTAGACCGTTTTCAGCCCGGTCAATCCCTCACAGTTCTGGAAACCTGTCCATCAGCGGTGAAAGTAGGTAAATTCGCTCTGGTGAGGCGGCTTGAGCCGACCTCTGACCTGGTAACCTTGGTCCCAGATTATCATCATGAATATCAGGTAAGATTGTCAAACTATGCTCATTCGGGAAGCCTATAATCAGGATATTGACCAGCTCGTAGCCATTGAGGAGCTCTGCTACGACCAGCCCTGGCCCCGTGAGGCCTTTGAAGAAGAAATCGAGCGGGATGATGATGCGGGTGTTGGCATAGTAGCTGAGGATGAGGGTCTGGTTGTCGGCTTTCTGACGGGAATGGCGGTAGTTGATGAATTCCATCTACATAACATCGCAGTTCATCCCGACTTCCGCGGTCGAGGCATCGGCCGGGGTCTACTTGAGGCAGCAGAATCCCTGTGCAACCAGAAGGACTTTCGACGCATACTTCTGGAGGTAAGGGAGGATAACGAAGCGGCTAGGCACCTTTATTTAGACTTGGGATTTGAGGCTGTGGGTACTCGGAAGGATTACTATGGCCCCAACCAGGACGCCTATATGTTCATCAAACATCTCGGATCAAAGTGAACGATGGCCTGGTTTCGGCGCAGCGCAAAAAAAATTCTTTCTACCGAAAGGAAGAGTCTGTCCGGTGACCTGTGGACCAAATGCCCCGGATGCAGTGAGTATATCTATCGAGAAGAGCTGGAACGATCCCGGTTTGTCTGTCCCACCTGCTCCCATCATTTTAGCATCAACTGCCGGAAGTACCTGGAACACCTAATGGACAATCCCAACGGTTTTACGGAACTGGATCCGGACCTGTCATCCGTAGATCCCTTGGAGTTCGAAGCCCGGAAGAAGTACTCAGACCAGTTGGCTGCCGCCCGGAAGAAAACCGGCCTTAATGAGGCTGTATTGACCGTTACCGGAGCGGTTGAAGGCTACCAGGTTGTACTGGGCATAATGGACTTCAGTTTTATCGGTGGCAGCATGGGCTCTGCAGTGGGGGAGAAGGTAGCGAGAGCTATTGATTATGCTCGTGAGCACGGTCTGCCGCTTATCATTATCTCCGCTTCAGGTGGAGCCCGCATGCAGGAAGCAGCCTTGAGTCTGATGCAGATGGCGAAGACCAGTGCCAAGCTCAGTCAGTTTTCCCAGTCAGGTGGGCTCTACATTTCTGTTCTAACAGATCCCACTACGGGCGGTGTAACGGCCAGTTTCGCTATGCTGGGGGATATCATCCTGGCTGAGCCTGGGGCCCTTATTGGATTCGCCGGAGCCCGGGTAATCAAACAGACCATCGGTGAGGAACTGCCCGAAGGATTCCAGCGGGCGGAGTTCCTAAGAGAGAAAGGCTTTGTGGACCATATAGTCCATCGCAGTGACCTGAAAAATATCCTGGGACAGCTGATTGGATTTTTCGGCTATCCGAAAAAAGCGCTGCGGAATGAGCAAGCCGCTGATTCTGATCAGTAACGACGACGGAATCCAGGCGGCTGGCCTTCGGGCACTCTGTGAAGGTATGCTACCCCTGGGGGAAATAGTAGTCATGGCCCCTGAAGTGGAGCGCAGCGCTGCAGGGCATGCCATAACCCTTTCGGACCCGCTGAGGGTGAATGAAATAGATTTGGGTCTGGATAACATAGTGGCATACTCCTGCTCCGGAACCCCCGCTGACTGTGTGAAGCTGGCAATTCTGGCGGTTCTGCCAAGGCCACCAAGTCTGGTGGTTTCCGGCATCAACCATGGTAGTAATACCGGCATCAACGTGATCTACTCCGGTACTATATCAGCTGCTGCGGAGGGAACGATCCTCGGCATCCCCAGCGCGGCCTTCTCCGTAGATTGCTGGGAGAGCCCTGATTTCGGTCCGGCTAAGGCGATTGCCTACCAGGTTGCCGGAAAAATCCTGGAGCGGGGGCTGCCCAAAGGCACCCTCCTGAATGTTAACATTCCCGATCTGCCGACTGACCAGCTGCTATCCGGCAATCCTGACCGACGTAGATATGCTCTTACCGTACATGGTAAGGCTGACTGGCAGGATCAGTTCGACCGTCGGGTCGATCCGCATAATCGGGTGTATTATTGGTTGACAGGGCGTAGGCGAGAGCGCGAGGAACCACCCAATACCGATGAGGAGACCCTGAAAGCCGGGAAGATTAGCATTACACCACTGCACTATGACCTCACCGACTATAGGTACCTCAGCGATCTGGCCAAGTGGGAGCTGTTCCAATCGGAGTGACGAACCGGCAGACGGTGGCGATCCTGGATTTCGGATCCCAGTACACCAAAGTAATCGCCCGGCGGATCCGTGATCATCACGTATACTCGGAAATTCTGCCCTCCAACACCAGAGCAGAAACGCTGGCAGATGAGAATATCACCGCTATCGTTCTCTCCGGCGGCCCGGCAAGCGTATTCGGTGAAGAAGCCCCTCAGCTGGATGCCGGAATCATCAATCTGAATAAACCCATTTTAGGCATTTGTTACGGTCTTCAGGCCTTGCTGCATCTCACCGGGGGCCGGGTCAGCTCCAGCTCCCAGGGCGAATACGGGTATGCAACGCTCACAGTCCATAGTGCAGGACAGCTATTTCAAGGGTTGCCCGATCGTATCCCGGTATGGATGAGCCACGGTGACCAGGTGGAGGAGCTATCACCCGGGTGGGAGGTACAGGCCCGATCCGAGAATGGGATTATCGCGGCGGTGCGGCACCTAGACAAGCCGCTGTTCGGCACCCAGTTCCACCCGGAGGTACAGCACACACCGGATGGGGGCACTATGCTGGCCAATTTCCTGTTCAACATCGCTGGCTGTAAACCCGACTGGACACCCACCCACCACCTGAAGGAACTGACGGAGCGTATCCGCCTGGAGGTAGGCTCTGGACGGGTGCTGTGCGCGCTCTCCGGTGGTGTGGACAGTTCGGTGGTAGGTACCCTCCTCACACAGGTCCTAGGAGACCGGGTAGTATGCGTATTCATCGATCACGGTCTCCTGCGTAAGAACGAAGCCGAGCAGGTGGAAGCCTCCCTGGGATCGGGTCTGGGTTTACGAATCCACCGAGTTGACTATTCTGAGCGTTTCATGGCCGCCCTGAAAGGGATCGAAGATCCTGAGGAAAAGCGCAAGGTCATCGGCAGGGAATTCATCCAGGCCTTCGAGGAGGTAGCCCGGCAGGAGGGGCCTTTCGAGGTTCTGGCTCAGGGGACCCTATATCCAGATGTCATCGAATCCGGTGGCGTGACCGGCGTAGCCCATACTATCAAGTCCCATCACAACGTGGGGGGACTGCCCGAGAAGTTGAATTTTAAGCTGCTGGAACCTTTGCGGGAGTTGTTCAAGGATGAGGTCCGCAACCTGGGTCGTGAGCTGGGCATACCGGAGGATATCCTCCAGCGCCACCCTTTCCCTGGGCCAGGTTTAGCCGTACGCATCGTGGGCGAGGTGACGCCGGAACGACTAACCCTGCTGCAGGAAGCCGACTGGATCTATCAGGAAATCCTCAAGGAGACGGGCGAGTATCGGCGCATATGGCAGGCCTTTGCCGTGCTGGTGCCAGTCAAGACCGTAGGGGTAATGGGCGACCAACGAACCTACGAGTACCTGCTGGCCTTGCGGGCGGTCACCAGTGCGGATGGAATGACGGCTGATTGGTATCGGATTCCGTCGGAGGTTCTGAGCCGGTGCACCAACCGCATCATCAACGAGGTTCAGGGCATCAACCGGGTGGTCTACGACGTCAGTTCCAAGCCTCCCAGCACTATTGAGTGGGAGTAGAGAGCTATGTGCGGCATAGTCGGCTATAATGGGTATCGTCCATCAGTCGAAGTGCTCATCCAAGGCCTTCACCGGCTGGAATACCGGGGCTACGACTCGGCCGGAATAACCATCCATCAGGACGGTGAGCTTCGCACTATCAAAAAATGCGGCAAAATAAGGGACCTGGAAAAGACTCTTCCCACCGACATGGCAGGAAGCATGGGCATGGGGCATACCCGTTGGGCCACCCACGGTGTACCTAATGATATCAACGCCCACCCTCACCTTGATAGCAGCGGCAAGATTGCTCTGGTGCACAACGGTATCATCGAAAACCACCACGCGCTGCGGCAGCTGCTGGAGGGCGAAGGCCACACGCTCGGGAGTGAGACAGACACCGAAGTTCTGGCCGAGTATATCGGCTATATCTACGGTAGGAATAGCGTCTCGTTCCCTGACGCGGTCCGCATGGCGTTGACGAAAGTAGTGGGCGCCTATGGCATCGTAGCTATGTGTGAAGATGAGCCGGAATTGCTGGTAGCGGCGCGCCTGGGCAGCCCCCTGGTGCTGGGTGTGGGAGAGCAGGAGATGTTCGTCGCCTCTGACGCCACCCCAATCGTGGAGTACACCCGTAATGTGGTATATCTGAGCGATGGTGAAATGGCAATGGTGAACCGGATCAGTTATGAGGTACTGAGTATCACCCATAACATCCCCGTGCACAAATCGGAACAGCAGGTAGACCTGACCCTGGAACAGATCGAGAAGGGTGGATACCCCCATTTCATGCTAAAGGAGATCATGGAGCAGGAAACGACCATCCCTGATGCCATGCGCGGGCGGATGGATTTTCCTACCGGGAAGGTGAATCTGGGTGGCATCCGTGATTGGCAGAACCGACTCCTCGATTCCGACTGGATCTACATCACCGCTTGCGGGACCAGCTGGCACGCAGCTCTCATCGGTGGCTTCCTTATCGAGGCGTTGGTGGGTATCCCCACCAAGGTGGAGTATGCCAGTGAGTTCCGATATCGTAAACTGATTATCAATCCCAAGACCACTGTAATGGCTATCAGTCAGTCGGGTGAAACCGCCGACACGCTGGCAGCCGTCCACAAGGCAAACGAGGCGGGAACCCTGACAATGGGGATTGTCAATGCCGTAGGCAGCAGCGTTGCGAGGGAAACCAACTGCGGAGTGTTCATCCATGCCGGGCCGGAGATCGGAGTAGCCTCCACTAAAGCCTTTACATCCCAGCTAACCGTTCTCATGCTGGTGAGCTTGTTGCTGGCCCAACAGGCAGGGGAGTCCTCCCAGGAAGTAGCGTCGGTTCTAAAAGAACTGGCCGTGATTGAGGATAAGGTAAAGCAAGTGCTGGCCCAGTCTGATGCCATCCTCGATCTGGCAAGGGAGTACCAGGACAGTAATAATTTTCTCTACCTTGGCCGCGGATTTCAGTTTCCCATCGCCCTCGAAGGGGCCTTGAAACTGAAGGAAATCTCGTATATTCATGCCGAAGGCTATCCCGCCGCGGAAATGAAACACGGCCCCATCGCCCTCATCGATGAGAATATGCCGGTGGTAGTCATGGCTCTTAAGGATCGGACTTACGAAAAAGTGCTGTCCAATATCCAGGAGATTAAAGCCCGGAAGGGGAGGGTCATCGCGGTGGCTAATGATGTGGAACCGGAGCTAGAGAAACTGACCGACCATATCATTCAGGTACCCACTACCCACAGGCTGCTCCTGCCCCTTCTTACCGTTATCCCGCTGCAGTTGCTGGCTTATCACATCGCCGTCCTACGGGATTGTCATGTGGACCAGCCCCGAAATCTGGCCAAAAGCGTGACGGTGGAGTAACTTTTATCCCCTTGGTGCAATCTCCAGATACTCGTATGGGCTTGTCCCCGCAGGAGACATCTGCTGAACCCGATAATGCTCGCCAATCGGACTGGTTTGATTTCGCTACTCTGCTGGGAGGAGCGCCCGTAAAAGCAATTCTCAGCCAGAGGAACAGCGATTACCAGGAGATTTCCGTCGACCGATACCGTAAGGGATTGGCCAGCCAACAGGGGCTTCCATTCGAAAGTATCGCAATACCGCAGCAGGTTCATGGCAACAAAGTGCAACTGGCAATTCCCGGTCGCATCCATAAGGATACAGATGGTTTGCTAACGATCGATCCTCATGCAATTCTAAGCCTGCAGGTCGCCGATTGTGCCCCGGTATTTTTCTACCACCAACCAACCGGTTTCCGGGGCTTAGTACATGCTGGTTGGCGCGGATTAGCCAGCGGTATTCTCACTGTCACCGCTGGACTTCTACAGGCCCAGGACGTAGACTTATGTCAGACGAAGGTGGTCATCGGACCGACCATTGAGATGGCCTGCTTCGAGGTTGGGGCAGAGGTAACAGAGCTGTTTTCACCAACGATATGGCAACCAAATTCCAGTGGGCGGTTTCAGTTGGATTTGGTGGCCGCAGTACGCGATCAACTCATTGAGGCGGGCATTCCGGGAGCAAGGATTAACAGTGTGGATATATGTACCAGGTGTGATTCCCGTTGCCATAGTTACCGGCGGGATGGAGAACTGGCAGGTCGAATGGTGGCCTTCTTTTATGTTGACAGTGAGATTGAAGAATGACGACGGTTGATGTTCGATTTTGTTGCGGTTACCGCTCGGGACCAGGAATTAGGAACTTAAAACTTGGAACTTGAAACACTTCTTCTGGGAATTATTCAGGGTGCCACGGAGTTTCTGCCCATCAGCAGTTCGGCTCACCTGGTGATCGCGCAGGCTTTGTTGAATGTTCAGTTTCCCGGGCTGTTGGTGGAGGTCGCCCTGCACTTAGGCACACTCATCAGCGTCCTGATATATTTCCGGCGTGATCTTATACAGTTGACCGGCGGATTTTTCCGCGCAGGAAATGATGGTACATCATCGCGCCGGGAAGTCGGATATCTTGCCCTGGCTACGCTTCCCGCTTTGGTAGTAGCCTTGACGCTTGGTGATGCAGTGGAGGCGGTTTTTGATGATGCAGGTTTCGCCGGTTGGATGCTGTTGGTCACTACGGTGGTGCTGGCCACGACCCGGTGGAGTGTCTCCCGGGAGACGACCAGGATGAGTTGGGCTATTGCCCTGATCATAGGAAGCGCCCAGGCCCTGGCGATTCTGCCCGGTATTTCCCGATCGGGGATTACCATTGCCGCAGGTTTGTGGCTGGGATTGAGTGGTGTAATGGCAGCCCGTTTCGCCTTTCTATTGGCAATCCCAGCCATTCTGGGCGCCGGGATTTTCAAGCTACTCGACGTAATAGAGGGAACCGCTCAATCCATACCTGGTTTGACGTTGGGATTTCTGGCCGCGGCTCTGGTGGGTTATATTGTTATCGCTTGGTTGATGAATATCCTCCGCAAGGGTCAAATGTACTTTTTTTCAAGCTATACCCTGCCGGTTGGTCTAATGGTTATCTTCTGGCTGTGATCCCATCCAATCTGGGAGAATTTATGTGCCTGATCATAGTATCTGAGCCTCTGTGCTGTAATAAATCGTTGGAGCTGCGGATATGAGTCCCGTTGCCATCGGTTTTGTGGTTTATCTCATCATAATATTCGTAGTCGGGATTGTAACCGCCCACTTGAATAAATCGCTGCCGGATTTCTTTCTCGCCGGTCGTCGGCTGGGACCCTGGGTGGTGGCCTTTTCCGAGCGGGCCTCCGCGGAAAGCGGTTGGATGCTCTTGGGATTGACTGGCCTGGCCTATGTAACTGGTCTAGGCGACCCTTCCGGTACCAGAACGCAGCCGGCTCTCTGGACGGGTATCGGCTGCGTGACAGGGATCATCGCCACCTGGTTGCTGGTAACACAACGGCTACGGGAGGAGAGTGCGCGGCTGGGTGCCCTGACCATGCCACGCTTTTTCGAGCTGCGCTTTAGGGGCAGCGACGCTACAATCCGGTTCATTGCCACGGGGATCATAGCTTTCTGTTTCACTTTTTACGTTGCTGCCCAGTTTGATGCTGTCGGAAAGTCTCTCCAGCAGACCTTCGGCTGGGCGCATTTCGCCGGTGTGCTGCTGGGGGCAGCGATCATCGTATTCTATACCGTCATGGGCGGCTTTTTCGCTGTGGCTTGGACCGATTTTTTTCAGGGCTGGGTCATGATAACTACCCTGATACTGCTGCCGCTGGTCACCCTGCTCCATCTGGGGGGCTGGGATGGCCTGGCCGACAAGATCAATGCTATCGATCCCAACCTATTGACCGCTACGGGGGGGCGTAGCAGTTGGCAATTACTGGCTGGTATCCTAGGCGGTTTCGGTATAGGGATTGGATATCTGGGGCAGCCCCATCTCATGGCCCGTTACATGAGCATCCGCTCGGTAAAGGACATACGTATCGCCCGGCGTGTGGCCATAACCTGGAGCTGCTTATCCTACGGTGGTGCGATCCTCATGGGTCTGGTGGCACTGGCCTACTTCGGTGGAGGCTATTTCGATGATCCGGAGAGAATGATGCCCCAGTTGGCCATGTCCATTTTCCCGGCGTGGTTTGCCGGCATTCTCATTAGCGGGGCTCTGGCGGCTATGATGTCCACTGCCGATTCACAGCTGCTGGTAACCACCTCCTCTGTTTCAGAAGATGTGTACCACTCCTCCCTGAATCCTTCGGCGGGACAGAAGCACCTTCTGCTTATTTCTCGGCTGGCGACTCTGGTTATCGGCCTTCTGGCCATCGGTCTATCCCAGCTTCCGAGCTCCATTTTCGATAAGGTCCTGTTCGCTTGGGGTGGCCTGGGGGCAGCATTCGGCCCGGCCCTAGTGCTTACCCTATGGTGGCCGAAAACCACCCGAAATGGTGTTCTGGCAGGCATGCTGATCGGATTTTTCACCGTGATCATCTGGGATAACATACCCTGGGGTGGCTACCTCTATTCCCTGGTCCCTGGTTTTCTGGCAGCACTCCTAGCTGTTGTGGTCGTAAGCTTGGTGGAACGTGGGAGAGAGGCAGCAACCGTCATGTCCAGGCAGGAATAGAGCACCAATGCCACCTTTCAACGATGCTATCCAACTGGTCACAGCTGGTACTATCGCACCGGTCTATCTTCTGGCAGGCGGTGATGGATATCTGGAGGATTTTTTCATTGGTGAGGTGGCCAGGCACTTTCTGCCTCCAGGTTCCAGGAAACAGGTATTTGCCCTGGACGATGACCGGGCTGAGCAGGTCCTGGCTGAGCTGAATGCTTACGGCTTGTTCCAGGATCGGCAGCTGCTAGTTGTCCACCAGATACAGCGGATTAAAGGTACTGCCAGAGATGAATTGATAGCATATACCGGAAATCCCAATCCTGACAAGTGTCTCCTGCTGGTCATGGAAGAGTACCAGCCGACCAAGGGATTGCAGAAGAGCCTGGCGAAATCAATATCGGTAATTGATACACGTCCACCCTTTCCAAATACGCTCCGGTCACTGGCCAACTACTACGCGAAGCAAAAGGGATTCATCCTCCGGTCAGATGCCCTGGAACTGCTCATCGACCTGATAGGTGATTCGGCCGGACATGTGATGAGCGAGCTGGATAAGCTCTTTACCCAGATGGAGAAGGGTGAGGCGGTAACCCGGGAGCTTGTAGAAGTCCAGGTGTGTTCGGACAAATCTTTCCAGCTATGGCACCTGCAGGAGAGCCTGGCGCGCCGGGAGACGGACCGATCTTTGAGAATATGCTTATCCCTTTTGGAATACGGCACTCTACCCGCCAGGATTATCGGGAGTCTCTCCACATTGTTCTGTCAGTTGCTGTTTATCCAGACTGATACTAATATGGAACGAGGCTACACCGGTCTGAATAAACTGGTTACCACACAGCTGCGACCGATGCGCGGACTTTACACACTAGATGAAACGACCTGGATTCTGCGGAAACTCCAGGCTACCGATCTGAGTTTGAAATCCACAAGTGTAGCGGCGGATCAGATGTTGATTGCACTGGTTGCCGGTGTCTGCCGTGGTATTGGATAATGTCGCATCAATTCACAGATGAGGAACTAATTGCCCAATTCCAGGCTGGCAATGAGAATGCCTACCTGGAAATCGTTGAGCGATTTAAAGACCGGCTGTTCGCTTTCGTCTATCGGTTTGTGGGAGATAGTGATCTTGCCGAAGACCTCGTACAGGACACCCTGATAAAGGTCTATACTCATCGGCATGCTTACAGGGAGATCGCCCGCTTCTCGACCTGGATCTATACCATCGCCGGTAATCTGGCCCGGACGGAGCTTCGCAAGCGGAAGCGCCGTGCGACCTTCAGCATGAGCACTCTTGGTATCGGTGAGCGGGAATATGAGCTGCCATCGGAGGACTATGCCCCCACGAAAACGTTGGAGGGAGAGCAGACCGAAAAGCACATCCGTAGCGCTCTGGCCAAACTGCCTCTGCACTTCCGCACTGTAATTATTTTGCGAGATGTGCAGGAACTTTCTTATGAAGAGATCAGTAAAATTATGAAAATTCCACTTGGTACCGTGAAGTCCAGGGTTAACCGCGCCCGGCTAAGACTTCAGGAGATGCTATCAAACCTTAGGATTAAAGGGGGGAATCACTCTGAATGAATTGTTCTCAGTTTCGTCTTAAAATATCTCCCTATCTGGACTCTGAGCTTTCGTTTACTGAACTGAAGAACTTCAAGGAGCACTCCGAGTCGTGCTCCAGCTGTGCTGAACTGGTGTCGAATATGGAAGGCATCAGGCTAGCCTTAGTAGGAAGTCTTGATACATCGCTGTCACCGGATTTTGTGCCCCGCCTGCAAGCACGGCTCCGAGCGGAGATCAACCGCGCGCCTTCGTGGTGGCGTCAGCTGGCAACACCGCGAATCATGGGCTTCTCACCGATCTCGTTGAGTGGACTGGCAGCTGCGGTCCTAGCGCTGCTGGTCATAGGAGTAAGCCTCCTCAACCAGGAATCGGCCCCCTTGGTAGATCCACCTAAGAGGAGCATGGGCCAAAATCCGCCTGCCATGATGATACCCAATCCCTCAGGAACGTCCCAGACCGCTAGCCCGTTGCTTACTACCTCACCCAATGATTCTATTTTGGACCAACACGACAGTTCCCAGCGTGACTTCTCCCGGCAGATAAAGTACGTCAACCAGCCTCGAAGAGAGTAGGTGGATTCGTTCCCGCGGGGGAACGAGGCCTGTCGACGGTAATACAAACCTGGAATCTAGCTTCGGGATTAGCCAGTGTATACTAGTCTCGTGTGCAGGATTACCGGGTTTCAGGGACTGAAGCCCAGGTGATCGGCTACCGCCTGGCGGTCAGCGGTCAAGGCAGTGGGAGTTGATGAAGTAGCGATGGCTGTATCTGGGTCTTTCAGTCCATGCCCGGTAATAATACACACTACAATATCGCCCGGTCTAAAAAAGTCCTCCTGAGCTAATTTCAATATCCCGGCCACGCCCGCTGCTGATGCCGGTTCGCAAAAAACGCCCTCGACCGAGCCCAGCAGCTGGTAAGCAGCCAGGATCTCTTCGTCGGTTACGGCATCGATTATCCCGCCTGATTCATCTCTGGCTTGTACTGCAGTCTCCCAGCTGGCAGGGTGACCGATCCGAATAGCGCTGGCGACCGTCTCGGGATTTGGCACCGGCTTGCCTTGCACGATAGGCGCGGCACCGGCAGCCTGAAATCCAAGCATTTTTGGCAGCCGTGTCAGCTTCCCGGCGGCCTGATAGGTCTTATATCCACGCCAGTAGGCGGTAATGTTGCCCGCGTTGCCTACCGGCATGGCCTGATAGATCGGACCGTTGCCCAATACATCAACAATCTCGAAGGCACCGGTTGTCTGCCCTTCAATCCGGTAGGGATTGATGGAATTGACAACTTCCACCGGAAAGGCACTGATGAGATAGCGAACAATCTCCAGCGCCTGATCGAAATTTCCCTGAATTGCTACTACCTCGGCCCCACATGCCGAGATATGTGCCAGCTTCCCCAAGGCAACTTTACCCTCAGGCAGGAGTACGATGCAACGCAGGCCGGCCCTGGCGGCATAGGTGGCCGCAGATGCAGCAGTGTTTCCCGTCGAGGCGCACACTACTGCTCTGGTGCCCTTTTCCTCGGCCTTTGATATCGCCAGGGTCATACCGCGATCCTTGAACGACCCGGTGGGATTGCATCCTTCGATCTTGAGATAAACCTCAGCACCGATCTTTTTCCCCAGTTCGGGCGCCGGTAGCAACGGCGTGTCTCCTTCTCCCAAGGAAACAATCGGTGTCTCGTCGGTTACAGAAAGAAATTCCCGGTACTTCTCAAGAAGGGGAATGGCCATGCTCACAGTTCTTCTTCAGGTGGTATACTGTTCATATCTGGATTCTTTCTGCGAGTTCATGGATTCAAAATAATTGCGCCTGAGGTTGCCATACAAGGATTAATAGTACCGTGAGTTCCTCGTAGAATGAGTTTACTAAATTTAATCCCTTGATCTGTCGGCTGGTGGATCGACGTCAGCTGAACAGCAGCTTCAGATAGAACAGGGGATTGGCCAGCTGCTTCCGGGGCACCTCGTTGGCGATCATGCCGGCGATGAGATCGCTTACTTGCCCGTTCCGAGCGGCCTTGCTGATGACAAAGTTTAGCAGCAGCCGATATCGGCCGATCTTCTGCAGCTGGGTGCTTACTCTGAGCTCACCTCCAATGGCATCCCACAGGCGCTTATCGTAACGAGCCAGGAAGGTCTCGCTCACGTCCTCTGCCTTGATGGCTTCCCGGGCCGTTCCTACCGCGAATCTGGCCGAGTACAGGGCGTTGCCGATGCCTTCACCGGTGAAGGGATCGATAAGACCGGCGGCGTCGCCTAAGAGCATGAATCCGTTGCCCACTATCCGGCGGTGCTTGCTACCCACCGGCAGGTTCCAGCCTACCGGTTCCTCCAGGGACTCAGCGCCGGTAAACCGTTCTCGGAAAGCCGGGCTGTCAATGGCCGCCTTGAGGGCCTGCCGCAGGTCTACCTTCTGGTCCTTGATGTACTGGTGGAGCATCCCGATGCCCACGTTGGCGCAGCCGTTCTCCAGGGGAAATATCCAAAAGTAGCCGGGGATTACTTCGTCCACGTAGTGCAGCTCGATCTGGTCGCTGAGGCCGCTGACATTGTGGTAATACTGCCGTAGCGCTACAACCCAGTGCCGGGGATCGTGGTGATACAGGTCGGTTTTACGCGCTACCAGCGAGTTATAGCCATCGGCACCTAGGACAATGCGGCCGCGATGCTCGATCTCGGCGTTGTCTCCCTGCCGCCCGCGCACACCGCAGACGAATCCGTCTTCATATACCAGGTCGGTAACGGTGAAGCTCTCCAAGCAGGTATCCGCCGCCCGCCGGGCCTCTTCGAAGAGGAACCGGTCGAAGTTCCGGCGGCGGATGACAAAGCCCTCCGGTACCTGGTTGAGGCTGCTCCGTTTGAGGTCGATCGCCAGCTCGGTGTGTCGGGGGCTGGTGAAGATGATGCGGGAGATGGTTGCTCCGGGCAGTCGGCGGACACCATCAAGCAGGTTCAGCTCCCGCAGGATGGCTACCGACTTGCCCGAGAGAGCGTCGCCACAGATCTTGTCGCGAGGGAAGGCAGCCTTATCCAGCAGCAGAGTCCGCAGGCTGTATCGCCTGGCAAACATGGCCGCCGCCGCGCCGGAGGGACCACTCCCGACAATGATCAGATCATAAGTCATGGCTGAATTTAACTGGAGATCATCCCAGGGGCTACTTTATGGCAGCTGGTGGCTTGGATTCTGGTTTGTGAGGGTTAAGACTAAGGACTTGGGATTAAGGGAATATTGAATATGGATTATCGATCGCCTATCGCCGTTCGAGAGCCTTGAGATGGATCCGCTATCAACTACCCAAAGCACAAAATCAATCTACGGATGCCGCCTGCGCCGGGGAGACCTGAAGCTGTGGTAATGCCAACACTTGCAACGTTAAATAATTGCATGTACTTTTATGCGCGCATCGACGGACATTTGGGCCATTTTGACATGTTTTCAGGCAGTATCCAAACGCTGGTTTCAACCACTTCATGACTCGCTCATTCACGCTGTTCAGCCTGACCCACTTTACGGCCATCTTCATTGTCACGGCTCTTATCGCCATGGCGATCCTCAGGCTGCGCAAACGGGCGCCCAGCCTTAATGAGGACCGGTTCAACCACTGGCTGGGAGTGCTGGTGATATCCAATGCCGTTTTCTGGAATGTGGTGGCTATTAGGGGCGGCTACTTCACAATTGACGACGATCTCCCCTTCCACCTATGCGATATCAGCCCCTACCTGATTGCCGCCTATCTCTGGAAGCCGCGCCAGTCGCTTTTCGATATCCTGTTCTACTGGACCCTGGCAGGGGCCACCCTGGCCCTTATCCTCCCCGATCTTACAGCTGGCTATCCGTCCAGTGAATTCTCGGGATTCTTCATTGCCCATGGGTTGCCTCTCTTCGCCATCCTCCACCTTATCCTGGTCCAGGGAGTCAGGCCTTCGCGCAAAAGTGTAATGACCGCGTTCATCGCCCTAAACCTCTATGCCCTCTTCATCGCCGCACCAGTTGATTTACTGGTGGGTGGGAATTACGTCTATCTCCGAAGTGTCCCGCTCGTCGACTTCAATCCTATAAACCTATTGCCACCCTGGCCTTGGTACATCCCTATCATTGACCTGTTTGCCCTGGTGCTGTTTCACGCCATGTACCAGCTATTCCATCTGCTGGCCGGTAAAGAGGAGACGACCGGGCTGTTAACTCACAGCGGCACTTCTCACCGCTGAAAATATCATCCGTCTGTAACTAGACTGCTACCGAGAGCGATGGCTTATGGCAGCCGGGATCCCGGCATTGAGTGATGGGGACTGATTATCGACTGTCAATTGAATAATGAAGATCAAAGAAGGCTAAAGGCTGATTGATATTGACTTGCTGCTGACGGTTGATATCAGCTGCGCTTGTCCAGAATATTGTCTATCAAGCCGTAAGTTTTGGCGTCCTCGACGGACATGAATTTGTTACGGTCGGTGTCTTTTTCAACGCGCTTGATAGACTGCCCGGTGAGCTTGGCCAGAATACGGTTGAGGTCCTTCTTGAGCTTCAGGATCTCCGTAGCGTGAATCTCGATGTCGGAGGCTTGGCCTTCCACTCCGCCCCCCGGCTGGTGGATCATAATGCGGGCGTTGGGTAGCGCTGACCGCTTCCCCGGTGTGCCCGCCGCCAGCAGAATGGCGGCCATACTGGCCGCCTGGCCCATGCATATAGTGGCCACATTAGGCTTTATGAAGTTCATGGTGTCCAGGATGGCCATTCCCGAAGTGACGATGCCGCCGGCACTGTTGATGTACAGAAAAACGTCCTGCTTCTCGTCCTCGGCCTCCAAGAAAAGCAGCTGGGCTATGATAAGGCTAGCAATGTTGTCATCGATAGGTGTGCCCAGGAAGATAATACGCTCTTTGAGAAGCCGGGAATAGATGTCAAAAGCCCGCTCCCCCCGGGAACTCTGCTCGACAACAATAGGGACCAACATATTATTCTTCTCGATCATGACCATCTAGCTCGCTTTCCGTAATTCACGTGAGGATTTATGGACCACCTTGATCTTGGCGTAGCTTTTCAGTCGCTCGAACAGGGCGTTAGAGATCAGATCCTGTCTCAAGCTCCGCCGGTTCTCCGGACGTCGGTAATGGTTGCGGATCTGATTGGCCTGGGTCTCATCCGCGGCGATGATCTCCTGGATGCGTTCATCCACCGTTGCATCGGCCACCGTGATCTCTTCTGTTTCGATGAGCTGCTTGCGTAGAAGATACCACTTGAGGTTCCAGATAATTGAAGCCTTGTGTTCTTCCCGGACCGCGTCCCGGTCTATTTGCTCTTTAGGATAGCCCTCCCGCTCGAGGTCGGCCACAAGTGTATCTACGTAATTCTCGAATAGGGAAGTAGGTACTTCCAGCTGGGCATTCCGAACGAAGTGATCGGCGATGTCATGGGTCAGGCGCTTGTGGCTTTCGTGCTCATAGGCTTCCTGAATCTTTTGTCTCAGGTTGGCCTGCAGCTGATCCAGGTTCTCGGCTTCCGGATCAACCTGACGGGCAAAAGCGTCGTCAACATCCGGTAGGATCCGTTCGGTCACTTCGCGTACGATCAGCTCATAATGTATCGGTAGCCCCGCATCGTCGGTGAGTACGACCCGGCGGGTATCTCCCACGCGGGCCCCACGCAGCTTCTCCAGGTTCTCCGGTCCAAGAGGGCCTTCGGGATGCAGGTGAATGTAACGATCCTCCATCTTCCTGCCCACCAGCGGCATGCCGCTTTCATCAACTTCCTGGAGGTCAGCCAGCAGGTATTGGTTCTCTTCGAGGGCGCCCTCCACCGTCCGCAGCTCTGCCTGCTGTTGGCGGATGTCTTCGATGGCCCGCCCCACATCCTCATCGTCACAGTCGTATGTAATCTGTTCGAATTTCATCCCTTTCTGATAGGATGGTAAAATCACTTCCGGCTCCACCTCAAAGGTGGCCTCGAAACGGAAAGTCTGTCCTTCGCGGAATTGTACAGCGCGGATGGTGGCCTGACTGATGGATTCCACGCCGGTGTCCTCTAGGGCTGACTGGTAATACTCCTGAACCATGCTTTCGGCGAATTCTGATTCAGCCGCAGCACCAAACTGCTGGCGTACCAGCTTCGGAGGTACTTTCCCCTTTCTGAATCCCGGGAGCCTCACTTTCTTGCTGAACTTCTGGAGAAAGACCGCATATTTATCCTGGAGCTCCTCCCAGGGTACTTCCACCTGCAGGCGGCGGGTAAAACTATCAACAACTGTTAGTTCGTTTTCCACGATATTAGCAACTTGGATGTATCAGACGGATTTTATAATGACAATTTACACCACTGCTGCATCGGATTCAGCCTGATTTCCTGATTGTGATTGGATCAACGGAACTGGTGCCGGGAGAGCCTTTAAAAAAGGAGGTTTCCACGAAAGACGCCTTCTGGTCAACCCGTACCGGCTGCAGGCATTTCCGCCAGGTGCCGGGCCGGATCTCGTCGGGTACGGCCACTCCTGTCGGTTGACTCGATAGCGAGCTTGAGAGACTTCAGGTTATCGAGCATGCTACGGCGAACGATCTCCTTGAAAAGTACTTCCACATACTTGGGTCGCAGGTTACCCACGATGTATGACCGCAGGACGGATGTACTAGGACGTCCCTCGATCGGATCGACACTCAGTCGCTGCTGACAAGTAAAACCGCGGTGAGGATGACGCGGATTCCACTGGGCGATAGCCAGATTATTGGGCGGATCCCATCGGGTGATCCTCCCTTCACGCTGAAGGATGATCCCCGGCAGATTCAATTCCAAGGAGTACCGTCCGCCTAGTTCAGGCTTGGGAGTACCTATCCATTGGAACTGATACTTCATCCGACGACACGTTAAGCTTATTGGAAGGTTGGCAAGGAACGTCCAAACAACCGACGGGCTTTCTTCGATAACAATATCATGTTCCAACTTAAACATCTCTATGGTCCTCACATACGATCCATCCAATCAAGCATTCAGCAGACGATAGTCCTTGTCCTCGATATTTTGGAACCGACTGGCATTGTCCAACAAGTGATTCTTTAGCTTTTGCTGTGATACTTGCACTGTCTGGACTTCTTTTCCCCTGGGGGATTCATCTGACTAACCTGGTGACGCACATTACAGGATTGCGGTGTAAGCCATCTTTTCGTTGTGTTGAAGCTATATGAGATGAGGGACGGTGATCGGCTGCACTAGACTTTGCTGGCTACCATAAGCAACCAGTTGCGGGGTGAGGAGCTGAGTTGTAGATCCTCAAAGGCATCGTCAACTGCATCTTTGAGGACCTCAGCGCCGACGTCCAGGGGTATTCCGGGGAGCACTCCCCTGATCCAGAGCTCGTATCCGCTGATGTCCTCAAAGCTCTGCAAAGACATCTCCACTTTGAGCATTTCCTTGGATTTTACCACGAAGCCGTGTTCCAGCATCAACTGGTCATATTGTGCCTCTGACAAACGGTGGCGGGCTTCTACCTTTTCCCTGGTGGGACTCAGGTCGTATCGGCTTTTCAGCAGCCGCAGTGCCCTGAGCATCCACCGCTTGTAGAATTGTTGGGACTCGGGTGGTTCGGCCCCTTCAAAAAAGGTGGTATTGAATGAAAAAACACCGCCCTGTCGGAGGGACCTGCATACTTCCTCCACTACCCTGGCTTTTTCCTTTACTAGGTGGATGGCGTTACAAAATAATACTGCATCCAAGGGTTTGCGCACAATGTCCGATAACTGCTCCGCTTTTGATTGTACAAAGCGCACTACCGCGTCCCCGACACCCTCCAGGTTTCGGCGGGCGATATCCAAGGCAGAGGCGGAAGGTTCCACGGCAATTACTTCCGAGCCGGCCTGTCCGGCCACCTTCTCTACTAGCAGCCGAGTGACTGCACCCGTACCCGCGCCAAGATCCATCACCCGCTGGCCCGGCTTGAGATCGGTGAGGATTACCAGACGGTTTATAACATCTTTGTAAAAGGAGTGCTGTGAAAATGCTTCGATACTGAAGGCCCCGTCTGGCATAGTACCTTTCCCTATAGTTTGTATCCTAAGCCTGTAGACATGCTATCTCGCAACTGCTGCTCATAGTCTCGGACCTGAATCATGCGAATCATGCCGGACCTACTGGTCAGGCCGTTCTCAGCTGCGCCGACCCTTTTTGTAAAATTTAGACAGAAGAAAAAAGGGGTGCAAGGTTCATCGGTCCCTGCCCCCTTTATTTTTCCTGTCCGTTGAGTTTTAGTTAATACTCAATCCGGTGTCCGGTGCCTAAAGCCGCCAGTTGTAGGAGGCCTTGAAAAACAGCCCCCGCTTCATCTCTGTCAGACTTTTTGTTGGCAGGTAATCCAGCTCGGTAGTATCGTACTCCAGGTTTTCCAGCCGGGAACCATACCCTATGTAGATCACCGTTCCGGGGAAATAGGTGAAGCCGACTAGGAATTCGGCTGTCAGGCCCTTTGAATCATCATCCCCTTCCTCGGGATACTTGATTCCATAGTCAGGAAACTGCACGTAGGTGTAATCCAGGATGCCCCTGATAAACAGGTATTTATTCAACTGGTAGGTGGTCTTGCTGCGATAGATCTGATAATCATAGAGCTGCAGGCGGCCATCGCGGCTGGTGAAATCTGTGCGAATCGTATTGAACTCTGTACTGAAATTCTCAGTGGGCTGGAAATTGAAGAAAGCCCACCAAGAGGCGGCATCCCCCTGGATAGGATCATCGGGATCATCGTAGTAGGGACTGCCTTCATTTCCCAGCCCGATGGAGATATACAACGGTTTCAGAACTTGCCCATTCATTCTAATCTTGAATCCGCTGCGGTCAAATGATTTACCCTCGTATACTTCCGATCCGAAAGTATAATTCCATTCACACTGAATGGACCGGACCATACCGATCCAAACGTTGATATTTTGAAGGCCGTCGTTCATATCGAAGTACTTATCCCGCTGCATATAGCCCCAGTATCCCACGGTTATTCTCTGCAGGAGCTTGGATTCGTAGTAGAAAGTCCGCAGGCCCAGGAAGTTCACGGTCTTGGTGCCATCACGGGGGATATAGCCAGTATCAAGCCTGAAGTCCTTGCTGATGTCATGGATTCCTGCCAGCACGGTGTAGTTCCGGTTGTCATAGGACCATGACAGGTCGGCATTGTGGGCCTCGGTAACCTCGCCGCTTTCTGGATCTTTGTTTCGCGCGTAGAAAACATTGCCTTCGATCCTCATCGTCCCGGTCAACCGCCAGAGGCCGTCCACACCCGCCACCCGGTTGTAGTCGCTGTCATGTTCCCGGATGGTTACAATCCCGCCGAGGTAGCTCTCATCCTTCAGCAGTCGTTTGTACCGTAGGATGCCGAAGTTTGCTGGCTGATCGCCGTCTTCCTCATAGATGGGTGATTCGTCCCGGGCGAGAATGGCCGCCAGGGAGTTGGCACGACCCAGCTTACCGGAAAGCTTCAAGCCGAAGCTGGGGTCGGCGATGGTGCGCGTGTGTACCACTTGTGAGATGGCGCCGAAACTTCCGATACCCGCCATATCGAAACTCTTGATGCCTTCCAGGAAGAAAGGGCGTTTCTCGGGATAGAAGTTGGGGTAGCGCAGGTTCACGTCTACCTGGCTGGCATCGGACTCGATCTGGCTGAAGTCGGGATTTACGGTCAGATCCACCGTCAAGGTCGGTGTGAGCCCTACTTTGGCCGTAAGACCCGGATCGGATCCGGAGTCCTCATCAATACACTGCAGTTTGCCCTCCTCGGCGCCACTGTTTTCCGACTGGGTGAACGAGGGCAGGATTTCGTAGGTCCGCCTGTACTGCAAGTCGTGGAAAACCACCTTCCCCAATTGGGTGGTCATGGCACCCTCTTCCGGCTGGAAGGATGGATAAGCAGCCTGCTCGGAACTGCGGCTGATGCGCCGGACAAAAGCAATGCCCATTGCCACTTCCCGGTCCATATTAAATCTAATACTCTGTAAGGGGACCTGTATCTCCACCGAAAAGCCGTCGGAATCCAGCATCCCGGCAGCGTCCCAGATATAATCCTCCGAGCCGTTCCCGTTACCATTGCTATCTGTCAGGAGATCCCCCTGGGAGCCGTGGGCATTGACCGCGAAGACGTAGGCGCTTTGCTGGTCATTAAGAGCGTCCAGGGCTACTCCCACCCAGTCTTCGGGGAACACGTTGTCCCATTTGGTGACGGTGGACTTAATCAAATCTGGTCGTGAATCGTAACACTTGAAAGCAAAATACAGATTTCCCCGATCATAGGCCACCCAGGCGATTGTCCGCTCGCTCAGAGGTTTGCCGTAGTCGGGTTGAAAGGTCTCGAAGTCCTCATAGCCAGGTGCCTGCTGCCATACATCATCGTCAAGGCGGCCGTCAAGAACCGGTGGCGTGTCGGTCCTGATGGGCACGATCCGCACCTCTGCGTAAGCAAAACCCACCAGGATAAAAAATCCCGCCAGGATGTTTGTCTTTTGACTCACCCTCCACATTCCATACCAGGTATTATTTTCGCTTATTTTATTATATGTATGACCGTACCAACTAGCAAAAGGTTGTCCCGATACTTCGCGGCAGATCTGAATATCCGGTGGTTGTCGGCGCGGGTATCGAAGGACTAGAACTTGTGGGTGAGGTTCAGGTGGTACCTCAGGATATGGTCATAGGGGTTGGTACCCACATCCAGGGCCAGGGCATCGATATTGGGGAAGAAGAACCTCAGCCCAACGCCATAGCCCACTAAAGGTAAGGCCTGCCGGAGGGGTATCCCGGGACCATAGCCCCACCCGGCATCGACAAACAGCACCCCCGATAGTCCGACCTCCGTCTGCTGCCACAATCGCCTAGGGAACAGGGTCTGGCGCAGCTCCATGCTGGTGAAAACTATACTTGAGCCTTTCAGGCGGTCTTGAATCTCAAGTGGATTCCGCTCGGGGGCTACGTTGTAGCCTCGAACCCATTGGCCACCGACGTACTGGGTCAAGTAAATGGGTGTTGGTTGAGTGGCGTGAGAAACCGCGAGGACTGCCCCCCAGACCAGCGGCCGGTAGCCTTTCCACAGGGGAACAAACACCGCCCCCTGGCTCTTAACCAGCCCATAGGTCGGCGAATCCGAATCCAGCCCCCATACCGGGGCAAGATCGAGCTGGAGCTGAAATCCAGTCGTCGGATCACGCCAGATATCGGTGGTGCGCCACAGTAGCATCCCCCTAGCGGTAAATATACGGTGGCGAAGGTCCCCCCAGACCAGCTTTAGCGGATCATCCGGCGGCCACATCACCCTGCGGTCTTCAAAAGTAGTTGCTCCAGCAATATAGACCGTCTTATCCAGGAAGTACTTCCCAATGCCCACCTTGAAGTTCCGTTTCCTATAGCGGAAGCTGTATTCCGGGTGGTTACGGCTGATTTGCATCACCTGACTACTTAAAGATACGCGGTTCCCCATAAACCAGGGATCAGTGAACAGCAGGTAGTAGGATAGCTCAGCCCCTATCGTACCACCGACGTCCAGACTCTGGTTTAGCCCCCTGAAATTGGTCACCATAAGGCCTCCGCCGTAGGCCCAGCCAAGGTCCTTAAGGTGATAGTAAGTAGGGTAAGGGATCTTCCGGAAAGTCTCCACCACCGCTACTATCAGTGCTGCTTCCCCAGACGTTGTTGGTCGGGGGTACACGTCTACCCATTCGAAGATCCCCAGGTTGTAGAGGCGATTGCGGTCATCAAGGGCCAGGCTGGAGTCGAACGGCTGATCTAGTGGATGAGACAGTTCCCTGGTGATGATATACTCACGAGTCACCCTGTTGCCCTCAACCACCACACTAGTAATGAGTGGCCCCTCAGCCTGGGCGAGGAGCCGGGCGGTGATCAGCAGGAAGATAAGCAACCAATTGGTCAGGCACTTGCATGCTGGAACCGACAAGCGGGCGTAGTAGCCGGTTGAATAATGCATTGCGTGTAATAGGAAAAACAAAAAAGGTCTCACCTGGTCGTGAGACCTTTTTCGCTCAGATGAAAAAAGATCGTCGGTTAACGTCGCCCGCGGGCCATCTTTGAACGTGAAACGTCACCGCTTTTGTCAATGAAATACAGATAGCCCGGCTCACGCCGTACACCGGCATCGGCTACCTTGGTGGCGTCCCCGCCTTTCTGACCGGCCCGGGCCATTTTTGAACGCCATACATTGCCGTCCTTGCCCAGATAGTATAAGAAGCCAGGCTCCTTCCTTACACCAACGGTTTTGACTTTCTCTGCCATAACAGGAATCTCCTTCTTAGTGGGTTTTCGGATTAAAAACCAATTTGAGGGCACTCTCGACGGAGAATTTTAACCTTCTCGTCGAGAAAGTCAAGAATTTTTCCGCTCTCTTTATCACCTATTTTATAATCTGCTTTATAGCCACATGCTTCTTAATAACAATATATTACGATGGTTTGCATGGATCATCAAGCTGAAAAAACGCTCCTTCTGGGGATCGGGTAATTGTCCGGGCGGTCCGTCCAAAATTGGCGGCGGAGCAATTCCATAGGACATCTACGTGCCCGGGAGCAAGACCGATATGAACTGTATCCGTGGTTCGGTTGATCGTTGGCACCTTGATGACAGCGGGACTAATCTCCACGCTGCTGGCACTTTTCGAACCGTGCCATAACCTCCTCAAACTGAGCGGTGCTGGCGCATGAGAAGAAGTCCGAGCTTGCCTTGAGCTCCTCCAGGGTGATGCTGGAGACCGGTCCGTAGTTGTGGCCGGGATACACCAAGGTCTTGGGTGGAAGGATCAGAATACGGTCATAGACGCTGTGATAAAGCTGGTGTGTATCGCTCAAGGGGCTGAGAGTGCGTCCCGTCCGGTCAGTAAAGACTGTATCCCCGGAAAAGAGTAGGCCGTCCTCTTCATGGTACCAGCAGACGCAGTCTGGATAATGCCCAGGTGTTTCTAGTAGGATTATACGCTGGCGACCTAGCTCGACTTCGGCACCGTCAGGCAGACCACGATAGTTTGGTAAATCACGCCGCACAGGCCGATGGTGGCCGACTGTCTCCAGCTGCGGTTCCAGCGATAACCACTCTTCTAAGTGGGCTAGGTGGTCACCGTGAGTGTGGGTGATGAGGGCATACTTGAGGCTCACTTTCTTTTCCTGAATAGTGGCCTGAATGGGACCGGCGGGGATGGCGGCATCCACCAGCGCGGCTATCCGGGTATCAGGACACCAGACCAGGTAGCAGAAGTTCCGGTCATACCCCCCCTCAAAAGTCACCACCTGCAGTGTCTGGCCGCTGTTCAGCGTATTAGCCATGTACGTCAAGCAGGCTATTCCTTCACGGCGTACAGGAATCGTCCCAGGTAAACAACCAGCCCCACCATATCCCGAAGAGACCGCCATAAGCTGCTTTCGTGGCCCGGCTTCTTATGACCATACCGGGTGGACACGTACAAGCGAACCTGGCTGGGCATGAGCCGTTTCAGAGCCAGGGCTTCGGTGTAGGGCACCATTGTATCGCTACGGCCGTGTAGAACCCAGAATGGGAAATGAATCCGGGAGTAGAACCTGGACGGGGAGAGTTTTCCAATAAGTGGGCGGGCGTGCTGGAGAACTTCTTCGGCCAGGGCGTTGCTTTCGGGATTACTTGGGGTTAGTATGAGGTCTGCTATCCGGCGTTCATTGATGGACAGCCTAGCCCTGGCCTCATCCCCTTCAGCAATCCTGTCGGTGATGTAGTAGCCCAGCACTTCTTGCATTGTTTCCCGGTTAAATGATTGGGTGATATGCTCAAGGTAGTTATAGAAAAAGATCACCTGGCCCCAACGGTCAGGCTCAACGGTAACTTCCACCCCCTCTTCAACTACTGACCCGGTAAGAATGAATCGGAGAGTGGTCTCAAGATCGCAGTAGGTGCCATAGAGGAATACTGCCCTTGGTGATGGCATGTGCATATCCTCCTCCAGCAGGGCTTTGAGTAGCATGCCGCCTGCGAAACTGGTCCCAGTCACACTAATATAGCCCGGGCAGATTCGCTCATGCCCTTGGATATACCGATAGAAGGTCGTTATAGAGTCTAAGTTACTCTCGTCAATTATGACCGCCTTTAGTCGGGGTAGCCGGGGTATGAAGACTATCAGCCCGATATGGGCCAGGGCCCGAGCTAGGTTGTCCAAGTCTGGGTGCTCTTCACCGTGGGGAGTAGCGCCGTGATAAATCACCAGGGCTGGTGCGACTGAACGGGTTAGGGGTCGATAAACACGGTAGGGCAGTAGCCCGTCCTTGCCATGGGGGTAGTGTTCGGTATGTACCTCGATCCGGTAATACAAACACCTCAGAAAAGGATTCATTCCCCCAGACAGATACAGCAATGCCCCTGTGGCTCGCAGGAAGATCATGCCCCAACTGAGCAGCCACCAGGCAAATACCAAGGTGGTCAGCAGCAGTAAAATCCAAATAACCATACCAGCCATCTTCAATCACCCTCATCAACTGTGGGTATTCCGCCGATAGATACGGCAATGAACCGCCTGCACTCGAAAGATAGGCATGGTCTTATTTTCCTATCCAGATGAACAGGCTATCCGATATGGTTATCCCCCCTTCAGAATCCAGGATAATCCCATCTATCTCGGGCAGGTCGTTCAGCAGCCGCAAGCCATCTTCGGGATTCATGACGAAAATGCCCCGAGCCAGGCCGCCAGCCAGTTCGCAGGAAGGTGCTACGACGGTTACCGACCTGAGTGAGCGGGCTGGACGCCCTGTGGTCGGGTCCAGGTGATTGTAGTAGGTGCTATCCCGGAAGGTGTAGGCCTGGTCGTTGATGGAGGCGATGGCGACGCCGCTGTTTTCTACAAACAACCGCACTGCCGTTTCTCCCGATACTGGATCCCTGACGCTGATTGGCCATCCCAAACCGTCGGGCGACCCCCCGCAGGCCACATGGGGACCTACCTGTACCATAGCGTTCGATATCCCGGCAAAAACCAGATGGGCCAACGCCTGATCAGCCGTATACGCCTCCTCGATACCCGTCAACGAAATGGCAAAGGCATCATTGGGCATCTTCATCTGATAGTCATCCGGGACAAACTGAATGCTTGCCCGCCGCAAGGGCAGCAACAGCTCCCGCACTGCACTCCGATCCGGGGGACGAGGGAAGCGCTTGTCAAAACCGTAAGCCCGCTCCAGATAGCCCATGAAGATGTTCAGGCCGCCGTTGGTCAACTGTGAGACCTGATAAGCCCGTTCCAGGATCGGGTAAAGCTCCGAATCGGTAATACTTCTGGTCTCGTTGAGCTGATATAGACCCCCATCGGGATTTAATGGATTAAATACCCTTTCTAATCGGCGAATCTCGGAGCTGGCCAGTGTCGCAGCCACCTGCAGCTCTTCCGGGCTTCCTGCGCCCATGCTGAGGACAACCGGCGACTGAAAGAAGTGGGTTTCAACTACTGTAACCGGGGTGAAACGTGGTTTGCATCCAGAGGTCGCCAGGGCCCCTGCCATTAGAGCCAGGCTAATTAACACGAGCGGCAGGAAACGTCCCCGCGGCTCAGCAACGCTGCTGCTCGGTGCAAAAGTCATAGGTCTGAATATACCTCCGCCAGGACCGGGAATGGGGAATTGGAGGCTGGGGGCTTGAGGCTTGGGGCTTGAGACATGGGGCTTGGGACTTGAAGCTTGAGGCCAGCCACGACCCCGTCAACGCCCCGGAGAAACCCCTTCACTACCCACCGATAACCCCGGCAAGGTCTACCGGGTACCCCGGTAAGGTCTACCGGATACCCCGGTAAGGCCCACCGGATACCCAGCAAATGGCCAGAAAATGGCCAATGCCTGCCGAGGGGAGCGATGAACCAATATTGCGGGCGCTAAAAAAAGCGCGCTGCGATCAGAAATCATTTCGCAGCCTCCTGAGCCGTTTCCTGTTCCGGCTCCCCCTCCGCCCGGGTATGCCCGGCGCAGTAGTAGGCGAAGGCATCCTCCCGGACGTGCTGGGGGTAGCAGGCGATCCTGGTCCGCGCTTTGGTCATGGCGGGAATATATGGAAAAGGGAAGGACTTGTCGTTCGCCTGGTGCGCCTGGTGCGCCTGGTGCGCGAACTCACCCTGTTTCAGCTGGCGCAGAGGGGCGAAGGGCGCGAAGGGCGCAAAGGGCGCGAAGGGCGCGAAGGGCGCAAAGGGCGCAAAGTGCGCGAAGGGCTCAAACGGGAACAACGGCTTCGAAGGATGAAGGATAGTGGAGGGTGAGAAGGCGCGAGTGGGCAAGAATCAGGCGGCATCGAGCCTGGGAACTCTTCAGATAAATACGATTATCGGAAACTGACTTTGCGCCGAATGTGGGTATGAAGCTGAATATGGCAAGTGAAAACTCGCACTAGCCGCTGTCCTACCGTTAGCCCTGCTAAGGAAGACCGGTGTGAGGCAGCTGGCGAACTGGCTTTTAAGATCACTCACCCTCCCGACGCAAGGTCGGGACAGGCTCTCACTTCGTGTCGTCCCCTCTCTCCTGAGAGAGGGGAAAGAGAAGGCGGGGAAGGCTCCGCTACGTTGCACTACCCCGCCGTTGGCGGGGCTAGAAACTCGAAACCAGGACCTCGAAACCAGAAACATTTACGGGCAACATTTTCTCCCCAGACACCGTCTCAGTTTACTATCTTCAGGGAGGTAATTCTGTTTTCAACAGAACTAATACTAAAGGGTGCAATTCTGATGACAACCAAATCCTCGTCAAGAGGGTCTAAGCAGGTGTGAAAGGCGGGACGTGGACGAAAAGACCGTCGCATTAATCAGATCAGCCCAAGGAGGCGATCAGCGAGCGTTCCACGAACTGGTGGCCATGTACGATGCGAGAATCATGGCCGTGGCGATGCAACTTTTGAAGAACAAGGAAGATGCAGAAGATATTTACCAAGAAGTTTTCATTAAAGCCTGGAAGAATCTCCCCTCCTTCGAGTTTAAGAGCGAGTTCTACACCTGGCTTTATCGCATTACGGCCAATACCTGTTTCAGCTACCGCAGCAGCCGGCAGCGTTATCACCTGGAAAACGTCTCCCTGGAAGAGGGCTATCACGACTCCTACAACGATGAGAATCGGGAGCGTACCGAACAGCAACAGAACATCATTGAAGCCGTTGAGGCCTTGCCCCCGAAACAGCGGACTGTTTTTGTCATGCGCTATTACCAGGGGCATAAAATCAAGGACATTGCCATACTCCTGGGTTGCACCACCGGTACCATCAAGCGGTACCTACACCGGGCAACCCTTAAACTGAGGAAGGACCTGGCAGCTTATGCCTAGAAAAGTTCAACGAACACCCAGCCTATCTGACGAGCAGATCAGGGAAATCTTCGCCGGGATCGAACCTGTCTATCGTGTAAGCGATGAGTGGCTGCTTGACCAACGAGTAAGACTCAAGGGCGCCATCGCGGTAACAGAAGAGGCCGGCCTGCTGTCGCGCTTGTGGGAGCGGCTCCAGCTGTGGTGGGAGGAACTCCCCTACCTGTGGATGCCAGCCAGGCCGATCCTGGTCTGGAGCACTGCTCTGATCCTGGGTATCCTGGTGGGCAGGTTTATTATCACCCGTCCCGTCACTTCGGCTTTCCCCACCGCCGCCCAACAGGTGAGCCAGATCTCCCAGACCGATCTAGCGGAGCTTATTCGGTCCGGACAGCTAGAAGATATCGATGTGAACCTCCTGGATGATCCGGATACTCCAGTGGAGCTCAACCTCACCATGGGTCAAGAGATGAAACTCACCGGATCCGCAGACCGCGAGGATATACTGGCAGCCCTAGAATATGTACTAGTAAAGGATCCCAATCCGGGGCAACGCCTGCAATCAGCACGCATTCTGGGAGGTACGCCGGGTTTGCCGGAGAAGGAATCCACCATGATGGCTCTCATCTCAGCCCTGCTGACAGACGAAAATCCAGGCGTCCGACTATCCATACTCAAGAGTCTGCACGGAGTGCAGTCACCGCTTGTTAAGGACGCGCTCGTCAAAACAGTCATGGAGGACGACAACGAGGGAGTGCGACTGGCCGCGGTGGAAAACCTGGCTTATTTTCTGGACGATCTGTCGGTCCGGTCGGCTCTACTGCTGGTCTCCCGCATGGACCCCATGGAAAGCGTGCGCTACCAGGCCTATCAGGTTCTTTCACAGGCGCCCGAATCTCAAGAAGAAGAACGTCTAGATTCGCAACTATGATAGTAAGATCCATTATAACGGCGCTCATTATCTGTATTCCCCTAACCGGGCAGTCACTACCCGAACTACGGGATTATCAAGGCAAGTATCAGGGTGTAATAGTTCATCGCCTGGACGTGGAACCCAAGGCTACGTTGCATATGAAAGCACTCCGAGGGGATATAGTCCTCATGGGTACCGATGTCCAACGGATTGTGATCGAAGAGAAGATCACCGTTAAAACTAAACATAAGGACGAGGCCCAAGAAATCATTGAGCGGATACAGGGTGAGTTGAGCCCCCCATCAGCCAGTGGTGAGGCCTACATCTTCAAAGTGGGTAAGGTGAGTAACCGCAATGTTTCATTCCACTACAAGACACGGGTGCCCAAAACTTTCAACGTGATCATCCACTCCTACGGCGGGAATGTGGACATGTCGGACCTCCAGGGCGACCTGGAGACCAAGACGGGTGGTGGTGACATTGCCTTGTCCAACTCGGCAGGTAGGGTTAAGGCCCATACCGGAGGCGGAGATATCGACGTGTTCAAGGTGGAAGGCCAAGTGGATCTATTCACAGGTGGCGGGGATATCGAAGGTCGCACCGTGGAGGGAAGGATCAGCGCATCCACCGGTGCTGGGGACATTGATTTCTGGACAAGTAAGGGCAACTTCACGATCAACACCGGTGGTGGGGATATTGATCTCAGGAGCCTGGAGGGCACCAGCGTAGAAGCGCGTACCGGTGGTGGAGACATTGATATCGCAGATGTTTCCGCACAGGCTAACCTCATGACCGGTGGTGGAGACATCTCTGCTGAAAACCTCACAGGGGGTGTTGAAGCGGCCAGCAGCGGTGGGAATCTCTCACTGGAACGTATTCACGGAGACGCAATCCTTTTCAGCGCCTCCGGTGATATCGATATCCGTCGGATTACTGGAGCGGTAAGAGCCAAGTCCGGTAGCGGGGACATTGAGATTTATGAGATGGTTCTGGAGGAACCTGGAAAGGAAGAATCCACTCTCACCACGTCAACCGGGGACGTGTACGTGAACTACTACTCCAAAAGGCCGGTTGACATTACCGCCAAAGTTTTCGGGTATTCGCCCCGTTATGCCGTGGATCGCATTAGCGGTAATGTAGACTTCACCTATAAGAAGGACAACGGCAATACGCTGGCAACCTATTCCACCGACAGACCATTCCACAGCATCGTTATTGAAACCACGACAGGTGAAATCAAGATTATGAAAGGAGAACAGTAAACCATGCGAGTCCTATTCTCACCCACCGGAGTACTGGTCCTCCTCCTGCTAACCTGGCTGCCAGCTATGGCCCAGGAACCGATCGAAGGTGACCAGCCGGACGAAACCAGAGAAAGTCTTTCCGGCGAGTTAAAAATTTTCAACGACCTGGTTATTCCGGAAGGGGAAGTACGTTCCGGCAATATTCGGGTCATCGGCGGCAACCTCACCGTGGCCGGTCGGGTCACTGGCCGTATTACCGTTCTGGGTGGCGACGTGGAACTTCTGCCCACGGCTCAGGTGGAAGGTGCTATCGTAGCCCTCGGCGGCAAGATCAGTCGCAGCGAGGAGGCCCAGGTCACCGGCGATGTGCTGGAGGTGAATCGGGGCAAAGTCAGCCTTGCCCGGGAAGAGGCCCGGGAAATCTTCGGTTACGATGAGGATAAGGATGAACGCCTCGACTGGCGTGACGAGGAGACCGAAGAAGACGAGTGGGTGACCAGAGATGTAGATGACGAAAGATCTATCTGGCAGCCCTACGCCCGGAGACGCACACGGCCCGACTTCGAGGTCTTCAACCGCGTAAGCTTCAGGTACAACCGGGCCGAAGGACTGGCACTCTATATCCCATTTCACCCGGACACCGACGATATTCCCGGGTTCAATATCTATGGTTTCTTCGGCCGTGCATTTGGCGCTCGCGAATGGTATGGTCGTCTGGGTATCGGCGAATACTTCTGGCGGGGGCGGATCGGTTTTCTGGTAGAGGGTCACAAAGAGTCCCGCAATGACGATGGCTGGCGGGTTACGCCTAGAGAGAACTCACTGGGGGCCTTCCTAATCCACCGGGACTGGTATGATTTTTATGAAGCCGAAGGCTATGGAGGTTCCTTTGTGTTGGGCTTGCCTCCCCTCATGGAGTTCAAAGTCCGCTACCGAGATGAGAAGCACCGGACTATGGAAAAAGTCACCGAATGGAGCCTATTCTATAAGGATTTGAAATTCAACGACGCCTATAGTATCACCGAGGGGAAAGACGTCAACCTGCAGTACCTGGTGACCCTCGGCCGGCCTGTTGGCTACTTCCCGCGACGTATCCAGGGCAACCTGTCCTATGCCTATACCCAAACCATGTCCGGCAGCGCTTTTGATTATAAACGGGAAGACATAGTCCTAGAGGCATTTGTCCCCTTCCACCGCCGGCTGGGTATCAGGCTCAACGCCCGCACCGGCACTGTCCAAGGCGATGCCATTGGCTTGCAGCATAGGGTTCCCATAGGCGGCATCGGCTCGGTCCAGGGCTATAACTATAAAGATCTCAACGGAGATGGTGCCTACGATACCGGTAATCATTACGCCGTGATCAACGCCACCTTCTCCCTGCTGAAGCGCAGAGAAAAGGATATGTTCAGCCTCCACTGGCATTTCGGTCTTAATTGGGACAGTCAGGATCGGCTCTTTGCCGGCAACTACTTCAACGACCTGCAGAAGAATGGCAACCACGCGATAGGGATCAGCATGGGCGACGAAGACGCCCGGATAGAACTCTTCAGACCACTCGATGCAGGCAAGGATGATTGGGTCTTTTACCTAAGGATTCTTGAATTTTAAGGAACAATCATGAATCGCCTACTATGGTTCTCACAACTCCTCTTTGGCTTGTCAGTGGTCCTGGCCGGAACTGGCGGCAGCTCTGGCACCGGCAGGTATGGACCGGGATTCCCTGAAGACGAACGCACCATCCTGACCATCGATGAAGCCCTGACAGACAAAGTCGAACGGATGGAGATTGAAGTGGAGTTCGGCTTCGGGGAAATCAGCGTTGAACGTGGTAATCCGTCCAAGGCCGTTACCGGCTATATCCAGTACGACGAGGACTATCTCCATCCCAAAGTCGAGTACGAGGTCAGAGGGGGTCTGGCGCGGTTTCGGCTTAGCACCGAGAGCAGGCGCCGCGGAGGCTGGGAAGGTCTGAGGATGCGTGACATGGAATCGCCCGAAAGCGAACTATATTTCACTACCCGGATTCCTCTCGAGGTGGATTTTTCCTGCGGCCTGGGGGAGGCTGACTTGGATCTGGGGGACCTTAAAGTGATGGATCTGAATTTGGATAACGGCCTAGGTGAAACCACTCTCGATTTCTCCACTCCCAACGGTGTTATACTGCGTCGGATCTCGGTTGACAATGGCCTGGGAGAGCTGATTGCCCGTAACCTCTCAAACGCTCGGACCGACCGTCTCAAATTCGACTGCGGCCTGGGCTCGGCCGAGCTCGACTTCAGCGGCGAGGTCCTGCAGGATATGTTGGTGGACGTGAACGTCGGCCTGGGCAACGTGACCATGTGGATTCCCCGGGGATATAATGTAGAAATGGAGGCCGAGGAAAATTTCCTTTCAACTATCGATACCCGGGATATGGTGATGAAAGGCCGCGGCCAATATCGCAGCGAGGACTACGTACCCGGTCGACCCACCCTGCAGATTACTGCTTCCGTGGGACTGGGCAGCATTGATATCAAGTGGACGGGGGATTAGCGGTTGTCCGTTATCAGTCGTCCGTCGTCAGTAGCTGAGATCTGACGGCTGACCGCTATCCAATACTGCTTACGCCTAATCTCCACCCTCCTTAGAAACTCACCAATCCAGTCAGATTTACTCTGATCAGTACGGGTAGACTTTATCTGGGATGTCCAACTACCTCTTTCTCAATCTCAAACTCAATACCTTTGCGAACACAATAGAATTACCGAGACTTAATCTTTATATTCTATGGGTCTTTAAGGATTAAATCACTTGAAGGAAGTGGTATGGAGATAAGCATTTCCCGTCGGATGGCGCGATTCACTCTCGATCTGCAATATGACGACCTGCCCGCCGATGTGGTTCACGAGGTCAAGCGGTACCTGTATGATTCCATTGGCTGCGCCTTCGGCGGGTTTTACACCAGGGATGTGCAGATCATGCGCAAAATCTACCGCCAAATGGAAGGGACGAGTGAGGCCAGCCTACTGGTGAGTGGAGAGCGCATGCCTGCTGTCAACGCCACTCTCGTCAACTCCCTGGCCATCCGGGCCCTGGACTTCAACGATATCTACTGGAAAGAGGACCCGTCCCATCCCTCAGACCTCATCCCCGCCGCTCTGAACATTGGCGAGCTGGTTGGTGCGACCATGAAAGACATCATCGTGGCGGTCGTGCTGGCCTACGAGTTTGAACAGCGCCTGTGTGAATTCGCCGTACCAGGCCTCAGGGAGCGCAAGTGGCATCACGCTACCATAACCCAGTTCGTCTCGCCACTAGTGGCTGGGAAACTGCTAGGCCTGTCCGAAGATCAGTTGGTCAACGCCATCGGCATCTCCGGCAGTCACAGCCACACCATCGGCTGCCCTACTGCCGGCAAGCTGACCATGATGAAGAACACGGTGGATCCCCTGGCAGTACAGGCAGGGGTTTTCGCCGCCCTCATGGCTAAAGAAGACTACACCGGTACAGAGGAGGTCTTCGAGGGCAAAGAGGGGCTCATGGAGGTTTATGGTCCCGACTGGGACATGACGAAACTTGTGGATGATCTGGGAAACACCTTCAAGATTATGGAGTGTTCCATGAAGGCCTTCCCCACCGAAGCCCTTACGCACACCCATATCACGGCCACTCTGAGGGCGGTTATCGAAAATGATGTCCAGCCTGAGCAGGTTGATGAAGTGCGGGTAACGACTATCGCCCGGGCCTGTGATATCCTATTTGACCCTCATAAGTACGAACCCACCAGCCGTGAGACCGCCGACCATAGCTTGCCCTATTGTATCGCACGGGCTATTCTAGACCGAAAGATCACCACCCAGACCTTCGATGACGAGAATATCCAGGACCCGCGCCTCAAGGAGCTCATCCACAAGATCAAGGGGGAGGCCAGCGAGGAATTTGAGCAGCTTTTCCCGGAAAAGCAGCCGTCGCGGGTCACCATCCACACCACCGATGGCCGAGAGCACTCGGTCTACCTTGAATACCCAAAGGGTGATCCCCGGGAGCCGATGACTGAAGAGGACCTTGACGACAAGTTCGCCGCCCTTACGGCTTCCCATCTGACCGATGAAGATCGCAGCCGGATCAAGGAGGCGATCTTCAACTGCGAGACCCTGCCAGGCATCCATCACTTCATGGGCCAGATGGTGGAGGATTGAGAAGGCGGCAATAGCAGAAGGGGATTGGCTGCAGGTGGTGACGGTTAACAGGGGATAAGGAGAACTGCCGGTAATAGATGGGAAAGACGGGACCGGCGAAAAATTCCGCAAAATCCCACCAGAATTCCGCATTATAGAGTTTTTTCCCGACGGGAAGCGCGAATCCGGGGTGATGAATTTTCCACCCTGAAAATTTGCGATGGAAGCATCAACGTTGCGATCTTGCGACGGTGTCCTCATGGCATCGGAATATAAACACGTAGACGCGACTTGTCGTTCGCGAGGTGCGCGAGGTGCGCGAGATGCGCGAGATGCGCGAAGAAGAACTCACACCCATCTAATTTCGTGAGAACCTCTCCCTGAGGTATAGAAGGGGAAGAGTGGAAGATCATTCGATCCACCATTTCTCCCGTTTACTGGGGGATTTTCCCGGGACTAGCGGCTACGTTGGAGGTTTATCGTATCGAAGGGAATGGATAAGCAGATATCGTAGGATGGGGTAGAGTAAATTAGCAGGGATACAATTAAAGGAGAGGCATATGTCAAGACCGCACAATCTAATCAATAGTGACAGTATCAACTGGACCGATCATACCAGGGATGGCAAAGTACTCTTCCGGCGCAAAGCCCTTGGCCAGGCTGCAGGTGGGGAGAAACTGGGTGTCAGTCTTTACGAGATACCACCGGGAGAGCGTCTGTATACCTATCACTATCATTGTGCCAACGAAGAGGCCGTGTATGTTCTGGAAGGTCAGGGTCAGGTGCGGCTGCCTGACGGTGAGCACCCCATCGAGCCTGGTGATTTCCTGGCGCTACGGGTGGGGCCTGAGGGAGCCCACGTTATCGTGGCAGGCTCGGAGGGCAACCTACGGCTGATCATCGTGTCCACTATGATTGAGCCGGAAGTGAACGGTTACCCAGATTCCAACAAGGTTGGTGTATTTGCCGGATCCGCACCAGGCGGGGACAAATCCAAACGCACCCTGGACCTGTTCCTCCGAAGCGACAAACCAGTGGATTACTGGTATGGAGAGGAATAATTGCGGTGTTGGAGCATAGCCTGGAGGAGCAGACTCCGCCCTCTCCATGACTGGCGGTAGAAAAAATGGTTGTTATAGAAAGGAGTTAGAGCGGCAGTAAACAGTTGGCAGGACGAGGCAACGAATCCGTACAGCCGGTTAGACCGAGGATATTCTCAGGACGAAACAACTGCAGATCCCTTAGATGAACCGCACATATTCCCGAAGAAAACGGTCAGGAGTCAATTTTCCTTTTTTCAACCAACGTAGAGCCTCTCTAGTAAAGACCATCCGCAACGGTACAGGAACATGTTTGGTCGGGCGAATCTCCACTTCAAGAGTAATCAGATTGCTCGGCAGCTCGGCCTCGATGTCGGCGACGTTGGTTATTGCTCTCCAGAGTGCCTCGTCGAAGCAACTGACTGATTCGTTCTCCGCTACACTGGCATACACGCCGTAAGTTCTCCCTACTTCAAAGACAACACGGTTAGCACCACCGGTTGGCAGAGCATTAATCAATAGCACCATGGCTAATATGATGCCTGAGATAGAAAGCGACTTTTTCATAATTGACTTCATTTTATTCTCGAGTCCTTTCATGTTTCTTTATCTCTTAGACGTTGGCTGAGGTTAAAAGGTTGCCCAACAAGCCAATTATGCGGCAGAACGCTAAAACGGTCAAATAAATTGGAGGTATCGATACACTCAGTGTCCCAGCGCTCATCCTTTCAGAGCATGAGTCTGATGTGGGGCAATATAATGGTGGTGTATCTGGAGTGATCGCGTAGCCAGGCCGTATCCGGGGAAACGACTTTTACTCTGACTTTACTCCTAATTCAGCAGCTATAATCAGACCACTTCGAGCGTTGAGGGGGGCTTCGGGGTAACGTTATAGGTTACGCTGACAATGCCGGGCATCTCGAGTATAATCTCGCGAGCGACCTGCTCGAGGATTTCGAACGGGAGTCTTGTCGGTGTTGCGGTCCGCGCATCCACGCTGTCCCAGCAGCGTACTTCAATCTGCTGGCCGTAGTCGCGCTCGCCCTCGCGCATACCGGTCACGCGGTCTTGATGAAGGATCGCCATATACTGAAATGCACCAGTATCTTTTAGCAGCCGCTCAACGATTAAGGTTGCCCTGCGGACAGTATCGATGCGTTCCGGCGTCACCTCGCCTATCACTCGGGCCGAGAGCGCCGGTCCCGGGAATGGAATCCTCTCGAAGACCTCCGGAGGAAGACCGAGAGCCTGGCCCACCTTCCTGACACCATCCTTGCGCAGCTGAATGAGTGGTTCGATGATACGGTAACCGAAAGCATTCTCCGGGTCGATCCCGAGCTGCTCGAAGACATTGTGCTGGCGCTTGATTCCAGCGACGGTCTCGTCAACATCGGTCAGGATAGTCCCTTGCAGCAGGTGCTTCGCTCCGCTTTCCTTGACCAGGTGTCCGAACACGTCTCGATAAAAAGTCTGGGTAATAGCCTCGCGTTTCTCTTCCGGGTCGGTGATTCCTTTGAGCGCAGAGAAGAATTCTTCGTGCGCATCGACAACCTCAACGGTGACACCGAGCTTTTGGAACAAATCCGTGACCTGTTTGGACTCCCCCTCGCGCATGAGACCGTTTTCGATGAAGACGGTCCTGAGGCGCTTGCCCAGGGCTCGGTGACCGAGCATCGTGACCGTAGACGAATCGACGCCTCCCGAGAGGGCATTGATCGCCGTTCCGTCTCCAACGGCATCGCTGATCTCCTTGACCTGCTCATCTATGAAGTGCTGGGCGTTAAGCTCCTGCGCGGTGATTTCCCTGATCATTCGGCGATCTCCTTCCCCTATGATAGTTTTTGCATAATCCCTTGCGGTTGCGAATTCCTTCTCTCCGGTCAGAAAATCTGAGCCAAAAAAGAGGAAACACCTGTCATTGCGGCCAGCACAACAAGGGTGTAGTGAATACGCCCGCAGAGTGACCAGTACCGGTCCTTCCAGGCCAAAAAGGAAAAGACAATCAGACTGATCGAGAGCCCAGAACTCGCAATTAATAGAAACAATATGGCTCTTGCTATGGTTGTCCCGCCCTTCCAGCTCAATGGTCCCTGTGGATCTAAGGAATAAAGCGCATAGAGCGTTGCGACTGCGAAAAATGTGATCATGACGATTATCGCAACAATCCGCGAAGGCCGGGCAAATCTTGGTCTAATAGGAATGCCTTTCCCAGGAAGGACTGCTTGCTTTCTGAAGAGATTAACCAACCAGCCAACAGGCCAGAGTAAAGTGGATATCAGTAGAAGTATTATGGCAGCCACAGAAATAAAGCCCATCGGCGAAATATGAAGTCCCGCTATGGCCAAAAGAGCAAGAGCGGCAGAATACATGCTCGCCATGTTGTTGTCATTCGCCAGTACCGCAAAACTGGTGGAGTTTCCTGGCAGATAGAGCATCGCAGCCGTATATCCATATTGCCATCCAAGATGTCCCCAAAATTCCAGACCCCATAGCCTAAACACACCGGTCCCAAGCCCAAAACCGGAGTAGGGTTCGCCTGTCGCCGGGTAATGGAAATCCACCATCCGGTCGATGGACGCTTGACTAAGCAGCTCACCACTATGGAAAGCTTGCGACCACCGGGCTAGATCTTCCGCGGTGGCATACATCATTGCCGGAGACCTGGTAGTCATCCAGGTTGTCGATCTGGAAGAAATATCATCAAGAATCCCATCTCCATCAACGTCCCACCAGGCATGAGCGGCATTGAAATCCCTGCCAGGCCGTATCCCTGAGTCCAGGACAACGGTATGGGATAAGTCCAATGGGCCTAAGAAGCGCAGTTGCAGCTCTTCGGATATGCTCGACTGGGTCACTCTCTCCACAATCATTCTGAGCAGAATGTAGTTTGTGGTGGAATAGTGCCAGCCACGCCCTGGTGAGAAATAAGGTTCGTCAACCAACGATGTGAGCATCTCTTCGGGAGATGAGGCTTCTTCAAAGTCGATATCCTCGAACGGTATCCTGAACGGTGATCGAGGATGTTCGACCCAATCAAAGATGCCGCTGGTATGATTGAGCAGTTGGCGAATAGTGACGGTGTTGTCGATGTGGGGATAGTCTGGCAGCCATCTGGATATCGGATCGTCCAAGCTTAGAGCTTGCTCTTCCGCCAGTTGGAGAACCAGAGCAGCTAGGTAGTTCTTCCCGATACTCCCGATATCAAAAAGCATATTGGGCGTGATCTGGGTTGCAGAGTCCGAGTATCCGCTTGCGCCCGTCCAGGCTCCCTGACCTTGAATAACGATGGCTGCCGAGACTCCAGTTCCGTTGGATGACTTGACTGCAAAGTCCAATGCATTCTGCAAACCTCGGGCAAAGGGGAGTTGGGTTGTTACTTGGGATTCTGACGTTGTTGCATGCTGACAACTTGCGAATGGTAAAGCGGCAGCTAAGATAATAATCAGTGTTTTAATGTTCATCAGGCACTCTTCGGGCTGCTCAGCTTTGGTGCATATTGATTCTGGATAGGGTCTATATCCGGCGTTTCAGCTGCTTTAAACACTAAAATTGAGTGTCTCTAACTCCTGTTTATCCAAGGCATTGCATGTATTCACGTCTCTGCGTAATTTCCTATGCAGGTCCTGTATAGCGCGCGCCAGTCCCCGACTGTAGAGATTATCCTCCAGACTCATCATGCCGAGGCCTTGCACAGCATTTGGAGCCCGGGGATTTTAAGTCCCCTGTGTCTGCCATTTCAACCACTACTATAGAATTGGGAAACAATGTAAGCCATATGGCTAAAGCGATGACTGTATCATGAGGTTAGCGGACTCGGGTTCCTCTCGATGGACATGGTCTATAGAGGCAGGTTTGGTGGTATAAAATATCCGCTGCCCGGCTCCCATAATATGGCAACGGGCCTTTTGTATATCGGGCATCTACTGTTTAGATTCAGGCTGTGAGTGAACAGCTACAGCTAAGGAAAAGTCTCTGGCGGGAGCTGAAAGAGCGGCGGGTGATCCAGCTGGTGGGGCTCTATATGGGTGCCTCCTGGGTGGCCTTAGAATTTCTTGGTTTTCTCGTCGACCGCTACGCTCTCTCCCCATATCTCATTGACCTGGTTCTCCTGGCGCTGGGGGCAATGATCCCTTCGGTACTGGTTCTGGTTTATACCCACGGTAAACCGGGTAAAGACCAGTGGACCATTGCGGAAAAGGTGGTGGTGCCGGTGAATGTGATGCTGACCATTGGTTTGATCCTGATTTTTTTTGGAGGAGAGGACCTGGGCGCAACCACGCTAGTGGTGACGGCGGAGGACGAAACCGGTGCCCGGGTCGAACGGGTGGTTCCTAAGGCTGACTTCCGTCGACAGGTTGCCCTGTTTTTCTTTGCTAACGAAACGGGCGACCCAGATGCCGAATGGGTGGGACACTGGCTGCCTGAGGGGATCTACCTGGATCTCATCCAGGATCTATTCTTTGATAACCGTAATCCTTATCAGATGAGTCGTGCCATGAAGGAGGCCGGTGCTGAAGGTGGCGATGCTCCCCTGGCCCTCATGCGCGAGCTCGCCCGCAGATTCCACCTGACCCACTTTCTTGAAGGGAGCGTCCACTCCATCAAGCCCTACGATGTTGAAACCCGTCTCTATCTTACGAGGGGAGGCCGCTTGCTGGCCAAACATCGCTACGAGGGGGAGGACCTGGAGAACATCATCGACCGAATTTCCATTGATATCAAGGGGGACCTTGATCTCTCCAGGACTCATATCGACGAGGTGGAGGATTTGCCCGTGGCGGCACTTACATCCGATAATCCCCAGGCTCTGGCCTATTACATCGATGGTCTGGATCAATACTATCTACACAGTAACCTGCCCGGCGCCGCCAGGTCACTCACAGCAGCTACCAACCTCGATTCCACCTTAGTTCATGCCCAGTTTCATCTCTATCAGGTGAGCCTGTACCTGGGGCAGGAGTCGGAAAAGGCTATCAAGGCCGCCATGAGATATATCTATAAGGTCCCCGAGCGGCTGCAAGGGGCAATCAAGGAGGTGTACTACTTATACCAGGATGAACCGGAAAAAGCCCTGTCGGCCTTGATGCTTGATGTATCCCTCTTTCCCGATGATATTATAGCCCACCGCCGACTGGCCAGCTTCTATAACCGCACCGGCTTTTACTCTGATGCCCTGGAGGAATATCGCATCATCCTGAACCTGAATCCCGAGAACGACCTGGTATTGCGGGACATTGCCGAGGTTCATGCCGCGCTGGGTGATTTCCAGGAGGCCCTGGTAAGTCTCCGAGACTATGCCAAGAACAATCCGCGTGATACCGAAGTCCTGATAGCAATGGGAGAGGTGTATCAGCTCCTTGGACAAACGGACCACGCGGGACAGGTGTATGACCGGGCCTTGCTTCTGGGGCATAATCCGGCCCGGGTGATGGCCCACCAGGCAGAGCTCCTCTTTCAGCGAGGACTGTACCAGGAGGCGCTGGATAGGGCTCGCGAGGCCGCTAACATTGCCCAGATTGAAGAGGTCCGGCTCATGGCCCTGCGACCCCTGGAGAATACCTACGAATCGCTGGGCCGGATCAGGGAGGCTATGGCCGTTGCCCGGGAAAGCATGCCCCTGGAACGCAAGGTGCACGGACCGGTGCCAAGCGTGCTTCTCCGACTGTCCCATTTCGATAAGTTCGCCCGCACTACTCTGGCCGACTCCGCCGAAATTTTGCTGGCGAGGATGAATCAGCAGCTACCCGATCCCCTAGGCAGTGCCCTGCCGGTACTACAGGTGGGATTCAAGATCGAACAGGAAAACCGTTCCATTTCAGCCGCTGAAGTAGCCCAGGTGGAGGCTTTCTATCAGGAGTACAAATTCCTGGTGGATATCCCCTACGACCTCATCATGGCCCGGATCCATGAGAACAACCGGGACTACCGCCAAGCGATCCAGGGCTATATCACCACACTCTCGCGATATCCCCAACGGTTGATGTCGCAGAAGTACATAGCCCGCTGCTACCGGAAGCTGGGCGATCCCGAGGCGGCCCTGGCTACTATCAACCAGCTCCTGGCCGTCTATCCCAATGACCCGTCCGTGTTGTATGAGCTATACCAGATTCAGAAACTTACCGATGCCTATGCCGCCCGCTCGACACTCGTCCGCCTGGCGGATATCTGGCAACAGGCCGATGAGGTCTACCTGCCTGCTATCGAAGTACGGAAGGTGCTGGGTGATGGGGTTTCCTGATCAGGGGCAGTTGACAATTGCTTGTTACTGGTCACCAGGCTCTGGTTTCTGGCCAGCAATGTTTCGCCGTAGACCGGCGTACCCGATTGACCGGGCGGCGTTGCGCTGAAGTAGATCGCCCCATCGCTCCTGACTCAGCTCCTCCCAGTCCTCCCAACCATAGGTATTGACAAACTCTCGCGGTGCGAAGGCTGGCTCCGGGCTGGGTTTTGCGGAGCGCAGGTTCCAGGGGCATACCTCCTGACAGATATCGCAGCCGTAGATCCAGCCGTGCAGTGCAGGTTGATCAGGTTGGAAGGGCTCCTTGTACATAGTAGTAAGATAGGATATGCATCGTCTCACATCTATCCGGTATGGGGCTGTGAGGGCACCGGTAGGGCAGGCGTCCAGGCAGGCGGTGCAATCGCCGCACAGATCCTCTTCGAAGGATTGGTCGGATTCCAAGGGCACATCCAGTAATAGCTCACCCAGAAACAGCCAGGAACCGTACTCCCTGGTGATAAGGATAGTGTGCTTACCCCGCCAGCCCAGTCCGGCCTTTTCCGCCCATACTTTCTCCATAACGGGGGATGTGTCTACACAGGAAATGCCGTTAATCCGGGGAAAGGCGGTGGCAACCTCGTCCAGCAGGGCTTTCAAGCGCTCCTTCAGCAGGCGGTGGTAGTCGTCCCCCCAGGCGTAGCGGGACCAGCGGGGGTGTTCGGGAGCAGTGACAGTCTTAACAGCCGGCCCAGTGTAATAGTTCATGGCCAGGGAGACGATGGTTTCGACCGGTGGGTAGTAGGCGCGGGGATTGATTCGTTTATCAAGCCTCCGGGCCATCCAGGTCATGGTGCCGTGGCGACCTTCCTCGAGCCACGATCTCAGATCCTCCGCTTCCTGGTCAAGAGTCTCAGGTACAGCGAAACCCACTTTTTGGAAGCCCAGACGGGCAGCCGCCTCGCGGATGAAGCGTTTCAGGTTATCTGGATGCTGGATACTGGCAACTCGTAACTAGAAATCCGAACCTAGGAACCCCATTCCCCCGCCAGGTAGCGCTCGGCCCAGTAGAGGGCGATGATGGTCTTCACGTCGGTGATCCGGCCTTGTTCTATCCAAGCCAGCGCCTCCTCCAGGGACAGCTCGAAGGGTTCCAGGGACTCGTCTGATTCCCCTTCCGCCTTCGCGGGTTTCAAGCCGGTGGCCAGGTAGACACCGATCCGCTCATCGCTGTAGCCAATGCAGGGGTGAATCAATCCCAGGCGGACGAGGCGATCACAGTTATACCCGGTCTCTTCGGCCAGCTCACGCCGAGCGGTGTCCAGGGGATCTTCGCCCGGATCCAGCTTGCCCGCCGGCAGCTCCACCATCACAGCTCCCAACGCGTACCGGAACTGGTGGAGGAATACCAGGTTTCCATTTTCCAGCAGAGGTACCATGACGGCGGCGCCGGGATGGCGGATATACTCACGGACGGTGGTGGTGCCGTTGGGCAGCTGCACCTCGTCCCGGTGCACGTCCAACAGCCGGCCTTGGAAGACCGGCTCGCTTGAGATTTTTTTCTCCGCTAAATGCTCCAAGTTCAATGAATCGAGTCTTAGCTTCCGAGTTTCAGGTTTCAAGCCCCGAGTACTCAGCTGTACGCCAGTTAATCCAAGTCTTCCAGTAGCTCCCTGGCCTCTTCCTGCAGGATGTCGTCGCTGTCCGACTTCTTGGTCAACCCGACGGCTGTTTCCAGGCTGCCTCTGGCCGCTGCTTCCTTGTCGAGCTCCAGCTGGGTCTTGCCCAACCAGAGGAAGTGGCGGATATCTTCCGGGTCCAGCTCGGCGGCACGGGTAAAGTACTGCTCCGCTTCCTCGAAGGATGCCTTGGGCGGTGAGGTGTAAACGATGGAGGCAATGGTGCGCTCGAACCAGCTGAGGTCGGCCAGCGTGTAATGCCAGCGCCCCATCACGTGCTGCCAGGAGTCGTTCTCCGGGTCCAACTCGATGGCCTTCATGGTATGCTTCTTGACATCATAGGAGTTGAGGATCTTCTGCTTGGTCCCCTGGATCTCACCCACACGTCCGATGAGGATGCCGTAGTAGCCGTGGGCATCGGCGCTGGCCGAATCGGCTGCCAGGGCCCTCTGGGAGAACTCAAAGCCGGTTTTTAGCTCCTGTTCGATGACCGCCTCGTCGGTGGTATTATCCGATTTGTTGAAGTGGTGCCGGGCCATGCGCCACAGGTAGCGCACGTCATCCCCGTACTCACCCTCCAGCGGTGCCAGCAGGGCGTAGACTCCGTCGAAGTCCTTGGTTTCGTCCAGGTCGTCGATCTGCTGCCAGGCAGACGGGTCCACCTGGGACCTGAGTACGCTCACAAAAAAGATAATCCCAAAAAAAGCCAGCCTCTTCAACTCAGTTAGATGCTGTTGTGTTTTCATGACTCTCTCCTCGATAGAACAGGTTTAAAAGAATTCGTTGTATACCACCTTCAGCTCGCGGCTGAAGTTATACCACTCTACCTTCCCCACCTTATTAACCAGGATATCATTAATGTCCACTTCTAACGATAAGCTGGAGCTCATATTCCAACGAATGCCGGCATTCAGGTAGCCCTTTCCCTTTCCCACGGTGATCTCTGAGAGGGTGTAAAGATTGATCTCATCGATGTCATAGTCGTTGTCATCCAGGGCGAAGTTATATTCCAGAAAGGTGCTGAGACCGGGGATGATGTCCTTATCCAGCCCGAAAAAGAGGTTTATGTCATTGTCAGTCTGATCGGCCTCGATGGTGTTCTTGGATACGCCCCCATGAATGCCTAGGTTGCCCATAATCTGCCAGTTCTTGCTTGCCACCAGGTAAATACCGATAGCTTTTATCTCATACCTTTCAATGGTGGTTGCAGTGTCCAGATTGATCTCCTGGAAGATACCCCGTCCCTGGGTGTCCAGTCCCAGGGAGATGGCCGGCCGGTTATAGCTCTCATCCATAAATCGGTATTTCAACTGAACTTCGGGGATAAACCGGTTAAGAGACGGTTTCTCATTTCCAATGAAATGTTGAATCCCGTAGCTCATACCCATGGAAAACCGGTCGGAGAAGCCAACTCCCAATCGGCTCAGAATACCACCACCGGTCTGCATCAATATCTCGAGCTCATATTGCCCCCGTTGCAGGGTTCCGCCGGTGGGGATAGAGACCAGGTTGGTTGGTGGTGGGACTCCCTGACCCGATAATGACGCTCCTATCAGTAACACTGAAAACGTAAGGGAATAGAAAGAAATGGATACCTTCATCTGTCGTTCCTCAGTTTGTGCCTGTTTGGCAAAGCAGGACTTGTTGGTTCCTGATGTTGCGTTGGCATTCGAGAATCTACGGGTTAGGAACGTCGAAGTCCAGCATGCTGTTACATCACATAGTTAGAGGCGGGAGAAATGGAACTAGAGGCTTATGATTCTTGGTAATGGTCCAGTGGTTGGGATATAAATATGCGGAGTCGGCAGAAAATGAGTGAAATATTATCATGAAATAGTTGCTTGAAGGCATGTAACGGATATACTTTTCTACCGTAGATTTCATATATTTTACCGGGCATTTCAGTGCTTAGGTTTAAGACAAAAGCCCGCGTTGATCGAGAGTACAAGAGACCGCGGATTACATAGACTGAAGGCGATTCGAGCTTCCAGCCAAGAGATAGTTGCAGGCTATTATTTTAAAATCGTCTTTCGAAATTCATTAAGGTAAGTGAGAAATGAGTATCAGCCAGATTGCCAGAACAATCAGTGAATCAGCCACGCTCAAGCTGAATGAAAAAGCGGCTATCCTCCGGGCGAAAGGGGATCCCGTTATTCACCTGGGAGGGGGCGAACCTAAAAGTACAGTTCCTGTTGACGCTATCCTGGCTACTACGGGGCTGCTGAGTAGCGCTGAAATCAGGTACACGCCTGCCGATGGCACCGTCGAGATGAAGAAGGCCATCATCCGGTACACGGAGGAGTATTACCGCCGTCTGGTATCACCGGAAAATGTGATTGCCTCGGGTGGAGCCAAGCAGGCCGTCATGGTAGCTTTGCAGGCCATTCTGAATCCCCAGGAGGAAGTCATTTTTCCGTCACCCTATTGGGTGAGTTATCCTGAGATGGTCAAGCTCTGTCAGGCGATCCCCGTGCCCGCCCTGCCTGAAGATGGCACTTTCTACCCGCGGCTTCAGGATATCGAGGAAAAGGTAGGGACCTACACCAAGGCGGTCATTATCAACAGCCCTAATAATCCCTCCGGGGCCATGTACTCGGAAGAGTTCATTGCTGAGGTTGTGGACTTCTGTGAAAAGCGCGACCTGTACCTCATCATGGATGATATTTACCACCGGCTGATTTTTGACAACCGCAAACAAATTAACTGCTATGATTATGCCCATGACCTGAGCGAGAACTCCAAGCTGATCGTCATCAACGGAGTTTCCAAGCAGTACGCCATGACCGGATACAGGATCGGCTGGGCGGTAGCCAATAAAAGGCTTATTGAGGTCATGGCCAATATTCAGGGGCATCAGACTTCCGGGCCTTCGGTACTGCTGCAGAAAGCCGCGGTCGGGGCCATCAACGGCATACAATCCAGTGTAGAGAATCTGAGACTGACCCTGGAGAACAACCGCAACCTGATGATCGACTATCTCGACTCATTTGATGGGGTGAAGGTAACCAAGCCTGATGGCACCTTTTACTGTTTTGCCGATTTCAACACATACAGCAAGGATTCAACCAAGCTGGCGGAATTCCTGATCGAGAAGGTACAGGTTGTAACCGTACCGGGAGTTGAATTCGGCATGGAAGGATTTCTGCGATTGAGCTACTGTGGCTCAGTCAAAGACATCAAGGATGGTGTCGAGCGTATGAAATGGGCGCTTGACATGAATTCCCCCAATGAACTTTACATCGGTGATCGCAAACTGGTAAGAGACTGGACATGAGCAAATACCTACATTTTGATACACCAGCTACCAAACAGGCCAAAGAACTAGCTTCGGATTACGGGCTGAAGAATCACGGCATGCTGCACCTTGACCGGGTGTTCTGGAACCTGCCGAATCCAGCCCTGTATGAGGAGATCGTCTTTCGCAACGAAGGACGCATAGCTCATCAAGGTCCGGTGCTGGTAAACACGGGGAAACATACGGCAAGGGCGGCGACGGACAAATTCGTGGTACAGGAAGAGACTACCATGGATAAGATCTGGTGGGGGGACTATAACCGGCCTTTCAGCGTAGAAAAATTCAATGCGTTATGGGCACGGGTGCAGGCTTTCGCCCAGGATGAGGAATTCTTTGTGCAGGATTGCTATGCCGGGGCTGATCCTGAATACCGCCTGAAGGTGAGAATCATAACCGAGAAAGCCTGGCACAGTCTATTCGCCCGGAATATGTTTATCACCATCGACGATCAGGACGTACTCAAGCGCTTCATCCCCGACTTCACCGTAATCGCCGTACCGGGCTTCAAAGTCGATCCCAAGATAGACGGCACCCGAAGCTCGACCGGTATTGTGCTCAATTTTTCCGAACGGTTGGGCATTATCGCCAATTCTCTCTACGGCGGCGAGATCAAGAAGACTATCTTCACGGTGCTCAACTTCCTCCTGACTTTTGAGGACGTACTCCCCATGCACTGTTCCGCTAATATGGGTAATGATGGGGACGTGGCCATTTTCTTCGGTCTCAGCGGGACGGGCAAGACCACCCTGTCCGCGGATCCCAAGCGAAGGTTGATCGGTGACGACGAGCATGGCTGGAGTTCCACCGGCGTGTTCAACTTCGAGGGTGGATGCTACGCCAAGGTTATCCGCCTCTCCGCGGAGTATGAACCGCAGATCTACGCCTGCACCAGGAAATTCGGCACAATACTTGAGAATGTAGTATATGACCCACCCACTCGCCGGGTTGACCTGGATGATGACGTCGTAACGGAGAATACCCGCGCTTCCTATCCGTTGGAATTCATCCCCAATACCGTACCTGAAAGGATGGCTGAATCCCATCCCAGGAACATCATTTTTCTGACCTGTGATGCCTCGGGCGTAATGCCCCCTATAGCGCGGCTGAGCCCCGAACAGGCACAGTACCACTTCATCAGCGGATACACCTCCAAGATCGCCGGTACCGAGATAGGACTTGGTATCGAGCCGCAGATCACTTTCAGTGCCTGTTTCGGTGGCCCGTTCATGGTGCGACATCCTTTCGAGTACTCCGAGATGCTCAAGCAGCGGATGCTCAGGCACGGGGCACGGTGCTGGCTGGTCAACACCGGTTGGGTAGGCGGACGCTTCGGCGTAGGCAAACGTATCAGCATCCGGCATACCCGCAACCTGCTGAACGCAGCTTTGGAAGGCAAGCTGGACAAGGTGCAGTACCGAAAAGACAAGCTCTTCGGCTTTGAGGTCCCGCTATCATGCCCTGACGTGCCCGAAGATGTACTCGAGCCATCAAATTCCTGGGGCGTCAAGGACGATTACTGGAAGAAGTATGACGCTTTGGCGGCCAGGTTTATAGAGAATTTCAAGCTCTTCGCCAGCAACTGCTCGCAAGAGGTGATCAACGCTGGACCGAAGAGGCTTCAATAGAGATAGCCTAAGCCTGAAATAGACAGCACCTCGGGCGGATTCTGCTTCACTATCCGCTTTCATTTCCCAGTATGGCCCGGCGTAGACTCTGCGGTTTGTTGCGCCCTTTTTTTAGCCTTGCAGGCGCTTTTACCTCACCGCTAGTTTCAGCATCACGTTTTCCAGCCAACCCGATGAAGAGAAGAGGCACCATGCGGTTAGTTCGTAGTGTCCTTATATGCTTTGCCTTGTCCTTTCCCTTTCTGCTGGCCCAGGGGATCAAGTCCCCGGAAGCCTATTTCGGCCACGAGATGGGCGCGGACCGGGAGCTCATCGACTGGAAGCAGATAGTTGAATATTTCCGATACCTGGACGAGGGCTGCAATCGCGTCCTGGTGGAGGAACTGGGGCAGACCACTATGGGCAAACCCTTCCTCCTGGTGACCATTACCGCCGCTGAGGACATTCCCCGCCTGGAACGGTTCAAGGAAATCCAGCGTCTGATTGGCCGCGCTGAGAATCTCAGCCCCTATGACGCCAGCGCCCTCATCGAGGAGGGCAAGACGGTGGTGCTGCTCACACTCAATATCCACGCCACCGAGATCGCTGCCAGCCAGGAGTCGGTGGAACTGGCATGGGAGCTTGCCACCCGGACAGATCAACGCATCCTTGACATCCTGGATAATGTAATCCTATTGATGGTTCCCTCCCTTAATCCCGATGGACAGCAGATGGTTGTGGATTATTATAATGAAACCAAGGGCACTGAAAGTGAGGGGGCTTCTTTCCCGGGTCTGTATCACTACTACGCCGGCCACGACAATAACCGCGACCTGTTCTTCTTCAATCTGGCCGAATCCCGCCTGGTCTCCCGGATCCTACACCACGACTGGTTTCCCGAGATCGTATACGATCAACACCAGATGGGATCAAGCAGTGCCCGACTCTTCGTGCCCCCTTACCAGGATCCCATCAATCCCAACGTCCACCCCCGGATAACCGCATCCGTGAACATGCTGGGTGAGTATGTGGCATCCGACCTGACCGACCGAGGCTTTACCGGCATCGTCACCGGTACCGTCTTCAATGCCTTCTTCGAGGGCACCATGTCCAAGACGCCTCTATGGCATAACCGCGTGGGCATCCTCTCCGAGGCCGCCAGTGTACGCTATGCCACGCCTGTTTACCACCCGAAGACCAGCCTGCACGGTATGGACCGGTCCCTGAGTGATTACCAGGCCCAGACCAACTTCCCCCAACCCTGGCCCGGCGGCTGGTGGCACCTGCGGGACATCATCGAATACGAAAAGGCTGCCGCGTATGCCGTCCTTGACCTGGCCGCCATGTACAAAATACGCTACAAGACTACCTTCTACGAACTCAACCGGGAGGCTATTGAAAAGGGTCGCACCGAGCCACCCTATGCCTGGATCCTCCCCCCAGGCCAGCATGATCCCAACGCCGCCGTAGAACTCCTCCGGCGTTTGCGCTATAACAATATAAAAGTATATCGGGCTAAGGGACCGGTGAATACCGGTGCGGGCACTGTCCCGGCCGGTTCTTTCGTCGTTCCGCTCGCCCAGGCCAACCGACCCTGCATCAAGGATCTCATGGAGCGACAGTACTACCCGGAGATGCGCCTCTATACCGGTGGTCCTCCAATACCTCCCTACGACCTTACCACCTGGTCACTCCCCCTTATGATGGGGGTTCAGGTGGAGGCGGTAAACCTCCCCCTCACCACCGCTCTGGAAGAGGTGGATCATCCCTCGTGGGATTTTCCCCCGGTAAGTGACGATGCCCAAGCATACCTGATAGGCCGCCGCTGGCTGGGTAGCTATCGACTGGTGAACGCCCTCCTGAAGTCCGGGCAGAAAGTCGGCTCTCTGGCCAAGCCCGTCCTGACCAAGGATAGATACTTTCCCGTTGGATCATTCGTCATCCCTAGCAGCAAGAAGAACCGAAATACTATTCAGAAAGCCCATGTTACTTACGAGGTGCGGTTAACACCGGTGTCTGATGTGCCCGAAAGCACACCACTCAAGGTTGCCCGCATCGCCATTTATGGACCCTGGCTTCCCTCTTCCGATGAAGGCTGGACCCGTTACCTCTTTGACAACTTCGGTTTCGATTATACTGTTCTACGTAATAAGGATTTCGCGTCGCTGGGGACCCTGAAGCGATATGACGTAATCATCATGCCCAGTATGAGTACCAGCCAGATCGTTGACGGAAAGCGCAGCCCCGGTCAGAAGGATCGCATCGGCGATCCGTCTATGCCCATAAAGTACCGGGGTGGTATAGGTAAAGAGGGGGCAGAAAACATCAAGCGCTATCTACTCGATGGAGGGACGGTGCTCTTTTTCGGCCGGGCCGGGAATTTCGCCATTGACGAGCTGAGCGCACCGGCCAGCAACGTGCTCAATGATGTTAAAAGCGATGATTTCTATGCTCCCGGCTCAATTTTCCAGGTGGACCTGGATACCGACTCGCACCTCACATATGGCATGCCCGCAACGGCGTCTATCTATTTCATCCAGGACCCGGTTTATGCTCTGATGGCTGGTTTGAAGCCTCACCGGGAGACGGCTGTTTACGGTCATACCAACACCCTGCTCAGTGGCTGGGTAGAGGGGGAAAAACACCTGCACAACAGGGTAGCCTTAGCGGAAGTGACCACCGGTAAAGGCCGCGCCATACTCTACGGCTTCCGCGTACAGAACCGCGCCCAGACCTGGGGTACTTTCAAGCTGCTATTCAATGCATTGTATATTGAAGATTGACGAATGATAGAATGATGGGCAAAGAAGGCCAGTAAATGTGAGTGCTGATCATTGGTGCTGATTCACGTTAATTAGTGGCTTATACACGGTATTATAAGGAGCATCCCATGCCCAAGGACTTTATCCATATCACCGACCTGACTGCCGGCGAGATAAGGGGGCTTTTCGATCTGGCCGCCGAGGTCAAGGCTAAACTCAAAGCCCGGGAGGACTACCGCCCCTTTAGCGGTCTCACCCTGGCCCTGATCTTCGCCAAGCCCTCTGCCCGGACGCGTATCTCCTTCGAGACCGGCTTTTACCGCCTGGGCGGCCACGCCCTCTACCTGGGGCCCGATTCCGTCGGTATTGGTAAGCGCGAGGCTGTTAAAGACGTAGCCCGGGTGGTGAGCCGATTCAATGACATTATCATGGCCCGGTTGTTCGACCACCAGCACATTCTGGAGCTGGCCGAAAATGCCACGGTGCCGGTAGTAAACGGCCTGACCGATTACAATCATCCCTGCCAGATCATGGCCGACATGTTCACCATCCAGGAGTACCGGGGGCACCTTGACGATCTGAGAATCACTTACGTAGGTGACGGCAACAACGTCGTCCATTCCTGGCTGCGCCTGGCTGCCCGGCTGCCGTTCACCTTCACCGCTGCCTGCCCAGAAGGCTACCAACCTAACGCAGAGACAGTAGACCTGGCCCGGCAGTCGGGACTGAGCGAGATCGCCATCACGGATGATCCCTTTGCGGCGGTGGCAGGAGCCGATGTAGTCTACACGGATGTGTGGGCCAGTATGGGACAGAAGGCTGAGGCCGAGGAGCGGCGCGCCCGATTCCAGGGGTTTCAGGTAACGGCGGAGCTTATGGCCGCCGCCGGAAAGCAGTCCCGGTTCATGCACTGCCTGCCGGCTGAGCGTGGTGTAGAGGTCACCGACGAGGTCATGGAAGCGCCCTACTCTATCGTCTTCGATCAGGCGGAGAACCGCATGCACGTGCAGAACGCCATCATGCTACGGCTGCTAGGGAAGGGATAGCCGCCAGCGCCTAGCCAGCTCGTAGCCTACCACCCCGAACGCCGTGGCCACGTTCAGCGACTGCTTGATCCCGGCCATGGGCAGCTCCAGGCACAGGTCGGCCAAGGCCACCAGCTCCTCCGAAACCCCTATCACCTCATTGCCCACCACGAAGCAGGCCGGAAACCGCACCGGCGCTTCCCAGAAGTCCAGCGCATCGTCGGTCTGCTCCAGCACTACGACCTGCATGCCTTTTTCCTTGAGGCTGCGGGCGAGAGCCGTGGCGTCGGCATGTTTTTCCCAGGGTACGGTGTGCTCGGCTCCCAGAGCGGTCTTAGCGATGCCCCGGTGGGGTGGAAAGGCTGTGTAACCGCACAGGTACAGGCAGGAGAGATGCAGAGCGTCGGCGGTGCGGAACATGCTGCCGACGTTATAGGCCGAACGCACGTCCTCTAGAATGGCATAGACGGGCAGCCGGGGTCGGCTGCGTGCCTCGTCAAGTGAAGGCCGGGCGGCCTTCAGTTCCAGGTCGGTGAGCTTGCGGCGAGGCATGGAGGGAATTTACACTGTATGTGGGTGTCAGGCGATGCTGAGGCTATGCTAGTTGACCGTCTCTCTTCAGGTCTTTGCCGGTTCCTCCAGCCTGGCCTCAGGTTGCTCCGGCTGCTCCACTCCCACCACCAGTTCGCCCTCCTTCACGTCCACCTTGATCCGTGCCCCGCCCGGCACTTCGCCGGCTACGATGGCCCGCCCGATGCGGGTCTCCAGCTCCCGCTGCAGGTAGCGCTTCAAAGGCCGCGCGCCGAATACGGGATCATAGCTGCTGCGGGCGATGTGCTTACGAGCTTCGTCAGTGAGCTCCAGGATCAGGCCGGGCCCGCTGCCCGTTCCAGCCCAACCTTCCAGCCGCCAGCGCAGGTCGTCAGCCAGCAGGTCCACGATGGACGCGATCTCACCGGGTGTGAGGGGAGTAAAGAGGACGGTCTCGTCCACCCGGTTGAGGAACTCGGGCCGGAAATGCTGCCTCAGCAAGCCGGTAACCTTCTCGCGTACACCGGGGCGCAGCTCGCCGTCCTCGGTGATGCCCTCCAGCAGCTGCGGCGCACCGATGTTGCTGGTCATGATGATCACAGTGTTCTTGAAGTCCACCGTGCGGCCCCGCGCGTCTGTGACTCGCCCATCGTCGAGGATCTGGAGCAGGACGTTAAAGACGTCATGGTGGGCTTTCTCGATCTCGTCAAACAGGATGACTGAGTAAGGCCGCCGCCGCACCGCCTCGGTGAGCTGGCCGCCTTCCTCGTAGCCCACGTAGCCCGGCGGTGCACCAATCAGCCGGGAGACGGCATGACGCTCCATGTACTCGCTCATGTCGATGCGTACCATATTCTCTTCGGTGTCGAACAGGGTCTCGGCTAGGGTCCGGGCCAGTTCAGTCTTGCCCACACCGGTTGGCCCTAAAAAGATGAACGAGCCGATGGGTCTCCGGGGGTCTTTTATACCCGCCCTAGCCCGTATCACTGCGTCCGCAACCAGCTTCACCGCCTCGTCCTGGCCAATGACCCGCCGGTGTAATACCTCGTCCAGCTTCAGCAGCTTCTCCCGTTCACCCTCCACCAGCCGGGCTACTGGAATGCCCGTCCACCGGCTCACGATCTCGGCGATTTCCTCCTCGGTGATCTCCTCGCGGATAAGCCTGTCCGCACCTTGCTCGCCCGCCAGACGGGTTTCTTCCTCTTGCAGTTGCTTTTGGGCTTCAGGCAGTTTTCCGTGCCGCAGGGCTGCGGCCTTCTCCAAGTCGTATTGCCGCTCGGCCGCTTCCATCTCCCGGTGGATATGTTCAATTTCCTTCCTTAAGGCTTGCACCTTGGCGATGGCCTCCTTTTCAGCCTCCCACTTGACACGCAGATTGTCGGCGATGCTCTGTAGATTCGCCAGTTCCGCACCCAGTGCTTTCAACCGCTCATTACTAGCCTTATCCTTTTCCTTTTTTAGTGCCGCCTGCTCGATCTCCAGCCGCATCAGCTTCCTGGTCACTTCGTCAAGCTCAGCGGGCAGCGAATCGATCTCGGTGCGCACCATGGCCGCCGCCTCGTCCACCAGGTCAATGGCCTTATCGGGTAGGAAGCGGTCGGAAATGTAGCGGTGAGACAGTACCGCCGCTGATACCAGAGCGCTGTCGTGGACTTTTACTCCATGAAATACCTCGTAGCGTTCCTTCAGCCCCCGCAGAATGGAAATAGTGTCTTCCACTCCGGGTTGATCGACCAGCACCGGCTGGAAGCGGCGCTCCAGGGCGGCGTCCTTCTCGACGTGCTCGCGATATTCATCCAGGGTGGTGGCACCGATACAGTGCAGCTCTCCCCGGGCCAGCATCGGCTTAAGCATGTTACCCGCATCCACGGCTCCCTCGGCCCGGCCGGCGCCCACAACGGTATGCAGTTCGTCAATAAACAGCAGGATGCGCCCCTCCGACTCCTTGATTTCCTTCAACACCGCCTTCAAGCGCTCCTCGAACTCGCCGCGGTACTTGGCTCCCGCGACCAAGGCACCCATATCCAGGGCGAAGATGGTCTTCTCCTTAAGGCTGTCCGGTACGTCTCCCTTGACGATGCGCTGGGCCAGTCCCTCGACGATAGCCGTCTTACCCACACCCGGCTCGCCCATGAGCACCGGATTGTTCTTGGTCTTGCGTGACAGAATTCTTATTACCCGCCGGATCTCGTTGTCCCGCCCGATGACAGGGTCCATTTTACCCGAGCGGGCTTCTTTCACCAGATCTCGGCCATAGCGCTCCAGTACGTCATAGGTGGCTTCCGGGGTGGCGCTTTCCACCCGCTGACTGCCCCGCACGTTCGACAGAGCCTCCAAAAAGCGGTCCCTGGTGAGGCCGTATTGCTGGAACAGGCGTCCTATTGGAGCTGACTTGCCCTCATCCAGCATGGCCAGGACCAGGTGCTCTACTGACACGTAGGAGTCTTTCAGGCGTTTGGCTTCGTCCTCGGCCTTTAACAGTAGGTTGTTCAGGTTGGCGGTGACGTAGATCTTGTCCAGCTCTTTGGCCCCGCCGGTCTGCCGAGGCAGGCGATCAAGTTCCTGCTCCAGGTCGGTACGGAACTGGTCCAGCGGCACGTCCGCCTTGCGAAATAGCCGAAAGGCCAGGCCGTCTTCCTGCTCCAGCAGGGCCCCCAGCAGGTGCAGCACGTCCACCTCAACTTGGCCCCGGCGAGCGGCCAGTCCTTGGGCCGCCATCAGGGCTTCCTGGGATTTTTGGGTGAGGCGGCTAAGGTCCATGGTGGTTTAAACTCCTTCTATGATGAATACATGCATCTATATCATCTGGCGCAAAGGCTATGCCTGGCCGTAAATGGTTGGTTTTAATTGTGAAAATGGCACCAGATAGCAGGCAGGGAGGTCATTATGGCAGATATCCTGCCATTATTGCCGCCAGCGGCTAAGTTCCAATTTAAACCATACCTTGCCTCAAATGAGAAGGACCTGAGAAAGATCCCAAGTCCTCATTAATCGTTGATAATTAAATCTGGTATAATAGCACGCCAATCGTGCTGGTGACGGCTACAGCTCGAGGTTGAATCCGTATTATTTTCAATGAGAAATCACTAGAGCTGTTTAACTGGCTTAGTGAAGCAGCTGCGGGTGCCGGTGTGGCAAGCGGGACCGACCTGCTCCACCCTGACCAGCAGAGTATCCCGGTCGCAGTCGGTGGTGATGGACCGGATTCTCTGGACGTGGCCGCTGGTCTCGCCCTTGCGCCAGAGCTGCTGGCGGCTCCGGGACCAGAAACAGGTGCGCCCTTCCTCGAGCGATATGTTCAGGCTATCAACGCTCATGTACGCCAGCATCAGTACCTCGCCGTTCTCCACATCCTGGACGATGGCGGGGATCAGGCCGTCTGGATCGTATTTCAACTCCTTGACACTTTCGACTTTGGTGGTCACTGCGTTTCTCCTGTGATTCGTACGGGAATTCCCGCCTGCTGCAGATAGGTCTTTACTTCGTCAATCGTGAAAATACCCCGGTGAAAAACCGAGGCAGCCAGTACCGCATCAGCCTTGCCTCTTTCAACGGCGTCTTTGAAATGGCTCAGCTGCCCGATACCGCCCGAGGCGATCACCGGCACGGGGACGGTCTCACTAACTCGCCGGGTGATCTCAAGGTCCACCCCCGCCTGGGTACCGTCGGCGTCGATACTTGTGAGCAGGATCTCGCCGGCGCCGCGTTCGGCGATCTCGCGGGTCCAGTCAGCGGCCTCTCGGCCGGTGGATCGGCTGCCGCTGTGGGAGAAGACTTCCCAGCTGCCCGGCGCGGTACGTTTCACGTCCACGGCCACTACCATGCACTGGGAGCCGAAGCGGTTGGCACCACTGGTAACGACTTCGGGATCGATCAATGCGGCGGTATTGAGGGCGATCTTGTCGGCACCCGCGGTCAACAACGCCTCCATGTCATCCAGAGCCCGGATGCCCCCGCCGATGGTGAAGGGAATGAACACTTCCCGGGCTACCCGTTTGGTCAGGTCCAGCACGTGCTGGCGGGCCTGAACGCTCGCGGAGATGTCCAGGAACACCAGTTCGTCGGCCCCCATATCGCTGTAACGGGCGCCGAGCTCCACCGGATCGCCTTCCTGTACCAGGTTGACAAACTTCACACCTTTCACCACCTGGCCTTCATGCACATCCAGGCAAGGGATAATACGCCGGGTCAGACCATCTGGCCGCCGCTCAGGCACGTCGCTAACTCCTCCAGTGATATCCTCCCATCGTAGAAAGCTTTACCCACAATGACCCCCGTTACTCCCAGTCCTGCCAGATCCGCTACCGCCCGGATATCCGCTACTGAGCCTATGCCACCGGAGGCGGTGACATCCATCCGGGTGCTTCGGGATACGGCCCGCAGCCCCTCAAGGTTCGGCCCCGCCAGGGTGCCGTCGGTGGCTATATCGGTGTAGATCACCCGCCGGAAGCCGATGTCTTCCAGCCGGGTGATAAGGTCCAAGGCCGGGACTGTGGTGGTTTCCTGCCAGCCGTGCACCGCAACCCGGTCTTTACGGGCGTCCACCCCGGCCACCAGCTGTCCGGGGAAGCGGTCCAGCCACCGGGGCAGATCGTCCCGGTTGCTCATGAGGCTGGAGCCCAGGATTACGTTAGTTGCGCCGCTGTTCAGAGCCTGCTGGATGTGGTCCGAGGTACGGATGCCACCGCCCAGCTCGATGCCGATGCCCGTGGTTGCCAGCGCCTTCACGGTGGCCAGGGCTATCGGCTTGCCCGTTCTAGCCCCGTCCAGATCAACTACATGGAGCCAGTCCAGTCCCGCGTCTAGGAACAGCCTGGCCAATTCTACTGGTTCCTGCGGGTATTTGGTGCTGCGGTCATAGTCCCCTTGGACCAGACGTACGCAGCGGCCGTCCATCAGGTCTATGGCCGGGATTGCCTTAAAATTTCCCATCGGCAAACCTTTGCAGGATATCCAGACCGTACTCCTGGGATTTCTCCGGGTGAAACTGTACTCCTAGGATGTTGTCCTTCTGTATCGCTGCCGCCAGGAGCCCACCGTAGCTGGTGTCAGCGATTACTATGGTGAGATCATCGAGAATACACCGGTAGGAATGCACGAAATAGGCGTATCCTGACCGGGGAACAAGATAGTTCTCCCGCCGGGGTATTACCTCGTTCCATCCCATATGGACTTCCCTGGGTGCTCCCTCGATTTTCCTCACCTGGCCGGGGATCAGTCCCAGGCCATCATATTGACCCCGTTCGCGGCTGGCAGACAGGAGCAGCTGCATTCCCAGGCAGATGCCCAGGAGGGGTTTCCCCGATGCCGCCCATTCGAGGAGAAATCCGTCCAGGTTGCAGTTGCGCAGCCGCTCTATGGCAGGGCCGAAGGCTCCCACTCCAGGCAAGATAAGCTGCTCGCAGCGGTCGAGCTCATCGGGATCGGCGGACAGGACAAAGGGCAGCTCCAGGTAGCGCAGGGCGTTGCCCAGGCTACCTACGTTGCCCACACCATAGTCGATCATACCGATCATAAAGCTCCCTTGGTAGAGGCCACGCCACCAGTGCCGGGTGTCAGGGCTTGTCGCAGAGCTAAGCCCAGACCTTTGAACATGCTCTCAATAATATGGTGAGGGTCTTCTCCATAAAGCGTCCGGACGTGGAGGGTCACTTTTGACTCAGCCGCGAAGGAGCGGAAAAAGTGGCCCGTCATGACAGTCTCAAAGGTGCCGACCCGTTCGGCGCCGATGTCGGCCTTGAAGACACACAAGGGCCGGCCGCTCAGGTCCACCACTACCTGGGATAGAGTCTCACCCATGGGCATCCAGGCTATCCCGAAACGCTCGATATTTCCGGCATCCTCCCTGGCCTTGGTAAAAGCCTGTCCCAGGGCAAGCGCCACGTCTTCCACAGTGTGGTGAGTATCCACGCGCAGGTCACCCGTACAGGACAGCTCCAGGTCCCATCCAGCCCAGAAGGCCAGGGTCTGAAGCAGGTGATCGAAAAAGCCGATACCGGTTTCCACCTGCACTTTCCGCTCTCCGCAGAGCAGCAGCTTCAGGCGGATGTCCGTCTCGTTGGTTTTGCGCTTGATCTCAATCGGTTTGGGACTTGTCATAGATCACCTCAATATGGTTTAGCATTTCATTAACTGATGGGAAACTGTGCCCGACATTCGGCCATGGCGCGGGCGAGTTACCGATGAAGCAGAAAACCACCTCCCTCCCGGTGCTCGCTCGGGCATTTACTGCCAGCTCCAGGTCATCCCGGCCGTCACCGGCCAGCAGGGCCTTCTCGCTGCCGAGATACTCGAGGATAGCAGCCAGCTTGCCCGGGTCGGGCTTATCGCGGGCGGGGTCATCGGAGACCGCCACCTGCTGAGCCGGCAGCCGCCAGCCGAGCAGGCGAAAGGCCAGTTCCATCTCGGCTGGGCTTCGTCCGGTGACGATACCCGCCCTGGATGCTATACGTCCGGCGTCTTCAGCGGATAACAGCGGAACTTCCTCCTGCCACCGCCCCGGCTGGCGGATAGTAGCCGGCTTGATGCCGTACAGCTGCCTGCAGGCCGTGGTGCCACCGTAGGCCTCCTGGGCCAGGCGGATCAGGTGAGCCTCAAAGTCGGTGGTGAGATCACTCCCCACCACGTGTCTGAGCCCTTTAAGGCCACCGCCATACCGGTCCAACTCTCGGGCGAATTCGGGAAAAGACCAGCCCTCACAGAAACAGACCCAGGCAGCGCCCGCAATGGCTACGTGCCAGTCGTTGTTAAAACCCCGGATAAACTTCAACTGCCTTGCGTCATCTTCTGTGAAGCGGCGGGAGTCGGTGGCGGCGGCAGCGGCATCCACCGCGGCGGCGGTAAATGATCGGCGCACATCCACCAGTACTCCATCCACATCGAAAATGACGGCGTCGTAGATCACAGCAGATCTCGCACAGCCTGGAACAGGGCCTCGTTTTCTTCCGGTGTGCCCACCGTGATGCGCACCACGTTCTCGCAGCCTGGATAATCCGATACGTCCCGCACCAGGATGCCTGTCTTAGCAAGGTGGGTGAAAGTCTTTTGAGCGCCCAGTGGTGTGGCCAGGAGAAAGAAGTTAGCCCATGATGGCCATACGGTTACACCTGGTAAGTCCCCGAGGCGGGCTATCAGCTGGTCCCTTTCCCGGATGGTCAGCGCAGCTCGCTCCTTGACCACTTCCCGATGATCGAGCAGCACTTCCGCCGCTACCGCCGAGGGTGTATCGATGTTGAAAGGCAGCAGGCCCTTCTGAACCTGTTGGGCCAGTTGGGAATGCATAATGGCAAAACCCAGCCGGAAACCGGCCAGGGCAAAAGCCTTTGAAAAAGTCCGGGTGATAATAAGATTTGAGAACTGCTCCAGCAGGGGTAGAGCGCTCACTCCGGAGAAGTCGACGTAGGCTTCGTCCACAACCACCAGTCCCTGAGCCTGTCGCACCACCTGGCCGATGAGCTCTATCGGCAGCAGGCTCCCGGTGGGCGAATTGGGATTGCTCAGGATCGTGAGGCGGGCCTCCTTGCTCCTGTCCAGCAGGTCCTCCTCATCCACCTGGAAGTCGACGGTGAGGGGGGATGTGGATACCAGCGCCTGCTGCTGCTCACCCAGCAGCCGGTAGACGGCGAAGGTGGGGGAGAGGGTGCACAGGGTATCCCCGGGACGAAGCGTGATATGGGCCAGGGCTTGTAAGACCTCGTTGGAACCCTTACCAATCACCACCTGCTCCGGCGAAACCGCCAGACCATTTGCCAGCTTCTCCTTCAGCCTTTGATGGATCATCAGGGGATAACGGTTCCAGGCAGCTTCTTTCAGGCGCTTCAGTACCTCTGCCTTAAGCTCCCGGGGCCAGTCGCTGGGGCTTTCGTTCTGGTTCAGTTTTATACGATAATCGGCGGTCTTGACCTCGTAAGCCGGCTGGGCCAAAACCTCGGGCTTGATCCACTGCTTCAAGGGGAGGTCAATCATCGTTCTCCTCCCGCAGGGTAATGGAAAGAGCGTGCCCGGCCAGCCCCTCCAGCTCGGCCAGGGCTTTCACCTTGTCTCCGCTGACCCGGGCAGTGCGCGCATCAGCCTTGATTACCGAGTAGGGAACCAGGAAGTCATACACCGACAGAGGCCCCTGAAAACGGGCGTGCCCCGCCGTTGGAAGGGTGTGGCTGGGACCAGCCCAGTAATCCCCCCACGCAACGGGTGTCTCGCCACCTATGAAGATCGCTCCCGCCCGGACCCGCTCAAGCATATCTTCCGGCCGGGCTGTCTGCAAGCACAGATGCTCCGGCGCTATGCGGTTAGTCACCGCTGTACATGTCGCCAGGTTCTCACCCAGAAAGATGAAACCGTGCTCCTTCAATGACGCCTCGGCGATGGATCGGGTTGTAAGGTCTTTCAGCAGTTCAGCAAGGTGGCGATTCACCTCCTGGGCAAGATTGTGGTTATCGGTTACCAGCACCGACCAGGCCAGGGGATCGTGTTCGGCCTGGGAGATCAGGTCGCTGGCGATCCACCTGGGATTGGCGGTGCTGTCGGCCAGCACCACTACCTCGCTGGGGCCCGCCAGCATATCAATGCCCACCTGGCTGGATACCGCTTCCTTCGCGCTGGTTACGTAAATGCTGCCCGGACCGGTGATCTTGTCTACGGCCTGGATGGTTTCAGTGCCGTACGCCAATGCTGCAATGGCCTGGGCGCCACCGATACGATAGACCTCCCGGATACCCAGGAGGGCGCAAATTCCCAATATGGCGTCAGCAGGATAGCCGGAGGGGCCAGGCGGAGTGCAAACCACAATTTCAGCCACACCTGCTACCTGGGCGGGAATGACCGTCATCAGTATGGTGGAGAGGAGGGGATACCGGCCGCCCGGGATGTATACCCCCACCCGCTGGATCGGCCGCCAGCGCCAGGCAGCCTCCATGCCGTCTTTCCGGGTAATGGCGAAGCCTGTCGGAATCTGGCGCTCATGGAAGGTTCGGATGTTGGCGGCGGCGGCGAGGATGGTCGTTTCCATCTGTCCTGAAAGGGAACCTCTGCCCACCTCCAGTTGCTGGTCGGGAACCATCAGATCGTCAATCCTGACGCCGTCGAACCTTTCCGTCAGCTGGCGCAGGGCCCGGTCTCCCTCCTTTTTTACCCTGGCAAGGATATCCGATACCGATGTCCGAGTCTCGTCCAGGGCTTGTTGGCGGCGCTCCAGCCGCTCATTGAACTGGGTCTCGCTGGTGATGATAGGTAGAATGTTCATCTACGGAATCACCTTGTTAAGCGGGTACTCGATGATGTCAGTAGCACCGGCCTGGATGAGGGTGGGAATAATTTCCCGTACCGTTTTCTCTTCAACGATCACCTCCACCGCCGCCCCGGAACCATTATAAAGCTGGCTCACAGTCGGGGTTTTCATCGCCGGCAGCATGGCCATGATCCGGTCCAGTTTCTCACTGGAGACATTCATTTTCAGCCCCACGTGACCTGTTGCCATGATGCCGCTCTGCAGGAGACGGGCCATGTTGTCAATCTTCTGCCGCTTCCACGGATCCTGGTAGGCCTCCCTGTTGGCGATAAATCGGGTAGTGGAGTTCAATATAGTATCCACAATACGCAGCTTATTGGCCCGCAGGGAGGAGCCGGTCTCGGTTACCTCGACAATAGCGTCCGAAAGCAGCCGGGGCTTGGCTTCCGTGGCTCCCCAGGAAAATTCCACTTCCGCTTTTACCCCTTGTCTGACCAGATACTGCCGGGTGAGGTTCACTACCTCGGTACTGATGTGCCTGCCCTCCAGGTCCTTTACCGACTTCACCGGTGATTCCTCGGGCACCGCCAGCACCCACTGCACCGGCCGCAGGGAGGACTTGGCGTACACCAGTTCACAGACCTCCTCAATATCGGCGTCATTCTCCAGAATCCAATCCTTGCCGGTGATGCCCACGTCGAAGATCCCCTGCTCCACGTACCGGGCTATCTCCTGGGCACGAATGAGCAGGGACTCCAGCTCGGGATCGTCACAGTAGGGAGTGTAGGTACGGTTGGAGACGATGAAGTTCCACCCGGCTTTTTTAAAAATGGCCAGGGTGCTCTCCTGTAACGAGCCCTTGGGCAATCCCAGCTTCAGAATGTTTGCCATCGTGATAATATCCTCCTGTATAAATAAAAACCCTCGGGGCTTCCGAGGGTTTTCAGTCAAACTTTTTACGCTGCGATTTATTTACAGCACGAACCCCTCGAATTCCCCTTAGGTATCGAGTCCATGAAAATGGTGATGATGGACGTGCTGCAAAATCATTTCGTAATAACTTAATTGGAAATGTAGGTTATGCACAACCAAAAAAAGTCGACCGCAATTTCAATATTGTTCCAACGAGTTTTACTCCCAAATCCGTTATTACGGCTATTGGCAAGTCAATCTAAACGAAGTAAGAGATCATCTAAAAGTGGCGGGATTGTTTTTTCCCTTATGTGAATCTTTCTTGCTGAAAAAAAGCCTCCAAAGATGAAAGAATCGCACTTCAAACGGCAAAACTGGTGGACAATTTTTATTTCCTATTTCCCTTGACATTGGCGGGTAAAACTAATATGTTTGTGGGTAAAGGTGGGTAGATATCCCTGAAATTGCGCACCTTACTGACTGGTGCTCGATTGTATAGCGGAATCTGGAGACTCATCCTAGCAAGCAGGATAGCGAATTGAATTCAACCGACGGTTCATTTACTGGCAGCTACAGTTACACCCTTGATGCCAAAGGTCGGGCTAATATTCCGGCTAAAATGCGGAAGGCCCTGAATCCGGCCAACGACCGCACATTTGTGGCTACTAGGGGGGCTGATTCCTGTATTGTTCTATATCCGGTGGAGGTCTGGAAACAGATTGTTGAAAAATTGATCAGGCTGAACAAAAGACGCGCACTCCACCGACACTATACTAGGAACTTTGTGCGCTACGCTGAAGCTGTGCAGTACGACCAACAAGGCCGGGTTGCACTACCCGCTGAGCTGATTAATTATGCCGGCATTGAGAAGGGCATAGAGATCGTGGGTATGCTCGATCATATCGAAATCTGGAACCCGGAGCGGCTCGATGAATCCGATAACCAGTTCGCCGACCAGCAGGATGAAATGGATGCCATTTCTGATGAAGTATTCTCCTGACCCTTATGAGCGGACTTATCCAGGGAATCAGCCATACCCCTGTAATGGTAGACGAAGTCCTGGACTGGCTGGTTACCACTCCCGATGGATGGTATGTAGATGGTACTGTGGGTACAGGTGGGCACACCGCCGGCATCCTTTCCCGGCTCTCGCTGAAGGGGAGGGTGTTAGGTATTGACCTTGACGCCGGTTCCCTGGCCGTTGCCCGGGATCACCTGGCCGCCGATTTACGAGTGGTTCTACGCCAGGGGTCCTATGCACAGACGGCGCTATTTCTGCAAGAGCTGGCGGTAAAGGAGTGTCAGGGCGTGCTACTCGATCTGGGATTGTCCAGTTTCAGCCTGGAGGCCAGCGGCCGAGGATTCAGTTATCAGTCGGACGAGCCATTGGACATGCGTTTCGACTCCAGTCATGGGAGGCCTTTGCACCAAGTACTATTGCATATGACGCCTGAGGCTCTGGCCGGTATTCTGACCAGATATGGGGAGGAACGCCAAGCTCGTGCCATTGCACAAGCCATCCATAATGAGGCTGCGGCTGGCCGTCTCACCACCTCCCGCGAACTGGCAGAAACCGTGCGAACTGTCGCCAAAGGTCCCCTCGCTGACAGATCTCTGGCCAGGGTTTTCCAGGCTTTACGAATATTTATCAACGATGAACTGAATATGCTCCAGGCAACCCTGGAACGCCTTAATGGACTACTGGAATCGGGCCGCCGGGCGATAATTATCTCCTACCATTCCCTAGAAGACCGGTTAGTAAAGCAGTTCTTTGCCCGAGAGTCAAAGGACTGTCTCTGTCCGACGTATTTCCCCCAATGTATTTGCGGGCACACGGCTTCATTCAAAGTCCTCACTCGCAAACCTATTACCCCGTCATCAGAGGAAATAGCCCTCAATCCCCGAAGCAGATCGGCGAAATTACGCATAGCGGAGCGACTGTGATGGGTGGTGTACGCCGTAAGGTACATTCTAGTGTTCGTTCTCGGAGGAAACGCAGCCACGGTCCTTCTCCCATCACTTTCTTTTTCTGGACCTTCTTCCTGGTAAGCGCAGCTATCTCCTACCTGTGGATCTATAATCAGACAGACATGGCTGTAAAGAGCCTGATTGAAAAAAAGGAACAGATACTGGAGATGGAAAATATCAACCGTGAATTACAGGTAACTATTGACCAGCTCTCCCAGATCGACCGGATCACCGGCATTGCCCGACTCAGGCTGGAAATGGTAATTCCCCCGGCCGAGTCGCTCATCGTATACCTCTCGGAGCCAGACTAATGACACGGCTGTACCTCCAGTATCGGCCGCGGGTTATTCTGGTGAACACCCTGGTAACTGGCTTGCTGCTGGCGGTGATAGGGAAACTGTTTTACGTCCAGATTTTAGAACACGATGTTTATCACAACAGGGCACAGCGCCAGAGTACCAATGTGGAGGTCCTGCCTGCCATCCGGGGAAATATCGAGGATCGGAATGGTGAATTACTCACATCTAACATCATACATTACTCTTTCGCCGCCGATCCCCAGGTAATTGAACACCCTGATACTCTGGTGACTCTATTTGCCCGTACCTTCCATCGTCCAGCAGCTTATTACCGAAAACAGCTGGCCGCTGACCGGTCGTTTGTCTGGCTGGAACGCAACGTTTCCCGTAGCCGGTGCGGAGAAATTCTCGCCCACCAGCCTCAAGGGCTTATTGTGCGCCGCGAAGTCCGGCGGCGCTACCCCTACGGACACATAATTGCCCCGCTGGTGGGCTTCACCGATGTCGATGGTAAAGGTATCTCCGGGATTGAATTAGAGTATGACACGTTCCTTCGCGGCAAGAAAGGATGGCAGGTATTAAGACGAGACGCGAAGGGACGTGTCCTCTTTTCTTCAGGGGATAATGGCCAGATGCCCATTCACGGAGCCCGGCTCCGGCTGACCATCGATATCGACTATCAGTCCATTTTCCAGGAGGAGCTGGCCCGGGCTTATGAACGCCTGGCACCCAGGACAATCCATGGAATTCTGATAGATCCCCGGACCGGAGAGATACTGGCACTAGCTCAACACCCCAGTTTTGATCCCAATCGCCCATGGGCGAGTCCAGCGGCTGACCAGCGTTTGAGGGCAATTACCGATATGTATGAACCGGGGTCTACCCTCAAGGTGGTTCCCGCCACCGCTGCCCTGGATGCCCAAATTTGTTCCCCTGTCGATGAATTCGACTGTGAAAACGGAGAGTTTGCCTATCACAGCCTGTTGATAAAGGACACCTTTCCCAGCGACACCCTGACGTTTTCGGAAATCATAGCCCATTCCAGCAATATCGGTATTGTCAAGATTGCCGAGAATCTCGGACCGGACCTCATTTACAAATTTTGTTACCGCTTCGGTTTGGGAGCCCGCGCTGGCATCGGCTTACCGGGCGAATCACCGGGACTTCTCAGGAAACCTGTGGATTGGAGCGCAGTATCAACTGGTGGGATTGCCATGGGACATGAAGTTGGCGTAACTACGCTTCAACTGGGCTTGATTTACAGCTCGGTTGCAAACGGAGGCCAGCTCATGCGACCCTTGCTTGTAGCCGACATACAAAGCCCGGAGGGGAAAGAACTGGTCACTAACCGTCCCGAAGTCATTCGCCGGGTGGCGTCACCTGCCACTATGGAGCAGTTGCGGCGCATTCTTTACTACGTGGTTGAAGAGGGCACCGGAAGTGAAGCCCGCCTGCCAGGTTACGCCATCGCCGGAAAAACAGGAACAGCCCAGAAGTTCCTTGATGGTAGCTATTCCGATAAGGAGTTTGTAGCCACCTTCGCTGCGATGTTCCCGGCTGACGAGCCCAAACTGGTTTGCTTGGTTGCTGTTGACAGCCCGAAGTATGGCAGCCATTTCGGAAGCGGAGCGGCAGCACCAATCGTCCGTAACACCATCAAACGTATCCTGAATCAGGATGACGATTTTTATATCCCGCCACAGCCGTCGCAAATGTCTGCACAGGAAAAGTTGCATACCCCCTATACCCTAGCCACCGCCGGGCTATTACCTGCTGACACCACCCCGGGTGTGGTACCAGATTTCCGGGGGTCCAGTCTGCGCAAAGCCCTGCGGCTGGCACGACGGGCTGGTGTACGGCTGCAGATGGAAGGGTTCGGACGCGTAGTGCGGCAGTCCATAAAACCAGGAACGCTGGTAGATTTTAACGAGGTATGCCTGATCACGCTCGCCCCGGAAAGCGAATAGCGGTGATGTTTCTGCAGCAGATCATGAACGGAATCCACACCAGAGCCCCGCTACCGGACCTGGATATCAACGGCCTGACTCACGACTCCCGGCAAGTGATACCCGGCGGCCTATTCGTGGCTCTCCCCGGGCTGCATGTCCAAGGGATCGAGTATATCCCGCAAGCTATTGACAACGGCGCAGCAGTAGTGGTAGGTCCTTCGCCGCAATCCCAAACTTTTTTATGCCCCTACATCGAGGTGGAAAACCTGCCGGCAGCGTATTCCCGCATGGCGGCCAACTTCTATCAGCACCCCAGCAGGCGGATATCCGTCATCGGCATCACTGGTACAAATGGGAAGACTACCACTTCGGAGATCCTGGCGGCTATCCTTCGAGTCCATCAGCTTCCCACTGCTGTCATCGGTACCCTGGGGTTGCGGTGGGACCAGACCAGGCAGTCCACCGGATTCACCACACCGGAGGCCAATCAGGTCCACCGGATTTTATCCGACCTCCGGGAAAAAGATATTCAGAGGATAGTGATGGAAGTCTCATCTCATGCTCTGAAACAATGCCGTGTGGATGATGTTGACTTCAATCTGGCGGTTTTCACCAATTTCTCCCAGGACCATCTGGACTACCATCACGACATGGATGACTACCTGGAGTCCAAGCTGCGCCTTTTCCACCTGCTGCCTCCCGACCGGCCCGCCATTGTCAACCGGGATGATCCACATGCGGAGTACTTTATCGAGGCGGCTCAGGGACCGGTGGTTACTTACAGTCTGAGGAAGGATACAGACCTCTCCGACAGCTCCGGCCAGACGGACTTATGGGTAACTGAAATGGGACTGAGCCTGGAGATCACAGTGGCCAACCTGGTTTATCAGGATCAGGCGTTCTCTATTGAGAGCCGGCTTATGGGGCAGTATAACTTGGAGAACCTGCTGGCTGCTACTGCAACAGCTCTAACCCTTGGTATCCCTATAACTGCGATTCAGGAAGGTATCTCGACGGTAACGACAGTTCCTGGCCGACTGGAGTGTATTCCTTCCGCCGCTAAGGGAAGAATTTTCATTGATTATGCCCATACTCCGGATGCCTACGCCAATCTGCTGGGCACAATCCGTCAGCTGGCATCCAGGGATGTGGAGATCATCACTCTTTTCGGTTGCGGTGGCGATAGAGACCGTGCTAAACGTCCACTCATGGCCGCCCAGGCTGAGACCTATTCGGACCGGCTCATAATTACCTCTGATAATCCCCGGACCGAGAGCCTGGAACAGATCAACGCCGACATCATGAAAGGGCTGAACCACGGCAAACACGTGGTCATTAACGATCGACGGGAAGCCCTGCTCAATGTCTTGGGCAACATGACTGACCGCTCTATCCTCCTGATCCTCGGTAAGGGCCGGGAGGATTATGAGGTCATCGGGACCGAAAAAGTTTATCATAACGATGTTGAAATCGTCGAAACATATCAGGGATAACCGCAGAACATGCGGAGAAGACACCTGCAGAAATATCTGTGGTAGAGCTGTGTGATGAGGATTGAACTGGCCGAATCGAAGCGATTCACCAGGCTACTGCAAGATCGTTATGGCCTGGGAAGCATCCCTGAGATCAGGGGGATCACCATCGACTCGCGGAAGGCCCGGGCTGGGGACCTGTTCGTACCTATCGTGGGCAGCCGGGCAGATGGCCACGATTTCGCTTCCGAAGCGATGGAAGCCGGCGCAGTAGCAGTGATGGTAGAGCGGGATATCTCCCCGCTGGCTCCTCCCGCTGTCGTCATCAAGGTAGCTGACAACATTCGGGAATTGGGAGCCCTGGCTCAGGTCTGGCGGCAAATGTATCAGCCGCGTGTGGTGGCTATTACCGGCTCCAACGGCAAGACCACTACCAAGAACCTGGTGGTGGGGATCCTAGCAATGAAGTACAAGGTGCTGGGGACGGAGGGCAGTTACAACAGCACCATTAGTCTGCCACTGACTCTCCTGCGTATCGGTCAGAAGAACGAGATTGCGGTCCTGGAGTTGGGTTCCAACCGGCCCGGTGAGATCGCCTACCTGGCCCGTCTGGCCCAGCCGGAGGTGGGTCTGATCACGAACGTAAGTGAGGCCCATGTAGTCAATTTAAAGAATAAGGAGGGTGTCATCCGGGAGAAGGCAGCCCTGTTCAAAGCCCTGCCGCCCGATGGGACCGCTGTAGTGAATGTGGACGATCCAGCCATAGCCCGCATGGAGACTCCCGCCTGGCGCTATACCTACGGTTTTGACCGTCCCGCCGATGTAACCGGCCGCTATGAGGAGGCTGCGCCCGGCGGTGTACTGGTTGTGGGCACAGAACTACGTATCCGGCTCCCACAAGCGGGTGCCCACTTGGCAGCGAATGCCCTGGCCGCGGTCGCCATAGCAGAGCGTTTCGAGGTAACGCCGGAGGAGATCAAAGAAGCTATCGAAGGATTTACGCCTCCCCCGGGCCGCGGGGAAATTTTACACTTTAACGGCGTTACCGTAATAGACGATTCATATAACGCTAACCTGGCCTCAACTCTGGCCGGGTTGGAAACGCTGCTCCATCTTCCATCCGAAGGGCGGCGCATCGCAGTGATTGGTGATATGCTGGAACTGGGCCGATTTTCGGAGGAACATCACCGGCTGGTGGGTGAGTTCGCAGCTGCTCGTGGCATAGATTTAATGCTCTGCTATGGTCCGGAGACTAGGGGCACCTATTGCACCGCCCTCTCGGCAGGTATGGAAGCCCATCACTACGGTGATAAGTCGGAGCTGAGCTACACGCTAGCCCAGACCGTGGCAGCAGGAGACGTAGTCTACGTCAAAGGCAGCCGGGGAATGGCCATGGAAACCGTTATAAAGGAGGTATTCAACCGCTAGCCATGCTGTACCATCTGCTCCTGCCGCTCCGGGATTGGTTTTTCGGTTTCAACCTATTGCGGTATATCACCTTTCGCGGCGCTTCCGCGGCAGTGCTGGCATTACTCATTACCTTCTGGATAGGTCCGGCCATGATCCGCTGGCTCACCCGTATGCAGATTGGGGAAACCATCGGCCCTACGTTACCCACTGCTCACGCCACCAAGAAGGGAACCCCTACCATGGGTGGCACGATTATTCTCATCGCAGTTTTGCTGCCCACGATCCTGCTTGCCCGATTTGAGCAGCCTTACGTACTTATGGTCCTGCTGGCGCTGGTGTGGATGGGTCTCATCGGCCTGTACGATGACTACCTGAAGGACATCCGGAAGTATCCTGATGGACTTGTCGCCCGTCGCAAACTGGCTGGGCAGATCAGCCTGGGATTGATCATCGGCGGCTGGCTGTACTTCTGGCCGGCTAACGCGGAAATCCGCTCTTCCATCAGCCTTCCCTTCGTGGCCAACGGATCGCTGGACCTGGGTTTCCTGTACATTCCGCTGGTGATGCTGGTTATTACCGGATTCTCCAATGCCGTCAACCTTACTGATGGCCTCGACGGTTTAGCCACCGGGCTGATGGCTGTGGCTGTGCTGGCTTTTGGTGCTATTGCTTATATCATGGGACGGGTGGACTTCAGTGACTACCTCAATATTTTCTACCTGCCCGGAACGGGGGAGCTGTTCATTTTTGCAATGGCCCTCCTGGGGGCGTGCATGGGGTTCCTCTGGTTTAATGCCAAGCCCGCGGAGGTCTTCATGGGAGATACCGGCTCGCTGGCAATGGGCGCGGCGCTGGGTTGCATGGCGGTAATCCTCAAGCAGGAAGTCCTCCTGTTACTCATCGGCGGAATATTCGTCGCGGAAGTCCTTAGTGTAATGGTCCAGGTGGGCTACTTTAAGCTGTCCAAGCGCATCACCGGCGAAGGCCGGAGGGTATTCCGCATGGCACCTTTGCATCATCATTTCGAGCTGTGCGGCTGGCCCGAGAGCCGCGTGGTTATCCGGTTCTGGATCATGGGTATCCTCCTGGCGCTGCTAAGCCTATCGACCTTCAAGGTACTGTAGTGATATCCGCATCCAAAACAACCCTCTCCACCACCGCCAATGACCTGTCCGGCAAGGAGGTTCTGGTCCTTGGGGCCGCTCGCAGCGGGCTGGCGGTCTGCCGGCTCCTGCACGCCACCGGGACTCGCGTCACCGTGGTAGACGACAGCAAGACCCGGGAAGAAATTACCCGAACCCTGGACATACCAGATATCGCAATTATTACCGAAGGTTATGCGCCTGATAAGCTCAAGGCCGCGGTCCTGGTGCTGAGCCCAGGTGTTCCGGATACTCATCCTCTGGCAACCTCCTTCCTGGAGCGGGGACTGCCCGTACTGAGCGAGGTGGATGTGGCCGGCAGGTTCACCTCTGCACCGGTTATCGCCGTCACCGGCTCCAATGGCAAGTCGACGGTCACTACCATGATCCACCAGATGATGGCGGCCGGTGGGTTCCGCAGCTTCCTGGGCGGCAACATAGGAGTCCCTTTCGCAGACAATGTCCTAGAAGAGTCCAAGCTGAAGCCGGTCACGCCGGTACAGGTGGTGGAAGTGAGCAGTTTCCAGGCCGAACACCTGGAGTGTTTCAAGCCCGACGTGGCCGTATTCCTGAACCTATCTCCCGACCACCTGGATCGATATCCTGGCATGGAGGCCTATGGGCAGGCCAAACTGAAGCTGGTCAAGAACATGGACGAAACCGGGTGGATCGTGTATAACCGGGATGACAGTTTCTTCCACACCGCTTTCACGGGGCAGGAGAACACTGTTCCCTTTGCCTTTGAACCCGCTGAGGAGTCCTTATTCACGTGCGAAAGTGGTTGGATTCTCCACCAGGGAGAGCGGCTTCTCCCTCTGAACCAGCTTCCCATGCCCGGCTCCCACAATGTAATGAACCTTCTCGCTTCGGCTTCAGTCGCTCATCTTATGGACGTATCGGAGTCCGCCATTACCCTCGTGATGCGACGATTCAAAGGGCTGCCGCATCGGCTGGAACTGATAGCGGAGATTGACGGTGTTAATTATTACAACGATTCCAAAGCCACCAATGTGGCCTCAACCCGGGCGGCTTTGGCCAGCTTTGACAGCAGCATCATCCTTATCCTTGGCGGCAGTGAGAAGGAGGCCACCGACTACCCCGAGCTCACCAACCTGATCAGTAACAAGGTGAAGCGACTTGTTACTTACGGCCAGGCGGGGCTACGGCTCATGGGGATTTTCCAGGGACTGGTCCCCGTCCATTTCGAGAGAGAATTCGCCGCAGCTGTGGAAGATGCCCATCGGGCCGGTGAACCCGGTGATGTTGTGCTCCTAGCTCCAGCCTGCGCCAGCTTCGATCAATTCACCAATTTCGAAGAGCGTGGTGATACTTTCCGCCGACTTGTCCTTGCTTATCAGCGGGAGACGGTTCATGCGTAGCGTCGCCACAACACAGCGATATGATACCTGGACCCTGCTGCTCACTTTCGGCCTCGTTGGGGTGGGGATTGTGATGCTGTATAGCTCCAGCGCCGACACGGCCGTGGAACTTACCGGTGATCATATGTTCTTCCTCAAGCGCCAGGTGGTCCGGGTCTTGTTGGGAGCTGCTCTGCTTTTCATCTGCAGCCGTCTGGACTATCACCATCTGAAGGGATTCGCCAATTGGCTGCTTGTGGGTTCCCTGTTCCTGCTGGTTATCACTCCGATTGTTCATCACGCTACTGGCGGGGAAGGAGCGGGGCGCTGGCTCCCGATAGGGCCTATCTCAGTTCAGCCATCCGATTTTGCCCGTCTGAGTCTTATCATCTATCTTGCTGCCTATCTGGACCGCAAGGGTGCCCACATCACACATTTAGGTCGCGGCTTTTTACCTGCGGTAGTGGTTATCGGATGCACAATGTTGCTTATTATTCTGGAGCCCGATTTTTCGACGGCCGCTCTGTTAGGATTATTGGGGCTCACGATGCTGTTTCTGGGAGGTGTGCGGGGGAAGCATCTGGCCAGCCTCTCGGCAATATCACTGCCTCTGTTGACGCTGATTATGATAATAAAGCCCTATCGCCTGGTGCGAATCCAAACATTCCTGGGATTGATAGATTCGCCCAAAGCAGAATACCAGATCTCCCAGTCACTGATCAGTCTGGGCAACGGCGGCTGGCTGGGTCAGGGACTGGGTAACAGCGTAGAAAAGAAGCTGTTTCTGCCGGCACCGCACACCGACTTTGTTTTCGCCATCGTTGGTGAAGAGCTGGGCTTTGTGGGAGCTATACTGTTGCTAATAGCATTTTTCTGGCTCTTTCAACGGGGTATTGTTATCGCCAGAAATGCCCCCGACCGGTTCGGCATGTTCCTGGCCCTGGGCATCGTGTTCAACCTCATGACCTACGTATTGGTTAACGCGGCCGTAGTAACGGAAGTTTTTCCCAACACCGGGATTCCCTTGCCGCTTATCAGCTACGGAGGCACCCATATGGTTTTCACTCTGATCAGCCTGGGGATATTATTGAACATTTCATCTGCAACCCGCCGGAGACGGTGGGATCGGAACCTGGTTCATGCCAAAGCGAGATCATAAGAGGCTGCGTATTTTGTTGGCTGGCGGCGGCACAGGTGGTCATCTTTTTCCGGCACTGGCCATTGCCCGGGGCTTGAGAGCAGTAGACCAAACCTGCGATATCCGCTTTGTGGGCTCCCGGTACGGCTTGGAAGCGCGTGTCCTGTCGGGGGAGAACGAGGTCTTCTATCCTCTGAATATTCGCGGCATTCAGCGCGGCCTGGGGCCGGTGTCTCTCGGGCGCAATCTCATCTTCCCCTGGAGGTTCGCGGTCTCTCGACGGCGCTGCCGCCAGATCATGAATGAGTTTGAACCACATGTAGTGGTAGGGACGGGTGGCTATGCTTCCGGCTTGCCACTCATGGTAGCCCAGGGACGGGGGATACCAACCCTGGTTCATGAACAGAACGCCTATCCCGGTATGACCACCCGGCGGCTGGCACGAAGAGCTGAGCTGGTTTGCCTCACCTATAAATCATCGGCCCAGTACTTCCAGGCCTGTGAGTGGGTGCTCACTGGCAATCCTGTCCGATTTAACAGCAACCATCTCCCCAATCGGAGGGCGGCTCGGGAGCAGCTGGGACTGCCAATACGGGGACAGGTGGTTTTTATCCTCGGCGGTAGCCAGGGTAGCCGACCTTTAAATAACCATTTCCTGACTCACTGGTCCACCTACACTGAAAAGATGAAGGCGTATCTATTCTGGCAGACAGGGTCGGCTCACTTCGAACGTCTCAGGAAGGCAATCGGTACCGATAAAAGGGTGACCCTTGTCCCGTTTATCAATGATATGGCCGCCGCATTCATGGCTGCTGATCTGATTGTGAGCCGGGCGGGAGCCATGACCCTCGCCGAACTCACCTATCTCGGCCGCCCATCTGTCCTGATCCCCCTGCCAACTGCTGCCGCTGACCACCAGACCCTAAACGCCCAGGTTCTGGTAAAGAAAAAAGCAGCACGGCTGATTCCCCAGAGTGATCTGCTCCGTGGCAAGCTGGAAGAACAAGTCAAACGGCTTATCAAGCATCCCGATCAACTGAAGGCCATGGGGAAACGGGCTCAGAGCTTGGCCCGGCCCGATGCCGCTGAGACTATCGTGAAACATATCCTGGAGTTGGCTGAGAAATAATGTTCGGTCGTATTAAAAAGATTCATTTCATCGGCCTGGGAGGTATTGGCATCAGCGGCATGGCCGAGCTGTTGCATATTTTAGGCTTTAAGATCTCCGGCTCTGACTTGCGTCGCTCGGAAATCACTGACAAACTGGAACAGGCCGGCATCCGCTTCTGTGAGGGGCACCATCCTGAAAATATCGACGATTGTGATATGGTGGTTTATTCCTCGGCGGTCAGACCTGACAATCCTGAGATCGAGGCCGCCCACAGCCGTAATATCCCGGTCATCCGGCGGGCCGAGATGCTGGGTGAACTCCTCAAGGTCGCCGAAACCAGCATTGCGGTAGCAGGGACACACGGCAAGACCACCACCTCATCCATGATCGGGGCGATGCTTACCACTGCCCACCGTGATCCCACCATGGTCATTGGTGGTATTGTGAGAAGCCTGGCCACCAACGCCCGCCGTGGCCAGGGAGACATCATCGTCGTGGAAGCTGACGAGTTTGATCGCAGCTTCCTCTCCCTACGACCCACGGTGGCTGTGATTACCAACCTTGACCTGGAACACCTGGACTGTTATAGGAACCTTGACGAACTCAGTCAGGCCTTTGCTTCATTCGCCAACACCGTGCCGTTTTATGGCCGGGTGGTGGTCTGTCTGGACGAGCCCAGCATTCAGGCGCTCCTGCCACAGCTGCAGCGGCCGGTTACGACATACGGCATGGCACCCCAGGCGGACGTTCGGGCGCGAAAAGCGGTATACCATGAAACCAGTGTCGAGTTTGAATTGATCGTCCCCGACGAAGAACCGGTCCAGGCAAAGCTGCAGGTACCCGGCGAGCACAATGTCAAGAATGCTCTGGCCGCCGTAGCGGTAGGCCTGGAGCTGAGAGTACCTCTGGTGGAAGCTCTCTCAGGTCTGGCCCAATTTACCGGTGTGAACCGCCGTTTTGAGATCATGGAGACTATCGGTGATGTCATCTTCGTGGACGATTATGCTCACCATCCAAGGGAAGCGGCCGTAGTTCTCCAGGCGGCCCGCCAGGGTTGGGACCGACGGCTGGTTACTGTCTTCCAGCCTCACCTTTACACTCGCACGCGGGACTTCCACAAAGATTTCGCCCGCAGCTTTCTGGCCAGCGACGAGCTGGTAGTCACCGATATCTATCCTGCGCGGGAAGACCCCATCGAAGGCATCACCGGGGAACTGATTGCGAACGATGCGGTATGTTTCGGCCACAAGCAGGTCACCTATGCACCGGATAAGAACGATTTGCCCGTTATAGTGGCCGGTCTGATCAAAGCGGGTGATATGGTCATTACCATGGGTGCCGGAGATATTACCAGCTACAACCAGAAGATTCGAAATGCCTATGCCGAAGTGATCGCCCGCGGGGCAGCAACTGGAGCAGCAGAGCGATAATGGACCCGAAGCAGCAAACTGCGATCAGTGATTGTGTCAGCAAAGGCCAGATACTGTTTGATGAGCCTCTCAGCCGGCATACATCATATGGGATCGGCGGTCCCGCAGAGGCCTTTTTCTTGCCGGGAGACAACAAGGAACTGGCTCGCATGCTAAGGATCGTTTCACAGGAGGCTATCCCTGTGACTGTCATGGGTTCGGGCAGCAACTGCCTGGTGAGCGACACGGGAGTACCAGGTATCGTTATCTCTCTAGCGGACTGCCTGAACAACTTCCACATCGATGGCAGCAGCGTGACGGCTGGGGCCGGGGTTACACTCGGTTATCTGGTAAACCGATGTCTTCAGGCCGGGCTGGTCGGGGTCGAGAACCTAGTCGGCGTACCAGGAACCGTTGGAGGAGCCCTGATAATGAACGCCCGCGCCTTCGGCGGGGAAATCTCGACTCATGTGGACCGGGTGCGTACTTTAACCCTTGATGGCAAGGAGCGGATCTACCGGCGGGAGGACCTGCAGTTCGGCTACCGCAGCTCCGGCTTCCGGCCTGATGAGATCATACTTGAAGCTGAGTTCCATTTGAAGGCCGGGCCCCCGGAAACCATCGCTGATCTGCAGCAGCGGTTCCTGAATGAAAGGAAAGCACGCCAGCCTTTGAAACAGCGGTCAGCGGGAAGCGTCTTCAAGAATCCGGCATCAGACCTGACAGCAGGGATGCTTATTGACAAAGCCGGTCTGAAGGGTACCAAACGCGGCGATGCCGAGATATCCGTCAAACACGGCAACTTCTTTGTCAACTACGGCAAGGCCACTGCCGAAGATATTGCTTTCCTGATCAAGCTGGCTACCCGGACAGTCAGACAGCAGTTCGGTACCCAGCTGGAACTGGAGATCAGGACCTTGGGATTTCAACCCGGATACTGGGAGGATGAAGGACTTGCCGGGTAAAAATCCATACCGTCTAAAGCATCTTGGGAAATGGGCCCGTCTGGCAGTGACGGCTTTTGGGGTATCGGTAGCGGGATGGTTTATGACCAAAGGCATTCTCAGCTATGCCCGCGCAATGGGGATGTTCGATTTGAGGCGGATTGAGGTACGGGGCAACAACATACTGACCCGGGCAGAAGTAGTGGATGCCATGGCACTCCCCCTCATCGGGAGCGTATTTGAAGTTAACCTGTCTGCTGTCCAGGAGCGCGTTGAGGTGCTCAATTACGTCTACGGCGTTAGGTTGGGGCGAAAGCTCCCTCATACCCTATTTATTGACATAGTAGAAAACCAGCCCATGGCTTATGTGGCTGCGCCAGAATATTACATTCTCACCGCTGAAGGGGAGACTCTTCCGCTGCCTCACAGGCGATTTGACCTGGAACTGCCTACCGTATCAGGAGCAGACTCCACCCTCAACGCCCTGACAGCCGGCCACGTTGGAGAACACGAGCAGCTCAGGCAGGCTTGGGAGATCCTTAATTACTTCCACGGGTTCTTTCCGAACCTGTACCGGGATCTGAGTGAACTGGTTTTCGCTGATAATGGAGAGATCACCCTGTATATGGCGGAAACCTCAACGGCGGTTCGTCTGGGTGGTCATGACCTGGAGCGGCGTATCGCCATGCTGGATGCGTTCTTACTCACTATTTCAGGGAAACGGAGCCTTATGGACTATTCTTACATCGATCTACGTTATGAACGGCAGGTAATTGTACGTGAACGGGCCTAGGACAATGACATCACATGATACCCAGCAAAGATTGATTTCTGCTCTGGATGTTGGCAGCAGCAAAGTCTGCGCTATTATCGCGCAGGTAGACGAAAACAGCAAGCTGCACCTCCTGGGTGTGGGAAATGCTCCTTCAACAGGCATACGCAAGGGCATGGTAGTGAATGTGAAAGAGACCATTGCCTCCATCGAAGCGGCGGTCAATGAAGCGGAGACCCAGGCAGACATGAAGATGGATAGTATCTATGTGGCCATCTCTGGTGAGCAGGTCCGCAGTATTAACAATACTGGTGTCATCACCGTCAGTCGCGGTGAGTCCTTGATGACCGATATTCAGGAGATTTCCGAGGATGATGTAGAGCGGGTTCTGGAACAGGCGAAGGCCATAACTCTGCCTGATGACCGTGAGATTCTGCATGCGCTGCCGCAGGAATTCAAGGTGGATCACCTAGGCGGCATTAAAACCCCGCTCGGTCATATCGGCCACCGTCTGGAAGCCAGGGTTCATCTGGTGACCATTGATAGTTCGGCTGCTCAGAATATCCTGCGGTGCGTGGATGCAGCGGGCTTGTATGTAGAAGCTCTGGTTCTCGCGCCCCTGGCATCGTCTGCCGCGGTTCTTGAGCAGACGGAAAAGGAACAGGGAGTAGTGCTGATCGACATCGGGGCTGACACCACGAAGATTATCGTGTTCTATGACGACGGGGTGCGTCATACGGCCGTTATCCCGTTCGGCGGTAATCGGATCACTAACGATATTGCCCAGATTCTACATACGACCTTCGAGAAAGCGGAGGAGCTGAAAAAGGAATACGGCTACGCCAAGTTTCCTGCCACAGTGGAAGACAACGATATCACCATTGATGGTATTGCTGGCCGCCAGCCCCAGAACACTACCCGGCGCGGCCTGTCGGCAATTATTGAACCTCGTCTGGAGGAAATCCTGCAGCTGTGCCGCAACCAGATTCGCAAAAGCGAGGTGGGAGACAAACTCACGTTCGGGGTAGTGCTCTCCGGCGGTGGTGTGCTCCTTAAGGAGATGGAGGAAAAGGCCGGAGAGGTGTTCAACGCTGATATAAAGATTGGCTATCCCCTGCATGTGGCTGGCCTGGAGGACATGGTAAGCTCACCCGAGTACGCCACCGCCATCGGCCTGCTGCTTTACGGACTGGGGCACGAAGAGACCTACGGTATCTCTAAACGATCCGGGGGAGTTGCCATGTTCCTTAGAAACCTGGTAAGCCAGGTGAAAGACTTTTTCAAAGAGTTGTTTTAACCGAGGAGAGGAGACCGATCATGTTCTTCGAATTCGATGACTATGACCTGATGAAGGCTAAGATAAAGGTGGTGGGAGTTGGCGGCGCGGGTGGCAACGCCATCAACCGGATGATTGAAGATAATCTGATGGGCGTGGAGTTTATCGCTGTGAACTCCGATGCTCAGGACCTGGACAGCAACCTGGCCGAAGTAAAGATCCAGATCGGCAAGTCCCTCACCAAGGGTCTCGGTGCCGGAGCGGATACTGACATCGGCCGCCGGGCTGTTGACGAGGACCACGAGTTCATCGAGAAAGCCCTGTCGGGTGCCGACATGGTATTCATTACCGCCGGTATGGGCGGCGGCACCGGCTCGGGCGCCGCTCCGCGCATTGCCCGCATCGCGCGTGAACTGAGCACCCTGACTGTGGGTATCGTTACCCGGCCCTTCGCCTTTGAGGGACGACACCGCGCCCAGCGGGCGGAGGTGGGCATCGAGGAGCTACGCCAATATTGCGACACATCCCTGGTAATCCCCAACGAAACCCTCCTGCGGATCACCGATCCGGACACCACCTTTGCCGACGCTTTAAGGCTGGCCGACAGCATCCTGCACCAGGCCACCAGGGGTATCTCCGACCTCATCAATATTCACGGCCTGATCAACCTGGACTTTGCCGATGTGCGGACGATCATGCTGAACATGGGCGACGCCATCATGGGCACGGGCATTGGCTGCGGCGAAGAGCGGGCTATCCTGGCAGCCCAGCAGGCCATCTCCTCTCCCTTGTTGCACAACTGCAATATCCAGGGCGCCCAGGGACTATTGGTCAACGTTACCGGTGACCCCAGCATGACCCTTCACGAGGTGAACGATGCCACTTCCATCATCAATGAGGAGGCCGGCATGGATGCCAACGTCATTTTCGGCGCCGTCATCGATGGCAACTTGTCGGATGAGTTCCGGGTTACCGTCATCGCCACCGGCTTCAACATGCCCCAGGACCAGCTGCCGTCTAATGTGGATGTGGCTGGCACTGTCTCTGCTCAGGGCACTCCCTTCGGTATCCGGGATCCGCTCGCCGTGGAACCTTTCTTCCGCCTGCGCCGCAGGGCGCCAAAGGATGGTGAGGGTATGGCCGTGGTAGATGGCGAGGAAGAGGAGGCGATAGTTTTCAGCGATGACCTCGAGGTACCGACTATCTTGCGATCACAAGCTTCCTCCCGAGCGGGGAGCCAGCCGTCTGTGTGAATGGGGCAGACGGGCTCCCGATAGGAAAAGCCCCCTCATGCGAGGTCGAAGCGTGAGGGGGCTTTTTTAATACTCGAGAATTGCCCTGAGCCTTGGGCGTGAGCTCAGATGAGCGCTCGGAAGGAAGGAAATGGAGTGTCTATCACACCTTCTCGCCCCGGGTGCGCAGTTCCTGCACCACCGTGTCGATGCCCTTCTTGTCGATGATACGCAGACCCTTGGATGAGACGCGCAGGGTTACCCAGCGCTGCTCGTTCTCCAGCCAGAAGCGCTTACGCTGCAGGTTGAGGTCGAACCGGCGGCGAGTCTTGTTATGGGCATGACTCACTTTGTTGCCGAACGACGGCTTGCGGCCCGTTACCTGACAGTACTTGCTCATTTTCTACTTGTCAATCCTTAATTGCCAGTCCTAAAAGCGAGGCCAAATATACAGTTGGAAGCAGGCCAGGCGCAAAGGGGGAATGGTGTACAGGCAATTAGATATTGAGTCTTGGATTTAAAAATAGCCCGGCCGCCGGTATGGATTTTGTCAAAGAACCGCTCACGGCAGGATCAAACCGGTATCACGATAGTATCACGATAGTATCACGATAGCACCACGCTAGTACCAAGGTTTCCGACGTAGGCCGTGGTATCACTCCAGGGAGTACCCCCCTTGGATCACAGGCGGCCTCGTTTCCAGTAGGATTTTAGACGCCGGTCCGGCTGAACCGGGAGGGACAAAGGCGGCATGAGCTGCCGATTCCATAACGGCCGAAAGCTACGATCCGGGGAGCCGGTTGTCTTGTGCCCGGTGCGTATGGTGTGTCGACGAGCTAAATCCCCACCTGTGCAACTATGTATGGCTGTATGATATTTTCCTTAATTAGCTTGCTACTATACAAAGCATAACGTACTTTGGACTGGAGGTCTTCCCTCGAAGGCTCCAGAGTTAATTGATTGACAACAGTGCCACTGAGACACTGGTCATCGTCCCGCCCGATTAATCAAGCTTCGCATCTGTAATCATCTCGATATGACGGATGCCTTGGGGAACTCAAATGCCTCCTTTTTAACTCTTGTTGGCTGGGGGATTGAGCCATGAATCATCTTTGCCGTTTCTCCATTACTCCCATTTGTACGATTCACTTTATTAATGCCCAGAGTAACAACATCTGAACCCGCACTGACGGCGGAAGTCTCAATGATGGCGGTAACTCCGTCCTGCAGACCAGCGATGGCGGCTTCGTGGTGGCAGGATATACCATTGCTATGCTTCTAAAGAAAATGATGTATGATCAACAAGGATAAGAGGGACATCCGTGATTTAGCTGTACTGATGCAAGTGTAGTCTATACTCGATAACGTTCATGGTGAAGTAAAATAAGGGAATAGGACAATGAAGACACTCAGATACCAGGCAATCATGATCGCTGTTGCACTTGGCTGGTTGACACTCATGCAGAGTTCGCTATTAGGGAAAGAGCATCCGAAAGGCCGATATGACGGAAAGGGAAAAAGCATCTCCAGCGCGGGGCAATACCAGCTGCCGGGATCTAGTGCTTCAACCGGGCGTGAACTAATGCCCTTCTCTTTTGCTCATCCCACAAACACGGCGGATTTCAGCGAGCCCACCCCCATTTCTGATCCTGGGGCCAGTGCATACAGTCCTAACCTGATCCGGCTTGGCGGGGACTCGGTTCTTGTGGTCTACGCACTCTATGGTAATCTGGCTACCAGGTTGTCGATTAATGGCGGTGTAAGTTGGGAGCCATCACTTGTTGATTGGGAGATCTGGTGCGGCGTTTGCCCCTCGGCGTTTGCGGACACGAGCGGGACAATCCAAGTTTACTACATTGCCGGTGAAGAAATATATCATACTTCCAGTGCCGACCGTGGCGTGACCTGGGATCCGGTTGAGGCAATCTATACGTTCTCCAGTACACCCAGCTCATCTTACCTGGCGGCCAGTACTGTGGCTGACGGTTCTATCTGGTTCAACTTCATCCTCACTGAACAAGGAGGACACATACTAAGAAGGTTCCAAAACGGCAGTTTCGGTGAGGAGATCAGCCTGAATTCCACCTTTGCAGACCAGACCCGCAGCGGGAGGGTGTACTCACTTACCAATGACACCCTGCTGCTGGTCTACTCAGGGAGAGTCAGCGGCAACAGAGAGATTCTGATGCAGTTCAGTTACGATAACGGTTTGACGTGGACCGGGGAGGACACACTGTTCTCCGATCCTGGCGTCGATCGGGATACCTATCTGTACGTGGATTCGGCAGATACAGCATGGCTGGTATTCAGTTCGGTCCGTGGTACTCGGTTTGGCTACAACCTGTGGTATTCCAAGAGCGGTGACAACGGTGCGAGTTGGGATCCTCCGTCCAAGTTCACGGACTATGCGGGTAGCGATTTATATCCATCACTTCTGGAGGTGGGATCACGGATGCTCATCGCATGGAAATCGGTCTACCGCCAAGGCTGGTCGGGCATCTGGTTGGGAGATATCTACCAAACCTCGGACGCAAACGCCCCTCCATATGCCTTGTTTCCCTCGGTCTTCCCTGGGGTCGTGGGTGAGGACGCGCAAAAGGTCATGGTCGAGGCGTATGATGAAGATCAATTGACATCCGTGGAATTGGTCTACTCCATTGATGAAATCTCCCAGCCCGATGCGATGATGTACGATGACGGGACTCATGAAGACGAAAATCCGGCTGACAATGTCTACACCACCGAGATAGGTTCATTTATGACACAGGTTGAGATTGTCCTTCAAGTCAAGCTTGCGGATCTGGATGGCAACAGCCTGTCTTTTCCCCTAGATCCCTACTACCTGACCATCAGCGAGGTTCAGGATGGCGGTAACCTATGGACGATCTACAACAGCACGGGAGAGATTGGCACTATGGATGTTGGTAGACCCTCGATGGAATGGCCGGGCGGTTCGGGGAACAATTATCTCTTTACGGGTGGTTTCTGGGTAGGGGCGAAAGTGGATCATATGCCGGCGGTGAGTATACAGTACTACGATTATACGGATTGGAATGCTCTGACAAATCTGGAAGTGGGGAACGACACTTCTGATAAGGATCTGCGGATCCGTTTCAACGATGAATATGCGGATAATCCTATCGGAGTCGAAGTTGATCAGCGAGGCTACTCCTGGGCGGATTCCCTTTCCCGGGATTTCATCGTGCTGGACTACACGATCTACAACAGCGGTCAATCCGGACCACTGGACAGTGTCTATTTCGGATTATGGTCTGACTTTGATGTATCTGATTTTCCCGGATCGGATTTTCCCGCCGTTGATGATACACTCGGCTTTGACTATTCGAGAGACTTGATCTTCATGTTTGATGGCGATAATCCGGCTATACCCGAAGATGATACTGGCGAGCCTGATGATCTGGGAACCCTTCAGAGCCCGGGTTACATCGGCATGGCGCTTCTGTCACCCGCTGATCTCGATGTCCATCTATCCTGGTGGGAGATTGGGAGTGATCCCGACGTAGGTGATGAGGAGACTTTGTTCAACTTGCTCTCCGATCCTCCCAACGTCAGCGCTCCCGAATCGGTTGGCGATTATCGGATACTTTTATCAGTTGGACCGATGAGTATCCCGGTTTTGGATTCGGTGCGGGTAGTCGTCGGTTATGTCATCGGGGACGGATTGGCTGAGTTGCAGGCCAACACGGATCAGATGAAGATGCTGTTCGGAAATGGATTTATTTCCAGTATTGCCGCCAAACAAGGTCTGCCCGGCGAATTCCGGCTGTACCAAAATTACCCGAATCCGTTTAATCCGACTACAATCCTACGGTTCGAATTGCCCGTAGCTGCGGATATACGCTTTGTGGTATACGACCTCATTGGCCGGGAGATTGTCCGCCTCATGGAAGGCCACCGGAAACCAGGATACTATCAGGTAACCTGGATCGGTCACGCCGCCGATGGGAGTGAGGTTCCTTCCGGCATTTACATCGCCCGCTTAATCACACCAGAGTACACCAAATCGATCAAGATGGTGCTGCTGAAGTAAGGGGGAGTCATGAAAGCAAGTAGTATGATCCTTCTATACTACCTTTGCTCCTCAATTACAGGACCTTTGTGTGGACAGGAGGAGGTCAGAGCCCTGGTCCTTCGGAAGGGAAATGATGTAGTGACAATCCGTATTGGGGACTGGCTAGCCGTTTCTCGAAATGGCGGGGAGGTGGTTCTGGCAGCAGGCAGGCTGGCCGATTGGGACAGCAGCCGCATCTATGTCCAGTCCGATAAGGGGACCAGGTTGATGGTCCCTATCAGCAAGATCGGGATCCTCCACCACGGGGAAGCACGACGATTATGGTATTACACAAACAAGGGCATGGTCTATGGAGTGTTGGCTGGGGCGACAACTGGATTGCTGCTGTCGATATCCACATTCTGGCTTGCAGACAGCGGAGATGAAAGTGATTTCCTGTACATTGGAACAGCAATGGAGTCCCTGTCATTGCTCTTTGTGCCTATGACAACAGTCATCTACGGGGTATGCGGCGGTGGTGCAGGCTCGGTTGTGGGCTTGCTGGCAGGTATATATAAGCACAGGAAGGCGACGGTATATCCCATCGGGCATGGAGAGTGGGATATTCTGGTCGAGTAATATGTCCCGCCGGCATCTACATCGTCCGCTTAGCGACGCCAGAGTAAACCAGATCGATCAAGATGGTGCTTCTGATGTAGAGGAAGAATGGGAATTAACCAGCGTTCTGAAACCATCCTTTCTGGCACCCAATTCCCCTTGCCTTGAAATCGTATCTTTAGCGGACTTGTAGGGAGCATGGGTTTGACCAACGGTGACCGATGTGAGGCGAATCGTATAGAGTTGTTTTAGTTTCAGTAGTCCGAAATACTAACTTCAAACGAGAATAGAAGAATGAGGATGTTTGATTGCCAAGGGCATTTTTAGGAGTAATGTACTCGCATATTGATAATACAATCGGTCAGCATGATGCCTTGGAAGGAAGCAGGGGATAATGACGTGGCAAGGCTCTGCCTGGTCCTGTTCAGCATAGTTGTCTGCTCGTTCGTCCAATGCGCGAAACCGCGAGGGACCACCGACAGGCGGATTGAGCCTGAAGTTCGTATAGAAAGGATTCTGGCAGGTCTTCGGCCAAGTGGAACCCTGAACGATACAACCTTTTCTACCTTCACGCTCGATGATCGGATGGCGCATTATAATGTTCCCGGTGTCAGTATTGCGGTCATTCATGAAGGTCGTATTAACTGGGCACGTGGTTATGGTGCCGCCGAGGTTGGAACAGAGCAAGTAATTACCGCTCAGACTCTCTTTCAGGCCGCTTCGATTAGCAAGCCACTGACAGCGCTTGCGGTAATGGTGCTGGTTGAGCAAGGTAAACTCCACCTGGACCGGGACGTAAACGAGGTACTCAAAGCTTGGAAGCTCCCTGAAAACGAATTCAAGGCTGATAAAAATGTAACCCTGACACGCCTCCTCAGCCATACGGGTGGTATCAATGTGTCTAGCTTCCCGGGATATGCCCGCGGCGAAATCATCCCAACCCTGCTTGATGTTCTGAATGGTACACCACCCGCCAATACAAAACCGATCCGGGTGATATTGGAACCCGATTCAGATTGGAGGTATTCCGGGGGAGGTTACTGCATTATCCAGCAGCTTATGGTGGAGATCACCGGCGAAGGTTTCCCTGAGCTCATGACAAGTCTGGTGCTCCAACCTTTGGTAATGCAGAATAGTACCTTTGAACAGCCTTTGCCTGCTGAGCTCCTCAGTTCTGCTGCGATGGGGCATAATGCTTCCGGCGAAGTTGTTCCAGGTGGATGGCATACATATCCCGAGATGGCTGCTGCCGGCCTCTGGACTACTCCTGCCGATCTTGCTCGCTTCGCTATGGGGATTGAGGAATCTGTTGCTGGAGGAAAAAAAGCGCTGGTGTCAACCGGGACAATCGAACACCTCGCTACTCCACGTTTTGGGAGCTTCTCTCTAGGACTGCTGGTGAGGGGAGCGGGAACTGAAGCATGGTTTACCAATAATGGCGGTAATGAGGGATACCGGTGTCTGCTGTATGCCTATGTCAGGATTGGTGAGGGTGCCGTGGTCATGACTAACTCGGACAATGGTATGGAACTCGCCCAGGAAATCATTAATGCCATCGCTACCGAATACCAGTGGCCGAATTTTGAGCCTGAATTCTAGTACGATACGCAACTCTACGAGATTCACCGGTTTTCTGCAACGATGAGCTTCAATTCTGCTGCTCTTTCGACAACTGTCTGCAGGGTGGGATGAAAGAGAGGGTGCTGCTGAGGCAGGGAAGAGCCAGCTGACTACGAAGAAGGCGCCTAAGATGGAGCGCGAACTATACCAGGTAACTGCAGGATGCGACTCTTGGTTTTGATAGGAAGTGTCCGAAAAGCTCTGAAGACCTATGCTAAATTCGCCTGGTAGTCTGGCGTAGAGTGAGCCCGGAGATCATATCGAAAAGGGCATTTTTCTGGAACATGGGATTTATCGAATAGCCGCAATCAGCATGATAAGAGGCAGATGAAAGCGATTACAAGAAAGGATTTTATCTTCCGGTCAGTGGCCGGTGGGTTGGGTATGGCCATCATCGGTCCGCGTGTGCTTGCCGATCCCCTAGCCGATCTGGCGGTGGTGCGGGGCGATGATCCCTCCCAGGCAACTCGCGAGGCAGTAATGGCTATCGGAGGCATGGAAAGGTTCGTCAAGCCTGGAGCTACGGTGCTGGTTAAGCCCAACGCCAGCTTCGAGCGCACTCCCGAGCAGGCCGCGAATACCAATCCGGTTGTCGTGGGAACGATCATTGCCATGTGCCGCGAGGCTGGTGCTGCCCGGGTAATGGTAGCCGACCATACCCTGCATGACTACGAGAGATCATTCCGGCTCAGTGGGATTGCCGCCGCCACCCGGTCTGCGGGCGGTGAGCTGTTGCTGAATAGCAAGGATGAGTTTACCAGGGTTGATTTGGGAGGCCGGGCACTGGGAAAATGGCCGGTGTTCAGAGGCGCTCTGGACGCGGACGTGATTATCAACGTTCCGGTAGTCAAGCACCACTCTCTGACCCGTGTTTCGGCAGGCACGAAGAACCTGCTGGGGCTGTGCGGAGGCTTCCGAAAACTGCTTCACCTGCGACTTAATCAAAACATCTCCGATTTGGCCGCCTTTTTCAAACCCGGACTCACTATCGCCGACGGATACCGCATACTGGCACGCAATGGGCCGTCCGGAGGCAACGTCGGGGATACGGACCTCACTAGAACCATCATAGCAGGCAGTGACATGATCGCTGTCGATGCCCGCGCTGCCATGCTGCTGAATTGCCGCGGCGCCGATATCGCGCACCTGAGAACCGCCCACAAAAGAGGCCTGGGCACCTATGATCTATCAGATCTTAATATAAGCGAATTCGCCATCTGATGAATAGTGATGACTAACGCACACCCGTAGTATGGGGAAAACCGGGCAGTACGGGCTCTTACAGCCGATTGCACGCAAACTAAAAGGACTTAGGATTTCTCCTAAGTCCTTGTTTTTTAAAACGAGGGCTTCTCCGATGCAATAGTCGCGATCAACTCCGGGCTCAAAGAGTCCCCATCAGTATTTGCTTTGAAAAGTGATATATGGCAGATTCAGGGGTGCTGTGATTCAAATAAGACCTCCGGATATTCCGATGATGGAGCATCCAGCAGCGGAACACGATGGTCCTTAAGGTGTCGATTATAGAATGCGAGAACGTAGGTATTCTGAATCTGTATCATCCGTTGAGCTTCAATTGGACCCAGCATGCCAAATTCCTTCAAAATCTCATGCATGGACCAGTCGGAGAAGTTTCCATGTCGTGCGCCCTGTACCTGCAGTATATAGGCGCTATCTTCAGCATAACTGTAGATCACGTCGCAGATGGGGCGGCAGTTTTCACACCAGGGCTCTATACTCTCCAGGATCATGAAGGGTACGGAGACATTCCTTTCCACAATATCGCCGAACATGAAACCACTCAGGTTTACACCCGCCCGGCAGCGGTCGTCGGTTACGCAGAACTGACCGGAGGCTGCGCCGCCTTTGGAAAAACCGATGGAACCGATGGCATCAAGATCAATCTTGCTAGAGAAAAATCCTTCTCCAGTATTAAGCTCCTCCAGTTTATCAACTACAGCACTCAAGTCACCCGCCCATAAACGAATATCCGCAATTTCCAGGGTCATCAGCTGGTTAAGGCGCAGCTGTGCGTTGACTTTCGCTTCCAGTGTGGGTGCCGCGGTGAGCACCTCCTTCGTACTATTGACCTCTGGCAGATTTTCCTCGGCCCACATCTTTTGGTTTGACTCATCATTCTTGTCCAGAAGTACGTTTTCACCCTTGTCGCCGAAGCGGATGATCACCCAGTGAGGACTACCGACAACGGCAACGATATAGCCGTGACTGGCCAGCTCCTCGTACAGGGCTGTATTTTCGGACATCTGGCTTGAGGGTGAATAGAGGACGACGGGATAGGGTGCGCCCCTCTTGTCCACCGGGGCGTTCAGGTACGCATGTGTGCTGGCTTCAGCAAGCGGGCGGTTCTGCTCTGGACTACTATTGAAGTACTTGGAAAAATGCTCTACTGCTTCTTTATTAAGGTACGGTATGGGTGTGGCTCTTCGGCTCACTCTCGCAGGATACCAGAACTGTACGGAAATCTCGCGATAATCGTTCGGGTCCGGCGTATAGGAGTCCGGGGTGCTGGTATCGGCGAAATAAAGGTATCGTGTGCCTACTTTGTAAGGACCTGTTGGCTCGGGGATCTGGAAACCGGGAGCAGGACCAGATTTTGCCAGGATTGGGATTATCAACAGCAGTGGTGTCAACAGTGCAATGGAAATGGAGCGAATGATCACCAGACTTGGGAATTTTTGTGTAATCATGGATTTCTTCCTTCCTTGCCCGCAAATGCAGAACGATACTCAGTGTGACTGCTACGGTTGGCTCCGGGATCTCCAACTGGCTTGGGTATACACTTTGTCATTCAACCATTCGACTCACTTTATGAATGTTTGGTTGCCTGGCGCTGGATGGAAATTCCGACGGTAGAGGGAGTCATAGCCATGGAATCCAGGCACCTGCGTCGTGGGCTCGGCGGGGCGAGCGAGGCGCTGGATGTGGGGCGGACGTGGCACCTGGGGCTGGTATCCCCGCTTTAATGGGCTAGTCGTGGGCCCGGGGCAATTTCCTGCTGGGTGCTTTTTTCCCGGGCTTTTTGGCTTCGATTCCTTCTTCCGGCTCGCGATAAATACGAGTGGTCGGATAGGCCAGGGCAATGTCGTCATGCTTGGCGAACTCGATGAGGATGTCTTCCCAGATGGCATGCACTGTAGCCCGGCGCTCGTGGGGAGCGCACATGTAGCGAATGGTCAGGTTAATTCCGTTCTCTCTGACTTCGGTGAAAACCCGTGGCTGAAAGCGATGCTCGTGAATTAGGAACTTGTGAGATGTCTTCCGCAGCGCTTTCTCGGCCGACTGGCTCACCGTCTCGCCATGCTCTTTGGCGATCTTTTCCAGTATATCCTTCGTCTTCTCCCAATCGCTCTCGAAGGTGATGGTCACTGGGATTTCGTTCCAGACGTAGGGAAATCCATGGCTGTAGTTTGCCAGCCCTTGGCTGAAAATGGCGCCATTGGGGATATATATGATTCTGCCGGTCGGGCTTTCGCCTTCTAGCTGCCCGCCGATTTCCATCACGCTTAATTGGAAAAGACCTTGGTCCACCACGTCTCCGGCTTGGTCCCCGACCTGAATGCGGTCGCCCACTTTCACAGGCCGGAGCCATATGATATAAGCCCATCCAGCTATATTCAAGAGGGGTTCCTTCAGGGCAATTGCGATGCCGGCTGAAAGCAAGCCCAGGAATGTGGAGAGGGTCTGAAAGGCCTCAATCCAGATGCGGCCTACCAACAGTACACCGATCACGAAGGCTACATAGTTGGCTGTCTTGCGCCACTGATAGCGCAGCTTGGGATCCTCAACGCGTCGTAATACCAGCTGAATGACCAGGTAGCGCAGCAACCAGATGGCTACGATCACCAGGATTGATGTGAGCAGCTTGTTAAGCAATATCAACCTACTTCGTTTATTGTATTATACTAAATCTAATAACAGCTAGTGAGCGGTCGAAGAACTTTATGTAGTCCCTGTCCATGCCAAATGTCATCCGGCTATCTTTACGTTATGCTGCGCGAGCTGCCCGCTGCCGCTAGTCCTTCAACGCCTCCCTTCGGTGAAGTGCGCTACCATGGTGGAGCATTTCAGTATCTGCTGTCCGGTCAGTGTTCTTCGATAAACACGGTCGGCTCCAGCCAGCCCAGATCGTTGGGATGGGCAACGGTGTACCCGGCCATCCAGCGGTCGTCTCCGCTGTCTGGGTAGTCGGCCCGGCTGCCCTGCCGGAGACCGAAGTGGAGGTGGGGGCCCCAGTCGGGGTAAGTACCGCCGCTGCCGTCCTCGTCGTCGTCGGCCAGGTAACCGATGACCTCGCCTTTCTGCACTTCGCCGGATGTGGCCTTGGTCCGCCTGGTGCTCAGGTGGCCGTAGAGCGAGTAGACCTTGTGACCGGGATGGTCGACAATTATGAGCCAGCCGTAGCCTAGCATGGAACCGGAATAGCTGATCTTCCCATCGGCAATCGCATAGACCTCGGTACCGCCATCACCGTAAGCATCCTCGGCGCAGTGATATTTGGAATTGAACTGGGGATTCTTGTTGGCGAAAGGCTGCCAGATACGGTAGCTGGCCAGGGGGAACTGGAAGGTGTCCGCGTCGGAGGTTGGATTGTTCTGACATCCGTAAAATATGAGGAGGAAACCGAGGGTGGCAAGGATTGTCATGAATCCACTGTCTTTACGAGGTGCAGTGGATTCGCTTATGCTCATATCCCTTACCGTTTCCTCCGCGCCCAGTGCACCACCATAGTGGATAGGACCATCCCGAATGCCAGGAAAGGGGCCAGGGTGTTGAAAGGTTCCTTCTCCAGGATTATCCCGGCGGCTACGAACACCACGGCCCAGATGCCCAGGTTCGCGAATTCGTAGATTTGCAGGGCCGGTCCGCCGATGCCCAGGCCTCCCGGCTTTCGTCTTGTCTCTCTCTGTATTCGCATGTTACGCCTCCCCGGTTAACTTCAGCCGCCGATTGCTTCCCCCTAGAGCTCTATCGCGGCAGCCGCTCCGGCATGTCTGCCACCACGTAGGCCATTACCGCCAGGGCCGCCACGCATAGGTTCAACTCGTGGGGGTTCAGCTTGTCGATTGTATCGGCGCTGGAATGGTGGTACCAGAAGTACCTGGTGTCGTCCACTTTAAGACCCATACCGGGTACGCCCATCTTGATGATGGGGCCGATGTCGGCACCCCCGCCGCCCTCAGCGATGCTGTCAGCTCCAATAGGCTCCAGGAGAGAAGCGATGTCCCTGAGGATTGCCAGGGCCTCCGGTGAACCGCTGAAGCCGAAGCCCTGGGGCTTGAATACGCCCTCATCGGATTCTATGGCTAGAATGTGGTTATCCAGCTGGTCGATGTATTTGTCGCGATAGGCCCGCCCACCGCGCAGGCCTTTCTCTTCGTTGGTCCACAGGACCACCCTGATGGTGCGCCGGGGGCGCAGGTCGAGATTCTGCAGCAGGCGCAGAGCCTCCCAGGTGGCTACGCAGCCACCGCCGTCGTCCATGGCTCCCTGGCCCACGTCCCATGAATCAATGTGACCGCCCATGACGACCACCTCCTCTGACTGCTCGCGGCCTGCGATTTCGGCCACCACGTTCCGGCTGGGTACATCACCGCGATAGTGGGCGCCCATTTTCAGCTTGATGATGATCGTTTCCCCCCGGTCCTGGAACCGCTGGAGCAGTAAAGCATCCTCCACCGTAATGGCCCCGTTGGGGATTCTGGGAACGCCCTCGTCGTAACCCATACCTCCGGTATGGAGTGTGTTCAGGGAGTGGGGTGTAACCGACCGCACCAGGCTGGCCACGGCCCCAACCTTAGCTGCCGCGCTGGCCCCGTCCCAGCGATAGGTACCCGTCTCTCCGTAGGTGGTGAAAGGGACGTTGTAAACGACGATCCTACCCCGGGCCTGATAGGCACGGGCTTCCAGGTCGCTGAAGCTGCTTACCACCAGTGCCTCGGCGGTGATCCCCCGGCGCGGAGTGCCTACTGAGCCCCCCAGGCCGATGAAGCTCAGCGCCATTTCCCGGGGGACCAACAATTCGGCCGACTCCTCTCCGCGCACCCACCGGGGTATCATTACCTCCTCGCCCCGAACGTTCTCCAGGCTGTCAGCTATCATTCGGGTCAGAATCCAGTCAATGGCATCCTCCAGGTTCCGCGTGCCGGAAAACCGGGGGCCGAATGTATCCACCAGCAAGGCCAACCGCTGATATGCGAAGCTGTCGGCCAGGGCCGCTGCGATGATACGGTCGGCGGCATCCCGGTAGGCGTTCACCGTGGTCTGGGCAGCTGCCGGGAGCGTAACAGCGGCCGTGTCAGGCGCCGGTTCCTGAGCCGCGATTGGTCCTATCCCATAGAGAGTACAGAATGCGTAGAACAGGGTTAGGTATGAGAAACGGTGCATGGCTACTCCTGGACAGCTGAATATCATGGATTAGGTACTGCTGATGGCTGGGAATGTACATTGAATTTGCGTCTCAGGGCTAGGGGCTGCTGGGAGTCTGGGGAGGTGGTAGTAATAGTAACCGCCGCGCCGTCTGCGACCGGATTAGGGGGAATCCCCTATCCCGCATTGGCATCCTCATCGTAGCGGAGGTAAATTGCCCGCTACCATAAATGCGGTATTTGCCGTCTATCTGATAATTAAGCCAGCGAGATACTGATTCTATGAATACCACCCAAGCCTTCAATGAGATCAAGGGACTGATCATGGATACGGTCCGCAAGGCCGATTCAGGCCATACTGGCGGTGCCCTCTCATCCCTCGATTTCGCCGGTCTGCTTTTCCGTGATATACTTACCTACGACCCGGACGACCCCCAGTGGCTAAACCGGGATCGCTTCGTCCTCTCAGCGGGCCACGAATCGGCCCTGCTATACTCCCTGCTATACCTGGTGGGATACATGGAGCTGGATGACCTGCTCAATTTTCGCCAGCTGGGCAGTCGCACTCCCGGCCATCCGGAGGTTGACCAGGCGACCGGTGTAGAGGCCACTACGGGACCCCTGGGCCAGGGGGTGGCCATGGCCGTCGGCATGGCGGTAGCCGAGGAGATGCTCCGGGCCCGCCTGGGAGCGGACGCAGTGAACCACGCGACCTATTGCCTGTGCAGCGATGGCGACCTGCAGGAGCCGGTGGCCCTGGGTGCCTCGGCGCTGGCCGGCCACTGGCGGCTGGGCCGGCTTATCATGTTCTACGACAGCAACCAGGTGCAGATTTCCGGCCTGACCAGCCGGGTGGATTCTACGGCGATTGACCGGGTGTTCGATGGGTTCGGCTGGCAGGTACTCGACGTCGACGGCCACGACCACAGCGCCATCAAGGAGGCGGTTGCCTCAGGCAAGGCCAACGACACTCAGCCAACCCTTATTATCGGCCACACCATCATGGCCCACGGGACGGCGACCATGGAAGGCTCTCCAGACACCCACGGCGCCCCCCTGCCGCCTGATGAGATTGCCGCCACTAAAACCAAACTGGGGCTGGATCCCGATAAGACCTTCCACCTGTCGCCTGAAACCCTCAGCACTTTTCGCCAACGGCACGACGGGCTGCGCCGGCAGGTCGCCGATTGGAAGTCTCAACTGAAGGAACAGCGGCAGGACTCCGACTTTGACAGTTTGTGGTCGTCCTTCTTCGACCAGCTGGACCTTGGCGGCGTTACCTGGCCGGAGTTTGAGGCCGGTACCAGCATGGCCACCCGCAAGGCTTTCGGCAAAGTGCTGGAGGCGGTGGCCCAGGGTGTCCCCAGTCTGGTCGGCGGCTCGGCGGACCTGGAACCCTCCAACAACACCGCCGGCTTTGCCAAGGCCTATGGTGATTTCAGCCATGATAACCGTGTCGGGCGCTCACTGGCCTACGGCGTGCGGGAATTTCCCATGGGTGCTATCAATAACGGCATTGCCCTCCACGGGGGACTGTTGCCATTCGACGCTACTTTCCTGGTCTTCTCCGATTATGAGCGGCCCAGCCTGCGACTGCGGGCGATGCAGAAACTTCCTGCCCTGGCGGTCTATACCCATGATTCGATCTTTGTCGGTGAGGATGGCCCTACCCACCAGCCGGTGGAGCACATCATGGCTTTGCGTACCATACCCAACATGCTGGTCTTCCGTCCCGCGGAAGCGGTGGAGACGGCGGCCTGCATGGAACTGATTCTGCAGCAAACAACCCGCCCTTCGGCCCTGCTGCTCACTCGCCAGGGGATACCGGTTCTGCCTGAACACCTGCACCAGATTGCCCGGATCGGAGTTACTCGCGGGGGTTATATTCTTCAGGACACACCCGCTACTGCTCAGGTTACTGTCTTTGCAACCGGCTCCGAGGTGGCTCTGGCCTTGTCCGTGAGCGAACTCCTGAACGACCTGGCCGTTCGCGTCATCAGTATTCCCTGCTGGGAGCTGTTCTTCGAGCAGCCGGAGGAATATCAGCAAACTGTCATGGCCGATGATGGTAGCCTGCGAGTATCCCTGGAAGCAGGGACGACACTGGGATGGGAGCGGTTCACCGGCCCCAGGGGGCTCAACTTTGGGATTAATCGGTTCGGAGCTTCAGGACCAGCAAAAGAGGTAGGAGCTGAGCTGGGCCTGACCGACCGCCAGGTAGCCGGGTGTATTCGTGAAGCTTTAGGCTGAGTGTGTACGATTGAGGTATAGTACAACATCCCTGAAATGAATGTCGTCCCGATGAATACGGCCTGCTGCTTCGTTGCGCCGAATTAGGTACGGACAACCGCTCCCGGATTGATTAACTTTTATACCACTCAAAGTGTCATTATTTCAATTTTCAAAAGCAGTCCGGCGGCTGATCGCCAGATTCAGACAGACCTGGGAAACCGATGGCTAAGTGGAATCCCGAGACATTTATTCAATTTGCCAAGGCCCAGTGCCCCGCACACGTGGTGAATGTGTTGGAAGACCTGGTGAACTTCACCACCCGGGAAGCCGATATGGTCAGTTGGGGTCGGGGGGATGAGACCGGTATGGTGACTTATAAGGTCCGTTCAGATGAGGGTGTCTTGCCCTTATTTAATCTGACCACTTATGGGCAGATCAAGCTATTCGTTAATTATCTGAGAGAAAAGCAGGTAGCCCGGGAAATTCTGAGGGACTACCAGCTGAGAATGGAGTCTACGTTCCTGCTCGAACTCGATTCCGACGTGTATCCGCATGATGTATTACACCCGGTGGATGACCTGTTCTACACCCAGAATCAGGTGGAGAAGTTCAAGCGTGCCATATTAGGGGTCACAGCACGCCTGCACCAATAGGCCGAGTGGCAGTAATCAGCAGTTAGTAGCTAACCTTCATCGCCTTCAATTTTCAACCAGTCAGCTGACGAATCAATTGTCAATTATTAAGTGCCCCCGTCACCTGCTACGAGCTGAATCCCGCTTTCAAGTTGTTGGGACATGAACCAGGAAGTAACTTCCCCGCTGGTTTCTAGCTGTGGTTTATTACGTTCCCATTCATGACCTTTCAATAAGCAACGCTGTATGTTGAATCGACCATCGCTGCGCTTCGCGATTATCGGCATCGTCTTTCTTTGGGTGGTCTGGGCTCTCTTACCTACCCTCGAATACAGGAACCTGTCCGATGAAGAGAAGGATGCCCGCCGCTCTGAAGGGACTATGGCAGCCCTGGAACAACGGATCATCAACCTGGGGCTGGACCTGCAGGGCGGTATCCACCTGGTGTTGGAAGTGGACATTCCCACTCTCGTCCGCAACCTGGCTGAGAATAAGGACGACCGTTTTGAGGAGGTTCTGGCTCAGACCAGTGAGGAAATCCAGGCTACCGACGCTGACTTCTTCACTGTCTTCAGGCGGAGAACCGACGATACCAACCTCCGCCTTATCCGTTATTTTTCCAGCTACGGCACTAAGGTGCCTGACATCATTACCGCTCTGCGCTCTGAGGCCGATGACGCGGTAAACCGGGGGCTGGAGATAATCCGCAACCGGGTGGACCAGTTCGGCGTGGCCGAGCCCACCATCCAGAAGGCCGGCGGCCGCCGCATCATCGTCGAGCTGGCCGGTATCAAGGACCCCGCACAGGCTCGGAACCTTATCCAGAACACAGCCCTGCTGGAGTTCAACCTGCTCCAGGATCTGACCGCAGCCCGTGACGTCATGCTCAAGCTCGACGAGGTATTGGGCTCATCGGGTGCTTCTGTTGAGCTCGCCGAGGGTGACACAGCAACTGCCCCGGCCGATACCCTGGAAGATGCCCTGGCCGCGGTCCTGGGTGGCAGAACCGACACTGCCGCAGTCCCTGGAGGTATTACCGTCTCCCGGGAGATCCTGGGCGAACATCCCTTCACCGGCTATATCCAAGCTGCCGGTAATAACCTGGTGGTCCCGGCGCGCTATCGGTATGCCGTCGAATCCCTCCTGGCACAGCCGGAAGTACAGACCGCAATACCCAATGACGGCATTTTCCTGTGGAGCAACCGCACCGAGACCCTGCCAGTTACCGGGACGAATGAAGAATTCTATTATCTATACTATCTCTACCGCGAACCGGGCCTGACAGGTGGCGTGATCACTGAGGCCAAGGCCAACCTCGGGGCTATGGGCTCCTCGTCAGCCAACCAGCCGGTAGTTAACGTGGCCATGAATAATGAGGGATCAAAAATATGGGCCCGACTCACCGGGGCTAACGTAGGCCGCCGGGTGGCTATAGTGCTGGATAAGAAAATCCACATGGCGCCGGTGATCCGCGACAAAATCCCCGGCGGCCAGACCGTGATCGAAGGCATGGAAAGCATGGACGAGGCCAAGCTCATCGCCATCGTCCTGCGTGCTGGGTCCCTCCCCGCTCCGGTGGACATCATCGAAGAGCGTTCCATCGGGCCCAGCCTGGGGCATGACTCTATCCAGCACGGCATCAACGCCGCCCTCATCGGGAGCCTGCTGGTAATCGGCTTCATGGTATTCTATTACAAAGCCAGCGGTCTGCTAGCCACCTTGGCCCTGGTGCTGAACATCCTGGTGGTTCTGGCGGCGCTGGCCTCACTCAGAGCCACCCTAACCCTGCCCGGCATTGCCGGCTTGATCCTCACGGTAGGCATGGCCGTGGACGCCAATGTACTCATTTTCGAGCGCATTCGGGAGGAACTGGACAAGGGCAAGTCCGTCCGGGCTGCCATTGACAGCGGCTACGGACGGGCTACGATCACCATCATCGATGCCAATGTCACTACCATCCTGGCGGCACTGGTCCTTTTCCAGTTTGGTACCGGGCCGATAAAAGGTTTCGCCATAACCCTCTTCTGGGGCATCCTGGCATCCATGTTTACCGCCATCTTCATGACCCGGACCATTTTTATGACAATAACCCAAAGTCCTAAAGTCAAGACTTTGAGTATCTAGTGGCAGTGGCAGTATATAGTTCTTGGCCGGTCGTCGGTTGTCTGTCACGAAAGCATTCAACTGCGGACAGCGGACCACCAGAATCCATAGTCCAATATCGAGCAACCAGAACCGAGTGATCGTCATGCGCCTGCTTAAAGATGTTAACATTGATTTCCTCGGCAAGCGTAAGATTGCCGCTGTCTCCTCCGGTGTGGTTATCCTAGCCGGTCTGTTATCTTTGCTTATCAAAGGAGGACCGGCCTTGGCCATCGACTTTACCGGCGGCACCTTGGCCCAGATTCGGTTCTCCACCCCTGTTGATGTGGGTGAGATACGTGACCGTCTGCTGGACTATGGGTTCAACAGACCCTCTATCCAGCAGTTCGGCAGCGAGGAAGAGATCATCGTTCGGGTGCCGGTTGAGCAGATCAGCGAGGATTTCACCGACCAGCTGCTTGCGGCACTCCAAGACCTGCCTCTAACGGAGGACAATCCCCGCCGGCTGGAATCGGTCGGCCCCAAAATCGGTGGAGAGCTGCGAGGTAAAGTGCTCAAGTCCGTCCTCTTCGCCCTTCTTGGCATCCTGATCTATATCTCCCTGAGGTTCGACCGCTACTATGCCCTGGGGGCGGTGGCCGCCCTGGCACACGATGTGCTTATCACCCTGGGCGTCTTCTCCATCCTCAACCTTGAGTTGGACCTGGCCATTGTCGCCGCCTTTCTGACCATCGTGGGTTATTCCCTCAACGATACCATCGTGGTCTTCGACCGCATTCGAGAGAACGTTAAGATCCACCGTAAGAGCGATTTCTTCGCTACCGTAAACAGATCCGTCAACCAGACCCTCAACCGCACCATCATCACATCCTTCACCACGTTCATTGTAGTGTTCGTTTTATATCTGATTGGCGGCGAGGTTATCAAGTATTTCGCTTTCGCTCTAATTGTGGGCGTTCTGGTGGGAACCTACTCCTCTATCTATGTTGCCAGTCCGCTGATGGCCTCTCTGGAGGTGAGGGCTCAGGCCCGGAGCGGCAAGTAAGTGAGCACTCGCTTCACCGCATTGATTCAGGATGCATCTCTTATCCCATCTCGGTGATTATGCCGGTTACTGCTGTCATAGGAGGTCAATGGGGCGATGAGGGCAAGGGCAAACTCGTCGATTTGCTCTGTGAAGATATGGATGTTGTGGCTCGTTACCAGGGGGGTGCCAACGCCGGTCATACCGTTAAAATCGATAGCGATACGATAATCCTCCACCAGGTCCCTTCAGGCATCCTTCGCCCCGACTGTATCTGTATCCTGGGGCACGGCATGGTGGTGGACCCTTCCGCCCTCTCCGAAGAGCTGGATGCCCTGGAACAGTACGGCATCAGCACGGACGGCCGGATTCAGATAAGTTATACGGCCCATATCGTTACTCCGATACATAAGGCCATGGATCGGGCTACCGGCCACATCGTTGGCACAACCCTCCGGGGGATCGGTCCCGCCTACGCCGACAAGGCCCGCCGGCTGGGTATCCAGGCCGTGGACATGCTGGATATCACCCGCCTGGGTCAGTACCTCATCGACCGGCTGAAAATCGGTGTCCAGCAGGGGGAATTCAAAGCCGATGAGCTGGATGCAATACGCGATGAGATGCAATCTTTCCTCTACGCCGCCGACCGGCTGGCCCCCATGCTGACCGATACCATTGCCTCCATCCACCAGGCTATGGATGGCGGCAAGAACATCCTCATCGAAGGAGCCCAGGGCACGCTTTTGGACCTTGACATGGGCACCTATCCCTTCGTGACCTCTTCTCATCCCACCGTAGGAGGCATCGCCGCCGGACTGGGTTTCCCCGTGAAGAATATTGACCGGCTGATGGGAGTATTCAAAGCCTATACCACCCGGGTCGGTGAAGGGCCCTTCCCCACCGAGCTGAACGATGAAGTAGGGGAACGACTGCAGGAGCAAGGGGCCGAGTTTGGCGCAACCACCGGCCGTAAGCGCCGTTGCGGATGGTTTGACGCCGTTGCCGCAGCCTATGCTTGCCGGATCAATGGCTTCACGGAACTGGCCCTGACAAAGCTCGATGTACTCGACAAATTTGACTCCATCAAGGTCTGCACCGCCTATGAGCTGGACGGTGACACTCTGCCCGGATTTTCGGCAGCCATCCATCAGCTGGACCTGGTAAAACCGGTTTACACCGAGCTACCAGGCTGGCGCACCGATACATCGGACCTCAAGTCCGCCGAAGCGCTCCCGACCGAAGCGCGAGATTATATCCAACGGCTCGAAGAGCTCGTCCAAGTTCCCTTCGTAAAGGTGTCTATCGGGGCTGAGCGGAGCCAGATCCTTACCCTATGACCCCGCCAACGGCGGGGATGAATCCCCGGCCTCGGGTCGGACTTGTCTTCACCTGTATGTGCCTGATCTGGGGCTCTACCTTTGTTGCCCTCAAGACCGGTTTGGAGGAGACACCGCCTCTGCTGGGAGTTGCGTTGCGCAATCTTCTGGCCTCTCTGATCCTGTTCCTGATTATCTACTGGCGCAAGCTCCCCATTCCCTTCGACCGGCTGGCCCGAAAGCAATACCTCACTGTGGGATTGCTTGATTTCTTCCTGAGCTACTCTCTAACCTATTCCGGTACCCAGTTTATCTACAGCAACATCTCTGCCCTGCTGTGGGCTTCCATTCCTATCACCACGGCTCTGGTTGCCCACTTCGCCCTGCCCAGCGAACCGCTGACCTTCAGGAAAGGATTGGGCATTCTGGTAGGATTTGGCGGTGTGGTGCTTATCTTCGTAGGCTATGGCTTCGGTAAGAGCCAAAACCTGCTGTTGGGAATGATCCTGGTCATGGGTGCGGTCCTGGCAGCTACCTGGCCCAGCGTTTACTTGAAGCGTCGCGCAGCCCGCGCCAATCCCATCGTCCTCACAGCCATAGCCACCGGCATCGGCGGACTCACTACCCTGCTGGGCAGCTTCACCGTGGAGTCTCCCTCCCAGATGATATGGAGTCCGCTGAACATTGGCATCATCCTCTTCTTGGCCGTTTTTGGGACGGTATTTGCGTGGGTAGCCTACTTTTATCTGCTGGAACACATGGAGGTGGTTAAACTCTCCTTTGTGGGATTCATTGCCCCGGTCATCGCCACGTTCATGGGCATGATCGTACTCAATGAGCTCCTGTCATCTACCGTCTTCCTGGGCGCGTTCCTGGTGCTGTTCGGCATTTTCCTCACCGATGCCCGGCGCTATGCACGGATGCTTGTCCGACGCTGAGGTCGGATGTTCGTGGCTGCTAACTTTTTGCTAGAGGCTGGAAATATAGGAAATATTAACTCGTAGTCCATGATTCTCAAGCTGCGTAGCAAAGGCCCCACCGACCTGGCTCGCTGCAACCAGCCGGTGACCGAAAATCAATCGGATCGGGTAGCCTTCGCCGATGGGCTGCTCTATCGGGCTGCCCGCATAGCCGGCTCACCGGTAATTATCCGCGTTGGCTCCTTGGCGGACGACGGGCTCGAATTCCTGATTTCACCGGCGGAGGATACCCCTCTGCCTCCAAAAGCAACCGTTACTGCTGCCCTGCGCCGCAAGTTCTCCCTGGACTTGGACCTCCCTGCCTTCTACCGCTTTGTGAAGCGGCTGCCCCCCCTGGCCCGGCTGCCGGCCCGGCAAGCAGGGCTGCGGCCTATTCTCAAAGACACCCTCCTGGAGGCCCTCTCTCTGGCCATTATCGATCAGCAGGTGAACGTGGCATTCGCCGCCCGCCTGAAGCACCGACTCCTGAATGCATACGGCCGACTCTATCGGGTGGATGGTAATGAACTCTGGCTGTTTCCCCTGGCTGAAGAGCTCGCCAGCCTTGAACCCGACGCACTCCACCCCATGCAGTTCAGCCGCAGCAAGAGCAACTATATCGTGAACCTGGCCCGTCGCTTCCTGGCTGAGCCGTACTGGGAGTCCCTCAACGGTACCGATGAAGAAATCGTTGAGCGGCTCTGCAATCTCAGGGGAGTCGGCCGATGGACGGCGGAATACGCCGCGATGATGGGCCTGGGTCTGAACGATACTTTACCCGCTGCAGATATCGGCCTGATGCGCATGGTGCAGCAGGTCTACGGCCTGGCCGAGCGACCCACCGAAGACCTGGTGCGAAAGATCGGACGGGACTGGTCTCCCTGGCGTGGATTGGTTACATTCTACCTCTGGCACCAGGAAGACGCTGAAAATGCTGCTACTGCGACTGCAACCATACCTAATAACAAAAAATTAGGGTAAATCCAATGCTGACTTACGACAGCTTCAACACTAATATCGGCCTGTTAACCGTTGTGAAAAGCGAGCGGGGAGTATGTTTTATCGGCCTCCCGTCCGCAACTATGAGCAGGGTGCAGATATGGGCAAACCGGCGTTTCCCTGGGGAAGCACTGCATCCCGCCTCGGCACCCTTCGGGCGGGAACGTCAGGAACTTCAGGAGTACACCAGCGGCGGCAGGACTATCTTCACTTTTTCTCTTGATCATCGCAATACTCCTTTTTCCCTGCAGGTTCTGGAGGAGGTCTGCCGGGTGCCGTACGGTGAGACAGCTAGCTATGCCGATATCGCCCGGCGGGTAGCCCGCCCTCACGCCGCCAGGGCCGTTGGCCGGGCCGTGGCCGCCAATCCTTTGCCCCTGGTCATCCCCTGCCATCGGATTGTAGGCTCAAACGGGTCTCTCACCGGTTTCGGTGGTGGATTGAACCTTAAGCAAGAGCTGCTGCTGCTGGAGTCGCACGGAGCATGAACCGGAACCTTGATATCCTCATCCGCGAGATGCGGATTATCACCCAGCTGCGCAGTGTAGCCGCCGTCCTCAGCTGGGACCAGGAGACCTATATGCCGCCCGGGAGCGCCCGGGCTCGGGCCAACCAGATATCCCTTATTCTGAGTATGTCCCACGCTCGGTTCATCGGTCCCGATTTCCGGCACAGTTTGAGTACCCTGGTGGACCTGCCCACGGGCAAAGTCTTCGAAGACGACCTGGCACCGGAGGAAGTCCGGCTGCTGGAGATGACCTGGCGTGACTGGCGGCGCGCCACCGCACTGCCCGTTGAATTCGTGGGTGAACTGGCACGCCTTACCGCTGAAGCCCAGCACATCTGGGAACAGGCCCGACGAAAGAACGACTTCGGTCTGCTGGCTCCGTACCTTGAAAAGATTATCTCCATGAAGCGCGACGAAGCCGATTACCTGGGCTATGATGAAGTACCCTACGACGCCCTAATCGACGGCTACGAGCCCGGCATGACCACTGAAAAGCTTCAGGTGCTGTTCGATACGCTGCGGCCGGCACTGGTTGATCTGGTGACCCGTATTCAGGCCACGGATGTCGCGGCTCGGCCCGATGTCCTGGCCCGGGACTACGACGAGGCCGCCCAGCAGGAATTCGGAATGGATATCCTCCGTGATATGGGCTATGACCTCACTCGGGGGCGCCGGGATCATTCCGCGCATCCCTTCACCACTAATTTCCACCCCTCCGATGTACGCATTACCACCCGTCTGCGCCGCGACGATCTGACCCTCAGCCTGTTCGGTACCCTGCATGAGGGAGGGCACGCTCTATATGAGCAGGCGCTGAACGAAGACTACTTCGGTACGCCACTGTGCGAGTCGATCTCGTTGGGGATCCATGAAAGCCAGTCCCGGTTGTGGGAGAATTACGTGGGGCGGAGCCGCCCCTTCTGGAAATACTATTATCCTCGCCTGCAGCAACGGTTCTCCGGCCAGCTGAATGGCGTTTCCCTGCAAGACTTCTACGCCGCTGTCAACGCGGTTGCGCCTTCTACGGTCCGCACGGAGGCCGACGAAGTGACTTACAACCTACATATCATGCTGCGGTTTGAGCTGGAGCAGGCCATGATTAACGACAGCGTGGCTGCGAGCGACCTGCCAGCCCGGTGGAACAAGGGAATGGAAGAGTTCCTGGGCGTAAGGCCCCAGAACGATGCCGAGGGTGTACTCCAGGATATTCACTGGAGTATGGGGGCCATCGGCTATTTTCCCACCTACACTCTGGGCAACCTGTACGGTCTCCAGTTCTACGAGGCTGCCAAGGATCAGATCGCCCATCTGGAGGAGAAGATTGCCATGGGTGATCTGGGAAGCTTACGGGAATGGCTCCGGGAGAACATCCACCAGGTGGGCCGGGCTAAGACAGCGGACGAGCTTGTGAGGGAACTCACCGGTGGGCCTCTCTCTGCCGAGCCGTTTATCCACTACCTGGAGCAGAAGTATGGCGAACTTTATGGCGCTATAAGTGGGATCAATTAATCTTGGGAGCTAAACTTCGTCGCATTTTCCTGGCGGGCATCTTTACGGCCATACCAGTCTATGTCACTTACAAGGTCTTGGAGATTATCTTCCAGTTCATGGACCGGTTCCTCGCGCCCGTCGTTCAACCGATCATCATACATTATCTCGGATTCAGCATCCCCGGCTTGGGTCTGGTCATGATGATCATCGCCCTCTTCCTGCTGGGGCTCTTCGTAACCAACTTCCTCGGCCGGGCATTGTACGGCTACTTCGAGAAGATCGTAGTCAGAATCCCCATCGCATCGAACGTCTACAGTTTCGCTAAGCAGATCGTCCAGACCTTCTCCCGCGATCAGCGCAGCGCCTTTCTAAAGGTAGTATGGCTGCAGTACCCCCGGCAGGGTCTGTGGGCCTTGGGCTTTGTCACCGGCACCTCGCAATCCGAGGACGGTGAATCCCACTACAACATCTTCGTGCCCACTACCCCCAATCCCACATCGGGATACGTGGTCTTCATGGCTCAGAAGGACACTATTGAGGCTGACCTGTCCATCGAAGAGGGTTTCAAGTTGCTCATCTCTGGCGGTGCCCTATCAAGGGGAAGCCATCGCTTCCGCTACGATAAGACTCAGGGAGGTAGCCTGGAACTGCCTGAAGCCGGCTCGGAAAGTGGCGATGGAAGTGGCAGTAGGCAATAGATGTTCAGCAGCTGGTAGTATGCCATAGACATCGGATCACCGACGGCTGCAAGTCAATTTCAATAGTTGGTTTTCCACCAGTATGATTGTATTTTTGCATCCTTGCGGCACAACGCCGATACGATAAATGTCACCTTAACAAGAGAAACAATTTACAGATGATGATTCATTGCCATGCTTAGGCCAGTAAAAGTCGAAGACCTGAAGATTGGCATGTACGTAACTTTGGGCGAACAAGCCCACCTGCTGCCCCTCTTCGAAGAAAATTTCATGATAACTTCTGAAAAGCAGATCGTAAATATCATCGATAAGGGACTCGCGCTCGTCGACGTCGATACGGAAAAAAGTGAAGTGGATGTCCCGGTCATTGAGGATTTCGACCAGCTAGATACAATCAGTAAGAAATTTCGGGAAACCATCGAAGACAAAAGAACCCCACCGAAGGAAAAGGCTAAAGCCGTCTATGACCACTCCATCGAAATGATGAAACACGTCATTGAGACACCCACCCATGATAGCATCCTCAGCGGAAAACAGATGGTTGGTGACATGGTGGACCTTATTCTGGCGGATGATGAAACGGCCGACTGCCTCACACAGATCACTTCCCATGATTACTATACCTACACTCATTCGGTGAACGTGGGAATGTTCGGGGTTCTGCTGTCTAAGGCCGCCTTTAGCGACCACGCTGACCACGACATGCGCGAACTGGGGGCCGCGTTTTTCCTGCACGACCTGGGCAAGTGCGAAGTACCTTCCTACGTCATCAACAAACCGGGGAGATTGACCGAAGAAGAGTGGGACCTGATGCGTCAGCATCCAGCCAATGGCGAAAGGATCCTGAGTGAGACCGGTCATCTCACCAGTGAGTGCAGTCTAATCGTCCTACAGCATCATGAACGGGAGGACGGCACCGGCTACCCTAACAGACTCAGCGGCTACCGCATCCATGTCTACGCGCACATCTGCGCTCTTGCCGATGTCTACGATGCTCTGACTTCAATCCGCCCATACAAGAAGAATCTCAGCGTTTTCCAGGCACTTAAGATCATGCGGGATGAAATGATCAGCCACTTCAACCGGGACCTGTTCGAGAAGTTTGTCCTGCTGTTTCAGTAGGCAGCTGAGCGGTTGGCTCAAGCTGCATTCGCCTCATACTCCGGTGGACTCTCCGGCCGGGGGAAGGAAAATTAATCCATGAGTGTTCGAGTGACCATATTGCCTGGTGACGGGATTGGCACGGAGGTGATGGACGCCGCCGTTGCTGTCATGGAGCACATGGCAGTTTGCTTCCAGGTGGATTTCCAGTCAACCACCAGGCTGGCGGGCGGTGTCTCCATTGACGACTGCGGCGTACCGATCACCGACGAGACCCTCCAGGCGTGCCTCGATGCTGACGTAGTGCTGCTGGGGGCGATCGGCGGCCCCCGGTGGGATGACCTGCCCCACGATCAGAAACCGGAACGGGCCCTGTTAAAACTGCGGGAAGCGTTGGGATTATTCACCAACCTGCGGCCGGTCAAGGTCTACGACTCATTGGTAGAGGCCTCCACTCTTAAGCCCGAGGTGGTGACCGGCATTGACCTGTTGGTGGTACGGGAGCTCACGGGGGGGATCTACTTCGGCGAGCCCAGGGGCTATGATCGGGAACGTGGGTGGAATACCCTGGTCTATACCCGGCCCGAGGTCGAGCGCATCGCCCGGGTGGCCTTCGACCTCGCCGCAAAACGGCGGGGGCATGTCACCAACGTACACAAGGCCAACATCCTGGAGAGCTCCCAGTTCTGGCGGGAGGTTGTCCAGGAAGTCCACCGGGAATACCCATCTATCACCCTGTCTGAAATGTACGTGGATAACGCCGCCATGCAGCTGGTACGTGACCCGGGCCAGTTTGACGTGATCGTTACCCAGAACATGTTCGGCGACATCCTCAGCGATGCGGCGGCAATGATCTCGGGCAGCCTGGGCATGCTGCCGTCGGCTTCGCTGGGGGCCAGGCACGCCCTGTACGAGTCGGTGCATGGCAGCGCACCGGATATCGCGGGACAGAACAAGGCCAATCCACTGGCAATGATTGCTTCGGTAGGAATGATGTTTACGACTACTCTCGACCTGCCACAGGCGGCGCGGGTGCTGGACCGGGCTATTGACCGGACCCTGGCTGACGACTTCCGTACCGCCGATATAGCCACCACTGATTCAACCGTAGTGTCAACCGACCAGATGAGGGACAGGATCATCGAGGCCTTTGACGAGGAATATGACCGCTATCGCCACTCGGGATCGGGCGGATAAATCAGTACGAGAAAGTCAGCAATTCAGGTTTCGTTGACACCCGTTTAACAGGGGAGTCTTGCTGCAGGTATTGAATGCAAGGCAACTGTTGCGGCTGAATGATGGAAGCGGGGCGGCGATAGGCGGGTCCACTGCTTGAGCGGAGTCGGGGATTCACTCCTGGAAAATCATAACGAACTTGTTGAATATCTCCCGATTAAAAAATTGGATCATCTCCTCTTTCATGATCCTGAGTGCTTCAAACGTCGGCATCTTCTTCTTGTAGGCGCGGGTCGAAGTAAGGGCGTCGTACACATCGGCAATGCTGCAGATGCGGGCATAGGGATGGATCTCGTCCTTGCTAAGCCCGAAGGGGTAACCGCTGCCGTCCTCCCGCTCGTGATGTTGCATGACAATCAATCCGCACTCCAGGGTGAGCTGATCGGTATCAACCAGAATTGAATTACCCTTTTGGGGATGATTGCGCATCAGCTGCCACTCTTCATTGGTCAATTGCCCGGGTTTGTTGATTAGGTCGTTCGGTATGTCGCACTTGCCCAGGTCGTGCAGGAAGAAACCGGCGCCCAATTCCCGCATATTGTGGTCATAACTGCCTTTGAACAGCGATTTGGCCAGCAGCACGGAAAGCATACCCACGTTCACCGAGTGCGTATAGGTGTAATAATCGTGTGAAGTGATCAGGGCCATGCATTCGGCAGTTTCGTCGTCGGCCAGGATATGGTCGACGATGTCATAGACCATTTTCTTACTGCTCTCAATACTCCCGGCCCTGGGATCTTCCAGCACATTGGTCATCATTTTGAGAGAGTGATTATAGACCGCTTTGGCCTTGGTCTGTGGAGGTATGCTGGTATTCTTGATCGTCTCGTGCAATTCCTCCGAGATCTGGTCTATCGGATTGAATTCTTTTTCCGCGGGCAGCGGGATCTTTGTCCCTGTCTGGCTGTCGGGTCGGGGAACCTCTTCCTGGATTCGACCGGTATCTTCGTCCCGGGAGCCCAGCACGTCCCGAAACAGGTCCCGTTCCTCGATCACCTCACTTTTGGATGTGTCAACCTTTGCCTCTTTGATTCCATCGTTAAGGATCTTCTTGATCTGCTTTTCGGAGGTTATTTTGAAATTAGGCTTCATGAAGGAATGCCGCAGCCAGGACTGCCCCAGCATGACATACATACCGACTTTCAGATCTTCTGTCTTCACCTTCTTGATCATGATGCCATTTACCGCTCGATGTAGATATTATTCAAACGGTTGGAGGTTCCCATCCCCTATCCTCAAGCCATCAATAATAACCGTCTAAGAAAAGCTGCTGGAGAAAGGAGGTTGTCGAAAATTACGAAGAATTCGACCATAATGGATGGCTTGTTTGTGAGCTGTGATATCCATCACATGGAGGGGCGTGGTGATCGGTGTTGCTGGGATTGTCCTGCGTCCCGTATTAAGCCGCAATCCGGATCTGTTATTGATGCCATAACTGAGAGAAGTAGTTATCTGAACATCAGGACAAACTTCTCGAAAATGTCGCTGTTAGAGTGGCCGATCATTTCATCCTTCATGATCTTGAGAGCTTCGAAAGTGGTGACATTCTGCTTGTACGGGCGCATTGAGGTAAGACCATCGTAGACGTCGGCTAGGGCGCAGATGTGAGCAAAGGTGTGGATATGAGACTTGCTGAGTCCCATGGGGTAGCCGGTGCCATCCTCCCGTTCATGATGCTGCGTGGTAATTATTTTACACTCATTGGTGAGGTGCCCAGTTGCCTTTAGTATCTTTTCGCCATAGGGCGGATGCTTTCGTATCAAATTCCACTCTTCGGGAGTCAACTTGCCGGGCTTATTCATTATGTAGTGTGGTATGTCGCACTTGCCTAGGTCGTGGAGGAAAAATCCTGCGCCAATTTCCTGCATGTTCAGTCCGTGGCGACCCTTGAACACCGATTTGGCCAGCAAGATCGACAACATCCCTACATTCGCCGAATGCGTGAAGTTGTAGTAGTCGTGAGAGGTGATCAGGGTCATGCAGTTGGCGGTTTCATCATTGGCTAGGATGTGGTCAACGATGTCGTATGCAATCCTTTTCCCAAATTGGATATTCTCAGCATTGGGTTCCTTCAGGATGTTTGACATCATGTTGATGGAGTGATTATAAACGGCTTTGGCCTTGATCTGTGGGGGCATGCTGGTATCTTCAATCGTAGTGCGCAATTCCTTCGATATCTGATCTATCGGCTTTAATTCCCCTGGCTCAGGTGTTGGGATCTCTGCCGTAATCTGGCTGTCGGGTCGGAGAGCCTCTTTCGGGATTTGACCGGTATCTTCATCCCGGGACTCTGGTATCTCCCGGGATAGGCCCTCCTCCTCGATCACATCACTTTTGGATGTGTCGACCTTGACTACTGGTATTTTGTCGGAGATGATCTTCTCGATCTGTTTTTCTGAGGTAATCTTAAAATTCGGCTTCATGAAGGAATGCCGCAGCCAGTACTGCCCCAGCATAACGTACATGCCGACTTTCAGGTCCTCTGTTCTAATTTTCTTGATCATGATGCCATTTTCCGGTCAGTATAAGAATGATTCAAATGGTTGGTGGTTCCGGTCTCCTATCATCAAACCACCAGGAATAATGATCTAAGGCATACTAATGGAGACGGGAGTATATGGAAAAGTTACAAAATATTTAGTCTTTTGGAGTGATTTATTAGTATAGTGTGATGTGCGTCACATGGTGGGAGCGGGCGATAGTAATCGGTAGTGCTGGGATTGTGCTGCGTGAAGGGCGCAGATATGCCAGTAGACGGAGCTGCGCTACTCGCAGACTGCTCGGGATCAGCAGGTGCCGTTCTCCCGTTAATGATAAAATAGGGCGATGAAATTGCAGTACCGGGGGAACTATCCGGCTCCTTAAGAATCTTTTGGGAATGCAATCATTTTCTGTTGAAATTGCTTTTGAACGTCGGGACCTAAAACCGTTGCTTAACCGATGCAGGACGATCTATTTTATATCATGCGTTTTTCTCTCGGACAGATATTTCTAGCGATAGCTGTCGCCTTTGCTCCGTTGATCGGGCAGAGCTCACAGGATCTGGAGGCGCTGGACCGGCAGATTGTGGCCAGGCGGGGAGAGCTGGAACGTCTCCGGGATGAGATTCGCCTCTTTGAGCGGCGCATTGCCAGGCAGGAACAGGAAGAGAAGGACGCCCTGAAGGTCCTTTTTAACGTGGAGGAGCGCATTTCACTCACCAGCCGGCTGATCAAGGCATTGGAGGGTGAAAACCAGCAGCTCACCAAGGCCATAAATATGACTCAGACGGCAATTCGGGAGAGTGAGGAGGAAATCGCCGCCCTGAAAAGGAAGCTTGCCGCCCGGTTCATTCACGTGTACAAACAGAAACGGGCTTCTGTCCTGGAATTGATTCTTACTTCTGACAATTGGAACCAGGCCGCCTACCGTGCCAGGTATCTGAAGACAGCCGCCGACTATGATCGTTACCTCACCGGCAAAGTGAAGGCGGAAATCCAACGGCTGGAGCGACAGCGCAGGAAGCTGGCCAAGGATCGAGCCCGCAAGCAGGAACTGCTGGGGGAGAAGGAACGGGAGGAAGCCCAGCTGCGGATCAACAAGGAGAGACGCCAGGCCCAGATTGAGAATATCAAGCAGGACCGGCGAAGCGACGAGCGGCTGCTCTTGCAGAAAAAACAGGCAGCCGTGGACCTTCAGAGGATTATAGCCAGCCTGGAATTTGACCGGGAAAAACGGGCCGATGAGCTGGCCGAAATGCGGCGCAAGCGTGATCTGGCCGTCGTGGCTAACATCACTTATTATAAAGGCAAACTTCCCTGGCCTGCCAGTGGCAGAATAGTTGCCCGATTCGGGCGGCAGCGTAATCCCCAACTGAACACCATTACCGAGAATCCCGGCATCGATATCTGGACCGGCTCCGAGTCCCCGGTGAGATCGGTTCTCGATGGACTGGTCACTACCGTCACTTATCTCCGGGGATACGGCACCACGGTGATCATCGATCACGGGAAAGACCTGTATACCGTATACGCCCTAGTGGAGGAAGTGGAGGTGACTGAGGGCCAATATGTTGACCAGGGCCAGGTTATCGCCCGGGTGGGGGGCAAGGGCAGTCTCAACGACTCCCGGCTGCATTTCGAATTATGGGCCAACCAGCAGAAGATGGATCCCACGGCGTGGCTGGTGCAGCTCCCCTAGCAGCGGCAAGGCCCGGCCGCCTTTCATGATCTATTCAGACCTGATCCTGCACAGCGACCAGTGGTGCCGGCTGGTGGAGTCTTTTGACCAGAAGCGGCTGGCTCACGCCTATCTGTTTTACGGCCCCGCCGGCAATGGCAAGGAAGCCCACGCGATAGAGCTAGCTGCCCTGGCGAACTGCCTGGAACCTGATAGGCAGGGAGCCAGTGGAGCCTGCGGCCGGTGCCCGTCCTGCCGGAAAGTGCAGGGATTGCAGCATCCCAACATCCAGCTGGTGGTTCCCTTGCCACGGAGCGTTACTATTAAAAAGGACGATCCCCCCCTCAAGGCGCTGAAACCGGCCGAGCTGGATGACCTTACCGACCAGATCGCGTCCAAGGCACGTGATCCGTACTTCCCGATTCGCGTGAAGGGGGCGAAGTCTATCCTGATCAACAGCATCCGGGAGCTGCGCCGCGTCGCCTACCTCAAACCCGGTGAGCATGGCTGGCGCGCGATCCTCATCTTCGAGGCGGAGAAACTCTGTACCGGGGAAGGAGCCGCCGCCAACGCCCTGCTCAAGCTGCTGGAGGAACCCCCCGAGTGGACCGTCTTCGTCCTGGTGACCGACCGGCCCCATCTGTTGCTGCCCACTATCCGGTCGCGGTGCCTCGGGCTTTACTTCCCGCAGCTGACGGACGACCAGGTGGCAGGCTACCTGATCGGGCAGCATGGGCTGGATGAAGAACAGGCCCGCATCCTGGCCCAGGTGACCAGCGGCAACCTGCCCCAGGCCAGGCAACTGGCGGAAGCAGGGGAGGAGCCGCTGCAGGACCTGGAGGAGCTCGCGGGCAGCCTACTGGCCGCCGAACCGACCCACTGGCAACGGCTGGTGAGTGACCTGGCCCTCCTGCATCGTAACCGCTCCCTCGAGTTCACCTACCGGCTCCAGCTGCTCCAGACCTGGCTGCGGGATCTGATGGTATTACAGAAGACGGGAGATGGGGGACAGATCGTATTCACCCGGCGGCTGACTGACCTCCGGCGTAACATCGAAGCCTGGCCCGAGGCCGACTGGGGTGCTGCCACCGCGGCCATCGAGCAGGTCCTGGGCTACCTGGAGCGCAACATCAATCCCACCTTGGCGCTGACGAACATGATCCTGGACGTGCGGGAGGCTATCAACCCGCCGGCTGGCGGATCAGCGGTAAGCAACGGATTGTACGCCTCAGCAAGCGGGGATGCCCCTTAGTAAGCAGGCGGCTCCCTCCCGCTGGTCTCATTCAGTCGTACGCTATTCCTTGGGTTCCGGACGAAGGATCAGGAATGGCTGCGTTCCGACGACGACGCTGTCGGCACTGAAAACTTCCGCCCTTATGTATTTGTTCGTATCAGGCAAATCGGCCAGGTTCAACCGGTCTCCCCGGTGAACAATCTCACCCTGGGACACCCATTCTATAAACTCATAGTCGGAGGCCTTGATACGAAGGCTTCCCGGGCGTCTCTTCACGATGATCGCATCAATAACCGGGACGGTCATCTCGTCGTAGCCTTTGGGCGCGTGCACAAAGAAAAAGCATCCCTCTTCCATCGCTTGGCGGACCAAGTCACTGGTCAATTCCGGCGCGATTATCACATTCCAGCTGAACCCAAGATTTTTCTCCGGATTGTGCATGTCATCATTGGAGAATGCCCAGACCGGTCGTTCGGGCAGTAACACGGTCAGAATCGAGTCCCACTTTGCCCGGTCTCCCGGATAACGGTCAATCTGATTATATACTTCCTGACCGATGAGATGATCATAGCGCCTGTACAGGTCGAGGTACCATTCCAGGGTCCTGTCGTACCGGCCCGGATGGTGAAGTAGCGCCAGGCCGCCTCTCTGTCCGATTTCTTTGATTGCCTCTTCTTCCGATTGGATGTCAGGATTACCGTAGTCGTTGAAGTGGCTACCGATATGGTTTTCCTCTGATATTTCGTTGCCCTGTATGGCCACCATGCCTAGTGAATCCGGGCTTCTATCGTATGCCTGCCACGGCCACGTCGGTTCTTCCGGACCGTTGGTGTCGTGATCGGTGAGCGCCAGAATCGAATATCCCGCCTCCAGGTATTGGTCAATCACCTCCTGCGGTGTGGCCGCCGCATCGCCTATTGTTGTATGTGTGTGGAAATTTGCCTTGTATTGGCCGTGCGTCACCCAGTCCACATTTGCGTATGGATTTATGATGCGAAGTCTCGTCGACTTTCGATATGCACAGTTCGTCAGGAGACTGGCTGTGATGACGACCGCGATGATGACACTTACAAGGCCATGCAAAAACCTGGTCGATGTTCTTCTTCTCATCCTTTATACCTCTAGTTGACTGTATATCATAAAATTGATGTTAGCTGTTCATACTTGAACTGAGAGATACCTTTCGCATTTCCGGGATTTAACTGATACCTTCCTGAAGCGTTCGTCGCTTGATTTTACCCCGCCTGTCTGTTGCTTTTTTCTTTCTGCACGGCACCGGTTAAGCTGGAGGAAGCCCTCAGCGTTTCGTGCTCAGGTCTACGTCTGTCAGGTGGTGGGTGTTCCTATTTCTTTTTCAGAAGATGGTAGGTTGGGAATACCAGGGCGAACAGGAAGCCGTTGCGGATAGCCAGTTCCCAATCCACTTCGCCTGAGCCCTTGTCCAGAAGGGTATATATAAAACTCACAATTAAGGTGGCAACAAATACTATCACAAAGAAAGTGGCCGCTTCAGTGAGGAGTTGTCTGGCTTTCATTGATGCTCCTTTTTATTTAGTATTCCATAAAAGTTGCACTACCCGAGCAGACGTCTCATATCTGTCAGGATGTGCCCTGAGACGCCCCTAAAACCACTTTGTTTAGCACTGGTACCCTGGCTACAGACTCCAGCCTTTGCGGTACTCGTAATGGAACAGGTCGTTCGCCTCGGGAAGATTCGTGAACTCCATCTTCTCTGCATCGTATTCCAGCGCGTTAGTCCGGTTCCCCGTAAGTACCGCGATGTTCCCAAGCATCATTGTCTCAACCAGTTTGCTCGAATAGGAGAAGTCGGTCGTGGACTTGGTGCCGTTCTTGATCGCGTTGATCCAGTCCTCCTGGATATCCCCGGTGCGTGGGATCCAGGGTTCGGGCCGCTTGAATTCCTTCATAGCCGTCTCGGGTATTAGCCGTGGTGAACCACCGTAGTCAGTATGCATTAGAACGCCCTTGTCACCATAGTAGAGAACGCCGCTGCCCGGTAACCTTCGCCCATCCTCTAATTCTGCTGGGCGGGGGGCCGTAAGGCCGCCGTCGAACCAGGTCACCTTGACTGGCGGCATATCATCACGGGCGGCAAATTCATACGTGATGATCTCAGCCTGCGGCCAGTATTCATCACTGTATGGCGTAGAGCTCGCATGGATCTTGATTGGCCGGTCGAGTTTGAGCGCCCAGAATGGATGGTCGTATATGTGCGCGCCCATGTCCCCTAGGGCTCCGGTCCCATAGTCCCGCAGTCCGCGCCAGTTGAAATGGCAGAGGTCCGGATGATACGACTTTACCTGGGCGGGACCCTGCCACATATCCCAGTCCAGGTTCCTCGGCACGCGTACTCCCTTCGGACGTGGCAGGTCTCCCTGCGGCCAGATCGGCCTGTTTGTCCAGCAGTGGACTTCTCGAACAGGACCGATTGCGCCCGATTGGACCCATTCATTGATCAACCTGGCTTCCTCGGTTGCGTGTCCCTGGTTCCCCATCTGGGTCACAACCTTGTTCTCTTTAGCAATGCGGGTCAGCTCCCGGGCCTCGTATATCGTCTTGCACATCGGTTTCTCGACGTACACATGCTTGCCCATCTTCATAGCGTGTGCCGCGATCGCTGCGTGGCTGTGGTCCGGCGTGGCGATAACGACTGCGTCAATTTCCTTCTCACGGTCCAGCATCCGGCGGAAATCCTTGTAGGTCTTGGCCTTCGGATAACCCTTGAAAAGGTAACCGGCGTATTCCGAGTCCACGTCACACAAGGCATAGATGTTGGCCAGTTTCCTGGGCTCCTGATCCTCTCGAGCCCACGCGGGAGGTCCCTGGTCACCCCGTTCGGCGGCGAATTCGGCCATCATCTCAGCCCACCGGGCCTGTTGCTCTGCAATCTGCTCGGGAGTCAGTGGCTGGCCCGTTTGGGATCTCTGCGGCCTTACGACCGTTTCGTCCGGGTCGCTTATCCTCTGTATGTCTACCCCTCCTTGAGCTCCAACTCCTATCCCGGCGACATTGACCATATCACTCGGGGCACGGTAACCGGGACCACCCAGTACGTGCCGGGGCACAATGGTGAAAGCCGCCGCTGCTGCGGCCGCCGTGCCGATGAAATGGCTACGCGACATGGCTGAATCGCCTTGGCCTTTCTGTCTCTCGCTTTCTGCCATGACTGATATCCCTTCTGGTTTGACTTGTATATGATCGGGTTCGAATTGTTTAAAGTTTAAAAAAATATGGCACAGAACACCACCGCATTTGTTCGCTTTTCCAAATAGTCGGGATCTGCGGATCTTGAGGGGCACCCTATATTAAGCGAGCTTGCCATTGACCTGGTAGGTTGGTCTGAGGCTCCCTTTATTCCCGCTCTTGCATGAGGAGGGAAGCCACAGCCTGCCCCTCCAACGGTGGGGAATAGCCAGGGATGAGGTCTACCTGATCCGGCTACCTCGGGATTCCGGCTCGCCAAAGGCGGGGCCGCTGCTGAAGTAGGGAAAGGCTAAGTGATCAAGCTGGGGATGATTCGGAAAAGGCGTGAACTATACCTTGGAACAGCGAAATGCATCTATTAGTTTTTAACCTTGAATGTCTGGGAGGCTTTGAACCGGCACGCCCTAAACACGGAAGCCACCGCTGAAGGGATATGAGGTCATGATCAAAGAGATCGTTATCATCGGGAAAATCATCACCCTATTGACCAGTGGAACTCTCACCGAGCAAGACCTGGTGCAATATTTTAACGCCAATAAGGCCATATTGAATAGCAACATTGAACAGGCGGTCTACAGCTACAAGAAAGATACGCTCGGGGAATTGGTTAGCGAGAATTACTCGCGTTACCTGGAAGACAAGGCATTGATCCTGTCAAATTATGAGCGCTATTCGGAAGCGAAAGAAAAAGCCATCGAGAGTATGAACCGTGCCTATGGCAGCAACATCCCTGAGGTTTTGATCGTGCCCTGCATTGGACTTTATGCGAACGCTGGCTGGGCGCAGGATGTGGATGACAAACATTACGTTTGCCTCGCACTGGAGCGCCTTCCTGAGAATAGGAACATCGAGATCCTGTTGGCCCATGAAATAGGCCATGCTATTAGCGAGATTGATTGGAGTACGGTGCTCGACGGATTCTATAACGAGGGCCATGCGACCTACGTCTCCTCCGTACTCGTACCGGGGTATAGCGATGAAGAATATCTTCACATGAGCAGGGAGATGTACAATAGCTGCCTGGATTGGATTGATGCCAACAGGGACAAGATTGCCGCTGACGCCGGGGAAAAACTCGAGGTCATGAATGAGTATCATAAGTTCTATCTCACAACCCGATACAACGTGAATCATGAGAACATCGGCTACCTCATCGGATATGAGTACCTCAAATATTTGAATAAGAAATACTCACTCAGAGAGCTTCTCGCCTTTGATTTGAATGCAGCTGCCAATCGGAGAGAGTTCCAGGAGTTCATCTCGAGCTGGGTCCGTCCCTGAAACGCACTGTGATGATTGAAGGCTCAGCTACCGATGGCTCCCCGCAATTCAAAGTGCGTCGGTAACGGGGCCTTTTCGTTTTCCCGGCCAACGGATTGCACTCCGCAGCATGCGGGGGTCTCCCACCATCGGCGGGGATTCCCCGTCAGCTGGCGGATCAACGGTCAGCGGTTAGCGTTCAGCCAACAACCGGCTTTTGAGTTGTACGCACACCTCTCAAGAATTGAAAGTCCGCGTTCAACCTGTACCCAGTGAAACGACTTTAATTCTGACTTTTCCTACTTCAGCAACACCATCTTGATGGACTTGATGTGTTCTGGTGTGAATAACCGGGCGATATAGATGCCAGAGGGGACCTCGCGTCCATATTTATCCCGGCTGTCCCAGACCACCTGATGGTAACCCGGTTCCATGTGCTGGTCCACCAATCTTGCTACATCCCGCCCGGTGATGTCATACACTACCAGCGAGACGGTACTCCCCTGAGGTAGATCATAGCGGATGGTTGAAGTGGGATTGAAGGGATTTGGATAGTTTTGGTATAGAGCAAATTCTTCAGGGATGGCATTCCATCCAACAAGACTGAGGGGCTGACCGACAGCAAATCGAATCGGTATTCCCTCGTTGCTGAAAGTAATAAGACTGTCCTTGTCAATGGCCTCAACCAGCCAGTAGTATACCGTATTCTGTTCTAGCGATAATATGATACTGGTATCGGCAATGCTGTCGTGCCACTCATACGTGCTACTATCATTCCAATCAGCTGCCAGCACTACCCTATAGGTTATGAGATCCACAGGATCTGGATCTTTTGTGGAATTCCATATGAATTCTACCTCAGTTGGTAGCCCGGTTGAATCAGCAGATGGAGAAATCGCAGCAAATGGGAGTGGTGCTTCAGGGAACGCGTCTGTCCAGAAAAGTACTGGTTCAGTCATGAGTGCCAACCCGTGATTATCAATACACTTAACACTCCATAGGAATTCGGTGTTGTCAAGGAGTGGTGTCGTGATCTCAACAGAGTTCGAGTCTATAGTGACGGAATCTGTTGGGACAATCTGAGCGCTAGGCCAACAGAAAAGCTGATAAGTAACGATATCATTTGGATCGGGATCTATGCTCTTCGTCCAATAGAATAACGGTGTAAGGTCAACTTCAAGACTGCTGTCTGTTGGAGTTACTAGGAAAGCTGGCTCTGGTGGTTCATTCGAGAGGTTCGTGGCAAACCGATTAAATCCCCCGGTGTTCTCCATAATAGCCCCCGCCAGATCACGGGCTGCGACCCTCCAGTGGTAGGTGGTATTATCAGTCAGAGGAGCAGCTGGAGTGTGGACGGTATCCTTTCCGGTGTACACCGCCGCTAGGTTATCTACAACAGCTCCCAGTTCCAGAGAATAGGTCACCGAGTCAGCGATGTCCGGATCCCCGGAAGCCTCCCATCTGAATGTCGGAGTTAAGGTGGTCAGTTCTTCATCATCCACAGGAGTTGCCAGGACGAACTCCTCCGGCGGACTGTTCACACTATTGGTCCAGAACCACCAGACCTGGGATGCCGTCTCCCCTCCGGAGACATCGACGGCCACAACCTGCCAGTAGTAGACCTGGTCCTCCTGCAGGTCCGTGAATAGGGCATAATCGGTGGAATCCATCGTTACGGGAACAGTACCCGAAAACAGGGAATCGGTGTCCAGGTAGAACCGGTAGGAGACTCCCAAAGGATCATCCGGATCCACCGACTCCTGCCAGTGGAATCCAGGTGTTAAGTCCACTATCATGGCACCGTCAGAAGGGCTCAACAGGGCAAACTCCGAAGGCGGGTCGTTCTCCGTATTCACCCGGAAGCTGTGGTACCCTCCGGTATTCTCCGTGGTGGCTCCCGCCAGATCACGGGCTGCAACCCTCCAGTAGTAGGTGGTATTATCAGTCAGAGGAGCAGCTGGAGTGTGGACGGTATCCTTTCCGGCGTACACCGCCGCTAGGTTATCTACAACAGCTCCCAGTTCCAGAGCATAGGTCACCGAGTCAGCGATGTCCGGATCCCCGGAAGCCTCCCATCTGAATGTCGGAGTTAAGGTGGTCAGTTCTTCATCATCCACAGGAGTTGCCAGGACGAACTCCTCCGGCGGACTGTTCACACTGTTGGTCCAGAACCACCAGACCTGGGATGCCGTCTCCCCTCCGGAGACATCAACGGCCATAACCTTCCAGTAGTAGACCTGGTCCTCCTGCAGGTCCGTGAATAGGGCATAATCGGTGGAATCCATCGTTACGGGAACAGTACCCGAAAACAGGGAATCGGTGTCCAGATAGAACCGGTAGGAGACTCCCAAAGGATCATCCGGATCCACCGACTCCTGCCAGTGGAATCCAGGTGTCAAGTCCACTATCATGGCACCGTCAGAAGGGCTCAACAGGGCAAACTCCGAAGGCGGGTCGTTCTCCGTATTCACCCGGAAGCTGTGGTACCCTCCGGTATTCTCCGTGGTGGCTCCCGCCAGATCGCGGGCTGCGACCCTCCAGTGGTAGGTAGTGTTGTCGGTCAGCGGCGAAATGACTTGGAAAGATGACGAAGTATCCGTCAGGATAGATTCCCCACCCTCTTCATTTGTATCTAGATACAGTGTATATCGTACTGTATCGCCCAGATCCGGGTCGATTGCGGGCGCCCAATCCAATAGCGGCGTCTGTGTGGCTACGTCAGCATTGTTGCTTGGTGAAATCAGACTGAAAGAGCCAGGGGGAGTATTCAAAGGTCTTACAATCACGAGAACAAGAAGTGTGTCTGTCAGTTCTCCATCGGATACCATTACCTGGAAAGACGTGTCCGGATCACCATCATGAGGAGTCCCGACCACGCTGCCGGAATCCGTCATCGCGGATAGCCAGCTTGGCAGATCTGAAAAAGACCATGTCAGGATCGGGTTGTCTACGTCTGATGCGATCCCCTGATATTTGAAGTATTCAAACTCACTGGCATAAACAATATCTGATGAGGTGATCACCGGTGCATCGTTGATTGGCAGGACCGTAATACATATCTGCGCCGAGTCTTCCTGGTAATACTCATCACGCGCCACGTAGATGAAGGAATCCGAACCAAAGAAGTGCTCGCTGGGCGTGTAAGTAATGCTGGTATCAGTGCCAATAACGGCGACACCATTGCGGGGCTCTGAAATTCGGATTACGGACAAGGTATCTCCGTCTGCGTCAATATCATTGGCAACAACGTCAGCGGTTATCGAACTATCCTCATCCATCACCAGGGTATCGTTTATCGCCTGAAGGGAATTAATAACGATAATCGGTTCCACATGCTCAAAGCTCTGGTCGCTGCCCTCATCCTCAACGGCAATGTGGAGTTCATAGTTGCTATCCGCATCTAATCCTGCGATATCGATATTGAACTCCAGATCAAGGTTAGTGGTCGGTAGAAAATTCGTGTAGACTCCACTAAGAAGTTCTGTCCCCTCCTGTTCAATGCCGTAGTGGATTGAGATAATATTTTCAGGGGAGATAGGGGATTCTGAGTTGATGGTAGACTTGAGAAACGGCTGAATATAGGAATGTGTCCATAAGCCGTTGGCGGCTCGGCCCCGTACAGTCAGATAATGGAAGCCGTCCGCGACACTGGCCAAAGATGCATTAAGAGTTAAGTCCAGGGACGAGTCCGGAGTAATCGGTACCTGTGTAGCGAGGCCTAATCCTGGATCGGTATCGATGAAGTATTCCAACTGAATGATATCCGGGAAGGTCTTGACAATGGAGGTGGTGTCCAGAGTAGACTTGAGAAACGGCTGGATGCAGGAATGTGTCCATAAACCGTTGGCAGCCCGGCCTCGAACAGTGAGATAATGAAAGCCGTCCGCTACACTCGCCAGCGACGCGTTGAAAGTTGAGTCTAAAGAGGAATCTGGAACAAATGGCACCTGGGTGGCCAGTCCCAATCCCGGATCGGTATCGACAAAGTACTCCAACTGAACGATATCCGGGAAGCTCTTGACAATTGGCGTGGTATCCAGGGTTGACTTGAGAAATGGCTGAATAACGGGCTGCGTCCAGTGGCCATCGGCATCTCTGGCGCGCGTGAAAAGGTAATGGAAGCCGTCAGGTACTTCAGCGAGACTGGCGTTAAAGCTCAAATCAAGGATCGTATCGGGCGTTATCGATACCTGTGTGCCAAGGCCAAAGCCGGGATCATTATCGAAAAAGTACTCTAATTGAACGATATTCTGAGCTGGCAGCACCGACAAGGATGCCAGGACAAGGCCGGCCAGGGCAATGAGGCTGCTTGCTTTTTTCAACACAGCACCTGAGGGATTATCCGATTAATACCGCCCGGTTCCACGGAGCCTCTCTTGATCCGTAGGCTGAATCAAGCCCTGGCTAATTGGATTTTGCCTTGATCTGTACGTTGAGCCCTCCTGCGGCCGTACCGGGTCCTGTGGTGGCTAAGGACCAGATAGAGGGCACATCCATTAGACCGGAGAGGACATATGGCGTGCTGCCGCCGAACATGCCGCAGTCCTCACCGTTTATACCCGCTTCGATAGCGGGAGAGCCGGAGGCCAGTTGGAATTTCCCATCCGTAGTGCCCCCTGAAACAAAAACGATATTGTCCATGACAACGTTGGCCTGGTTCCCGTTATCCGTTCCGAACTGGGTGCCGTTAGCGAGGTTGTTATTATAAATGTTGTTGCTTCCGGAGAAAGAACCCCACTTCATGATGTTGTTATTGAGAACGGAATTATGAACAGTGAGATCGCCCTCGATAACGTTGTTGTAAAAGGTGAGGTAGCTGGTCGATGTCCCGGTCAGGTAGCGTATATGGCTATTGCGAATCGTGATGTTGGTAGCGTTAGCTCGGACCTCCATTGAGTATTCGGCACAATAATTCTGGCTGAAGACTACTTCATCAATGGCGCTGTTGTCACCTATATAGACCATGAACCAGAATATATTCCCCCGAAGGGTGATACTGTCAGTGTAGACGTAGCAGTAGTTGGAGAAATTGCAGCCGGTGACAATGGTCCCTTCAGAGCCCGATGTGAATGTCGTGCTCCACAGTTTCGCCGACTCCGTATTTACCTGAGTCTCGGGATTTTCACTCAGAAAATAGCCCGGCCCGAAAATGTATAGCTGCTTAGCAATCGTCGAGTTACCATAGTTGGTGGCCGATCCTTCGACATAGATGGTATCGCCGGAGGTAGCATTGTTATGGGCACTTTGCATGTCTGTAAAATCAGCATCAGCACCGGCATTACTATTGACGCGCCAGATCTTTGCACCGGCGACGGATGCCATCAGCAGTATCATGATGAGTAGGAAGTTGAATCTCATGGGTATTCCCTCCTCAGCTTTGATTAAGCACCTGATTGGGTAGAAGTCGAACAGTGCTCCCTGCAAAACACAGATGTCGACTACTGTGTTTTTTTTCTTGAAAAGAATCTGCAAGCGCACGGAGAAACGAAATGGAATATTGGTAAAAATGCTTTCTCAGCGCTTGGAGTAGGCTGGTTGAATATTCAGTATTCACCCCGATATCAGGACACTCCTTGAAAATGGATTGTGGAGACTGTGTTTCTACTTTACTACTAAAATCCTGAGGTGTCAAGTAGATAGAAAGTCACGCATCCCGCCATAAGTCCCGCCCGGATAAGAGTTATCGTCCCGCCTGGACAGTCCATATCACGGGTTCATGAAAATCGCTTGACTTCTGATTCCTGCTACCTTAACATATCAATGCTCATTTATATCAATGGGTGTTGATTTGAACGAAGCGCGGAAACTACAGACACTTTTCCAGCAGTTGGGTGACACCAACCGTCTACGGATCATTAATCATATTGGTGACAAAGAGTGCTCGGTGAATGAACTCGTACAGGCTACCGGCTTGTCACAGCCCTTGGTTTCGCACCACCTGAAAACCTTGCGGGAAGGGCAGATCCTCGAGACCCGCAGGAAGGGCCCGTTCATCTACCACCGGCTCAAGAATCCGCGTCTGCTGGATGCCCTCGGTTTGTTTTCCGAAATCGCCGGCGGGCTGGCGGACACCCGGTGGACCAAGCCGATGTTTCACTGTCCTCCAATGTGGAAAAAGAAGTTCCGATAATCAAGTACCTAACCTGTTTACTATCAGAATAGGAGAACGAACATGGGTGTGAAAGAAAAAATGATGAACTCGATGATGGACGGGATGTCTTCTGAGGATAAAAAGGCTATGATGGAGCAGATGATGGACCAATTCCTGGGGTCCCTAACCGATGACGAGAAACAGGAGCTGATGAGTACCATGATGCCCCGCATGATGGGTCAGATGATGGGCGAAAGTGGTGGTCCTATGGGCGGCATGATGCGCATGATGATGGGAGGCGATGCTCAGGGCGAGCAGACCGGCTTCAATCCCATGGAAATGTGCAAACAAATGATGTCATCGGCTGCCTCACCCTCCGGCGAGGCCTCTCTGGTCACTCCCGAGATGAGTGGGCTATTCGACGAGTGGAAGCAGCAGATCGAGGAAGAGATCGCGACCGGCATAGAGAATGAGTCCCTGCGTACCGTTGCCGATATCGAAAAGCATGTGAAGCTCTCCAGGGATAGCGTGATCTACTTTGTCACATCTTTAGCTCGTAAGGGGCGGATCAATCTGGAAATTGCCGGCTTGAAAAACGACTAACCGTCCTTCGCATACTGCATCGGTCGGCTGCCCGCCAGCCCGGCCCTCAGCCCGCTTTCTGCCGGTATATCGGACTCAGTCCTTTTTATACACGAGCTCACCACCCTTGATAACCACCACAACCTCGCGCATGGCTTGAATATCCTGCAGCGGGTCACCGGCAACGACAATCACGTCAGCTAGCTTCCCGGGCTCAAGTGTGCCCAACGTTTCCCCTTGTCCACACACAACCGCCGCCTCTCGTGTACTCCCCTCGATCACCGCAAGGGGAGCAAGACCTGCTTCTGCCAGCAGGGTCATCTCCATGATGGGCATTCCCGCCTCGATTCCGACGTTGGCGTAGTCGTTGCCCAGTGCCACTCTACCGCCTAGAGCATGAAACCGCCGCACGGTCTCCAGGTGCACGTCTATTACGATCTGTTCTATCGCTGTTTTCTCTGCTTTCTCGTAGAGTCTGCCGACCAGCTGATCCAGGGTGGGGACAATAG
>CP070638.1:1062828-1078694 GCA_020354025.1 Fidelibacterota bacterium | reverse complement strand
TATCGCCAAGGTGCAGTAAGGGAAGAGGAACCGCAGAGAGCGCTGAGATCGCAGAGAGTAAAAATACCTTCTAAGACTCAGCGTGCCCGGTGGTGAGAGTTGCTGTTTTACCCCAGCAGCGGCCCCGCCTATGGCCCCGCTGTTAGCGGGACTAGGAGTGGTACTGATGGCGGGACTACTCTGACGCTTACTTTAATAACAGCCCCGCATCCTGCGGGACTATTCTAACGATTATTTTAACAGCAGCATCTTGATGGACTGGCTGTGCTCCGGCGTCACCCCCGCCGTTGGCGGGACAAGCAGCCGGGCGATGTAGATGCCTGAGGGCAGTTCTCTGCCGCTTGCATCCCTTCCATCCCACTGAGTCTGATGATACCCCGGTTTCATGTAGCCACCCACCAATCTTGCCACCTCCCGGCCCAGGATGTTATAGACAATCAGCGAGACCTCGCAGGCTTGCGGTAGTTCATACCGGATTGTGGAGACTGGGTTGAAGGGATTGGGGTAATTCTGATGGAGCGCATACGTATGTGGCATGGCATCAGCCAATTCTGCGATCTCAAGATAAGTTGTCACAGTATCCCGCCAGAAAACGTACCCTCCACTGGAGATCGCCAGTGCCAGATCGGACGCCGTACCTCCAGGGCAGTTCTCATTGAAGAATAGTTGGAAGAAATCCGCCGTCTCAACTTCCTGCCCGGCAGCCATGTTTCCATAGGATACAGAATCTATCGCAACGGTGGTGACACATGTATCCAGCGGAGTAATGGTCATACTAATGTCGCTGGCCGTACTCGTCGCACCGGAGTTTCTGAGTGTCAGGTAGATGTTGGTGGCACCTGGCGGCTGGGATGGGCTGGTGGCACTGTATGCTATGCACTCTACCGGGCCGATGGTGGTGAAGCGGGCGGCGTCCGGTAAAAAGTAAGACTCTCCATCAGTGGAATCCATTGTCTCTACACCCACCCTGAAGATATTTTCTTCAAGAGGTACCGGCCACTGGCCACCCCACAGCCCGTCACTGGCGGCGCCATCATCATGGTTCCCATCATCGTATAGGGACGTGGAATCAACGAGAGTCGAATCTGTGCTTACAAGACGAGCCAGAGCCGAGATTGTGTGGTTGTACGGATTGGCAACCTGGGTGGTGATTATTACTGTATCCACTCCAGGTGCGGCATAAGCTGGATAAACGGCAACATCATGGGGCCGAACCTGGTTCTCAATCTGAATCCATTCTATGGCCCTTTTCACAACCGTATCTTCGCCCTTGGCGACATCCTCCTGTGTGAGCCAGACTTCTTCATCCACTTCAAACCCAACATGCATGAGATAGTTATCAGGATCATCGGCCAGAAAGACATTATGCGGCGCATATTGACCATACCATTCAGAAAATGGCAGATATAGATTATTATGCTGAGTGTGGCAGGTATAAGCAGTGTTTGTTGGTTTGCCGAAATATCTGACCCTGGGATGAAATTTAATTCGCATGGCATTATAATCACCGGAACTCATTGCTGCCGGACCTGATAATACTGCAATTGGTCGATCATATAAATATGGATCTGCCTGGAATCTCCAGTTCTCACCTGAGCAAAAACCACTTGTAACAGTCATAGCGAAATGATCATTGGGATCAGAACGTTCAGCGAATTCAAGGGCGTGAAGATCAAAATTAAAAAGACGGCTAAATCCGTCGTTGGCCTGGCCCATCTGGCCGCCACCGTTAATCCTGAAGTCAATGATTAGTCCTGTTGTTTGATAATCATCTATAAGTGTATTAACAGCGTTGTAGAATGCGCCACCGTCGCCTAACTGTCCGGCCCAGGCCGAAACATAGATATAGCCAATTTGTGTATCCTCCACAATCCCCCAGGTAACCCAGGGAACAAACATGTTACCGACATCCGGCATGGGAATCCCGGGAACCGGCAGCTGTTCGGTACAAATGAGATGCATATCTTGCCCAACAAGGGCATTGGTAGCTAAATGCAGTGTGTCATCAGTCCCATATTTAACAACGTCAAGCGTGTCAAAAAGATGCCAGTTCAAACCGGCACTCATCAACCAATAATGTGAAGCGCTCCGCTCTGAGCTGCCCCCAAAAAAGTATAATGGAATTGGCACGCAACCAGAAGTTACGGGAAGCTGTGCATCAAGCAGTTCCCGGTAAAGATCTTTCCACGGGATGCCGTCATAACCAAGAACAATATCTCCTAACTCCAAGCCAAGCGGGTGATTTTCGACCACTTTATAGACGAGTAATGAACTATCGGGAAGAGGGGTTAGGCCGGCACCGAAATGACCGTTATCAGCGTAATAATAAGCACTGTGGCAAACCAACAAGGGGACTCCTGGTTCCAAGTTGTCATTATACACATCCAAGTCCAATATCACCGTGTGCGCTTCTCTCAATGCCAACATAAGGTGACTCATAATTCCAGCAAAACGTCCCCGGCTCACGCCAGCAGCTACCTCAGGCCGGTAAACATTCTTCAAGGCAAGCCAGTCGATATCCAGATTCTGAAAGCCAGCAAAGTCATCATCAATCGTGTTCCAGAAGGTGTCGAATATTTCCAGCTTCTCCGCGGTTGACCGTCCCTGCCCCCAAGTGGAGTCAATTACCCCGGCCCAGTCAGAGGCGGTGTAGTGCCCCGGCCTTTTGGGTATATGATTGAAGTCAGCGGGTGGCTCCGTACCTTTGGAAAGGCTTCTGAACTGATCCGGCCATTGGGCTTGGGCGTATATGCTGATGGGATACAGAAGCAGGGCAGTCAACGTTGATGCAGCCAGAATGAAAACAATTGATCTCTTTTTCATGAATAGCTCCTCTCATAGTGAACGATCCTTATTTATGCTTACAGCAAACAGGAAGTCTACCACACAGGGTACAAATGATGTTCCGGAGGGAGCATTATGGGCGTACCATGCCCTGGCTACGGAGTCTGGTGTCTTGACAAATCAAAACCGCAGGACATTAAAAGTCCTGCTATCACAATGGTGAGATTACGGGCTATTCGGATTGAGAGTGACGGGCAGAATATTCGGAAGGCGAATGGCCAAACTGTCTACGGAAACAGCGGGCAAAATGTGAAGGATTAGCGAATCCGACATCATAAGCAATTTCTAAGATAGTGGCGCTTTTCTTCTGCAACAGTTGAGCTGCCCGCTTCAAACGGATAACTCTAATAAAATCCTGTGTAGAATGATCGGTCAATGCCCGTAGTTTACGATTCAGATGCTGTCGACTCATGCCGATTTCGCGGGATAATTGTTCCACGCGAAAGTCCGCATCATCGATATACTGCTCAATAAGTTCCATTGCGCGCTGCAGAAACTGTTCATCCATGTGCGTAACCGTAATATCAGACGGTTGAAGGTCTATTTCGCGACTGAAACGATCCTTTAGTTTACGTCTCTGTTCAATCAGATTTCTGACCCGTACCTGCAGTTCACGGGCATCAAAAGGCTTGGTGATGTAATCATCGGCACCAGTTTCCAATCCCTTAATTCTGGCTTCAACGTCCGCCTTTGCCGTGAGTAAGATGACCGGGATATGACTGGTCCGCTCATCGGTTTTGATTCGTCTGCAGAGTTCCACGCCATCCATCTTGGGCATCATGATGTCACTGATAATCAGATCCGGCATCTTGCTAATAGTTTTCCGTAGACCTTCCTCACCATCTTTTGCTTCAATATTCCGGTAATCCTGATCTAAGTAGCTGCGGATATAACTGCGGACGTCGGCATTGTCTTCCACGATCAGAATCACAGGTACGGACTTCTTTGACGATGGGATTGGCTCCGGTTGTGGAGCGGCTTCTACTTCAGCAAGGGATATGGGGGTTCCCGGCGCCACAGCTTTTTCCGAAGGCTCTTCAATGATTTCTTCCGGTTTCAGATGTTGCTTTCCCAAAGGTAGACGAACTGTGAAGGTGGTACCTTTGCCCACTTCGCTATCGACCTGAATCTCTCCATAATGCAGTTCCACCAGTTCTTTGCTAAGCGTCAGGCCTATCCCGGTGCCTTCCCGCTTTCTGGTCATGGAATCATCCACTTGGTAGAAACGGTCGAAGATTTTGTTTAAACGGTCAGGGGGGATACCGTGGCCGGTGTCGGAAATGGCTATTAACACTCCTCTCTTACTCTCGGTCGCTGGAGAAAGAGTGGTCTCCTCAGCAGAAACGGATATCTTGCCACTTTCGGGAGTGAACTTGAAAGCATTGGCAAGAAGATTGGCAATAATCTTCTCTATCTTGTCACGATCGACGTAGCCCCTGATGGATTCATTTTTGGCATCAAACGTGAGGGTGATTTTCTTCCGTTCCGCTAGGGACATGAATGAAAGGACCAAACCCTTCAGTATCTTGATGATATTCTCAGGTCGGGTTTGCAGAACCATCCGGCCGGATTCCAGTTTGGAGAGGTCTAACAGTTGATTGATCAGTTGCAGCAGCCGATGACTGTTACGCAACATCATTCGATAAAGCTTTTTTGGCTGATCCTGAAACTCATCGGAAAGTAGCTGTTTCAGAGGACCTTGAATCAATGTCAGCGGGGTACGGAACTCGTGGGAGATGTTGGCGAAGAATCGTGATTTCACTTCGTCCATCTCTCTCAACTTATCCGATTCAAAACGTTCCATCTCCAGCTCGTGACGCATTCTTAGCCGGTTGACCTGAAACCGCCATACACCATAGACGGCGGCACCCAACAGCAGAACATAAGCAGCATAAGCCCAACCGGTCCTCCAGGGAGGCGGGGTAATTGTTATTTTTAGTGAAGTCCCTTCTTCATTCCAAATACCGTCGTTATTAGATCCCTTCACTCTGAAGATATATTCCCCCGGGTCAAGATTAGTGTATGTGATAAAGCGTCTTGTTGCATCGGTATGATACCAATCCTTGTCAAAACCCTCCATTATGTAGGCATACTGGTTCTTTTGAGGACTGTGATAATCCAGGGCCGCAAATTCAAATGAGAAAACGCTTTCCCGGTAGGATAATTCAATTTCTTCGTCTGCAGAGATGTGTTTTGGAAGGGAATAGACGTTCTCACTCCCTGCCGCATCATCCTTTCTGATATTCACGGATTCATTAAATATTAGGAAATCGGTAATGATGACGGGTGGAATGTGCGGATTCTCCCAGATACTGTCCGGATAAAAGGCATTGAAACCGTTGACTCCACCAAAAAACATTTCACCTTCTTTGCTTTTCCAGTATGCTCCATGGTGAAATCCATTACTCTGCAAACCATCGTATACATCATAATTACTGAATGTACCCTCTTTCGGATTGAATTTTGAGAGGCCATTATTGGTGCTGAGCCAGAGATTGCCGTCCGCATCTTCCAGTATTCCATTGATTACATTATTTGGCAATCCGTCTTTCTCAGTATAACGGGTGAATTGCCCTTTCGCACGGTCAAATCTATTCAGTCCGCCCATAGTGCCAACCCAGAGTACTCCCGCCTGGTCTTCGAGAATTGATATGACTTCATTATGGCCTATGCTAGTGGGATCGTCCGGATCGTGTCTGTAATGGGTAAACTGTTCCGATTCGGGATCAAGTCTTGTGAGGCCACCCAACGTTCCTATCCAAAGCACTCCTCCCGATCGGTCCTCGTATATTGACATCACCTGCCTAAAACGGCCTATCCTGGTGAACTGCTCTGTTTCATAATCAAACTTGTTAAGACCACCATTATGTGTTCCAATCCAGAGCACATCCTCCCCGCCGTAGTGGGATTTGCACAATGATCTAATTATGTCGCTGCTTATACTATAGGGATCACCTGAATCGTGCAAGTAGCGGGTAAACTGCTTTGTTTCTATATCAAATTTGTTGAATCCGCCGCGAGTACCAATCCACAGAACACTCTCTCCGCCGTGGTGGGATTCCCTTATTCGGGTAATCGTATTATTGCTTAGACTATTGGGATTAGTAGGATCGTGCAGGTAATGGGTAAATTGCCCCGTTCCGCGGTCAAGTCTATTCAGTCCTCCGTTCCAAGTTCCAACCCAAAGCACATCCCTCCCGCCGTGACGGGACTCATATATTGACCAGACAGCATTATTGCTCAGACTATTAGGATTACCTGGAATATGCATGTAGTGGGTGAACTGTTGCTTTGCTCGGTCAAGTTTGTTGAGTCCACCCCAGGTAGCAATCCACAGCACATCCGATTTGTCTTCATAGATTGACATGACAACATCATTGCTAAGACTATTGGGATTGTCTGCATCATGCAAGTAACGGGTAAATTGTTCCGTCTCCCGGCTAAACTTGTTTAGCCCCCCTTCTAACGTTCCTATCCAGAGGACACCTTTTTTGTCTTCATAGGTTGTCATCACCGTATTATCACTAATGCTGTGACGATCATCGGGGTCGGGGAAGTATTGGGTAAATTGTTCAGTTTCTGGGTCAAATTTGTACAGGCCACCGTATTCTGTCCCGGTCCAGAGAACACCCGAGTTATCCTGATAGATTGAGTTAATACCCATATCACTCAGGCTGTTGGGATACTTGGGATCATGCGGGTATTTGGTGAAACGCCCTGTCTCCCGGTCAAGCGTGTATAGTCCTCCGGGGTAGGTACCAATCCAGAGTACCCCCGACCGGTCTTCGGTTATCCCTGAGATGAAATTGTAATTCTTTAAAGTAGAGGTTACGCTATACTCCGTATCAGGCAGGTAACGTGTAAATTCGTCCCTTTCACGGTTGAACCTATTAAGTCCATAACTTGATGCAATCCACAACAGACCTGATCTGTCTTCAAATATTGACACTATATAATTGCTGCTCAAGCTCTTGCGATTCTCCGAATCAAATTGGTAGCGGGTAAATTGCTCCTTATCCCGGTCAAATTTATTGAGCCCCCCACCCCATGTTCCAAACCAGAGTACACTCGTCCCGCCGTGATTGGATTCATAAATGGACCGAACATAATTATGACTTAAGCTTGAGGTATCTTCCGGATCATGTCTGTATATCGTAAATTTGTATCCGTCATATTTGTTCAAGCCGTCCTCTGTCCCAAACCACATGAGTCCCTGACTGTCCTGTAAGATACTGTATATAATATTGTGTGAAAGGCCCTCTTCAACCGTGATATGCTCAAATCTTATGTCGTTTTGCTGTGAGAATGCAGAGTCGGGTAAACCCAGGAGGATCATCCCAAGGTATAAAGCCAGGAGGAATACTCCTGCCTTTGGCATTGCCCGGAGAATTGAAGAAGCAATCATAACGATGGATAGGCTTTCAGTGGCCAACGGCACCAGTCAGGGGGTCACGAGGATCACAGATGTGGGCGATATCAATCGGTCTGTACGCTGACCAATGCCTCGGCAGCACCGTGTTCAGTCTTTAGAAAAAACGATATGGAGTCTTAGTCGGAAGACTACCGATGCAAAGTACGTTATACTTTGTATAGTATCAAGCTTATAAAGGAAAAACTCAGGGAGCTACACTTTATTGCAAAGGTAGGGATTTTACTTATTGGCGTGTTGCGGGCAGGAGTCGGTAAGAGATCCCGGATCAGACCGGGGCTTTGCTTGCTCAGGGCGCAGCACGCTCCGTCCCCTTCGGCAGGCTCAGGGCAGACCTACAGCGGCGGTACCTTGATGCCTGCTGGAAAACCATTCCACTACTCCCGCACCGAGCTGTTAAGTTTGCGTTTATTGCAGTGCATGTATCGGCCAGTGCGTATCCATCCAGTGGTGTTGTAGGAAAATAATAAGATGGCTGATTACGCGCAGGCAAATGCTGTTGCAGGGAAATCTACCGGAGGGCAGTTAAAGTCATGAAAGAGCAGCCAGCCGCAGCAAACGACAAAACAATCAAAGGACCTCCAACAGGCCTAGCCGTTCTCGCACTGGTCGGGCCTGGTTTCGTATGGTGCGCCGAGTTCATCGGCTCGGGCGAGGTGATCCTGGCGACGCGAACCGGGGCCATCCTGGGTACGGCGGTGATATGGGCGATCGTCCTGGGCATTTTCCTTAAGTACTGGATCGGTATGAGCGGCGCCCGCTACACGGTATGTACGGGTGAGGGCATGATCGACATGTTCGACCGCATCCCCGGGCCGCGCCACTGGGTTGTGTGGATAGTCCTGGTCGCCCAATTCGCCAGCGCAACCATTTCCATCGGCTCGTTGGCGTCCGCGGCGGGGATCTTTGTAAGCCGACTGATCCCGCTTCCCCCCTATTTGGCGGCCTGGCTGGTGACGATATTCTGCCTCAGCGTCGTCTGGTCGGGCCTGTTCAATATCCTGAAAATCGTGATGAGTTTGTTCGTGCTCATAATTGTTCTGGGCGTAATGTACGTAACGGTCGTGGTGTTCCCCGGTCTTTCGGTCTTCCTGCAGGGCCTGCTAGGCCAGGTTCCCGCCGTTCCGGAATGGGCCACCACCACTTATGGTCTCACCGACAATCCCTGGCGGGAAATACTGCCGCTGCTGGGCTGGGCGGCCGGCGGTTTCGCCAGCCAGGTGTGGTATACCTACTGGGTGCTGGGTGCGGGTTACGGAGCAGCGGCGGGGAGGAGTTACGGCCAGCCCGCTGACCTCGATATGCTGCGGAACCTCACGCGGTCCGCCGCTGAGAAAATCAAGGGCTGGTGCCGGGTGGTCTATACCGACGCCACAATTGCCATGGTAATCGGCATCGTGGTCACCGTGAGCTTCCTAATCGCCGGCGCGGGTATATTGAGGCCGAACCAGCTGGCCCCGGAAGGGCCGGAAGTAGCCACAACGCTTTCGACAATCTTTTCATCACAGTGGGGTGCGTTGGGCGGTTTTCTGTTCATGCTATCGGGCACGGCGGCGCTGATAGGTACCCAGATCGGCCAACTGGCCGGCTGGCCGCGCCTCCTGGCAGATTCGTTCAGGATCTGCATTCCCCGATTCCAGAAAGCATTTTCCTGGAAGACACAGTTCAGGATGTTCCTGATTTTTTTCCTCTGCACGAACATGGTCATAGCCTACAGCCTGGGCCTCAGGCCGGTTTTCCTGGTGCAGATGGGGGCAATACTCGACGGCTTGCTGCTAACACCGCTACAAGCCCTCTGGATCGCCATCGGTCTTTTTATAGTAATGCCTAAACTGCTTTCCGAGGAGGCGCGCGAGATACTCAGGCCGCACTGGGTGTTCGCGGCCGGCCTGCTGATCGCCTTTCTGGTGTTCGGTTACTTCTGCGTATTTCAGATCCCATTCGTTCTGGGTTAGTTTTATGCTTGAAGGCCCGATACTCATCCTTATCCTGATAGTGGCGATACTCTTTATCGTCCTGTCGACCTCGGTCCTGAAGCTGCATCCATTCCTATCCCTGCTGATAGCCACTTTCGGGGTCGGGCTTATCGTCGGGATGCCGCTCCAGAAGATCATTACCACGATCAACAGCGGCTTCGGCGGCTTGATGGGTTATATCGGCCTGGTGATTATTTTCGGCACCATAATCGGCACCATCCTGGAGAAATCCGGCGGGGCGATCAAGATGGCGGACGTGGTCCTGCGGGCCTTCGGCAAGAAGCGACCGACACTGGCCATGTCGCTCATCGGAGCCATCGTCAGCATTCCCGTCTTCTGTGATTCGGGCTTTGTCATCCTATCGAAGCTCAATAAGGCGGTGGCGAAGAGATCAGGTGTGCCATTAGCCGCCATGACCATAGCTTTATCGTCAGGGCTTTACGCCACCCACACGCTGGTCCCGCCGACGCCCGGGCCGATAGCAGCCGCCGGGAATATCGGTGCGTCGGAATATCTGGGCACAGTGATCTGGATCGGCCTTATCACCGCAATCCCGGTTATTCTAGTTGGCTATCGCTGGGCCCTGCAGATAGGCAAGTCGATCACAATCGAAGGCGAGGACGATCCGTCCGACCTGAGCGGAGTTCTGGAGGATGTCGGGGCCCTGCCATCGGCCTTCAAGTCGTTCCTGCCGATCCTGCTGCCCGTGATCCTGATAGCGGCCGCTTCGGTGGTTAAGTTTCTCGAAGCGACCGGGGACATCGCGACAATAGTGCTGTTCATCGGCAGTCCACTGGTCGCTCTTTTGCTGGGCGTGTTCGCCAGCTTCGCACTGATGCCGAAATTTGACGAGGAACATTTGAGCGGCTGGCTAGGCAGGGGGATAGTGCAGGGTGGGCCTATCCTGCTGATCACGGGCGCGGGCGGGGCGTTCGGGAGCGTGCTGAAAGCGACACCCTTGACGGAATTAATCACGGGCATCGTGAACAACGGCACGGTTACCGGCAGCCTGTTTATCGTAATTGCTTTCGTGATCGCCGCAGCCTTGAAAAGCTCCCAGGGTTCCTCGACCGCCGCTCTAGTCATCACCTCTTCATTGCTGGCACCATTGATCCCGGCATTGAATATCACCACGCCGGTGGCCCTGGCACTGGTGGTGATGGCCATCGGCTCCGGCGCAATGGCCGTATCGCACGTGAACGACTCTTATTTCTGGGTCGTGACGCAGTTCAGCGGATTGAAGCTGAACGACGCGTACCGTTCATTCACCATGGTCACATTACTGCAGGGATTTACGGGTTTGATCGTGACGTTGGTTTTGTATCAAATAATGGTTTAGCTGTGGGATTTCTGTTATAAAGCCTAGCCAAGTTTGATAGGGTACTAGTCGGCAATCTCGCGAATCCAGACATTGCGGTATCTCACCGGGCTGCCGTGGTCCTGCAGCATAAGGGGCAGTTTGTCCTCATGCGGCTCATACTCCGTTACCCTGTGTTCGTTCACCCAATAGGTACTTCCCTCCAGTTGAACATTGTCATGGACGAGAACGCCATTATGCAGAACTGTGAAGGTTGCCTTTCTTGCGACCTTTTCGCCCTCGAAAACGGGACGATGGAAAATGATGTCGTACGATTGCCATTCGCCCGGTTTCCGGCAGGCATTGACCAGAGGAACGGCCCTGCCATACAGCGCGGCACACTGTCCGTCGGGATATACCGGATTCTCGTAGGAATCAAGGACCTGGACCTCGTAGTTTGACATTAGAAACACACCGCTGTTACCGCGGTCCTGGCCGCTTCCGGTGACGTTTGACGGAGAAGCAAACTCAATGTGCAACTGGCACGAACCGAACGCTTGCCTCGTCATTAGCGAATCCAAGCCTTTGACCACCTCCATATAGCCGTCCCGTACGGTCCATTCCGCCGGGCCGCCTCGTCCGGAAGTCCATGCTGACAGGTCGGTCCCATCGAATAAAACAATTGCGTCAGAAGGGGCTTTCCCGGATTCACTCTGGGTGCTAGCGGTACCGGGCGAGACCACCGCTGGCGCAGGCCGATTCACATCATGGACCAGCCATCGACCTGTATCGGTCTCCACGTACTGGAAAGTATCACTCTCTATGGCCACTTGCCGGGCAGCACAGCCAGCCAAAATCACGAGCCAGCAAACAGCAACATATTGTAGAACCGTCCTTATCATAATAACTCCTCATATTATTCTTCATTATTTAAACAACCGCCGCTTTGCGGTAACAAAAGCGGAACAACCTATTACCAAATTATATACTGAGCGATCGACAAAACCAAGAATATATTTCCGGAAGACACTCCCCTGCTCTAAAACCCTTCCGCATCCGCGGCCCGGAGCTGTTAAGTTCGCCTATCGCAAGGCAGTATTCGTCCAGTGCTTACCTGTTACCATAAAAACTATTACTCCTGATCGACAAGGAGGTGCAACGTTGACAACCGCCGAGATCAGCCGCGAACGACCCATCCGTACTGAATCCTACCCCGAGCTCACCTGGCAAGCCATCGTTGTGGGCTACTTCCTGGGGGCCATCATCACCCTGAGCATCGGCTACGCCTGCCTGATCCTGGGCTTTTCCATCGAGGGATCGGAGCTGGCTGCCATCCTGGGCTTCGGGGTGCTGCGGGGCGTTATGCGGCGTACCAGCATCATCGAGAACAACATCAACCAGACCATCGCCAGCGCGGTCAACGGTGCCTCGGCGGGAATGATGTTCTCGGTGCCGGCCCTGTTCATCCTGGGCCAGACCGATTTCAACCCCATCCTCATGGTTTTCGGCTGCATCGCCGGCGGCGTCCTGGGTATCGCCTTTATCATCCCGTTGCGCAAGCAGATGATCGACTTCGAGCGCCTGGCTTTCCCCGGCGGCATCGCTGTGGCGACTATCCTCAAGTCGCCGGGCGCCGGGATCCGCAAGGCCATTTATCTGCTGACCGGTGCAGGGATAAGCGCCATCGTACACTTCATAAGCAAGTATACGGGCGTTGAGAACTGGGACCTGGGCGGCCTGATAGGCATGCCGGATTACATGAACGGTATCTGGTACCTTTCCCTGATGACCGTCGGGGTGGGTTTCCTCTCTGGAAAGGGTGGTGTTTTCTTCATAATCGGTGGTTACGTCTGCTACTGGATACTGGCACCGCTGCTGGCGGCTCAGGGTCTGCTGCCTGATGCCCAGGCACTGACCGAGATGGGACAAAGCATGCCGAATTATCTCCGGCTGCAGCTGTTCCGGCCGGTGGGCATCGGCATGCTCATTGGTGGGGCTCTGACCGGCATTGTTCTGGCACTGCCCCTGGTGGTGAGCGCCGTGAAAAGCATGCAGATGGCGGCCAGAACCAAGACAGCCGCCTCCCAGGACGAGATGCCCATCCGCCTGCTTTACATCGGCGTTGGCCTGGCCGCGGTTGTACTTTTCATCATCGCCTATCTCTCCGTGCCCGAAATGGGCTTGTTACGCGGCGCTGTGATGGCCGTTCTGGGCACCATCTGGATCTGGATGGCGGGTGTTATCCTGTCCGAATGCATTGGCAGGACGAACTGGTCGCCCCTCAGTGGGATGACACTGATCGCCGTCACCATCCTGATCATCATCAGCAGCGGTCTGGGCGACAAGGCCGCGATAATCTCATCGGTCATTGTAGGTGCAGCCGCCTGCGTGGCCATGGCCCAGGCTACCGACCTGATGATGGACCTGAAGACTGGCTACTTGGTGGGAGCGATCCCGCGCAAACAGCAGCTGGGCCAGTTCCTGGGCACCTGGCTGGGACCCATCCTGGTCATGGCACTTATTTTTATCCTGCACCAGGCCTACGAGTTGGGAAGTGACCGGCTCCCCGCCCCGCAGGGGCAGGCCTTGGCCAGTATGATCAGCGGAATCCTAGGCGGCGACGTACCGGTACAGAAATACGTTGCCGGGGCTGGCCTAGGTGCCATCCTGAGTGCCAGCGGTATCGGCGGTCTCGGCATCCTGGTGGGGCTGGGCTTTTATTTACCATTTAGCATTGTACTCACCTATACCATTGGAACCCTCCTGCGTCTGTGGTCGGACTGGAAGCTGGGCAAGCAGTGGTCCGAGGGGGTCGGAGTTCCGGTGGCCGCAGGCCTGATCGTAGGCGAGGCGCTTGTTGGTGTGGGATTTGCGCTTTATTATGTTATTGCCGGCGTGTTGGGCTCAGCGTAAGGAGACGGAAAAATGAAATTACTGGGATACCTATTAATAACTGGTGGATTCCTGGGCGGCGCTTTAACGACGGTACTGGAAACGGAAGATGTCTCCTGGACAGGTTTCCTGATAGCTATTGCTGTGGGAGTGACCGGCGTGGCGGTGGTTCGGTTGGTCACCCGCCGGGCCGCCCGCCAGGAAGATACGCTAGCCGCAAATATCCAAAATATCCGGGAGAGCCTGGCACGAGTGGTAGAGAATATCACCGCCCTGAACCGGGAAAAGGAATCCATCAATCCCTACGATTTCCGTCACCGGATCGATGACCTGTTCCCCGCAGACCTGACTACTTTCGCCGAGGCCAGAGAGGCCATTGGTCATATCTATGGATTGCAGGCATACGCCGACGTGATGAGTATATTCGCTTCCGGGGAGCGGTACCTGAACCGGGTCTGGTCGGCATCGGCTGACGGCTATATAAATGAGTGCCACACTTACCTGGGGAAGGCCCAGGAGCAGTTTACGGCCGCCTTTGAACAGCTGAACGCACTGGAGGCTCAATCAGAGCAGGGCTAGACTACCGCTTATCCACTAGCCCTCCTTTACTTCACAAAAGGACACATTCCCCTGGCCGGAAAATTGTAATTTGGCCGCAGGATGACCCGATCCAATAAGACGGCAGCTTCCGGCCCGATTCGGCGCCCGGCGGCTCGGGGTTTTTATCCTGGTGACTGCCAGGCCCAGATGAAAGCGTTCCTAGCTGGTTATCACCCGCCCAAGGACCTGCCCCGTTCCCTGGGCGGCGCGGCGCTGCCTCACGCCGGGTGGATGTATTCAGGGCAAGTTGCAGCCCGCACCCTGAGCTGCTTCTCACGAAATTCTCCCGAGCCGGAAACGGTAGTAATCTTTGGAACCCCGCATTATGCGGCCGCCCTCGATCATGCCCTATATCCCGGGAGTGAGTGGGAGACGCCTATGGGCAACCTAACGGTTGACAGCGCCTGCGGCGAGGCTATCCTGGAAGCTGCGGGCGACCTATTGCGGGCTGATGCCCGAGCCCACCGGCACGAGCATTCCATAGAGGTATTGATGCCGATGGTGAAGTATTTTTTTCCCGAAACCGCTATCGTGCCTATCCTAGCATTTCCTGAGACTTCGGCGGTCGCTTTGGGAAATTCAGCCGCTGGGGCGGTGATCCGGCTGGAACGCTCCGCTATATTCCTGGCTTCCAGCGATCTAACTCACTACGGTCCCACGTTCGGGCTGATCCCGGCAGGGAAGGGGCCTGAAGCCAAGGTCTGGATGGAAAACAATGACCAGCGCCTTATCGATAGTCTCTATCGGGGAACCGGTGAGGAAGTTCTCCACGAGGCCCGGACCCACCTGAACGCCTGCGGGGCGGGTGCCCTAGCCGCCCTGAAAGGGGTCATGACCGTCCTGGGCGCTCCCGAAGGCCGGCTTATCGAATATGCCACGAGCTTCGACGCGGAGCCGGAGCCGGTCTTCCGACAGGCTGTGGGGTATGCGGGAGTAGTTTTCTAGGTGCTTGATCGAAAACTCTCTATGCCTCAGTCCTGATTTGTATATTCGGGTGTGGTGAACCACAGCGCCGATACCTGGAATAAGCAGCTATCAAAACTGACCCAAGGATAAGTTTAGATTTAATATTATTAAAAATGCTGAACTTGAAAGCCCGGACATTATTGTGCCTGGTATTCTCGTTATCCTTGTTTGCCTTTGCCCTTGAAGAGCTGAACGCACCGGAGACTCGATCAAACCAAGGCTAAACGACCGTTTATCCACCTACCCCCTTTTTCACTTTACAAAAGGCCATGCTCCCCTGGCAGAAAAATTGTAATTTGGCCGCAGAATGGCCCGATCCAAAAAGACTGAATCAGGCCTAAAATACGTGGATCACATCCTGAGCACCAGCCCTTATCCCCGAGCCCGCCAGACCGTCGTCGTTCATTACACCGGCCGCCTGACGGTGCGTCGCTCTCAGAACAGCTCGCCAATGAAAAGATGGAAATGAGCATAATGCGCTCCATATTCCTTATCCTCGGTTTTAGCCTTCTAATGATCACCGACTGCGGCGATAAGCCGGAAGCAGAATCCGCGGCCTCGCTTACCGGAAAGGAAATCACTAGGGCAGCTTCGGGTCCGGTTCGTACGGCGGCGGTGCGGGAGTACTATCCCGGCGACTGCCGCGCCCAGCTGACAGCGTTCCTGGCCGGACACCACCCCCCGGAGGACCTGCCGCGGCCCCTGCATGGCGCGGCCCTGCCTCACGCCGGTTGGATGTATTCAGGGCAGGTGGCGGCCCGCACCCTGGACTGCTTCTTACGAAATTCCTCCGAACCGGAAACTGTAGTTATCTTCGGTACCCCGCACTATGCGAGTGGCTATGGCCGAATGCCTTTGATTG
>CP070638.1:1020730-1062728 GCA_020354025.1 Fidelibacterota bacterium | reverse complement strand
TGTGCAATAAAGTGCAGCTTACTGAAACTTGCCCCAATAAGCTTGTTGCTTTATAAAGCTTAATGTATATTGCACTGGAGGTCCTCCTTCGAAGGCTCCAGAGTTAATTGATTGACAACAGTGCAGCTGAGGCGCTGGTCATAGTCCTGCCCGATTAATCAAGTTTTGTATTTGTGATCGTCAGACTTCAGAACAAGCACTTGGGGATGGTCAATCATGATGCACAACCGGAAAGATAGAATAGGGGAGAAATCATGAGTTACTTTACATCCACATGTAATATTCCGCCTTCTCGAAGACAACGGTTAGCGCTTTCTGGCAAAGTGATATCGCTTGGATTAATAGTCCTTTTGCCAGTTCTACTTAATGCACAAGAACCTCTTTATCTGAGAGAGACCAGGGTTGGTGTAGGAGTTACAATTTCGGATATAAAAGAACTAATGCAAATTTTAGAGGGTGGTGGTATCCTCCCTATAATCTTCGTTCCGATAAATGTATCGCCAACGCTCAGGATTGAGCCGGGGATAGGGTATTATCAATCATCTACTGAAGATCCTGACTACGAATCATCTTCCAAAGGTCTTTCATTAGGGATTGGCATTTTCCCGATGACTTTGAGAGGTGGAATGAATCTCTACTATGGCGCGCGCCTAGGACGTATAAGCACCACGTCATCATATAAGTATGACTATAATGGAGGCGAAACTGATGAAGAATCTGGAACAGGTTTATTCATCGCTCCTACGTTTGGTGGAGAATATTTCCTAAGTAGCAGTTTTACTTTAGGTGGTGAAGCTCAACTAAGGTATGTTTCTTTAACCGAAAAGGATGATGATGAAGAAAGAACTACTTCATCAATATCAACGAGAGGTCTTCTATTTATCCGCTTTTACTTTTAGTGCTGAAGTAAGGGGGAGGATATAGGCGGATATAAAAGCCCCAGTGATTCTGGGGCTTTTTTCTATCCCGGGTGCGACTGAATCCCGCCTTTGACCCGCCGGTGGCCGCAGCCGTTGGCCACCGCCTTCGGCGGGACTGGGGGCGGGATCATCACTCACCCCAGTCGTTTCACGACGTCCCCTCTCTCCCCGCCTACGGACGGGGACGGGGCAGGCTCGAGAGAGGGGGTTTTCAGCGCTGGGCCAGGGGCGGGCTTGGCTTTCGTCCCCGATTTGATCGATCTGAAGAGGGAATTACATTCCAGTATGGACTGATACACAATATCTGCCAACCTTAGCCTGGAATGTTTCTTAATATATAGTATTCAGGATGAGGGGCCAAAAATGAAACAGTCAAAATATGGTCCGTGCGGTCTTTACTGTGGAGCCTGTGGCGCTCAAGACTGCGATGGATGCCAGAGCTCAAATGTGGATGAATATGTCTCAAACTGCAAATTCAGGACATGTACAAAAGAAAGAAACCTCGATTTCTGCTGTTTTTGTGAAGACTATCCATGTAAAGAACTGAATGAGTTCATGAATGATAAATGGCCTCACCATTGGACCATGAAGCCTAATCTCGCGTTCATCAGGGATTACGGTGTTGATGATTGGCTTAAAGCCCAAAAGGAAGAGTGGTCCTGCAAGACTTGCGGCGCCGAGATAATGTGGTATCAAAAGGAATGCAGCTGCGGAAATCAACTTGAAGCATGGCAGGTTCCAGCCTGAAAAGCGGCTGCCCCTGAAAGTCAGTCAGCCGGAAAAATATTGGGCTCCCGCTCTCCGATCCGCGATGTGCCACTCCGCTGCGTCGCACTGCCCCGCCCCGCCCCGCCTGCGGCGGGACTAAGGCTTCGGCTTGCTTCCTGCGGGGAAGGCCTGAGAGAGGGGGTCTGCAGCGCTGGGCCAGGGGGCGGGCTGGCTGGGGGGATGATCGGTCACATCCGCAGAAAATGGGCCCATCGTTGCATCAAAAGCCTGGGATGTCCTGGGCTTTTTTGCATAATGCTGCGATCCGGGTTACAGCGGCCGGAGAAGATGATCATTTTATGTCGGCTGATCGTGAACACAGTTGAAATCTATAATAATATTATGGAAAATATGAGATATGATTTGGAAAACGATAGTAATTATCCTATATTATCTTTCGATCCTAATTACTTATTTAAGTAATAAATACGCAAGGAGTGACTGATGAATATTGGCAAAGTTGAGTCAATGCAGCTTCGAAATGCTCATCAAAGCTGCACAATGGCGGGAAGTGGTATGATCGGAGCCATGGTGCCTCTTTCCAAGTTATTCCGTGCAACACTGGTTGCTATAGCCGTACTGTTATCGCCTCCAATACTAAGCGCGCAGGAGGATTCTTGCACAATAACCATTGATGAGGATGTGCAAATCGGTGCGACAGATGGCTCATTATACACGGTTCGGATAACCGGTACCGCCGAAGGCTGTGACAGTGTGCTAGTAAGTATCAATTGTATGGGGAATCCCGTTACCAAGCTGGCAAGTGCTGGATCAGGAACCTGGCAAGTTGAATTCGATGCCTCCGAACTCAAGAGAGCGGAGTGTACTTGCTTTGGCAGAATTCGAATAGACGCAGATTGCGCCTATGGGTATTTTTCCTGCCCTGATTACCTCGTCACTAATATAAAGTGCGAAGAGGACAAGGAATGCGATGATGGACCCGGAGTACGAAGAGTACCCGAAGGGCGAAGAGGAACGGAGTGCGATAAGGGCGTTGATCTATGCTGTCTGCTTCGAGGGATTGTGCTGGGTGCACTTCTTATTACCATTATATTATCTATCATATCATTTCTTGGTCATAGTTGGGCGAAGGATGCATTTAAGGTATCCGCATATGTGACAATACTACTTCTGATTTTGCTCATCGTGTTCTGCTGCTGTATTTGATTTCTTTGGATGATTGCTAATGTAATTCGATGCGATATCGAATTGCATAGCGATAAGCTGATAGACGATAAGTAACGCCTGCTAGTCCCCGCTGTGAACAGAGGGGATGGCGATTTCAATCGCGGAGTTCGCGCCATTGGCTTTCTTGCTGCCCCGCCGTTGGCGGGACTGCACTCACCCCCTTTATTTCGTAAAGCCCCCTCTCTCCCCGCCCCGCCGTTGGCGGGATTTGGACGGGACTGGTAGCGGGGCTGCGAATTTGCCCAATGGAGGTCTGGCTTTCACTTCCCCCGTGTCCTGACTCAGGGAGGTTACAAATTAGGGTGTGAGTTCAGTTGGTCAACGGTCGTTTTTAGGTGCTTTTTTTAGACTTCGACACCTATGGACAAACCGATGATCATCGAATTCCAATGGACAAGAATATTCTATTATCTGCTGAGACGATCCATCGAGAAGGGCTTGCCATGCCCCGGGAATACATAATTGATTGGCATCTCTTTTATTTTGGCAATGCTGCTGTCTAAATCGTCGAAACTGATATCTGCCATATTCGAGTTGAATGTTGGTTTGTTATTAAAATTTACCAGGATATCGCCTGAAAAAAGGTTATTGGCTTCTGTTAAGATTGCGATTGAACCATCCGAATGTCCGGGAATATGCAAGGCAATTGCATTGAATCCGTGTGGACGCAGATCAAAACTTTCATCATCAACAATGATATCTGGTTGAAATATTTCGAAATTATTTTCCTGGTCATTAATTGTTGATCGGTAAAATAATAGAAATAAAGGCGCTATCATTCGTACATATAAGGGGCGGAACTTTCTGGTTTTGGTGGGGACAATTCCACTTTCAACCATTACCACATCATTTTTATGCATCAATATTTCAGCATTAAAAGATTTTTGAAGATATGCCGCATTTCCGGTATGGTCATAATGACCATGAGTGATTATGATGAGTTTTAGATTGTCCGGTGTACACCCTATGTCGGATAGGGCACCACTGAGTTCAGTGCGTTTGGAGTAGACACCAGTATCTATCAGTATGAAACTTGCGTCATACTTCACCAGGTAACAGCCGTCAATTGAGCCTGGCTGTAAATGATAGACTGTTTCGACCTCATCTGGTCCTGAATAAATAGTATTATTTATTGGAGTGGATTGATGGTTGATCTTTGTGGAAGCACAGGATAAAAGAAAAAGCGCCATGCCTAAACGATAAATGCTGGTCATCCTATACCTCCCAAAATTGTACTATTCAGGCCTAAGAAATATCAAATAAAGCCAATACCAATGAAATCGATCCCAATTGACATCACCCTGCTTGGTTTGCCCTTATTCTTCAGATTTAAAATAGGGATAAACGCGTATGATAAAGCAAGAGATTTCCAGTCCATCAAGATGCTTTTGTCCTGCTTTAGGCCCCGCCCCGCCCCGCCCCGCCCCGCCTGCGGCGGGACTTCGCCTGCGGCGGGACTAAGGCTTCGGCGGGGGTGCTGCTGAAGCAGCGAAAAGTTAAAATGAAGGTCATTTCCCTGGATACGGTCCGAATACGGAGTCGTTATTAGTAGGGACATTAGCGCACCTGATTTGGCGAGACCTTCAGGCCAGCGAGTTCTTAACTTTATATATGGGTCAAGGAATAGGGGCTGGTCACGGTACCAGAGGATATTGAACCACAAAGATTTAAAGGAGATTTTCTATGAGGAAATTAATTGTTTTGCTTATTGGGTTGGCATGTTTGCAGCCGGCTTGTTCTACAACTGCTAGCCAGCGGGCAGGTCGCATTATTTTGCCGACTCCGGTAGAGGAGACCGTGGCCTCGGTACATATCATGGTCCATCCCAACGTGGAACTCATTTCAATCATCCAACACATCAGCAAATACGGGGAAACTTTTCCCTTCCTGCTTAATAATAACGATTTTCGCTACCGCGAGGATATCGTTAGACAATTCCGGCAACACAGTGACCATGATGCCATCAGGTTTATGGATGACGTGAGCCTTAAACCACGGATGTATAACTTCAGTGCACCACCAACCTCGATGCTGTACCTGGACGAATCCTTTCGTCTGAGGGAAGACCTTGTGCATGATGATTTTCTGATGGCGCGCATCGGAGGTGTTGACAGTCTGAGGCGATTTGGCGAGTATCTAGGGGATTACAGTCAGCAGGCAGGTTTCGCTGAATTCTATGCGGAGCATGCAGCATACTACAAGAGCCTGGTTGACAGCGTTAAGTCCAAGTTCGACGAAGTCAACTATGTGGAGGAATTGGAAGCGTTCTACGGGACGAGGCAGGAGAGCTACAACCTGATTCTGGTGCCCCTTTATGGGCATGTAGGGTTCGGACCACATGTGGATTCGCGAGAAGGTGACACGCACATCTTTAATATTATGGGACCGCAGAGCGTTGAAAGCGGTGTGCTGAATTTCGGCGATAAAAGTTATTTCAAGAAAATGCAGCGGCACGAATTCAGCCATTCGTTCGTCAATCCCCTTACTGAGAAGTACTGGGATGAGGCGGTGGAACTGGCATACTTGTTTGAACGATTGCCGGAGACTGCCCGGAAAGAGGTTTGCGGCGATTGGCAGGAGTGCCTGAATGAGCATGTTGTCCGAGCCGTGACCACCTATCTGGCGTATATGGAAGGTGAAGAGACGGGGCGGAAGGCCCGCGAGTATGAAATCGGCAGAGGGATGATATTCCTGGATGATCTGATGACGGCTATCAGGGTGTATGAAAGCAAAAGGGATCAATATCCGACATTCGATTCATACTATGATGAACTACTGGCGGCACTCCGAAAGCATCCGAAAGAGTAAAGTCCATAAAGATGCTGCTATTAAAGTAAGCGTCAGAGTAGTCCCGCCATCAGTCCCGCCAGAGGCGGGGGTGCTGCTGAATTAGGGTGCGGGTAGGCCGAAAAATGGGGGCGGGTCAAATCCGATAATCCTAGCTTCAAGTGTGGGCTAAAGAACAGGGGCAGTTCAATGCTCAATAACGATTGTTTTGAGCGGGTGAAACACGATATCTTTCGGATACAAGTCAACAGGAAACCGAGTTAATTCTAATCTAGAGTCGATATGGTGAATGCCGGTTAGGAGGTTCCCATGAATAGAAGATGTGATCGCAGAACCTTTCTGAAAGGCAGCCTGGCAGCCTTAGCAGGACTGGGTCTGACCGCCCCGGGCGGTATCATCGCCAAGAACGTGGCCAGGGCTACCGAACCGTCCACCAAGCCCATACCCAAGAGACCCCTCGGCAAAACCGGGCACCAGGTAGCCATCTACGGCCTGGGGGGACTGTTCACCACCTCGATGCACGACCGCCACGACGAGGCGGTCGAAATAATCAACCGGGCAATCGATCTGGGCGTCAACTACATCGACACCTCTGCCTGGTACGGCACCGGTGCCAGTGAACTGAACATCGGCACCGTGATGAAGGAGCGTCGAGACGAAGTCTTTCTGGCCTCAAAGAGTCACAATTACACGTACGACGGCACCATGGCGCTGGTCGAACAGAGTTTGCGGCGTTTACAGACCGACCATCTCGACCTGTACCAACACCATTTGCTCGGCGGATTAGGACAACTTGAACAACTTCAGCAGAAGAACAGCGCCCGTCAGGCGTTCGAAAAGCTCCGCGATGAAGGCAAGATCAAATATATCGGCGTGACGGGCCACTCTTCCCGGGTGCTTGCCGATGCCCTCAAGGATTATCCGTACGACTGTGCGCTGATCACCCTCAATGCCGCCGGGGCAGTTATGGACGACCCTGAATACCTGGACGAGTTCTTTCGCCTGGCACAAGAAAAGGAAGTCGGTGTGATCGCTATGAAAGCGGTCGAACGTGGTTCACTGGTCAAGCAGGGTCTTGACGTGCGGCAATTGTTATCGTACGTCTTGAGTTATCCGGTATCGACCGTAATTGTGGGCATTTCGGTTGTTGAGCATCTCGAAGAGAATGTCCGCATCGCCAGGACCTTTAAACCGCTCAGTAAAGCAGAAATGGTTGAATTCAAGGCGGCGGCCCAGAGCATGAGACGTGATCGATGACGGCATTATATGGCTTCCTTACTCAATCTTTTACCGAACTATCCAGGCAATCTATTGAGACAATAAACGGGCAAAACTGCAGTAACTATCGATGATATTGTGGATTTCAGCGCCCACCGCTAACCCCGCCGCTGGCCCCGCCGTTGGCGGGGCTAGGAGCGGGCGCTAGCTCTAGAACGAAGTCCCTATCCCCTCAGCATGGATTATGCTCAGGCAGATTCAATAGCGCGCTTTTCCCACTGCTCGACGTTTACACCTCTAATCAAAAGCCATAAGGGGAACAGCACTTCCCCCCAAAACGTGAACCATGCAATTGTCGCATCGAAGTTGGGAAAAAGAAACAGGGCAACAAATTCTATCAGATAGCCAAAACCTCCAATTATCAACAAGAGGCCCAGAATTCTGGGGAGGTAGCCCGACTTGAAGACTAAGTAACCCATGGGAAACAGCCAGAGGCCCCAAAATATTCCGGCGATATTAATTCCATGTTCGTGCAAATCAAGAAACAGGGGCACCAGAGCCTGCAACTGATCTGCCGTGAATGCCGTCAGGTAGTCAGCACCGCTCAATAGCAGCAGGGCAGCAGAATGGTTAAGCTGATTGAGCATCTGGATAGGGACACCGATCAGAATGAATATAACCATAAGCAAAGCAAGGTTTTTGTTAACCGGTTTGAGTAGCTTGTATAAAACCAGAACCACAAATATATTGATCAGCTGGATGATCAGAGCGCTGACAATGCTGAGACGGAACAGGCCCTCAGAAGCCATGATATTATTGGCTGTTGTTGCGGCATCCCCGGGCACAATCAGCTTGGGGTGAACATACGCCATGACGAACATACCAAGCGGGAACATCATTAGATACAGGAGCCCTGCAATTCTCGCGGTCTTTTTGGGTGAATTCATTTCCTCCCCCTTTTTTTAGAACGAGATTGATCAGTTAACGGCGCTTGAAACTACGAGAGATAGCTAGCGTTTTCAAGGCCTAGCTCAGGCCATATTCTGAAGCGACCCTCAGTTACATCTACATATCGCGGCTAGTCATCCAGCCGGTGGCCGCACCTGAGGGCGGACTCGTCTGGCGTCCCAGATTGGAGCGGTCCGAAGAGGGAATTACATCCCAGCAGAGATTAAGACAAAATATCTGCCAACCTATACCTGGAATGTTTCGTCATAAAGAGTAGTTATACGATTATGAAGAAGGATTCAATCATTCTTTTCATAAAAATGCTGCGATACAATACTGGTCCAAATTTGTACGACTGTTTCCCTATAATTTTTTCATATCATTAGAATGGAGCATTGGTATGATTAGTACCTATCTCAGAATTACTTTCAGAACAATGCTTAAGCACAAGGGCTTCTCAAGTATAAACATTTTCGGACTCGCCCTCAGCATATCCATCTGCCTGATGATCATCATCTTTATCAAAGACCAGAAAAGCAGCGACCGGTTTCATGAGAAAAGGGACCGGATAGTCCGGGTATACACAACCGACAAGGAGATAGTGTATTCGGAGGTGAGAGGCTTTGCGACCACCCCCGGATCCTTAGCGTCGTATCTGTTGAACAATTACCCATTCATTGAAGACGCCGTGAGATTGAGGCATAACGGGGGAAGTGTTATTCACGAAGGAGCAGCTATCCTCGTCGGCGGCATGTACGCCGAGCCGTCTTTCTTCAACATTTTCAGTTACCAGTTAAAGGCAGGCAATCCGCAAACGGCATTGGATGAACCGTATTCGATCGTTATATCCGAGGAGACCGCGTTCAAGTTCTTCGGAAATGACGATCCAATCAATAAGACACTGACTTTTGAAAAACTAGGTGATTTTACGGTCACCGGCGTCTTGAGAGATTTAGAAAAGAAATCACATTTCAGATTTGACGCCTTATTTTCGTTTGCTACCGTTTTATCCCTAGAGAATAGTGGTGCTTTCGACACTGATGTGAACGACTGGTCATCTTTCGAAAGCTACTATACATATGTTCTTCTAAAAAACAAAGCTGATCAGTCACTATTAAAAGAGCATTGTACTGAAATCGCCGATGTCATTTTTCCGGAACCGGAGAATGAAAGGTACGGATTTAAGGTCCAGCCGCTATTAAAAATCAATTTAGGAATAAATCTTTGGCGATCTATGCCTGGAACAGTGAAATCTTTTGAATTAATATTCATTCCGTTTTTAGCCATTTTGATAATGTTTATAGCGTGCTTTAATTATGTCATTTTATCCATTTCCCACTCATTGAAACGCACAAGAGAAATCGGGCTTCATAAAGTGATTGGCGCAAGCAGGAGCCAGATTATCAAGTTGTTTCTTTGCGAGACATTTGCGATCACTACTTTTGCACTTATTTCTGCGTGTCTTTTAATTCTCTGGTTGATCCCTGCTTTTAACGGATTAGACCTTATAGAAAACAGTAAGCTGCAAATAAATATTCAACAGATGAAAGATCCCGGCCTATACCTTATTTTCATCCTTTTCGCAACAGGCGTAAGCATTCTGGCAGGATTATTCCCGGCCTTGTATCTTTCTTCATTTCAACCGGTTAATGCGCTGAAGGGAGTCTCGAGAATAAAGGGAATATCTCATCTCCTGACAAGAAAAATACTGATGGGAATACAATTCGCGGTCTCGTTAATTTTTATAATTTTCATAATATATTCCCAACACCTTTATACTTATTTAACGACACTAAATTACGGAATCGAGACAGAAAATTTAGTTAATATATATCTACAAGATGTGAATCATGAGATTTTCAGGAATGAAATTAATTCGAATAGCAATATTACCGATGTTTCTTTATCAAACGAAGTGCCGATATATGGAAGTCAGAGAGCGTTAGATATAAGAAATGATGATATGGAAAAACCTAGGAGTACATTCTACTATAGTGTTGATCCAGGATTCATTAATAATTTCAATATAGAATTACTCGCAGGACGAAATTTTTCTCCTGAGTTTTCTACCGATATGGAAAATGCAATTATTGTTAACCAAGAGGCCCTTCGGGTTTTTGATCTCGGTTCGCCGGTTGAGTCTATCGGAAAAACGCTTATTGCCGGCGATGGTTTGGAAGTCATGGTGATAGGGGTTGTAAAGAACTTTATCTATTACTATCCAGATGAACCGATCACTGCTTTAGTTCTTCGATACAGGCCCCAAGAGTTTCGATTCGTTAATATCCGTTATGCACCGGGAACGAAAGATGAGATTAGAGCATACCTACAAGATACGTGGAAAAAGTTTGATGAAGTTCATGGTGTGAGATATGAATTTTTCGATGACGCTAAGCAACAGTCGGACAGCGAAATAGGTGGTATAATTGGAATTTTCAGCTGGGCCGCTGGATTTGTCATACTTATAGCGCTTTTAGGACTTCTCGGAATGGCAATTTACAGTACCGAGATGAGAATAAAGGAAATCGGTATTAGAAAAGTGCTCGGAGCGAGCGTCTCCAATCTGGCGTACCTGCTTTCGAAGGACTATATAAAACTGATTTTGTATTCCGCTGCGTTCGCCATACCAGCCGCGTACTTTCTTTCAAGCATGTTCTACCAGTTTTTCGCCTTCAGGCCTGGCTTGAGTCTCTGGGTGCTACCCGCGGCCCTGATCTTCATTTTAATGCTGGCTCTGATTACTATCAGCTCTCAAACAGTAAAAGCCGCTACTGCAAACCCGACAGAGACTTTGAGGGAGGAATGAGATCATATACTTTTGGTCGTGAAATAAAAAAGAGCCAGGGAAACGGGGCAGGCCACCGCCTTCCGGTCCCGCTGATGGTTCCGCTTGCTGCGAGGCTACGGCGGGATTGAAGACGGGACTAGGAGCCCCGTCTCTTGTGGGGTTCAGGAGCGGGGCTCTCGGCGCCTCGTCCAAGGGTGTCCGAGGAACGTTGGTCATTGGATGAAGCTGATTGAAAGAGAGGCCGGTCAAGCATGATCGAAATTATATGGGAGTTCGTCATCAATGAGGAGGCCCGAGGCCAGTTCGAGCTAGCTTATGGCCCGGGCGGCGCGTGGAGCAAGCTGTTCGCCCGGTGCCCGGGCTTCAGAGGCACTACCATCCTGCGCGACACGGAGGATCCGCGGCGGTATCTGGCGATCGACTTATGGGATACACTGGCCCAGCGGGAGCAGATGCTGGCCGAACGCAAGGCCGAGTACTCCAGCCTGGATGCCGCCTTTGCGGACTGGACCGAGTCCAAGACTGAGGTGGGTATCTTCAGAGTCCTGGCTGAGGCGACGGTGCACCCCCGTGGCAGAGCCCGGCGAAGCAAAGCTGGAGAGGCCCGTCGAAGGAACCGCTAGCGGATAAATTTCAGAACCGCGTTGCGTACCGAGGAGACAAAAGGCCAATTATGCAGGAATTGTGCAGTTTTCAATCCGAGAGCTGAACTACCATCAGTAAGCCGATGGTTGATTGTATTCAAGATCGAAAATCTCCCCCCGCCAGTAGGGGAATTCTCCATCTTCCAGATGCCATACGGCCTCCCCGCTGGACGGGATCATCATCCCGTTCATTTCCCGGTATCCCTCAATGGGCGTCGACCATGGTTTCAATTCAAAGGTGCCTTCCTTTTCCATATACCGTTCGGTCTCGAAATTGACCGCCTGTCCCAGTTCGTTGAAAGTGAATACCCCCGAAGCGGTGACCCCCTCATAGGTCATGGTTACCTTGGCTGATAGTGAGTCCACTGCCTCCCAGGTTACGTAGTCTTCCAGGAAGACGGTAGGAAACCAGATTCCCTCGCTGAAAAAGCGTATCAAGGTAGCATGGTCCAGTTCGGGTGCCCGCAAGTCGGCTACCTTGAACAGTCCCAGCAGCTTAATGCGCATGTTGCCCCGGCCGTGACGGTATCGGTCGAGGGCGGTGATCTTGAACAGGGGCGCGGCCTTAAAATCCCCTTTCCAGATAAAGGCCGGTGGATTCGTGGTGTAGTACTCCACCGCCTTCATGGGCATCCAGGGCTTGTCTGGGGCACGGCGCATGTCGCCCCGCTGCTTCAGCCGCACGGCCTGGATACGGGGTTGCCCCACCACGCCGGTATAGCGCAGGTAGCGCTGGACGGATTCAGGCAGACCGACCAGATCGGCTTCTGAAACCACCGTCGGTTCCTCGGCAGTGACCTCGGCAAATATATCGGCCACCTCACGTTTGAAACCTTGTCCGGACGCTGTTGCGGCACCCAGAATAAGGACCATTCCTGTCACGATTGTCAAATTGTAACGTTGGATTATCATTGTATTCATCCCTTGCCAAAATCAATAGCAGACAACATTCCCAGGGCAATTGGGGTACTTGAAGTTAACATCAGGATGGTATTGCTGAAACAGGGAGCCTCCAGTCCTAAAAACCATCCTTTCTGATACTCGCTTTTCCAAGTCTTAAAACGAAACTCTAAACCTGCTTCTTGGGGCAAGAATTTGCCCTATGGTGGCCAATTTCGAGGGGGAAAGAGAATTTGTTGGGAGCTGATCGATCACCCGCGTCTTTCGTAATGCTTGTAGCCATCAAACTCCTGAATAAGTCATTGCCCCAGAAACTCATAATGTGGATTTGCCGTGTTCACAAGACTCCGATATCCTAACTTTTCGGTCAAATATCAGGAGCAGGAAAAAATGATGAGAATGGTCCAAGCTCGCCGTTCACCAATAAACAAAGCAAATAGTTAACTTTCCATAAGAGTAGCGATCAACAATGAATGAACAAACCATCATCGACCGCCACCGGTTTATTAAAGTAGCCGGAAGCGTTGTAGGGGCTGGCGCACTGGCCTGCGTTTCCCCAGGTCTATTGACTACTCGCCGTCAAAAAGTGGTATTCGCCAAATTAAGTTGTGGAGCGGGAGGGAATGTGGGAGAAAGGATATTGGTCGCCTATGCTAGCCGTGCCGGATCAACCGGTGAGGTTGCAGAGACCATCGGGCGAGTAATGTGCGATAAGGGTTTGGAGGTGGACGTTTGTCTAGCGAAGGACGTGACTGACCTGAGTCCATACAGAGCCATCGTCGTGGGCAGTGCCATCTATATGGGAAAGTGGATGCGGGACGCTGCCACGTTCGTGGAGAAGCGCCGGGAAGTACTTAGCCAGATACCCATTGCCTACTTCACCGTTTGTCTGACGATGAAGGATGACACAGAGGAGAACCGCCGAACGGTGACCGCTTACCTAGATCCTGTGCGCGAGCAAGCACCAGAGGTGCAACCGATGGCCGTGGGCCTCTTTGCAGGTAGGTTAGATTCCAGAAAGTTGCCTTTCCTTTATCGGATGATCGCAAAAGCGATCGGGGAGGCAGAAGCCGACTACCGCGATTGGGAAGCCATACGAACCTGGGCAGGGGAACTGGTTCCGCTACTTGGAGGCGCTTAGCAGCCTGTCTCGTGAACGGGCAGGTGATGATAAAGTGGACGGCGGCATAAGGAGATCACTATGTATAAAAAGCCATTATCTTTGCACTTGCTGGTATGCTTGTTCCTGGGACTCTACTGTTCTAAGTCAGAGGACTTCATCATCCATCACCAAGTAAGCGGCCCGGGAGAGACGAATAGCTATCTATTGTATACTGTGAAGAGCAAGAAGGCTGCTCTTTTCGATGTCGGTGGCAGGATTGATACGCTGGTATCCATCATCAACGATGAAAACCTCGATTTGAAATACATATTTATAACACATGCCCACCCCGATCACGTGTACGGAATCGCAGCCATTATGGAAAAATATCCGAAGGCGAAAATAGGCATTTCCGGAGAGGAGTATGAAGACACGGATCTATATGCACGATGGGAAGAAGCCTTGGATTCGGCCTTAGTAGCAGCGGTGAAGGAATCACCTCCTGAGATACTTGACATGATGAATTTCGATTTTGAGGCTCTTGGGGAACCGGGTATAACGCTCGAAGATGATCAGATTCTCAAATTGGGTGATTTGAGGATAAGAACATTCCTTTCCCCGGGCCACTCGAGAGGAAGCATATGCTTTTATGTTGGCGATGCATTGTTCTCCGGTGATGTATTATTTTATAGGCAGGTGGGGCGGACAGACTTACCGCAGTCAGGAGGGCCAGAAGAAATTGTGAAATCAGTTCACAGGCTGTACTCCTCACTCTCAGATAAAACCAAAGTCTATCCGGGCCATGGCCTATTTACTGACATAGGGACTGAGAAACTAGAAAACGAAGAAGTGAGAGTAGAGTCTGTAAGTCTTCAGAACTAATTGAAACCTGCAAGCAGTATGTAATTCGATTGAAACAGAAAATGAGTGGTAATTCATCAACGCCTTAGGATTCTACGGAATGACCGATGAGCAGGCCAATTTGATCAAGATGGCGCTACTAAAGCTAGGCGTCAGAGCGATCCCGCAGCAAGCGGGGATCCCCCGCCTTCGGCGGGCTTCGTGAGGAGATTGCCCGAGAACCTCGGGGATAAAATGAGAATGATAAAGAAATTCAATACTGCCAGTAGTATATTCACTACGGGCAAACCCTGTGGGATAGCCAATTAGTCCTAGTTGGTATAATTAATAGAGGGAGAATAATATGACCAGACAAAAAGTCGGCCTGACCCTATTCGGGATTGCGGCGCTGTGGGCAATTCTCTGGGGTTTAGTGGGATCGGTTTTTGCGAACGAGGCCTACCATTTGACGAGGGCCGAGGTGGACCAGACCATGTGGGCTCCGAACGGGCCCTGGCTGCCGATATGGGGGCTAGTGGGTGTCCCGGTAGGGGCGCTGGTGGCCGGATTCGGGATGCTGCTCTATTCCGGTGCCGCAGGAGCTACGGTGTGGAAATATGGCGTGGCAATGCTGGCGGGGCTCGTGGTAGGTGTCGCAGGCATGTTCCCGGCGCATATCCCTCCACTCTTCGGGCTTGGCGGATCGTTGATCCTGGCGTGCTTCCTGGGGATCCTGTGGTTCTGGGCCAAGGAACGGCGGGCATTGTCGAATTCGTCCGCCACGGCCGCCGATCTCAGAATGGCGGGCTACGTATTCCTGGTGATAGGAGCCTGGTTCACCTGCGGATCGTTAGCGGAGCCGTTTCTGCCAGCCCTGGAGGGGGGAGATCCAGACAGCCCGCTGCACATCATGATATTCTTTGTGCTGGGATGGATATTCCTATTCATCAGCCAATGTAAGGTACGTGCCCAGAAAGAAAATCCGGCAGGGGTGTAACCAGCCGGGCATAGCCGAATCCACAGGGCAAGAGGCCCCCTACCACTGGACGGACACCGTCTCGCTCGATAAATTTATGGACAACCATTAAGCGCAACCATGGTCTAAGAGGTCAGAATTTGTTAAACGTACCCATTATGATGCAGCTTCCGGTTCGGATATATATCGAGCTATAACATGCCATCTGCTACTGCTGAATAGACCTGATGCCCTCGCAAACAACAGACACCCCTGCTCCGAACATCCCGACTATTTCGGCGCACATTACCCTGGCTAACCGTTGGGACCATTTAAAAAAGCGATTAGGTTTCGGGCGCAATAAAAGCCACATTGAACCGGGTCTCTATGCTATTGGCGATCCCGGACCCAAGTCACCGGTTTTCGCCAGCGCGAATTACTCCCTGAGCTTCGATGCTCTTCGCTCAGCCCTGAAGAGAGTGGACGGTTACATCCTGGTCCTGGATACCAAGGGCATCAACGTCTGGTGTGCCGCCGGTAAAGGGACTTTCGGTACTGATGAGCTGGTCCAGCGCATCGAAGCCACCAGCTTGGCCGATGTCGTCGTACATCGCAAACTGATCGTTCCCCAGTTGGGCGCTCCGGGTACCGCCGCCCATGAGGTGAAAAAACGCTCCGGTTTCATTGTCCAGTACGGCCCGGTCCGCGCCCGGGACCTGCCGGCTTATCTCAAGACCGGCGAAGCGACTGATGAAATGCGGCGCGTACGGTTCACCCTCAAGGACCGCCTGGTGCTCTTCCCCGTAGAGGTGATTCACATGCTCATCCCAACGGCTGTTATCGCCTTGCTGTTTTACCTGATAGGGGGCCTGCCGGCCGCGTTGGGCGCCGCGGTCGCCATCACCCTGGGGGCAGTGCTCTTCCCGATCCTATTCCCATGGATACCGACAGCTAATTTCAGCACCAAGGGCTTCATCCTGGGCGGGCTGGCGGCAGTACCCTTCATCGTGATCCGGTTCACCGGCGGGACCGATACTGAACTCTGGCAACGATCCATCTGGGGATTGACCCACCTGCTCCTGATACCATCCATCACCGCCTTCCTGGCCCTGAATTTCACTGGCTCCACTACCTTTACGTCCCGGAGCGGCGTGCGAAAGGAAATATTCACCTTCTTTCCAGTCATGGCCTGGATGTTCGGCAGCGGAGTGGTGATCTCTATCGTGATGACTATTATGCGGTTCATCAGGGTTTGACCATGCTGAACGCCTATACAGTCAACACCCTTCGCTTCAACCCGGAGCTCTGCAACAACTGCGTGATGTGCACAACCGTCTGCCCCCACGCCGTATTTCTTAGAATGAACGGTGCGGTCCGGTTGGAGTACCCTGAACGTTGCATGGAGTGCGGCGCCTGCCAGGTCAACTGTCCCACCGGAGCGATCAGCGTCGACAGTGGCGTCGGCTGTGCCACCGCCATGATGATAACCGCCCTGAAAGGGCAAAAAGAGGTTTCCTGCGGCTAGGCTAAAGCAACCTCCCATACCCTCTCTCACGGTTGAGCAGCGGACCTGCCCTAATTTCGCTGCCAAGAGCTATACCAGATCAATTCAAAATCCAGCTTCGATTCCCCTCCGGCAGCTACATAATCCGTCTGCTGATCCCGCCAAAGGCCGGACCCTGCTTCCGGTTAATGCAGCGGTCTGAAACGGGCCCGAAATAGGCCCAAATCCCACCCATGCGGAAATTCCATTTTTAAAGAAATGGGGTAAAGTCTGACACAATTCAGCCGATAACGGAATCGTATAGGTAGGTTTCGAGAGACTGAGAAAGTCTTGACATGACGGTAAGATACGGTCATATTCGCAAAGCATCCCTGGTTCGATCATGGAGTTATCGGCGATAGCCATTCACCCTGTTGCCCCCGAGACCCAACAACCGTGGCCGGGGCAGCCGTCTGAGGCAGCCCCCGAGCAGGCCACCGGCCAGGTCGGAGGTGCGCCCGAGCCAGACCGCTATCGCGACACCTACGAGCCGGCTTCGATCCCCGGCAATAAGAGCGAAGCCGACGCCCGCTCAACGACCAGTGTACCGGAAGGCGGTATCGCCGCCCGGGAGAATCAGCCTAAAGCCTCAAGCGAACGCCCGCCCTCGGCCGCCGAGCGCCCCGGACCGCACAGCGCTCCCAAGAGCGGTCCCGGTGCGTTGGAGCTCACGCCGGAAGAGAAAGCACAGGTTGAGGAGCTGAAAGCCCGGGACGCCGCCGTCAGGGCGCACGAACAGGCACACGTCATGGCGGGCGGGCAGTATATCATCCGGCGGGCCGAGTTTGACACTGTTGTCGGGCCCGACGGCAAGCTCTACGCCGTGGGCGGCGAGGTGCAGATCGATACTTCCGAGGTGCCCGATGATCCCGAGGCCACGATCCAGAAAGCCCAGGCGGTGAGGAGGGCGGCCCTGGCACCCAGCGATCCATCTCCTGCGGACCTGCGGGTAGCCGCGGCAGCCACACGGATGGAGTTCGAAGCCCGCATGGAACTGGCCCGCCAGAGGGCCGAAGAGACCCAGAAGCAGGCCGAGGAATACAGCCAGGAGGGCGGGATAACCACGCCCCAGCCGGAGCCTGTTCTCGTTAACCTGTTCGCGTAGTCTTTCTCACGCGCCGGCCCGCTCCGCCTGAATCCCGGCCAACCACCTCTCCCACCCGACTCCGCCGGCCGCTGATCACTCCACCAGGGTTGTCATCAGGCTACTGATATCACCCTCCAGGGCTTCGAGCCGGCGGTAGGTCTTCCGGTCCATGTCGGGAAAGCTGAGAGGCAGGCGGAACCGGACCGGGAGCATGGCCACCCGGTTTCCTGACACCAGCAGCTCGTACGGCAGGCTGGCGGTACGCTTCAGCCTATCGGCATCCAGGAGTGTAAGGATCCGCTTCTCTCCCGAATCCCCGCCCAGGGCCAAGCCGAATAGCATTACCTGCCTTCCGGGCACGGTCATCCCGAAAACTTTAGTGATCAACCGGGAGGCAGCCAGGCGTTTTTCGATGGCGGCCACCGCCCCCTCAAAAGAATCGAAGATTGCCAGGTTGACCAGGTCATTGAGAGATTCCGCCCCTCGCTGAAAACGGTAGTCGTGGAGCGCTTCGGCCGTCAGTGGATGGCCCTGGCTGTTGCCGAAGGGACGGTTGAAGCGTCCCCGCATCCTAGGCATGGCAGCCAGCAGGTCCTGCTTGAACAGGGCGATCGGCTCCGCCGCCGAGAGGTAGTCCTCCTGAAGGCAGGCGCTGGCCCAGTAGTCGGGATTCTGGCAGGAGACATAGGTCATTTCCCCCTCACGCGTGATGGCTATGCGTACAACGGCGGCGAGCGCGGCCGCGGGCTTGCTCCCTTGCACTGCATTCAACAGATCAGGGTTAGTTACTACAATGACAAAACGGCCGGGGTCATCGGCGGGCGCGTACTTGCCCAGGATCTGGAAATTCTGCATAAACAGCCGCCCGATGATATCACTCGCTGTCCGCTTGACACTCTTACCGCTTTCCCCGATGAGGATGTACGGTTCCAGGTAATTCGAATCCTGGGGGCGGGGCGCGGCTGTCCGGCCGGCGCCGCACGAGGTATATAAGAACAGCGCCGCGGCCAACCACAGGATAAGCAGAATGGGTCTCATTTTTCGCGGTCCCATCAGATCAGCGCTTACATATATGCAAGATCAATATATTCCTGAGCGGACGTAAGGACGCTAGCTCCGGGCCATCCAGGCAACGGCTTTTGACGGATCAATGCGGGCTGCCGGATCGATGTCAAAGGCCGTACGACATGGGAGAGAAATCCTCTCTCTCCCATACAACACGAGATAACGATGCCGACTGGAGCGACGGGAATAATAGTATGATAGTAGGGTCAGGTAGGCGAGATGAACGCTATTGATCGCCGGATTTTTCCTCGCCCTCAGCTGTTGGGAGATGCCTTAGGGCCTCATCCAGTAGATAACGAGCCAATTTGACAGCCCGCGCCTTATCTTCGGTGATGTAGTTTATCAATGCGCGCTGTTCGGGAGCGAGGACCTCTTCCATGGCAGAAATGGGGGCTCCGCTACCTTCGATAGATGGAAAGGCTGTATCCAACCTGGACTCACCCCGTCCGGTCAGGAGCCAATGGGGTGATATTCCCTGTAGATGGCACACTTTCTCCATCATATCGAGAGGGGGGCGCTGGCGATCATTTTCATAAGCATTGATGGTCTGGCGACTCACACCCAGAATCTCGCCGAACTCTTCCTGAGTGATCCTAGCCGCTCTTCGAATTTGTCGGAAACGCTCACCGAACTGCCAAGTAAAATTGGTCGTCATACTGCACAATCCTTATTGCATGTTGTTGTATTATTGTTTGTATCTCTCTGAGAGTTGATCTGTTGTCAAAACTCGGAGTTATTGCTTTTTATGATCCGCAATGATTGGTGTAAATATAGGATTATTTATGCGGATTACCAAAAAAAAATAATGAAATTGTATCAAAATATTATACATGGCCCAAATTAATATAATCAGGCATATGTTGCAGGTCTGCCGCAATCGGTTTTCCGAAAGCGACCGCAGCGGGTGCATTCAGGAAGGGCTCTTCCCTTCCAGTACGCGTTGTGCGGCTTCCCTATCACCCACCTTGGCATAAATCCCTGCCAGTCTCTTGCGCAGTCCCTCGTGATCGGGTTTATCCTTGAGCCAGGCACTGTAGTAGATGATAGCCTCCTCAAAGCGCTGCAGCTTAAGTAGAGCTACACCCCCCATTTCACGATGGTGGTCAGACGGAGGCTGCTGCAGGTCGGCCAGGACAGCTAGCAGCTCCTCCCAGAGATTTCGTCGGGCAAGTGAGGAAACTAGCATCTCCCGGGTTTCCTGACTGTCCGGCTGTAATGCGAGGCATTCCCTCAATACTTTTTCCGCTGCGGCATAGTCTTCGGCCGAAAGATACAGTTGTCCCAGGCTGAATAGTACATGCTTCCGGGGCAGAAGAACGTCTTTCGGTAAATCACTTTGAGAGCCCGGTGTCCCCCCTGATGAGAAGGGCAGTATGCTTTCGAGGTTTTCAATCTGCCCGCGGATATCTCCACGTGATCGCATAACCCGATACAAAATAAAGCTCCCGCTGGTCTGCCGCCGGGTGACGGCCAGGGATTCACGGGCATAGGACTCCGCCTCGTCCAGCCGGTCCATATGCCAGGAGGTTTCGGCCAAGGCGTTCAGGAGAGTGGCGACCGACGGTCCGGTAAAGGCGTTGATCTCCTGGGCGCGGAGATACACCTGCAGTGCCTTTTCATGCAGGCCAAGCAGAGCATAGTTCTGACCCAGAGTATAGTGGGCATAGGCCGAATCCGGCTGCTCTTCAACCATAGCCTCCAGGAGGGTCTGGTTGCGCTTCAGCTTAGCCCGCATCTGATCCTCTTCGAGGGCATAGCCCTGATGCTCGAGGACCACCCGGGAGGGTTTTTCCACCCCTCCAGCGGCTTTCAGGCTGGGATGGACCTGCTCGTGAATACGGCCGGAAAAGCGCAGCCGGGGATGACGGGAAAAAAGCCGGTGGGACATTGACAGGGTGCAGCTTTGCCTGTCCACCTGTAGGTTCCTGATCTGAACCCGGTAGATCGTGGGCCGCTGGGGCGGTTTAAGGAGCCGTTTAAGGGGCTCAACGGAGGCCGGTGTCAAGCGCTCATCAGCATCCAGCCAGAAGATCCAGTCGCCGGTGGCGTGTCGGATGGACTCGTTGCGGGCGGCGGCGAAATCGTCAATCCACTTGAAATGATGGACCTGGGCGCCGAAAGAGCTGGCGATAGAGACCGTATCATCACTCGAGCCGGTATCCACCACTACCAGCTGGTCAACTACCGCGGAGATACTGTCAAGGCAATCCGGCAGCAGCCGGGCTTCATTGCGAACGATCATACATACCGATAGCACTCCCCTGGCCATTGTCAGTCCAACTTCTTCAGGCTTTGCTGTAGAATCTCCTGAATGGCATTAAAGAGCGGCGGATTGTGATTATAGACATATTGAAGGAGTGGCTGCATCTTGCATCGGTGCCGGTTCAGCAGGGTCTGAAACTCGATGACGCTCCGGAGCAGATCTTCCCGGGACTGCTGGAACTCAAACTCCCAGACCAGGAGGATCGGCTTGAACAAACCTTCCTCCAGACTCAGGTGATATCGCCGCTCATTAAAGAAATTTTCCACCGCCCGATGCTGGGCGGCGATGGCGTCATTTTCCCGCTTCACAGCCAGCAGCAGATTACCTATGGAAACACTGAAACGGCCATCTCCTTCCATATTATTATAAATAGTCCATAGAGACTCCACGGTTTTCTCAGGATAATAATGCCCCGCCAGCAGGGCCTCACAAAACATCCCGATAAGCCCATTCACCGCATATGGCTCCTGGCGAGGAGCATCCGGATGTCTGCTTACTACATTAAGCCCTTCTTCAACCGCGGAATGCGCCCGGTCTCGTTCCTCAAGTGCGTAGGCGCTCTTAGCCAACAAGTACCAGTAACGCACAGCTTGGGGATCCTGATCCAGTTCCCGCTCCAGCCGAACGATTGTATCACGGAGCTCCCATTCTTCGGGCTCCGGCTCGCCCAGACTGACAATGGCCGCCAGCGGCATAACAGCCACGGGACACTCCAGCTGCGCTTTCTCAGCTGCCCGGTACAGGCTGGCGGTCAGCGAGGGGGAAATTGCATTTTCCCAGCGGAGCTGCCTGTCTGTCCGAATAAGCCGGGTCTCAAAGAAACGGTTACTAGGTTCATTGAGGAGAAGGATGGGGAAATCGAAGGCTAAAGCTTCGGTATTTGCCAGATATTCCAGAATTGCCTGGGGATCGTCTGCGTGGAGTACTTCCTGCTGATGGAGGAACAGGGCCCAGGGGGTCGTCGCCTGATCCAGGGCTGTGTTGACCAGAACGCTCTCATCGGGATCGGCCGGAGCCTGCAGGTAAATGGCATCATATTCCGAGGCAATGTGTCTCACCGCCTGCCCACCCCCGCCACCAGCATCCACAACCACCATCTGATAGGCCACCCGGTTGACCGAATGCAGGGTATTTGCCAGATTCCCGCTCCGGGTATGCACCACCATGCACAGGGTTACAACACCGGAAGGAGGCCCTCCAGCATTATTCATCCCATGATCTTCTGCTCAAGGTCGCTTAGCTCCGCCAGCAGCCGGACTTTGGCAAGATTCTCTTCAAGGAGCTCTCGGTTGCTGACCCGGTAGGCCGGCTCACTCCCCTCAGGATTGAATGATTCCAGAATGCCGGACTGGCCGAAACTATCGATCACCGGCTGGTAAACTTTCATGGAGCCCTTGAACTTGGTTTTCAGGCGCTTTTCCAGCGTGGCGGCGGGGAAGTCTTCTATGGCACCCTGCTCCCTTACTATTTCCTCCACGGCCTGCAGCAGCTCCATTTCACTCTTGTCCTTAAATCTGAACTGCTCGGACATCTGCTTAGCATGGTCGGTTTCGACCATATGCCGCTCCCGGCAGTAATCAGCAAACTGGTATAACTTGTCGGGATCTTCGACAATAAACACGCGGCCGATACCTTCTCTACGGTCACTTTTACCAAGATGGGCCGATACGAGCTTATTTACTGTTTCATTTATCTGCTCTTCATTCAGGCCAACGAGAAATGCAATCGAAGAGATCAGGGTACTCCATGGTAGGATGATTTTCCCCTGTTCATCCGGTTCTTCCCGGCGGGCTGAGAATGCAAGCAGGTTTGTGACCTGCCGCCCGGCGCCCCTGGCCAGCAAGATGCTCTGGTTTCTGGTAGCGACTCTCAGCCGCTCGACGATAATCCCGAAAAATGTCTGCAGCCATTTGGGCACTTCCTCCAAGCGAGTACGGAACATCTCGCGACTGATTTCCAGGACAATGCCATTTGTGAGAGCTGTGGCAGTTGCAGACCGGGGCTGGTTGTCGATGATAGCCATTTCACCGAAAATGGCACCCACTCCCAGCTTTGCCAGGACCGTTTTCTGATCTCCTAACAACTTCGATATCTCCACCTGGCCTTCCAGGACAATAAACATGCTCTGACCCGAATTCCCGTCCCGGAAAATTATGTCACCTTTCTTAACTTGCCGTTTCAACCGTTCCTCCAGGTATCCCATATCACTGAACCCCCCTTATAAATAAGGAATTATAGCTGGAATTGGAGTAAGGACCTGTTCTCCGATTTTCATGCAAGCTAGCTGAGCTTGTTCAGCATCTCCCGGGCTTCTGCGTGGTCTGGATTGGCCGCCAGCACGGCTTCGAGATGATGCTTCACATCCTCCATCCGGTCAACCTCTGCATAAAGTGAAGCCAGGACAAAGTGTGTCTGCCAGTCGTCGGGATCATCCTTTAAAATGCCCGTGAGAACACCGATCCCCGTTTCAAACTGTTCCTCCTCCAGAAAAATCTGTCCTAACAGCCTTCTGGCACTAAGGTCGTGAGGATCTTTTTCCAGGACCTGTGCAAGCCGATGCTGTGCAGACTTCAGATCCCCATCCTTGATATCTAACAGTGCCAGACTCTGCTGGACCGGAGACCACTCCTCTTTCAAGCTTACAGCCTGCTGATAACGATTCCTAGCTTCTAACAGGTCACCCTCCAGATGGGCAATAAGGCCCAGTCCATAGATCGCCTCCACCTGGGTGGGATCCTCCAGCAGAACCTCTTCGCACAGTCTGCGCCCATTCACCAGATCCCCCTGCTCGATCAATTCGGCGCCCTCCCGGGATTTTCGCTCAAGAACCTGCGCAAGAGGCTCATCCTTCTCAAGGAGCCAGTCCGGGTCCACATCTGGCCATTTGGCACGGAAAATCTCCTCATTTTTCTTTAAAGAGGCATCGTAATCAATCTTGTTATCTGAAAAACTCCGGCTGCCAAAGTGATGGATGAAAGTACTCTGATCCACCATGATGGCGTACCCCTTCTCCCTCACCCGCAGGCAGAGATCGTCATCCTCGTAATTACCGGAACCGAAGCTCTCATCCAGACCACCGAGACCATCGTAGAGCGCTTTGCGAATGAGGATAGCAAATCCCGCAATGCGGCGCCGGGGTGTGACCTTCCCACGGTTGGTAGTCCTGACTTTTCCGGCAAAATCGTAATAACCATCGTCATCCTGATAGGGGACATCCGGGCTTCCCGCAGGACCAGTCAGGACTAGTCGTTGGCGGCCGCTGACGTAATTCGAGACCGGCCCGACCATACCTATGCGCTCATCACGCTCCAGGGCGCTCACCAGGCTCTCCAGCCAGCCATCGGCCACGAGGACATCATTATTCAACAAGAGTACGTACCGGCCCGCAGCCGCCTCTACTCCCCGGTTATTCCCCGCTGAAAATCCCAGGTTGGTCTCATTCTCAATGAGTTTATAGTTAACATTCGCAGCTACGACACCCCGGAGATAATCCCTGGTGCCATCCGTAGACCCGTTATCCACAAAGATCACCTCATGGGGATAGCTGGTATGCTGGCTCAGGGAGTCAACACACCGCCTGGTATACTCAAGGGCATTGAAGGTCAGCATAATGATGGAGACCATGGGCCGTTTCTCCCGGGTCCGAGTCTCTGTAGACTCGGCCAGGACACGGCTGTAGAGATCATACCAGCGGTTCGCATTCCCGGCGAGGATTCGTTCCCGCCGGATATAATCGTGGGCCTGCTGCCGGATAAGTTTCCTTTCCTCCGGTTGTTCGATAAGATACTTGATTTTTTCGTACCACAGGTCAGGATCTTCCCTTTCGACAAAGAGACCCGTCACCCCATCTATCACACTTTCAGTATAGGGAATTAGCCTGGAGTATACCCCGGCTATTCTCTGCGAGCCGTATTCCAGAAACTTCACATCGCTTTTGCATTCGTTGAAGCGGTTGTGGCTCAAGGGCGCGAGGCCGATATCCAGCTGCGCCTTTGCCAACAGTCGGGCATACTCGGAGAGATTCCCTGCACCGCCTACATGTTCGACGGTGGGATTCCCTTTCAACTCCTCCGGTATATACATAAAAAATACCCACCGGATCTTATCACCGTATTCTTTCTGCAACCGACTGACGGCCGGGAGAACCTGGCGGAAGTCGTCCTCGTGGGTCCAACCAGCGGCATAGCCGATTCTCACAGATCCTTCACGCGACGGAGCAACTTCCGGCTCAGTGAAAATAGCTTCATCCAGGTGATTCCGCAGTAGTGTGATATTTGAATTGTATTGGGATAGGTCCTGTCTCAACGGTTCCGTAGAGACCGTTACATGGTCCGCTTGCTGGAGAAACTCGATGATACATTTGCGATAATCGGCCTGGGAGAATTCGTTGTACAGGGGATGTTCCAGCGGCATATCCAGCAGCTGATCATCAATTTCATAGATGGTCGGTTTCCCCATCTGCTTGGCCTGGTATAATATCTTCAGCATTTCCGGGTGTTGTACCCGTTGGAATATGATGAGATCGAAGGGATTCAGTTCCTTTGAATAGAGGGTGACCAACTGCTTGTAATCAATTGCCTTGTATTGGAGCAGTCCTTCCTGCTGCAGCCGCGACAGGGGACTCAGCAGTCTGACCTGGAGCACGGCGCCTGTGTGCAGGCTGAAGATAAGTACATTCATTGGATAGGATCCCTGACTGTTGGTCTGCAAGGACCTACTGGTCTCAAGCCTATTGTGTTGATAAAGAATCTATTTTGAATTTCACGCTCCTGGAAAATAGCGGTAGTGGGATTACCGACGAAATCCGGTCTTATCGTCAGCATTCCGCTGCACACCGACAGCCCATCAGCTATGTTATCGCCGGGCATAGGTCTGGTCAAGGACGTTATCGAGTGCGGTTTTAAAATACCTGAGATTATGGGCCAGGACGACAACACTCGCAGTCGGCGTGTTGCCCGAGGTCTGCACTCAGGAACTCGTCTGCCGTTTGAGGGCTTCCAACAGCTTCCCGGCGGCAGGATGGTCCGGCTCGATTTCCAGCGCACGGGTCAAGTTTTCAATCGCGTCATCGACCCGTTCCAGTTGACTGTTGGCAGTGGCAAGCATAAACCATGCATCGGCATCCTGGGGTTCGGCCAGGGTCACTCGCTCATAAGCCGCCAGGGCATCCTGCACCCGGCCCACAGTCAGATAAACGCTGCCCAGATTGCGCAGTGTGTTGAAATTGTTGGGTTCCAGCTCGGAAGCTCGTTCCAGGTGGCGCAAGGCCTCACTATGATTTCCAGTCTCAAAATGGACTACTGCCAGGTCATTGCGCGCGGGGGCATGCTCCGGGAAATCTTCCAGCAGAGCCTCAAGGGCTGTAATAGAGGCTTCAAACTTCCTGGCATCGACCAGCTTCAGAGCTTCGGCATAGAGCGTGCGAGCCTCTGGAGGATCATTTCTGCGCCCATCCGCGATGCTGTCCGGCAGAGGTGGCCCCGGGGAGCCCGTCCCCGAAATCTGCCGTTCCTCTTTGGCCGAGTGCTGCTTATTGTAAACCGGCCCCGCGTCCGATTCCAGAGCATGGTATAGCCGGGTTACTTCAGCGGGCATCTCAAATTTGGCGCGGCCTTGTTCTCCCGAGCTGCGTTGATGGCGCAAATTCTTGGTGATGGACTCACATGCCTGCGATATGGTCTGCTCAGATATATTCCAGCCCAACCAGTCCACAACCCGGCGCAGCTCTTCCTGCGGGCTCGTGAAATAGCTGTCGTAGTGAGTGACAAGGCGTTGTTCCGGCCTGGTCTGATCCAGTAGACGCTGGTTGTGGTCCAGCCACAGGTGCAAGCCCAGAGCTATGGAATGGCCGCCCCGCTTCATCAGCGAGCCGGCCACCTCGAGCGGATTCCTGAGACAGACGATGACCTTCGATTCAGGGAGAAGGGACGACCAGAAAGGGAGTGTAAAACAGAAGCGTGGGTCTTTCCAGCCCCAGGGTTCCTGCCCGTCAAACGCCTCGATAAGCCTTCCAGCCCTCACGCGCAGGGCATCCAGGCCGGAGCTCTGCTCCCAGCCTGGCCGGGCTTCAGGCGGCAGGAAGTCCCATCCCCCACCGAGCTTCTGGAGGATAGCCTCATTAATGATGTAAATGTCAAAATTTTCCCAGAATCCGGCTGGATTGTCTGCCTGGGGCGGCAAGATCCTCTCTTCCGGCCCAAGATAAAGACCACACAGGTTGAGAAGCCGGGTCACCATCGAGGTTCCCGAACGGTGCATCCCGGTAATGAAAATTGTCATAGTACCGGCCCCTCTTCCCTGTCAGGTGCAAGGCTTAAACTTGAGTGGGAGCATGCTTTCTTGTGCCGGCTAGGCAGGTGCAGGTAATCTGGGTGAGGGTGCTTGTTGTTCGGATCGGCTCTCATTGGTCGACGCATCGCGCTGGGATTAATCCATTATACTGATACCCGGTTCTGATCTGGCAGCTATTATTCAGCGATCACGACGAGTCTACCGGTCTCTCCACATCACCGGATTCTTCGCTTTGCCCTATCTTCCGCAGCTCTTCAGGTGCGCTCTTCAGCAGCACATCCAGGGTGCTTCTCCCCATGGCCGAAGCCAGGTTTTCCTCCCGGATCCGATGATATACTTCCTCGCGATGTATCGGCAGCTGCGGCGGGGCGGTAATACCCACCCTTACCTGACCTCCGGCACACTCCAGGATGGTGAAGACAACCTCATCCGCCACCCGGATGCTTTCACCGCATTTCCTGGTCAGGACCAGCATGACGCCTATGCTCCTTCACCGGAAGGAATCAGGTTCGCAAGCGGCTCGTCCACTGCCAGGTCATCCCTCTCCAGGATAACCTGGCGGCCTTGCATGGATTTGGCATTGATAATCACCGGCGCCTTCGTATTGGCGGTGATGGTGCCCTCTTTGGGATCCACACGGAGGACATAGTAAGGCGCAATATCATCCTCGGTAGGGTTGCCAATCAGGCTCAGCTCCTCTTTGCTGATATGCAGCAGAACCTGTTTCTTTAGCAGGAAGCAACTGATCACCGGCAGAGCCATCTCCGGATCATCTACGGAGCGCAGCCATAGGAAGGGCCGCATCTCAGCCCGGCTTTCGAGGACAAATTGCTTGTGTCCCTCGAAACCGGGGAGACCGGCGGGGAATTCCAGCGGGTCAGACAGTTCGACCCGGTCAGATTCGGATGAATGGTCCTTGGGTTTGTCACTCACGACTATTGCAGGTGATTGAGTATACTGATATTCATAATGCGTGCACTGGACTCCAGAGCAGCCCGATACCCCAGCTCTTTAGCGTTAAATTGGAGAATAGCCTCTGTCAAATCCACATCCTCCGCCTGTGAAATGTAGGCCTGTAAATTGACCTTGGCTATCTCTAAATTGTCACGGGTGAGTTCGAGTTTACGCTGCATCGATCCGGCCCGGGCAATAGTATTCAGAAGCTGCTGGGAAACGGAATCGATATCGGCTATGGCGGCATCTATAGCCAACCCGTCGCTGGCAACGAGAGCATCGCGGAGATCAATGACCGCCCCGAATACGTTGAGAAACTCCGAGCCAGTCGTATTGATCTCCAGATAGGTATCGTCACCCACCTTCCGTGTGATGGCGCCACTGTTCCCGTTGTAGGTGACAGAGGTACCGTCGTAGACGAAGGGTTCGGTATCCTTGGTGATAGTTCCCCCGAAAATATATTTGCCCATAAAACGGGTATTCCCCATAAGAACCATTTCCTCGATCAATGCCTCTACGTACTCTACAACTTGAGCCCGCGTGCTGGGACCCGCATCACTCCTGGTCTGCAGGGCCAATTGCTTGGCCTGCTGCAGCGCTTCGTAAACAATATCCAGCGATTCAGCACCCATTACAATCCAGGCAATCCCATCTTCGATATTACCCGTATACTGCTCATTTTTCTCCAGCAGGCTCTTTAACCTGCCGGCTCGGTCGAATCTTACCGGGTCATCGGAAGAACGGGTTACCTCCTTGTTAGTGCTAATTTGCCGCTGTACATCAGCCAAGCTTTCCTGGTTGGCTGAAAGGAAGTTTATGATTTGATCTTTTATCAGGCTATCTGTAACACGCATGAAAAACCTCTACTTTCATCAGATCATCTGCAATACAGTTCTCGTCAGCTCATCGGCGGTGGATACCAGTCTCGATGCAGCGGTAAAAGCCTGTTCCAGCTGCACCATCCGGGTCATCTCCTCTTCCATGCTTACCCCTGAGACCGACTCCCGCTGCATTTTCAGATGCGAGACGATCTTTTCCTGGTTACCCCTCAAGAATTCAATTTCCTGAATGCGGTTACCAAGGGTACCTACCAGAGCGCGATAATATGCCCCCATGGTCTGATTACCGATAACCTCCTTATCCGCCAGATCAGCGAGAGCTTTAGCAATATTGCCGTTGCCGGTCTCGCCAAGGGCGTCGCTGGAGGCGATGAGCTCAACATTAGAAGAAATGGCACTATCAACAGCAATGGAGCTGGCGCCTTCAGTTGTGCTGTCAAAGAAATCCAGCCCCGTGATACCACTCAGGTTAAAGCCGTTCTGGTGAATGGCGTTCACCTGTTCAACTAGGGTCACGGCCAGTCTATCCAGACGCTCCAGGAGACCGGGGACATCATCATTATAAACCGTCAGCAGAGCACTGAGCTCTCCTGAGATCACATTCACCTCCCGGCTGGTGCCGCTGATCAGAGCAGTGATCTGGCCGATACCCTCCTCATTGATAGACTCGTCCACTGATATTTCGTAGGAGTTTCTGCCGGAGACCAGCATCAGGCCGGAAGTAGATACCAGCACGCTGTCACCATCACGCTGGACATCAATATTGATCAATTCCGACAGCCGGTCAATCAGGCGGTCCCGCTGATCTTCGAGGTCCAGGTTATCGCCGGGATTGACGCGGTTCAGCTCGGCGATTTGATATGCCAGGTTGTTGATTTCACCAATCCTGACATTGACCTCGTTGCTGACCGTTTTCTGGAAAGCAACAAACTCACGGTGCACCCGGTTGAAGCTCTGAGCCAGGGTCTGAGCCCGATCCCGTACGATGGTCCTGGCGACGGAACTCTCCGGATCATTGGCCAGACTGTTCCAGGCGCTCCAGAACTCGTCCAGTAAAGGCCCCAGGCCAGTGTCGTTGCTCGACGGTAATACACCCTCAACCTGCCGCAGGAGGGATTCCTCTGCGGTGTAGCGGGACTCGAGGGAGCTCTGGCTCCATATCTGACGATCAATGAAATCTTCACGGATGCGCCGGAGAGTATCGCCGTTAATGGCGCTGCCCAGACTGAAACCGGACAGTAATTCCGGCAGAATGGGATTGACATCGAGCCGCTGCCGGCTGTAGCCCCCGGTATTTATATTGGATATGTTCTTACCGGTTATCTGAATGCTGAACTGGGAAAGCAGCATCCCCTGCTTGCCCATCTCTGATATGTTAGTGAGACCGGCCATGTCAGATCCTCCCCTCGATCAGGTTGGAACCTGAACCTTCTTTCCTACCAATTCCTTCGGCGGAATATACCGGAAACTTCTCAGACGACTTGATGAGCTCCCGGGCGGCATCTCGCACGAACTTAATGGAGTAATCAAGCAGGTAGCGGTTCTCCTCATTGGTCAATATCACTTCCTGCACGATCCGTTGGAGACTGCGATGAATGTCTGACAGGCGTTCGGCATAGGTGGACTCTACGAGCTCGATCAGCTGATCCAGGGTCTGGATGTCACCATCCCGCCCCAGCGCCTTACTGACCTCCTTCAGGGATGCTTCCCTGGTAGCGGCTACTGCCTCGGATTTCCTGAGGATGCTCTGCTCCTGTTCTACGGTCTCCTTCAATCCTTCAAGCGTGCCCTCGATAATACTCGACTGCTTCTTTCGGAGTACGAGCAGCAGCTCGTTATACATCCGCATCTCTTCAGACAGAACGGTAATCAGTCTGACAATCAGGCGTTCAGCGGCTGGATGCTTGGTCATTTTCTTCCTTTCTCACATTGCGCGTGAGTAGATCTTGTAGCGAGATTCCATTATCATTCTCGGACGAATCCCGGAATGTTTGAGATTGCAGATCCCGGTAAAGCAGCTCCGCCAGACCGATACCTCCACCCTCACTCAGAGCGGACCCCATCACCTGGTCAAACATGAGATCTGGCAGACCGCTGCTGGAGAGGGATCCCTGTGGCAGGGTCCGTTCCATGCTCTTTACCAGGTAGCCCATGAACAAGGCCTCAAAGTTCTGGCAGGCCTTCCAGAGTTGCTTGTCATTCCCGGCTGCCGGTGATTGACCCGCTGGTGCAGAAGATCCCTTCGGTCGGATCGGGATGCCCTGGTGTTCTGTGCCTTTGATCTCCATCGTCTCACTGCTACATGATAATGAGCCTGGCGTTCAAAGCCCCCGCTTCCTTGATAGCCTGGAAGACCGCAATGACATCACGCGGCTTGAAGCCCATATCGTTGAGGGCCGCCGACAGTTCCAATACCGTAGCCGCCGAAAGGACTGTCGCCTCGCCCGGCTGCTCGGTTACCGTGGTGTGAGTGATCGGGATCGTTACGGTCTGTCCGGTGCTGAAGGGCGAAGGTTGGGCTACGTAGGGCGCCGTGGTGGTATGAATCTGGAGAGAACCATGGGAGACCAGCACGGCTCCAATGGATACATTGCCACCAGCCACAACGGTGCCCGTGCGCTCGTTGATGACCACCCGGGCTTCCACGTCCTGGACGACCTGGAGGGTCTCAATACTGGCCACGAACTGCACTAAATCCCCGGCCTGGCTGAGGCCCGGCGGGAAAGAGACCTGCACAATGCTGGCGTCCAGGGCTTGTGCCAGGGGCGCAACATCGGCTCTAAAGTCATTGATGGTCCCGGCGATGCGGGAAGCAGTAGTATAATTGGGTTCCTTCAAGAGGAGTTCTACCGGCTGATCCGGCTGGAGGGCTACTTCCTCGACGTCCCGCTCCAGGACGGCCCCGTCAGGCACCCGGCCCACCAGGGCATAATTCTGGCGCAGTCGTTCGCCGCCAAGGGTAGTGACGTTAAATCCCCCCACAGAAACCGGCCCCTGGGCCAGACCGTAGTAATCACCGATCGCGCTGCGCAAAGGAGTCATCAGCAGGACGCCGTTCTCCAGGCTGGTAGCATCTCCCAGGGAGGAAACGTTCACATCGAACCTGGTCCCCGGCTTTCCAAATGACGGGGTTGCTGCGGTCACCATCACGGCAGCCGCGTTCCGCGTGCGCAGATGCTGGCTGTCAACGGTAAGTCCGAATTCTTCCAGCATATTCGCAATGCTCTGTACCGTGAAGATGGTTCCCCGGTTACCGACTGCCCGGTCACCGGTGCCGTTAAGTCCCACTACCAGACCATATCCGACCAGGGTAACCCGTCGGATATTGCGGTATGTGGTCACATCCTTGATGCGGCTTGCTGCCTGGGCTGTCAGCTGCTGAGAACCCAGGATTGCTGCTAGGAAAAAGTAAAAAAGATACCGTCTCATTATAGGCTAAGACTCCTGATAATGGTGAGGGCGCTGATACCACCGACGTATCCGATCAGGGCCAAGCCCGCGCCACCCATGATGAGGTTGGCCAGCCGCTCGAAAGTCCCACGCTGCATGAGCTTCCCGGCAACCCCGGCTTTGCTGTAATATACCCTGGCATCGGCTACGTTGTAGGAAAAGATGGTGTTGTCTGACCTGATGTCCCGGGACCGGATGGTCCCCTTGATGGTCATGAGGTTGCGCTCACCGTTCACGTTAATAACTTTTGACCCGGTGATCCTGAACAGGCCGTTGTCGGTAATTTCGGTAATCACCGCGGAAATCCGTCCGGTCAACAGATCCTTCTGGGCGGTGCCTTCCTTAGAATTCGAATCGGTCTTCAGATTGGAACGCAGACCGAATAGAGGCAGGAACTGAAGCAGGTTCCCCTCCACTTTGCCCGACGCATCCACCGTGTTGTCGCCGGCTCTCTGGACCTGGGACTGGCGGCTGGCGTTGGCCGTTTCCGAAACCAGGACAGTCACCATGTCCCCCTCCCGCCGAGCCTTCCGGTCAGCGTAGAGTGAAAAGGGCGCTTCCTGTCCGTAGACCAGATTACCAGCGACCAGAATGATGAGGGCGGCAGCCAGCCGCTTCATCGGCACATGTAAGTTGCTTTTCATAGCTTTACTCCACTACAACGATCCCCGGGGATACCAGCCGGCCGTAGAGCCGTTTTCCAGTAGTGCTGGCTATCACGGGAATCAGATCACCAATCTTGCCTTCCCTGCGGGTTTTTCCGGGGCTGATCAACGTAAGGCTGCGGCGGCAGAAGTGAATCATCACCTGCTGGCCGCGCTGCACCACCGGTATTTCCTCCAGGTGGTGAAATCGCAGCAGCTGCCCCTGAGCCAGGTTGCTGCTCATCTGATAGCCTTCAGGCAGGGAATCGGCGGTAAAATACTCCTGTTCACGCCGGGTAACCCGGATCTGCTTGCGTTGAAAATTCTCTGGTTTGATCAGCGATCCCCGTCTTATGGGGAAACGGGCGGTCCAACCTTTCACTACGGCCGCGCACTCCACCGTTGTATTCACCTTGACCACTGAGCCTTCATGTGACGTGATTTCCAGGGGGATCACGTACCGCCCCGCCGCCTGTCGGGGCAGAAAAGCCCGCAGGGGCCTAATGGCGGCATCAGGATCAAGCTCATCAACGTTGCGCGGCAGATGGACGGCAATTACTTCGGCCAGGAGATCGGCTTTTCGGAATCCCTCTGCGACCTGCCGGTGCACGGCTTCCCGCAGTCGATCCTTTATAGTCGCTCCCTGGTCCGTCCTCGCCTGCAAATAACCTGCGAAAGTGCAGATTAAGCCTGCCAGGAAAACGGCAGTCAATATCCGATCAGGGCTGAGGCGGTTAGCTGGCATTCGATCTATCGCCGTATGTTGTTGGCTACTGCCAGCATCTCATCTGCGGACTTGACCGCCTTGGAATTGATCTCATAGGCTCGCTGGGCGACGATCATGTTGATCATCTCCTGCACCACGTCCACATTGGACTTTTCCAGGAAGCCTTGCAGAGTGGCGCCGAAACCCTCATCTCCGGCGAAGCCGATGGTGGGCGGACCGGAGGCCGTGGACTCCTCATAAAGGTTGCCACCCACAGCCCGCAGGCCGGCGGGATTCACGAACTTCACCAGCTCGATCTGACCGATCTCTTGCGGGGTGGATTCGCCCGCCAGAACGATGGCAATGATACCATCCTGGCCAACTTGAATGCTTTCTGTATCCGGCGGCAGACTGATCTCCGAACCCAATCTCAGGCCGGTTGTAGTGACGATGAACCCGTCGGAGTTGATGCGAAAGGCACCGTCACGAGTATAGGCGTAGGTGCCGTCCGGCCGCATCACCTGGAAGAAGCCATCACCATCGATGGCTATATCCAGGGGATTCGCAGTGTCGGTAATAGTACCCTGGGCAAAAGTCCTGAAAGTCGAGACAGCGCGGTTGCCGTGCCCCACCTGGATCTCGGCCGGCTTTTCCTGCCCGAGACCTCCTTCACCGGCACCGGAGACGATCGTCTCGTAAAGCACGTCCTGAAATTCTACGCTGCTGCGTTTGAAACCGGTAGTATTGACGTTCGCGAGGTTATTGGCAATGACGTCCAGCGTAAGCTGCTGGGCTGCCATTCCGAGTGCTGCTGTCCGTAGTGATCGGATCATGCTGCCTCCTTAACGGTAATCTCCAAGCTGGGTGGCCCTTCCCAGGATCTGATCCATAGCTCTGGCCACGCGCTGAGAGGATTCAAAATTTCGCTGTAATTCGATGAGGCTCACCATTTCCGAGACCGGCCTGACGTTGGAGCCTTCCAACATACCCTGCCGCACCAGGAACCGGTCAGGCTCCAGCTGGGTCACCAGGCTGTCATCGCCCACACGGTAGAGGTTCGAGCCAATCTTTTCAAGAGCATCTTCGTTTACGATGTTGGCAATCAGCAGGTTGTCAATGAGGACCCGGTCCAGGTAAACTTCACCGTTATTGGTAATCTGTACATCCCCGGCAACGCCATTGGCCGACACGACGGACAGAGGACCCCGCTCACCCTGAAGCAGGTATCCCTGAGGTGTCTGGATAAAGCCTTCATCGTTAACCGTGAAATGCCCATTCCGGGTGAATGCCGGACCCGATGGTGTCTGCACCACAAAGAAGCCTTGCGAGGCTAGTCCAACGTCCAGCGGATTATCGGTCTGGCGCAGTTCGCCCTGGCCAAAGTCGGTATAGCGCTGTGCGCCCACATCGTTAAGGGATTCGATGAACCAATCGGTAAAAGTGGCATCACGCTTGAATCCCGTGGTGTTGATATTCGCCAGGTTGTTGGCGACTACATCAGTCCCCGAAAGGTTGCGAGTCATATTCCTGGCAACTCTCGTCAGGTCAAATTCCATAATGTCCTCTTAAACATGTCTTGCTGACGTCATTAGGTTCAAATGCCGTGCCAAAAGGTGGCCGCGGGATCATCTTTTTGCGGCTCAGGTCCTTTTATCGAAGGGAATATGGTCGAATCAGGGCGGTTATATTGTCTGAATATCGGCGGTTTGGGATGAAGTATGAAGAGGACGGGAGATCAAGGGACCTGAGGGGCGGAAAAATATTCCCTCTATGGCAGCTTTGGACTATCCGGGTTTGAGCACCGATCCGCGCCGCTTTCTTGAGGATTTCTCCTCTCCCATAGTAGTTAAAAGCGTTGCTTCATCGTAGCTCAGTGAACCGTCAAGCGCCATAAACGCGCGTACCTGTGCATCAGAGATAGTAGGTTGGCTTGTCCCTGCTGTATGTGCTTGCGGGTAGGAGGCAGACTTCGTAATTATTGATTTTTGCCGCCGTCTGAACCATACCAGGGCCAGGCCGGCGATCGACAGCAGCCCGGAGACACACCCGGCCCAGACCACCGCTCGCAGGACGATTCTCCGATAAGGGACCATTTCCCTCCCCAGCGTCCGGCTAACATTCGGCAGCTGCGATATTCCAGCTTGGTCCGGCTCGGATAATGTGGCTCCCGGGGCAATGTCCGGTAGGAATCGCTCCCCGGGCCAGAGGGCGGAAATGGTTTCCTCGCGAAAATAGCTCTCGCTAGGCAGAGCCCGGGTGTAAAGGTCAATAACGTATAGATCGGAATCTACAACTTTATACCTGACATAATCCCTGAAACGAGTACCGGTCACTTGAATGGACATCAGATTTTTCCTGGGAAACTCAACCTGGACGATTACGGGGATTAAATGCCCGCTATCATATACTCGACGACCCACATAGGCCTTCTCACCAACACCCCAGACCTTTACCTCAGCCTGACCCAGGTCATTCAGCTCCACCTCTACCCGCCGGTTACCCACACCATCGAGGATAATCCGACGATGACTTTCCTGTTCGGCGGAAAATATAGCAACATACTTGTTGCTGGCCCCCCACAGCAGGCCGCCTGCCAGCCAGGGAGCTAGAAACACCAAGACCTGCCTAAATGAAAATATCAATTTGGTGATCATCCTGTTTCCTGTGACCCCTGCTAACCGGCTCCTCCTCGCCCTCAGGCTCCTCCCCGGATGCCTCCTGCGTGCTGGACAGCTCAACCGTGTCCTTGTTATCCCGTCGCTTTCCTTCCTCCCCCTCCTCACGGGGCTTCTTCCTCTCCAGCTTCTGTTCCTCAATCTTCACTGATTCAGGGCGGATAGGCTCCACCTCTTTCGCATCCGGCTGCAGAGGCGGTTGCATGCTCAGGTTGGGATCTAGGGTTTCTATCATTTCAACTGGCTGCGCAATTGATCAAGGGTCTTACTCATTATCTGAGACACGCGAGACTCGGAAATGTTCAGAATCTGTCCGATCTCCACCAGCGTGAGATTTTCATAATAATAGAGGGCTAAGATCAGCCTCTCCCTTTCGGGCATTTCCTTGAGCAAGTTGACTAATCGTGATTTAAGGTTATTGATCATATAGGCACTCTCCGGATCTTCGGATTCCACATCTGCCAGGAGGTCAATCTGTCTCGAAGCAATATTGGATTCTCCAGCAATGGGATCATCAAGTGAAAAAGTTGCAAAGCTCATCTGCCCTGCAACCTGTAATTCTGAGTATTCATTCATTGAGATATTCGCCGCCTCGCAGACTTCCTCTGCCGTAGGCTCCCGATACAGCTCTTGAGTCAGCCTGTCAATTACGTTTTGCACTTTCATCAAGCGTTCCAGTTTGGTCCGGCTCAGAATCCGCACCTGACGGATGGCATCTATGACTGCACCATAAATGCGTTTATAGGCAAAGGTTTTAAATTTGACCTGGCGATCTTCATCAAACCGATCGATAGCCTCTAGCAGTCCGTGAATTGCGCTCTGCTCCAAGTCCTCGCGGGTAATGACATCGGTGACTGGAAGCGGGATACGGTTGACTACATAATACACCAGCGGAAGGAACTCCCTGACAGCCCGCTCCTTCAGGACCGGGTCTTTCGTGGCATAGTACTCCCTGAGGATATTCTCGCCGCTAGGTTCCCGTTGCTTGACTGCCTTCACTTTCCTTTTCCTCCACAGATTCTACAGTCCCCGCCTCATGTTCGATAGGCTCCGCTATCTCTATCTCTTCCTCTCCAGTTTCCCTTGAACGCATACTTAGTCGTATGATATTACCCGCAACGATCAATAGAAACAATACTACCACCAGTACCAAGCCGCTGCGGATTAATGCTTCCTGTAGACTGTAACCCCGGATGAGCAGAATCGCCAGCATGGCTAATCCGATAACTAACGTGAGTTGATAAATAGCTGATTGCATGTTAGAGGGATTCAACCTCCTTTCGACTGGTCCGGAGTCGGTCAAATATATTGGATCGGTATCTGATCTGCTGGGGCGGCAGCTTAAGCAAGCGGTGGCAGACGAGCTGCAGGTTGTGGGCTGCCTGGCTCCTGGGATATTCCAGAACATAGGGTCGCTGCCGGATGATCGCCTGACCTATAGCCGTATCCTCCACGATCGAACCTCCGTAACAGAGGTTCGTCTTCAGGAATTTCTGAGTGATCAGGTTGAGCTTCTTGTGCAGTTCCAACCCATCCTCCAGCGATTTCAGCCGGTTGGGCAGTAAAATAAGGGGCAACTCCGGGGATTTGCTGCGAATGACCTTGATCATGGCATAAACATCTGAAATGGATGCCGGTTCAGGAGTAACTATTAAAATTACTTTATCAGCGCCCAAAGCCATAGTTAATACTGTAGGGCTAACACCCGCTCCGGTATCCACTATAAGGTAATCATAACGAGCCTGTATTGTAGCAAAAGATTCAGCCAGTACCTTCAGCATCTGGCTATCCGCTTCCAGGAGATTCAGGTCACCGGAAGTTGCCGGCAGAATATCGATTCCTGAGGGATGCTGCATGATAATCTGCTCCAGCGTCTGGCTGCCTTCCACCAGCTCGGCCAGGGTATACCGTGGAGTGGCACCAATGACCACATCGAGCTTACCTAGGTGCAGGTCCGCATCCAGAAGCAAAACCCGCTGCCGCCGCTGACTGAGCAGGATACCCAAGTTCACTGAAATGTTCGTCTTTCCTACTCCACCCTTACCGCTGGTAACGGTTATAATCTCAGGTAGAATCTCCCGCTTCGCCGGTTGATGCTGTCCCTTCTGGACAGTAGGCTTCAACTTCGGTACGGAAGTGGTCACAGCCTCAGTCTCCCTTTGTGGTCAATGGCAGTCGCTTAAGCACTGCCGATCCCACCTCAACAGCCAGGCTTTGAGGTACTGCCCGCCCGGCGGTAACATACCTCACGGGCAGCCCGTTATCGTCAACCAGTCCCAGCACTTTGCCGGGTTTGCTGGTCTCGTCCAGTTTGGTAATCACCAGACCTGATGGATGGATCCCCTGGTACAGCCCTGTAAAGAGCCATAACTCCTCCAACGCCATATTGGCGCTGAGCACAAGGAGGGTTTCGGTAGGCTGTAGCACAGCCAGCTGGGTCTGAAGATCCGGCAGGCTGCCCTTAGAGAGCGGACTGCGACCAGGGGTATCCACCAAAATAATATCATGTTTCGCCAGGTTTTTCACTGCGCGCGAAAGGTCATCTATCTGTCGTGCTTCGATAATGGGTATTGAGAGAATCTTGCCGATGGATTTCAGCCCGGCGTTGGCGCCGGCGCGAAATATATCCGTGGAAATAATGCCAACCCGTCGGTCCCGGTAGAGGTCCTGATGCGAGGCCATCTTGGCGGTTAGGGAAGTCTTCCCCGCGCCGGAAGGACCCACTATAACCACTACTTCCTGCTTTCTGCGGGACCGCTTTACAGGCCGGTGAGGAAAGAGGTAAGTGATCTGGCGCTTGAGTTCTACCATGGCCTCACCCCGGGAAACAGGCCCCGCATCACTCATACCTATCAGCTGTTCTTCGGTACGCATGACGAGAAGCTCGGCTATATGATCCGGCGTACCCGCCTCGGTTAGCAGGTTAAAGCAGAAGTCAAAAGGTTCCAGGAAGGGGCAGCTCCGGGCGGCCCGCAACTGGGCTTTCATGTTACGGAGCTGCTTGCGCAGGAGAAAAAGCTCGGCTGCTTCGGCTTCGTCCCGGGAAGGCAGGGACTTCACGAGACTGGACTTTGGTGCTTCGGGCGGTAGGTAATCCCCTCTGTTATGGCTGCTGGGAGCAGTGGTGCGATTTATAGACCGTGGGGGTACGCCCACCTTCAATGTGACCAGCTGTCCATTGCCGTCAACCGGGGTTTCCGGCCTTTCACGCTTTAACTCCAGAATCATTACTTCCTCACCAAGCTCTTCCTTGGCGAGGGATAAAGCCTCTCGTTCGCTGGAAGCTGTGTATGTCTTAAACAACATCAGGATACCTCACCATTCCAATAGACCTCAACTGCACTGTAGGTGATAATTCCGAAAAAGAAAGTACGGCTATGTTAGGGAGTACCGGCTCGGTAAATTGACGAACATCACGCCGTATGGGCGGCGATACCAACAGGGCCGGTCGGCCTCCTTCGCGCACGATCCGTTCAACTTGCTCACTGATAGAGGTAAGAACATCCTTCACCTGGTCCGGGGTCAGGCCCAGATTACCCAGATATACCTCCCCTTTCTGGGCAACCTGGAGGATGTGGTCCTCCAGCCGGGGATCGAGGGTGGCCACCGGGATGGGCTTGTCATCGTATCTAAACATTTCCGTGATAGTGTCGGCCAGTGCGCTGCGCGCGTGTTCGGTCAGGGTGCCGGCATCCTTGGTAATTTGGGCATGGTCAGCCATTGTCTCCAGTATGTTGACCAGGTTCCGGATGGGTATCCCCTCCCTGAGCAGATTTCGTAGAACCTGTTGGATGACACCCAATGGCAGGATATCCGGCGTGAGCCCCTCCACAACAGCGGCTTTCTCCTCCTTCAGGTCATCGAGCATCTTCTGCACTTCCTGACGGTCCAGGAGCTTATAAGCGTTGGCTTTGAGCACCTCCATGAGGTGCGTGGCAATAACTACCGGCGGCTCAACTACCGTATAGCCAGCCGCCTCGGCCTTGGTCTTCTGTTCCTCAGAGACCCACAACGCAGGCAGGTTGAAGGTGGGTTCTACCGTATCTATTCCTACCAGGCCGGCTTCCGGATCAGGATTCAGCACCAGGTAGTAGCCTACCATCACCTGGCCTCTGGCCACAGTAATCCCATGTACCTTGAAGAGGTACTCATTGGCTCCCAGATTGATATTATCTCGGAGGCGGATCGGCGGGATCACTATCCCCAGCTCCAGGGCGATGTTTTTGCGTATGGATGATATCCGGCCCAGCAGGTCCCCGCCCTGATTGGCGTCCACAAGACTGATAAGACCGTAACCGATCTCAATTTCGAAGGGATCGGGATGTAGAAAAGCTTCAATTTTTTCTTCGGGCACTTCCACCCTGGCCTCCTCGGCCTCGACCAGCTTCCTGGCCTCGATAGCCTTAGCCCGGGACTTGATGAAACCGATACCGGTCAGAGCCAGGGCCAGCATGAAAAAGGGCAGGAAGGGCATAGCCGGGATAAAACCAACCAGGGCCAGGGCACCACTGGCGATAAACAGGGCCCTGGGCTGATCGGAAATCTGGCTGACCACATCTCTCGCCAGGTCGTGCTCGGTAGCAGACCGGGTGACGATTATGCCGGCGGCGGTGGAGACGATGAGGGCCGGGATCTGGGCCACCAGGCCGTCGCCGACGGTCAGGAGGGTGTATTTCCGGGCCGCATCACCCAGAGTCATGCCAACCTGCATGGTGCCGATAACCAGGCCGCCAACGATGTTGATGCCCGTGATTAGCAGGCCGGCGATGGCATCGCCACGCACGAACTTGGCGGCACCGTCCATCGCCCCGTAAAAGTCCGCCTCGGAAGCTATCTGGCGCCGTCGCTGGCGGGCTTCATCTTCATCGATCAAACCTGTGTTCAGGTCAGCATCAATGGCCATCTGCTTTCCCGGCAAAGCGTCCAGAGTGAATCGAGCCGTCACCTCGGCGGTTCGTACCGCCCCATGGTTGACCACCAGATACTGGATGGCAATCAGAGCAAGGAAGAGAACGAACCCGACTACGTAGTTCCCACCCACTACGAATTGTCCGAACGCTTCGATCACGTGGCCTGCGGCGGCTGGTCCCTCATTCCCATGGAGAAGGATACGGCGGGTGCTAGCCAAGTTCAGCCCCAAGCGAAAGAGGGTGAGCAACAGCAGTAGAGTGGGAAAAACGGAAAACTGCACGGGGCGCAAGATGTGCAGTGCCGCCAGGAGGACCAATACTGCCGCTGTAATGCTCATCGCAAACAGCAGATCCAGCAGCACGGCCGGCAGGGGAACCAGCATTATGAAAACCAAGCCCACGGCTGCCGCCGGTACGATCCAGTCGGTGACCTTGCTGGTCGGGCGGGGCTGCGAGTTGGCGGTGGAGGCCATTAATTTCTCCTATGGTTTCCAGAAGACGTCTCTTATCAAG
>CP070638.1:1017818-1020630 GCA_020354025.1 Fidelibacterota bacterium | reverse complement strand
TCCGAGAGGCTGCGCTGGCTGGGGGAGAATCGCTATACCGTCGCCGCCGCCCTGGAGGTTCTCAAAGCACGGAAAAGAGCTGCCCGTCTCATAGTGGACGGGCGGGAGACCAATGACCGATTCAGCTTCGTCCTGGCGTGCAACACCCGGTATACGGGTAAGGGGATGCTCATGGCGCCCCACGCCGACCTGACCGACGGGCTCATTGACCTGGTGATCGTCAGAAAGGCTTCCCGGGCCCAGATGCTGCGGCTGCTGCCCAAGGTCTTCGACGGCTCCCACGTCTCCTCCCCCCTGGTGGAGTACGTCCAGGCGAAGGAATTTTCCCTGATCCCCGAAGTCGATGAGACCGTCAATGTGGATGGTGAGCTGCTGGACCGCAGCCCCATCCAGGTCAGTATGATCCCGCACGCGTTCAGGATTTTGATCTAAGTTTTATTGAATCCGGTACCTATAAACTTTTCCCAGCTATGCTAACGAAAAGTTCGGTGTGGACATCATCAGAGTGAAATTCGTGACGAAAGATGGCATAAGATAATTGACATAGAAGCCCGACAATATTACATTATGAAAGATGATTCAGTATATTGAATTGACGAATGTTTTAAAAAGCAATCGTATGACAGTGAAAATGGACTCTCACATCACATGTTAAATAAAATATAGGGTAGATTACTGTATGTCAAAATTAAGCAGTGATGCTCTCGAAAAGATGCTGAAAGATACTGGTATAGAGGCCAACAAGGTGAAATTCATTATCCCTACACTAGAGATTGGCCTTGCCAGACAAGCAGCAGAATCGGACGTGGGGTCTATTACGTTGGACGATAATCGGCTGTCAGAGCTAAAGGAAATATTGCGTATTGGTGCCCAAGTAACCCGAGAGCAATCACGACAGATTGTTGATAAGTTGAAAAAATGGTTGGAGGAACAGGAGGACGAAGAAGTCGAATTTCTTGATGAGGGCGTTTTTAAAATAGTAAAAGAATCACCATTGACTTTTAAAGCTCATGTTCCAAAATAAACCCGACGCTGTAATTCTCCACATATCAGATCTGCACTTTGGCCCCTATCTCCAGGGGGTCAGTAGAGTTGGAGAATGGTCTCGTATTGCAGCTCCCCATGATTTCCTTCTGGTCTTGGGGCTGGAAGAAAAGCTTTTACCGATTATTCGGGAATACCGCGACAAGCTGATTATTTCCGTTACGGGCGATCTGACTACTGCGGCTGAACCACCGGCATATGAGGTAGTTAATAATTATTTACGTGATCATCCCTTCATCTCTGATATATTGCATTGCGGACTGACCCTTCAAGATATAAAGGATAGACTGTTTTTCGTTCCGGGAAACCACGACATTTGGTTACATGGCAGACTATTTACTAGGTGGAAGAGGTATGCGGATCGCAGGGAGGAGTACGAGAAATATTTCCATCCTCAGCCGCCCGATGTTTATCCCCTGGTTGTCAATAGCATACCATTAACTATTTATACCATCGATTCTAATCACGTTAGCGGATTCAATCCTTTTAATTTTAGAAATGTTACCGGAGGGGGCAGGGTCGGAAGAAACCAGATGAGGGATTTGCGAAGTCTATACGCCAGTCTTTCAAATTCGGCAGCCAGCGGTGTTGACACCCGCGACGGGTATAATTATGAGGACAGCTTAAAGATTTGCCTGATGCATCACCACCTGCAACGTCCTGATGACGTACCCCTGGATTTAGAGCAGAGATTGCTCGAACTTGAAGATGCTGAAGAGGTCATCAATTTATTGGCCAGTATCGGTGTCCAGATTGTCCTGTGTGGTCATCAACATTTTCCCTATCAAAAAACAATAAAGTGCAGTGGCGCCAATAACCCTAGCATCCTTTTATCATGCGCTGGCACGGCAACCCAGATAGATAGCAAAGTCAACAGCTTTTATGTCTACGGGATAAAGCAGGTTTCTACTTCGTACCAACTTGAGGTACTGAAGTATACCTCAAGGGTGAAAGATGGGACATACAAGTTTACCACACCGCAGATTCCTCCTTCGAAACCGCTTATATATACAATTGATCAAAACTAATTCTCACACTTTGTGAGCTGTGATGGTGGCCTCCCACCGCGATGACATCCTGGAAATCCTGGAAGACCAGTTCGCCGACCTGCCCGGTGTCCACCGGGGGATGATCTTCGGCCACCCGGGCTTCAAGGTGGGCGACCGGGTCTTCTGCTTTGCCTGGGAAGACGGCCTGTGCCTGAAGCTGCCCAAGGCCGACTACGAGGCCGCACTTGAGCTGGAAGAAGCCGAGGCCTTCGCTCCCGGGGGCAGCAAGATGGGCACCTGGGTGGTACTCTCCTTTCCCGAGGCGCCCCAGTACCTGGAGCAGTGGCACTGGGTGGATAAAGCGCTGGCCTACATCGTCACCGACGAGGCGGCCCCCCCAAAAAAGAGAAGCAAGCGGCGTTCCGCCTGATCGAAGGGCGAGATGAGGGGGAGGGGCTGAGCGGTTCGGCGATCTATTTATGCCCCAATGCGCCGGACAATTCGGCGGCCAGCCTGACGTTCCAAAATTCCGCAAAACCCCACCAAAATTCTGCACTATAGAAAAAGTCCCCGTCGACAGGGCTAATACCGGGTGGGGAATTTTGTCCTTTTCGCAAAACCCCGTTCCGGATCGCCGGAGTTGACGGGAGTAATATGCCAGCACCATAGTCATGGTGGTTGAATATACGGGTAATTGAACGGTTTGTCGTTCGCCTGGTGCGCCTGGTGCGCCTGGTGCGCCTGGTGCGCGAGAATCCTGGGACATGAGGCCAGAGGCT
>CP070638.1:1014692-1017718 GCA_020354025.1 Fidelibacterota bacterium | reverse complement strand
CCTCATTATGACTTGAATATTATGCAGGATAATCAGGGGCTTGCGGATATTACCATTGGGATTCTTCATAAACTGGGGGGAGTTCTCCAGGAATTTGCACCGCACCGCGTACTGGTTCAGGGAGATACCACCACCACCTTTGTGGCCAGCTTAGCGGCTTTTTATCAGAGAATACAGGTAGGACACGTAGAGGCAGGACTCCGGACTGGTGATATAATAGCACCTTGGCCTGAAGAAATGAACCGTAGATTAACCTCTAGACTTGCTGACCTGCATTTCGCGCCCACTGAGATTTCAAAGCAAAACCTGCTAAAGGAGAATGTCGACCCCGATAAAATTCTGGTAACAGGCAATACTGTAATCGATGCCCTGTTAGAAATCGTTACGCGTATCGATAGTGATCTCTCACTTGCCAGGAAATTAGCTAACCAATTCCCTTACCTGGATCCCTATCGCAGACTAATCCTGGTGACGGGTCACCGTCGCGAAAGCTTCGGCGAAAAATTTCGGCATATCTGTTATAGTCTGCTGGAACTAAGCCAACTGGAAGACATTCAGATCGTTTATCCTGTTCACTTGAATCCTAATGTTCAGAAACCGGTGCATAGTATTCTGGGTAACTTGCCTAATATCCACTTGATTGAACCCTTGGAGTATTTATCATTTGTGTATCTCATGAAAGAATCCTATCTGATTCTTACTGACTCGGGCGGAATTCAAGAGGAGGCACCATCATTGGGCAAGCCGATTTTAGTCATGCGTAACAAGACAGAACGTCCTGAGGGCGTGGCTACCGGAACGGTCAAGCTAGTGGGCACAACGACGGAAAAGATTGTGGAAGAGGCAACCCTGCTACTAGATTCCAGGGAGGAATATCAGAAAATGGCCCACGCTCAAAATCCCTATGGTGATGGGCACGCTGCTGAAAAAATTGTGAAGCGAGTTATTGATGAATTCACCAATTAATAGAGTCTCGGTTATCGGCCTGGGCTATATTGGACTTCCCACTGCGGCGGTCATTGCCAGTAGGGGAATTCAGGTTATCGGGATTGACATCAACTCAAACACAGTGGAGATAATAAATAGAGGGAAGGTTCACTTTGTTGAACCTGAGCTGGATATTGTGGTTCGCGGGGCAGTGGATTCGGGGATGCTGCGGGCTGTCACCCAACCCGAACCCGCTGACGTTTTCATTGTGGCTGTTCCAACCCCTACAAGGGCGGACCACTCGCCGGACTTAAGTATTATCCAATCGGCAGTGTATACCATAGCACCGATGCTTCAACCTGGAAACCTAGTGGTTCTGGAGTCCACTTCTACCGTAGGCACAACGGAAATAATGGCCCGATGGCTTTCGGAGAAGCGTTCCGATTTGACCTTTCCCCATCAAGTCGGAGAACAGGCAGACATCCTCATCGCGCACAGTCCCGAGCGAGTACTGCCCGGGAAGGTATTGCGGGAGCTGGTAGAAAACGATCGCACTATTGGCGGCATGAGCCTGGCATCGACCGAGCGGGCGGTGGATCTTTATAGAATAATAATTGAGGGCGAGTGTCACACTACTGATGTCCGTACTGCCGAAATGACAAAGCTGGTGGAGAACGCCTTTCGAGACTTGAACATCGCATTCGCCAACGAACTATCGCTAATCTGTGACCAATTGGGGATCAACGTCTGGGAATTGATTCGTCTGGCAAATCACCACCCAAGGGTGAATATTTTAAAGCCTGGACCTGGAGTAGGAGGGCATTGTATAGCTATTGATCCCTGGTTCATTATTGATTTGGCGCCGGAGCTGGCTTGTCTTATCCGCACCGCCCGTGATGTGAACGATAGCAAACCACGTTACGTGGTAGAGAAGATCAAGCAGGCAGCTGCTGAATTCCATCAACCGATGATCACCTGTCTTGGGCTTGCATTCAAAGCGGACATCGACGACCTGCGGGAAAGCCCGGCGGTGAAGATTGTTCAGGAACTTGCTAGGTATGCTGGAAGAATACTGGTCGTAGAGCCATATATCGAAAAACTTCCGCACGAACTTTCTAACCAAACCGGGATAGAGCTTATCGAACTTGAAAAAGGATTGGAAAAGGCGGATATAGTGGCCCTGCTGGTGGACCACAAGGCATTCAGGCGCATTGAATGGGATAAACTGGGGGGAAAGACTATTATCGACACACGGGGGATCATTAAATAGGGTTCTATAGAATATAGCGGCTCTTATGCCATTAATATGGCTAAACCATAGCGACATAGCTCAGTAGAAAGAGAGCCTCTGCATACGTCTATAGGATCGATAAAACCGTTTGCTCCCTCCGGATTCAACCAACGGATAAGTTCGCCTACACCAACTGTCTTGGAAAGTCTGGATTTCATAACTATTTACTGTGCCCTTGTAGTAGGCCAGGGTATCCATTCTGTATGTTACTTCAACTTAACGTTTTGAGAGCCAAAGCAAAGACCGGAGCGCCGTTGCCCTTTTTTACAATCCATTTCTATAGAAAATCCTTAATACGACCGATCCTTAGATATCATCACTAGTAATCAAAACTGGTAACTATTTAACATTGATCTCATAGCAGCCTTCTCATTGGTCAACTCTTCAAGTATCCCTTATCCCGTAGCGTTTCCTTTTTCACTTTCGCACGATGGGCAAGAATCTCCTGTTCTCTGCCTTTATAAACATCTATTGGTCTTAAGTTATGTAAAGAACAATGACTACGGTGCTGGTTATAGTAATTGAAATACTCATTTAAAAAGTGATGTAGATCTGCTACCGTTTGACAATTGCATAGGTCCATCGCTCTTTTCAGGGATCGATAAGAACGCTCAATTCTCGCGCGCTCTGCCCATCGTCTAGGAGCTGCCATGATATGATTTAATCCCTTTTCCTCGATGAACGACTGAAAAACTTTTGACTTATAACATGGACCACGGTCTGTGAGAATTATCGGCCAGTTCCTCTTATCCATTCGATCCAATTTTGCATTTCTCACTGCCTGATTTATTGTACATACAGCATCCTT
>CP070638.1:992238-1014592 GCA_020354025.1 Fidelibacterota bacterium | reverse complement strand
AGGGCGGTTTTTGGGACAGTGACGCTGTAAATAATAAGCCCTGCCCAGCATCAGAGCAGGGTTGAGGCAGTGGGCAAAGGTATCCTAGAACACTTGGGGGATGGCAATGCTACTCATACTTCTCCAGCAGCGCCTGAAACCGAGGATGCTCCCGCAGCGGGTCCCACACCCGGTGAAACCGGAGTTCACCAATACTGGTATAGCATGGAATCTCCAGCAGCTGTTCAAGGAGATTCAGGGCTTCATCATGCTCACCGACAATAGTATAGATTTCAGCCAGGTCTTCAATATACCATGGCCCATGTAAGGCATCCAGGGAAACAGGCATCAGATCGACGGCCTGCCGGCCTTCCCGGATCGCTTCATCCGCCAGACCAAGGTGGGCATATACCCTACCTGACGCGGCGTGAATCCTTTCGTCGTTTGGACTTTCACGCACTTTTCCCTCCAGCAGCGCGCTGGCGTTTTCAAAATGCCGGCGAGCTTCCGCCTGCTCACCCATCAGCTTTAGAATCCAGCCGACGTAAGCTTCTTTCGGTGTAAAGTACCATTGCCCTTCCCACACATCTTCCGGGATAGCGGTCAGTCTATCAAGGGCATTACTGTAATGGCCGTCTTCAATATCGAATTCAACCAATGTCCATAAAAGCAAGTTCGGATCGGCAAGCCGTATCCCTTCCGCCAGGACTTGTCGGGCGCTTTCCGTATTACCCGACCGGTATACCTGTAGCCATGCCTTGTAGAAATACGGGTGTGAGTTGTCCGGGGTCAATACTATGGCCCGGTCAAAGGACTGTTCCGCCAGATCGTGCAAGCGTAATACATAGTAGGTATGGCCTAGTTCCTGAGTAAGCCTGGAAGAGCGGGGATCATATTCCAGGGCGGTCTTAAGATTGGCCAAGGCCTCTTCACACTTGCCCAGGCGGCGCTGAATATAGGCGATGTTTTCAGCGTGTAATCCATTTCCCGGCTCCATTCTCTGGGCGAAATAAAACTCCTCCAGGGCCCGGGCATAATCCCGCGAACCATGATAATAGTAATAGCCATTGGCCGTGCGTACCACCGGGTCATCGGATTCGATGCTTAGGGCTTGATCAACGGCATCCCGGGCCATAACCAGGCGTTGGCTGCTGCGATCATATCCGTACCAGTACATGAATGCATGATTGCGGCCAAGACGGGCATACGCCTGGGCGAAGCCCGGATCGATGGCTACGGCTTTTTGATACAGATCACTGGCGATTTCCAGGGCTTTTCTCTCTTCGCTCTGGCGTTCGTATTCAATAGCCCGCAGGTAATAGTCATAGGCTGCTGTTGATTCGGTAGGCCGCTCTTCGATGCGCTGCCTTTCTTCGGGGGAGAGCATGGCTTTCAGGGCGGCGGCGATATTCCGGGCAACGTCGCTCTGGATGGCGAAAATGTCGGTGAGGTCGCGGTCGTAGGTCTCGGCCCACAGGTGTTCATCGGTCCTGGCATCGATGAGCTGGCTGGTAATCCGCACTCTGCTGTTGGCCCGCCGGACGCTCCCTTCCAGGATGTTGGAGACTCCCAATTCTTCCGCTATAACCCGCAGAGATTTGGGGGAATCCTTATAAAGTATTGTGGAAGTCCGGGAAATCACTTTCAGATCACCGATCTTTGTAAGGTGGGTGATAATATCATCGGTCATGCCATCGCTGAACCAGTCACCTTCTTCTTCGCTGTAGTTGGCAAAGGGCAGCACGGCAATGGATTTGTCGGGAACGCTGGGAGTTGGCCTGCCCCACCACGACCAAGCGGCCGCAATGATCGCTAGTACGGCGATAGCGGCCAGGGTCTTGTTACCGATTATGATGTGGGGAGCTCCCCTGGCCTCGGTGGCCTCTTTCTTTGCCTTAGTCCGCACCACCCCCTTCTCGGTGATGTCAAAGGCCCAGGCCAGGGCTATGGCGATGGGGAAGCCTAATATCAGGAGAACGATAACGGCCGTGCCAAACCAATCGGGAATTCCGAGGTAACTAAAGGTGTTACCCACAATCTCGGAGATGATGAAAGCCACCCCCGCATACACCACTGCTACCCGGAATACCCGGCGGCGTTTGAGCTCGGCGAAGAAGGCGGCAGTTTTTGAACTTTGATCAGCCATGCCCGATTATCACCCTGGATTAATAGGGCTGGCATAAATATAAGGGAAATTTGACAGAAATGCTGGTCTTAAGTAAAAAATCCTGTTATTTGATACCGGGCCTTTTTCCTTATATCCCCTTTATTCTGTGGTGATCGTCGATGCCGCATAGCGTTCATATTGATCGGCGATCCCGGCCTTCCCGGTATCCCCCTCGTGGAAAAGGAACCGGTAGGCGAAGGTAACGCTGTCACCGGCTTTTATCAGCAGGTCACCTTCCCCCTCGGGCTTGTCTTCAAAATCATGAACACCAAAGGGATTGGCCGCGATCAGGCCATAATGCCGGGCGTGCCACCAGGTAGGGTGGCGCGGGTTGCCGGGATGATCGAAGATCGCCACGCCGACGGTCTTGCCATCTATAGTGCCCCAATAGTCCACCCATTTGGCCCGTTTGCCCCAGACATCCCGACCTTCGACACCTTCGCTGTTGACCGCCTGACCGTTGGCGGTGGTCACGCCGCGTTCCGGGTCATTCTCCAGGCGCAGGTTTGGATGCGTGCGGACACCCATTGTGCCTTCCTTGGTGTCGCTGAATGTAACGTCGCCTTCGGATGCGTGGATGGTAACCTGATAATCGATGATCCTGGCACCGGGCACGGCACGAAAGCCAATCGTGCGGGTGTCCGATAATTGTACCTTGCCATCGCTTCCGACCCACAGGTTGCGGGTGCGAATGACGCCATGGTCCGGTCCGCCCTCGGCCTGAAGCAGCTCAGCTTGGACAGTCTTGCCGCAGCCCGGGCTTTCGCCCCAGAAGTTGACCTCGTTGACCTCGCCGTGGGTGAACCAGAGCGAACGCTGATGCGGGTGATCGTCCCCTTCACCCTCCACATCATCCTTCATGGGGAAGTTGCGCGTCATGCCGATACCATGCGGCCCGATGACGGGATAAAGGATAGGCTTAAAGCCACCTTCGTAGATGTACTCGGTGAACAGGTCCCCACCGACCTCCACCCGCAGCTTGCCTTCCAGCGCTGTAATTGTGACAGGGCCCTGTGATTGATCATTCTGTCTGCCGCTGCACGATAGCAGGCCCAACGCCGTAAACAGCAGAACGGATCCCGCTATCCCCAGAACCATCGCACGTTTGAAACATTGAAGTCGCATCGCTTTTTTCTCCTTTTGATTAGGTTTAGCGTGAAGTTGGTTTCAAAGCCAGTAAAGCGTTGTCGATCTGTCCATTATACTGGTCTCGCCATCGGAAACGGTCCCCGACATTCCCATGGTCTGCCGGCTTCTATCGCTCATACAGCCACCCAGGTCGCTTTCTCCTCAATTGCCGCTACTTGCCGAGGGGCAGATTCTTCGGTGACGGTTTATTCGTCGCTTTCCTCTACCTTTTCTAACGGAGTGGTCCAGAGAAAGATGCTGTGCTCATAATCGTCCTCAATAGAATCGACTGTGAACGCCGTGTCGGGCTTTACTCCGCTCATATCGTAATCATGTGAGACAATCCGCGAGCCGGGTTTGAGCTTCTCCAACTGAGGGATCAACCTCGTATTCAGACTCTTCAGCAGGTAGAGCGTGATTACGCTTGCCTCGCTGAGGTCCAGAGTAAAAATGTCCTGCTGCTCGATTTTAACCAGGTGCTCGACATTGTTCTCTTTCACATTTTCCAGTGACTCTTTCACCCGCTGCGGATCTATATCGTAACCTATACACCTGCTGCCGTATTCCCTGGCTGCCGTCACCACGATCCGGCCGTCTCCGCAGCCCAGGTCGTAGAGTAAATCGTCCCTCTTGACCTCCGCCAACTCCAGCATTATCTCCACCACGTCTTGCGGTGTTGGAACAAAGATAACATCAGGGGTGCGGCTTGCCTCAAGCTCCTCTATGACTTCCTGGTGACCTTTCCAGGAGTGGTTATTCGCCGATGCACCCTCACCCTCCGCAGCCAACACCAGCGACGGTTTACCGTCTGTGATAGAGGCTCCCAATCCCTCTACTGATGCCAACTGAGGCAACGGTCTGGTCAAAGCGACCGTGACCAGTACTGTACAAGCCAGGACTGTCTTTGTTAAACGTTGAATTGTCATTGCCTTCTTCCTCAAGATACGATTTTGAACTTGTTATTTAAAACGAACATATTCGGGCAATAGCAGGCTGCCGGTCCGGGGGAATCAGATCGCTGGGTTGGCAGCTTCCCGCATGATCCTGCCCTTCAAACCTCTGCCAAATCCATCATTTATTCTTAACGGTCTCATCCAGAGGGATACCCAATTTCTGGTAGCGCTCACGACGGCTTTGTTCATCGCCAATATTGATCTCTTGGGCCAGTTTGCCTACCGTCAGGGCGTGCTCCCTAGGTACCACAATTACCCCATCGCCGTCAGCCACGACCACGTCGCCAGGATAGACCAGTACTCCAGCGCAGTTTATCGGAAAGTTGACCGATTCCGTGAGCAAGCGGCCCGGTCGCACACCCCGGGTACTGTGTCCCTTTCGGAGATAAACCGGGGGTTTCTTGACTTTCACTATCTCATCGGTATCGCGTGCCCCGCCGTTAGTAACCACTCCCACGATCCCTATCTCCACCCAACTAAGGCTGTTATTCGAGCCGATGTTGCCACACTCAAACACCCCGCCGACATCCATTACCAACACGTCTCCGGGCTTAACGGTTTCCTTCCACTGGTTATCACTGGCCCGGGCGTACTGCTCCCGCTTAAACTGCTTGAAGCCATCCACATCCGAGAACGAGTTCTGCCCTACCCGCATATCAGACGGAACGTACCGGACTGTGACGGCAAATCCAACAAAGCGGTGCGTGAAGTTCTCATCGTCGCGCCAGAGCGGCCGGATTTCGCTGTCCAATAATCCTACATCCTGCAACCCGATCAGGTCCATGCCATCACAGACGTCCGTGAGACGTAAATCCTTATATAGGTTCAGGATCTCCCGTCTGGCCTTCTCGCTATCATCAAAGGACTTGTTCTGCAGAATTCGGACGCCCTGGGGTGTGTTCAGTCCAGCAGGAGCTGCCCGTTGGGAGTTAGCGGTAGTTGCCAGGAACAGTAACATCACTGCGATCATGATACGAGAATGAGCTGTAGTTAATCCTGATGACAGGTTATGCGACATTGTAGCCCCCTTACATTATGTTGATAACGATACTTCCCGGATGATATTTGTATCTCTCAGAAACCTTTACTTTCAGAACTGTACCGGCTGGAAACGGGCACTGCTGTCCTTGAGCAATATGCTTTTCATTTATGATATGGAATGGGTGGCATATACTCAAATTTAACAGGAGCACCAATATTTTCGCATAGAATTGCTATTCTGGCTGTATTTTCTATGACCTCGGCTTTATATAGAAGATCGGGTAGATCATTCCCAACTAGAAAGACCCCATGATTTTCCATCATGACCACTTTAGTTACTGGATTGTTATAACAATCCATTACGGCATCTAACATCTCCATCGAACCAGGTGGATAATAGGGTATGATCTGTACGTCTTTCAGGACTTCGACTGACTGCTGTGTAATAGGTGGGATTGTTCTGCCACAGGTCGCCCAGGCAGTGGCGTAGGGCGAATGCACATGCATGACAGCACCCACCTCTTCCCTTAGGTTATATATAGCACAATGGATATCCGTTTCATGTGATGGCTGAGGAGAGCCTGGGAGTACCTTGCCATCCAATCCAACGGTCGACAGTCTATCATAACTCAGGTCACCGAAACAATTTCCTGTGCCTTTAATAATAAAATGGTCTGAATCGGGAACCCTTACGCTTATGTCCCCTCCTGTGCCTGATGTCAGCTCCCTTTCATATGCCCTCCCGGCTATGGCGATAATCTGATCCTTATACCGCATATCCAGCGTTGCAGAAGGACTACCTTGTTGTGTTGAACACCCAAAGAACAGAATCAGACCAAAGACAAATAAACCGAATAGCTTTTTCATTTTTACCCCCTTTTTATAAAGAAATACCTGGGCTTTACTACCGCTCAGCACTGTCATGTTAGTCAAATAATAAAACGTATATTACATTATATTAATACTAAAAACCAGGTTCTATTCCTCGATTTTTAAATTCCCCGCCGTAAATTCGCTCCCGATGAGCGAAGCCCCAGTATCCACTTTTCAGTCTGCCCCCCGCCTGCCCAGGAAAGGCGAGCTGCTGGATCTCACCATTGACAGCCTGGCCTATGGCGGCAAGGGCGTGGCCCGCCAGGACGGATTCGTGGTGTTTGTCCAGCGGGGGCTGCCGGGTCAGAAGGTACGGGCACGTATCATCAAGCGGCGCAGTGGATTCGCTGAGGCGCGGGTTGAGGAGCTGCTTGAGCCTTCGCCTGATGCCGTAGAACCGCGATGTGCTCACTTTGGTGTCTGCGGCGGTTGCGCCACCCAGGACTACTCCTACCAGAAGCAGCTGGAGCAGAAGCAGGCTCAGGTGAAAGATCTGTTCGCCCGGCTGGGAGGTTTCGCCGACGTTCAGGTACAGCCTATCATCGGCTGTCATGAGATCTACCACTATCGCAACAAGATGGAGTTCACCTTCTCCCCCAATCCCTGGATCGTCGATCTGAATAATCCCGGAAACGTGCCATCCCGAACCCTGGGCCTGCACGTACCCGGACGATTTGACAAGGTACTGGATATCCACGAGTGCTGGCTTCAGCACCCGATGGGTAACAACATCCTCCAGTGGATAAAGGCCAAAGTTGAGGAGCATGATCTGGAACCATACGACATTAAAGCCCACAAGGGTTTCCTGCGGCACCTGGTCATCCGTACCGCCCGCTCTGGATCCACCGATAACATCGCCGATTCGCTGGAGGTTATGGTCAACTTAGTCACCTCCCGTGAGGAACCCCAGCGGCTGAAATCCATGGCTGACGAGCTGGTGGTCGCCTTCCCACAGGTTGTGAGTGTGGTAAACAATATCAACACCCGCAAGGCCGCCGTGGCCTATGGCGAGCGAGAGATACTTCTCAATGGCAAACCCACCATAAGCGAAGAACTCCGGGGGCTGGCATTCGACATTTCCGCTAACTCGTTTTTCCAGACCAATACCCGGCAGGCTGAAGTTATCTATGAACTGATTGAGCAAGCCTGCGCCCTGAGCGGCCAGGAGGTGGTATATGATCTGTATTGCGGCACCGGTACCATCGCCCTCACCCTGGCCCGTACGGCGAAGGAGGTAGCCGGTTTTGAGGTAGTTTCTTCCGCCGTTGAAGACGCCGCCCGGAACGCTATTGTCAACGAGATCTATAACGCCCGGTTCTTCCACGCAGACCTGTCCACGCGATATTTCACAACGCAGGGAAAGCGTCTGCAGCAGCAGGTCGCCCCGCCCGATGTCGTCGTCTCCGATCCACCGCGGGCAGGGATGCACCCTAAACTGGTTGAGGAGGTCATCACCCTAGAACCAGGCCGGATGGTGTACCTGTCATGTAATCCGGCTACCCAGGTGCGGGATATGCGCCTGATGTGTGATGACGGCTATCGCGTGGTGACCATCCAGCCCGTGGACATGTTTCCCCACACACCCCACATTGAAAACCTCTGTGTCCTTGAGAAATAATCAATGACTCCCGCCGTTGAGATCCGCAACCTGCGTAAAATCTACTCCGGTGGCGTGGAAGCGCTTAAAGGGATCGACCTGACAGTGCCGGTGGGCGAATTTTTCGGCCTGCTGGGACCCAACGGCGCCGGTAAGACTACCACCATCGGCATCACCACCGGCCTGGTGCGAATCACCGACGGATCGGTTAAAGTGATGGGCAACGATGTTGTGCGTCAGTTCCGCCAGGCCCGGCGACACATCGGGCTGGCAGCCCAGGAGCTCAGTTTCGACTGGTTCTTTGCCATCGAAGACCTGATGATGCTTCAGGCCGGTTACTATGGGGTCAGCAGGAAGGTAGCCCGGCAGAACACCGACCGACTGCTGGATACCTTCGGGCTTTCAGGTAAAAAGCGGGCTAAGCCACGGGAGCTCAGCGGGGGCATGAAACGCCGCTTCCAGATCGCCCGATCGCTCGTCCATGATCCTGAAATACTGATCCTCGATGAACCTACTGCCGGCGTGGACGTGGAGCTGCGTCACCGGCTCTGGGAATACCTGACCCGCCTGAACAATGAGGGCAAAACCGTAATACTCACCACCCATTACATCGAAGAGGCTGAGAAGTTGTGTGAAAGGGTGGCTATCATAGACCATGGTAAGATTATTGCGATGGGATCACCGTCGGAGCTGGTGTCGGGTATGGACAAAGACGGCATGTCCCTGACAGTGGAGGGTTGGAACCAGGACGCAGCCGAAGCCCTGGTAGGCTATCGGTTCGATTTCACCGATGGACACCTGCGGGTATACACCACCCGTCCGGAACTGCGATTAACAGAGATCATCAACCGCATTACCTCCGCCGGGGTCGCGGTGCTGGATGTCAGGATCTGTCACAGCACCCTGGAAGACATGTTCATTGAGCTCACGGGACACGGCATTGATGAATAGCACCGGTTTTTTCACTTTCGTCGGCCGGGAGCTGCGGCGCTTCCTGTCACTTTACAACCAGACCATCATACCCGGCCTGTTAACCACCGTCCTTTACATCGTGGTTTTCGGCAAGTCCCTGGGCAGCCGGATCGGGGACATCAAAGGGATTGACTATATGAGCTATATTATCCCCGGTCTGGCCATGATGAACGTCATCACCAACGCCTATTCCAACAGTGCTGCCAGCTTGTTCCAGGCCAAGCTCATGCGGTTCCTTGACGATATCCTCATTACTCCTCTCAGCGGCCTGGAGATATCCATGGGGTACATCTTGGGGGGCGCTGTTCGGGGCCTGTTGAACGGTGCCCTCGTGCTGCTGGTGGGCCTGCTGCTCACCGACATGTCTCTGGCCCACCCCTTCCTGGGGCTGGTGTTCCTATTGGTGGTGGGTTGGGCATTCGGAGCCGCCGGGCTGCTGGTGGGTATTTTCGCCAAGACCTGGGACAACATACAGCTGCTGGTGAATTTCTTCCTGATGCCACTGGTATTTCTGGGGGGAGTATTCTATAGTATCGACATGCTGCCACCGGTCTGGCGCAGCATTTCCCTGTTCAATCCGCTGTACTACATGATTAACGGCCTGCGCTACTCCGTGCTGGACGTGGCTGACTCATCCCCCTGGTGGTCCCTATTTATAAGTGTTTCCGCGGCGGTCCTGTTTACCTTGATCGGGGCCTTCCTGTTTGCCAGGGGGTACCGTATCAAGGACTGATCCGGCAGGCTAAATCCGGGGAATCAGATTGGCGGCATCAACCGAGGGGACTAACATTAAACTTGATAAAATATTTGCGGTGCCATAATCACCGTGATGATAGCACTAATTCGCAATAATACAACTGGTTATACTGCCAGAAGGAGTCAGTACATAATGACTGTGTCAAGACTTTTCTCCCGTCTATTAGTGATAACGATCACCTACGGCTCTTTGGCCTATGGTCAATCAGTACCTTATCGTGAATATCAAATCCTTCTAGGCCAACCACAGGAACTGGAGATGATCGCCAAGGCGGGCAATACTTTGAATAAAGCAATTCAGGACCTGTATCTCAAGGGCATTGGACCTCGACTACCGGAAAAGGTTCAGCCGTTCGTCGAAACTTTCTGGTCGGTGTATGGGACCTTTCTCTGCTCACTCTGGCCGCATGAGTTTGGGCATTGGGCCCGAGCACAACAGGTTGGGGGTAATTTTATCATTCAAAGCTTCGGCCTTCCATTCCCCAGGGCGAAAATGGACGTCCCCGCCTCCTTGTCTCCCCAGGAAGAGGCTCTCCCTTCCATCGGTGGACACGAAATCAATTACTTGATGATGCGCCAGACCCACCTGGATTTCTATTCCAAGGATTTCAGCTATGCGCTTGATATCGTGCATGCTTTTATTCAACAGGTCTATTATCCTGTCTATGCATTCATGATTGCCCCGGCCGATCCCGAGGAGCCATCCACTTGGACCGACACGAGAGGTGATCCCGTGGAATCGGCCTTGATAGTATACCAGAACTATACGAACAGGGATGCCATCCGCGGAGATGGATCGGTTGATCCCGAATTGGTCAGCTACTACCGCGAGGCGGTCTATCTGAGTGTACTGTGGACTCTCTTAGACCCGATGCTCTATCAGAGTACCAAGGCTTTTGGCGCCGACATGGAACAGGACTATGGCCTAATGACGCCGTGGATGCTGGGTGATGAAAACGAAAGCTGGACCTGGGGCACGCAGTTCAATCCGTCACCTTTGGGATATGAGCTATATTTCAACAACTACCTGCGCTTGAGACAGAAACTCTACGCTTTTTACATAAAAACCGGTAGGCCATATAAGAACATCGGGATCGGTATCCAGGCACCTAGCCTGATCGAAACGGGAAACCTCACTCTAGGGGCGGCGTGTGACCTCTGGAATCAGGATATTCATGGCAAGGGCGCTGCGGTTTCGCTGGATATCAAGTATCAATTTTATGAGGGCTTTGGTTTGTTATTGAGGGGCAGCTGGAAAGACGATGGCTACCTTGTCGGCAGGCGTTTGGAGCAATCCGTAGCACTTTTTGCGGGTGTCAGTTATCGATACTGAACCGGATGAAGTGGAGCTAATATCTTATCGTGAGTACTAATTCACCAGGCAGACGCCCGGTGCCCGCTTGAGCCATTTACTGCGAGGATTTTCAGTGATGTGAGATTAATTATGTCATCCTTGCTCCTATTTTTTATAAATTTTCGCCTAAGCCCGTCATCGGGGCAGGCTAATTACGAATCCCCATAGTTTTTTTCAATACAAAAGGACATAAAATGACCAATAAAATGGACCGTCGTCAGTTTCTTGGCACCGCGGCACAGGTGAGCTGCGGGTGCGTAATGGCTGCCGGTTTCATGGGCTGCGCAGCGTTGACCAAGCGGCCCGGCCAGCAGGAAGAACCAGCCGCTGCTGAAGGAGAAACCGCAACAGAGGCAGCCGTCGTAGCGGCGGCATATTGCGGCCTTTATTGCGCAGCTTGCCCGCGTTACCTGGCGTCAATTGAAGATCCTGCGAAAGGGTGTCCCGGCTGCAACCTAGGCGAAGTAGGTTACGAGTGTGCGATTAAGCCCTGTGCCGTCGAGAAGAACATTAATTCCTGCGGCGAATGTGATCAGTTTCCTTGCGAGAAAACGCAAAAGTTCCACGGCAGCGGCAGAGACATGTCCCTGGTCGCCGAGAAAAACTGCTACCGGGTCCGTGAAATTGGCTATTCAGAATGGCTTGAGGAGCAGGCAAAACGCTGGTCCTGTGAAAATTGCGGTTCAGGCTTTTCCTTCAAGGATGAAGAGTGTCCCAGCTGCAAGCTAGATGTTTATTCCCTTGCAGAGGAAGCGGCGGCCTATCGCGAAAAGTAGCGGCTCCACTGTACTCCGTGCCAGGCTAGAACCCGCCCTCCGGCGGAACTCATACTCCCTATAGTAACGGATCAGTCCATAGGGAGTGGAAGTATCATATTCCTATTTTACCTCATCAGCAGAAAAACAGCGCTGCTGAAGCAGGGTCTTCTTCGTCTCAGCGCCGGTCTTGATTGCAGCGGAACTTGGATCGGGGAAGGGAAGTATACCGATATTATGTCAGGGGAGATGCGAAACCAGCTCAACAATCCAACTCTCCTAATCCTCGGAATACTGGCCACCTCCGACCTCGTATTCAATACCGTGACTATGAGATCGCCCGCGAAACCCGGCCAGGTTGGGATACGACCAGAGAATGGACCATCATGTATACATCATTCCTGAATCAGTTGCTTTACAACGGATTCATGGTATTTAACATTTCCCGGTCTAACCGTGCTGCCCGCTTACTTATCCCGCCGACGGCGGGAACTACTACTTAATACAACCAGTTCCTCTATCAGGTGCCACTGATGCAATGGCGTCTTCCTTTTAAGTGTTCCAGCGAGCGTGATGTCGGTAAGTTCGCAATTGGGACAATTTCTCAATTGCCCTATAGAGAGGGTTAAGATCAATCACACTACTGCAGACCATTCCGCCCGACAACCTCTGATTCCGTAAGAGGAACTGACATGCAGATAGCCCTAATCGGCGGGACGGGATTTATTGGCAGATACCTGCTGGAGGAACTGCTCGATCGTGGTCACCAGCCTGCTCTACTGATCAGGCCGGGCAGTGAAGCCAAGGTCTATCGTCGGGAATCGTGCCTCCTCGTGCCAGGAGATGTGGGAAGTATGGAAGGCATACGAAAGACATTGGCTGGCTGTGACGCTGTGATTTACAATATCGGCCTTATACGTGAGAACCTTCGTAGAGGGATTACGTTTGAAGAGCTCCAATTCAAGGCCGCCAAACGGGTCATGGATGCGGCTGGTGAACTGGGAGTCGAGCGCTTCATCCTGATGAGCGCCAATGGCGTACGTACCGATGGTACCGCCTATCAGCGGACCAAGTTCCTGGCCGAGCAATTCTTGAAGACTACTGATCTGGCGTGGACCATTTTCCGCCCTTCAATTATATTTGGCGATCCTGAGGGTCGGGTGGAGTTCTGCACTCGACTGCGGGATCAGCTGATCTTTCTACCCCTCCCGGCACCCCTGTTTTACGAGGGACTGCTTCCAACTGATGCCGGTACCTTTACGATGTCACCCGTACACGTGAAGAATGTTGTGACAATGTTTGTAAAGGCCTTGTCCATGCCGGAGACCATCGGCAAGACTTATCATGTCGGTGGCCCCCGAGAGTACAGTTGGCGGGAACTGATCAAGCTGATCTCACAAGCGAGCGGGCGCAACAAATGGTTGGTCCCGGTTCCAGCCGGATTCGTCAAGGCTGTTGCAGCGCTGTTTGATCGGTTCACTTCTTTCCCGATAACGCGGGATCAGCTCACTATGTTGATGGAAGGTAATACCTGCGATTCCAGTGAAGTGTTCAAGTTGTTCGATATCGACCCTATTCCGTTTACTATCGATAATCTGAGGTACCTCCAAGCCTCATAGAATGTGGCGAATGGACATAATAACTCTCGTACGCTGGAAGACTTATCTACATACTGGGTGATAGGGATGCCTATGATCTCCATCGCATTCATAACACCTCCATTTTGCATTCTGTCCGGAATGTTTCTTGAAGCGGTTCATAAATGCGATTATATTGCCTTCTTGGACAGGCTTAACCCGGATATAGGATGGAGGGCATTATGCGAATAGCAGTTACCACTCTGGCATTTATATTCATTCCTCTGATTTTGTCTTCCTGCGCGGGGACGGGGAATGGCAAGACAAAGGACATACCATTGGCTACCGATGTGGACCTGACACGATACGCAGGCCGATGGTATGAGATTGCCCGTTTCCAGCATCGTTTTGAGCGTGATCTAGTGAACGTGACGGCAACCTATACGTTAAGGGACGACGGACGGATCGAGGTGCTGAATCAAGGCTATAAAGGTTCGCCGGACGGGAAAAGATCCGATGCGAAAGCAGTGGCCTGGGTGCCAGATCCGGCAGTACCGGCCCGATTGAAAGTCCGCTTTTTCTGGCCTTTTGCCGCAGACTATCGGATAATCGCTTTGGACCAGGAAGGCTATCAATACGCCATGGTCACGAGTTCGTCGTGGCGCTACTTCTGGATCCTTGGAAGGCTACCGCAGATGGATGAGGAAACTTATGCGATGTTGGTGAGCAAAGCTCAGGCCTACGGATTCGACGTGAGCCAGATCTACAAGGTTCCGCAGGACTGGTAAAGCGTCATCCCCAAAACGCATCTAGTCTGCCAACCGGCGGATAAATCCTCATCTCCGATTCATCATTCGGTAATCGTCATCTTTATCTTCTATCCGTCATGGCTTCAGGTGCTTACTGGTGCATGCGCCAGCCGCCGCCGACGTAGATCAGTTGTCCTGTCAGCCAGCGCGCCTGCTCTGAGGCGAGGAAGACGATAGCGTCAGCTACATCCTCGGGCTCACCAACGCGGCGGAGAGGAGCATCCTTGGTCAGCTCGGTTACCATTTCCGGGGTCATGTAGCCGGTCTGGATAGGTCCCGGGGCGACGATGTTGACAGTGATGCCGTATTTGCCCATCTCGATCGCGGCCGAGCGGCTGTAGGACTCGATGGCGTGCTTGCTGGCGGCGTAGCTGACGTTGGCCGCGTGGGCGTGGGCGGCATCGGTGCTGATGTTGATGATCCGGCCCCAACTGGCCTTACGCTTCAGGTAGCGCTGGAGATATTCGGTCATCATCAAAGCGTAGGCCCGGGCATTGACTGCGAAGTTGGCGTCGATAATCTCGGCTGAAGTCAGCTGAACCGGATATTCGCCGAACCACCGATAGTCGTCGGCTGCGGTTGCCGGGTCGAAGGTCTCGAGTACGTCGTAGGTGTGGTTGCTCACCAGTATATCCACGGGGCCGAGCTCCGCTTCACACCAGTCGAAAAGCATGGGGATATTCGCTATATCGGCCAGATCGGCCTCGCGAGCGACAGCCACACCACCTAGTGATTGGATATGCTGCACCAGCGGCTCGGCTGATTGCTGCTGCAGCGCCCGGAACAGCCTATCGCCACCGATGCCCGCTTCCACGGCATCCTCCAGTTCTTCCTTCGAGTATGGGCAAGGCTCGCGATAGAAGGTGATACCTACCTTAGTGTCCTGCTCGGCGAATGCCTTTGCCGTGGCCGCGCCAATGCCATGATTGGCGCCCGTGACAAGCACGACTTTATCTTTCAGCTGTGGATCTATCATGTTATTATCCTCAGGTATAGACTAGCCATAAGCTAAACTAAGAAGCAGGATTTTAACATAACTCCGTTGATATGGGGGATTTGAATTTAGCTCGCTGGTAGTGCCGAGTATCTATCTGTCAGGGCGCAATCTACCTGACCTCCCAGGCTTTTAGCAGGAATCAGCTCCGCATAATGGTCCAAATAAAAAAGCCCCCGGCCTTTGCTGGCCAGGGGCTTATTCGTTGTGCGATGCTTCGGAGATTAGTCGCTTATAGGTAAGGCCGCAGGAAGATGCTGCGGGACTTATGCTGCAGGCGGCGGATGGCCTTTTCCTTGATCTGCCGGACCCGCTCCCGAGTGAGGTTGAACTCTTCTCCTATCTCGTTCAGGGTCAGAGCGTAATCCTGCTCGATCCCGAAGTACATCTTGATAACGTCCCGCTCACGGTCCTTGAGTGTAGCCAGGGCCGCCTTGATTTCCTCCCTCAGGGAATCATGGATGAGGGTGGTGTCCGGCTCCGGTGACTCGGGATCGGGGATGACGTCCATCAGCGAATTGGAATCGGTGTCGGAGAAGGGCATGTCCAGGGACTGATGCCGCCGGCTGATCTGAATAGTGTGGGCCACCTCGTGGGGTTCCTTTTCCACGTGCTTGGCGATTTCCTCGATCAGGGCCGGGCGCTCGTACTGGTGCTCCAGCTCCTCAGCGGCCTTCACAATCTTGGTGATGTCGCCCTGCCGGTTAAGCGGAACCCGGACCATGCGGGAATGCTCGGACAAGGATTGGAGAATGGACTGGCGCACCCACCATACGGCGTACGAGATGAACTTGAACCCCCGGGTCTCATCAAACCGCTCTGCCGCCTTGATAAGTCCCAGGTTGCCCTCGCTGATGAGGTCCTCAAGCGGACGACCCTGACCCTGGAACTTCTTAGCCACACTTACCACAAACCGAAGGTTGGACACGATCAGTTCCTGTTGAGCCCGCCGGTTCCCCTTCTTGATCTTTTGGGTTAGCTCGATCTCCTTCTGCGGCTTGAGGGGTTCGTACTTGCTGATCTCGGCCAGATAATTTCCGAGCGCGCGATTGGAATCACTTCCCATGAATGCCTTTAATCACTCCTTTTTTTTAAATACTAACGCCGGTCTTCTATCTTAGCTACATTCTGAAAACCGAAACCTGAACTTCATCAAAAGGCGAATTGTTCCCATAGCGATGAACAAAGAATAAACCGCCCTACATACCAAGCGGTTCCCCTACTGCTTAAAAAACCCCAAATGAGGCCAAAAACGGGCTTCAATTCTACGGATAAATTTCCCCTTTGTAAAGAACTGTTCCTGGATAGTTTGTCTTCCTCCCTTTCGGCGGCAATGGCAAATTCTCCGTTCGATTGAGCCTACTAGGCGAAATTGGACTGTTTTTCCTTGCATTTCTCTTCTGGGGCCATGAACTTTTTTTAATGAATTGCTATCGAAAGGTCTCCCCTATGTTAAAACGACTCCCCGCTTTTGCGATTCTTCCCATGCTCGTGCTCCTGCTGGCTGGTTGCGGCGAGAAGCCTGAACGGCATCTTGATCTGGGCTTATGGTACTACCAGAAGGGTCTGGTGGACGATGCCGTCCTGGAATTCAAGGAGGTGATACGCCTGTTGCCCTCAGATCCCCGCCGCTTGACAAGACACGAGCTGGAAATAGTGGCACGGGCTCACTATAACCTGGCAGTGGCATATGTGAAGAAGGAATGGTACGAGTTGGCCTTACTGGAAGCGGAAAAGACCTTCGAGCTGCGCCCAACACCGGAGAACTATGAGCTTCAGGAGCTGATCCGCAAACGAAAGGATCTGGAGTCGTTGAGCCCCGCATCCAAAACCGCACCCGGCTAGCTCTCCATGCTCACGCTGGACTCAGTTTGGAAGTCCGCACCCGATCAATCACAAACATCTATCCTTCAAGACTGTACTTACACCTTCGAGGCTGAGCGTATTTACGCCATCCTGGGGACCTCTGGAGTAGGTAAAACGATCCTGCTGAGAACCCTCAATAATCTGGCTCCTATTGATCAAGGCCGCATCCTGCTACGGGACCGGGATATAGCCGTGCTCCATCCGGTAGAGGTGCGCCGTAGTGTCAGCATCCTTTTCCAGACTCCCGCTTTTGTGGGGACGACCGTGGCCGAGAACCTGGCCTTTGCCCGGCGCTTCAGCCGACGTATCGAGGTAGACTTCACCGCGTTGCTGGAGCGCGTTCACCTGGACTCCTCTTTCCTGGATCGTCCGGTAGCCAACCTGAGCGTTGGCCAGCAGCAGCGGGTCTGCCTGGCCCGTACCCTGGCGACCCAGCCAGAGGTGCTGCTCCTCGATGAACCCACCTCTGCCCTGGATGACAATACGGCCGGACACATCCTGGAACTGGTCAGGGAGATCAACGACAGAGAAAAGCTGCTCACCATTTTCGTAACCCACCGCAGATCGCATGCCCGCAAGCTGGGGCAGGTGATCCTGGAGCTCGCCGACGGCAAGCTGAAAGAGCTGTCGTAATGGCGCTCTTTCAGCTCAGCTTCGGGGACGTTGCCCTCTCGTTGATACTCATGGCTCTTGCCATTGCTCTATCACGCTTCCACGGTCTGGGGATCGATAAGAACCTGGCCATCGGTACCGTACGGGCATTCGCTCAGCTAACCCTGATTGGATTCGCTCTTAAGGTCCTGTTCCAGGTGAATTCGCCCTGGCTCCTACTGATAGTGCTGATCGTCATGCTCTCCGTGGCCAGCTACGAGAGTGTGCGGCGCCAGCAGGTGAGGCTTCCCCGGTTCTTCCTTATAACCTTCGGCTCACTTTCCCTGGCCCTGGTGGTCAGTCTGGGAGTGGTGGCGGAACTGATTGTCCGCCCGGATCCCTGGTACAACCTGGTGGTGATTATACCCCTCAGTGGAATAGTGCTGGGCAACGGATTGAACATTGTTTCCCTCTCGGCCAATCGCTTTATCAGCGAAGTGCAGCTGCGCCGGGACGAGGTGGAGGTGGCCCTTTCCCTCGCAGCACCACCCCGCAAGGCGCTCCATCCGGTCTTCAAGAGTGCCGTGTCAGGTGCCCTGATCCCGTCGATAAACGCGCTGATGACGGTAGGCCTGGTGCAGCTGCCCGGAGTGATGACCGGGCAGATACTCGCCGGCCTGCCCCCCGTGGAAGCGGTGAAGTTCCAGATCGTCATCATGATGATGTGGGTCACAACCGGGGTGATTTCTGGGGTGATGGCGACCCTCCTGCTCATGGCCCGTCTGGTGAACCGGCGCTGGCAGGTGCGCTGGGAGCTGCTGCAGGGCTGCTAGCCTTGCCCTGATTCCAATAACAGAAGCCGCCCCCTAGATGATGGCACAACAGCCTCAGGACCGTACTGCGGCTGTTAAAAGTTTGCGTGCATTACCGGCTGTACTGTACTAGATTTACGGTAGAACCATTCAATCTAGGAGGCCCGGCCATGAAACCTAGCTATTCCCCCAAGGTAGTGGGGCCCAACACGATGAGAACTATCTCATTAGCCGCCGTATTTCTCCTGTCCATAGCCAGCCTGCCAGCAGCCCAGGAGGGCGCTGACACGCAGGAAACCGAGGCCCAGCGGATCTACCGCCAGGCTTACGAAGCCGCTATGGCAGACAGCGTGATATCTCCGGACGAATTGCAGATGCTAAAATCCCTTCAACAGACCCTGGGGCTGCACGAGGACATTATTGACGAGGCTGTGGGTGAAGCGTTGCCTCCTCTGGCGCCTGGCCCAGATCAGTCCGGGCGCTGGACCCTGGTGGCCCAGAACATGGGCTGGGGGCTAGGGCTTTATGGCTGGGGCATCCCCTACATTCTTGATATGGAGGATAAGTGGTACGTTGGTGGCGAGATGCTCTCCTTGGGGGCCACGTTTTACTTCACCTGGAAGTACACGGAAAATATGGACCTTCCCGAAGCGCGTAGTCAGATGCAGCGCTACGGCGGTGTGGTAGGCCTCCAGTACGGTCGCGCCTTGAACACCCTGCTCGGATATTGGGACACTGACGGTCAGGACCGGGGAGAAATAATGGTACTGATGGGGGCTGTGCCTCTGGGTGTTTATTTAGGAGATCGGCTCTACCGACACTGGAGACCTTCCACCGGCATGGCTTACGCCCTGAGCTTCTATGCAGGAGTGGGGGCCTCCGTTTTAAAGGCGGTCCACCAATTGATTGCCCCGAAACCGGAGGAATTCGAAGAGGAATTCGAAGAGGAATTCGAAAATGATGAATGGTGGAACGAATCCGAGACTTCAGCACATTTCAAGTGGCGCAAACAGCAGATGATCTTCACGGTCGCCGGATATCCCCTCGGGACTTTCCTGGGAAATAAACTTTACGGCGGGCGGCGCTATACCTTCGGCGACGCCATGATGCTGGTCGTCGGCTGGGCCGCCGGTAGTATGTATGGAGCCATGTTGTCGGACATATTCGGGCTTAGGGTTGATGAGGATGACACGGCCATAAGCATGATGGTAACTGCCAGCGGACTTGGAAGCATATGGGCAACCGACCGCTTTATGAAAGGCGAGGACTACTCCTTCGGTCAGACGGCCCTGCTGACACTCGGTGGGATTGCCGGTGGCGCCTCTGCATTCGGTTTGGGTATCATAGCCGAAATCGACTTTGAGAATTATTATTATGAGATCGCAACCATTGGTGGGAGTCTGGCTGGCTTTTTCCTCACCCGGCGGATCATCAATCCCCGGCCCGAGCAAGCCACGTCCAGCGACCGAGGTCAACAGCCCAAGATTAACCTGGCTGTCCAGCCGGCTGTGGTGGGGGGAGCTATCCTGCCAACCCTCGGTATTGAGGCGCGATGGTAGGCGCGGCCTCCCAAACCGCGCGGTCAAAACCGTGGGCTAACAGGCTCCGCCTCTACGTAAATTTATAGCACAATGTCTTTGCAGTGCGGTATTATCGGCCTGCCCAACGCCGGTAAGTCCACCATCTTCAACGCTTTAACGGCCTCCCAGGTACCCGCGGAGAGCTATCCCTTCTGCACCATCGATCCCAATGTTGGGGTGGTGCCGGTGCCCGATGAGCGCCTGGAGCAGCTGGCCCGTATCTACCAACCGGGCAAGGTGACTCCCGCAACCGTCAAGTTCTTGGACATCGCCGGGCTGGTGCGAGGTGCCAGCAAAGGTGAGGGTTTGGGAAACCAGTTCCTGGCCCACATCCGGGAGGTGGACGCCTTGATCCACGTGGTGCGCTGCTTCGAGGATCCGGACGTCAGTCACGTTGAGGGCAGCCTCGATCCGGTGAAAGACGCCGGGACCATCGAGACCGAGCTCCTCCTGAAGGATCTGGAGACCCTGGAGAAGCGGCTGGCCCGGATTAAGAAGCTGGCGGCCTCCGGTGACAGCGAAGCCCGAGAGGAGCTGGCGGCGCTGGAAAAAGTCCGGCAGGAGCTTAACGAAGGCCGTCTAGCCTGTGCGCTAGACCTGTCGGACGAGGAACTGGCCCTTCTCCGGTCCCTGTTCCTCCTGACCCTTAAGCCCATCCTATACGTGGCCAATGTGGGCGAAGGGGAAATGGAGCAAGAGGAGCGATCGCCGCAGGTCCAGGCCCTGTTTGACTTCGCCACGCGGGAGAACAACCGGGCTATCCGACTGTGCGGCAAACTGGAGCAGGAGATCACTCTGCTGGGGGAATCGGAGCGGGAAGCCTTCGTCGAGGAATACCACCTACGTGAGGCGGGGCTGACCAAGCTGATCCACGCCGCCTACGGCCTGCTGGACTACCAGACCTTCTTCACCTGCAATCCCAACGAGGCCCGGGCCTGGACCTTTCACCAGGGCGCCACCGCCTGGGACGCCGCCGGGATGGTGCACACCGACTTCCAGCGCGGTTTCATCAAGGCCGAGGTGTTCCACTACGACGAGCTGCTGCGCCTGGGCTCGGAAAAGGCACTGAAAGAGGCCGGGCTGGCAGGCCTGGAAGGGAAGGACTACCGAATAAGGGATGGGGATGTGATCTATTTTAAGTCTAGCACATAAGCCCATTATAGCATGCACATATCTACATTAATCTCATGTCTAGCTCCATGTACAATGGCCCACTAATTCCCGTCGTTACTTTGATGGGCTTGGTCTCCCTACAAACCGACGGAATACAAGACCGGGCCAGCAGCCGGTAGTCGTATTGAGCCAGCTTCACCCTAAGTACGTGCTCATTCTGCTTGTCCTGGCATCGCTCTATTTGGCAGCTAGCGGCGGGCAGGAAACCGAGGAGGGTTCTGCCAAACCTGTACGGAACGACCTTTTCCCAATCGATCCCAAATCCTACCTGCTGGGGCAGTTCCGACCCGACACCACCGGTGATTTCGTACGTCTGCCCGGCAAGCTGACCCGGGGCCGTGCCTACTTGCGCTCAGAGGCGGCCGAGGCGCTGGAGCGAATGGTGCTGGCGGCCCGGGATGCCGGTATTCACCTGACAGTTATATCCGCTACAAGGACCTTCAGACAACAGCGGGTCATCTGGAACGGTAAGTTCACCGGTTCGCGCCGCTCCGGAGGCCGGAACCTGGCCCGGGAATACCCCGATTCCACCGAGCGCTGCCGGGCTATCCTCCAGTACTCGTCAGCGCCGGGGACCTCCCGCCATCACTGGGGCACCGATGTGGACTTTAACAGCACCGACCCGGCCTACTGGCGGATCGGCAGCGGCGTGGCCGCCTTGCACTGGCTCGATCATAATGCCCATGAATACGGCTTTTTCATGGCCTACCCCCCGGACCGGGAGCATGGCTATCGCTACGAGCCGTGGCACTGGTCCTACCAATCCCTGGCCGGGGTCCTGCTGCGTGACTACTATGATCACGTTGTTTCAGACGAAGACTTGGATGGCTTCCTGGGAGCCAGACACTTTCGCCGTCTACCGTGGAGGGAATGGTATGTTAACGGGGTGAGTAAGGCGCTTAAATAGGGCTGGAAGGTCTGAAAATGGCGTGAGGCGGAGGGGGAATTGCTCAGGGGGAGCCAGCAGGCTCAATGGACATCTTAATCCTCCTCCTCGTCTTCTTCATACTCGTCCTCATCTTCGTACTCATCTTCTTCCTCGTCTTCGTAATAGCCCTCGTCGCCCTCCTCTGCCTCTCCTGCCCATTGCTCACCCTCTTCACCATATTCGATATACTCTCCCTCACCATAGGTGTCAGGTTCCTGTGGATAGGGAGTGCCATAATAGAGCTGCTGCTCCGGCATTTCAGCCGCCGTAGGTGGCTGGGCATCATCGGGTAAGCCTGTCGCCTGCTGCTCCATCCGAGATACTGTGGGCCCACCTGGCTTACTCAGGAGCTGGAGGATGACCAGGGGCACAAGTGTAACCCACAATACCGCCAAGGCCAGGGCCAGACCAGCCAGGTGGAAGGCATAGCCACCATGAATGGTCCGTTCCACACCATAGGTCATGAAAGCGGAAACTGTCAACACACCACCGAGGCCCGCCACGACTTT
>CP070638.1:974185-992138 GCA_020354025.1 Fidelibacterota bacterium | reverse complement strand
GGCTACGGTGACGCCTGGAGCCTCGGGGCAGCTGCTGCGGGTGATGGCACCAGGGGCTACCAGCGGAACCTTTTACTATGATGACGATGACCTAATCGACTGGTCGATTGCCGCCACCGTCAGCGGCGATTACCTGGAAGTGACTATACCTTACGCAAGCGGTCAAATGAACGATAACGGGATCAATTACTGGTACGTGGAGGCGACTAATACCGCCGGCACCACGCGCTATCCATCAAGCGGAAATCTTTACTTTACGGTTACTGCTGTGTCGGCTCCAGTCGTTTCGAATCCCGATCCCGCGAATGGGGCTACGGTGACGGCTGGCGCCTTGGGGCAGCTGCTGCGGGTCACGGCACCCGGGGCTACCAGTGGAACTTTCTACTACGACGATGACAGCGGTATAATAGACTATTCGGTCGCCGCTACCGTCAGCGGCGACTACCTGGAGGTAACCATACCCTATGTAGGCGGCAAAATGACCGACAACGGCACCAATTACTGGTATGTGGAGGCAACCAATGCCGCCGGTACCACGCGCTATCCGTCAAGTGGAAATCTTTACTTTATGGTTGCCCCAGGTACGGCCAACACGTATAATTCCACTGACGTTCCCAAGGATGTGACGTATGCCAATCCAACCACGACCTCCACCATCTACATCTCTGCCAGTGGCACAATCACGGATGTTAACGTGTCTGTCTCTATCACACACACCTATGATGAAGATGTTGATATTTATTTGATAAGCCCGCTTGGTACGCGTATTGAATTATCGACTGATAATGGTAGTAGTCTTGATAATTACAGTTCCACGGTCTTCGATGATGAAGCTAGTATTTCTATTACGAGCGGGACCCCACCATTTACTGGATCATACCAGCCTGAAGGCACTCTTTCAACCCTGGATGGAGAAAGTATCACCGGAACCTGGACACTGGAAGTAACGGATGATGTTCCAGAATATGACGATGGAACACTTACTGCGTGGTCCCTGATCATAACTTCATACTAATTGGAATGCAACGCTCATTGCACCAGAATATATTAGGGCATACCAGGAACACTAAAACTGGATGGTGATATTGCAGATTCTTCTTAGAAGAAAATCTCATTTCGAAAATAAAGCTATGAACTACAGACTACTTCTATTTCTTCTTGCCCTGATTCTCCTCTGTGGCTGTGCAAGCCTGACCACGACCAGCCTCGCACCTACCTCCACCACTCGGAATGCACGGTCTATGGATGAGATCACCATCGTCCGCTTTCAAACGCTTCGGCGGCCCAGCGCCACCAGCTCTAACCTTACAATCACAATTACTAAACGGGCAACGAGGAAGGAAACCTTCCAGCGCCGTTATATCCACAAACGCACACTCAAATCCGATGCGCGTACCGTCTTTTGGCTGGCGGGCTTGGCTACTGCAGCGGGTGGTTATTATTTATACGACCAGACTGGTATGGTGAGGCTGGGCCAGTTGGTGATGGGTGGTGGCGGGCTGGTCCCGATCACCGGAGAGATCATCTCGGCCGGTCTGGCGCCGGTCGGCGAGGAATGGAAACAGGAGAGTCGCACTCTGCCCGTCAGGACTCTACCGGCGGCAAACGAGGATGTCATCGCTACGGCAGGTTCATCATCCTGGTCATTTCAGACTGACAACTCCGGCCTGCTTGCCGTGGATGTTTCGACCCTGGTGGATGTCGTTGCGCCCGGTCAGCCGCTGACCATCGAATTTGCCCTGAAGCAGGACCCCTCCCAGGACACGACTATCACTGTTCCTGCATCCATCCTTGATGCTCATCGTCCAGCTCCACCGCCGATCGCTGAAACAGATATTGAGCCGCCCGCTCCTCCGGCTACCGAGGTGACCAGCCTGCCTACTATCGCCATCCTCGATTTCGAAGGCATCGGCGTCTCGGTCCAGGAGGCTCGGGTGCTCACCAACCGCCTGGGAACCCACATGGTGCAACTGGGACGCTACCAGGTTATCGAACGGGGGCAGATGGAGCAGATCCTCACGGAGCAGGATTTCCAGATGACAGGGTGTACCTCCAATGAGTGCGCGGTGGAGATCGGGCAACTCATTGGTGCCGGGCAGATGCTGGCTGGCTCATTTGGGAAACTCGGGACTGTTTATACCATTGATATGCGGATTATCGACGTCGTAACGGGGCGCATCCTGCGAACCACTTCCTACGATATTGAAGGATCAATCAGCCGTATGCTGACGGAAGGGCTGGCCGAAGCTACCAGGCGGATTGCCGGAATGGATTAGGCTCCCTTTTTCAATCCTGGGTTTCACCACAAACTCATCGCTAAAACTGACAAATAGTACTTTTCGCGCACCAGGCGAACGACAAACCCCGATCGCCGGCTTAAATTCGGTCGTAATGTTGATGCTGTATCATATTACCCCGGAGACGAATCCGTCGCTGGTTTCGGAGCGCAAATATTTTTCAGCAGGAAGATTCACGTCTCCCGTCGGGAAAAAACTTCAAAATGCAGAATTTTGGTGGGATTTTGCGGAATTTTGAGCCGGTTTATGCTCCCTGCAGGCCAGCCAGATACCAGCTAAGCTTCACTGTGAGCCTATCCCTGGCTTATATCATTCAACTTTTGTGGCTGCCTTCCCTTTCCCTCAATCCAGCTCCTTGATGTATATGTTGGCGAACTGAACGTGATCGCCGTGGTGCTGCAGGGCGATCGGCCCGCTCTTCGCGATACCCGGCAGCTGGGCGTCCCGTAGTACGGTCTTCCCGTTCAATACGACGGTAACCCTGTCTCCGACGAGGGTGATCTCAAAGCGGTTCCACTGGCCCAGGGGGCGGTCGGCGTTCAGGATAGGGGTAACTCCCCGGCGTACCTGGGGGGACAGCGTCGTATCCCGGCGGATGGCGTAGACCTCGCCTGATCCCACCGGCCAGGCCCACATGTTGAGCTGGTAGCGCGATTCGCCTCGGAGGTAAATGCCGCTGTCTCCCGCGTCGCGTACGGGGATTAGCAGGTCGCCGCCATCTGCCTGCCTGGCCCGCGATCCGTCAGTGAGGATCACGGGGACTTCGTCGATGACCAGTTCATCAGGGAACCGCCAATCGACGATGAGCTTGAAGTCTCTGAATTTCTCCTTCGTCCAGAGGTCCTCACGGTCATCTCCGGCTTCACTCTGGCCGTCATAATCCAGGGTCCAGTCCTGGGCGACCCAGTGGCCTTCATGACCTTTCACCATTTTCCAGCCACGCAGGTCCAGGCCGTTGTAGAGTGAGCGAAATCCCTGGTCCTCCTTTGCCACCACGTCGGGATGGGGATCGGTGGAGGGCATTTCCCGGATGCGGATGTTGCGGAAATGGATCTCGCTCCCTTCGGATTCCAGGCAGATATACCCTTTCCGTGGATTAGCGTGATAGCCCTTTGAAACTACTTTGCCGTTCACTGCCAGGGTCACCATCCCGTCCAGGCTCTCGATACGGTAGTGGTTCCACTCGCCCAGGGGCTTCATCCGGTCTTCGCTGGGGAGGGCGCGCATCCAGCCTTTGGGGTGCGGCTTGTAGGGTGTCATGGTGGCACCCTGGATGGCGAAGAGGTCTCCTGCGTTGCCGTCTAAGACCTGGCACTCCACAGCCCTGGTGAACGGTTTGCCCGTAACCGGTAGAGGATCGGAGTGGATGAAGACGCCGGCGTTACCTTCTTTCTTGGTGTGCCGCCATTCCAGTTCAAGGATGAAGTTCTCATAGTGACGGTCGGTTCGCAGTACACCGGTGGGGATGCCACTGCAGATAAGTACCCCTTTCTTCACTATCCAGGTTTCCGGGGCGCAGTTGGCATTCACCCAGCCTTTTAGGTTTCGGCCGTTGAACAGGGATTTGGATGTTTTATCGTCAACCTCCACTTGAGGATACAGCGGACTCGGTTCTCCGGTATTCTGGGCCGACAATCCTTCAGAATAGAAAGCAACCAGAGCGATAAATAGCAGTAAAAGTGGGATGTGTTTCATTGGTGGGATGTTCCTTTCCTTTGTCAGATCGGTTGATGGGGCAGTTGATCTCTGCTAGACAAGCTGCGTTTTGCCGGGAATTGGTATCTCGCGGATCGGGGTATCGCCAAACTCATACTTCGGCGGGCGTAGGTCCAGTGCCGAGTCCTTCATCGCCCAGTCCCGTGACAGCTCTCTACCGGTGTAGGCACTCATCCGTCCCATAATGGCCATCAGGCTGGTTTCGGCGATGCGCCGGCCTTCGTTCAGGGGCTTGCCTGACCGGATGCTTCTGATGAGGTCCGCGTGCTCGGTCACCTGGGGATTGGGAGATTCTCCTTCATACATCCATGGCTTTTCTCCGGTGATCTGTGCTATGTTGCCACTGGCATAGACCGTACCCCTGGTTCCGGTGATCCTGATAGAAATCCTGACGCTCACACCCTCCATTTGACGGCACATGTGGGCCAGCCGCTGCCCGTCAAGGTATTCATATTCCACGGTAAAATGATCGTAAATGTTACCGAACTCCTTCCCGGTCCTGGCCTGTCTGGCGCCCATGCCTATTGCTTTCACCGGATTGGCGCCCGCCATCCAGTTCATGGCGTCTAGCTGATGGATAGCCTGCTCAACGATGAAGTCACCGCAGGTCCAATCAAAGTGGTACCAGTTGCGGCATTGGTATTCCATCTCGGAGATTTTACCGGCTTCCCGCTCATTTAGAAAGCGCAGGGCCTTCTCACCCCAATCGCCGGGCCAGCCCCGGATGGAATAACTCTGGCCGCCGATAATCTCACCAATCTGACCATCCCGAATCCGTTGGACAATCTCCAGATAGGGCAGGTGATGGCGGTATTGTGTACCGGCCACCATGGCCAGACTTTTCTTCTCGGCCAGCTCCGATGATGCGATCACTGACCTTACCCCTACCGGGTCTACTGCCACCGGCTTTTCCATGAACACGTGAACGCCGGATTTAACGGCGTAGTCGACATGTTCCGGACGATACCCTGGAGGAGTAACCAGCAGGACGATATCAATGCCACTTTTAATGACCTTCTTATAGGCATCAAAGCCTACATATTTATTACGGTTCTTTACTCTCAGGTTCTCCTTGGGAAGGACAGCGGCCAGCTCGGTGAAAGACGCCTCCAGCCGGTCCTCGAAAAGGTCGCCCATTGCCACCAGCTCGATACCTTCCGAAGAAGCAACACAATCCTTCACCGCCCCGGTACCGCGGCCGCCGCAGCCGACCAGGCCGATTTTCAGCCGGTCAGACCCGGCGGCAAACACGCTGCCTGAGCCCGGTATCATCGCCGCTAGCGTTACCGCCGCTGACGTTCTGATGAAATCCCGCCGCGAAACCCCGCGACCTATTTTACATAAGGTTTGCTTTTCCATAATAGCCCTCCCACATGGTTTTATAACTTGTAAACAAGGCTGAACCGCCGGGCGTTTTTAAAATATGTTGGTCAATTTGGATATTAAAAGTAATTGACATAATATGTGATTACAAGTTTTTGTGAGCACTCTCTGGTATGTATCTGCTGCATTATCACCGGGTGTCTTACCACCTGTCGTCATTTGAATCGGCAGCTCCTGGCCGACGTGATCAATGTGGTTGGATAGGCAGGTCTCTCCATTAGGAAGTCCTGCGACACCAGCCTTGTTTATAGACTCAACGAATATGGATAGGAGATGACTTTGATTTATTGATATAGGCGGGTTATATTCAATATTAAATGGTCTCGGTCGTGCAAGGTCAAATGTGGGAGGTTTTGCCCGCGGTCAATCAATTGTTCCCTCGTCGTGCGGAGCCGTTCCATTTCAGTTAGTCCATAGTGCAGATGTTTCCGAGATTATTCTAGATTATTTGTTCGCACCGTTAAAATAATAGCATCTAAGGATAGGAAGGAGCTCTTCTGTGAGACCGGTAGTGAAGTTCTTGACTGAGGACCTGATCGAACGGATTGTATCTGAAGCGATCGGTGTTCTCTGCACGCTGGGGGTCGAGATTCACAACGAGGAGGTCCTTAATCTGCTGTCAGATCACGGTGCCGCTGTTGACCTGGACAGGCTTCACGTGATTTTCACGGAAGAGGCTATTGAAAAGGCGCTGGAGGTCGCCCCGGAATCATTCAATCTTTACGATGTGCGCGGAAACGAAACCCACGATTTCTCTGGGCATAATTTCTACTATACGCCCGGTTCCGCTGCACTGCACGTTCTTGATCACCATTCTAAAAGGATTAGAAAACCTTCCACGGAAGATTATATCCATTACGCAAAAGTAGTGAGCCAGCTTGACCATATCGCTTCCCAGAGTACCGCCCTGATCCCCGTTGATGTCCACGAAAAGATTGCCGACAGCTACCGCCTCTTCCTCAGTCTGCTCTACTGTGAAAAACCGGTCGTTACCGGGACATTTACCATCGAATCCTTCACTGTTATGAAGGATTTTCAACTGGCGGTTCGGGGAACCGAAGCGGCACTCAAGGAAAAACCGCTGACCATCTTTTCCTGCTGCCCCACCTCTCCGCTCAAATGGAGCGATGTAACCTCCCAGAATGTAGTGGATTGTGCACGCTACTCCATACCGGTGGAATTTATCGCTATGCCTCTCTCCGGGTTCATGGCACCAGTGACCCTAATCGGGACCCTTGTCCAGCATACCGCCGAAACCCTGAGTGGTATTGTCATCAGCCAGCTTACCAATCCCGGTACGCCCATTCTATACGGTGGTTCGCCTGCGATCTTTGACGTGCGCTACGAGACTACGCCCATGGGGGCAGTGGAAACCATGATGGTCGATTGCGCCTACAATGAGATTGGAAAATACCTGAAGCTTCCCACTCAGGCCTATATATCGCTGAGTGATGCCAAACAGCTGGATGCTCAAGCCGGTCTTGAGAGTGGCATAGGAGCCACCCTCGCCGCTTTGTCAGGCATCAACAACATCTCGGGACCGGGCATGATCGATTTCGAAAGTTGCCAAAGCCTGGAGAAGCTGGTGGTAGATAACGAAATTTGTAAAATGACTTACAGGCTGGCAGCCGGTATTGAGCCAAGGGAGGATTTTCCTTCCCTGCCGATATTCCAGGAGCTACTCAAGGAGCAGCATCTGCTGATTTCGAAGCATACGTTGCGTTTTCTCAAGGAGGAGCATTCGTATCCGGGGTTGGTCATCGATAGGGCGAGCAGGTCCCGTTGGCAGGAAGAGGGGGCACTAACTCTCCAGGAGCGGGCACACCGGGAGGTACGTAAGCTGCTCGATAGCTATGAGCCTATCGAGCTAACTGAAGACATCAAGCTTGAGTTGATTAAGCTCATGGAGAGAGAGGCAAACAGCTACGGTCAGGACAGTCTGCCGCAAAGGTCACCATGATTCCTAAAGTGCAGTTCAACCGCTCCGAAATCCTGCCGGAAAGAGAAGCAGTGCTCAGATTCCAGGGAATGGCGAATGGCGTAACCGTTCAGGGACACGTTTCTGCGCTCATAGATGAAGCCCTGGATATATTTAGCAAAACCTGTGAACCGATAGGTATAATAGCGGAGCTATCGACGAATGAGTTCCGGGAGATTTTCAGGGGTGAGGGGGAGAACAATAGTGACACTCCACTGGCTCACATATTCCCACAAGCTGATGCGCTGGCCTTGTTTGCCCTGACGGTAGGTGCCGAGGTTAGTGGGGGGATCGAGAAACTGTTCGCTGAGGATGATTTCGCCTTGGGCTATATGCTGGATACGGTCGCCTCTCTGGCGGCTGATAAAGCGGTCGAGGTCTGCGAATCATCATTTCTACACGATCTGGTTCAAAGAGGATTAGCTCAGTCCGACCATCGTGCCTTGAGCTATAGCCCAGGTTATTGTGGCTGGCACCTGACCGGTCAGAAAAAACTCTTCCAGTACCTTCAGCCCGAAAAGATTCAAATTACGCTCAACGACAGTTGCCTGATGACACCCCTAAAGTCGGTTACCGGTGTGCTGGTGACTGGACGGAAGGACATTCACCTTTTTCAGACTAGCTATGCATTCTGCCGTGATTGCAGAACGTACTCATGTCGTCAGCGAATGAAGGAGCTGATGAGTGCGTGACTATTTGTTTATTATAGAGGAAGTAATATGGAAGTATTAGAGCAGATTTCGAGCTTAATACAACAGGGAGACAACGAGAAAGTCCTTGAACTGACGAGTAAAGCCATAAATAAAAACATCTCCCCCAAGGATGTCCTGGATGAAGGCCTCGTATCCGGGATGAATGCTGTGGGGGAGCGGTTCAAGAATCATGAAATATTCCTTCCCGAGGTGCTCATGGCGGCCAGGGCTTTTTATGCCGGAATGGACCAGCTTAAGCCATTGCTGATTAGAGGGGACCTTCCCGACCTTGGTAAAATTGTAATCGGTACCGTACAGGGTGACCTACACGATATCGGGAAGAATCTGGTAGGGATCATGTTAAGGGGTGCCGGCTTTGAGGTCATTGATCTTGGCAAGGATATTCCGGCTCAGAAGTTTGTGGAAACGGCGAAGCATGAGCAGGCGGAGATCATCGGCATGTCAGCGCTGTTGACCACAACCCAACCAGCAATGAAAACGGTGATCGAGCTCCTTCGGGAGCAGGGGCTGAATGCCAGAATAAGAACAATTGTTGGAGGTGCCCCCGTCTCTGAGGAATACGCCCGTGAAATCGGGGCTGATGCGTATGCCTATGACGCGGCCAGTGCCGTTGAGCGCGTGAAACAGTTGATGGAGGTGGAGTGACGTGGGACCGATGCTTGATCGCCTGAAAAAGGGTGAGGTGCTGGTGGCAGACGGTGCTATGGGGACTCTGCTTCTGGACAAAGGGTTGCAGCCCGGGGAGTGTCCTGAGGCTCTTAGTATTTCGAAGCCGGACATCCTCAAAGATATTGCTCGGAGCTACTTAGAAGCTGACGCCGATATTATCCAGACGAATACCTTTGGCGGCTCGCCTATGAAGCTGAAAGAGTATGGGCTGGAGGACAAAACTGAGGAGGTCAACCAGCGGGCTGCCTCCCTGGTAAGGGAGGTTGTGGGTGATCGAGCCTCCGTCTCTGGTTCCTGTGGCCCTTCGGGGGCGCTGTTGAAACCGTATGGCGACACCGAACCGGAAGTACTGTACAGCGGATTCGAGCGGCAGATAGGGGCACTGGTGGAGGGGACGGTCGACTTGGTATGCGTCGAGACCATGACAGATCTACGGGAGGCGGTCCTGGCGGTGGAGGCGGCAAAAGCGGTGTCCGCCGGGACGCCGGTGATGGCGACCATGACCTTCGATGAAACTGCCAGGGGTTTTTACACTATCATGGGGGTAAGCGTAGCGGAGGCGGCGGCTGGCCTGCAGGAAGCGGGCGCAGACATCATCGGCTCCAACTGTGGGAACGGAATTGAGAATATGGTCAGGATAGCCCACGAGTTTATGAAGGTGTCCTCCCTTCCGGTAATTATTCAGTCGAATGCCGGTAAACCCGAAATGAAGTGTGGCAGGCTCCGTTATCCTGAATCCCCTGCTCTTTTTGCCGAGAAGGCCCGGGAAATGATGGCCGCCGGAGTTTCGATTATCGGGGGGTGCTGTGGGACGACCGCGGAACACATTCGGGCAATTAGGGAGGTTGTTGATTCCCGGCAGGTAAGGTAGGCACCACGATGGTTGATACAAGGTGAGGATCGTCCCTGCTTAAAGTTGACAAGCGGGGATTTTCTGTTTTCAGTAAAATTTTTACAACTGGGGCTATCCCTAAATCCATCTGGGCTACTACACAAACGGGGATGCAAGGAACGGCGAAAAATTCCACAAAATCCCACCATTTTTCCGCATTTTGAAGCTTTCTCCCGAAGAGGCTATCACAAAGAGAGGTACGGGAAATACGGACGAGTACGACTTGTTTCATGCCGGAAGATAAGGCTGCGAGGGCTGTTTGTCGTTCGCCCAGTGCGCGAGGTGCGTGATCAGTATTTTAGGGATAATGCACTCGCTGTTCAGGGGGATACTATGATTCTCAGCTGCTAATAATAGGATATTATAGATATTATATATGTTTCGTAGTAAATAAATTCTTTTGCTCCCGTGAAGGCTAATTTGTCGACATACAGCCTCTGATCCGCAGGAAAATGCTTGACAGGCGCTATATGAAAGGGTATCTTATGTAAACGGTAACGGTATCGATTACGAACCCCAGATCTAGAATCTTAAATAAGTGTGGGGAAGCTAATAGAGATAATGTCTAGCTGAGGAAATCCATCCCATGCCCATCACCATGAAAGATATCGCGAGAATGGCTGGTGTCTCTGTGGTCACCGTTTCGCGGGCGCTTAACAACAAGCCCGATATCAATCAGGGGACGAAAGATTCCATAATACAAATCGCTAAAGACCTCGATTATACTCCGCACGGTCTGGCCCGAAGTCTAATAACCCGTAAAACAAATACCCTGGGCATCATCATCCCCAATACCGAGGATTCCTTTTACGCGGCGGTGGTGGATGGCATAGGTAACGAATCCAGAGAACGTGAGTACAGCGTTATCCTGTGTAGTAGCCATAGTGATCCGGATGAGGAACTCAGAATGCTCAGACTTCTCAGGGAAAAGCGGGTCGACGGTATGCTTGTCTATCCCACCCAGGAGGATGACAGATACATCGATGTGCTGAGACATAGCCCGATCCCGTTCGTATTTCTTAATCGCCATACTGACGCTCTGGAGTGCGACTATGTCATAAACGACAACATCCATGGCGCTTTTTCGGCCGTCGATGAGCTGATTAGAAAGGGCTATTACCAGATTATCTATATCTGCGCCCGACCGGATGCTTCTAGCGGGAAGGAGAGGATCGCCGGATGCAAGGCAGCTTTCAGGAAGCATGATCTGGATTCGCGGAATTTACGTATTATGACCTGTGAGGAGACCATCCAATCCTGTTACGATCTGGTAAAAGGCATCATCAAAGATACGAGTGGCAAACCGGACGCACTTTTCCTATGGGATGACCGGCTGGCCATCGGGGCGATTAAAGCCCTACTGGAGGAAAATCTGAGCATACCTGAGGATATGGCAGTCGTGGGATATGATGACATCGAAATATCGAAATTTCTGTATCCGTCACTGACGACTGTGCGACAGCCGACTTATCAGATTGGTGGAACGGCTACTAGAATCCTGATCGACAAGCTCGAATCGCAGGATTTTGCTGGTCCTCAACGGATAGTGCTGAAGCCGGAATTGGTAGTACGGGAGACGACCTGATCGTTGCCGGAGACTCCCACCATTAGTGCTGCTGGATACTTCACAAAGTACAGGGGTAAGATAATGAACGGATCGAGCAGAAATCGGAAGCTGGCGTTCACCTACGCCTTGGTGTCGGTACTGTGCCTGCTATATGTATCGGCCGTATACCCTGCAACGGGGGGCAAAATCGCTGGTCGGATATTCGATGAGGAAACTGGCGATCCCCTCCCGGGTGCGAATATAATCATCGAGGGAACAACCCAGGGTGCTGCCGCCGACGAGAACGGGGAATACTTTATCTTAAATGTTACACCTGGCTGGCATGTAGTCAGGGGCCAAGTTATCGGGTACACCGTCGCACGGATTGTGGGAGTTCGAGTTCAGAGTGACATCACAACAACGGTAGACATAGCAATGGCGCCAACGGTTATCGAAGGTGAAGAAGTTATCGTGACATCAGAAAGACCGGTAGTAGAACTAGGCGTCGGCAATACTACTACTATTCTCAGTGGAGACGAACTTAACGAGATACCTCAGCTGCAGCTGAAGGATATACTAAGCAGACAGGCAGGCCTTGAAGTATTGGATACAAGGGGTCTGATAGTACGAGGGGCACGCGAACATGAGCTTAGTCTAACTCTAGACGGGATGGAAACCAGGGATCCCATTGATAACAATGTATACATGAGGGTCAATCCAGACGCTGTCCAGGAGCTCGAGATCCAGCTAGGGGGATTCAGCGCTAGGTACGGGAATGCCCGCGCCGGGATCATTAATGTAACCACCAAAGAAGGAAGCCCAAACTACAACTTCACCCTGGATGTGCGGGGCTCGAAACCGGGTCCGAAGCACTTCGGGGAGCGCTGGTACGAGCGGGAGCGGAAACTGCGTTTGAGCGCAGAGTCCATTTCCAGCCCGATTCTCAACAATCCACGAGTGGTCTGGAACAACGAGCCCGATCCGGGTACCAGGCTACCCCGGTATGATACCCTGGATGCGGAAATAGTTTTTGACAGCTGGGAAACGATTGCCAGCCAGGTCGACTCTGCCGATCTGGTTTACGGGCAGTTCTATAATAAGCCACATCTCTGCCAGGAATTGTATAAATGGCGGACTCGACCCGAAGTAACCGTGTACGGCGATAAACCGGATATAAACGCCAATGCCACCCTGGGCGGTCCGGTGCCACTTTTGCGCAATACGTATTTCTTCGCCTCAGGTAGGTTCGAGCGCAGCTACTACCTGGTCAAAGCGTCGCAGGACTACTTCCAGGACTGGGGTGGTGGTATAAAAATCAATTCGCAGCTCACTCCGAAGTTGAAACTCGTGCTAACCGGTAATTACGCTCTTACCAGCGGTGTAAACCGCACTGATGCGGCGATAGGGACTAGAGCCTCCGGTGTATACGGTCTTGAAGATTTCAATCCCACAAAGAATGAGACCCGGACGGTATTCGAAACACCGGAAGCATTTGCATGGTTCATCCAGACCAGAGCTGGAGACAACTTTGAGAATGAAATCTGGCCTTACAGTGAACTGTCGGTCTCGACCCGGGTCAGGAAGCAGTTGGGACTGAACCTCACCTATATGCTTTCGAAAAACACATTCCTGGATTTCACCCTGGATTACGGAGAGTTCGAAATTCAGGGGCGATACGACACCGTGAAGCGGGATACGACACAGACAGTGACCCTGCAGGACCAGTTTGGTAACACTGCAACCCTGACCGGACCTTATGCCATGGCCCCGGCAGGATTCTTTCGGGACCTGAGCCAGGAGCTGTGGGGGAGTGCAGATCGTAGCCTCGAGAGAATTACTGGTGTCAGACTAGCCGGTAGCTATTACAACCGCGAGGACAGCTGGGCTGGGACACTCCATCTCAATACCACCATCACCAGTCAGGTCAGCAAGCATCATCAACTTATGGCGGGAATAGACTTTGCCGCCATGCATATTATTAAAGATGAATATCGCAACTATGATATTGTCGATCCTCACTGGTGGAGATGGGATGTCTCCCCAAAGCAGGGATCTGCTTACATCGAGGATAAACTTGAATTCAAACAGATGATCGCGATCTTTGGCATGAGAGCGGATTTCTCAATCCCTGATGAGTGGTTCGATGTGGAAAATCATCCTTTCCAGGCCTGGCTGAGTAAAGATTGGGTACAGCTGCCAGATGGCGTTTATTCTTTTGATTTTGAAGTGGAGCCGGCTGATCCACGCATCGAGCCTATCCGTGTCAAACCCCCGATCAAATACGCGCTTGCTCCCAGACTGGCGATTTCACATCCCATCGGTACTAAGGCAAAAATTTATTTCAACTACGGTCACTTCTATCAGCTACCGGATCCGGAGAAGCGATACTATCAAGTGCGTCGCTATGGTCTTAATTACCGCGGCGCGATACACCGACTTGGGAATCCGTTCCTGGACTATGAAAAAACAATCCAGTATGAGATTGGTTATTCCCAGAGCCTGCTGGATATTTTTAGTATTGATATTACCGCTTACTATCGGGACGTCAGTCAACTAGCGGCGCCGTATACCTACAGCGGCTATGGTGATTCGTCCTATATCGCACTTTCGGCTGAGACTCCTGGTGCCGGCCTGGATACGGTCATTGAATATTCCAGGGTTACCTATGATACCTGGGGCAGTACGGCGTTTGAGGATGTTCGCGGCATCGAAATCCAATTTGCCAAGAAGTGGGGACGCTTTTTCACGGGATCGGTTAACTGCTCATTCGAGATATACTCCACCGGAAGGTATGGATTTAGAAGAATCTATCAGAATACTGCGTCAGATCCCAGGTATTGGGAGGGGACAAATACCAAGCCATCAGCCAGACCCAAAATCAATATACATGCCAATTTCCATACTCCCGGAAATTTCGGGCCCTCAATTCTGGGAATGAGGCCCATAGCAAATCTGAGCCTGAATATCCTGTTCTGGTTAAACTCGCAGACCAAACAGAATTATAATGCGATCAACCGCACGCAGGAATATCAGGAATTCCAGAACGTACAGTGGAAGCCCCATCATGCGACCGATCTGCGTTTCACCAAGCGATTCGGTAGCGGTCGGGCAAGAATAACCCCGGTTTTTTACGTTCAGATCTTGAATCTCTTCAACACCAAGAATATGTTCCGGGGTGCCTTCAAGGGTGATCACGACCCGGCACCGGACGGTGAAATTGGCAATTACCTGAGTTCGCTCAAATACGATGAAGGTGATCGTCCCGGGGAATATGGGAAGGATTACCTCTACCTGCCCGACCCAGAACCGTTCTATCTCTTTCTGAATCCTCGCCAGATCTTCTTCGGTTTCAGGCTGGAAATGTAGTCCAGGATTGAACGCCGTGTATTCGGGCAAGACTTGATTGAAGGAATCAACCTAATTCATAAGAGAGAAAGATGGCTGTCAGATCAAAATTAACGCTAATGACTTTTGCTCTAGTGCTGCTGTGCGGTCCCGCAGTCCTCTCAGGTCAGGAGGATGATACCAAGCCACTGTGGAATAACAAACTGAGATGGGATGTCCCAGCCGGTCATTACAGTGGCTCTCTACTGCATGATATCGAATATGCAGTATACGAAGAAGGTTCCCGGACGATTATCAGTCAATGGGGCATCGTATTGGCCGCCAGGAATTTCAAGGAATGCAGCAGCTGTGATGTGGTACCCTACAAGGCGTCCCAGGCACTGTATAAAAAGCAGAGTGTGGGCGATTCCTATTTCCCCGTATCCGAAGAGGGGGATGTCTTTCAGAAGTACTGGCGGGATCCGTTTCCCGATCTATGGGTGCTTGACGTAAACCTGGATAACAGAAACTGGAATGACGGTGTGCTCGACCGGAATGATGATTTTGACGAGAACATCTCTGCGGATCAGCTGGTAACCGGCACCGCGAATTCATCCATCGGGCTATCGGTCACTCAAAACGCCTATATCTGGACCAATCCCGAGTTCGAAGATTTCATCATCGTGGAATATATCCTTACCAACACCGGCAACTACGACGCAGATGCGACCATCGAGAATCCAGATAATCAATTACACGAGGTCTATTTCGGTCTGCAGAGTGCGTCCCAAGTCTCGAGTCTTGGAGGACAACTGGTGGTCTCTGAAAATGGAGGAATCATGAGGGGGAACGATGATTGGATTGATTATTACGGAGATCAGCCGGGCGATTCGCTGAAGGTAATCTATGGTTGGGACGGCGACGCCCACATGACTTTTGCGTCGGAGTTCGATGAGGCCGACCCGCTTGCATTTACAGGCCAGCCGCTTTCCCCACAGTATATAGGGAGAGCGCTGCTTTACGCCCAGACGTCCCCTACTGACCTCACAAACGACACCAACCAGCCGGTTACAACCCACTTTGGACACTGGGGGAGTGAAGGCAACCTGATCGTCCGCACCGGGACGGTTGAAGGTGACGGATCCGTTCACGGGGAATTGAGCAGCGGAACCCATATCCCGGAGCCTTTCGATCCGACAGCCTGGGCTGCCGGGGAAGAAGGCGCCTATTCGGACGCCTATGCAACCGATAAGCATCTCAAAACCGCAACCCTAGCCTTCGGCCCATATGAATTCACCGCTGTGGGGCAAAGCGTTCGTATTGTGACCTGCCTAGCTGTAGGCAGCATCAGTTTTGCACGGGCTATCCAACTAGGCCTGAATCCTGGTCCGGGAACCGCCGCTTACCTGCAGGCGATAAGATCGGGTCGGGATTCGCTGTTTGCAGCCGTATCGAAGGCAAAACGCGCTTTCTATGATGCCCAGGCGGGAATCTGGGACTTTTCGCTTGAGAAAGGCTCAGTCATAGACCGAAATATCAAGGATCCCCTTCCAGTACCGTCGGTCCATTATAATTCGGAAAGTGGGCATGTACGCATAAGCTGGCAAGACGTCTCCCAAGAGCTGGATCACGATACCGGCTTGCCGGACTGGGCTGGATACCGGGTATATCGCCGCGCAGCTCCCCAATTCGACCTGAATAATCCCACAGTGGATGTGCTGGAAATGATCTATGAGTCGGAGTCAGGTGATACGACGACCCATTATGAAGATAATGATGTTACGGTGGGCCGTAATTACTGGTATATGGTAACAGCGTTTGACCAGGATGGGATCGAATCCCACCGGTTTTTAAATCGGGCCACTCCCGGGGGAACAGGCTACGAAACCAATCAGAGCGCCGGACCACTGATGCCCCCGGCAGATACGTTGCAGCAGGTTGTAATAGTCCCCAATCCTTATCACACCCATGCGGTGAGATTATCCGAATTAAGCCTGAATGAGCTGAAGTTTTTCAATCTTCCCTGGGCGTGCCGCGTGATGATCTATTCTCAGACCGGTGATCTTTTAAAGACCATCGAGAAGGAACCGGGAGCGAGCAACTATGTATTGTGGAATCAGTACACCGATGCGGGTCAGCCTGTTGTCAGCGGGCTCTATATAGTGGTTGTGGATCAGGCCGAGGACAAGCACGGTCAACCGCTGAAAGGTGGCCCGGTCATGGGCAAGTTTGTCATCATCAGGTAAGTGTTCTCGTCATTAAAACAGAATGGAATCATGAACAAGTCACATAGTTGGATACTTCTGATAAGACCCTCTAAACGACTGCTATTCAAGACCATTGCGCTTGCTGCAGTGATAGTACTAGTGACTCCTAGTCAGGGACAGGTCTACACGAAGCTAGGAGCGGCTGGTATGAAATTCCTGGAAGTCGATGCCAATGTACGCTCGGCTGCCATGGGTGGTGCCTCCACCAGCCTGTTTGACGGCGTAGCGTCCATGTTTCAGAATCCGGCCGGACTGGCGGGAGTCTCCGGTATGGACTTCAGCGCCGCGACGAATGTCTGGATCGCTGATATCCGACAACATGCAATCGGGGTAGCGGTTGATCTCAACAAGATCGGTCTGGGGCGGCTGGGAGGAATTATCGGGGCAAGCCTGCTGGTGATGGACAACGGCAATATGATCCGCACCGACTTCAGCCAGGTGACCGAAGAGCAGAGCTACTACGCCTATGATGATCCCTACACCATCGAAGAATGGGCAGCCGGTATTGCCTACGCCCGGAGAATATCGGATCAGTTTGCTCTCGGCGGGCACGTCAAGTACGCTGTTCAGGACTTCGGGGAGGTGGATATTTACCGAGATCTGGAGGATGATACGGTATCTGTTGCCAACCGGTTGTCTCCCATTTTATTCGATTTCGGTACGATTTACTATACTGGCTTCGGCGACTTGCGGATTTCCATGTCTTTCCGGAATTTTTCTCAGGAATTGATATATGTGAACGAGAAATTCGAGCTGCCGATTACCATGAAGATTGGCGTGGCGATGAAGGTGCTCAGCCTGAATAATGACACCAACTCGCTAACGGTAGCCCTGGATGCCGAGCATCCACGCGACTACCAGGAAAGAATCAACCTGGGTTTCGAATACCGGCTGTGGAATCTGATCTTACGGACCGGGTACCGGTTTAATCACGATGAAGAGAGCTTGAGTGCTGGTTTCGGACTGCATCTGGGATCTGTTTTAAGGATTAACTATGCCTATACGGCTTTTGGCATATTCGGTGCAGTTCAGAGAATCTCGATTGCGATTTCCTCCTGAGCGAAGGATCCGTTTCGCTCGCACCGACGCACGGATTATGTAGTTTTTAGGCGAAGAAAATGCTTGACATAGTGAAGGCATGGTGGTACTTTTCCGTAAGCGCTAACGG
>CP070638.1:970256-974085 GCA_020354025.1 Fidelibacterota bacterium | reverse complement strand
GGGAGAGCCATGGAAGTTTGGTCTAGACATGTCAAATGATCCTAAAACAGCAATTGAATCATTCTTAAAAGAATGTGGATTAAAAATGACAGAATATATACAATTCGGTGAGAAACTTGATATCGAACCATTTTACTGTATTGTTGAGGCTGAGAAACTGTAAGTTATATATGGTAGATAATAAAAAACGTATCCATGAATTATTCATTTCAGAATGGCATGAATCTACTGCGCCTAACAAGCCGGATGCAGGCGAAGCTTGTCAGCGCGCCTGATCCGAGTCGTTAGGGCCCAAAAGAATATGTTGGAGCATCAATCACTCCGCAAGACATTTGCATCGATCAGCTGGACCTCCTACTATCCATTCCAAGTCTCACAACGGTACCATACCTGAAAATCGATCCCCACTGGGGTCACATTCGAGAGCATCCAAGATACCAGGAACTCCTAGAGAAGTACGGGGAATAGAGTCACACAAACTCAAGGCCATCATCTTCATTTACAGCAAGTCCAGCTAGACGACGATACTGAAGTAGGGGGAAACCTCGCCGTCCCAAAAACCGTGGTTCTTGGGACAGATTTTCCCTATTCCAGTAGAACCATCTTTATCGACCTGGAAAGTGGTCCAAAGAATGGGGGCTAGTCACCCTGACGGATTAGGTCTTGATGGCGCAAAACACTTAAGATAATTCCGTCTAGCACAGGAATCATCACGCGTTTCGCATCCGAGTTGATGCAAGTAAATAGAAGGCTAGATGTTTAATATAAATAGCTAATAAATATATCTCTGCAGCTTCATTCTCAAAATAAATGCTCCCAGTAACGACCGAGAAAATCTATAATAACTTTTCTCACTTCCGCAGGATCCATGGCTCCCAATTTCTTATATAGGATCTCCCCACCCGGTTTCACAATCAGCGTGTAGGGTAGGGATCCCGGCCATTCCTCATCAACTGCTTCGATCAAATCATATACGTCGTCCATCTCATAATGATAATTCTTCGTCGAAGCGTATGTCCGCTTAAGAAATTCCAGCACTTTGTCTCCTTGGTCTGGTTTATCCAGACTTACGGTAACCATCTCAAACTTACGCTTTCGATAATACCTGTTGATTTCAATCAACTCCGGGAATTCAGTGATACACGGCGCACACCAAGTTGCCCAAAAATTAATAAGTCTTAGATTTTCAGTTTTATTGCTCATCAAATCTTCTATACCAGCAATATCGATCATGGCCACTTCGACTGGTTCTGCATTCATTTTTTCTAACGTTCTTTGCGCAGATTCGACTTTGGAGGTCCACTTGATAGAGCAGCCAAATGCTCTGGTTTTTTCCACAGGAACCTTTTCTCCGGCTAGTAGCGCATTGATCGCATTCCGGGTATCATGGGTAGTGACCTTTGCAGGATTTTCACCATCATCAATTCTACCAACAAATCGCAACTTGCGTTCCTTGTTGAAAATAAATACATGCGGAGTAGCAATAGGGCCGTAAGCCTTAGCAACTTCCTGTTCATCGCCATCATACAGGTAAGGGAAGTTATAATTCATGTCTTCGGCACGTTTCTTCATATCATCGAAACTATCACCTAAGTCGGTATAACCGTATTCATCCAGCCGCAACGCAGCAGGGTGATTTGACGAAATCCCGACTATTGCGACACCCTTATCCTTGTAATCATCAACAAGTTTGATAATTCTTCCTTCGTAGGCCTGGGCAGTGGGGCAATGGTTGGCGGTAAAGATCATCACCAGTATATCAGCATCTGAAAAGCTATCCAAGCTATAATACTGATCATCTATGCCTATGAGCGAAAAATCCGGTGCTGAGTCACCAATTTCCAGAGTTTTTACATCCCCCCATGCATGGCAAATACCAATTAATATTAGAGCTATGACTTTCAAATTAGTGAACATGTTTATCACCTTTTCGTTATTGATCTATGCGTCGCCAAAGTAATGTGGTCCAGTTGTGTTTAAAACTAAGAGACACATTTCGTATTTCCAAGGGTTAGTTCACGCCTCATCTGAAGAGCTTCCCCTACTTCAGCAGCACTCCCGCCTTTTGCCCCGCCTTCGGCGGGATTAAGGACAACGGGACTACACTGACGATCACTTTAATAACAGCATCTTGATGGATTTGCTATACTCTGGCGTAACCAGCCGGGCGATGCATTACCAGGGCTTTGATTCAGATACACAGGATGAATATTAGGCAACCGGATGTAGTAGGGACAATGAGCCATTTCTGGTTATCGTTGGTCACCAATGGGCAATTTCTTACCCCATTTTCCTGCCTCATTTTTGCAATAGCGACGGAAGGCACATGAACTGAAAATACATCCCGAACGGCTGCGCTCTCGGGACAAGTTGTGTCAGCGGTTCAATTCCGTCCCGAGCCACGATGAAAAAAGCCCCCTCTCCCGTCGAGAGAAGGGGCTTTATCATTGCCTTTTGACACATTGCGGGAATGTGCTGAATTGGTCAGGATTGGGCACCTATAGGGGCTTTGTTACCCGTTCTCTTTACACCTTTTTAGTAATGCGCTAGTTTTACCGGTAGACCGGGGAAGTGGGGAGTGGAGGCCAGTACCATGGCTAGATGCTTATAGGCCAGGTTCCCGCCTCGCTTTATCATAATTAGCTTATCGTGTTCAGCACCTTCTGGCATACGGCCGGAATAGAATCTATGATGGCTTTTGACAGACCGGGAGAAACCTCATCGGGAATTTTTTGAACCTGCACAGAAATAATTCTCACATCAACTCCACACATACTCTCTAATTCTTTTAATAGGTTTGAAGTAGGCAGCTGGTGCATCGAGAAATCGTCGATCTTCTTTTCAGGGACCTCCCTTATATCAAGATTGAATATCTCACCAGGGGGTCTTCCCACATCAACGGCATCTACGATTATTATCCTTTTGGGCCGTTGATCGTTTATGACGATGTTAAATAATATTTCTCTTACACCTGTTCCGGCATTCAGAACACAGACTTCAGGTGGGATCTCAAAATGCTTATTTAAATATTCGACTACTTCAGGCCCGAATCCATCATCACCGAAAAGGACGTTACCACATCCTAAAACCAGTATTTCGCTGTTCCAGTAGTCCGTCATATTCTGGCGTAAAGGAAAAAAGGGGTATAGTTTGCCTGCAGCCTATACCCCTTTTCAACTCCATCTATAAGGGAGTGTTAGGATGGATTACACTCTCTATGCGTTACTCCTTAGATACCAGGTTCTCAGTTTTTAAAGGAATCCATCAGATTCCCTTCGGCATCCACGATATCAACCCGCACTGCAATCGTACCGTCGAGGTTGTGAGTGGCACAAGACAGGCAGGGATCATAGGCCCGGATCGCCATTTCAACCTGATTCAAAATGCCCTGGTCGTAATTCCCATTTTTAATTAGGCTTGTGGCTGCCTGGTTAACGGACATATTGATCGGAGCGTTGTTGTGAGTTGTTCCGACAATCAGGTTAACGTTGGTAACTAGACCCTTCTCATCAGTTTCATAATCATGAATGAGGGTACCTCTTGGTGCTTCCACCGACGACACACCTCTTGCTGCCCTCGGGGTTACAGGAACACTGGTTTCTCTGCTTGTGATATCAGGATCGTTCAAGAGCTCCACCACGTGCTCGGCATTGTACAGGAGTTCGATGAGTCTTGCCCAATGATATAGAAGAGTCAGCTGGGCCGGGCGTCCAAACGATGCCCTGAACTCCTCGAATTCCTTCTGGGCCAGCGGTGTCGAGATCTTATCAGCAACATTGATCCTTGCCAGTGAATTGGTCCTGTATATTCCTTTGGGATCGTTAATGTC
>CP070638.1:963973-970156 GCA_020354025.1 Fidelibacterota bacterium | reverse complement strand
GACACATGGGCTTTGTATTATCCCAGTACTCATCAGGGCCATCCAGGTTACCACCACCCACAAGAACGCAAGCATTTAACCGTGTATCAATTGCACCGGCCAAGCTGGTTATAAATGATCCCAGAGAATAGCCCATTGCTGCGATACGGTTTGAATCAACTTCTGGCCGTTGACTGAGATAGGAAATAGCCTGCATCACATCAGTAATTAAAAGTCCCCCCATTTTTTTACCCATTTCCCGCGGTTCTTGAAGAATATCATGATCTCTTGTTCCAGATTTGCGTTCTTTATTCCGTTCACCCTCACCTATAGGATCAAATGTCAATACCGCTGCTCCTGCTCTGGCATATAGAATTCCAGAATAAAAAGCATACCAACTGTATTTATCTCCACCATGTCCATTGACAACGATCAGGGCAGGAATATTACCGGAATGCTTCTTTGGAAGATATAAGATCGCTGGGATCCTTAAACCAGACTGACTGCCATATGAGACCCGTTCCATTATTACTCCGGGGGCAGGTTCGAAACGGCTATGTGTTCTTGGGACTAATGGAGGCAATGGGTCCGGAATATAAAGAGTTGACTTTATTTGGGCCCGCAATTCTTCCATGTGTTCAGCTGTTAATGGCTTCATTTCAATTTGATTTTGTGTAACCAGAATAATTGTCAAACAGAATAAAAAATTTAGAAACATAAAAAACCTCCTTCTTCACTTGGCATGACTGGACTTTCCGCGACACTTTCGCCTGGTCTTTCGAATTTTTCTCCATCCTCTCCTCTGGAGACACCTGTGACCTGCCCCTATTCTTCGGCCTCTCTTGAAGTTAGGAATCCGATGCGCTATCTGGTAGCATCGAGTACACCAACTCCATCAAGGCTTGTCCTGAGCTCGGCGAAGGATGCTGTTATTAAAGTAAGCGTCAGAGTAGTCCCGTCCTTAATCCCGCCAACGGCGGGGCCGAAGGCGGCGGCTCCCGGACCCCGCCAGAGGCGGGGAGTCCCGCCTGTCCCGACCTTTGCGTCGGGGTCCGTAGGCGGGGGGTGCTTCCAGCGCCTCACGACGAGAATTTTTAGAAATGTGCAGTAATTGTGCAGGTAAAATCGCAGCGGCTGAGAAGTACGTTGCTCACCGAGGAGGGAAAACGCCAATTATGCAATAAATGGACAATTCTGTAGTAACTTCTATTTTCTCGACGGGCACTGGGTATACACTGTTGAGCACTTAAGTCCAGAGCTCTCTCAGAACATCATTTACATGCGATAATATTGAACCCCTACACTGAATACCCATCCACCAAAGGCGGTTTTGCCCTCAAAAACACCAGCCTCAACTACGAAATTGAACGGGGATATTCGATAGCTGGTAAGAATACTGATTAAACTGGCCGAGCCGCTCACATCCAATCCCTGATGATACCTTTCATCGTAGTCATCCCCAAAGGCGAATCCTATACCATAACTTATTCCCAGACCTAATCCTGCGAACGACCGAAGCGCACTCCCCTCAAGGAACAAATAAAGCAAATCAGTTCCAAATGGTTCAGTAGGTGTGTCTAAACCTGAGGCACTATATTTGCCGCCAGTGAGTGCGGGAAGCAATATAAACGATCCAAATTGGCGCGCACCCCAGGGATACCATCTCACCCGCACATCCGTTCCGGTAATACGATGACCTTGTTGTGTATCTCGACCTTGTGTTGTTCCATAGGCCACCTGGAAACGCGGGCTGGCAGTAGATGATTGGATATCAGGCTGCGGTTTTAAGACCGGTTGCTGAGCAGGGGCAGCGGCAACTGGTTCAACCGGCGCCGCTACACCTATAATCTTTCTCGTAGCGGCACCCAAGCCTTCGGTGAGTACCTGGTCAATTTCTCCTCGAGTATCGTAGGATGCCGACCTTATTGCAGCACCTGTCTCCACATCTATGATCCGCATGTCTATGGTCCAGGTACTACCTACCCTTCCGAGGGAGCCTGCCAGCATGAATTGAGCGCCGAGCAGCTGGCCGACTTCGACAGCGCATTCATCTGAAGTGCAGCCCGTCATTTGGAAGTCCTGCTCCTGCAAGATCTGTAACATCAGTCCCCGCTCGATAATACGGTACCCACCAAGCTGAGTAAGGTTCACGCGCAGGCGGTTGGTGAGGGTTTGGATTTCAGGATCTGACAAACCGAAGCCATCAAACTCCAGAACAGCCAGGGTTGGCTTTTCCTGGGCTACCAGTAATTGAAGTAGCACCATAAGGCATAAGCTAACCGATGTGATGCGTCTCATCGGCTGTGATTATCCCTTGAACTAGGCTGGAGGGGACCGGAAGTGAATGAGATAGCCCTGATATCTCGGAGATGCAGAGGTGCGAGGCTGGCAATTGCGGTAACCAGTAAAAGAGGAGGGAAGAATGATATGTATCTAGACAGCCAGTTCGACATGTAGTCACCTGACCATTGCGATGCTTTACCAATTACTCCAAAGAACAATCTTAGTAAGTATTAATCATGAAAGCCAGTTTTTCCGGTAAAGAGAGTATCCCCGGAAGAAGCAAACCGGAACCCTGGGCATTCTTTCTCTTGAACCTTTCCCACCGGCACCTACATCGCCCGCCTGACAACCCCGGAGTACACCAAGTCCATCAAGATGGTATTACTCAAGTAATACCATCCTGAGCTTGTCGAAGGATGCTTTTATTGAAATAGAGTCCAAGTAGTCCCGCCGGAGGCGGCCACCTGCCACATTTCCCTGCCTCATTTAATATTTCTCGACGGAAGGTACCTGAACTGAATCCCGCCAATGGCGGGGGAAAATCCATTACTGAGGGTGCTGAGGAACGAGGGCTTTACGTTAAGGTCTTACTCTCGCGCATCTCGCGCACCAGGCGCACCAGGCGCACCTCGCGCACCAGGCGAACGACAAGCCGCTTCTGCTAGCTTATATTCCGGCGCTATGATAGTGCCACCCCATACCACCTCACCGTTCCGCTGGATGCGGAGTGGGGAATTCCAAATCCAGGATTTCCCCCTCCCGTCGGGTGAAAACTCTATAGTGCAGAATTTTGGTGGGATTTTGCGGAATTTTACGCCGGCCCCGCTGCCCGGTCAGAGCGCTGGTGGAACGCTGCGCTACCCCGGTTTTATCCCTGCGAACAACGTCTGGGCGATCCAGCCGGCGATGGGCGGGAAGAAGAAGGTGCTGGCCAGGCGGATGAGGGTCAGTCTCCAGCCCAGGATGCCCACTTCCATCGGCAGGCGGCCGACGGCCCACAGGGACCAGCCGGTGAGGAAGGCGATCATGGTGCCGATGCCGGCTCCCGAGCGCAGCAGCCCGGCGGCGATGGGCAGGCTCACATACGGTCCCCCGGGTGCCAGCGCCCCGGCCAACGTGCCCACAAACAGGCCTCGCATACCCGATTCCACACCTACCCATTTCGATATCAGGTCCTTGGGCAGCAGAGCCTGGACCATGCCCGCTACGATGAAGGCGAATATCAGGAGTGGCAGGATTTCCAGCGTCATATTCAGGGCTGATTTCAGGCCGGTGATGTGCTGCTCCTGTCCCCGGAAGTATCCGATGGACAGCAGCGTAAGGGCGAGGATGCCCATGATGATGGACGGGACAAGCATGCGGGAGTTCCTTCCTTTTGTGGTCATGATCGGGCCCTTATATCTATTATGGCTGTGCCTCTATTGCATCGATCCTGTGACGAACCTGGCATTGAGGCAGATCTAAATGGCATTCATCGAATAAGTAGCACGTTCTCTTGCAGACTTCAACCAGTAGAAGCATCACCGGCACCTCTATCAGGACGCCGACCACGGTTGCCAGCGCTGCACCCGAAGACAGGCCGAAAAGCATCGTTGCCGTTGCGATGGCCACCTCAAAGTGGTTCGAAGCGCCTATCATGCCGGAAGGCGCGGCGTCGTGATAAGACAGTCTCAGCAGTCTTGCCAGTACGAAGTATCCCAGGCTGAAAATGAATATGGTCTGGATAAAGAGCGGGACCGCGATCCAGATTATGGTCAAGGGATATTTCATTATGACCTCTCCCTTGAAAGCGAACAGGAGCACCAATGTAGCCAGGAGCGCCACTATGCTGACCGGTGTCAGCCAATGCAGGAATTTTGCCTCAAACCATTCCAGGCCTCTGGATTTGATGAGCCACTTCCGCGAGAAGTACCCGGCCACGAGCGGCAAGGCTACATAGATCGTCACCGAGAGCAGGATTGTCTGCCAGGGAATGGGCATCGCATTTACGCCCAGCAGGAATCCGCCCAATGGGGCGTAAAGCACCAGCATTGTCAGTGAGTTTATCGCCACCATTACCAGAGTGAGGCCATCATTGCCTTTTGAGAGGTAACTCCACATCAGGACCATTGCGGTGCACGGGGCTATTCCCAGGAGGATCGCGCCCGAAACATAGCTGCGCCATAACTCGACTTCCTGCCCGCTCTTGATGATTTCCGTTCCGGGCAGGAAGCCCTTGAACAGGTACCCTAAAAAGAACGATGCGATCAGATACATGGTAAAGGGCTTGATCGCCCAATTGATGAACAGGGTCAGGATCACTGGTTTTGGCGTCTTCGCCGCCGAAACCACCTGGGCGAAATCTATCTTTACCATGATTGGATACATCATGAAGAACAGGCACACAGCAATGGGGATAGATACCCGGTATATGGAAAGCGAGTCCAGTTTTACGGCAATCTCAGGTGCTATCTTACCTAAAGCGATGCCTGCGCCAATGCAGACCAGGACCCAGAGGGTCAGATATTTCTCAAAGATGGATAACTTTTTCTCAGGCATGAATATTCCTCGTACTGATCAATAGGGATTGACGTGATCTGGGCTATCGAAATCCAGTGCGGTTCAGGTTTGGAACCAGCCAGGTCTATGGCACCACCCGCCGCCCTTCAACTGCCACTAGTTGCACCGGATTCCACCCGAAGCTGTAGCCCAGCCAGCGGTGATCGGGCACGTCGCAGATGATGAGGTCGGCACGCTTGCCTGGCTCCAGGCTGCCCACCTCGGCCCCCAGGCCGACGGCGTGGGCGGCGTTGATGGTGGCAGCTATGACGGCCTCGGCTACGGTCATTTTGAGCTTGCGGCATGCCAGGGCGATGACCATGGGGATTGACGGTGTGAACGACGAGCCCGGATTGAGATCGGTTGCCAGGGCCGCGGGTACGCCCGCGTCAATGAGGCGCTGGGCCGGGGTGTATTCATCCATGCCTAGGTGGAAGTTCACCGCCGGCAGCAGGACGGCAATGGTTGAGGTTGCTTCGGTCAGGGCGTCTAAGCCATGCTGGTCGATATACTCCAGGTGGTCCACGCTGATCGCCCCTAGACTGGCTCCCAGTGCGGCGGCTCCGGAGGCCTTGAACTGCTCGGCGTGGAGCTTCAGGTCAAAGCCCAGGTCTTTGGCATAGGTCAGCAGGCGCTCGGCCTCGGCCAGGGTAAAGGCATCGTCCTCGCAGAAGACGTCGAAGAATCCGGCCAGCTCCCGGCGCCTGACCTCGGCGGCGGTGGTCTCTACCAGCTTGAGGTAGCCTTCCCGGTCATCGGCATACTCCGGCGGGACCACGTGCGCTCCCAGATAGGTAGCCACCACCCGGGGCGGACCTCCCTCGCCCAGGGCTTTAGCCACCTCCAACAGCTTGATCTCGGTGTCGTGGTCCAGGCCGTAGCCGCTCTTGATCTCTACGGTGGTGGTGCCCAGTTGGAGGCAGCGGCGGGCCCAGGTTCGGGCGTTATCCAGCAATTCGTCAAATGAGGCCTCGCGGGCGGCCCGCGCTGTGCTCTGGATGCCGCCGCCTTCACGCAATATGTCCAGGTAGGACTTGCCTTGCATACGGGCCTCCCATTCCCCCGCCCGGTTACCGGCAAAGACCAGGTGGGTGTGGGAGTCCACGAAACCCGGTAGAACGACTCTGCCCTGAGCATCAATGATCTTGTCATCAGTCAGCGGATAAGCCTGGCGCAGGTCGGCGTCCCGACCTACTTCGATGATCCTGCCATCTGCTACCGCCACTGCCCCTTCCCGGATGATCCCCAGCTCTCCCTGGTCCCGCCCCCGGGCCGGTTGGAGGGAATATCCGGCGCAGGTTACCACCTCGGCGGCATTGACGATCAGCAGGTCGGCGGCGGCCGTGCTCACGGTAGGTGAAGGTCCTTTTCGGTAGCGGTTTG
>CP070638.1:906959-963873 GCA_020354025.1 Fidelibacterota bacterium | reverse complement strand
AATACATTTGTCCTTATCTATTACGGGAGTATTGGGAACCGCCTGAGGATAAAGAATATGCACGACAGGTTTCTGGTCTAAGCCATAATTATATGGATTAGGAATGGGCAATGGATCATTTATGCTTGTTAATCCTGATACCTTTTTCCCAACAGGGCATATGAAATCACAAGCGCCGCAAGTCCAGCTCATTTCGTTGTGTTTGCCTAACGGTGGCTCAATTGTTTTCCCCGGTCCCCTGCCTGAGAATCCGATCGCTGTTCTCCCCATTCTCTCCCGGCAAATTCTTTCACAAAGCCCACAGTAAATGCAATCATCATTTTTCTTCTGAATTCTAGGCTCTTCGACCCCGAGATCAGATGCTACCCTCTTGATATTCTCCGAATCAGGGCACCTCGCAAGAAGAAGCTCCGCGACTACTTTTCTTGCCCTAATAACCCTGTCTGAATCAGTTTCGACAGATAATCCATCTAACGCCGGATAAGAACAGGATGCCTGGATAGATGGGTCTCTTCCTTCCTGTTTGACCTCAACAAGGCATAACCTGCAGGCGCCATAAGGAGAAAGTGCTTTATGATAACACAGTGTCGGTATTTTTATCCCGACACTCCTGAAACATTCCAGTAGAGTCTTATCTTCAGGGAATTCGCTTTTATTACCATTGATAGTCAGCTCGATCATAGCCACTCTCGGTTTATTATATTTACTATAAGCTCTAGAATGATCATTCGGATATTAGCTAATCCTTGTCTATTAGGATCAACCATCAATATCAGGCAGCTCCAATTTTCATCGTTTTCCAATCGGAACAGGCAACGATCTCGGGAAGTTGTTCGAGATTGTCAATGTCACTGCCGGTGGCTTTTATCACTGCGGATATCTTAGGAGGACATTCCTCCAGGCACTGCCCACATTTCGAACACTTCTCCTGATCTATAATATGAATATGTTTCAATTCCCCCATTATTGCCTCGGTGGGACAATTTTTCAGGCACTTAAGGCATCCGACACATTTGTCAGGATCAATATAGTATTGTATCAGGTTTCTACAGTGGAGCGCGGGACATCGTTTCTCATTAATATGCGCGTCATACTCATCCCTGAAATATCTCAGTGTTGACAGGACAGGATTTGGCAGAGTTTGACCCAGTCCACACATGGAGGCATCTTTGACAGTCTCGGCCAGTTCTTCTAAAAATTCCACGTCACCTTCCTGGCCCTCGCCATCCGATATCCTGTTGAGCACTTCCAGCAATGCATCGCTCCCGTCACGGCAGGATACACATTTCCCACAGGACTCATCGTTCGTGAACTGGATAAAGAATTTTGAGACGTCCACCACACACGTATCTTCATCCATAACGATCATCCCACCGGATCCCATCATTGAGCCTGCTTGTTTCAACGATTCAAAATCTATCGGAGAATCTATCAGGCTGGAAGGTATACATCCTCCAGAAGGCCCTCCGGTCTGCACAGCTTTGAATGCTTTGCCGTCCGGAATACCACCACCGATCTCATAGATCACTTCATTGAGAGTTATCCCCATTGGAACTTCAATTAGACCGGTATTATTTATCTTGCCAACCAGGGAGAATATCTTGGTACCCTTAGAAGTCTCCGTACCTATTCCTGAATACCAGTCTGCACCTCTGGCGATTATCACAGGCAGATTCGCCAGTGTCTCGACATTGTTAATAACTGTAGGACATTCCCAGAGTCCTGACTGCGCCGGGAAGGGGGGACGCTGCCTGGGTTCGGGAATATCCCCCTCAATCGAATGTATCAAAGAGGTTTCTTCGCCGCACACAAAAGCGCCTGAACCGCCTCTTATCTCTATGTCGAAATCAAAACCGGAACCTAAAATATCCTGACCTAAAAGCCCATATTCTCTTGCCTGGGAAATGGCCGTCTCCATCCGCTTTAACGCCAGCGGGTACTCTGTCCTGACATAGATAAATCCCTCTGACGAGCTTATTGCATACGCAGCAATAGACATGCCTTCGATAACAGAATGCGGGTCAGACTCGAGCACACTCCGGTCCATGTATGCACCCGGATCACCTTCATCACAGTTTGCTATCAAGTATTTCGGTGTTTTATCCTGCTGACTGGCTATTTTCCATTTCAGTCCGGTAGGGAAACCTGCACCGCCACGACCTCTCAGCCCTGCTTTCGAGACTTCGTCTATAACATTTTCCGGTGACATTGAGGTAAGAACTTTTTCTATAGCTACATAGCCGTCTCTAGCGATATAGTCGTCAATTTTTTCGGGATCAATGATCCCTTTGTTTCTCAGAACAATCAGCAGCTGCTTTCTGAAGAACGGAATTTCCGAGAGCAGTGGAAGCGGTTCTTTTTCTTCTGGCGGCGTGAACATCAGTTTTTCAACAGGCCTGCCCTTGAGAAAATGTTCTTCAACGAGATGAGGGATATCATCCAGTGAAAGCCACCCATAGAAAATATTATCAGGTATCACGACCATGAGTGGACCTTGACCGCAGAAGCCATTGCAGCCGGTTGGCACTATGGAAACCTCCTCACCGAGTCCGCGAGCATCGATCTCTTTCCCCAATTCTTCGATTATCTGGAAAGCACCACCGGCAACACAGCCCGTACCCGCGCACGCCATTAATTCTATGCGCCTCTTTTCGGCCATTATCCTGCCCTTTCGGAACCTATACCAAGTATATACTCCTCGACCATGTTCCCCTCGATAATATGTTCATTAAGTATTTTTTTTGTCTTTTCAGGATTGAGTTTCCCATACTTGACGGGAGCATGGTCCTCCATTTCTATCGTGACCATCGGTTCCTCAGAACACAAGCCGGCGCAACCAGAGGAAGTGAGCATTATGTCGGTTATCTCTCTGTCATCGAATTCATCCAGGAACGTACTCATTATTTCTCGAGCTCCTGCAGCGATACCACAGGTTCCCATATGAACAGTTACTTTCCCCTTAAAGTTGCCTTCTCTCAAGTAAATACTCTTCTTGGTTGACTCCCTTTTCTTTCTCAATTCTTCAATCGTCAATTTGGGCATTTGTTACTGCTCCTTAGCTTGATACTTATTTACTATCCCAGGAATGTCCTTAGGCTGAAGTTTCCCGTATACGTCATCCCCGGTAATCATAACAGGTGCAAGTCCACAGCAACCGATACACCTGACCGGTTTGATTGTAAAAAGCATATCGGGTGTTGTCTCACCCTCACCTATTCCCAATACTTCGGTAAACTTCTCAAGCAGCAACTCGGCTCCACGCACGTAACAGGCGGTGCCCATGCACATATTTATTACATGCTTGCCTATGGGCTTTAGACTGAATGCGCTGTAGAACGTGGCTATGCGGTTGATGTGGGCCAGGGAGTAACCTGTTTCCTGTGACACATATCGCAATATGTTTTCAGGGAAATAATTGTAAGCGGCATTGATGTCTTGAAGGATCGGCATTAAGGGACCTTTTCTATCCCTATGTTTTGCTAATATTCCTGTTACCTCTTCATCAAATTGAGATTCGAGAACGATATCCTCAATTTCCTCGGGTTGAACCGTATTTCTAGTGGGACAATTCGAAACACAGGCACCGCAGCCAGTGCATTTTGTATCATCTATGTAGCGCGGATTCTTCTTTATTGTTACTGAGAAATTCCCGGGCTGTCCCGTTATGCTCTCGACTTCGCTTAAAGTGATTTTCTCAATGTCTTTGTGCCGGCCGATTTCAACTAATCTTGGTGCCATCGTGCACATGGCACAATCGTTGGTGGGAAATGTCTTATCAAGTTGAGACATTACCCCTCCGATAGAGGATTTATTGTCAGCCAGATAGACCTTTATCCCGGATTCGGCTAAATCGAGCGCCGCCTGCATTCCACCGATCCCACCACCAACTACTAGGGCAGCACCAACTTTGTTATCCTCTGTTCTATTATGTTCCATGATTACTGGACTTCGTCTTTTGTTAGTTGATTTTGTATCGCACTTTCTTTAACTGCATTGAAGTAAAGCGCTAGTGGACGATATAAAAGGTGAGCCCATTTGCCAAACGGGACCTCGACCACCAGCATCGGCCCGGCTATTATCAAGTGAATTGCGTACGTGTAATAAGTTGCCAGTGGTAATCCCTCATACCTGAAAATGTGAACCAGGATTCCACTCAAAACTGTAAGTAACAACAATATCGGGAACAGCCAGTCACTGAAATCAGAAAACTTGTGTATCTGCTCGCTCTTCCTAATGCGGCCAATCAGGATCTCTACCGTGCCGAAGATCAGCACAGCAGTAGCGTAATAGCCCAACCATCTCTGGGGATGGTAAAGGGGATAGATATTATCGGTCTGAAACCACAATAGAAATACAACCACCATGAATAACATCAGTACGTACCCCGATGCCAGCAGCCAGTGCTTTATCCATCGACCCATATTGTCTTTGCAGCTCATAAACTGTTTCTGAGTGAATGCATGCACTATCAGTGTCCTGGCTTCTGCCAAGAAAGAACTGAGAGGTATCCTGACCTTTTCTCCCTGGTATGTGATGTATCCAAAGCCGTCCTGTTTAAAACCCCTCATGACATCAAGTACTCCAGCATCGCTGTCCGGGTGCATGGTGAACCAGTACATACGAAAAGCATTTGAGAAGAGAAAAAACGCGAGCATTCCAGCCAGTATGAGGTCACAGAGGTGTACAATCTCCGGGGGAGCGAAGGTGTTGAGTTCGACGTGGTCAGTAATGAGGGGTCCGTGAAAGAGCCATATCAGGAGCGTAATGAAGGCACCTACAACAAGCAGCGCCCCGATCTCCCACACCTTCGATTGGTACAATTTTGAGGAGAGTCCTGTCCAGTCATATTGTGCCGTGAGATACCGACGGAAAGTCATCATCGATTCGCCGGGTTCTGTCTGTCTGGGACAGGCCGTGGAACAATCACCGCAATAGTAGCATAACCACGGTTCCAGGCTACCTCTCAAAAGTCTCCTCAAGCCCATCAAAACATATTGGATTGTCCTGCGAGGGAATGAAGTTGAATCACTAGTTAAATCACATGTGACCGTGCAACTACCACATTGCAGACAGGCGTTGATATCAAACTTGCCATACCTGCGGACTTCTGCCGCTAATGTGGGATCGCTTTGTATTATCATATTGTATTTCTTCTAGAATAAGTCATAGATATTGAACTGATAACGTGACCATAGCCGTCCGCCGCTTTTTACAGCTAGCTCTCAGGGTATAGGCCATTAGAATCGAAATGGTGCTCCTTGCCGTCTTCTCGATGATAGTAGCGGAAACGCACATCCGGATTGGTGATGGTAAGGACCTCCAGGGTTTTAGCCAGGTCCCCCATGGGTTGGCGGTCGATATGACTGTGCTGGAAGGTAGCTTTCACCCAAGTGCCCTTTCCCGTCTGGGACTGGATGACCAGATCCCCACCGGCGGCTCGGGCCGCTTCCCGGAACATAGAGAGTCCCAGCCCCACCTTCCTAACCGACTTGGTGGTATAGAAGGGGTCCAGGGCTTTCTCCAGCGTGGCCCGATCCATTCCGGCGCCGTCATCTCCAATCTCGATCTCCAGTCGGTCCGCCGCTGCATCCTCGTTGATTCGGATGTGCACCTCCTTGGCGCCGGCGCGGATGGAATTCTCCACAATGTCCAGAATATGTAGTGACATGTCCTCCATCGCTCCCCTTCATCACCCTTCATAATGAACACCGCGTCCCTGGTCGCCCTTTAACGCCATCCTGAGTTCGTCGAAAGTAGCTGCTTCCAACATGAGGGGTGTTATCCCCGAGCCGATGGCATCCAGAAGGTGTGCGTCGGATGACTGGACGAAGGGATAGTCAGCGTATTCAGTGAAGGTGGCTGTGGCGTCCTTGAGGCTCGTCCTGGAGGACACCTCCAGGGCGTCGAGATCAAGGTCCGGTGGAATAAAACCCAGCTGCCCAAGGATGCCGAAACCTTCCCGATCAATGTGGGCGGCGATGGCCAAGCCGTTGTGGTCGTGGATGGCCTGGACAACGTGTTCCAGCGACAGATCGGTGGCTCCAATCAACAACCGTTCATTGTATCCCGTCACAGTCCCGTCGGCTTCAACCACTACCTGCAGACCGAAGGTTTCAGTATCATTATGTCCTTCAAGGTGCCCGTAGACCAGTGCCTGCATGTGGTCGGTGTCTTCCGGGATACGAAAGATGCCAACGATATGGACCTCTTCCTTCGACGTGATCTCCATTCCCGGCAGTACGGTAAGCTTGGTCTGTTGGGAGGCCTCAATGACGGCTGCTACATTTTCGGCGGAATTATGATCGCAGACGGCGATCATATCAATGCCCTTATTGACCGCTTCACTCACGATTCCCTTCGGTGACATTTCCAGTTCGGCGCAGGGAGAGAGGCAGGTATGGATGTGCAGGTCAGCATGAATAATACTCATTCCTTCCCCAAAAGGCCATACAGCTTTCCTGCCAGGTCAAACGCCTGCATCTCCGTGGTCATGATGGGGATTTTCTCATCATTAGCCTTCCGCAGCGTCTCATCTTCTGGCATCCGGCCGTTTACCAGTACGATACCTACGAGGTCCTTCATAGAAGCCACCGCAATAATATTTGGATGCCCCTGGAGGGTAATCCACAGATTGTCCTCATCAGCATGTGCCAGGACATCGCTCAACAAATCACTCACATAGACGCCCGAGATTTCTTGTGAGAAATCTCCTTCGGTGGTTTTCACGTCCAGGTCCAGTGTCTCAACGATGGTTGTTAGTTCCATGATCCTCGCTTCTTTTAATGTGTACGGAGAATTTTAGTCGTGTGCCTTCCCCTATCGTGGATTCCAATTGCATCTGATCGGCGCACTTCTTTATGTTGGGCAGACCCATACCGGCGCCGAAGCCCAATTCCCGTACCTGGTCGGTAGCGGTGGAGAAGCCGGGCTTCATGGCCTTGTCAATGTCTTTGATGCCCGGACCTGAATCCTGAACCTCTACGGCGATCTCATCGGGAGTAATCCGTGCGGCCAGTTTCCCGCCGCTAGTATAAATGACCGTATTCATTTCTGCTTCGTAGGTGGCGATAGCCACGCGGCGCAGGATATCGGGAGGTATCCCCATCCGCTTTAACGCCTCCTTCAGTTTACTGGAGGTTTCACCGGCCCGATTGAAGTCTTTGCCAACGATGTCATATCGCAGAGTGAATCTCGTCTTCTCGGTGATGATCTCCTCAAATGAACGGTCAATCAGTCGGCGCTGGGTTTCCTCCTCGTGATAGTCAATCTCCATCTTGTTGAGCAGGCCCCTCACGATATCGCCCTTAGTGATGATCCCGGCCAACTTCCCCGTCTCGCGATTGATGACCGGGAAGCGGCCGTAGCCATGGCGCTCGAACTCCTGGACGGCATGGACCAAGGGGTCTGTATCGTAGAGCGTCTTGACATCCCGACTCATCTGCTCCCGAACGGAACAGTCCGAATTCCGGTCAGCCAGGCAAGTAATGAAGTCTTCGATGCTGACCATACCCACCAGTTGCTCGTTATCCATCACTGGTACGCCGGAGATCCGCTTCTCTCCGAGCAAATTTCGAAGGTTACTCATCTGGCTGTCGAGATCAACGGTGATAACCTCTGTAGACATGACCTGCCCGACCTTCATCTCATAGATTAATTCCTGAACCCTTGTAACTTCTTTCGTACGGGCCATGGGCGATAGTGTTAGTCTTCATACTCAGAGCAACCGGCCAGGCCGCTGCGATACAAACGACCGCAGGCCTCGAATAATGGCAGTGATGTAGCCAGTAGTGTGATCTCCTTTTCCTCGGCGAGGGCGATTACTTCCTTGGTGGGCTTTTTTCCCCGCACGAAGCAGACAGCCTGGATATCGGCCATCTCGGCAGTTCGGATCACCTGGGTGTTGGTCAAGCCCGTCAAGAGGAGAGCGTCACGCTTAATGAATGCCAAGACATCGCTCATCAGGTCGCACCCGCACCCGGTCTGTACATTCTTCTGCCGGTGATTCTGCCTGGTCAGGAAGTCACCATCAAGAATGGCGACAATCTGTTCGAGGATCATTAGGAGGCCTTCTCGTAGCGGATTTTGCGCTCAATAGGCCAACTTTGCATGGCTAAGGCCTTTTTCAGACGACTTGTGTTGGAGGTAAATCACAGCGGATGAACCTGGGGGTTGTCGGATTATTGTGAGGAAAAGCTATCATCAGCAAATGATTATAAATATTGCAAGTACCGCCGGATTCCTCATGTATACTGATATATGATCCGCTTTTATTCACGCCAAAATTACAGAGCCATAAAAGCACTTTCAAGGTAAAATCAGATAAAGGGATATTCTTTTCTTGTTTATGTCCGGTCGCTTAAAAACAACCACAGCTGGGCCCTATTTTTTTAGCCACCCCACTCGTCGGGAGGCAGGGGACGGCACGAAATTCCACAAAATCCCTACGAAATTCCGCATTTTAAATTTTTCGCCCGGCAGGAGGGGTAAATCCGGAGTGTATAATATTCCACAGCGAACTTACATGCCGTCATTTATGGTGAAACTGCACAGCTTATTTACGGTCGCTATCGATTATTTTTAAGAACGAACCTTAAAATTTCCATCTTTTCAGGATTTTCAACTAGCTGTTCCCAAGACCAAAATATGACTCCCGATGAAGGCTTTTTCAGTGCTGCTATTAGCGATTTTTCAAACTCAGCCACGGTCAGTGGTTCGGTGAGATAAGCCTCATTCACTTGAATACTGGGAATAATCCGGCATTTCACCATTCCGGCTAGATCCTCCACGACAGAGTTCACCCACTCCGGCTTTTGTTTCACCATATGGGCATAGGTCATCGGCGATAACATATCGACATGGGGGGCGATCTTTGAAAAATCCTGTCCGACAACGTTCCTGATGGCATTACCGAAATCGTCCTGCCGCCAGGGTACGGCATGAACATTTATTTTTATTCCGGGATTGATCTCACGGGCTGCATCCACGATTTCACGGATCATGCCCGTTATGAGTCCGCACTTCCACTCGGTCCATTCTGCCAGATAGTTATCTCTGATCCAGGCGGCGATCTCAGGTACCTGGCTCAATGAATCCGGTATCGACAGATTAAGATCCATCTGAAATTTTTGCAAGCATTGGGAATCAAAACAAGTATTCGGGATGTTCTCCGGCTGACGGTCCGGATAGACCTTCTCCCAGAACACAAAATGACGGATGAAGTCCAGGCTTAATCCGTCAGGATCAAGCTCCCGGATGAGCGTCCTGATAGTCTCTATTTTTCGTTCCCGATACTCCTTACGGGACGGGCAGACGAACTCTACCCACTCTTCAACGGCCGTATTTCCATCCTTGGTCACGGCATACAGGTCAGGATTTAAGTGCAATGTATCCGGATCGAAAAAGATCGGCACAATGATGAACGTTTCGATCTGGTGAGCGCGAGCCGACATCCTGAATTCCGTGTTCAGCAAGGATGGAGCTGCAAATACCGTATTGATACCCAGTTCATCCCAATATTGAAAAAGCGCTGCAGGTGCTTGTTCAATGGCATATACTTTGACACCAATCATCTGTTCATGCTTGCGGATCTGTTGCGATCGCTGCCGGCACCCCGCCGTCACAAAGACCAGCCCGAGAAAGATGAACATCCCCAAGGCCTGGCGGTTGCTGGTTATCCTTTTCATCTCAGGCACCGGTGTTAATTATAATCTTATAGATACGTGGCTTACTCATTGAGTGGGAGAACTTCCTGTAGTGTGAAATCAACCCAAAATACGCCACAATTCTGAGAGATATTTTGAGCAATTGCCACGCCAATGTCCCTGGGTGGATCGTCCAGCTTCTGCCACCATGGCTTGTCGGAACGGTAGCCGATCTGGAAGAATACCATATTCGGTTCAAAATAACCGGACCAATAGTCAACAAATTCCTCCAACATGGCATAAAAATTCTCTAGCATCTGACTGTCATCAACAAAGATGAGATCACCGCGGTAGGACGGCGGCATCCAGTCTCGATCCCAATGCTTCAGGAACAGTTGATAATCGGGATTGTGGGCTTTCACCTGCGTTTCCCAGTCTCGAGCTAATGTGTCACTTATTTTCACGCCCCAATCCGGATTATCCGCCTCGCGGTGCCATTCCACGTCCACGCCGAAACCGATCACGCAGGTATGGTGCTTGTAGCGGTTCAACACAATGTCAATAAGGTTGGTCACATCGGCATGCGCCGGCTCTACTTGCAGAAAGACCTTTATCCCCTCTGCATCAAAATAGTCCAGATAACGCTCGTGTTTATCATAATCAAGATATACAATATTACTGTCTTGACGACCGTCGGCTGGGAATTCCAGGCGGCAAGTATATTTTCCACCCATAACACCAACTATCCAGATGCCACAGGGGACAGAACTCACAAAGCGGGCTTGCATGTCCGTCATCGCGCTTTGCCATGCAGCCGGTTCAGGAAATGGCTCGATACCGTAGGCCGAGGAACGAACACCGGCATACTTGACATTCATAGCCGCGGCATTTTTATCGATGACGTATTTCTTCTTGGCCGTGCAACCACCACCTATAAGGAATAGTCCGCAGAGTAATGTGAGAATCAGTGCATTCCGTTTAATAGACTTGCCTCCTGTATACTCAATCTTGAGATTTAAATGCGCCACGACAATTTACATGAGATATGAGTGTGTACTTATGCAAGACTTTATAAACAGTTAGGATTAATAAACTAAGAGACATATTTCGTATTTCCAAGATCAAATCCGCACCACGCCTAAGGCAGGGGAGGAGACTGCCCTCAAAGAGAGTAACCATGGACGAGCGACAACCATGAAATAGCCCCTCCTACAATCTTCATCAATTGAAAGGGAGGGAGTAGAAATCCCGGGGCAGGCTTTAAGCGATTGCATGACTCTGTGGCTTCTCAGTATTTGAACCGATAATCTTCCTGATTTAGTATCGGTGATGAAACCTGGATATCAGACTCGATCTCACAGATTGTCAGGATCAAAGGCCACACTAGCACGTCCCCAAGTGCACACGCTAGCCGTACCGGCAAAGCTCTCGTATGGCTCTGATTCACAGGTGCCATCCAAGATTCCTTTCACACATGCAATCTGGTCGTTAATAAAGTCCTTCGAGACCGGAATCCCGTGGCCTGGATACAACGTATCGAATTCAGAGAAGCGTTGTTTTTGTTTCTCCAGAGTCTCCAAGTACTCATGTAACGGCGAACATCCTTCAAGAAAAAGCCACACCAGGATGTTATTGTTATCTCCGGTAAATAGAAGTTTATTTTCAATATCCAACAAGCAAATACCTCCAGGCGTATGCCCTGGTGTTTCCATTACCTGGATCCGACGGTCGCCCAGATCGAAAATATGACCTTCGGCAACCGGAGCAAGGCGAGTAAATATAGGCTCTCTGGTAAATAATTCATCCTTTTCAGGTACTTGCCCACCCGTCATCATCGAAGCGCCACCCTGCTGTGTGGGCATGCCAAAATTCCTTGCATTGGATGAATCGGCAGCATGCACATACACCTTTTTAAATTGGTAATTGGCTCCTGAATGATCGGGATGAGCATGTGTATTTACTACAATTAAGGGCTTGGTTGTGAGATCCCTTATTTGTGAAAACAGATCTGCAGCTCCCAGACCCGTATCTATGACTAGCGAGGCGTCCTGGCCCTCGATCAGATAGATATTTACAGCATTGTGGTCGTCAATTAGCCATACATTTTCGGCTAGTTCTCTTGCAGTAAACCAAGCTGAATTTGTTTGTGCATTTAGTTGATATATTCCAGTAAATGCAATACATAGAGCAAATATGATCCTGGGCATATCAGTGCTCCTTATTCTTAAATTAATACGAGCGAACCTTTATCAACTCCCGGATTTAAATATACCGTTGTCTTTCATCTGACTGAACGGTGAGAGCTGGCAAAACCTTATGAAAAAGTTCTGCGATCCATCTGATTGTTGACTCTCTGGCCTATTTAGCATCAAGAGACTTCAGGCCTTGGCATGAACTACACTAATTTAAAGCATTGCCCTTGTGTCCGCTGTACTACTTTGTTATTCGGTTGGCTGTTCAGAAAACTTTACTGCCCTTGGATCTAATTCATTTCCCGTTTTTTCAACCAGGGTATTATATAGTTCTGGCCTTCGCCCGCGAATCCAGCGGCGTCCTGTACACATTTCAAGCAGACTTAAATCTATATCTGTTATTACGATAGCATCTTCGGCTTTCCAGGTCTCATTCAGGATTCTACCATAACAATCAATGATCATTGCATTCCCTGTTCTGACTTCATCGTCATCTATACCCACACCATTGCTGAATACGATAAAAAGGCCATTATCGTGTGCCCGCGAAGGCAACCATCGCATCAGCCATTCTCTTCCTTTCGGACCACGAAATTCGGCTTCGATCCGGGCTGGCTCTTCCCTTCTCCTTATCCATAGCTCCGGATCTATAGGTCCCATTGCATGAGGGCTTGGCGATTTGCATCCTCCGGTTTGATGGGGCGCTAAAAGAATATCTGCTCCTTTTAAGGCTATAATACGAACATTCTCTATGAGATTATTATCCCAACACGTCAAAACTCCGACTTTGAATCCCAACGGGGATTCGAAGACGGTATAGCTATCACCACTGTCCATATGTTTGCTTATAAAACAATTAAGTTTCCGGTGGCTCTCTATACGGCCATCGGGCATGACAACAGCATAGGTATTAAATAGCTTGTTATCATTTGAATTCTCAATAAGTCCTGCACCAATCACCATCTCCAATTCTTTTGATAATTCCTTGAGTGCCAATATTGAAGGGCCGTCTTCAACGTTTTCTGCGAGTTCATGGATTTGGTTTCTGCTCAATTTTCTCACATGCCAATATCCTGTGATACACATCTCAGGGAAGGATATCAGTTTCACTTTTTCGCCTGCTGCTATCTCACAGAAGTGTCGGATCCTGCTTAGATTATATTGCTTATCCCCTGGAGCATGATTGAATTGAACTGAAGCTACCCGGACTTTTTTCATTATTTTTTTCCGTTTAATTATTATGTGGCATCAATGCTGAGTATGAGCCGCCACTCGCGCTGAGCATTGTGTGGCTATACTGTCCAGCATACATCATCATTATAATTTGAGCTCGTGGGATCTGAAAATAAAAGAAGCATTTGAACTTCCCAAGGTTTTACTACCTCCAGCGTGTTATGGATATATGACATGATCCGTTCCCTATTATCATCAATTGCCCTCGATAAAATCGACCATCACCAGCCACCGTTGGTAAACTTGCATAATTATTCCACTGGATCATCTAAACAGCGGCCCGGCCTGCGACGGGGAAAAAGCATCCTGGTTGACATGGGGCACCTAGTGATAGCAACATCTGCTCAAATAGCCTAACTTACGATTAGGCCAATGATTGGGGGTCGGTCAATTGACCTTAAGAGATACCCTCCTGAGGGCAAGAGGTTGCCTGTGAGAGGCAATGCAACAGCAATAATTTGAGAGGAGGATTGTTATGGCTCGCCAAGTTGAACATGGTATTTCCAGGCGGAGTTTTTTAAGAGCTTCGGCGACAGTTGCGGTGGGACTTTCATTTGCTCCCTACTTGAATTGCGGCAAAGTTGGCGTGAAGAAGCCGATGAAACGGAGTTTTGGTGGACTCGACTTCGAGGTCACAACCTTGGGCCTTGGGGGTCAGGCTTCGGTTCAATGGACACCTTCCGACGTCGATCCGGTGCAAATTATTCTCAAGGCATTCAAACTGGGCATCAACTACTTTGATACCTCGAATCTCTACGGTCCCAGCCAATCGAATTTTGGTAAGGCCTTCAACGAATTGGATCTGATACCTGGGCAACCCGGCTATGATGAGGGGAAACGCCGTTCAATATTCCTGACAAGCAAGACGGGATTACGCTACGCAAAAGGTGGATTCGGCCAGGAAGGTCTTTTTAACTACACCAATGGTCCAGAAGGATCAGGTGCTATCGATGACCTGAAGCGTACCCTGTCACAAATATTTGGTGATGGGCGCGGTGATTATCCCCGAGGTGCATATGTGGACATGATGCTGATGCACAATATAACAAGCATGAGAGATGTAGACGCAGCATACGAGGGCTTTGATGAGCCGGACCCAAGTGCTGAACGGATTGGTGCCTTTGCTGCCCTGCTCGACTACCGCGATGGGACCAACCGTACCGGATTAAATCCCAAAGAGGAGCAGCTGATCCGACACATAGGATTTTCGGGCCACCACTCACCCCCAGTCCAGATGGAGATGCTACAGCGCGACGAACACGGCCAGTTGGGCGGGATGCTCGTCGCCATTAACGCAAATGATCGTCTGAACTTCAATATGCAGCACAATGCAATTCCGGTGGCGACAGCGAAAAATATGGGCATAATCGCCATGAAGGTTTTCGCTGACGGAGCGATGTATACGAAAGAACCGGTCTGGTCCAGAGCTCCGGAACACGTCGTACGAACTGTTGGCGATCCCAAACTGCCAAGTCGTCCCTTGATCGAATACTCATTAACAACTCCTGGTATAAGTACGGCAATTATCGGTATCGGCCAGATCGATGATGAGCCAGCTCAATGTCAGTTGGAGCAGAACCTTTCAGCTGCACAGATACGACCTGATGGTCTTGGTGAGTCCGGTCGTCAGGATGTTGAGGAGATGGCGAGCTCTATCAAAGATGGAAAAACCAATTACTTCCAGATTCCCATTGAGCCGTTGAGTCCGCCCCGAGAACCGGCTGTCAGCCAACAAATGCGTGATGATCAACGGATAGCGCGGCTTACCTGGCAGACAGCATACGCCGGGAAGGCGCCAATCCAACAGTATGACATTTGGCGTGATGGCGATAAAATCGCTCAAGTGCAACATCAGCCGCAGACTACCAAGAAGCCTTTTGCTTTCGAAGATAAATTGTCTGACCAGAACGCTCATGCCTATAAACTTGTCACTGTTGATGCTACTGGCGGTACTGCTGCCACAGAGAAGCTAGAACTTCAAGCAATTAGCTAATCAGAGCCAAGGCTGAAAGGGATTTTGGAGCAATAGTTGGCTACTGTAGATTAATAGGTGGCCTTACTACAGCGCTCTATCAATTCGCTATCACCAGCCTTTTCGGCAAGAACCAGGGCTCGATCTCTCCACAGAAGTGCCTCCTCTCGATTGCCCTCGGTCCCCAAATGTTCGGCGTACTTTAAGAATGGATCGATATATAACAAGTTCAATTGCTCTACCAGGGGTGCAGATACGTGCTGCTCACTGTACCAGTCGTAGTCCAGATAGTCCAAACGGAGATTAGCTGAGAGGTTTTTCACGAGGAACGGGATTGACTCGAATGGTTCCTCGCTATAGGCATAGCCCAGCCCAACCAAATACAGTCTGTCCTCGAAGTCCCGGTAATAGTCCTGGTAGACAGTGCTCGCTACATGGATAGGGATATCTGGATATTTACGATGAATTGTTTGAATCAGTATATGAAGGAAGGAGGACAGGTTCGTGTCGGGTAGCTCGTCCAGATCGGGTTTTAGCTCCCTATTTTTCAGACTCACCTCCAAGTATTTCCGATCGCTAAATATCCCGTGAACGTTCAAGACCAGGACATCCCTGCGAACTCCTTTCGCCTCTTGAAGCACCCAGGCGGGATAGGTGTCGTTATCACCGTTGGTGAAAAGAATTGCGTTGGGGCGAGTTGAATTAAGGATGTTGTAATTCAACTCGTAAATACCCGTTGAAATATCCTTACTCTGATATAGCTTCTCACAGAACTCTTTCGCTTTCTGATCGTTCCCAGTCAGTTTATGGTACCGTACCATTTCCCAGTGGATCTCGGGAGCATCTGGATTGATCCGATAGGCTTTTTGAAGTTCATCGAAGTATTCATTACCGTAATTGTAGTACTGGATGTAGGGATACACGTATGAACCGGGTATTGTTCGGCCCATCGCCTGGATAATAGAGTCCATAATCGTTTCTCGGTTTGGCGCCTTGCCAAAGAGATTGGCGTACCGACTAGCGAAAAAGTAATTGTACCACGCTTCCTCGTTTCCCTGGTTCTTCTCGATTTCCAGTTTCCATAGATTCGCCTGCTTTACGTACCATTCCTGAGATCGCTGAATATAGCATAGTCGGTGTACTTTCTCAGGCTGAGCATTGCTCTGGGCACATGCCAGTGGACATAGGCACATTAGAGTGATCACCTGAAGATGCCACCATCCATTACGGATTCCAGCCATTGTGTAGCTCTCCATGTTTTCCGAGGTTCCAAGTAGCGACGGGCATGCCATTAACCGACAGCTTCAGACATCTGTCCGGAGCGAGATGACGTTGGCTTTGTTTTCCCTTAAACCGATCAGTTAGATTCCGGTTCCGGTATACACGAAGCACACAGCCGAACTCACCGCGGTAGGTATGTGAACTGAACTCCACCCTCTGAATCGGTGGAGGAGGATCAAGCGAATGATGCACCAAATGAGGTGCAGAAAAAACCTTGGAATCACAAAATGTCTCTCTTAGTTTTTAGCCCCAAGAGCTCACATTGTATTACGACGTACACTGTTATTACCTCTGGCGGCGTATGTATGTCAGATTACTATTTTTTTTCATGACCTCACTTGTAGTGAAGAAGTGGGACACCTTTCTGAATTCGTTCGCACCTGCAGCGACACTCTCGACGTTTCTGAACAGTTACCGCAAAATGAATCTAGAGCGTCCCATTATTGAGCCTTGATCTGCAATACAGTATATAGATGGATCAGCACGGTCCACGGGATATCATATGATGCCAAGTGCGCTGAAGGGATTCCGCAGATCATGCAGAAATGATAACTGCTACATGTTTATTTACTATTGACAGGGGGTTCAACCTGACAGAAAGCCAAATGCATGGAATTATGTGGAAGCGATGTATTTTTTAGTTCGAACCATAGGTAAAATGCTTGACTAGGACAATGAAGATAAGCGAATTGATCTACCGGATTATGATATTTGAGTATCATGAGAACAGGTTTGGAGATAATTTTTATCACATCAAGGTAAAGGAGAGCAGCAGATGAACGCCTTTGGAACCATCGATTGGTTGGTAATTGGATTGTACTTTATGGTTATCCTTGGAATTGCCTGGTGGACAATCAAACAACGGAGTGATACATCAGCCGATTATTTCCTAGCTGGTCGCCATTTGGGTTGGTTTATCGTGGGAGCGTCAATTTTTGCATCGAATATTGGATCGGAACATCTAGTAGGATTGGCTGGTACGGGTGCGACCGACGGAGTTGCCTTGGCCCACTACGAATTGCACGCCTGGTGTCTATTAGTGCTGGGGTGGGTAATGGTTCCGTTTTACTCCCGGTCGAAGGTGTTTACCATGCCTGAATTTCTTGAGCGGCGGTTCTCACCGGCCGCCCGCACGGTTCTCTCAGTTATTTCACTTGTCGCCTACGTATTAACCAAGATTGCGGTGGGGATCTTTGCCGGCGGCATCGTTTTTAGTGTCCTGCTCCCGGAAATGAACTTCATGGGCCTGGACAGTTTTTGGATTGGCTCCGTGCTGGTGATCGTTCTGACAGGTGTCTATACGATTTTGGGTGGCCTGCGCGCGGTGGCCTATACCGAAGCATTGCAGACGATCGTCCTCGTTGTTGGTTCAATATTGGTAACAATATTCGGGCTTCATGCCTTAGGTGGCTGGGGAGAGTTGCGGGCAATCGCAGGCTCGGAGATGTTTAATCTCTGGAAACCGCTGGTACCGTCAGGTATAGAAGGCACGTGGGCTCCTGTCAGGGAAGCAGGTCGCATGGCCTGGTATTTCAATGATAATTACCCCTGGCTGGGGATGCTGTTCTGTGCCCCGATCATTGGCCTGTGGTACTGGACAACGGACCAATACATCGTGCAGCGAGCGCTGGCGGCCAATAATGAAACCGAAGCCCGTCGCGGCTCAATCGCAGCCGCCTTTCTGAAGCTGCTCCCCGTGTTCATTTTCATTATTCCGGGAATGATTGCCTTCGCTCTGGCAAAAAGCGGGCAAGTGCCGGCTATCCAGGATCAATTGTTCAGTGCAGACGGCCAACTTATACGGGATAATGCTCAGAAGGCCTTCCCTCTGCTTGTGGCTAACGTTCTACCTGTTGGCATTCGCGGCCTGGTGGTAGCTGGATTGCTCGCAGCATTGATGAGCTCACTGGCCGGGGTTTTCAATGCGTCTTCCACGCTTTTTACGATGGATTTCTACTCCCGACTACGACCCAATGTAAGCCAACATCGCCTGGTCTGGATTGGAAGAGTGGCCACAACGGTGATGGTCCTGTTCGGCCTCTTCTGGATACCGGTTATCAGGGGTGGAAAGGGACTTTATGATTACCTGCAAGGCGTTCAGGCCTATCTTGCACCGCCGATCTTTGTGGTTTTCTTCCTTGGCGTTTTTAATAAACGACTGAATGCCAAGGGCTGTCTGGCAACCCTTATTGTCGGTTTTGCCATGGGCTTGTTCCGGCTGGCTATCGATACCCCAGTCAAACTGGTGGACGGATTTATCTACGCGGAAGGTTCATTTTTCTGGGTGATCAATAATGTCTTCTTCCAGTACTATAGTCTATTCATTTTTATTGTTTGTATCGTGGTAATGATCGTTGTCAGCAAGCTAACCGAGGAACCGGTATACGAGAAAATCAACGGGCTCACTTTTGGGACCACGTCGGATGAAGACCGTCAAAGTTCCCGAGCCAGCTGGTCAATGCGGGATGTGGTAGCTTCAGCACTAGTACTGATTTTGATCATCGCAGCCTACCTGTATTTTACAGGATAAGTACTGTCAGCTATAAGAATCCTCATTAGAAAGGGTATGTCATGAGTAGTGGAATGACATTGGGCATCATCATCGGAAACCGTGGATTTTTTCCCGACTATCTATGTGAGACGGGGAGGGCTTCTATCCTGAAGGTACTTGAGCAAGAAGGGATAAGATCAGTAGCGCTAACGACCGAGGATACCAAGTATGGCAGTGTTGAGAGCCTGGAGGATGCCCGAAAATGCGCCAGGCTATTTAAAACCCATTATGACGAGATTGATGGTGTCCTGGTGTCTCTACCCAATTTCGGGGATGAAAGAGCGGTGGCCAATACCCTCCGTTGGGCTGACCTTGACGTCCCGATCCTAATTCAGGCGTTTCCCGATGATCCCGAAAAAATGACGATTGCTGACCGGGGTGATGCCTTCTGCGGTAAAATGTCGGTGTGCAATAACCTGACCCAATACGGGATCAAGTATACCCTGACAGGACATCACACGGTCAAACCCGAGAGCGAAGCCTTTCGGTCTGACCTTCAACGGTTTGAGAGTATCTGTCGGATCGTTGGCGGATTAGCTGGTGTCCGGATTGGCCTCATCGGTGCCCGTCCTGCGGCTTTTAACACAGTTCGGTTCAGCGAGAAGTTGTTTGAGCGCGCCGGGATCAGCACCGAGACAATCGACCTTTCGGAGATTTTTGGCCGTGCCGATCGCTTTGAAGACAAGGATCCCAAAATCAAAGCTAAGCGGGAGGAAATCGAGGATTACGTTTCAACTGAGGGGATTCCAGCCAAGTCCCTGGGAAAAATGGCCAAGCTAGGTGTGGTGATCGACGATTGGATGCAAGAGCAGGACCTGGCGGCCAGCACTATTCAATGCTGGACCTCCATGGAAGAGTATTATGGCGTAATGCCCTGCGCACTGATGAGCATCATGAGCAGCAAGCTATTGCCCAGCGCCTGTGAAACGGATGCAGCCGGCCTAGTTGGCATGTACGCTCTCATGCTGGCTTCCGGCAAGCCAAGCGCGATTGTAGACTGGAATAATAATTACGGGGATGATCTTAACAAATGTGTTCTGTTCCATTGTTCTAATCTACCCAAGGACGTTTTTGAAGAGGACTCCGTGAGGAAAGGCTGTCGTGCATGTCATATGGACTACCAGGAGATAATCGCGGGCAACGTGGGGCAGGAGAACGCTTTCGGCACGATCTCAGGAAGGATACAGGCCGGACCTTTCACCTATTGCCGAATCTCAACGGATGATCTCGCAGGCAAAATTTCGGTTTATGTCGGTGAAGGCAAGATGACGGATGATGCTCTGGATACTTTTGGAGGGTATGGCGTTGCGCATGTGCCGAATCTGCAGAAATTGCTGCAATATATTTGCGAAAATGGATTCGAACATCACGTAGCTATCAATCTTTCACAGACCGCATTGGCTGTGGATGAGGCATTGAGCAAGTATCTGGATTGGGCAGTACACCATCATAATAAGGCAGGTTGATTCAATGAAAGTGATCCGCCTGCACGGGGCCGGAGACTTGCATCTACATACTGAACCTGATCCTGAACCGGGTCCGGGTGAAACCGTGGTTCGAGTAAGTGCGGTGGCTTTATGTGGCTCAGATCTGCACTGGTTCTCAGAAGCCGGCCTTGGTGGTGAGAAAATTGAAAGCCCGCTCATTCTGGGGCATGAATTTTCCGGTTTGATTGAAGAGAGGGACGGAGGTGTCTTGCGTGTCGCGGTTGATCCGGCAGTGCCCTGTGAGCAGTGTCGATTTTGCAGAGAAGGTCATCCGAATCTATGCAAAGCACTCCGTTTCGCTGGTCATGGTGCAGACGACGGGGCTCTACGCGAAAAAATTGCCTGGCCGGATCAATGTCTTCACGCTCTTCCCGAGTCTCTCAACGAAATTGATGGGGCAATGCTTGAGCCCCTGGGAGTAGCTATCCATGCGGTCGAGCTAGGATCAGTTAAGCTGGGGATGCGGGTAGGTGTTTTCGGCTGCGGTCCCATAGGTTTGATGGTTGTGCAGCTAGCACGCCTGATGGGAGCCGCACAAATCATTGCCACCGATAAGCTATCTCACCGTCTGGAAGCCGCTCGTACTTTTGGAGCTACGAGTGTAATCCAGGCAGAGGATGGCGAGGAAAATGGGGAAATATGGGCTGCATCCGGCGAAGAAGGGGTGGATGTCGCATTCGAGGTTGCCGGTGAGAATGCAGCCGTAGAGACAGCTGTGGCTTCCGCCTGCCCTGGTGCGACAGTAGTTTTGGTCGGCATTCCTGTTGATGAAAGGACCACTTTTAAGGCTACGACAGCGCGGCGCAAAGGACTAACAATCAAGCTGTGTCGCAGGATGAAACATACATACCCGCGCGCGATCAAGCTGGCCGAAAAGGGACGGGTTGATTTACGCTCCCTGGTGACGCATCGTTTCCCTATCGATGAATATGCAGAAGCTTTTGCCGTAGCTGTACGGCGGGAGGGCTTGAAGGTCGTTATTGAACCGATCCAATCGGGATGACAGGTAACGAGGGTGACATGAGCGGGAAATACACCATCGGTATCGATTTTGGGACGGAGTCCGGCCGGACGGTGCTGATAGATGTGGCCACCGGGACGACGGTCGCGGAATCAGTTTATGCCTATAAAAACGGTGTAATCGATCACGGGCTTCCCGTTGAAGGTGATTCGGTGATGCTCGAACCGGACTGGGCTTTGCAGGACCCCGAGGATTACGTGCGTACTTTCCAGACTACCGTCCCCGATGTTCTGGCAAAAAGCGGAGTCGATCCGGCGGATGTTATCGGCATAGGTATCGACTTCACGGCCTGTACCATGCTACCGGTGACTAGTGACGGCCAGCCGTTGTGTACCCTGCCCGAGTACCGGCTAAATCCCCACGCCTGGGTCAAGCTCTGGAAGCATCACGCTGCGCAGCCCGAGGCGGATAAGATCACCGAGACGGCTCGGTCGCGCGGAGAGAAATGGCTTGACCGCTACGGTGGAAAGATCTCATCGGAATGGTTTTTCGCCAAGACCCTCCAGATCCTGGACGAGGCACCGGAAATCTACGCTGCCGCAGACCGACTGATCGAGGCAGCCGATTGGGTGGTGTGGCAGCTCGTCGGGGAGGAGAAGCGCAATTCGTGCACCGCGGGCTATAAGGCCATGTGGTCAAAGAGGGAGGGATATCCCAGCGATGCTTATTTTGCCGCTCTCGATCCGCGGCTGGCAAACGTAATTGATGAGAAGATGTCGAGAAGCATTCACTCGATCGGCGAGAAGGCTGGCGAGCTGACGCCCCAAGCTGCGGAGTGGATGGGGCTCAGGCCTGGTACGGCCGTGGCCATCGCGAATGTGGATGCGCATGTCTCGGTCCCGGCTGTAACCGTCACCGAGCCGGGCCGCCTGGTGATGATTATGGGAACCAGCATATGCCATATGGTGCTTGGTGAAGAAGAGCGTACCGTTGAAGGCATGTGTGGTGTTGTTGAGGATGGAATTATCCCGGGATTGTTCGGCTTTGAAGCCGGCCAATCCGGAGTGGGGGACATTTTTGCCTGGTTTGTGGATAATTGCGTGCCGGAGTCCTGTCAGAAAGAAGCCCGGGAGAGCGGGCTTGATCTCCACCGGTTCCTGGAGAGCAAAGCTGCTGCGCAAAAGCCGGGAGAGCACGGCCTGCTGGCATTGGATTGGTGGAATGGCAATAGGTCGGTGCTAGTGGATGTGGATCTCTCGGGGCTGCTTCTAGGGGCTACACTGGGCACCAAACCGGAAGATATCTACCGAGCCCTTATCGAGTCTACCGCCTATGGCACCCGGGTTATCATCGAGGCCTTCGAAGCCAGCGGAGTAGCTGTTCAGGAACTGGTAGCTTGTGGCGGCTTGCCGGAAAAGAACGATATGCTCATGCAGATATACGCCGATGTTACCGGGCGGGAAATCAAGCTGTCCGCAACCGCACAGACGCCAGCCCTGGGCTCGGCCATGTTCGGGGCGGTAGCAGCAGGTCACGCTGCCGGGGGGTACGACACCATTTTCGACGCTGCCCGCCATATGGCTCGACTGAAAGAAAGGGCCTATAAGCCCATCCAGGAAAATCAGCGGGTTTACGACCGGTTATTTACTGAATACCGGCGGCTGTATGACTACTTTGGCCGAGGGGAAAATAACGTCATGAAAAATTTGAGGGCCATACGGGACAAGGTCCGGAGTGACTGACCTGCCGTATAACCTCAGGGAGTAGCGATGCTTGAAGAGCTGCGTCAGGAGTTAGCGGCGCTCCATCGGGAATTGGTCCTGAACGGTCTGGTTGTCTGGACCGGCGGCAATATCAGTGCTCGTGACCCCAGCACCAACCGGGTCGTCATCAAGCCCAGCGGCGTGCGCTATGATGATCTAACAGCCGACAAGCTGGTCATTGTCGATCTGGATGGGCGAGTGCTTGAAGGGGAGCTGAAACCTTCCTCGGATACTGCCACACATCTGTACATCTATCGCCACCGTCAGGATGTGGGTGGAATCGTTCATACGCACTCCACTTTCGCCACCGCATTTGCGGCTGTGGGGAAGCCGATCCCCGCTGTCCTGACAGCTGTCTGTGATGAATTCGGCGGCCCGATCCCGGTAGGGGGCTTTGCCCCTATCGGGGGCGAGGAGATTGGCCAGGAGATTGTGAAGTCAATCGGAGACAGCAAGGCCATCCTCATGCAGAACCACGGCGTATTCACCATCGGGGAAGATGCCACATCGGCGGTGAAATCGGCAGTTATGGTGGAGGATGCCGCCAGAACCATCCACCACGCCCTGCAGCTGGGCGAGCCTATTCCCATCAGCCCGGAGGATATCGCCCGGCTGAACCGGCGCTATCGGGAAGAGTACGGGCAGCAGTGACCATTTCTCGACCCTAAGGATCATATCACCGATAAATCAGGAGGAGATTCCTCATGCGAAAATCGGCCAGATCAGGGATTTTTCCAGTTCTGTTTGCAGGCTTCTTGTTTTCGGCTGTAAGCGGACAGACGCAACCTGTTCCCGACTGGGAGAACCCGGAGATGATCAGCCGGAACAAGGAGCCGGGGCATGCTACCCTGCTACCATATCCCAACGTGGCCGCTGCACTGAAAGGTACCAGGGAAGCATCTCCATATCATCATTCCTTGAACGGTGATTGGAAATTCCACTGGTCTGCCAGGCCGGCGGACAGGCCAGTGGATTTCTATATGCCCGATTTTGACGACGACGACTGGGACCAGATCCCGGTGCCGGGCAGCTGGCAGGTCCACGGCTATGGCATCCCCATCTACACCAACCACAATTCCCCGTTCAATCCCTATCGGGGGGGGACAACGATCTATAGCGACAACTTCATCCAGAACGCCCCTGAGCCGCCGCCGTTCATCCCCCATGAGAACAATCCGGTTGGATCGTACCGCACCGAATTCAAAGTACCGGCGAATTGGAGCGGAAGGCAGATTTTCATCCACTTTGATGGCGTTAAAAGCGCGTTCTACATCTGGTTGAACGGGCAGAAGGTTGGCTACAGCCAGGGAAGCCGTCTCCCGGCTGAGTTCAACCTTACACCATACTTGAAGCCTGGGAGTAATACCCTGGCGGTGGAAGTCTATCGCTGGTGTGATGGGAGCTACCTGGAGAATCAGGATACCTGGCGCCTGAGCGGCATCTATCGTGATGTCTATCTGTTCGCCACACCCGAGGTGCATATCGCCGATTTTTTCGTGCGCACGGACCTGGATGACCGATACCGTAATGCTACCTTGACCGTACGGCCAAGGCTGGTGAATTACTCCGGGGAGAATCTGGCGGGCTGGTCCGTCCAGGCCCAGCTGTATGACAACCGGCAGAAGCCATTGTTCAGGCGGCCGCTGGCGGTGGATGCTCTGACCGTGATGGATGCCTGGTATGCCGATCCCCGCTCAGACGTTCGGCCTGACCTACTGAAGGGTGAGGTAAAAAATCCCCTGAAATGGTCCGCTGAAACTCCCAACCTTTACACGCTTGTCGTCACCCTGGTAGATGACGGGGGTCGGGTTGTGGAGGCCGAGAGCGAGCGAATCGGTTTCCGGGAGGTGGAAATCAGGGACGAGCGGCTCATGGTGAACGGCCGGTCGGTGCTGCTATACGGCGTGAACCGTCATGAGCACCACACCGACCGGGGCGATGCCGTTCCTATCGAACAGATGTTACAGGATATCCTACTCCTGAAGCAGCACAATATCAACGCCGTCCGCACCAGCCACTATCCCAACGATCCCAAGTGGTACGACCTCTGCGATGAGTACGGTATCTATCTCATTAACGAGGCCAATATAGAGACCCATGGTGTAGCCGGATATATCGCCAACGATCCCCGATGGCACAACGCGATGGTGGACCGTGGCGTGCGCCTGGTGGAGCGAGACAAGAATCATCCCTCGGTGATTTTCTGGTCACTCGGTAATGAGTCGGGCTGGGGTCCGAACCACGCCGCCATGGCCAGCTGGATGAAGGCCTATGATCCGACGCGCCTTATCCACTATGAAGGCGCCCAGGGCGATCCTGCCGATCCATTCTTCGTGGATGTGCGGAGCAGGATGTACCCCACCGTAGATCATCTGCGGCAGATGCTGACAAATGAGATCGATCGCAGGCCGATAGTCCTGTGCGAGTACGCCTATTCCCGGGGGAATGCCACCGCCAATCTGCCCGAGTACTGGGAGCTGATCGAACAGCCGAACCGTATTATCGGGGCCTTCATCTGGGACTGGGCTGACAAGGCCTTGCGCAAATTCGACGACCAAGGACGCATGTACTGGACCTATGGCGGTGACTATGGTCCTCCCGATATTCCCTCGGATGGCACCATGGTCTGCAACGGCATTGTGGGACCGGACCGCAAGGTGGAACCTGAGATCTACGAGGTAAAGAAGATCTACCAGCGTATCCGCGTTTCGCCGGTAGACCTGGGAAAAGGACTGGTGCGAATCCGTAACGCCTACGATTTTTTAAGATTGGATTTTGTCAGGGCTAATTGGGAAGTGCTCGCCGATGGGCAGGTCTGGCAGGAGGGGAAGCTCAAGCGTTCGAAATTAGAGCCGGGGCAATCGGCAGAGGTTCGAGTCCCCTACAAGAAACGCCGCCTCGAGCCTGGCGTAGAGTACATCCTGAAAATCACATTTACACTTGCCGAGGCTGCTCCCTGGGCTGAGGAAGACCACATCGTAGCCTGGGATCAATTTATCCTGCCCTGGGAAGTGCCGCCGCTGCCTCCCGTTGACGCCAATTCGCTCCCTGGTGTTCAAGTGGAGGAAACGCCGGGGAGAGTAAGCGTTCAGGGGCCGGACTTTGCCGTAACCATCGGCAGGGGGAGTGGGGCTCTGGAGGGCTTCACCTATAAGGGGCAGGAGCTGATCTCAGCGCCACTGGTCCCCAACTTCTGGCGGAAGCCTCTGGATAATGACATTAAAAGCGAGTGGGATCCTACCTTCACCTTTGGGGTGGGTGGTATGCCCGCCCGATCCGGGATCTGGCGGGATGCAGGCCGTCATCGCTCGGTGACCCTGATTACTGTGACACAACCCCGGCCCCAGGTGGTCCGGGTGGCGGTAGAAGCGGACTTGACAGAAGTGAAATGCACCTATCGGACGACCTATGTCATCTATGGCAATGGAGACGTCGTTGTAGAGGGCAGTCTCATGCCCAGCAGGAAAGACCTACCAAACCTGCCGCGCTTTGGGATGCAGCTAGCGGTACCCGGTAGCCTGGAAAATATCACCTGGTATGGCAGGGGACCGCATGATACCTATTGGGATCGGCAGGAAGGTGGTGCCTTTGGCATCTGGTCCGGCCTTGTAACCGACTTCATCCACGATTTTGTCAGACCTCAGGAAAACGGCAACAAGACCGGAGTTCGTTGGGTAGCCCTCTCAGGGGAAAATGGCGTAGGACTGCTGGCCGCCGGGCAGCCGGAGCTCTATATCAGTGCCTGGCCATACACCAGTGCCGACCTGGAGCAGGCTACCCACATCAACGAACTGCCCAGGCGGGATACCATCACCCTGAATCTGGATTACCGGCAGATGGGAGTTGGGGGAGACGATGGCTGGAGTGAGAACGCTAGACCGAGGCCAAAGTATCGCCTGCCCGCCCAGCCGTACAGCTACAGTTTCGTGCTGCGGCCTTATGCTCCGGATCTGGGGGATCTGGTGCAAGTGGCCCGGCAGACCCGGGCAGAGCACTAATTACTCAAGCCTGAGCGCCGCATCAGGCCGGTGAATGCGTGAAGACGATATCACCGGTTGTGACACCCAGCTCGCGGGCGACCACATCGCATTTCGCCTTCAGGAGAAAATATATATTTCCGGACGCATCGTCGCAGGTCTCAAAATTACCCTGTCCCTTGGCAATGATGATATCCGCCCTGTTGAAAGCGGCCTCGAATTCGCTGCTGATGCGGTTGAAATCTACCCCGATATCGTTTGAGCCGGTCTCGATGACAGGGACCATTTCCGTCAGACCCGCCTGCAGTGCATCTTCCATGGTGGCATCGTTGATGATAGGCCCGGACTTGACGCAATAGGTAACCGCCAATCCTCTTCCGACAAGTTCCTGAACCAGAATACGATCAAAAACGATCTCGCCCGAATTGTCGCCGAGGAATAATAACTGCCTCCCCGGCTGGAGGTCCCTCCGGAAGTCTTCGGTGTCATCAACGGCAAATTCGGTATTCAGGATAGCCTTGATGTCATTGATAAGATCGAAATCGTGCCCGATCCCCAGATCAATTATGTTCCCGGCTACAGCCAGGTGCAGGGCGATGCTCAAAGGATCGTCTGCATCTGCAATATTCGCTTCGAGCTCTGGGAGTAGCTGCAACGCTTCCAGGTTTGTTCGGTGTTTCAGTTCTCGAAACGGGTCCTTTGTGCCAGTGACGCCAGCGACAATCTCGTAAACCGGTTTCGAGAGCGCAGCAGGTGTTAGGGCTAAATCACTTCGCAGGATCTGCTCAGCTGTCTGGTCGATGATCGTTCTAAGGAGGTTGATATCGGAAGTGATAATTCTAGCGGTATTCAATGACTGTTTAAGTATACACACCAGACATTCGGGATCAGATCTCACGCCGCTCCTCCTTATTCCCCATCCTTAAACTTATGACCACTAATAAATACGACATCATCCCAGGTAAAACTCGTGTGTCGCTTATCAGAATGGGCAGGCTTCTGGGGTAAGTAATTACGACTTCAAATCCGCTCAAAGCGCTTGTCCAGCTCCTGCAAGGAGAGGTGCACCACGATGGGCCGGCCGTGCGGGCAGTAATAGGGATTCTCGGTAGCGAAGAGGCGATCTACAAGGCTTACCATTTCTTCCAGCGCCAGGGGATCCCCGGCCTTGATGGCCGCCTTGCAGGCGTAGGCTGCTGCCAGCTGGTCGAAAAACTCGGTTCCGCTTCGCCCCTCACCGTAGTTGTCCAGGATATCCCGGATGATCTCTCGCTCCCGTCCCCAGACCACATCGGTGGGCACGCCGTCAACCACCACCGTGTTCTTACCGAATTCCCGGACGCGGAATCCCAGCCGCTCCAGGCTGGGGATTAGGTCCACCAGCCGGGTGAACTCGTCAGGGGCCAGCTCGATAGCCTGGGGAAACAACACCGTCTGGGAAGACAATGCTCGACCAGCGAATGCTTTTCGAGCCTCCTCGAACAGCACTCGCTCATGGGCTACGTGTTGGTCGATTACCACAATTCCCGAGGTCACCTGGCTCAGGATATACCTGTTATGCACTTGCCAGATGGATTCAGGATTATAGAGCAGCTCGGGTCGGGCCCGCGCCGTTTCATCCACTGAGGAGGCGGGATCAATCCCTGGTACTGTCTTCCCGATACGGATTGCGGCATCATCGGAATCGGGCCCGGAAGCCGGCCTGGGAGCGGCTTCAAATAGGCCTGCGGCCGGTGCCTGATGCGGAATCCCTGCCGTTGTTGACGTCGGGAAGGTCCGGGGAAGCTCTCTCTCGATCGGCGACGCAAGATCAGGTATCATGCCGGGAATGTCCCGGATGGCTTCGGTCACCGCCGTCTTGACAACGTGATATACCCGCCACTCGTCCTGAAAGCGCACCTCGCTCTTGGCCGGATGCACGTTCACGTCCACCATTTCCGCCGGTATAGCAATATTTAAGACAAAGAAAGGATACTCTCCACGGCTTATGAGGGAACGGTAGGAGCTGTATACGGCGCTGTTAAGCAGGCGGTCCTGCACCGCCCGGCGGTTGAGGAAGATGTACTGCTCTCCGGGACGACCTCGCACCAGGTTCAGGTTCCCCACATAGCCTTCTACCTCGAAGGGTGGTTTTTCTAGAAATACTTCCTTCAGGGACTGCTGGTAGAAACGATCAAAGACGGCGCCAATGCGTTGTCTGAGCTCCGCCGGTGGCAGACGGTAGGTCTCCCGGCCGCCGCTGGTGAGGCTGAAAGCGACTCCAGGGTAGCACAGAGCAAACCGGCGCACTACCTCAACAATGTGTTGGTTCTCGGTGGCGGGCCGTTTGAGAAATTTCCTGCGAGCAGGGGTATTATAGAATAAGTTCTTCACCTGGATGGTTGTGCCCCCCACCGCTGGTGCCGGTTTCACACCCTTGCTCTTGCCACCATCTACGGTGATCTCGTTGCCTTCGTTCAGGTTCACCGATGTCAGAGCCCGCACCTGGGCCACAGATCCGATACTGGGGAGCGCTTCACCCCGAAATCCCAGGGTCGCAATACGGGTCAGATCGTCAGCGGATTCGATCTTGCTGGTGGCGTGGCGTTCGAAAGCCAAGACCAGGTCCTCGCTATCCATACCGTTGCCGTTGTCGGTGACCTGGATCAGGCTGCGTCCCCCCTGCTGGACGACAACGGCGATGTCGTTAGCACCGGCGTCGATGGCGTTCTCGATGAGCTCCTTTACCACCGAGGCTGGCCGCTCCACTACCTCACCAGCTGCGATCTGGTCGGCCAGGGCGGCGGACATGCGCTTGATCCTACTCATACCAGGTTTCCACCCAAAGCCCCATTTCAATACGAATCACTTACTACTTCCCCCGCGGTGGTGGGTTCCTCATGACAGGCCGCCAGCCGATCCACCGATTCCGCCCAGGGGCTGCCTTCCTGACGCAGCCGGTATTCAATGATACTCTCTTCGGGCTTGAATTGCCTTATCTTCGACATTCCCATGGACCGGATTGCAGTCGCTACCAGCTCCTCCTCCGGGTAGCTTCCCGTAGGACTCGCAGGTGACGCTACATTGGTATCGGCTATCCCGATCTCCGATAGTGAGCTGCCCGCTTCCTCAATATAGTACCGTCCGGCCATAAGCATAGCTTCCAGGGGGACCATACCCACCAGTTCGCTGCCAGTCACTTCCAGGCCTCGCAGCCGCGCCTGTCGCCGTACTTCCTCCAGGGCTGCATGTGGTGGTGTTAGCCGATAGTCCTCCAGATTCAAGCTGACCTGAGCGCAGTTATACTCCGGTATAAACCATCCCATAGCCCGGGTTGCCCTGAGAGCACCCAATTGGCGTACCGCCCGGCCTCTGCTATCCCGAACGATCCGGCCGTCAGCATCACGCTTGGCCTGTCCCCGCTCCCGGACAGCCAGGGCGATCTCGCTGGCTCGAGCTTGGTTTGTGGTGTTCAGGTTCACGTTAAAGGCGATGAGTAGGTTGCGGGAGCCGATGATCGTAGCACCTGTCCTTGGCTTAAATTCCGTCGGCCCACAGTCGGGCTTCCACTTCGGGGTGGTCAGCTTTTGCGAAAGACCCTCGTATTCCCCCCTACGAATGTCAGCAAGGCGACAGCGATCAGGATCTGCAGCGGCGCCGTAAAAATAGACCGGAATCGCCAGTTCCCGGCCGACACGCTTTCCCACTCTCCGGGCTAGCCGGATACATTTTTCCACTGAGACTCCTGCTAGTGGCACGAAGGGGCAGACATCCGTGGTTCCCAGACGGGGATGCGCACCCTGGTGACGACGCATGTCAATCAGCTCTGCTGCCCTGGAGATGGCTTGAAAGGCTGCTTCACCTACAGATCCCGGCTGGCCTACGAAGGTTGCGACCGTACGATTGGCGTCAGTGCTGGAGTCTACATGCAGCAGTCGTACCCCGCTTACTCGGGAAATGGCGTCTGTTATAGACTGGATCACTTCCTGATCCCGCCCTTCTGAGAAGTTGGGCACACACTCAACCAGCTGCATCATGGGCTTGTTGTGAGGGAGTACAGGAATTTAAGTAGCAGGATAACCAGGATCAGGAGGGCAAAGTAGCGCCAGATAGTGAGCTTGTTCCACCGTTGATCGCGTAGACGGCGGAACTCCACGCGGCGCTGGCCGTCTCGACTACGCGTAGGCCGGTCAGACGGATCCGAGGTGAACCTCATGCCCCGGCGAAGAGGGTTGAGAAGAAGCCAACAAAGGGACCAATGAAGGCCCAGAGAATGGAGAATCCGGTGATCATGCCGAAAAGGATCAGGCCGAACAGGATACCAGGACCATAGCGCTCCAGATTATAGGCCATGTGCTCATATTGGGGCGGCAGCAGGCCGTAAAGCACTTTTGAGCCGTCCAGTGGAGGAACCGGCAGCAGGTTGAACACCGCCAATGCCAGATTGATCTGGAGGCTCAGGTATAACATGGCGATGAATGCTTCTCCTAGATAACTACCCATGAACGGATCGGGATTAACTTTGATCACGCGGATAACCATCCCGCTGATGAACGCCAGGATCATATTGGAGACGGGACCTGCCAGAGCCACCCGAAGCATGTCCTGCTTGGGATTGGAAAAATAACGCGGGTCCACCGGCACTGGCTTGGCCCAGCCGAAGTGCACCAGGAACAACATAATAGTGCCGATGGGATCGAGGTGCGAGATAGGATTAAGGGTGAGTCGGCCAGCATACTTGGCTGTGGGATCGCCCAGGCGGTAGGCCACCAATCCATGGGAGAATTCATGAACCGACAAGGCCAGCAGTATGACCGGGATAAGAAGGATAAGGGTCTGCAGGTTAAGCACAACAGCCCTCAAGGTATGCCATATTCCAGTAAGCGGTGATATTCATCACTCCCCCAGCATATTCACAATATGCCTGTATGTTTCCATCATTTTTTCAAGCCTTGATACACTATCCTCTGGGATGATACGTTTGATGCACCTCTTTCAGGTAATCCCTATCCAGGTGGGTGTAAACCTGGGTGGTGGCGATGTCGGCGTGGCCCAGCATTTCCTGAACGGCGCGCAGGTCGGCGCCTCCTTCCAACAGGTGGGTTGCGAAGCTATGCCGCAGGGTGTGTGGTGAAATTTCCTTTTGGATGTCGGCGTTTACCGACCAGCGGCTGAAAATATTCCAGACACTCATGCGGGTAAGTGGATTACCGCGGATGCTCAGGTAAACCTCTCCAGCGTTTTTCCCTTTCCGGGCTAACGCAGGTCTTACGCTGTAAACATAATTCTCCAGATCGTCGATGGCTTTCCGACCAATGGGAACTACCCGTTCCCTGGAACCCTTACCCAGAACCCGCACCAACTCATCCTCCAGCATGAGATTGATGAGCCGCAGCCCTATGAGTTCTGATACCCGCAAACCGCAGGCATACAGGAGGGAGATGATAGATCGATCCCGGATTCCCAGCGGTTTGTCGGTATCCACCGCCTCCAGAATAGCTTCGATTTCGTGTACTTCCAGCACTTTGGGCAAGCGCTGGGGCAGTTTGGGGGGTTCCAGGAAAGCTGAGGGATCTTTGGCAACGCGTTCTTCCGTCAACAGGAAATGATGGAAACCTCTGATGGCTGAAAAGGAGCGGTGAATGGTTGCCGCAGAGAGGTACAAGGAGTTCAGGCAGCGGGTATACCCTCGCACCTGGCCTTGGCGCACCTCGTTGAGGTCTTTGACACCGTGTTCTCTCAGATAGTATAGATAACGTGTTAAATCGCTGTGATAGGCCTGGAGGGTGGCTGGTGAGAGGTTACGTTCGATCCTGGCGTACAGGAGATACTCCTGAATGTACTCTTCACCCGGCAGGGCTTCTACGGCCATCAGCCTTCGTGGATCGCTGAGGCGAAAGCCCGCATGGTATCCAGGCCTCGGGTGGATAGACGACTCTCTTTTTCAAGAACGGTGCTGGTAACTACGAACCGGGCACCCGCCCTGACTTTCCCGGCCGCCTCGGCAGGTTCGCGGATACCACCGCCCACGACCAGGGGGATGTCCAGCTCCCCAGCAATGTAGCGGATTGTCTCTTCAGGGACAGACCGTAGGGCGCCACTGCCAGCCTCCAAGTAGATAAGGGACATGCCCAGAAATTGGGCCGCCAGAGCATGGGCCAGAACGATATCGGGCTTGTCCATGGGCAGCGGTTGGCTGCTGCTCATGAATTCCACTGCCGTAGGACTACCCCCCGCCATAAGGAGGTAGCCAGTCGGTATTACCTCCAATCCCAGGTATTTCACCACCGGTGCAGCCTGCACCTGCTCACCAATCAGGTACTGGGGATTCCGCCCGCTGAGCAGGGACATGAACAGCACTGCATCCACCTGCCCCGTGAGCTGATTGGAAGCGCCGGGGAACAGGATTACAGGCACCCTGGAGGCCGCCTTGATAATTCCCACCCGCTTCTCAAAGCCGCCGTCCATGATCAGGCTGCCGCCAACCAGGATAGCATCAGCACCCGACTCGTTCACGGCTGCCACCAGGTCATCCAGACGGCCGTCGTTCTTGCGGTCGGGATCGATGAGCACGAGGTAGTTACCCTTCTGGATCGAAAGCCGCTCCAGCAGTGATTGGAGGACACTCACGAAGTCGCCTTCCCCAAGAAATCTACAAGGTGGTCCATTTCCGCCTTGGTCCGTTTTTCAGTTACGGCCAGCCGTAGCAGCTCTTCCCCTTGCCAGGCAACAGTGCCCATGAAAAGATCCTCTTTTTCAGCCCTGCTACACAGGTCCCGTGCTGGGATGGGTGTTCGGACCACAAATTCTTTTACATAGCCGAAGCCGAAGGGCAACTCAAAACCCTGGAGCCCGGCGATGGCCTGTCCTAGATACTGGCTCTTGTCAAAGCACAACCTTGCCAGCCGCTGTAGGCCTTCCCTGCCTAGCATTGACAAATAGACTGTCGCCCAGAGGGCCATGAGTCCCTGATTCGTACAGATATTGGAGGTAGCTTTTTCCCGGCGAATATCCTGCTCTCGTGTACGTAGCACCATGACGAATCCCGGATGGCCCTGCCGGTCAACGGTACGACCGGCGATGCGTCCCGGAAGCCGTCGGATATACTTTTCTCTGGTTGCCATTAATCCCAGGTATGGGCCGCCATAGGAGAGAGGAATGCCCAAGGTTTGCCCTTCACCAACATACACATCAGCTCCAGCGGCACCCGGACTTTCCAAGAGGCCCAGTGTAAGAGGATCGGCGGCGGCGATAAGGAGCGTGTCGTTATTTGTCAGTACCCGTCGGGCAGCAGCCCAGTCCTCCAGCAAGCCCAGATAGTTGGGAGACTGGATCACTACTCCAGCGGCCTCTGTTGATTCGGCCGCCAGGTTATCCAGGTCGATCCGGCCGTCACGGCTAGCAACGGATACAACCTCAGCAGACCGGTTCTGAAGGTAGGTCTCGATCACAGCCCTAGTACGGGGGCATAGAGTCTCCGGCAGAAGAATCTTCTCGCAATCGCTAGCGCTGAGGGCAAGGAGACACGCCTCCGCCGCAGCCGAGGCACCATCGTACAAGCTGGCGTTAGCTACATCCAGACCGCTGAGCTCGCACACCAGGCTCTGAAACTCGTACATCACCTGCAAAGTCCCCTGGCTTACCTCCGCCTGGTAGGGGGTATAGGCAGTATAGAATTCCGAGCGTTGGACGATAGCCTTAGCTGTCTCAGGAGTATAGTGGTCGTAAGCCCCACCGCCCAAGAAACAGATCCCGTTGGCGGCAGGGCGGTTCATGCTTCCCAGGCTATTAAATCCGCTGGATACCTCCATCTCAGACAGGCTTGGATCCAAACCGAGCTCCCCGTTCGCTCGCAGCTCTGCGGGAATGATCTTGATGAGCTCCTCAAAAGACTGGACACCGATAGCCTTGAGCATTTCCTGTTCCTCGGTTTCGGTAGCCGGGATATAAGGGTGCGTCTGAGTCACTAAATAAGGTCCTTATAAGCAACGGCGTTAAGGAGATGCTCCTTCTCGGCGGGATTGGAAAGCTTGACCTTCACCATCCAGCCTTCGCCGTAGGCATCGCTGTTTACCTTCTCCGGTGCCTCTTCCAGATCGGTATTGACGACGATGACCTCTCCGGAAATGGGCATGAACAGATCAGCCACGGTTTTAACAGCTTCCACCGTACCGAAGGCTTCTCCCTGGTTGAAAGCATCTCCAACGTCGGGAAACTCCAGAAATATAATATCGCCCAATTCTCCCTGGGCAAAGTCAGTAATGCCAACGGTAGCCGTATCGTCTTCCAGTCGAACCCACTCGTGATCCTTGGTATAAAACAGATCTTCAGGAATATTCATTCGGATTCCTCAATCGGTTGATACTGAAATGTTTCGAGGAAGGATGTGGTAAACTCGCCCCGGCGGAAATCGGGATCCGCAAGTACCTGCTGATGAAAGGGAATGGTAGTGGGGATGCCCTCAATGACGAATTCCTCCAAGGCCTGTTGCATCCGGTTAATAGCCGAGTCCCGAGAGTTGCTATGAACGATCAGCTTGGCAATCATGGAATCGTAGTAGGGCTGCACATGGTATCCGGCATAAGCAGCGGTGTCGACCCGTACTCCCATACCACCAGGGACGTGGAAGCTGGTGATTAATCCCGGCGAAGGTCGGAAATCGTGACTGGGATCTTCGGCATTGATGCGGCACTCGATTGCGTGCCCCCGCAAACTGGCCTTCCTTACCCAGTCCGGCATTGGAATTCCCGCATGGACACCAAGCTGGGTCTTAAGCAGATCGGTCCCGTAGACCATCTCGGTCACCGGGTGCTCGACCTGAATGCGAGTGTTCATTTCCATGAAGTAGAAGTCGTTCTCACCATCCAGCAGAAACTCCACCGTACCGGCGCCGAGATATTTTACTTTTTCAGCGGCCCGAACCGCGGCCTTGCAGATCTTCTCCCTCAGAGGCCCGTTCACCGCTGGTGAGGGGGATTCCTCTATCAGCTTCTGGTGCCGCCGCTGAATGGAACATTCCCTTTCGCCCAAGGCCACGGCCTTGCCACTTGGATCACCCATTATCTGTACTTCAATATGGCGGGGCTCAGTGATAAATTTTTCAAGATACAGGTCGCCGTTTCCGAAAGCGTTCCGGGCCTCATGCTGGGCTTGGATAAAGGCCTCCGGAAGCAGCTCCGGACTTTCTACCAGTCGCATTCCCCGACCACCGCCACCTGCCGAGGCCTTTACCATCACCGGATATCCCAACTCCTCAGCTTCCTGAACGACCTCCTGCACGTTATGAATGACATCCCGGGAACCGGGTGTAACAGGGACCCCGGCTTTTATCATCGTCTTTCTGGCCTCCGATTTGTTGCCCATCAGTCGAATGGTATCGGCTTTAGGTCCGATAAAGGTTATGCCGTGATCTTCGCAGATGGTGGCAAACTCGGCATTTTCCGCCAGAAATCCGTACCCAGGATGGATAGCATCAGCATTGGTTAGCTCCGCAGCGGAGATAATCGCAGGGATATGGAGGTAACTTCTACTGCCCTCAGGTGGACCGATGCACACGGCTTCGGTTGCAAACCGCACATGCAGCGCCAGCTCATCAGCGGTGGAATAAACCGCCACGGTGGAGATACCCAGTTCATGACAAGCCCGAATGATCCGCAGGGCAATCTCCCCCCGGTTAGCAATTAGTATTTTCTCAAACATGTTCCGGTTCCCCGGGCAGTATCAGGACAGTCGGTAGGTCAGACAATAGGACGGTCAATGCTGTCTGCACTAAATTTAGCCTGGATCCACGACCACGAGGGGCTGGTTGAACTCCACTGGGGAGGCATTTTCCACCAGGATATCCACCACCGTGCCATCAACGTCGCTTTCGATCTCGTTCATGATCTTCATGGCTTCAATGATGCAAATCGTCTGGCCGACGGAAATTTTATCTCCTACATTAATATAAGGAGACGACTCAGGCGAAGGCGCCCGGTAGAAGGTGCCGACAATCGGCGCATGGATTTTTTGGTGCTTGGAGGTATCCTTCACCGGCATAGATATATCTACTCCGGTGGTAGCCTTAACCAGCTGATCATCGCTGATGCTATCGGTGGAAACCTGTGGTTCGGTATGAACCGAGACATTGGGAGAATCCTTTGCCGGGTCGGACGAGTCCTTTGTAACTCGGATCTTACGTCCCCACCAGGTAGAAACCTCCACTTCGTGGACGTTGCTCTCTTCGACGATAGCAATAATTTCTTTCAGTTTACCCTTGAGCATGACCCCCTCTAGTTGGTCATCAGTTTGTTCGAAAAATTACTTCTTTACACGCTCAATATAACGCCGCTCCCTGGTGTCGATGCGGATAGTTTCACCCTTTTCAATAAAGAGCGGCACCTGCACTACCACTCCGGTCTCCAGGGCAGCGGGTTTACTTCCGCCGGTGGCGGTATCTCCCCTTACTCCAGGTTCGGTCTCCATTACTTTCAGATTCATATGCTGGGGAATGCGAACCTCTACCGGATCGTTCTCATGGAAGGCGACCGTGACTTCCAGGTTATCGGTCAGAAAATCGGTGACGCTCCCCACCTGATCCGTGGTAAGGGCCAGCTGTTCATAAGTATCATTGTCCATGAAGTAGTAGTGCTGACCATCATTGTACTGGTAAGTGAGGTTGCGGGCCTCAACCCGTATCTCCGTTACTTTCTCCCCAGCACGAAAGGTCTCATCAACAACCTGGCTGGTGCGGATATTTTTCAGCTTGGTTCGCACAAAGGCAGGTCCTTTCCCCGGCTTTACGTGAAGGAACTCCACGATCTTCCAAAGGCCACCCTTGTGTTCAATAACCATACTGTTGCGAAAATCTGCTGTAGTCGCCACCTATACCCCGACTGCTAAAGTATTATTACAGAAAGCAGGTCAATTTAATCCCGCTCCCCCTGGGCAATCAAGAAAGGGTTCTCAGGAAGCTCTCCCCGGAGAACCAGTCGTTTGAGACCTGCCCACAACCGAAGTCATGGATTGACTGAAGGTTCCTGGGTTTTGTAAAAATCATTTCAGCGGCTTTGTGGTCGAGGACGCATAAGTAATGGTACATACCAATCTTCTATCGCAAGAGACTTTCCCTGGGGAGTTCCTTTATTTCACCTGAGTTCTCCGTGGGAAACTCCTGGTAATGGTCAGGGATTAATACGCAAATTTTTCAATCGAAAGAATAACCAGTTATTAAAAATATAGATACACCCACTGGTAACTGAAGATGTGCTTTCCATAACGGGCAGGGCAAGCTCCTGAATGAACATGAGGCAGATAGGGAATCCTCTTCGAGAACCTTAAGGTGGTTCTTAGGGAGTAAGGTATTATCGAGTATGATGAGTTGTTGTGCTATAGTTCTCGAAGCACGACCAAAAGATGTTATCTAAATGGCTACGCTTGATAGAATAATGCCAAAAAGGGAGTTGATTCGATTATTCTCCTGGAATTCCAGACATCCAATATTTGTTCAGATACTGTCTTGAATTTAGAGGAAACTCAGTTAGTAAGGATCAGTATCCGACTCTGAAGTCAGTATATTCATTATCATATGGTAGAATTTCGACCTTGACATCATCGACCCGCGCCAGCGGCGGTCCATGCCAGGCCCATTGAAGGAGCTGGTCCACTTCAGAATCGTCACCCTCGGCGACGAATTCAACGTTACCATTAGCCAGATTCCGGACATACCCGTTGACGCCTAATTGTATCGCCTTATCACGGGTAGCTGCTCTGAACCATACTCCCTGAACCCTCCCGGTAGCTATAACTCGTACTTTCTTCATCCTACTCCCATCTTCAGCGAAGGGTCGTTGCCTGGCTTATGTTTATTCGAATTGGCCATTCAACTGAATTCGTTAGATTGTTGAAAAGTAGCTAAGGGAATCCTTGAATATCAACGGAATTTTACCATGGGAAATTCTGAAGAGTTCAAGCCCGGTTCACTCACTGCACTTGCGTCCGTGCAATCAGGACTCATCGTGCTTATATTAAAGTCTGTTGCACCAGATTGAATGCATAATTTTCTACCCAGCTGTGATGTTCGATTTACACAGGTGGCGGAAACTGTACAGCGCCGGGCGGAAGGCTCTGATGGAATTCCCGGGAGTTGGCAGGTCATTATCAATCCCACCCTGGTGCCCGGATTTTGGAATATAGCGAAAGAGGGCCTAATTGATGCGTAGATGGTTATTGCTACTCTCAGCAGGTGTTCTGGTGACTGGAGTTATCTCATGCGGTCGGGACGGTAAGGACCAGAAGCAGCTGACGATAGCGGTGATCCCCAAGGGGACGACACATATTTTTTGGCAGTCGGTTCATGCCGGGGCTATCAAAGCCGCTAAAGAGCTTGGCATACACATGTCGTGGATTGGCCCGGAAAAGGAAGATGACCGCCAGCAGCAGATCGCCCTCGTGGATAATCAGGTGGTGAACCAGGTATCCGGTATTGTCCTGGCTCCCCTGGATGACATGGCCCTCCGTCGTCCGGTAAGATCGGCGGTCAAGAACGGCATCCCGGTGGTGATCATTGATTCCGGGCTCAAGGACTCGGAGAGTATATATACCAGCTTCGTAGCAACGGACAACTGGCAGGGTGGACGTATCGGTGGTCAGCAGCTGGGCCGGTTACTCGGTGGTCAGGGGAAGGTCATTGCACTGCGGTATGCCGAGGGGTCTGCCAGCACCGAAAACCGGGTGGGCGGATTTTTAGAGGCGATTAAGGAATTCCCAGGTATCGAGGTTGCTAGTCAAGAGCAGTACGGCGGCGTAACGCAATCCACCGCCCAGCAGGCGGCCGAGAACCTCCTAATCCGCTTCAAGGACGAGCAAGGCCAGCTTACTATTGACGGCATTTTCTGCCCCAATTCCTCCACTACCTACGGTATGCACCAAGCCCTCAAACGGCAGCGTCTGGCAGGTGCCGTCAAGTACGTCGGTTTCGACGCTGAGGATCCCCTAGTCGAAGGTATTCGTCAGGGTGAGATCAACGGACTGGTACTTCAAAATCCCTTTAATATGGGCTACCTGGGCGTAAAGACGCTAGTGGAGCATATCCAAGGCCGGAAAGTCGAGAAGCGAATTGATACCGGTGTACTCTTTGTTGGGCCTGATGACCTCGATAAACCGGAGATCCAGGAGATGATCAAGCCGGATATTGAAAAATGGCTGAGCCTTCAGTAAATATGCACTCACCCCAGTCCCCGCGCCTAGAGATGCGGCGGATCACAAAGCACTTTGGCGCGACCGTGGCACTGTCTCAAGTTGATTTCTCAGTGGCAGCCGGTGAAGTACATGCCCTGGTAGGGGAAAACGGTGCGGGTAAGAGTACTCTGATGAAGGTTCTCTCCGGCGCCCACCAGCCCGATGAAGGGACCATGTACCTCGATGGTCAATCTTTCGTCCCCCGCAGTCCACTGGATGCCCGCCACGAGCAGGTCGCCATGATCTATCAGGAGCTTTCACTGGCGCCACACCTCTCGGTAGAGGAGAATATCCTGCTGGGTATGGAGCCGACCAATAAATGGGGGCTGGTTCGCTGGGAGGAAGTCCGGGCGCGTACGCTTGAGACGCTGGCCCAGTTCGGGCATGCTGAAATTGAACCGCAGCGCCGGGCGGGGGACCTTCCAGTCAGCGCCAGGCAGCTGGTGGAGATTGCGCGGGCGTTGGCCGTCGGATGCCGGGTCCTGATCCTCGACGAACCTACCAGTAGCCTGTCTCGCGAGGATATTGAGCGGCTATTCGAAATAATTAAAAAGCTCAAGGAACAGGGGCTGTCTATTATCTATATCTCCCACTTTCTGGAGGAGGTGCAAAGGATTGCGGACCGCGTTACCGTGCTGCTTGACGGCACTGTAGTCAAAACTTGTGACATCAGCACAGTAACACCCGGTGAAATCGTTCAGATGATGGTGGGGCGGACAGTGGAGGAACTTTATCCCCGGTCAACCCGCACTCCTGGGGAAACCGCACTGATGATAGAAAACCTGGGCGGCAATAAAATGCCCGAATCGGCCAGTCTGACGCTCTACCGGGGAGAAGTGCTGGGGATCTTCGGTCTCGTGGGCGCCGGTCGGACCGAGCTGCTCCGGGCTATATTTGGCATTGACCCTGTCAGGCAGGGGCAGATCAGGATTGGAACGATCACGGGCCCCGCCTCCCCCAAAGCCCGCTGGCGCCAGGGAGTGGGGATGCTCAGTGAGGATCGTCAGGAGGAAGGGCTGGCGCTGGATCTCAGCCTCGCGGAAAACATCACACTCTCCAGACTTAAGGGATTGGGACCCCTGGGATTGGTTCTCCCACAGCATCAGCAGAGAGCCACCCAGAGATGGGTTGAGGGGCTGGATATTCACTGCCTCACCTCTGTTCAAAAGGTAGTGGAGCTGTCAGGTGGCAACCAGCAGAAGGTGGCGTTGGCCCGTCTGCTCCAACACGACGTGGATGTCCTGCTGCTGGACGAGCCGACACGAGGTATTGACGTAGCTGCGAAGGCCAAGATATACCAGGTCATTGATGAGCTGGCCTCCGGAACGGGAACCACTGGTCGCAAGCCCAAGGCCGTGCTTATGATCAGCAGCTACCTTCCCGAGCTGCTGGGTGTTTGTGATAGGGTGGCTGTGATGCATCGCGGCCGGCTTTGTGAGGCCAGACCGGTGAAAGACCTGGATGAGCACCAGCTGATGCTGGCTGCCACCGGGGAGAGTGGTGTCGCGTGAATATCACAGAGTTATTTAAGAAACTGGCACCGGCCAGCCATAACAATGCTACCACCGTGAAGCGCCTGGGCTGGCTCAACCGCTTTGGCCCGCTGCTGGCCCTGCTGCTGGTATACGGCTTTTTCGCCCTCCTGAATGCCAGGATCGTCACCTTTATGGCTTTGGAGACTATCATCCAGCAGTCCGTCATCGTGGGTGTGGCGGCCCTCGGGATGACCATGGTCATCATCTCCGCCGGGATCGACTTGTCAGCGGGATCAATTATCGCCATGAGCTCGGTGGTTGTGGCCCTGCTGATCCAATCCCTCGGTCTCAGCCCGATCCTAGCTGTTCTCGGGTGCCTGCTGGTTGCTGCCATGCTGGGATTTATCAACGGTATGCTCATCACCCGCCTCAGGATGGTGCCCTTTATCGTAACCCTGGGCATGATGCTGGCGGTGCGGGGCTTTGCCAAGGGACTGGCCAGAGGTATGCCGGTGAACGTGGAACCTACCTGGTTGAATGAACTTCTGGCAACACTCCCGCCTGATCAGAAATGGCTCCTGATACCTCCTGGTGGCTGGCTCATGCTATTCCTGGCCGTGATAATCGCCGGATTCCTGAGATACACTCCCCTCGGACGCCATATCTATGCCGTAGGCTCCAACGAGCAGACGGCCAGACTATGTGGAGTAGATGTCGAACGGGTCAAGCAGTTCGTCTATGCCGCTGCTGGGGCCTTCGCGGGATTAGCCGGTATAATGTTAACGTCATACCAGGAGCAAGGTGATCCGACCGGCGCTGTCGGTATGGAACTGGATATCATCGCTGCGGTGGTAATCGGGGGAGGCAGCCTGTCGGGTGGGGAGGGTTCCATCCTAGGCAGCCTGGTCGGGGCGATAATCATGACCGTAATCCGCACCGGCAGCCAGCTCAACGGCTGGCCCACCTGGGTTACCCAGGTCGTCACCGGGGTGGTGATTATTATCGCCGTGGTAGTAGACCGCCTGCGGCACCGGCACCTGGCCTGATCCAGAGGGAGGTCGCTTGGTGGGGTGGGCCCGTCGATAGGACTTGGATTTAGATTATTTCAAACGAGGATTAACACCATAAGATAAGGCCTTCGCGATGACCCCGGAAACAGATCCTGTCCGCATCAGGAAACAACTGCTGGAACTTTCTCTGGAACTGGGAAAGCCGGGAAACCGCCTGGCGTTACTTGGCGAGGGGAATACCTCGGCCTTGGTGGATGGCAGCACTTTCTTCGTCAAAGCCAGTGGCAGCCAGTTGGGCACCCTGGATCTCCAGCAGCTAGTGCCGGTTCGATTTGAAGGCGTCCTGCCTCTACTGGACCAGGAACTGGATCAGGAGGCAACGGAAGCGGCCCTGCTGGCGGCCCGGGTTGATCCCGACGAGCCCAGGCCGTCGATTGAGACCACGTTTCACGCCTGGCTCCTGCGGCAGGAGGGGGTAAACTTTGTCGGTCATACCCACCCGGTGGAAGTGAACAAGATACTCTGCTCCGGGAAGGCCGAGCTTTTCGCCCGGCGGCGACTCTTTCCCGATGAAGTCGTATGCTGCGGCCCCAGGTCGCTGTTTATTGACTATGTCAATCCGGGCGTGGCACTGGCGCGGGCAATCCGGACTGGATGGGAACGGTTCAGCGGCGAAAACGGTTTCGCGCCGAACCTGATCCTGCTGCGAAACCATGGCATGATCACCGTCGGTCCGACCCCGGAGTCGGTCTTAGCCGCGAGCACTATGGCCGTGAAAGCTGCGGAAATATTCAACGGTGCCCATACACTGGGGGAAGTGGTATTCATGGCCCCGGAAGAGGTGGAGCGGATCCATGCCCGTCTGGATGAGCAGTACCGCCGGAAACAGCTCCACCTTACTTAAGTACACTTGGGTAGGTAGCAGGTCTCAGAACAATGGCTGGAGGAAAAGTGTATGTCACTGAAGTATCTGGAGGATAAATGGGATCCCAAACTGGCGGAGAGCCTCGACGAGACTGACACCCTGCGCTACCGATCCAACCTGCTCGGCTCGGACCTGCGGATCACCAATTTCGGTGGGGGCAATACTTCGTCAAAGGTCAGGCAGACTGATCCGCTGACGGGACAGGAAGTGGAGGTATTGTGGGTCAAGGGGTCCGGTGGTGACCTCGGCTCGATGGGGCGGGACGGCTTCGCCCGGCTCTACATGGACAAATTCCTCGCACTGAAGGACAGGTACCGAGGCAGTGATTATGAAGATGAAATGGTCGGCTACTACCCGCTTTGCCGCTTCGGCCTGCACGACCGCCCGGCCTCTATTGATACTCCCCTGCACGGTCTAATGCCCTTCAAGCATATTGATCACACCCATCCGGATTGGGGCATTGCCCTGGCGGCAACCGCTAACGGCCGTAAACTGCTGGCGGAGTTCAACCGGCAGTTCGACCACCACCTGATGTGGTTGCCGTGGCGGCGTCCGGGATATGAGCTGGGCGTGATGCTGGCCGAAGCCCTCAAGACCGATCCCCAGGCCAACGGTATTATCCTGGCCTCACACGGGCTAATGACCTGGGGTGACGACCAGTATGGATGCTACCGCAGCACCATCGAGATCATTGACGCGCTGGGACGGTTCGTAGCGGGGAAGATCGAAGCTGTGGGTGAGGAGCTTTTTGGCGGCGAGTGCTGTCAGCCCCGCGCTGACCGGCGTGAGGTTGCCTCTCAGGTCCTGCCATTTGTGAGGGGGCTGGTAGGCGAGGCGAAGGGACTCATCGGCCAGCTGGTTGACCTGCCGGAAGTGCTTCGCTTTGTCTGCAGCCGTGATGCCCAACGTCTGGCCTTTCAGGGTACCAGCTGTCCGGACCACTTTATTCGCACCAAGGTGCGGCCTTTTAATGTTGACTGGGATCCTCAAAAAGGCGATCTCGATTCGCTCAAGGAATCCATCGCGACCGGCCTGACACAATATCGGCGGGACTATGCCGACTACTACGATTCTCACAAGACGGCCGACTCCCCCGCGATGCGCGATCCTAATCCCACGGTTGTCCTGATTCCGGGCGTGGGCATGCTGAGCTTTGGGAAGAGCAAGAAGGAAGCCCGGATAACAGGCGAGTTCTACGTTAACGCTATCCACGTCATGGAGGGAGCTACGGCCCTGGCGGATGGTACTATGGATGAGGGCATTGATCCGGATCGCGTGGTTAACAATTACGTCGCGCTCTCCCCTGAGGAGGCTTTCGGCATTGAGTACTGGGCCTTGGAGGAAGCCAAGCTTCAGCGACAGCCGCCTGAGAAGGAAATGGCCCGCCGGGTGGCGATGGTGGTTGGGGGAGGCAGCGGTATTGGCCGGGAGTTCTGCACCCGCCTGGCTCACGAGGGAGCCCACGTGGTGGTAGCCGACCGGAACCAGGAAGCCGCCCAGGAGACAGTCGATGAACTGAAGCGGCACTTCGGCGGGGACGTGGCTCTGGCCTTGCCCCTGGATATAACCCGGCGGGGAACCGTCGCAAAGGCCCTGAGGGAAGCGGCGATGTATTTTGGCGGCGTGGATGACCTTGTCAATACCGCAGCTGTCTTTATCCCACCCGACAGAGGGGATGGTTTCCTGGATGCCACGTGGGATACGGTCCTGAAGGTCAACGTGATCGGCAACATCATCCTGGTCGAAGAGTTTGCGGTGCTAATAGGAGAACAGGGCTCGGAAGGATCGGTCCTGCTGACCAGCTCGGCTAATGCGGTGGTCCCCAAGACCGGTAGCGAGCCCTACGATGCCAGCAAGGCGGCGGTGAACCACCTTATCCGGGAGCTGGCTATCCGCTATGCGCCCGCGATCCGGGTGAACGGGATCAGCCCAGCGACGGTCATCGAGGGCAGTTCCATGTTTCCCCGGGAGCGCGTGATGGCCAGTCTCAGTAAATACAATATTAGCTTTGATGAAAGCGAGGAGGCGATGGCGCTGATCGAAAAACTGGCTGGCTATTATGCCCAGAGGACGCTGACCGGCCGCCCCATTCGTCCCCGGGACGTAGTGGAAGCCGGCTACTTCCTGCTCAGCCCCCGCTCCGATCGCACCACCGGGCATGTTATCCCGGTGGATGGGGGCCTCAAGGAAGCATTCCTGCGGTAGCTGAGGACGGGATGCACTCAGGCAGCGAATCGTTGATCCGGGAGTTTGTTGCGGCTATCGGACTGACCGGGGCCACCGTTGAACTGGTGTCACGTTCTCCAGAAGCCCTGAAGCATGCCGTCCGGCGCGTACTTTCAGGCGGTATTGAGGTGCCTTCGGAAAGCTCAGGGTCGGCACTGCTGGCCGAGCCTGATGACCTGCCGTCCGAGCTGTGGGACCCACTCAGGAATCTCGAGCAGGTAGTTGACAATCCGCCGGACAACCAGCTCCGTTCTGCCAGGGTGGGCATCACCGATGCCTTCGCCGGGGTGGCGCGCACCGGTTCGGTCTGTGTGGCTGTGACCGCGAAGCTGGGTGGTGCCGTGAGCCTGTTCCCCCGCAGCCACATTGCTGTCCTGGAGGCCCGGAATATCGTTTCCCGCCCCGGGGACGTATTCACCGCCGGGCAGCTGGAAAACAAGGGCATGAAGCGCAGCTTTGTTTTTATTACCGGGCCCAGCGTAACCGCTGATATGGGTGAGCTGGTACGCGGGGTGCACGGCCCCGATCACCTACATATAATCATCCTTGAAGAGTAGGCAATGGCCCGTCTAAGGACAATTCCCACTGATCAGATACACCCCAGGGATGTGGCGGACAAGAGCGTGAAGGGTTCCCTGGAGCGGGCGATACGAATGGCGCTGGAAGTTGAAAGCGGGGCGGTTCGGCGCAATACCCAGACCTTCAACTTGGGGCGCTACCAGGCCACAGCCGATATCGCGGATTACGAAGAGCTCAAGGATCGCGCCCGGGCTATCAAGGAAGCAGCCATCGAGAGCCTTTCGGAGCTGCTGGCGACGCTGGAGGCCTCGGTTACTTCACGTGGAGGTCACTACTACCTCGCCCGCGATGCCGCTGATGCCTGTTACTATATTAAGAGGATCTGCCTGGAGCGGCGGGCGCGGCTGGTAGTGAAAGCCAAGTCCATGACGACCGAAGAGATCGGGCTCAACGGTGTTCTAGAGCAGGCGAGTATCGAAGTGGTAGAAACGGACCTAGCCGAGTTCATTTTGCAGGTGTCCGGTGAGCAGCCTTCGCACATCGTAGCCCCGGCGATCCATCGCAGCCGGGAGCGTATTTCGCAGCTGTTCAAAGCCGCCTTTGAAACCGACCATCCTCTGGACTCGGGAGAGGATCTGACCAGGTTTGCCCGGGATCAGCTGCGCGAGAAATTCCTGACGGCTGATATAGGCATCAGCGGGGCTAATGTCATCGCCGCCGATACCGGGACGCTGGTGCTGGTTGAGAGCGAGGGCAACATCCGTATGGTGACCCAGGCCCCGCCGGTGCATATCGCCGTGGCGGGCGTGGAGAAGGTGGTATCCCGGCGGGAAGACCTGGCCCCCTTCATCGAGCTGCTGGGGCCCAGTGGAACGGGACAGCCCCTGACTTCCTATACCAGTGTCATCACGCCTCCCCTGGATTTCCCCTCATTCTCATTCGGTGGTTCGCCGGCCCGTGACCGCCAGTTCCACCTGGTGCTTATCGACAATGGCCGCATGACAATGAGGGAGGATCCCGTTTTAAGGGAAGCGCTCTACTGTATCCGGTGCAGTGCATGTCTGAACGTCTGCGCCAATTTCCAGACCGTAGGCGGCCATGCCTTCGGCGGGGAGACTTACTCCGGCGGCATCGGCGGGTCTTGGGAAGCGGGAACGGGGACGTTACAAAAAGCCCGTTTCACTGAACTCTGCACCGGCTGTTCCCGATGCGTCCCCCAGTGCCCGGTGCGGATCGATATTCCCTGGCTCAATACGGTTCTTAAAAGCCGCCTTGATCGGGCAGGTGGTGGTGTTTCCCTGCAAAAACGGTTCTTCGGTAATTTTTATCACTTTGCCAGGTGGGGCAGCCGCGTGACCCCGTTTGCCGGCTCGGTCCTGCGTCTATCTCCTTCGCGCTGGCTTCTGGAAAAGATGGCCGGAGTGGATCGTCGTCCCGACCTGCCCGAATCTGCTGTCCGGCCGCTGACCCGGCAATATCGTCAATGGAGGAAGATACAGGCTCCATCGGTCAGTCATGCCGAGCAAGAGACACCCCACAGGAAAGCCCTCCTGTTCGCGGATGTCTATACGAACTACACCCTTCCACAGCGGGGGATGGCGACCATCAAGGTGCTAGAGTGCCTCGGTGTTCAGGTGGAGCTGAGCCGGGTGATGGCTGAGGGTCGGGCCACGTTATCGCAGGGGATGATAGTCAAGGCCGGCCGTAGGGCTGAGAATACGGCGGCCTATCTTGAAAGCCGCATTGACCAAGGCCGGGATATTGTGGTCGTGGAACCCAGCGTGCTGGCGCTCTTCCGACACGATTACCGACACTTACTCGGGAATCCAGCTCTCTTTGAGAAGCTCAAAGCCAACAGTTATGATCCGATCGAGTATTTACTGAAGATAATCGGTGAAGATGAACTCGAGCTGAAGCAGATCTTCAACGTTGAGGAAACAGCTGGAGGAAGAATCTTTTTCCACGGCCACTGTCAGCAGAAGACCATTGATGCAACCGCCCCGACTGTAACGTTGCTGCGGCAGCTAGGCTTCGAGATCGACACTTCGAGCGCGGAATGCTGCGGGATGGCGGGAAGTTTCGGCTACAAACGGGAGTATCATGAGCTGAGTATGAGCGTTGGCGAAGACCTGTTCAATCAAGTCCGGCAGACAGAGATCCCTGGTGGTGACCGGACCATCCTGGCCAGCGGTATATCATGTTGCGAGCAGATCCGCGCGGGGATCAGCCGTCGGGTGCTACATCCGATGGAACTCCTAGCCGAGGTCATGCTCTAGATTGAAAAACCTTTCGGAATAAACCGTGGAGGACCCAATGCCAGCGACGAAATTGTCCCAGGATCCGGACACTAGGCCGGAAGGCCCAGTGATCGGCGTGTTCTCAACCTGCGATCCTCGCATTGATGAAGAATCGCGGGAGCGGACGAAAAATATAATCCGAATGGTGGCCGATGCATTGGCGCTGGATGTGAAGCTGCCTGATGGCTCTGCTGTTCCGGTGGTTTACTCTGACCTGCTTATCGAGGGGGAAGTGCAGGCTGACGCGGTAGCCCGGCAGTTCAAGGATAATGGCGTATATATCTTGGTCGGAGTACCCGACACCTGGGCCTTCCCCCAGTTGACCCTGATATCCCTGTTAAGTCATTTTCCCAAGGACACGCCTGTAAACCTCACATGCGGCAACAGCGCCTCTAAGCCGGGAGTGGTTTTTACCCATGCAGCCTCAGGAGCAATTTCCCAGTATGGCCAGCTAGTCCATATAAATGTCGGCAATTGGCCCGATACGGGGCAGGCTCCGAAAATGAGCGAGCAAACCAGGAAAGCCCTGGTAGATTGGGCATACGGGGCTGTGACCTACCAGGGGCTCAAAGGCCGGAGGGTTGTTATCCTGGGGCACGATTCCATGGGCATGGAAACGGGCTTAGCCCATGTGCTAGAGACCCGTAACACTTTCGGCCTAGAGATCACCCGGCTGGATATGAAACTCCTAGCTGACATGCTCCAGAAGAAGGCCTATGATGAGCGAGAGCTGCGAGCTTTGAGGGGCTGGCTGGATGAAAACGCCGGGGCCCGCATTGAGCTGCGGCATGAAGATGACAGTGAGCGCCTAAATCAGAGCCTGGCCATGTACCTGATCGTACGGGACCTCATGGGGGAGCTGAACGCTGCAGGTGGCGGTTTTATGAGCCAGCTGGAGTGGGGCTCCGACCGCAGGGGCATCCCCCTGCCCGTAGCGGACATCATGGAGTCGCTTTTTAATTCCACCTTCGATCATAACGGGCCCAAGCCCGCAGTGCCCTATGCCACGGAGGCCGACGTGCAGGGCTTGCTTACTATGCTGTTCATGACATGGCTGTCTGGTGGGAATCCGCCTTTGTTCATGGACTTCAGGAAGGTCTGGGAGCCGAGGGAGCTTAAGGAGCTAGCCCGGGGATTCAAGATCAAGCTAGCTGGCGATACTCTCTGGGAGCAGGTGGGTATCGTGGATGGTAATAACTCGGGCTCAGCTTCGTTCAACTGGGCGGCTAGGCCGGAGGCTAAGGTGACTGATATTATGAAGAGCGTTTCCTTCCCCCTGGCCATCGAGTACTACTTCCCAGGTATGGGGAACTCGGTTACCTTCATCAGCCCGGGTGGCATTGAGGGGATCGCCGCCCGCCTGACCTACAGCAGCCTCTCAGGGCTATTTTCTCTGGTCTGGGACGAGGCAGTTACCGTTGACTTGCCGGAGGAAATCGCAGAAGCTGTCTGCAACGCTTCAAATCCCACCTGGCCACATACCTTTGTAACGCCCAGGCATGCAACCATGGCAGAATACAAACAGTACGCACCGGCGAATCATTTCCACATGACGTGGGACCTGGCCACAGCCCGGCTACAATACTGGATGGATATAGCCAACGTCCTGTCGGTTGCTCCCTGGCAGAAAATGCCTGCCTTCAGGGAGGAGGTGGACCGGCCCCTGCCACTACTCTATATTGTGAACGGGGGTGAGACGAACGCAAAGCTGCTGAGGCATAGTTCAGGGCGATAATGATCCGCCTTATCCAACAATGACCTCTAAACCTGTAACCTATCTCGCTTTTGACCTGGGAGCCTCCAGTGTACGCACTGTTCTGGGTACCCTCGAAGGAGACCACCTGCGCTTGGAAGATATTCATCGCTTCCAGACACCTATAATCGAAATGGGCAAACGGTTATACTGGGATCTGGATGCACTCTGGCGGGGGCTTAATGTGGGCCTTAAGCATGCCTTTAAGGCTATGCCGGAGCTTCGGAGCCTTGCCGTAGATTCCTGGGGAGTCGACTACATCCCACTAGGCCATGATGGGAGGCCGGTTCGCAATGCCTACTGTTATCGGGACCCGCGTATCCTAGGAATGATGAATAAAGTGCACAAGCGCGTTCCAGCCCGCGATATCTACGCTATCACGGGTATCCAGTTCATGGAGTTCAACACCCTCTATCAGGTCTGCGCTGACCTGGAGCAAGAACCAGAACTCTTCGAGCGCACGTCAAAGAGGTTAATGATCGCCGATTACTTCAACCACCGCTTTGGCGGCAGCGCCGTGGCCGAAGTCTCAATGGCCAGTACAACCCAACTCATGGATGCTCGAAAGAATGCCTGGTCGGTCGAACTCATGGATCGACTGGGGATATCAGCAGCCACCTGGCCGAAGATCGTGCCTTCCGGGACCCGGTTAGGCAAAGTTTCACTGAGCGGGACCGAATTAGAAATAGTCGCCAGCTGCTCTCATGATACATCCTGTGCGGTTGCCGCTGTCCCGGCTGAGAATGACTCCCGGTGGGCTTACGTGAGCTCGGGTACGTGGTCATGCATGGGTGCAGAACTGCTAAAACCCCTTATTACTGAAGCTGCCCGGTTGGCCGGTTTCACCAATGAGGCCGGGCTGGATGGTACCATTCGCTTTCTGAAGAATATCACGGGGCTATGGGTCTTACAGGAATGCAAACGGGAGTGGAAGGCCGCTGGTGAGCACCTTGATTACGATACCTTACTTAAAGAAGCCGCAGCTGCCCCACCCAGCGGTATATACATCGATCTGAGCGACCAGCGCTTCATACTGCGTGGCAATATGCAGCAGAAGTTGCAGGGCTACTGCCAAGAACAGGATCTTCCCGTGCCCCGATCCCGGGGGGAAATCGTCAGGGTTATCCTTGAAAGCCTGGCTGAGGCTTACCGGCGCACGCTCCGTGACCTTGAGAGTGTGATAGATAAGCGGATCGAAGTGCTTCATATCGTTGGAGGCGGATCGCTCAACGGTCTATTGTGCCAATTGACCGCTGATGCCTGTGGCTGCCGGGTGGTGGCCGGGCCGGCTGAAGCGACGGCGCTGGGGAACCTGCTGGTACAGGCGCGGACCATGAAGGACCTGCCGGGGGATGTCTCTATCCGAGACGTGGTGCGTCGCAGCTGCGAACTGAAAGTGTATGAACCACACCTATCCCAGCCAATCGCCAGGGCCTCCGGCCCAGGCGCAGTCAAGCCCAGCCACCCCGAATAAAATCCACACAAAATCCCACCAAAATTCTGCACTTTGAAGATTTTTCCCGAAGAGGCTGCGGTGAGCAGCGCTGCGGAAAGTACTAGCGGGCACGACATGTTTCATGCGGTAATTATACGACCAAAGAGATGGTTTGTCGTTCGCCTGGTGCGCGAGGTGCGCTCCATGCGCGAGATTTTAGAATAACAGTGACTGATTATTTTCGGGAGAGAACCGGCGGGAGATAAATTCCTGAATATCCACCGCAATCTCCGCCAATGGCATATTTTATTTAAGCAGGAGCATCTTTACTGTCTTGGAATATCCGGGGGTCGCCATTCTGGCAAAGTAGATCCCCGAAGCAATGAATCGGCCGAGACCATCCCGCCCATTCCATCTAACCTGATGATAGCCGGCCTCCATTCGTTCATTCTTCAGCCGGACAATTTCACGACCAAGGATATCGTATACCATCAAATGAACATCTACCGCTTCAGGGAGCTCAAAGCGGATGGTTGTAGAGGGATTAAATGGATTGGGATAGTTCTGATGGAGGGCAAATTCAGTGGGGAGCGGCGGTGCTGTGGAGATATGAACCATAGTTAATCCCTGATATAGGGAATCATCCGCACCTGTCATCCATAAATCATACTTGAAAGGCACTGCGGTTTCACTCACCTGGAGGACCTCGGCATTCAATCTACCGATATAGCCGGGCGGACTGGCGCCATTTGAGGATGTCGAAAAATTAGCCATGTTCAAGACCAAGAGGCCTGACTCTTCATAGTACTTATCTAAGGTGAACCAGCCATTTAGCTCCTTACCGAGGCTGTCTGAAGACTCAAAGCCCTTATACCGCATTACATTCGGATCGAGAAGCATCGTAATACCCAGACCGATCGGCAGTCCGTCTTCTTCAATCCACAGTTCAAGCGCAAAACTGCGTTCACTGATATCAGCCCACATGTAATTATCAAGGAAGACGGGTTCAAATCTAAGGAGGGTTTCTCCCACGTTGGCCTTGGCTAGAGTGTTCAGATTGATCACGGGATTCACGTTTGCCTGTGACCAGTTCCACATACCGGCAAAAACAACCAGATCGTCAAAATCAAGTGAATTGTCCGGGACTAGCCGCAAATGGGGAATTTCGCCCTGAAACGGTCCCAGTTCGTACTGCAGATCTTGAGGGCGCTTAAACCATGCGGCTCTGAACAGGTTTAGATCGGATTGATCAACCATAGAATCGAGGTTGAAATCACCAAGGGCCGTTACGGAAAAATTCCACACATAATCGTCGTCAGGCGACCCATCAGGGGCACCATTATTATTGCCATCTAAATAGAGACCGTAGATATCAGTCATGTCCGCTTTCAGTTCAACTGTAATAGAATCAAGCGATGTAAATGGAGAATCAGGAGTGAGGAACAGGAGTGTATCCTGGACAGCCGGGATTATTGTGACCTCACCAGTATGTATACCCTGAACTTCAACGTTGGGAGTAACTGTCGATACGTCTATCGACTTTGATAATGTTACTTGAATCTTATCATACCAACAGCACGAAGAATTGTGAGCCGGTAGTACATCATGCACTGCTACCACCGGTGCCCCGATCTGATTGACAAAGAACACGATTGTATCTGGCTGACCGGGGTCATTATCCAGTGGGATTATACGAAAAGCCACTTGTCCGGTGTAGTCCGGCAGATCGCTTAGTGAGTTCCAGACCAGGCTATCCTGGTACACCGTCAAATCCGTGATATCGTCTTCAACGCTTGCCGAATCCCAGGAGGTGGCGGGCTTCTGCTTATATTCAACGAGCAGAGATATTGGGTCGGATTCTGGATCATTCAGTGTATAAGAAATGGTAATATCACCTTGATAATACCCATCCAGTTCTGAGAGGACTATTCCAGGGAGCTGATTGTTGTCCAAGTGGAAAGCAGCCGTTGTATCAGCAAATCCTGCGTCTTTATCCCTAGGTATTAGCAGGAGCCTAGTGGTAGTATCATCGATGGTATTCAGATCGATTAAGCTGTGCCATACCAGTGTATCAGCATAGTCCACTACATCAATAGTATCTCCGGTGACGGTCGCCTTTTTCCACGAAGGATCTGAACCAGTAGAATAGTACAGGTCAATTGCCAGGGTATCATGTTCTTCATCGGTCAATTGATACACCACAAACACATCGCCGGATTGCTCGCCAGGAAAATCAGGGATTGCCACCGATGGCGGGAGGTTGTTATCCAGGGAAAACACCACGGTTGAATCGGCGGCACTCTCAGCCCAACCGTCTGAGGGTATGATCTTCAACTGAACACTATCGAGTTCAGTATTGGGCAGGTCTGCTCCAGAATTCCATACGACGTCCAATACATACCGGGATGAATCCAGACCTACCAGATCGCCGATGAGGGTAGCTGAGGAATCTCCCCCACCAGCCACGTTATAGAAGCCGCTAATGGAGAGTACATCGTAAGTCGTGTCTACAAGCACCACCTTGATGTGGACGCTGTCGGAGTACTCAGACAGAGTGTCGGTCAGGGCTACAGAAACCGATTGGCCGTGAAAGTTGTCAAGTGGAAAGAATATGGCCTGGGACGTATCCTTCTGGGGTCCGGAGTAAGCGATGATCCTGAATCTTGCACTGTCGAGATCAACAGAGGGCAAGTCATTTTCAGAATTCCAAATGAACTCTCCCTCATTGATTCCCGGCGGCAGCCGGGATGTGTCCCCCGTAACAGACGCAGGCAGCCATGCCAAGTCCCCGCTCCGGGAATACTCGGCTACCAGTCCCATGCTGTCCGCAGAGCTGGAATTATAGGCAAGGTAGTCAAAGACAACGTTACCAGACTGCTCACCGGAACGCCTGAGATGGGTTGTTGCCAGAATACCTTCTTTAATCCGGTTTTTAATAACCAGTATGCTATCGCGAAGAATATCGACAACCATCAGGTCAATAATGCCGATTTTCCCGCTGATGTCCAAACCGGTCAGGCTACGCGGGCCACCTACAACTGAAACCGTATCGCTGCCGATAAAACTGCCCAGACCATCGTTTAAAAAGGTACGGACATCAAAGTCGCCGTAGTCTAAGACGGCCAGGTCGGCGTCCCCATCGGCATCAAAATCGTGGGCATAAAGGTCAATAGGTTGATCTCCGACAGGGATCATCGAAGGCGTGGTGAATGTGGCGTCGCCGTTGTTGAAGAGCAGAGCTATATTATCACTGGTACGGTTGGCAGTGGCAAGGTCTACGCTGCCATCATCATTGAGATCTATCGCAACCAGGTCGTTGGGGTTCGAGTCAGAGCCCGAGCTATGGGGACTGCTCGTAGTAAAACCGGGCATCTGATTCAGCAGAATCGAGATGTTATTCGAATTCTTATTGCTGACGGCGATATCAACATCGGCATCACCATCGAGATCCTGGAGGACAATTCCACTAGGGGCATCACCTACCGTTATGACAGTATCTGCAGCATAGGCCCCTGCACCATCATTTATCAGCACCGAGATATCATTGCTTGAAACATTAGCCACGACTACATCCATATCCCCATCATTATCCAGATCTCCAACAGCCAGAGGCCGGGGATTGGTCTCCACTGGATAGTTGCTGGCTACTGCGAAAGTGCCATCGCCGTTATTTATCAGTACGGAAATGTTATCAGAGCCGTTGTTAGCCGCGATTATATCAGGATAGCCGTCGCTATTGAGGTCGCTAACGGCAATGCCCTGAGGAGCTGCTCCTGTCGCGTAGTGAACCGGTGCTACAAAGCTCCTGGACTTGTCGTTTAGAAATACGCTGACGGAGTTATCTCCGTCGTTAGCAGCAGCAAGGTCAGCAAATCCATCGCGATTGAAGTCTCCGGGCACGGCAGTAAATGGTCCTCCTCCGGATTTATAGCCGACCGTATCCAATTCAAAATTGCCGGTCCCAAACAACGGGCTCACAAAAAAATTCCAGCTATAGCCCGCCTGTAACGCCACATCACCATTGACAGCTTTGATGCTATCTGTAAGGATAACCGACACCTGTTCACCGTAGATAAAATTCGAGTCCGGCTTAAGGACAACCGTCTGAGAAAGAGAATCATATGATATCGAACAGATGCACTCCCCAGAGACATCGCCGATGATGTGGATACTAGCTGGATTCAGGGTGGCCTCCCTAATGGCAGTATTGAAGGTTGCAGAGACAATCGTTCTTGAGTCGGCTCCCGGTGAGTTGGCTGGTGGAATGGTACTTAGAACAGCAGGTGCCCCGGTCCCATAAAGCAAGTGAATTTTTTCGGGTTCGTCAGGGTCATTGGAGTAAATGGTCAGGGTATCGTTATAGACTCCCACTTCTATGGGAGTGAACGTAACCATGATGCTATCAGTTGTATTTGGAGCAATAGATACCGAGGAAGGCGTTACCGAGAAGGAGGGATTGGACGAGACAATGTTCGTCACTTCTAGGGTCTGGTACTGGCCGGTATTACTTATTGAAAAGAATAGCTCTTTGGAAGTATTGGTCTTGATGATGCCATAATCCAGTGAATCCGGGGCAATCGCAATGTTGATGGCCGTTTTATTCTGAAAAATAGACACCCGGTCATGGTTAGAATTCGAGGCCGCCAGATCGAGGCTCCCATCGCCGTCCCAGTCCCCGTGGACTACCGATCTGACATAATATCCCGAAGAGATATTTTTCGTGTTTGTAAAGCTTCCCGAGCCGTTATTGGATAAGATTGTGACGCGGGCTGAATTCCAAACTCCCACCGCCAGATCCAGGTCGCCGTCATTGTCCCAGTCCCCGGTCGTGACGGACATAGGATAAGTACCCACACCGGGGGCGGAGGTCTGGCTGAAGGCTCCACTCCCATCCCCGGTCAGGATGGAAACAGTGTTGCTGTAATAGTTTACCACCGCCAGGTCCAGGTCACCATCGCTGTCAAGGTCTCCGGCCGAAACAAAGTAGGGTCCACTACCCACGCCCGGCGTGGAGGTTTG
>CP070638.1:814005-906859 GCA_020354025.1 Fidelibacterota bacterium | reverse complement strand
AGTGGTCCGGCGTGGATATACAGACCGCATCGATGTCTTTAAGATCCAGAAGCTAGCGGAAATCCATATACTTGCCAACTTTCCCACTGAACTTCTCGCCCATCTTGGGTATCCTGCTGCCTACCTCAGCGATAAACTTATCGCTGACATTAGAATAGTCTCTCTCCATATACGGATCATAGACATCTGACAGGGCGGCTATTTCGACGTCGGTATTGGCCATGAACCGGGTCAACAGTTGGCTACCCCGGTTGCCCAGGCCGATAAAACCCACCCGGACTTTGTCGTTGGCACCCAAGACCGACCCCAAGGCCGGTGACCCGATGGCGCTTACACCCAAGGATATGCCGGCGGCGGCATAGGTCGACTTCCTGATGAACTCTTTGCGGGTGGTCTTGCTTGATGGCTCTTCATTTATGTCCATGTTTTTCCTCCCGGGCTGAAGCATGGCTTCAGCTGCTTATCGTTTTCAGGTTATTGGTATGGCAGTACAGTTAAATTTAATATAATAAGCCACAATATCCTCGCCATTGATACTGCCGGGAGACCGGAAAACAGTAGAGAAACAGGCTGGAACTGTTTTGCACGGTATTTAAAAATCTCAAGGATGTATGAATCGTATCGCCTGTTTTTCAGATGTTTGGAAAAAGGCCGGCATGGCAGATACACCTCTGCGCATGCTAGTCGTGAGTGGCAGCAATTAGGGATAATTGACCAATCATGTCTTTAAATTCATCTATAACCTAGCGATGAAACTATGTAATACATCAATCCGGCGAATTCGGTTCGCGCTGTCACTCGTATTGATACTTGTCTTATTGCCGTCCTGTGCATACAGAAGAGACTGGGGGAATAAGATCGTCTGGGATGAACTGGTCTTTTCCAGTCTTCCTGGGCAAGCTGATTATCCGGATGACGGCGCTGTTATTTTGCACGATGAGGTGAGAACAACCGTTGCAGCACGTGGTGAAATAAATTTCAGTGATATGGAGCGGCATCGAATAGTAAAAATACTGAATACTCGTGGGCAAGGATATGCGAACATTGCTATTCCATACACACCACCTAATCAGGTTATTCGGCTGCAGGCCCGTACTATTTCACCCGAAGGAAATATTGCCGTCATAGCCAAAGATGACATTCATGATATTAATCTCTACCCAGATTTCGTCTTCTATTCTGACCAGCGAGCGAAATTGTTCACAGTCCCGGCCGTTGAGAATGGATCGGTTGTTGAATACCGCTACCTGGTGAGATTGCGAAATCCCACCTTCTGGCATTCCTGGACGTTTCAGACAAGTATTCCCACCCTGTTATCTAGATTCACCCTGATTGCACCATCTGAATGGAAAATCGATTACAGGACTTACAAGATTGATCTGGAAGCGCAAGTATTTGAAATACCCGGGGGAACCGAATCCACCTATGTCTGGGAAGCCCGGGATATACCCGCCAATAAAGCCGAATTCGCGATGCCGCCAGGCAGAGAGATTATTGCCCATCTGGCTCTGGCGCCGCCTGAGATTGAATCCTGGGGGGATGTGGCAGATTGGTACCGGAGACTTGCAGAGCCACAAATAAAAGCAGGTAAAGGGGTGCAGGAACTCGCTTCCGCTTTAACCAGTGGTGTGGAGAATGATGAAGAAAAATTGAGAATTATTTACGAATGGGTTCGCGATAAAATCCGTTATATAGCAGTCAACATCGGAATCGGTGGATATCAGCCGCATCCCGCGGAGGAAGTTCTGAAGAACCGATATGGTGACTGCAAAGATATGACTACGCTACTATGCTCGTTGGCGCGTGAAGCGGGACTAGAGGCCTACGAGGTTATTTTAAGTACGCTGCAAAATGGAATACCCGATACAAGTTTGCCTTCACCCTACCAATTCAATCACGCTATCGCTTATTGCCCGTCAATAAGGGAATACGGTGTATGGATGGATGCAACGGAAAAAGGCTGTCCTTTCGGCAAGCTGCCATGGTATGATCAAGGCGTGCCCGTACTAATAGTGGCAAAGGAGGGGGATGCAACAATCGCTATAACTCCCCGTGCTGTTCCGGACAGCAACCGCGTTCTCCTAGATTGGGACATAGACCTACAATCCACCGGTGCCGCAGCCATCCGGGGAGAAACCAGCCTGTGGGGAGCACCAGCAACCGAGCTGCGGGAGAGTCTTTATCTCGGGTCACCGCAAGCGAACCGACAATGGCTGGAAACATACCTGGCCGGGAAGTGTTCTGGTGCTAAACTGGATTCATTCAGGATTGCACGACTTATGTCAGTATACGACCCGTTGACAATCTCTTATGCTTTTCATACAGCCACCTTTGCGATTCCCAGGGCAGAGGAAATGGTATTTCGCCCTGGCACCATCCTGGCGTTAGACCTGCCCGATCACTTTCGTTCCTCTAATAGGGTACACCCAATTAGATTCAACTTCGGTATGCGGGCAGAACTCAATCTGACCGTAAAGCTCCCCCCGGCTCATATCGTGAATACGCGGAATCTCTCCGATTCACTTGTCTCATCTTTCGGATCAGCTAGCCTATCCTGCTCTTCGAGCGACAACGTGTATCACACTTACATGGACTACCGCTTGCTTGGAGAGGACGTTCCTCCAGGACGCTACAAAGGTTTTCAGGACTTCCTAGACGGTATTAGAGAAAGGGACATGTGGGAAGTAATAGTATCAAAGAGATAGCAAAATAGTTATCGATTAGTGGATATGAGCAGAAGCGGATTATTGAATCAGACGTACAGATTAATATTCCAGGCATCTTCCATCGTGAAAAGAGCAACGATGATATATAACATTACTATGAGGTTTTGGCGTTAGGATCGAATTCCCGCTATAGTGGAATACTTCCGATGTGTTCTCGCTTGACATCTCAGGGCACTACTTCATAATCAACCTTTTCAGATAAATGACACTGGATCAGGCTTTCTCTTGCCTCCTTCGTACATATAAAGATAAACGTTGGGATTTATATCATTTAATTGGACTTTTATAATTGCAAAGTTTCGTTTGCGATACCGGTGAGTTATTTTCCCGTGCATTGGCCTTTTTTTACCCTTTTCCAGATGGAAATTGAATTCTCCACTGAATCTTTTCATAAAGATGTCCAACAGGCTAGCTGGATCGTTAGTGATAGGGGAAGAGGTGATCTGATGAATCGAATTGCCATCGCCACCAGTCTTTTCTGTTATTTTCCCTACGGTGCCGACATGAACATCACCACTCAGGAGAAACACGGGCTTATTCTTATCACCAGACCATTTCAAAAGTGAGCCCAATAGTATTCGTCTTTCTTTTTTATTGTGAGGAGTTGACCATTGGTCAAAGATGTCATTCTTGATAAAACCAAAGCTCCAGAATTTCCGGCTCAGGTGACATACAGGAACAGAGGTAATCACGAATAAAGCCTTACTCTCTTTAATAACCTTGCTGTTCAGCCATTTTTGTATATCATCCCATTGTTCTTTGCCTGCTAATGGATAGGATCCATTGTCGGCTTTGGGGTCATAAAGAGCAATGTTCCGATGCCCCCTCAGGTCCATGAATAGAAAGGCAACTGGACCGTAGTTGAATGCAAAGTAGAACTCTCCCTCGCGGAGGGGATTAGGATTGTGACAATGCTGGAATTCAATATATGCCTGACGTGCAATTTCAAAAACTCTCCTATAGCGGTTATCTCCATAATGCCTATGCTCCGAACCCCAGCCATTTGTGATCTCGTGATCGTCCCATATCATGTATTGTGGAAATGATCGCATCACCTCTTGAACTTCCGGAAAATCCCAGTATTTCAGATATAATTGACGATAATACCATAGTTTTTTCTCATCTGAACTTTCTTTAAGACTATGCTCCCAAGCGTTTAATGCCGGATAATCGCTATACACTTGATCTCCCGCATTGATCAGAAACCGGCAACCATGCTCGTGCATCCTATCACCCAGCTGTTTCCACATAGCGGATACTCTTTTTTCGTCAACCTTCGGTTTAAATATAGGTCTATGGCAGGAGACTAGTGCGAAAGAGAGAGAATCAATACAGGAGGCGTCTTTCGGGAAGGGTCGTATGGCATATATTCGCTCATCTTCCGGATCATTCTTTAAACCGGACTTGATCTTGAAATAGTACTTTCGTTCTTCTCCTGGGAAAGAGATATGAGCCAGTCCAGATAATCCATGGATTGCACCACTTGTATGCACGGATGTCGATACATCATCAAATGGCGAACTCGAAATTTTTTCAGTACACTCCTTATTCTTATAAATATGACATTTTGGAGCAGGCTCATCATCCTGGCTCTTGCTCCAAAAAATCCAGACTTTGGCACTATCGTTGGTAACTGCACCCGGTATGGGACCTAATATCAGCCTCATTGTACTACTCCTCTATAATATTCCTATAAGTCCTCAAATAGTATTTTATAGCAATCGATGGAAATAATCAGTCAGCCTCTTTAAATCCATCAAGAAATATCACCGCTCCCTGAATACCGGTAGTATGAAGGATTTCTATTCGGATACCTGTTCCTACTCCCTGATCAGGCAGAAATTTTTAAAATGCAATAAGTTCAGCTGCACCTTTCCAATGTAGGCCTTTGCTGGGAACTCTAAGTTTCACTTCCATCGGATCACCGTTGTCCTTGTCATCGCTCCCAATCAGAGTCGTCCCGGCTATACTTGAGGAAAAGGATACATATCAGGCCGGCTCTATACTCCACGAGATATTCAATCCATCAATTGTCCAATGATTAATTATAATGGCTAATATATCTATTATAACTCCAGGGCGCAACCATTTACTTGACATCGCTGGCAAATTAACATTATACTGGGGAAAGGGCATCAGCCAAAGGTAAAGGAATAATCACGTCTTCATCGAAAGCCTTAATTCCTTATACAGAGATGAAAACTGTGGCAGCACAGAAGCATAAAACCCGTGATATGAGATATATGTCCGAACTCCTGAATGCCAAAGCAGCAAGTCTCATCCTCAACCAGGAGACACTGAGGCATGATCTGCCAATTGGTCATATCACAACCATTGATGAGACTGAGACTAAGAATGGCATGAATTTTCTTCGGGAGTTCCCAGATGATTTCGAGGAAGGGACCGAGGGAAATAAGTCTCAAGAATGAGCTCAACAATGCTTTGAATAGGTAGTGCCGAAACATCTGTCCAACTCAATATTCAACAAGATGGGAGAATAAAGATGAAGAAAGCTAGTGTACCATTTTTTCTCTGGGTGCTGATTGTATTCGTATTAACATTTTCTTTTTGGCTTACACCTGATTGGTTGAAGCTGGGTGATTTCCAATTGACTAAGATCGCCCAGTTAATAGCATCTCTCTTATTTATTTCCTTAATACTGGAACGTGCATTAGAAGTCTTTATGACCGCTTGGCGTCGGCCGGAGGCGGCACTGAAGGACCTCGAAATTCAAAGGCTGCAAGAAAAAATCTCAAAGCTGGAAAAACATGAGGGTGACAGTCCGCCTGATAAAGTGGAAGAATTGAAAAACACAATTACTAGACTAGAATCCATCAAACAAGAAAGAACAAGATATAGGTCTGATACGCAGCGTTTAGCCCTGTGGATCAGTGTAATTCTCGGTTTCTTGATCAGCGCAGTAGGAATTCAAGGGCTGCATCAGATTATTGATCCCGAAGCATTAGAGAAGCTGCCAAAAACCCAGGCAGAGGTATTTCAACTGGTTGATGTATTTTTGACCGGAGGAATCATCGCCGGTGGGAGCGAAGGTATTCATAAAATAGCAGAGGTCTATAATAACTTTATGGAATCAACAGCTAATAGAGCAAGGGCTGGAGGGAGCTGATCGCTCTTTAAATAAACCGACAGTTCAGCACTACTCAGTCCGCAATGAAATGAATCTCACAGGGACCCTACCTGTCTTCTGGTCAAGAACAGGCTACTACGATTTTTAAAAGTGAATGGACAGCCAGAGAGTAATCAGATAATTCTTGATCCTGCAAGGGAAGGAATTTTACCACCTGCCGGCAACCGGCAGGGGACATCATATCCTATGAATCTAGGATTTTCACTCGTCCGATCTCAACCACATCCGTCTGCACGCCATCGATTTCTTTGGGAATGATCTCCTCTTTGGCAAGCGTTTCCTCTCCAACCTTTTTTTCGACTAGTATCACGAGACAGAGTTCTCTAGTAAGCTTATTCCTTATGCTTTTAAATCCGGTCGTTATGCCCATCACGTTGGGGTATTTGAGGATAGTCTCCTCGTATTTCTCACGTACACTCGCCACTCTGATATTATTGGCTTCTTCCTCCTCGCCCATTGAAATAGGAACATCTTGAGGCCTGAGTGGCGGCTTCTCTCCGTGCAAGGAGGATGCCAATCGTTTCTTACTCTCTTCCGCCTGTTTCCTGGTTTCAGGTAGAAACTCTTCTTCTATTACCCCTCCTTTCCGAACCATTCCCCCTCCTATCAAGAAAACCTTATAGACTAGCCTTAGCAGCTTCCCACCTCACGCAATTAGGAGAGGTTGGCAGCATCTTTTGATGTTAAATACATCATTTATTGTGTTCAAGACCTTTTGAACACATGCGCTAGTCAGTCGTGCTCTGGGCCTTGCTGTATTATAGCGCAGTTACCATATCAACACCAAGAGACATCAAGACATTGGCGATGTTGTTGTGGAAAGAGTAGTAGTAGGACCCCGCAAAGGATAGCCCGATAGCCCGATTGTAATAGTAGTCACGCAGAAGGGAACCGGAGTCACCTCCGGCAAGCATCCCGGTGGTCCATATTTGGTCTCGGAAAAGGGCAGGACCGAAAGGATAACCGTACACCCAGATAGCGGCATCGGTCGAATAAATATACCCGATAGTGTACTGGGTGGTCCTACCGACTTTTTTCGCCCACCATCCACGATAAGCCTGGCCAACTCCCGTAGGAATCCCGAGATATATCGCGCTTGCGATCACATTTCGCATTTCCGTTGGCTTGGCTACTGCAGCATCTACGTTATTCCAGTTCCTCGAGAGAGGGACCATTTTTGTCAGGGTGGCGATTTGATGGAGCGGATAGGTCCCTCCATCATAGGGCCCGGGCTGAAGAACAGGATCCCCTATGGACGCTAGATCACTACGAGCCAAGACATGGTTATTGCTTAGGATTAAAATATCATGGTTCTCCTTGTCCTGGACAAGAGCTCCGAAGGTTCCAGCCGTGATCAGATGATGTCCGATGCTGAAACCTGGCCGAGCGGGTCTCACCCCGTAGGTGAAATGCAAAGCCTCTATCTTCCCGGTCTCTACCACATCTGTCTTAACCGCGTCGATCTCTTGAGGCACCTTTGCCCCTTTAGGAGGGGTAGGTAGTTTCTTCTCGACTAAAGCAGTCAAGCATGGTTCCGCGGTTAGTTGACCTTTTCTCATCCTAAAACTGGAAGCTATGCCGGTCACACCCTCCAGATGGAGTAGTGCCTCCTCATTCTTTTCCCGCACTTCTGCGATCCTTGCAAAGGCCTCGTCTTCTTTCGGCGGCGCCTTTGCTTTTGGAGAGAACTTTTCCGCATCATTGAAAAGCCGGCGGGCCTCTTTATCCTGCTCTGCAGTTCCCAGCCGCTTTTCTTTTTCTGCGAAAGTCTCCATTGACATGGATGTCGATGATTCCTTGTGCATCTTGGACCTCCTTCCGTTATTCGTCTTGAGATCTGCCCTAGGACGTCAATCCTTGTGTGACGTTATATTTTCAATGCCTCTCTGCGGAAATATCCTAGTCTTGTGAACGGACAGCTAAGCAGCCCTAATCTCTATATTACTCGCTGTACAACATCTCTAAATATAGTAAATAGAAATTATCCATAATGGCAGTGGAATAATTCCTGTTGAATATAATATACAATATGACAGATGTTACAATACTAATTTATTAATTTATTATTAAATTGTCAATAAATAATATGCCTCTCCCCATTATTTCTAATAGTAGTAATGAGATCCCAAAGTCACACTGGCTTATCCCATAATCCTGACGATAGGTTTGTCATCAGACCGAACTCATAAAAGCCTCTCACTGAAAGTAAGCTAACCAGGATGATCGAATGAGTTAGCCAGCATACACCTCACCTTAGAACTGGCCTGCCAAATGACGGAGAACTGAGGTATAGACTATATTACAATTATACGTTTATTTTTATATAATCTTTGAAGGTAAGAGTTTTAATGAAGACTCAGGGGACACCAATACATTTCGGAATGAGTAATCGGGAGTTATTCTTTAAAGGCACTCCACAGCTTTGACTTAAATCTGCCCCTCGACCAGCCTTTATGTTCAATCCAAAGTACGCAAGGTAATGCTGCTAATTGTGCCCTTTATAGCTAAGGCTATTGGACAGTTTTATCGAGCGGCATTTCGAGGCTTTCATACAATGCCCGCCTCCCAGCTTTATCTTCCTTCAGCACTGCCTGAGCGTATTTCGCCACCTCTTCAGCCACCCCGCGCGGAACAATGACAACTCCATCCCCGTCAGCCACGACCACATCACCGGGACATACCAGCACGCCGCCAATCTCCATGGGGCGATTTACGCTCTCGATCTCATTGCGGCCTGGGCGAATACCACGGCCTTTTCTAAGAAGATACAGCGGGACTTTCTCAAGTGCCACCTCATCAGTATCTCGGGCGGATGCATCGGTGACCACGCCAACTGCACCCCGTTTGTGCCAGCCGAGGATGTTATTTGACCCGATTGATCCGATGTCCTTTTCTTCAACATCATCGATGACTATTACGTGCCCCGGCCTGATTATGGACGTGAACGCCTCGCTGGAGTACGCATTGTAGAAATTGCCTTCCCATCTGCTGAAATCCTCTCCTGGAGCTGGACGGTCAGGGCGTTGGGTGGGTACATAGCGGACCGTCAGTGCAATTCCACGTATGCAATGGCTGAGATTCTCGCGATCAACCCAGTCGGGGTGTATTGCCGGGTCAACCAATCCGACACCTGGAAGTCCCGCCCTATCCAGACCATCTGAGACATCCGCGACACGCAGACCCTCATATTGTCTGAGTATTCGTTCATTCTCCTTATCAGTATATACCTTCGTCTCAAGTAGATTCATCCCTTTTTCCAATGCGTTGTTGTCCGGAGTCTGGGTATGTGATATACAGGGTATAAATAGGTAAATAAAAACAGCTAGAAGAACGGTACGCATGCTTATCCTCCTGTAGGTCTTCAGAGTGTTTTGGCCATTTAGCATTATAAACTAAGAGAGATGTTCTACTATTCCAAGGGTTAGTTGCCGCTTCAGATGAAGCGTATTTGGCTCGGTTAGCTAACCTTAAGTGTTGGTCGACCAACATCATTTTTTTTATCAAGGTCGGTTATGAGGAGTGACGAGAACCTTGAAACAACGAAGTAGGTATCTTAGTTTCTGCCCCAAGTATCTACAATATCTGGAAAGATATACTGGGTTCGTCAATGTCTGCAGATTTAGAAAAAAGCGATTTTACCGATAGTACTGCGCAGCAATATTCTCTGCTGACCACAAAACTGTACGTACCACCGCCGCGCCCTAATCTGGTCTCCCGACCGCGTCTGATGGCTCGCCTGAAGGCCGGGTTGAGTAACAAACTTGTCCTGGTTTCAGCACCAGCTGGCTCTGGAAAAACCACCATGCTGAGTGACTGGTTCCATCAAAGTGACCTGCCCCGGGCCTGGCTGTCGCTGGACCCAGGAGATGATGATCCGGTACGGTTTCTCACTTACGTCATCGCAGCTCTCCAGACAATCGAATCCGGAATTGGGAAATCTGCCTTATCGGTGCTCCAGTCACCTAAACCGCCGCTGCCTGAGACCGTAGTGACCACTCTGATTAATGATCTCACCACCATTTCACGGGACTTTGTGCTGATCCTAGATGATTACTACCTGCTGGACAGCCCACAAATACATCATATGGTCGAGTTCCTACTGGATCACCTGCCGGCACGAATGCACCTGGTAATCACCACACGGGCCGATCCCCCCCTGCCTCTGGCTCGCATGCGAGCCCATGACCAGTTAATTGAAATTCGCGCTGCAGACCTCAGCTTCACGGCAGAGGAGACTCTGTCCTTCATCCAAAAAGCGACCGACCTGCAACTGGCTCCTGATGATATCCGGAAGCTTCTCACCCGCACCGAAGGTTGGATCGCCGGATTGCAGCTGGCCGTGCTCTCGATGCAAGGCCGCCCGGATATCTCGGCCTTTATCAACTCCTTCACCGGGGACGAGCGCCATATTGCTGACTATCTCATCGAGGAAGTGCTCCATCAGCAGCCGGAGTCAGTCGAGACCTTCCTTTTGCACACATCCATTCTAGAGCGTTTGTCCGCGTCCCTATGCGATGCGGTAACCGGACAGGATAATAGCCAACGGATACTGACTGACCTTGAGCGAGCCAACCTGTTCATCATTCCACTGGACGATGATCGGCACTGGTATCGCTATCACCACCTCTTCACCGATCTGTTGCGGCAGCACCTGAAACAGACCCAATCAGACCTGCTACCAACCCTGCACCGCCGGGCCAGCGCGTGGTATAAACAACACGACCTGATGCCCGAAGCAATCGATCACGCCCTTTCAGCAAAAGAGTACGAGCTGGCAGCGGATCTGATAGAGCAGGCCATGGAAGCGATGTTCATGCGCAGTGAGATTGCCACCTTTCACCATTGGGTAGAGACTTTGCCAGAGGATATTGTTTCCAGCCGACCAGCTTTGGGAGTCTATCATGCTGTAGGGATGCTGCTGAGAAGCCATCCGTTGGATGAGGTCCAAGCACAGGTTCTGGCAGCAGGAGAAGCAGATACAACCGGTTCGGTGTCAGGTGAGCTAATCGCTTTTCGCGCACTGACTGCAGCCTATCGGGGAGATACCAAAAAAAGCGCTGAACTGTGTCACCAGGCGCTTGAGACACTGCCTGAGGAACGCACATTCATCCGCAGCTTTGTTGCCGGAACCCTGGGATTAGCCTATCTGTACTCCGGAGACCTGAAAGCTGCTACTGAGAACCTCAATGAGGCTGCCAGGATATGTAAACAGGTCGGCAACCTCGTGAACGCAGTCCTGGCGCTGTGCCACCTGGCAGAAGTGGCAATGTTACGGGGACAGCTTAATAAGGCTGAGGCGCTGTATCGACAAGCACTGGAGTTGGCTGTTGATGACCGGGGACGGACGATGCCAATCGCCGGTATGGCCCTGATCGGCCTGGGAGGATTGTTGCGGGAGCGAAACGATCCGGAGGCGGCAATCTCACACTTAGAGGAAGGGATCGAGCTCACTCAGAAATGGAGCGAGGCAGGGGCAATAGGCGGTTATCTCAGACTGGCCTTCATCAAGCAGGTACGTGGAGATACAAAAGGAGCTGACGAGGAGATTCAGGAAGCGAAGCGCATCGCGATCCAGTTTGACGCTATGGAAGTGGACGACATTATGGTGGCAATGGCCCAGGCGCGCCTATGGGCCTGGAGGGGTGACGAAGAGGCGGCCACAAACTGGATCACGTCGCGTGGCCTCGATGAAATTCTTGCGTCAGAACGGCTGGATATAGAGAATGAAGGAATGCCCTCCCACATCATTCGGACGTTGGAGCTCGTCTCTCTGGCTCAAGTATGCATCGCCCTTGATCGATCCACTGAAGCACTAACCTTACTTGAGCCCCTGCTCACGAAGGCTGAAACCGCCGGATGGTCCGGCGTGATCATTGAAATTCTGGCGCTCCGGGCTTTGGGACTCCAGGCACAGGGTGATAATACCCGAGCCGGAGATTCGCTGTTGCGAGCTTTATCCTTGGCTGAACCGGAGGGCTATATCCGCACATTCGTAGATCAGGGCGAGCCAATGGCCGCGCTGCTTAAGAAAGTCCAGAAGGCCAGACACTGGGAACAGGCCGAAGCGGAGCTGCACATTTCACCAGGGTACATTAAGAAGCTGCTACTGGCCTTCAAGGTCGCGGCCTTGCCTTCGACCTCGGAGGTTCCTACCGAAGCTCTGAGTGACCGGGAACTGGAAGTGCTCAAACTGATCGAAACCGGGCTGTCCAACTCGGACATCGCCACTATACTATTCATTTCGCTAGACACAGTCAAGTCACACACGAGGAATATAAACAGCAAGCTGCACGTACACAGCCGCACCCAGGCTGTCGCCAAAGCCAGAGAGTTGGGCATCCTCTAACGTCCTTGCCCCCCCGCGTCGATGAGGCCGCTGCGGCCGTATCTCTCACCGATCATCCTCCTATCGCCACCGGATCGAGCCTGGACCGCCGCTCTAGCGCTGCATACTAGTCACTGTTAATCACACCGCAAAATCACACTTTGGTGTGATTGCATACGGTTTTTCCTTCCCTAATCTTGATCGGTGACAATGATGAAGATAACTAACAGGCAGGAAATCATGACTGAGACAAGCGCAGCAGTCTGTTCCTACGGCTCATTTCACGGGAGCCGGGAACCTGTATACGACGCGGCGGTGTGGCGGCTGCTGCCGGGGCGGCTAGTGGGATGAACCAGCTACGGGATCCTAATGGTCCGGTACACTACCAGATCAAGCTGCAGGGTCAATTGAGAGAGCAGTGGTCAGACTGGTTCTCAGGCATGACGGTCACGATATGTAAAGGTATGACCCTCCTCACTGGTCCGGTTATTGACCAGTCAGCGTTGCATGGCATCCTGACTCGGGTACGAGACCTAGGCCTGCCACTCATTTCCATTAATAGGATTGAACCTGGCAACGGCCGGAAGCCGATACAACAGAACTATAAGGAATCTTGAAATGAAAATCTACAGACGATCATGGAAATCGTTCCTCGCACTGCTGGTGATACTCACTGCGTCAGTCGTTGGACTCAGGGCACAGATACCCACCGGAGATGACTTCGCCGGAGAAGACAGTATATCTATTGATGTAGGGGAGCTGGATTTTCAGCTGCGAAACCTTGGCGAAGTTGAACTGGAAGGCCAGCGTTGCCGGATACTGGAGTTGGTTGACTCTCACGAAGAAAATCCGGCTTATCCCAGAATGGTCATGCTGGTTCGACACGTTGATAACCGCCCCCTCTTGATGGACTACTACAATCAGCAGGGTGTAGTGATAAAAACCCTTGACTTGAATGCCGTTCGAATAGTGAACGGCGTTCCCACTGCCATGCAGATGAAACTGAAAAGCCATCAGGATGGCGCTGATACCAGCATCAATATATTGATCAACTACGAATGTGAATCACTAGATAATGCATTTGGAAAGGACTGAAAAATTATTCCCGTGCTCTATGGAGGCGTTTCCATTATCCCTGCTGAAGAACTCGGATCGGACCAGGGCAGAGGAACGGTTAATCCAATAGGAAAGGATTTTATAATGAATATCAAGGTGAGACTCCGGAAAACATTTTTCACTGCATCGACAGCCCTCCTGATGTTGACCGGTTGGCTCCATGCACAGATCCCCACAGCGGAGGAAATCCTGGAAAAGGCGACCGAGCTGATGAATGTCACGAACAGCAAGAGTGTCATGAGCCAGACGATCCAGACCTCTTCCGGTCAGCTGCGGACCTTCGAGATGGAGTCTTTCTCAGCTAATAAAGGGGAAAATACCCTCATACGCTACACAGCACCGGTCAGCGTGCGGGGCCAGGCCTTCCTGATGCTGAACAATGCCAACGATATCTGGACCTATTTCCCCCGCACCGGGCGGGTCCGTAAGCTGGCTTCGCACGCAAAGAAGCAAAACGTCCAGGGCAGCGATTTCACCTACGAGGATATGGGCTCTGGTGATACCTGGCGTGAGGACTACCAGAGCACTAACCTGGGTGAAGCGGAGCTGCTTGATGAGCCCTGCTGGAAGCTGCAGCTGGATGGCATCGCTGAGCAGGAGCCTGCCTACCACCGGATGATCGTTTGGGTCCGGCAGAAAGACTACTATCCACTCCAGATCGATTACTACGACGACGGGATGGAGGTCCTGAAATCCCTCTACCTTGAAGACGTGCGGGACATCGAGGGCACACCGACCGCTATGCTGATGACCATGTGCAATCACGAGGACGGCACCGAGACCAGGATGGAGACCTTGGCGATAACCTACAGCTGGGAACCACCGAAGGCCTTCTTCACTGAAAGGAACCTGAAAAAATGAAGATCGTTTTCCTTCAATTATTCCTCTGGCTATTACCCCTCGCGCTGGCGGCGCAGACCGAGTTCTTTGGGCACTACGAATCGGAAACTGATGCCGCAAACGTCAGTGGCCGGAGGTATAACTACGGTTATAACAAGCTACGATTGGACTTGCTGGCCTACCCCAGTAATACGGTCACCGTTGGAGCAAATTTGAACATCCAGCGCTTTAACGGGCAGAGCCGGTGGAACCTCTTCGACTTCCTCCCCCGACACCTTTGGGTACCTTACTATGGAGACTCAGCGGAGTTCCCCATCGTCCTGCCCGATACGCTCTACCTGGATAACGTCTTTATCAAGATGCGGTTTGCCAGGCTGGATATAACCGCCGGCAAACAGCAAATCTCCCTGGGCACCGGTTACGCCTGGAATCCACTGGACATATTCAACCAGAAACAGCTGCTTGATCCTACCTATGAACAGACCGGGGTCACCGCCATACGGGCCGAGGTTCCCTTGGCCGATCGGCTGCTGATGGATTTCATTGTAGCGACCCGAGAAGACTGGGAATCCTCACCACGACTGGCCCGGATCAAGCTGGGCCTCGGGAGTTTCGATCTGACAGCCAGTGCCGGAATATTCCATTGGAGTCAGGCCCCGAACACCGAAAGAAAACTGATCGGCGGCGCGGCCGTGGGCGAGTTGCTCGGTGTGGGCCTATGGACGGAAGGCGCTTGGAACGAACTTGATGATGGCGAGGACTTCGCCGAATATCTAATCGGCCTTGATCACACATTCGACTTCCAGACCTATCTGCTGGTGGAATACTTCCACAACGGTAGCGGCGTCGCTGACAAAGGAAGTCTGCAGATCAGCGATTACCTCAATTACATGGGAGGTCTGACACACAGCCTGATGCAGGATTACGTCTTCGTAGTAGTCAATCATCCCCTCGCCGATGTACTCTCCCTGGGACTGCTGGGGTTCGCCAATCTCAACGATCATAGCTGCGCTGTCGCTCCCCAACTGGAATGGAGCGCTTTCGAGAATGTGAATATCAGCCTGCTGGCCTCCCGTTCCATGGGTGCCGAAGATACGGAATTCGGCCTGCAGGACTGGGGCCTCAGGCTTCGGCTGAGAGCATATTTCTAACTGAACTAAAGAAGCAGAAGGAGGTTTCCCATGCGAAATCGAATACTAACAGCCATAGCCGAATCAGTCGTGAAACGGCCATGGTGGTCACTACTGTGGATCTTCATCGTAACCGCCATCTGTGCCGTTATGGCGAGTCAGCTGGAGACCTTCACATCGATAACATCTCTGATGCCTGAGAAAGATCCGGCGGTAATGGAGTACATGACCATCATGGAAGAGTTTGATGGGGCATCTTCATTCTTCGTAGTCGCTGAAGGGGATGAAGCTGCCCTGGAACAATTCGTCGAAGAGGTGGTCCCTGAAATCAAAACTCTGGATCAATGGGTTAAGGACGTAGTCTACCGGACGCCCAGGGATTTCATGGCTGAGCATGGTCTTATGCTGATGAAGTCCGGTGATCTGGAAAACAGCCGTACGCTTTTCGAGGATCCTAACCTTACCGGTTTTCTTACCAACCTGAACGACAGTTTCGAGAAGGAATATATCCAGAGCGAGGATAAGATATCCAGTCTGGAGCAGGAACAGGGGGCAGTGCGTTTCCTGGACGGTATCCAGACCTGGGTGGAGGAGTTGGGTGAAGTTCTTGAGGGTGACGTGAAAGGCGCCGGATCGGCCGCGGCCGATGCCATCTTGTACGGCAGCGAGTACCTCCAGAGCTGGGACGGGCGTACTATCATCCTGCAGCTGCTGCCCACCTTTAATGTTATAGATATTGATGCCGATGTGGCCAGTACCGATGCGGTGGAAGAAATCGTTGAGAGGGTTGCTGATAAACATGGTGTGCGGGTTGGGCTTACTGGTTCGGTGCCCATTCAGCGTGACGAGATGGTGGCGGTTAAAAGCGATTCGTTTACCATCACCCTGCTTGCCTTGGTCGGGATTCTGATCATTTTCATGCTGGCGTTTCGCATGGTCATCAGCCCGGTGCTGGCAATCCTGACTCTGGTAGTGGGAATTCTTTGGGCCTTGGGTATCACATGGCTGCTGGCCGGCAGGCTCACCCTGTTAACCACCATGATGGGAGTCATCCTGCTGGGTATTGGCATCGACTTCTCAATTCATATCATTTCCGTCTATACCGAGATGCGGGCCCGCGGTGAAAACGTCCTGAATTCGCTAATCGCCACCTTCAGGAAGTCGGGAGCGGGCATTACAACCGGCGCTACCACTACAGCCATTGCTTTCCTTACTCTGCTAGTGGCTGACATAGACGGCATGCGCGAATTCGGATGGGCGCTGGCAATTGGCATCCTGATGACCATGCTCGCGGCCTTGACCGTGCTGCCGACAATGCTCGTACTCCGGGAGCGGATTAGGGTGCGCTTCCGCAGAAAAGCCGGGGCGAAGCCCGCGCATGATGTCTCCTATGGTTTTCTGGGAGCGTTCGCTAACTGGCTTGCTCGGCGCTGGGGATTTTCGCTGATCGCTGTAGCAGCCGTGATGGTATTCTTTGGATATCGCGCAACGAAGCTGGAATGGGACTATAATATGCTGAATCTGGAGCCTAAAGGCCTAGAGTCTATCGAACTGATCGACCGGCTACTGGAAGCTTATGATATGGACATCGAACCGGCCATGATAGCCGCCACGTCGCTGGAGGAGGCCAGGACCTTAACTGATGCTGCCCGGGATAGGACTATCGCCGGCACGGTGGAGTCGATCACCGACCTGCTGCCGCCTCCCGAAGAGCAGGAACGGCGCAGAGCACTGGTTGAGGAAGTTCACACCGTCATGGTGAATACTCCGGTAAAATCGAGTTTCACAGATAGCGACCTTCGCAAACTGCGGGAAGAGATCGACCGGCTGGAAGCGAATGTGATGGAGATCCAGTCCATGGCAGTTCTGGGTGGGCAGGACAAGGTATACCTCAAATCGGCCCTTTTGGTAGGGACGCTTCCTGGGGAAGACGATCCGACCATTTCCGCCCTGCACGAGCAGCTCAGACCGCTCATGCCGAATATTTCGAGTGGAACACTATCAGAGCTGCGCGAGCAGCTGGAATCGATCAACAATCCGGTGACAGATCACCTGAGACGCTTCCATTCCGACTTTGCTGCTTCCTTCCGCGCCGGCGTCCTGCAAATGGCCAATACCGAAGCCATCACACTGGAAGACCTGCCGCCAGAGATCCGCAAGCAGTATGTCGGGAAATCCGGGGACACTTACCTGGTATATATTTATCCCAAGCAGAATGTATGGGAACTGCAGTTCCTGCGGCGCTTCTCCGACGAGATGGCCGAGATCAGCCCCCGAGCCACAGGCATGCCGTCCCTGATCTACAGTTTCATTGAAGCCATTAAGAAGGACGGTCAACTGGCCATACAGATAGCGCTGGTTGTGATCTTCCTGGTCCTGTTGCTGGATTTCCGGAACGTGAAACGAGCGCTGTTAGCAATCGTGCCACTGATCTTTGGAGTGGTGCTCATGGCCGGCACCATGCATTTAACAGGCCTGATGCTCACTTTCATGAACATCATGGCCATTCCAATGATCATCGGCATCGGCATCGATGATGGGGTACACATCGTCCACCGTTATCAGCTCGAAGGGAACTGGGCACACCGGACGGTATTTTCATCCACCGGCCGGGCAGTTCTGCTCACTTCACTGACGACTATGCTGGGCTTTGGCTCGCTTTACTTCGCCACCATGCGGAGCCTCGGCTCCTTGGGCACGGCGCTGTTTATCGGCGTGGGTACCTGTTTCGTGGCGTCAGTACTGGTCATCCCGGTCTTGGCGGGACTGGCGGGACGTCTGAACGGTAGACGCCAGGACGAGGCTCAAGCCGGGGAGGCAATACTTGATGAAGCCAATCGCTGAAATGGCGCCTGCCCTGAAAAATACAGGCTAGGGATATATTCAATGGGCCCTTGGGGTAACCCAGGGGCCCTATTCCCGGTGTATTATGTCATTATTCACTTTTGCAGAACCGTTTTCATAATCTACTAAGCGCCAGAGACACGCTGGCCAAACTGGACAGCATCTAAAGAAACACTTTTGCCAGGTTGTATCTGATCTCCCATTGCACAAGTCTTTTATTGGGATGATGTGCGGTGGGCATATTTAGCAATGCGTTTAGCTCACTGCGGGGATATACACCGGCCTAATAGGGCGTATGCAACCCGCTCTATATGCTGCGTAGAGCCTCCCAACGATGGGATATTTAGCCGTGGATCAGAATCCGATAAGGCTCTTGGGCCAGGGTTGCTTGTCTATACTTTTATACCCAGCCCCGCAGTCGACACGCTTCGGCCACCCGGGCAATGGCGATCATATCAGCCGCCTGCCGCATGTGGATGTCCTTACGGCTGGTATACTGGTTATAGACGCCGTGGAAAGCCTGGGTCATCTTCACGTCCAGACGGCGGTGCACATCTTCTAGTTCCCAGTAATAGTTGTAGGCATTCTGCACCTGCTCAAAGTATGAAACAGTGACGCCGCCGGCATTGGCCAGAATGTCGGGAATGACGAAGATCCCGTTTTCCCACATGATCATGTCCGCTTCGGGAGTGGTGGGGCCATTTGCAAGTTCGCACACGATTTTGGCCTTTATTCGCCCGGCGTTGTCTTTGGTAATAACTCCCTCTAAGGCACTAGGGAACAGAATGGTCACATCGAGCTCCAGCAGGGCTTCATTGCTGATCGGTTCGGAATTGGGGAAACCCGTCAGGCTGCCGTTCTTCAGCTTATACTCAATCACATCTTTGGCAGACAGTCCCTTGGGATTGTAAATCCCACCTACGGAATCGCTGGCCGCTATAAGTGTTAGTCCGAGCAGGTCCTCACCTAAGAGCGCGGCGAATTGGCCGGCGTTCCCGAAGCCGTTGATGGCCATCTTGCCGCCGTTGATATCTATTGCCAGGGTCTTGGCGGCTTCGCGCACAGTGTATGCGCCGCCACGCGCGGTGGCGTCACTCCGGCCTTGCGAGCCACCCAGGGGAACGGGCTTGCCGGTTATAACTCCCGGATGACTCTCATGGATGATTTTCTCGTATTCGTCCATCATCCAGGCCATGATACGGGGATTGGTATAAACATCCGGCGCTGGTATGTCCTTGGTGACACCCAGGATATGGGCCACAGCGTCTATGTAAGCCCGGGCCAGGCGTTCCTTTTCCTGATCAGAGAGTTCCTTGGGATTACAGGTTACGCCACCTTTGCCGCCGCCCAGGGGGATATCGACGACCGCTGTCTTCCACGTCATCCATGCCCCCAGGGCACGGATGGTGTCGATCGTCTCATTCGGGTGCCAGCGCAGACCGCCCTTGGTGGGCCCCCGGGACGAGTTGTACTGAACACGGTACCCATGAAAAATCCGGATCCGGCCGTCGTCCATTTTCACGGGCAGGGTGACCTTGAATTCGCGTTGGGGCCAGCGCAGGAATTCCCGGATGGCGGGATCAAGCCCGAGTAGCTCGGCGGCTTCATCGAACTGCTGCTGGGCGATAGTAAATAGATTGGTGTTGCCCATAGATTGATTCTCGCATTTTTAATTTACATAGAGGATTATGGTATAAATTCCTACAGAGGCTTCGTGTCGTAGCCTATATGGGACTATCATGGTTTATTATGACCGGCCAATTTACCAAGGCGGCAGGTAGTGTCAAATACTCTAATTGCACCATTGATGGCTACTTGCCCGGCAGGTGATGTCAGGAACATTCGCGCCAGCGCCCTTGCTGCCGCCTCTAGTGTGCGAGTCCCAGGGCGCCGAGGAGTAGAGTACTCTGAACGTTCTCTGCGGGGCGGCGAGCCGCTCATTCCGGAAGACCCTATGTACTGAGCCCACCTTCTTATCAGCACAAAGCCCCCAGAAAACGTAGGCTTTGTTTGTTCCGTGGACGCTGCAGGATTTCCCGCCGCTTGCGGGACTTAATCCCGTCGTTGGCAGGGCGAACCGGCGATCTCTGCCTTGTCAGGGCGATGTTTCTCGTAGGAAGAAGTAATCCTATAAGTAATCAGCATGCAATTTTAAGGATAAACCAGGACAATCCAGGTTAATTGAGAATTTAAAATAAACCCCCGTTTCTCGTCGGGAAACAGGGGTTTTAAGAGGGTGGACGCTGCAGGATTCGAACCTGCGACCTCTGCCTTGTAAGGGCTAGTCTAATTCGTCGATACCGTCGAGAAAGCCTCTTGCTTGTTTACCCTGGAATACCCTCCATTACCCCTGAAATTGCATGCTAATTGCAAGTTGAGGGCAGTCTCGAATTGCCGGGCGTATTCAACCTGGAGGGATTGAATCAGACCCGCGTAGTGTTGCTCAGTCACTACAACGGTTGAATGACCAAGGAACTTGCTTGTAGCGAAGATGTCCTTGGTTGCCATGTAGTACCAAGCCCCGGCGGTCTTTCTGAGGGTATGAGTAGAGGCATCACTTATTCCCGCCTCACCCATCAGCCACTTTACCCGCTTGTAGACTTGGTCCTTATCCAGATGGAAGGGACCATCTGGGATATGCTTACGGCTTTCTAGGACTGCCTTGACCGCGTCAACCTTTGGAATGGTCCGGGTCTTGCCCTGCTTGGTTCTGGGGAACCTAATTGCATTTTGACCGTCATATTCCCAAGTGAATGTAGGATAGAGCGCCTCGCTTGCTCTTGCCCCCGTGTGCAGGTAGAACAAGACAAGGTCCTTGGCATCCCGCTGAAACGCGTTCGCTGAATCTATGCGGTCCATTGCAGATTGTAGACTCCGCAATTCGTCTCCATTCAGGAATCGAACATCAGACTTGGGGACAGTGACAAAGGAAACTTCAGCCAGTGGAGAGGTTTCCAGTAAGCCCTTTTTCACCGCAAAGTTGAATAGTGTCTTCAGTTTCCGCAGGTCTACGTTGACACCTTCCGGTGCACATCCCTTTTCCCTGCGGTAGGCTTTGAATCCCTCAAGGTCCTTAGACTTGATCTTGTCGATTTGCCGATGTTCAAGGCTTGTGTCATAGTCAATCAGGTTCCGATATGAGCAACGGCAACGGATCAGGGTCTTATCATCCATTGAGCCTGCGTCGATTTTTAACCGTCTATCTTCTTCAAAGGCCCTCCACAGATTAGACAGGATTGGAACCGCTGCCCTTTTCTCGGGCGCAGCCTTGAGCCCGTGCTTGATCTTGTCAACCTCGGAGAGAATATCCCGGCGACGCTTGGCTGCGTCAGCTTCCGTTCCCTTGAACGATATTTGACGCCTACGGCCAAGGTGGTCCTTATAGTCAATCGTCCAGGTTCCTAGCTGCTTGGCAGGTCTTATTCCAGGGTATCTATGCTTGTTATAGGTCGCCATGATGCCCTCCTTTATTTAGTGGCTCCCTTTTTCGGTCTTCCTCTTTCAGATACCCGTAGCGGGTCAGGAAATCTTCTGCAATCCTCCAGAAGAGATTATTTAATCGGGTGTCCTGGTCATTGGCAGCGCCTTCAAGCAAAGCCCAAAGGCGATCAGGTAACCGGACACTCCGATTAGTGGTCTCTTCTCTTTTTTCCCTGCCCACAAGCATAAATGTAATACAATTATATTTGTAATACAACTACTAAATAAAGTCCCCCAAAAGTTCTTCTAGGGGCGGTGTGTGGCCCGCTTTCTTCTCAATTTCGTTGTATGAGATTCTGACCAGTCCTCCAAATCTTGTTACTCCGATCTCTCCCTTTTGTATCCAATTCCAAATACATTTTTCAGAGCAATCTAGGATTTTAGCGACATTCTTCACCGAAAAATATCGCTCCTGGCAGCCTCCACAGTAGGGGCAATATATTTTTCCGTTCGTTCTCATTGTACTAGGACAGTAGGACAGTTAACCCCTCTTTTTATATTCATCCTTAAGAAGGGGATTATAGAGAAGAATAAGAAAACCACCCCTAACTGTCCTGATATTACACTTTCCCGTCGAGAAACCGATTCTTCAACTGTCCTACCTTTCATTGATTCTCAATCAGTTGAAGGCCTAAATAATGCTTACGGCCACCAATTTTTTCGGATTTGATCCCTGTAACTAGGGAGACACGTTTACCAAATGAGGTCTGACTTATTGGCTTTCCTGAGTACTCAGATTCCCACCAATTGCAGAAAGCTCGGTATAAATCACTCGCTTTTACACTCGCCCCCTCCTCTTTGCCCATTGTGAAGGCAGCGAGAAATTCAGCAACCTCATCTGATTCCGTCTGATAGTCCTTGGTTGCCTGAATGACTTCAGGTGGTGGATTCAGCCCCTGTACTAGCCATTGTTGAAATCCCTCAATCGCCCAGTTCATAATTCCAGATAATTCCGGTTTCAACTTCTCTATCAATTTGGGATCACGTCTATTCTCGTCAAATCTCACCTCAAAAGGAATGAGTCTAACTCTTCGCCAGAATCCCTCAGAAAAGTCTTCAACCTTTGGCAGTGAGTTGACCGCCAGCCATAGCTTGAATTGAGGTGCATAGGTGAAAAACTCCCTACAGAGAAACCTGGCAGTGACAGGATCACCACCCGTGATAGCTTTCAGTCTCTCTTCGTCTAGCCGTTTAGAACCTCCACTTTCGGCTGAAGTCACTAGCCGTGCAGTGTTGAGTCTTGCCAGATCATTCGATGGTGGATTCCCGTACCTACGCTCAAAGGCTGAGAAGGGGGAATCCGATGCATAGTCACCTAGTATTGAGCGAAGAATTTCAAGTGTCTTACTCTTACCGTTTGCCCCACTCCCGTACAACAGGAAGAAACATTGCTCAGACACGTCGCCGGTAAGAGAATACCCAACGGCTCGCTGAAGAAATGCCATAAGGTTTGGATTGCTGTCCATGATTTCTGCTATAGACCGCTTCCATATTGGACATTCAGCATCGGGCATGTATTCATATCCGGTGCTGCGGGATATCATCAGCCTTGGGTTGCCAGTTTGAAACTCCATTTGGCTTAGATCGAGTAGTCCATTTGAAAATTGTAGAAGAAATGGAGAATTATCCCAATCGCTTGCAGTGGTGGCTATTATGGGAAGTGCCTTTGCGATATCCAGGCAACATCCAATCTTGAACTTATTTTCTGAGCGTAATCCGAAGTTGATTAACTCTCTCCTCTTATCAAGGTCTTGAATTTCCAAGGCCATTACTTGTCTTTCTCGTGCAGCTTTAATAGCCAGCTCAACTACCTTACTCCTCAAGTCCTTCTGCCAATAGTCGCCATTCCAGATAAACCAATGACCTTGGCTATGATTGAATCGCAGATGATCCTTATTCAGATGGGCGAAGAATTCAGCCTGTCCCGCGTCGGTTAATGGAAATATCTTCAAACCTTTGCCAGTTGCGCTTTCCCCAGGACCATTCAACCCCTCTTCTTGCAGTATTCCAATAGCGGATTCTCGCTTGGCTCGTCGATCCGCCAACTCACTTAGCTTTTTCACATCATTTCTAAAATCAAAAGAACCTTCACCAACTAGTCCAGACACGTAGTATGCACCCCCTGCCTGTTCCAGATCGCCGGATTCCTGGAGTTGTTGAACAACATTAGGCATATCAGTGGGTACGCCCTCCCGATGGATAGTGAGCATAGCATCAAAGATCAGGCGGTGCTTGGTGAGGTAGAAGTCTTCCACCCTGAGTGATCCCCCCTCTTGGAGGCTTGGATTAGCGAGAATCGCTCCTAAGACGGCTACTTCAAGTTCTTCAGAGTATGGGGGAGCTTTTACTTCCATTGTCATAACTCTAGAATATCCGGTTATTTCCCGTTCTTGCCCCGCTGGTGCGCCCTAGCAAGCAACAGCCTGTTAAACTCCACTTGTTCGAGGTCACGGTGATTATCAAAAAAATCCTGTTCTAAGAAAACCTGATACCCACCCTGGGGAGTTCGCCCGAATCGGTAGGGCCATAATGGGCAACCAGTACATGGGCAGCATCGGACAGTTGTTGTACTTCCTGAACAGCAATCGAGGCACTTGGCTTTTATGGCTTGGGCTCTAGTCATTTTTCCGTCTGACCTTTCAAATGCTTCATCTTTCAACCAATGAAAAGGGACCCCGAGTGGCGGGGACAAAGCCACTCTGAAGGTCCCCTTTCAGTGTCAATGCCTAAGCCCGTCGGCTAGGCCTGAAGCAGTTTAAATAGGTGGGAAACTCAGTACAAAAACTAAGATTATGAAGAAAAATTAGATTAGAAGCTGATTATCGATGGGAGGATAAACTCAGAGCCAAACTAATTTTCTGAGTTTAGTCTTTCGCGGTACCTTTCGGATCAATCCAGCTAAAACCTGGATGTTTCTTTAGGTCGGCAACCGTGATTTTTTTTTCACGTCTTGTTTGATGGAGAAGTTGAGAGGGATTCCTCCAATATTCATCTCCTAGCACACGCTTTACTTCTACAGGATCTGCATTAGGATTATTGAAAAAATCATCGAATAATTCCTCGAATTCATCTTTCTTATATTTTCTAGGCTCAACGACTACGGCGGTCAGTCGCATATTCAAATCCCATTGGATAAATATATCCTCGATCACATCTTTACACATTTCATTAAAGTCATAGCGTGCCTGGATAAGAGAATTATCAAGAAGTGGCATTAACTCTGCCATCCTAGATATTATTAATTCATACTCTTTGTTAAGTAGCCATTCAGTTGCTTTCTCTTGTACTTCATCGTTCATGAGCAACTTATCATAGGCATGGGTGTCGAGTTCTGGAATAGGGGTGCTGGCTTCACCCTGTAACTCGTCCCAGATTGCCTGCATAATCATTTCAACGCGCTCTCTTTCGTCATCTTCTAGATAACGACCATCTCCGCCCCAAAACCAACTGTCACCACGTTTACTTCTTATCTCCTTATTTTTCCAGTCTCCAATTCTGTCAAGATAATCAAATGGTTGATATTCTGCTTCTGTAAAGATGTCTGGTTTAAGCCAAATCCCGTTTATACCTATGCCTTCAGCCCCTGTTGAATGAGGGTCAAGGAACATGGGAATGAAGTATTCGTCCTTTTTCCTCATGATGAGTATTTGAGCCCTTGTGTTAGCTCTTTACGGTGCAATTAGCGGCAACCATCAAAGAAACGGCTGTCCTGCAAGTTGCGATCCTATAGTTAGCCGCCAAGTCCTATTACAATCATTTAAATACTGTACGATACGCTCACTAATCAAAGCCAAAATCAGGGCCTGTTATAAATTTACTTCCACCAGACATGAAGAAATCTATATTCTCTTGGGAGATCGTCTGCTTAAAACTGGCGAGTATGCGTTGCTCATCCCAGTTTCGTTGACGTACAAATATTTCAATAGTCTGCTCCCCACCCTCCCAAATACCAAACGAGGGCTGTCCATCACGATTATCAGGAGCAAAAAGAATAAGTTTCCTCACTGACTTTCTTGCTTCTATGATAAATGCAGAAAACGAACCACGCAAACTGCTTGTGGTGATCTTTTTCGTACCTTGGATCAATCGTTCTTCGTCGACTTCAGCAGTAGGTATATAGGACTTAACCTGACTATTACTATCCGTTATCTTGATTCGCAATGACTGAATCACGGCATCTGCATATCCTTCATTAAGAAACGTAAGGGGGAAAACTAGGGTCAGATTATTTCCCGGATTGTTTTGGGTTGGTACCACCCAAATTCCTCCCGTTATTACTACGATTTTTGCGGAAAATATTCTATCCTTAAACGCAGCAACAAAGGAAATAACCACTGCGGTAAAGGAGATGACTAAGGCTATGACCGATATGATCGTTGTTGTTTTTGACATTCTCTACGCACCCTCGTTTGCCGGTCGCTTTGTTCCCTTGTTGAAAAATCGGTTGAGACTTGGCCCGATCAATTACCGCTAAACCATATCCTTCTGGCCAGGGTTGAATCTAGCACAAATGGATTAGGTTTGTCATTTTGATACTCGGCGATCTTCCACGTTCGACTGCGCTCCCAGTCATCTGTCGCGTCTAAATAATGCCATTGTAGCAGGGTGCTCTTCTGTGCATCCCAGAATCCTTGGTTTGCTGCCGATTGATACATCGCATAGAAATAGAACATCGCTCTAGCACAATCTCCCTTGTGAATCTCTCTAGGTTCAAAACGCTTGGGATCATCATTTTCCTTTTCTGCGTACTCATCAATATTGGCTGGCGGAATTGACAGCACCTCCTGATCTCGCCAGAACCACTTATCTGTCTCGCTGTCGGGTATTTCCCCAAACGGATTATTCCCCCTGGAGGAGTTCACGTTAGCTTTAACCGGGAACAGATGGTGCATGTCGCTCCTTTGTGGTTCAACACCAGCTCCCATGCTCTGTGGCCATGTGTGTTCAGCGTTAATCCCCTTGTCATCGGCATTCTTGCTTGGGTCTGCGTCAAGATCAAGAGTGATGGTATAGCCTGAATAAACCCCTTCAAGCTGGTTCCCAGGTTTTAAGTCAATCACCGCATACATTGTGTCCCTGGCAGTATTATACCCCAACGTAGAGGAGGGCTTGTAATTGGTAATGACAAAATCAGCAAGGGCCTGACCAGTCAAATCGCCACCAATGGTACTGCTGTCATTAGTACTGCTCGTACACGCTATCAGGAAAAGGCAATAGATAGGAAGAATTGTTATGATCCTCATGGCTTGATCCTTTCTATTGATTTATACTAAGAGTACGCTACTAGCTGGCGAAAGTCAAGTAATAGTAGTAATATATTGTCTTCTTTGGTGAGTAGATTTCGACTTAGAAAAAGGGAGTTCTCATAATGCCTGAAGAAACCGGACTTAAATGGTTCCAGCTCCTCGCGGCGATGGTGCCAGCTATTTCGGCTCCATTTATAGCTTGGTTCTTATCCCAACGAGGAGTATCACGGCAATCAAAGGAATTTGAATGGCTGCTTAATAGAACTGAACTTGTGGAACGGCTCAGAGCGTTTATAGAGCACCGTGATGAAGTGGGGAAAAAAAATGTAATAGAGGCATTGAATGCTGAGGTAGATGATATCCTTGGGGATTTGTCTGCCCTCAGAGAGTCGGAGAGGGAGAGAGAGCGCCTTGCCCGTATCGCGACCACCGAACGTATACCACGTTGGCGGCATTTCCTCTTGCTGTATGAACAGGCATCACTGTCAGCATCCATATATAGAGTTCTTTTTTATTTATTCCTAATCTGGACGATGCTTATTGGGGCTGTTATGATCGATGAACTAGTAACTATCTGGGACAGTCGGGCGTTGTTAACACCCGATCCATCGTTCTCATTTGACTTCAACAACAGAATACTCACTATGATAATAATGATGGGTGTCAATCTTACGATTGGACTCCTTTTCAGAGTTGCGGCAGTACGGACGCACAAAAAAAAGTTAAAGAAAAGCCTCGCTGCGCAAGGAAGCGACACTTAACTGCTGTATAAAATTGACGGAGATTGGCATCTAATAAGACAATTGCATAGGCTGTACACGCTGATCAGCATAGGAAAGCTGGGGGGGGGATAGGGTGAGGAATGAGGTCTCAGCTTCTTTCACGTATGCGGCGCCAGTGTATCTAGGGACCACTTAACAGCATCAAGAGGGGGATTTATTATGCCTTTAGAGAAAGAACTACCAGGATCATGGAGTGATAAGCGCTCAACTATCCCATCATGGGCCGTGGTTTTTGTTTGGCTTTTCTATGTAGAATGGCTGATGGAGTGGGTGGCCTACTGGTTCAGCCGCTGGGCGTTAATAGAGATTCTTGGCTACATTGCACGCTTCTCAATCTTGGTTGCAGTTATCGCCTATTTTGCAGGGGCGGATGATCGCAGACAGCAGGCTGAAGACCAAAGAAAAACAAAACACTATCAAGCATGGCAAGTTATCAACGCAGCGCATGGGAAGCCTGGTGACGGAGGGAGGACGGACGCACTTCAAGATTTAAACAGGGATAGGATTTCCCTTTACAGGATTGATCTATCTGGTGCAATACTTGGTGGAACTTCTGAAGACGCACTGTGGATCGGAGTGGATTTGCCTGGTGCAAAATTAAGTGAGGCAGTTCTCAGAAGAACAGTTATGTCGCGTGCAAATCTACGGGAAGCTCGAATGTCTTATTGCGATCTCGATAGTGCATACCTTCGCTATGCAGACCTTACCGAGGCATCTCTTTACGAGGCAGACCTTACCTCGGCAGACCTTTCCGGGGCAGACCTTACCGGGGCATCTCTTTACGAGGCAGACCTTACTGGGGCATTACTTTACGATGTAGACCTTACAGATGCAACCCTTGCCTTAGCAACCCTTGCAGGGGCATACCTTAGAAACGCAAGAATAGCAAATATCAAAGGGTGGGAAAATATAAGAGACTTAAGGCTTGCTGACGTGTATGGAGTCGTCTCTCCACCGGAAGGCTTCCTGGAATGGGCTGTGAATGAAATGGGGGCACTTTGTATTGAACCGAATATTAAGTATTTAACGCTTCGAGATAGTCTTCTCATAGTAGCAGCAAGAAGAGGTCAACGACCAGGTCGCTTGCAGCCTGATAATATACCAATAGCATACTAGAAAGCCGGAGTATCTGAATGAATGAGCCAAATCCAGAAGCAGCCGCCCGCCTCCGCCAAATCAGGGAACACCTGGGGGAGACTCAGACGGTGTTTGCTGAGAGATTCGGACACAAGGGCAATAGCCACAATGCAGCAATAAAAGGATACTATTGCGAAGCGGCTGTTGGATAAAACTTGCTCAAATAGAGTAGGGGGAGAGTAAATGAGACGAGAGATAGAGAAGCGCATACACGAGAATACAAAAGGAATATGGAACATAGCAATCGATTATGAGGATCAGCCAAACAATCGGGTAACAGCGCACTGGATTTTCTATAGGATTTCAGGCCCACAGGGCCAGGAATTCACTTATAGGATAAGCTATTCGCACAAGGTAATGAAAAGCTCTGAATATGATACTGTTGAGAAAAGGATAGAATATGGATTTTGTAAGGCTTGTATGTGGATCGATGACGGCAAATATGAAGACATAAATTGGATTGAGGATACCGGCGGCTCAAGAAAAGGAGTCTAAGGCGGCTCACATCAGCACATAGCCAAAATCCAATTAGGAGTAATAGTTGAGCTGGATCGGATGGGATTTAATGTGAGTTGGGTTTTAAATGGTAAGGCGCGAATTCACTTATCCTTTGTTTATCTCCCAAGGGTTTGTTTTAATTCTTTGACGTACTAGGCTAGCGCCAGGAGACTAAAAACGGGATTCTGGCGAGTAGTGCTAGGGGAGTTCAAGAAAAGAGGGCCCAGGATTCCGTAAGTAGCAGAGATTGGTATAGGCCTACTCTTGCAGGGGAGTAGGAGGAGTCCTGGGCTGAGATATATTACACTCAAGTTGCTGATTTGTCAAGTATATATAGGAATATACAAAAGAGATCAGGGCGTGGATGAATATTATTCTTGACTTTCTTCCGCCACTGTTGTACTCTTTCGCTGCCCAGGGTTCCGGGAGGAGACTCGAGGGTGCATTCCTCAGTGTAATAACTGACACACAATCCTTCAGGGGCCTTGGGCTTTTCCTTGACATCTCACCGACTTTATCCTATGCTCCCATAGCCCAAGGTCCCGGATTAAGGGAGGATAATAATGATATGATACTTTTGTAAGCATAAATGGTAAATTAGTGAGTTACGGAAGTTTCTTGATGCAAAGGGGGAATCATGAAAAAACGTTGTTCTTTAATCCCGATCATAATAGCGGTCAGTATCATACCTATCTCTGCTTTTGGTCAAGTAACATTGCATAATATTTTAGATGGTCTAAATGAGATGCTTGTGGAAATGAATAAAGAAATGAGGGCGGCAGAATCTCTAGATATTCAAAGGGAACGACTGGCGATTGAACGTGAGAAGCTCCTACTCCAAAGGGAACAGCTAGAGATGGCAAAAAAGCGGAGGGTGCCGTCTAATCAGGAACACCTTCCGGGTGTCGATTATATCGACGATGATGCGAATGGGGTCTACGAGAAATACGCAGTGGATCAGAATAATGATGGTTATTATGATATGGTCGTCACCGATGATAATCAAGACGGGCTGATGGACTATTTTGTAGTTGATAATAACTATGATGGTATAGTCGATGGTGTCCTCTATGATAACGATGGCAACGGGACATTTGAGTATTGGCTTTTGGATACAAATGGAGACTCCTACTGGGATAAAGTTGGCGTTGATACAAACGGGGATTATCTACCCGACGTCACGTTTGATTATAAAGGTCAATAATAAGACAAGGTCACCGGTTCTCCCCTCCGGTATCTACATCGCCCGGTTAGTGACGCCGGAGTGTAGCAAGGCGATAAAGATGATTGAAGACGCTATGCTCTACCAGATCACCATGATAATTAGGTGTCCCTCATCCTAGAATCGCAGTGTAACGAGAGCAGCATATCTGATATTGCACCATCCCCTTAGCACTTATGAGCAGCATTCTAAAACGCTGAATCTAGCCTTGTGGGTAAAAAATGACCGCATGGATGAAAAGAATTAACTGATTTCTTGTAACTACCCATGGTCGAATATCAAATTTCTCCTCGACAAGAGTCTCATAAGGAACATTTGGCAAAGGATTTGCTTTACTTAAAAGTGAAGCAATATTAACTTAAAAGTGAATCGTGACTACAACCTGGTCATCTTCGGCTCATATCATGGTGCCACCCTTCATTCAGTCAAATTCTCGGACTCTGAACTCTGTGAATATGAAATATTCCTCGACACTCCAGAGATTAGGAACAATAAGGGATTCTATCCTGTTGAAGCCTTGGTCCTTGAAATGATCAAGGAGATAGGATTTATTGATGAGTATCTCGACTATGAGGTCGATGGGAAAGATATCCCGGTCTGTAAGATTAAAACTGAGGTTGCAAGCAATCTGAGGCTATTCTTTTTATGTGATGATCCGAAATTGAGTATAGTAGGAGGAGGCGGAGTAAAACCCTGGCATGTGCGTAATTATCAGAAGGTGCCCGTATGCAATTCAGCGGTTGAACTTCTAGTACACACTCACACGGAAATTCAGCGAAGAATCTCAAGTGGCGATATAAGAATAGTCACGAATACTTATGGTTCACTACAATACGACGGTAACCTGAGGTTTAGGTGTTAATATGGGTATAGAGAAATTAGAAGCAATCGTAAACGAAATCCCCGTGGAGCGAAAGCGTTTCTTGAGAACAAAATTCCACCTAGCTGCTAGAATATCCCAGATAATAAAGAAGAAGGGATTGACTCAAGATGAGGTGGCAAAACGTGCTGGCTTACGGGCTTCATTCATGAGCCGTTTAATTTCACCATCTCACAATCCAACTTTGAAGACAATAAGTAGGATTGAGCAAGCTCTCGATGAGCCCCTATTGGAAATTACGAGTGAGACTTCCCAGGATGAAAAATGGTCAGTCTATGTCGAAGGATGGAGAGACATAGAGGAGGCTACACTACCATCCCCTACTGAGGAAGTTATCTGGCAATTCGCTCATGTCATTAGAAGCGAAGAGGCCTTCAATATTGAAGATGATCCTAGTGAGTTCTATCAGGCGCGAAGAATATTTCCTCCTTTGTCTGACCAAGAGATTGAAGACGTGGGTGTAGTGAGAACTAGTGGAGACGCTTTAGGAAAAGATCAAGACACCTCGTCTCAGTGGGGGATTGCATGATGAGCGTTGGGGAGAGTGTCGCGATTGAATTTAAATATTCTTCCTTTAACGTTAGGGGGTTTACCCTAACCCAGATTAGTCTCCCCAAAGACGAACAAATCCCTGTTGGATTCCACTTAGAATTAGAGTTCTCTCTTGATGATGAGAAGCAAATTCTCATTTGTAGACTCTCAACGGTAATCCAGATCGGCGAGGGGGATGAAGTGCAGAAATGCGTGGAGTTGGATACCGAATCCGCGTATAATGTTAGGGGCTGGGAAAATCTACAGAAGGAAGGGAAGACATATCAATTGCCAGATGATCTGCTTGTTACACTCTTTTCAATCCACTACTCCACAACCCGAGGAGTTTTAATAGAAAAAACCAGCGGTACACCTTTTAGCAGGTTCATCCTTCCAATAATGAATGTGAAGGAAATACTATTTAATTCCGACGGTAAGCCGAGATATCAGGTGCGTGAGTAGATGCCCATATGGTGTAATATTTGAAATTTGATCCCGCAATGTGAGTGCCCCTAATAAATCAACTCCCGCCCCCCCTCCATCCCTTTCGTATCAGCCGATTTTCGTTGAGATTTTTACCAGGTTGAGATATCTCAGGAAGACTCGTTTTCGAGCAAAATTGCAGGTCGATTGCAAGTCGGGGATTCCTCATTGCTAAAGAATCCCCGTTTTTCTCGTCGGTGGACGCTGCAGGACTCGAACCTGCGACCTCTGCCTTGTAAGGGCAGCGCTCTGAACCAACTGAGCTAAGCGTCCCTATAGATAAAAGCCCTACTCGACGACCACTCCTTCCGAAAAGACATCCTCGATCGTGCCCCGCTCCAGTTCCTCCTCTTTTTCCGGGACACCATCCTCCGGCGGGCCGGTTACCGGTGGGACGACAGCTTTCCGCTCAAGGGCCAGGCTTAATACTTGTGACATCTGCTTTACAAAGGATATCCTCAGGTCTTTCTTGACCTTGGGGGGCACATCCTCCAGATCCTTCTTATTCTCAAACGGCAGGATCACGTGTTTTAGTCCGGCCCGATGCCCTGCGGTAATTTTCTCCTTGATCCCACCGATGGGGAGTACATTCCCCCTGAGGGTAATCTCGCCGGTCAAAGCAACGTCTTCCTTCACCCGCCGGCCGCTCAGGAGCGAAACGATGGCGGTAAGCATCCCCACTCCGGCGGAGGGGCCATCCTTGGGGATTGAGCCAGCCGGTACGTGAACATGCACGTCCCATCCCTTATAGAAGCTGGGATCGATGCCCAGTTCTTCCGCGTGAGCCCGGACATAGCTCCACGCAGCTCGGGCTGATTCCTTCATCACGTCTCCCAGCTGCCCGGTGAGACTCAATTGGCCGCGTCCCGGCATCCGCGAGGCTTCGATGAACAGGATATCGCCACCAGCCGCCGTCCACGCCAGGCCTACCACGATACCAGGTTCCTTGACCCGCTCAGCCACTTCGGAATGATAAGTCTCTGGCCCCAGGTAGTGACCCACGTTCCGGCGGGTTATCTTAATTATCTCCGTCCTCTTGCCTTCAACTACCTCCCGCGCCCGCTTACGACAGATGTTCGCAATTTCCCGCTCTAGGTTACGGACTCCCGCCTCACGGGTATAGCTGTGGATGAGCTCTCTTAATCCGCTCTCCAGGAAAGCGATCTGTGATTCATTGAGGGCATTTTCCTTGACCTGTTTGGGAACCAGGAAATTCTTGGCGATATTAATTTTTTCGTCATCAATGTAGCCGGTAAAGTCGAGTATCTCCATACGGTCCCGCAGGGGGCCGGGAATCTGGTCCTTCCGGTTCGCGGTGGTGATGAACATCACGTTGGACAGGTCGTAGTCAACCTCCAGGTAGTGGTCGTTGAAAGTGTGGTTCTGTTCCGGGTCCAGTACTTCCAGGAGGGCGGAACTGGGATCCCCGCGGAAGTCCATACCCAGCTTGTCGATCTCATCCAGCATGAAGATGGGATTGTTGGTCCCGGCTTTCTTCAGCCCCTGTATGATACGGCCCGGCAGTGCCCCGATATAGGTTCGCCGGTGGCCGCGGATTTCCGCCTCGTCGCGCACACCTCCCAGGGAAATGCGCACAAACTTCCGTCCCATGGCCCTGGCAATGGAGCGGCCGATGGAGGTCTTGCCCGTTCCCGGAGGACCGGCAAAGCACAGAATGGGGCCCTTCAACTTTCCGTCTTCCGTCTGCTGAGCTTTCAGGTTCCGCACCGCCAGGTACTCGACGATCCGCTCTTTGGGCTTGTCCAATCCGTAATGATCCTCGTCCAGGATATGCCGGGCGTTCACCACGTCGTTGTTATCCTCGGTTGACTTACTCCAGGGCAGGTCCGTGAGCCAGTCGATATAGGTGCGGGCAACAGTGTATTCGGGTGATTGGGGAGGTATCCGGCTCAGGCGCTCTACCTCCTTCAGGGCCACTTTCTCCGCTTCCTCAGACATTTCGGCGGCCTTGATCTTATCCTCCAATTCCTTCTGATCAAGCGTCTGTTCATCCTCACCCAACTCGCGGCGAATGGCTTTCATCTGTTCGCGCAGATAGTACTCCCGCTGGGTCTTGGAAATTTCGTCCTGGACCTCCGATTGAATCTTCTCACCCAACTCGGCACGCTGAATTTCACGGTTGATGATAACGGTTGCTTTTTCCAGCCGCTGCTTGATATCCATCTCCTCCAGGATCTCCTGTTTTTCCTGGTTGGGGATATTCATCATGGAGATAGCCCGGTCAGCAACCCGACCAGAGTCCTGGATATTGGATAACACACCGGCCTGTTCATCGGTGAGATAGGGAACCACCTCGATAAGACGGTGGTATATCTGCCTTAAATTGGCGACCAGGGCACCCGCCTCCAGGCTGTCGTCCTGATTTTCCTCCACCCGATTGACGATGGCCCGGAAGTAGGGACCACTCGTCATATATTCCTTGATATTGACCCGGGCAATACCCTGGACAATGGCCGACTTGGAGTTATCGGGCATATCGAATATTTTCATAACCACCGCCAGAGTGCCCCACTGATAGAGGTCCTCTTCGGTAGGAACTTCAATAGTGCCGTCTCGCTGGGCAACTACCACCAGCATTTTGCGGCCGGATGGCAGATCATCGATCAGCTTGAGAGACTGCTCGCGTCCTATGTAGATGGGGATAATCTGCTGCGGAAATAAAACGGTATTGCGAAGCGGCATAACCGGGAAGTCTTCGTCACCACCGGATTCCACCTGCTCAGGTTGTTCCTGCTTCGGCTGTTCCTGTTTATCTGCATCATCAAGCTTGGTCATACCCTCTCCAGTAAACGTCTATCTGTACGTAAGTTTCAACACTGTCGTGTAAAATAGCAACAACTATCATGCCAGCTCCAGTGTTGCCGCTGGATGAGACCCATATTCTGCCGTGTTGTCCGATTCAGCTTTAAAAGTGGTCGCTTTGGCAGAATTTCACCCGGGACGCGTGGTCTCCACCCTATGGATAACCTCCAAGGCGCGAACTGTGACTAGCGGATCCCCCCTTGTGTCACGCCCGGATATCCGCGGGTAGTAACCCCCCTTCAGTTGTTGCTCCAGCAGCCAGGTGTAGAGTTTCTTGAAAACCGTGTGGGAGGGATTGAAGCCAGCTAGCGTAAGGCCGTCCAGCACTTTTAATGTACCTCCGTGAAATAGCTGCACTCCCCGGGATCCCTCCTCTAGCACGTCCCAGGTGGCGGCATCGGGCAGCAGCGTGGTGGTGTTAGGTTGAAGGGCATGCTCCAGAAGAAACTCCCCGGCTTGCTGCAGCCGCTCTTTGACTCGCAGGGTTGGATAGCGGGCGATGAAGGCGAGCACCTCCGCGGTGGTCCAGATGCACGATGGTGGTTTGGCCTTGCTGCCCGCCGCCTGGGGATGCAGCCACCCGCCGTCTTCCCGCTGGCGCTCCAGGATCCAGTGGGCGGCACGGTGAACGGCGGGATTCCGGCCAAGGCCCAAGGCCAAGAGTAACCGGCCGATACAGGCGTGCTGGTGATATGAGAGCGGGAACCGACCATCCTCGTGCTGGAAGCTCAACAGGGCACGCAGGCCCCTGCCCACTCCCGGCCAGCTCCGGCGCCCACCCAGATCCACCAGGGCATGAAGATTCTCCAGTAGCCCGAGCAATACCAGCTGCTTCACTGCCCCCTCCGGCTGACCCGAGGCCTCCACCGGCCAAGTACCGTCCTTGCGCTGACGCTTGAGAATCCGGGTTGCTTCCGGAGAGGCCAAAGCTGCCCTGCGTAGCTGTTTTATGACAGCCTCCGCCTCGCCATCGCCGTCGGCTGCCAGCAGATTCAACAGGTGCAGCTGGACTCCGATCGAGCCCTGGCGGAAGATAATGGGAATAGGATTGACTGGCAGCACCTTGACCCACGCGGGCTCCAGTTCCATCCGCTTCAGAAGCCGGATTAGCCTGTGATAGGTTGCTGGTGGAAGCTGATACTGCTTTCGCCCGGTTCGCGGTCGATCCTTCGTACTGCCGGGCCGACGGCTGGTAGATCTTTGCTTCGTATGCGACAAAGCTGGACGAATCCCTTAATTAGCTGAAGCTTTTCACGGCTCAATGTTCCGGGCTGGGCCCATAGCCGAAGGCCATTCAAGGCCGGAAATGCGGCTACGAGCCGAGTAGTGCCGCCTGCTCATCAGCGTGGTAGGATGACCGCACCAGGGGACCGGCTTCCACTGCCTTAAATCCCAGACGCAGGCCTTCCGCTCGGTACTGGCTGAATTCACCGGGCGTAACATATCGCTCCACCGGCAGGTGATTCCTGGTAGGCTGGAGATACTGGCCGATAGTGAATATCTGACAGCCGGCGGCTATCGCCTCAGTCATTAGCTGTAAAACCTCGCTCGCCCGCTCGCCAATACCCAACATAATGCCCGATTTCACCGTCATGCCTTGCTCCCGGGCATACCGGATGACATCCAGGCTTCGATTATAGTCAGCCTGTGGGCGCACCCGGGGATAGAGTCGCGGCACCGTCTCCAGGTTGTGCCCTAGGATCTCCGGACCGGCATCAATGACCCGCTGCAGGGCTGTATGTGCTCCCTGGAAATCGGGGATGAGCACCTCCACCCCGCAGCTCGGCACCTGCTTGTGGATCTGGCGAACAGTCTCGGCCCACACGCTCGCACCACCGTCGGGTAGTTCGTCCCGGGTCACCGAAGTGATCACACAGTGGTGCAGCCCCATAGCATTAACCGCTGCTGCAACCCGATAAGGCTCCAACTCATCCGGATAGGGTGGCCGGCCGGTCTTCACGGAGCAGAAACCGCACGATCGGGTGCATATGTCCCCCAGGATCATAAGGGTAGCACTGCGGCGCTCCCAGCACTCATAGATGTTGGGGCAGCGGGCTTCCTGGCACACCGTATGCAGCCGCCGGTCCCGCACTAGGTCCCGGAGCTGGCGGAAGGTCTCTCCGGTGTGGATGCTGACCTTCGTCCAGTCCGGACGGCGGCCGTTATGATTGGATAATTGATGACTGATACTGTGTGCGGGATGCTGAATGATGAATTACCTCTAGTGATTTGCCATCGTCATTGGGCGAAGGACGAAGAACAACTTATCATACTGCTCCCGTCAGGTTCACCGGCAGCCTCGACCCAGGCTGGGCCGAGACCAGCCACTATCCTCCTGAGCCAAGGCACCCCGGCCACAGGTCAGCCATGGTGCGCAGACCCGGCGGGGACTGCATTACTAACGGAATGGCATTTGCCGTAATCGCCCCCGTGGCCACGTCCCCGTGAACGCCGCCGGGGAAGGTGGACTCCAGGACCGGTGATCCTTCGATACGGACACGGTCGTAGGGCTCGGGTTCCCCTGCTACTGCGCGGAAGATTAGGGTGATCACTTCTTTACCACCTTTTATGCCTTTACCCACTTGGTACACACCGGTGACCTGTCCGGATTCAACCGTTATAAATTCTGTCCGCTGGGGCTGCTCGGCGATGACTGGCTCGATGGTCTCAGTCGCCTCGTCCAGCTGCCATCCCAACCCCGCCGCCAGTAGCTCTATTGAGGCGGTCAGCCCCACGTGACCGAACCCACCGCTTGCGACTCGTTCTTCAAACTGCCTCACGGTAAGTCCAGCACCTACTTTCCGCTGGAAGGCCTCCCGGCGGGTCCCGGCGTCCTGTACCCGCTCCACTACTACCGCGTCCACCCGGCGGGCGACGCGCGTCAATACTACCGGCAGGAAGTCCATGAGAAAGCCCGGATTCACGCCTGTGGATAAAACGGCGACACTGCGCTCACGGGCGGTGTTGTCAATCCGCTGCGAAAGGTCAGGATTGGCGCGCCAGGGATAGACCAGCTCCTCGCAGGTAGACACAACCGGCAGCCCGCTTTCCACCAGCTCCAGCACCTGGGGCGTGATGTCCTCCATACCCGAAGAGGTTGTCAGTACAGCGACGTCTGCCTGGGTGTTGGACAGAGCTTCGGATATAGAGCCGTGTACCGGTATCTCCCGGTCACCGGGCAAGCCCACCAGCTGGCCCAGGTCACTGCCAGCCAGGGCGGGATCAATGTCTGCCGCATTAACGAGCTCATAGCTCTCCCGCTCAGCGAGTATTTGTGTTATAGCTAGGCCGATATCACCCAGACCGATCTGGAGCACACGGATAGGATTTATCATCTGACTTTGACTTTCATTCTCATTGTTTCGATCTCCATTACTATGCTAGAGAGCCGCTCCGGCATCCTCACCCAGCATGGCCTTGCGCACTAGAGGCAGGGGCGGTTTTCCGTGAGATAGCAGCTGATCGTGGAAAACCTTCCAGGCCTCACGCCCCTCCCGGCCAGCCGTCCAGTCTTCCCGCAGCTTGAGGATCATGAGCTTGCCCAGGGTGTAATTCAAATATCCCGGATCGAAGGTTCCCCGGGCGGCCTGCTGCCGGGCATTACCGGGATCTTGGTAGGACAGTTCCTGGAACATCCTCTCGGACTCTGCCACTGTCATTCCCTGCGTGTGCAATCCTATCGCCGAGAGATAGCGAACGTTCCTTAACAGAGCATTAAGCAGCTGCCCGATATGAGTGGCCGGATCCCCCTCATTCAAACCTGCTTCCCACATCATTTCTTCGGTGTAGTGAGCCCATCCCTCAGAAAAAGCATAGTTACCGAACACCCGTCCGATCTCTGAGTCGGTCCGGTTGGAATGCAAATAATTAAGGAAATGCCCCGGCCAGACCTCGTGCACTGAGGTGAATAACAGGTCGTCTATCCCGGGAATATAGGCCCGCTGCTCCTCCTCAGACCAGCTTGGATCAGGTGGTGCGATATAATAGGTGGACGGCAATCCTTTTTCGTAGGGCCCTGGAATATCGATGTAGGCTAAGTTCCAGCGCATGAACGGTGGTGAGGTGTCCACCAGCGCTTCTTCCTCCCCGGGGATGGCAACCAAATCCTGATCAACAACAAACTGCTTAAGGGTGTTGAGCTGTTCACGGGCTTCCTCTATCGGTCCGTCTTTCGGTTTATCGCCCATCACCATCGCAACACACTCGGGGATGGTTTTATCCGGCGCCAGTTCGGCGCAGGCTTCCCGCAAGGCTGACAGGTTGCGCTCGAGGTCCCGCTGGCCGCTGGCCTCTAGGTCCTCCAGTGTGATCTCTAGTCCTTGAGTAGCCCACAACATTTTTTTAAACAATTCGGGTCCCAGGGCGAACTCGTCGGTGGCGGTGGCCTCCAGTGACGTAAACCACTCGTCCAGTCCCTTCAAGGCCTGAACTGCCCCGGCGTTGGCTTGCTGGAACTCGGCCTGAATCTGGTCATCCTTTACCGGGGCGAATACTCTCGGGAGATCGTCCTCAAAGAACATCGCTAGCCCCCCGAACAGAATGTGCCCCAGCTGGACATAGGTCCGCGGCAGGGGTGGCCTAAGGTTGTTCCTGGCATGATCGGTGACGGCCGGTATCCCCCTGGCGAACGTGATAAATCCACGCATCCGCTGCTCTAACGGTGCATATTCCCGCGTTACGTAGACGCTGGGATCTAGGGGATTAGCATAAAAGGCAGGATTCTTGTACGGCCAGCCCGCATCCTCCAGCCAGAATAGCTGCCCGTCGATAGCTGCCAGCATATAGTCCCGCTCGAACCTTTGGGCTTCGCTGAGGGATTCGGTCTCAAAGCCCAAAGCCCGCTCCCGCTGCGCCTTAAGCCAGTCGCTGCTCTGCGCCAAACCCTCGGCACTAAAATCGGGCAGCTGGCCGTCATACTCATGACGACCGGCGTAGACCGCTGCTGTGGGATTGGCCTCGAAATACCCTTCGATGAAGTTATCGACGAAGCGGCCCCAATCTCGCGACCCTTGCTGACAGCCGGTGCTCATTGCAAGCATAACGAACCCGGTCCACATGATCAACGTTCGCTGTTTCATTATGGATCCTCCTCTTTTAAGTCTTCCTGTGACGGGGAAGACTCATATTATTCAGAAGCTCGTTGATCTACTATATCTACGGTCGAAATTAAGCTGTCGGGTCAAGGTTCAATCTGGAAATCTGACCGTTTCCCCTCCCCAGGAGACCTTGCAACAAGGGGATCAGCCGCCGGGATACTTCCTGAACACCGACAGGTTCCTGCAGGCAATCGTTGAGGTTGGTTATCCCGTACTCCGATATACCACAGGGAATCATGCCCTCTAGGTATCGCCGTGGTACGGAGACGTTGATAGCAAAGCCGTGCATGGTGGTCCAGCGGGCTAGTCGCACTCCCAGGGCAGCTACCTTCTGCTGCCCGATCCAGACTCCCGGCAGCCCGGAGATCCTAACGGCAGTGATGCCGAAGGTAGCCAGGGTGCGGATGATCAGGTCCTCCAGCCTTCTTATGTACCAGGTAACACTGGGGCGGCACTCACGCAGGTTGATGATGGGATAGCCCACCAACTGGCCAGGACCATGATAGGTCACTTCGCCTCCCCGGTCACAGACCACAACCTCGGCATTTGCCGGGCGGCTGGCAAGCAGGTTGCGCTCATCAGCGTTCTTTCCTAAGGTGTAGACCGGCTCGTGCTCCAAGAGGAGGGCAACGTCGGGAATCTCCCCCACCACCCGCCAGGTGTGGAGTTGCTTCTGAAGCTCCCATACGAGCCGGTAAGGCTGGCGTCCAAGGTATAAGACGGCCAGGTCCAGTCCTCGCACCTGATGCCGGATCCAACCAGCCATCTGGGTGACATCCCCGGAAGAGGGTGTTGCTGCCATTAAGCTGATACTATCCATCAGGGCCGGTAGCTCTCGATGCAATTGGGATTCGGTCGGCGTCGGCACGGTCCCTTATTAGCTCCCTTGCATCATACTGTCCCGCAGCGCGCGGAACTCGCTGTCCTCCTGCCAGTTGGGGAAGGTTCTTTCCCGGCTGAGACGGTGACCGATGCTGAAGAGCAGCCGCAGGTCGTCCACCATGCCGGTAAGATCCCAGGTGGGATCGAACTCGTCGGTGACTTTGTGGTAGCGTTCGGCCGTGTATCGGTCGATCTGTTCCCGGGTCCAGGCCTCACCGTGCTCCACGTGATCAATGCCGCTTTCAAGATAGAGGGCCGGTACTCCCTCCTGGACGAAGCTGAAGTGATCCGAGCGATAGAAATAGCCCTTCTCCAACTCTGGATCCGGGCGCACTTTCCGGCGCTGCTTGTGGGCAGCAGCTGCTACGTAATTGTCCAACTCCGAGTTCCCATACCCGATGACTGTTACGTCTTTCATGGGACCAAAGACGTTCAGGCAGTCCATATTCATTGCGGCCACCGTCTTCGCCAGCGGAAAGACCGGATGGGTGGCGTAATACCGTGAACCCAGTCGGCCTTGCTCCTCGGCAGCTACGGCCAGGAACAGAACCGAGCGAGCGGGGCGCCGGCCCAACTGGGAAAAGGCTTCAGCCAGTTCCAGCAGGCCCGCCACACCGGTGGCATTATCAAAAGCGCCGTTGTAGATCTGATCCCCCCTGAGCGATGGATCTTTCCCCAGGTGATCCCAGTGAGCCATATAGATCACTACCTCATCCGGTCGGTTTCTGCCCGGCAGCAGCGCCAGGACATTATTGGATGTGGAGCTGCGGATAGTGTTGTCAAGGGTAAGGGAAATCCGCAGATTGACCGGGACCGGTCGAAAGTCCCTGGTAGCGGCCAGCTCTTTCAACGCGTCAAAGTCTTCTCCCGCTTGCTGGAACAGCTCCCGGACGACCTCCACATTAAGCCATCCTTCTATAGCACAATGAGAGACCTCGCCTTCTTCAGGGACCAGTTCAAAACCGTGCCGGTTCCAGCGCCCAATTACCTCCCAGGGATAACCGGCGGGACCGGTTTCGTGAATGACAAAAGCCCCTTCCGCACCCTGGCGGGCCGCCTCTTCCAGCTTGTAGGGCCAGCGGCCGTAATAAGTCATGGCATGGCCATTGAAAAGCGTACTGTCTCCGGTGGCATAGCCTGGATCGTTCACCAATAGCACCACTGTTTTACCCTCAACATCCAGTTCCTCGTAATCATTCCAGCCATATTCGGGTGCTACGATGCCGTAGCCTGCGAAAACCATATCGGAACGGTCTAGGGAAATCTGCTTGACCATCCGTTTCGTCCGCGCTATATACTCTTCACCATAAATCAGGCGCGTGGTGGTCTTATCACCCCAGATCAACAGACCCGTACCGATACCTACTGTCATCTCCACCAGGGGTACCTCCTGGAGATAACTGTCTCCATTGCCGGGCTCCAGGCCCAGCTTTTCAAATTCCTCCTTAAGAAACTGGAGGGTGAGCTCCTCCCCTTTGGTTGACGGCTCCCGCCCTTCGAATTCATCGGAGGCCAGGACAGCGATATCCGCCGCCAGATCCCCGGAGGTGATACTGCGCTTGGCGGCGGCGTCCCCACCACCACCGCAACCACCCGTCAAGATAAGCAGGACCGCGAGGAACATTATATGAATAATATCTTTGCATCTTTTCATAAGTCGGATATCCTTATTGTGAATCTGTTGGTCGGTTGCCAGCTGCCTCCATGGCTGCATCCCGAACGGGTCTGAACTCGTCCTCCTGGTACCAATTAGGGAACCGGCGTTGATTGCTGATAGTGTAGCCCATATCGAAAAGGATCATTAATACATCCACGGCTCCGGCAAGATCCCAGGAGTCATCGTATTCATCGGAAGGTGTATGGTAGATCTCTTTCAGGTAGTTGTTAAATTGTGCCAGACCCCAATCCTCACCGTGGGGCACGTTGTTCACACCTGTCACCATCAAGCTGGAGGGAATCCCCTTGCGCGCGAAATTTATGTGGTCAGACCGATAGTAGAATCTCTCCTGAGGCCACATATCAGCTTGGACAGCTAAGTCCAGACGCTTGGCTGCGGCCTCGATATATTCGTCCAACTGCGACTTGCCAGAGCCAATGACAATGACATCCCTGGACTTGCCGAAGGGAAGTAAAATGTCGACGTTGATGACGGCGGCAGTTTTAGTCGGAGGATAAAGGGGATGCTCGGTATAATAACGGGAGCCTAGCAGACCGCTTTCCTCAGCGGTTACGGCCATGAAGAGAATAGACCGTTCGGGCCTCTTCTCCAGACCAGTGAAGAGCTCCGCCAGGGATAGCAGGGCGGCTGTGCCGCTGGCGTTGTCCACTGCGCCGTTATAAATCTGGTCACCACTGAGAGTCGTGTCACGGCCTATATGATCCCAGTGGGCGTTATAGATCACCAGCTCATCAGGGCGTTCTCTACCAGACAAACGACCCAGCACGTTGTAGGAAGTGAAAGGGTCGGTGTGCTTCTGCAGACTGGCTGATAAATTGAGACCCAGAGAGAAGGATTTAAATCCCCGCTTCGAAGCCGCAACCAGCAGAGAATCATAACTATGGCCCGCCTGGGCCAGCAGGGCACGCCCGGCGTTCACTTCCAGAAAACCATTCATGACAGCACGCGAGGTATCCGCCTCCTCCGATAAAAGGGAGGTGCGGGGGCGGATCATATACCGACTCACCTCTTCCCAGGTAGCCTTGGAGGTGGACATGGCGGTATCGATGATTACCAGCGCTCCGGCCGCACCCTGTTCGGTTGCTAGCCTGTATTTCGTCCGAAAGAGGGAGCTGGGCGTTTCCAGCTTCCCCAGGAAGAAAGTGATATCGTCGCTGATGTAACCGGGATCCTCCCTGAGGATTACTACCACTTTCCCTCCCACGTCGATCCCCTCATAATCGTCCCAATCATAGTCAGGATCTACAGCTCCGTAACCCACAAAGACCAACTCCACGTCCTCCAGACTGAGTTTATCCTTCATGGCGGAATACCAAACCGCAAAGTCATGTCTGAAATGTAGCTTCTGTTCAGCCCCGTCACCTTTAATGGTAATGGACGAACCGGCATCGATATGCGCTTTTAGTAGCGGTACATCCTGAAGGTAGCTGTCGCCGTTACCCGGCTCCAGGCCCAGCTCTTCATACCGTTGCTCAAGATATGCGATGGTCTTTTTCCCTCCGGGGGTGCCCGGCAGCCGGCCCTCAAACTCGTCGGATGCCAGGGTGGCTATATCCGCAGCCAGCTGATCCATTGACAGCCTGTCTTGCGCCATGGTTATGATGGCACGGTGGGCGGCACAGCCCGCCAGGAGCAGCAGCAAGACAAACCCAACACTATAAGCAGTTCTTTTCATAATTCCGATTTACCTCTATTACTTATGCGACATCTCTCGTGGTTACACCTATTTCGGGAATATGCTCTCTAATAATTCCTTAATAATCTTTATTTATACAGTAAAAGAAGTAATAAATCCTGCCAAAATGTCGCATGCGCCTACAATCCGGCAGGTTTCCCGCCGACGGCACGATCCTTGAAACGTAATCCATTGACAATAACTGAAAAGGGTGTTCTCATGGTCACACGTATTATTTACTCCGAGGTCTCACCACAGCTGGAAGCCTGGTTCGGTCAATCCTGGCCTAGAATCCTGGCTGTGGGGCTGGGACTGGTCCTGGCTGGCATTCTGGTCCTCACGTTCCCTCGACTGGTTGCCTTCCTTGTAGCTCTGACCCTGTTCCTGGCAGCTGCCGTAGTACTCCTGACAGCTTACCGCTTCTGGCAGCTGAGTCGGTCCGGCGATACAACCCACATCGAGGTCGATCAATAGTTGATCGACTCCCCGTAGGCTACTGCGGTAGCCTCTACGATGGCTTCCGATAGAGTGGGATGGGGGTGGACCGTTTTCAGGACTTCGTAACAGGTAGTCTCTCGCTTCAAGGCCAGCGCTGCCTCCGAGATCAGGTCGGTGGCACTTTCGCCTATAATATGAGTTCCCAGCAACCTGCCGTCGCTGGTATTATAGATCACTTTCACAAAACCATCAATTTCCCCCGTAGCCTGGGACCTGCCCAGAGCCCGGAAGTGGAATTTGCCGATCTTCACCCCGAAGCCCGCTTCACGGGCTCCTTTCTCAGTAAGACCTACCGAAGCCACCTGGGGTCGGCAGTACGTGCAGGCCGGAACATTGCCATAATCCAGCGGCTGGGGCTTAAGACCTGCCAGGTGCTCCACGGCGGTGATGCCCTCAGCCGAAGCGGCGTGGGCTAGCAGTGGTGGCCCTACCACATCTCCAACAGCATATATGCCAGCCTTGCCGGTATGATAGAACTCATCCACGATGATAGTTCCATCTTCTACCTTCACTCCGAGTTCTTCCAGTCCCAGGTCTTCCACGTTCCCCTGCACCCCTACAGCTACTAGCACTACTTCTGCGGGGATGACCTCCTGGCGCTGGCCTGAGGTATGGACCTCGACCCCTGTCTCCTGCCGGTCGATGTGATCTACTCCAGTCCCCGTCAACATCGAAATCTTGCGCTTTTTAAAAGTACGGGCCAGCTCCCGCGATACCTCCTCATCCTCCTGGGGCAGAATATGGGGCAGCATCTCGATGAGGACCACCTCGGTGCCGAAGACGCTGTAGAAATAGGCGAACTCCACACCGATGGCCCCGGCCCCGATGATCACCATCCGTTCAGGTACTTCGGGCAGGACCATAGCCTCCCTGGAAGTAATCACTCGCCTGCCATCCGGCTCCATCCCGGTTAGCGCCCTGGACCTGGCTCCGGTAGCGATGATGACGTTCTCCGCCTGGAGCTGGTAGACTTCACCATCTTTCGGGGAGACCTCAACGGTGGCAGCGTCCACCAGCCGACCCCGACCAGGGTGGTGCCTAACGCCATACTTCTTGAACAGATACTCGATCCCCTTGGACAGCCTGCCTGCCACCTCACGGCTGCGCCTTATAACTGTCATCCAATCTGGGGATACTCCCGCTACATTCAGACCGAACTCCCCGGCGCGGTGGATGTCCTCATACAATCCGGCGGTGTGCAGCAAGGCCTTGGTGGGGATGCAGCCCCAGTTCAGGCAGATTCCGCCCAGCTGATCGGACTCCACTACGGCGGTATTCCTACCCAACTGGGCGGCCCGAATTCCGGCCACATAGCCGCCAGGCCCGCTGCCGATGATGACCACATCGTATTTCTCAATGGTGCTCACTTCAGTCCCTATACGATCCTAGCCACCGACTCCGGCTCCGGTGCGTCGATCAAAGATCGCAGCAGCTCCAGCTCCTCGCCGTATTCAGATTCATCCTGCACGGGAGTCTCCAGGACGGCGGGAGTGTCGGCAAAGCGCGCATCGTTCATCAGGCACCAGAAAGGTACCAGCCCCAGCAGTCCATCGCCGATCCTTTCGTGCCGGTCCACTCGGCTGCCCAGTTCTCGCTTGCTGTCGTTTAGGTGCAGAACCAGCAGCTGATCCAATCCTATGACGCGATCGAATTCCTGCATGGTCTTGTCCCAGTCCTCGGGAGTGCGGATATCATAACCGGCGGCGAAGGTGTGCTGGGTATCAAAGCAGACCGCCATGCGCTCCGGGAAGTTGATCCGCGTCAGGATATCGGCAATTTGCTCAAAGGTATATCCTACGTAGGTACCCTGGCCGGCGGTAGTCTCTACCAGCAGCTTAACCTTGTGATCCGGACGCGCGTCAAGGGCGGTGCTCAAGCTCTCGGCCACCGTAGCGCATCCAACCTCAACACCGGCCTCCATGTGGGCACCGGGATGGAAGACGATGTAGTCAATACCCAGGGCCTCGCTGCGGTCCATTTCCGCGATAAAGGCATCAACCGCTCGTCTGAGCTGCCACGTCTTGGCTGCGCACAGGTTAATAAGGTAACTGTCATGGCTGATGCTCACCCGCGGGCGCCCCTGGGACATCCCACGGCGGAATCCATCAATGTTGGTCTCGGTTAAAGGAGGAGACTTCCACTGGTCCTGATTCGCCGTGAAGATCTGGATGGCATCTGCGCCAATAGCCCTGCCCCTTTCGGGAGCGTTCTCCGTGCCGCTGGCCGTTGATACGTGGGCGCCGAGCAAAGCCACTATAATGGGCCCCTCATCGCAATGATCCTGAAGAACTCCGCCCTCGTCTTCTGATTGGATCTGAATGCCCCCAGCAGGTGGGAAGTAGTGACAAAGCTGTTCTGCTTTTCGACACCGCGCATCTGCATACACAGGTGTACTCCCTCAACAACCACGGCCACGCCCCTGGGTTCCAGAACACCCATCAGGGCGTCAGCGATCTGCACGGTCATGCGCTCTTGGACCTGCAGCCGCCGGGCGTACATCTCCACTATCCGGGGAATTTTCGAGAGACCGATCACCCTGCCGTCCGGTAAATAACCCACGTGAACCTTACCGAAAAAAGGCAGCAGATGATGCTCACACATAGAGAAAAAATCGATGTCCTTGACCGAAACCACCTCATCGTACTTCTCATCAAAACATGCCTGGCCTACAACGTCCTCAAGACGCAGATCGTAGCCTCTGGCAAAGTATTCCCATGCCAGGGCAACCCGCTCAGGGGTGCGTGCCAGCCCCTGCCGGTCAGGGTCCTCGCCAATCTCGCGTAGAAGCCGGTAGATCAAATCCTGGATGCTATTTCTGGTCTTATCGTTCATAATTCTTTGAGTCCTTATATAGGGACGCTGGCGAGATTCGCTTGCACTGATTATTGTAGCGACCGGTGGTGCTCGATATGGATTGCTTCATCAACGCAGCCGTAATACTTGCATTATTTTGAGATTTAAAATTTACCGCCGGAACCATTTCCCGGCCATGGTCTTTATTCTGGGATATTCGCAGGGTGTCAGCCGTTTCCGCTTTCGGGCCCTCTTGCCGAGGGACACAGCTCAAAAAGGACACACTCTCCGCACCGCGGCCGCCGGGCAACGCACACCCTGCGCCCGTGCTCGATGATCCGGTGGCTGAACATGGTCCACTCCTCCGGCGGCAGGAGCTCCATTAGAGTCCGTTCCACCTTCTCAGCGTCCCGCCCCTCAGCAATACCCAGCAGATTACTCAGCCGCAGCATATGGGTATCCACCACGACACCGGGAATACCGAAAGCGTTCCCCAGGATGACGTTGGCCGTCTTGCGGCCTACACCGGGCAGCCGGGTCAACTCGTCCATGTTCCCGGGGATTTCCCCTCCGTGTTCCCGCACCACTGCCTCGGCCATGCCCTTCAGATTCCTAGCCTTGGCATTGAAGAAGCCGGTGGAGCGGATGGCCTCGCCGATGTCCTCAAGCGACGCTTCAGCCAGGATCCTGGTATCGGGGTAAGCGGCGAAAAAAGCGGGCGTTACCATATTCACCCGTTTGTCAGTGCACTGGGCCGATAGGATGGTGGCCACCATCAGCTGGTAAGCATTCTCGTGCATCAGGGCAGTGGCAACACCGGGATACTCCCGCGTCAGCCGTCGGTTGATCTCGACCGCCCGCTTACTCTTCTGAGCCTTGCTTTCCGTCGTCATGACTTATGAAGCGATCATTCCAGCTCTGACGAATCCGTCAGAGGCCCCCATATCGCTCGACGATCTCATAATCCTTCTCACCCGGTTTGACCTTAATACCAGGCACAGCGGGATCGTGATCGAAGAACAGCCACCAGCCCTCCTTAGCGGCTTGAGCCAGAAGCTTCTGCTTCTCTTCTAGCGTCTGGAGGGGACGCAGGTCGTAGCCCATGATGAAGGGCAGGCGCAGGTGGGTGGTGGTGGGTATTGTATCCCCCATGAAGACCGCTGTCTCCCCTCCCCCCGTGACCTTTACCATCTGGTGGCCATCGGTATGACCGTCGCTTACCAGGATATTAATGCCGGGGGCGATTTCGCCCGGGCCGTCGAGGATCTGCAGTCGGCCGTGGTGCTCCAGGGGGATGAAGTCGTCCTGGATGAAGCTGGCCCGGTCTTTGAGGCTGGGGCTTTTGGCCAGTTCCCACTGGGCCCGCTGGGTGTAGTAGGTGGCGTTGGGGAAGGCAGGCACGATCTCGCCCCCCTCAATTATGGTCGCCCCGCCCGCGTGGTCGAAATGCAGGTGCGTAAGAATCACGTCGGTCACCTTTTCGCTACTTAAACCTACTTCTTTCAGGGCGGCATCCAGGGCATCCTCCGGCTGCTCGATGCGGAAGATGCGCACCTCTTTCTCGCTTAATTTGTTGCCCATACCGGCATCCACCAGGACGCGTCTATGACCGTTGTCGATGAGTAGGTGGCGGCAGGCCAGCTTGATGCGGTTGGCCTCGTCGGCGGGGTTGGTGCGCTCCCACAGCACCCTTGGCACCGACCCGAACATGGCCCCGCCGTCCAGCCCGAACGTGCCGGAGTGCAGGGGACGGATGGTCCAGGAGCCTAGGTCAAGAGGGCTAATCATAATAGTCAGTGATAGTAGGCAGTTAGCATTCCGCAATTAATCTTCAGCTATCAGCTGTCAGGATTTCATATTTCGCTTGTCGTATGGTCGCCGCTCGGTATTGGACCAACATAATTGTGAGCTCATTATTCTGCCAGGTTTTGCCCGAATTTAGCACCTGCCATTGTTGCTGTCACTGCCACTTGTCTTTGCATTCAGTGCCCTCTCGCTCGGCTCGGCACTGATTCGTGTCAATTCATGGCTAGAATACCTTCGCGTCCTTGGCTTCCTTGTGGTTTTCTTCCCAGCCCCAACAGGAAATATTAACCTAAATTCCACACCCACAGCATGCTGAAGGTAAACGAAATCTTCCACAGTATTCAAGGGGAGTCCACCCACGCCGGGCGGCCGTGCGTGTTCGTGCGTCTCACTGGCTGCAACCTGCGCTGCGCCTGGTGCGATACCGAGTTCGCTTTCTACGAGGGCAAGGAGCTGACAGTAGATCAGGTAATGGAGCAGGTAGCGATATACGGCTGCGGTCTGGTGGAGGTCACCGGCGGGGAGCCCCTCATGCAGCCCGAAGCTATCGACCTGATGGAGCGGCTGCTGGCCGAAGGGTACGAGGTAATGCTGGAGACCGGCGGTTCTCTGCCCATCAAGCAGGTACCCCAGCCAGTCATCAAGATCGTGGACTTTAAGGCTCCCCTCTCCGGCATGGTAATGAACAACCTGTGGTCCATCCTGGACGACCTGGCCCCCCACGACGAGGTCAAGTTCGTCATCGGCGATCGGGCTGATTATGACTGGACCCGGGCACGTATCGAAGAGTACGGCCTTGCCGGGCGCCACACAATCCTGATCTCACCTGTATTCGGGATACTGGAGCCCCGGACCCTGGCGGGGTGGCTCCTGAAAGATAGGCTTCAGGCCCGCCTCCAGCTGCAGCTGCACACGGCTATCTGGGGGCCAGGCAAGCGCGGCGTCTGACGGGAAGATACCTCTACCTTCACCAGCTTTTCTGGTATAACGGTCACCTCCTAATAGCAAGGAAACCCGGCCATACGGCCGGGTTTCCTCTGGAGGAGCCCCAACTGGTTGTGCTGGTGCGTCTATGCGAAGAGCGATAGGACCAGCTGGGGTGCCGCATTAGCCTGTCCGAATGCTGCAAATCCCGTTTGCTGGATAATCTGACTTCGTATGAGGTCCATCTGCTCTTTCGCGAAATCAGCGTCCTCGATCCGACTCCGAGTGGCCTCGATGTTAGCCACAGCTATCGCCAGTGTTTGCTCCTTGTTATCTAACCGGAGCATGTATTCACCCACCCTCTGGGCGGCGACATTGAGGGTGTTGATGGCATCATCCACATCATAGATGGCTTGGGAAGCGGACCCAGCATCTGAAACATACAGAGCGTTGACCGATAGCGCGGCCGAATCCGCATCGCTTAAGGAGACGCTGAAAACGTCACCGGCTGCGGCGCCAGTCTGGAATACGGCATTGGCTAAGGAGCCGTCGATCAGCATCGTTCCCTGGAACTCGGTTTCTTCCACGATGTCGTCGATCTCGCTGATAAGGGCGTCAATCTGCCCCTGGATCGCGGCTTTCTGATCGGGGTTGTAGCTGTCATCCGCGGCCTGTACTGCCTTCTCTTTGATTACCTGGAGAATGCCGGCAATAGCCAGGTAGCCACCCTCGGCGATGCTGAGGACGTTCTTGGCTGTTTCCACGTTTCTGAGCGCTTGTGAAAGTGAACGCCGACGTGATTCAATTGATCGAGCTAATGAAAAACCCGCCGGGTCATCGCCCACCGAGTTGATCCGCTTGCCCGAAGACAGTCGCAGCAATCCTTTACTGACCGTACGATTCGTTTTTAGGAGTTCGTTGTAGGATGCTAGCGCTGATAGGTTGGCGTTGATTCGAGTGAAGCTCATGATTTCCTCCTTGTTTCATGAGCGTGGGCATCCTTGCCCAGCGGCTTGTTTTTGTCATCCGAGCATCGGTTCTATCGCTTTATCACTCCGATGCTCTCGCTTTTGCACATCAGCGCGGTTGCGGCAGCGCTGATCTCCTTGTGCTTTCTGCATACCCTATCGGCGTCCGGGCTAGATTCTTTAACAATTTTTCCTTTTGTCGACGGGAGACGATTCGATTTATTTTCGATCGACAGCAGATCAGCAGAGAAAAAAGTCATGCTTTGATAATGCAAAAAAGCCTAAACTTCGTACCAGGCCAGGGATTTCCCCGCTGAGATTTAGGAGAGCCTGCCCGGAATATGCCTGCTCTAAGCATCACACAACCGACCGACCTGCGACTTTCAGTTAGCCGGTCTCTTTAGTACAAAAAGCACGGAGGAATTCAAAATGATCAAGCCTGTCTTTTACCTGAGAGTCCGCAGTATAAACAACCTTCGCTCCATGATCCTCGTCGGACTGCTATTGACCGGTCTCTTGGTCCAGATCGCTTGCACAGGTAAGTCTATCCCCAAGGACTACCTCCAGGAATCCCAGCAGGAACGTGACGTCCGCATGGCGTGGTGGCGCGAGGCGCGCTTCGGCATGTTTATCCACTGGGGACTTTACGCTGTGCCCGCCGGCACCTGGAAAGGTGAGCAGATTCAGGGCATCGGCGAATGGATCATGGCCACAGCCAACATCCCCATTCCCGAGTACGAACCACTGACACAGCAGTTCAATCCTGTGAAGTTCGACCCGGCTGAGTGGGTCAGCATTGCCAAAGACGCCGGCATGAAGTACATAGTAATCACGTCGAAACACCACGACGGCTTCAGCCTGTGGAACTCGCAGGTCTCCGACTACGACATCGTGGACCGTACACCATATGGGAAGTGCATCCTTGGGCAATTAGCACGGGAGTGTCAGCGGCAGGGAGTGAAGCTCTGCTTCTATCACTCTATCCTGGACTGGCATCACCCTGCCCAGTACGTAGATCCGGAAGCGGAAAACCCGCGCAGCGGACATGCCCGCAACAGAATTCACGAAGACCGTAAGGCCGAATACGTCACCTACATGAAAGGGCAGCTGAAGGAGCTGATCACCAATTATAATCCGTCGGTATTGTGGTTCGATGGCGAGTGGGTGGATTGGTGGTTGCCGGAGGACGGCAAGGACCTGTACAATTATGTCCGTGGACTAAAGCCCGGCATCATTATCAACAACCGCGTTGGCAAGGGTCGGGAAGGCATGGCTGGGATGAGCAAAGGCCCGGAAGCCGCTGGCGACTTCGGTACGCCAGAGCAGGAGATCCCCGCCACTGGGCTGCCCGGAGTGGACTGGGAGAGCTGCATGACCATGAACGATACCTGGGGCTTCAAGTCCTTTGACCACAACTGGAAGTTAACCGAGACCCTGGTGCGCAACTTGATCGACATCACCTCCAAGGGCGGCAACTACCTGCTGAACGTAGGCCCCACCGCCGAAGGTCTGATTCCACAGCCCAGCGTGGAGCGCCTAAAGGAAATGGGCCGGTGGATGAATGTCAACGGCGAAGCAATCTACGAGACCCAGGCCAGCCCGTTCGAACAACCTGCGTGGGGGCGCTTCACCCAGAAACCAGGCCGGCTGTATGCCCACGTGTTCGAGTGGCCGCAGGATGGGACGCTGCATGTTCCCCCGATAGAGGATCTGGTCACAAAGGTCTACCTGTTTACCACCACGGGACGCCAGCCACTGAAGGTCGAGCAGTCCGATGCGGGTATCGCCGTGTCGCTGCCACCCGAGGCCCCCGACCCGCTGGCCTCAGTGGTAGTGCTGGAATATTAGGGGCCATAGGCAGCGCAACCGAATCTTGACAACCAGATTCATTAACCCTTTGTCTAAAGGGCACGGAATTTTTTCACGCCTATCCGGGAGGATAACCGATGGTGCTATCGCAGCTGACATATGCGGAGAATATGTATTGAGAGCCAACCTTATACCGTTGTATTCTTTGCGTCATTCTCTCCGAATAACTGATTCATTATTTAACTGATATTCAGGGTAACAATCTATGAACACTGTCGATATCGAGCAGGTGACTAAAACCTTTGGCCAGGTTACCGCCGTGGATAACCTCTCGCTCTCTGTTCCCCAGGGCAGCATCTACGGCTTTATCGGCCCCAACGGCGCCGGTAAAACCACCACCCTGCGTATGATCATGAACATATTCTGGCCCGACTCCGGAACTATACTGGTCTTTGGCGAGGAGCTCCAGGGAGCTGGCACCGATCGTATCGGCTACCTGCCGGAAGAGCGCGGCCTATACAAGAAAATGAAGGTGCGGGAGCTGTTGCAGTTCTACGGGGAGCTGAAGAATGGCAAGGGCCTCCGACGGGATGTCGACCGCTGGCTGGAGCGACTTGATCTATCCAATTGGGCCAACAAGAGGGTGGAGACCCTCAGCAAAGGCATGAGCCAGAAGGTCCAATTCATCGCTGCCGTGGTTTCCCTGCCCGATTTGATCATACTGGATGAGCCCTTCACCGGTCTGGACCCGGTTAATACCGACGTAATTAGAGAAGCAATTCTGGAGATACGTGCCCAGGGTACAACCGTGATCTTCAGCACTCACGATATGAACGTGGCGGAGCGCATGTGCGACTATATCTTTATGATCCACAAGGGTCGCAAGGTCCTTGACGGCACTCTGACGGCCATCCAGGATGAGTACGGCAGCGACACGATCCGCATCCGCACCGAGGATGACGCCAAGGCACTCCAAAACCTGGATGGGATCGAGAAGATCAACGACTTCGGACAGCTCCAGGAACTGCGGATGACCAGGGGATACGACCCACAGCAGGTCCTGGCGGCCGTTATATCCCGCACCCGGATCACGAGCTTCGAGGTCGCCCGACCCTCTCTCCACGATATTTTTGTCCGTATCGCCGCCCCCGAGGCCGAGGAGGAAAGTCATGCGCAAGATACTTAGACTAGCCCGTCGCGAATACAGGGCCTCGGTACGCACCAAGGGTTTCATCATCGGTCTGGCACTGGCACCCGTTATGATGAGTGGGAGCATTATCGCCATGGTCCTCTTCCAGGGTAAGGTGGATACGGCCGATAAGCGCATCGCGGTAGTGGATCGTTCAGAAGTAGTAGCGGAGATGTTGGTGTCGGCGACGGAGGCCCGCAATAGTGCCGTAGTATACGACCAGGAAAGTGGGAAGAAAGTCAAGCCAGCCTACCTGATCGAGGTTATCCCCTCTTCCGCATCTGATCCCGCCGCCCAGCGATTGGCATTGTCAGACCGGGTGCGGGCTCGAGAGCTTCACGCTTTCATTGAGATCGGCTCGGAGGTGCTTAATCCCGGCAAGGACTGGGAAGCCGCCCGTATCCGTTACTACGGGGAAAACGCTGCCATTGACGAAATCCGCGGCTGGCTGACCGGGACCATCAACGACTACCTCCGTCGTCTAAGGTTGGCGAACACCGGTGTGGACGAGGAGGAAACGGAAAATGTGCTTGCCTGGATCAACGTGGAGCCGGTCGCCCCGGTCTCCCTGGATAAGGATACCGGCGAGATCAGCGAAGCTCAGAGCACTAACGAGCTGGAGACGATTATGACGCCGATCTTTATGCTCATGCTCATGTTTATGATGATCATGATGGGCGCCATACCACTGCTTAACGCCGTGATGGAAGAGAAAACCCTCCGTATCGCCGAAGTTATTCTCGGTTCCATGCGGCCCTTCCAATTCATGATGGGCAAGATAATAGGTGGAGTGGCAGTATCGCTGACAGCGCTGTCGGTGTATTCGATCTTGGGGATCATCGCAGTCTATCGTATGGACGTGGTGGATAAAATACCTCTCGAGGTGTTGCCTTGGATATTCGCTTATATGGTATTGACGATCTTCATGACGGGATCCGGATTTGCCGCATTGGGTTCGGCATGCAACGATGCGAAAGATGCCCAGAACCTGACCTTCCCGGCCATGGTTCCGCTCATTATACCCATGTTCCTGCTGGTGCCTATTCTACAAGCACCTAATAGTACATTCGCGACCGGGCTCTCGCTATTCCCGCCCTTTACCCCCATGCTGATGATCCTCAGGCTGAGTTCCCCGGTTGGAATTCCCGGGTGGCAGCCTTGGGTTGGCCTGGCGGAAGTGTTTCTGTTAGCAGTGATTTCCGTTTGGGTGGGAGGGCGCATCTTCCGGGTGGGTATTCTGATGCAGGGCCAGCCCCCTAAATTCAGCAACATTCTCCGCTGGGCTGTAAGGGGCTGATATACTACACGAATACCTTGGAAAAATGTTTTTAATTAATTATCTTGATTTAAATATCAGGCAATATACATCAAGAGAATAAGGAGGGTGTATGAAAGCCAGGATTTCACGCCGAGACTTTATTGAGAAGGGGTCCAAAGGCCTTATTGGCGTGGCCATGGTTCCCTATTTCCTGAAATCCAACTTGCCCAGGGCATTTGCCGCAACTGCTGCCGGTGATATGGGCCTGCGCGATTACTATGCCCATTTCGAAGCAAGCGATCGGATCATACGTGACGTGATCGACGCGGCCTTATCGCGTGGCGGTGACTATTGTGATGTTTTCTTCCAGCACAGGATCAGTAATAATATCGGACTGGAGGACAATGCCGTCAACCGTGCCTACAGCGATGTTAGTCTCGGTGTCGGGATCCGGGTACTCAAGGGCGAACAGACGGGCTATTCCTTCACCGAAGATATCTCGCCAAAAGCAATGAAGCTGGCCGCGGAGACAGCCTCCAATATCGCCGATTCGAGGAAAATGACAGCCCCGGTCAAGCTGAAACTGCAAGAAGCACCGAATTATTACCTCATTGAAACTCCTTGGGAAAAAGTCCCCATCGACCGGAAGATTCCCTATCTGCAGAAAATCAACGATAAAGTATTCACCCTTGATAAACGGGTGATTAAGTCCAGAATCTTTTTTGTTGATCAGACCTCGTATATCCTGATAGCCACTTCCGAAGGAAAAATATCCTATGACTACCAACCCATGGGTACGATATACGTTTCCTGTATCGCGGAGAAAAACGGTCAGCGTGAACAGAATTCATTCAACCTGTCCGGGCGCAGGGGCATCGAGTTCTTCACGCCGGAAACAACCGACCGTCTGGCCAAAGAAGCCGTACGCCGCACCGTGAACCTGTTCACGGCGGTGAAGCCCGAGGCCGGGGAGATGGAAATGGTCATGGCCGCGGGCAGCTCCGGTATTCTGCTCCACGAAGCCATTGGCCACGGCATGGAAGCAGACTTCAACCGTAAGAAAATCTCCATCTACTCTGACAAGCTCAATAAGCCCATCGCTGAGAAATTTGTCACCATCGTGGATGACGGTACGAATCCGAATATTCGCGGATCGATCAATATAGACGACGAAGCGAATAAAACGGAGAAAACATTCCTGGTGGAAGACGGTATCCTCCGAAGCTACATGCACGACCGGATCAGCGCCCACCACTACGGCATGGATCCGACCGGCAACGGGCGACGTCAGTCTTTCCGCTATGCTCCTCAACCCCGCATGCGGAACACCTATATGCTACCAGGACCTCATAATCGGGAAGAGATCATCCGCAGCGTCAAGAAAGGCTTGTATGCTGAACAGTTTACCAACGGCCAGGTATTCATTGGCGCCGGCGACTTCACTTTCTACGTCAAGTCCGGATACATCATTGAAAACGGCAAACTGACCAAACCGATAAAAGACGTGAATATCATCGGCAACGGCCCGGAGGTGCTGAGGAACGTCGTTATGGTCGCTGATGATTTCAAGATGGCAGAAGGCGGCTGGACCTGTGGGAAGAATAGCCAGCGTGTGCCCGCTTCCATGGGACTGCCCACGGTGAAGGTATCGAAAATAACCGTCGGCGGCGTAAATATATAAACCGTACCCCGTAATTTTGGCAACTGAATGCCGGGAAAAAAGTAGCCTGATAATAATATAGCTGTGAGGTCTGAACTATGAGGAAAAGTGAACAACTGAAGCTGGCCGAGTGGGTGATCAAGCACGCCAGAAGAAGCGGCGCTGACCAGGCGGCTGCTTCCATTTCAAACAGTCGGCAGGTCGAAATCGAGTTTCGCGATTCAAAACTCGAGAAGGTTAAAGAATCAACCCGGATGAATCTCTCCCTGGATCTATATGTACAACAGAAATATTCCAGCCATTCAACTAGCGACCTGAAAAAGGCATCGTTGAGCAGGTTTATCGAAGAGGCTATCAGTAGCACCAGGTACCTCACCAGGGATGAGCATCGGTCTCTCCCCGATCCGAAATACTATCCGGATGAGCCGCTTAAAGACCTCAGGATCAACGATCCCAACTATAACAAGGTCAAGTCGTCAGATCGTGTGGCAATGGCCGCGGAAATTGAGGCGGCAGCTATGGCCCGGAGCGACCAGATCATATCTACAACCTCCGGATATTATGATGTCTATACCTCCGTGGTCCAGGTGCACAGTAACGGCTTCTCCGGTGAAATCCAGGGCACCCGCTTTTCTGCCGGGGCCGAGGTGACCGTTCGTGATGGGGAAAAGGGTCGCCCCGAGGACTGGTACTACGCCTCTACCCGCCACCGTTCAGATTTGCCGCCGGCCAGTACCCTGGGTGAATGGGCTGTGGAACGGGCACTGCGCAAAATCGGGCAGAATAAAATCGAGTCCGGCCGGTATGCTATGATTGTTGAGAACCGCGCCGGTAGTCGGCTTCTCGGAATGCTTCAACAGCCCATGACAGCCTATGCCCTCCAGCAGAAACAGTCCTTCCTCGAGGGGATGCTGGACAAGAAAATCGCCTCTGAAAAATTCACCGTGATTGACGATCCGTTTCTCGAGAAGGGCCTCGGTTCCCGGTACTTCGACGGCGAAGGCCTGGTTGCGAAAAAAAGGACCCTGATCGAAAAGGGTGTTCTGCGGCAGTACTTCGTGGATAACTACTACGGCCGCAAGCTGGGCCTGGAACCTACTTCCGGTTCTTGGGGGAACCTGGTTTTTCAACAAGGATCGGAATCACTCAAGGAGCTAATTAAACACCTTGACAAGGGCATCCTGGTGACCGGATTCATCGGTGGCAACTCCAACTCGACTACCGGGGATTTCTCCTTCGGTATCGTGGGGCAGCTGATTGAGAAAGGGGAAGTCGTCCAGTCCGTAAACGAGATGAATATCTCGGGCAACGCCAAAGAGTTCTGGAACCGTCTGGCGGCCGTGGGCAACGATCCCTACCCCTATTCCTCCCTGAGGGTGCCCAGCATGTTGTTCGAAGACGTGGACTTCAGCGGCCTGTGATTCTGCTTTAAGGAATGCTGACAGATAGCAGAGCCCCGGGAGATATCCTCGGGGCTTTTATCATATATGCCACCGTCGAGCCAGGGCCTAATACCACTCAGGACCCTCGAAACCATAAGCTATATATTCTAAAATGTGATGGAAAAAACGCTCAAAGTATAATGCGACGTTTACAGCTAATACTTGACTATTTCGAAAATATAGTTTAACATGTTTTTACTATTGTAATTGTATTTGACGAGGTAACAACGTAATTATATAAAAGTATTGGACCTCGCCATAGGTTATAACGAGGGATGGTACCTATGGGCCTTTCTTCAGCATCTATTCCTGCCCTCTCGCACCAGCGAGTTCAAGGGGGAATTGAATACTCCTTCCGCTTTTTCCGCCATCATATCTCACATAAAGCCCAAGGCCGACCGAGTATAATAGGGAAACGGCATAGGTATCCCCTCACAATAAAAATGCGCGTGCTTCTGATTGCTCTTTCCTGCTTCCTATTGGCCAATTGCGAAACGCCCCTTGATGATAACAACAATTCGGATAACGACACCACTGACACTCCCATCGACACCACCTGCCTCTTTGTAGATACCACCGGCGCCTGCACCGACCTGCCAATCGCTGCCAAGCTGTACGTGGCGAACACGGGGGATAACACGGTATCCGTGGTGGATATTGCCACGCAGCAGGTGATCACGACCCTTGCGGTGGGAGAAAGGCCAGTGGCTGTGAGTGTACAGTCCGAGCTGGGGCTGGTCTATGTAGCCTGCCGGGATGATAAAAGCGTCTGGGTGATTGATACGGATGTTGATACGGTAAAACGTATTATCAATCTCCCGGGGCATGCCATACATATCACCGCCGGTTCCAATGAGATGGCCTATGTGATCGTAGATCATGATAGTCTTTTATTTGGCGACGAGTATGTGTGTGGGATCACGCATCACGAAGGCGATTTTGTCGATTCGTTGTATTTTGAATCACCTATATGTACTTCACTTAGATATCTGATTTACCATTCTGCAGGTATCTTGTTCGGCTTATCTGAGATCTGGGAAACTTGTGAAGAAGGACCGCCGCATATCCCGTTCGTCGCCAATATACTAACGGGTGAAGTGATTCATTATTGTTCAATAAGAATGATAAATATGGCCCTCTCAGGCAATGAGGAATATCTTTACACTCTGGGTGAATGGGGCAGTTATTTCAAGATCTATGATGTTAATACTATAGATGAGATTGATCTAATATTCATCCCCTCAGAACATGACCTAACCTATATATATACCTTTACACCGTCGTGCACTGGCAGGATATTATATCTTGCCTTTGAGGAATCTAATCAGGTGTTAGCTTTTGACCTTTGCGAGTTCACGGTGATAGATACAGCCATCTTCAATGCCCCTGCCGACAAAATTATCCTGCTGGAGCGCGAAGGCCTGCTTATTGCATCCCAACCCGGGTCTGACGCGGTTGCCTTTTTCAATCTGGATACCGGCACGCTGGAAAGAGAAATTGCCATCGGTCATAAGCCTGTATCGATGGCTGTGCTGAAGAATCAACATTAAATCATGAAGAAGGAGGAATTAACGTGAAAATATGCTTAGTAAAGTTCCCAGTCTTATTTTTGTCTTTATTTATGCTTGTCGAGGTCAATCACGCGACGATAATGAAAAGGATGTCCATAGGTGAGCTCACCCGATCCTCTGGTATAATTGCCATAGGTAAAGTCGTAACCGTTGAAAGCGCCTGGAATACCGAGCACACCATGATATTTACCAATGTGGAAGTCTCAATAGACTCGGCCCTGAAAGGATCGGATCAGCGGGATAACATCACGTTTACTCTATCTGGAGGTATAGTAGGAAATATTGAGACTGTTTTAATCGGATCACCCCGATTTAATGTGGGTGAAAATACTCTGCTCTTTCTAGGGAACATGGATATCATTCCTGCTTACAACTCGCTTTCCGTCATTGGATTATCGCAAGGGAAGTTCAACATTGTAACTGATCCTGGTACAAATTCAAAAATGGCCGTGCGGCATACTTCAGATATCCATTTTATAGGTGAAAACAATGGCGCAGCGCCAGAAGATAGAATAGAATTGCAGGAGCTCATTCAATTTATTCGCGCTGAACTGGAAGGAGAGGAGTGATTGCCATGATGAAGAGAAATGTATTTATCTTATTTACATTAACCGCCGTTCACATTTCAATATTGGCTGCCTATACGCTCTATATCGAAGCGTCAGGTACAGAACCGTTTGGCGGATTTGAGTATAATAACAAATCACTACAAAATCCATTAAAGCACTCAGATCCAGATGGACCATATATCCACCAGCCCACTTCGACAGTATACTTTAAAATAAATGAGAACGGAACCGAAGACATTGGCCTCGGGATAGTAATTGATGAGGCGGAGGAAGCGGCTGAGACCTGGAATGAGGTAACGCTAGCAACAATAGATCTTACTTATGGTGGGACTACAAACCATACTCTTCATAACAATGACAACGAAAATGTTGTTTACTGGGATTATCATCCCTTTGGAGTAGCTAGAACCTGGATAACATATAACAGGGATACAGAAGAGATAAGCGATGTCGATATCATGATGAATGAAGAGGATATAGAATGGCGCAAGGATGAGGCAGACTATGATGAGGATATACATGATTTACAAAGCATTTTGACTCATGAATTCGGCCATTTGCTTGGGATTGGGCATTCAGATACGTTAGCGGGGCATTCTGCATCATCCTTCCCTACAATGGCCTCCGGAAGTGCCTGGGCATTGTTTCAAAAGTCGGCGTATAATGCATTGCAGCCCCAGAGTTTGGCCCAGGATGATATCGACGCTATTAACTATCTATACGGGACTCTAAGAGTTCCCGAAGTCTTCGCTACCCTGGAGAAGGCGCTTGATTTCGCGCAGAGCGGCAACGATATAATTGTAAGCTCCCACGCAGGCACGCAATACATAAACGGGACATACACGATTCCCTCTGGGACTACCGTTACCCTGGCTACGAATGTACAGATTGTGGTTAATAATAATGGCAGTTTGACCATTAATAATGCTGATGTAAATAACGCATATATTAAAGTTAATAACGGCGGCACCTTAACCGTGAACTCCGGCGCAACCTTTAACATGGCCTCGGATGATAAGTTCTATATCTTGGGCAAAATCCAGGCTAATGGCGGTACCTGGCAGAAATCAGGCAGTGCCACGTGGAAATACATATATCTTCTTAATAGTGGCGCGAATAATTCATTCATTAAAAACGCCGTGATCGATGGCGCTTTATATGGCATTTACATCACAAATGCCAGTGGTGTCGTCATCGATAATGTCACCGTTAAAAACAGTTACTATTACAATCTTTATGTCTATTCATGTGCGCCAACTATAAAACGCAGCACGTTTAACAGTGCCAATATTGATGGGGCAAAGATCAATTCTGCCAGCGGTACTGTAAAGTTTCTGCTTGGTAATACGTTTAAGAGCAATGATGGAGACGGGGTCGAAATCACAGGTGGGAGCAGCGTGGAATTTGGCGACGATTATGAAAACGCCGATGTGACGATTCGTTATAACGGTACGAACGGCATCAAAGTGAGTAACTATTCCTATGTATACATGGGCATTGTCTCTGGTGGCTATCCCGTGTTTGGCGGGAACAACTACATCAACGATCCTCCTAATGATGTCAACCTGTCCGGGAGCTGCGCCCTCATCGCTGATAGAACCTGGTGGGGTGAGAGTCCTCCGAACTCTTCGCACTTTGAAAACGATGGAACCGGCTACTTCGACTTCACTCCCTGGCTGACCTCTGCACCACCGGGTTTGGGGAAGGTGGTGGCTGAGTCCTCAGATAATCCACAGGTCTATATGCCGGGGGTGGACGAGATCCCTGCCACGGCTCAGTTTGTCAATTATATCCGTGAATTGGAATTAGAAGATCGCGGGCAGGCGCTTGGGGCGCTCCGGGCTACGCAAAAATCAGAGATTGATCCCCAGGTCGCGCATCTGGCCAAGCTACTGTACGTACAGACCCTTATTATGGATGGTCAGGTTGCAGAAGGAGTTGCATTAGGGGAGCAATTGCTCAGCGAGGGTGGCTTAAGCGATGATGACAGCCGCTACGTTGCCCTGCAGCTGTTTCACACCTATCTTAATGACCTGGACAATCCCAAACGGGCTTTATCTCTACTGCAGCTTTTATATGAATTGGGTGAAGAAGATGCAATAAATGGCTTTCTGGCAGAAATCTACAAAGAGGCTACCGGCCAGGCACCAGCCATGCTCCAGAAACCGGGTCTAGTTGAAGAAGAAGCAGGCATAAGTGAACTGGCATTGGAGAGCTATCCCAATCCCTTCAATCCCTCCGCAACGATCCGCTTTGGTCTGCCTGAGGAGGGGTATGTGACACTGAAAGTCTATGACGTATTAGGCCGGGAAGCGGCTACGCTGGTGGAAGGATATATTGAAGCAGGCCCGGGGCAGATAGTGTGGAACGGTAAGACCGCCGATGGCAGTGAAGTGCCTACGGGCATATATATCGCCCGGCTGGTGACACCAGACGGCACAAAAGCAACCAAACTGGTGATGATGAAATAAGGCATCACCCTTCTAGAGCCTCAGGGTGACCCCTTCGACAAGCTCAGAGTGACAGCAGATACGAAAGCTCCTCCGGCAGCCGCCGGAAGGGCTTTTATTTACAGCAAAGGCTGTTGCCTAATGCTGATACAGCCCCTTGTTGGCCGCGGCAACCTTCTCAACGTCCATTTTTATCACCGCCCGGTCGTAGGTCAGCTGCCCGTTGACCTCAATCTCGACATCGGTGGTCTGCGTATATACCGCGGCCGACAATCCCTGATCAATCATTGGCCGCAGCTTCTGCAGCAGGTCCAGGTAGGCCGCCGTCAGTTCCTCCGCGGTTTGATAGCTGCGATATCCCCAGTTTTCCTCGTCCTGCCAGGTATGGCCTTTCAGCGGTAGCCCCAGACCCCCGAACTCACCCAGGACCGCGGCCCGATTTTGTTCGTTGGGTGGTGCCGCCGGGCCGGGATAGCGGTGAACATCGTGGATATCACCCACACCACGGTCGGCCCAGCCGCTGGCGTTGATTACCAGCCGGGTCGGGTCATGATCCTTGATCAGGTCCACGATACGGGGTGTGTCGAATTGTCCCCAGCCCTCGTTGAAGGGTACCCATATCACGATGCACGGATGGTTGCGGTGCGCCTCGATCATTCGCTTCAACTCCAGCTCGTACTGTTGGGCCGATTCGGGCGAGCGCTGGATGTCGGGCTGGTCGCGCTCGACGTGCCGGTCGCCGTTTGGCATATCCTGCCAGACCAGCAGGCCGAGCTTATCGCACCAGTAATAAAACCGCTGGCGCTCCACCTTCACGTGCTTGCGCAGCATATTAAAGCCCAACTCTTTAGTCACCTCCAGGTCGTAGCGCAGGGCCTCGTCCGTTGGCGCCGTGTATAGCCCATCGGGCCACCAGCCCTGGTCCAGCAGGCCGTACTGGAACAGGGGCCGGTTGTTAAGGAATAGTCTGGTTAAGCCCTCCGCCTGGCCCAGCGAGATTTTGCGCATACCGAAATAACTATCCACCACATCTGCGGTTTCGCCTCCTTGCTGGAGTGTGACTTCCAGATCGTAGAGGAAGGGAGAGTCGGGCGACCACAGCTTGGCGTTTTCAATGGGCAGGCTCAACGTCTCACCAACAGCGCCCTCCGCCCTGGATACGGTTTTGCTCCCGTCTCTCACTACTGCCGAGACCTGGTGCCCGCTGCCGGTGTTTCGCCCGGTGACGGTAACGCTCACCTCACCCCGGTCGATATCGGGAACAATGGTCAGCCCGTCGATAGAGACCGGAGGTACAGGCTCCAGCCACACCGTCTGCCAGATGCCCGTAACGGCGGTATACCAGATGCCCTCGGGCTCGCTGACCTGCTTGCCGCGCGGCTGGGTACCGGCGTCTGTTGGGTCCCAGACAGACAGGCTGATTACCTGCGGTCCGTCATCCCGCAGCGCCTCGCTTATATCAAAAGTGAAAGGATCATAACCGCCGCGGTGGGTTCCCACTTCCCTGCCGTTTACCCATACCGTCGTCTCCCAGTCCACAGCGCCGAAATGGAGCAGTATACGTCGGTCCGCCCAGTTGGGGGGAACTTTAAAAGTTCGTTGATACCACAGACGGTTATCCGGCCCCACCGCCTTGCCCACTCCAGAAAGGGCCGACTCGATGGGGAAAGGTACCAGGATGTGCCCCTGGAAGGTTTCAGGTTGGGGCGCGTCTTCGGGCTGAATGGCATACTCCCACAGCCCGTTCAGGTTGAGCCATTCCTTGCGGACCAGTTGCGGCCGCGGATACTCCGGCAGGGCATTATCAGGGGATACCTCCTGCGCCCACCGGGACATGATACGGCCCTCCACAGGACGCCAGTCGGTCCGGGTTTCTTTGGTGGTGCAGGCAACAAGTGCTATGATGACAATAAAGGGCAATCCTACGAATACAGACTTGATCCCTGTATGAAAAATCACACTACCCATAATAGTCCCCTTCTTCGATATACGGAGGTTTGTGTTTAGTAACTCATTCAGCGCACCGAAAACCTGTAGATGGTACATGATGAGTAGGTCTCGCCCGGCCTGAGGACCGTGGACGGGAAATCGGCCCTATTTGGCGAGTCGGGGAAATGCTGCGTTTCCAGACAGAAGCCGCTGCGGTGCCCGTACGCTGCGCTCCCCTTGCCCACATTACTGCCGTCCAGGAAGTTGCCGGTATAGAGCTGTACGCCGGGCTGGTCGGTATATACTTCCATAATCCGTCCGCTTGTTGGCTCGTGTACGCGGGCGGCGAGGGTAAGTTGATCACCCCCCTGGTTTAGCACGAAGCAGTGGTCATAGCCTCCTCCCAGGCGGAGCTGCTCATCGTCGCTGTCAATGCGGGCGCCGATGGCCGTCGATTCGGTAAAATTGAAGGGAGTCCCTCTTACGGAACGTAGTTCGCCGGTGGGAATGAGCCCGGCATCAACCGGGAGAAAATGGTCGGCGTTAAGCAACATCTCGTGCCCCAGGATATCACCTGTACCCTCCCCGGCCAGATTGAAATAGGAATGGTTTGTCAGATTCACCACCGTGGGTTGATCGGTCTTGGCCTCGTAGTCAATCTTGAGCTCGTTGTCTTCGGTTAGCGTGTACACGACTTTCACCGACAGATTCCCGGGATAGCCCTCTTCCCCGTCTTTACTCAGGTAGGAGAGTGCCAGAGATTGACCTTCCTTACCCTCGATAATCTCAGCCTGCCAGACCGCTTTGTCAAATCCTTTCAGCCCCCCGTGCAGGTGGTTTTCGTCGTTATTGGCTGCCAGGGTATAGGCCACACCATCCAGGGCGAATCTCCCTTTTGCGATGCGGTTGCCATAACGCCCAATGATGGCGCCAAAGTAGGGATGCCCTTTCAGGTACTCATCCAGCGTGCTGAATCCCAGAACAACGTCACTCGGCTTTCCCGTTCGGTCGGGTACGGTTAAAGACACAACAATACCGCCATAGTCAGCGATCCTGACTTCACATCCATTGGCATTTTTCAGGGTATATAAGTAGACGGGTATCTCACCGTCGATATGCCCGAAGACTTCCTTTGCGATTGTCATTCCTGATCCTCCTTGCCGGTTACAGCTGGCTGATGCTATCACGACAATGACCCACAGAAAGATAAGCCGAAACTTGAACATATATTGCATGCCTAATACCTTTTTAAGTGGGTAGTTTTGCATGGGCCGGGGCGATACTATTTTTTTCTCAGCCCAGCCGCTTGGAATCACATACTATGATTCACGTTCTAAGGTAAACAATTCCGTTCGATGTTCCAAAAGGTACTGTCATGAAGAGCACATCTTCATGCTGTCATTGATAGGTCTATCGGTGAGGTTCAAGTTGTGTTCCAGGGGAGGGGACCATAGCACAGCCCATGTTGACCTTATTCCGATCAATTCATCCCTGTCTCCGACGAAACTTGCAGACTTATCTGTTTTTCCTTCCCTTCTACTACGGCCAGAGCACTGGGAGAACCTTGTAATTCCAAAGTTAATCACTTAGTTTAAACTCTCGCTGATTCGAACATGAGCTTTAGATCTATAATAGGCACACCTGTCGAAGCGATCAACGCAGGTCTGTAAAGGAGGCGACGTGATCATTAACGGCCAACCCTATCGCACCGTATGGATGGACGATGAGGCTATCAAAACAATCGATCAGACGTTGCTGCCCGGCAGATTTGAAATTGTGTCATTACATGATCACCACGAAGTGGCCAGATCAATCGAGTCCATGATTATTCGTGGGGCGCCAGCCATTGGAGCAATGGGAGCGTACGGCTTGGCCCAGGCCGTCAGTCAGCTGGACCGGGGTGATCTCGACGAGATTGAAAGCTTGAAACAGTTTTTCCACGCCACGCGGCCTACGGCCTACGATCTCACCCACGCCCTCAATACCGTTTTCGATAAAATCGCCCGTGAAGCAGATCTTCCAGCGATGCAACAGGCCGCCATCAAGGCCGCGGAAGCCTACGCGGACCAAAGCGTGGAGGCCTGTCGAAAGATCGGGGAACTCGGGAACCAACTGATTCGTGATGGAGCCGTCATCTTGACCCACTGCAACGCCGGTGCTCTGGCGACTGTGGACTACGGCACCGCTCTGGCGGTCGTCCGCGTGGCGCACTATGAGGGGAAAAACATTACGGTATATGTGGATGAGACCCGTCCCCGATTGCAGGGGGCCAAACTTACGGCCTGGGAACTCTCGCAGGAGAGTATCAAGCATCTGATCATCGCGGATAATGCTGCGGGCTATTACATGCAAAAGGGGGAGATCGATATTGTTATCACCGGCGCTGACCGTATCGCCGCCAATGGCGATGCGGCCAATAAAATAGGGACTTATGAGAAGGCTGTGCTTGCGAGAGCGAACGATGTTCCTTTTTATATCGCGGCCCCAATCTCAACCATCGATTTTCGGTGTGATTCGGGTGAGCATATCCCGATTGAAGAGCGGGATGAAAGTGAAGTCCTCATCATCGATGGGAAGAGAATCGCGCCCATGGACAGCCGCGCCCGAAATCCCGCTTTCGATATCACGCCCGCTGAGTATATTGAGGGTATCATCACCGAAAAGGGCATATTCAAACCTGCCGAGATCAAGTTATTGGCGTCAGGAAATGTCTAAAGTCTATCGCGGGGCAAAGTTTCGAACAGTATTTGTCTCGAGGCAGATACCAACCGATGAGCATCTGGATGAATTGTGTCAGTGGTGCCGGAAATTTGCTGAGCTAGGCTTAGCCCCCTATCAAGATGGATTCTTCGCCGGCAACATGAGTATCCGGTCCCCTGGAGGGATCATTATCACCGCCGCCCGCGCCAATCTAGGAGATTTGAGGGTTGGCGACTTTACGCTCATCATTGATGCCGATATCGATAACAACCAGATTACCGCCTCCGGCTTGAAAGATCCTTCATCTGAATCCTTGATGCATATCGTATTGTACCATGCAAAACCCCACATCAAGGCTCAATTTCACGGGCATGATGACCTGGTGTTAAAGAAAGCCGGGAAGTTGGGACTTCCCATTACCAGAACAGAGCAACCGTACGGCACTATTCAGCTGGCAAATGAGGTGTTGGAGGCAATCGAAGATAGCACCTACGTCATAATCAGGAACCACGGATTCGTATCCCTTGGCGGAGATATGGAAGAGGCGGGTAATCAGGCCATACGGTATCATAACATGGCCCGGCAGGCAAGCGGCTAGGATGCCGTTAGAGCAAATGCCACCTCCCTTGCCCTCTCCAGGACTTCTTCTTCACCTTCCACCCTTTTGTTTTGCATTAATATCTTACCGTCGCAGATGGTGGTATCCACACAACCTCCATTACCGGAATAGACGATATTCGGAATAAGCTGGTGGTTCGGCACCAGGTTGATATCGCTCAGATCCACCAGTATAAGGTCAGCGACTTTGCCCTCCTCGATGCTCCCGCTGTTAATATTGAAAACCCTGGCCGGTGCCGCTGTTGCCAGCTGAAACACGTCATGGGCGGATAAGACAGTGGGATTATTACTATTCATCTTCTGCAGCAGGGCGGCAAACTTCATCTCCTCCAGCATATCAAGATTGTTATTTGAGGCACACCCATCCGTTCCCAGGACTGCGGCGATTTCGCGATCCGTTATTTTTGTATAGGGAAAAACTCCGGATGCCAGCTTCATGTTGGACGTTGGATTATAGACCAGCTTCACATCGTGTTCCTCAAGCAACTCAATCTCCCGGTCTTCCAGCCAGATGGCATGGGCGGCAATAACCTGGGGTCCCAGAAAGCCGATGTCGTGCAGGTATTCCACCGGGCGTTTGCCATGTTGCCGGATGCAATCCTCAACCTCCTTCTCAGTTTCGGATAAATGCAGATGGATGAAGACATCATTCTCAGCAGCAAAGTCTCTGGCCCACTGCAGGCTTTCTTTGGAGACTGTGTAGATGGCATGAGGGCCAAGAGCGAAGAGCACCCGGTTGCTGTAGCGTTTTGATTCTTCGAATAGTCTCCGGTTCAATGCTATCTGTTCGGCTGCCTTCGATTTATCGTATAGGTCAATGAAAACCGCCGACGGCGCCGCCCGGATACCCGAGTCCTCAACCGCCCGGGCAACGCCATGAAAATGCCAGTACATGTCATTGAAAAACGTTGTCCCCGACTTGATCATTTCCAGGCAGGCGAGCCTGGTCCCCCAATAGACGTCCTCTTCGGTCAGTCGCGCTTCGGTGGGCCAGATTTTATTGTTGAGCCATTCACTGAGCGAAAGATCATCGGCATAACCGCGCAGCAGGACCATTGCCGCGTGCGTATGGCCGTTGAAAAACGACGGCAGGGCGGCTTTACCACTTCCATCGATAATGATCTCTGCAGCCATCTGAAGATCAGCATTGATCTCCTTGATGAGGCTACCTTCAACAAGAATATCTCTTACTTCGCCGTTTAACTGGACTTTTCTAATCAGTATGCTCATACTTTTGTGCTTATTAAATAATATCCCGGGCGGTCGTTGCCTTCAACTGGTTCATCCTGGATTGCTTGTTCCCTACTCGCTCCGAGGGACATCGGAATGTACGATTAGTCCTCTGACATTGCGGCGGAAATAAGGCTTGTTCTCACTCCTAGCAAGGCAGATCCACCAGCAAATTGATATGTTGAAATCAGCACTGTCCCCACTACAATCCCAGTAAATGCTGATTCCCTATGCGTACAGTGTCTAGCCCGGCTCCGCGCGCGGCTGCCTCAGCTTCCCGGGCATGTCGTATTGAGGTGTATTGCGAATCGCACATATGGAAGTTAGGTGCGAAAGCCAGCAGCGCGTAGGGAATCTCCGGATTGATCTTAGCAACGAAATCCGCAATCCTACTTACCTGATCAGCGTCAATATAGCCTGGTACAAGGAGGGTACTGGCAATGACAAGTGGTATCTTCGGACGTTCGGCAATCCGCCTGGCAGCACGGATAAAGTTCTCCTTGGTTCGTCGGTTAGAAACGCCGGTTAATGCCAGATGTACCTCTTCATCGAAGGCTTTCAGATCGAATTTGATGCAACCACCAGTGCGGACCGAATACTCAACGGCAGCATTGAGCAGTTTCGGATGCATCATACCATTCGTCTCCCAGCACACACGTACTCCTTGCTGGGCAAGATGCTTGGCCGCAGCAAGCGCGTGCGGCATCTGCGACGAAGGATCACCGCCAAAGAAACACACGCAAAATGTATCCGAATTAGCAGCCGATGCGAGTTCCAGTGCGCTGATGGTCTCAGAATTCGTCGGTGAAGCTCTGCGAAAATGCCAGTTCTGGCAGAAAAGACAATTTGCCGTGCAGCTTTTATAAAATACCGCCAGATTGTGGCTGCCTGGATGTTGGCTCCCTTCGCAGATCCAGTCAGCGACGCAGTTGGTTGGCAACGGATCCCGGTACCAGTGCAGAAGCCCGCGCGGAGATGTTCCAGCACAGTGTATCAATTTGCCCTTGCGAACCGTACGCAATCCACAAAAGCCACGCTCCGCTTCGCCAATGACACACTCATTGCTGCATAATGTGCACCTGATACCGTCGGTATTGCTCAGGGGCTTTGCCGGCAGATCAAACTCCGCCCGCGAATCGGCATGAATCGCCTCTACTAGAGAGCGTGCGATGGGGAATTTCGTGCGGAGGCAACTGACGCAGATGCCAATTGTCGCGGAATAGTGCGGCAATGCACGATTGCACAACCGGCAATTTCCAGTTCTTGATCTGCTCATTCTGTCAACAGGTCTAATATATTTAAACAAGATCCATCTGGCCTGCCCTGATTATATCGACTGGGCGTCAGCAAAATACCTTGTATAGCAAAACGTTCATATTACCCGACAATTGGTTGTCATTTATCAGCAGGGTTGGGTTAATCCATCACCACATTGCCATTCCCCAAGCCAGTTCACAGGGCACTGTAATCTAAGGTCCTAATCAACTCCTCCGATTGCTACACCCGTTCGGGCAGATCGTACCCCTTGCGATAGGTGCGTTTAAGCAGCTGGTTCGCCTCATTGCTATCAATAAAGCGCTCAGCTCCGGGTTCGATCCTTAGCTTCACGTTGCCTACGCGATGAGCGATGTTGGCCATGTGGATCATGGTCATACTAGGGTGGGCGATTTCGATATCGGCGTTGGGTGACTTGCGGCTCTTTACGCAATTGAGGAAGTCCTGTACGTGGGGGGCGTCGGCTGGTCGCCCGTACATCTGCTCCACCACCTTGCCTCCGGAGGTTACCACCTGCCAACCTCCGCCGTGCCGCCCGATGGTCATCATTAGCTCCGATCCGTATAGCTCCACGCGGGTGGCGTTCTGGGTCCAGTAGGGGAACTCATCTTTCCGACGTATTGTACCAGTGGTCTTGCGCATGTAGCGCGGGTAGGTTGTGGCCTCAAGGGTCATAACAAGGCCATCGAAGTTGAAGGTGGCGATCTGCACGTCGGGCACCTCAGAGTCATCGTCCCGGTGGTGCATCCGGCCGCCGGAACAGCACACGGCCGCGGGAAGGTCGGGATTGCCCAGGAGCATCATGGCTAGGTCCAGCTGGTGGATGCCATCATCGGCCAGATCACCGCCACTGAAGTCCCAGAAATGGTGCCAGCCACTGCGGAAGATGTTGTAATGGTAGGGGCGCTTCGGTGCGGGGCCAAGCCATTTATCCCAGTTGAAGCCCCTGGGAGGTGGATCGGTCTTGCCCAGCTGCAGCGTCTTACTGTTCTTGAGGTTGTAAACTTTTACCAGGTGGACTTCGCCGAGCTCGTCACTCTTTACATACTCTCGGGCCGCGTGGTTGTACGGCGCGCTCCGGTTCTGGGTGCCTACTTGGAGGATACGGTTATGCTTACGGGCGGCTTCGACCATCTTGCGACTTTCCCAGATGTTGTGGGCGTGAGGTTTTTCAACGTATACATCTTTACCAGTCTGACAGGCCAGGATGCTCATCGGTCCGTGCCAGTGATCGGGTGTACAGATGAGCACTGCGTCCACGTCTTTAGAGTCGAATGTATTTCGCATATCCTTCGTTTTTTTCGGTTTTCGGCCCTGTAGCTCGGCCACGAGTCCGGCGGCTTCCTCGAGACGCTCCTCGTGCAGATCGCAGACATAAGGAATCGCGGCGCCCTGATCGATGAAATGCCGTATAACTAGCTTGCCCCGGCCACCGCAGCCGATGAGGGCAACGCCAATCCGCTCATTCGCACCCAACACCCGGTCCCGACCTAGGGAGGACCATGCCAGACCACCTAGAGCAGTACCCGCAAGGCCCTTACCCGACTTTGACAGAAAACTCTTCCTGGTAATTGACTTCATGACACCGTCTCCCATTGAAATGATTTATGCGTGACGCAATTTACTCTCAACTTCCCGCCCTACGCTTTCAAACCCTTCAGATCGACCTCCAGCCTTGCTTCGCTCTCAATTAGCTCGTCCCAGTAGACTATGCGGCCTTCGTAGGCGGCGGTGCGCCCGAGGATGGTCACCAGGTTGCTGCGCACGCTGGGAGCAACAGTGGCGTTATCGAAACGTTTCTTGGTGATACTATCATAGAACGTGGCAATGTTGCTGACAGCGCCGTTGCGGTATATTTCATTGGTCCTGCCGCCGCGATAGAAATTCTTACCGCGGATTAGGACCTCCCCACCGTACTCGGTCTCAAGTACGCCGAGCGAGCCGAATACCCTGTTCTTTATGCCACCAACAGTGTCGTGACCGTTAAACTGCCGGGAACTGAACGTGATGCCCACGTGGCCTGGATACTGGAACAGCAAGGCAAAGTGGTCCCAACAGTCGCCTACATCAGTGCGTACTTTTCTCCCCCCTGTTCCTACGGCATAGACCGGAGGCTGGTTCATAATCCAGCTGGCCACATCCAGGCTATGGATATTCTGTTCGGTGATGATATCGCCGGATAGGGTTTTATCGAATACCCAGTTCCGCAGGTTCGTCTCACGAGTGCCATCGGGAGAGGCCTTAACGGCAAGCCGGTCGGCGTGGTAGGACGACTGGCCGAATGCTATCTCACCGATTGCGCCGTCATGGACCCGCCTGATCGCTTCTCGGAATAAGGCGTTGGTCCGGGTCTGGAAATCGACTAGGAAGCAGCGTTTTTTCGCCGAGGCTTCCCTGCCGCTTTGAGCGATACTGTGACATCCAGGTACGTCCACGGCCACCGGCTTGGCAATATACACGTGACAACCGGCATCCACCGCCGCTGCCGCCTGCTCGGGATGAAAATAAGGCGGACTGATAATCGCCACCGCGTCTGGCTTCTGCTCCAGCAACTTTTGATAGCACGACAGATTGATGAACCGACGGGACTGGGCTACCTGGTATTTCTCGCCGAAGACATCCACCCGGTCCTGGAAGTAGTCCGCCGCGGCTGTAATCTGGTACCCGCCATGCTCGTTAAAAAGGTTGGCAATCCAGGTCCCCCTTCCACCGCAGCCGATCACTCCCAGAGTGATTTTTGAGTTAGCCTTGGTCCCGCGGACGAGCCCGGGTTTGATGATCATGAATGAGAGCGCGGCGGTGCCGGCCTTGGTGATAAACCGACTGCGGGTGATATGCTTCTGGCTGTTGCCCGTAGTGGCAGTTTTCGGTTTTTCTTCCATTTTGCGGTCTCCTTTTTCTCAGTGCCCCCTTTTAATGCTATAAGCAGCTATGATTTCCCGGTTTTTACCTGATCCTTTGCGGCTGATGTTGCCAGAAAACGTTATCCCCGGTTATATTCTCGGCCACGCCCAAAGCAGTTTTCAACCGAACGCCAGCCATCCTGATCAACTGATCGGATGGATATGACTCCACCGGCACGGAGTTCTTTTATTTCCGTCCATTACGGGTAGTAACGATACAGTTTAAGGGAATTTATACTACCTGGAGGTCAAGGACAACCGGGACGGCAGGGCTGATGTGGATCACTCTGCTCAGCCAAGTACCACTAGCCATTCCTATTATGATTTATTTCCATTGACATGAGAATCAAAGATATTTTAATATAAATTCCTGATGAATGCCAAAGAAGGGAGCTTATCGTGAGAAAACATATAAAAACTGCGCCTTACCTTATTGCCGTTCTATTTATCTCGTGCTCTGTTCAAAAGAATCTCCAAACAGCCATATATCCCTGGCAGTCAGAGAAAGTGGTCGAATGGGAAAAACAACCGGACCCCAAGACCGGTCACCCGGTTTGGCAGATCACCACTCATGATTCTGCAAGCGAGGCCTTTTACTTCGAAAGACAGGCTTTCACGGAGGATGATCGCTACCTGGTTTTTTATTCGGATCGCTCGGGGAGCCGCCAACTTCACAGAGCTGACCTCACTAACGGAGAGCTCATCCAGCTAACGAATTTTGAACGTATCGGCTCACCCGATATGCATCCGGATGGCCGACGTTGTTTATTCCAGGCCGGTCAATCATTACTCAGTGTGGATGTGCCTACCGGTCGGATAGATACAGTGATGCTGGGAGAAGGTCGCTTTCCTTCCAGCCCCAGGTGGGCTGGTTCCTATAGCGCAGATGGCAATATCACGGTGGTAGTGTGTCGCTCGGAAGACAGCACCCGGTTTTTCCAGGTTAATCTTGCCACAGAAGCGATTAAAAACATCTTGACCTGGGCGGGCCGGATATCACACCCCCAGGTGTGTCCAACCGAACCCGATCTCGTTACCTTCGTACCATCGCCGGACACGCAAAATGATATGACATTACCAATGGAAAAAAGAGCACGGACGTGGATTGTGGATGCCAGAACCGGTCAGGCACGCCAATTTTTAACTTGCCCGTATGGCTTCCGTGCCACACATGAATCCTGGACAGCCGATGGAAAGCGGTTCTTCTTTTATAAGAAAACCGTTCCCGGATGGCTCCCGGTCACTATCTGCTCCATTAACCAGGAGGGGAATGACTGGCAGGAACATTACACGCACGAGACCATCCGACTCGGTCATGGAATTGCGTCCCGCGATCAAAACTGGTTTATATCCGACAGTCAGGATCCGGATACGAATCCCTTAATTCTGCTAAATCTCCGAACGGGAGAAGACAAGATATTATGCTGGACCGACGCCAGTACCACTCATCAGCATGTCCATCCCTTCCTTAGCCGAAGCGGGCGATTTGTTGGTTTTACATCCGACCGGACAGGCACCTCACAAGTGTACGTTGTGCCTGTTCCATAGAATTTAAAAACCTCTTCTGTCCAGGCTGAGGATTGGGAGGCACTCTTGCTGAGTCGAATACTTGGCACAGGGATCTTGAAATGGCATTGAAGAAGTCTGAATCAGTGATCCACCAAATCACACGGATGATCCCTTCGAACTGTGGGAGAGGCAAAAGGTACAGCATGAGAAAATCCCAGTACTCACTGGGATTTTCTCATGTCAGGTAGAGCCAGTAATGTCGCGGGAAGCCTCTATTCGCGAGGTATTGTGGGCCCTGAGGGACTCGAACCCCCAACCAACGGATTATGAGTCCGCTGCTCTACCATTGAGCTAAGGGCCCAGGCGGAAACGCTGAAATTTAATACCCTTCGGGAGATAAACCAAAAGGCCGGAATGGTAGCTCCAGGGTATGTAATACATGGGAGTGTTACAGTGTGATACAATGTCCATAGTGTGATCTTAATAGGCTTATCGAAATTGGAGCAATACCTGAATGAAGCTTGGAATAATCCCGATGCACCTTGATATATCCTTGAGAAAATCGGGAAATATTTTGTATCTTCTCCATCGGCACTCCTTGTGGAATTTGCCTGTTACTCAGGCAATAAATATGGGGAATGCAGTATTATCTTATCGCTACTCACTGAGCTGGGGAGTAGATCTCAATGAAAAATACTAAGGATACGATGAAAGTTACACTTCATCCTGATTGGGATGAGATCGAGCCTTTGCGACTTCAAGCCCACGATTTTTTCGGAAGCCATGGACTGTCGGGCAACACCATACAATCACTCGTGATGGTGCTAGGCGAGCTACTGGAAAATAGCGTTAAATATGGCAGTTATAAAGTATTAAACGGTCAGATTAACATTTCCATTAATATAACTAAAAAGATCATCACAATTGAAGTAACAAATCCCATTGATGATAGTAATCTGGATGATCTCAAGCGCCTGGACCAGATGATCCAGTGGGTTCGTGGATACCAGGACCCCTTTGAAGCCTATATTGAGCGGCTTAAGGAGGTCGCGAAAAAGCCACTTCATGATAAGGAGAGTGGCCTCGGTATTGTGCGTGTCGCGTACGAAGGGGATGTCATCCTCGATTTCTTTGTAAGTGAAGATAACCTCCTAACTGTATCAGCGGTTCTAACCAGATAAATATGACCCCAGGAGAAATAAATGGCTAAGTCCGAGACTTACACCCAGCAAATGCTGACAATCAAGGTTACGGAAAACGATGAAACAATTGATGCAATCTGGCGAGGAAAGAGTATTGACCGTGAACCAGCTAAATTCATTACACCGATACTGACGAGGATGGTCAAATTGAGTAGCGGTACCCAAAAAAGGGTGATCTTGGATTTCCGTGAATTGGCCTACATGAACTCTTCAACCATTACGCCTATCATAAAAATCCTGGAAAGGGCTAAAAGGGGATCAACCAGCATAACTGTCTTATATGACAAATCACTGAAGTGGCAGGATCTGATATTTTCAGCACTGACGATATTTAAAACTAAAGATAATCGGGTTGAGATCAAGGGATAGCCTGCGCTATGGACCGGGAAGAATATACTTTTCAAGCACTCCTGGTAGATGATAAGGGAAAAATCCCTATTGAGGCGAAATACTCTGCAAAATTTGCGGTTCAAATTAAGTTCCTGGATGACCAAATACGTGAGGATGGTTATGAATTCCGGAACCTGGTTTTTATTATTGATGATGAGCAGGTTGACCTCGGGCCGTGCAGATTTCTTACTCAATCCGAAGGAGATGGCCACGCTGGCTATCTGTTCTTTGTTGGAGATATCTATGATCTTGATAGCCTGCTGTTTCATAAGAAGAAGGTCATCCTGCAGGGGCCATTTGGCAATTTACCCATTATCCTGGAACACAAGCATAAGATCAGACAACAGTTCAAAGATTACACCGCCAGCCTCACCTATGATTTAAGTGTATATAAAAACTTATTCGATTCGCTTGATGCGGAATATGCTTTCGAACCTGAAATGGTGCGTAAGGTCGTGCAGCAGACTATTATAGCAAACGAAGGCAAGACATTCTTTGAGTACTTCGATAGTCAACTTCGGGAGCTGCAACGAATAGTAGCAGATTTCTCTAAGGAAGAGCATGAACGACATGGATTTTATTTCAGAAAGCAGGTTTGGAATTATATCACACTCACACCATTTATGCGCCGTACTAACCTCAAGCCCAGAGGCTACTCGGGTGATTCCGCGATGATGAGAATGATTTACATAAAGGAGGAATTAGGTGATTCCACTTTTTCTAAACTCTTGCATAAACATTGCATCGAGCGTCCGGCAGCCGAGGCCGTCCGCAATCGTCGGACATTGATTGCGAACACCCTTATAAATAAATTGAGTAACTCTGTCCTATCACCTGGGGAGCGATTCAAAGTACTCTCCGTTGCCTGTGGGCCCGCCTTTGAAATTCAGGATCTACTTTCTAATCCTAAGGATTGTGAGATATACGATTTTACCCTTCTCGATCAGGACAAAGCCGCTCTGGCGGAAGCCGCCTCCCTGGTAGGGCAGATCGAACTAAATCTGGGAGCCAGGATCAAAGTTGGATACTTGCAGGAATCGGTTCGCACAATGTTGTCCACACTTCGCCTCGCGTCAAAACTGGGCCAGTTCCATTTCATCTATTCGATGGGACTCTTCGACTATCTAACACCCCCCGTCGCCAGAGCCGTTCTCTGGAACCTATATCAACTCCTTCAGCCTGAGGGGGAGATGATCGTCGGCAATTTCCACGTATCGAATCCCAACAGGATCTACATGGAGTATTGGGGTGACTGGGTCCTATACTATCGCACTGAGGAGGAGTTTTTCAATTTGTTGAAAAGCGGGGCAGAGGCAGCAAGGTCTACGACGTTTGACGAAACCGGCATTCAAATGTTCCTACAAATAAAGAGGTTACGATGAATTTTGTTATCAAGTTCACTGGGGCTGGATCAATACCTCATATTGAAATACTAGGCTGCCATCAAATTGATATTAATGCCAATCTACTATTTAATCGGCTCAACCGTGGGGAGTAGGATGAAAATGCAGCGAAATAATATTCAGGAAGCTATGAGCCTGAAGATGGCTAGCGATAAAACGCCATATCGTGAAGAGTCATTCTCTTTCGGAGCTGGTGAGTTTGGGAAGTACATGGATAGTCTGATTCATGAATGGCTAAAGACCATGATGACGGTGGCCTTTACCCTGGTACCACTCTTCTTCATCCTTGATTTTTTCACGATGCCCAGGGAATTACTTCCTCGTTTCGGAGTTTATCGGCTCGTTGCCACCGTGGTTCTATTACTTCAATACTTCTCTATTCGGCATTCCAGGCCTGGTCTGGTATCTTATCTTCATGCATATTTTGCATCCATCATCGTTGGCGGAACGATCGCACTCATGACCGTTGACCTGGGCGGATTTGATTGCAGGTATTATGCTGGTCTGAACTTAGTGATAATTGCCGTAAATATTCCAATGCCGTGGAAGGCAATTTATTCTACGATAAATAGCATAATCATTATCTCTCTGTATATCTTGCTTAATATTATTTCGGGGCAGACCTTTTCACCTTCTGTCTTGACTAACAACTTATTCTTCTTATGTTCAACCGCAGTCTTCGCGGTTGCTATCAACCATCTGAGGTACAAGTTAATCGAAAAGGAATTTTATTTGATGATCAAGCTCCAGAAAGCGCGGGATGCACTCTGGAGCGAGATGGAGCTCGCCAAGCGTATACAGACTGCCCTTCTGCCCGAGAACAAAAGAATAAAGGGTTTTGAAATCGCTGCCACCATGTTCCCTGCCATAGAAGTAGGCGGGGACTATTACGATATAATCGAGACTGAATCGGGTGATAGATGGGTTACTATTGGGGACGTATCGGGTCACGGCGTTGATGCCGGCTTGATCATGATGATGGCCGAAACCAGCATTATTTCCATGGTGAACAGTCTTAACGATGCCAGTCCATCGGCCGTCATCGAATCGGTGAATGGCGTCATCAGGGAAAACATTTCCCGATTGGGTTCCGATCACTATATGACCCTGATGGCTATTCGGGTTAACGGTTCGAAGATGACGATGGCGGGGAAACACCAGGACATAATCGTCTATCGTGCAAAGCAGAATCGAACCGAAGTGATTCCAACCAATGGAACCTGGCTTGGCATTTCAGATAATATCGGCAAGTATCTTGAGGATAAAGCCGTTAATTTTTCAGCAGGTGATATCATCCTGTTGTTCACCGACGGCATTACCGAGGCAACAAACCAGGAAGGTGAGATGTATGGCCAGGTTCGCCTTGAGCAAGCTTTTAACCAGTATGCCGACCTGCCTATAGGCAAGCTGATGAATAAAATCATAAGGGAAGTGGATAGTTTTCAAGCTGAACAGCTGGACGATATGACCTTGATTGTCATGAAAAAATTGCCAGATTAGCAGTTGACCAATAAATAATGCTCCCCGTGAAGCATTCTGAGAGGTATCTCTAGTTGAGTCATCCGTCCCATATGCTGAATCAATTCGTAATAAACAGGCTCACTTTATCATTCCCCAAAGATGTTGAAAAGACATATCAGCAGGCTAATTATAAGCAATCTTTGCCGCTCATCCGAAAGGCTTTACTTATCGGAATTGCGTTTTACAGTGTGTTTGGTATCCTCGACTACTGGATATTTCCTGAAGTTAAACATACTCTATGGATCATTAGGTATGCCATAATTGTACCATATGCTGTCTTTATTTACCTGATCTCTTTTTCTATAAAGTTCGCTAAATATTATAACATATTGACTGCTTCTGCCATCTTGCTGGCAGGTCTCGGAATCATAGCAATGATCCTGATTGCTCCCTCTCCAACAAACTCCCTATATTATGCCGGGCTAATATTAATTTTCATTTACGGCTACACATTATTAAAAATCAGATTTATTTGGGCTAGTACCACCGGATGGTTAATCGTGCTCGCTTACGAAATCGCAGCGATCTGGTTGGGCGAAACACCCCTGACAATCCTCCTCAGCAACAATTTCTTTTTCCTCGGCGGTAATATTATAGGAATGTTTGCCAGCTATTCGATAGAATCGTATTCACGCCAGGACTTCATTAAGGCGTATCTGTTAGAGAACGAAAAGAAAAAGGTCGACACATTAAATCGTGACCTTGAAAACAGTGTGGAAAAACGCACAGAGCAATTGATGCATGCAAATGAAGAATTAATACAGGAAATGATGGAACGCAGGGAAGCCGAAGAAAAATACCTGACCCTGTTTGAGGAATCGAAAGACGCGGTTTTTATAACCACACCTGAAGGCAGGTTTCTAGACCTGAATCCTGCCGGCGTAGAATTATTAGGATATTCGTCAAGAGAAGAGATACTTGAAATCGATATTGCTCGTGATATTTATATTAATCCAGAGGACAGAAGAAGATTTGAAGAATTGATCCAGAAACAAGGTCACGTAAAGGATCTTGAACTACATTGCGAGAGGAAGGACGGAAAACGGATCACCGTATTGGAAACAGCTACTGCGGTTCGCAACAAAGAGGGAAAAATAATTGCCTACCAGGGTATCATTCGAGACATCACCGAAAAGATGGAACTTGAAAGGCAGTTGTTCCAATCGCAAAAGATGGAATCCATCGGATTGCTTGCCGGTGGAATTGCTCATGATTTAAATAATGTTCTGGCTCCCATTACAATGGCTATTCAACTCCTGCAGGAAAGATTTCCTGATGACGAGAGTAATAAACTAATAGAAGCTCTGAGGTCTAATGTCGACCGGGGAGCAGATATCGTCGGGCAGGTACTCACTTTCGCTCGAGGCGTGGAAACGGAGCTGAGTATATTGCACATAAAAGAGCTGATCGAGGAAATAACAAGCATTGCTCAACATACATTTCCCAAGACCATTGAAATTGTCGCAGAAATTGCTGATGATCTGCAAACCATAAAAGGTAACGCTACCCAACTGCATCAGGTGCTGCTGAACCTGTGTGTTAACGCAAGAGATGCCATGAAGGAGGGGGGCCGATTATCCATCGAGGCCGAAAATTTCACCGTCAGTGAAGAGTTTGCTTCCAAGTTTCATGATGCAAAGCCAGGGCAGTATGTTAAAATCAGTGTAATCGATCACGGAATCGGCATGCCTCCTCATATCCTTGAGAGAATATTTGAGCCTTTCTTCACTACCAAGGATACGGGAAAGGGTACGGGTCTGGGTCTTTCGGTTATCCATAGTATTATTAAAGGCCATAATGGATTTATCGACGTGCAGAGCAAAGTAGGCAAAGGCTCTAACTTTATGGTTTATCTACCCGTGGGTACAACCGTAATCGCACATCAAGAATCGGATGAGACGGAAGAAATGCCTGGAGGCAACAACGAGCTCGTGTTGATTATCGACGATGAAGAGTCAATGCGTATTCTCTCCAAGGAAATACTGGAAAATTATCATTACCGGACAATAACTGCTAAGGATGGCCGTGAGGCATTGGCTATATACAGAGAGCTCCAGTCTGAAATCAAAGTCATCATGACTGACTTGATGATGCCCGAAATGGATGGACCTGCAACTATCCAGGCAGTAAGAGGGATTAATAAAAAAGTACCGATTATTGCCATGAGCGGGCTTGCCACCGACGAACAGAATCTCTTAGGTGACATGGGAGAGAACGTCCAGGCGTCTATAGCCAAACCTTTCTCAGCAGGCACCCTCCTGAGGACTATTCACCGCGTAATTCAAGGTAAGGCCGGTTAATCGCCTGGCAGCCAGATGATCCAATGAATCGTAACCACGGTTCATATTTATTCCTACCACCAGCAGATTAGTCGCTATTTTGCATATGGGCTTGGAGCTCTACCAGTCAAGAAGTAAAAATGGATCAGTACAGGCGTCTGGTCTATCTTTCGTATCGTGGAGATTGTCCCCTCACTGATCAGTTGGTATTAAAGATAATACTGGACAGTGCCCATAAAATTAATAATATTACGGGATGCACGTGCATTGCGCATGAAAGTGACTGGAATACGGGATAAAATGGATTGTCAATGAGAACTAAATCATTCTTTACCTTTATCGTTCTCTTTTTGGGTTCTCAGATATCTGCCCAATCGCTGCAAGATATAGACCGCATCAAGCAAGAGTATGAAGAGGCGATGAAGGCCATGAGAAGTGCTCAGCCGGCTGAGGAAATCATCGAAACCGAAAGACCCTCTGTGGATGTACTTACCGCTAGGACTCTAGCTGTTCAGGGAGTCGTCTCAGATACAGCACTAGGGTTGCCATATTTTGGTTACGATTTTTTTTCAGCCAGTAAAAGCGTGGCAATTTGGGAAAACCTGCCGGTTCACGCCGATTATCTGCTTGGACCTGGAGATGAAATCATTATTTCTCTCTGGGGTGAAACCCAACTGCAATCCAAACACATCGTTACCCGGGATGGCAAGGTGTACATCGATAAGGTCGGTCAATTATCCGTGACCGGAAAGACCCTGAGAGAAGCAAAGGCTTATCTGGCCAGCCGATTTGAACAGGTTTATGCTACGCTGAGAAATCCCAATCCGACTACCTATCTGGATATTTCCCTGGGAGCGCTTAAATCAATCAATGTAAAATTCTTAGGCGAAGTGAATCTTCCCGGCATCCTCGCCATCCATCCATTCTCTACGGTAACAACGGGATTGATCCAAGCCGGCGGTGTGAACAAGTCCGGTAGTCTGAGGGAAATACACGTCATCCGCGCTGGAAAAATTCACTCCACTGTGGACTTATATGCCTTCCTGCTCCAGGGCAAAACCGATGGGGATATCAGGCTTCGGGATCAGGACGCGGTCTTTGTACCAATCAGGAAATCCACAATCAGCATAGATGGTGTGATTCAACGACCGGGCATTTATGAATCCCTCCCGAGAGAATCCTTCGCAGATGTATTGGCCTACTCGGGAGGATTGAAACCCAATGCCCAGGCTCAACTAGAAGTTGTGCGGACGGCTGCGATTGATAAAAGGGAGCACGAGGATAACGCGATAAATGTGTTTTACGTGAGTCATAAGGATATTAAGAATATCACTACGCAGGATGGGGATAAGATACGCATTCATGCAATCCACCCAGTTCAACGAGAGGTCTCGGTACACGGGCAGGTGAAAATGCCAGGTAGCTATGCCTACCAGGACTCTATGCGCTTAATGGACCTGTTGGACTTGGCAGGTGGGCTTAACGATGAGAGCTACTGGAAGTCGGTTTTTTCCCCCCGAGCGGATGTCGTCAGACGACAGGAAGACCAGGAATACGCCACGGTGATCCCCATTTATCTGGATCAGCTGCGTCAGGGAGATGAATCCCAGAATATTCTGCTGCAGAACCTGGATCAGGTTGTCATCCGCCAGAATCCGCACTTCGATCCTCCCAGGAATGTGACAATTCTAGGCGAGGTCAATGTGCCAGGTGTTTATACGCTTACAGACAATAATGAAGTTCTGGAAAATATCATTGCCAAGGCTGGCGGATTCACCAGTATAGCCTTCGAAGATGGAATCGAAATGTATCGTCAGAGACAGCGCGTAGTTCTGAGGGACTACTTGCTCCCGGTGATGCATGGCGATAGCATCTACGTGCCTTCCCATCCGGGTGTGGTGCTCGTTACCGGCGAGGTCTACAATCCGGGATTGATACATTATAAAAAGGGAAGGTCTCTCCGGGAATACATCGAAAGTGCTGGCGGCTTCACCAGGGACGCCAATAAGCGGGACGTTTCAGTGATTTACGCAAATGGAGATGTCAAACTGAAAGGGTATATTTTAACTCCTCGTGTTGATGAGGGTGCAACCGTTATCGTGCATAGAAAGGAAGAAAGAGAACCTTTTGACACGACTAGATTCCTGACGGAACTAGCCTCCATCTCCGCTTCACTGGCAACGATTTTCTATATCATTACCCGCGGCTAGTTACGAGATTATAGCAGAGCCATGTAGAAGCCGCAGGTCACCCACTTGTCTGCCGGCCATCGGCCGTGATAAATGAGTGAAAGGTCCTGGCCAAACCTTCGGCGAGGGGCACCTTTGGCCTCCACCCAAGCGATTCATAGGCAAATTGCGGAGAAATCGAGCTCCGACGCTGCTCACCCGGCTTGGGCGGACCGTGGCGAGGGGGAAGGTCGGTACCCGCCGCCTTCGCCAGGTGCTTGTAAAGGGTCACCACATCAGTCTCGATACCGCTCCCTACGTTGAACGTAATAGAATCGGCATTATCTAACGCCAGAAGATTAGCTGTAACTACATCCTCTATGTAGACGTAATCTCTGGTCTGCAAGCCATCCCCATGGATGGTTACCTGCTCATCCTGCGCTAGCTTATGGGAGAAGATGGCCACCACCCCGGCTTCACCAAAAGGATTCTGCCTGGGACCGTAAATATTGGCGTAGCGCATGATCACGGTCTGCAGGCCGCATTGAATCCGATAATAGAACAGATACCCTTCACCGGCCAGTTTACTGATACCATAGGGTGAAACAGGCCGTGTTGGGTGGTCTTCATCAGCAGGGTATCTCGCCTGCTCGCCGTAAACGGCACCGCCCGTCGAAGCGAACATGAACTTTTTCACCCCCCCTTTAATCGAACACTGAAGCAGATTGAGGATCCCTAGGATATTAACCCGGGCATCGAAGGTAGGATCCTCTACTGATCTGCGGACATCCATCTGTGCAGCGTGATGGTTGACAACATCGAACCGGCCGTCATCCATTAATTCGGATACGAGCTGCCTGTCGGTAATGTCTCCTTTGACGAACTCAACACCACCGGGGATATTTTCCTCTCTACCGGTTGAAAGATCGTCCAGAACAACTACATGGTGCCCAAGCTCCAGTAGTCTTTCTGCTATGTGAGACCCGATAAATCCTGCTCCACCGGTAACTAGGATGCGCATGGATACTGTACTGCCTCCTTATCTGTTAAAATGGTTCGTAATCCGAGAAGGTGTTCGATCTTGGTAACCGAGACTAATTGTCCCGGTTTGGATTCGGGGCTCCGAAAATCGGGATCCATACTGGATTCATACCAGACAAATACGGCGAAACATACGCGAGAGTATTACCTGATTTTAAAATACTCCCATAAGAAATCCTGAGAACCATGAGCCAAAGTAATTATGCGGGCGTCCTAAATCCCTCTTATAACGTCCCCAAACCTCAGAAACAGAAATCCCCGCCCCGCTTGTCGGGATCTATTCTGATTCTCGGGCAGCAGGGACAGGTTTGTCGGTAGTAGTAGCTTGCTCTGCACAGGGAAATGTAGCGGTGGAGGGACTCGAACCCCCGACACGCGGATTATGATTCCGCTGCTCTAACCAACTGAGCTACACCGCCATCAGAAATTTACCTCTCCGGCAGGGGGCGGGGCAACGGCGCTATCGTTTCAGGTACCGTAACGCATTCGGGTACCGGTATTGAGCGACATCATTATCTCATCGGAACTGAGCTCCTTGGGGAAGTAAGTACCGGAAATATTTGCGCCGCCGATACTGGCCCCTTCGAGATTGCAGCTCGTCAGGTTCAGCCCGGCCAGGTTGGCCTGGCGGAAATAGGCGTTGGAGAAATCTATTACGTCTGTCTCTATGCCTCGCAGGTCAAGACCACGAAAATCCAGGCCGGCGAGATCACATTTTTCACCTTCCTTATGCAACGCATTGAATTCCTCGATCTTCTCATCGCGCAGCAGCAAATACATCTTATTGTCACTCATCCTGGGAGCCTCTTTCGTTTGAACGATCCCTCTTCTCATTCTATCTCCTTTTAACTTTCTGAGTATATCAGGGTTCAGAAATGTCATTCATCCTGGATTTATTCTTGGGCAGAAGGCTTATCACTCTGCCCGATCCAGGATTAACTGGATCACCAACCGGACAGCCACACCCGAGCCGCCGCCGGGTATGTAGGGCTGGTCCTTGTCCTGCCAGGCGGTACCGGCAATGTCCAGGTGCACCCACGGGGTGTCACTAACGAACTCCTGCAGGAAAACGCCGCCCGCTACGGTTCCCGCCAGCCGGTCCTGGCCAACGTTCTTTACGTCCGCCACCTTTGATTTGATATCCTCGGAGTACTCCTCCCACATAGGCAGCTCCCAGACCCGCTCGCCGGTCTGCTCTGAGACTCGCTTGACTTCCTCGATGAGCTGCTCGTTGTTGCCCATCAGACCGCTGGCTCGATGCCCCAGGGCGATCAGGACCGCCCCGGTCAGCGTGGCGAAGTCCAGTATGGCAGCAGGCTTGTATTTGTCCACCACGTAAGACAGCGCGTCGGCTAGGATCAAGCGGCCTTCAGCGTCGGTATTGATTACCTCTATGGTCTTGCCATTGTAGGCCTTGACAATGTCACCCGGTTTCTGGGCACTACCGCCCAATAAATTCTCGGTGCTGGGAATAGCAGCTATGATATTGATCTTCGGGCGAAGTTCGGCCACTGCCTGCATGATACCCAGCACGGTTGCGGCCCCGCTCATATCGAACTTCATCTCGTCCATCTTCGCGGAGGGCTTGATGCAGATGCCCCCGGCATCGAAAGTTAGACCCTTGCCTACCAGGGCTAGCGGAGCCTCACCGCTTTTGCCCCCAGTATACTCGATGAGGATGAACTTGGGCGGCTGGTCGGTGCCGGCGGCCACACCCGCTAGGGCTCCCATACCCATTTTCGTGAACTGTTCCCGGTCGAAAACGGTGCATTTCACGTCAGCCGCTTTAGCAATGCGCTGGGCTTCTTCAGCTAGGCGAGTGGGAGTGATAATGTTGGCGGGGTTATTCTGCAGGTCACGCGCCAGACAGACACCGGTCCCGATAGTAATACCCCGCTCCAGCCCCGCCTTTGAGACCGGGCCGTAGAGTGCCAGGTTCTCCAGCTCGCGGGCTTCTTCTTCGGGCTTCTTTAAATCCGTGAACTTGTACGAACCCAGAATCAGCCCCTCGGCCATGGCCTGGGTGAGCTCCACTTCCGGCAAACCACATTCGAAAGTCAGCAGGCCGCAGCCAGCTAGGTTGTGCTTCCGGGCCAGGCCTACCGCCCAGCCCGCCGCCTGACGGGCTATGTCGGTCGAAAACTTTTCCTCCTCGCCCAGACCCACCAGCGCTACCCGCGCCAGCGGGCCGTCGTGGTGCAGCAGCAACCGGTCGCCCTTCTTGCCCTTGAAATCCTTGCGTTCCAGTACCCGGGATATCAGACCACCCAGAGCCGCATCCACCGGCTGATGGTTCTCCTGCTGGCCTTTATCCTGGAAGAGACCTAAGGCTAGAAAGTCAATGGGTTGGGTGAAGTCGGGATCGGGAATGTGGTCGACTCGCGTGATGTAAGACATGGATCTTTTTCCTTACTTGAAGAATCGGTAACTGTTGACGGAAACTAACGGGAAATTACAATGCAGGAGAAAGTGAGGGTAGGCTGCTGTTATAACGCCACTCCAGCATATGCCATCGCCTCCCAGAATAGCCGGTGGCGCTTGAGCTCGGAGAAGAAGTTCTGTGCTTTTTGGGTAAAAATCACTCATACATACTTCCCCTGATTGAGTTGCCCGGGGAATTTAGAAGACGGGGGACGGTAGGTCAATCAACGGCGGCGGTTGTAGTCTCGGGCCATACCGGCCCGCTATATCACCCCCCACACCACGTGCCACACCACGTCTGTCCAGAAGTGGATACCCACCGGCGCCAGGAAGCCGTACTTCCGGAAATAGTATGCGGTAAAGAGCGAAAGGACGCCATTGAGCAGAACCATTTCACCCAGCAGGGCTGGGGGGACTTCGCCGATTGTGCTGAATTCAAAGAATGCCATGGTCGCAGGTAGATGCCCGAACGCAAATGCCAGGGCGGAAAGAACGGCGACGATCCAGAAGACCGGTTCCTGTCCCCTGCCCTTCAGGATTACTCGGGAGACGAGCCACATCCAAAACGAGATGAAGAACAGGCGGAATATGACCTCTTCACTGATGCCGGCCGTGGCTGAGGCTACGATGGAGGCGGGGAATGATGGGTGTGGCAGCGGTCCCAGGTCGTGGAACTGGCTGAAGACCGCGTCCGCTACTATCAGGAAGATACCCAGCCCAAGCCCGATCAGGGCAGGAATGACGAACCGTTGCTGGTTGGTGACGCCTTCATCCCAGATGTCTGCGAAGTCCAGCTTCCGCGACAGGCTGTATCCCAGGTAGCCTAATCCGCCGTACAGAAAAATCATGATACCGGCATTGGCCAGGGCCAGTACCGGCTTCGATGCCGGCAGCTCCTGATGGGGCATCAGCCCCTGGAAGGTCGGTAGGAAGATGCTGACAGCCGCTAGGATCGCCAGCGCAAGTATCAGGCCGAAATAGATTCTGATTGACAATGACAGCTTTCGCATGGTTGGCCTCCCCTTTATACTGATGGAAATTGCTGCCCCTGTACTTGGCGGCACTGCCTCTCTAATAACTCGAGCGACTCAAATACCTCTGATGTTGAAAGGTTATACGACGGTTGTATCAGAAATCGTACCCCAGCCCGATGAGCCAGTGGAGTGCCATGTTGGGCACGTAGGCGTTACCGTCCCGAACGGGAATAGTTGCATACGACGCGGTCCATTTCCCTTCCACCACGGCAAACAGCCCGCCCCGGAGCGGGAACTTCCGGCCTATTGCCAGCTGAATGGTAGGCCCCGAAACATAGAAACCGTTCAGCCCGTCCCCCCAGGGGAGCTTTTTCCCACGGATCTTCGTTTCCGGGTGCGTCGCCACGACACCGACGCCCCCCCGCCAGATGAAGCCCCGCCGCACCCAGACCCGGTTTATGGTGATAAGATTATAGCCGTGCGAGACCTCAAAGTGCTGCACTTCATCCGGCGGATTTTCCAGGTAAAGTTTGTGATGGACAAGTTCGAACTCCCAGGCCTGCTCGCCGCTCCATTTGGCGATCCGCCATGCATAATAAGGTGATTCGACCAGAGGCTTGGTCGCATACCTGGCCGTGAAATGCAGTCGCTCCTCCCCATATTGATGGATGCTTAGTGGCGATGGTACGCTCCAGGCCGAGCCGAGAAATGCTTCAAAGGTCCATGCCGCGTGTACTCCCACAGGTATTGTAATAGCAATGAACGCAGCCCTTATCAATGCAATCGGAACTCTGCTTCTCACGTTGTAACCTCTAGTTTCATTAATAGAATCAACCTGAAGCCATTCCCGGTATGCTACTCAGCCAGGGGATAATCAGGATCGGTGCCGAAACGGGCAGCAGCAGTGGCTTACTAGCGAATTTCCAGCAGCTCGATATCGAAGATTAGGGTAGCATTAGGTGGGATCACATTCCCGGCTCCACGTTGGCCATAGCCTAGGTGTGGGGGAATCGTAAGGGTGCGTTTTCCGCCGACCCGCATGGTCAGCAGGCCTTCGTCCCATCCCTTGATCACCTTGCCAACGCCAACCTGGAATACGAAGGGCTGGCCGCGATCGAGGGAGCTGTCGAACTTGGTGCCGTCCTCCAGATGACCGGTGTAGTGTACGACAACGGTCTGACGGGCCTGGGGATAGGGGCCAGTGCCTAAGACCTGGTCTGTATACTTCAAGCCTGACCTGGTCGTTATCTCCTGGCCGATGGTACTCCCGGCCTTGTCAGCTTCCGGTTGGCCACCGCAGTGAGCGATCAGCAGCAGACCCAGGCCTGACGCAACGATATAGAAAAGATTGTGCATAGTATTCCTCTTAATCATCAGTTGAACTGTTTAAACGGTACCGTTTAAACGGACTGGAATATAATCTCACTTTCCCGGTGAAGTGAGTTATGTTTTCGATCATATTCCTGCGTGTGAGTCACCGGCTATAGTGTGGTAGTTTCCCCGGCAACCACTGCACCTGGGGATATTGAAAGCGCTGCTAGAGTCTTTTCACCCGATTCGCGATGAGCCTCTTTATTTTCTTATATGATGGCGGAGGGCCGGTTCTTACCGGCTTGCTGTCAATGAACAGGGCATCAGTGATCCCCCACTCGGAATGAACCTGCCGGTCGAAGGTATTGATCATTCGAAACTCAACCTGATCTCCCAACTCGGTCGCCGCTCGCCTGGCTCGCTCGCAAATCATATTCTGGGCCGTACACCAGCCATTTAGAAAAGCGGCCACCGCGACCTTGCCTGGAATGCTTTCCGGCTTCTTCTTCCCCACTACCCAACGAGGGGGCTTTGCATCATCGCTGAGCGGCTTCCATAATAGGACCTGAATCCCCTGCTTGTCCACCTTGGTGTAGCCCTGTTTCCTGTACCATGAAGCTTTCATCCAGAACGGCAGCGAAACCCCCCAGGCGGCAATCCCCTTGCCTCCCCTATCTTTAATGTCAGTCTCCGCAGCCTGAAGCAGGGCTTTACCCATCCCCTTTCTCTGGAAGTTGCCCCTCCCCTCTTTATGGCCATGAACCCAAATGCAATAAATAAAGTATATGTCCTCCCCCTCAACGAACGTATGCTCGATAGGCGCATACTGAATCATGCCTCCCACCACGCCATTGTCATCAACCGCTAACTTGATCCTGAGCCCCTTATCCTTCATTTTCTCGTACCAGGTCGCTTTATGATCACCCGCTTCCTTCACTTCCTCAGACCAGTCCTCCAAACAATCGAAATATAGCGGCTTATGATTATCAGTCAGGTCTACGATTTGCATGTTCCAGACTCCCAAACTCCAAACTTGAAACTCTAGACTCTTTTATCTCGGCAGCTTTCCCAGCAGCTTCCAGACCCAGCGGTGGGGTTTATGATAAAACCTGAGCGGCTCCGCGAACATGAGGATGCATTCCCCGGCCACTACGTCCATGTCGTGTTCCTCGCAAAAGCGGACAGCCTCTTCCGACTCAGCCCCCTGCTGTATCCAGACTCGGGGGATCTTGGCGGCAGCGGCATCCCGTACTACCTGCTCCGTCTGATTGGGAGGTACAATAATAAGTACGCCACCAGTCTGCTCGGGCAGCTCACTCAAGCCGGTGTAGCACTTATCACCCTCCAGGACTTCCGCCTCAGGGTGGACGGGGAAAAGCTGGTAGCCCTTGTCCCTGAGCTCCCGGTAAGCCATATTACCGAACTTCTTTCCACTGCGGGATACACCCACAACGGCCAGGCTGCGCTGAGCCAGGAAATCATCAACAGCTGCTTTCGTGTTCATATTATTACCTCATTAATATATCAATCGTTTCCGCGCGTCATTACTTTACGGATTTTCCAAAATACGGGCGGCTAGAAAACCACCCCGGCATACCCCACAGCCTGTCGGAACACCGGCTCCGGCTCCGCGTCGAAGCTGGTGGCATACTCGATGAGCCGGCCTTGGGGAGCGCCCAGGACGCTCATAGCCCCTTTCAGGGCCGCCAGGGCTCCCGCCCCGCAGGCGTTCAGGTTGGTCCGGGCCTCATTCAGGATCTCCTCACCGCTGCCCTGGCAGAGGGCATCTATGAGCAGCCCGTCGTTTTTTTCCATCCAGGCCTTGGCTTCTGGTCCAGTCCCAGCCGTCGTTTGACTGAACTTGGGGCCGTAGTGGGTGAGGTCGCTGGAGGCCAGGAAAATAGTGGTGCGGCCAAGCTGGTTTACCGCCTGGGCGGCAGCTTCCCCGAGTTGAACGGCCGTGGTCTCTGGCAGCACCAGGATGGGCACGATGGCAGATTCCGGGAAGAAATACTTCACCATCGGCGTCAGCACCTCTATGGAGTGCTCGTACTGGTGGGCCTGGGGATCGGCCCGGAGCAGGTCGCCCGCTGCCGCCAGGACGGCGGCCCCGCAGGCGCTGTCCACCGCCAAGTTGCCCAGGGGAGTTTCCCACTGGCCCTCGTGATAGAGGGCGTGGCTGACCGTATCAATCAAAGGCATTCGGCCATAGCCACTAGCATAGTGCGGGGTACCGAAGATCACCACCGTCTCCGGTCCTGGCGAGTTCTTGAAGCAAGCCAGAGTGCGGGCAGCCACCTGGCCTGAATACATCCAACCGGCGTGAGGCAGTGCCGCACCGTGCAGGGGCCGCGGCAGGTCCTCTGGGGGGTGGTATCCGGACAGGAACGCTGTAAGCTGGACGCGGCAGTCGCCGGGATAATACTCCCGCACCGCCGCCGTACGAACCGGACCCGAAGCGGCCCTAGTGATTTCCTTTCCGGTAAGCGAGGCCGCGGATT
>CP070638.1:657998-813905 GCA_020354025.1 Fidelibacterota bacterium | reverse complement strand
GGAAGGGGCATTTCAGGCGCTCCATTTCTTCGAACGGGATGCCTCTAAGGTACGTCCTTGCACCACTGTCGGAGACAGCCGTCTGCAGGAACCGATTGTTGCATTCGTGGAACAGCTAGCTGAAGGCCAGGAAACTAGTTTTCCAGAAGTCGAAAACGTATTTGTCTACCTGGGATCGGGCGACACGGGTTTCCTGGAGCACGTGTTGCAGGTGGAACAGAGTGCCCTATCCCTGCTGAATCCGTTCTGGCGTTGGAACTGGCCGGAAGTGCCGGAGGCAGACAATCGCTTCACCCAGTCAGCTTTCTCAGAGCTGGCTGATGCTGTATGGGCGGCTGAACATGTTTGACATAAACCTACTGGCACGTCCCGGGCTTCAAGAGGCCGTAGCCGAATTAGAACTCGGAGCCGATGTCCATGAAGAAGCGATTCTCAACCGGCTGCAGGAACGAGCCACAGCCGAAGCCCAGGCGGTTGTGCCTCCCAAGGTGAAAAAGAGGTCAAGGTTCTGGGGTTGGCTGGTGATTATCGTGGTGATCCTGGTGGTAGCGGCGTATTGGTGGTACCAGGGGTGGAGTTGGAAAAGGTGGAGAGAAATCTTCCCATCCCCTGAAACCCCGCCGGCTACGGTAATGCCACCGGCGGCAATGCAACCGCCGGGTTCCTGTGCGGCCGTTATGGCACGCTTCCTCAGTGATCTGCCTTCCCAGGCGGCCATTGATTTCATGGATGCTGCGGCGGGACTCCTCATATACCGCATTCAAGGCGAAGAGCTGACCCAGTCCCTACTACGGCTCAATACTCGTGTTGAAGGCCACCGGTTTTCCGACCTTATCACACTACCAGCTCCGGCTGCACCGACCTGCTGGCAGGGTGCAGTAGCTTTTACCTCCAGCGATCAGGTGGGAGCATTGCGACCGATAGAGTCAGAGTATGAACACTTTTTCCGCCGGCTGAAGGATAGAGTCCAAAGCTCGGGAGGAGTAGTGGTGGAAACGGTCCCCGGTACTATGACAGCCGGCGAATATGTGCTGCAGGGTTCCTTGGACGAGATACAGACTCATCTTGTGACCACTGCCGCTGACTCGGCTTACGTGCACTATCATCGCATGAGTCTGCTGAGACCGAAAGAGATTGCCGCAGGTCCGTACCTGCTGCGGGTTATTTTTAATATCATTGAGGAGCGGCCACTATCGCCACGGTCATTGTTGCCGGGAGACACCGCGGCTTGAAGCTGCAGGTTCCGAAAAGATACTTCGGTAGAGATTCGGTTAGGGATCTCCGTCCGACGAAAGCTATTGTACGCAAATCGGTTTTCCAGCGTCTGGAGCCGTTAGAGGGTAAGCAGGTCTGTGATCTATACGCCGGTATTGGCACCCTGGGCATTGAGGCTCTCAGCCGTGGGGCGGATCATGTAACCTTCGTGGAAAACGACCGCCAGGCAGTGTCTATCCTGAATCAGAACCTGACAAGGGTGAAAGCGGAAGACCGGAGCGCTGTCGCCATGATGGATGTAGTCTCGTTCCTGGGAGCCACACCCGGGTGCTTCGATGTGATCTTGGCCGATCCACCCTATAACAGCATTGAATGGACAGACCTGCACCCGCTGGTGAGGGATGTTCTTGCCCCCGGCGGTCTGTTTGTTATGGAGCTACCCCGGAGTGCTCCCTTGCCCGGGGGCATCGACGTTCGGGCTTTCGGTAAAACCAAAGTGGGGCTATGGCGGAAAGCCGAATGAGAACAGTCATCTATCCCGGCACTTTTGACCCCATCACCAACGGCCACCTGGACGTGATCGTTAGGGCACTCACCCTTTTTGATAAGGTCATCGTCACGGTGGCCGAGAACCGGGAAAAGGTACCGCTGTTCAGCGTTGAGGAGCGGCTGGACATTATCCAGGAAGCCGTGAAAGGCCTGGGCGACGTAGAGGTGGATCATTTTTCCGGTCTGGTAGTAGACCATGCTAGGGTCAGGGAGGCCTGTGCCATTATTCGGGGTCTGCGGGCAGTCTCCGACTTTGAGGCCGAATTCCAGATGGCCCTCATGAACCGCCACATGAACCAGGATGTGGCTACGGTTTTCCTGATGCCTCATGATCGTTACACCCACTTGAACTCTTCCATTATCCGTGAGATCGCCAGCCTGGGCGGTGACGTATCCGATTATGTGCCGCCCGTGGTCAAAGAAGCCCTGGATCAGAAATACCACCATGAATGAGCAGCCACTTTGCGGGAAAGTGAGCCGCCCGTCAAGTATTCTGACTATGCCTGCCGGATTGACTCATCAAGTCAGTTTAGAATAATTGAGTAGATTAATAATAGGGGGAAGTGAAGGGATCAATGCCGACCTACAGCTATATATGTGAAGCCTGCGGTCACGAATTTGAACGGTTTCACGCCATGACAGACGAACCGATTGAGCTATGTCCCAGCTGTGGCCGGAAGCGAGTACGGCGTCGGATCGGTGCGGGTGCCGGATTGATATTCAAGGGGACCGGCTTTTACCTCACTGACTATGTCCGCAAATCCATACCGGAAACCTCCCGCAATGGGGGTGGCGAGAAAGAGAAAACATCCAAGGGCAAGACCAAGAGCCCAACCACTGACTCTAAAAGCAGTGGAGAGTGAGTCGCTGACCTATCAATATTACGAAAGGAATAAAGATGACCACTTATCAGCATGTTGTACCACCGACCGATGGCGAGAAAATCAACATGACAGCCGACGGCCTGCGGGTGCCGGATCGGCCAATCATTCCGTTCATCGAAGGTGATGGCACCGGCCCCGATATCTGGCGGGCAGCGGTGCGAGTGTTCGAGGCTGCCGTGGAGAAGGCCTACAGTGGCAAACGCAAGATCGCCTGGATGGAAATCTATGGTGGCGATAAGGCCGTTGAGGTCTACGGCCCCGATACTTGGCTCCCCGATGAAACCCTGACAGCCATCCAGGAACACCTGATCGCTATCAAGGGACCCCTGACCACACCGGTAGGGGGCGGCATCCGCTCGCTGAATGTAACCCTGCGACAGAAGCTGGACCTGTATGTCTGTCTACGGCCGGTGCGGTATTTCAAGGGAGTGCCCTCGCCGGTGAAGCACCCGGAGCGGGTGGACATGGTCGTCTTCCGTGAGAACACCGAGGATATCTACGCTGGCATCGAGTTCCAGTTAGGTACGGATGACCAGAATAAGTTCCTCAAGCTGTTTAAGGATGCTTTCCCCGAGCGTTATAAGAAAATCCGTTTCCCCGACACTACCGGCGTGGGTATCAAGCCAGTCTCGCAGGAGGGCACCCAGCGGCTGGTGCGGGCGGCCATCCGCTATGCCCTGAATAACGGCCGCCGGAGTGTCACCTTTGTCCACAAGGGCAACATCATGAAGTTTACCGAGGGGGCTTTCAAGAGTTGGGGGTACGACGTGGCCGATGAGGAGTTCGGCGAGAGGGTATTCACCTGGAATGAGTACGACCGGATCAAGAATACCATGGGCGAGCTGGCTGCCAACAACGCCCAGAAGGAGGCCCTGGACGCTGGCAAGCTGCTGGTCAAGGACGCCATCGCTGATGCTTTCCTGCAGCAGATTCTTACCCGCGCCAACGAGTTCGACGTCATCGCCACACTCAACCTTAACGGCGACTACCTATCCGACGCCCTGGCGGCCCAGGTGGGGGGCATCGGTATCGCCCCCGGGGCCAACATCAACTACGACACCGGCGCGGCCATCTTCGAGGCCACCCATGGAACCGCCCCCAAGTACGCTGGCAAGGACATGGTCAATCCTGGCTCACTGATCCTCTCCGGCGAGCTAATGCTGCGCTACCTGGGATGGAACGAGGCCGCCGACCTGATCGTCAAAGGCCTTGAGGGGGCCATCGGCGAAAAGAAAGTGACCTACGACTTCCACCGCCTGATGGAAGGAGCGACCAAGCTCAAGACCAGCGAGTTTGCCGAAGCGATGATCGAGAGAATGTAAGTAGCAGTAAAATCTTGCCAATTGGCCGAAGGGGCTGTAGGTTATCATCGGATAGGACTACAGCCCCTTTGACATTTATAACAATACTATCGGAATGAGAGTATTACCGATATTGCTTGGTATATTCGCCGGCCTTTCGGCATTCACCTTTTTCTATGCTAAGGGTATTTCCTATTTATCTGATGACCCCCAGGCGTGTCAAAACTGCCACATTATGCGAGAGCAGTTCGACGCCTGGAATCGTTCCAGCCACAAAGCTGTGGCCACCTGTAACGGCTGTCACACCCCAAAGAACGCCATCGGAAAATACGCCGTCAAAGGAATAAACGGCTGGAACCACAGCGCGGCCTTCACAGTGGGTGGTTTCCCCGAGCCGATCCAGATCCGGGAGTTCAATCGTAAAATCGCGTTGAGCAACTGCAAACGGTGTCATCAGGAGATCATCAGCCGTATGGTCGAAAACAAGAATGGCGAAACGTCCGATTGCTTCGCATGTCACGGAAACGTAGGACATCAGGAGCGTGAATAAAGGAAGGAGAGGGTGATGTCTAATAGTCTATTTTCACGTTTCCGTTTGATTCATATACTGACATTTTTTGCTGCCGCCGTTGGTACTGTAGCGGTCCTTCTGCTGTTGCTAAACATCCGTCAGCGGAAAATGGAAGCGCTCCAGTATCCGCTGATGATTGTAGAAATCGATGCAGATGAACTCGATCCTGAGGTTTGGGGCCGGAATTTTCCGTATGAGTACGATGCCTTTCGCCAAACACAGGTAGATTACGGTGAGACGGAATACGGCGGATCGACGCCCTACAGCAAGCTGGAACGTTACCCGGCCATGAAGCGGCTCTGGGCCGGCTATGCTTTCAGTATCGACCACAACGAGGAGCGTGGTCATTACTATGCCGCCAGCGATCAAGCGAACACCCAGCGTGTAAAAGTCGTCAGCCAGCCCGGGGCCTGCGCTAACTGCCATGCCGCCGAAGCGCCACAATTAGTTGAAAAAATGGGATGGGAAGCGTTCAACCGGACATCCTACGACACCCTGAAACCTCATCTTAAAATCGGGTCTTCCTGTGCTGACTGCCACGATCCGAAAACCATGGATCTGAGGATCACGCGGTTGGCCTTCATGAACGCAATGGAGCAGGTGGGGGTTGATCTGTCGAAAGCCACGAGGCAGGAGATGAGGACGTATGTCTGCGCCCAATGCCATGTGGAATACTACTTCAAAGGTGACAACAAGGTTTTGACTTTTCCCTGGAGTCGGGGACGTACTATTGATGCCATCGAGGAGCATTATGATGAATATCAATTCAAGGACTGGACGCACAAAGAGACCGGGACTCCCATGCTCAAGATGCAGCATCCCGAATTTGAGCTTTGGGGTACGGGCATTCACGCCCAATCGGGTGTTTCATGCGCTGATTGTCATATGCCTTATGTCCGCACAGGGAGCGTCAAAATATCCGATCATTGGATTCGGAGCCCGCTGACAAACTTGAATCAATCCTGCCAGATGTGCCATCACTGGCCTGAAGAGGATTTGAGGGAGAGGATTCTGAACATTCAGCATAAAACCGCCGATTTGCTGCGTAAAAGTGAAGCGGCAATCCTCTCTGCAATGGATGCCATCGTTCAGAAAAAGCATTCAGGAGCTTCAGACGAGGCTCTAAAAGACGCCTTGAATTTTCATCGCAGGGCACAAATGCGGTGGGACTTCGTTTCTTCCGAGAACAGTACGGGATTCCATAGTCCGCAGGAGGCGGCACGCATCCTTGCCGAAGCTATCGATTATGCCAGACAGGCTGAAATTTCGGCTCTAATTGTTGATAAATGATAATCCGGCGATGGCGGGACGACCGGATTTGAGGGTAATAACTCGGTCTATTCGACTGCCCTGCCAAATCGTAACTTCACCCAATACTTGACTGTGCCAACTTATGTTCATCGATTACGCCAGGATCATCGTAAAGGCCGGTGATGGCGGCCACGGGATCATCGCATTCCGCAGGGAGAAGTACGTTCCCAAGGGGGGGCCGTCCGGCGGCGATGGAGGGTGCGGGGGAGACGTGATCCTCCAGGTGGACGCCCGGCTGGCAACCCTCCAGGACGTCCACTACCACCGGATATATAAGGCCGGGCGGGGCCGGCACGGTTCGGGCAGCAACAAGCACGGCGCGGATGGTAAAAGTATCACCGTCCGGGTGCCGCCCGGTACGGTGGTCAAGGATGCCGGGACCCACGAGCTGCTGGCCGACCTGGTGGAGCCGGGGCATGTGTTCTTGGCAGCCCGGGGCGGCGCCGGAGGATTCGGCAACGCCCACTTCAAGTCATCTCGAAACCAGTCTCCCCACGAGGCCACCGACGGCCAGGCTGGCGAAGAGCGGGAGTTGGAGTTGGAGCTGAAGATCTTGGCCGATGTGGGGCTGGTGGGCTTTCCCAACGCCGGGAAGAGTACGCTCCTATCACGTCTTTCCCGGGCCCGGCCCAAGGTGGCCGATTACCCGTTCACTACCCTGCAGCCCTACCTGGGGATTGTAAAGTCGGGGGAGTATCGCAGCTTCGTCATGGCCGACATTCCCGGCCTTATCGAGGGAGCCAGCAAGGGGAAAGGGCTGGGGATCCAGTTCCTGAGGCACATCGAGCGCACTCGCCTGCTGCTGTTCCTCATTGACGCTACTCTCCCGGAACCGGTGGAGGAGCAGCTCCGGGTGCTGAGGCAGGAGCTGGAGGCCTATCTGCCCCATCTCTCGGACCGTGAAGCCCTGGTGGTACTTACCAAGCAGGATGCCTGGGTAGAGGCCCCGAACACAGAGACCCTGCAGGAAGAGGGACATAGGGTAATTGGCATCTCTGCGGTCAGTGGCGAGGGGCTGCCGGAGCTGGTGCATATGATCGACGCTGAACTTGAACAGCGGCGTCATGGGGAAACCGTGACTGTTAAGGAGAACAGTTTCTATGACATATAAGTCCTGCCGCCAACTGCCAGGCAAGCTTTTACTGCTGCTGCTACTGTGTGCCCCAGCAATCGCGGCCGACCCGGCCATCAAGGATTGGCTGCCGGAGACTGACTACGACCAGGCCATCCCTACCTATACGGAAATCCTGGGATATGCTCCCGGTGAGGCCCTCACTGGCCATCGTGAAATGCTCTACTACCTTCAAACCCTGGCAGCAGCTAGCGGCCGGGTCAATCTGGAAACCTATGGTGAATCATATCAAGGGCGGCAGTTGGTAATCGCGGTGATATCCACACCCGAGCACCTGGCTGAAGTGGAGCAGATCACCGGCGGCCTCCAGGTGCTGATGGATCCTCGGCTTCCAGGTGACCGAAGCCGCATAATCGATACTCGCCCCGTCGTGGTCTATCTGGCCTACAGTATCCATGGCGACGAACACTCCAATACCGAGGCGGCCTTATTGACGGCCTACCACCTGGCCGCCGACCGCTCCGATCAAACGCGCGAAGTACTGGATAACACCGTGGTGGTTATTGATCCCCTGCTTAATCCGGACGGGCGCATGCGCTATATCAGCTATTACGAGAACACTCAGGCCTTACCGGCCAATCCCGATCCCAACGCCGTAGAGCACAGCCCCTATCCTATCGGAGGCCGCACCAACCATTATCTATTCGACCTTAACCGGGATTGGTTTGTTCTCACCCAGCAGGAGACCAGGGCGCGGGTTCAGCAGGTTCAACGCTGGCTGCCGCAAGTTTTTGGGAGCTATCATGAAATGGGCCACCGTTCGTCCTACTATTTCGCACCCCCGGCGGAGGCAGTGAACAAGAACTTCAGTCCCCAGGTATTGAAATGGCTGGAGATCTTTGGCCGGGAAAACGCCCGGGCTTTTGACCGCCAGGGCTGGAGATATTTTACCCGCGAAATCTTCGATTCCTTTTACCCCGGATACGGCGATTCCTGGCCTATGCTCAACGGGGCCGTGGCTATGACCTTCGAACAGGCCTCCGCGGAGGGGCGGCACATTGAAAAGCCTGACGGCCATATAGTCACTCTTGCCGAGGCTATCCGGCACCACTTTACCACTGGCGTCACTACTATTACCACCGCCGCCAGGAACCGCAGGGAACTGTTGCGTGATTTCACTGACCAGTTCCAGGCTGGCCTGAAGCTCGGTATGCAGGGGCCGATTCGTCGATATATCCTGCCTCTGGGCCCTGACGACCGAAACAATCTGGATCTCTCCGCCCTTCTCATTGCCCTGGGCATTGAAGTGCAGGAAGCGGAAGAGAGTTTTGCTGTTAAAAAGGTTTCCACGCATCTTGGTCAGAGGGCGGGGCGTATGCGCTTCCCGACAGGTACCCTGATCGTCCCGCTGGAACAGCCGCGTCATGCCCTGTTGAAAGCCATTTTCGAACCTGAATCGGAACTCGACCGGACTTTTATAGAAGAAGAGCTGCGACGCCACGAAGAGCGGCTGCCAGACAGGATCTACGACGTGACAGCTTGGTCGCTTCCCCTGGCCTACGACGCAACTGTGTATACTACCGCTGAGGTATCCCGGGTCAGGACCCGGCCCTTCGATCCCCAGAAGGGTTGGGCTGGTTCCAATACGCCCTTGAGCAAGGAAGAATCCATATATGCCTACCTGATCCCTTATCGGAGCCACTACGCCTTGCAGACCCTCGTCCACCTCTGGCAGGAGGGAGTGCAGGTGCACATGAGTAGGGAGTCGTTCACCCAAGCTGGGGTAATATACCCCCGGGGAACGTTAGTGGTGTTTCCCGCTGATAACCCACTTGAACTTCCCGCGCTCATGCGGACTGTAATAGAGACCTATCCTGTCGAGCTCGTTTCCACGTCCACCGGCTGGACGGAAGAAGGCATTGACCTGGGAAGTGACAATGTGGTTTTTATCAAACAGCCGAGAGTCTTAGCTCTCTATCCGCAGCCGCCGCTTTCGGCATACAGCTACGGCTGGCTCGCCTGGCTGCTTGAGCAGGAATATCGTCTCCCATTTACGGCAATCTGGCCTCATAGGCTGGAAGACGTGCAACTGAACGATTACGATGTATTGATACTGCCACATGCCTCGGACAGTTATGGGGACGTTTTGGATGATCAGGTGATGGGGAAGGTTAAGGCGTGGATTCAAGGTGGGGGAACGTTGATCGGTTTGAAAAGCGGCGCGGCGTTTCTTACCGGGGAGGAACTGGATTTGACATCCGTTCTTCCGGCTGATGACGTACGACCGGAAGAACAGACACGGGAAAAGATCAAACAGCGCCGGGAGAATGAACAAGAGGTTCCTCACGCCCACCGGCCGCAGTCGATTCCCGGAGCCATCTTTGAGGTTCAATTGAACCGGCACCACTACTTGTCCTATGGATACGATGAGGATACCTATGTGCACGTCCAGTCTGACTATATTTTTATACCAAGCGAGGATGGTGTGAACGTAGCGGTCTTTCCCGAGGGTGGCGGCAAGGTGAGCGGTTTCGCCTGGGATGGTGCCGATTCCCAGCTGTCTGAGAAGGTATTCTTGGTTGATGAGCATGTTGGGGAAGGCCACGTGATCCTCTTTGCCGATGATCCCAACTTCCGTGGATACTGGCGAGGTATGAGTAAACTGTTTATGAATGCGGTGATGCTGTCACCGTCCCTGCGCAGATAGTGAGCTAAACTTTGCTGCCCGATGAGGTCATCATTACCCTGGGTGAGGTGCCCGGTCTGGGTTCCCGGAGGGTGAGGGCGATTCTGAACACCTTCTCTGATGTCATCAACTGGAATGACCTCCTTAGCCGGGATTTGGTTAGCGTTGAACGCGTCTCGGATACATTGATCGAACGACTCCGCGCAGCCGATCCGGATACCGGGCAACGAATTCTGGAGCAGCTACCACGCCTTAGTACCCGGTATGTGCACTACTGGCATGAGGATTACCCGGTCCAGTTGAAAGCACTTTATGACGCACCAACGGGGTTATATGTCCGGGGGGCGGGAAGTCTTGAGGGAGACTTCCTGGCTGTAGTAGGTACCCGCCAACCCACTAGTTATGGCCGGGACCAGACACGCCGCTTGTGTCAGGAGTTGGTGGCTGCCGGATTAGGCATTGTAAGTGGATTTGCCCGGGGCATTGATACGGCGGCCCACAAAGCAACCCTGGATACTGGAGGAAATACTGTCGCTGTGCTGGGGTGCGGGGTGGATGTGATCTATCCGATGGAGAATCGTAAGATTTACCAGGAGCTGCTGGGAAAGGGGCTGACTGTATCGGAATACCCGCCCGGTACCAGCCCGGACGCCCATCATTTCCCACAACGTAACCGGATTATCAGCGGCTTGTCGCTGGGAACTCTGGTTGTGGAAGCCGGAAAAGGAAGTGGTGCCCTGATCACCGCTTACCATGCCCTCGACCAGGATCGGGAAGTCTTCGCCCTGCCCGGTAGGGTAGATAGTGCCAAGTCCGACGGTTGCCATGAGATCATTCAGAGGGGCGCCAAGCTGGTGACGAGGGTTGAGGATGTCCTGTCCGAGCTGACTCCCCCCTACTCTGTCCGGCCTGGCCAGCAGATGGAAATCCTGCGGGAGGTAGACCTGACAGATACTGAGCGGGAGATTATGGAGTATTTGACGGGCGAGCCGGTGCTGGTGGACCGCATCGCTGAGGATCTAAAGCGGGATGTCTCCGAGCTTCTGGGTGTTCTCCTGCACCTGGAGATGAAAGGACTGGTGATCCAGTCGGCAGGGAAGCAGTTTGCGAGGGCGTAAACCGGATACTCAATTGAGGCTGCTATAAATTATTGGAGACAACTGACCGATAACATGATTTACATATATGTATCAATTTCAAATCCCCGAATGAATCAGTAGCTCTGGATCACTACGTGCTATGACCACCATACCCCTCCGCCGCGTCGCAAAATGGGCCGGGCCTCTGGCCGCCTTGATTGTGATCCTGCTGGTAGATATTGATCCCGAGAGACCCGCGATTACCTATACCGCCGCGGTTGCTCTCTGGATGGTCATCTGGTGGCTCACCGAGGCGGTGCCCCTGGCGGCCACAGCTATTCTGCCTGTGGTACTTTTCCCATTCTTGAAGATCATGCCTGGGAACGAGGTAGCTGGTTTCTATTTCAATGATACTATTTTTCTGTTCCTGGGTGGTTTTATGGTCGCACTGGCAATGGAGCGCTGGCAGCTCCATCGCCGCCTGGCTTTGACTATCATCTCTGGTGTAGGCAGCAGCCCCCGTCTGCTCTTATTGGGCTTCATGGTGGCTACAGCCTTCCTATCCATGTGGATTTCCAATACGGCCACCACCATGATGATGGTGCCCATCGCCCTGGGTGCTCTGGCTCGGCTGGAGGCGTCCGATAACAATCAGTCACCACGCCTGGCCGTAGCCCTTCTGCTGGGGATCGCCTATGCCGCCTCCATCGGTGGGATCGCCACACTTATCGGTACACCCCCTAACCTGGCCTTCAGCCGGATTTATGCCATAATCTTTCCCGAGTTACCGGAGATATCCTTCACCGGCTGGTTCTTCTTTGCATTTCCTATTAGCTTGGTGTTCCTGATCATCACCTGGATCGGACTATCTACATGGGCAACACGATCTGGCAGCCTAGCCAGTATCGATCGAAAACTCTTTACCGAAGAGCTGGCCGAACTGGGTCCAATGAGCCGGGAAGAGAAGCTGGTTCTGGCGCACTTTATGGCCTTAGCCCTGCTGTGGCTGACCCGCGGTGATGTGAATCTAGGCTCACTCACCCTTCATGGCTGGGGCTACCTGCTGGGGCTGTCTGTCTACGTAAAGGACGGGACCGTGGCGGTGCTGGTAGCTGTCTCGATGTTCCTGTTCCGCTCCGGGAAGAGTCCTTCGGGACGCCTGATGGACTGGCGTACTGCTAAGGCGCTGCCTTGGCATATTGTCTTGCTCTTCGGCGGTGGTTTCGTATTAGCCCGCGGATTTACCGCCAGTGGTCTGTCTCAGTGGATTGGTGCAAACCTGGCGGGGCTGTCAGGTCTGCCTACGATCCTCATCGTGGCCACCCTCTGCTTAGCAGTCACATTCCTCACCGAGCTGACTTCTAACACGGCTACAGCGGAGCTGCTGCTGCCCGTACTGGCGGCGGTGGCGGTGAGTATAGATATCAACCCCCTCATGCTTATGGTACCCGCCACCATCTCCGCCTCCTGCGCCTTCATGATGCCCGTCGCCACACCCCCCAACGCCATCGTCTTTGGCACCGACCGTCTCACCATACCCCAGATGGCTAGAGTAGGGATCCTGTTGAACTTCACCGGAGTCATTCTCATTACCGCCGCCCTGTTCCTCCTGAAAGGAGTGCTGATACCCTGAGGCGCTGCCTTCCGGGCTCGTGAGTGGTTGGTGCGTGAATCTTCTAGGATAAGGGGAGGCAGTACGGCTATTTGGGGACTAATTTGAACAGGCCGTAAGGCTCGGTGGGATTACTCCCTCTGTGAACCTGCGAGGTGGTTACGTAAATATCGCCATCGGCTGTTATAGAGAAGCTGTCCGGCCACTTTAGATGCTTGTCCTGGATGATAGTCTCGACTTCGCCATCCGGAGTCAGACAGCGGATGGCGTTGTGCTCTATCGCTGTGAGATACAGGTTACCGTCCGGGCCGAACTCGATTGCGTCGGACGCGCCGCTTGCCTTCACAAATTCAACTTTGTATGACAACTCCCTGGTTGATAGCGCCGTATCGCATAATGCCTCGGTAGGAACACGATAGAGCTTCCGGCTAGTCAGCGCCTGGTAATATAGGTATTCGCCAGTTAGGTCCAAGGCCAGGCCGTCCGAATGCACCTTTATCGACGAGCCATCCGATCGCACCCAGGGACGATCCTCAATGGATAAGGTGATATCATCTGCCTTTGTGGACGAGTGATCCGCCAGCAGGCGCCTGCTTTCCTTGGTGGTTAGGTCTACGGTGATAATAGCTCCCAGGCCGGAGTCGGTAAGGTAAGCATAGTCCCGCTCGGTATCTATACGCACATCATTCAAATAGCTGTTTGGTGGCGCAATTGTGGAGTCGAAATACACCCGTTTGATGACCTTGTCGCTCTGAAGGTCGACCTTAATTAGCTTCGGAGCTTCGTCAATTATGCCTCGCCTTGGATCATCCCCCGGGTCTAGAATCCACAGGTAGTTCTCACTATCGATATAAACACTTTGCACGCAGACAAAATACCACTTTGGAGATAACTCGGATTCAGGAGTGTTCCATATCTGATTCGGATATGCTACCTTTCCACTGGAGGTCAGTTCCGCGACTGATATATGCTCTTCTGGCCACCAGTGAGGATAATTGACGAAGATCCGGCCTTCATCAGAAACAGCAACTCCAGTCCATAGACGCTCGGATTGAGCCACAGTGTGGAGGGTATAATCATATGTTACCACAGAATCGGTATCATTGCCATTTATGGGCAAGTTTTCAGTAGGGTGAGCGTCCTGTTCGCAACCGGTGAAAAAAAACGAGATAATAATGGAGCCGGTGAGGATTCTGTGGCATGAAGTCAACATCTTAGCATCCAACCATGACTCACTAATAAGCCACGACTATTCCCAAAAGCGGGTAGTGAGTGCCGCTGCTAATTTATTAGTAGACCGGTTTAGTTAAAAAGCCATATTGAGTAGAATAGAAGAATAATCTTTAGGAGCAGCAGTGGATTATTAATTAGTATCGGATTATCTGATACTCCTATCCCACCTGGTAGTTGCGCGGATTAGCATTGAGCAGTGCGGGAGTGCCGCTATATGACCGCGTCGGTTCCGGGATACAACTGATAGTCTTCACTCTCCGCACTGCTGGATGTTGGTACCCTAGCATTCAGCCATCCTTGGTCCTCTATCTGATGATCTGGAACTTGCGAAATCAGTCTATCGGCACTAGCTTTCATATTATGAATACTGAACTGTGCTTAATCCCTCTTTTGGGATTGGTGGCTTTCCTGTGTTAAGGTGGCCAGGATAGGGAAGGAAAAGGAGGAAGGGCAAAATGATAATAATGTCATCGGCGTTTCAGGAAGGCGGGATGATCCCTGCTAGGTATACCTCTGACGGGCAGGACATGTCTCCGCCCCTCAGCTGGAGCGGTGTGCCCGATAACGCCAAATCACTGGCCCTTATCAGCGATGATCCCGATGCTCCCATGGGCACCTGGGTTCACTGGGTGGTCTATAATATCCCGCCCGACATGGCAGGCTTCGAGGAAGGTATTCCCAGGGATGCGCTGGAGCGGAAAGGTGTTGTGCAGGGAATAACGGACTTCCGGCGGCAGGAGTACGGCGGGCCGTCTCCCCCTTCAGGTACACACCGCTACTATTTCAATCTTTATGCCTTGGATACAACTCTCGAACTTGGTCCCGGTGCCACAAAGAAGCATGTGGAAGCGGCCATGCAGGGGCACGTCTTGGTACAGGCTCAGCTCATGGGCCGCTACGCCCGCCGGCGTTAGTCAACAGGCGAAGGCTGTGGATCCTGGTATTCGGCATGGCCTGCCTTTACCAGGTCCTCGTTGACGTTAATGGTTTCGCCGGTCTCGGTTACTACTCTCATTTCCCCCAGATAACGGCTGGGCTTGTCCTTGCGGTCTTTGATGGTCCGGAGGAGGACTTCCCGGTCCAGGATCAGACCGCGTAGGTAATCCCGGGCGGCGACGCCTGCCGTGCGGTTGTTCCTTTTAACCTCCGGCGCCTTGACTCGATGAAGGCGGATCTCCAGACCTCGGGTCCATATCCCCATTCCCAGGTCGAGGTCTACGCGGCAGGTATCACCGCTATGCACACGAGTAACATAAGCTTTATAGTAGTAAAGTTGTGAAGGTGCCATGCTGCTTATCCCTAATGTATTAATGTATAATCTTCTGACCCGGCTGCATAATAAACCGGGCCGAAACGTCATCCGCCAGGCAGTAGGAATGTAGCCACTAAGAACCTGTAGGACAAAGAAAACCGTGACCGAAGAAGTCAATTGACGTTGCGGCCTGTTCGTTGCTAGGGAAAGCTGGAAACCTTTTCCGCAAGAGCTTTATTATGGCGCTTGCCATAGCTAAATTCTATATGTCTCCGCCACTGCCACGGTGTTTGGAGAGGTGGCTGAGCTGGCTGAAAGCGCCCGCCTGCTAAGCGGGTATACGGTGACGAGCTGTATCGAGGGTTCGAATCCCTCCCTCTCCGCAACCTCAATTTTATCTTGCCAGAACTCTTATCAACTAGACCTGAAAAGGGGAGCTGACAGTGTTCATGGCAGATCGATTACGACGATCCGGAAATAGCTTGAAAAGCCCATGTTATAGACTATTCGGACTGTTACACCGTGTGGGTGAGCTTCATCTTTTCCGCCTGATGAACTCTCATATAGCACCTAAGTCTTAATCCGTAACATTTAAACTTTTTGAAACACATGGTTCTGCAAGGTCAGCTCAGATATCCAACGGTAGTACAAGTTCGGGTTGATGCCCTCCTGCCGGCAGTGGGAAGAGATACTTTGCTCGCATCGCAGCTTTCTATTATACAACTCTATCTATAGCAATTTGAGTTACTATTAACTACGATCCATCTTTAATATTCTTAATTACTTGTCGCCAGCTAATAATTGTCTACTAATTTAGTATATTAATACCAATCATTTTATCCCTGCATCATAATACTATATGCTTTGGCAAAATTTTTATTGCATTCAAGCAATATTACTACTAGTTTTTATGGGATAATTATTTTTGTCCTGATCGGATTGGTAACATTTAATAAGTGGAATATCGAAGAACTTTATAAAGGAGTTGTATTCGTGAAAGCATCGAGTAAGTACACAGAGGGATTTGGCGAGAGGATGAGATATCTTCGTCGGAAGGATAAACTAAAGCAGAATGAATTGGCTGAAAAGCTCAACGTTACGCGTCAGAGCATTAGTGGATATGAGACCGAACGAATGATACCCTCGACTCGCGTCATAGAGAAAATGTGTGATCTGTACGGTATCAATCCATGGTGGTTGATGTATGGTGTAGGGAGTTCTTCCTCAGAAAAGGGAGAGGAGATATCGTTAATGAGCTCAGCACCTTATGAGGAAGTCCTGACGGACACTCAGCGAACATTGATTAATTATATCAAGTCTGACAAAGAATCGGCAAAGCAGCTCGCAAAACTGCTGTGGGATAGAGCAGTAAAGTTATAATTAGCAGGTATGTGACTCGCATTATAATACAACCCTATCGTCCATAATATATCGGGGTTTCATTTCTTTTTTATAGAGATTCAATCTGAAAACCAGGTAACTTCTTAAATCAGGAGGAATGCCATGAATCGAATCTCCAATACACTGCTTGTTTTTGCGAGTGCTTTAGTGATCGTTGGCATCTCTGGTTGTCAGAAAGCAAGTCCTGGAGGGCCTGAGACTCAGGAACTTAGTGCCATTCAGACAAGTCTTGAGACAGCTGGAGATGTGATGTTCACCGGCCAAGAAGACCACAGAGTTGCGCCGCAACTTGCTGAACAGATGACCTCCGCCTTCCAAAATAATAATCCCTATGATGTCTATGCCTGGTTTTGTAGCAAAAAGAGTCTCGAGATGCTTCTTGCCCAGGAAGGAACTGTAGGGATTCGTATCTATGGGGGTCTCAATAAGGATGGTCAGTTCAGCCCGGTTTTATATGGAGTGAATGCCAAGGGGGATGATTTAAGCGGTGGAGGACTGTCTAAAAGTCTGTCCGATCCCAATTTTATTGGGCCATTAGAGATGTTGCCCCCCTGTCCACCGTATTGCCCATAACCTGAATGGGACATCTGCCCGCTCTAATTTATGTGGGTTTCTTCTCGGGCTTGCTGCCTCTTGGCGCGGGCATCTGTTTATGGAATAGATCGCCCCCCTCTCTGAGAATACTCACAGGATTACTTCTCTATGGGGCAATAAGCAGCATAGCCTGTGTTTTGCTCGCTTTTTTACGGGGCAATAACATGGTGTTATTGCATATTTATACCCTCGTTTCCTACTTGTTGATTGCATTACTCTTCTCATATTGGCAGCAGCGCAGAGCGGCTCGTTATATGCGAATATCTATCCCGGTCTTTTTTCTCATATATATTTTTTTATTGTTGTTGGGCTACGAGAATCTCCAGACTGCAAACAAGTACTCCCTTTCAATACATGGGATTTTTATAGCATTTATATCCCTCTACACTCTGTATACCACTTTGCGGCACCATATTGATTATCCCGTCTATCGGGACGAACGTTTTTGGGTTTCATTTGGTGTATTCATCATTAATACGGGTAATGTGCTTGTATATTCTGCCATTCCAATTGATATCACGCATGCTCTATGGCAGATACATAATATTCTAATTATTCCAGGATATATACTCTACTTTATTGGCTATCTATGTCTGCGCAGATAGACTATATATGGGTATTAGTAGGCACTGTTGTATTAATTGCCACTGCCCTGACGCTTGCTCTTTTTGTCATTTATCATAATAGGAAAGAGATTGCTGGAAAAGAGCGTGAGCTAGACATCCTCAAAGAGAAGCAGGAGGTCGAATCCCAATTGCAGCGGGCAAACCGGATGGTAATAATTGGGGCCCTTACTGGTGGTATGGCCTACTATCTTAACAGCACCCTGTTTGCTATTAGGAGTTTGATGGAAATGATGGGAAAAGATCAAGGAACGAAGAAGAGCATGAACGAACTGTCTAGGTTAACCGCCGAAGAGATTACACGTGGGCTTAAAGTAACAGATCAACTCCAGCAATTGGCGCATCCACAAAAGTTGTCCTTACGGCAATTATCCGTTACTGAACTACTAGATTCAACATTGAGCGATCTAAAACACCGATTTCATGAATCAATCAAGATCAGGGCCAATTTTAACAGCAACAAGAATATAGTCCTTGGAGATCGAATCCTTCTCCGACAAGTATTGGTGAACTTGTTAACTAACGCGGCTGATGCAATGCCAGATGGTGGCAAGATAGTCGTAAGCGTATCAAGTATAAGTGGATCGGATGAGGGAGGGGTTGAAGTAGTTGATGAAAATGAGAAGAATCTCGTGATACGTGTCTCGGATACTGGGTGCGGCTTGGATGGGGAGACAAAACGCCGGATCTTTGAGCCCTTCTTCACAACAAAGATGCGACCCGAGCGATTAGGTCTAGGTCTTTCGTTTGCATACGGCATAGCCAAAATCCATAACGGCCAGATCATAGTTGAAAGCGAAAAGGATCAGGGAACTACTGTCTCATTGTACCTGCCAATACCCTCCCAGGAGCAGTTGGATCAGTACAAAAAGCAGGATCTTGGCGAGGATGATATTACACTGGATAACCTTACCTTCGAACAACGGCTTGATTTATTGCAGCAGGATACCGGTCAAGCATAGAAAAAACATTTTCATGAAGGTGCAGGATATCATTATACCAGAGCGGAATTGTTCGGAATCAGAGCAATGTGAACTTCAAGGGACTAGATCTTAAGAGGCACTTTTGCTTCATTGAACACTGAGTAGAGGTGTCTTGAAGTGGCAGAGAAGAAGTCATAAGCAGTTGTCCGGGATATCAACCAGTGGTCTCTCCCTAACAGTCCTGGAAGATTGGTCGGATTATTAAGGCGTTATTCGAGGGATTCATCCCATGCCACTTGTAGCAGGATTTGAACACATATTGCGGAATCCAGTCTCGGAGTCGGCGTAGTCTATGGAAAATCTTGCGATGTGAAATCCCTTGAGCCGGTTGGAGGCGGATACCTCACCGCATAATACTTGAAGAAGCAAGGTTATCAGGATATTGGTCGAAGGATTTCCCCGCTCCCAACGGTATTCATCTCAGGTGATCCCAGGAACTTTATCCTCCGATATTATTATATGATTCAGGTGAGGTAGTCCGTTAACCAAGAATAGAAGAGTTATGAAACAGCAGGGTACAGTACGACATATATCACGTCTGATCTCCGGCCCCACCATCCTTGCCGGTGTATCGGTCCTTTTCCTGACGGCTTGTCATCTACCGCGCAGGACTACTCCCGGAGATGTTCCTCCGCAACTTATATCGGCCAGTGTTATTTCCTTTTATCCTCCTGAAGCCTTTGAAAAGCAACTGGAAGGCACATCTACGCTGCTAATACATATTGGGACAAACGGCTATGTTGGTATGATGGGGATATATAAATCCTCCGGCTATGACGTCCTGGATGAAGCCGCCCTGGCAATAGCTCGAACGGTCCGTTTCGATCCGGGGCAGGTCTCCGGTGAAGCACAGGAGCAATGGATGATCTGGCCCGTTGTTTTTAAACTATCCTCTTTACCAATATCTGCCTTGAACTTAGCAGAATGGCAAGGCAAGGCATTGCAGTATCAGGCCTATGCTTCCGATGAAAAATCCATGAAACGTCGTATGGCACAAAATAGCCTATTCGATCACTATGTAAACCTGGGGAATAGAATGGTCGAAAGTCGTTCTATCTTACCAAATGAGACAATTATGGAAATTGTTACTCCCCCTCTTCGCGATTCGTGGATAGAATATCAGGATATCTGGCCGATGGCGTTTGTGCTATTCCAGGACTATATCGAGCGCTTCCCGGATAGCAAGAACGCTGCTGCGGCCGAACGCCAACTGGTTGATTGTGTCACTAACGAGGTCGCTTTTCTGCAAGCGGCTTTAACCGATAGCTCACCGCTGGCACAGACACGGCAGCAGCTGCTGAATGACCTGACCCAGCTACTGGAGGAACATTAGCCGGAGGCTTCCTGACGGAATCCGACTTGAAAGGAAATGGGGACATCCATCGCAATCCCCTCAGTCCTTGATCGTAATCTTGAAAGCATAGGCGTTTTCACATGGCTTCTCACCAGGAGCGGTAATTGTGAGGCCCTCTTCAGTCAATAGCCACTCCAGTTCTCTATCAACACCAAGCATCTTTATCGACATGATCTTGGATTTCTCTATCGTATTCAAAGATTCAATGGTTACCTGCTCTCCAGGCCAATCAAGACAAATTACATAGAGGGCATCGCCTTTTGCAGTGAACCTGATATCTTTTGCAGTATATATAACATCTTCCCGTTCACCGAAATCACCCCCCATCATTTTTGTTGGCCCTTCCCCGTAAACTGACCAGGGTCTGGTCCCATAGATAGCTTCGCCGTTGACGTCCAGCCATCTGCCGATGCCCAAAAGGAGTTCCTTCTGTTCTTCCGGAATTGTCCCGTCGGGTCTGGGGCCAATATTCAGCAACAGGTTGCCGTTCTTGCTGACCCGGTCTACCAGGTTATCAATGAGCGTGTTCACCGACTTGTAATTCGGGTCCTTGATGTAGCACCATGAATTCCGGTCCACCGAAGTATCGGTTATCCATTTGTCCCTGCTTAATGTGTCCAGTCTGCCGCGTTCCAGGTCAAGTACACCGACTCCTTTCGGAAGATGTTGGCCCTTATAGGTTACTACGACTCCCTTGCCCCACTGCTCGGCCTCGTTGTAATAATAGGCGAGAAGAGACTTTTTATATTCTTCAAATGCAGGTTCCTTCCAGCCAAAGTCGAACCACAGGTAGTCCGGCTGGTATTTGTCCATGACTTCCCTCACCTTTGCTTCCCAGTCCTTGAGGAACTCTTCGGATTCAGGTGCCCCCGGGGGGTGGGATTGGCCATACAATCCGGCGTATTCCGCATTTTTCGTATCATAATCCCCTTCGTAAGAGAGCTCATAGTATTTCCAATTGAATGCATGGTGGAATGAGGTTACCAGCTTCATATCCCGCTTCCTGATAGCCCTGGCTATCTCCCCGACAATGTCTCTTTCGGGGCCCATATCGGTAGCGTCCCATCTGGTGAGGTCGCTGTCCCACATGGCGAAGCCGTCGTGGTGTTCCGCAACCGGGCCGGCAAACTTGGCTCCGGCCTTCTGGAACAGTTCGGCCCATTCGTCCGCATCAAATTTCTCCGCTCTGAACATCGGTATGAAATCATGATAGCCGAACTCCGAAGGATCACCGTAATTCTTGACATGATACTCATATTCCTCGCTCCCCTTATCATGCATGTTTCGTGGATACCATTCATTGCCGAAGGCCGGCACCGAATAGATCCCCCAGTGGAAATATATTCCGAACTTGGCGTCCTGGAACCACTCCGGTACTGGATACTGTCTCAGCGATTCCCAGGTCGGTTCGTAGGCGATTTTGCTGTGTTTGGCATCGTCCTTTTTGCCGCATCCGGCCAGCACCGTTATAGATACTGCCGCCGCCATGACAATACTGATTATGCCTGCCACCTGGATTGTTTTTGAAATGCTTCGGGCTCTCCGGAACATAGGCCTTCTCCTTCTTTTTACTGCATCATACAAATATGCTGAACTACCAGATCAATAAGACCACCTCCGTAATCTGAAGGTTCTCAACCATCATCGGGTAATGAACTCGCTCCTCAGTAATATCAGTTACAGGATCTGTATGGTCTGCCAATTGACCACTTCATCTGCAACCCTCTACCAATTTGCCAGTGGGGAGAGTTCAGGCTGATGCAGCGTTCCGCTATCCTCCCGGACAGGTGAGAGCAGTACGGCGATCCGCAGATCAACCCGCTGATCATCCAGCCGCATTATGAGGCGTTTCACCCCCAGGTTTGGCTTTTCCGGCGGTTTCTGCTCGGCGGATTCTACGACAAAGGAAGCACTCGCGGGCGAAAGGATTTTCACGATCAGCTGCCGGCCATCCTTCGTAAGGATCACCCGGTCTTGTTGAAGCGATATTTCAGCGTCGGTGGTCAGGCCCCAGGCAATATCACTGACTGTTTTCAGCCGGAACTCATCCTGCACCAGAACGGCACTGCGATTCTGGACTAGTGCGATTCCCCGCCTGACCTCTTCGGCAGACCGTTCGTATGCGCTGGTCAGGTCTACTAATGCGAAACCAGATGAATCATTACTCTCAAACCTGACGATCTTCGTTTCAGCCAGGACATTCTGGTTTTCATTATCTAAAACTGGAATATTATGGCTGAACGAATTCAAGCGGAAATAGGCCCATCGCTGGCCTTCCTGCGTATCCTCTTCCCAATAGCCCGGCAGGTTATAGTCGTCGCTGCCAAGGTCTTTTATCCAGCGGGTCCCAAGCGCGTCCATAACGAAGCTGCCCACGTCAAGGTGGGCGTGGTTTACTTGATTATAGCCCGCCTTGACGCCGATAAAGATAGCATTGGTATCGCCCCAATCACTGCGAAACACGGCAACCTCTACTGGCCCGCGGAATAGCTTGTCCAGCAAAGGGGGCCCCGGTTCGCGATCGCCGCGTGGGATGTACCAGATCAGGTCCAGGGGATCGGCGGGACTGTCGGCGATCATCCCGCGTTCGGCCTGAGCTGCTATGGGTAGATCGAACCGTTTCGCCAGCCAGAACAGGGGAGGAAGGTTTCCTATCCGTGAGCGTTCACCCGCGTCCGCGAAATTGAAATACAGCCCGGTGGGACCAGCCATGAAAATCGGAAAAAGGGCGGCTTGCGAAAATCCATCGATCCGGGAAAGGCCGAAGTCCGTTCCCAGTGCGCTTTCCAGAGCGGCCAGGCAATAGACGGTGTAACGGGTGGCGTAATTCCAGTAACTGGGGCCTTCGGGCCAGGCGCCGTCCGGGCCGTATTTAGAGATCGCTATGGGAAGATATTTCACCGCAGTGAGGATGATCCGTTCAGCGTAGATCGGATCAGTTTCGGCCACAGCCAGGGCACCGATGATCAGGCCGCCGTTGCAGACCTGGTTCCAGTTATGTTCCACGGTAGCCCACCAGTAGGGTACCTCAATAGGGTATTCTGATTCGTAGGCGTCACCCAGTGCAACCTGTTGATATGCAGTGATACCGGCCTTAAGGCCTTTCTCGATGAGGGCCGAGCGGACTGTATTGCGTGTGTCTGCGTCGAGATAGTCATAAAACCAGTCGTAGCCGATTGCGACGGCGTGGCTCATCTCAGCGACGTCGAGGAAATGGGATGGATTCCAATCCTGGAAGCGGCAGACTGCCAGCAGGTTTTCGACGGCCTTTTCGGCATACGCTTTCCTCCCTGTCAGCCGCCAGGCGAGGCCCAGCGCGTACATCCGCGATACGCATGCCCGGCTGACTCGCAGCAGGCGAGGGCCAATTTTCCGGTATGTCAGCGCGGGCCGATCCAGGTAGCCATCCGCCTCCTTCAGCACATCATCACGGCATTTCTGAAGCAGTTTGTCTTCTTTGAGGTTTTCTTTCAGCTTCGCCAGACCAGGCTCATCCAGGATCAGGCGCGGATGGTCCTTTTTCAGTGTGGATAAAACATCCCTGGGGGCAGGAGGTAGGCTCTGAGCTGATCTGGAACACGACCAGGACCAACAACAGGCAGCGATTAATATTATAGTAAGACTATATTTCATTACTGTTGTCCTATAATATGATTAACCGGTTACGACTTCCGCTTTCCTGACAAAATCCGGGTCAAAATCAACTCCGAGCCCGGGCCCGGAGGGGATCCGTACCACACCGTCCCTGCTTTCCAGCGAGGAGGTATCACATGTGACGGGGATATCCTTGCTCTTGCCCTTGTATTCCTGGTAGGGACCGATGTTCGGCACGCAGGAAGCGAAGTGCAGCATGTACAGGTAACCCAGCCCTGAGCCCGACATGTGCGGTGTACAGGGTATACCCGCCTCGGCTGCCATCCGAGCGACACGAATGCAGCGGATAAAGCCGCCGAAGTAATGCAGGTCGGGCTGAACGATCTGGACACAGTCGTTGTGGATCATCCACCGGAAACGACGCAGGCTGCTTTCCTGCTCACCCCCGGCGATCGGTATGGTGAGGGCCTCGGCCACCTGCTTGGTCTCCTCCAGGTAATCAAAGGGGCACGGCTCTTCATAAAAAGCTACATCAGCGGCTTCCAGCAGACGGCCGATCTCGATGGCTTTGGGAGCGTCATAGGAGCCGTTGGAGTCGGCGTACAGGGTTATCTCATCACCTAGTACCTTACGGACCAGCGGTATCAGGGCTTCGGTACGGCCCGGCGGGAAGTCGGCGTTCTTGCTCATGCGCCCGCCGATCTTGAATTTCACCGCCCGGGCCCCGGTTTCCGCGACCGATTTGGCGATGAGCTCCACCGATTCCTCCGCCGTCTTGCCGCGGTGGTTGTTGGCGCGGTAAACGGCTACGTCCCGCCGGACTATTCCGCCCAGCAGCTCGCCCACCGGCCTGCCGGCCATGTTACCCAGCAGGTCCAGCAGAGCAAACTCCACCGAGGCGACCGGGATCCAGAAAGCCAGTCCCTGGAGCTTGTAATTACTCTCATGGACATAAATACCATCGATCAGCGCGTCCAGATCACGGGCGTCCTTCCCGATGAAATAGGGGGCAACGCGCTGCACCAGGATCGGGTAGAGGAAGCTCATGCGGGCGTTATTTGTCATGGCGATTCCCACAGCCCCTTCGGTGGATGTAGCGCGGACGAAGAGGTTCTGGCCGTTGCGCAACAGTTCGACTGAGGCGATTTCCACCGGTGAGGGCAAGTACTCGGTTTTCAGTACCGGCGCGGCGGCGGCCTGGTCGAGCTGAGCGATGGTTGTCTTCGGACGGTTCTCTCTTCGGAAGCAGCCCGGCGTCGCGGCCAGGATGCCGGCGCCGAGGGTTGACTTGATAAAATCACGACGACTCGATATCATGGTGCTCCTCTTTGTTACAAACAGATTTCCTCTTTTATACTGAATCGCCAATATCTCGCGTATTTTTCCTAGGCATGGTCTTCATCCCTATAAGCCCTCAACCCGCATCTGTAACGAGTAGAGTGACGTCCGGGCCGTAATGAACAGGGTTTTTCTATCTTCGCCGCCAAAGCACACGTTTGCGGGCTTTTCGGGGATCTCGATTTCCTCCAGCCGATTGCCACTGGAATCGTATACCGAAACGACAAAGGATGGCTCATCCCGCGGCGAGGTGATATAGACGTTCCCTTCAGTGTCCAGGGCCAGTCCATCGGAACCTTCTACCGAGAAAAATCGCCTGTCAGACAGAGTGCCGTCGTCGTTGATGGTATACACGTAGTTTGTATCTGCGGCCCGATCGGCCACATACAGCCGTTTGCCGTCAGAGGTGCCGATAATTCCATTGGGCTGGACCAGGTCATCAATCACCCGAATCAACTTTTTACGATCGGGGGAGAGGTAGTAGACGTGTTCGCCGTCCTGCTCCATGTCGTCCCTGTTGCCGTATCGGGGATCGGTAAAGTAGATGCCACCTTGCGGATCACACCAGAGGTCGTTGGGACTGTTTAGCTTCTTGTTGTCATACTTATCAGCCAGGACCGTTACTTCACCCTGCGGACTGATGGAAACCAGCCGGCGGTTATTCCCTTCACAAGTCAGGAGATTGCCATTCTTATCAAATGCCAACCCGTTTGCCCCGCCCGAGTTTTCGCGAAAGGTGGACAACTTGCCGGCCAGGGACCAGAAATGAATCCGGTTGTTGGGGATATCCGTAAAATAGACATTCCCCATAGCACAAGCCACAGGCCCTTCAGTGAAGGCGAAATCGCCGGCAAGTTTCTGTACCTTGGCGCCGGGGGCCACCACGCTGGTTTTTTTGGCAGTCTCGGTCTTTTCACCACAACCCGCGCAGAGCACTAGTAGTGATACCATCAAACCTATTCTTCTTGTGTCCATTTGAAGTACCTCCTGTTTTGTATGATTGTTAATCCACGCGATATTTCTTTATGTCCGCCGGATCATATCCACCGGATCGGTATCAATCCCCACACCAGGCTTATCCGGCACCGTGTTGTAGCCATCCTTCACCGGGAACAGCGGCGGCGCCCACAGGTGCAAGTATTGAAGCCGCCGTGAGACCACTTGTGCCACCCGCTGCTGTCTTCAGGAAATCACGTCGATTGATATCTCTGGTCTTCATTTTGCGCTGCCCCCTGTTGAGTTGGACTATAATATGGTTCATTGAATATTCTTTCTTTCACGTCTAAATAGAACACGCATCCGTCTTGTCTTAGAAGCAGTCGTGGTCGTTCCTAGCGCTACTCTTTGCCCCACAGTTTTGGATCACCTCCCTTATTCTCTCGCCACTCATGCCGCCAGCGATGAATGTCAGTGGGGCCGATAAAGGGCTTGGGCTGACGGGCCTGGCGGTCCGGCAGGGCCGGATATTTCGCATGGGGCTTGCTCTGGTACCAGTATGCGACGCTGGCGATGTCCAGGGTAAGGTTATTGTCATGGCCGTGCTCAATGGCAAACCTGAGCGACCTGTCGAAGTAGATGGGGTCGGTGATGTGAAACCGGTACACGTGCGTTCTTCCCAGCCAGCCGATATCCTCGTTCACGCGGGCGTATCCGTAGTAGGGATGGGTGAAAAGGCTCTTCGGCGACCAGGAGGTATTAAAGTAATCTTCAGTGCCGGTGCCGTGCAGGCTGGGAGGCCAGGACTCCCCGTCAATGAAGATCATGTCGTCACCCTCGCCGTACCACATGGGACCCGGCGAATGGACGTAGTAGTTCACGCCGACAAAGTGTCCCCTGCCCTTGATGTCGGCGATAAGGTAATTCCCCCCGCCGGTGGTGTTTTTCCCCTGGGGACCAAGCACGGACCATTCATTTTCACCATCAGGTAGTGCCTCGGTCAATTCGTGGTTGTACCAGGCGTGGAAACGCCCCATGTCGGTCGGTAGTTTGTCCATCTCCACGTAGTCAACGTAGTAGTAGAACGCATCGATCTTCCTGCCGGTATCGTTCTCGATCTCGATTTTCGCTCCCTTGGCGAATGGCATAATGAAGTAGCTGACCAGTGCGCGGCCTTCCCTGGGACCGGCTGCCAGTGGCAGCGAGGAAAAGGGATAACATTCATCCCAGCCCTGGCCGAAGAAAGCTCCGATAGGTGCCTCCACTGAGGGATTCCTGTTGCCGTCCCAGTACATACGCAGGATAATATCGTTCCGGCTGAGCTCCGGGGGCGGCGGGGCGATGGTGATCCAGATGTGATTGATGATTCCCGCGCCCTTGACCTCAAAGATGGTCCGCCGCTCACCGTCAAGTATGTTCTCGAATCGGTCGTTATTACCGCCGCTCCGGTCGAAGCTGCTTACGCGTTTACTTATAACTCCCTGTTTCATTCGCGCCAGCTCGAATAATGGACTTTCCACTCCCTGGGCCAGGATAGCGAAGGGAATTACCAATAATACGAGGAGGAAATAGATCGCACTGCGAAGAGATGTGGATTCAAGCCGGTTTTGGTCAGAGTACCATTTTGTTTTCATCGTATACTCCTTTTTTTGTGGGAAACGGGGTATTTCATATTTTTTCAGCACAGCGCGGTATCACTTTGGTGTGCACTCCGGATTTGCTCCAGCAAGTTAAGCACATGGCGGTTGAATAATCACCTGTTCGTACAGAGCAGACCGCATTCTCCGGCAAAGGTGTGCACGAGACCGCATCGCGCCGGTCGTAAAGGCAGCAGGGCGGGTTTCTTCCACTTGGTACCGCAAACACTATACCTTAGATTATGGCATCGATTATATATAATTTCAACCGCCGGGAGCAATTCATATGCCCCTTCCAGCACGAGCTAGACAATGAACAAACTCAGTTACACCCGCCGCGACTTCTTAAAAACCGCAAGTTTTGGGGCGGCAGCCCTGGCGCTACCTGTAGGACTATTTACTGCTGAGACGAACGTAGACAAGCCTAACATCCTCTGGATCCTGTCCGAGGATATCAGTCCTGATCTTGGTTGTTATGGGACCCGGGCGGTTCGGACTCCGAACCTGGATAGTCTGGCCAGTCAGGGCGTCCGTTACACCAACGCGTTCACTACCTCTCCGGTATGTTCTGCCAGCCGGTCGGCGATGATTACGGGTATGTACCAGACTTCCATTGGGGTGCACAACCATCGCAGCCATCGCGGCGATGGTTACACTCTGCCTGAACCGGTCCGGTTGATCACCGCCTACCTCCGCGAAGCGGGATACTTCACGGCCAACGTCACAACGGCCGCCCCGGGCTTTGAGGGATCGGGTAAGACCGATTTCAACTTCCAGCATAAAGATGCGTTCGACGGGAGCGATTGGAACCAGCGCAAGCCCGGCCAGCCATTCTTTGCCCAGTTGTCCATCATGGAAACCCATCGGGGCGAGCATTGGAAGAATCTGGGCGAAATGCTGAAGGATCGGGTTGACCCAGCCCTGATCGACCTCCCACCGTACTACCCGGACCACCCCGTGGCCCGTGAGGATTGGGCTACGTATCTGGACTCCATCCAGTTAATGGACCAATATGTAGGAAAGGTCATGAAGCGTCTTGATGCTGAGGGCCTTTCGGACAACACCGTTGTCATTTTCATAGGCGACCATGGCCGCTGCCACGTTCGTGGTAAACAGTGGCTTTATGACGGTGGTATCCATATTCCATTGATAATTCGCTGGCCGGGCAAGCTTGAAGCCGGGGAAGTGTGCGACGACCTGGTCAGTGCCATTGACATCTCTGCAACCGTGCTGAAAATCGCCGGTATTGATCCACCGACACACATGGAGGGACAAGTCTTTCTTGGACCCGAAGCAAGGAAGCGGGAGTATATCATCGCCGCCCGCGATCGATGTGATGAGACCATCGATCGTATCCGCTGCGTCCGTACCAAGCGCTATAAGTATATCCGTAACTTTATGCCCGATAGGCCTTACACGCAGAAGAACGCCTATAAGCTCCGGTCCTATCCGATGCTGAGTCTTATGGAAAACCTTCATGCTCAGGACAAACTTACCACCACCCAGGCCCTATTCATGGCCCCGCGAAAACCGGATGAGGAATTATACGATATCTGGAACGATCCATACGAAATCAACAACCTTTCAGCCTCTCCGGAACACCAACAAACGATGAAAAGGATGCGGATCATCCTGGAGAAGTGGATCAGGGATACTGGAGACCAGGGCCAGTTTCCGGAAAAGGAAAGCGCTATATTGGAACGCGACCTGAACAGAATAAGAGAGAACAGAAAGGATCGATTAGATAAGTGAACCGTTGATCAATGCGCATGAATTCCAGTCTATTATACAAAAGTAAGAGTGGGGCATCATGAAGCGAGGAAACTTCCTGAAAACTGCGGGCCTGGGAGTAGCGGCTCTGGCGCTGCCGGGCTGTACCGGGATTCCCCGGCGGCCTCCGGCCGGCGGATCCGTTACGCCGCCCAATATCCTCTTCTGCATCTCGGACGACCAGTCCTGGTTGCACGCCGGAGCTTACGGTGACAGCGTAGTGAAGACACCCAACTTCGACCGTATTGCCCGGGAAGGTGTGCTGTTTAACCATGCTTACTGCGCCGCTCCGTCGTGTACGCCCTCGCGGGGCGGCATCCTCACCGGTCAGCATATCTGGCGGCTGGAGCAGGGCGGCAACCTCTGGAGCACGCTGCCGGCGAAATTCCCGGTCTATCCCGGCCTATTGGCGGGGGCCGGTTACCACGTGGGCTATACCAGGAAGGGCTGGGGACCGGGCCAGGTTGAACCAGGCGGGCGCAGCGCCAATCCCGCCGGGCCGCAGTATGAGAACTTCAACCAGTTCCTGAAAGAGGCTCCTGAGAGCGTGCCGTGGTGTTTCTGGTTCGGCAGCACCGATCCCCATCGCGACTACGATCGCGGCAGCGGCGTTGCCGCTGGCATGCGGCTTGATGAAGTGACAGTGCCTCCCATCTGGCCCGATGTGCCCCAGGTCCGCAGCGATGTCTGCGATTATTACGCGGAGATCCAGCGCTTTGACCGTGAGGTGGGCGACATGCTTCGACTGCTGGAGCAGACCGGCCAAATGGACAATACGCTGATCGTCATCACCAGCGATAATGGCATGCCCTTCCCGCGCAGCAAGGCCAACCTTTACGACTTGGGCACGCGCATGCCGCTGGCCGTTTTCTGGAACGGCCGCATCCCCGGTGGCCGGGTCGTGGACGACTTCGTCAGCCATACCGACGTTGCTCCCACTTTCCTCGAAGCTGCCGGGCTTGATCCGCCGGGCGATATGACCGGAAAAAGTCTCATGGATATACTTTCCACTGACCGGTCGGGGCGGGTAACGCCTGGACGGGATCATGTCGTCACTGCTCGGGAGCGGCACGCCTGGGTTCGTGTGGACGGGCTGGGTTACCCGTCGCGGGCGCTCCGGACCTACGATTTCCTGTACATCCGTAATTACGAACCGGATCGCTGGCCAGCAGGTGACCCTCCTATGTATGGTGATATCGACTGCCGCGACCTGCGTTACGAAGCGCCCACCAAGGAGTATCTCATGCGCCATCGGGACGATCCGGCTGTGCAGCGGCTGTTCGAGATGTCCTTCGGGAAACGACCGACAGAGGAACTCTACGACTTAAGAAGTGACCCGCACCAGATGCGCAATGTGGCTCAGGAACCGGAGTACAGGAAAGCCAGGCTGGAGCTCTCAGCACGGCTCAAGGCCTACCTGGAAGAGACCGGCGATCCCCGGGCTACGAACCAGGAGCCGCTCTGGGACAGCTACCCCTATTATGGCAGCAGGGAGTTCCGCCCGCGTGAAGGGGCACCATTGCCAAAACAGTGAGGGCCAGACCGGGTTATACAGGGGTATTCTGATATAAAGGGGAAGTCATGAAGCGTCGCGTATTCCTCAAGGGCCTGGGTCTGAGCACTGCGGTACTGGCAATACCGGGCGGTCTGAGTGCTTTCAAAAGACTCTCGAGCCAGGGCCCGCGGGCTGGACTGAACGTTGTTGTAATCCTGGTTGATGACCTGGGCTGGATGGATACAGGCTGTTATGGCAGCCGGCGCAACGATACACCCAACATTGATCGCCTGGCCGGTCAGGGGATGAAGTTCACCGACGGCTATGCCGCCTGTGCCGTCTGTTCACCGACCCGCGCTGCGGTAATGACCGGACGTTACCCGGCACGTATCGGAGTCACCGACTGGATTCACTTCCGCGATTTCAAAGGTGACAGGAGTGATCCAGACCAGAAAAGCCCGACGGAATATGTGGGCGATAGAAGCAGGAGACTGCTCTGCCCGCCGAATCCCTACTGGATGGAACTCGATGAAGTAACTATTGCAGAGATGCTAAAAGCCGCCGGATATGTTTCCTGTCATGTCGGTAAGTGGCACCTGGGTCCGGACGCGTGGTATCCCGACCGCCAGGGATTCGACCTCAATATCGCCGGCTGTGACATTGGCACTCCTCCCAGCTACTTCGATCCATATTTCAGGGAGGGATGGGGGAGGATCCCGACGCTCGAACCGCGAAGTCAGGGAGAGTACCTGACCGATCGCGAAGCCGACGAAGCTGTCCGCTTCATTAGAGAGCACAGTGATCGGCCTTTCTTCCTGTACATGGCCCACTATGCCGTCCACACGCCTCTCCAGGGTAAGCAGGATTTGGTTGAGAAATACGAAGCCAGGGAGCACACCCTTTGGGACAAGCCGGTGTATTCGGCTATGGTAGAGAGTGTCGATCAGGCGGTGGGACGGATCATGGCCGCGCTTGATGAATCGAATCTGGCTGAGAATACGCTGGTGATCTTTACCTCCGACAACGGCGGACTGATGAGTGTGACGAGAAACGCCCCCCTGCGAGGCGGCAAGGGCTATCCCTACGAGGGTGGCATCCGTGTGCCGTTGATCGTCCGCTGGCCGGGAGTAGTTGAAGCCGGTTCAGTATGCAGCGAGCCGGTTACCAGCATTGATTTCTTCCCGACCATTTGCGAAGCTGCCGGTGTGGACCTGCCTTCGGACAGAGTCATCGACGGCAGGAGCATGGTGCCGCTTTTAAGCCAGACCGGCACTCTGGAGCGCGAAGCCATCTACTGGCACTTTCCCCACTATCGGGATCGGATCGGACCCTACAGCATCGTCCGCGCCGATGAATGGAAGTTGATCAAACGTTACGAGGCCAGGAAGGCTGTCGGGCGCTATGAGGGGAAGGCTTTCGAGCTGTTTAATATCAAGGACGATCTGTCCGAGAGGCACGACCTGTCCGGGCAGCTGCCGAAGAAGGTCAGGGAACTCGACAAAATGCTGACCAGTTGGCTGAAGGCTACCGGCGCCAAACTCCCGAAAAAGAATCGGCGCTATGTCCCGTCGTAGCAGCCCGGATTGAAACAGAACCGAGTAATTCTTAATAACTGAGGAAATCCAGAGATGAGTACACAGTTTAATCGGCGCGACTTCCTGAAAACCATAGGCCTGGGCACGGCAGCCCTGGCTCTGCCGGGATGCGTTGGTCCCCGGCTGAGTTCAGGCGGTAAGCTGCCCGCCGCGAGGCCGAACATCATCCTGATCATGGCCGATGACATGGGCTTTTCTGATCTGGGCTGCTATGGTGGCGAGATCCTCACGCCCAACCTCGACCGGCTGGCCGCAGGGGGGATTCGTTTTGCCCGCTTCTATAATGCCGCCCGCTGCTGCCCGACCCGTGCCTCCTTGCTGACCGGGCTGTATCCGCACCAGGCCGGCATGGGGGATATGGTCAGCCGCCCCGGCAGCCCCAAGCCGCCGGGGCCCTACCAGGGCTTCCTCAACGACCGGTGCGTCACCATCGCGGAGGTACTCCGGGAGGCCGGCTACCACACCCTGATGTCCGGCAAATGGCACGTGGGTGAGAGCCGACCGCACTGGCCCACCGACCGGGGATTTGACCGCTACTACGGCCTGGTCAGTGGCGCGGCCAACTACTTTGATATTACCAAGTCCAAAGCCATTGGCAGGATCAGGGTATTTGCCATCGACGACCAGCCTCATATGCCGCCCAATCAGGGCTTCTACATGACCGATGCTATCACCGAGAACGCGGTAGGCTATCTGGACCAATATGCCCGCGGTGACACTCCCTTCTTCTTATATGTGGCCTATACCGCCCCCCATTGGCCGCTCCACGCCCTGCCGGAGGACATCGCCAGGTACCGGGGCAAGTATCTCCACGGCTGGGACGCCATGCGCCGGCGGCGGTATGAACGCCTGATTGAAATGGGTATTATCAACGATAGCTGGCCCCTCTCGCCACGTGATGCGGACGTGTCCCCCTGGGACGAAGTGGCTGATAAGGAGGAAATGGACCTGAAGATGGCCGTATACGCCGCGCAGGTTGATCGTATGGACCAGGGTATCGGCAAGATACTCGATGCGCTGAAGGTTTCAGGCAAGGAGGAGAATACTCTGGTCCTGTTCCTGTCCGACAATGGCGGCTGCCACGAAGGCGGGCCTTGGGGCTTCGACAACCGGGAGAACGGCCTGCCGCCCGGTGGTGTGGACTCCTTCATGAGCTACGGCTCTTCCTGGGCTAACGCCAGCAACACCCCTTTCCGGCTCTACAAACACTGGGTCCACGAAGGCGGTATCGCCACACCGCTCATCGCCTGCTGGCCGGCCGGGATCAGGCAGCAGGGGCATATCACCCACCAGCCCGGCCACGTCATCGACCTCATGGCCACCTGCCGTGACCTGGCCGGAGCGACCTATCCCGAGACCTACCGGGGCAAAGAGGTCCTTCCCCTGGAAGGCAGGAGCCTCCGCCCTGTTTTCCAGGGAGAGCAGCGCCAGGGCCACGACGTGCTATACTGGGAACATGAGGGTAATAAGGCTATCCGACGGGGGAAGTGGAAGCTGGTCTCCGTCAGTGAGGGCAGGTGGGAGCTTTACGACCTTGAAGCTGACCGCACCGAGCTGCGCGACCTGGCCGGGCAGCAGCCCGAATTGGCCGGAGAGCTGGCCGGCTTGTACCAGGCCTGGGCCGCCCGGTGTGGCGTCAAGGACTGACTACCGATTAATTAAGTCAACCGGAGCTGAGGATCAGGTCTGGTGAAGGTGGACGATGGTCAGCCCTGACGATAGTCAGCCCTTATGATGGACTTCGTTCGCTGGATTGCCTGAAGCGCGCCATCATGTCTTTCCAGTTGGTGAACAGGACCCCTTCCTTCTCCAGGAATTCGCTCACGTCATCGTCATAGAACAGCTGCGCCTCCCAGACCCGCTGCTGCCATGTGTCGGTGATCTGTTTCAGGCTGTCACTCTCCACCGAGGGATGGAAGATAATCTCGGTGATCCCCGGCTTCAGGGACTGCACCAGCTCGTAGAATTTCTGCTTCTTGTCTTCGTAGCTGTCGCCATCAGGAATGGGATGATAGTCGTCCAGTTTTGGGAGTGTATATTGCGCCGTCATTTCCACGACCTCGTCGGCGATGATGAAGCGCATGGCACGGAATCGGTCCAGGATCGGCTGGGAAAATTCAATCACCATGGCCGGAAGACCGTATTCCATGGCAACATTAAGGTAAGCCTCGGCATACTTGGGATTCATATACAGTGTGCCCATATGCGTGTCGATGTGACTGGGTTTAATGCCGAGAGCGAGGGCCTTTTCAATTTGCGCACGTATCTCCCGCTCCACCTCCTCCGCCGTCGCATTTTGGAGCACCCGCCAGTCCCGCCACATGAAGCCCTCAGGGTCGATCAGCCCGGGAACTTGGGCGGTATCGGTTACCGGACTCCATCGGTACGTCTCCCACTCGCTGTTTATGGTCAGGTGGACTCCGATATCCTCGGCTGGATGGTCGCGATACCAGTCGGCCATCGCTTGGGAAGCGGGACAGGGCATCATGATGGCACCTGATTGAATGCGGTCATCGGCGAGGTAGCGCTGACCGGCCTCATTGGCCTCCACGCACATGCCGAGATCATCGGCGTGCAGGATAAGTACGCGCTTGTCCTTCGGGAATCCTAGCCTTTCGCTCCAGGCCTTCCCTTTGGCAACTGCCGGTTCAGGTGATACATCGCCTCGATAGCAGGCGCTCAATGAAAATATCAGGCCCAGAAGCAGTATTGAGATAATCTTTCCCGGTCTCATCTGATCCTCCGTTTGATAGGCTCGACTGCGTTTAACACGTCATGTTAAGGCTGAATATTAACAGCCCACCAGACCCATTTCAAATCCGCTTTAGTAGCTGTTGGAGTATATACTACATTTTTTTTAACTGCTCACGTGAGTCCCACCACTTCTCTCGCAGCAGGCTTGACATATTCCTATTGACATATTCCTAATCGTTTGCATAATTTGACTTATAATTGGCTCAATCCTCATTATCATGAAATGATAGGAGGTACCCATGATCGCTGCCCTGCATAGCACCATCCGGTTTACGGCGATCTCGTTGTTGGCCCTCTACCTGGGATTGCCGATAACTCTCCTTCAGGCGCAATATAGATATAAGTGGGTGGATATCGGCCGTCTGTCCACCCCCTACTCGTCTGGCGGTGCTCTTCGGCGTGAGGAGGTTGATGGTAACAGCCAGCTGTCCTTCCCGGCTATTGAGAAGAACGCAGGCAATAGGTATGGGGAAGGTTTATGGGTGGCGGTTAAGGACTTTACCGATGAGGATAGCAGACTCTGGCCGGTAAAGATCGCCCACTTGGGACCCCGTGACGGAGGTACCTTGCAGTTTTTCAGTCGGGAGTTCAAACTTGTCAGCCGGTTTGAGCCGCCGGTGGTGCGGGTCAATGGCAATATCTCCTTCCGCCGCTGGTCGGTGGTTGACGAGGTCGATCCCACGCTTAAGGCTGACCGGATGATCTACAACCGGATTGTCAACCGGGTGGGTATCGAGCTGGAGCAGAAGGTCTACGCCTTCGACCAGCAGTTCCATGACAATTACCACATCATCGAGTATACCTTCACCAATACCGGTGATGTCGATGAGGATGAAGATGTGGAGCTGCCGGATCAGGTCCTGAACGGCGTTTACTTTTTCTGGATTCAACACTATAGTATAAATCCTGCCTCTTCCTGGGCGGTAGGTGGGGGCGCTCCTTGGGGCCAGTTTACGATGAATGACGTGGTAGGTGACGGTCACGAAGACTATGGGGTGGACTTCACCGCCCAGTATGCCTGGGCCGGGTATAATCCCGACCAGACCGAGTTCAATTCTCTGGGTGGGCCTATGTGGCCGTGGGGCATCCGCTGGATTTCGGGGATTTTACCGTTTGATGAGGATACCTCAGGGCGTCTGGCGGCTGGTCATTTTGCCGGGCGGGTCTACATCCATGCCGACAAGGCGGCTGACGATGAGACCAATGCCGTGAACCCGACACCGGCCGGTACCTGGCCGGATGGTGCCGATCCGGCGGATCTGGCTGGCCGGCAGCCGTCAACCATGGGCATTTTCAATATGGACCACGCGGACCTCTTTGGCTTGAGCGAGTACAATGAAAGCCTCATGCTCCGCCAGTACAATGAGCATATAACCACCGGCCGATATTATCCCCATCACGCCGACTTGGTCGAACCCAGCGATGAGGGCCAGCCGCCGGGGCAGTATTTTGCCACCCCGCGGAACGATCCCAGCTACGTGCTGGGTATCCACGACTATGGTGGCTGGTCGTCCGTGCAGGGTTTCGGGCCTTATTCCATGAAGCCGGGCGACGATGTCCGTCTCGTAGTGGCCGGAGGCGTAGCTGGTCTGAGTGACAGCGCTAAGCTGGAGATCGGCATCGCCTACAAGGCCTCCGGCGCCGATGACGAGCTTGATATCGAATGGCCTGCCGGCAGTGGCGTGGCGATGACCAAGAACCAGTGGGTGATGACGTGCCGGGATTCTCTGTTCGATATGTTTGAGCGGGCTATTGACAACTACGAGTCCGGCTTCGATGTTCCGAAGGCCCCGCTGCCGCCGGCGACCTTCGATGTAACCTCATCCGGGGAGGCTATCACTCTGGCATGGACGACCTACCCGGGAGAACCGGATCCCGTGTCCTGGGAGATCTGGCGCGCGTCACCGATCTACCACCGTTCGACAAGTTATGAGAAGATCGCTACTCTGTTAGGCAGTGCCCGGGACTACACGGATGCCGTGACTGCTGAAAATGGACCGGTCTTGAACCAGGAGCACTATTATTACCTCCAGGCAGTCGGTCCGGTGAATACCGATGTGACCGGTAAAACACCGACTGGCGAATCCCTTAAGAGTAACCGGTATTATACCCAGACCCATTTCCCGGTCATGTCGGGACGCGGGTCGGGCGGGCTTGATGAGATTGTGATCGTGCCGAATCCGTTCCATATCGGTGCCGAGGAGGATATTCGTTATCCTGACTTTCAGGACAAACTCGGCTTTCTGGATATCCCGGGTAAATGCACTATCAGGATCTACACCCAATTGGGTGAGTTGATTGATACCATCGAGCATACCGATGGTACCGGTGACGAATATTGGGATCACACGACGGCCTCACGCCAGGTGGTGGCCAGTGGTCTCTATATCGCCGTGATCACGGATAACGAGACCAACGAGAAGGTAATGAAGAAATTCGTCATTATTCGTTGAGGGAGTTTCGGCCCAGCTGCCGCGGCGAGCCGGAAACACGAAATGTCTGGGGCGGGTACTATTCTCTCACGGCGGATTTGACATCATACCGATCCCTTGCATGACTTGATTCATAATTGCTTCAATCCTCCTTATCATGAGATGATAGGAGGTACCCATGATCGCTGCCCTGCATAGCACCATCCGGTTTACGGCGATCTCGTTGTTGGCACTGTACCTGGGATTGCCGGCGACTTTCCTTCAGGCGCAATATAGATATAAATGGATGACCATCGGTCGCTTACACTCTCCCTACACGGCGGCTGGCGCTCTTCGGATTGAGGAAGCTGACGCCGAAAATCAGTTAGCCTTTCCTGCCATAGAGAAGAACTCAGGCAACAAGATATCGGAGGGCTTGTGGGTGGCGGTTAAGGACTTTACCGATGAGACCGGCAAACTCTGGCCGGTAAAGATCGCCCACTTGGGACCCCGTGACGGAGGTACCTTGCAGTTTTTCAGTCGGGAGTTCAAACTTGTCAGCCGGTTTGAGCCGCCGGTGGTGCGGGTCAATGGCAATATCTCTTTCCGCTACTGGTCGGTGGTTGACGAGGTCGATCCCACGCTGAGGGCTGACCGAATGATCTACAACCGGAATGTTAACCGGGTAGGTATCGAGCTGGAGCAGAAGGTCTACGCCTTCGACCAGCAGTTCCATGACAACTACCACATCATCGAGTATACCTTCACCAATACCGGTGACGTTGATAAGGATGAAGATGTGGAGCTGCCTGACCAAGTCCTGAACGGCGTTTACTTTTTCTGGATTCAACGCTATGCATTCCATGCCGCCTCGGCTTGGATTACCGGTGATGGTGCGCCGTGGGGCAGGTTTACGATGAATGACGCTGTGGGTGACGGTCACGAGGACTATGGGGTCGACTTCACCGCCCAGTATGCCTGGGCTGGATATAATCCCAAACAGACAGAGTTTAATTCTCTCGGCCAGCCCATGTGGCGGGAAAACCCTTCTTGGTGGTCTGCGCTTTCGGCACCTGGGGATACCCTGGGACGTCTGGCGGCCGGTCATTTTGCCGGGCGGGTCTACATCCATGCCGACAAGGCGGCTGACGATGAGACCAATGCCGTGGACCCGACACCGGCCGGTACCTGGCCGGATGGAGCCGATCCGGCGGATCTGGCTGGCCGGCAGCCATCAACCATGGGCTTTCTTAATAGTGACCACCCCGACCTTGCGGAGAGTGAGTACGATGAAAGTCTCATGCTCCGCCAGTACAATGAACATATAACTACCGGTCGATATTATCCCCACCACGCCGACTTGGTCGAACCCAGCGATGAGGGGCAGCCGCCGGGGCAGTATTTCGCCACACCGCGGCCCGAGTCTTGGGAGACGATCATCCCTTACAGGGACGGCTGGTCGTTTGTAGAGGGTTTCGGTCCTTACTCGATGAGTCCTGGCGATGATGTCCATCTGGTTGTTGCTGAGGGCGTCGCCGGTCTGAGCGATAGCGCCAAGCTGGAGATCGGCATCGCCTATAAGGCCTCCGGAGCCGATGATGCACTTGATATCGAGTGGCCGGCCGGCAGCGGCGTTTCAATGACCAAGAACGAGTGGGTAATGACATCCAGGGATTCTCTGTTTGACATGTTTAAGCGGGCCAAAGCCAACTACGAGTCCGGCTTTGATATTCCAAAGGCTCCACTGCCGCCGGCGACCTTCGACGTAACTTCGTTCGGCGGAGCCATTGACCTGAAGTGGGAGACCTATGCGGGTGAGCTGGATCCCGTAGCATGGGAAGTCTGGCGCACGTCACCCATCTTCCATCATTCAGCCTACTATGAGAGGATCGCTACACTGCCAGGCAGCGCCAGAGCGTATAGAGATGCCGTGACTGCTGAAAATGGACCGATCGTGAATCTGGGGCACTTTTATTACCTACAGGCAGTCGGTCCTGTAAATACCGATGTGACCGGTAAAACACCGACTGGCGAATCCCTTAAGAGTAACCGGTATTATACCCAGACCTACTTCCCGGTCATGTCCGGGCGGCTGTCGGATAACCTTGATGATATCGTAATCGTTCCCAATCCATACCATATTGGTGCCGATGAGGATATTCGCTATCCTGACATTCAGGACAAGCTCGGCTTTCTGGATCTCCCGGGTTACTGTACCATCAGGATCTACACCCAATTGGGTGAGTTGATTGATATCATCGAACATACTGATGGTACCGGCGACGAATACTGGGATCACACGACTGCCTCACGTCAGGTGGTGGTCAGTGGTCTCTATATCGCTGTGATCACGGATAACGAGACCAACGAGAAGGTAATGAAGAAATTCGTCATTGTCCGTTGATCAATTCTATTCCTTCGCCCATTCTCATTTCCATCAAAATGGTGCTATTAAAATAATCAATAGCATATTCCCATCATCAATCCCGTTCTAAATCCTGCCAACGGCGGGGCCATCGGCGGGATTCGAGCTGCAAGCGGCTAGCCTCAGTGCTAGCTTGCCGGTTAACATTTTTTTCTCCGCGCTCTCTGCGGTTCCATTCTTATTGGTTTGCCGGTAGCTGCCTCCCGCTATTCTCTTTCTCCCCCTATCCCCGAGAAATAGGGCCCCGCGGAGTGAGGGGGATGAGCGATTCTTCGCGCATATAGCGCACCAGGCGAACGACAATCCCCGGTCTTTTGTTTAAATTCCAGCATGCTGACAATGCCGCCGCCATGTCGCTCCTTGAGCCCTCCCGCCGCTGGTCTCGGGATGAAAACATTTATCAACAGGGAGATTTACACCCCTGTCCAGCGCAGCATGAACGCAGACAGTCCTCGTCAGGAAAAAGTTTTAAAATGCAGAATTTTGGTGGGATTTTGCGGAATTTTGGAAGTCCGGCAGGCAACACCCTGGCGGCAGTCAATTATCTTCGATTTTTCAATTTGCGTTCGCTCCCTTCTCCCCGCAGCACCTCTTGAACTTCAGGCCGCTGCCGCAGGGGCAGGGATCGTTGCGCCCCATGGCCAGGCCTTGCGCCACAGCCATATCTCGAACAATGGCTTCTATATTATGGTAGTCGCTGGCCGGACGCTGCGCCCGCAGGCACTTGGCCATCTTTTCCATGACAGGCAGGGTATGACTATAGAATAGCTTGTAGCCCGCGCAAAGGTAGTTCAATCCCGGCTCGCCGTCGGGGGTGTTTACGAGGCGGTCCTTGGGGCAGCCGCCGAAGCAGTATGCTAGGTAGGGGCATTCCCGGCAGGGGCGCGGCAGGGTGTCCCGCTTGTCCCGGCCGAACTCCGTCTGCTTGACGCCGTCGATCATCTCGCTGATGGTCTGCCCGGTTACGTTCCCCAGTAGGTCCTCCTTGTTGACGAAATGGTCGCAGCTGTACAGGTCGCCGTTATGCTCGATGGCCGCCGCCAGCCCGCAGGTCTCTGCGTGGACGCACACCGAAGAGGGCTGCCCCATGACCAGGCCGAGCAGCATGTCGAAGTCCCGCACAAAGACGGTCCCCACGTCCTCTTGTTCCAGCCAGTGGTCGAACACCCGGTTGAGGAAACGACCGTACTGCTCCGATCCCACGCTGCGGTAGGATGCCTTTCCGTCCCCCTCGGGTTCCACGATGGGGATGAACTGGAAGAACTGGGAGCCGATCTCTTTCAGGAAGTCGTAGACCTCATCGGGGTGGTCTCCATTATCGTTCTGCACAACGGTAAGCGTATTAAACTCCACTTCGTGCTTCTTGAGCGCCTCCAGGCCGGCCATGGCGCTGCGGAACGAGCCCCGGCCCTTGCGGTCCCGCCGGTAGCGGTCGTGGAGCTGCTCGGGGCCGTCAATGCTGATCCCCACCAGGAAATTCTGCTCGTGCAGGAAAGCTCCCCACTGGTCATCGAGCAGGACGCCGTTGGTCTGCAGGGAGTTGGAAATGCGCAGGCCCGGGCGTCGGTATCTCTCCTGCAGCTCCACGGCCTGCTGGAAAAACTCCACTCCCAGAAGGGTTGGCTCTCCGCCCTGCCAGGCGAAGTTCACCTCCGGGGTGTGTTCAGGCTGCCCCTCGATGTACTGCTGGATGAAGTGCTCCAGCGTCTCTTCGGTCATGCGGAAGGACTTCACATCGGGATAGAGCTGCTCCTTGACGAGATAGAAACAATGTTCACAGTTCAGGTTGCAGATGGGGCCGATGGGCTTGGCCAGCACGTGGAAGGGCCTGCTGGCAGGTTGGCTGGTGCTATTCATCTTCCCCTGGTAGATTCACTGGATGTTACTGAAGGATTCAAGTTGTATATCTCCTGAGGTGACCGTTCACAATCAAGGCGAATATTAATACTGGAAGTGCTCTCATTCACGGCAATACTCCTTCATCCCCTATCGATTGTTTAAACTCTGTGTCTATAATGACCATGTTTGAAAGAACAGTTAATCCGGCTGGAATATTATTCATAAGTTCAACAGTCTGCCCCGAGGAAAAATAGCACCATTACCATTGGAAAGGTGAGATAGAGGAAATGGGAGCTTCCTGGCTGATCATTGTCTCGATTGTTGTTTTGGTTGCTGCATACGTCTTCTACGGACGGAACCTGGCCCGGAGATATGGCCTTGATCCCGAGAGGGCTACTCCCGCGCACACGAAGCGTGATGGCGTTGACTACGTGCCAGCCAGGGCGCCGGTGCTTTTCGGGCACCATTTCGCTTCTATCGCCGGTGCAGCTCCTATTCTCGGGCCAATCTATGCCGCGGTGTTTGGGTGGGTCCCGGTATTGCTCTGGATTCTCATCGGAAGCACACTCATAGGCGGCGTACATGATTTCTCCTCACTGGTCGCTTCCATACGGCACGGCGGCAAGTCCATCGGCGAAGTTATCGAGGACCATATCGGCAGGTCTGGGAAGCAGCTCTTTCTGATCTTTACCTGGTTATTACTGGTTCTGGTTATCGCGGTTTTCTGTAAGGCGGTTGCCAGTATCTTCGTAAAAGAACCCGCTACGGTCACATCTTCTTTGCTCTTTATTCTGCTTGCGGTGGTTTTCGGGGCTACAATCTATCGCTTCAAGGCACCCTTGTGGCTGGCATCACTGGTGGGCGTGGCCTTCCTGCTGGGTTGTGTGGTCCTGGGGATTCGGTTCCCTATTGAACAATCGTACGACTTCTGGATATACGTACTCTTTGGGTATGTATTTGTGGCGGCGGTCACGCCGGTATGGATCCTGCTCCAGCCCAGAGATTATCTGAACTCCTTCCTGCTGTTTTTTACGCTGCTGGGGAGTGTGATAGGTATTGTCGTGGTCAATCCTGAGATTTCGTTTCCCCCGGTGACGCAATTCCACACGGAACTGGGTTACCTCTTTCCGATCCTCTTCGTTACGGTGGCTTGTGGCGCGATATCCGGATTTCATTCACTGATTTCTTCTGGGACGACATCGAAGCAATTGAGTTCGGAAACAGACGCCCGGCCAATAGGGTATGGCAGCATGCTCCTGGAGGGACTGCTGGCTGTCGTGGCGTTGATCACCGCGGTTACTATCTTGCAGGGGGATTACAGCCGCCTGGTTACAAGTGAGGGCGGCGGTCCGATAGGTATCTTCTCTTCCGGCGTGGGTGGATTCCTTTCCCACCTGGGCCTGCCTTATGAGGCCGGCGTGACTTTCGCCGCCTTGGCCATCTCGGCCTTTGCCCTGACTACTCTGGATACGGCCACTAGGTTGGGTAGGTTCGCGTTCCAGGAATTCTTCGAGAGCGAGGGCAGACAATCAATTCTGAGTCGGAATCGCTATGTGGGAACCCTGGTGACGATTGTTTTTGCCGGACTACTGGTATTTTCCGGCACCAGCGAGACAATCTGGCCGCTATTCGGTTCGGCCAACCAACTCCTGGCTTCCCTGGTGCTGTTAGCCGTTACGGTATGGCTGGCCGGACTCCGGAAAAAGAACAGTTTCGTAAAGTACCCGATGTATTTCATGTTCTGCGTCACACTGACCGCTCTGGGGAGCCTTATCTATAAGCATCTTATGGCCGGAAATCTTCCTCTGCTGCTGGTTACGGTCTTACTTTTTGTGGTTGCCGTTGTTCTGGTTTTCCAGGCAAGAAACAGCCTGAAGAAAATCAATGAGAAAGCCCTTGAGATAGGTTCCTGACACAGATGAACTATAAATAGAGATTGCACTTTAGAAATAGGCTGCAAGTTTTTTTCGATCTGACGATATTGGAGAAGTCCAATTACGTGGCTAATAACACCTAGGAGAAGAAATTGATAAAATCACCGACGAATCTGAAACGAGTACTCATGGCACCGGGGCCATCTGATGTTGAGCCCAGGGTTCTGGAAGCCCTTTCGCGCCCGACGGTCGGGCACCTTGATCCGGCGTTTATGCAAATACTGCACGATATTCGCGAATTGCTCCAATACACGTTCCAAACCAGGAATGAGCTGACGCTGACCATGTCCGGTAGCGGCAGCGCTGGAATGGAAGCCTGTGTCGTCAACCTTATTGAGCCGGGTGATCCGATGCTCGTCTGTGTGAATGGCGTTTTCAGCAGGCGTATGGCCGATGTTGCTCAGCGCTGTGGCGCGGATGTATCCATAATCGAAGTGGAATGGGGGAAGGTTTTTCTTCCTGAACAGATTGAGTCGGCACTAGAAAAAAAACCGGCCAAGGTAGTAGGAGTGGTACACGCTGAGACTTCGACCGGAGCCGGCCAGCCGATTGAGGAGATTTCAAGGATAGTGCACGAGCATGGGGCTTTGTTACTGGTGGATGCTGTCGCCAGCTTGGCCGGAATGAATGTCGACGTTGACGGCTGGCAGATTGACGCCTGTTATTCCGGGTCGCAGAAGTGCATTTCATGTCCACCGGGACTCGCACCTGTTACCTTCAGTGATGCTGCGATAGAAGTGGTCGAGAATCGTAAGACCAAGATTCAGAGTTTCTACCTGGACCTGTCAGTGATCCGCGAATATTGGGGAACCCAACACCGGTATCACCATACGGCACCGATCAATATGTCATACGCATTGCTGGAAGCTCTGCGGGTAGTAAAGGAGGAGGGATTGGAAAACCGTTGGGCCCGCCACCTGGCGAATCATAAAATATTGCGGGCGGGACTGACGGCGATCGGTATTGACTATATTACCCAGCCGGGATACGAGCTGCCCATGGTTAACGCCGTCGCCGTACCCGCTGGTATTGACGATGCAGCGGTTCGCAGCCAGCTGTTGAGCGAGTTCAATATCGAGATCGCCGGCGGACTAGGCGATTTCAAAGGAAAGGCGTGGCGCATCGGTCTCATGGGTTTTTCATCAACCTTGAGTAACGTTATGCTGTTCCTGTCAGCCCTGGAAAAGTGCCTGGCCGATCAGGGTGCAAAGTTTGAGCGGGGAGCGAGTATAGCAGCGGCAGCGCACACCGCCAGCCAGATGGCATGAGGGATTTCTCGAGCAGGTAGCGAGTTAATCAAGCTGACCAGACGAGTGCAAGCAGACACTCCCCGTAAACTCCTCGTCCTGACGTTCGAAGCTGCAGTTGAGGCTGCGCAGCCCGACCGAGCTGTTGTTGAACACCTGCCGCCGCGGCCGATGGGTCGGGTTGTAGTGGTGGGTGCGGGAAAAGCTGCCAGCCGGATGGCTCTAGCGGTGGAAGATGCCTGGCAGGAAACAGCTTCTGGTGTAGTAATCACTCCCTATGGCCACATCGGCGAGGATGGACTGCGACGAATTCGCGTGCTCGAGGCGGGGCATCCGATCCCCGATCAAGCTGGCGTGGAGGCTACCCGTGAGGTGCTGAGCACAGTTAAGGGATTGACTTCTGATGATCTCGTGCTTTGCCTGATCTCCGGTGGAGGCTCAGCTCTGTTATCGCTGCCCCACGGCATCAGCCTTGGACAGAAGATGGAGTTGACGAAACTCCTGCTTAAGTCCGGTGCCACCATCGGTGAATTGAACACGGTACGCAAGCACGTTTCCGGTGTTAAAGGAGGCCGTTTGGCAGCAGCGGCCCAACCGGCTCAAGTTCTGAGCCTGATCGTCTCCGACGTAGTAGGTGATGATCTCTCGGTGATTGCTTCAGGGCCGACCGTACCTGATCCTGGTACCTATGCCGATGCCCTGGCTGTTCTGGACCGGTATGATATAGATGCTCCGTCCGTAAGGGCTCATCTTGAAGCAGGTGTTATTGGTGATGTTGATGAGTCACCGAAACCCGGCGCGACTATTTTCCGGCGAGTTGAGAACCGATTGATAGTAACCGCTGCTCAGGCGCTGGAGGCAGCAGCGGGAGTACTCCGGGCACAGGGATTCGATACCCAGGCGGCAGATGATCGGATCGAAGGCGAGTCGCAGCTGGTGGCACTGGATTGCGCAGAACAAGCAAAAAGGCTCTTGTCCGGTCAGGCTTCGCTCACCGGTGGTGAGACGACGGTCATTGTTCGTGGTAAGGGTCGGGGTGGGCCAAACCTGGAATTCCTGCTGACCCTGGCTATGGCGCTCCGCGGAGAACCGGGCATCTACGCCCTGGCCGCTGACACTGATGGCATCGATGGCACCGGGGATGCCGCCGGCGCAATCGTGACACCGGACACACTGGAGCGGGCGGCACTCCGGGGACTTGAACCGCAGGCCTTGCTGGATAACAACGATGCGTACACATTCTTCTCAGAACTGGGTGATCTTATCAAAACAGGGCCTACCGGTACGAATGTGAATGACATCAGGATCATCTTTCGGCAACAGACTGCTCATTAGGAAGTGCTGCCCGGGTGTCGCGGCGCCGTCAAACTGGGCTGAAAGTTCGATATACTTTGCGTTCAGGCGTAATTAGATAGTTGAACGCTGGGTCTGTTTGCCTTTAATATACACTGCTGCCTGGTTTTGGAGGAGTGGCTGAGTGGTCGAAAGCGGCGGTCTTGAAAACCGTTGACCGGTATCCCCGGTCCGGGGGTTCGAATCCCTCCTCCTCCGCACACCTGATCTCCTTACGGTCCCGCTTATCGTCGTTGGACGGGGGAATTCCAGGTAGCGCATCGGCAAGATGCCGGGCTATCCTTTCGCCCAGGGGTAATTGACTTAATCTTGGATAAACGACTAAATTTCACAGGCTAGGAGAGGTGTCCGAGTGGCTTAAGGAGCTCGCCTGGAACGCGAGTGCTCGGTAATCCCGGGTCGAGGGTTCGAATCCCTCCCTCTCCGCATCAAGACCAATCCGGTTAAATGATCCCTTATTGTTCAGTCGCAGGGAGGGCTGAGGTGAGGTGATGTGTTAGATAGTAGCACCTCTATTTTATGGCGGACGTATTCGTTTATACAGCTGTATGTGCCTTTGTGCGGGCTAACCAACCAGCCATCCTGGTGTATCTAAAGGGCCTAGTCTATCACTTCGAATCCCGGGCATGAAAATAGGAGTAGCGGTACATGTTATATACACTCACGAACACTGCAATACTGGCCTTTTTGGCTGCTCTCTGCGCTGGTTGCACAAATAAAGAAAAGTCCGACGCTTCAATAGGAAGTCAGTACTACCGCACCATCGGTAGCATCGAGCGGCTTGATCCGAGAATGGACGAACTCGTCCCGATGGACGCCGGGCTCGAGGTGCTGGCCGAAGGATTTGACTGGTCGGAGGGGCCGGTCTGGGTCCCCAAGGGCAAGTACCTGCTCTTTTCAGACATTCCTCCCAATTCGATCTTCAAATGGAAGGAGGGAGAGGATCTGAGCTTGTTCCTTAAGCCCTCAGGATACACCGGGACCACACCGCGCGGGGGTGAAGTGGGTTCCAACGGTCTACTGCTGGATCCCGAAGGTCGGCTGGTGTTATGCCAGCATGGCGACCGGCGCATGGCTCGCCTCGATGCGCCCCTGGAACAGCCCGAACCTAGGTACATCACCTTGGCTGACCACTACCAGGACAAGCGTCTCAACAGTCCCAACGACGCCGTCTACCACAGCAGCGGCGACCTGTATTTTACCGATCCTCCCTATGGGCTGGAAAAGAACGTCGATGATCCGGCCCGGGAACTCGACTTCCAGGGCGTCTACCGGCTGTCCAGGGATGGCCGGTTGACGCTGCTGACAAAGGAGCTGTCACGTCCCAACGGCATAGCCTTCTCACCTGATGAGAAGGTTCTCTACGTGGCTAACTCCGACCCGCAACGATCGTTGTGGATGGCATATGATGTACAGTCCGATGGCAGTATCACTAATGGACGGATATTTTACGACGTGACGGAATGGATTGGTAAACGACCTGGATTGCCAGACGGTCTAAAGATAGATAGGGGCGGCAACCTCTTTGCCACCGGCCCCGGCGGCGTGCTAGTCTTCAGTCCCGACGGTACCCATCTTGGCACCATCGTGACCGGGCAGGCTACGGCCAACTGCGCCTTTGGTGACGACGGCTCCACGCTCTACATCACCGCTGATATGTACCTGCTTCGTATCCGGCTGAGTACCAAGGGGGCAGGCTTTTACATGGGCAGTTGACAGTTGCAGAGAGATGGATGATAGCAGTTTACTCCTAAGGCTGGTATCTTCAGTAAAAAGTAGGCGTTTCGGACGGATACGAGCTCACCGGTCAGGATTTGGTCCCGGGGAACCTCAGCATGATTTCTTTACGTACACCTCGCCCCTTTACCCTCACTTTTCATTCTCCACTACTTTCTGCAATTATTGGGAGCCACTGAAAGAAGGAGCCATTCCGAAGGCTGGATTCCCCTTGAAGGATCTTCCGTCCGGCGTCTAAATTCACCCGCCCTGGAGCTACAGTGGAAAAACGTGTTGTCGCAACCAATCGAAAAGCCCGTCATCAGTATCATATCCTGGAAACCTACGAGGCTGGTCTGGCCTTGCTGGGTACGGAAGTGAAGGCGTTGCGGGAGACTAGGGTGAGCCTGTCCGATGGGTACGCCAGTTTCCGCGACCGGGAGCTGTACCTGGTGAGTGTTCATATCGGGGATTACTCTCATGCAGGCCATGAAAGCCACGATAACCTCAGGGACCGCAAGCTGTTGCTTAACCACCGGGAGCTGCGCAAGCTGCGCAAAGCCGCTGAGATCAAGGGGCAGACCCTCATTCCCCTGTCGATCTACTTCCGGGAGGGATGGGCCAAGGTGGAGCTCGCTGTCTGCGTTGGCAAGCAGCTGCACGATAAGCGGCGCGATATCGCCGAGCGTAATATAAAGCGCCAGATCGAGCGGGAAGTAAAACAGAGGCATAAGGGTTGATAGTCAATGGCATTCCCTACTGTTAATGAGCAGATGGACCTCCTCAAGCGGGGGGTGGAACGGATTATACCCGAGGAAGAGCTGATCCTGAAGCTGGAACAGTCGCGCCAATCGAAATGTCCGCTCAAGGTCAAGCTGGGCTGCGACCCCAGCCGGCCTGATCTGCACCTGGGCCATGCGGTGGTTCTGCGCAAGCTGAGGCATTTCCAGGATCTCGGCCACGAGGCTATCCTGGTAGTGGGCGATTTTACCGCCATGATCGGCGATCCCAGTGGTCGCAACAAAACCCGCCCGCCCCTCACATTGGAAGAGACCCGCAAGAACGGACAGAGCTACTATGAGCAGGCCACACTGGTGCTGAGAGAGGATCGGCTGCGGATCATCTACAATTCCGAATGGCTCGGTCAGCTCGACTTCGCCGACCTGATCCGGCTGACCTCCCATATCACCGTCGCCCGGATGCTGGAGCGGGATGACTTCACCAATCGCTTTCAGGCCGGCACCCCCATTTCCCTCCATGAGCTGTTATACCCAGTAGCCCAGGCATATGATTCGGTAGCGCTGGAGGCCGACGTTGAGCTTGGTGGCACCGACCAGACCTTCAACCTGCTGGTAGCTCGGGACTTCCAACGGGAATACGAGCAAACACCTCAGGTAGTGATTATCACCCCGCTAATTGAGGGGACCGACGGCAAGGAGAAGATGTCTAAGTCCCTGGATAACTACATTGCCCTCACCGATCCCCCGGATCAGATGTACGGGAAGACCATGTCCATTCCCGATACACTGATCGTTCCCTACTTCGAATATTGTACCGATATTACGACTGGTGATCTAGAATCTCTGCGTAGTGGCTTGGATGGTGCAAAGGCAAATCCCAGGGATGCCAAGCGCCGGCTGGCCCGGGAGATCGTTGCCCTCTACCACAACGATGACGTCGCCTGCGAAGCAGAGCAGGCCTTCGACCGGCTGTTCATACAGAAGGAGCTGCCGGAGGAAATGCCCGAATATCAGATGAAGTCCAATGAGGTCTTTCTGGTACAGGTGCTGAAGGATGCGGGCTTGGTTGCTACCAACGGCGAGGGGCGACGACTGATTTCTCAGGGGGCCGTGCGCCTTGATGATGAGGTGATCAACGATCCAAACTTTGCCGTCAGGAAAGGCACAACGGGTACTGTCAAAGTAGGCAAGCGACGGTTTTTGAAGATTACCTGATACCGGGCTGTGCCGCCAAGTCGTCAGCAGTGACGGTTACTATTCAGCTAGGTTGTAACCAATGAGCCAATACTCTTGAAACCAGATAGGACGGATGGGACAATCAAAGCATAGATCACTACTTATTCTGACGTTAGTGGCTGTTCTGCTGGCTCGGTCAATCGGCCAGGACCTCCCGCACTCTATTGTGCTTGTTATCGCTGATGGGACGGGTATCGGCCAACACACTCTCTCATATTATCATAACGAACGTTATGCACCAGTCGCGTTCCAGCACGTAGGGCTTATGGCTACTCATCCCTCTGATAAGGCGAAAGTAACTGACTCAGCTGCTGGCAGTACCGCCCTGGCCACGGGCGTAAAAACCTACAAAGGTGCTATCGCAGTGGACAATAATAGGCAGCCTCTCAAGACAGTCCTGGAGTATGCCCGTGAGAAAGGCCTGGCTACGGGATTGGTTGCTACCTCCACCATAACCAGCGCCACGCCCGCTGCCTTCGCCACGCACGTCGATTCTCGTAGTAGGCACGACGAGATCGCCCGGCAGCTTACTCAGGCGGGAGTCATGGTCCTATTTGGTGGCGGCCGCAAGTATTTTCAATCCAAAGCTGAAGGGGGAGAGCAGGATGCGGACCTATTGGATGCCATGGCCACCCGTGGCGTGCAGGTCGTAGCTAGTCTTGAAGAACCCATCAACGCAAACCGCCCGGTAGTCGGACTGTTTGCTGAAAGTGGTCTGCCGCCGTCAAATGAGGGGCGGCAGCCTACTACCACAGCCATGGCCCTTAGAGCGCTGGAGATCCTCGAAAGTGATCCCGACGGTTTCTTCCTTATGGTTGAGGAGAGTCAGGTGGACTGGGGTGGCCACGATAACGACCATGATTATGTCAAAGGCGAGATGGCCTCACTTAACTATCTGATCAACGCGCTGCTTGCCTACCAGGCGGCCCATCCGCAGGTCCTAGTGGTGCTGGTAGCCGATCATGAGACCGGGGGATTAGCCTTACGAGAAGGGGAAACGGATAACGGCCTGGTCGCTGCCTGGATCACCAAAAGTCATACCGGTAACCTGGTGCCCATCTTTGCCACCGGGCCGGGCGGAGAAGCGTTTGACGCGGTAGTGGACAACACCTTCATCGGCCGGACTTTAATTAAGTACGTCACATCCCGTTAAACCCTATGCCTCCCAGCGACAGCCAGGGTCTCGACATTAGCCGCCTGGTGAAGAACTTCAATGGCCTCGTTGCGGTTGATGATGTCTCGTTCAAAGTAGCGCCAGGAGCCAGCTTCGGACTGCTGGGTCCCAATGGGGCGGGGAAGACCACCATCATCCGTATTGTCATGGGTATCTTGGGCGCGGATAATGGGGAAGTCCAATACCAGGGACAACCCATAACCCGATTGGAAAGCCGAAGGTTTGGGTATCTACCAGAGGAACGGGGTCTATATCAGAAGACCCGCCTTCGGGAGACGCTCGTCTACCTGGCCCGGCTGAAGGGACTGACATTCTCCGAAGCAGCCGGTCGGGTGGATGCCTACCTGGAACGGTTCGAGCTTCAGGACTACGCCCAGAAAAATATCCAGACGCTTTCCAAAGGCAACCAGCAGAAGGCTCAGTTCATTGCTGCCATCGTCCATGAGCCGGAGGTTGTGATCCTCGACGAACCCTTCGTCGGTTTGGACCCTGTGAACCAGATCGTCCTGAAAGAAATCATAACCGAACTCCAGGCCGGGGGTGCCACCATCCTACTCTCTTCCCACCAGATGGAACAGGTGGAGCGTCTCTGCCAGGCTATCTGCCTCATTGACCGGGGGCGGGTAGTGCTGGAGGGCAGCCTGGTAGATGTCAAGGGTGCCCATAGCGAGCAACGCGTGGAGGTAACCTTCGATAGGAGCATCCCTGAGGGCGTTGATCGCTGGTTGGCCGCCCCGGAAACCAGGGACAGCACCGTTGCAGGTGAACTCAAGCGGGGTTTGGCACCAACCCTTAAAGGGCTGATGGACCTGGGCCGGGTGCTGGAGTTCAAAGTGCGGGAATCCACATTGGAGGAGATTTTCATTAAGGCCGTTAAGGGGGGACTAGAGTGAATGCGGCCTGGCTGGTGGCGCGGTGGGAATATACCATCCGCATCCGCTCGAAATTCTTTCTCATCTCCACGCTCCTCATGCCGCTGCTGATTGTGGGTATGATGTACCTGCCGATGCTGCTGATAGATGAGAGTGATGTGCGGGGTCTTGAACTGGCTATTGTTGACGCATCAGGGGAGTGGGCTGGGCAGATCGGCCAGCTTTTGGATGAGCGCCATAACACCTCTGACGGCATTCCACTCTATCCTCGTTGGATTCTGCAAAGCGAAAGCCGGCACGGGCAGCGGGCGGAAGCGATAGCCCTGCTGGAGGCCGGTGTTATCGAGGCCTACCTGGTGATCGAGCCGGAGTTTATCACAAAAGGAGAGGTGAGCTACGTCACCCGGGATCAGGGGCGCGTATTCGAGCAGGAGCAGCTGCGCCGGGCGGTTCAGAGCGTATGGACCCAGGCGGCATTTCAGAGCCATCGGGTCGATCCCGAATTGCTTGCGACCCTCAACCAGGATATCGCCTGGACCAGCTATGCCAGCAAGGGGAAAAGCCTGTCCGCCATAGATGAAATGCAGGCATTCATGACCCCCATCATATATGTCATGATCCTGTTCTTCGCGGTCTTTTTCTCATCTCAGATCCTCATGCGCAGTATCATCACCGAGCGGGGCAGCCGGGTGGTGGAAATGCTGCTGTCGTCCATTACCAGCCGGGACCTTATGACGGGTAAGATCCTGGGTTTGGGTCTGGTGGGACTGACCCAGATAGCCATCTACCTGCTGGTAGCTTCCCTGGCCGGAGTGGGGCGGGGGGTGGAGCTGATCTCCGCCGGGGGAGCGGGATACTTTATCTTATATGCAATTCTGGGTTACTTCTTCTACGCCGCCATCTACGCCTCGGTAGGTAGCCTGTTCGAGACCGAGCAGGAGGCCCAGCAGGTAGTGGGGCTGCTGTCCCTGATCCCCATCCTGCCCTTGGTATTCTCGTCTTATGTGATAATCCACCCCGAAGCCTTGGTGGTGCGGATTGCCTCATTCTTCCCGCCCCTGACGCCCTTCCTGATGATCATCCGTCTGGAAGTAACCAAAGTGCCCTGGTGGGAAGTGGCAGGCACGGCGCTGGTACTGGCCTTGTTCACGTTGCTGATGATGCGCTGGGCGGGGGTCATCTTCCGCACGGCCATCCTGCTCTACGGCAAGCGAATCACCCTGCCCGAGATCGTAAGGTGGGTGAAGGTAGGTTGAGGAGCCTCTTTTCTCCCTGCTCTTTGCTGTAGTCCCCTCCAACGCCATTCCACCTCTGATGAGACATCTTTTCTTAGTCTTGATTCACCTACATGTTGGTATGCGAATCACATGCAACGGTCGGCTCTCCATCCTCAGCGATCACAAAGTCGTGTCTTCGGTGGGCGCAGCGGGAGCGTCACCTCTCACGGCCTCGATGCCGTTCTCACGGGCTTGGTCGGTAGTGTACATCTCACTGGTACCGATGGGTTCTCCATTGGCTGCGACGAGCACGAAGTATAACTGGCCATCATCAGCTGTTTCCCGTTTGTAGTGCTCATCATCGGGTGCGTTCTCCTTCACTGACGCAATGCCATTTATGCAACCAGCCTTGTTCACATACCCCTCGCTCTGGAGAATGATCTCGCCATTCCGGGCTCTCAGCCGGAAGTAGAACTCGTCATTCTCGCCGCGAAAGATCTGGAATTTCGGATTGTCCATTTTTACTCCTTTCGATCTAATAGATGTCCTCTGTTGAAATAACAGGGACATCAATTAATCCGATGGCAACCTTCGGGCTTCATCTCGAAATGTCCATCGATACCAACATGCCTGCTCGATTTAGTATAATCTTTTTATAAGGCATATTACTTTGCATGAGTACAGTGTCTGTTGCGAGATATTTGCTGATTAGTAAACATACCTAGTATCAGCCGTCATATATAATAATATTGTTAACATATACTGGTAATATTAAGATTATATTAACATAACATATGTTTTATTCTGTCAATGTTAATTACTATAGCACATTACTTCAAGGAATTCTTCTCTCCACATCTCCCTTTCCTCATCCCTGATCCCGCCGTAAATTTCCCCATCGAAGTCTGCCATGATGTCAGGTTTTCAGATTATCAGCGATATGCGGCCTCGGGGAGATCAACCGGAGGCCATCGCCCAGTTGGTGCAGGGGCTTCACGACGGGCAGCGACATCAGACTCTTCTGGGAGTTACCGGTAGCGGCAAGACTTTCACCATGGCCCACGTCATCGAGACGGTGCAGCGGCCCACCCTCATTTTGTCACACAATAAAACCCTGGCCGCCCAGCTCTACGGCGAGTTCAAAGGCCTGTTCCCCAACAACGCCGTGGAATACTTCATCAGCTACTACGATTACTACCAGCCCGAGGCCTACCTGCCGGTGAGCGACCTGTACATCGAGAAGGATTCGTCGGTCAACGAGGACATCGACCGCCTGCGTCTGAAGGCCACCTCGGCTCTGCTTGAGCGTCGGGACGTGATTGTGGTGGCCAGCGTGAGCTGTATCTATGGCATCGGCTCGCCCTCGGAGTATATGAAGAGCGTGGTACATATCAGGGTGGGGCAGGAAGCGGACCGCCGGGAGCTGCTCTCGCGATTGGTGGACATCTACTATGTGCGCAACGACTTGGTGCTGGAGCCGGGCAACTTCCGGGTGCGGGGGGACGTGATGGAGATCTTCCCCGCCTACTCGAGCCATGCTGTACGCATCGAGTTCTTCGGGGATCAGGTGGAACGTATTCTCACCTTCAATACCATTTCCGGCGAGCTTACCAGCCCCGACGACGGCCTGGAGCGGATCAGCATCTACCCTGCTAAGCACTTCGTCACCACTCAGGAAGTGATCAACCGGGCGGTGGATGAGATTCGGGTGGAGTTGGCCGATCGTCTTCAGTTGCTGCGGGACGAGGGCAAGCTGCTGGAGGCCCAGCGCCTGGAACAGCGCACTAATTACGACATCGAAATGCTGCTGGAGGTGGGGTACTGCAACGGCATCGAGAACTATTCACGCATCCTCGACGGCCGCCAGCCCGGTGAACGGCCCCATACCCTGCTGGACTTCTTTCCCGGGGATTTCCTGATGTTCATTGACGAGTCCCACGCCACCATCCCCCAGGTGCGGGCAATGTTCAACGGTGACCGCTCCCGCAAGGAAGTGCTGGTGGAATACGGCTTTCGTCTGCCGTCAGCCCTGGATAATCGCCCCATGAAGTTCCCTGAGTTCGAGGACAAGCTGAACCAGGTCATCTTCGTCTCGGCTACTCCGGCGCCGTACGAACTGGAGCAATGCGGCGGTGTAGTGGTTGAACAGATCATACGTCCCACCGGTTTGATGGACCCCGAGATCGAGGTGCGGCCTACCCGGGGACAGATCGACGACCTGATTGCCGAAATCAAGCGGCGGACGACCAATAGGGAGCGGGTATTGGTCACTACTCTCACCAAGCGTATGTCGGAAGACCTATCCGACTACCTGAAGGGGATGGACCTTCAGGTGGACTACCTGCACTCCGAGATTCACGCCCTGGAAAGGGTGCAGATTCTGCGGAACCTACGCCTGGGCAATTTCGATGTACTGGTCGGGATCAACCTGCTGCGGGAAGGACTGGACCTGCCGGAAGTGTCATTGGTGGCGGTACTGGATGCCGACAAGGAGGGTTTCCTGCGCTCAACCACCTCACTAATGCAGGTAGCGGGCCGGGCGGCACGGCACCTGAACGGCAAAGTGCTGTTCTACGCCGATAATATCACCCGCTCCATGCGGGAGGTGATTGACGAGTCCAACCGGCGCCGGGCCATTCAGGAGGCGTTCAACCGCGAGCACGGCATTACGCCTACCACGGTGTACAAGTCGGTGGAGGATGTGATGCTCACCACCTCCGTAGCCGATGCCCAGACCAAAGTGGCGGAGGCGGTGTCTGGCCTGTTTGCCGACGGATATGATCTGACCAACCTTGACGAACAGGACCTGGCCTTTACCCTGGACCTCCTGCGCCGGGAGATGAAGCGGGCGGCGGAGGACCTGCAGTTTGAAGAAGCGGCCCGGCTGCGGGATGAGATCCTGCGGCTGGAGGAAGAAAACAACCTGGAAACAAGCACGGTGAGTTGAATGGCGAAAATATTGATTTTAGGTAGTGGGGGACGTGAGCATGCCCTGGTATGGTCCCTCGCACAGGAACAAAGTCATGATCTGGTCTGTGCTCCCGGCAACGCGGGCACAGCGAATATAGCTACCAATATAGCGGTGGATGTCAATGACCACAACTCCCTGCTGAAACTAGTTGAAAAGGAGGGTATCAACCTGACCGTTGTCGGTCCTGAAGCGCCGCTGGCGGTGGGTATCGTCGACCGGCTTCAGACTGAAGAGCTGCGGATTTTCGGACCCAGCCAAGCGGCAGCCCAGCTGGAGAGCAGCAAGCTCTTTGCCCGGGACTTTATGCGGGAAGTGGGCATACCCCATCCGGATTACCGAGCTTGCCGTTCCAAAGCTAAGGCACAGGCTGCCGTGCGGGATATGGGCCTACCCATCGTGCTCAAGGCCGACGGCTTGGCGGCGGGGAAGGGAGTTATCATCTGCCAAACCCAGGCGGATGTGGACGATGCCTTGGATCTGTATTTCGATCAGCGGGCTTTCGGCGAGGCCGGGCTGGCCCTGTCGGTGGAGCAGTGCCTGTCAGGGCCGGAAATGTCGGTGTTTGCTCTGTGCGACGGAGAGAGCTTCGTCATCATCGGAACGGCCCAGGACTACAAGCGGGCATATGACGGTGACCTGGGGCCCAACACCGGCGGCATGGGCTCCATCGCGCCCTCACCGCTGGCTACATCGGAGTTTGTCGATGAGATAGCGGAGACTGTTCTGAAGCCCGCTGTTGACGGTATGAAGGCCCGCGGTTGTCCGTATATCGGCTGCCTCTACGCCGGCCTGATGATTGCTGATGGTAGACCCTACGTGATCGAGTTCAACGTCCGCATGGGCGACCCTGAGAGCCAGGTAGTGTTGCCCCTGCTCGAGACGCCCCTGTCGGAGCTGGTGGAACAGGCTTTATCTGGAGGCCTACCTGATAGTGTAAACACCAAGCCCGGAGCGGCTGTGTGCGTGGTGGTAGCCTCGGAGGGGTACCCCGGCGAGTATGAAAAGGGCAAACCGATTACCGGCCTGGAGCGGTTGGATGAGGATATTATCGTATATCATGCCGGCACGGCTGATCGAGACGGGCAACTAGTGAGCGCCGGGGGTCGGGTACTCAATGTGGTCGGAATGGGGGAGACCATAGCCGCAGCGGCGGCGCGGGTCTATGAAAACATCCCCCGCATTGATTTTCCCGGCAGCTTCTATCGGAAGGATATCGGGGGGTAATGTTTAATACTGCCTGGTATGATTGAGCATAGGGACTAGTTTTATGCCTATGGATATTGAGACTATACAGCGCCAGTCGGGCATCCTGGGCGAGTCGGAGGCAATACAGGAAGTGCTACAGACCGTCGCCCAGATCGCCCCGACCGACATCTCCGTCCTGGTAACCGGTGAGTCGGGGACCGGGAAGGAGATGGTGGCTAAGGCCATTCATAAGGCCAGCCGCCGTAAATTCGGGCCTATCGTGACGGTCAACTGTGGGGCTATCCCCGCCGGGATCATCGAGAGTGAGCTCTTCGGGCATAAGAAGGGCTCCTTCACCGGTGCCGATGAGACTCGCAAAGGCTACTTCGAGGCGGCCAATGAGGGGACCATCTTCCTGGACGAGATCGGCGAGACCCCCCTGGAGACTCAGGTGAAGCTGCTGCGGGTCATCGAGCAGGGGGAGTTCATGCGGGTGGGAGATAACGTAACCCGTAAGGTGGACGTGCGGATTGTCACCGCAACTAACAAGGATCTGGGTGAAGACACCCGCCGGGGTGATTTCCGCCAGGACCTTTATTTCCGCCTGAAGACAGTGACAATCAATTTGCCGCCCCTGAGGGAGCACCCGGTTGATATACCCCTGTTGGTGGAGCGCTTCGGGCTGGAGTTCGCGACTCGCAACGACTTGGCCTTCAAGGGTTTTACGCCCGAGGCCATCAGGTATCTGAAGGCCTATGGCTGGCCGGGTAATGTGCGGGAGCTAAAAAATGTGGTAGAGAGCATCCTGGCGCTGAATCCCGGCGAGCGTATCACGCCCGAGATGCTCTCCACGCAGATCAAGGCCAGCGGTTATACCGCCAGCCAAACCCTGCCTGTGGTAGTGGACACTCCCCCGGAGCAGTCGGACCGCGAGTTGATCCTACGGCAGCTGCTGTTCATCCGGCAGGACCTGAGTGATCTGAAACAGCTGGCTGCCGGGCTGAAGGTGCCGGGAAGCCCGGTGGATCCGTACCTGCCATCGCCAGTACCCTTGGTAGGCGAAGGCGAAAAGGCGGTGGTTTTCGCCGAAGATGTCACCCATATTGAATCCCGGCCGCTGATTGATCCAGAGGCGGCGGGGGAGATTACCGTAGAAGAACTGGAGAGGGAGCTCATCCAGCAAACGCTGATTAGATTCAACCATAACCGGCGACGCACCGCCCAGGCCTTGGGCATCGCCGAACGAACCCTTTACCGAAAGATTCAAGCCTATGGACTGGAGAAGAAATAGCATTCTGGCAGGGGTTGCCCTACTGCTGGCCGGCTGCGGCATTTACTCGTTCCGGGGGAACCTCCCGATCCACATCAACAGTATCGCCATTGCTACGGTGGTAAATCAGACCGCGGAATTCGAAGCCACCGATGTGGCTAGTGAGCTGGTGACAGACTTATTCGTCGATGAGAACGTGCTCCGCGTAACCGACCAGGACCAAGCCGATAGCGACCTCCAGATCACCGTCATCCGCGTTACAGACAGGCCGGCTACCTATACCGCTGAAGAGACCGTGGAAGAATGGCAGATCAACGTTACCACCCGGGTTATCTGGTACGACCTGATCCGTAACCGGCCCCTGTTCGAGAAGTCCTTCTCAGGCTTCGGCTACTATCCCCCTGGCGGGAATATCGAGAGTGACAATATTGACAACGATCAGGATGGCCAGGTTGATGAGGATGACGAGTTCGGTGATCCTCGGGAGTTTGCTCTGCGGACGGCCATCCGGAAGATTTCAGAAGACATTCTCAACGAAGTAGTTTCAACGTGGTAAAACGATAAAGGATGCACTATTAAGGAGATCATGGGATCATTAACGACCATTCAGCGGCTGAGTGAATTTGCTGGGCAGAGCGTAGAGCTACAGGGGTGGGTTTATAATACGCGTTCCAGCGGCAAGATTGGCTTTCTAATGCTTCGCGACGGGACCGGCATTGTGCAGAGCGTCATATCTACAGATGATGTATCGGGGGAGCTGTTCGGAACCTTCGAGACACTCACCCAGGAATCAGCCGTCACTGTTCGGGGTGAAGTACGGGAGGACAAGCGGGCCCCTGGTGGGTACGAGCTGCTGGTAAACGGCTTGGACGTGCACCACGTGGCTCAGGATTATCCCATTGCTCCTAAGGAACACGGTACGGCGTTTCTCATGGATCATCGACACCTCTGGCTGCGCAGCCGGCGGCAGCACGCTATCATGCTGGTTCGGCATGAGGTCATTCGCGCCTGCCGGGACTTCCTTGACAACAACGACTTTGTGCTGGTGGATACTCCGATCATCACTCCCAACGCCGTTGAGGGTACCACCACCCTCTTCGCCATCGACTACTTTGGTCGGTCGGCTTACCTGACTCAGAGTGGCCAGCTCTACAACGAAGCTAATGCCATTGCTTTGAAAAAGGTCTACTGCTTCGGCCCGACTTTCCGAGCCGAGAAAAGTAAGACTCGCCGCCACCTTACCGAGTTCTGGATGGTGGAACCGGAAATGGCCTACTGTGATCTGGATGGCAATATCGAATGGGCCGAGCAGCTGGTGGCCTACATCGTAAGCCGGGTTCTGGAAACCAGGATGGAGCAGCTGGATGTCCTGGAACGGGACGTGAGCCGCTTGGAGGTCATTGGTACACCCTTCCCGCGGGTGAGCTATACTGAGGCTGTGGATATGCTGCAAAAGGCAGGGATTGATTTCCAATGGGGCGGAGATTTCGGCGGCGGTGACGAGACCATCCTCAGCGAGAACTTCGAGCAGCCTCTCATCATTCATCGCTTTCCAGCTGCGATCAAAGCCTTTTACATGAAGCGTGATCCGGATGACGAGCGCCTGGCTCTGGGCGTGGACATCCTGGCACCCGAAGGCTACGGCGAGATCGTGGGCGGCGGTCAACGGGAAGATGATCTGGATACCCTCACCACGCTCATCAAGCAGAACGACCTCCCGCTGGAGGACTATCAGTGGTATCTGGATCTGCGGCGCTATGGTTCGGTACCCCACTCAGGCTTTGGGATGGGCATCGAGCGGGTGGTGGGTTGGATTTGCGGAGTGCCCCACCTGAGGGAGACTATCCCCTACCCTCGCACGCTCACCCGGCTGGAGCCCTGACAGGCAAGGGCATTGACCGGAAGACCCTGATCCATGCCACTTATGATCGCCCTGGCCCAGATAAATCCCACTGTCGGGGATATACAGGGTAATCTGGATCTGCACCGCCGCATCCTGACTCAAGTGGGGGATCAGGCGGAGGTGGTGATATTCCCCGAATGTGCGCTGCCCGGCTACCCGGCCCAGGACCTGCTCTTCGAGAAAGCTTTCCTGACGGACTTACAAGTAGCCTTGGATGCGCTGGCCGGAGATGTCAGCGATCAGTGGGTAATCGTCGGCACCGTGCGCCAGAAGGGAGGGAAACTCTATAATACGGCGGTGGTCCTCCATAATGCCCAAATCCACGCTTACCGCGATAAATCCCTGCTACCCACATACGACGTATTTGACGAGGACCGATATTTTACGCCGGCGGACAAAATCGAGCCGGTTGCCCTTACCCTGTCCACAGGTGACGCTCTGAGGACGGGGCTGCACATATGTGAGGACTTGTGGGATCGGGCTTACGATATCAAGGTCTGTGACGTCCTAGTCGAGCAGGGAGTAGACCTGTTCGTCAATATCAGCGCCTCCCCTTTCCGGGTTGACCGTGATCCTCGGCGGCGGGAGCTCATCGTGGAAAAAGTCCGGTCGTTGAAAAAACCGTACCTCTACTGCAACCTGGTTGGCGGACAGGATGAACTGGTCTTCGACGGGCACTCCCTGGCCTGTGACGAATCCGGCCAGTTGGTCAGCTCCGCCGCAGCTTTTAAGGAAGACCTGATATATATACCCTTCCCGCTGGATACTATGACTGCCACTGCTCCTGCCACTACTCTTTCCAGAGTTGAAGAGCTAAACGATGCCATTGTCCTGGGTATTCGGGACTATTTCCGCAAAACGGGGCACCGTGAGGCGTTAGTGGGCCTCAGTGGGGGTGTGGATTCCAGCGTGGTGGCAGCCCTGGCAGTACAGGCGCTGGGATCTGAGCAGGTGATCGCTCTTACCATGCCTGCTGTTTACAGCTCCAGCCGGAGTGAAATGGACGCCCGTACGGTAGCCCAGAACCTGGGTATCCGCTTCGAGGTGTTGCCCATTGAGCCCCTGCGCCGGGAAATGCAGGATATGCTGGAGCCGTTTTTCCAGGGAACAGAGTCGGGGGTGGCCGAGGAGAACCTCCAGGCCCGTATCCGGGGAACGCTCCTGATGACGATAGCCAATAAGCGTGAGGCCTTGCTCCTGACCGCTGGAAACAAGACCGAAGTCGCACTGGGATATGCCACGCTCTATGGCGATATGGCTGGGACATTGGCGCCTATCGGGGACGTCTCTAAGAGCGATGTCTATGGATTAGCCCGCTACATAAACGATAGAGAAGAACAAGAGGTGATTCCCCAGACCGTCCTGGATAAGGTTCCCAGCGCCGAGCTGGCCCCCGGGCAGGTTGACCCGTTCGACTACGAGGTCGTGAGTCCCCTGGTAGACGAGCTGATCCTTAACCGGGCTACCGATGAGGAACTTGTCGACAAGGGGTACAACCCACTGCTTGTTACCGAAATTCGCGCCCTGATAGTCAAGGCCGAGTACAAGCGGCGGCAGGCTGCCCCCAGCATCAGGGTGACGGGTAAGGCCTTCGGTGTGGGACGGCGCTATCCGATTGTGAACCGGTATGGCCATTAAATCCAGGTGGTACATGCAGCTGACTATGATCCTGCTGGTCATGCTGGGATTGCCTGCCTCTCTCCTGGCCCAGCGGGACATCACCGGCAGGACCTGGACCCGCTGGGAGGGAGACCGAAAGATCGCCTACCTGGGAGGATTTTATGCCGGGCTCAAGGCCAATGACGCCATCTTCCGGCAAGCCGAAAGGGATCATCCCCTCCGGAAACCTGTTGAAAGAACCCCCGCAAGCGTTGATCGCTATAAATCGGAGCGAAGGGAGTATTATGCCCGCAACTTAAAGTATGACTTTAACATGCTCCGCAAGCTCCTGGACGTGTTTTACACCGATTCCGATAACATCCTCATACCGGTCCCTGAGGCCATCCGCATCATCGTTCTGCGGGAGGATGGTAACCATGAACGGGCCGATTTTCTGCTGCTGCGAGAGCGTCGTAAGGCATTGGAAGGAAAATAAGCCTGGGGCTGGTATTCCCCCGCCATCCTGAGCCGGATCTGCCGGATCTCTTTCCCCAACAAGGACAAACCCGAAGTTCTGCAGGTAGGGATCTTCCTCTTTTCCGCCAGCAGCCTCTACTTCCCATAGCCCTCGCATTTATAGCGGGAATGGTGCTGGGACACCTCAGTCACCTGCCATGGGGGCTATGGGTGGGTATCGCTGTGATTGGGATGATCGTTTCTCGGAGCTATGATGGCGCTTTGATGGTGGTGGTCCTCGCCTTGGGAGGATGGCTAGCACCGGAACGCAGCCAGCTGGATGAACTACGTGAACTCGATTCCTCCCGACAATACCTTTTCCAGGGTGTTGTCCGGGATGTACGGTATAGGGAAGACCGGACCGATATTACCCTTAATCTCATTGCCGGTCTGCATGATTCACTCCTTATCCGGCGCGGCCTATGGCGGATTTACGAAGGTCAGGAGTTACCCTCTGCCGGGGACAAGGCCGTAATGCCTGGTGATACACTCACTCTCCAATCCCGGCTCGAATGGCCCGACGGGCGGCGCAATCCCAACGGCTTTGATTATCGCTATTACCTGTGGGCGCGTGGTGTGGATGTACTTATTGATGACCCGGTGATGGTGCTGGATGTGGAGCCGGGAAGCTCTTTTCACTTGGGGCGGGTGGTAGCGCTCATCAGGCAGCAGATAGCTGATCGGATGGAGACCTGGCTGGGCCAACCGCAGAAAGGTCTGGCAATGGGACTGTTGCTGGGCGACAAGAGCGGCCTGGATGACGATTTCCGCAACCGGATTAACGTCCTGGGGATCGGGCACATCCTGGCCGTGTCAGGGCTGCATGTGGGGTATGTTGTTCTGGTTCTCATGGCGCTGGTACGGCTGCTGCCTGTCCCCGGTAATAGGCGTTTCATTGTGGTTGGCATCGGACTCTTAGGTTATGTCTTTCTGACGGGCGCGCCTCCCAGCGTCGTGCGGGCGAGTATCATGGCCTTCCTGTATGCCTGGGGACGGTCCCTGGAGCGCCAGCCTGGTGGGTGGAACCTGCTGGGAGCGGCGGCTATCATCAGCCTGCTGATTCATCCCCGTAGCCTATTCACGGCTAGCTTCCAGCTCTCGTTCGCGGCCGTTGCGGGTATCCTGTATGTCTATCCCCAATTTCGTGCATGGATCAGTAGCACTATAGCTGGTGAGTGGATATATCACCGGCGACCCTTGCGCTACACGCTCGACCTGTTCCTGGTGGGTCTGGGCGCTCAGCTGGGGACCTTGCCGGTCATTTTGTCCGTATTCCATACTGCGTCCGTCTATGTGCTGTTGGCCAATTTGATGATTATTCCTCTGGCAGGGTTGGCTGTCATCGGGGAATTGGCAGCAATATTGACTGCTGTGATATGGGAAGGACTGGGTACCATATTCGCCAACGCTGCTTGGCTGTCCCTGACAGTTATCCAGTTGTCGGTTGACCAGCTTTCCCGGCTGCCATATACCCAGTTGATTATCGGGCATCCTGGACCGGTCGCTCTGGTGATCCTAGTGGCGGGCATTATCGCCATTCCTTATTTCTTCCGACCTGGACGCCCCCGGTTTCGCCTGCGACTTGCGGTAATCGTGCTGGTAATGGCCAACCTGCTGGTGTGGCGCTCCGCACTGGCTGACCGTGTCTTGCAGGTGACCGTTCTTGATGTGGGGCAGGGGGACGCCATCCACCTGGCCCTGCCCGACGGCCGTCATGTGCTGGTTGACGCTGGTATGCGGAATCCCTGGTTTGATCGCGGCGAGCAGGTGGTGACACCCTATCTCCGCGGGCAGGGTGTGAGCCGCCTAGATGTAGCCGTCATCAGCCACCCCCAGGCGGACCACATGGGAGGCTTCCTATACCTGCTGAAACACCTGCGCATAGCTGAAATCTGGGATACTCCCAACCGGCATAGCGCTATGCTTTACGACCGGCTCAAGGATCTGGCCGATTCACTGGAGATACCGGTCCGCCGGTTGACCACTGGGGAGGTGGTATCGCTGGGCGCGGTTGATGTCTTTGTTCTTTCTCCCGACTCCCTGTTGCTGGCGGATGTGCTTGAGGTGAACAACGCCTCGCTGGTGCTCAAGGTGCGCTACGGCTCGACATCCCTGCTGCTGATGGGGGATGCTGATCGGTTTGTGGAACTGCGCTTGCTGACCTATGACGACTTCCTACAGACCGACTGGCTGAAAGTGGGGCACCACGGTTCCGGCACCAGCAGCACTCTAGCCTTTCTGGAAGCCTGTCGCCCGACCGGGGCAATAGTCTCTGTAGGGGAGAGCAACATTTTTCACCATCCGTCAGAGGAGGTGATGGCTCGCCTGACACAGATCGCCCAGGTGGTCCACCGCACCGACCGCGACGGGGCTCTGGTGCTGCGGTCGAATGGGGAGCAGTGGCACGTGACGGACTGGCGCTAACGGGATCTGGTGATGACCACTTTACCCTCGACCTGCTGCCCGAGGGCTGGTAACTTTGTCGACGACTGGTAAGGATTCTGGATTCCTGCCGTGATAATTATAAGTTAAATATGGAGATGCACTATGTCCGAACCGAAAGCCAGGGCTGACCGTATCCAGCTGCTCAATCCCTGGCTCTATCATTGGTCTGTTCTTGATGACCGCATCGGCGACTACCGTAGTGACGCCTATGCCGTGCTGACGTCCGATGGGAAGGTATTGATCGATCCCCTGCCCCTTGCCGAGGAAGCTCTAGCGGAGATTGGCAAAGTGGCGGCTATCTGCCTCACCGGGGGTCAGCACCAACGCTCGGCTTGGCGCTACCGCAAGGCCTTGGGAGTGCCAGTCTATGTCCCTGAGGGTGCTGTCGATCTGGAAGAAGAACCGGACGAATCCTATCGGGATGGAGATTCCCTGCCCGGCGGATTCAAGGCCATCCAGGTACACGGCCTTGGCAACAGCTTTGCCCTGCTCATGGAGACCGAAGGGGGATCAGGCGCCTTGTTTTGCGGCGATTTGCTCGTCAGGGATACCGATGGACCGTTCCAGCTCCTGCCCGACGAGTACCTGGATGATCCTGCCCTTGCCCGTGAAAGTGCCCACCGGTTGGCTCAACTGCAGGTGGAAATCCTCTGCCCGGCCCACGGAGTTCCGTGCCTGATCGGCTGTGGCCAGGCGATCCAGAAGGCACTGGAAGGGAAATCTGACCAATAAGGTGAGCTAGGAACTTTATCCCCCCGCCAACAATTGACAGATGAGTGGTAGAGCCTCCAGATATAAAAGGCCTGCTTTATTATCTGGGCAGCGTGGCCCTTATACTGTTCGGTCTGGGGACGGTGGGTGTCCTTCTGATGGGATTGGGTATTAAGCAGGACTTGCCCCACGCTATGCCCGGGATATACCAGTACCGAACGTCCCTCAACGGTCCCGTTAGAAGGGTGGTCGCCGAAGAAATGACGGTTTCAGCGTTGGGGAACAGCAGCCTCACCAGGGCGGATACGGCTGTCTACGATCGTCAGGGCAACCGGATCGGAATTCGGCGCGACACGGTCCACAGCACGGGATGGAAACAGCATTCTCCCGGTCCGGGAGCTGTCGACATGTCCCGTGACGTTGCCCCTCCTGCGCGTAGCTTCGGATTCAGGCTGGTCCTGGACGATGACCTGTCGGGCAGCCAGCTCCGCTCGCGCTATGCCTTCGACGTCAAACATCCCTACCGCTATGAACAGTTCCTGTACGGTCACGACGGCAGGCTCGAGCGGCGGTATGTACACGTAGATGACCCCTCAGGCACGTATGCCAGCTGGACACGCAATAGTGCCGACGGCGATTTTGATGGAAGGAATATTACTGTCTATAATGATCGTGGGGACTTCCTGGAGCAGAAGCGCTATAGTGCTTCCGACAGCCTCGATTTTCACTGGACCTATACATACAACGATCGGGGAGAGCTGACCGAGTTGGCTAGTCTGGATGAGGATGGTGTTCCCAAACGGAAGTTCGTCTACATATATGAGTATGATGAGCAGGGCAACTGGACTCAGCGAACTACCCTGGGATTTACGACCGGAGGGAGTGAGGAATCAACCTTCGTTCCTAGAGTGGTAATCCGGCGTACGATTACCTATTATTAGGTCTGTTCGGATGATTGCAGCGGCGAGAAAAACCAGCACATAATGGACAATCCATGGCCCATCTGCTAGCCGGGATTGACGAAGCCGGTCGCGGCCCGCTGGCCGGACCGGTGGTTGCGGCGGCAGTGATCCTCGATCCGGAGCACCCCATCGAAGGCCTGGTCGACTCCAAGCGTTTGACTGCCAGGCGTCGGGCGGTCCTGTACGATGAGCTCTTGGACCGGGCTTTGGCGGTGGGGATCGGCGAGTGCCAGCGGGCAGAGATTGATAACCGCAACATCTTCCAGGCTACCGTGGTCGCCATGCAGCGGGCAGTGGATGCCCTCAAGCAACGGCCGGATCACCTGCTCATCGATGGCAAGAACATACACCTGGAACATCCCTCACAGGAGACCATCGTTGACGGCGACGAGACCGTACCGTCCATCAGCGCCGCCTCAATCGTCGCCAAGGTCTACCGCGACCGTCTCATGGTCGAGTACCACAAGGTCTATCCGGAGTACGGCTTTGACCGGCACAAGGGCTACGGCACTAAGGCTCACCTCCAGGCGCTGGTCGAACACGGGGCCTGTCCTATCCACCGCCAGTCTTTCCGGCCGGTTAAGCAGCACCTGCCGCTGTGGCGCAACCTGAAAGACCGTGACTCCCTGGGGCGCCTGGGCGAGCGCCTGGCTGCAACCTATCTTATTGAGAACGGCTACATTATCCGGGACATGAACTACCATGCCCCCCACCTGGGGGAGCTGGACATTGTGGCCGAAAGGGGAGCTATCACGGTCATCTGTGAAGTGAAAACCCAAGTGCCGAATCCTCATCGGACAGGGGAATGGGGCGAACCGGAAGAGCAGATAGGTGTTAAAAAGCGGGATCGGATAATGGCCGCCGCCCAACAATACTGTGCTGAAAAAGAAATCGACACCGAGGTACGATTTGACGTAATATCGGTGAAGTTCACCAAAGCCGGGCCAAACATTAGGCATCGGCCTGAGGGCATTCATGCAGATTAGGCGCATATTCACACTTTGCCTGCTTGTCGGACTTCTGATCCCGATAGTCCAAGCCCGTCAACCCGACGCGGTCGGGCGTCGGGGCATGGTGGTATCGGGCAACCTGGTCGCCTCTCGGATGGGTCGGGATATTCTTCGGCGGGGCGGGAATGCCATTGATGCCGCCGTGGCTACGGGCTTCGCACTGGCGGTCACTTTGCCAAGCGCCGGTAACATCGGTGGCGGCGGCTTCATGGTCATCCGCTTCAGTGACGGCCGGACCACAACCATTGACTACCGGGAGAAAGCCCCCGCAGCCGCCAGACGGGATATGTACCTCGACGAGCAAGGCAATGTCATCGAGGACCTGAGCATCACCGGTATCCTGGCCAGCGGTATTCCCGGGTCGGTAAGGGGGCTGGGGCTGGCGCACGCTAAATACGGCCGTCTATCTTGGGAAGACGTAATTACCCCGGCTGTGGAGCTGGCCGAGAACGGTATTGCTGTCGGCTATCAGCTGCACCGGGACCTGGTGGATCGGGAGGAACGCCTCACCCGGTTCGATGAAACCAGGCGCATCTTCTATCCCAACGGCCGTCCGCTGCGACTCAATGCTCTTTTCCAGCAACCGGAGCTGGCCGCCACCCTGCGGCGGATCGCCGTCCAGGGTCCGGATGAGTTCTACACTGGCGAGACCGCCCGGCTGCTGGCCGTGCACATGAGGCTCCGAGGTGGCCTTATCACCAGGCAGGACCTGGCCGAATATGAGGCGGTGGAACGTCCGCCCGTGGAATTCGATTATCGTGATACTCATATCATCAGCATGGGTCCGCCATCGTCGGGTGGAATCGTCCTGGCCCAGATCCTTAATCAGCTGGAGTTGGTGGACTTTACGCAGCTGGAGTTTCATTCCGCCGAGCATATACACCTAATGGCGGAGGCCGAACGCCGAGCCTACGCCGACCGGGCACGTTACTTGGGCGACGCCGATTTTGTGAACATTCCAGTGGATAAACTGATTTCCGAAACCTATGCGGCGCGGCGCTGGCGGGATGTGTCGCCTAACTGGGCCACGGCGAGCAAGGACGTCTCGCACGGGGATGTGAAGCTGCTACTGGAATCAGAGGAGACCACCCATTGCAGCGTCGTGGATCGCTGGGGCAACGCTGTGGCCGTTACCACCACTCTTAATTCGGGCTACGGTTCAGGGGAAGTGGTCAGAGGGGCTGGCTTTTTCCTGAATAACGAGATGGATGATTTCTCCATCAAGCCCGGCTATCCTAATATGTTCGGATTGGTTGGCGGTCAGACCAACGCCATCGAACCCGGCAAGCGCATGCTCAGCTCCATGACCCCTACCATCGTTACTCGGAACGATACTCTTCTAATGGTCCTGGGTTCTCCTGGGGGAGGAAAAATAATCACCACTGTGGTTCAGATCATCTCCAATGTCGTAGATTTTGGCCTTGGCCTTGGTGCAGCGGTGGAAGCGCCACGAATTCACCATCAGTGGAAGCCCGATGAGATTTTAACTGAGCCTAGAGGTATCAGCCCGGAAACCCGCAAGAGGCTGGTGCGTATGGGACATAAGGTACGGTATAGGGAAGACACGATAGGTGCAGCCCATTGTATCTACGTTGACCCGGTAACGGGCTGGTATTTCGGTGCGGCTGACTCCCGCCGGGAATCCGGGGCGGCCGGATATTGAGAACGTAATGAGATAAAGAACGTAACAATGACGAAAAAAACAAGAAAGCAGAGCGATAAGTCCAGATCACAGGCAACCCAACCTGATGGCCAGCCCTCCAGATTTCTCCACGAATTGCGATCCTTGGGGATAATCGTCCTGATTGCTCTGGCCCTGCGAGCCACAGTGGTGGAGGCATATATCGTTCCGACCGGCAGCATGGAGAAGACGATAATGATCGGGGATTTTCTCATCGGTAATAAGTTTATCTACGGCATGCGAACCCCCGATTGGCTGGGCATCCCCTACACGCGCCTCGGATTTAGCATTCCCTGGCTGCGGTTCCCCGCTTTCCGCCAACCTCGGAGCGGTGATGTCGTGATCTTCAAGTATCCTCATGATCCCCAGGATAAATATGTCAAGCGGCTGATCGCGGGTCCTGGACAGACAGTAGAGATTCGTGAACGGGAAATTCTGGTCGCCGGCGAATCCTTTTACCATCCCGAACATTTACAGTTCTTGGAACGGAAGTCCCAGCCTGAGGATTGGATCGATCCCAACATATTCCCTCGGGGCAACGGGAATAAGGATCACTATGGCCTCCTACGTGTTCCATCCGAAGGGGATACCTTATCAGCGGCTCACGACCAGGTAGTATTATGGTATGTGGCTAGAATGGATGGACACACACCACACCTTGTAAGGAATCAGATATTTCTTGATGATCAGCCGATTACCCAATATGTAGTTGAGCAGGACTATTACTTCATGATGGGGGACAACCGGGACCAGAGCTACGATTCCCGTTTCTGGGGCTTTGTACCCCATGATCATATCCTCGGTGAAGCACTCTTTGTTTATTTCTCACTGGATTTCAAACGATTTCCTTATATCACCTGGAATCGTTTGAAAAGAATTGGCTCGGTTATACACTAGACCTTTTTATTGGTATGGATTGATGCATTTACATTCTTATAATGTTTGAATTTTACTGGATATGGTTAAAGCCGGGTGAGAGTACAGATATGAGTTGCCGGGATCACGAATCAGTTCTGCGCAGGGACAACTGGAACTACTTGAAGTATCCTCGGGAAACCTCCATAACTGGAATTTTGACATAAACAAAGGCTCTATTGGGTGGGGACCTGTATTATTGGCGAAGGTGTCATAGTTTCCAATAAGGTAAATTAATGGTTGCTATTCCCCGCAATATTCAAAAAATTCCACCCCATCTATAACTATCTGAATCATCCAGTGTAAGGACATATCGTATGAATGGAGATACATCTACACGCCAGGAGCAATTGACTCGATTAAATGAGAAGGTCAATGCCCTTGTTGTCCAAGTCGAAGAAGGATATGGAGAAGCACTGCTTGAGCAGCTCATTCATCGAATGGAATTAACGGTGCGGGATTTTGTGATAGAGGTTGATGGATTAGTGGAGCGTCTGAAGCAAAGCGCCACGACTCAGGAAGAACTTCTTGGGAAAATCAAGAGTCAAGATACAATCGCGGGACCGGCCGGTCTGATTCCCCAAGTGTCACCGGAGGAGGAAGTACCGGAATGGGAACAGCGGCTGGCAGACCTGGAAAAGTCAGCGAAATAAACATAAATCTGAACCGGAGTCAGAATGCAAAAATTAGTCAATATACTGGTTGTCATTTTAGTAGGCTTCTCTCTGTATTACGGGATTATTGTCGATCATAACCGCGTTACTACCATGGAAGCTCTCCGTCAGAGTGATGAGGAGCTCCAAGGGCATAAGAATGTGATTGATGAAGACTATCGCCGCCTGGATCTTAGGTTTATTGGGCGTGGAAAGCACATCCAGAGAATGCAGGAGAACTTGGCGTTTCTGCGTATGCGGCTCGAGACCGTGAGAGACAGCCTCGGCAACAAGATCGAGGAAACCAACTACTTCCTCCAACAGGTCGAAGAGATACTCCGCGAAGACATCCGGAACCTGGAAGGTGAGCTCCGCGCTCTCACCGATGACCTGGCTACCTACAAACGACGGACTAACCGGGATATCCTTGACATGAAAGAAGTCATCAGCCGAATGGAAGACGACATTAAAGCTCTTGACGAAAAAGTAAATCCCAAAAAGGAGAAGTAGTAGTTTTGGGCCTGTAGTGAGAAGCCTCTGATCCATTCCGGTGTTATTCCCCAGTGGGGGATTCCATCGGCAAGCCATGCGCCGCTCTGTTTACCTGATAGCTCCGTTATTGATCCTGTTTCTCCTGGATTGCGCGGGTCGATCATCTGAAGTGCCCGCTTTCAGCCTACCGGAATTCCGAGAATTTCGAGTTTCTTCTCAAACCCTTTCTGATGCAGCAGCCAGGGCGGTGCATTCTTCCAAGTATAGCCTGGAATTGGATGTCCACCGTACTGCTCCCGACAGTCTCATTACCCTCCAGCAGATACTTTCGCTGAAAAGCTTGAAGAAGCTGGCCTATCCAGGCAAACCTGGATTATGGGGTAAAGCGCTACACGCCGATCTGCAGGTGCTTATATCGATCAGGCCGTCATATACCAGTCCCGATTTCAGCCGGGTTACTGTCCAACCCGTTTTTATGGTGTATATCAGCCGCTGGGGTGACCGTCGCCAGTGGATTCAATGGCGCTCTAACGGGATGCTGGAAAAGGAGCTGCTATCTCATATCGAGGCTGATCTTCAGCCCGTAAAGCGGGAATGAGGGCTCACGCCCCGCTTCCTTTTATAAGCGGGGCGCGAGTTTGGCAGAGGGGGGTATTGTGAGGGAACACGGAGAGAAAGCCCGAGCAGTCCCCTGATTCTCCTGATACCGCAAGGGGGACAGGAACCGATTCGGGCTAGTTAAATTCAACATATTCCCGGATGAAGTATTCCGGGGTGATTATTCCAGCTTTGAGTAGTGTCAGGGATTCCCTGTTGAACTGTAGGTGAATCATGGGCATAGCCTCGTCGGCAGCTAGAATCTCTACGTGGAAGCTTTCTACACGGCGGGGCAAGTCATCCTCAAGACCGGCGAGCTCATCTACAGCCAGCCAAACAGCCTCGTCAAAGCTGCCACCGTCCCACGTTACCATATGCCTTAAGTCATTCGCCTCCGCCCTATTGGCAGAATAATCCTTCGTAGTTAGAAGGGCACCACCCAAAACCAGAGCCGAGGCCAGCGGTAAGATTGTGATGTTGAGTACCTTCATTTTTCCTAGTCCTTGTGTTTGAATTTTTTCATGTTTCCTAGCAATTCTGAATGTTAGACGCAGGCGAGTCGAAAAAGGTTGCCAAAAGAAAAGTTGCTATGAATCATGTCAGAAGCAGCAGTGGATAAGAAGAGAGAGGTTCTGACGAAAGCTGGAGCCGATGCTTTGCGGAGTGGACCTGTCTGGGAATAGCGAAGTTTGATGCCGGATTAACTGACCGGATCTTATGTCTAAGTACCCTGAACTGCCCGAATCCAAAATGGTGGCATATTGGTGATTTTCATTGTAATATCGATATGAGAATGAGTCTCAATAGCGTTAATTGTGGAAGTCGCAACCGAACATCTCAAACGCTTAAAGCTGGCCCTGCGATCAGAGTCCCTACGGCTGACACCCCAGCGCCTGGCTGTCATGGAGGACATCCTGGCAAGCGAAGGCCACCGCGAGTGCGATGATATTTTTCTCTCACTGCGGGGGAGGGGAATCCCTGTCTCCCGGGCTACCATCTACCGGACCCTGGATGTCCTTGAGCAGGTAGGCTTCGTCCGCAAGCTGAACATCGGCGACGGACGCTTCCGTTACGAGAACAAACTGGCCCAATCCCACCATGACCATCTCATCTGCCTGGAATGTGGCAGAATTATCGAATTTGTTGACCGGGGAATCGAGCGCCAGCAGGAGAATCTGAGCAGGGAACATCATTTCCACCTCATCCGTCATATTCACCTGCTCTTCGGTATTTGTCGGGAATGCCGACAGAATGGTGCCGAAGGGGGCGGTTGAGTACTCAGTGCATGGTCACGGCAAAGTCAAAGTAACTGCGGCAGGTAGGAACACTATAGCCCTGGTGGGGAATCCCAACGTGGGCAAATCGGTGGTCTTCGGCTACCTAACCGGTCATTACGTGAACGTTTCCAACTACCCCGGCACGACGGTAGAGGTCTCTCGGGGTAAGATGGTCGTACATGGTGAGGAAGCAGATAGTGTTCACTGGGAGGTGATCGACACACCCGGTGTTAACAATTTTATTCCCACCAGCGAGGATGAGGCAGTTACCCGCGACATCCTCTTAGAATCGACTCCCACTTATATCCTCCAGGTTGCCGACGCGAAGAATTTGCGACGGGGGCTGCTGCTTTCCCTGCAGCTGGCTGAAATGGGTTTGCCTTTTGTACTGTGTCTGAATATGATCGACGAGGCCCGCGATCGTGGTATCTCCATCGATTCGAAGGCTCTTGCCAAGGTATTGGGAGTACCGGTGGTGGGAACTATTGCAACTCAGAAGGTGGGTTTGGAGGAGCTCCGGCGCCGAATCACGGCCGCACCCGCCAGTGATGGCGAGAACCTGCCGTCACAGGTTCCCATTGACTATCCGGAACCGATCCGAAAGGCAATAGATGAGCTCATACCTCTCCTGCCTGCTTCGAATGGATCCCCTCAGGAAATGAGCATTTCACGCAAATCCATGGCGCTGATGTTGCTAGCTATGTCCCGCGGATCAGGCGATGCCAAACTTCCCACCTGGCTTGACACGGCCGTTAATCCTGCCATCCGTGAGGCAATCCGAACCGTTATCAACCGCACCCGCAGGGCGTTTGCCCGCAGCTTAAGCGTGGAGATTACCCAGGCGCGTATGCGGGCTGCTGCCCAGCTCATGGATCGCGTTCTCCAACGGCGGGCGACCAGCTTCACTTCCCTCTCTCAGTGGCTCAGCCGGGCTACCGTCCACCCAGTGGGTGGGCTTGCCTTCGTAGCCGCGGTCATGGCCGGGATGTATTACTTCGTGGGTGTATTCGGTGCAGGTACCCTGGTGGACTTGCTGGAAGCGAGGCTCTTCGGTGCCCATATTGTACCCTGGCTGACCAGGGCGGTGGAAATCATCATACCCTGGCAGCTGTTAAGGGACCTGCTCGTGGGAGAATTTGGCCTGCTCAGTATGGCCTTGTCGTATTCTATCGCCATTGTGCTGCCTATTGTGGGCACTTTCTTCATTGCTTTTGGCTTGCTGGAAGATTCCGGCTACTTACCCCGGCTGTCGGTGATGATGAACCGTGTATTCAGGGCTATGGGTCTCAACGGGAAGGCGGTATTGCCTATGGTGTTGGGCCTGGGTTGTGATACCATGGCCACCATGACCACCCGTATCCTGGACAGCCGGAAGGAACGCCGTATTGTCACCCTGCTACTGGCATTGGGAGTGCCGTGCTCAGCTCAGCTGGGCGTTATTCTGGCCATGCTGGGAGGGATATCACTGGGTGCTGCTGCCATCTGGCTGGCCGTTGTCATCGGCACTGTTTTCCTTGTGGGTCACCTGTCCGCCAAGGTTATAGCGGGGCAGACATCAGATTTCCTGCTGGAGATGCCTCCCTTGAGGAAACCGCTGCTGGGAAATATCATCATCAAGACCCTGGCCCGTCTGGAGTGGTACCTTCGGGAGGCAGTGCCCCTATTTTTCTTGGGGACCTTACTGCTCTTTATCATGGATCACTTGGCCATCCTGGTGTGGATTGAAAACGTCACGCGCCCTATTATCCAGACATTTCTGGGTTTGCCTGGGGAAACCACGGCCGCATTCATTATGGGTTTTCTTAGACGGGACTACGGGGCAGCTGGCCTGTTCCTCCTGGCACGGGAGGGACAGCTGGACACTATCCAGACCTTGGTGAGCTTGGTGGTAATCACCCTATTCATGCCCTGTATCGCTAATTTGTTCATGATTATCAAGGAGCAAGGCTGGCGTATAGCCTTGGGAATGGCTGTTTTCATCCTGCCGTTTGCGCTACTGGTGGGGGGTATCCTGAATTGGACTTTGCGGTTGTTAAAGGTGGCGTTTCCATGATTAGCTGCCCGCTATGCGGCTGGGAGTTTGACCTACATCGGGAGAACTGTCACGCCGGTTGCCCGTTTAACAAGGGATGTACCATGATTAAGTGTCCCGGCTGTGGTTATGAATTTTTTGCGGAATCAAAGATTGTTAACCTATTCAAGGCATTACTAAGCATCTCACATAAGAAAAAAGATGAGGTTCCAATCCGGTCATGAAAAAGTCCTGTCTCATTGATGAAATCCTGGAAGCGGTATGGCTCGCTCACGAGGATGACCAGCCCCAGATAGAACAGCTGCGGGTGGAGTGTAAACACGATGCGGGTGAGTTTGATCTGTCCGAGGCGTTAAACGAAATGGCGGATATGGGTCTCGTGGCGCTGGAGGGGGGTGTAGTTGAATTTACTGAAACAGGTCGAAAAAGAGCCCGGGATGTCATCCGCAGGCACCGCCTGGCTCAGCGGCTACTCATGGATGTGCTGGATGTATCAGAAAGGACTAGTGAGGAAATGGCCTGTCAGTTTGAGCATATCCTGAGCGAGGAAGTGACCGATAAGGTGGCCGCTTTCCTGGGACACCCCCAGGTGGATCCCAGCGGTCGTCCCATCCCTCATGGCGACTCCCCGCCCAAACCTGCTGAGTTCGTAAAACCACTGGTTATGCGCTTGTCTCGTCTGGGGGTTGGGAAATCAGCCCGAGTGTCCTTTCTAACCCCAAGTTTTCACAAGCGTTTTGACCGTCTGGCAGCTTTTGGGATCAATCCGGGTGTAGTGCTGAATTTGCACCAGCAAACGCCCGCTTTCCTCGTGCGCCTGGGCGAGACTGAACTGGCCTTGGACCCGGAAATCGCCGATGAAATCTACGTGCGGCCTATTGATTGACCGGACACTACTCTTACCCGAATACCTCCTCGAGAACCTTGAATAGTTCAGCTGCTGTGAAGGGCTTGGCTAGTCTGCCTTGAAAACCGTAGTCCTCGCAATGAGCTATGATGGGTGCATTGGCATATCCGCTAGTCACGATGGCTTTGATTTCTGGATCGATTTCACGTATACTCTTTAACGTCTCTACACCGCCCATACCCCCCGGGATTGAGAAGTCCAGGATAGCGCCCTTGAATGGCTTGCCTGTCGAGTGGGCTTCCTTGAATAGCTTCAACGCGGTGGACCCACCACAGGCGGATACTATTTCAAATCCGAGGTCGTCCAACAGTCGCGCCAGAGCCTTGCGGATCAACTCATCGTCGTCCATGACCAGGATCCGGCCCGTACCTGAGATTTTCTTGCTCATAGTGTCGCCCTCATCTGAATAAGGTGGAATAACGGTATCCGGTACCGCTGGCAAATAAAAAGTGAAGCTGGTCCCTTTGTTCAACTTGGAATCCACTGTGATCCACCCGTTATGCTTTTTAATAATGCTGTAGACGGAAAATAGCCCTAGCCCCGATCCTGCCTCCTTGGTGGTAAAGTATGGATCAAAGATTTTGTCCAGTGATTCTGGCGGGATACCGATCCCTTTATCCTTCAGGACCACTCTCACATACTGTCCTGGCTTCAGAGGGCCTGTGGGATGCTCGGCATCAACCGTAACGTTGGCGGCAATCACAGTCAGAGTACCTCCTCTCGGCATAGCCTGTACTGCGTTGATAGCCAGGTTATTAAGCACCTGGTTGATCTGCCCGGGATCAATCTCGACTGGCCAGAGTTCCTTCCCAAGCCTGAATCGAGGCTTGGCTAGGGTGCCGCGTAAAGAGAATTTAATAGCCTCCTTGAGAATGGGGGTAAGATACCTGCTTTTCGTGTCTGGAACGTCCCCGCGGGAAAAGGTTGCCAGCTGTTGGGTGATCCCCCTGGCTTGGCGCGTGGACTCTTCAGCGTCCTTCAGCATATCGGCTGTCTTTGGATTGTCCCGCAGGTACAGCCGGGCGGCTGAAAGGTTTAGCATAATGCTCATGAGGAAGTTATTGAAGTCATGGGCCAGCCCACTGGCAAGGACTCCAAGGGATTCCAGTTTTGCCAACCGGAGCATTTCTGACTCCAGTCGACTTTTCTCGGTAATATCCCGGATAACCATGACCATGCCGATGACTTGACTCTCACGGTCTTTCAAGAGTGAAATACTCAGCGAGACGAGTATCCGGTGATTACCTTTGGAAATGAGGGTGGCATTCTGATAGGGATAAACCACCACCTGGTCTTTAAGTACCTTGACGGCGGGGATGTCAATTCCCCCCCCGGAAGATTCATCAATTAGAGAGACTACCTCAGCAAGTGGTCGGCCGAGCGCCTCTTCCTGAGTCCAGCCGGTTAGTGTTTCGGCGGCCTGGTTTATGAGCACCACCTGTTGTTCAATATTAGTAGTGATAACTCCGTCACCGATGCCACGCAGGGTTGTGGACAGGCGCTCCCGCTCTATGGCCAAAGCTTCCTCCGCTCGCTTGCTTTCGGTGATGTCTTCTCCAATTGACTGATATTCTACCAGCGCGCCACTCTCATTAAAAAGCCCCCGGTCTGTCCACCTCTGCCAACGAATTGTTCCATCAGGTGCTATTACCGGATGTTCATATGTTATCGCAGGCTTTTTCTTGCTGATGGATCTATAATGCTTTCGAACCTTTTCGCGCTCTTCCGTTGGAATGAACTGGAAAAAGTCATGTCCGATCAGCTCCTCGTATTTCTTGCCGAAATGTTGACAGTAGGCATTATTTACAAAAGAGAGCATTCCATCGGGCAGAAAACGGCAGATCAGGTTGGGCATGTACTCAACAACGGTACGATACCTTTCTTCACTCTTTCGTAACACTTCCTCTGCCTGTTTGCGCTCGGTGATGTCTCTGACCATAAATATAGAACCTTCTATTTTTCCATTCTTTCTCACGAGGGTAGCACTAGCTTCTACAGGAATCTTATTTCCATTTTTGTTTTTGATTTCAAGTTCCATCCTATTAATTGTTCTCTTACCTGCAACTACCTCCTTGAAAAGTTTTTCAACTTCTGGTATATCCTCTGCATCAAAGTGACCGAATTCAGTAAAATTTCTTCCCACTAACTCTTCCGGTTTTCGGCCAAAAGTATCCTCATGATCGTTTGCACTGATTATCGTGCCCTCATTGTCCAAAAATATAATATGGTCGCTTACATTTTCGTAGATGATCCTGTATTTCTCCTCGCTCTCCCGCAGTGCTTCCTCTGCATGCTTGAGGTTAGTGACGTCTATTATTATTCCTCTAAGACCTATTGGTTTTCCATCGCGGAATATGGGAGTCGAACAGAATACGGTAGGGAAAGTACTTCCATCTTTCCTTAATGCCGTATATTCGCTCAGGTCGGTTTTCTCTCCACTTAATATCTTTCTTGCGTTCTCCATTGCTCTAGGACGATCATCAGGGATGATCATATCAAAGCCGTTTAAGCCTCGATCAAAGTCCTGTTGGGTGTATTTGAACTTCTTAAGTGCATTGCGATTCACGAAGGAGAGGTTACCACCTGTATCCATTTCATAAATGGTTTCTGGTAGTAACTCGGCTAAGTCTCTAAACCGCTCCTCGCTCTCCCGTAGCGCTTCCTTGGCCAGTTCCCGCTCCTTCTCTGTCTGCTTGTGTGTAGTGATGTCCGCGAACGTACTTATGACGCCCTCCAGCTTGCCGGCTGCGTTCATGATCGGCGCAGCGCTGACGTTGATCCAGCACATAGAACCATCTGGCCGCCTGACGCCCGTCATTACGTCATTCACCGGACGCTTTTCCTTCATAGCGCGGGGACTGGCCCTCTCCTCAGGTGGCATCGGCGAGCCATCAGGGCGGAGGACCTCCCACACCGGACTGATATGACTTCGGCTTTCGATTTCTGAACGTTTCAGCCCTAGGATGCGCTCGGCGGCCGGATTAGCCTGGATGACCTGGCCGTCAGGATTGATCAGGACTACTCCCTCAGACATGGTGTCGAACAGACTCCGAAGGCGAGACAGGTTTGCCCATAACGCCCTCCAGAATTCCCTGGAGCTCACATAGAGCAGCACTGCCGTACCAATGAACCATAGCATGTAGGTCGCCCACATGCTGATTGGCCTATAGACGAGTAGCTGCTCAGGCAAGAGGTTCTGCGCCTGAAAAGTCAGAATGACCACGCTGGTCAATATGCTTATAACCGTTGCACCTATTCCGTAGGGTAGCCCGTAGATCAGGCCAACAAACAGAATGAAGGGGACATAGCCCGCGAGACTGGGAGAATTAATCCCGCCTGAAAAAAGCACGACAAATGTAACAATGATCCAGCCGGTGATCGGGAACAGTAGCCTGACGAGCCGTATGTATCCCTTACCATACAGGAGCAGGTTAACCAACAGTCCGCCTAGGATCGCGCAGATGGTGATAAACTGGGGGAGTGGGCGGGGAGAGGCAGCAATGTTCACAAAGCCGACCGCTGCCACCAAGGCCAATCCCCATAACAGCAGAGTGTTAAGTCGTCCCGCGATGCGAGTGCTTTCCTTATCGGTAAAGCTGGGCGATGTGAGAGAGTGGATTAGTTTCTCGGGTAGATTGAACATTTCAAGCCTCTCCAATTTTCCGACAATGTATAGGATTTATCACTCCAAGCTCAGTCTGGTTCATACACCCCAGTGAAGATCTTGTCTCAGCGTAGTTACTTCTGGGATTGGCATCAGCATTATTGAGAAGACGCAAATCCGGAGGGAAGAAAGTGTCGTCAAGCCTCATGGCGTCGCCCTTGGAAGTTACTTCTTAGTTCAAGAAATCAGAGTTTCGAGATCAGCACAGACTGGAACGTATCTTCTCCAAGATAGCTCACTATTGCCTCTGCTGTCCCTGCGACTTTATTATAATCTTTCGGCGATTAAAGGATAATGGCAATTTAATATCTTCCTATTACAAATGTCAAAATTATCGGGGGCTAGGAACTGGTTGGATTGAATACTCCATAGAAATGGAGGTCATATGTCATACTGATTTTTCACTTCATATTTCCCGGTTCAGGGTATTGAGGTGGTGGCGGAGTTTCCCCAGATATCGTTTAACGCGCCGCTTATCGGCCAGTCGTGGGCTCGGCTAGACTTGACCAAGAGAATCGACTTGCCCACGATTTCAGCTTTATGCGGCTATTATTTTTCGTCTCCCAGCGCCTCCTCCATGGCAGTGAGCAGATCATCCTCACAGATAGGCTTGCTGACCACCGCAGCAGCCCCCAGCTCCAGGCATCGGCGGCGTACACTTTCCTGGATGTTGGCCGTGATGATTATCACGGGGATAGCGAAGCCCTGCTCACGCAGAGCTTCCAGTAGCTCCAGGCCGCCCAGCTCAGGCATCAGGAGGTCGGTCAGGATAATGTCGGGCTTCCAGGTAGCGGCTCTCTCCAGTCCGGTCCGGCCATTTTCAGCTTCTTCGGTTTCGTGCCCTGCCTGGTGTACGAGGCGTCGAATGACTCTGCGCTGGAATGATGAATCATCAACGATGAGGATCAGTGCCATTTCCGAATCTTCAAGGCCTAGAAAATGGATTTTCGGTTCTTATCCCGGTGCCGCCTGCGAGACCGGATGATGCGGAAGACAATAGCAGCTGCTAGAATCCCCATGACGTAATAGAGCGCTATCTGTATGGAAATATCATGGGTATTCACAGTGCCTAAGCATACGAATACTGGACCGCCGGGGCAACACTTCTTCTCCGTATCCACCGACTTCTAAATGCTGTAGGGGTTGATTCTTCTCTCGCGCGGTGATAAAATCGCGAGCCGGATACAGTCCGCCGGGATAGAGAGCAATAAGTAAATTGTTACTTTACATAGGAGAGACCTATGCGAAAGACTTCACTTATCCTTTTTTCACTGATGCCTGCCATGGCTCTTGCTCAGGTAGAGCTGGGGTCTTTTGTCTTCCTCGACGGCAGCCGAGCCGCCCATATCACAGGTAACCTGGGTCTTGGTGGTTCCGGTGCGTACGCGATGGGACTCTCTCGGGAGGCGCCCGCACCCAAGGTCCTGGAGTTCATGAATTTTGTCCCCGGTTATGCTATAAAATACACCGTCGCTTACACCGGCGATTTACTCATTCACGGGTCTATGATCACCCGGGCTCGGTATCAGCCCCGGCGGAAAATGATCGGCGTCTTCGGTATCGGTATCGGAGCAAAGATAGGCAAGGATTTCACACCATACCCCAATCTGGTATTGGGAGTGGATTATCTGCTAAACGACAAGTACATCATAACGGCGGCTCTTGAGAGTGGGGGTATGCTGACCATTGGTTTCGGCCTCCATAAACACTACGGCTGGTAAGCGTCATTCTCCCCTATTTACGTCCTTGTCAGTAACCTTTGTGACCTGGTCCAAGGTCTTAAAACGGTAATTGCGGTAGAGTACCGAAGCCAGCGTAAATGCGCCGATTGCCAATAACAGTAGCAGGTCAAGCCGTAGCGGGCCGATCATTGAAGGCACAAGGTTCAGTAGCGATGCCAGAAATAGCAGTAGTCCAACCGCTCCCGCGATAATCACTTCAATGCCGGGCGGACGGGGTGAGAGGATACCGGCGAGGATCAAAGGTCCTACCATGGATGTTCCGGCAAAACTGACGCGTGCCAATAACACCAGCTCATCACTGCTCAGAATAGAAAAAACAAGGGCGGCCAGCCCGAAAAACATAATCGCGATTCTGGTGAAAATGAGCACCTTCTGTTCATCGCCGGACAGTAGCGAACGCAGCTCCGTACCGAGGGCGAAAATCTGGGAATCAGCGGTGGAGATGGCTGCGGCCAGGAGCCCGATCACGACGGCGGCGGCAATGATATCCAGCTGCTCAAAGAGCAGTACACCTGCTAGGAAATCACGCGTTGAGGCATCCGCATAGTGTACGGCCCCGTACATACCGATAGCCACCGTCGGTAGCAGGATCAGCAGCGTAAATACACCCAGACCTACAGCCTTGTGCTGCATGAGCCGCGTATTGCGCATGATTACGAGCCGGGTGGTCACCTGCGGTTGGGTGATCGGAATCATCACAATCGCTAGAAACGAGGCGATCAGAAACTGGAGTGTGAAAAGCCCCAACGGGCCGGGTGTGGAAAGCAGTGCCTCATTGGTGACCTGCACCTGCCTGAACATGGCTTCAACTCCGCCGAAGTGACGGATACAGCCGATGGCGATGATCCAGATCACGGTCAGCAGTATTGTCCCTTGTAGAACATCGCTGTAGATAATAGCGCGTAGGCCGCCCACCTCACTGTAGAGAAGCATGGTGATGACAATCGCGACCGACCAGCCCCAGGCGGGCAGGGCTTCCGGGAATACGGCACTGAGGAAGATGGCGATGCCGCGGACCTGGATAGCCACATAGGGCACTAGGAAGAGAAACACGGCGGCGAAGCAGGCGAATCCCGCCCACCGATTATCATAACAGGCACTCATTAATCCCGCCACTCCCCGAAACCCCTTCTCAGCAGCCCGGCGGCGCAAATGTAGACCGAACCATACGATCACGAAAAACATTGCTCCATCGGAGATCGCCAGAAAAATCCAGGCACCGACACCGTGGTTACGGAAAAAGTCAGGCATGCCCATCAGAGTGAATGTGCTGAATAGCGTAGCCGCAAAGGTCATCAGGCCTAGAAGCATCCCTATATTGGAGCCGGCCAGTATATAGTCATCCGCGCCTCGGGTCTTTCGAAGGGACCTGAGCCCGAAAAAGGCTAGCATGGCTAGCCACAGTGTACCAAGTATTGCTAACCACATATTCATTTATCCGCTCCCCCGTCAATATCGCGCTCCTTGTAGACGATGTTTGCGGCAAGTGTGAGTAGCACTAGGCCTATATAGACTAGGATTCCGGTCCATATGGTGCGGGGCATTCCGGCGACAAATGGCGTGAAATGTCCCGAAGGGATCACCACCGGTGTAAAGGTAAGAACGCAAAGCAGAGCAGCTCCTATCCAACAAAGTCTCCAGAAAAGGGTACTCCTGTTCTTCATGTGCAAATTCCTTCTTTTGAGCCTATTATGTTAACGGGAAACGTCTTCTCTAGGCTGTAGCCTCATCGTTACCGGCCAACAGCCCCTGCGCTTATCAAAGTCTGGGCACCGTAAGACCCCCATCTACCATGATCACTTGACCGGTCGAGTAGGCCAGGTCTCCTCGCACCAGTGCAGCGACCACTCTCCCGATGTCGTCAGGTTCGCCCCATCGTGCCTGCAACGTGAGGCCTTCAGCAATTAGTTTATCGTATTTTTCTTTCACGGGAGCGGTCATATCAGTCATTATTACGCCGGGTCGCACATCATATACCGGGATGCCGAATTCACCCAGCCGCACCGTCCATAAACGGCTCGCCATGCTCAGACCGGCCTTTGAAATACAGTATTCCCCTCGGTCGGGAGACGCAACTGTCGAGGATATCGAGGTGATATTGATGATGCATCCGGTAAAATCGGGCAATGTATTCTTTTGCTCAATCATCCAGTTTGCCGCTGCTTGGGTTAGGAAAAACGGCCCCTGTAGGTTGATACGTATTAGGCGTTCAAAACTCTCTTCGGTAGTCTGAAGGATGTCCTTGCGCTCAGTGGGAGCCACACCAGCATTGTTGACCAATACATTCAGTTGTCCGTACGCTTCTCGAATATCATTTAGCATCCTCTTTCGAGCCTCTGGGTCACTTATGTCAGCCCGGCAGTATATTACCTCGCTACCCATATCTCTGAGGCCTTGAAGTGCCACTGTGACATCGTTTTCATCTCGGATGTCGTCAACTGCTAGATCGTACCCTTCCCGCGCCAGGCACCTGGCGATACCATATCCGATACCACGGGTGCCGCCGGTTATCAGTGCTATCTTTTTCATGGTTTGCGATTCATGATTATGCCGGCAACCAGCTTTACGTCACTTTCGCCGACGGTTTTTAACAAATACGCCTTCTGCCTGATGGCCAAATTGGATATTTGTATTACTCTCGACTCGTTCATCTCTCGATTTTCCATTGAACAGGTAATATCAGTTATTGTGCCTTGGAAGAGGATGCTAGATTACCCTTTCAGCTCAGGGACGTCTTCCCAGGCTTGGTTCTGCCACGATGCAAGCCCCTTTTCTGCCAGCTGCACACCCCTGGCTCCCGAGAGAAGGTCGTAAGGGAAGGGTATGTCTGTTACCACGTGTTTCAGGAACAGCTCCCACTGGACCTTGAAGGCGTTATCGTAGGCTTCGTGGTTCTGGACCGTGGTCCAACTATCCAGAAAGTCTATTGGGCTTTCAATATCAGGATTCCATACCGGCTTCGGTGTACTATTATAGGGTTGGATCCAGCATTTCCGTAATCCGGCAACAGCCGAGCCTTCAGTCCCGTCAATATGGACAGTGAGCAGGTCGTCACGGCGTACGCGGGTAACCCAGTCTGAGTTAAACTGTGCGATCACACCTGACTCCAGTTTGAAGGTGGCATAGGCCGCGTCTTCAGCCGTGCAGGTATAGGGCTTACCCAGTTCGTCCCAGCGCTTCTTGATATGAGTTGCGCCTATGCAGGATACAGCCTCGATCCGGCCAAAAAGGTTTTCGAGTACATAGCTCCAGTGGGGAAACATATCCAGGATGATCCCGCCGCCGTCCTCCTTGCGATAGTTCCAGGATGGCCGCTGGGAGCTGATGCGATCGCCCTCGAAAACCCAATAGCCGAATTCACCCCGGATAGACAGGATTTCGCCGAAGTATCCATCGTCGATAAGTTGTTTCAATTTCAGGAATCCGGGCAGCCAGAGCTTATCGTGTACTACCCCGTGCTTTACACCGGCGTCGCGTGCCAGCTGATAGATCTCGTAGGCTTCCCTGGCAGTATTAGCTGTGGGTTTCTCACAATAGATCTGTTTGCCAGCTTTGATCGCCTTCTTCAATACTGCTGCCCGGCGATCTGTTGTTTGGGCATCGAAGTAGATCGTGTAGTGAGGATCGCTCAGCACCTCATCAAGATCGATCGTCCACTTCTCAATGCCGGATAATTTAGATCGCTCTTCAAGCTTCACCGGGTTGCGTCCTACCAGTATCGGATCGGGTAGCATAACTTGGTCTTCACCGATTTTCACACCACCCTGTTTGATGATCTCCACTATTGATCGCATCAGGTGCTGGTTGGTCCCCATTCGGCCGGTGACACCATTCATGATAATACCGACCGTTTGTACCTTTATTTTATCATTCATTCATTCTCACCCATATTGACGATTAAATAGGCAGGTTGAGTGTTGCCTAGGTATTTTCAAGATAGGCTTTCTTAATCTTTTCCAGGAACCGGTCCTGATTTTGCTCCCAGTAGATGGTGGAGAATATTTCAACCTCGTTATACCCGGTGAATCCGCTTTCTTCCATCCACCCTCTGATAGTCCTGATAGGGATACAGCCTTCGCCCATTAATCCACGATCGAGCAACAGGTCGGTTGTCGGCGTTTTCCAATCACATACGTGAAATGCGAAAAGCCTGTTGTTATGTCCACTTCGTTTAATTTCCCTTCTAAGGTCCGGATCCCACCAGACATGGTACACATCCACGACAACGCCGATCCATTCCGACTGTAGCTGCTCGCAGGCATCGTTTGCCTGCTTAAGGGTATTAATGGCCGATCTATCGTCGGCATACATAGGATGCAGGGGCTCTATGGCCAGTCTGATACCACAGGCCTCGGCGTGAGGCAGAATGGAACCGATGCCGTCTACTATCTGTCGGCGGGACTCTTCCAGCATTTGATTCGGATCGGCACCGCAGACCAGTACGATCAGGGGTGCTCCTAGGGCGGCGGCCTCGTCGATTATCTTTCGGTTTTCATCAATGGCCGACTGCCTTTTCTCTGGTTCCCTGTGGGAAAAGAATCCACCGCGACATAATGAAACAATGGTTAGTCCCTGATCACTGAGCATTTGGCCGATGGTAGCGGGATCGCGTTTTTCAAGGGCCTCCCGCCACACCGTTATTCCTCCGATCCCGGCCTTTGAATATTTGGCAGCTGCTTCTTCGATCGACCATGGCCTGGTAGTTATTGTATGAAGGCAGAGTTTGGATAAATTGGTCAACGGCTCGACGCTCATGTTAATCAGGCATCTTTCCGATCAACCGAAGAATGTGAGATATGGTTCACCTGTGATAAGCCGCTGTACATACAGTGCGGCTTCCCGGGCATGATAATCTCCCCACATGCTCGATTCTCCACACGGGATTTTGTGACCCTCAGGGATATGGTCCCAGCCGTTGGGGCGGTGATATACTGAGTGTAGTATCAGTCCCTGGTGCTCTTGGTCCGTGCTTAGATAGGGAGTGTCGAAAAGAGTGTCCAGAATAGTCAGTCCTGCCTGGTTATAGCGGTCGGCGGCCTCAGAACCACCTTTTGAACTTATATATCTGCCTAGCCGTAAAAGACCTTGAGCTCCTATAGCCGCTGCCGAGCTGTCAACCGGTTCATGATCGTTGTACGGATCCGCTGGCTGCTGTAAATAATCTCCCAGTTTATGAAGATTTGGAGCGCCGGTATCCCAGTAGGGAATGCCATCTTCCGGCGTATTGTCAATGTAAAAGTCACTGGTCGCGCTAGCCGCCTTCAGCATAAAGCCTTCTATTTCGGCTCTGCCCCCCAGCGACTCCAATTCTCCATCCTCAAGGGTATCAATGAATTCTAGGTGTTCGGCGAATCCACACATTGCCCAGGCAAGCCCACGGGTCCAGGTAGAGAATGGAGAATAGCCCTGCTGCGTACTCGGGCAGCGATACGAACCGTCACTGACATTGAAAATACTCTCGTGTGCGGTGCGGCCCTTTATATCATGGATGTCCCTATCCTCGCCGTAATAGACAGAATATCTGGCAGTTGCCTGGGCGTGCTGTACCAGGCGCTCAAGTAGACTGACAGGGTGACCATCCTCATCGTCCAGCCGGTGTCCCAGTCTATGACTGTATGCCAGGCTTCTGCATGAGCGAATGGTATCAACAAACAGTGAATGCGGACCATTGAAGGAATAAATGTACCCCTCGCCGCTTCCTATCCTTGTCCAGCGTCTGGCCTGAACGGCACCCGAAATTTTCAGCGCTAGTTCGTAGAAGTCCTTTTCCCACTGATTCGGAGCAATTCTACCTTCATTCATTAATCGAAGTGAATTGCCATAGGTGCTGACGTTGTTGAAACCGTGATCATGTACTCCGAAATCTGAGACGTGGGTCGCCATGGAAGTGACAATATTTCTTCTGCCCGCCTCCAGGAATGTTTCTTCACCGGTCGCATCGAACTGTAGTATCTGGGATCCATACTGGAAGCCCTGGGTCCACTCGGTCCAGCCTCGAGTGCTGTATTTGCCCTCAACGGTAAAGACCGGTGATCCTTGGGAGGGATCAAAGCCTTCCTCGATGGATTTTATCTTCTTGCCGGATAATTCCCACAGTAATTGAATTTTCGAGCTGAGATCCGATGGTTTGATTTTGTGATTTATTTTAATCATGTGGTCTGCTTTACCTTTTTTCGTATGTTGTGGAAAAATGCTCGCTTTTATCTATTTTGGAAGACGGGTTCCCGCTTTGCCAGAAAGGCCTCGATCCCTTCCTTCCCATCTTCACATGAAGCGCAGAAAGCCAGAGCTAGGCTCTCTTCATCTATCAGTGATTCTATATCATCTTGATAACGGTTCAACATCTTTTTAGATAGCCGGTTGGCAATCGGGGCGTTCTTCACTATCTGTTCGGCGATTTCCAGGACCTTGTCCATAAACTGATCGTCAGGAAATACCGCATTCACCAGTCCAGTATCTGCAGCTTCCCCGGCTGCGATAATACTGCCGGTGAAGACCAGTTCTTTGGCTTTCACTACTCCGATATGCCGGGGTAATCGAAAAGTACCACCCCAACCTGGTATCAGTCCAACCTTTGATTCTGGCTGGCCAAATTTAGCCGATTCGGCTGCGTATATCAGGTCGCAGGAGCACGCTAGTTCGCAGCCGCCTCCTAAGGCATATCCATTGACGGCGGCGATAACCGGGCACGGAAAATCTTCGATCTTCTTCAATACTCTATGACCGGTAAGGGAAAATTCGCGCATTTCTTGTGAGCTGTATGCTCTAATTTCTTTGAGGTCTGCTCCTGAAGAAAATGATTTATCAGCACCTGTAATTATTAGCACTCTGGCATCATCTCCCTTTTGTTTCTCCAGGCATTTTTCCATTTCAAGTAATAAGTCCATATTAAGTGCATTATAATGCTCAGGGCGGTTTAGCTCTAATATAACTGTATGCTCGGCAGGCCATTTTTCGCTGATGATATTATTCACCATACCAGTCCCCCTCGTCTATCCGATTCATTTTTTCCGGTCGAGATGTTTAAAAATCCTCTATCTTGTGAGACTCGTTGATTTCCGGCGTTAAATCCGTCTGCGCCACAATATCACTTCAAGGTTTACTCCGGCAGCAGCCCTGACTTTTCGCTTCAGATTTAGGCAATTGCCTCACCCAGCATTATTTCAGCAGCCGCCAGACACCTATATAATCTACGAGTAACTTTTCCATTTCCCAAGAAGACGTCGCTGCTCAATGATCACGGCTGTTTCCGGGCTTGGGTATCAGTTATATATTGCCGGATCCTTTCCACTGCCTCGTACATTTTTGGGTATGGGCTTCACTGGTTTAGTCTCCGGTGGGAGCGCAATATAATTGCCTAAGTCTCAATTATCGCTTTGTAGGAATGGCGGATGTTGTGCTAATTAAGGAAAACATCTTATCCTTCATTAGCTCTCGAGAGTCCCTAATCACTGTTTGGAGCATCAGCTTTTAATAACGAATCACTTCCGTTCCATCTTATTAATGGTTACTATCGCTGATGCAGGACCTAGGGCTTCGGCGGTATTTTCTATTGAAGATCTTATTTAAGTACTCGATGATGTTTCAACATTCAGTTGGAGGGTATGAATATGCCGAATAGCATACTTGTCAAGCTTGCCATAGCTGCAAGACGCAGACTCATCTCGGTCTCAGTCACATTTCTGCTGATGCTGACTGTTCTATCCTGTGCCTCAACTGAGAAGGCCGGGGCGTTTGAGGAGACTACCCAGCCGCCGGCACCGGCCGTCGCGCCGGCCAATACGCTCACCGAAGCGGAAAGGGTGGCAGGCCTTCAACTGCTCTTTGATGGCAAGACCTTCACCGGGTGGCGGGGTCTGGGCAGGGATGTGGTACCGCCGGGGCACTGGCTCATCGAAGACGGCTGCATCATGAAGGTAGCCAGCGAGGAAGTGCCAAAGCAGGCCGATGGGCAGCCGCTCAACGGCGGCGACCTCATGACCATCGACTCCTTTGAGAACTTCGAGCTGTCATTCGAGTGGCGGATCAGTCCGGGCGGGAATAGCGGCGTTAAGTATAACGTGTCCGAGGAGCTGTCGATATCAGAGGGCTCATCTCATTCGGCCCTTGGTTTCGAGTACCAGGTTCTTGATGACAGCCAGCATCCAGATGCCATGGACAAGGACCACGAATCAGGTGGTTTGTATGATCTGATCGCCCCGCAGAACAAGCAGCTGCAGCCTGTCGGGGAGTTTAACCAGGCACGCATAGTTTTTCAGGGCAACCACGGTGAGCATTGGCTCAATGGCACTAAAGTCGTAGACTTTGATCTAGGCACACCCCTCATGGATTCGTTGCTTGCCGCCAGCAAGTATCGCAACATTCCCGGTTTTGCCGATAAAAGGAAGGGACACATTATCCTGCAGGATCATGGCGATGCGGTCTGGTATCGCAATATAAAAATCCGTGTGCTGCAATCGCGGTAAGCATGATTTACGAGCGGGATGGTACTCCCTTTATTGAGAGGTAAATATCCTGCACATATAAAATACATTTGCATTTAAGATGATACCTGGTATAATTTGTCTTACCATGTTCATAATGGTTAACAAGGCTGACATGAAGGCTAAGGCCCGGAGTTGTCCGGGGGTCATTGTCGTGTAGTCCGTCTCAAAATCCAGAAGAATTGCACCAGGCCCCCGAATTTCTCGAGGGCCTTTTGCTTTTCTGTCTGAAACAGATTGGCTGTCTCATGCCTGGAAGTCTGTCTTGGTTGTAGGCAGCTGAGATACGCTGAAACACTGACCTGAAGGAGAATGGAAGATGAGCAAAAGTCAACAAAGTCCATGCCCGGAATGCGGATATGAGATTGCCGTAGCCGCTGATACTGTAAAGGGAGAGATCCTTCAGTGCGGCGATTGTGGCATGGAACTTGAAGTGATCAACATTGAACCTTTAGAGGTTGCCCCGGCTCCGGAAGAAGAAGAAGACTGGGGGGAGTAGTAAAGGTCCTCATAACTGCCAAAGGTGTTATTATGCTTGGCATACTTTTATCAAGGGTTCGAGTGGAAGAGAAGCTGTTGCTGGCGGCATTCAAGTCCCGCCGAACCCCAGTGGAAATAATCGATGACCGCCAGATCGTGTTCAATCTGCAGGAGCGGAACTGGCAGGGATTTCACGGCATCCTCGAACGCTGCATCAACCACTCTAGGGCTCTATATGCCCTCCGCATTTTCAGTGACTGGGGCATACCCACTGTCAACTGCTACGAAGTGGCACTGGTTTGTGGAAACAAACTGGAAACAACGTCGGCTCTTGTTCGGAATGGTGTGCCGGTTCCCCGATGTAGGGTGGCCTTCACACCGGAATCGGCCTTAGAGGCAATTGAAGAGCTTGGCTATCCAGTGGTTCTTAAGCCGGCGGTGGGTTCCTGGGGTCGGCTGCTTTCGAAAGTGAATGATCGAGATGCAGCTGAAACAATCCTTGAACACAAGGAGGTCCTGGGGAGTTATCATCACTCCATTTTCTATATCCAGGAATATATTGATAAACCGGCCCGTGACATTCGGTCCTTCGTCGTAGGGGATGAAACCGTGGCTGCCATTTACCGCCACTCGGACCACTGGATTACCAACACCGCCCGGGGAGGACGGGTGGAAAACTGCCCGGTAACATCCGAGATCAATGCTTTATCACTGGCAGCAGCTGAGGCCGTAGGTGGTGGGATTGTGGCCGTGGACCTGTTGGAAACTCGGGATGGTCAGCTGCTGGCAAACGAGGTGAATTACACCATGGAGTTCCGCAATAGCATCGACATCACCGGCGTGGATATCCCGGGTGCTATTGTTGACTATTTTATACGGGTGACTGCCGGGAAGCGGGATGAGCATGTCTGAGTTGGTTCAAATTTCCATCGTAGGGGGTAGTGGCTATACGGGGGGGGAGCTGCTCCGGTTGGCACTTTCCCACCCGCGGCTGCGCCTGGCCCAGGTGATTTCAAGACGCCTGCCCGGGAAATACGTCTACACACCCCATCCCAATCTCCGCGGAGTGACAGAGCTGAAGTTTTCCCACCCCGACGACCTGGCTCCCTGCGATATTCTGTTCCTGTGCCTGTCGCACGGCGAGGCGGCTCGTGATATCGACCGCTACAAGGCAATTGCTCCCAAAATCATCGACTGCTCCAGCGACTTTCGCCTGGATAATCCTGCTGACTATCGGAAATGGTACCATGAGGAGCACCCGGCTCCGGAATGGCTGGGGAAATTTATGTACGGGCTGCCCGAGCTGTACCGGGAGAAACTTGCCCGGGCTCGCTATGTGTCAGGCGTAGGCTGCAACGCTACTGTAGCTAATCTTGCTCTGGCACCCCTGGCGCGTTCCGGGATGCTGGAGCGGGTAGTGGCTGATATCAAAGTCGGTTCCTCGGAAGGGGGTGCGAAGCCCAACGTCGGTTCTCACCATCCTGAGCGCAGCGGAGCCGTGCGGTCTTTCAAACCCACCGGGCACCGACATCAGGCCGAGGTCATGCAAGCCCTGGGGGATTACTTCGAGCTCCACTTCTCCGTTACGTCTGTGGAACTGGTCCGGGGTGCGCTGGCTACGGCCCACTGTTTTTTAAATGAATCCGTCGATGAAAAGTCGATATGGCAGCTGTATCGCAACGCTTATAGTGAAGAGGCCTTCATCAGGCTGGTGAAGCAGAGGACCGGTATCCATCGCTATCCCGAGCCCAAGGTCCTGGCTGGCAGCAACTTCTGTGACGTGGGATTTGAGGTGGATGTCGAGGGCTCCCCGCGTCATGTGGTGGTAATCGCAGCCCTTGACAACTTGATGAAAGGCGCGGCGGGGAGCGCGATCCAGTCACTGAATGTCATGATGGGCTGGGATGAGACCACGGGGCTGCTTTTCCCCGGCCTGCATCCCATTTAACATGAAGGGAAAACCTGTGCTGGTACTAAAGGTTGGCGGCGCGATAGATATGGACTACGACGCGATCACCGATGATGTCGCGGACTTGGTGGCGCAGGGTCAGCGGCTAGTCTTGGTGCATGGGGGCTCAGCCCTGACAAATGAGGTCGCCAACGCTCTGGGCCATCCCCCGGAGTTCGTGACTTCAACCAGTGGCTATATCAGTCGCCGCACCGACCGCCGTACCTTGGAAATCTTCGAGATGGTTTATTGCGGGCAGATGAATAAGGGAATAGTAGAACGGCTCCAGGCTCGTGGAGTAAATGCTGTGGGACTCAGTGGCATGGATGGGCGGCTGTGGGAAGGCCGGCGGAAGCAGACCATCAGGATCGTTGACCCGGATGGCCGCCGGCGGGTTCTGCGTGATGATTACACCGGGCGGGTTGAGCAGGTGAACACACCCCTGCTAAATTCACTACTAGACACAGGCTACCTGCCTGTGCTGACTCCACCCGCTATCTCCTATGACGGCGAGGGTATCAATGTTGATGGCGACAGGGCTGCGGCGGCTACTGCTGTGGCTCTGGGGGTCGATACCCTGGTGATTTTGTCTAACGTACCAGGTCTGCTTGAGAAATATCCGGATGAGGCTACCCTTATCCGGCGGATAACCGCAGCCAACCTCGACGACTTTATGGATGTTGCGCTCGAGCGAATGAAGAAGAAACTCATGGGGGCGTCTGAAGCGCTGGCAGGAGGAGTGAAGCGGATTATCTTTGCCGATGGGCGGGTGCGTCAACCGGTGCAGCAGGCACTCAAAGGGAAGGGGACTATAATTGCATAAGAAAGCGTATTACAGATGACCCGGTCAACTACAGCTGTTCCAAGGATGACCGAGATCTTGGCCTTGGAGGATACCCACACCTCGGGCGCTTATGCCAAGCGTCCGGTGGCTATGGTGCGCGGTGAGGGAGCCATATTGTGGGATGCCGACGGCAACCGCTACATTGATGGCGTAGCAGGTATCGGTGTGGCGAACGTCGGGCACAACCATCCGGTATTAACTGCAGCGGTGTTGGAGCAGCTGGACAGACTCACGATCTGCCACGAAGCCTTCTATAGCGATCAGCGGGCGCGATTTCTACATGAACTGACGCAGCGTACTCCCGGTGATCTGGACAGGGTGTTTCTGTGCAACTCCGGCACTGAGGCGATTGAGGGAGCCATAAAGGTTGCCCGCTACTTCACCGGACGCACTGATATAGTGGCACATAAGAGGGCATTTCACGGTCGGACTATGGGTGCCTTGAGTCTGACCTGGAATCATAAATACAGGGATGCTTTTCAACCCCTGCTCCCGGGAGTCAGCCACGTACCACTCAATGACGTCGAGGCACTGGAAGCTGAGGTGACCGAGCGCACTGCGGCGGTGGTATTGGAGATTATCCAGGGTGAGGGAGGCGTCTGGCCTGCAGATCCTGAGTATCTGAACGCTGTTCGTCATTTATGTGATGAGAAAGGGGTGCTCCTGGTAGTGGATGAAATACAGACCGGTATGGGGCGCACCGGAAAATGGTTCGCGTGTGAACACTTTGATCTCCTCCCCGATGTCCTTTGCCTGGGGAAAGCCCTTGGTGGTGGAATACCTATGGGTGCGGTTGTCTGGCGTGAATCTCTAGGCCAGCTGCCCACTAAGTCACATGGCTCCACTTTCGGTGGGAATCCGTTGGCCTGTGCCGCCGGCAGGGCCGTGTTGCGTATCCTGACGGATGAAGACCTCCCCGGCCGGGCCGCCACACTCGGTGAACAATTTGTCCGGGAGCTGAGGGGGATAAAGTCCACCCGGATACGTGAAATACGCGGGCGTGGGCTTATGATCGGAGTTGATCTGCGTTCCCGGGTGGGGCCTGTGATAAAAGCCCTCATGGGCAAGGGTGTCCTGGTGATCCCGGGAGGTCCAACGGTTTTGCGGTTACTGCCCCCACTCGTTATAGCTGAGGAAGATCTGGCCGGCATAGTGCAGGGTATTGCCGATGTCCTGCGGGAATTGAACGAAGACCCGAGCGGAGGTTAGCGCCCAACCATTATGGGAAAAAGAGGAGAGCAGGTAGGATCCCCTGGTCTCAGCCCTATGCCCGATAGGATAGCGACCAAGGAAGTGGTCTCTTATCGGGAGGAAGCTATATCCCTCCTGGAAGGTCTGGTGGCTATCCCCAGTCCCTCACAACAGGAGCATGAGGCCTCTGTCTTCTTGGCGGGTTGGCTTAGCCGTCATGATTTCGACGCCCACCTTGATAAAGTGGGCAATGCGGTTGGCCAGCGGGGAGGCGGGCATCGAGAGGTCCTCCTGCTGGGACATGTTGATACCTTTCCAGGCGAGCTTCCTGTGTACCGTGATGATGACTTACTCTATGGAAGGGGCGCCGTAGATGCCAAAAGCTCGCTGTGCGCTTTTGCTTCTGCGGCTGCACTCGTCGACGTACCTCAAGGCTGGCGGGTAACGGTTGTCGGTGCGGTGGAAGAGGAACTACCCACCAGTAGGGGTGCTCGCTACAGGACCAGCTTGAAAGGCCGGCCTGAGTACTGCGTGATCGGTGAGCCGAGCGGCTGGGATCGGATAACCCTGGGCTATAAAGGGGTCCTGCAGGCTAAAGTCAGCCTGCGGCCGCCCCTGTCGCACTCCGCAGGTCGGGACCGGCTGCCGGCGGAGATTGCTGTCGAATGCTGGAATGCCCTGGTGGAATACTGCCAGAGCGTGAATGCTGGACGAGAAAAGGAATTCCAACGACTATCCCCGTTCCTGCGGCGTATCATGGCTACTGACGAAGGCGCTTACGGTAATATTGAACTGGAGGCCGGATTTCGCCTCCCCCTCGATATCACCACTAAGGACCTGGAGCCAGTCCTGACGCAAATTATGGCTTCGGTCATTAATGGTCAATACGAGCTGGAAATCGTGAACCGGGAAGAGGCGTTTATCGGGGAGAAGAACTCACCCCTGGTGCGGGCTTTCCTGGCGGCTATCAGGAAACAGCAGGCCCGGCCCCGGTTCGTGCTTAAAACTGGTACCACGGATATGAATGTTGTCGGACCGGTGTGGGGTTGCCCCATTGTAGCCTACGGACCCGGTGATTCAACCCTGGATCATACCCCGGATGAACGGATCCATCTGGATGAGTACTGGAAGTCCATCGAAGTGCTCAGGTCGGCGTTAGGCTTGCTAATGACTCAAGAATCTCATTAAAACAGCTACAACGACGATTATTCAGATACCGGACAGCACCCTGCGGGAAGGTAGATGGACTGAAAGAACTTGAGGCGTGGGGGCAGGGGGATGAGATCAGCTATAAATGTAATCCTCATTACACAGGTCCGGCTGCCCCGCAACTGCCCTTCCAACCCTGTCCTTGGTTGGCCGTGGATTGAGATCCACTCAACTTGCCCTTTACCTGGTGGCTCACTAAGTTGATAAGGCATGCGTTCCATCCTTCGGCGAAATATCATTATAGCCTTTTGCCTTTTCTTGCCGGTTCAGGCGGGTGCCGGATCGAATGGAAGGCCTCCTGTCCGATCCTCCCGCTATGTGAATCCATCACCAGCCAAACACTGGAGATGGCTTGAGCGAGACTGGGGCACTGCCCTCGTTTTGCGGCCCTATCGCAGCTACAGCAGCCTCTTTATCGACCTGGATAAGGATGGGGATTTTACCCTTTGGGAAGAGGATGAGGTCAAGCTCTACCGGGAACTTGTTCGTCGGTCTGTTAGGCCGGGCTACTTCCTCATCGAACTGACTGGGTATCCCCTGGCCGCATTCTCCGCGTACTTGGAAGCGGAGCAGAATAGCAGCTATCAATATTTCGATGTCAGCCAGGAGTTTAACCTGATCAGAAGCCTCGGCGCGGGCTACCAGGAGCCGTGGTCAACGAGTATTTTTCTTGGGCAGCTGGCTACCTTCTGGGACCTGGACGAAGCTGACGAGCTGGTCCTTGCCGCTACAGGAGCAGCGGGTTTCGTAGCTACGGCCGGCATCCAGCAACTATTCGACAATTGCGTTGTCAAGGCGGAGTGGTTCAGGATCGAGTGGAAAGTCAAGGGCGAGGGGATCGAAGGTGGTAGGAAGCGTTTCTGGGACCTTAAGGCCGGTTACCGGTGGTATGGGATACCGGAGATTTCTAATACCATAAGTCTCTCATTGAAACGCCAGCGAACAGATAAACAAAGTAGAGGTACAGGGCTGTCAGATAACAGCATGGCGGCAATGGAGCTTCAAATGCCTGCGTCAGAAATAGGAGGCGGCTTTTCCAGGGTTCTGCTCGAATACGCCCGGTTCATGCCCTTCAGGAAAATCCTGGCCGGATTGAAGGTCGGATTCCTCTACGAGCATCGCAGGCCCTATGAGGCCGAAACCGGAGCCTTCGGCGAGGATAAAGTCAAGTCCTGGGAGCTTATTCTTCAACCAATGGTGATTTTCTGACGGTAGGGTTAGCCCCCAGTCCCAGGCTTCAAGCCACTCTCACCGCCCCCCTCACATCCAGCCCATAAGGTATGGCGGTATCAGCAGCAAACACCCTACCAGCAGGTAAATGCCCTCGAGCGGTAGGATCCACCGGGCCCACTTCTCCCAGGGAACGCCCCCCAGAGTCAGTACACCAAGTAACACGCCGGAGGTAGGGATGATCAGGTTGCTGAATCCGTCACCGAACTGGAAGGCCAGCACCGCCGTCTGTCGGGTAACGCCGACTAGATCGGCGAGGGGTGCCATGATGGGCATGGTCAAGGCCGCCTGCCCGCTACCTGATGGAACAAAGAAATTCAGTACGGTCTGGACAACAAACATCATTTGGGACGAGACGATCGGGTGGAAACTCTCGACCACTGTGGAGAGACTATGCAGGATGGTGGCGATAATCTGCCCGTCCCGGGCGATCACCAGGATACCCCTTGCTAGGGCGATAAGCAAAGCGGTCCCAACCAGGTCTTTGGCTCCCTTGATGAACGCATCGGAAATATCAGCGGCCGTCAGTCGGCCAACGATACCTACGGCGATGCCGGTGACCAGGAAAACAGCGGCGATCTCCTCAATGTACCACTGGTAGCGCAGCACGCCGAAGATTAGTATAGCCATACCGGCGGCGAAGGTAAGCAGGACCAGCTTATCTTTACCGGCCATCCCGCCGAAATTTTCCGCCTGGTCGGTGTCCAGGTTGAGGCGTTTCTCGGTGTCCTCCTCCCAGGTCCGGCTTCTTTCGGGGGTGGTTTTCACCCTGGCCGCGTAGACCATCACATACGCGATGGCCACAGCCGTTATCACCACCCAGCAGAGGAAGCGGTAAGGTAATCCCGAAAAAAGGGGCAGGTCGGCGATGCCTTGGGCTACGCCGATGGTGAAGGGATTAAGGAAAGCCCCGGCGAATCCGGCCCCGGCCCCGACGAATGGAATGGCCACTCCCGTAATGGAGTCATACCCGAGGGTTAGCGCCAGGGGGACAAAAATGAGGATAAGTGGTATCACCTCCTCGCTCATGCCGAAGACTGCCCCGCCCAGCGAGAACAGGAGCATGAAAATGGGAATGGTCAGCAGCCGGACCAGCCGGGATACCCGGTGGGCTCCGGCCAGGGCCATTACACCCGAATCGATGGCCTTGGTCCTTTGGAAAATACCGAAAGCACCTCCCACGATAAGCACGAAGCCGACGATAAGGGCGGCATCTACGAAGCCCTTGATGGGTGCCATGAAAATGGCCGCCAAGCCCTGGGGTTGGCTGTCAATATAGCTGAAGGTGTTGGGATCAACTACCTCCCGGCCCTCAACCGTGGTGGTGCTATACTCCGCTCCGGGGATCAGCCAGGTCATAGCGGCTACAAGGGCCAGGATTCCCAGTAGAATGAAGTAAGTGTTAGGTGCTTTGAATCTACGTTTGGCCATCTTTTCTTAGTCCTCGAATGTTGTATGTCAAGGGCACAGGATCGATTTGCAGGGATTTCTATGCCACGTCATCGGTTGCGAAGTGCGGAGTAATAGGTCTTCAGGGATTCCTGGATTTTCCTGGCAAAGTCTACGTTCTGATCAGCTCCAAGGCGATCTCCGCGCTTTTAACCAGGTCGTCGATTAGGATGAACTCATCATCGCTGTGGGGCTTCTGGGCGCCGATCCCTACGTTTAGAGCTGGTATCCCCTTGGCATTGAGTGAATTAGCATCACTTCCGCCGGGGGACATGTGTGGTACGGGTTCCAGACCGGCCGTTTCGAGGGCCGCCACCAGTTTCCGGTAGGCCTCATGGCCGGGCTCCACGCAGTACGGTTCGAAATCCCATGTTGAGGTGAAGTCCACCGCTGCCCCCAGCTCATCCGCCGCCGTGGCGAAGATCTCCGAGATCTGCCTAACAGTGTCTTCCACCCGCTTATTTTCCCGGCCCCTTATTTCGCCTTTGACAAGCGTTTCTGCTGGGACCACGTTGACAGCGGTTCCCCCCGAGATGGTTCCGATGTTCACGGTGAGTTCATCATCCAACCGGCCTAGGGGCAACGTGCCTATCGCCCGTCCGGCCGCCTGGATGGCGTTCACGCCTTTCTCTGGTTCAAGGCCCGCGTGTGCTGCCTTGCCTAGCACCTTGGTTGTGAAACGGACGGCGCCATAGGTGGCGTGGATAAAATGACCCGGTCGAAGGGAGGAATCGAAGGCATATCCCATCTTGATAACATCATCAAGGATTAGGTGCTTCGAACCGGATAGGTTGCTCTCTTCACAGACAGTAAAGGCTGCGGTAAAGTCTTGGAAGGCATCGCGGCTTCTGGAGGCTTGTTCCAGGGCATATAGCAGGATGGCTACGCCTGCCCGGTTGTCCGCGCCCAAGATCGTCGTTCCATCTGAGGTGATGCGGTCGGAATGGACTTGGGGCTGGAGCTGCTCCGTAGGCCGGGCAGTGTCCATATGGGCCAGGAAGACAGAGTCCCCGCCATCGCCAACCCGGCAGATTACGTTTCCCGCGTTGCCGCCACTCTTGAGATGCGCATCGTCCTCGCGGCTGTCCAGCCCACGCTCTGCCAGGAAGGTCCTGATAAATTCGGCGACCGGCTTTTCCGCTCCGGATGTGGCGTTAATAGCGGCTAGCTGGAGAAAAAGGTCAATAAGACGCTGGTGCATATTGGTAGACATAGTGTTGAATCATGTGATGGATACTGTGATGATTTCTATTTGATAATCGGATACAATATTTGAGTATTTATACTGCACAGACGGCATAAAGTGATCCCCTTATATCAAAACCAGCGCAGAACTGCCATATAATTTTCGCATCCGGCGCATTCTCTTTGGAGAGTTGCCTGAAAATATACGACTCGCGAAGCAGATACTTCAAGTTTGCAGGCTAGGCGGAAGTTATGATAAAATGCCCTTGACGAGAATAAGGGGATACTATAGCGACGTGAGCGATTCTGCTTTGAAGCCAAGTAGACTAAATGTGATCAGGATCACATGACCAGAGCATCGAGAAACATAACCTTGACGTATATAATACTACCTATTACATTGAAGCATATATAAATACTATTTTCAATTCCTGGACAGGCTGAGGAACCGGAAGGTGTCATGAGAAGTATTTACCGAATCACACTACTATTGGCCGTATTCGTTGCGATGGGGGATATTGCTGATGGCTCAATACCGCCTCATTCCCGCGTCCGTCAGATGATAGCTGCTGGGCAGATCGCCGAGCCATACTATCTCCAACATCTTGATGAGCTACGGGCACGGGGCATAAATGCTCCCTGGGCCGCGTCGGAAGTTCTGGCCCGGCGGGTAACGGATCTGTCGGAAGCCACTCGATCGTTGGGGCCCGCAGCCGTTCCTATGGGCAGCTACAACGCCCTTGTGCTGATGGTGGACTTCTCAGACAACATCCAGCAGGTGGAGGCCGCTTTCTTCGATAGCTTGGTTTTTAATAATAGTCCCGGTACCATGCGAGACTATTTCCAGCAGGTTAGCTACGGTAACCTGGACGTGGTGACCGTACACCTGCCCAGCGTTACCGGATGGAACCGCGCCCCTCAGACCTATGCGTATTATGTAAACGCGCTGAATGGCATGGGCACTTATCCGCAGAACGCCCAAAAACTGGTCGAGGATGTGGTGGTGGCAGTGGACGGAGTTGTGGATTTCTCTCAATATGACAATGACCTGGACAACTTCGTGGATGCCCTATTTGTGGTTCACGCGGGACCGGGTGCCGAATTCACCGGTAGTGATTATGATATATGGTCGCATGCGTGGGAGACATATAATCCCCCTGTTTTAGACGGTGTTACGATCTTCCACTATTCCATGGAGCCGGAATACTGGGACATTGATGAGGATGATGTATTTGATCCTGGCGAAGACATGACCGTCGGTGTCTATGCCCACGAAATGGGGCACGCCGCCTTCGGCCTGCCGGACCTGTATGATAGGGACTACACCTCCAACGGTTTGGGCAGCTGGAGCGTGATGGCCAGCGGTAGCTGGAACGGCAACCTGGGGGACAGTCCCGCCTTGCCCGATGCTTGGTGCCACTATCAGATGGGCTATGTGACCCCAACGAATATCTCAGTCGAGGTTACAGGACAGGCTGTTGCCAATGTAGAAACCTATCCCGAAGTCTACCGCCTCTGGACCAACGGGGTCATCGGTGATCAGTACTTCCTGGTGGAAAACCGGCAACAGCTTGGCTACGACGCCGCCCTGCCCGGCAGCGGGCTGCTCATCTATCACGTGGATCAATCGGTCACCTCCCAGAACGACAATGAGTGGTATCCCGGCTATACTGACTACGGCCACTACCGTGTGGCCCTGGAGCAAGCCGACGGCTTGTGGGACCTTGAACAGAATATCAGCAGCCAGGGCGACGGCGGTGATCCCTATCCCGGCACAACTGCCAATCTTACCTTCGATAGTTTTAGCACACCCGGCAGTCAGGACTACAGTGATAACCAGACCTACGTCGCCGTCCGCAATATCTCTGGCTCTGCCAGCACCATGACGGCCGATTTCGAGGTCAACTCCCCTGTCATCGGCGTGACACCTGATTCGCTTCACGCCGACCTGTTCGCGGGAGATACGACCGTTAAAACGATTACTCTAAGTAATGTGGGTGGCGGTAGTCTCGCTTTCAGTATTCTCGCTGAACAGGTATCTGCCAGCGCTGTTTCTCCGACGCAGCCCTTAACAAACGATTATACTAAGCCACCCAGCGGGTTCAGCGATGTGCTTGCTCAAGGAAGCTCAGCCGGCAGCCAGATCTCAGTATGGGAGGCGAATGGTATCAATGAGGCGACCTATAATAGATTGTCTTCTACTTCACGGGGAAACTTCGGATGGGAAAATGAAGGATTTGCATCGTCCGATAAAGTGCAGAATAGCCGTTCACATACTACCACAGCTGCATCCTATTGGATCATAGAAGATTTTGAAACCGGTACTTGGCCCTGGTCTCCGTGGATATCAGCCGACATTGGTGGTGGATCGACAATCTCCGCTTGTGCTCACGATGGATCTTATGGGATCACTGATGGTGGATATAGTTATAAGCTGGATTGGTATTATCAGACTGATGTATTACTGGGCGATGCCGGTGACCAGCTGTCGATATGGGTGAAGCCGGATAACTCGAACGAGGGCCGCTTTTACCTGGGATTTGGTGCCGACGCCTCGGGGTGCTGGTCACTTATCATGGCGCCGAATACGGGTGAACTGATCATCCAGCAGAATTCCGGATATAGCTACTACGATGTTGCATCGGTTTCGCAGGTTTGGACGGCTGATGTGTGGTATAGAATGGAAGTCACCTTTGATGGTGGTGAGCAGGTTACCGGCCGCTTGTATGCCTCAGATGGTACCACATTGCTGAATACAATTTCAGCCACTTTGTCGGGCTTCCAACCAGCTGGTATCGCTATCAGATGTTTCGATGGATTTTGCGGTGATACGATCGAGAAACCGGGCATTCGGTGGCTAGCTTTACAGCCGGAATCCGGCATACTGGCTCCAGGCAATTCACTTGATATCCTGGTGACCTTCGATGCCACTGATTTATACGGTGGTGATTACGCCGCTGATATTATGGTGTCCAGCAACGATCCGGTCAATCCGGAAGTGCGGATCCCTGCCACCCTGCATGTAACTGCGGACGTGCCCGACATCACCGTTTCCAGCGATACCCTGGATTACGGTACGGTTTTTATTGGGCTCTCCGATACCCTGACCCTTGTGGTGTCCAATTCGGGTGCCGATTTGCTGACGATTAGCAGTATTGTATCGACTAATCCCGCCTATACCAAGGATCTCACGGCCTTTGGCTTAAGTCCGGGTGAAAGTCAGGCAGTGACTGTCATCTTCGAACCCGCCAGTGTTGGCGATTTCCCTGGTACCTTGAGTATCACCAGCGATGATCCCGATGAACCTACCGTTACGGTAGTCTTGTTGGGACAGGGTGCATCTCCCCCGGTGATTTCAGTATCTCAGGATTCGTTGAGTGAAGATTTGTTTATAGGCGAGACATCTATTCAACACCTTACGATTTCCAACGATGGTAATGGTGATTTGAATTTTTCAATCACTCATACAGAAGGTAATTCTATATATTCTGCTAGCTCTGATAAGCTTCCACTTTATGTTAATCCTATTCAATTTGAGAATATTTCCTCCACCGACCAGAACTCTATTGAAGTTGAGGATATGACGGAAAGTGAGAGGGCCATACTTTGTTATCCAGTAGAAACCAGCAATACACAAGTAGAGCAGGATCCTTCTAATAAATCTTTGCCCATAATAAATGGAAGCCTGTCTCTTCTTGTAGACTCTACGTTAATCATTGTGGACTCTTTTTCTGCTCCATCGGGAGGTTGCCGCGGTTTGACATGGGGTAATGGATATTTGTGGGTGTCTTGTGCCTCAACGAGTGACTATATCTATCAAATTGATCCTGCTGGCGGTACTGTCATCTCTTCCTTTTCTGCTCCTGGTACTTTCCCTATTGGCTTGGCTTGGGACGATGATTCACCTGGTGGTCCTTATCTATGGAATTCTGATGAAGAAACTGATATCATTTATAAAATAAGGGTATCAGATTTTCAAGTAATAGATTCATTTACAGCACCCGACATTTGGCCAAGGGACCTCGCATGGGATGGCTCAAATTTGTGGTGTGTTGGATCAAATAATAACAAAATATATCAATTAGATCCTGTAAATGGGAACGTTCTGTTCTCCTTTGATACTCCGATTGATTGGCCAGCAGGTTTAGCATGGGATTCCAATTCTCAAGGAGGACCAAACCTGTGGCATTCCAATTCAGACTTTTCTGGGGACAACGATTTCATTTACATATTATCGCCTGACGATGGCAATATCGTTCAAACATTTGATGCTCCAGGGACGTATCCAACTGGATTGGCATGGGATAATGTTTCGCAGGGGTGGCCATTTTTATGGTGTGTTGATTGGTCTACTAACCTGATTTATCAATTAAAAGTGCCGGGAGTTGATTCACTCTGGCTCTCGTACTCTCCTTCATCAGGTACGATTCCGGCAGGTTCATCAATGGATATCGAAGTTGCCTTCAATGCTACAGGTTTGAATGGTGGTGATTATGATGCAGATATCGTAGTTGCCGGCAATGACCCGGTCACCCCCGAAATCCGGGTGCCGGCGCACCTGAGCGTAACCGGCACGCCGGACATCACCGTTTCCAACGATACTCTGGATTATGGTGCGGTCTTTATTGGGGGCTCCGATTCCCTGACCCTGACGGTGTCCAATTCGGGTACCGATTTACTGACTGTCAGCAGTATCGTATCAACCAATTCTGCCTATACTATAGATCTCACGACCTTCAGCGTAAGTCTGAGTGAAAGTCAGGCAGTGACCGTTATCTTCGAACCCGCCAGTGTCGGCAATTTCCCTGGTATCTTGACTATCACCAGCGACGATCCCGATGAACCTGCCGTCGCGGTGGTCTTGTTGGGACAGGGTGCATCTCCCCCGGTGATTGTGGTATCGCCAGATTCGCTGAGTGAGGATTTGTTTGCGGGGGATTCATCCGTCCAGTATCTGACTATCGACAACAGTGCTGGCGGGAGTGACCTGATCTTTGATATGGAAATAGCAGCCCCTGCCGGAGTTTCCTCCGCTTCCCTAGCCGAAGGAGAACCGGTGGTACACATTGATGGGACGCAGTATCAAGGTCTCTCCGCTGAGCTGGTTCGTACGCTAAATGAGGAGCTCCTATCAAGTGGTATGCAGGGTACTATCACCGCGTCCACCCCCCAAGGAGACCTGCCCAACGTCAATTGGCAGTGGCTGTATACGGACCCGAATGAAGGGAGTTGGCCATATGATATTCAACATGTATATGCGGCCCATAGTAGTGATGAGCTGCTCTTTAAGATGGATAGTTATACACCAATTACTGGAACCGAGGATGTAATTATTATTATTGATGCAGATCAGAATACTTCCACTGGCTATCCCGATATTGACTGGCTGCTGGGAACGAATTATTGGATCGAATACTCTCCATACTTGGGCTTAAACGTTGTAGGCCAGCTTGTTTACCTGGGAGGGGATGAGTATGATTGGATTCTACTTGATTCTCTATCAACTGCCTTTGCTGGTTCGGATGGATTCGAGTTGGTCCTGGGTATGTCTAGGCATCACCTCGGAGCTAGCTCCGCGATCAACTTCGCCATCCTGGTTTTTGATGCCGATGGCTGGGATTGGTGGGATTCTGTACCTGATATCGGCATGGGAAACATCTCGTATCAATTTGACGAATCCTGGTTGAGCCTGAGCGATGTCAGCGGTCTGGTACCTGCCGGAAGCAGTGCACAAATTGGCGTTGTCTTTCGGGCAGAGAACCTCTCGACCGGTGACTATTCTACCGATATTGTGATCAGCAGCAACGATCCGGTCAATCCGGTTATCCGGGTTCCCACAACTCTCCAGGTGTGGGATGAAGCCGACATTGCTATCTCCAGTGACACTCTTGATTATGGCGTTGTCTTCCCCGAAGGGACTAAAACCATATCCCTGGATATCTCTAATCCCGGCAGCCAAGTCCTTACGGTGAGTAGCATCTCAACCAACAATAACGCTTATACCGTGGACACGACCTCCTTTGTCCTTAGCCCCAGTGCGAGTCAAGGCGTACTCGTAACCTTCACTCCTCCCGATCTCGGTGCCTTTAATGCCTCGTTGACTATTGTCAGCGACGATCCTGACGAATCCGTCCTGACGATACCACTTGTGGGCCAATGCCTGGAGCCACCGATAATGGTGATCACGCCAGATTCTTTGGGAGTGGAGCTGTCGTTCTTGGATACCTCCGTTCAGATCCTGACCATCGACAACACCGCCGGAGGCAGTGAGCTGGCTTTCAGGATTTCAGTTGACCAGATCGCTGTTGCGACTGCCAAGATCAATGGATCTCTGGCTAATTTGAAAAATTCGGTCAGGACCCGATCAGTTGCTGATGTGGGGCAACCTGTTGACGCGGTTCCCTCTTGGTTGAAGCTAAGCCCGGAAAGTGGTGTTATCCCGGCCGGTTCGTCATCAGATATTGAAGTCAAGTTCGATGCCAGGAGTATGGCTGTTGGTGATTACGCCGCTGAAATTGTGATAACCGGTACCGATCCAGATAATCCCATCGCAACCAGAAAGGCATACTTGAAGGTCTTATTCCCGGAGATCAGCCCGCCGCAAATCACCGCTATTGAGGATGTGCCTGAAGATGGGGGAGGCTGGGTGGATGTTACCTGGCTGGCTTCCGCTGATGATAATGATTCCAGTGCAACTCCCGTAACATCATACCGCGTATGGTTGAAGGACACAACGGCTGCGGTGGCGTCTAGCCCGAGCGTTCTGGCGAAGGCGATGTCCCCGGAGCCCGAGGACGGTATATCATCCGTGGCTCCGGAGGCAGCAACTAGCGCCACTCCGCTGGTGCACGACCAGCGTTCTGGCAGCAAAGCGATGATAGATGAACTCATGGTGAAACAGCCGCATGAATCGCCTGCACAAGTAACGTTTGATCCGTTAACGACTGACAACCCAGCAGGCCTGCAGGATATAATCACTGGCATGCTGTATGAGGTGGCTGCTTCGTCTGAACCGGTGGTAGATGCAGATACTCTTGAGGGGTGGACGGTAATAGATATCATCGAAGCGACGAGAGATTCCTTGTATTCCCTTCAGGTTCCGGTCCCTGAAGACTCAAACGAGACGGGTATGAATTGGGTATACGTCAAGATTGCCGCCTATACGGTATACCCCGAGGTTTACGCCTTCTCGGAGGTTGACAGTGGCTACTCAGTGAACAACGCGGCCTTGGCAATGGCGGCGGGGATATCTGACTTGCCGGAGGCGTTCGCTCTGCACCAGAACTACCCCAATCCCTTCAATCCTACAACCACCGTGAGGTTTGATGTGCCGGCTGCCACCAATCTGTCCCTGGTTATTTATGACATCCTCGGGCGGGAGGTGATTCGTCTGCGTGATGGATATGTTGAACCAGGCTATCACCAGGTTGTTTGGAACGGGCGGACCGCCTTAGGCAAGGAGGTCCCTACTGGCGTGTATATCCTGCGCATGGTAACCGGTCAGCCGGCTAGCGGATATACCAAACATGTCAAGCTGGTGCTGCTGAAGTAGGATTCCCTCGTCATACGAAGTTCAAAGCCCCGGGTCCTTTACCTGCCTGGGGCTTCCCGTACGTTTAAAAGGTATTATCTGGCAGGAAATTGGATTGGTCGGAGAACTGTTTTTCAACCTCCGGTAGTAGTGTTGATCACGGTCTCCCGTAAGACAAGGTCAATAGGACTCTGATACTATTCTATGACCTTGATGCTGAAATGGACACGCTTGTACAGTAGCAGTTTTATTTTAATAAGGTCTTATTCGATCACTTCCCACTCAAGCTCCCAGTCCCACTGATCATAGTATAGATTACCGCCGCGCCATTCAACCTCGCCGCGCTGCGAATCCACCGTTTCCGAGCGCGGATATATTTTCGCTGGGTAGAGAGGCTGTGAATAGGCGTCGTTGAAAACCAGCCGGTAGCTGTCCATGCCACTTAGATAAAACCACTTCAGCCGTTCATGCACGGAATTTCGCAAACCGTAATCGACATCCATTGGTATCCAGCCGAAAAGCTCAAAATAGATCATACCCCAATCATGCATACTATCGTCCGGCGGCTGAAATTCCCAGCCCGATTGCCAGCGGGCTGGGATACCGTTCATCCGGCACAGGGTAATAAACAGCAGAGCCCGAATCCCGCAATCGCCGTGCATATTCTCGTAGGCATAAGAGCTGAGATTGCGAATGGTGGAATATTCGCGGGCTGAAGCCCAGGGGATGTTGGTATCCACCCATTCATATAACCGGCGGGCGATCAGATAGGGATTGGATTCAGCTCCAACGATTTCCCGTGAAAGCTCCCTTAGAGCTGGGGTGAATACAATATGTGGCGGCTCTTCCTGAACGTAGGGCGCCAGTTCCGGGGTCAATTCCACCGTCTGTACCCGGTCAGCGTCCACCGGGGCGTAAGCGCCGCGGCTGGTATACTCGTATTCCACCTCAAAGCGTATCTTGGTATATGCCCGCGATGGTTTTTCAAAATAGATCGTCCGCTGGAGATAAATATCTTTATCGGCGATGATATGCTCTGCCGGTTCGGTGGCGAGAAGGCGGATATCACCCTGTCGCGCGGGAATCTCTCGGGGAAAAGGAATCCAGCAGCGGATGATCTCGCCCTCTGGCACCATGTTTTCATGGACCTCCACTGATTGACGTATGCGTAGGCGTACGGGTTCTACATAAATTTTTCCCGTGCGTAAGGCGGCATCTATTATCCGCTGGTCGTGCCTGTTTAGGTCTAATTTGGTGCCCGGGGTATAGGTCGGCTGTTCACTCTTGGCTTTCAGGTTCCACTCCGCTCTGGCGGCACGATCGATCCGGAAAAGGTTTCGGCCGGCGAGCTCGAAATAGCGTTTCTCCCCGTCAATGATTTTATACTCCAATGCTTTGTTCTTCTCCCATCGCCGCAGATCGGCTGCATCAGCATCAGGGATGACGGCCTTTATGTACTCAATGACCTCCTCTTCGGTCTGATTGAAGTCCTTTTTTATGCGTTCCAGACGCTCGATTTCGAACTGCAGCTCCAGCCTCTGCACAGGAGTAAGGCCGGTGTCCTTCTGTAACCGGGCTTCGATGGCGGCTCGCGCCCGACGGAACTCGCCCTGCTCGATCAGGGCTAGGTGGTCCTCACTCGATTGGCTTGTACAGGCTAAAACCATTCCCGCCAGCACGGCAGGAATAATCGCCACTCTTGCTTTTCTCATTGGATTGACGGTCAGTTTTTTCACGATTCCTCCCTGAATTATCCCGCCTTCTAGGGTTTTGCCAGCCATACATTTTTCTGTATTCAACAAAAATCACCACCCCTCATTATGCACCCGCCCTGGATCAAACTGGGTCCGTGACTGTTTCTTTTTAGCGGGATAACCTGCTGCTACTATGGATAGAATCTCCAGTTCGTCAGGTACCCTTAAGAATTTCTTAATCGGTTCCTTTCGCTCCATTCTGGGATGAACGCCCAGCCAGACAGTGCCCAGTCCCAGTGATGTGCCGGCCAGCAGGATGTTCTGGGTGGCGGCGGAACAGTCCTGCTGCCAGTAGTGCTTTGAAATGGCTGGATCGGCGCATACGACGATAGCCAGAGTCGCTTCGTAACACATCTTGGCATAGGGATGAATCTCAGCCAGGCGATTCAGGGTCTGCCGTTCCTTCACTACAATAAAATGCCAGGGCTTGGCATTGTTGGCCGATGGGGCGGCCATGGCAGCTTGCAGCATCAGGTCGATTTTCTCATCTTCAACCGGGTTGGAATGGAACTTACGGATGCTTCTCCTGGCGAATATCCATTCTAAGGGATCGTCAACCATGTTACCCTCCCGAATCTGCGTGGGATTACCTTGTTTCTTAAAAAGAACCTGCCTTAGCCAATTCAGGGCATACTGGATATAAAAAGGTCGAAACCTCATCTCTTCGTTAATGAAAGCTACACGCTCGCTGTTGTATAAAAAAGACCATTAATCAATATCAATTGCCGGCCTGAATGTCGCCTGACGGACAGACGCCTTTTAAAGTGCCCAGGGCGATACTTCAAAGTAATTTCACGCATTAGGCACAGTCATCAATATTAAAGAATATGTATCCCTTGTGGTTGAATCATAGTGGCGTCAACATGGGCTATAGTGTATATATTCTACATCTACATATTCACTTCCGGGAGATTATGTTCATTGCGCACATCAGCTCTAAGGGCACGCTGGCCAGATTCTTTAGCATTGCCGGTGATATCCTGGAAAGCACTAATGTCTGAAGGTAAGGCAGGGGCTGTATGAGCGTATCATTTTTCAGCATATTTAGGTGCTGGTAGGAGGCAGCAATGTCGGAAGGTCTGTTTGCCGGACTGGATGTATCTACTCAGGGTTGTAAGCTGATAGTTGTCGATACGACAACCAAAGACATTGTCTTTGTGGACTCTGTCAATTATGATGAGGATCTGCCGCAATATCGTACGCGGAACGGTGTGATCCAGGGATTGGAGGAGGGAGCATCTGAGTCTGATCCCATTATGTGGATTGAAGCTGTATGTGTGGTATTTGAAAGATTGCGGTTATCGGAAGTCCGGCAGGATCAGGTCCTATGCATTTCAGTTTCCGGCCAGCAGCATGGTCTTGTGGCGCTGGATGCTGAAGGAAATCTTACCCGGCCCACGAGCAAGTTGTGGAACGACTTCTCTACGCATGAAGAGTGTGAGCTGCTTACTGAGCGGATCGGAGGCAAGGAGGACATGATTCGTGAGGTGGGGAACAGTCAGCGCACGGGATATACGGCCGCTAAGATATTTCACATGTTTCGACACGAGCAGGATGCCTACCGGAAAACGACGACTTTCTTTCTGGTGCACAACTATATCAACTGGTATCTGACCGGGGGGAAACAGGGTGGCATTCGGGTGATGGAGCCGGGAGACACATCGGGTATGGCGTTGTGGCACCCCGGAACTGGCATCTGGTCAGAAAAGGTGAGCAAGGCAATAGATCCCGGCCTGATGGAAAAACTCCCCCCCGTGCAGCCTTCGAACAGGAGTATCGGCCACATTTCCAGTGAACTGGTGGAGAAATATGGATTCTCACCCGAATGCAAAGTGGACGCTGGAAGCGGTGATAACATGTATGGTGCTGTGGGTACCGGAAATGTACAGCCTGGTATCGTGACCATCAGTCTTGGCACCAGTGGGACCGCCTACACCTTCATGGAGAAGCCCTACCTGGATCCATCCGGCGAGATTGCCGCTTTCTGCGACAGTACCGGACATCATCTGCCCCTGCTGTGCGTTTCCAATCTGGCCAATGGGTATGATACCGTGTTGACTATGTTTGGGCTATCGCACGAGGAGTTCAGCGAAGTTGTAGATATGACGGAAGCGGGAAATGCTGGCAGAGTATTGGTCCCCTGGTTTACCGGGGAAAGAACGCCGGACCTCCCTCTGGCTTCACCGCTTTATTTCGGTTTCGGGCTGAACGATTTCAAGAAGGAAAGCCTGTGCCGGGCTGTTCTGGAAGGACATGTTCTAAACCTGTTCGAAGGATTTCGCCGTATGCCCGTGGAGACTAAAGAGATCCGGCTTACCGGGGGGCTGTCAAAATCGGAAAGCTGGTGCCAGACCATCGCCGACATTTTCGAGGCGCAAACGGTACCGGTTGAGGGGGAGGGAGCAGCCTTGGGGGCGGCCCTGCATGCCGCCTGGGTCTGGAATAATGAGTCCGGTCGTATGATTACTCTCGGAGAAGTCGTCGAGCCCTTTGTCATTCTGGATGGGAAAAGACGAAAAGAACCTGACCGGAAAAATGTCGATGCAGGTCGGATTCAGAAACAGCTTTTCCGGGCCCTGAGCAATCGAACCAGGGGGATTGAAAGCGAAGATCCATTCCTGTTGCGAGACAAATTGATACAACTGCACTGATGAACCAGCAAGAAAGAAGCTGCATTTTGAATCACTACTATTCGGGTGATAGCCTGGGCTAGCGCTGTAGAACACTGAGGAGGTAATTAGAATGAATGGTAATATCATTAAAGATATTAGTTTCCTGCTTCTAGCTGTTTTTCTGATTTTCGGATTAACTTCCTGTGGTATGAAAGATCAATATCAGGATGCCCCCGCCTATAAAAATCCAACGCTTGCCGTCGAAGAGCGTGTGGATGATCTGGTTTCGCGGATGACTCTGGATGAGAAGGTTTCACAGCTGGTTAACGACGCTGCCGCGATTGAGCGTCTGGATGTGCCGGAGTACAACTGGTGGAACGAGGCCCTGCACGGAGTGGCACGGGCTGGAAGAGCAACCGTGTTCCCCCAGGCGATCGGCTTGGCGGCTACCTGGGATACCGACCTTATGTTTCGCGTAGCCACGGCTATCTCCGATGAAGCCCGTGCCAAGCATCATGAATTTGTTCGTAAGGGAAAGAGAGGGATTTACCAGGGGCTGACGTTCTGGTCACCTAATATTAACATTTTCCGTGATCCCAGGTGGGGACGTGGTATGGAGACCTACGGTGAGGACCCGTATCTCACAGGACGGATGGGTGTCCAGTTCGTTAAAGGACTGCAGGGCGATGATTCACGTTATCTGAAGACTGTTGCGACGCCGAAGCATTACGTTGTGCACAGTGGTCCTGAGCCGGACCGGCACACCTTCGATGCTGTTACCGATGAGCGCGACTTGCGGGAAACCTACCTGCCGCATTTTCGGGCTTGTATCAAAGAAGCCAATGCTTTTTCGGTGATGTGTGCGTACAACCGGTACCTGGGTGAGGCTTGCTGCGGGAGCAGTCAGCTCCTTAACACCATCCTGCGGGATGAGTGGGGCTTTGAAGGCTACGTCGTTTCCGACTGCGGGGCTATTAGAGATATATACCGTTATCACCAGGTTGTTGAAACATCATCGGAAGCGGCTGCGCTGGGCGTCAAATCGGGATGCGACCTCAATTGCGGCCAGCAGTACGAGAACCTGCTGCAAGCGGTTGAAGAAGGACTGATCACCGAAGAAGAAATTGATGTTTCCTTGAAACGCCTGTTTAGGGCCAGGTTTAAACTTGGCATGTTCGATCCTCCTGAAAAGGTACCCTATGCCAGTATACCAAATAAGGTGAACGATAGCCGAAAACACCGGAAACTGGCCCTGGAGACAACCCGTAAATCGATTGTCCTGCTTAAAAATGAATATAGCCTCCTGCCCCTTGAGAAAGATATCAGCACCATTGCGGTGATCGGACCTAATGCCGATGATGTGGAAGTCCTTCTGGGTAATTATAATGGCAATCCCACCAGTCCCGTTACCCCTCTCCAGGGGATTCGGGAAAAGGTGTCTTCAAAAACGGAAGTACTCTATGCGCAGGGTTGTAGGCACGCTGCGAACCTCCCATCTTTTGAAGTAGTCCCTTCTTCGGCTCTTTATACCACAAAAGGCAGCAAGAAACGGAATGGTCTGAAAGCCGAGTACTTTGACAACCGGAATTTTAAGGGGGATCCGGTATTTACCAGGATCGACAAGCAGATCGATTTCAACTGGTGGGACGGGGCTCCTAAAAAAGATCTGGATGACGACAATTTCGGCGTTCGGTGGACTGGAGAGCTGGTGCCCCCGGTTTCGGGCACCTACGCTCTGGGCGCTAACGGTTTTTCCGGTTTTCGTATCGCTCTGGAAGACTCCCTCTTGATCAGTTTTCAGAGCAGACATCATCCGCGAACTACCTACGAGAACGTAAATCTGGAAGCGGGTCGATCATACAAAATCGAGGTCGAGTTCTACGAAGTGCAGGGTGACGCTCATATTCGACTGCTCTGGGCTCCTCCCGGGCGTGATCTCGTGAAAGAGGCGGTGCAAATTGCTGATAAAGCGAATGCTGTGATCATGGTGATGGGGCTTTCGCCGCGCCTGGAAGGTGAAGAGATGAAAGTGGAGGTGGAAGGTTTCGAAGGTGGTGACCGGCTTAATTTGAAACTGCCCAGGGTACAGGAAGAACTGATTGAAACTATATACGAACTTGGCGTACCGGTTGTCCTGGTCCTCCTGAACGGGAGTGCGGTTGCGGTAAATTGGGCGGACCGGCAGGTCCCCGCCATCATTGAGGCGTGGTATCCAGGCCAGGCCGCTGGCACAGCTATCGCCGATGTGCTCTTCGGAGATTATAATCCAGCCGGAAGGCTTCCGGTCACGTTTTACCAGTCCGTTGACCAATTGCCACCGTTTGATGATTATGACATGAAAGGCAGGACCTACCGGTATTTTGGTGACAGGCCACTGTATCCTTTCGGGCATGGCCTGAGTTACACAAGGTTCGAATACGACAATCTTCAGATTCCTGAAACGGTCAGATCAGATCAGAATGTAACCGTTGCTGTGGATGTCAGGAATGTGGGAGAAATGGCGGGTGAGGAAGTTGTACAGTTATATTTAGAGGATTTGGATGCTTCTGCGCCGGTTCCCATCCGGTCATTGCAGGGATTTATGAGAGTATTTCTTAAGCCAGACCAGAAAAAAAAGGTTCGCTTTACGCTGGTACCCAGGCAGCTTTCTCTGATTGATCAGGAATACGAGCGCGTTGTGGAACCGGGGATGTTCGAAGTAAGCGTCGGTGGCAAGCAGCCTGGTTTCACCGGAAACGCCGACGCTCAAACGACTGGGGTGATTGCTGGACGATTTGAAGTTATTGGTGATATATTACATCTTCCAAAATAAGCCCTTTGGCAAAGACCTGACACAATTTCAGTTTGTCATTTTGGCTGCTCAGGCTGAGTACACCAGGCGTAGAAAATATCCAGTGTATCGAGATACCAAAAGTCAGTGAAACATAATTATTTATATTTTCCGTCGATAGTGTGTACTGCGTCGCTATTGTTGGCTGGCTTCGCCGCTGTTTCAGCGCCGGAATGGCCTCAAAAGCCCATTACCGTTTATGTAGGCTGGACCGCCGGGGGATCATCGGATGTAACCACCAGAGCCCTTGTTCTGGAGATGGAGAAAAAACTGGGGAGCAAGGTCCTTGTTACCAACATCCCGGGAGCAAACGGTTCCATCGGGGCTACTCAGGTCGCCAAGGCACCACCCGACGGGTACTTCTGGTTCGGCGGCGCCGCTGTCCACGGTACCTGGCCCGTGTTGGGGTATAGTGATGTTTCCTGGACCGACTTCTATGCCTTTTTGGATTTGGTCATGCCTACCACCATTTATGTGTTGAAAAACGCCCCTTGGAATACTCTCCAGGAGCTTATTGCAGATATCAAAGCCAGCCCCAAAGGCCGTTTCAGGTACGGCCATCCTGGTGCGGGCAGCAATGGTGAAATATTCGGTGGCCTTCTGCTGGAGACGGCCGGTGCGGCAGGTAAGGCGCGTTCCATTCCCTACAATGGCGGGCGTGAAGCTGGACGCTATCTGCTCTCAAAAGAGATTGACTTTGCGTCGGTAACTATGGGTGACCTCGCCGATTGGGCTGCGGCCGGGCGGATTCGTCCGCTGGTAAACCTTTTCCTCAGGGAAACTGTTTTCGAAGGAGTCAGGTACCCCCCTATAACGGATGTATATCCTGAGCTTGCGCCCTATCAGGCCATTAATCCTTGCTATGGCGTATATGTCCGCCGGGACACTCCCGCGGAGATCGTCACGAAGATTGCCGAAGCCTTCGTCTACGCTATCCAGCAGGAAGCTTTTCTGGATATTGTTATAAGGGAGCGGGCGGGGATTTTAATGCCCAGGCTAGGTCGTGCCTCCGATGAACAAATGGCCAGGATCGAGTCTGCTCGCGGCTGGGCCCTTTTCAGGCTCGGAGTGGCTCCCAATGATCCATCGGAATTCGATGTGCCTGAACTGCATGAGTGGAGTTGGCCTCCGCACCAGCGGGCTGCCGCCTTGCGACCCTGGCCTGAGGCTGTAGAAACTATCTATGATAGACTGCCCTGATCTTTGTATGTTATGGGCCTGATCCAGCATTACTGAAATAGAATGTCATCTGAAAAAGTAAAACCTGATGCAAAATACGCTGGTGAGCTCCTACTGGGGCTTACCATGACGGCCTTCTCCATGTTTGTGATAGTTGAAGCCGTGGGGATGCCGCAACGTGGTCCCGGGGGACTGCTGATGGGTCCGGGCTTCGTACCGCTGCTTGCCGGAGTTGTGCTGCTGCTGTTATGCAGCTGGCTTACCCTCAGCGCGATACTGAAAGGTGGGTACCGCCAACTGGGACAATGCCTGCGGGATGGTGTCGCTGATGTCGAAAACAAACGCTTTTTGATAATACTCGCCATTATGGCAATATATGTTCTGGGATTGCTGGGACGGATTCCGTTTATTGCAGCAACCGTTATCTATTATGTATTGATATTTGTATATATTAAAGCAGGCAGCCTGGCAAAAATCACCCTTTATACCCTGCTCGCGACCTTCTTATTTGCCTTCTTCCTTCCCCGGCTGTTTGAGATGCCCCTCCCATAATGGGTGATAGCCCGATAGATCGAGTTTATTGCGGATGAACTGGTCTATAATCATCCAGGAATGGAAGTTGCTTCCTGCAGTGGCACTTGAGATCGTGTCCTCTCCGGTACTGCTCGTTACGATAGCTCTTGGTGGTGTTTTAGGCATGACGGTTGGAATGCTGCCGGGGATTTCTGCCGTGATGGCCATGTCGCTCCTTATCGGCTTTGTTTTCCGGGTGCCGACCGAGATCGGCCTGGGGCTGCTGATAGCTATTTATGTTGGGGCTATGGCATCCGGCGGCGTAACGGCTATTATGGTGAACATCCCCGGCACCCCGGCGGCCGCTGCTACCGTGATGGATGGATTTCCGCTCGCAAAGCAGGGTCGCGCTAAAGAAGCGGTCGAGGCCTCCTTCAGTGGTTCTTTTATGGGGGAGATCCTGGGGGAATTCACCACGCTCCTGCTCCTGCCGTTTATTGCGGTCATAGCCCTGAAACTCGGCGACTGGGAAATATTCCTGGTGGCGCTGCTGGGCATCACCCTGGCGGGTGCCCTCGCTGGTAAGAATCCATTAAAAGGCTGGATATCGGCCCTTTTGGGCCTCATCGTGGCGATGGTGGGCATGGAGGATATCTGGGCTTATCCGCGCTTCGGCTATACACCGGAACTGGTGAGAGGTTTTACGTTCGTGCCGGCCCTCATAGGGCTGTTTGGATTGTCTGAGGTCTTTACCGTACTGAGACAGAGCCGCCCTTATCAGATCGTCGGCGAGGGAGGACGGGTCCTGGTCAATTTTCGCCTGATAAAGCAAAATATTGTTACTATAGTCCGTTCGGTGCTGGTTGCGGTGGGTATTGGCATTGTACCGGGTGTAGGCGAATCGGCGGCCTGCTGGGTCAGCTACGATATGGCTCGCCGGCGGTCCAAGAGAAAAGACCACTTTGGCCAAGGAGAGGTTGAAGGGGTGATTGCGGCCGAAAGTGCTAATAGTGCTACCTCGGGAGGAGCATTGATTCCCTCGCTGGTCTTCGGGATACCCGGAAGCGGTCCGACCGCCATCCTTATCGCTGGTATGTTTATGTATGGTATCCGGCCGGGGCCGCTACTGATGATCGAGAATCCCGGCTTTGTGGCAGAAATTGTCATTTTGTTCTGGCTGGCGGCCATAGCCACTCGTGCCGGGGCTGTTCTCATCTCACCATACTTCATCCGTATACTTTCCAGCCCCCGGGAGGTTCTGCTACCTATTGCCGGAGCCCTTGGTGTTCTGGGAGCCTGGGCGGCCGGTTTTACGCTCTTCGATGTATATGCCATGTTTGCCTTCGGCGTTGTGGGCTTCATCCTGCGGCAGCGTGATTTTCCCCTCGCGCCAATGGTTCTGGGAATACTGGTAGGGCGTCTGGCCGATACTTCCCTGAGAAGGGCGCTGCTTACTTATTCCTCCGATATCGGGGAAATGCTGATCCGTCCCATCGGGATGGTGCTTATGGCTGCAGTGCTGCTCACTGTGATCTCACAGATAAGGGCATACACTAGGAAATAATAGATTAAAGGACCAGCTCTACGAAATATCGGACCGGCTCAATGCTTTTGTAAAAATTCGCAACTAAACACCTAAACAACAAAACAAGGATCCAAAATGACCAACTTGAAGAAGACACTTAACGAAGGGGGGCTGGTGATAGGCACCCTGCTTTCCGAAGTGCGTAACCCGAACGTGGCCTACATGCTGGCCCAATGTGGTTACGAATACTTCGTCATTGATAACGAACATGGTACTTTCTCCCCGGAAACCGTTTCAAATATGATCGCTGCCGCTAGAGGTGCCGGCATTGCGGCGCTTGTGCGCATACCTGAGATCCGGCGGGAGACGATCCTTAAGCCGTTGGATTCCGGCGCTACCGGTCTGTTGGTACCGCAGGTTAACACTGCCGATCAAGCCCGGGAGATCATCCATCATGCCAAGTACCCACCGATGGGTGACAGGGGAGTCGGGCTGCGCCGGGCCCACAGCAGGTACGGCAGGGTGGATGCCACTGAATACCTGAAGCAGGCTAATGAGGATACTTTTATCGCCGTCCAGGCGGAGAACTCTACGTCCATTGAAAACATGGAGGAGATCGCGGCCGTGCCTGGTATTGACTGTGTCTTCGTCGGTCCCTCCGACTTATCGGTCAGCCTGGGCATCCCGGGACAGGTAACCCACCCCCGGGAGGTAGAAGCGATTGACCGTGTACTGGAAGTGTGCCAGAAGCATGATATTATCACGGGGATACTCATGTTTGATGCCGCTCTCCTCAAGCCCTGGATTGAGAAAGGTATGCGGTTCGTGGCCTACGGCAGTGATATATCCCTGCTGGCTGATGCTGCGGCCCAGGGAATTGAGGATCTTCGAAGTCTAGTAAAAGGAGGAGCGTAAATGCCCAGATTTTCGATCAACTTGTCCATGCTCTTCGGGGAGCATCCTTTTCTGGAGCGGTTTGCCGCTGCCAGGGAAGCCGGATTCACCTGCGTGGAATACATGTTCCCCTATGAGCACCCGGCGCAGATCCTCAGGGATTTCCTTGAGCAGAACGGCCTCAAGCAGGTCCTTCTCAACCTGCCAGCCGGTGATTGGGGGGCGGGGGATAGGGGCATCGCCGCTGATCCTGCCCGCCTCGACGAGTTCCGCCAGGGAGTTGACAGCGCCCTCGAGTACGCCGCTGTGTTAGACGTTAAGCGCATTAACTGCCTGGTCGGCAAGGGCGCTGAGGGCGTCTCTCACGATGAACAGTGGCAAGTGCTGGTACGGAACCTCGCCTTTGCCGCTGGCAGGCTGGCCGAGGCGGATCGAATACTGCTGGTGGAACCGATTAACACCTATGACATACCCGGCTTTTTCCTCAATACGTCCCGGGATGCCCTTGATCTTCTGGATGAAGTGGCGGCGGATAACCTCAAGCTCCAGTACGATGTCTACCACATGCAGAAGATGGAGGGAAACCTCACGGACACCATCAGGGATAACCTGGAGCGGATAGGCCATATCCAGATCGCCGACGTCCCCGGTCGCCACCAGCCCGGCACCGGGGAGCTCAACTATCGCTTCCTGCTGAAGGAGCTTGACCGTATGGGGTACGACGGATTTGTGGGGCTGGAATATATTCCCGAGCCTGATACCGTCTCGTCGCTGGGATGGCTGCAGGAGCTGGGTTTCGCACTTTAACAAGGAGGTAACTCATGGATAAAATAGGATTTATCGGCCTTGGCGTTATGGGTCGGCCTATGGCCCGCAACCTTATCAAGGCTGGCTATTCCATGGTGGTGCACGACATCAACCGGGAGGCGGTGGATGAGCTGGCCGACGAAGGGGCCGCGCCTGTATCATCAGCCAGGGAAGTGGCCGAAAAGAGCGACGTCATCATCACCATGCTGCCCGATTCCCCGGATGTCGAGGCCGTGGTCCTGGGACCGGAGGGTGTAATCGAGGGCGTGCGCTCCGGCCAGCTCTTCATTGACATGTCCACCATCGCCCCGGCCACCGCCCTGAAGGTCTATCAGGCCCTTCAGGGGAAAGGGGTGGACGCCCTGGACGCCCCGGTCTCCGGGGGTGATGTGGGGGCCAAGGCCGGCACCCTCTCGATCATGGTGGGTGGCACCGACAAGGCTTTCAAGCGGGCCAAATCCCTGTTCGAGGTCATGGGCAAGAACATCGTCCTCATCGGGGAAGCGGGGGCGGGGCAGGTAACCAAGGCCTGCAACCAGGTCGTGGTGGCCATTACAATCCAGGCTGTGGCCGAGGCCATGACCCTGGCCCGTAAGACCGGCGTGGATCCTGCCAAAGTACGCGATGCCCTGCTGGGTGGTTTCGCCCAGAGCCGCATCCTCGACCTGCACGGCCAGCGTATCCTCGACCGCAACTTCGAACCCGGTTTCCGGGTACGGCTACACCGCAAGGACCTGGCCATCGCCCTCCAGACCGGCCACGAACAGTCCCTACCGCTGCCCGCTACCGCCCAGGCTGCCGATATGATGGATGCCCTCCTTGATCAGGGCAAAGGCGACCTGGATCACTCGGCCCTGGCACTGCTGGTGGAGGAACTGGGTGGGGTGGAGGTCGATGCGTAACGAGCGCAGGCGGCTCAGCTCCGGCCGTCAGGCGGATTGACCAGCCAGCAAGGTAAAAGGATCAGGAAGGAACATGTCATCGGCTTCCATATACCGTACTCCTGAAGGCGAAGCTGAAATTCATGCCATATACGACCGGCAACTGGCACGTCTGAACCTGCCGTATGAGAGTCGCATGGTGAATACCCGCTTTGGTGCGACACATGTACTGGTGCTGGGGCCGCAAGCTGCACCGCCAGTGGTGATCTTACAAGGCGGTAATACAACCAGCCCGCTGACGCTCGGCTGGCTGAAGCCGCTGATAGGGCAGTTCCGGGTCTATGCCCCGGACACCATCGGCCATCCCGGCAAGAGCGCGACTGTGCGCCTCTCGCCCCGGGATAACAGCTATGGCCAGTGGTTAACGGATGTACTGGATGCGCTCGGTCTGGAACAGCCACCACTATTGGGGGGCTCCTATGGCGCGGGGATTCTGTTGCGTGCTGCGGTTGTGGCACCGGAACGTATCAGCAAGGCGGTGTTGTTTATACCGTCTGGTCTTGTGTCTATTCCTGTTGGTACTATGCTGCAGATGCTCTGGTGGTTGGGGCTCTATCGGCTTCGCCCATCGCCAGCGCGCCTGAAACACCTCTTGTCACCGATGTTCAGGGATGAGCTGATCGATGACGAAGTGCTTGAGATTACCGAGGCCGTTTTCCGACTGGTGCGCATCGAGCCGGAGATGCCCCGCAATGTGAGGCGTGAAGAGTTGCAGAATTTCAAAGCACCTGCTTTGGTCATTGCGGCTGAAAGAGATGGTCTGTTTCCTGCCGGGGCAGTGGTCAGGCGCTCGCGCGAAGTGTTTCCCAATCTGGTTGCTGCGGAAATGATCTCGGGGGCTACCCACTACCTGTCAGCGCGCCATCACCCATACCTGAACGAGCGCTGCATGCGTTTCCTGAAGGAGACCAGCTGACAACCGGAATACATGACTCCGGCCTTCGCCGGTCGGCCTGGCTGTCCGTGGTATACTCGCCCGGCTGTTCGTGCCACACTAGCCAAGCCGTTCACGGTTTGGACACTGAATGAGCTTAAATTTTCCGAAAGGATCGAGGAATATATGATGTCAAGATATCATTATGTCGCTATTAGCGTAAGGAAATATGCTCTGGCACTTATCATCGTCTTCATGGTTATTCCCGGCCGGGGATTCGCGAACTCTGCTGATACCAGCGGCGTCGCCAGCGCAGACTCGGGCGCTGGATCGGTGGGCGTTGCTGTCTTTCCAATCATCTCATACAGTCTTGAGACTCGCTGGGTTTTGGGCACCATGCTATATACCAACATTATCAAGCCTGACACCACCGAAAGGCAAAGACCGTCACTGTTCATGCCCTCGGTAATGTATACTCAGAACAAACAGCTCACACTCCAACTGGAGTTTGATCATTACTGGAATAGGGCGACGAGGCGTATTTTCGGTTCGGTTGTGTTAGTAAAATTCCCCGACAGGTTCTACGGCATCGGGAATGACCTGCCTGACGAATACGAGCTGTTCACGCCAAGGAGCACACTTGTGAATGTGAACTATCAGCACGGGATCACCAGGAATATCAATATCGGGGGAGGCTTCAACTTTGAAAAGGTGGAAATGGTAAAGGTTGAGCCGGGCGGACTTCTCGATACCGGGAGTATTCCTGGCGCGGATGGTGGGCGGATCACCGGTCTCAGTCTCCTGACCACCTGGGATTCAAGGGATCATACCAATTACCCGATGGACGGATTTTACCTCGATCTCGGGCTGAAACAGTTCGCAAAGCCTCTCGGCAGCGATTTTCAGTTCGCTGCCCTCGAACTGGATACCCGTTATTATCTCACCTTGTCTGCGTCGCAAGTTCTAGCGTTTCAGATGCAGCTCAGGGATATCAGCGGGAGTGCTCCTTTCCAATATCTTTCGACCCTTGGCGGCTATCAGTCGATGCGCGGATACTACACCGGCCGCTACCGGCATAACGACAAGTTTATCATCCAGGGTGAATACCGGCTCAGCCTGCCAGGGAAGTTGGGACTGGTGCTGTTCGCCTGCGTTGGTGATGTGAACAGCACTTTAAAGAACATGATGATCAGAGATTTCAAGTATTCCTACGGTCTTGGGATCAGGTACCTGCTCCTTCCGGATTCCAAATCTAATCTTCGGGTTGATTTCGGATACGGCAAGGACACTTCCGGTGTCAATGTCGGAATATCAGAGGTATTCTGAGTCCCCCTTATTCCAATAACACTGATCGGTGTGATACTGCATCCAACAGGGTAGTACTAAGCGCATAGATCCCGCTAGCGGGATTCATGCGCCGTTGACTGCCCGCCGCCGTTTCCTTCCCGGCTGTTCAACGACGGAGAAGTGCAAAAGCGAGCCCATTGAAGAACGCTGGACTGAACCCCGCCGATGGCGGGGAAAAATCCCTGTGTCGGTAGTCCGATGGAGTTTATCCCGACTGAGCGCAACGAAAGTCGAGAAGCCAAAGAAAAAAGCCCCGGCGAACCGGGGCTTTTATGCATATATGCTCTTGCGTTCTCCCCTGCTTCAGCAGCACCGCCTCAATAGGCCGGATACTGACTTAAGGACCGATATAGCTTTTTGGGGAAGGTCAACTTGCGATGCTACTCCTTCTTTTTCTTTTTTTCTTCCTCCTGGATTGACATCCAGTAAAGCGCTCCAATTCCCATAAAGAATATCCCTAAGCCGCCTAACAGTACTCCGATATGCTGTAAAAAGGCCATATCATCCTCCAATTAGATGTGAGTTTGTGAACCGTACGATCTGCTCGTTGCATGGCTGACCGCGATCTGGATATTATGCAGCCGTTGTTAGATTAACAAGTGCAACTCAAGGCCTTCTCGGTATAGCGTCACCCCGTCAGAAGAATGGGTCTTGCCCCTACTTCAACAGCACCATCTTGATGGACTTGTCGTAAGCTGGTGTCGCTCGGTTAGTATGACGGAAGCTATAGCGTGCTATTCGAACTAATTTGAACAAAATCTTGGAATAGTCGAATATCTTTCCTAGGTTTTGTCCCAAGCACTCAAAAAGCTAGGAATAAGCTCACCGGCAAAACGCTTGATGAGTCGGCAGGACTGATGATTGACCTGATACAGCACTACATGAAGGAGTTCTGGTGGATAACCATGCTGTCGGCTGCTATAGTCGTCGCATTCATAATATCTATTCCAGTGGTTGTTCTGCGACTTCCCGTTGACTACATCCTTAGTTTGGAGCAGCAGCCAGGTCGAGGGCAGAAAAAGCGCTCATTCTCGCGCATATGCACTAGCATTTTCAGGAATTTTCTTGGAATTATACTTGTATTAATCGGGATAGTCTTGCTTGTCTTGCCAGGTGAGGGTATTTTAACCATTATAATCGGTTTGCTGCTTATTGACTTTCCCGGGAAGGTCAAGTTCAAGCGCTGGATAGTGCAGCAGCCTATAGTAGTAAGAGCAATCAATTGGGTGAGAGCGAAGGCAGGACGCCCTAGCCTGCAGGCACCTCTTTCCCAACAACCCACGAATATCGCTGAATAACTGTACCAGTCCCTGTCTGGTTCCGGCTCCTACTCCCCGCCTACCGATGACCTGATTTCCGGCTCAGATGCCCCTGCTTCACCAGCACCATCGTTTTGGCATTGGAACTCTCTGGTGCAATAATCCATCGCAATGCTTACTTTGCAGTCTATAAAATAGTGACAGAACACAGCAAATATGTACCAGCGTGATTTGCTCACTCAGAAGCTGCTTCGAATTGGGCGGGATCGAAACCTTTGATCCCCAGTAGGTCTCTCTCAGTTTCAGCCTGAGACTGCGCACCTTGCCATAGCGACGTTCACTCGATGATATTCTTTGGAGGATTAAATGGAAAATAAGCCGGGAATCAGAAACAGAATTGAAGCGGCCCTGGCGAACAGCAGATGGGCCCAACTTGGTGAAATCGTCAGCGTCTTCCTTGTGGCATTCGTCGTGATTACCGCCTGTAAGCCGATAGTCGCTGACAATGTAATCGCCATGCAGGGAGTAACTTGGGTCGCCAATATCCTCATGCTGCTGATAGTCTGGTTTGGACTCAGGTTGCGAGGCCAGGGAATAGATCACTTCGGGCTGAGCTTCCAACGTCCTTCCTTTCCCGCTGTCCGGCGCACATTGTTGCGGTCAGTGGTTGTCTTTATGCTCGCAACTGCGGCGTTCCTCATTGGCGCGATCGTGATGGCGAACATTGTCGGCATTCCTGAAGGTCCCGATCTGGACACGTATAACTATCTAAGTGGCAATCTGCCCATGCTTATCATCGCGCTCCTCGCTGTGTATATCGCATCATCCTTTGGCGAAGAGGTGATTTATCGTGCCTTCCTCATCAATCGGATATCAGAAATCGGTCTCGGTGGAATAGCGTCGCCAAAGATAGCTGTCATCCTTAGCGCGATTATATTCGGCCTCGCCCATTACGACTGGGGGATTTCGGGTTTCGTGCAGACCACCTTCATGGGCCTGATACTCGGTTTTGCCTACCTCCGCATGAAGAGAAACTTGTGGGTGTTAATCCTTGCCCACGCCTACATGGATACAATCTTGATGGTGCAGATGTACTTTGCCGATGCCCGGTAGCTGAATCCCCATTATGGATCAACACTTGTCACTTGTGGTCAAATTGGACCCCGCCAGCGGCGGGGGAAAAACCATCCCTGAGGGCTTAGGCCTGATCAGTCAACTGACGAACTGGTGTACGAGCTGAGAGTTTATGCAGTCATCAGAGGGGCCGCAGCCACCGGCGGCTGAAATATCGGACCCACGCTATGATCAACACCACCGGCACCAGCCCGAACGTGGTCACCACCCCGTAGAGTACCTGCACCTCTGTCGTGGCGTTGGTGTTCAGGTACGCCATGATCGCTGCCACGAATGCGTTGCCCAGCCAGTGCAGGATCATCCCCGGCAGCAGGCTGTCCGCTTTGATGAACAGGTAGCCATACATCAGGCCCATCAGGAAGGCCCATCCTACCTGGCCCAGCACCCATACCGGGGCCTGTCCGCCGCCGGCCAGGTTCAGCAGGTGCAATGCACCGAACGCTGCTGCCGGGATCGCGATCGACGCGTTCCGGCGGTACCTGCTCAGGAACAGCGTGACCACAACTCCCCTGAACGCCACCTCCTCCAGGGCCGACGGCAGCGATACCAGCAGTTCGGCGGAGCGCGGCGGCAGGCTCACGCGCAGGTCCCATACGCTCAACAGGAATGCCGCCGAGAGTTCCTTCCCCTCGGTCAACCGGTAGATGATCGTACCCAGCCCCTGGCACAGCGCCAGGATCACCCAGCACGATATCCCCAGGACCACCAGCGGCACCAGCGGCTTGACCTGGCTGAGCCGGATATCGTCCAGGTATGTCGCCATACCCTTCCGACCCTTCGGCAGCCCCAGCACGAACGGCGTCAATACGAACAGCAGCAGCACCTGGGTTGTAGCTTGTTGCAGCGGACCGCCCGGCTGTAGACCGACCGCGGTGAATACGGTGCCCACCAGGCCCAGCAACACCACGAATGCCACCATGAATATCGGCAGTGCCGCCCAGGGATGGTCCGCCAGCCGGTATCCTCCTCTGCCACCTGTGTCCGCGGACTCAGTCATGATTTGCCCCCCTCTTTTTTTTACTGATCTTGGTAGTCTTCGTGCACTCCGGTGTCACCGGTATGTTCATATGAAACCTCAATTGAAATAGGTGTGAGAAGTCGCCGCCGCGATGATATTTTCTTCAAGGTGCTTGAAGTTCTGCATATCGGCATTCACAACGTCCAGTCCATGCTCAAGGATATAGGCGTATGCCCGCTGAAATGGATTAAGAGGCGCTGCCTTGAGCTTCTCGCCATAGACATTATCGAATGCCGACTGGTCACCCTTGCCCAGCGACGTCATAGGCGCCAGATACCTGACCGTTTTCATCCCTATCAGTCCGATCCCGGCGTCTCTGGCCCGTTTCAGCAGCGGTTGGAGGCTTGCCAGCGGGGGCGTACCTTCCGCGAGATCCTTCGTGGTCCAGTCGTACCATCCAGCCGGTGCAATGCCTATCATCGCCAGATCATACCAGCCCGTTTCGATCGCAGCCTCCAGTATCTTTTCGGCGTTCTTATGAGTACTCAGCCCCCAATAGCCGACTTTGCCGGCTGCTTTAGCATCGAGGAACGCCTTATAGATCTCCTCACTGTTTATTAAAGACGGATTGTCCACACCCATCAGATAGTATGCGTCGACATATTCGGTCTGAAGATTTATTAAGCTTGAGTTCAGTTGTCTCGTCCAAATCTTTGCGGCAGTCTTGGCTTGTCTCAGTGTAATCGACTCTTCTGGCTTGATCCTGACGGAAAGGGGCGCTTTTGATGCCACCCAGATTTTCTCCCGGTGTGCTTTCATAAAAGGGGCCAGGCTGCGTTCGCTCCCCTTATAATAATCATCATAACCTACATCGTAATGGTTTATTCCCGCTTCGAAAGTGCGGTCCAGCAGCCTAACGGCTCTCCCACCTGCTAAAGCGGCCCCGCAACCGAATACCAATCGGCTGGACATAAAATTCGTCCGGCCAAGCTTACGGTAGGTCATGGTCGGCTGTTCATTGCGGTGAATCAGCTTGTCGGGCTTAGTTTGTGCCTTTGTCTTAAATCTGGCGCCTGCCGGCAGGGCCATTCCACTGACCGCCGCCGCTGCTAAAAGCTTCATAAACTTTCTACGTTCCATGGAATAGCGATCATCTCTTTTATTCGTCACGGTACCTCAGAGTCATTCTATTTGTTTTGTGTTGACTTACCATGTCCTTATGAAACATCAACCGAAGTAAGTATGAGCAGTCGCCGCCGCGATGATATTTTCTTCAAGTTGTCTGAAGTTGCGCATATCGCCGATAACAACGTCCAGTCCGTGCTCGAGAACGTAGGCGATGGAGCGCTGAAACGGGTTAAGCGGCGATTTCTTAAAATCCTCGTCGTAGATCCTGTCGAATGCGGACGGGTTACCCTTGGGTGGTACCATTATGGGCGTCAGGTACACGACCGTTTTCATCCCTATCAGTCCGATCCCGGCGTCACGCGCTTGGTTTAACACCGATCGTAGGTCGAAAAGTGTTGGCGTGCCCTTAGGAGGCTTTTTCGACCACATGCTGTACCATCCCGCCGGTGTGATACCTACCATCGCCGAGTCGTACCATCCAGTTTTGATCGCGGCCTCGATTACCCTTGTGGCGTTATTGTGCGTGGTTAGTCCCCAATGGCCGACTTTGCCCGCTGCTCTCGCGTCGAGGAACGCCTTGTAGATCTCGTCCCTGCTTACTAACGCCGTATTCTCAACATTCGCTATATAATATGCATCTACGTACTCGGTCTGAAGGTTTTTTAGGCTGGCATTTAACTGTTTGGTCCAGAATCTGGCGGCTGTTTTGGCGTCCCCGGTGCTAATCGGCTCTTCCGGTGCAATCCTCACGGTTGACAGGTTCGCTTTCGAAGCGATCCAGATTTTTTCCCGGTGTGCCTTTAGAAAGGGGGCCAGGCTGCGTTCACTCCCCTTATAATTGATCTCCGAACCGGAATCGTAATGGTTGATTCCTGCTTCGAATGCGCGCTCTAATATCCGGATGTTTTTAGCTCCGTATAATACACCGGCACAACCGAAGATCAATCTGCTGGACATGAAATTTGTCCGGCCAAGCTTACGGTAGGTCATGGCCGGCCGTTCATTGCGGTGGATCAGTTCTGCAGGCTTGGTCTGTGCTCTTGTCTTGAAACCGGCCGCTGCCAATAAAGCTGTCTTACTGACCCCCGCCGCCGCTGCCAAGAGCTTGATAAACTTTCCTCGTTCCATGTAGCCGCGATTATCTTTTTTATCCATCACGCTACCTCCATATTATAGCTTCAATTGAAAGAGAATATCGCATGTTTCCCGTCGTCAGGCGATAACTAATAGTCCAAATCGCTTTGCCTTCAGCTCATTCCTGGGGGAGTTGCCTCCACAGGTCGATTGCCCCCTGGATGGCCAGGCTTTGGTCTTCAACCATTGACACACCGCCCACAAGCTTTCCCTTCTGAAATACGACATCATAGCTCTCGTTCATGTCGCAGGATACCAATTCCACGCCGTTTGTGGTCAGGCTGTTCACACCTTCGCCGTATCTGTTTGCATACTCGATGTACTCTGCCATAGTAGCCTGTGCGGTTTCCTGGGAGTCTCTTTGGGACAGGAAGGCCGTCACCACAACATCGCCTTTGGTATACTGGGCCATGTAAGTATTTCGCATGAAATCGAGACCCATGGCGTCAACTAGAAAGTATTGAACAGACTGCGGCACCCGATTTGCCTCAGGTAGCACGGTTAAGCCCCAGACAGGCTCGCCGGAGTCCTGAAGTAGGCTGGTTAGTTTTTCAGCCATGTCCAGGCCGACTTGTTTAAATATCTCTAAAGTATCTAAAGCAACAATCTGAACATAATATCGACCCTTCCAGATATAATAGTTCGCTCCTGAGCTATAAGCATCCCGGCCGAGTTCGAGCCGCGCTACCCCTGTTGATCGTTCTCCGGAAAATACCCCAAAGGCGTTGGTTGGTGTACCCATATCATAAATGGATACGTTAAGGGATATATTATTGTCGGCACTCTTGTCGAAACTTGCGAAAGTCAGCCCGATCACATCGTAGGCAATGTAATACTCAGCCCGGCCATCGATTTGTTCGTAGAGATTTCCCGCCGTGAACTGCATTACTCTATCATAGATCTCCCAACCTTCTGGCGTGAGACTGGCGACCATCATGGCTAGCCTTGCTGGTGAAGTAGCCGGGTCATCCTGCGGTGTTGCCTGTCGGATAGCTCTCTGGCATGCCACAACCACCACCATTAGTAATGCCAGGCCAATCACAATTCTTATCGATTTAACAAATCTCATACGGGTTTCCTTATTGATAATGTACGTCCCCAAAGGATTACGGACCAGTTGGTTTATAACTGCACGAGGTCCTTCGCTTCCCTACTTCAGCAGCACCCCCGCCAGCGGCGGGACTATTCTGACGCTTACTTCAATAATAGCATCTTGATGGATTTGCTGTACTCTGGTGCTGCTAATTGGTTCAAATTAAAATCTAAACTTAGCCACTGATCTAAAGAATAAGGGTAGGTCATATGCCCCATTCCGCCTTAATCCTCTATATCTCGTACCCCGTTCTCCCGATGATTTCCTGGAAACGTGGCTTCGAGCGTAGCGGGTCGTAATCTGCGTCTACGGTCAGCTGCCAAGCCCATACTTTAATGCCCGGCTGGTTCTGATCGATGCGTATATTGCAGGAGTGTTCGAGCCAGTCCAGCGCCATGTCGTTTTCACCCAGGGCAAGATAGATGCGTGCAATATTCCAGACGGTTTTATAATCTCCTTCATCAAGCACCTGTTCAAGCTTGGTAATTGCTTCCAACGCTGATACTCGCAGTCCCAGCAGGGCGTTGATGATTCCAAGGTTTGCTATGTCGGCCTTGTTGCCGCGTAGTTCATAAGCTTTCTCATACGCGGTCAGAGCTTCCTCAAGTAGTCCGTTCCTAGTAGCAGCCCAACCGAGATACATGTTGATTACCGCATCATCAGGTGCAATTTTCACTCCTTCCTGGGCCACTTCCAGGGCAGTTTCATCGTCCCTGTTCATCAGGTGGATAAACGCTAGCCTGGTATAACTGCCATTGACCCTTAATGGCGTTACCTCAATGATTCTGAGGTACATATCGGCAGCTTCATCAAACCGGCCGGCATAGAGATAGGCTTCCCCTAGTGTTGTGTAAACCTCAAGCGAAAGGGGGTCCAGCTCATAGGCCTTCTCCGCTTCTACCAGCCCTTCGTCAAACCGTCCTGATCTAAGCAGCAAGAAAGCATACTCCCGATGCGCTTCGGTGTCGTTGGAATCCAGGGAAAGTGCGTGCTGAAATGTTTCCTCCGCCCCTTCCCAGTCCTCTTCATACAAGTACTGCATCGTAGCCTTAGCAACATGAGCCGCGGCAAGGTCCGGATCCAGCTCCAACGCTTTCTCCATCATTGATATTGCGAGATTTCGCCTCCCTTCATTTGATAATCCCTTATACCCAACCGCAAAATAAAGCGGTATGACCAAATAGGCATAAGCCGGGGCGAAGGTCGAATCGGCTGCGATGGCTTGCTCTAAAATAGCAGTGGGCACCAGGAATTTATTTTGGCTTCCCTCAGCCATTGGTTGTGTGTAGAAGCGAGCTTCGAGGCCCTGTAGGAATAGAGCCTCGGCCTCTTGCCGGGCCATATCCTGGTGGTTCGAGCAACCACCTGATAGGATGACAAGCGATAGTGACATTGCGGGAATGCGATGCTTCATGACGTTCCTTTTCTCTGACGTGAGAGAGCGTGCATGATCATGAATCCCCTGTTTGTCATCATGGTAATGTTAGCTACTTACAGCAAAACTAATAGACACATTATACCTCTTAAAAGTATAGTTCACGCCTCATATGAAGTGTCCTTTGCCTGGTTGGCAACCCCTACCTCATTAGCAGCATCTTAATCGACGTACTATACTCCTGCGCGGCCAACCGGGCGATGTATATGCCGGAGGGGACTTCTCGGCCACCCTTATCTCGGCCATCCCACTTCACTTGGTGATACCCCGGCTCTATGTAGCCTTCCACCAGCCTCACGACCTCCCTGCCCAGGATGTCATAGACCGTCAGCGCGACCTCACTTTTTTGTGGCAAGTCATACCTGATTGTGGACACCGGGTTGAAGGGATTGGGGTAAGCGGGGTGCAGGCTGAAGCCTTCGGGAACGTCGGATTGAACTGGGCTGACGGCTACGGAAATCGCATCAAAGGCCAGGAATTCACCCGGACTGAGAGCTCTGCCCGAAATACGAATTGCGTCTATGCGACCATGGAAGGAAGTTCTCAGTTCAGGAAGGTCTTCCTTACCGGCTTCAGCCCCAATCTGCAGGGCGTTCTCATATTGGTACGTGATGTTCCCTGACGCAGGGACCGAATCCTTCAGCGCCCTGTTGATGTAATACTTCACGGCCGATCCGTCAAAAACACCAGCGATGTGGTACCATCTGTCGGTAACCAGCCCTCCTGAATATGCAGCGCTGTAGTATACGGAGTCTATCTGAATATAAATATCGGGTATGGAATTATAAATCCATAATCCATAGCCACCGTACTCGCTTGTGGACACGATGGCTTGCATAGGATCGAAGGTTTCAAAAAGCACTATCGCCTCCAGCGTGATGGCCTCGACCGGTCTGGTATCGACCGCATAAGGGACCGTCACATAAGCAGAATCCCCGAACTGCAGGGCACCGCCCGAGTAGCCCTCCGCCCATGATGCTTTCGTAATTACACCGTGGTGTCCATTGCTGCTGACATCATATAGAGTATCTCCTGCCATTTCATCGAAGGTCCAGTGACTGATGGTGTTGCCGGCATCCCCGCTGCCCTCGTGGTACAGCGCCTGGATCTCGGCCTCGCTCAGGGCGAGGTTGAAGATGCGGATGTCGTCGATTTTCCCACGGAACCAGTAGCCATAACCTGTGTCTGCAGTACCGACAACTAGCTTTCGTGTCATGCTAGTTATCACTAGACTGGCATTTATCCCTGATATACTTAACTCGCCATCGATAAACAACCTTGATTCATGCTGATCATTGTCGAACGTTCCCAGCACATGATGCCAGCCTGGAGATGGTACTGTGGGCTGGTAAAGTACTATCTCATCTGCATCAGAATCCCCGACTTTGTATCCGATCCCACTACCGTCTGAATAATCAATGAACCAGAATCTATCATAGGAACTGGAGGTTACATAACAGTATAAATGGCCTCCATGAAAGCCAGCATCATATTCATCATCGTAAACCCAGTATGATACGCTGAAGCTATTCGTTGTCATTTGAAATTCAGAAGTTTCTATATAATCATCCACCCCATCAAAACTGTAGGCACTGTTGGCCTTCCCAAACCGGTCCGCTGTAAGTATAGCCCCGTTAACCGTGCCGTCATTCCCTTTCCCACTCTCATCGTTGGCGTTACCGTTGAAGGGGTAGTAGGCGACGAGGCCGGCGATGGGGGTTATGGTCTGGTTCTCATAGGCCCCCATATCGGGTTTGGTACCGACGGGCATGGAGCGGGCGTTGCCATCGATGTCGGTATCTGGTGAGTAGTACCAACTACCATCGATTTGAATCAATTCAACTCCAGTCCCAATGCAGGGAGAATTTTTAGAGAGGTGATAGTCCCCTTTGGCAGTATCGGCAAAAAGAGGGTCAGAATTAATGTTGCCCTCCAACCACGCAACGAGGTCAGAGTCGCCCGCAGCTACTATTCCTGCTTCCCCGCCCTGTACATTTGAATAGGTGATTGTTATAGTATCAGGATATACATCTTCTTGAGGGATGTAAATCTCTTGGGGCAAGTCATCCCAGAGAATCGTATTCACCAGAATCGGGTGGGAATTATTACGAATGAAAATCCCACCGCCGCTGCTATCAGCAGAATTCCCGCATATGGTTGAATTAATAAAGATTGGGCTGGAGTCTCCGTCGACATAAATCCCGCCGCCCTCACCACCATAATACCATACAGTATCCAGAGTAGCCGTATTCCCGGTGATGAGTACGTTCTTAAAAGTTGGATTAGAATAACTCCTAACACGAACACCGCCGCCCGTTGTTGCTTTATTACTACTAATGGTCACGTTCTCCAGAATCGGGCTTGAACCACTCCTGATAACAATCCCACCACCATAGCTATCAGTAGTATTCCCGCTAATGGTCACATTCTTCAGAATCGGGTTAGCATCAGTTCTAATTACAATCCCACCACCATAGCTATCAGCAGTATTCCCGCAAATGGTCACGTTCTCCAGAATCGGGTTTGAACCACTCCTGATGACAATCCCACCACCATAGCTGCCAGCGGTATTGCCGCTTATTGTAACGTTCTTTAAACTTGGATTTGAACCATTCCCGATAAAAGTCCCTCCGCCCCTGCTAATAGCTGTATTTCCATACACCGTTATGTTCTCTAAACTAAGATTGGAATATCGGCAGTAAATCCCGCCACCATCATACGTCGCCATATTCCCACTGACAGTTATATTAATTAGACTCGGGCTAGAAGTGCTATCTGAGAAAAGTCCTCCACCATAAGAAGATGAGCCGTTGGTAATCATAAACCCGGTTAACACCGCTGTAGAATCTTCACCATTCAGAAACATCACGACACTGGTGTCCCGATTCCCATCGATCACCGTCTGCGAGATGTAGGATGTATCTCCCGTAATGAGAAACAGTGACCCTACCACAATGTTTTTTCCATTGTAGTTGATGTTTTCAACATAAGTGCCCGGTTGTACCAGGACGGTATCGCCGTTGCTGGTGGCATCGATCCCTGCCTGAATAGTGGATTGGTCGGACGGCACGTTGATAATGGTGGCTCTTGAGATTGTGACAAGTAGAATAATGCTGACGGCCAGCCAGGTTCTACCGCTCATGGTTTGATCCCCCTGCCTGCAGCAGGTCTTTTAGATCTTAGTTAATACCCCTAGGCACTCCCCAAAATCGACATAATCACAAATGCGAAGCTTGATTATATAGGCGGGACTTTGATCAGTTCCTTCGTGGCATCGTTGTCTATCAATTTACTCTGGAGTCTTCGAAGGAAGACTGCCGGTGCAAAGTAAGTAATCTATGGAAGAATAACAAATCGAATCGGGCCACGCTTCCCTACTGCAGCAGCACCCCCGCCAGCGGCGGGACTATTCTGACGCTTACTTCAATAATAGCATCTTGATGGATTTGCTGTACTCCGGCGCAACCAACCGGGCAATGTAGCTGCCGGCGGGGATTGCTCTGCCACTTTTATCTCGGCCATTCCATTGAACCTGATGATAACCCGGCTCCATGTGGCTGTCTACCAGCCGGGCCACCTCCCGCCCCAGGATGTCATAGACAATCAGCGATACCTCACTACCCATCGGCAGCTCATACCCGATCGTTGAGATGGGATTGAAGGGATTGGGGTAGGCCTGGTGCAAAACATAGGTTGAAGGCCCTTCGTTAGCATTGTTAACCGCCAGTTCGCCCTCTACAGTCACATTCACTGGTCGGCTGTATAGTGTGAGCCCGGTAGCGAGTGTGTTCATGATCTTGCAGATGTAAGCCCCGCTGTCAGCGAGTTCTACAGAGGGAATCGTATAGCTGCTATCGGTCGCACCATAAATGTCGGTGTCATTCAGGGTCCATTGATAGGTATTCGCTGTTCCCCCCACACTTACCGACAATGCAATACCTGATCCTACAGCTACGGTGGTGTCCTGTTCGACGCCGATGGAGTCCTGGGGAGAGTAGTGGAAGGCATGGCTTGGACAGACATCCAGGTTGGGCTCGATGTCTTCGAATGTGAGCTTGTTGTTCGTTATGCTGAAGGCGAAGTCAATATATGCGGGCGAGAGGTCCGGGAGATCGGTGAAGGCATTGTGATCTAGGTAAAGGTAGTTGAGTGCCGGCATGTCTCGCAGGAATTCCGGTACAGCCCCGGCCAACAAATTAGACGCTAGGTCCAGCTTGTATAGTAGTTCGAGGTTAGTTAGGCTGGCGGGCAGAGGATCGGCCAGTTGATTGTCATTTAGTAGCATGGTTTCCAAAGTTGTCACGTTTCCCAGCGTAGCTGGGATAGTCCCGGTCAGTTGATTGGAGCTCAGGTCCAGATGGGCGAGTACAGGCATATCGCCTAAGGCCGGGGGGATGTTCCCGGAAAGCATGTTGTTGGGTAAAGACAGAGTCAGGAGAGCCGGCAAATTACCCAGCGCGGAAGGTATTGTGTCCGTCAACTGGTTGGCGCCTAGATACAGCCCGGATAGCTTTGCGAGATTACCCAGCTCTTGAGGGATACTCCCGGTCAACTGGTTGCTTGCCAGAAACAGTAGAGTCAATTCTGGGAGACCACCCAGTGCCGGGGGGATAGCTCCGGTCAGCTGATTGACTCCTAGATTCAGGGAAGTCAATTCTGGCAGACTACCCAACGACATGGGAATGGCTCCCGTCAACTGATTACTTCCTAGATGCAGCCTGGTCAGTTTTACGAGATTACCCAGCTCGGGTGGGATACTACCGGTTAATTGGTTACTGCCCAGGTTTAGGTAGGTCAATTCCGCTAGACTGCCCAACGACGTGGGAATTGCTCCGGTTAACTGGTTAGCTCCTAAAGACAGCTCGGTCAGTTTTACACAGTTTCCCAGCTCGGGTGGGATACCCCCGGTCAACTGGTTACTTCCTAGGATCAGGAGAGTCAATTCCGGGAGGCTGCCCAGTGATGAGGGGATGCCTCCCGTCAACTGGTTGCCGCTAAGGCTCAACTCTTTCAATGTGATGAGATTGCTCAGTTCAGGAGGGATGCCACCGGTCAATTGGCTATTGCTCAGATTTAGGTATATCAAATCTGGGAGATCGCCCAGCGATGTTGGAATTGTACCGGTCAACCGGTTAGCTCCTAGATACAGCCTGGCCAGGTTTACCAGATTTCCTAGGTCGGGAGGGATACCCCCGGTCAACAGGTTATTGCTTAAGCTCAACTCTTTCAACGTAATTAGATTGCCTACTTCGGGAGGGATATCCCCGGTCAACTGGTTCGCGTCCAGTCGCAGAGTGTCGATTTTACCCGGATCCCCCAGTTCGGATGGGATCGGGCCGGAGAATCGGTTGAATGCCAGGTCGATATTTCTGATACTGTCGAGGTAACCCAATTCCGGGGGGAGGTAGCCGCTGATCTGGTTATCGGCTAACCGCAGCACCCGCAAGTGCGACAGATTCCCGATGTTCGAGGGCAGCGATCCGGACAGAAGGTTACCCTCGAGGTCCAGTTCGGTGACCCGGCCCTCGGTCACCGTAACGCCCTGCCACGTCGAGAGGGCGTTCCCGGAGAGCCAGTTGGTATCGGTCATCCACTCGGTCCCATTAGTACTGTCATAAAACGCCACCAATGCGAGCGAGTCCTGAGCAGCTGCCGGTTTCGGAGTTAACGCTGTCAGGATTGCCAGGGGAATAATATACTGCCCTAGGTGGTTGGCGAATCTTCTGGTAGGAATATGCATAGTTACCCTTTGTTTGATACGGCTGATATTACCGCTCATTGTATATGGATAGGCAAGTGAGTAGAGTTCTATTCCTGCCTCAGCAGAACCATCTTCATTCTTTTAGCATACTGCGGCGCTTTTTGTCCTGCTCTTGGCGGGATTTTTTTCGCGCATCAGGCGCACCTCGCGCACCAGGCGAACGACAAGCCGCCCTTCCCTGCGTATATTCGGGCGTTATGCAGACGCTGTCGCCATATCGTTCCATGAGCACCGCTCATGGCCTTTGCCGCCTTTTGCCCTTCGCAACTTGCACCTTGCATTTTTCATTTTTTCCCGGCCCCCGTCGTGAAAATGCTCCAGAGTGTGGAATTTTATCATGAACGTAGACGGGCCCCGTCGGGAAAAACCTTCAGAGTGTGGAATTTTATCATGAACGTAGACGGGCCCCGTCGGGAAAAAACTCCAGAATGCAGAATTTTGGTGGGATTTTGCGGAATTTTGCTCTGGCCCCGGCTCCCCCGTTTTTAAAGGTGCCCCAACCTGCCCCAACGAGGCTTAAGGCTTTCCGCACCGGTGCTCTAGATCTCCGGGTACCACTTCTCCGCATTCAGCCGGTAGACCTTCTCCAGCACCTTCGCCGGCAGGCCTAGCCCTGGCACTGGATGCTCAACGCGGGGGATGGTCATGACAGAATCGGTGGCGAGCCAGGTCCAGTCCTGCATCCAGACCTCGTGGCACCGTCGGGTGGATGCCGCATCGTCGTCCTCGCCGATCCCTTCATCGGTGCCGTAGAGCAGGCGGTCTTGGTAATCGATGAAGAAGGCCCGCACCGCGTCTCGGTCCTGGTTCTGCAGGTCATCGATCCGGGCGGCCATGTCAACCGCTGCGTTGGGAAACCGGTCCAGGAATTTCCCCAGCTCGGCCACGCTCCATTCGATGCTCGCCAGGTGGCAGCCAACGTAGCGCAGCTCGGGATGCTTCTCCAGCATGCGGCTGACCGCCTGGATGTGGTCCTCGTAGGCGGGATATTCGGGGTGCAGGTACATGTGGTATTCTGGGTTCCGGCTGAAGTAGTTGCGGTTGCTGGTGGCCACCATCTCCTCCAGCGGCAGCCAGCAGTCGCGGGGCTCGCCGATATGGCCGGTTAGGGTTTTCCCCTCTGCCTCGATGAAGTCAATAATGGGATCGAACTTCGGATCGTCGATCATCACGAAAGCTCCGTGCTGGTCCTGAAACACCATGCCGATGTTCTTCCACACCTTCACTCCGATGGCGCCGTTCTCGAACTCCTGTTTCAGGTAGGAAAGGGTATTTTCCTGCCAGTCGGGATCATCCCAGCCTTCGATGGGGAAGGCGGTGAGATAAGCGAACTGCTCGGGATGGTGTTGCAGCTGCTGGGTGCTGAATTTCCACTGACGGAGCAGGTCCTCGGAGTCGCCGTGGTCCACCATGGGAGAAACTACCCTGAAGTTATCGGCGGCGGCCTGGGCCAGAGCCTCGGGCCCGGCGTGGCGGACGTGGAAATGGGCGTCGATCTTTCGCAGGGCGGCAAAGTCCATCTGCTCTTTGGCACAACCCATAAGAGCAAGGGCTGCTATACAGGTAAGGGTGAATCTGAAAGTGGTATGTCGGCGCATCTTCGATCCTTTCGGTTTCGTTTGGCGGTTATGTAATCGCGTCTGCGTGATCATGGAATTCTGGCGGCCGCATATTACGGTATTTTCCCGATGGATTCAACCAATGGAGAAACCAGTGCCCCTGTTTGCATGTCTGCGTGCTACAACAAATGGCCGGGAACCGGATATTGATTATTTCCCTGCCGTTGCTCCCATCTTCGCCCTAGCTTTAGCCATCAGAATAGTACTACTTGGCATCAGTAGGAGGTTAAGCAATGACAGATAACTCCCCTCCACCCGAAGAGAACCACACTCCCGTCCCTACTCGCACCATCGTCCGATGGCTGGTGCGGGAGACGTTGGGCGTGATCTTGGTAGGTGTGGTATTGTTCCTGGCAGCGGGCACCACCGACTGGCCTATGGGGTGGGCGTTGGTAGGTGTCTACCTTGTATGGATATGCGCCAACGCGATGGTCCTGATTCCCCGCAACCCGCAGCTCATTGCCGAACGCATCGGGCATAGAAAAGGAGCAAAGACCTGGGATGCTGCCATCATGAGCGTCGTGGGCATCGCTACTCTGGGACGACTGGTGGTAGCTGGGCTGGATATGCGCTATGGCTGGACGGGGGAGATTACGTTCTCAATCCAGGTGATCGCCCTGGTAGTAGCGGTTCTTGGCTATGCCTTCGGGGTATGGGCTCTTGCTGTGAATGCCTTTTTCTCACAGATCGTCCGCATCCAGGAAGAACGCGGTCACGCCGTCGTTACTGATGGGCCCTATCGCTTCGTGCGTCATCCGGGATATGTGGGAATCATCCTTTTCGAACTGGCCGTGCCGGTTATGCTGGGCTCATTATGGGCCTTGTCTGCTGGGGGGCTGGTCGTGGTGCTGATTGTCGTCCGAACCGCCCTGGAGGATCGGACCCTGAAGGGGGAGCTTGACGGCTACCCGGAGTATGCCAGGCAGGTACGTTACCGGCTTGTGCCGCTGGTATGGTAGCTGTGCACTAATGTAAATTCCCTACCAATCCCGCCCGTTTCCACCCTAGCTTCTCCTACCTGAGGACGGCCATCTGGGATCGTCATAGTGGTGGATTATATGCAACAGTTGAATCAGCGGTAGCCCTCTTATGTCCTCCACCGATCTTTTGACTCTACTGGAGCTGGATGACTTCGTCGTCATCGACTTTGAGACCACCGGGCTGAGCGCGGACTACTGTAAGATAATCGAACTGGCCGCGGTACGGTTCCGGGATGGTCAGCCGGTTGAGGAGTTCCAGCAACTCATTGATCCCCGGGAGCCTATCCCCACCGAGATCGTGGAGATCACCAACATCACCGATGACATGGTGGCCGGCGAGCCCACTATCGAGGAAGTTGGTCAGGAGTTCCTGGACTTCATCGGGGGACGTCCCCTTGTGGCCCACAACATCCGCTTCGACTTGGCCTTCCTGCGCAACATTTGCATTGTCTTGGACCAATCGGACGATATAGCCAATCCCCTTTATGATACCATGACCCTGGGCCGCACTTTCCTCTATCACCACACCGGCTTCAACCTGGCCTCGCTGTGCGACTTCTATAGTCTGCCGCACAAAGAGGCTCACCGGGCTTACAACGATGCTCTGAATACGGGCCATATCTTTGTGAATCTGGTACATGAAGCGGCTGCCTATCCGCTGCCGGTGATCCAGTCCCTGCTGGGCGTGCAGGAGCACGTGACGATTCCCAATAAGCTCCTCTACGTGAGATTGATGCAGGTTATGTCCTCTATGGGCCAGACCAAAGGCTTGACCAACTCCACCATCGAGCGTCCGGTTCTCCAGGCCATATATGAGCACGAGGGTTCCGGGGAGGACTACAGCCCCCGGACACCTGAGGCATTCTTCGGGGACGATGGGGTACTGGCCGCCGGTTGGGACCGGTTTGAGTCTCGCCCTATTCAGGTATCCTTTTCCGAGGCGGTGACCACTACTTTCGAGGATGGCCAGATCCTGGTAGCCGAGGCGGGCACGGGCTTAGGCAAATCCATGGCCTATCTGCTGCCGGCAGTGAACCACGCCTGTCTTCAGAAGCAGTCGGTGGTTGTCTCGTGCTATACCAAGCACCTGCAGGATCAGCTCTTCTACATAGAGATCCCCCGCTTGGCGACTATGCTTGATGCACCGGTGAGGGCCGCCATGCTGAAAGGGCGGGGTAACTACTTGTGCCGCACCCGCCTGGAGTTCGTACTGGCCAATGCCCGGCGACTCCTTGGACCTGAGGATTGCGAGAATATCCTGCCCATCATTATCTGGGAGCTCCATACGCAGACCGGAGACATTGACGAGTGCCCCGGTTTCCTGGCCCGCAAGGGTAACCGGCTGTGGCGCATGCTCCGCAGCGAACGGGGATTCTGTCTGGGCAATACCTGCCGTCGTCATCACGGCTGTTTCCTGGGGCCTATCAGAAGAGCGGCTAGGCAGGCAAACCTTATCGTAGTGAATCACGCCCTGCTAATTGCCGACACCGCCGGTGATGTGGGGCTGCTGCCCGGTGAATATATGCTGGTCCTGGATGAAGCCCATAACCTGCCACGGATTACTACTGAGCAGCTTACCATGGAATTCGGGGAAGGGATTGTCCGCCAGCTGTGTGACAATTACCTGGGCAGCCGTTACCGCCAGATATTCCGCAAGCAGCTGGTAGATTCCCTGCAGGTTGTCGACGAGAACCGGGACTGGTATAGTGACATCCGGGCTGCTGCTCGGAAACTGCAAAAGGAAACATCCGACCTGATTGAGGCCTACGTTAACGGACACCAGATCAAGGTATCCCCTAACCGGAAGTATGCCATCCAGCAGACGCGGTATATAGATCCTGGTGTGGAGTTCCGCGACTTGGACACCCAGGTAATGGCCACAGCCGAAGCCCTGGATACTTTTGCCCAAATCCTCGCTGATATCCACAAGCTGCTGACTGAAACTGACATGACAATAAGCGAATCCCTGGTAAACGAGCTGGAAGTTGATCTTTCGGAAGCCTCTGCTCTGAATGCAGCTTTTGGTCACATTGCTGTTAAGGAGCCCACCGGGGCGGAAGTCCTATGGCGGGAAGTCCGGCGTGCAAAAGACCAAGTGCGGGTGGCATTCAAGTGTGCACCACTGATGGTAAGCTCATTTCTCCGCTCCAAGCTCTTTGAGCGCAGACCTGGTGCAGTGTTATGTTCGGCCACCCTCCAGGTAAGCGACAACTTCGACTACTTTCGCTTTGAGGTAGGTCTGGATGATACCTTTGACACCTGGCCGGTGATTGAGCAGGAATTCCCGTCGCCTTTTTACTATAATGAGCAGTGTGTAGTTCTGGGATGGGAGATTCCGGTGGATGTTACCGATCCGCATTACCCCCGACAGCTGGCAGAACTAATTGACGATCTGACCGATCAGATTGAGCGACGGTTGCTGGTTCTTTTCACTTCCTATGCTCAGGTAAAAGCGGTTCACGATATCCTGCACCCCCGGCTGTTTCGCACCCAGCGACGGCTGGTCACCCAGTTCGAAGGCAGCAGTCGCCGGAACCTCTTGGAGGCTTTCCGTGAAAATCCCCGGGCGATTCTATTGGGCACAGCCAGCTTCTGGGAAGGCATTGATCTACCCGGTGATCTGCTGGAAATGCTGATTATTGCCCGGCTGCCCTTTGCCAATCCCACCGAGCCGGTAGTAGAAGCCCGTATTGAGCATCTCCAAGAGCAGGGCTACAATCCTTTCCGGAACTATCAAATCCCCGATGCCATTACCCGTTTCCGTCAGGGTTTCGGGCGTTTGATTCGAACATCTAGCGACGAAGGTATTTTCATTATTGCCGACTCCCGAGTCTACCGACGTAAATATGGCCAGCTCTTTCTTGATGCCCTGCCAGTGGAAGCACTACCCTTCCGTTATCCTGGTCATATCGCCAGCCTGTCGGAACGGATTGTTTTTCAGCGGAAAAACAGTTGATTTGTTAAATTGGATGCGGCTGATACCGTAGTTTAGTCTTGAAAAAGTTCATCATTAACATTAAAGACTTTTCTCTGGATGATTTTAAGTATTTCTTAAAATCATCATCTCCTGTTTTGCTCGCAGATCAAACGAGGGAACGGATTATCCGTTCTCGTAAGAGGCTAGAGGAGATTCTTGCTCGGAAAGCCGATTCTATCTACGGTATAAACACCGGCTTCGGCAAGCTGAGCAGCGTTCGAATCGCTGATGACAAGCACGAGGCACTGCAGCGTAATCTGATACGATCCCATGCCGTCGGGGTCGGCACGCCCCTGAATGCAGATGTAGTCCGCCTGACCATGTTGCTGAAAATTATCTCCCTGTGCCGGGGATACAGCGGAGTACGTCTGGAAGTCATTGAGCAGCTGCTGGCGTTCCTTAACGGCGATGTTTTGCCCATCATTCCTTCCAAGGGCTCGGTAGGAGCCAGCGGTGATCTGGCGCCCTTGGCTCACATGACCCTGGGCCTGATGGGCGAGGGAGAGGTGCTTTTGGCTGGTCAACGTGTACCGGCGGCGAAGGCCTTAGAGCATCTTGGATTGCAGCCCCTGGTCCTCCAGGCCAAGGAAGGCCTGGCCCTAATCAACGGTGTTCAGGTTTCAACCGCCCTGGGAGTGCTAGCTGTGATCAGGCTGCACAACCTTGTCCGGACAGCGGACGTTGTGGGAGCCCTATCTGTTGACGGCCTGGCGGGTACGCCGCGGCCTTTCCACCCTGAGGTACACGAGCTGAAAAAACACACTGGGCAGAAGGTTGCCGCTGCTAACCTGTATCGGCTGATTGAGGGGAGCGCCATTCGGGAAAGCCACCGCCGGGATGATGAACGCGTGCAGGATATGTATAGCCTCCGATGCATGCCCCAAATTCACGGCGCCTGTCGGGATGCCCTGGATTTCGCTACGATACAGCTACTAAACGAGGCCGTGAGTGTCAGTGACAATCCCTTGGTGTTTCCCGATACCGGTGATGTCATATCGACGGGTCATTTCCATGGCGAATCCGTTGCCCTGGCCTGCGACCTTGCGGCTATCGCAGCGGCGGAAATGGGCAATATCAGCGAGCGGAGGATTTTTGCGCTACTTAATGGAAATGCCGGTCTACCTGCTGGCCTCGTTTTTAATGCCGGTCTAAATTCGGGCTTTATGATGGTCCAGGTTACGGCAGCGGCTCTGGCCTCTGAGAACAAGACTCTTGCCCATCCTGCCAGCGTGGATTCCATTCCCACCGGTGCTGATCAGGAAGATCATGTGTCGATGTCGGCCTGGGCCGGCCGCAAACTGCTGAAGCTGGTGGATAACCTGGAGTACATTTTAACATTGGAATACATTGCGGCTTGCCAGGCTGTGGACTTCCACGACGGGCTCGAGGCCGGCCGAGGCGCTATGGTAGCTTACCGGTTGTTGCGGAGACATGTGCCGTTCGTTGATGAAGACCGGTCACTGGCAGCAGATATTGCCTACGCCCGTGATTTAATTTCATCCGGAGCTATAGTTGAAGCGGTGGATGAGGTAATAAAGCTGCAGTGAGCTTGTCAGGCTGTAATCTCAGGAGATGCCTTTTAATCACGGTAGCTGATTTACGACAGGCTCGTCGGGATAGAATACCAAAGAAAAAAACAGGGCATGATTAAACAGTATGACAATTTAACAGTTACACAATTAAATATATGAACATCCAAAACCGAGAGGAGAAAACCCAGGTGGCTGAAGAATTGCGAGAAGGTCTCACCTTCGATGACGTGCTCCTGGTACCGGCTTACTCCAAAGTGCTGCCCAGGGAGGTGAATATATCGACCCGATTCACCAAGAATATCCGTTTAAACATCCCCTTCATCAGTGCTGCCATGGACACAGTTACTGAAGGTGACATGGCCATCGCCCTGGCCCGGCATGGGGGGCTGGGAGTTCTACATCGCAACCTCCCTCTCAAGACCCAGGCTGCCGAGGTGGACCGGGTGAAGCGCTCGGAGAGTGCTATGATCCTGGATCCGATAACACTGCCCCCTGACAAGACCATCGGAGAGGCCCTTCAGGTTATGCAGAGGTATCAGATTTCCGGTGTGCCGATTGTGGAAGATCCGCCAGAACACGGTCGCCTAGTGGGCATCCTCACCAACCGGGATATTCGCTTTGAGAATGATCTCTCCCAGCCAATCTCAGCCCGGATGACCAGCGAGAACCTGGTTACTGTACCTCGCGGCACCACCCTTGAAGATGCCAAAGCCGTCTTACAGGAACACCGTATCGAGAAGCTACTGGTAGTGGATGAAGAAGGCTCCCTCTGCGGCCTTATTACGGTGAAAGACATCCTCAAGAAGGAGATGCACCCCAATGCCTGCCTGGACAGCCACGGTAGGCTGCGGGTAGGGGCTGCCGTGGGGACTGGTGCTGATACGTTTGATCGCACAGCGGCCTTGGTGGATGTCGGGGTGGACGCCATCTTCGTTGATACCGCCCACGGTCATTCCAAAGGCGTCTTGCGCATCGTGAAGGAACTGCGGAAGCATCATTCATACGTTGATATCGTTGCCGGCAATGTGGCTACGGCCGAAGGGACCCAAGCCCTGATTGATGCTGGCGTGAATGCTGTCAAGGTGGGTATCGGTGCAGGGGCCAGCTGTACAACCCGAGTTGTGGCAGGTATCGGCGTGCCCCAGCTGACTGCCGTTATTGATGCCGCTGAGGTAGGCGCCAAAGCCGATGTCCCCATTATTTCCGATGGCGGCATGCGCTTCTCCGGTGATATCGCCAAGTCGCTCGCGGCGGGTGCCTCATCAGTGATGCTGGGAAGCATTTTCGCCGGTACCGAGGAAAGCCCCGGCGAGACCGTCCTATACGACGGCCGACGCTACAAGACCTTCCGGGGAATGGGATCCGTTGGTGCTATGGCGGAAGGCTCCGGTGACCGCTACTTCCAGGAGGGAATGGCGTCCGATAAACTGGTGCCGGAAGGTATCGAGGGCAGAGTGCCCTACCGAGGACCGGTGGCCGAGACTATCCACCAACTGGCCGGCGGGCTCCAGGCGGCGATGGGCTACTGCGGCGCTGAAAATATCGAGGCGCTCCAGGCCAGGCGAACTTTCGTGCGCCTTACTGCTGCGGCTGGGCGGGAGAGCCATCCCCACGAAGTAGCAGTTACCAAGGAAGCGCCTAACTACCCGGCGATGGGGAGGTGAACTGGGAGCGTGGGCAGTAGTAGTGACGATAGCAGGAAAGGAAAGGCACCATAGAGTCTTACCCTGAGCGTTCACCTGAGCTCATACCAGAGGCTTGCCGAAGGAGCAGAAAAAGGTAAAGACGACTCGCCGAGTCGCCCCTACAAATGCTGATGACTGAGTGTATGGTCTATGAAGCGAAGCGGCTGGCAACCAGGTGGGTCAGCCGGGACTTTATCCGGGCGGCCTTGTTACGGTGGATAATTCGCGACCCGGCAGTCTTATCTAGTGCACTGATGGCCTCAAGCAGAGCGGTCTCGGCGGTTTCCTTGCTGGTGGCTTCCTCGACTTTCCTGATATAGGTCTTCATTCTCGATTTTACGACGCGGTTGCGCTCGTTGCGCTTCAGCGACTGTCGATGACGCTTGATAGTGGATTTGTGTCGGTCCATAATAATTCTTTCTATTCCTCTTTCCAGATAATAAAATTAATCATAGATGCACAATCAGGCAAATAGCCTTCAACGCATTAAAAATAAAATTGCCTATTCTGCTGTGTTAATCTAAGTTTTTAGTATGGCCAACCAGTCGAGCATCCTCCGCGAGGTACCCATCTTCACCGGATTAAACGATGAGGACCTTGATATTATCATGAATATGACGGTCCAGCGTATCTACCCGAAGAATACTATGATCGTCATTGAAGAGGATCAGGGCGATATGCTGTACATCATCGAATCCGGCAGTGTAAAGATTACCCGGCTCGATGATGAAGGTCGTGAAGTCATCCTAGCGATTCTCGGTTCGGCTGAATTCTTCGGTGAGATGGCCCTGCTCGATGGCCAGGGACGGTCGGCCAATGTCATGGCTATCGAAGATACCGTGCTCATCACGCTCCACCGCCGCGATTTCCTGGATGTGCTGGGGCGCTTTCCCACGATTTCCATACAGCTGCTCCGGGAGATGACTTCGCGCTTGCGGAAGTCCGACCAGCAGATCAAGTCCCTTTCGCTGTCTGATGCCGAGCACCGTATTGGGATAGCAATCCATAGGTTCGCAGAGGATATGGGTATCTTCAAGATGGGGCAGGTGGTAATTAACCGCCTTCCCTATCAGCAGGACATTGCCAATATGTCCGGCACCAGTCGTGAGACAGTATCCCGTATGTTAAAAAATCTTGAGCAAAAGGGCTTGGTTGTACGCGAAGGTCGGCGCCTGATTATCCAAGATTACGCCGGTTTTACTCGGCTCTTTGGATAGTCGCTCCTTCGATTGAATATCGGTTATTGACATGTACTGCCTGATACAAAATGGGTAGTAGACCTGTGGCGTGGACTCTGATTGACCAGCTCCTTGCCGGTTCATCTAATGCCTTGGCTCAAATAATCAGTCGGGTGGAGAACGAATCCCCTCAAGCTCCCAGCCTGCTTGATGCTCTTTATCCGCATTCGGGTACCGCCTACCGACTGGGGATTACCGGGCCTCCAGGTGTGGGGAAAAGTACCCTAGTGGACAAGCTCATCAAGCTTTATCGTGAGGCGAGCCTGAAATTGGGTATTCTCAGTGTTGATCCTACCAGTCCCTTTACTGGAGGTGCTCTCCTGGGGGATCGACTGCGTATGAGCAATCACCAGCTTGACGAGGGAGTATTTATCCGCAGCATGGCCACCCGAGGTGAGACCGGTGGTCTAGCTGCCCGCACCCAGGAAGTGGGGGATGTTCTGGATGCCGCCGGATTCGATGTCCTTATATTTGAAACTGTGGGCGTCGGTCAGGTCGAACTTGATGTAGTCGAGACAGTGGATACCACAATGGTAGTTTTGGTTCCGGAATCGGGGGACGAGATCCAGCTCATGAAAGCCGGAATACTTGAAATTGCTGACGTACTTGTAATCAATAAATCTGACCGGGAGGGGGCTGGCCGGCTGCGACGCCTCCTGGAGCAAATGCTCGCCTTGAAAGAAAACGACTCTCCTTGGAAAACGCCGGTATGTATGACCAGTGCCACTCAGGGAGATGGTATCGCAGAGCTTGGTGAATTACTGGGAAGCCATCAGGCCTACCTGGAAAAAAGCGGACGTCAGGAACATAATCGTCGGCAGCGAGTACGGCAGAAGGTGGAGATGCTAGTAGACAGGGAGGTATTAGCTGACTTTTGGAATCAGGATCGCCGGGATGCTCTGGATACTGGATTAGAGACCATGGCCCCATATAAATTGGCCCGGTCTATACTGGATATGTCTTAATTCGCTATGGCTGATCCCAACGAGATGACCTTCCTGCAGCACCTGGAGGAACTCCGCTGGCGTATCCTGAAATGTCTTGCCGCCATCGTCATTTTCGCTATCCTGGCCTTTATTAAGGCTGACTGGCTCATTAGCTTTTTAACTGCGCCGGCTCTACGACTGAACGAACCCGTAATCCTGCAGGCACTGAAAGTATCTGACATGTTCATGGTGCAGCTGATCGCCAGCCTGATGACGGGGCTAGTCCTGGCCAGTCCGGTAGTTATCTACCAGATCTGGCGCTTTGTGGAACCGGCGATGGGCAGGTCCTCAAGGCGCACAACTCTGTCCGTTGTGATCTTCGGCTCTTTCTTCTTGCTGGCTGGCGTCAGCTTCGGCTATCTGATCCTGTTGCCTTTTAGCCTGCGCTTTTTCACGTCCCTTGGCCGAGATATGGTTGAGGCCAACTATAGCATTCACGCCTATCTGGGCTATGTGGTCTGGATGCTCCTGGCGGCCGGGATGGTTTTTCAGCTGCCCGTAATCTCTTTCATCCTCACCCGCATCGGGCTCCTGACACCAGTATTTCTACGGCGGTACCGTAAGTTTGCCCTAATCGGCATCCTCGTCTTTGCTGCCATCCTGACCCCACCTGATCCTATGAGCCAGATGTTCATGGCGGTCCCTCTGCTATTGCTGTATGAGCTATCAATTTTCATCTCAAAGATCTTCAGTATAGAAGAATCCTCTCAGGACGAATCTGATGAGAATAATGGTGATAGATCCGAGGAATCTTGATTTACTATTTCAGTACCAGTAAGTTTCTGCGATGAAGGTTCGCCTCAGCGATATCGTTGCACCCATAATCGATGATCTTAAGCTCTTCCAGAAAGAATTTGAGAACGCTCTGCGGTCCGAAGTCCGGCTAGTAAACACTATGGTCCGGTATGTACTACACAGCCGGGGCAAACATTTGCGGCCTATCCTTACCATTCTTTCAGCTCGACTGTGTGGTCAGGCCAACCTGGACAGCCTTCGGGCTGCAGCTCTAATTGAGATCCTGCACATTGCTACACTAGTTCACGATGACGTAGTAGATGAGTCCGATCTACGGCGTAGCTGGCCATCGCTGAGACGTGCATTTAATAATAAAAAAGCGGTCCTGATCGGAGATTATTTCCTCGCCAAGGCCCTCAGCAACATGATTGGTTTACGAAACTTCCAGGCCTTGGAGGTACTTTCCAGCACGGCGGAACGGCTCAGTAGTGGGGAAATTCTCCAATTGGAGAAGGCACTCCTTGGGGGTATGACCGAGGAAGTATATTACCAGATGGTAAAGGATAAAACTGCCAGCCTGTTTGGAACCGCCTGTGAGCTGGGGGCCATAACAACCTCGGAGGATACCAGCAAATGGGAAGCCCTTCGAAAATACGGCGAGAACCTGGGTATCGCTTTCCAGATCAAGGATGATCTTTTCGACCTAGTCGGAGACCGGAAGTCAGTAGGTAAGCCGGTAACCTTTGACGTAAAGAAAAATGTTCGTACACTCCCCCTGATCTATGTTTTAAAACAGCTTGAACCCAAAGAACGGCGGCAATATCTGAGGATTCTCAAATCCCATACAAGCCGTGGAAAAATTGCCCGGGTACGTGGAGCTATTCAGGAGGGTGGTGGCATTGACTATGCCCAAGAGCGCATCCAGCACTACAGCGATGTGGCTATCGCGACCTTGGAGTTGTTCCCCGATTCCGAGTACAAAACTGCCCTGATAAATGTGGTCAGTTTCAACGCCCAGCGCTCATCATAACCAGTGATCCGTGTATTAGTGATCCGATTCAGTTCCCTGGGGGATATTATTCTTTCTACACCGGTAATTCAAGCCCTTCGTCAGTCCTTCACCGACCTCACCATCAATTATCTTGTACATGAACGCTTCAGTCCGATCGTTGATCATTTCGATCCTCCACCAGACAATGTTATCTCACTCCCTCCTGCTGTTAGAGCCTCCGAACTACCCGCCTTTGCCCGTAACCTGGCCGAAGTGGACTATGATCTGGTAATAGATCTCCATAATTCCCTACGCAGTAAAGTAATCAGGCGATACTTTCCGAGGTCCGAATTTAGAATCTACAAGAAGTCTTATTATAAGCGTTGGCTACTCTTTTACCTGTGGGTCAACCGTTTTAATCCGGAATTCTCTGTCGTGAGTGAATATCTGTGCTACGCGGGGTTTTCCACACTGGAAGGCGAAAACCGCCCCCGCCTATCCTTTGATATTGACGTAGCTGGTCAAATATGCCGACGGTTCGGTCTGGATCAGACTTATCTGGTCTGCGTCCCCGGTGCAGCCTGGCCACAAAAATCTTGGCTGAAGGAACGCTATATAGAGCTCTTTAACCAACAGCTGCCCGACTCCAGTGAGCAGATAGTATTACTGGGTGGCCCACAAGACACCATCTGTGATTACATTGCAGACGCACTGGGGCCGAGTAAAGTGGTCAACCTAAAAGGGATGACGGACATTCAGGAGGCTCTAGCCGTATTATCCCGCAGCCGGCTGGTCATCGGTTCGGATACTGGTCTGGTGCATGCCGGGGAAGCTCTGGATATACCGGCGGTGATGATCCTGGGACCGACATCACGTGAGACCGGTGCCCGTACTCATCATCCCGATTCCCGCGTCCATGAGGTAAAATTATGGTGCCGACCGTGCAGCCAGAACGGGCGACGGTTATGCTATCGCCGTAAGCAGTATTGCTTGATTGGCATTTCGGCCGAGCAGGTGGCAGAGAGCGTAACGAGTCTTATAGGGCAGACATGATGGCCCTCTGCTGGCGACTTTTCTATAACGTAGTTGTTGTACCACTTATGGTCATAGTAGCGTATATCCTTGTGCCGATGAATCGCAAGGTTCGCCGGGGTTTGCGGGGTCGGCGCCGCACCCTCCGACGAGTGATCAATTTTCGTAATACAGACAGTGACCGTTCTGGTCCACTATACTGGTTTCATGTAGCTTCTCACGGCGAATATGAACAAACTAGGCCGGTGGTCCAGGGTCTACGGGAAGTGGCACCTGAGAGTATTATAGTAGTCAGTTTCTTTTCCCCTTCCGGCTATGAGCACTTCGATCACCAAGCCGTGGATTTTAAATTCTACCTACCGCTGGATTTCCCTTGGACAATGCGAAGGCTGCTAAGGATTATGAAGCCCCAGAAAGTGTTGTTCACCAGCTACGATATCTGGCCTAATCTCATCTGGAGTTGTCTGAAAGCCAAGGTCTCCACTACCCTTTTTGCAGCCCGTATTGCACCCGATAGCAGTAAGCAATGGCCAATTCTCTCCAACTTCTATCGGCAAATCTATGGCACTATCAGTCATATCTATACGGTATCAGAAGCCGATTACTTCAGGGTAAAGGCTATCTTGGGCAATGCGTCCAAAACTGAAGTAAAGAACTTGGGTAATCCGCGGTATGATCGGGTTAAGGAACGCAACCAGCGCAACGGGCTGATACGCCGCAATGGGAAGCACCGTATAGTGATCCTGGGAAGCCTTCACAAAGAAGATGAGGAGGTTATCGGTGCGCCTTTGATAAATATACTGCACCAGGATGAAAGCGTGCGAGTGCTGTGGGTTCCCCACGAGCCTGAACCGGAGGTGATTGATGCCCTTGGCGTCCGGCTCTCAGAGGCAGGGATTAATTGGGAGCGTTTTGGGCGGCGACTGGGCCGATTCCTTGACAGCCAGGTGTTGATCGTTGACGGTGTAGGGTACCTGGCGGAGCTCTACAGTAGAGGCATCCTCGCATACATCGGGGGCGGATTCGGTAGCAACGTTCATAATGTAATGGAAGCCGCCATTGCCGGTATTCCGGTTATCTTTGGTCCTAGGTACAGTCGCAGCCATGAAGCTGAGCAGCTGATCGCGTGCGGTGGTGGTATATCAGTAAAATCCTCTGAGGAATTCCAGCACCAGCTTACAACTCTCTTGGGTGATGATCTCTCTCGCCAGGCCGCCGGAGAAGCAGCCTTGAAAGTTATCGAAGACAATCTTGGTGCCTCAGCCCGTATCCTCCAGGCCATCCTTGGTAGCTAGCTGTTTTCTCTGGGATCTTCCCCCGGGACTCTATCATCTCTATCCCGACAACATAGATTTAGCACAACGTTTGCGGGTAACTCTGGAACACCATGAACGGAGTTGCTTTATCTTTCCCTTTAACATGGCCTGCTACTTGGTGGCTGATACGGTTCGTCGTGAGATTGCATTTGATTTGGAAAATCAAGGTCTTACCAATGGACAATTGAACCTGGAGGTGGACCAAATCATCCAGCAGGGCCCTTTTTCGGAGCGTATGGATCAAGTTCCGACAACCCTGTCGGGTGGCGAGCAACAACAGTTGGCGATTACTGCTGCCCTCCAGCAACCATCTGAGTTCCTTATCGGGCAGCACTGCTTTGATTTCCTGAGTTCCCGGAATATTCAAAGAATACATGATCTTCTGAAAACTCATGGCAAGCGGATGCTGGAGATTAGCTATCGACATCGAGGGCCGGGATTGGGGCAGCACACATGGAGGCTAAATGAGGAACGCTTAATATCCCTTCCGTCCGTTCGGCTCGATGTCGAGGCACCAGACTGGGCGGAAGCCATAAAACCCTGGCGGCTGGTGGCGCAGGAAGTTGTAAAACAATTTTGCGACACCGATTTTACCCTCCGGATACCGCAGCTCATTCTGAACCAGGTTCGCTGTCTAGGCATCACTGGGGATAATGGATCGGGGAAATCCACCCTCGCCGACTGCCTCGCTAAGTTGTCGCCCTATGATGGACTTCTAAAAGTGGAGCTGCCGGGCGTTGATATCCCCTGCTTGGGCTACTTGGTACAGCAGACAGAAGCATCAACCCAGGGACTCAACACTGGCGACATTATCCAACGATTTGCCAATCAGGGGCGTCTCACCGACGGTCAGGCAGAGTATCTGAAAAATATACTCCCGGAACTCCGTTCCTACCAAACACTGGCTGAACTGGACGCCAGTATCGGCTATCGGTTACTCACTATTGCTGCACTACTATCAGGGAAATACGATCTGGTGATCTTAGATGAACCCACTTATGGCCTGCCGATCCAGGGTGTGGCCGAATTCCTGACGCAGTTAACCGGTGACCTGGAGGCAAAGCCATTGGTAATTATAACTCATGACCGTAACTTTTTAACCCTTTTCTGTGACACAATCATCCACCTGGACAACGGAAATATCCATGAAGCGACCAACGGATCGCATATTCACCATAAGTAATGCTCTGAGCCTGTCCCGGATCATTCTCGCGCTGCCACTGGTTTGGGCCTTGGAAGTGGATAACATGCAGGCGGTAGTGATCATGATTGTACTGGCGGTCTTGTCTGACTTTTTCGATGGCTATATGGCACGCAAAGCCCACGAGATAACAAATGTGGGGAAAATGCTGGATCCCATCGCCGACAAATTCATAATGATGGCCGTGATGATCTTCTTGATTTTCGATCCCGAGCGTCATTTTCCCATCTATTTCTTTCTTCTACTGGCCCTTAGGGATATCACAAATTCCATTATAGTCACCTATCTCATGAATATCAGGGTCGAAGTGTATCAGTCCAATCCAACCGGCAAGTGGTTCTTAAGCGTTACAGCTCTGGCAATGGTCTTTTATATGCTGAGATTTCCTGAAATTGGATTCTGGGTATTGTTGATAGCAACACTGCTCCTACTTATCAGCTGGTATTTTTACCTCCGACGGTATGCGGATTATTTCAAAACCCTGCCGGAGTCCTGACAGCTTCCCTTATAATAGCAGCAAGCTACCTCTATCCTACCCGGTTCTCCCCGGACGCTCTAAGACTGATTCACCATACCTCAGGCTAAAGGTCAGGTCTCAGCCGAAAATTTATACAATCTCTAAGCCGGGGCATTTTCTTGCTCCCCAGCCTCCATAGAGGGTAAACTTGCTCGACGATGAATGAACCAGGGGCGGCGCACAAGGGATTTAAGAATCAGATACTCCCGGATGTTGGAGGTCGTGCGATGATTCCCGTTTCTCTGGCTACTCTCCCTGTTAAAATTTGGCGAGTCACTTTAGTCGCATTAATGGCGCTATCCGTCGGCTGTGCCTATTTTAACACTTTCTATAACGCCAAGACCTATTATGAGACCGGAGTAAAAGCTCTGGAGACCAGAGTCACTGCTAGCAGTAACAGCATTCCAAAGCCTGCCAGCGATGCTTTTGGAAAAGCGATCGAAAAATCGCTGATAGTGATCGATGAGTACCCCGAAAGCAGGTACATTGATGATGCCTTTTTTATCATCGGGAGAAGCTACTTCCACCGCCGGGAGTTCGGTATGGCTGAGAGATACCTGCGGCAATTGCTCCAGGAATACCCCTGGAGTCCTTTCCATGATCAGGCGATGATCTGGCTGGCCAAAGTTCATGTGCAACTGGGTCTATATGAGGCCGTTGAAGAAGATATTGCCTTGATCCTTGCCAAGCCCAGCCCATCGGAGGAATTGCTTACTGAGATTTACATACTTCGTGGAGATATTGCCTTGTTGCAAGGTGATGTTACCGCGGCGATGAATGCCTTTCAGGAAGGAGTGAATCTGGCGGTTGATGCTGCGCAACGGGCCGCAATTTACGATCAACTCTACGTACTGGCTGTTGACAATGAGGACTACGTTGCCGCGCTGGACTTCCTGGATAAGTTCGCCCGCGCTACACCCAATGAGAGCGAGCGGGTAAACGCACGATTGATCCGAGTACAACTCCTGCAGAAAATGAACGATTTTGAGGGAGCCTACAAAGAGATCAGGAACATGGTGGCGCTTACCGAATTTGCCAGTATTATTCCTGGACTGCAACTGGAGCTGGGCAAGATCGAGTCTATAAGGGGAAATAGAGCTGCAGCTCTGGAGCGTTTCATCGAGGTTCTTGAGGAATTCAGGAACCTGCCTGAGGCCAGTGAGGCGGCTTTTCGGGCTGGTGAAATATATCTTACCGAACTTCATGAAATCGAGACCGCCAGAGACTATCTTAGACGTGTTAAGAACAACTCAGCATACTATCTACCCGCCCAGACCAAGCTGAAGCAGATTACCACCTTCAGCGAGATTAATAAGAAAATCCATTCGCTTCGCGCCCAACTCAATCCGGAAACAGACAAGGAAATAGACACAACTGAAGCGTCGGTGGATACTACCATGATTCGCAGAGAGCTGGCGCACGCCTTGTACCGGCTCGGCGAAATCCAACTTTTTGAGATAGAGCTCCCTGATACCGCCCTAGAGGTAATGGCCGAGATTGTGTCAAATTTTCCTGATACGGACGTCGCTGCCCAGGCTGCCTACGTCCTGTATGTTCATACGCAGGACAATCCAGATCAGGCGGCTTTCTGGCGGGATCTGATGCTGGAGCAATATCCCGATTCACCGTATGGCCGCCTCCTTAGTAATAAAAGCGCCACGATGGGAGATCCAAGGCTTGACTCTCTTACGGCCCAGGTTGACGAAAAGGTAACACGGAGTCCCCGGCAGGCATTGAACCTTTTCCGAGAAATCCGGAACCAATTCGACACCGAGCAATCCTACTTTGCCATCGCTTATATCTATGATGAGTACATTGGTCAGTTGGACAGTGCCATCACTGCCTACGATGAGTACCTCGCCCTCTATCCCTCGGGAACCTATAGTCAAGACGCCGGTGAACGGCTGGAGTTCCTTCGACAGATCAAGGCAAGTCTGTCGCAATGAACCGACAAACGGCGCGTGAATTACCTGACACCCTGAATGCTGCCCGATAGCCTCAGCAGAACCATGGTAATCGAAGAGTGCAAGCTGATTTCGAACAGCCGACTGGCGCGGGAGACTTATGCGATGGAACTGGCTGCCCCTGCGATTGCCGCAACAGTTAATCCAGGCCAGTTCGTCAACATACTGATCAGTGAGGGATGGTCTCCTCTTCTGCGGCGTCCCATGAGTGTGGCATCCCGAAAGGCTGACCGCATCGGATTGATATATAAAGTTGTTGGCAGCGGCACCCGGGCAATGACTGAATGGCCCCCGGGGCAGGTTGTGAATTTGCTGGGGCCACTGGGGAATGGCTGGAGCGTCGCTGATGATACTTTTCCCGTCCTGGTTGGCGGCGGCGCAGGGATTGCTCCCATCAGCTTCCTGCACGAGGAACTGATCAGTCACGGCCGTGATCACTACCTGCTGATGGGAACGCGCGGCAAGGATGACCATTATCTCAATCACGATCCCGGGAATAATATCACACTGACTACCGAGGATGGCACCGTCGGAATGCACGGCACGGTAATGGACGGTCTCCTGAAGGTGCTGGATCAGTCCAGCACCGGCCAGATCACCCTTTTCGGCTGCGGGCCGCCTACTATGCTTAGCGCCCTCAAGGACTTTGTCCTGGAGCGGGGACTCCCGTGCCAGCTGGCCACTGAGACACTGATGGCTTGTGGTTTTGGCATCTGCCAGGGATGCAGCGTAGAGCTGAAAACCGATGAAAGTCACTCGCTGCCAAGCTACCGGAATCATTTTAAACTGGCCTGCGTTGATGGACCGGTCTTCTGGGCCCACGAACTGGCATGATCCCCATGGCAGACCTCACAGTTGACCTCGGCAGCAC
>CP070638.1:455522-657898 GCA_020354025.1 Fidelibacterota bacterium | reverse complement strand
TGGCTCATATGGCCCACCCCTGGCTGGAGGACTGTTGTGTGGTGGTACGCAAGCACGTGAACGTGTATGCTGATGTGTCAGCTCGGTTCTACAGACCTTGGTCCTTCTACAACGGAATGCGCTACGCGTACGAATGGGCTGTCGTCGACAAGCTCCTGTTTGGCACCGACTACCCGGTAAGCACGCCCGAAGAGAACTTCAACGGGAGCGACAGCTTGACCTACACCATAAGCGACGGCAAGGGCGGCTCGGCCAGCGCCGATGTCACCATCACCGTTGACCCGGTCAACGATGCCCCGATAGCCGCTGACCAGTCAGTCTCCACCTCTGAGGACGCGAGCGTCGCCATCACCCTGACGGCTTCCGATGTGGATGAGGGCGACGTGCTCACTTTCGAGGTTATAAGCGGCCCGGCCAATGGCAGCCTCTCCGGCTCAGCACCAGAACTCACCTATACGCCCAACCCTGACTTCAACGGCGAGGACGGTTTCACCTTCCGGGTCAGCGATGGCCTGGCCAGCGATCAGGGGACGGTTTCCATCTCTGTGGGTGCGGCCAACGACCCGCCCGTTGCGGTTAATGATGAAGCCGCCACCGACGAGGATACACCAGTTACTATAGACGTACTGGCCAACGATACGGACGACGATGGTGATGCATTGTCTGTGGCAAGCGTTACCCAGGGAGCCAACGGTTCGGTGGTGATCAACGTTGATGGCACCGTTACCTACACACCCAACGAGAACTTCAGTGGCAGCGACAGCTTCACCTATACAGCGACCGATGGCGAGCTGGTTTCCGATCCCGCTATGGTGACTGTCCTGGTGAATCTGGCAGGTGACCTGATCGCCGATGAACCAGTGGATCCAATTGAAGGGGGCACAGTGACAACCGATATCGGAGTCTCCATTGAGATTCCCAGTGGCTCCCTCAGTGAAGCGGTGAACATCCAGATCGGGACCTACGAGGTGCTACCTCCCGACGCCCCCCCACTCGCGGGTATGCTTTTTTACTTTGGGCCGTCTGGCACAACCTTTGATCCCCCGGCCACCATCACCGTGCCTTATGATCCGCTCCTTCTACCTGAAGGATTTAATCCGGATGATCTGGTGCTGCTAATCTATAACGAGGGTGATGGAACCTGGGAAGAGGGCCTCAACAGCACGGTTGACACCGATGCCCTAACAATCACCGGTCAGACTACCCACTTCTCTGGCTTCGCGGCAGGTTTGCTCCTCGATCGCGCGCCATACTGCATAGGCCTGTCTCCTGTAGCCATAGACGAGGATGCGCAATCTTCGAAAATTATTGGAAACCTTGCCGATTACTTCGCCGACCCGAACTTCGGTGACCAGCTCAAATTCGATGTAGACACTCTTGATGAAGGACTGCACGCCCTGTATATCACCCAGGATCTGTCTCTCGTTGCAGAACCCATCCTCAACTTTTTCGGCGATGTCCGCATTGTTATCACGGCCACTGATCTGACCGGACTGTCGGTAAGCGATACCCTACTCCTAACGATAATATCAGTTAATGATGCTCCGGTTTTCCTGGCAACGGTTGCTGATGCTTACACTATCAATGAGGATCAGTTGCTCCGGATACACCTCTCAGCCGAAGACCTGGAGGGTGACGACGTGACCTTTAGCGCCGCTAGCGATACATCAGCGGTGACAACCCTAATCCAGGATACAACCCTACTGGCAGCGCCTATCCAGAACTGGTACGGTACGGCTAACATCGTTGTTAGCGCCTCTGATGGTCAAGACGTTACCTATCTGGACCCATTCATTCTTACCGTTGAGTCGGTTAATGATGAACCATCAGAATTCGACCTGCTGGAACCGGACGCAGACGCCCTTTTCCATGTCGAGACCAGCCAATTGGACGACTACCTTACATTTACCTGGAAAGAAGTAACTGATCCCGATGACCCGGTGAGTTACACCTTCACGTTGAGTGATACCGGTGGCACCTACTTCACGTACGACACTACCACTTCCGTAACCGAAGTACGGATCCCCTACGCCTACATCGTCTCAGCCATCACAAACCAGGACCTGAAAATGGCTACCTTCGAGTGGACTGTTGTGGCCATTGCGGGGTCAGACATGGTTGAGGCCAGCAACGGCCCCAACAACCTGACTATTGACATCAACACCCTTGCCGTGACCAGTGAGAGCCACCTGCCGCAATTCTTTGCGCTCCATCAGAACTATCCCAATCCCTTCAATCCGGTAACCACACTGAAATATGAGCTGCCGGCTTATTGCCAGGTGCTCCTGGTTATCTATGACATGCGGGGCCGGGAAGTTGTCCGGTTGGTTGACGGCTACGAAAGTGCCGGGTATAATAAGGTGGTCTGGAATAGCGGTGATGCCTTTGGTCGTCCAGTACCGTCAGGGGTTTACTTCGCGCGCCTGATAACGTCCGAGTATACCCGCGTGATCAAGATGACCCTTGTCCGGTAAGAAAGGGTAGCGCCTTACGTTGTTAAGGCCGCTAATCTCTCCAGCGCTATTGTACTAAGATTAAGCCCCCTCGACCAGACATCTTTGTTGGGAGAGGGGGCTCTGACCAAGCATGGGAATTATGGACCCGAGGGTTCCTTACAAGCAGCGATGATTTCCCGAAACACCTGCTCGGCATCCTCCACGCTGGGCCGACAAACCCCCACCGTACGATGGCCGCCACCACCATACCAGCTGCACAGCTCGCCCACATCTACCATAGAGGTACGCTTGAAAATAGAATGACCCACGGCGATTTCGTCCCACACCCCGGGCTCGCCATCGGCTATCTGGACCGAAATATTCCCATCAGATAAATCCGGTAAGGTATAAAGAATAAACCGGTTAACGGGTGCCAGCATTTTGCCGCGGAAATCACTGATGATGACATTCCCATCAAGGTATGAGCATCCCTGGAGGATACGAATAGCCTCCTCCTGGCACTCCCGGTAGATACGCTGCCATTCCCGTGCTTCCGGCATTGCCAAGATTTCTTCAGTAGAGTACTCCAATAGTAGGTCAGGGATCTTCAACTTCCACGCGAGGTAATCGTCCTTGTAATTGGAATTGGAGTACATTCGAGTGCGCGGGTCAAGCAGCAATCCCAGAAGAATGGTCCCCTGTGGATTGCGTATGTCTTCCTCGGTCAGGTCTGCACTGTCAAGCATATCCGTATCCCTGACCAGCTGGGCAAAACGCTCAATCTCCGGATTAGAAAGCAGAAGATATTTGTAAACCACACCGGCAGTGCTGGGCGCCAGGGCGAAACCGCCGCGAAAATCGTCAGGGAGTGGAGGTACATTCTTTGTCTCACTGGAGTGGTGATCAAACCACATGTAGGCGTCAGGCTGGAAGGGCAAATTGCATACGATGTCCTGGTCGGTAACCTTTACCTTGCCATCCAATATATCTCTGATGCTTACAATACTGACTGTATCGACCTGCCCCGCTGCCTTCAATAACGTTGCACAGACAATACCATCCAGATCACCCCGAATAATGGCCTTCATTGCAATCCCTCTTAGATTATTTCAACTGTAAATACACAACCAGTGGTAAACTCCCAGTCAAAGAGAAAATCTAACTTATATTACATAAATTTAAGATGAATCATCTTAAATGACCACCACCGTCATGCATCCAAGCAAAAAAACGGCTAGTTTGCGCCTTCAAGACCTTGGGATTATATTCCATCTTTACAAATGGTTTACATGGGTATTTCAAAGCCAAATTTAAAGATGGGGAAACGCCGTTTTCATCTCTACATCACACAGGCGCTAGGACCGATAAGCCTGATACTATCTATCGCTTTCACACCCGGCCCTGTCTGGAGTCAGCAGGATTTGTGGGAGCAGCTAACCATCCAAGGCAACCGGGCCCGGTCAAGAGGCGCTCTCTCTGAAGCGGAGAGCCGTTACCTGCAAGCCGTTGAGGTGGCCGAACAGTTTACACTTCAAGACCTGCGAAGGGCTGCGGCCCGGCGGAACCTGGCGCAGACGCTCGTGCTGCAGGGCCGTTTCGTGACTGCTGACTCCCTGTACCGGGAAGCCATCGCTATGGCCACCATCGCCCTGGAATCCCGACATCCATATGTACTCTCCCTCCAAGATGAACTGGCCCGGCTGCAGGAGGCGATGGCGGAAGCAGATGAGCTGGATGAAAGCGAAAAGATCTCAGACACGACAATCCAGGACATCATCAGGGACCGTGCACTGTGGTTGGCTCGGAGGCTTACTTTGCAGTTCGGTACCATTATTCCGCTGAACGGGGAGCTCACCAATACTCACCACCAGGGGCTCATTTACGGAATGAGCCTGCAAATCCCGCTTGTCAGTCTGGGCCCCCTGACCGTTAATACCATACCCGAACATTTTATTACTACCCTGCCAAATAAACACTCCCTTAGCGAGCCTTTTAAAATGAGAGGGACCAATCTGACATTGGCGCCTGCTCTCGGCCCAATAACCCTCTCCATGGGTGCTGGAGTATATACTATAGAGACCGGGCGAGCAGCAACGAACCATTTGGGATTGATAGGAGGCACAAGTCTGGCTATCAAAGGGAGGCGGAGCAATCGCAGTGACACAGGGGTGCAAATAGCCGTCCGGGTCCGGGGCCTTTACCTTTCGGATGCAGGACCGGGAGTGGTAGGGCCGGTAACACTCCTTCAGGCCAACCTGAGCCTGGGTTGGCGATGGTGATGACACCACCCATCCGGCGCTGTGGATCGTAAATTCGTGCACAGTACTACTGCCCTCACTGGTTCAGGAAATAGATAATTTCAGGGAGGAGACCGAACATGGCACGCGTAAACCTTACGGAAATGATCGAGCGGCTGGAGCTGGAGCTACGGCCGGTTCTGAAGAAGGCGGTCCAAGCGGCTATCCCCGAGGTGGAGTTCGACGATAAGATGCTCTACAGGGAATTCCGCAAGGCTGTCAACCGCCGGTTTCAGACCTGGGAGCGGGTTCCCGATAGCTGTGTAAAGTCAGAGTACTGAGCCTCCGGGGGAGTAAAACTTGATCCGAGAGAGATGGACGAGTTAAGGATTGACAGGTGGCTCTGGGTAACGCGGCTTTTCAAGACCCGCAGATTGGCAGCCGAGGCCTGCCAGGCCGGGAAGGTGAAACTTGATGGCCGCTCGGTGAAACCGAGCCGGACAGTAAAGGTCGGCGATGGGTTGCAGATCACCCGCAAGCACTACCGGCAGCGGATCAGTGTAACCGGCCTGAGTGAGCGGCGCGTCTCGCCTCATATCGCGGCCACCCTTTATGAGGATACCACGCCCAATGAGGAGCTGGAACAGGCCCGGCTTGTACAAACCATGGAGGGCGCCTTTCATCGCGAGCGTCGTAAGGCCGGACGCCCCACCAAGCGGGACCGTCGGGTTTTGCAGAAACTAAAAGGTCAACTCTGAATCAGCCCCCTGGCTGTCCCTGCTGAATTTCAATAGGATTTCACACTGAAGTTTCAGTACTATCCCGAGCGCTACCCGGAACTACATCCAAAAATATTAAGAGGAAAAGAGTAAAATGATTCAGCACCCTATGGCTATACTGGCCGTTCTGCTTGCCGTTCTTGCCCTACTGTTCATGATAAATCGCCACCCGGTGCTGGGAAAAATATTCAAGGTGGTCCCGCTGCTTGTGTTTGCCTACTTCATACCGACGATCCTTTCCAATACCGGTCTGATCCCCCTCGATTCGCCACTATATGACTATATAGTACAGTGGTTGCTACCCTCCAGTCTGGTACTCCTGACCCTTTCCGTCGATATAAAGGCAATCATCAAGCTGGGCCGTAACACTCTCCTCCTGTTTTTAATTGGCACTCTCACTATTGTGTTGGGTGGACCACTCGCCTATCTCCTGTTTGGCTGGCTCGCACCAGCCGACATGGGGGTGGAGATCTGGAAGGGTCTGGCAGCGCTCAGCGGCTCCTGGATCGGCGGTGGGGCTAATTTTATAGCCATTGGTAAAAGTGTCGGCGTTCTGGATTCGACCCTGAGCATGATGGTGGTAGTGGATGTCGCCGCAGCGAGTGTCTGGATGGCGGTTCTCTTGTACTTCGCGGGGCGGAACCAGAAGATGGACGACCGGATCGGCGCCGACCGAACGGCCATCGATATCGTCAAAAGGAAGGTAGAGCAGTTCCAGGCGGAAGTCAGTCGCCCGACCAACCTGGCCGACCTTCTGAAAATGCTGGCTATTGCTATCGGCGGCACAGCGGTGGCTCAGGCGCTCAGTCAGATCCTTCCTGAGATAGGTGATATCATCAGCAGATTCACTTGGGTGGTGATCTTTGTCACGACCCTGGGATTAGTCATTTCCTTCACCTCCGTGCGAGACCTGGAAGGCGCAGGGGCCAGCAGTATGGGATCGGTGTTCCTCTATCTTCTTGTGACCACTATCGGGGCCAAGGCAGAGTTCGCGCGAGTTGTAGAGGTACCCAGCCTGGTGGTGATCGGGGCGGCATGGCTGGCCTTGCACGCTCTGTTCATTCTCCTTACCCGCTGGAAATTGCGCGCCCCCATCTTTTTTGCCGCGGTAGGATCTCAGGCCAACGTGGGCGGTGCAGCGTCGGCTCCTATCGTAGCCAGTGCGTTCCATCCGGCTCTGGCTCCAGTAGGCGTTCTGCTCGGTATCGCCGGCTATGTACTCGGCACCTATGCCGGATTGGTTTGCGCCTTTCTTCTGGAAAGAGTCCACTATATCATTCACTGAACCGGCAGCTACGCCGGTCGCCTTTGAAGGAAAACAGCCAGAGTAGACTCAGTCGAGCCTGCCTGGCTTAATCTAACCGCTTCTCCGGCGAATCCATCGCGGGAAAGGCCGACCCCAGGAAGCTGCCCGCCAGACATGGGCTCCGATGTGGCTGACCAAGGCGATAGTCCCCTCAGCCTTCACGTCCCGAAGCCGGAAAAGGAGTGTCAAAGCCAGTATCCTCAGGGTCGCGCTAATGACGAACATGGCGTGGTGGACCATAAAGGTCCTCCCACCCAGAAGCTGCCAACTGGTAGACCAATTGGCCAAGCTCTGGGCAAAAATACCTCCCGCCAAGGCTGAGATCACAAATCCCAAGCCACTGATAATATAGAAGTAAGCCAGGTAGTAAGACCGGCCGATACGCGGGCTGTGCCGCATGGGATAGGTATAAGCGGAGAGGTTAAAACCGGTCCAGCTGAGACCGCTCATTACCGCAATTAACCAAATCCAGCCTATGTGACCTCTCACCGGCAGCAGCCAGATCAGGGGTAGAGTGGTGATCATAAGCCCTGACACCAGCAGGACCGACCGGATCTGGAAACGGTCAATAATCCGGCCCCAGCGCTTGAACAAGAAGATGCCCAACAGCGGATTGATTGACTGGAAAAGGCCGATGGTGAGGAAGGAAACGCCCAGTTCCCGGATCAAATGCACGTTGAAAAATGCTGCCGTGAAACCGATGGCAACGTTCCAGAACAGAAAGAACTGCAGCGCCCGTCGGAATTCCCTGTTTTTCGTCGGACTAACGACGAGGTCTCGAAACTTGGGAGCCTTCCTTTCAGCTGGCCGGGGGATATCTGGTTGTCTGCCCAGAAGGATGACACTGATGATGCCGGACAAGGAAGCCACTGCCAGAAGGAGGGTGAGAGCCGTCGGCTCCCCGAGGGATCTGCCACTCCAATCCAGCCAGATACCACCTGATACCGATACAATAATAGTTACTATGGCCATGGCACCATGCCGGAAGCCGAAATAGCGCCCCCGCAGCGATTCCGGGATCAGGTCAGCCATCCAGGTGGTCCAGGCATTGCCTGCCATGAGCCCCAGGCTGGAAGCCGTTATGATGAGCGCCAGCAACCAAGCGACAGCCGACCGGGAGTCGTGGATCAGGTAGATCAGGGGAATACAAAGCCATAGCAGACGGGATATACCGGCTCCCAGGACGGCAATCAGTTTCCGGCGGCCGGTGGCCTCTACCAGGTACGCACCGATGAGCTGAAAGATTTGGGTGAGATGTGGGACTGCCGCCAGGAAGCCCAAGTGCCACGGCTGAGCATCAAAAGAGAGGGCCAGGGCAGTGAGAAAAATGCCACCGGTGAGAATGATGTGAGCCTGGGAAAACCCACCTTCCACTGAAGAAAGACGCATGAGTAACCGGGTAGGGAATCCCCGATACCCACGGTGGGTATTATGGCGATAGGTCTGCATGACTGCCGTGGTCGACAATAAACAGGGGCAAAGTTAATTCCACCTACCAGGTGGATGTTGACCTAAATCACATAAAAACAAGGCGGACATATAAAAAAAAAGTAGGACTGAGAAGATTGTAAGCACGTAACTTTTGCGCTTTCGATGGAAGCTCTCCCAAACAACAACCGTCATCCGAGCGCGGTACACGCCTCCCTGGGATTCCTCCTTTCCGCCGCGGTGGAGGAGCTGTTCCCGGACCGTACCCTGTTCATCGAGCACTCTTTCATCGGTGGCTACTACTGCCACTTCGGTCTGGATGATCCGGCGACCGCCGATGATCTGCAAGCCCTTACCCGCTGCCTTGACTATTACTGCAGCAGTGAGTCCCCTCTTGAGATCATCGAGGTTAAGGCGGATGACTTGCAGATGCGCTACAGGGAAAGAGGCCGGGACGACAAGCTGGAAATCCTGCAGCGCCTGGGCAGTAAGGTAGTCCCCGCCGCCCGCTTCCGGCATTACCTGGACTACCGCATCGAGCCCATGACTCCCGACCTGAGCCGCCTCCGGCCTTTCAGCATCAATCCCTACGACCACGGTTTCCTCCTGCGCTTTCCCAGCCTGCTGCCGCCCTATACCGTCCCCCCTTTGAAAGACAGTCCCAAGCTGTATCAGGTTATCCAGCAGCGGGAGGAATGGGGCCGGGCGCTTGGGGTGAACAACCTGTGCCAGCTCAATGAGCGCCTGGAAGGGGAACAGGGCCGGGAGCTGGTATGGGTGGCCGAGGGGCTCCATGAGAAGACCATCGCCCGGATTGCCGATGGACTATGCGCCAAACACAACACCAAGCGGGTTATCTTTATCTCCGGACCCTCATCCTCAGGCAAGACCACCTTCGCAAAGCGGCTGGCTATCCAGCTGAAAGTCAATCTCTTTGATACTTTAGCTATTTCCATGGACGACTACTTTCGAGATCATGCCGATATCAAATCCCGGCCTGATCCACCAGTCCCGGTGGCGGCCGGACTAGCTGACGAACCAGACTTCGAATCCCTGGATGCGGTCAACGTTCCCCGGCTGATCGGTGACATCCAGGTACTGCTGGCGGGGCAGTCCATTCCCCGGCGGCAGTTTTTCTTCAAGGAGGGCCGGGGAAAGGACACCGACGATATGCTGCGCCTTAGCCCGGATACCTTCCTCATCGTGGAGGGCATCCACGGTCTTAATCCCGTCTTTCCCCGGGAGCTGGGCCCAGACGCCGTCCAGCGGATTTACGTCAGTGCTATCACCCAGCTCAACGTGGACAACGAGCACCGGATCTCATCCTCCGACAACCGCCTCCTCCGGCGGCTGGTACGGGACGCCCAGTTCCGGGGCTACAGTGCCCAAGAGACCCTCATCCACTGGTCGGAGGTACGGCTGGGCGAGGAGCGGCACATATTCACCTACCAGGAGCAGGCCGACTTCATGTTCAATTCGTCGTTGGTATACGAGCTGGCAGTGTTGCGCTCCCAGGCTGAGAAGGTGTTGCGGGCGGTGCCCGAAACCAGCCCGGCCTACCCGGAGGCCCGGCGGCTGCTCACCTTCCTGTCCTTCGTAGCCACCATTGACGACGGAACCATACCCGGCAACTCCATCCTGCGGGAGTTCCTGGGTGGTAGCGCGTTTGAGTATTGAACGATCAGCCGTTAGCTTTTTCGACCTGCCAGGGATATAAGAAATAAAAAGGGCAGCCCTTCAGCTGCCCTTCTTTTAAATGATCTTTTCGTCCTCGGAGTCTTGGCGGTAAATCTTACTCTGTATCCTCAGTGCGCTCTGCAGTGATTCTTACTCATCTTCCTCTGATTCCTCCGGCTCAGGCAACGGCTCCAGCCAGTAGGTGGTATCGGTCGAGAGGAAGTGGGCTATGCTCCTGGTAGTCAGGTAGACCTTGTCCTGGCCCTCCTCACGGACATAGCTGCTCTGCCAGTTGGCGGAAGACTGGCCTACCACCAGGTCAGCCGCCAGGGCGCCGCCCACGTCATAAACCTGTAGATGCCGGCCAGTGGAGTCGTCCACTCCATAGGTGGTCCACTTGTCCGGGTTTTCGGAGATCATGCTTTCGCGCTCTACGCCCAGGACCGTGTTGAAAAAGCCGTCCAGCCGCCATTGGCGTACCTTACGCTCCTGGTGATCCGTTACCACCCATAGTGTGTCGTACCGGACCAGCTCTAGCCTTTGATCGCCTTCCTGGATAACGAAGCGGCTTACCTCATCAGCCTGGATATCAAACACACTGTCGCTTGGAGTAGTGTACCGGGCTTCCTGCAGCTTGGTGTACAGGTAGATGACCACCAGGGCGGCCAGAACGATACCTATGTTACGCCATGACTTGCTTTTCATACGCTACCTCTTCCTGAAGGCGTCCATTGGGAAATAATTTTCCGCCGTCTGTTGCTGCCGCGCCAGCGCCATAGTCCGGTGGCCACTATGAGGGCCGAAGGTCCCAGGACATTAATCCACTTGAGCGTCCGACGGGTGCCGGTCGACAGCTCCCTCAGGGGACGGGTGGTAACTTCCCGGCCGCGCAGGGAGATCAGCTCTTCGTCACCCACCAGGTAATCCACGGCATTAATGACCAGGTTAAGGTTCCCCGGGACACTCGCACCGGCTTCATCAGAGAAGAAGTCGCTATCACCCAGGATCAGGATTCGGACCCAGTCAGTTGAGGCAATATAGCCGGTGACATCCTCCGGTTTCGTGTCATCGGTAAAGGCGCTCGTGGCAGTCCCCGACAGCAGGCCGGCCACCGCCCGGCCTGGTCCATTCAATCGGGCAAAGGTGGGATTGTTTTCAAGATGGCTGAGCATATAAGTAGGCCCGGGCACCACCGCCGTATAGTCGCTGGTATGCATCAGGGGTTGGAATGCAACGGTGCTCCGTCGTGTGGAATCTTCGGCCGCAGTTATCTCGCTGGTGAAGAAAAGCCGTACCTGCTCCAGGCCGGAGACAAGTATGTGGTTCTCATCGAAGCTCTGGATGAGAGGGAAGAAGGGATAATTCACGGTATTGCGGAGCCGGAAAAATCCCCGCTGGGTTTCCACTCCCACCTGGCTGCAGATACGGTCAGCCAGCAGGTTGGATGTAATGTCCACCCCGTAATGTTCCAGGACTCCAAACAGGTTGCTCCTGATCTCGGAGCCGAAGCCCCGATTGAGATCGGCACTGACCCGACCCTGGGCCAGGAACAGGGGCCGCCCGGACATAATGAACTGATCCATGTGGTACAGGGCTTCAATAGACAGGCTGTCCTTTGCGCCGCCCATGATCAGCAGATCGATATCCGGGGGGACCGGATTATCTAGGCTTACGGTGCGAACGTTATAGGTCTGCTGCAGAAGGTCCTGGACGCTCCGGTTCTGGTCCTCTCCTTCAGCATCGCTCACAATGCCCACCGTTCGCTTGTCGGTATCAATCAGCTTCTTGACAGCCGATGCCAGGTCATACTCCAGCCCGGTGGTGGACTGAATCACCGGGATGGTTTCCCGTCGGTCTTCATACAGCAGGGCCAATCCCATCCAGACGTTCTTGATCTCCAGCCGGTCGTTCTCGATAGCCTGGAGCTGCATCGGCGGTATACCATAGCGTTGGGCTTCCTGCTCCAACTCTTCATCGTCCTCGGGCTGGTAGAACTCGAAATGGAATTTACCGTCGGAGTAGGCTTGGAATTCCTCGAGCAGGTCCTGGAGATAGCGCCGGCTATTGGCGTATGCTCCAGGGAGATCTCTGGAGAAATAGACCTTGGCCAGTAAGCGGTCATCCAGCTGGCCGATGAGATTTCGGCTGGACTCGGAAAGGGTATAGATCCTGTTCCGGGTAAGGTCCCAGCGGAAGAATAGCCGCCGGGAGATAAGGTTAGCGAATACCACAATTACTATCAAAGCGGTAATATAAATGAGGAAATTGCGTCGGTTGGAAATAGTCATCATCGTACTACCTCCACTTCCGTATTTCAAGCACCCGGACGGTCAATATCAGAAATACCGCGATGACCGTGATGAAGTAGATGAGATTGCGAGAGTCAATCACACCCCGGGAGATGTTGGACAGGTGGTAATCTACGCTGATGTACTGTACCGTGCCTGCCATGAATCCGGGGATGAAAAACAGTACCTTATCCATCATGAAGAAGACGAACACGATAAGGAAGCCAAGGATAAAGGCAGTGATCTGGTTACCGGTCACCGCGCTGCAGAAGATGCCGGCAGCGGCATATACGCCCCCCACCAGTAGTAGACCCAGATAACCGGTGAAAATGGCCCCCAGGTCGATATTTGTGCCCACAAAGGTTAGGGTAATGAAGTGAACAAAGGTATATAGCAGTCCCACCCCGATGAGGCTTAACGCCGCCAGATATTTGCCCGTTACCACCTCCCAGTCTTCCAGGGGGAGTGTAACCAGCAGCTCCATGGTGCCGGTGCTTTTCTCACGTGCGATAAGCCCCATGGTGATGGCGGGAATGAAGAAGAGATAGATAGTGGGGATAATGTTGAAAAGCCCTCGCAGGTCCGATTCATTGATAAGAAAGAATGAGCTGGAAAAAAACCAGCCGCTGATCAGCAGGAACACTACCAGGGTGATATAGGCCACGGGACTGTTAAAGAAGGAGCCGACTTCCTTGCGGAAGATAATGGCTACATGGCGCGCGGAAATCTGAAGCTGGTCACGCAAGAGCGCCTCCTTCCTCCACAGTGAGGCTGCGGAATAGATCTTCCAGCCGGGCCTGCCGACGGGACATCTCCAGCACCACCCAGCTCGACTCTACGGCGTAGCCGAAAATCTGCTCCCGCAGATCCTGGCCCGTAGGATATTCCAGCTCAAGCCGGCTCACACCGTCCTGCAGCTTCTGATCCTGGACCCGGATTTCCGGGAACCGGACAGCCAGTCCCTGGACGGAATCCTCGGTGGCGTTCTTTACCTCAAGTGTTAGCTGGGCCTTCCCCTGGAAACCGGCCATGAGCTCCGTGGTGGTACCGTCGGCTACCACCTGACCCTTATTCAGGATCACCATCCTATCAGCCATTGCCTGCACCTCCTGGAGAATATGGCTGGATATGATAACGGTTTTTTCCTTTCCCAGCTCCTTGATGAGCGCCCGAATTTCCGCAATCTGGTTGGGGTCCAGTCCAGCCGAGGGTTCATCCATGATAAGGATTTCCGGGTCATGGATCATGGCCATGGCCAGGCCAACCCGCTGACGGTAGCCCTTGGACAGCTCGCCGACGGGGCGGTGCAGGACCTCCCGTACACCGCAGGTCTCCATGACACCGCCCAGGGCCTCCTTGAAGCGCCGACCTGTGATCGCCCGCGCACTGGCGGCGAACACCAGCAGATCGTATGCCGGCATCTCGCTATACAGGGGATTTAACTCCGGCAGGTAGCCGATTCGGGCACGCAGCTCGGCTGAGTGTTCGGCGATGTCCAGGTCATCGATATAGACCGCCCCGGAAGTGGGCGCCAGGTAGGTGGTGATGATGCGGAGGGTGGTGGTCTTTCCGGCGCCGTTGGGCCCCAGAAATCCTAGAATCTCGCCGTCATGCACCGTGAAATCCACCTCCTTTATGGCACAGACATCACCATAATACTTGGTTAGATTCTCGACACGGATCACTTCGCGCTCCTTTGTATCGTTTCCTTAATCTAATGTTTGGGATTAGCTTGTATTAAACTACTGGGTATGCAAATGCCCTGATGCCCCTGATGGTTCCATAAAACTGGGCAAAATTTATGGATTTTGGTCCCTCGTAGCAATTCACGGATTTATAAGGAGAATCCGTGAAATAATCAAACGAAATTGTCCCCACTTACCACCCTCCCACCAAATCGGTCAGATGGTCACGTTCACCGATGCTTTAATCGGGGGCCTCACGATAGAAGTAAAGAGGAGGAAGCCTGCCGCGGCGGGTATATTTCCCTCTGGTGAAAGCAGCCGAATCTGGCGAACTTCTGGCTGATGCCCTATTTTCGCCAGAGCATAGTTGGTCCCATTGTGCGATAACGGCAACTTCTACCCATGTCTAGCAATCCAGCCACTGTCCTTGTGCTGAATCCCGGCTCCACCTCCACCCAATTGGCTGTGTTCAGCCGTGAGGGAGAGCTATGGCGCGAGGAGGTGCGGCACCATCCTGAGGAGCTATCCCAGGAAGTGGCTAAGCAGATGAGTTTACGGTGGGCTGCGGTGGAGCCACATCTGGAGCGTATACCCAGCAACACTCTCGCAGCGGTGGCGGGACGCGGTGGACTCCTCAAGCCGCTACCCGGGGGCACCTACGCCATCAATGACGCCATGATCGCCGACCTTTCCTCTGCCCGCTACGCTGATCATGCCTCCAACCTGGGGGCCTTGCTGGCACGGGAAGTAGCCCAGCGCTTCGACGTACCTGCCTATATCGTTGATCCGGTAACAACTGATGAATTCGAATCCGAAGCCCGCATCTCCGGTGTACCGGAAATAGCGCGCCGATGCAGGAGCCACGCCCTGAATATCAAAGCGGTTGCCCGTAAAGCTGCCACTCAGCTTGACCACTTGCTGACTGAAACCAGATTCGTCGTGACCCATATGGGGGGTGGAATATCGGTAGCCGCCCTGCGCGGGGGACGGATCGTGGACGTCAATGACGCCCTGCTGGGTATGGGGCCCTTCTCGCCGGAGCGGGCAGGGGCCCTGCCGTTGGAGGGCCTGCTGCGCCTGGCCTTCAGTGGGAAATACACCTTAGACTCCCTGATCCACAAGCTGAGCCGGGAGTCAGGGCTTCGGGGTTACCTGGGCACTACTGATCTGGAGGAGGTGCTGCGACGAATTGATGCCGGGGATAAGCTGGCCGCCGAAGTATACCAGGCTATGGTTTACCAGATAGCCAAAGAGATTGGTGCCATGGCTACCGTACTGGCGTCACATGATACGGGACTGGAGGGCAGGGTAGACGCTGTAATTTTAACCGGTGGCATGGCTAGGTCAGAGCGATTCTGTAGTGATATTGCCAGCAAAGTTAACTTTATCGCCCCGGTGATCACTTTTGCCGGTTCCTTGGAGCTGGAGGCCCTCGCTCTGGGAGCCTGGCGGATTATAAACGGCGATGAGGAAGTGAAAGAATATGGATGAATCAACCCGTCCCGCCAGCGGGAAGACTGGACAGGTTACTTCGTTCGAGCTGCTCTATCAGCGGCTGGAAAAGATTCCGCCTCTAACGATTGCCGTTTCGGCCCCAGAGGATGAGACCATCCTGGCCGCACTGGCTGATGCTACAGCACGCGGCTGGATAATGCCATTTCTGGTAGGGGAGCGGGAAAACCTGGAGCTGCTGCTGACCCGGCTGGAGTTGGACCCTGATACGTTTACCATTGAGGATACACAATCCGGCCTTACAGCCGAACGGGCGGTGCAGCTGGTGCGCTCGGGAGATGCCCACCTGCTTATGAAGGGCAAGACTCCTACTGCCGAACTCCTCAAGGCCGTTCTCAACCGGGAGTCGGGATTGTTACGGTCAGTGGATCGTGCACCTGAGGGCGAAGATAGCACCTCTCCTGCATCCCGCATCCTGAGCCACGTGGCAGCGGTGGAATCCCCTTCATACCCGCGGTTGATGCTCTTTACCGATGGCGGGGTCAACATTGAGCAGCCCCTGCCGGTGCTCCGAGATATGCTGCACAACGCCCTGGACCTGAGCTGGGCCCTGAACACACCGGTTCCCAATGTGGCGGCCCTGGCCCTGGTGGAGAACGTGACCGAAAAACTGCCGGAGACCCGCCTGGCACGAACCCTGGCACAGGAAGCGGACCAGGGCCGATTCGGGCGCTGCGTGGTGGAGGGTCCCCTGGCCTTGGACGTGGCCTTGTCGATCGACTCCGCCGACAAAAAGAGTATTCCCTCGAAAATCGCCGGCAGTACCGACATCTTCCTGGGACCCAATATTACCGCCACCAACTTCATGGTCAAGGCCCTCATGTCGCTGGGGGGTGCAAGGGGTGGTGGCGTGGTGCTGGGTGCGACGGCACCCATCGTCCTGCTGATCCGCTCCGACTCACCGGATACCCGACTCAACTCTATTACCCTAGCCCTGGCGACGGTCCTGCATTATAGCCAGCACCCCGATTTCGGTAATAGCCGACAAACAAGTCTTAAACTCAATTGACATACAACCAGCAATTCGGAAGGACCTGAGATATGGATATTCACAACCGTAAAATCCTGATCCTGGGTGGATACGGAATGGTAGGAATGGCGGTGAATCGCAAGCTGGCTGATGAGCAGCCGGCGGAGATGATCATCGCTTCCATGTGGGAAGAAGAAGCCCGAGCCGCTGTAGAGCAGATGAATCAGGAAGCCCCTGATGTTCGTTGCACGCCGGTGTGGGGGAACATCTTCGTCCGTGACAACCTGAAAGACCTCTCCCGGGATGAAATCCTCAACAATCCCCAGCACAGAACTCGCCTTATTGCTGATGTCATGGAACCTTTGGACGATGAAATTATGGAGCATTCCACCCTGCGCCAGATCATTAATTGCCACCAACCCCACATTATCATCGATTCAGTGAACTCGGCCGCCGGGCTGGCCTACCAGGACATCTATCACAGCTACTACATGCTGAAGAAAGAGATGGCTACTGCCCGTGAGCAGGATACCCTCACCGGGGGATTCCTGTCCGAGGTGGAAAAACTCATGGCAACCCTTTACACCCCCCAGATAATCCGGCATATACAGATACTATACGCCAGCATGATCGAGAATGACACCAAGGTATATATCAAGATCGGTACCAGCGGCACAGGGGGTATGGGGTTGAACATCCCCTATACCCACAGCGAGGAGAAACCATCTCGGGTGCTGCTTTCCAAGTCGTCCCTGGCCGGTGCCCACACCATGCTGTTGTTTCTCATGGGCCGCACGCCGGATGCTCCCATCACCAAGGAGATTAAGCCGGCGGCTGCCATCGCCTGGAAGGCTATTAAATACGGTGTGATAAAGAAACTGGGCCAACCCATCGAGCTCGTGGACTGCCCCCCTGAGGAAGCCGTGGTCCTTAATGGGACCTTCAGCTTCCAGGACCGCGGTAACTGGCATTCCCTGGGCCAAGACCTGGAGAGCGTATATATAGATACAGGGGAAAACGGTACTTTCTCCCTGGCCGAGTTTGAGTGCATTACCACCATCGGGCAGATGGAATTCGTTACTCCCGAAGAGATCGCCACCAATGTAATCCTGGAGATCAAGGGCGATAATACCGGGCACGACATAATCAACGCCCTGGACAACGCCATCATGGGTCCCACCTACCGGGCTGGTTCCATGCGGGTGCAGGCCTTGGAGCGCATGCGCACACTGGTAGAGCAGCACGGAGTGGACAGCGTCGCCTTCGAGCTGTTAGGCCCGCCGCGCCTTTCAAAGCTGCTCCACGAGGCGGACCTTTTACGCCAGGTACGGGGGTCGATCCGGGCCATCGCCGAGGCCGACACCCACGAGCTTGCCCTGGAGCTGGAAAAGCGAGTGGCTGATAACTCCGAAGTGCGTAGCAAGATTATTTCCATTGGCATCCCCATTTTATTAAGCGATGGACGACGGCTGTTACGCGGGCCGGTGGTTGAGATACCTCCTTCACTGGGCCGCACCGAAGCCCCAACTACACCCGGCGATGTGGACACCTGGGCCGAGGCGGGCTGGGTGGATCTGCGGGAGATAAACGTAAAAAAATGGCAGGCCCGGGCACAGACAATCCTGGCAGAGGCCGGTGGGATACCTCCAGACGACAGCAGCAGTCGTTTTGAGCACGACTATAAGTACTGGGCGGCCGATGAACCGCTTAACGTGGGTAAGGTGGCCGCCTGGATCTTCGTCCACGAGGACAAGGGTTTGAGGGTGAAACGGTGAGGGTATGGGACTTGGGACAGGAGGCTTGTCCTGAGCCTGGCAAAGAGCTGGCTATCCGTCGTACCTCGTCCGTTGTTCGTTGCTGATCGCTGTAGCTTATGCCCGAAGCTTTTCCATAATATCCGAAAGGATCACAGATTGAGGGAACATAGCAAGAAGCCCCTCCTACGATGAAGGGGCTTCTTTTATTGAGTAAGACTTAGTAGTGAATTATCGCAATGCTTACCGGGTTTAGAAGTTAAGAGATAATGAGGTGTTCATTACACTTCCAAGAAGCCCGAAAGTGGAATATGCAATATCGGCGGATGCATTCAGGAAAGGCACGTTAACACCAGCGCCCGCCGTTAGTCCGCCTTCGTCAACCCCCATTCTATATCCCGCTCTCACGTTTAGCATCTGCAGGACAGTGAGCTCGAGGCCAAAGTTATAGGTCTCAACATTATCAGGGGGATGGACCGCATCTGCAACCAGGACCACTGCAATTCCGGAAGCGTCAATTCTCATTACGTCCACCGTTGCTCCGAAGCGGAATGCCATCGGCAGGGCATACGATTCAAAATCGGTGGTTACGCCGGGTTCCTCGACGTCTGACCATTTGGAGTATGTGCCATCAAAGGCGATGTCAGGTCCAAAATTCGTCATGGCCATCCCGATCTTCATCCCTCTCCAGCCGGTGTCAAAAATCGATCCGATATCGATAGCCCATCCTTGTGAGCTGATGGTGTACGCCGACTCACGGATGTACTTCAGGTTGAATCCGAGACCGAATCCTGCGGTGAGAGAACGTGCCCATGAAATCCCGGCGGCCGTACTACCGTAGGAAAACATCTCACCCGTACCGTCCGGTGAGAATGGTGTCCGCATCCTCATCTGCCCCATCTGCATTCCCAGATAGTGTACGGCTACCTTGCCTATTCCACCGGCGTCAAAAGCCACCGCAGCAGCAGAAAACACAATGTCAGCCGGCCACTGAGTATAAGAGGCAAAGGCACCTCCCCCCTCATTGCGTGTCAGACCGGCCGGATTCCAGAAAACTGCGGAAGCATCGTTGGCAAGGGCCACATAGGCTTCACCAAGCCCCGCTGCCCGGGCACCAACGCCGATCGATAAGAAATCCGCGCCGGTCATGCCCACTTTCTGGTCAGCGGAAGTCTCTTGCGCAAATACCAGTGACCCGCTGAGGCTGGCCAGTACTAAAGCTAGATAAATTCTATTCATCAGACTACTCCTTCAAATGATTTGGTCAGCGAATGACTACAAACTTGCCAACCTTGGTATTCCCATCCGCATCCTCGACTACGAACAGGTATACACCACTCACAATATCGCCCTGCTTTCGGGTGATAAGATCCCAGGATTCAAAACTGTCCCCGTCATCATTGACAATCTCGATTAAAAAATCACCAGACAGGGTATAAACGCGGATAGTACTTTCACCCTCAGGAAGGTTGATGAACTGAATCTGCGCCCACCACTGTTCCTCATAGGTAGGTAGGTGATCCCAGATGGCACTGCCCAGGTAGGGATTGGGAACCACCGCCACATCGTCCAGGTCATCGGCAGGAGGCGCTGCCATTTGTACAGCGATGCCGGCGCCCTTTGAACTTTCCAGTTCACCAATGGGCGTCAGGCCGTTATCAAAGGAAGTTACGGAATAATAGTAGCTGAATCCCTTGAGCACGTCCCGGTCTACAAATTCATATTTCAGACCGGTCTCGCCGCCCACACCATTACCGGCTATATCAAAAGACGCCAGGGGCAGCCAGACGCGGGCCCCGGCCGCATCGGTGCGGTCACTCTTGTAGACCCGATAGCCCTCGAAGTCCTTTTCGCCTGAAAGGGGATCAATGTAGTCTTCCACCGTGCTCTGGCCAGCAGACCAGTCCATAAGCACGGAACCGTCTGCCTGGAGTGTTACGGTGACATCAGGGATGGGAGGCGGAGTGGCCGCCAGCCAATCGGCGTCATACAGCTCCTGGGCAAAGGCCAGAACATCTCGCAGGCTGCCTTTGGTATTATGGGGATCTGGGTTGGCCGGGTCACCCAGTCCTTCACCAACGCCAACCGCTGCAATCCAACGGATGGTGTCTCCCGGAGCCAGGTCCCAAGGACCAACGCTATGGAGGTAGCGATAATCATACGGCGAGGGCGGCTCCGCCGCGTAAACGCCGTTAGACATGAACTGGAACTTCAGGGCATCAGAGGAGGGATCGTCGTCGATGGTCCACCAGTTATGGGAAGACGGTATGTGCGGCCCGCCAGGCCTCCGCTTGTCATCCTCTGAATAATCCAGGGTGCGCACACCCAGATAGCCGGTAGAAAGGCCGAATTCCCCCGCGTCATTGCCTTCCACCTCAGGGTCATCTCCGTCCCATCCATAGGACAGCTTATCGGACGCCAGGTAGGCCGTTAAGTCGTCGTACCAGTACTCGCCCGCCGCCACGGATGAAATATCAAAATCAAAACGGATGGCTATATAGAGGTCAGTGATAGTCTGGGGTTCATCAGGTACGATCTCCGAAAGATCCGTGGAATTGGATTTCGAGGAAGTCCCCACATTGATCACTTCATAATCGTAGATGACAAAGTCCTGGGCGTAGCTGTAGCTCCAGGCATACGTGCGCTCGATCACCTCCACACCCAGCGGGGTATCACCCGACGCATGCTGGTTCAGCCATAGATCGTTGTAGATGGCATAGGTATCTTCCTCGGAGACGGCGGCAAAGTCTTCGTTGATTAGCCCGTCACCATCATTATCGATATAGTCCAGCGGGTCTTCATCCACTGCCCCGTCGCCATCGTCATCTATCCCCCTTTTCCCGTACTCGTCCTTATCATACCACAGGACATAGTCCGGGTCGAGGTTGTGGCCCATGGTCGCCGAGGCGACTACCATGGCGTACTCTTCCGTGGTGAAATCGCTCCATCCATTGGCCTTGAAGGAGTCAATGCGTGCCTGGGACAGCAGTGGGTAGAACTCCTCTTCGTCACCCGCCGTAGCGTGCAGAGTACCAAGCGAATCACGTCCGGCGACCCAGATGGAACCCTGATACAGGTAATGATTATTCGAGCCACCCGGCCACTCCATGGAGGGTGTTACCATGTTGTCGTCACCCATCCATCCCCAGTTGGTCACGTTCACCCACAGGCGGCCGATGGAGTGATAGACAGCGCCGATGTCCACCGCCTTGCGTAGCTGGTTCTTGACCGCTCTGCCGGCGCGAGCAGCCATCACCGGGTTAGCCACACTAAAAGCAGTACCCGTTATTAGCAGTAATGCAAACGATATGGCTGCCATCCGCGGCCACGATGGTTTTTTCCTTATTACTGACATCCTGGACTCCTTAAACTAATTCAATTCTAGATTAGGATATCTTTAATCGCTTCCCTTTATAAAATCACCACGAGACGTCTATACCGACTTTAACCCGCCGGGTCGTATTCCAGACCTTCCAGTCATGATAGCGGCCCTCCGGATCTTGGAAGTGATCGGCCACACCATTTCCGTCCCGGTCTTCCTCAGATAGGTACCACTCGGCGTTGTCGGGCTCATTACCAAGGTTCGATGAGTTCAGCAGGTTGAACACGTCCACCCACAGAGAAGCGTAAGCGCCCCCGAAATTAATCCTTTTCTCCACCCGGAGATCCACCTCGTTGGTGAACGGCCGGCGCTTGTCATTCTCGGGCGGTACCCTTAATGCCACAGCCCGGGACTGGCCATCGAAAGGCAGTCCGCTACCGTACCGCTCCGTGATGTTGATCCGCCAGTTTCCGAAAAGCGTAAAGGGATTCCTGCTGGCTGGAATGAAGATGTTGAGGTTCGCATTGAAGGTATGCGTCTGATCCCAATCCAGCGGGTTGACTTTCCTGGGCATGATCAGCCTGCGCCACATGTAGGTGCCGCCCTCGCTCGGATCCGACAGGCGCCCGTTGGCGATCATGAAGGTATAGTTCACGTCCGCGGAGAAGTAGTTGCTGTACCGTTTATCGAGAGCGATCTCGAACCCCTTCACGTTGCCGAAGTCCGCATTCCTGGGGAACCGGAACTTGGTGCCGGGCCTCTCGGCCCCCCGGGACATCTGTACCCAGCCGAAGACGTCCTTGTAATAGCCGGTAAAGTCTATTTTCATGTTTTCGGTAAACTGATGGGTGAAGCCCACCTCATAGTTTACCGTCCGCTGGGGTTCCAGCTCCGGGTTGGGGATCCACGGGTAGGCTCCCACGTCCAGATATTCCGGGTTCTGGTAGAAGTACCTCCAATCGGGGCGTTGGAGGGTGTGATTATAGCTGAAGTGGAGCACATCCCGGTCCGTGATCGGATGGGAAATACCCAGCCGCGGGCTGACATATATCTTCGCATTATCCCAGGTCTTAGGCTCAATGAGTTCACCCGTTATCAGATCCAACGGGTAATCGGAAGGATCACCGGCGACTGCGGAATATTCCACATCTTTACCCAGGTGGTAAGAATCGAGCCTGAACCCGATGTTCACGATCATGCCGCCCGCCTCGATCTTATCCCGGAAATAAAGGGCCCATTCGTAGGGCGTCCGATGCCACTCGTCTACGTATAGGTTCGAGAGGGAGGACGCGTTGAGTCTGACCATGTCCAGCTTATACCTCAGGAATTCCCCGCCGGTCTGGAGAAAGTGGATCGGGGTAACCTGATTGGCGTAATCCACTTTGAAAGTGGTGATCTTCGACGAGGAATTTGTACCCGCCCGGTAACGATCGCCCGCGTGATACCAGAATGCATCCGTTACACCAAAGATCTTTTCATCAAGTTCGGGATGGGGGGCACCGTCAAGCTCAGTTTCAGTGTAACCGCCAACGAACAGCCACTCGGACGTCCAGTCCCAGGTTTCGGTCCCGGGATCGTAGTGGGGTGTCCAGACCTCTTTCCAGCCAAACTGGTTGCCCTCACTCCACAGGTGGTCAGCAGCCAAAACGTCCTCGTTGCCGATTTTCCACTCACCCTTGTAGATGGGATCGTAAGTATTCGGGAAGTTTACCGAGTCGCTGAGGGTGGGATCCTGGGTCCAGATGTAGACCAGCTCTTCATCCTCGGTCGTGAAACGCCATAGCAGGGTGTCGTCGTATGCTTCCGTGCCGGGTTCGCCACTCTTGACCAGGGTCTCCCTCCAGACCAGGTACTCATCATGGTCCCCGTCACCGTCGCGATCGTCATAATCCTTGCGCTTCTGTTCGTAATCTGAATTATACTGGCCTAAAGTGACCGTCAGGTAGGAGTTGGGACCCAGGGATTGGGTCAGGACCCCGGACATGACAAGATCAGTTTTGAACCGATCATTTATCGTGTCCAACTGGCGGTAGAGGGGCCCGATTCCCGGGAAATAGCCACCGGCCCCCCCGTTGTACTTTGAGTCGGTATAGTAATGCAGACCCCGGACCTGTTTCGAGTACATCGTGGACAGGTTCAGCTTGGTCCTTGCACTCAGATGATAAGTGAGCTTGCCCAATACGTTGTAATTATCCTGGGTCTGGTTGGTATAGCGCCCTTTAGCCTGATCCTCATATTCCCCCGAAAGGGCATAGTAAGCATTTCTGAAGAGCGGGCCGGAAAAGCTGTATGATATCTGCTTGCGATCCCAGTCGCCCCTGGTTTCCTCCCAGATGGGCGTGCTTTCCTTATACGCGAGACCGTAGTTATCCAACACACTGTTTTTATGGATATTTTCAATATCGGTGGCATCCATTACTACGCCGCCCATAACCAGGCGACCACCCTGTACGGCCAGCGTGCCTGACCGGAGTGTATCTCCTTCCTCATATCCGAATCCGTCCGCATCCGCGATGTACGTTATGTCAACTTCATCGTCCGGCGGTAGTATCAGAGTTGGATCAATAAACCACTCCCGGGTGTCGATACCGTTATAATCGCCCAGGAGCATGCCCTCAGTGGTAATCCTTACCAGTCCCTGGTGTTGGGAGCGGCCTTCCTTGGTCGCGATATTGACCACGCCGTCCATGGCATTCCCGAACTCGGGGGAATACCCGCCTGTCAGCATTTCCACCTCGCTGAAGGCGAATTCCGGCAGCTCCGCGCTCAGACTTATGTCTGCGGTATACATATTAGAATTATCGCCAGCGCGAAAATCAGCGGTGGTCATACCTGCGTATCCCACCATGGGATTGCGCAGGCTGATGCCGTCTATGAAGTAGACAGTGCCGCTGCCGCGGCCGCCGCGAACACTCGCGCCCACCGTACCGGCCTCCAGCGTAACGAGCTCCGTGATCTGTTCCGCCGCAACGCCCGTGATCTGATCACTGGTGATATAGGTCCTGGTAGCGGTATTATCCATCCGCATCAGGGGCCGCTCGGCGGTTACCGTCACCTCTTCACCAGCGATCACCGTCTCTTCCATCGGAAAATCGATGGTGGTGGTATGGTCAATGGTTACTTCAACATCCGTAATGTTATGCGGCTTATACCCGATAACCTCGGCCCGGAGGGAATAAGTCCCTACGGGGATGTTAAGGATGTAATATCGGCCCTCCTCATCAGCGGCGGCACCAAAATTCGTGCCCTCGATGAGGACGTTAGCACCGGGTAGCGGCTCTCCCGTCTCACTGTCACTCACGACACCGGCGATCTTGCCAGTAGTGGCACCGAATACCCAGGTGCCGAGAAGTGCGACAATAAACAACGGAAGCAGGATTTTTGTCCAGTTTTTTTCTCTCGTCATGACAACGAACCCTCCATTAATCATTCATCGAATATTACTTGAATCTATTACTTGAATCACCCTTGTATCTTACTCGCTGAAGATATTCTTCAGGATGTGATTCGCAACGGGATACATGTCAACCGGTGCCAGGGTCAGGTGATTACCGTTGGTAGCCACAAAGGCGAAATTCACCCCCCAGAACACGACATTAAAGGTCCCCTCTTCATATAGTACGCCCGCCGTAGTACCCTCGGCGTACCCGCCGAGGTCGTAGATGGCATCGAGCGTGTCAGCGGGGACCAGCTCATCGGGCCAGCCAGTTCCCGTGGCCAGACCCGGAATACCGATCTCGGTGAAGCCTTCCACGCCGACCGATGCCAGCCCGGTAAATGCATCATCGCCGGCATCACCACCGTCGGCTACGCCTAGATACTTCCCGGCGAACTTGTCCGCATCAAACAGATTGAAATAATTATGACGGCGATGATAATCACCCGTAGCCGAAGCGACAACCACGATATCAACGCCGGTCAGATCGGTCATCAGCGTATCAAGTTCAATCGACCCTGAAGAATAGCTGACCGAACCAACCACGTCCAGCGAGGCGTTGAGCAGGTCTCCGTCGCCGTTATCCGTTAAGTCCGTGGAGAACGTGGAAGCCGTCCACGTTGTATCCACGGGTCCAAACGTGGTATCGTAGGTTGTCGTATCAATACCAACATATGTTGTGTCAACACCAGTAATGAGTGTATCTGTGTCAGTATCGATATATGTTGTATCACCACCAACAAGGACTATGTGAGTAACGGTTGTGTCTATATCGGTTATGCCCCAGGTCGTATCACCCAATGCGTCGAGCGTTACTGTCAGGGACAGAGTACTTTCGATCAAATAACTCCTATCTGTTCTAAAAGAGATGGGCAATCCTGTGGTGTCATTTGTAGCTATCGATTCACCCGTAACAGTAAAATCACCCCAGCTGGTTACAGCAACATAGGAGGCGTACAAGATCTCACTACCCATCAGCCAGAGGTTGCCACCGCCATCAAGGTAATCATCTAGCGGATTGTCAACATAACCGGCGGAATCGGGCGAAAGGTGATAGTCGTAGAACTCGCCGGCGCCATCGTCCACGTACCAGATAACCGAAGAATAGGTCGCCAGGTCAGCAGCTGTGGGATAGCCATCTACTGCTACATCCCATTCAGCCCAGGACCAGTCCCGCAGGATCTCAGCCACGAGCTTGTCGGTGGCGATTTCATTCAGGAAGGGATCATCATGCGGGACGTAGTTGTCCACCACCAGAATAGTAGCATCTTTCACGAAAACGGTGATTTCAGCCTTGTCGCTGGCGATCCCGGCGTTATCCTCCGCTTCCACCTGGAAGACATAGTTGCCGATGCTCAAATCCGAATAGGCGGCGGTGGTGGTGTTAAGGTTCCAGCCGCTCCAGTCCGTCGTGTCGGGGCCCGTGCCGGCCAGACGGTAGCGGTAGCCGTCCACCGATCCGAAGGCGGAAGCGTCGGTAGCCGTCCACTCGAAGAAAATGCTGGAACCGGGCGCCCGGCTGGAGCTGTCGGTGGGACTTTGCACAAACCGGATCAACGGGGCCAGGGAATCTGCCTCATTGACGGTGAAGGAACGCGTCGCCGGGGTGACATCCACCGAATCCTTGTCATCCTTGGCCCGAACCGCGAAGACGTAATACCCCGCCTCCAGGTTCTCTAATGTAGTCATCATCTCGGTCGACCAGTCGTGGTAATCATCGCTGGTGACGGTTGACTCTTCAAACGCAAATTGATAGGCCGCCACATACCCGGGACGGACTTCCCCCTTCCAGCGGAAGGTCGGCGAGGCACTGTAAAGGAGCGTTGCTCCGTCGGCAGGCCCTTCGGTGATGATCGTATTTATCTCGATGGGCGCCGCCTCATCCACACTTTTTTCGTCCTCAGGATTGAGCAGTTGCTCACAACCGATGAAAAACAGTACCAGGGCCGAGGTAAGGCCCACTAGCCGCCAGGCGTTGATTCTAAACATCAAAACCTCCATCCAACAGTAATTGAGTTATTGTAGCTCTTCAAAACCACCGCGGTTTCCTACCCATCAATCCTTTAAGGCTCCCCAAAGAAGTTGGTCAGGATGTAATCGAAGTTAAAGGCGGAGTTTTGACGGTTAAATCCATAGTTCCGGCCGGAAATGAATACAAAATTGCCCTTCTTGGCATCGCCGGTGACCGGGAAGGTCGGAGCCTCATTATCACCGAGCTCCAAATTGGGGTGCGCCCACGCGCCCATTCCCCGGACGTAGGACCAGTCCGTATCATTGTAAAAGAGCAGGGTTGACGTGCCGCTGCTGTTGTGATACCAATCCTCCGGGAAGGGAAGATCCTCATGATAATGACTGAGTGCGTCATTATTCGTATAGGATCCCATCGAGAAATACCCGGTAGCACTAATACCGCCGGACCGGTACGAAGAGAATGGGGTCAGGTCCTTCAGCCCCGGGGCAATATGGGGATATACCGTGGCCGTCTCTGCAGACCTCCAGCTGATCTCCAGATAATCCGTGAGAGGCCCGATGCAGAAGTCCTCACCATACCGGGAAGTGAGTATGATATTCCCGCCGGCCAGGAGATAGGGATAGATGGGGCTGAGCAGCCACAGTTCCAGGTCACCCAGGTATGCGTTCCCGACCCAGACGACCGAAGAATAGTCTTTCAGGACGTCCGGCGTAGTGGGACCGCCGCCGCCCACGTAGTAAAATGGATCGTCGGCGCTGGCGGTTTGCACCGGCATGGTCGAAATGGAGGGCGAAGATGAGGAGCCAAACAGATCCCAGAAATCGACATCTGTCGTCCCCCAATAAGCCGAACTATCGTACATTTCAGTAATCTCTGGTCCATAGGCCGGTGAAACACCATTCACCACCAGGATGCCCTTGGTGGGATTGAATCCTGCCGCGCCGAAACCGATACTGAACTTCGATACAGTGCCCTGGGTATCACGGACCTTGACGTAGAAGGTATGATCACCCGGAGCGATATCACTGCCCTCGATGTCAAAGCTCAATGCCGGACGCCAGGAGTACTGCAGGCTGGCCGCATCATCGGAATAGCCGGTGGAATCATCAAACGCGTATGTGGCGTACCCCTCTGGCAGTTGCCCGCCGTAGTACTCAACATTGATCGTCCACGAGAAGGTGACACCCACCGCGGCAAACCAGCCGCCGCCATCCACGATCGGACTGGTACTTACAAGGAGGGGCTTTTGGCCTGCAACCACGTTGAAGGGAGTCTGAGCGGGGGTTTGATCCATCGCTCCCATGTCATCCACCGATCTCACATAAAAGATGTGAGCCCCAGCGGCAAGGTCCAGAAATGATCTTTCACCAACGGGTGTTCCCGCTTCATCCACGGCCGCGACATACGTCCAATCTGTTACATCATCCATAGCGTACTCGAAACCTACGACACTGCCATCCTTGTCAACACCGCTCCACTTGAATCTCACATCCGGCCCGTAGGTTTCACCAAACTGCGGCCCTTCTATGATCTGTGTCTCGGGCTTGACGGTATTGGCCGATACCGTCGCGGATGCGGGATACGGGTCTGTGCCGCCCCGGTCATCGATCGCCCGCACGTAGAATGTCCGCTGTTCCTCCAGATCGGCAAAACCGAAATCGGCATAGGGGCTGGCAGGGTCATCCACCGGGAAGGTTTCATCAAGGCTGGCGGTTGCTATCCAGCTCCCCTCGTCCCATCTATACTCAAAACTCTCCACTCGCCCGTCTGAGTCTGTACCATACCATGAAACTCTCGTCGCAACTCCAGGGCTAATTTCCGAGATGTAGGTCTCCGGCAGAGTATTGGGGCGAGGTTCCCCAGTGGTCTCTACCTCACACCGCCAGAAAACAAAGGACACAACCAGTATCCCCAGTCCTGCTTTCAAAGGAAAAAGAAATCGCTTTGTCTTCATTTGAACCTCACTACATTGAATTTTTTAGGCAAGTCCAATGGAAGCATAAAGATGGATATATGCTACCATAAATAAGCACTTTTTAGACTGCCTACGCACCTGACTGAGTAGCACCTTATTTGGGAATCATTATGGAGAGACTCTTCGAGCGGCACAAGATTCGCATCGAGAGTAATCTGAATTTGAATAATATCTCGTCGGCGATAGCTAAGCATCTGCGTCCCGACTTGTTCTCAAAAGAAAATTGTTGCACACTGTATAGCTGGTCCCCCTGCTACCAAACGTCAACCACTGAGATTAAACACATTATCAGGAAGAATGCAAATAAAAAGTGATCTATATCACATATTATTTCTTCTACCCCGTCGGAACAGAGTGGATTGAGTAGGTATAATTACTCCAAGATACTAGAGCAACAATCTATTAAATTGCATACAATCTTCCTCACTTCGACGGGAGCGCACAGTACTGCCTGGTCCGCCAGGCTCCCTCTGGAACCGTTGAATGAGCTATCCCGAGATCGGGTATACACAGGGCAGGCGGTGATCACCCCGCATGATGCCCTCACCGTCAATGAATCTGGCTTTTTCAAGTGCCTGAAATACGAGAGGGAGATCGTAACCTTAGTCAAATCGGCTGGTCTTACTTACTTTAATCCCCGCGGTTGGGGGGACCTGTCGCGGATATACCGCCGTACTCCCCCTCAATAAATTTGATAGGCAGACACCACGTTGACATTGTTTTCACGAGGAAGAGGCCCTAATTTCACGCGCTTTATTATTTGTTCTATGCACGTAAAGGAGGTGACAAAGACTGGATGGTAGAAGTGACCGTCAGAAAAGACGAGCCCCTGGAGAAGGCGTTGCGGCGGTTCAAGAAGAAGTATGAGAAGGCCGGTATCCTGAAGGACATCAAGCGCAATTCATACTATCTGAAACCCAGCGCCGAGAAGCGCATTAAGCGCTCCAAAGCCCGCCGCCGTATGCGCCGTACTATGCATTATCTCAATCGCTAGTAGTGTGACGCCTCCTTTTCGTGTTTCAACATAGTGCAAAATCCAGGCTTCCAGTCTGGATTTTTTCTTTTTATACTTACATGCGGCCTAGCTTAAAGATGAACCTGTTACCTGTCAATATTAAGGATCAACCTATCGGCATGAAATCGGTGGTGCGCGCAGGGGTGAAGTCGTGGCACTGATCCGCTCCGTTTCCGGAGTCCGCGGTATCGTGGGACAGGATCTGGATGCCGCGGTGGTCTATCGCTATGCCGGTGCTTTTGCCGCTCTGCAACCACCGGGACCGATACTCCTGGCCCGAGACAGCCGGCCTCACGGCAGGCAGCTCCTTGAGACTGCAGCCCAGGCAATGCAGCAAGCCCGACGCCCGGTAATCTTCGTCGACCTGGTGCCCACTCCTACCGCCCAGTTTATCGTGCCCCGGAAACACCTGGCCGGGGCTATCGTCCTGACCGCTTCCCACAATCCCATCGAGTACAATGGCCTGAAGTTCATCGGCGGTGACGGCTGCTTCCTTGGTGCCGAGCAGATCGACGTACTTTTCGCCCGGGCGGATCAAACTGAAGCACCTGCCAGTATTCCTTCAAAACGCATCCGGAGCCAGGTAGTACTGGACGCAGCGGGTCTGCACATTCTGGACACCCTTCACCTAGGCTGCATTGATACCGAAGCCATACTTCGCTGCCGGTTCAAGGTGGTAGTGGACGCGGTCAACGGCGCCGGTTCGTTCGCCCTGCCGACCCTTCTGGAAGCGTTGGGCTGTGAAGTAGTCCGTCTGTATACCACACCCGACGGTACGTTTCCCAGGGGAACCGAACCTCTGCCCGAAAACCTGACCGACCTCTGCCGGGCGGTCTCCGAACACGGGGCCGATCTGGGCATGGCTACCGATCCGGACGCCGACCGCCTTGCCCTGGTGGACGAGACCGGTACGCCTCCGGGGGAGGAGTTGACCCAGGTACTGGCTATAGACGGTTTTCTGCGCCGCACCGGTGGGCGTAAACCGGTGACCACCACCCTCTCCTCCTCCATGGTCCTGGACCATGTGGCCAAACGCTATGGGATCGAAGTCCTGCGCTCGGCGGTGGGGGAGGTAAACGTAGTGAACCTGATGCGGTCGGTGGGCGGTGAGATCGGCGGCGAGGGCAATGGCGGGGTTATCCTGGCCGAGTCACACCTGGGGCGGGACTCCCTAGTGGGGGCTGCCCTGGTGCTGGACCTGTTGGCCCAGGAGAAACAGCCCCTGAGTGCTGTTCTGGCCCAGCTTCCTCAGCTCCGATTGGTTAAGGATAGGATCAGCATCGATGACCATGATCCCGATGAAGTATCCCGGCTCATCGCCGAGCTTTACCCCGAAGCAGAGCAAATCACCACTGACGGTCTGAAACTACAGTGGCCAGACAGATGGATTCACGTGCGTAAGTCAAACACTGAACCAATCATTCGTATCCACTCTGAAGCGCCCACCGCCGAAGAAGCCAGGGCGCTGGTGGATGAGGCCCGTAAGGTCGTGGCCCAGGTAAGCAAATAGGAATATGAAATCCGATGATGATATCGCATCCGGGATTGACCATACGCTCCTCAAGCCCAATGCCACCGAGGATGAAATCCGTAACGTGTACCGGTGTCACCATTACAAAACGCAACGATAACCACAAGTGGAGCTGTGAAGGAAGAGAGCGTAGCTTTAGACATGAATACTGATTTCATTTCCGCCGCTCCCGAACCCGATCCCGAGATGGAAATCCGCTCGGACTGTATCATCCGGTACCGACCCAGGACTTCCGGCGGGCTTGATATCGGGCTGGAATCCAGGGTCATGGTCATGTACGGTCAGTCCATCCACCAGCTGGCCGAACAGACTCTGACGGAACTCGGCATTGCCCACGCATCCCTGCATATTGAAGATTACGGTGCTCTGCCTTTTGTGGTTCAAGCCCGCATCGAGGCCGCAGTAAAAATGGCCCATCCTGAATTAGAGGCCGTATCCCTGCCGGAGCTGAAAGACCAGACCCGCCAGGGATCACGGCGGGACCGCTTCCGCCGCAGCCGCCTCTATATCCCCGGCACCATGCCCAAGTTCATGCTCAATGCGGGCATTCACCAGCCGGATGCCATCATCCTGGACCTGGAGGATTCGGTCGCCCCTCCGGAGAAGCTCTCGGCGCGATTCATTGTACGCAATGCACTCCGGACCCTGGACTTCTTTGATGCTGAACCCATGGTACGCATAAACCAGGGCGACCTGGGACTGGAGGACCTGGAGGCAGTGGTGCCCCAACCGGTACACCTCGTCCTGATTCCCAAAGCAGAGACTGCGGACCAGATCCGGACCGTCGACGCTAAAATTGCTGAGATATGCAAGAGCTGCGGCCGGGAAGAGCCGGTGTTTCTCATGCCCATACTGGAGAGTACCCAGGGTATTGTCGACGCCCCGGCCATTGCCAGGGCAAGCGGCAATAACGTCGCATTAGCTATCGGCCTGGAAGACTATACCGCAGATCTGGGTGTCCAGCGGACCGCTGAGGGGCAGGAGTCCATTTTCGCCCGCAGCATGGTGGTGAACGCGGCCCGGTCGGCTGGTCTACAGGCTACCGGCACCGTCTTCAGTGATGTGGACGACATGGAGGGGCTGCGGTCTACGGCTATGGAGGCTAAGTCCTTGGGCTTTGACGGTATGGGAGCCATTCATCCCCGGCAGATCAGGGTGATCCACAAGGCTTTCGCCCCCACTGAGGATGAGATTGAGATGGCTAAGGAGATCGTCCTGGCTTTTGACGAAGCCCAGGCTAAAGGACTGGGGGTGGTCTCGCTAGGCACCAAGATGATCGATCCCCCAGTGGTTAAGCGTGCCCAGCGTATCGTGGATCTGGCGGTAGCCGGGGGATCGTTGGAGAAGGATTGGAAGCACCTGGAATAGCGATGGTTGTAGTATTCCGGCGATCCTATCGTTCTGAAGCCATACTGAGTATGGGGGAGGATTCCCTAAGGGTGACGCCCGAGCACTTGCCATCGCCTCCCGATACAGAGCAGAACCAGGCTATCTTAGTCTTTAATAGGAACTTGAAACTTGAAACTCGTTGAGAACACCGCCGGCAGGCCTGTCCCTACTGAGGTCAACGGCACAGAACAAACGCCCTTCCAGGGGGTGGGCGAATACCGGCCCACCGGCAACAAGGCTGCCCCACCTGTTCGCACCTGCACGGATTACCCTCCGGGAGGCGATAAGCGGGTTAGGTCTCTTAAGGAAGCCCTGCAGAAGGCCGGCCTCCGGGACGGCATGACCATATCTTCCCACCATCATTTCCGCGATGGCGACCTGCTCATGGTGCAGGTGTTTGAAGCTGCGGCGGAGCTGGGAGTGAAGAACCTGCGCTGGTTCCCATCTGCGTCTTTTCCTTGTCACGAGCCGATCATCAAGCATTTGGAAAGCGGCCTTATCACCTGGATTGAGGGATCGCTGAATGGACCCCTGGGTGAGTACGCCTCATCGGGCAAAATGAATGGTACGGCCGTGCTGCGCAGCCACGGTGGGCGCTGGCAGGCGGTGCAGGATGGTGAGGTGCACATTGACATTGCCGTGATTGCCGCTCCTACAGCCGACTCCTTCGGCAACGCCACCGGAGACCGGGGCCCCTCGGCCTGCGGGTTACTGGGCTTCGGCCTTGTGGATTCCCTATACGCCGACAAGTCCATCGTGGTCACCGACAATCTGGTACCATTCCCCTGTTTGCCCTGGCAGATCATGGGGCAGAACATCGACTACGTAGTGGAAGTAGACCGGATCGGGAACCCGGAGGAAATCGTCTCCGGCACCACCGAGCTGACCCGCTCCCCCGACCGCCAGTATATCGCTGAACTCACTGCCGAGTTCGTACGAGCGGCGGGTATCCTGCGCGATGGCTTCAGCTTCCAGGCCGGGGCGGGAGGCACTTCCCTGGCCTTTGCTATATATCTTAAGGAGATGATGAAGGAAGCGGGGATAAAAGCCCGCTTTATCCGGGGCGGTTCCACCAAATACCTGGTGGAGATGCTGGAAGAGAACCTGACCGACTTTATCCTGGACGGCCAGACCTTCGACCTGGAGGGGGTGCGATCCATGCGGGAAAATCCACGGCATATCGACACTTCACCGTTTACCTCCTACAACTGGCATGGAAAGGGGAACTTCGCCAGCATGGTGGACGTGGTGGTGTTAGGTGCCACGGAGGTGGACGTTGACTTTAACGCCAATGTGGTGACCCACTCCGACGGTATACTGCTCCACGGAATCGGCGGGTGGCAGAACTGCCTGTTCTCAAAATGTACCATCCTCCCCATTCCTTCCTTCCGGGACCGTATCCCTATCATCGTTGACCGCGTCACCACCCTCTGCGGCCCAGGTGAGCTTATCGATGTGATCGTCACCGAGCGGGGCATCACCATCAATCCGCTGCGAAAGGACCTCATTAAAGCCACGAAAGACAGCGGCCTCCCCATCCGGCCGATCACGGAGATTAAGGCCGAGGTTGAAGAGCTGTGCGGCGGCCCGCCGGCCAAACCCGAGTTCACCGACCAGGTCATCGGTATCGTCAAGTGGGTTGACGGTACAGTGCTGGACAGCGTGTTTAAGGTAAAGGGAACAAATGATGCGTAACAAAGTCTTGGCCATCTGGCCTGAGATCGAATGGATACAGGATAAGGCGTTACAGGAGAAGGTAGCCGACGCCTGGGCTTATGCCATCAAGAATAGTGCCCTGACCCCGGAAGACCTGGAAAAGATACCTTTCTCTCTCCTCATTAAGGACTGTAAGGTATCCTTTATAAACCATAAACGCACCTGCGTGCAGCTGGCGGTGGACATCGCTAAGCGCATGCAGGCGAACTTCAGCGATGAGCTCAGCATCGATATGGATACCTTAATTGCCGGAGCCATCCTGATTGACGTCGGAAAACTCATGGAGTATGAGATCGTTGACGGTCAGCTCAAAACGAGTGATGTGGGCAAGCTCCTCCGTCACCCCTTCAGCGGAGCAGCCATCGCCGCCCGCTTCGACTTACCACCGGAAGTGCAGCACATCATCGCCACTCACTCCAAGGAGGGTGACCTGGGTCCCCGGACGGTTGAGTCCATCATCGTCCACCACGCCGATTTTGTGAGCTTCGAACCGTTTAAAGCGTAGGCCCGGCATGCCCCAAACCCTCATCGAAAAAATCGCCCAGCGATTTGCGATGGACCTGGAACCGGGGCAGCAGGTCCATAGCGGTGACTTCATCTCCTTCCGGCCTGCCTACGTCATGACTCATGACAACACCGGCGCCGTGATGAACAAATTCCGGGCCATCGGCGCGAGTAAAATAGCCATTCCCCGCCAGCCCGTCTTCGCACTGGATCACGGTGTGCAGGACACTGGCGAAGCCAACCTGAAGAAGTACGCTGCCATCGAAGCCTTTGCCAGCGAAATGGGAGTCGATTTCTACCCGGCAGGGCGGGGCATCGGCCACCAGATTATGTGTGAGGAAGGCTACGCCTGGCCTGGTAGTTTCGTGGTAGCCTCGGACAGCCACAGCAACATGTACGGTGGCCTGGGCTGTCTGGGCACACCGGTAGTGCGCACCGACGCGGCCGCCATCTGGGCCACGGGACGTACCTGGTGGCAGATCCCGCCCGTAGCCCAGGTTGAGCTGCGCGGAGAGCTACCGCCGGGCAGCAACGGCAAAGACGTCATCATCACCCTCTGCGGCCTGTTCAACAGCGACGAGGTCCTCAACCACGCCATAGAATTCACCGGCAGTGGTGTAGCCAACCTGCCGATTGACGACCGCCTGACCATTGCAAATATGACCACCGAATGGGGAGCACTGGCGGGGGTATTCCCGGCAGACGATGTGACAATCAAGTGGTTAAGGGAACGGGCGGCTTTTATTTCCCGGCGCGGCCTGGCGAGAGTTCCCTCCGACGCCGATGTTGTTGATGGTATTCACCCCCGCCTGAACGAAATCCGCATTGCCCGGTTGGAGGCCGATCCCCTGCAACCCGACGCGGAGGCTTACTACGCAAAAGAACTATCGCTGGACCTTACCACGGTAACTCCGTACGTCTCAGGTCCCGACCAGGTCAAGGTCATGACCAGCGCGGCCGAGCTGGACGGCAAGAACGTTAAGATCAATAAGGCTTACCTGGTTTCCTGCGTTAACAGCCGGGTGGCCGACCTGGCAGCGGCAGCCAAAGTGGTGAGCGGCAGGAAGATTGCCAAGGGCGTGGAGTTCTATATCGCCGCCGCTTCCAGCGAAGTACAGGCCGAGAGTGAGAAGCGCGGCGACTGGCTGGCTTTGTTGGAAGCCGGAGCCACCCCTCTACCACCAGGCTGTGGGCCGTGCATCGGGCTGGGCCAGGGCCTGCTTCAGGACAGTGAGGTAGGTATCTCGGCCACCAACCGCAACTTCAAGGGACGCATGGGCTCGCGGGAAGCCCAGGCCTACCTGGCCTCGCCAGCGGTTGTGGCGGCTTCAGCCGTTGCCGGCAAGATCACCGCTCCCAACGGCCGGGAAAGTATCAGGCCGGCTGGGAGTGTGAAGCTGAATCCCAGGCCGGAAAAAAGCGAGGCCGCTGTATCCATACTCCCCGGATTCCCTATGTCGGTCGAAGGGAAACTCATCTTTTGCCACCAGGACAACCTGAACACCGATGGCATATTCCCCGGCAAGTATACCTACATCGATGGTTTTACGCCCCAGCAGCAGGCCCAGGTAGTAATGGAAAATTATGACCCCGAGTTCAGTCGCCTGGTTCATGATGGGGAGATCCTGGTGGGAGGCTATAATTTCGGCACTGGCAGCTCCCGCGAGCAGGCCGCCACCGCCCTCAAGTACCGAGGTATTCAAATGGTACTGGCCGGGTCATTCAGCGCGACCTACCAGCGCAACGCCATCAACAACGGCTTTCTGGTAATCGAGACTCCGGAGCTGGTGGACGAGCTGAAACAGCGCTTCGGTAGCGAGGAGCCTAGCATACGTACTGGACTGACAGCCAGTGTTGACTTCGGTCGCGCGTCGGTATCTGTTGATGGGAAGGAATACCCCATCAGCCCCGCAGGCATCGTCGCCCAGGAGATCATCATCGCGGGCGGACTGGAGGGTTGGGTGATGGGAAGAATTGGTGATCAATCTGTCAGCTGACGGATTGTCAAATACTGAACGCGGAGACGCTTTGACCTGCGGCTCTTGATGCGTGAATGAAAACTATGACGAGGTAACATTATGCGCTGGTTTCTATACCTGCTGATCCCCCTGACCCTCGGATTGGGTCAATCCTTCGACGCCTATTTCACCGGCCAGACCTTGCGCTTTGACTACTGCCACAGCGGCACTGCCACCGAGGAGCACATCAGCCTTGACCAGGTACGTCTGGAGGGCCCTTGGCCCGGTAGCCGGGGACACCTGCTGGACGAGACCAACCTGGGCCAGTATTTCTTCGAAGTTGTGGATACTTCCACCGGTCTGGTGACCTACTCCCGGGGATTTTCGAGTATCTACCGCGAGTGGGAAACCACCGCCGAGGCCAGAAAGGGAACCTGGCGTAGCTTCCACGAGTCCCAGCGCTTCCCCGAGCCGCGAAAACCGGTGCGGCTGATCCTGAGTAAGCGCGGCCCGGACGGTGCCTTTCACCCCATCTACACCAGTATAGTGAACCCGGCCAGCCGCTTCGTCAGCCGGGCGCCTATCACTGCCCTGGGTAAGGTATGGACCCTGCATAATAACGGCCCTCCTGCCGCCAGGGTGGACCTACTGATCCTGGGGGACGGCTACCGGAAAAAAGACAAGCGAAAGTTCCACAAGGACGTTAAGCGGCTGGTGGGCGCCCTGTTCGAGACCGAGCCTTTCCGGTCGCGGGAAGAGGACTTCAACGTCCGGGCTATTGACCTGCCCGCCCCCGAATCCGGCATCTCCAATCCCCGCGCCGGAGTCTGGCGTGACAGCCCCCTTGGTCTGAGTTTCAACGCGCTTGACTCCGATCGCTATGTACTCACTTACGCCAACCGCACCGTCCGTGAGGTGTCCGCCCAGACACCATACGACGCCCTGATCATTCTGTTCAACGACCGCAAGTACGGCGGTGGGGGTATCTTTAACCTCTACGCCACTGCCTCGGCCAACAGCAGCAGCGCACCTTATCTGATCGTGCACGAGTTCGGCCACTCTTTCGTAGGTCTGGCCGATGAATACTATACCTCGCCGGTGTCTTACGAGGACTTCAATCCACCGGGCGTGGAGCCGTGGGAACCCAACATTACCGCCTTGCTCGATCCTAGTAATCTGAAGTGGTGGCATCTCCTGGACACCGATACTCCCGTACCTACGCCCTGGAACCAGGCGGCATATGATGAGGTGGCTTACCCCTGGCAGGAGAGGCGGAGCCAGCTGCGAGCGGATAAGGTCCCCGAGGAGGTGATGGATGAGCATTTCCAGGAGAGAGAACGGATCATCCAACCTATGCTGGAAGCGGAGCCGTACTTCGGCAAAGTGGGCGCGTTCGAGGGAGCCGGGTATCAGGCCAAGGGATTCTACCGCCCCGAGGTGGACTGCATCATGTTCAGCCGCCATCGTCAAAGCTTCTGTCGGGTCTGCCGCGAGGCCATCGAGCGGATCATTGACCTTTATGCGGAGTAACCACTTTAAATAAGGAGATAGATATATGAATACCAGACAATGGAAACGGCTGATGCCTGTACTGATCTTGCTGCTTCTGTTGATTGCCGCCTGTGCGCCCGGCAATGAGCGGTTCGTTGCCGGTCCCGCCGGTTTCTGGGCCGGTCTGTGGCACGGCCTGATCTGCTTGTTTACGTTCATCATCAGCCTGTTCAGCGACAGCGTACATATGTACGAGGTCAACAATACCGGCGGCTGGTACAATTTCGGCTTCCTGCTGGGAGTCGCTATTTTCTTCGGCAGCAGTGCGGGATCAAAAGGCCGAAAAAAGCGAGCCCGCCTGCCCTGTGACGAGGAATGGGACGATATCGGCGCAAAGGTTGAGGAGAAGATCAGCCGCGGCATCCGAAAATGGGCGGAGGAATCCGACGAGAAGGAAGGCGAATGGGAGGAGATCGGACGCAAGATCGAGGAGAAAATCAAGCGCGAGCTCCGCAACTGGGCGGAGAAATAAGCGGGCGGATTGTCGATTGATGATTGATGAATGGAGAATGCCGCGAGTGTAAGTGAAAATCCCAAAAGGGACTCGCATTTTGATTTTGCTGCGCTTCCCTAATCCCACGGATAAACCCGCGGGTTAATAGGCCAAGCTGAGTCAATATTTCTCTAGATCGCTTGCATCACTCCTTGTTTACCCCCACATTGATAATGAATACAATACAGTACTTTTTTCAAATTAGACCTGATTATGAGTGATCCGCCTTCAATACTCACCGCCTTCATAGCCGAGCAGCGCCTCCACCGGATGTCCCGGGTGGCGGCTTTGAATGCAGGTATTGCATTCCTTATTATCTGGATCATCAACAGTGCTCTCGACTATCTCCGCGTCCCTATGTGGGTGGTAGCCACAATTATCCTTTTATTAATAGGCTTCGGATGCGACCAATCACGGACCGGTGATATACAGACAAATGCCACCACCTCTGAACCTTTCTTTACTGAGATCACCGACCAGTCCCAATTACATTTTGTTCATAATCCGGTTGTAGACAGTAGTCATTATATGCCTGAAAGCATCGGATCGGGTGGAGCGTTTCTGGACTATGATAATGATGGTGACCTGGACATTTACTTGATCAACACGGCCTGGCGTGGTGAACCTGGAGTAATTGATCAGCCCTGGACCAATCACCTCTTCCGCCAGGACAGCGGGATAACATTCGTAGATGTTACCGAACCGTCCGGTCTGGGAGACGCAGGGTATGGCATGGGCGTGGCCGCAGGGGATATCGATAATGATGGCCATGTGGATGTATATGTGACCAATTACGGTCCGGATGCCCTGTACAGAAACAACGGTGACGGCACATTTGCCAATATCACGGAATCAGCTGGTATCGACAATCCCGCGTGGGGGTGTTCGGCTGCCATGCTCGATTACAACCTGGATGGTTTCCTCGATATCTACGTTGCGAACTATGTATTATATGATACAGCCGTCACCTGCGCATATCAGGATGGGCTTCCAGACTATTGCGGCCCAAATCCCTTCCCCGGGATTCCTGACAAACTGTTTCGTAACGAGGGGGATGGCACTTTTACTGACGTCTCCCAATCGTCCGGCATCGCCAAAGGTGCCGGCAAAGGGCTGGGAGTTATCAGCGTAGATTTCAATGGTGACCATTACCCGGATATTTACGTCACCAACGACATGGAGGCTAATGAACTCTGGATCAATCAGCGTGACGGTTCCTTTCTGGATGAAGCTTTGAAGCGGGGGGTCGCGCTGGACAAGATGGGGCAAGTCCAAGCGAGCATGGGCGTAGCAATGGGTGATATCGACGGTGATGATAATATCGATCTATTCATAACCCATCTCAGGAACGAAAGTAATACCTTGTACCGTTACGTCGAGGCTGCCGGTTTCCAGGATGAGACCTCATCAGCGGGACTTGTCGGCATGAGCATGCCCTACACAGGTTTCGGGACAGGCTTTTTCGACTATGACCACGACGGTGACCTGGATCTTGCCCTGGTTAATGGGCGGGTTACGCGGGGAGACCTCCTTGTGAAAGAGAAGGCTCCCAACTATTGGGATGACTATTCTGAACCGAACCTGCTTTTCGAAAATGTTGGGTCGGGGCGATTCCGTAACGCAAGCGGTCGCGCTGGGCTGTTCTCCTCAAGGATTGAAACTAGCCGGGGGCTGGCTTTCGGCGACGTGGACAATGATGGTGATATCGACCTGCTTGTCATTAACGAGGGCGGCCGAGCGCGTCTTTACCGAAACGAAGTTCCCGGCAAGGGCCATTGGCTGATGCTCCGGGCTATGGATCCTGCCCTGCAACGTGACGCTATCGGCGCCATTATCACAGTTATTGCGGACAGTCGCCGCTTTTCACGCCAGGTAGCACCGGGATACGGATTCCTTGCCAGCCATGATCCGCGGGTCCATTTCGGCCTGGATTCGGCTGTCGTCGTGGACAAAATCGAGGTTCTTTGGCCGGGAGGCATGCGAGAGTTTTTCCCCGTCGATTCGGTGGATCAGTTTATTACCCTGGAAAAGGGTCAGGGAATACGGAAAAGTGAATCATAGAGCACCTCGTTGCCTGAATGTCATACGAGACATCGTTTGACTCCACAAAACTAATTAATAGAAAAGCCCCCCGATTTATCAGGGGGCTTCTCTATTCAGTTTATTTGGAGGTTAATTACTTCATCAACACCAACTTTATGGAATGGCCGTAGTCTTCAGCAGTCATACGGGCAATATAAATGCCAGTTGGCACCGGAGATCCCGTTTGCGTTTGCCCTCGCCAGAGTACGTTATGGTATCCAGCGGTCATAAAACCATCCACCAGCCGGATAACCTCTCTGCCTAATACATCATACACCACCAGACTCATCCTCTGTCCCTCTGGTAATGCAAATTGGATATGTGTCTCCGGATTAAATGGATTCGGATAAGTGCCGTCTAGACTGATTGTGGCTGGTAAGGCCGCATCAGATGCTTGTGCCTGGCGAATTGATTTGGCCAATATAGCAGGACTAAGGGTTCCTGTAGCACTACCCTCTATATAGGTGTAAGTGGTCGTCTCACTCCTGGACCAATAGCAGCGTCTTCCCCACCAGCTACCGCTCGATCCAGAACTGGAACTATGCTCGTTTACAGGTGTGGAGGATAGCTGTGCAGTGGCTTCACCTCCGATTCTCAGATTTTCATCCTGTATGAGCAGTCGCAGGGTTACATAGTCTTGAGCGTCTACGTAATCACCAGGATTCGTATAATAATACCAGCTACCCCAATAGTAGCTGTAGGAATAATAGTACCCCGTTTGTTGCCGAAATGTGTATTGGACAAGTCCATCTAGGGGATAGGCATTGATATCAACAATCGTATTTTGTCCCGGATCGTAAATGTGATAGGATATCAGTGTTTCGGAAATGTTTACCGGGGCAACAGCTGTCGTGGACTTTTCATGCCTAATGCCGGCTTCCGTTTCAACTTGCCACCAGACCTCATCGATGACCCCTTCCGGAACTTCACCGTCGGAATCGGCCGACAACTCAAGCAGGTCCCATTGGCCGTGCTTACCATTGCTAGTGCTATAATAGCAGGAATTATAATAACTGTAGGAATACGAGTAATCAGCGTAATTCTCGTAAGTCAAAGTGAACGATGACTGTTGATTAATGATATGTTCAATGACTTCGACGGTAAATGAGTAGGTATTGTTGGTGTCATCATACTCCGCCGGATCAGCATCGGATATCACCACAGTCAAGCTATGCGTGCCTATATCCACAAGCCCTAATGAAGTAATGACGACCGTTACCTGTTCCCCTGCGGGGACATAAACATCAGGCATTGAAACCAGTTGTTCGTTTCCATCAAATAGCGATACCGTGGCCGTGGCCCCGACATCGTGATTCACTTCCTGAATAATCATTTCGATATCGAAAAATTCATTATCTTTCACCGTATCCGGTGAGCTCAGGTTGCTGACCACCAGATCGGGCCGGAAGAGAACGGGCGCCTCACCCATGAGAACCACTTCACGTGTAGTCGTCTTAATATGTGACTGAACATACAACATCCGCTGGGGACTTGGATCTCCCACCGCCATCGTAGCCATACCATCCACTATATCTACACTTTTCTTATTGAGGATGAAAACTACCTCATCATCTTGGTCTTTGATCTTCACCTGCATTTTTTTCAATTGGGCAGGAATCGGGAATGCACCTTCATCAGCTGTGGAAAACCGGGCATAAACATCGGTCATCTCAGGTCCCTTAAGTGCCTGAACTTCCATGCTGTAGGCATCGTTATAGGGTTTCTTTGCTGAATACAGACTTATCGGAACAAAGGAAAGAGCGAACAATACAAATACACTGCTGAATATACCGGTGTAGAGAACACCTACTTTCTTCATAATTAATCGTCCTTCTATTGTATTCGTGAACTGGACTCTCTGCTGCTAGCAAAGTTCTTCACAAGGTACAAAAAAAACAACATCATTTTTCAAGCTGCTGCCGGATAGGATCATTTTGTGATATTGATCACATGGAAGCCCGAATTCCCATTATCTTCCAGCAATACTGAAAAGATGACAGCAGTCTCTTTTACCGCGGTATCTTACCAGGACCTGAAGGAGTATTCTTCTATTAGTACTCAGCATAGCTTAACCGGTAGGCTTTGATTCTGTGCCGGTGCAAGTCATTTCATTTTAAACAGGAATGCTGCACAACGGAGCGACTGGGCGGAAGAGCCCAGGGGTAACGAAGATTACTGGGAAAATATCGGCCAAAGAATCGAATCGCAGACCAAGCGTGAGCTGCGTAACCGGGCTGAGAAGTAACCGGGATTCTGTCTGGGATTCCCCGCAAAGGGTTCTCTTCGAGATAGTCCATATTTGTAAGCTCGATAACTGCCGTCTCTTTCATACTTGTCATTTACCGGTTCAGACGCTACCTTTCCCCGGCAGGTCCGGCTTTGCCATGGAGAGAAAGGCCGGTTCCTAATACCATCCACCCGGAAAGGAGGCCTCACATGCCAACGTATATCCTGCTAAGCAACCTCACCGATGATGGCGCTGAGAAAATCACCAAACATCCCGAGCGCATCCAGGAAGTGAACCAGGAGCTCGAGAGTATGGGTGTCAAGGTGACCGCTCAGTACGCGGTTTTAGGCCCCTATGATTTTGTGAACGTCGTGGAAGCGCCTGATAATCAGGCCATTGCCCGCGTCTCAGCCCAGATGGGTGCCCGGGGCAGTGTAAAGATCACCACCCTGGCGGCCATGCCCATCGAGGAGTTTATCACCGGCCTCAAATAGCGGGACTGGCCGGCCCCGGGGCATAGGTCCTGAACCTCCAGTTATATCGCGCTGGGAAGATCACTAAATTGAAGCGCGTGTTTCCTGGAGAATTATTCATCTCAACGGGGAGGGGGAAAATATGCTGAAACAGATGCGAATCGTCATATCCGCTGTCGCAATAGTTTTCATCATCTGGTTTCTAACTGCCATCTTGGGAGCAGAAACACCAACTCGCGAGGAAGGCGCGACCCGGGCTATAGCCGTACTATATCCAACCGGAGGCAACGGCGCCAGCGGTTCGGTGCGCTTCATCCAGGCGGATCACGGTGTCCGGGTGGTAGCTCAACTGCACGGGCTGACGCCCGGGCCCCACGGCTTCCACATTCACCAGTACGGCGATTGCAGTGCACCGGATGCCAGTTCAGCAGGAGGACATTTCAATCCAACTGGCGCGCCCCATGCTGGTCCCGATACCGGCAAGCGGCACCTGGGCGATCTGGGCAATATCATCGCGGACGAAACGGGCAACGCCTACCTGGACGTAGTGGACCATCTCCTGACCCTGGAAGGACCAAATGGCATTGTCGGACGGGCGGTGGTTCTCCATGCCGGGGCGGACGATCTGACCTCCCAGCCCAGCGGTGCAGCCGGTCCACGCATCGCCTGCGGTGTCATCGGAATAGCTGGCAGGGAATAGGTACCTATCCTGCTCCTCGCCTTTCTTTCAGAGGCGATGTAATTTTGAGGGATGCAGAGCGTCCTCGCCACAGCTAACGAAGCAGCTCATGCTGCCGGCAAAATCCTGCTGGATTACTTCAACGCCGACTACCAGGTCCGCGACAAGGGCTTCCATAATCCCGTTACCACCGCTGACTACGCCAGCAACCACTGCTTGGAAGAGCGGCTGCGGGACAGCTTCCCCACCTACGGCTGGCTATCCGAGGAGACCGCCGATACCCGCGACCGACTGAACAAAGAACGGGTATGGGTGGTTGATCCCCTTGACGGCACCAAGGAGTTCATCGAAGGATTGCCCCAGTTCGTGGTGAGCATAGCCCTGGCCGAGAAAGGCCAGCCGGTTTTGGGCGTGCTGCATAATCCCGTCACCGGGGAGACATTCAGTGCTGCTGAGGGACAGGGTACCACCCTGAACGGCGAGCCTGTCATGGCATCAAAGGTCGAGAGCCTTGAGGAGGCAGAGATTCTCAACAGCCGCTCTGAGACCAGGTGGGGACTCTGGAAACGCTATGAACCTTACCTCCGACTTCTGAAACCGATGGGCAGCGTTGCGTACAAGCTCGGCCTGACGGCGGCCGGGCGGGCGGACATTTTCGCCACCCTTAGGCCGAAGAACGAATGGGACGTCTGCGCCGGGCACATCATCCTCAAGGAAGCGGGCGCCGTGCTGCGGGGCCTTACCGGAAAGGAACAACGCTACAACAACCGACATACGGTGATCAAGCCGGGGCTAATAGCGGGCAATCCCGCTATTGTGCAGGCCTTCCTGGATCTGTATAAAGCCCGTAAAAAATTGTAAGGGACGACAGCTGACTACCAATATTGCCACTATCCCTCAGGTCACCCTCACCAAGGCATTCAGCTCGCCCTTCAAAAACGTCATAGCCGCCGCCCGTACCTGCTACAGCAGCAAGGGAATTATTGATGACGAGCAGATAAGTCTCGAGGAGGACAGCCGCGACCGCGCCATAGCCGCTTCCATATACCGGGCGGGACACCACACCACCTTCCAGCACGCCCAGTTCCAGTTCACCCTGAGCGAAATCTCCCGCCACTTCGTCTGGTCTTTCCTGCACAGCCACCCCTTCTACAACTCGGAGCAGGTGAGCCAGCGGTATGTCCGCCTTGACAAGGATTCCTTTTATATCCCGCCCATCACCGGCGCCGGGTTGGAGCTGTATCGTAAGACCATTGACCGGCAGATGGCTGTCTATCATGAGCTCCGCGAGGCCCTCTTCCCAGCAGCGGAGGCCGAGTACTTCCGCATCTTTCCAGCCCGGAGCAAGCGGCGGGAACACTATAAGCGTGATATTCAGAGGAAGACCCAGGAGGCGGTCCGCTACGTGGCCCCCGTGGCGACCCTGACCTATCTGTACCACACCATCAGCGCTGTCACCCTCCTGCGCTACTGGCGCAGCTGCCGACAGACGGACGCTTCCCATGAACAGCGGCAGGTGGTGGAACTGATGGTTCGGGCGGTGCTGGCGCATGATCCGGGATATGAACTGGTATTGGAGGAACCGTTGGAGGAGGCCGACTTCGCCGAGTTCCCCTGGATTCAGGATACGGCACGCCCCGGCCCCGGCTTTAAAGAGGAGTTCGACGCCTCGCTGGAGGGGCGTGTCTCCCGGTTGGTGGACTACAAGACCGGCGGCGAGGAGACCCTTGCGATGGCTGTCCGCGAGGTGCTGGGCAGGAGCAGGTCCGAGCTGCCCGATGATGATGCTATCGCCCTGGCCTTGGACCCGGACCGGAATCCCGTTTTCGGAGAAGTGCTCAACCTCACCACCCACGCCAAACTCACCCGCACCCTGCACCATCCCGGCTACACCTTCCGCAAGTACCTGTCCCACACCGCCGACAGCCAGGACCAGCGCCACCGCATGACTCCTGCCAGCCGACCCATACTCGCCGCCCAGCTCTCCGACGAACCCGATTTCATCACCCCAGCCCTCATCCAGGCCGATGAGTCCTCCCTCCAGCGCTACCGGGAGATCATGGACCGCACCTGGGAGGCTATCGAGAAGCTCAAAAAACTGGGCCTATTACCGGAGTTCGCCCACTACCTGCTGCCTAATGCCGTGGCAGTACGCTTTACCGAGTCGGCTGACCTGCTCAACCTGCACCACAAGCATCGCATGCGGCTGTGCTACAACTCCCAGGAGGAGATCTGGCGGGCTAGCGTAGACGAGGCCGAACAGGTACGGCAGGTGCACTCCCGCATCGGCAGGTACTTGCTCCCTCCCTGTACCCTGCGGCGGATAGCGGGTGCCAAGCCGTACTGCCCAGAGGGCGACCGCTACTGCGGTGTGCCTGTCTGGAATCTGGATATCGGCGAGTACGAGCGGCTGCTGTAGAAAAAAGAGTCACCCTGAGGTTCTCGAAGGGTGACTCCCTGACCCCTGCGGGTCTATCTAAGTAAACCTATTCTCTGATCTGTCCGTCGCCGTAGGCGATGTGTTTCTCGATTGTCAGGTGTTCAAGGCCCATCGGACCAAAGGCATGCAGCTTGGTGGTGCTGATGCCGATCTCCGCACCCAGGCCCAGTTGGCCGCCGTCGTTGAACCTGGTGCTGGCATTCACCAGGACCAGCGAACTTTGAACCGACCGGATAAAATCGTGAGCTGTGGTGTAGTTCTCGGTAACTATTACGTCGGTATGCTCCGAACCGTAGCGCTGGATGTGAGCCACTGCCTCGCCGTAGTTGTCCACTACCTTCACCGCCAGGATCAGGTCCAGGTACTCGGCGGGCCAGTCGTCGTCGGTAGCCGGGACAATTCCCTCGGGATTATAAGCACACGTACGGGGACACCCCCGCAGTTCCAGCGAACAGGTCCTGGCCTCTTTGATGAAGGCAGGCAAGAACCGGTCGGCGATATCCTGATGGACCAGGAGGGTCTCCGCCGCGTTGCACACGCCAGGGCGCTGGACCTTGCTGTTCATGGCAATGGCCAGAGCCTTGTCCGGGTCCGCGTCCTTGTCCACGTAGACGTGACACACCCCCTTATAGTGCTTTATCACCGGCACCTGGGAGTTCTCGTCCACGTAGCGGATGAGCCCCTCCCCTCCCCTGGGGATTATCAGGTTGATGGTCTCCTTCTGCTTGAGCAGCTCCTCTACCACCGCACGATCAGTTGTCTCCACCACTTGTACGGCCTTGGGCGGCAGACCGGCCTCGGTCAACGCCTTGCTCGTTAGTGTGGCAAAGGCCAGGTTGCTGTGGAGGGCCTCCTTGCCGCCCCGGAGGATCACCGCGTTGCCGCTCTTGACACACAGGGCGGCGGCATCAATGGTGACGTTCGGCCGCGACTCATAGATGAAAGCCACCACCCCCAGCGGAATGCGCATGCGCCCCACCTGGAGTCCGTTGGGGCGTAGGGTCATCTGCGAGACCTGTCCCACCGGGTCGGGTAGCGCAGCGATCTCTTCCACGGACCCGGCCAGCGCTTCCAGTCGCTCCGTGGTCAGTCTCAGCCGGTCGATCATGGCATTGGAGAGCTGTTGCTCTTCCGCGGCCCGGATATCTTCGGTATTGGCTGCCAGGACCTCCTCAGTTCGCTCCCTCAGCAACCGGGCCAAGCTAGTTAACATCTTGTTTTTTAGAATGCTGGGGGCTGTGGCTAGTTGGTATCCCGCTTCCCGGGCATCCAGGCCTAGCCGGGTCACATAGCTGGCGGTTTTCATGTTTCCTTCCTCGTCCTGGTTGGCAGGAGTACCAGTTCCTCCCGGTGGACTACCTCGTCAAAGTATTTAACTCCCAGGGTCTTCTCGATCTCGCTGCTGGACAGGCCGGCGATCTTTTTCAGATCCTCGCAGCCGTAATGAGTGATCCCCCGGGCAAACTCCTGTCCCCTGGCGTTTACGATGGCTACCACATCCTGGGCCTCGAAATCACCCTGACTGTCCACCACTCCCTTGCTGAGCAGGCTGGCATTCCGTTCCATTATGGCCCGGTAGGCACCGTCATCAACAACTACCTGCCCCTTCACCTTGGTGGAGTAGGCCAGCCAGCGCTTTTTCAGGGGCATACGCTTGGTCTCTGGCAGGAACAGGGTTCCTATTTCCTCACCGGCAAAGAGCCGCCTGAGGATGTCGGGTGCCTCACCATTGGCCAGGACCACTGGCACCCCGAAATGCAACGCCTTGTCGATCGCCTGGAGCTTGGCCGCCATCCCGCCGGTTGAGAGCAACTGCCCCTTGGACAGGGCATCCTCCAGCATTCTGGGAGTAATGGTCTCAACGGTGGGAAGCACCCGGCTGTCCGGATGCCTGGGGTCACCGTCATAAAGTCCGTCTACAGTGCTGAGGATAAGCAGCAGGTCCGCGTCCAGCATACCGGCTACCTGGGCCGCCAGGTTGTCGTTGTCCCCGAAGGAGAAGTCCTCAGTATGAATACAGTCGTTCTCGTTCAGAATAGGCAGGACCTTCAGTTTGAAAAGGCCCAGGATGGTTTCCTTCAGGCTGAGGTAGCGCCGACGGTTGTTGAAATCCTCCAGGTTGAGCAGGATCTGCCCGATAGGCTGCTCCAGCCGGTCGAAGATGTTCTGGTACTCATGGATGAGTGACACCTGCCCTACGGCAGCCAGCGATTGGCGCAGGTTCTGAGGATAAAGGTCCAGGTCCAGCCCCATGATATTGCGGCCCATCAGGATGGCACCGCTGGTAATCAGTAGCACTTCATTCCCGGCTACCGTCACTTCGATCAGTTGATCCGCCAGGCGCTGTACTGCCTCGTGTGTGAATCGGCCGCTCTCGCTTAGAACATGGCTACCGATTTTTACGATAATCCGCTTTTTCTTGGGTGAAGCGAGCGCGTTCCTCATGACACCCTCAGAGACAACGGTTTTCAGCCATATCAGATGAATAAGGATATAGACGTATCGGTCGAGGTTCGATCACCCGCATAGCACCGCCCCGCCGTTCACGTTCAATATCTCCCCGGTGATGTGGCGCGCCAGGTCGCTGGCTAGAAAGAGGATCGGCCCCGCCAAGTCTTCGGGTGGGGGAATGCGGTCGAGCGGAATACCTTTCCGAACCTGCTCCTTGAAGCTTTTATCCCCAAAGACCTCATCGTTCAGGTGAGTATCCACCCAGCCCGGGGCCACGGCATTCACCCGGATGTGAGGAGCCAGCTCAACCGCTAGGGACTTGGTATAGGCGATAATACCACCCTTCGCGGCGGCGTAATGGGAGTGAAATGCCTCGCCGCGCTGACCGGCGGTGGAAGAAAGGTGGATGATGCTGCCTCCGCTCGCTTTCTTCATTACGGGTACCACTGCGTCTGTATAATTGAACACCGATTTCAGGTTCACCGCCATTACCTGGTCCCATTCGGCCTCATTGCCGGTCCCCGTCTCTAGGTAGGTCCAGATACCGGCGTTGTTTACCAGCACGTCCACGCTGCCAAAGGTATCAACCAATTGCTCTACGTGGGCTTTGGCAGTGCGAAATTCAGATACATCTCCCTTGAGAAGTACTGCCCGTCGACCCAGCCGCTCTACTTCGGTCTGCACCGCACGGGCTTCGTCATCGTGGGAGCGATCCACCAGCCCCACGTTGGCACCGGCCTTGGCAAAGAGAACGGCACACGCTGCGCCGATTCCCCTCGCCGCTCCGGTGATAAGTGCTACCTTGTCAGTTATATCAATCATAAGTACCCCTGATGTTTGAGCAGTTCCGCATTAAGGATGGCGGCACCGGCCGCGCCCCTGATGGTGTTATGCGAAAGTACCATGAATTTGATGTCAACGACGCTGTCGGGCCGGATGCGACCAACGGTAACCGCCATACCTTTACCCGCATCCCGGTCGAGCTTGGGCTGGGGGCGATCCTCATCGTCCAGTACCAGGACCGGACACTCAGGTGCTGAGGGTAGACCGGCTTCCTGGGGCAGTCCGCGGAATTCCCGCAACGTCCGGGCGACCTCCTCTACAGTGGGTCGCTTTTCAAAGCCCAGACTCACCGACTCCAGGTGCCCATCGAGGACGTTTACCCGGTTGCACTGGGCTGAGACAGTCAGGTCCGCCTCCCTGATCCCATCACCGGTGATAGTGCCCAGGAGCTTACGGGGTTCCTCCTCGACCTTCTCTTCCTCGCCCCCGATAAAAGGCAGGACGTTATCGTCAATAGCCTCCGGCGGCGGACCCGGATAGCCCGCCCCCGATCTCGCCTGCATCGTCACCACCTGTACCTGACGTAGGCAAAACGCGTCATGCAGGGGTTTCAGGGGCAGCACTAGCCCGATAACCGCGCAGTTAGGATTGGTAACAATGAAACCCTGCCAGTCGCGATCTCTTCGCTGTACCTCGATCAGAGCGGTATGCTCCGGATTTACCTCCGGGACAACGAGCGGTACATCACCATCCATGCGGAAAGCGCTGGCGTTTGAAATAACCGGGACGCCCGCCCGGGCAAAGGCCGCTTCGATCACCCTGGCTGGTCCCCTGGGAAGGGCTGAAAACACGAGGTCCACCTCACCGTCAGGCTCCAGCTCCCTGACAATAAGGTCATCTACATAGGTAGGGCGCGGGACCGGTACCTGCCAATTCACCGCCTCCCGGTATGGCTTTTTCGCCGAGCGCTCCGAGGCGTAGAGCGCCGCCACCTCAAACCAGGCATGCCCCTCCAGTAGCTCAACGAACCGCTGCCCCACGGCACCTGTGGCACCCAGGATACCCACTTTCAGTCTAGACATTACCGTTCTCCTCATCGAGCTCCCCGTGGATGGCATCCACGGCCAGGCGCCTGTCCGCAGCCTTCAAGACCATAGAGATAGAGTATTCGGATGAACCCTGGGCAATGGCGACCACATTGATTTCATTCCGTCCCAGGGCGGAAAATATCTTACCAGCAATACCGTGGCGTCCCCGCATGTTCTCACCGACAACGGTAATAATGGCCGTGTCCGGAACAACCCGAATCCGGTCTATGCGATGGTCCTTCTCAATCCACTCTTTGAGAGCCTTTTCCAACGAAGCCACCGTCTGTGGCACTTCCTCATTCCGGATCACAAATGTGATGTTGTGTTCAGCTGAACTCTGACTGATCATGAGTACATTCGTACCTTCATCCCTGACCGTCGAAAAGATCTCGGCGGCTATGCCGGGAACTCCGACCATACCATAGCCCCCGACCGTAATCGCGGATACTCCTTCAACAGAGGTTGTAATGAGGATTTTACCACGTTCCTTCGGTTCGGAGCAGATAAGGGTTCCGGGCTGCTCTGGATTAAGGGTATTCTTGATTCGCACGGCTACCTCCGTCTGTAACAGTGGCCATAAGGTATGAGGATGAATCACGGTGGCGCCGAAGTAGGCTACCTCGGCTGCTTCGCGGAAAGAAATTTCGGGCAACAGTCGGGCACCCCGGTGGTAACGCGGGTCAGCGGTAAAAATCCCGTCGACGTCGGTCCAGATCCAGACCTCCGCGGCGTTTAGGCAGGCTCCCAGCAAAGTGGCCGTCAAGTCAGAGCCATTGCGGCCTATGGTGGTAGTCTCGCCCTTCTCATTGCTGCCCAGAAAACCGGTTACTATCGGGATCACTCCCCTCTCAATGAGAGGATCCAACGCCTTTGACGTCAGATCATCGGTTGCGGCGAGATCTACTCGGGCCTCATGCCAATTGCTGTCGGTCCGGATGAATGGCCGACTGTCGATGTACTCGCATCTAATACCCCTCAATTCCAGCGTCTTGGCGATCAAGGAGGTAGATAGGCGTTCTCCCGTGGATAGTATGAGATCGCGCGCCTTACCGTCCCCGGTTGATCCCGCCGCTTCAAGATCGGCAAGAGTTTCGCAAAGATGAGCTTCGTATTCGGCCAGGGAAACACCCTCCAAACCCAGCTCCCCCGCCAGCCTGAGATGAAGCCGGTGGATTTCATCCTTTCTGCTATGGAGCGAAGCCGGATTGGAACTTGCTTCCACCAGCAGATCGGTAATACCTCCTACAGCAGAAGTGACCACCGCCAACGGCTGATCGAAACCAGATATAATATCCAGTACCTTGAGGATACGTTCGGCGGTCTGAAGTGAGGTTCCACCGAACTTGAATATGTAACAATTACCGTTTGATGATTTCACCTTCAATCCCCTTCAGGTCCGGTGGGATCACCTGTACCAACGCCGAAATGGACCGCTTTTTAAGTAGCTGTTCGACCTGGGAGATGTAGTCTGCTTCGTCCAGTACCCAGCCTCCAACCGCAGTCCCCGCGCCGCTGAGAAATACACCGGCCACACCGGGAATTTCCTGTAGCAGTCCGAAAATAGCCTGGGATTCCGGTTGGACGCCTAGCCGATAGGGTTGGTGGCGCTTATCCGCCTCGGAATAGCGCAATAGGGCCGCATCACCCTGCGCCAATCCAGCCAAGACCTGTTTCAAGGCCATATCGTTAGCCGCCAGAACCTCCGCAGGCAACTCCTTCGGCACGATTTCCCGTAGTCTGGCCGTGGATTTCATACTACCAGGAACCGCTAGCAGGATCCGCACTGTGTTGTCTAGCTGTCTTGAATGGGCCTTATAACCGTCTCCATTCTGTATTACTTCCTGGAGCCCGCCGTAAACCGCGGCTGCCACGTTGTCCGGGTGACCCTCCATTACTGCCGCATCCCGGAACAGGGCGTCCTTGTCAATTCTGTCGAGATTTGTCAGCTGGGCTAAGGCCATCCCAGTGACGATGGCCGCTGCGCTGCTGCCCAGACCCCGGGCTATTGGGATGGGATTCTCGCTTTCTATACGCAGGGGCTGAGCTTCCCAACCGTTCCACTCACAGGCTTGTTGACAGGCGCGGGCGATCAGGTTCTCACTGCAATTATCAAGAAGGTGGGCGCCCTCACCAACGATCACTACTGACCACTCGCCGGCCGGCGTAGCTGTGGTCTTAAGCCGTAAGCTTAACGCCAGTCCCAGGACGTCGTAGCCGGGACCTAGGTTGGCCGTGCTGGCCGGGACTGATGTGTGAATACGAATGCTCATTCTGCTGGCTGGTTAGTCAATTCTCACCCTTAAATAGATCTCTGCTCACGATTTGGCAGCCTCGGCAGCCACAGACGGATCGGCTGTGCTTTGTGATCCCAGCGGAGTCGCCGGTGAGCCCTCAAGGGCACAGGTATTGTGATAATTCACCCTGCGGAAATTAAAAGCGGGATCGGCGCAGACCGGGCAGCCGGGATTCTTGCTGAGCTTCACGGTCCGGAAGGATGAGTCCTTTCCATCATATAGCAGCAGCCGGTTCTTGAGGATGGTTCCCACCTCATGGCCACTGCGTCCGAGAATTAGCTTCAAGGCCTCGGCCGCCTGCAGCGTCCCGATAATTCCAGGTATGACGCCAAAGATCCCCGCTTGTTCACAAGTTGGCACGTATTGGGGGGGCGGTGCTTCGGGGAACAGGCAGCGGTAGCACCCGCAGTCGTCCTCCTGGGTAAACGTAGTTACTTGGCCGGAAAACTGCAGCACCGCTCCGAAAACCAGGGGGTTCCCAGCCTGTACACACACATCGTTAATCAGGAACCGGGTGGCAAAATTGTCGCTGGCATCCACTAACAGGTCGTAGTCACTGACAAGATCCCAGATGATCTCCGGTGTTACCTTCTCCAGATAGGTGTGTATATTCACTTCCGGATTGATCTCGTTCAATGTCTCCAGGGCAGAGTGAACTTTTGGCCTCCCGATATCAGACGTCCCATGCAGGAGCTGACGCTGAAGGTTATTCAGGGAAACGTCATCATCATCCACCAATCCCAAGGTGCCGACGCCAGCCGCGGTCAGGTAAAAGGCCGCCGGCGAACCGAGGCCGCCGGTGCCGACTATCAGCACCGAGGCCCTATTGAGAGCCTTCTGGCCTGATTCTCCCACCCCCTCCAGGACGATATGGCGGGCATAGCGATTATGCCAATCCTGCTGTTTGTCGGTTTTAGGCGGTGAAACCATTCTCACTAGCCCCCGGCGATCGCGGATATGACGGTAACTACATCGCCCGGTGACAAGGCGGTCTGCAGCTGCTCTTTGAAGCGGATATCTTCCTCGTTAATGTAGATATTGATATGGCGGTGAAGGGTGCCTTCCGGTTCGAGCAGGCGATCGGTCACGCCCTGGTATTGCTCGTTCAGTTTCTCAATAACTCCGGCAATGGTACCTGCCTCCAATTCGATTATGTCCTCGCCGCCTACCACTTGCTTTAGCGGTCCGAGAAACTCAACACGCACTGACATAGTGCTCCTTCTCCTCTTTTTGTTGGCTGTTAATATAGGCTTGAAACGCCGAGTACTTGGGTTCAATAACCGCCAGGTCAGCTGCTTTATATTCCATCAGGTCGGCCGTCTTCAATCCGTTACCCGTGATGCATAGAACCGTCAGAGCCCGCCGGTCCAGACGACCCTGCTTCAGCAGCTTCCCGGCAACGGCTACCGTAACACCCCCGGCAGTCTCAGTGAAGATTCCCTCGGTCTCTGCCAGCAGGGCAATCCCCTCTACGGTCTCCTCATCGCTCACGTCCTCAGCCCAGCCGCCTGACTGGTGAATACTATCCGCAGCCTTACGGCCATCAGCCGGCGTCCCGATAGCCAGGGACTTCACAATTGTGTCCGGTTTTACGGGTACCAACTCATCGGCACTCGTCTTCACCAGGGTGGAAATCGGAGCGCAGCCTGTGGCTTGGGCACCGAACAGCTTCGCAGGCTTCTCTCCCACCAGTCCCACCTGGATCAGCTCTCTGAAGGCCTTACCGACCTTTGAGATCAGTGAGCCCCCGGCCATAGGCACAACAACCTGGTCGGGAAGAGTCCATCCCAGCTGCTCCGTTATCTCAAAACCCACGGTCTTGGAGCCTTCGGCATAAAAGGGCCTGAGGTTTACATTCACGATACCGATCCCTTCCCGGTAGGCGAGTTCGGTGCATAGGCGGTTTACATCGTCATAGGAACCGGCGACCTTGATGACCTGTGTATTGTAACAGGCGGACGCCAGTATCTTCTGCTGCTCCAATCCTTGGGGGATAAGAATAACGCTTTTAAGCCCTAGCATGGACGCTTGTGCGCCAACAGCGTTTGCCAGATTACCCGTTGAAGCACAGCCGATGGTTCTGAACCCGAAATCTACTGCCTTGGCCAGAGCCACCGATACCACCCGGTCCTTGAACGAGAGTGAAGGAAAGTTCACAGCGTCGTTCTTGATATAGAGGTTCGGCATGTTCAGGGCTTCCCCGAGACGCCGGGCACGGATTAGTGGGGTCCAGCCTACGGGGGTGTCGGGGATACCACCGGGAACTTCCGGCAATAGCTCTTGATAACGCCACATGGTTCCGGGGCGACCTTCAATGTCCGAATGTTGTAAAGTATTACGGAGGGCTTCATAATCATAGACCACCTCAAGCGGACTGAAACACGTTGGACAGACGGTCTCCGGCCTGAACTCGATCTTTTCGCCACAGGAGCGGCATTCTAGGAATTGGCTCACTCTCATCTACTCCTTTAAAAAAAAACCCCTCTACCGGCGGGGTAGAGGGGGTTAAATCTGATTTTTAAACGCTTAGGCTACAACTCCCACTCCACGCCCGCAAGACTGGAGCTATCCATCATCATGCTCATCATCGGCATGTACATGTCACGGGTGTTATGGTCTATTGTAAGCATCAATTTAAATTCAAAGTACTTACTTATAAGCCGTAGTTTATCCTATCAACTAGAATCATGCAAGGATAATTATTGAAGTCCCGGCTAAATTGCTGGATCATCGCCTATCTGGAGATTTACCCCATTTCCCCCTCAGTGAGCAATCACCACGGCGCCGCTGGACCTGTTGCCAATGGCTACGTAGCCAGCTTCCTTTCCCGCCGGCACCAGATCAGGGAAAATGGCAGCCCCGTTGCGATGAAAGCGAGATCGACCAGCGACTTTTCCCATTCAAATATGGCACGGAAAATGAGCAAGGCCAGGATTCCGGCAAGATAAAGACCGGGAAGAACCGGAAATAGCGGCACCCGGTAGACATCCTGACCACCAACCGCATCTTTTCGCATTTTGAAAAGGGCGAGGGTGGTAAACGTATAGAATATGAGAATTGCGAACACCATACCAGCAACGATCGTCTCGAATGTACCTCTTATCAGCAGGATCACAGCAGCCCAAAAACAGTGGGCCAGGATCGCCCGCGAAGGGGTTCGAAACTTAGGATGTACAAAACTGAGCCACTTGAAAAACAGGCCGTCCCTCGCCATAGCATAATACGCTCGCGTGGCAGTCATCATGGTCCCGTTTATGCTCCCCGTAGCCGATATCATTACCAATAATGCGATGCTGCCAGCGCCGAGGGGGCCAATCAGGCTGGCGGCCACATCGGAAGCCACTATGGTACTCGCGCGCATTCCCTCCATACCGAGCGTTCGGTGATAGATTACGTTTATTAAAGCATAAACGAGAATGAGGGTAGCGATGCCGATAAACATGCTCAGCGGGATGACACGCCGCGGATTCTTCATTTCACCGGCAGCATAGCCAACGCGATCCCATCCAATGTACGTGAAAGCAATCAACATCAGCGCCGCAACAGTATTGCCAAAGGGGCTTAGAGTACCGATCGGTGGCACCCTGTCGGAAAGTAGGTTTTCCTGGCCTTGGACCAGGGTCAATCCAAGTATCACCAGAGCAGTAAGGCCTCCAACCTTCAGTACAGTCGAAAGCTGCTGATACACGCTCGCCCTTCGGATGCCAACGTAATTGAGCGCACCCAGCAATCCAATGACGGAAAGGGCCACAGCGGTATGTGCGAATCTGTTTAATTCTACAAAGTACCCCATGTAGTTCGCGGTAACGATTGCCAGGCCGGCAGCGGGGCTGGTCCTTATAATGAAAAGCTGTGCCCATCCAAACATGAATCCGGCGAAAGGACCGAAGCACCGGCTGATGTATACGTATTCTCCACCCGTATTGGGAAGTCGGCTTCCCAGCTCCGCATAAATCAGGCCGCCGAGGAAGACAAAAAAACCCACGAATATCCAGAGAGCAATAATGGGATAGAAGGACTCCTGATAGCCCGCAATGATCTGGGGTGTTGAGTAGATGCCCGCGCCAATGGTAATACCGATCAAGATGGCTACACCGTCAAAGACGCCGAGCGTCTTGCGCAGTGTGGGCTGTCGCGGTTCGAGGAGGCTATCGGATCGTGAGATTATTCCGCTCCGAGCCTCTCCCATAAACCCAGGACAGGAATGATGTCATTTTGTATTGGATATGTTGAGAAACTGTTGTTAAGGGATTCATTCGCTCGGAATTCAGCCTTAAATCCTGCGAAAGAGATCACCCGAATATTGGACCATAGTGAGAAGAAGTCAGGTGCATTAGCCTGTCAGCTGCTCCATCGATATCAGGACTTCACACTTCGTTTACCTGCCAGTTTTCATCTACCCACAGTCCGATCATCTCAATTTCAGGATAGTGCTCACTTAGTACTGCAATAGCTGCTCGCAGATGTGAAATCTGTTCAGCCTTACCGGCAGTGTTTCCGGCACAATCGTGATGCCCTACTATGGCAATCCCTTGGGAATGATGATGATTCACTGAAATAGCGAGTCGCTGTAGAATGGACTCAACTAAGTTCGGATCAGTTTGCTCCGCAAGGATAAGGTTCGAACCAGGTTCAGAAATAACATCTACATAGCGGGCATTGAAGCGTTGCTCTAGGTAACTGATAACTGGAAGCTGTACTCTTCCATCCATGCAGTTAATGGCAGTACAGAACTCCATTAGAGCTCCTCTTCTAATAGGTCGATGCCAATCAGCGCTATGACAAACAATGGCGCTTGTTTGGCCACATCTATTAATATGTCAGCAATCGTTTGAGATCCTTTCCCTTTCGTGGTGTTCATGAACTGCGAGGGAACCTTGAAGGTCCAGGGGTGGATGCAGCAAGGAGCTCCGCAGTGAACCCGGTCTCACCCTTGGACCCACCTGTTCAATCCGTATCTCCTTCCCCTTCCAGGTTGTGAACAACGGCAGCACCCACCGTGTCACCCCACACGTTAACCGTGGTACGACAGCGATCCAAGAACCAGTCGATGACCAGGATCAACGAGATCCCCTCAATGGGTAGATTCACCGCCTGCAGGACGATGACCATGGTGACCAGACCTGCTTCGGGGATCCCGGCAGCGCCGATGGCGGCCAGGGTCGCTGTCAGGAAGATCACTACCATGTGCACCGAACCAAGATCGATACCATAAATCTGAGCGATGAAGATAGCGGCTACGGCCTCATAGAGGGCGGTGCCGTCCATATTTATAGTGGCACCCAATGGCAGTACAAAACTGGCCGTGCGCTCAGAGATTTTATTCTTCTCCGTGGTACATTGCATCGTCAATGGCAACGTGGCAGCGCTGGAGGCGGTAGAAAACGCGGTGGTGAGAGCCGCTACCGAATTCACACTATATGGCCATACCCGTTGTTTGCCGAAGAAAAAAAGTATCAATGGTAATGTAATCAGGCCATGAATCAGCAGTCCTGTCAGAACGGTAGCGGCATATTGTCCCAATCTAACAAATTCTGGCCCAAAACCGATGAAGCCGCCAGCATCTCCAAGCCGCCCGGCGATCAAGGCCCCGATACCAACAGGAGCGGTCAACATCAAAAGATGGACAATTCTCATGATCGCTTCATTTAGGCCCTCAAAGAAAATAAGGACCGGACGCCCGCGTTCACCCAACGTGGTTAACACCGCACCAAAAATCAGGGAGAATATGATGAGTGGCAGTACATCATTGTTCATCATCGCAGCGAACAGGTTGCGGGGTACTAAACCCACGACTACATCACGTAGCACGGTACCGATAGAACGCGATTTCCCCTTTATCCCCTCAGCAACAGCAAGATCAACCCTGATGCTCACCCCCTGGTCACTTGGAGTGACCCGGTTCCCTTCACCATCCGTCCATTCGGAAATGATAAGACTGGATACAAAAGGATCATGGCTTTTGGCTACCACGCCTCGAATATCATCCTGATCCTGTAACAGGACCATGTAGCGGTTGTCATAAGCTCGCTGGAACGTATCGGTATCCAGCGTCAAAGTATTATCATAAATCCGATATGCTACATCCGTGAGTAGTTCCCCCCCCCGCATGGCAATGCGTCCCTGTTCCGTATCCGCTCGTCCCGGTTGGATGAGATTCACCAGCGTAATACCCACTACCACTGACAGCGCCGTCGTGGCTAGGTAATAGGTAATGGTTTTGCCGCCTATGCCTCCTATTCGTCGAATATCACCCAACCGGCTGATCCCGACGGTCATAGTGGCGATGATCAGGGGCACTACCAACATCAGCAGGGCCCGAATGAAGATTTCACCGATAAACTTTACCGCCCTGCCCGCCGCCGGAGAAAGCCCGCCCAGCAGCATGCCAAGAACAATGCCAATAAGGATTGCAATAAGTAGCCGGTTTGATTTGCCGTCACCTGTCATGTACCCTCCTAACAGCTACTGGATAGCATCGTTCGCTGGTAATTACTCCCATGCGGTCGGTTTCCGCTATCGGATCAGGGATATGAATCTACTGGAAAACAGTCCGGCGAGCAACTGACATAAAACCAGGGGTAGTGCTACAACCTCCGGTTGAATTTGACTCAGTCTGTACCTGTATTTTCAGGGGATGTCTTTATGCGGGCCTCGGCCGCTCGCCGTATCGGTGGTATCAGCACTAAAGTCAGCCCGGTGAGGCCCGCCAGGGATACGTAGGCAACCGTGAAAACCCAGGTCGGGAAGTCATAATAGAGCAGAGTATATATCAGTTGGCCGATGAAGGTGCGTTCGTATCCGGCCTGGCCGGAACCCACCAGCAGCCAGTTCTCCAGCAGCGTAAGCGGGCAGATCTGACCAACAACCGCCTCCACCGCCACCACGCCGATGCACCCTAGGTGAACCCACCGAAAAACCGGGTTCCTGATCCAGCGCCACCCGAAAAGACCCCCCACCAGGATGAGGATGAATCCCACCACCACGAAAGAGGCATACGCCAGGTGGAACGCGGCTACCAGGTCGGATAAGAGGGACAGTAGAGGGGAGTTAGCCATCAGTATTCAGTAGTCCGTCATCAGCGGTCAGCAGCCAGCCCTCCGGCTGCCCTACAAAGTATTTATTTTTATCTGGTAATACAACTCCAAACGGATTCAGCTGCTCTAGCTGCACGCATGGCTACTCCACCATGATCGGTAGGCCCTTCGACTCCTTCACCGCCGAGAGGATCATCATGGTTTCGATGTGCTGGACACCGGGCAGGGTGCTGAGCGTCTCCATGACGAACAGCTCGTAGCTGGGGATGTCTTTGGCCACTACCCGCAGCAGGTAGTCCGCCCGCCCGGTAACGTGGTAGCAGTCCACGATCTCCTCCACCGTCTGCACCGCCTCAACGAACCGCAAGATGGCGTCATGTTGGTGTCGTGCCAGGGTTACTTCCACCAGGATCACCAGGCCGATGCCCACCGCAGCAGGGTCCAGTCGGGCGTGGTAGCCCTTGATTATCCCACCCCGCTCCAGCTTCTTCACCCGCTCCAGAGCCGAAGCCGCCGATAGCCCTACCCGCTTGCTGAGCTCGGCATTGGTAATCCGCCCCCGCTGCTGGAGCAGGGTCAGGATTTTCTTATCGATACTGTCCAGTTTATTCATGGCTCCGTGCCGACTTTGAACTAGAAACTCAAATCTTCCCTAGCGCCCGGTCCAGGTCGTCGATTATGTCCTCCACATCCTCGATCCCCACCGAGAGCCGCACCAGCCCATCGGTAATGCCGAACGCTTCCCGCTCTTCCAGCGGTACATTGGAGTGGGTCATGGAAGCCGGATGCTGAATGAGGGTGTCAACCGTACCCAGGCTCACCGCCAGGGTGCAAAGAAATACGTTGTTCATCACCGTCACACCCGCCTCCAGGCCCCCCTTGAGCTCGAAGGATATCATCCCGCCGAAGTCCCTCATCTGCCGCCGGGCCAGCTCGTGGTGGTGGAAGTGCTCCAGACCGGGATAGGCCACATAGGCCACTTTGGGATGCTGGTCCAGCCACCGGGCTACTGCCATAGCATTGGCGCAGTGGCGCTCCACGCGCAGCGCCAGCGTCTTAAGGCCCTGGTTGATTAACCAGGCGTCGAAGGGACTGGGGATACCGCCCATCAGCTCCTTGTGGCTCCACAGGTCGTTACGCACGAAGTCCAGCTCCCGGGAAACTACTATGCCTCCCACGGTGGTGCCGTGGCCGTTGAGATACTTGGTGGTGCTGTGTACTACGTAGTCTGCGCCCAGGGCCAAAGGCTGCTGCAGAATCGGCGTGGCGAAGGTGTTATCCACCGCTACTTTCAGACCGTGAGCGTGGGCGATCTCGCAAATCTGCGCGATGTCACACATGTTCAGGGTTGGATTTGCCGGCGTCTCCAGATAGATTAGGCCGAGCCGCTCGGTCTGCTTGATCGCCTTCTCTACCTCCTCCGGCTTGTCCATGCGTACCAGCACGTGGTTGATCTCCATCTCCGGGAGCAGTTTTTCGACCAGCTCGGTGGTGCCGCCGTAGAGGCCACCGTGGGTGACGACAGTGTCGCCGGGCTCCAGCAAGGTCAGCAGCAGGGTGCTGATAGCCGCCATACCTGAGGAGAAGGCCAAAGCGACGACTTCCGGGCAGGATTCACCTTCTTTGGTATTTTGCCGCAGCTCCATTCCCTCTAGGGCAGCAACCTTCTCTTCAATGGCCTCAACGGTGGGATTGTACCAGCGGCTGTAGATATAACCCTTTTCCTTACCGGTGAACTGGCGTCGGCCTTGTTCCACGTCCTTGAAACAGAAGGTGGAGGTCTGGTAGATGGGGGCTATGTGGGCCTGGCAGATGTCATCGGTTAGCTCCCCGGCGTGGATGGCGTGGGAGCTGAAGCCGTAGTCGATGGGTAGTCGTTTCATGATACACCGATGTTTATTTGTTAATGAGGCAGAAACACTAAAGAATATATGGCGTTTTCCAGCAAACAGGAAACATAATTTGCCATGACTGAAAAAAAAAGACCCCACTACGGGACTTGATTCTTGGATCTTGAGAGAGGTAACCGGCTGTCGACTACCGGCTGGAAAATTCGGAGAAAAGAAGAAGGTCCCAAGGTGGGGATTAGAAACTTAAACCCGGCCTACTGCTCCCTGTTTTTGCCTTCCAGGTAATTCTGGTAGATCCGCTCGCCGTCCGGGTTCAATAACTTCATATCGGCCAGCTCGGTCCACATGCCGGCCAGAGCCAGCATCTCGGCTATCTCTTCCGCGTGTCCCGATAGGAAGATCGAGGTCTGGCGCTCCTGGCCTTCGCGCTTAATAACCGTCTGTATGGACTTATAGAATTGATCCAGGGTCTTGCGCAGCTCCTCCAGGTCGAGCTTTTCATCAGCCAGGATGTCAAAGGCCCGATAGAAGTAGGCTTTGCCCCGGCGCAACTCCTGGTTGGCTGCGAGGCGCTCCGCCATCCGCAAGCGGTCGGTCCATCCCCGACCGACGTACGGATCATTCTTGCCTATGACTGCCAGCGAAGAGGCTTTCGTGTAATACGGTGATCCGGCCAGGATTTCATAGGTGTCCAGCTCCCCGGCGATGAGCAGATATGCGAAAAACTCCAGTAGGGAGGCCAGGGGATCGAACGCTGATGACAGGTTCACCGAACGTCCCGGAGAGAAAGGAAACGTTGCATCGCGGATAAAATAGCGTTGGTCCTGGCGATTGCTGAAAAGAATCTGGGCCTGGTAATACATCTCATTGCCAACGGCAAGCGTGGACTGGAACACCAACTGCACGTCCAGGTACATTTCAAGATCGTCAATGGCCTGTTCCCATGGTGAACTGATATAGAACTGCTGGATGGCTTCCTCCAGCCCCTGCAGGTCCTGACGCTCTCTTTCCTTCAGCCGCTCAACGTCCGTCCGAACCGCAACCTCGGCAAATTGACCATGCAATGAGCTAGCGAGGACAACCAGGATAGTGATTATTGTCTTTTGCATGGGCTAAAGATAGAATCAGAATGGCTCATTGCCAAGAGAAAGACATAATCAATCCACTCCCGTAAAATACTTTCGAAACGATGTTGTAACCTTCTAAAAAAGGTGACTTACGGGAAATATCCAGTACGGGGTTTAGGTCCGATTCATGCGGCATGTTTCTGCCTTTAAAGCCTTTATAATCTCTATCATAACATGCCGAAGAGACTGCTGGGTGGATCATTCCCGTGTTAAAGCCGGGATGTCATCCTGGAAACAGCTCCCCGGCGGCAATCCCCTTCTGTGGTTTATCCCCATCGGGAACCATTCAACGCACTGGACCGTTAGCCTATTGTAGCGGAAAAGGTTGTAAATCGAACAACCTCTACCTACATTTACACGGGAGGTAGATTATGGCGGGACGTAAATTACTTCGATCGGCGCTCCTGCTCCTTTGCGGGATTTGGCTAACCGGGTGTGTCTCGTATGCAATACAAAGGGATAACCCCCGCTTCGCGGGATATCACCAGGCCAAGCCCTCCCGGGGCGTAACCGCCGCCATCATCGACCGTGAAACGCTCATCCCCCCGGCGGCTCCAATCCGGCAGCCCTCGCTTGTCCATTCGAGAGCAGAAGAAGCGCCCGAAGACCGCGATTATACCTACCAGGACTGGTATCGCAACCGCTACCGTGATAACGACGCCTTCCAGTTCAACCTCAGCTACCACCTCTACGGCCCCTATCATTACCGCGACTTCCAGTCCCGCTACTGGCTTCAGTACCAGCGGCGCTGGCAGCGGCTGCCCTGGTACGCCGGCAGGTGGTACGACCCGTGGCGTGACTATTCCTATTGGCATGACCCCTGGTATGATCCATGGTATAGCTTCTATGATCCCTGGTACGGATTCTATGATCCCTGGTACGGCTACTACGATCCCTGGCACTATGGGCATTCCTACTCCTACTACGGCGGCGGCTACGGCTGGCATCCCTGGTACGGGACTCGTACCACCCGTTCAGTCCAAACCAAGGCTACCGAGCGTCGCCTCCGGGGCCGGAGGGATCTGCCCACTGGACTGGCTCCCATCTCTGGTAGCGATATACCCACTGTCCCGTTGCGAACCAGAAGCTCCTCAGCCGGGTCGGATTCCGAAAAAAGCGCTGACAAGGGTAAGGCTGCGGCATCAAAATCCGACAAATCAAAACCCAAAGGCACTCTCACTAGATTATTCCGAGGGAGCCGCAAGCGGGACAGCGGGAGCAGCAGCGCCTCTTCAAGCGGGCAAACCCGGTCATCCTCGCGCTCAACCAGCACAACCAGGTCCTCTTCCAAAAGCAGCGGAAAAAGCAGTAACGCCAAATCCTCCCGCCCGCGTAGTCGGAAGCCGTAGGCTTTCGTCTCCTTTTAAATATGATTCGCTATTTTCTCGAGATCATGCGTAGGGGAGCCCTGTTAATTATAATTGTCTCTGTATCGCTCAGCGGCCAGGACGATATGGATGCGGTGCGGCCTTTTACCGGGCTCGGCGGTCCCGGTAGCCGGGCTGGCGGCCTGGGACTGGCTTTCACCGGCATAGCGGACGATATCACCGCCCTGCATTACAATCCCGCCGGGCTGGCCCACCTTACCAGGGCCGAATTCAACCTGGGGCTCACTTATCTCAATGTCGTTACCGACGTCAGCGCTCAAGGAACGTCAAATACCGCCACCATCGCCGCCACCAGGCTGGGCGACCTTGGCTTCGCTTTTCCCATCCCCGGCTTGAAACTAACCGCAGCCCTCGGCTTCAATCAGGTACGGTCTTTCGAGCGTCGGCGGGAACAACTCTTCACTTACGGCGAAGCCTCTACCATCAGGGAAGTGCTGACAGAGGAGGGATGGCTCGGTACCTGGAGCCTGGGTATAGCCTACCAGGTCTCACCTCAGTTGGCTCTGGGGGGCGCAGTGGACATTCTAGCCGGGAAAAACGTTTACTCCTGGGACAGCACCGTTACTACCGGAATGAATGTTGATACCAGTGACTACATCCTTATCAAACCCGAATACTCAGGAGTGGGCCTGAGTCTGGGAGTACTCATCGCGCCTTTACCGGCCTGGCGGATAGGACTCCTCCTGCGCAGCCCCCAGGAAATCAGCGTCGACCAGATCTACCGGGACGCCAGTGGTTTTAGCTCAACCTACGAATACAAATCCCAAGCCACCTACTACTTCCGCCTGGGATCATCCCTCACATTAGGTCCGGTTCTCATCAGCGGCGACCTGTTTTGGCTGGATTACTCCCAGATACGCTTTGAATCCGATCTGGTTGACATCGTAGACTCCATTAAAATTCCCATCGACATCTCCATCAACGAAAACCTGCTCACTCAATACACTCCTGCCCTTGGCTATGCCGCCGGGGCGGAACTGCTGCTGCCACTGGTAAACGCCAAGCTGCGGGGTGGCTACCGCAGCGATCCACCCATTAATAAGGATTCCCCTGCTAAAATGACCCAGCAAACCTTTGCCCTGGGTCTGAGTGTGGTACCGGTGCCGCAGGTCAAGATTGACGCCGCCTACAGCCTCACATCCTGGCAGCGGGATCTGAGCGGTGATGCAAGTGAGACAACCTCCGCCGGCAATATGATGGTGAACCTGATCTATAGATTTTGATAAAGCGCCCTTCATTCAGCTCCCCTCCTTGCGACACCATGAACAGAACATGGAGTATTTCAACCACTTTTATCAGATGAGGAATAAATCATGACTGAAAGGATATCAACCTTTATCAGTAAAATGGGACTATGCGCAGTGGTTCTGGCTGTTCCTCTTGCTGTTTTTCCCCAGGATAAGCCGTTTACAGTCGGTATCCGGGGCGGATTCGCAGTGCCCCAGAACTCGACGCTGCAGGGCTCGTATTTCGTCAGCTATGATGCGGGCGGTGCCCCCGACGATGTCTACATTTCCGGCTTCGGCGACGGCGGGGAGGTGGCCCTGAGCATCAGCTACACCTCGCCTGACGGCAGTGCCTGGCTGGTGGAACTGGGCGCACGGATCCTGAATAATAAAGCCAACCTCACCCTGGCCCCTGACGGCAAACCGGAGGTTTACGACAATTACTTGAATACTATTTTCCCGATCGCCGTCAGCCGCATTTACCGCTTCTTCCTTGAACGGACCAGCACGGTTCCCTATATGGGTGCCGGAGTGGGCTTTTATAGCTCCTATTGGAATACTATGCACGAGTATTATCCCGGTGAGACACTTAATCAAACCGCAGAATCGACCGAGTTCACCGGCCTGGGCTTGCACGGCATCGCCGGCTTCCACCGCCCGCTGTACTACGACATTTTACTGGAGGCCCAGCTCAAATATACCTGGATTCCCAGCAACGTCCGTATCGTCGATGACGAGGACGGGACCTGGATCACACACGAAAACCTCAATATCGGTGGAGTATCGCTGATGCTGGGTCTGGCATACAGCTTCTGACATACCCACCGCAGCCGCTTTTGACCAGTCAATTCAGCCAAAGGAAGAGCCGTAAACCAATGGCCGATGAAGTAGCCTCTCTCTCTCACTGGCTGACAGGACTGTGTATGACCACTCTCATTGTGGGAATCGCTTTTTCCCAGGAGCAATTACCAACCCGCGATGACCTCCTTGAGATGCGGCGATCGGAGATCGACACCCGGCGGGCATCCCTTGAGCACCGCCGTTTAATGAAGTCCGCGGAGGTTTACGCAGCCCAGGAGAATTACGACGTATCCCACTACCAGATCGAGATGGCTATCGATACTGCTGAAATGCAAATATCGGGCACGGTAACAATGACCGCCCGGGCCGGGACCAATGACTTCGCGACGGTGCAGCTGGACCTGGACTCCAGTATGACCGTGGATAGCGTAGGCGGTGACGCCAACGAATACACCCACAACGGGAACTTGCTGCATGTCGAACTGGTCCAACCCATCCAGAAAGACGCGCTCTTCACTATCCGGGTGAATTACCACGGGCAGCCGGTCAGTTACGAGCTCGGGGGTGCATTCGCCTTCGATTATCACGGTGACGATCCTGTCATCTGGACCCTGAGCCAGCCCTATGGCGCCCGGACCTGGTGGCCTTGCAGGGACACGCCCAGCGACAAGGCCGATTCGGTAGACATGATCGTCACTGTCCCGGCTGACCTGACCGCCGCGTCCAATGGAACTCTACAGAGCACCGTAGATAACGGCGACGGCACCCGCACCTTCCACTGGCACGAGGCCTATCCCATCACCACCTACCTGGTCTCGCTGGCCATCACCAACTATGCCATCTGGTCAGAGTGGTTCCATTACCAGCCTGGGGACTCCATGGAAGTGCGCTACTATATCTACCCGGAAGACAGCAGTTCGGTTCGCGCGGAGCTCACCGAAACCCTGGATATGCTGGATTATTTCCACGAGATCTTCGGCCCGTATCCATTTCTATCAGAGAAATATGGCCTCGCCCAGTTCCCCCGGGGTGGCGGTATGGAGCACCAGACTATCACCAGTCAGACCACCTTCGGTGCCCCCCTCACTGCACACGAACTGGCGCACCAGTGGTGGGGCGATAAGATCACCAACTCCAGCTGGCACGAGATCTGGCTGAACGAGGGCTTCGCTTCCTATGCCGAGGCCCTGTATTTCGAACACACCCTGGGCCAGGCGTACTTCCACGGTTACATGGAATGGATGGACCGTGATTACCCCTATCCCATCTATGTCGACGATACTACCTCGGTAAGACGCATCTTTAACATCACGGTGTACGATAAGGCCGGGTGGTTCCTGCACATGCTTCGCCACATCGTCGGGGACTCCACCTTCTTTGACATCCTGCTGGCCTATTCCAATGACCCCCGCTTCGCCTACGGCAACACCACCACCGCCGGCTTTCAATCAGTGTGTGAGTCGGTATCGGGGCAGGACCTGGACTGGTTTTTCCAACCGTGGATATATGAAGTGGGCCGGCCGGAATACCGGGTCGAGTGGAGCCCTGGCGACTCGGCGGGCTCGCCGGTCTTGAACCTGCTTATCGAGCAAACCCAGGTGCCTGAGCGGGCGCTGTTCCCCATGCCCATCGATATCACCATCCTGACGGATCTAGGCGATACCGTGGTCACCGTGTTCAATGATAGTGCATCACAGGCATTTCGGATTGCCCTCCCCGCCGCTCCGGTTGGGATTGCCCTTGACCAGGAAGGCTGGATATTGAAAAAAGTTGTCTCCGTTTCCCCCCGCCCGGCAGAATTCGTTGTCGACCGGAACTATCCCAATCCCTTCAATACTGTGTCACATATCCGCTACTACGTCCTGAGACCATTCCGGATCACGCTTGTGGTCTATGACTTGTTGGGACGGCAGGTAATCACCCTGGTCGATAATCCCCACGACCCGGGTAGGTATACGGCCACTTGGCTCGGGCGGAATCAAGCTGGCATACCAATGGCCAGCGGGATTTACTTCTACCGCATTGAGGCGCGAGATCCTGAATCAAACGCCGTCAATTTCACGGAGACACAGAAAACGGTCCTGCTGCGCTGATAGCCGGCTTTAGATCCGTCACACCTGCCGTAATCAACCGCCGTCTATATGAATCTCTATCTTAACTTGCACTGGCCCGGGATGGACTGGGAGTCAGCCACCCTAGTGCATCAGCCTCTCGTACCAGGGTGGCAGATAGCTGGCTGGAACGGAAAAGACAAGAGAGGAATACCAGTAGCCGGCGGGATTTGCTTCCACCGTATCAAGATAGGAGGGCCGCGATTAAATTGTGGCATCGACCTGGTGGCAACTTGTAAGCTGATGACCCTAAAATAGCCGAGGCAGATATGTCCAGACACACTCGCACAAAACACATCACTATAAAGACCTACCCTCACCGGCACGAAGCGGATTTTGATAAGGCCTTTCTGGAATCCAAAGGCATTCGGGTCATCATGCAGGGTGACGACCTCTCGGGTACCGCACCTGGAAGAGCTTTCGGAGGCCAGGGAGTGCGGCTTCTGGTACCGAAAAATCAGGCCGAGCAGGCCCAGGAGCTGCTTAAAAAAGCCGTAAAAGCCGCCCGTCGGAAATCCGCTGGGAAAAAATCAAGCAAGCAGGAACAGGAACCGAAGCAAGACTCGTGATACCCCCTTTTAAGCTGGTCCCGGGATCGAAAGCAGAGTGATAAGCCGTGAACGAAGCCACTTGTATTAAAACTTATCTCAACCGGCACGAGGCCGAGATGGACCGGGAGTTCCTGGAATCCTCCGGTATTCCTGCCGTGATACTCGCCGGCGACCTGGGAGGCATCCTGCCGGGCCTGCTGTGGGGTGCCACCGTGCGGCTGATGGTAGCGCAGGACCAGGCCGGGGATGCCCTGGAACTGCTGGAATATCCCCAACAGGACAGCTAGCCTCGCTAACCCCTACTCCCCGATAATCTTTACCAACGCCCGCTTCCGGCGCCGCCCGTCGAACTCACCGTAGAATATCTGCTCCCAGGGACCAAAGTCCAGGCGCCCCTCAGTCACGGCTACCGTAACCTCCCGGCCCATTACCTGGCGCTTGTGATGGGCATCGCCATTGTCCTCACCGGTGCGGTTGTGCTCGTAGCGGGAGTGCGGTTCGTTGGGGGCCAGCTCTTCCAGCCAGCGCTTGTAGTCCCGGTGTAGCCCCGGCTCATCGTCGTTGATGAACACCGACGCGGTGATGTGCATGGCGTTCACCAGGCATAGGCCCTCCTGCACACCGGACGCCTGCACCGCCTCCTGAACCTGCGGTGTGACGTTAACGAAGTCCATGCGGGCAGGTACGTTAAACCAGAGTTCTTGACGGTAGGATTTCATAGTGCCTCCCTTTGTGACTTAAGTTATGGGCCAAATTTAAACCGGACTCCCGGCAATAATACCGTGAACTACCTGGCCCACCTATACCTGGCTGCCCTGCCCGCTGATTTGAGCCGGCGCCGGGTAACCCTGACCGACGACTGCGAAGAGTCCCTCGTGGGCAGCCTCATGGGGGACTTCGTCAAGGGGGATGGCTATTACCAATACAGCACCGGCATCCAGCAGGCCATCCTCCTCCATCGGCGGATTGACGCCTACAGCAACACCCACCCAGTCTACCGCCGGAGCAAACGCCGCATCCACAGCAGCTACCGTCACACTAAAGGCATTCTGGTGGACCTGTTCTACGATCATTTCCTGGCTAGGGACTGGGATCAATACACTGTTGAGCCTCTGCCCGCGTTTACCAGCCGCGTCTATCAGGCCCTGGAGGTACACTGGGGCATCCTGCCGCGGCGACTGCAAAGCATCCTTCCCCCTATGGCCACCGATGACTGGCTCCTAGCCTACCGCGATACTGCCAATATCGGCCGCGCCCTGACCGGCTTGTCCCGACGGCTGAGTCATGAGAATAAGCTGAACAGGGGCTTGGATGAATTACAGGCGAATTACCTAGATCTTGAGGAGGACTTCGTCGCCTTCTTCCCCCGGCTGGTGGACTACGCCGATTCTCTTAAAGACGCTGCGCCCGATTAGCGGCCGTAGTAATTATCACTCTGCAAACCGGTCCGTGGCCTCAACGAGCTTGTCGATGATGCCCGGCTCGGTTGTGGAGTGGCCCGCGTCGGGGATGACGTGCAGCTCTGCCTCGGGCCAGGCCCGGTGCAGGTCCCAGGCACTGGTCATCGGGCAGACCACGTCATAGCGCCCCTGGACTATGACCCCCGGGATGTGGCGGATTCGGTCGATGTCCCGTAGCAGTTGGTTCTCCTCCAGAAAGGCGTGATTGACGAAGTAGTGGCACTCGATGCGCGCGAAGGCCAGACTGAATTCGTCCCGTCCGAACCGTTCAGCCAGGCTCTCGTCAAAAAATAGCTTGCTGGTGGAGCCTTCCCAGATGCTCCAGGCCCGGGCCGCTTCCAGTCGTACTGCCGGATCGTCGCTGGTAAGACGCTGGTAGTATGCGTGTAGCAGATCGCCGCGCTCCCCCGGCGGGATGGGAGTCAGGAACCGCTCCCAGTAGTCGGGGAAGATGCGGCTGGCACCGTCCTGGTAGAACCAGTGGATCTCCTCGTCCCGGCACAGGAAGATGCCCCGCAGAATCAGCCCTGTAACCCGCTCGGGGTGGGCTTGGGCGTAGGCCAGCCCCAGAGTGCTACCCCACGAACCCCCGAAGACTAGCCAACGGTCCACATTTGTGTGCTCGCGCACCCGCTCCATATCGGCAATAAGGTCCTGGGTGGTGTTCTCCCGCAGCTCGGCGTGGGGTGTGCTTTTACCTGAGCCCCGCTGGTCCACTAGGATTAGTCTGTACTTTTCCGGATCGAAATACCGGCGGTAGATGGTTTCGATCCCGCCGCCGGGCCCACCATGGACGAACAGCGCCGGTAGCCCATCGGGAGTGCCGCACTCCTCGTAGTGGATTGTATGAATATCGGATACCTTCAGATATTCTTCACGATAGGGTTCGGTGGGAGGATACAGTTCACGCATGATTGACCTTAAAGTTCGGTGTTGAGGGTTTCAATCGTCCATCAGAGCGTCAGCCCGGTAATTTCCAGTTGTTCGTGCAACAAATAGTCGCATAGACTGGTCTAACTCTTGTCCTGGCACGTCGGCTAAATTTATGCCTCAGGAGGTCCACATGCAGAATATTCCCTTATTGCGACGCCTGCTTCTGGCAGGATTGTGTTTCGCAGGTGTGATAAACGCTCAGACCTTGACCCGCCCCGACGATTACTTCCAGCAGGACGTGGCCTATCGTATCGATGTAACGCTCGATGATAGGGACCACACCCTGTCAGCCTTCCTCTCCCTGGATTATACCAACAACTCGCCCGATACCCTGCACTTTATCTGGTTCCACCTGTGGCCCAACGGTTATAGAAACAACCAAACGGCTTTCGCTCAACAACGATTTCGGCAGGGTAGTAGACAGTTTTACTACACCCGTGATGAAGAACGCGGCTACATCGACAGCCTCGACTTCCGATCCGGCGAGACTACCTTAAAGTGGGAATACCACCCCGAGTGGATTGATGTAGCTAGAGTTCATTTACCTCACCCTCTGCCACCAGGAGGCGTGGTGACCATTGAAACGCCGTTTTTCGTTAAGATCCCCAGGATTTTCAGCCGTATGGGGCACACCGGCAACCACTATGAGATCACCCAGTGGTACCCTAAGCCGGCGGTGTATGACCGCCATGGCTGGCATGCTATGCCGTACCTGGATCTGGGCGAGTTCTACAGTGAATTCGGTTCCTTCGACGTGCGTATTACCCTCCCCGAAGAGTACGTGGTCATGGCTACCGGGGACCTGCCGGAGGGCGACCCTGAGTATGTTTTCCTGGACAGCTTAGTGGCTGTTACCGCCGAGTATTACGCCCTGAAGACCGACAATGACCTGCCCGATAGAAAAGCCCGCCGGAATTGGCTGAAGCAGCTAAAGAAACGGGAATTCGCCGAGCCGGGGGAAGGCCCCACCAAGACCCTACACTTCCACCAGGAACGGGTCCACGATTTCGCCTGGTTCGCCGATAAACGCTACCTGGTGCAGAAAGGGATTCTATGGGTGGAGGATTCCTCCCGGGCTATCACCCTGTGGTCCCTTTACCTGCCTGAGCTTGCTGATCTCTGGGAAGAGTCCATCGAGTATATCCATGACGCCGCGCAATGGATGGGCCGGCAATATGGCACATACCCCTATAACCACGTCTCTGCCGCTTCATCCCGTGAGATTACTAACCAGGCCATGGAATATCCAAATATCACGATCATTGGCATCGCCGGTAATAAAGAACTGCTGGAAATAACTATCATGCACGAGGTGGGGCACAACTGGCACTATGGCATATTCGGATTCAATGAGCGGGAGCACACCTGGCTGGACGAAGGTCTTACCGGCTACTCGGAAATCCCTTACTGGCACACCATGTACGGCCCTGAAAACGGCGCCCGTTTCTTCTACGGTCTCCCTGATGGATTGAACCGGCTATTGAGGAAACCTTTCACCAGGCGTTCTGTGAACTACTTTTTTGCCAACCTCGTCATCGGAACTCGTGATAATGTACCGATAAATAGTGATTTCACCACTGGTAGCCTGTTTAGCTATGCCTTTACAGTCCATCAAAAAGCTCCTGTTGTTTTCGATTTTGTGGGACACTACTTGGGCGAGGAGCGTAACCGGACTCTCTGGGATGCCTTTGCAGAGACCTGGTCATTCGCTCACCCGGGACCTGGGGATCTGAGAATGGCCTATGAGACCGTCACCGGCGAGGACCTCTCCTGGTTCTTCGATGACCTTATCGGTACTACAAAACAGTTGGACTACGGTGTGAGTGGAATGACCCGGCTGGGCTCCGAGGTTAAGCTGACGGTAACCAATTACGGCGAGATTGAAGCACCCGTGGAAGTCGCTACGCTTGACGAGCAGGGAGCGGTTCTAGCCTTAAAGTGGATACCAGGATTCACCGGATCAAGAACCATCACCTTCAGTGGCGGCGGTGTCTACTCTGCCACAACGGATCCGGGCCGCTACGCGCCGGACGCCGATCGCTCCAACGATCACTTACCCTTATTGCGCCTGGGAGATATCAATCTGCAAAAACCGGCTCTGCGGTTCCTCCTCAGCGCGCCGGAAATGGGTCGGTCACAGCTTTTCTTCCTGCCCATGCTTTATGGTACCGCTTACAGCGGCTTACTGCCGGGTGCCGCTTTCTATGGCGGTGCACTGCCTCCCTCGAAGAACGCCTTCACCGGCGGCCTGTATTACAGCCTTAAGCGAAAACGTCTGGCAGGGAGCGCGGGGCTGGCCCTCACGCGCTATCGCCTCTGGGGAACGGACCAGCTCTCCGTAAAAATGAAATACTCCGGTTACCCGGACTACAGCCTGATGCGCTTCGGGGCTGAAGCCATTTTTCGGGAGCGGGCCGTAAGTTCCCCGGCTCTATCAGTGAGCATTGTGCTCGATGAGCAGAATCTGACTGAGGATGCCCTTGATGAAACCCTCTGGGACACCGGCACTTTCACTAGTGCCGCTCTAAATGCCAAGTATTGGAACCACGCCCATGCCTTGCTGGACTGGGACCTCGACGCCCATCTACGCACCGTAACCGGACAGGCTGATGGTTCAGATCCCGTCCGGGAAGCGGTCATCCTCCAGAGCAGCGCTAGGGTATCATATCGCCATGCTTGGAAAGGCCTGATCCGACTGCGCGCCTGGCTGGGGCACACCCTCACCGACAAGCACCTGGTCCCTGATCAGTACCGTTTCTGGCTCAGCGGCGGGCTGAATACCGATTTTAATAACCTGGTCGCTCTCAACCGCACCGGGACCGGTGCGCTTGCTGTCTATCGACAGTTCTATATTCCCGATGAGGGACCAGGTATCCGGGCATTGACCACTGAAAGCCCGGGAATGACTGCCTGGTCAATGAATCTGGACGTTACCAGCGGATTCCCAATAGCTCTGTTCGCCGACGTTGCCGGCACCAACAATGGTGGGAATGCATCCTGGCAAACATACATGGACGCCGGTATCATCCTGAGACTGGGACTGATAAAGTTTATTATACCCTTGTGGCACAGTTGGGCAGCTGAGGACGGTCAGCAGCCCTATAAAAGCTGGCGTGTTAGCATCTCTCTCCCTCGGTTGAATCTATGACCTTGAAGGACGAGACTTGATAAATTCCTTCTGCGCGACACATGAAAAGGCTTCACGGTTGAAATCGAAAAATATCTATTTGCTGCGAAAGAAAAAAGGCTCCTGAGGGGGCCTTTTTATAAATGGCGATCAACACCCTACAGGGGCCACCAACGGTGGTCCTGTATCCCCGGTATCGGGGAAATCGCCGGGATGGATAGGAACCTTACTTCTTATAAACCAACAAAAAGAGCAGCAGGGCAATCAAGCCCACAACGCCCTTATCGGCAAAAGAGCCAACTATGGTCTCGATATTACCGATTATCCCCGTCGTTCCAGGAAATAGGATATCGATTATTACGAAGACCAGAATGACTGCCAAACCAAAGTCAATCAGGGCCCTTAGCCATCCACTGACACTGTCGATAATATCCTTTATTCCAGCCATAACCACTCCTCCATTGTTGTCAAGGGTCCACCACCATCGGAAGCCGTTTCAGCCGAAACCGCTCCCGCTATCCCCACCATAGAGAACCAGGCAGCGGTGAGAAGATTTATTCCGCCCCTTTTATAAGGGGCGAATATTTGATGCTATATCGCTAGCTCTTATAGATTGCCAGGAAGAACAACAGGGCAATCAGACCAACCACACCGTTATCAACGAACGTGTTGATCAGCGCAGCTACATTGTCAACAATTCCAGTAAGCGGTCCAAACAGTACATCGACTACGAGGAAGACCAGAGCCAGGGCGAAGCCGAGCTCGACCAGGGCCTTCAGCCAGCCAACTACGGTATCAAACAGGTCGTTAATCGACGCCATGCGATACACCCCCTTTTTGTGTAGGTTGACAACTACGATCTTCTACCCTTGGGACGGTAGAATAGCAGACAGGAACCGCCCGGATTTTACAGGCGATTCCTAAATTTATGATCACCATCTGTGGAAGTATGCTCGGTAAAAGGATATCTATTCTTGAGAGGGCAATCATGCAATTCATGCTGCCCTTTCAAATGTTCCCTGCGGAAATATAAGCTCTTTCTGAGATAATAGTCAAGGATACTGTTATCCGGGGTAGCCCTCCCGATGTAGCCAATAAAATATAGGAAAATGCTTGTACTTGGGCGAATTACCCGGCTGGCTGACAAATCCCGCCGCCAGCCGCGCTGCCAGTTCCCTTTCCGGTCCTGAAAAGTGCCTTCGTAAGAAAGAAATGTTGCCCGCGATCCTAAAACTTCAGCCCCAGCGCAAATGAGGCACTGAAACCCAGGGGACCCGCGAACTTGACCGCCCCGTCCAGGGAAAAGCCGGTGAACCGTTTCAGGCCCGTTGCCGATGGATTGGTCGTTTCTGCGGAGAGCGTGCCGAACCCTAGGGATAAACCCGACAACAGATCGGCGTAGGTGTTGCCCCGGTGATAGTCCAGCTTTCCTTGATCCACTCCCAGGCGCAGGGCCAGCTTCCTATGCAATCGAAACTCACCTCCCAATCGCCAGAGGAGTTGCCCGGTGGCAGTATTCTCCCCCGCGGAGATATGGAGGATCAAGGGCAGATAAGCCAGCGACTTTGTCAGCCCCACCAACCAGGTAGCAGGAAGGCTATCGGGGCGGGTGTTTCCGTACTGTGTTATGAACCGTCCTCGGTTCAGGACTACGGCACCCAGACGGGCGCCCAGCGGCGCTGCCTCCAGCTGCAAACCAAACGACCACAAGACCGCCAGGGCGGTGGATTCCTCCAGGCGGCTGGACAGAATCCCGGCTGTGGTACCTGCGGCCAGGTATTTACCCATATGTCGCATCATTCCACCCCTGACAAGCACATCGGCAGCGCTGTAGTCCTCCTGCCTCAGGCCTTCTTCGTCGTAGCCGGGAAAGGTGCCGTAGTTAAAACGGCGGATTTCAATCCCCAACACCTGTGCACTAGTCGGCAGTATGATCTGGGTCATTAACTGGTTGACCCCGGCTGGGTAGCGACAGAGGCTCAATTGAAAAGTACGCGCCGGTGACGAAGGCGAAACCAGCCATCGTAGCCCGGCAGGATTCAGGTTTAGGGCCTCCGCCGGGTTTACCGCTGCTACCGAGGCGTTGGCCAGGGCCATGCCACGAGGGTGGACGGCGTCGTTCAGCCAGTCGAAGCTGGTCTGGGCTTCCGGGGTGGTCGGTAACCATAATCCAACCATTAGCGATACCAGGAGAGTGCGGCTCATCAACTATTCCTCATCAACCGTCCGGCTTTTATCATCGGCGGGAGTAATATCCCTCCCCGGATCGTCTCCACCGCCGTAGCCTTCGGCGGCCCACCGTGCGGTGATGATCCGGCTGCGCCAGATACGTATAAAATAGGCCAATAGCACCAGGATTGGCAATAGAATGAATAGTACGCTGGGATCAGCCAGCACCAGGAGAAAGTTATAGCGTCGGTGTAGCTCGGCTTTGTAACGGGTCTGGAACTGTTCCAGGTTTTCCCCGGCAGCCAGGGCGAAAGCGGGGGCGAAGGAGTACCCTCGTCGAATCTCGTCGAAGAGAGAATGAAACACATCCTCACCGTAGAAAGCTGTCATGCTCTGGGCTGCAACTATCGATTGGGCATAGGCCAGCTCGCTGAGCACTGTTGAAGTGTGATAAATTCGGTCCAGCTGTCCCAGGGTATAGAACCGGTTGGTGAGCCGTCCCCGGATGAGGGCCCGGTGCATCCCCCGGTCAAGGCCGCTGCTGAAGTAAACCGCCAGCCCTTCGTGGAACCATCCGGGCAGGGGACCACCGTTACGGCTGGGATAAAGGCGGTAGAGATATATGTGGGTAAGCTCGTGAAGAAGGGCCTGTTCGAGATTGTGGCTGGTATGGTCGGATATATCGGTGGCGGGGCCCAGCACAACGATCCTGGGGGGATGCTCCAGGGCCACGGCGTGAATCCAGCGTGGTAGTTCACGCCCGGTCCAGGCCGATAGCTCTTCCCTGGCATTCACAATCACTAGCTCAAAAGCAGCGGGATCCACCGGACCGAATCGGCTGATAAGCACTAGGGCTAAATCCGCGATCATTTCCTGTAGGAAATCCTCAGTCCCCGACGGATAGTCTGCCGGCAGGTAGAGCGTAAACTCTCCTAATTGACTGGTGTATGACCCTGAGATGACCAGCGAATCCTGCCTGGCCGGGCTTAGCTGTTGGATCTCAGCGGCGGCTGCTATCCCGCCCGCGAGCAGTATGCCTGTGATCAGTCTGCCGTGAAAGCGTCTCATAGAAGGGATACCGGATCGACGTCGATTTTCAGACGCACACCCTGATGGCTGCGTTCCAGCCATGTGTGTGGAATCCTGCTCGCGGCCAGACGGTGCAGCTGCTGTCCTCCGGGATCGGTCTCCCGGCTGGATTTCAGCAACAGGTGTACCCGCCACAATCCCCGCAGGCGTTCGTATGGCGCCGATGCCGGTCCCAGTAAGGTCATGCCCTTCTGCAGCGGCGTTAACCGGGAGCGCAGCTCCCGCGCCCGGCTCCAGGCCTTCTCTTGATCCTTACCCTGAACCAGTAGCCGTATAAGGCGGGAGAATGGTGGATAGAGCAGCTCCCCGCGCTCAGCCAATACCTGGTTGTAAAAGCGATGGGCATCGAGTCGGGCCGCCGCCTTGATGGCGATGTCATCGGGATGGTCAGTCTGAATGATGGCCTCTCCCGGCTTCTCCTGCCGCCGACCAGCGCGTCCGCAAACCTGGTACACCAACTGAAAGGTGCGCTCCCCAGCGCGAAAATCGGGGAGAAACAGGGCCGTATCACCATTCACCACACCCACCAGGGTTACATTCTCGAAATCCAATCCCTTGGCAATCATCTGTGTACCCAGCAGAATATCAACTTTCCTTTCAGCGAATTCCTGGAGAATCCGATGGTGCGCACCCCGCCGGCGGGTCGTATCGGCGTCCATGCGCCGCAAACCGGCGGTGGGAAAGATCTGCCGCAGTTGCTCCTCAACCTTCTCGGTACCGACTCCTTCAAGATAAACGTGAGGACTGCCGCATTGGGGACAGGCTTCAAGGCCTGGGGCAGTGGTCCCGCAGTAATGACACTTGAGCAACTTGCTGGATTTATGGTAGGTGAAAAGGACCGCACAATGGGGGCAGAAGACCGTGTAGCCGCAGTCGTTACAGCCGATGACCGGTGCGAAACCGCGCCGGTTCTGCAGCAGAATTACCTGTTCCTCCCGCTTCAGGCGTTTTGCTATGGCTTCCACAAGCGGGTCCGAAAGGATGAGCTGATAGTTCTGTGTACTCTGCCGCTCCGCTTTCAGGTCCACCAGACGGACACGCGGGTATACCGCACCCCCAAACCGCTCGGTGAGCTCCAGGCCGGTAAACCGCTCCAAAAGACCGTTATAGTAAGACTCCACGCTGGGGGTAGCGCTGGTCAGCAGCACCACAGCACCGGCGTTTCTCCCCCGCACGAGAGCGGCATCCCGGGCGTGATAGCGGGGCCCGGGATCCTCTTGCTTGTAGCTGTCTTCCTGCTCCTCATCGACGATTAGAAGCTGCAGCCGTGGCAAGGGTGCAAAAAGGGCGCTGCGAGCCCCCACAACCACCGAGAAACGCCCCTTCAGCAGCTCCTGCCAGGTCCAGGCCCGCTCTCTAGGTGACAAATGGCTGTGCCAGAGAGCTACCCGCGAGCCGAACGTCGTGCGAAATCGACGCGCCACCTGAGGTGTGAGGGCAATCTCAGGAACCAGTACCAGGACCGAACCCCCTTGCGCCAGAACCTCCTGAGCCGCCTTCAGGTAAATCTCCGTCTTCCCGCTGCCGGTCACCCCCCGCAGCAGTATGGGTGCAAACTGCCCGGCGGCACGGGCCTGCCTCAGTGCCTTTAGAATTTGCTCCTGCTCCTCGGTAAGGATTACTTCTTTCACGGGTCCCGGCGGTAGCTGGAGGAGGGGGTCCGCTGTCTGTTCACGCAGTTCCAGCTGGACCCAGCCCCGTTCCACGAGTCGCTGGCAAATAGAGGGAGGATGGGCTGTCAATGCCGAGAGGCTCGATACGGATACCGTCCCGGACTGCGCCGCAAGGTGCTCCAGTACGGCTTTCTGTGCTGGTGCGTGGCCCGACCACTTGGTCAGCGCCCGGCGACCCGCCTCGGTGATGGTTACCAGGGTTAGCTTTCTGATAGAATCCCGGTCGGAGAAACCCAGGGGAAGGGCACTTTTCAATACCATTCCCAGGGGCGTAAAATAATAGCGGCTGATCCATTCGAGGGTGTCCCACAGATCCTGCGGCAAGCCGGCCGGCTCCTCTTTCACAGCTTGAATAGGCTTGACCGTACCCTGATAGGACGTACGCTCGTGAAGGCTTACTACTACTCCCGTGGCACTGCGTTGACGGAATGGTATTGTAACAAAGCTGCCCGCTCGTACCGTCGACGAAAACTCGGCCGGAACCTGATAGGTAAAGGACTTGTAGCGGGAGAGGGGTAGGACAACCTGGGCGTACACTGTCAGGAGCTCGGACTGGAATCCGCGATAATGCTACGATTCACTGGTATAGGGAGCCAGGGTGTCGAGCAAGGGCAGACTGGTAGCCCTGTCGCTGAAACAAACAGACCGGCAGACTATTCCCGTACTACCCACACTTTGATAGTACCGGAGACCCCGTGCCCCAGCTTAACCTCCACATCGTACTGCCCCAGGGCCTTGAGCGGTTCCTCCAGGTTGATATCCCTCCGGTCAAATTCATACCCCTGCTTGGCCAGCAGGTCGGCAATGCTCTGTGAGGTGACCGAACCGAAGACTTTGTCGTCTTCCCCTGCCTTTACGACAGCGGTTACGGAGACTTTCCCGAGTATATCTGCTACTTTGGCCAGCCTGGTGCGTTCACGGACGATCCGGGTTTCTTCCCGCCGGGACTCCTCCTCCACCTTCTTGAGATTAGCGGGAGTGGCGGGCCTCGCCAGGCGCTTGGGGAATAGATAGTTTCTGGCATAGCCGGGACTTACCCGTACTATCTGCCCTGCTTCTCCCAGGGCATCAATGTCCTGTGTCAGAATGATTTCCATCAGCCGCTTCCCTGGTTAAATCAGGACTGGGTTACATCTAGTGTATAATGAATCAGGGCAATGTTCCGGGCCCGCTTGATGGCCCGGGTCAGCTGCCGCTGGTGCTGGGCACACGCCCCTGTCACCCGGCGGGGAATGATCTTCCCCTGATCAGTAATGAATCGCCGCAAGATCCTAACGTCTTTATAATCAATCTTTCGGATTTCATTCTCGCAGAATTTGCACACCTTTCGACGGCTCATAAAAGCCATATATCAGCCTCCTTCAATTTATTTCACGCTACCGGATCCGGCGGGGATCAGGCGCGTGGAAGTTGTTGAGTTGCTTGTTAAACTTCCTCTCCCAGCTTGGATTCCTCTTGGGATGCTTCCGCCGCACTCGCATCGAGTGCACCAACCATTGCACGATGGGCATCCAGGAATTGAATCTTCTTCGCCTTTATTTCAACCATATTGCGAGTCAATCCATCCTCCGAAAACAGCTTGCGACTCTGTAATTCACCCGTGATCAGTACGCTACTGCCCTTCTGTAGGTTGTCCCGGCAGCTGATTGCCAGATTATCCCACGCCACCACCCCTACAAAGCAAACATCCTCCTTGATAACACCGTTGCGATCTTTGAATCGTTTGTTGGATGCCATGTAGAAGTTGATTACTGGCGTACCGTTCTTGGTCTCGGAGTACTTGGGATCGTTGGTCAGGTTCCCCGCAAGGAGTATCAGATTCAAATCGGGCATTCGAAGATCCATAGGTCTATCTCCCTTCTCGCGTCTCTAATCCCACGACGATCGATTTAGGACCAAACACCTCAACCGATTACGTCACTCTTTTCCCTCTGGCTCTAGGTTTTCCTCTCCTGAAGGCGGGCTCTGTTCATCTGAGGGTGATTCCTCCTGGTCACTCTTGGGCTCAGCCTCATCCTGCTCATCAACCACAGGCTCGGATGTCTCATCCTCAGACTCGGCTGCCGGCTCCTCGTCGGTATCAGCCTTCAGCTCCTCTTTGATTTCAGCAGCTTCTGTACCCGCCTTACGGATCTCATCCTCATCGATCCGTACGATCATGTGAGCCAGAATATTGTCCTTGAGCTCCAGGTCCTTATTCAATTGCGCGTTACCTGCTCCATCACTCTGGAACTGAAACAGTATATACGTTCCGAAACTCTGCTTTTGGACGGGATAGGCCAGACGCTTTTTACCCATTATCTCATTGTACAGAATCTCACCACCACGCTTCTCGAACATATCCTTCATCTCATTGATGAGTTTGGACAGTTCGTCATGCTCAAGGTTCGGTTGTGCAATAAATATCGCTTCGTAATACCTCACGGTAATTCTCCCGGAAATTATTTTATCAGCGGTGCAATAACGAGTGAAACAACTGATGTCAACTTGATTAAGATATTCAAAGATGGACCGGCGGTGTCTTTGAAGGGATCACCTACCGTGTCACCAGTTACGGCAGCCTTATGCGCGTCGGAGCCCTTGCCCCCATATGCACCGCCCTCAATGTGTTTCTTGGCATTATCCCACGCTCCGCCCGCGTTGGCCATGAAAATAGCCAGCAGGACGCCCGAAATGGTTATCCCCGTCAACACTCCCGCCAACATGGCCGGTGTGGCAAGAAAACCCACCAGCACTGGCGTTAGTACAGCGATTAGTCCCGGCGCAACCATCTTCCGCAGCGCTGCCTTGGTGGAAATATCCACGCAGGCTGCATAGTCCGCTCTCTCGGTACCTTCCATCAAACCGGTCACCTCCCGGAACTGACGCCGCACTTCTTCAATCATGTCAAAGGCGGCAGAGCCTACAGCTTTCATGGCCAGACTGGAAAACAGGAACGGCAGCATAGCTCCAAAAAGGATACCGGCCATCACCGTAGGCTGGCTTACATCAATGCTATCCAGCCCCACCACCCTGGTATAGGCGGCAAACAGGGCCAGTGCGGTCAGGGCCGCCGAGCCGATTGCAAAACCCTTCCCGATGGCGGCGGTGGTATTACCCACGGCATCCAGTCGGTCGGTGCGCTGGCGGACCTCCGGGTCCTGTTGGGACATCTCGGCGATCCCACCCGCGTTGTCGGCGATGGGACCGTAGGCGTCCACTGCCAACTGAATACCGGTAGTGGACAACATGCCGAGTGCGGCTAGGGCAATGCCGTACAGGCCGCTGAAGGCATAGCTCAGTACAATGGCCGTGGCAATAACCACGACGGGCGCCACCGTTGAGAACATACCCGTTGAGAGACCGGCGATGATGTTGGTCCCCGCCCCGGTCTCCGATTGCTTGGCAATGCGGCGGGCTGGCGCCCGGTTCTCGGCTGTGAAGTACTCGGTGAACAGGCCAATCAGGATACCGGCTATCAGACCGGTCAGCGCCGACATGAACACAGATACGGCAGCTATGTCCTTGCCGCCTACTCGCACGGCCTCGGGCAGCTGCCAGTGCGCTATGAACCAGGCGGCGATCAGCGTGATTGCCCCAGCACCGAAAATCCCCAGGTTCAAGGCGTTCTGCGGATTGCCTCCCTCCCGTACTCGTACGAAAAATGTGCCGATTATTGACGCCAGGATACCGGCGCCGGCCAGTAATAGAGGCATCACTACCAGCTGCGAGGTAGCCATACCCGCACTGGTGACAGCCGCCGATCCCAGCACCATGGCTCCAATGATCGACCCTACGTAGGACTCAAACAGGTCGGCCCCCATACCGGTGACGTCTCCAACATTGTCGCCAACGAGGTCGGCAATGGTGGCAGGATTGCGGGGATCGTCTTCCGGAATACCTGCCTCAACCTTTCCTACCAGGTCGGCGCCCACGTCAGCCGCCTTGGTGTAAATACCGCCGCTCACCCTGGCAAACAGGGCAATCGACGAAGCTCCCATGGCAAAGCCGGAGAGCACCTCCATGGTCTGGGGGAGACCGATGAACATGGGTTCATAAATGTAAAAGAGTACGACCAGCCCGATCACACCCAGCCCCACAACGCTGAGCCCCATCACGGACCCGCCTGCGAAGGCCACTCCCAGAGCAGTATTCAGGCTGGTAACGGCGGCGTTGGTGGTGCGATGGTTGGCCCGTGTAGCTACTCGCATTCCGATGAAACCGGCCAGACCGGAACACAAGGCCCCCACCGCAAAGGAGACTGCGACTAATTCCAGGTTGGGACCGCGCCCTTTATTGAAGAAGTAAAGCAGCAGGGCTACCGCCACGATGAAAACGGCCAGGACGCGGTACTCCGCCTTGATGAACGCCATGGCACCCTCGCGGATCGCTCCGCCGATTTCCATCATCCTGTCGGAGCCGGGATCCCGGCTGGCAATCCAGCGTGTCTTCCAGAATGCGAATACCAGGGTCAACAGCCCGGCGGTCAGTACGAGCAACAAGAGCTGATTCAACGGTTATTATCCTTTCCTGTTTCTATCTCTGTCCCTGCTGGACGCGTATTGAACCGGGTCATCGTACGTTCGATACCCTGTTCAAGGTAATATTCAATTCCATCCACGGCCTGCTCCAGAACCTGTGCCACCTGAGGTTCATCTCGGGACCGGAATGGTTCCAGTACATACTCCTCGCTCGGGCGCAGGGGTGCATCGGTTGCGATCCCCAGCCGGAGCCGGGGGAAATCCTCCGAGCCCAGGTGATAAATAATCGAGGCCATCCCCTGATGTCCTCCAGCACCACCCCGGGGCCTGAAACGCAGGCTGCCCAGGGGAAGATCAATATCATCAAAGATCACCAGCATGTCCGGTAGGGTCACGTGAAAGTGCGCCAGGGCCTCCTTCACCGGCAGCCCGCTCTCGTTCATGAAGGCGGTGGGCTTCACCAGGGCCAGATCTTCGGATTCCCGTACAGCCATGATGTAGTCACCCTTGCCGGGGACGAAGGCCAAGCTCCATGCGTGCGCCAGGGACTCCAACGCCCGGTAACCGAAGTTGTGTCGAGTCCTGGCATACCGGGAACCGGGGTTGCCCAGTCCGATAATAAGTCTCAAGCCGCCGCCTTACTCCTCGGATGGCTTCTCGGCCTCCGGTTCGGCTTCGGCTTTCTCTTTACCCTCCTCCTCAAATACGAATTCTTCTTCTTCGACTTCCTCTTCGACCTCTTCAACGACGCCGCGGGCTCGTGCGACCGAAACTACCATGGCGTCCGGGCTGGTCACTAACTCGGCACTCCCGATGTCCAGGTCACTGACATGTACGGATTCTCCGAGATGCAGCTCTGTAATATCGAGATCAAAGTGCGAAGGGATTTCGTCGGCCCGGCAGCGGATTTCGACATCCAGCAGGGCCTGGTGCAACAGCCCTCCCTCGTCCTTCACACCTACCGGGCGGCCGCTCAAGTGGACGGGAACCCGGACCGCTACCTCCGCATCCATCCGTACTCCCTGGAAGTCTACGTGCAGGATTTCCTCCGTCACAGGATGGTATTGGATCTCCTTGATGAGCACGTTCCTGCGTTTGCCCCCTACGCTCATATGGTAAATTAATGCCTCACTGTGCAGGGCTTGGTGCAGCACCTTGAAGTCCACCTTCAGGGGGACGGCTTCCTTCTGGTCATGAGCGTAATAAATCCCGGGGATAAATCCGTCCGCTCGAAGCCGTCGCAGTTCACCCTTGCCGGCCTCATCTCGCTTGGACACTTCAATCTTGTATTCTGCAGTCGACACGACTTAACCCTCCAATTCAAACAAGGAACTCAGGGACTGGCCTTCGGTAATGCGTTTGATGGAAGCGGCAAATATTTTAGCCACCGAAATCACTTCCAACTTATTCTCCAGGTTCCCCGATTGGAAATCAACGGTATTGGTTACGATGATATGGTCAATAGGCGCTTGCTGGAGGCGCTCACAGGCTGATCCGGAAAACAGGGCATGGGTGGCTACCGCCGCCACTGAGAGAGCCCCGTTTTCGCGGGCGGTTTCAGCCGCACTGATGATCGTGCCGGCCGTGTCGACCATATCGTCAATTATCAGTACGTGGCGGTCCCGGAGGTCGCCTACCAGGTGCACCACCTCAGCCCGGTTCGGAGCGGGCCGCCGTTTGTCAATGAGGGCGAAACCGATATCGAGGTAGCGGGCGTAGGCTTGCCCCATCCGGGCACTGCCCATGTCGGGACTGAGTACAACTCCGTCCTTTTCATTCAGCCCTTCTTTTCTCAGGCGCTCCAGGAGGACCAGCCGCGAATAGAGGTGATCAAAGGGAATATTCACGAAACCCTGTATCTGCGGCGAGTGCAGGTCCATAGTGACAATCCGGCTGGCCCCCACAGCCTCAAATGTGTCCAGGAATAATCGGGCCGAAATAGGCACCCGGGGCAGGTCTTTCCGGTCCTGCCGGGCATAGCCGTAGTAAGGGATCAGGGCCGTGACACTCGCAGCTGATGACCTCCGGGCGGCATCCAGCATCAGCAGCAGCTCAATGATGTTATCGCTCGGCGGATTCGTGGACTGGATGATGAATACATCCTCGTTGCGGATGTTCTCTTCGAACTTCACCCAGATCTCGCCATCACTGAATGTCTTGATGGTGATATCCCCCAGGGGAATGCCTAACTCTTCGGCTATTTCCCCGGACAGCTTCGGGTTGGAACGACCGGCAAAGATTTTCGTCATGACGTGTGTACTTGCTCCATTGTATACCGTTCGGGGGCGAGGATTCGAACCTCGATTGACGGGACCAAAACCCGTAGTCCTGCCCTTAGACGACCCCCGATCCGACCATTTCTGGTGTCCGGGCGCTTGCTATCGTCGTTTATCCGCAGGAGTGGTACCGGTGATGTAACCGTCGGGAGGCGGCCGAAATCGCATCTTCCATGATACCGCCACAGCCCCCGCCCTTGCGTTCGGGGACAGTCAGGATCAGAGCCCGCCTACGGATATGACGATATACCCTCCAGGTGAACTTGCAGCAACCGCTGAGGTCCACCTGGGCGTGGCGAACTTACGTTTCTGATGCCCCGGAAACAACGCCTTCGTGCTTTTCACTCGGCTGGAGGTGTGATTGGTGACCGGGGATTGTCTATTGTTCGTCGCCGGTTGTTCATAGCCCGCTACTTGCTGACCGTTGACCGTGATTAAAGACAGGAATTGACGACCGTCTTCAAGATAATTATTGACATTGGAGCTTTATTTTATTACGCTGTAACGAATGCAAGTAATTGTATTAATAATACCTTCTTGAAAGTGGGTGACAGATGAAGGATAAACTTGCTTGTATCATACCAATTTTTCTTACAATGCTTTGTATTTCTCTAAGTTGCAGCAATAATAAATCTACAACAGGACCCGAGGATTCAAATGATATTTTTGCAATATATATAGTTGAAGATACTATTTATGGTAAGGGTGAAGTCGGGCTTGATACGCTCAAACTCTCAAAACAACCATTACTATCTTGCTCGGATATCACTAGCTATATTTGGAGCAAACATCAAATAAATTACTCTGAAGACGTTCATAAGCAATTAAAAGGATTTACCGATTTGTGGAGAAAAGGTTTTGTTGTAATTGCTGAAGGTAAGAAGATCTATTGGGGGCTCTTCCAGAGCTATCTTGATTCATATGCTTGTCAAAATCCAGTTATTATTCTATTTCCTCGTGAAACTGATATGAAACATATACTTTCTTCCACCATTTATATTAGACGTTCTTATTTTGATGGGGAAGGACTGGAAGCAGAACCTGATCCGAGATCAGATGCCAGGATTCATAATGCTTTGGAGAAAGCAGGGGTACTTGTTCCCTAGATTGGCCATAAATGGGAAAGTGGGGTGGATTATTTTCCCCGTTGCCCTGACCTTCGGCATCCTCAACAGGATGATCACACCCACGGCCACCAAGAGCATCAAGCTCGCGCTGCTGAGGTAGCTGGGCGCCTATACTGCATTCATACCATTAAAAAAGCCCCCACCCACTGTGGGGGCTTTTTGCTGCCTGGCAGCAATAGAGCACCCCGGGATCAGGGCTCCCATCCATAGCGCGACAGCCTTATTTCCACCCGTCGGGAAAAGCCTTGAAGACCGTCGAAGGGGAAGATAATTTCTGGCTCATATTTAGCGTGATGGAAGCGACTACAGTAATCGAAAGTGTAAATTCATCGGTATGGGTGTGACGGGACCGCATAATGGCTAACAACAACCACGGTATCCTGAACCGCTACGTGCTGGTGCTCAACCAATCCTACGAGCCGGTAATGGTGACTAATGCCAAGCGGGCCGTGGTCCTGGTGCTGCTGGGTAAGGCCGAGGAGGTGGTAAACTATCAGGAGATCGTCCACTCCCCCAGCTTCCAGATGCCCCTGCCCAGTATCGTGCGCCTCAGCCGGTACGTCCGCGTACGGGACAAGGAAATCGTGCTGACCCGCAAGAACGTCCTCAAGCGGGATAACCATCGCTGCCAGTATTGCGGCCGCACCTCGGTCCCCCTGACACTCGATCACGTCCTCCCTAAGCAGCGCGGGGGAGGCGACACGTGGAATAATCTGGTGGCGGCCTGCCACCCCTGTAACGTGCGGAAGGGCAACCGCACCCCTACCGAGGCTACCATGCCTCTCATGCGGCGGCCGCACAAACCCTCGCGCATCACCTACTTCCAGAAATTCGTCCGCAGGCGCCAGGCCGACTGGCGTCCCTATCTGTTCATGGAACCGGCGGCGTGAAGCGCGGGCGGATTCTCAGCGGCATGCGCCCCACGGGGAAACTACACCTGGGGCACTACATGGGCGCCCTGGAAAACTGGGTAGCCCTCCAGGAAACCTACGACAACTTTCACCTCATCGCCGATTATCACGCCCTCACCACCCGGTTGGACACCTCCCGCATTGCCGAAAATACCCTGGAAATGCTGAAGGACTGGCTGGCGGCCGGCATTGACCCCGGGCGCAGCCCCATCTTCCGCCAGAGCCGGATCAAGGAGCACACCGAGCTGTTCCTGATTCTTAGCATGCTCATCACCGCCGCCCGCCTGGAGCGTAATCCCACCCTCAAAGAGCAGGTGCGCGACCTTAACCTGGATAACGTGGGCTACGGACACCTGGGATACCCTGTGCTCCAGACCGCGGATATCCTGCTGTACAAGGGTGAGCTGGTGCCCGTGGGCGAGGACCAGGCACCCCATGTGGAGATCTCCCGCGAGCTGGCCCGCAAATTCAACCGGACCTATGGAGAGGTCTTCCCGGAACCAAAGGCCTTGCTGACTCAATTTGCCAGGCTGCCGGGACTGGACGGTCAGATGAAAATGAGCAAGTCCCTGGGCAATGCAATCCTGATGTCCGATGAACCGGATAGTATCCAGGCCAAACTGCGCAAGGCCGTGACCGATCCTCTGAAAGTGCGCAAGGGCGATCCGGGCCGGCCGGAGGTCTGCCTGGTATTCACCCATCACACCCGCTTCAGCAAAGAACAGGTTCCGGAAATCCGGGCGGGCTGCGAAAGCGGCAGCCTGGGCTGCGTGGAATGCAAACGCAGGTGCGCCCAGGCCATCGCCGATCAGCTCGAACCTTTCCGTCAGCGGCGCCGACACTATGATGAGCACCCCGATGAGCTCGCCGACGTTTTGAATAGCGGTGAGGCCCGGGCCAAGGACCAGGCTCAGGCTACTATGGCCGAAGTACGCCAGGCCATGGGACTGGGTTGATGGCCTATCAGGTCCACCTGGAGAATTTTGAGGGACCACTGGACCTGTTGCTCTATTTCATCCAGCGGGATAAAATTGATATCTACGACATCCCCATCGCTCACATCACGGCGGAATATCTCGAATACCTGGAGCTGATGGAGGCCCTTAACCTCTCGGTGGCGGGAGAGTTCATCCTCCTGGCCGCCACCCTTATGCACATCAAGGCCCGCATGCTCCTGCCCCGCCCTGAACCCATCGGCGACGAGCCGATAGAGGACCCGCGGCAGGTACTGGTTCAGCAGCTGATTGAATACCGGCGTTTCAAGGAAGCCTCGGAAGATCTTCGTTGGCTGGCAGACCTGCGCAGCGCTCACTATCCGGTAGGACAATCCGTTAATGGAAGCGATAACGGCATCAATCCCGGTGAATATCTCAGGGACGTCTCCCTTTTCCAGCTCATGGGTGTCATCAAGGAGGTAATGGATCGGATGCCTAAGTCTGAGCCCCTGCAGGTGGAGACCGAACCGGTCCAGCTGGATGACAGTATCAGGGCGATTCATCAGGCTTTTGCGTTGACCAGCGAGGTTCCCTTCCGGCAGGTCTTACTAAGCGCCCGGCGTATCCAGGAAGTGGTGGTCCTGTTCCTGGCGGTCCTTGAAATGATGCGCCAGGGGCTGATCATCGCCCGGCAGCCCGCCCCCTTTGAAGAAATCTACCTTGTGAGAACCCTGACGGACTGATGCCCCAATCGATAACGGAAGAGATCCTGCAGATTACCGAAGCCCTGCTTACGGCTTCCCCTGAACCTCTCACCCAGGCCCGGCTGAATCAGTGCTTGCAGCTGAATGACATCAGCCTGCCGGAAGTTATAGCCACGCTGGAACAACGGTTTCAGGAGCAGCAGCGCCCGGTGAACATCGTTCCCGTAGCCGGCGGCTACCAGCTGGTAACCCGGGCCGAGTATCAGCCCTACCTCCAGCGCCTGTTCCGGAAGGCTGGCAAACTGACCCTGACTCGGGCGGCACTCGAAACCCTGGCGGTGGTGGCTTATCGTCAGCCGGTCACCAGGATGGAAATTGACCAGATCAGGGGAGTCAACAGTGTATCCGTGTTACGGGCCTTGTTGGAGAAAGAACTGGTGACCGTTAAGGGACGTGACGAAGGAATGGGCCGGCCTCTGCTCTACGGTACTACGGCTGTGTTTCTTCAGACTTTCGGCCTCAACCGGCTCAGCGACCTGCCCAAGCTGAAAGAGATCGGTGAGATTATGGACGAAGCGGAGGTTGCCACACCGGCAGAATATGCGACTGAATAAGTACCTGGCCCGGTCGGGCGTAGCCGCCCGCCGCAAGGCTGACGAGCTCATCGCCGCCGGTCGGGTACGGGTTAACGACCGGCAGGTAACTACTTTAGGCGTCGATATCGGTGAGGATGACCTGGTGGAGGTGGATGGTCGCCCCGTTGAGCCGCAGCCGGAACAGGTGGTATACTTGCTTCACAAACCAGCCGGTGTAATCAGCTCGGTTACAGACCCCCAGGGCCGGGAAACGGTGGTGGAACTTATCCGCAACCACCAGCGCCTATTTCCCATCGGCCGGCTGGACCGCGATACAACCGGCGCACTGCTCATTACCAACGACGGAGAGCTGGCCAACTTGCTGACCCATCCCCGATATGGCGTCGAAAAACGCTACCGGGCGGAAGTGAAAGGCCGCCTGAATCCCCGCGCCATCGACCGGCTCAGTGCTGGTACCGTCCTTCCTGGCGGCCTTAAAGTCCGGGCTCAGATAAAGGAGATTGCCCGTCATGGCCGGCGAACCAGCTACCAGCTCGTCCTGACCGAAGGGAAAAACCGCGAGATCAAACGTATCTTCAAACATTACGGACTCCCCCTCGTTAAACTGCATCGGACCAGTTTCGCCGGGCTTTCCGCCGATAGCCTCCCACCGGGCAGATCCCGCCGCCTGCGACGGGCTGAAATGAATAACCTATACCATCTGACTGCCCCTCAATACGGCTCCCAAACCACATAGAAACAGATGGATGTTCATGTTCTGCAGCGTTAAACTCCCATGCTTTTTGACGAGGTCAAATCCATGACAAAGGTGGTGACCATTGACGGACCTGCCGCCTCAGGTAAGAGCACTACCGCCCGGCTGGCAGCCAGGAGGCTGGGTTTTATACACCTGGACACGGGGGCTATGTACCGCGCTGTTACCCTCGCATGCCAGGAGAAACGGCTGCCTCCGCGAGAATCCTCCGAAATGGCCAACCTGTTGGCATCCCTGGATATCCGGTTTCAGACGTCGGAGAAGAACCAGCAGCGTACGTTGCTCAACGAGCGGGACGTGACCGACGCTATCCGTACTCCGGAGGTCACCCGGCAGGTAAGCGCCTACAGCGCCTTGGGGATAGTGCGGGAACGTATGGTGGTTATGCAGCGATTGATTGGTACGAAACAGAACGTGGTCTGTGAGGGACGCGATATCGGCACACACGTCTTTCCCGATGCCCGGTTCAAGTTCTTCCTCGTCGCAGACCTGGAGGAGAGGGCTCGGCGCCGCTGCGACGAGCTCCGGGCCGGGGGACATGACCCTTCGCTGGAACACGTCGTTGAGGAGCTGCGGCAAAGGGACCGCGAAGATTCCACCCGCGAGCTCTCACCCCTTCAGAAAGCCGGAGATGCCATAACAGTGGACACGACCAATTTAACGATCCCGGCCCAGGTTGATTTTATTGTTACCCTGGTTATGGCAGCACAGAAACAATGCGAAAGCGAAAGTATTAAATAAGGAGAAGCAAGCTCAGCATGAGTGATAAGGAAAACCCTAACCCCGAAGCCGATACAGAAACGGATATCGCATCGGAAGCAGTGGAAGCAGAACCGGAAGCAACCGAAGTAGCGGAGACTGATTCCGAGGTTATCGAAGACGACGCAGACCAGACTGATGCAGATGCGGAGGCCAGCGTTGAAGTGGACTACCTCGCGCCCGTCATCCTGGATGAAATCACCACTGTTACTCCCGAACAGCTGAAAGCCATGGAGGAATCGGAGGTTATAGAAAGAGATACCTCCCTTGAGGAGATTGTGCGATCCTCAGTGGGTAATATCATGGAGGATGAGGTTATCAATGGCAGGGTAATCGGTATGAATGATCGAGAGGTTCTGGTCGATATTGGCTTCAAATCTGAGGGGGTCGTTCCCAGGGAGGAATTCAGCTCGGAAGAGATTCCCCAGATCGGTGACGAGATTTACGTATACCTGGTAAGAATGGAGGATGCAAACGGCCAGACGGTTCTTTCCAAAGAGAAAGCGGATTTCATGCAGCGCTGGGCTGAGATAAGGCAAAAGGCCCAGACCGGCGAAAACATCACCGGTAGAATTTCCCGACGTATTAAGGGAGGGATGGTTGTCGATCTCGACGGCGTTCCCGCCTTCCTGCCTGGATCCCAGATAGACATCCGGCCCGTTCAGGATTTCGACGAATTCATCGGCCAGGAATTTGAGTTCAAGATCGTAAAGATTAACGAGGCACGGAAAAATATCGTACTGTCACGTAAAGAGCTGATGGAGGCTGACCTGCAGGAGCGAAAAGACAGCCTCATCGCCGATCTCCATGTTGGGCAGGTTCTTGAAGGCCGCGTCAAGAACATCACTGACTTTGGCGTTTTCGTCGATCTGGGCGGCCTGGATGGACTGCTCCATATCACCGACCTGAGCTGGGGACGGGTAATCCACCCCTCGGAAATCGTCGAGATGGATGAGCTTATTACCATCAAGGTGATCGACTTTGACCCGGAAAAGCAGCGGGTCTCCCTGGGGCTCAAGCAGCTCCAGCCGCATCCCTGGGAGAGCGTTGAAGCTAAATACCCAGTCGGCTCGGTTATTGAAGGTAAGGTAGTGAGCATGACCAACTACGGAGCCTTTGTTGAGATCGAAAAGGGAGTCGAGGGTCTGGTGCACGTCTCCGAAATGTCATGGATCAAGCACGTTCGTCATCCGTCGGAGATGTTCTCGCTGGGCGAGAATATCGAAGCCAAGATCCTTAATGTTGATGTCAATGAACGGAAAATTTCTCTGGGCGTCAAGCAATTGCAGCCCGATCCCTGGGATCAGATCGAAGAGAAGTACAAGGTGGGAACTATCCAGAAAGGCCTGGTACGCAACCTGACACAGTTCGGTGCCTTCGTCGAACTGGAAGAGGGCATTGACGGCCTCATCCACATCACCGACTTGTCATGGACCAGGAATGTCCGTCACCCACGGGAAATATTGAGCAAGGGCGATGAGCTGGATGTCCGCGTACTCGATGTCTCCCGTGAGAATCGGCGCATTGCCTTGGGTCTCAAACAGGTAGTAGATGATCCCTGGGATCAGATCGAGACCTACTTCCCATCGGGCAAGCAGGTTAAAGGGGATGTTATCCGTGTGCTGGATAAGGGAGTGATCCTCCAGATGGAAATGGATATCGAGGGTATCATACCTCTCAGAGATATTCCTAAGCGGGACCGGAGGAAGGCCACCGAGCATCTGAAACCTGGTGATACCATGGAGGTGACGGTCCAGGAGCTCAGCATTGCTGACAAGAAAGTTATTCTTATCTCGGATGTTCTGGCAGCTAGACCTGAAGATGCGGAGGAAGCCCCGGCGGATATACCAGAGGTCGAAAAGAAAGCCGCACCCAAGAAAAAGAAAGCCGAAGCCAAAGCCGAAGAAGCCGCAGCAGCAGAAGCGGTGGAGGTAGAAGAAGCCCCGGCGGATAAGCCCAAGGTCGAAAAGAAAGCCGCACCCAAGAAAAAGAAAGCCGAAGCCAAAGCCGAAGAAGCCGCAGCGGCAGAAGCGGTAGAGGTAGAGGAAGCCCCGGCGGATAAGCCCAAGGTCGAAAAGAAAGCCGCACCCAAGAAAAAGAAAGCGGAAACCAAAACCGATGAAGCCGCAGCGGCAGAAGTGGCCAAGGTAGAGGAAGCCCCGAAGGATAAAGCCGAGACCAAAAAGAAAGCCGCTGCTGCTGCCACCGAATCGGCGACGAAGGGGAGCAAGAAGAAAACGGCGGTAAAGGCTAAAAAGGAGACTAAGGCGAAGTCATCCAAAAGCTCGGATAAAAAGGCGGCCAAAAGCAGTGATAAGAAAACCACGGGAAAAACTGAGTAGCAGTAAAACCCAGGAATTTTGGAGCGATCCCCACTGGAAGCTGAGCGGAATCCTCCCTGACCGTTACTTCCCTCAGTTCCCATGAGCAGCTCCCCCGGCGATAGGTAGAAGCAGATGGCGCGGTCCGCTTTTAACCGAAAACCCATTTACGCTGATCCTGTCTACAAGCTGGTAGCTGTAGGATTGGCAGTCATCCTCTGGTTCTTCTCAATCAGCAACAGCCAGTTCGAAGCTAACGCCGAATTTCCCATCGAGATCAGGAACATCCAAGAGGGCAAGGCCCTTGGTGAAGAAACACCCCAGACCGCAACCCTCCGTTTTAAGGGGACCGGCCGCGCCCTGGCCAAACTTTACCTTTTCCTCCCCTTCTTCAAATCGAAACTGGTGCTGGATCTGGAGCGGGTGCAAAAGCGCCATGTATTCTACCTGGAAGAATATCTTCGGAACAGTCCTCAACGCATTTCCATATCCATCCCGGGCATTCTGGAAAGCCTTGAGTTCATTGAAGTCGTGCGGCCTGACAGCATTCAGATCGTACTCAGCGACTATAAGGAAAAGCGGGTACCGGTCCGTTCACAGGTCACGGTGGATATCGCTACCGGATATATTCAGGTAGGTGATGTCCTGATAGCGCCTCCCCAGGTCCTCGTGAAGGGGGCTGTTGAGGCAGTGGACAGAGTTGAGGAAGTCCTCACCAGCCGACGCACGTATCGCAGTATTGCTGAACCCTTGGAGATCACCGTCGGCCTCTGGGATCCTGACCCCGGCAAGAGCCTCGCCATCGAACCCCTGAACGTCACCCTGAACTTTGATGTTCAGATGATTGGCGAACGTCGGTTTACGGAGGTGCCGGTGACTATAATTAGCGTCCCTGAAAACCTCGACGTCGAATTAGTTCCCTCAACGGTATCCCTCACAGTAACCGGGGGGGTGGACTACCTCTCCAGCCTGGACGAGGATGCGGTGGAAGTGTTTGTAGATTACCGGACCCAGTGGTCCCCAGCAAACCCGTTGGTTGAGCCTCAGGTCCGGCTGGACGAGTTCCTCCTGGAATACCGGGACTTGGTCCCGAAGCAATTGGAGATCATTGCCACCCGCCGGGCGTCATGATCGTGCTGGGTATTGAAAGTAGCTGCGATGAGACAGCGGCAGCGGTGGTGGCGGACGGCTCTCTGCGCTCAAATATTATTACCCCTCAACCGGACCACACCGCTTACGGCGGCGTGGTCCCCGAAGTGGCCTCCCGGCTGCATGAACTCCATATTATACCCGTGGTGGAACAAGCCCTGGCCGCCGCCGGTACTTCCATACACGACCTGACCGGCATCGCTGCAACCTACGGCCCGGGGCTGGCCGGTGCCCTCATAGTTGGACTCAATTTCGCCAAGGGACTGGCCCAATCACTCAGCCTGCCCTTCATCGGCATAGATCATATGGAAGGCCATTTATGGGCCAATTTCTTACAGGACCCCCCGACGGCGGACAGCTATCCCTACCTCTGCCTCCTCGCCAGCGGCGGGCATACCCACCTATGGCGGGTTGACGGCGTCGGCCAATACACTCTGTTGGGGCGTTCCCTTGACGACGCTGCCGGCGAGGCCTTTGACAAGGGAGCGCGTCTGCTGGGACTGGGATATCCCGGTGGTCCCGCCATCGAGGCCGTCGCTGAAAAAGGTGATCCACAGTCCGTCGATTTCCCCCGGCCTATGAAAGGATCACCAAAATGCGATTTTTCCTTCAGCGGTCTGAAAACAGCCCTTTACCACCACCTCCGTGATCTCAGCGAGTCCCAACAGCTCAAACGCCAGCGGCATATCGCCGCTGCTTACCAGGAAGCCATCGTGGACAGCCTGCTGGACCGGCTGCAACAGGGGGTGCGACTGACTGGGCTGAGCCGGGTCTGTGTTGCCGGGGGCGTATCGGCGAATGCCCGGCTGCGCAACCGGCTGGATGACTGGGCCGCATCGGAAAACCTCTCCATATCCTATCCTCCGCTGGAGTTCTGCACCGACAACGCCGCTATGATCGCCATGGCCGGTTATGTACGTCTTCAGGCCGGGGACCGGTCCTCCCTTGACCTTGAGGTTAAACCCAACCTGAGCCTCGCGGACCACTCCCGGCCGAGCCAAACCTCACAAGGCCATGCCCAGGGTTGAGCTGCAATCGGCGCTGCACTGGGGCCTGGTGCCGGTGGCAGTGTTGATCCTCTCAGCCCTTCTGATCACCTACCGACTCTGGATGCGGTCATTGCCCGGGACCTTCCGGGGGTGGATTATCGCCCTGAGAGCCTTGCTGCTGGTGGTGATCCTGCTCCTCCTCTTTGATCCCCGGATCGAGTGGGCGCGAAAGGTCCTGATGCCCCCCCGCATTGGCATTTTCTTGGATAACTCTCTCAGTATGGCAAACCACCCCGAGGCTTCGGCATCCACGGTTTTCTCCGGGGCTGCATCCATCGTCGAATGGGCCGACGAGCACAACTATCAGCCTGTCATCCTGACCTTCGGTGAGAAGCTGGTCCCCAAGACCGACCTGCGCTTCGAGTATCTGCCCGACGAACGCCTGACGGACTTCAGTCTCCTGGAAGAGATTTGCCAGACCGGTGACCTGCAGGCGGCGTTTCTGTTCTCCGATGGAGTGGCTACGTCGGGCATGGACCCTAGTGCTATCGCCAGTTCCCCCAGAATGCCGATTTTCACCTTCGGGGTTGGGGACACCGCTGCCGGCCTCGACCTGAGCATTCTTGAAGTTCACTATCCCCTTTCACTGCTCGACCAGGAGCAGAGCACGATACGCGTCGTGGTGCGGGGAAAAAATGCCGCTGATAAGCGTAGCCGTCTCCTCGTCTTTCATGAGGACCAATTGATCCACTCAGAGCAGATTGTGATCACCTCCCAGGAATATATCCGCTCTTTCGAAACGTCGGTGGTGGGCAGGCTGGACGCCCCCCGCTTCCGGGTGGAGCTGATGGTGCTTCCCGAAGAGGCCAACATTGACAATAACCGGCGGGAGTTCCGGATCGACGTGCTGCCCGGCCGCCGGAGAATCACCCTCCTTACCGGTGCCCTATCAGCCAACACGCCGTTGATCAGTCAGGTGATTGAACGGACTCAGCATACCGCTGTCAACCACCTTGTCTTCCTGCGCAGTGTATGGCGGGGAGATGAGTCCCTTTTCTGGTCCACACCTCAGGACCTGGTTGTCCTGGACAATTATCCCACCACTACGCTGCCGGAAGGCTACACGGACCGGCTCCTGGCCAAATTGCGCCGCGATAAAACACCCGTCCTCGTGGTTGAAGGACCGGACAATCGCAACCGCGAATTTGTCCGTACGATGCGTTCGCTGGGATTGCAGGTGGTGGTGGAAGATGAGGATCAGGGTTCCCTGTCCAGGCTCACACCGGTGCCCCAGCCGGAGTTGAAAACGCTCTCCCGCATGGCGCCGGGACGCTACAGCGTTGATTTCCCGCCCGCTCAGTTGGTCCATGTCCTTGAATCCCGGGCTAACAGGGGCATGAAAGCCCTCATATCCGACGACCAGGACCGGCTGGTCGTCAGTTACGGGGAAACGGACGGGGTCAAGCGCGGCGTCCTGCTGCTTCCGGCCCTGGCCGCCACCAATCTCAAGCTCAACCGCACCGCCTGGAAAGATTATCTGGGGGACGTCCTTCAGGCCCTCGTGGAATGGGAGCTGGAACCGGAGGGCTTTTCACCTTACGTAATTCAACCCGACCGCCGCCAGTACCATCTGGGTGAAAAAGTGCTCCTCCGGGGAATCATGCGGGACCGGGCCGGGACAAAGCTGCTCCAGACCATTCTGACGGTTGAGATCCAGGGCCCCGAAAGTTCCGCTACGACGACCCTGAATTATAACTTCGAAACGGGTGAATACGAGGGCGAGTTCTGGCCGGGGGAAGCAGGCTCCTATCGTTTTAGGATTTACGATGAGACCGGCACGAGTGAGGAGGCCACTCGCCCGGGATTTCAGGTCCAGGTCGGGCGCGTGGAGCTGGAATCCCTGGCCCAGAATCGCTACGGCCTGGAGCGGCTGGCTCAGTCCACTGGCGGCGAATATACCGGCCTGCAGGGCGTCGAGCAGCTGATCTCGGGACTGGCCTACACCGCCAGGACGGTCACCCGGGAATATTACCTCTCCCTGTGGCAGTTCCGCTACTTATGGATAGCGTTGGTCCTGCTGCTGGGCTCGGAATGGATTCTGCGCCGTATCGCCGGACTTATCTAGGGCGGTCCGTGAGGTAAACCCCCCCCTACCGGATCCTCTGCCCGTATTGATCGAACACCTCCTTCCAGCCCCTTTTTCTCATTCTGGCCTCTATTCAGTTTAGCCCATTCACCCACGGGTTCAGTCGGGTGATCCAACTGGCCGAAAAATATGAATCCCTTCATGGATTTTCTCTATTACTAGCTGCATTCTCCAATCTTCAATCGACAATCGTCAATCGATAACGCCCCCGGACTTCCCCCTTTGTTTATGACAGCGGCTCGGCTTAACTTTTTCATAGATGATCGAGTCCAAACTCACCACGCCCCAGCCCACTGAAGAAGACATTGTAGCCGAAAAATCACTGCGCCCGTCCCGGCTGGAGGAGTTTATCGGGCAGGAGGGGACGGTGGCCAATCTCAAGGTCTATATCGAATCGGCCCGGCGGCGCAGCGAGAACCTCGATCACGTGCTCCTGTTCGGCCCCCCCGGCCTCGGCAAGACCACCCTGGCCTACATCATCGCCCGCGAGCTGAGCGTCAGTATCAAGCCCTCCTCCGGGCCGGTGCTGGAACGCCCCGCCGACCTGGCCGGCATCCTCACCAACCTCGCCGAAAGGGACGTCTTTTTCGTCGATGAGATTCACCGCATCAACAACACGGTCGAGGAATACCTCTACGCCGCTATGGAGGACTACCGCATCGACATCCTCTTGGACAAGGGCCCCAACTCCCGCTCGATCCAGCTGGCTCTGGCCCCCTTCACCCTCATCGGCGCCACCACCCGCCTGGGCAACCTCACCTCGCCCCTACGGGACCGGTTCGGCGTCATCCTGCGCCTCGATTTCTACTCCGCCGAGGAGCTCCGGCAGGTGATCGTACGGTCGGCGGAGCTGCTGCAGATCGCCTTGGACCAGGACGCCGCCGAGGAGATCGCCCGGCGCTCACGGGGCACGCCCCGGCTGGCCAACCGCATCCTCCGCCGCGCCCGCGACTTCGCCGAGGTGGACGGCACCGGCCACCTGAACCTGGAGATGGCCCGCAACGCCCTCCAGCGGCTGGGCATCGACGAGATCGGGCTGGACGAAATGGACCGCCGTATTCTCACCACCCTGGTAAAGAACTATCACGGGGGGCCGGTCGGCATTGAGACCCTGTCGGTCGCCCTGCACGAATCCCCCCGCACCATCGAGGAGGTCTACGAACCCTTCCTGATCAAGGAAGGCTTCCTGCAGCGGACCCCCCGGGGCCGCGTCGCCCTGGAGAAGGTATATGACTACCTCGACTTGAAGCCGCCAGCCGACAAGGAGCAGCAAGAGCACTTGTTCTGACCCGCGGCTCCCCCATGGACACCACCGCCATCGAAGAGACTCCCCGCCTGTCGGACTTCGACCTGGAGGTCCCCGAACACCTCATCGCCCAGTTCCCCCCCGAGGAACGCGACCACTGCCGCCTCATGGTCCTGGATCGGGCCGCCGAAGTTATCGGCGGCCACCGTTTCTACGAGCTCTCCGGATTCCTTAATGAGGGTGACGTCCTCGTCCTGAATGACACCCGCGTGTTCCCCGCCCGCCTCTACGCTACTAGGGAGGGGACCTCGGCGAGAATCGAGGTGCTGCTGCTACAGGAGCTTGAGAACGACCGCTGGGAGGTGCTGGTCAGGCCCGGGCGCAAGGTGCGCGTGGGTGACCGGCTGCTTTTCAACGGGGAAGCTCACTGTCGGGTAATGGATTCAACCGCTTCCGGGGGACGGGTCGTTCACTTTCAACTTTCGAACCACTCCCTCCACGACTTTCTTGAGCAGCATGGCCGGTCCCCGCTGCCGCCCTATATCCGCCGGGAACCCGAACCGCAGGACCGAAGCGCCTACCAGACGGTCTATGCCCGCCACCGGGGAGCCGTGGCCGCACCCACGGCCGGCCTGCATTTCACCGAGGCACTGCTGGACCAGCTGCGTGCAAAGGGAGTGCAGCTCGTCTATATCACCCTGCACATCGGGCTGGGTACCTTCCGCCCGGTGCAGGTGGAGGACGTGACCCGGCACCACATGGACGCCGAGTATTATAGCGTGAGTGAGGAGAGCGCGGAGGCCGTTAACCGGGCCCTGGCCGGGGGACAGCGGGTAGTGGCCGTGGGCACCTCTACCGCCCGGACCCTGGAAACCCTCGCTGCCCGGGGGCATCAGATAACCAGCGGGGAGGGGTGGACCGACCTGTTCATCTATCCCCCCTACGAGTTCAAAATCGTCGATGCCATGCTGACGAACTTCCATCTGCCCAGATCCACCCTGATCATGATGGTATCGGCCTTTATGGGTCGTCAGTTCCTGTTCCGGGCCTACCGGCAAGCCGTCCGTGAGGAATACCGGTTCTATAGCTATGGCGACGCCATGCTCATTTTATAGCATTTACATGAGTCCGGCGCCCTGACATGACGAATCCTGATCATCTCCCGGTTGCGGCTATCATCCCAGCGGCGGGAACCGGCACCCGCTTTCCCGGCGAGACCAGGAAGCAGTTCCGGCTGCTGGCAGGGAGACCCCTGCTGGTGCATACCCTGGAGCGGGTATGGTCAGCCAATGTCGTCTCACTGGTAGTGGTGGCCGTACCCGAGGAGGACCTGGACGGCATCGGGGAGCAGTTGCTACCCTTGGCGCCCGCTGGCGTTGAACTGCTCCTGGTGGCGGGTGGGGCTGTCCGCCAGGCCTCGGCGGCCGCCGGCCTGGAAGCCTTGCCACCTGATATCCAGGTGATAGTAGTCCACGACGCGGTACGCCCCCTCTTTGAGCCCCGCTGGATCGGCGAGACGGTGGCCCTCTGCCGCGATTTCGACGGCGCCATTGTGGCCATCCCCGCCAGTGACACCTTGAAGGAGGTGGAGGCGGTGCCCACTACCTCTGATAAGCATAGCGGGACGATCAGCCACACTATCCCCCGGACGTCCGTCTGGCGCGCCCAGACGCCCCAGGCTTTCCGGGCCGATATCCTGCGCCGGGCCCTGCGGCAGGCTGAGGATACCGGCCTGGCGGGTACCGATGAGGCCACTCTGGTGGAGGCCGTCGGCGGGCGCATCGCCGTTGTGGAAGGCTCGCCCGGCAACATCAAGGTGACCACCCCCGAAGACTGGCGCTACCTGGAATGGAGAATGCAGAATGATTAAGACCGGCCTCGGCCTTGACGTCCACGGCTTCGTGGCGGGCAGTAGGATCACCCTCGGCGGTGTCAACATTCCCTGCAAGAAATCTATCAGCGGCCACAGCGACGGCGACGTGGTGATCCACGCCGTAGTGGATGCCCTGCTGGGCGCCGTCGCCGCAGGGGATATCGGCGCGCATTTCCCCTCGTCCGATCCCCGCTGGAAGGATGCCGACAGCCGGGTCTTCCTGCAGCGGGCCCGGGAAATCGTAACGGAGGCAGACGGCCGGATCAGCAACGTGGACTGCACCGTGATCCTCCAGGAACCGGCCATCGCACCCTATATTACCGAAATGCGCCGCAACGTCGCCGAAGTGCTGGAGGTCGAAACCGGCCGGGTGAGTATCAAGGCCACCACCACCGACCACCTGGGCTTCACCGGCCGGGGCGAGGGAATCGCGGCGCTGGCCGTGGCAACGGTAACAATGGTGAAAAAATGAGCACCCGCGTCCGTTTCGCCCCCAGCCCCACCGGCTTCCTGCACGTAGGTGGCCTGCGCACCGCCCTTTACAACTGGCTGTTCGCCCGGCAGCAGGGCGGCAGCTTTATCCTGCGGATCGAGGACACCGACCAGTCCCGCCGCAAGGAAGGGGCCTTGGAGAATCTTCTGGAAGCGCTGGAATGGGCCGGCCTCGATGTTGACGAAGGCCCTCAAGCCGGCGGCAAGCTGGGCCCGTATGTCCAGTCGGAGCGGCTTGAGATCTACCACCGCCACGTGCAGCAGCTCCTCGACGACGGCCACGCCTACCGCTGCTTCTGTACCCCCGAGCGCCTGGAGCAGCTCCGGGATCGGCAGCGCAAGATGGGTGTCGCCTCCCGCTACGACCGCCACTGCCGGAACCTGCCCCCGGGCGACGCGGAGGCCCGGGCCGCCGACGAAACCAGCATAATACGGCTAGCCGTCCCCGAGTCCGGCCGGATAGTGTTCGAGGATATCGTCCGCAGGAAGGTGGCCTTCGACTTGGAAACGGTGGACGATCAGGTCCTGCTTAAGGGCGACGGCTTCCCCACCTACCACCTGGCCAACGTGGTCGACGACCACTTGATGCAGGTAAGCCACGTGATCCGCGGCGAGGAGTGGCTGCCCAGCATGCCCAAACACCTGCTGCTCTACCAGGCCTTCGGCTGGGAACCGCCCCGGTTCGCCCACCTCCCCCTCCTGCTCAACAAGGACCGCTCCAAGCTCTCCAAGCGCCAGGGCACCGTGGCGGTGGAGGAGTACCGGACTCAAGGCATACTGCCCGGGGCGCTGATCAATTTTATTGCCTTGATGGGCTGGCACGACCAGAGCGACCAGGACATCTTCGGCGTTGAGGAGCTCGTTCAGGCCTTCAGCCTGGAGCGGGTCCAGAAAAGCGGGGCTATCTTCGACACCGAAAAGCTGCATTGGATCAACGGCCAGCACATCCGGCGGCTGAGCCTGCCCGAATTCCGGGAAGCCATCCAGCCCTATTTCGACACGCAGTGGGACGTCACCGAGGCCATGGCCGCCGCCGTGCACACCAAGGTCAGCCTGCTGTCCGATGTCCCTGACCTGCTGGCTTTCTTCTTCGAAGACCCGGTGGTCTATGACGACGACGCCCGCGAGGCCCTCACCGGTGCCGAGGCCGCCGGCATCCTGTCAATGCTGCTGGCCAAGCTGGATGAATCCACCGACCCGTCAAGGGCCGGGCCTTCGACAGACCTTAGCGGCGAGTGGTTCATGTCAACCGTCAAGGCCATCGGCGAGGATTTCGGCCTGAAAGGCCGGGAGCTGTGGCATCCCATCCGCGCCGCCATCGCCGGGCGGGTCGTTGGACCGGACATGATAACCATCGTCGAGACCTTCGGCCTGGAGAAGTGCCGCGAGCGGATTAGGGCGGCCCTGGCCGCCGCCTGAGCCCGCGCCCGTGCCGCTTTCCCTCACCGCCAACGCCAAGATCAACCTCGGGCTGCGCATAGTAGGCCGCCGGGAGGATGGCCTCCACCTGCTCCACACCCTCTTCCAGGAGCTCGACTTCGGCGACGAAGTAACCCTCACCGATCAGCCCGATCCTAAAGTAACACTTGAAGTCACCGGTCCCGCCGCTGGCGGGGTTCCCACCGACGACAACAATCTCTGCGTGCAGGTCGCCCGCCTGTTCCAGGAGAAGACAGGTGCTGCCAAGGGGGTCCACATCCAGCTGGTCAAGCGCATCCCGCCAGGAGCCGGCCTTGGCGGCGGCTCCAGCGACGCGGCGGCGGTCTTGAAGGGGCTGAACGAACTCTGGCATACCGGGATGACGGTCCCTGAGATGGAAGAACTGGCCGTGGAGCTGGGCGCCGACGTGCCCTTCTTTATCCGCGGCGGTCTGCAGCTGGGTGAGGGCATCGGCGAGCTGCTCACGCCCCTGGAGCGCATGCTGCCCTATACCGTCGTCTTGGTGATCCCGCCCTTCGGCGTGGACACCGCCTGGGCCTACGGGCAGTTCGCCTCCAGGCGGAGCTTCCCGCCACCACCCGCCCTTGACGAGCTGATCGCCCGGGAGCCCATTCCCTGGGACGCATTCACCAACGACTTCGAGGAGATGGTCTTCCCCCGCCACGGGCAGCTGGCAGAGATTATGGAAGGATTGCTTGCAACGGGAGCCGCTTATGCAAGCTTGTCAGGCAGCGGGAGCGCGGTTTACGGCCTGTTTGAAGAACCACCACCGGAAGCTGAATTAAGGCGCCGGTTCGCTGAAAGCCAGTTAGTGATCTGTCAGGCCGTGTCCGGTAACTGATTTACGGCCACCCCTCTTCCCACACCGGTTCCACGATCCTGCCAATGAATAGCTCTCAGCCTTCACCACCCCCACGCTTCATCACCAGCACTGGAAACTGCTGGCTATCCTGTTCCTTTAATTTGTCGTCGTAGTGATATCCCCGAAGACATCCCTCTTCCTAACGGGCGCGGTAAGGAACCGCCACATTAGCTTCCTGTTGGTAAGCCACGTGATCCGTATGCCGTTTTTCCGATTGGCCATGACTTTGTCGGCCAGCCAGGGCGTAACCGTCTCCACCCGCTCGGACAGGATGTTGAAGATGCCCTTCACCTTGGCCCACTCTTCCGGCCGGCCTTCATAGGGCTTGGTCACTAGGTCAGTGGCCACCATCCCGGGCCGCAGCGCCCCGACGATAATCGCCGAACCTTTGACTTCCTTGGCCAGGGAGTCGGTTAGATATCCCAGTGCGGATTTGGTGCTGCCGTAGAGGGCCATCCCCGCCACTTTCCGCCCGTCGCTGCCCATCCCTTCCATGTTGTAGAGCGCACCGAAGCCCTGCTTGCGCATGCCCGCCAGGGCTACCCGTGCACCATACATGGCACCGATGACATTGGCCTCCACCACCGACCGTATCTCCTCCGGCGGCATCTGCCACCAGTCCCTGGGAAAATGCCCCAGCCCGGCGTTGTTGATCCAGATGTCCACCTTCCCGAAATGGCTCAGGGAGCTATCCCACAGGGCCTGCACCTGGTCGATATCGGTCACGTCGCAGGTCAGACTCAGAAGGTGCTCTTGGCCCCGCCCTTCGGACAGTCGTCTTATCGCACGCTCTATTCCCTCAGGCGTTCGCCCGCTCACGACCACCTGGCACCCCAGCTCCAGCAAGGCATCCGCCAGCCCATACCCGATGCCCCGCGTGCTGCCGGTAATTACGATTGTTTTCATATAGTCATTCAGCCACTGAAGAAGTTCGACTGTTTTTTCCGCTCCTTCTACCCGCTAGCATACCAACTCCAGCAGGCGGTCCCGTCACGGCTCCACGATCTAGCCCATAAACAGCGGCCAGCCCTTCCACAGGCTCAGGGTATGCATCCAGTATCCAGCCCCGCCGTTAGCTCCGCTGGTGGCGGGTTTGGCGGGATTCCATCCAATATCCGGTCCCGGCGTCTAGTCAGGTTTCCATTCACTGCATTCCGGGCACGTTCTTGCCTCCCGTAATTCTTTTGATCCGCTGCTGTATTTAAAAAATGCGTTTCGAAGCTGCGGATAACAGTCCTTATGTTTCTGGAAAAGATGGTTGTCATCGGATATATATAACTCGTAGTTTTTTATATACTTCCCAAGTTCAATACCGATCTGGTATGGAGACATGTGATCGTTCTTCCCGGCGAGATAGAACACTTCCGTTTCGATCCCCCTTAAATCGTCCAGGGATGGATAGGTCGGCGGGGGGACTCTCCCCTCTTCGATCAAGTGAAAGACAGAGGAGGATAAATCTCTGTAGCAGTAATACAGCGGGTCGATATAATCAGGCTCAGGCCCGAGAAGGTACAAGCCGTCACATTCGAGGGCCCGCATAAATATGCCCGTTCCCATTTGCTCATAGAGTGCCGTATTTCCCTTCAGTTGTGAATAACTGAAGCCCCGCTTCTCCATATACGATGTATAGGTGTCCATGTTGTTTTCATGGAGTTCGTTGATGACGACTGCCTGAGATGGGCCGGGGTCCTGATGTTGATACCCGAGTCTCAGCAGCAGCCATAATAATTCTAATTTCGGCACGGTCTCTCTATCGATAATCTCCTTCAGTTTTGCTTTGAGCCCCGGATTAACGGCATCCAGCGATTTGACAAGGTGTTTCGATTCGAGATATCCCAGCTCCTTCATGATGAGTGGGTTTGGTGCACAACGCATAAAAGCCTTTGCTGCGTTATGAGAGTATCGGGCTAGATATTCCTGTACCAGGTATCCGCCCCCTGATCTTCCATAGAGGTAGATTTTCGTATCAGGATTCTCAGAGAATAGGTCCTGCCTTACTCGCTCGATATCTTCGACTGATTGCCACGATGACAGGAGATGATATGCCTTCTCCCAGTCAATCGATCCGTCTTCACTTCTGACATCTATGTAGGAATATTTCCTCCCTCTGGGTTCGATGCGGACTAGGTTGAAGGAATCATCGAATTGATACCGCTCAGCCAGCGCATCTACCTTACCGGGTGCGCCGTGCGCTTGCTGGCTGTCATTAATGAAGAATATCGTTGGCTGCTTTTTATCAAAGTTCTTGCTTAATTGATAATAAAGGATAAACGTCCCTCCCTCCGGATTAGCATAATCAATTGGCAATTCTACATTTCTGTTGTAAAAGTCTTCAACGGGATATATATGATCATCTGTAAATGGTGCCCCGATTGCGATACTCAGGGATAAAATAAAGCAGATACAAAGACGCATGATTTTCACCCTCCGTATGTATTGGATGCTGAGGCCGGGTTTCTATGCCCCCGGTTTCCCGCGGTGCTGCCTGCATTCAGGCCTCTGCTGGCTCCCGTTATCAGGCAGCCGGGAATTTGAAGACTGTTGTTGAAGTCAGGAAGTGCTATTGTATCCCGCTGTTATTTTTGAAATAGCTTATAAAGAATACGGTCAACTCCAACGTACCTGCTGCTGTATGTGACAGCGATGACGAAAAGGGCTGCCATCTCGACCAGGTTCTTGTTGACGATCAGATAATTGCCCTCCATCGGAATCGAATAGTAATAACCAACGAAAAGTGGGTTACACAGGTAGAACACCACGAGTAGTGCTATTCCTGCATAGCTTGCTGCCCGCGTGAAACAGCCCAGTATCAGCCCGAGTCCGATCGCTGTAAGGCCCCACATATTCAACTGGCTCACGACGCTGAGTACGCTGGGCGTGTCGGCCATCCACCTGAAAATGCCCGAGAAGATTCCCCTGGACTGCATCAGATACCCCGCGGCGGACCAGTTCGGTTTCATTAGTTTTGCTACCCCCTCGTAAAGGAAATGCCACCCGATCATCATCCGTAGAACAACTAGGGCTATCATCTGCAATTGGTTGGACTTTTGCTCTTCCATATCTTGTATATGCCTTTCTTCTTTAAGGAATAAATATGCTATATTTATTTTCGATCGGTTCAGATCTCGAATTCACCCGGATTGAAATACAGCCGCTCACCCGCCTCGATGGCCTCGTTGACCTTCAGGACCGTGACGGCGGTTTCATATCCGACTTCGGCAGGACAATTCAACTCCTCGGTCCCGCGAATGGCATTGAAAAAGTTCTCCAGATGAGGCTTGTGATAGGGATCGTTGAATTCGATCGGAACTTTGTGTTCGTCGGGAGATATCGTCTCCCGCACGTCCAGGACCGCCTCCGTTTCCGGCTTTAGCAGCTGGATTTCGGGTGCGGAAACATACCCCTTTCGAACCCACTCGTCCCAGTCAGGCGCCTGTGGCTGGCGGAAAATGGACCCGGAATGGCCCGCCGCGGATTCTGAGATCACCAGCGTGCCCTGGTCACCCATGAAGTTTTCGTAATACCCCTGGCTGCCATTGGTCGTCTGGGTCTGGTAATAAGCCCTGGCCGGCCCCCCTTCGGTCTCATATTCGAAAATTACCATGGCGGTATCATACCACTCGTGCGTCGCTTTGGGGTAATAGTCGGTACCACCGCTGGCTATCACGGCCTTGGGGCGGGCTTCCAGGAACCAGTTGTAGATATCGATCTGGTGAGACCCCAGGTCCACAATCGGGCCCCCGCCCAGTCCCTTGTACCAGCGCCAGTTGCGGAATTGCGCCATGGATTTGAAGCCGTACTGCTTCAGCTTGGCATCGGATATGGTGTATCTCTTGGGCCAGCCCAACTCCGGCTGCGGCGACCGGTTCCACTGACCGTTCACCGTGACGATCCGGCCGATCATCTTGGCCTCCTTCAGGATCTTCTCGTAGCAGTGGATGTAGCGCGGATGGCTCCGCCGTTGATGCCCGATCTGAAGCAACTTGCCGGTCTTGCGCGCCGCGAGGACGATGCTTTTGGCCTTCTCCAGCGTGTTGGACATCTCTTTCTCACAATAAACGTTCAGGCCGGCCTCCAGGCAGTCCACCGCATGCTGGGCATGCCAGAAATCCGGCGTGGCGATGATCACCGCGTCCAGGTCTTTCTCTTTGTCAAGCAGCTCCCGGTAATCCTCGTATCCATTGACGTCAAAATCGTATTTATTTAAAAGGCCGACCGCCTTCTTCAGGCTGTATTCGGTCCAGATATCGCACACCGCGCGGAACCTTATGTTCGGTATCTTCAGCATCGCGTTCATCAGCACTTCCCCCTGGGCTCCGGCGCCGATCAGGGCTATATTCAGATCGGAAAGGCCTGAAGGCGGAACTTTGGCCCCCGTCTTCGTAGCCTTCTGTGCCTTATTGTAGCGGATTTCCTTCTGTAGGGCGTATCCGAAAAGACCGAGCACCGGTATGGCGGTCAGAGTCTGAAGAAAATCTCGCCGGTCCACCTTTTTCCCGGTTTTCTTACTGGTAGTCTCTTCGGGAAGATCATTTTTTTCATCGCTCATGATGATTTCTCCTTGTTGTGATATCAATGAACACCACTTGAATCGTCTGGATCATATGATTGGCGCCTCAAAAGCAGGTGTACCTGACTGGTAACAAACGGTATTTATGCTATATATCAATCTGTCAGGTCAGTCGTAATGCGTGTTACTTCTCTGCCGGGCTTGAAGTGTACTCTTCACTGTTGAATGTATAACCTGAATTACTTCCCTTCAACAGGTTTCGGCTGCCGTCGCTGGCGTCTATGACCTTATTCCCTCTCTGCTGCTCCCCGCGATTACTAATCCTTCGGATACCCCACCGATTGCGCGAGGATAACCTGCTGGTCCGGCCGCAGCTTCATCACCTTTGCCAGGGCCGGCTTGTCAACTGACCCCCGCACCACCGTCCCCAATCCCTCGGAAGCGCAGTACAGGTAGACATTCTGGCCGATGAAGCCCGTATTGGCGGCTGAATGGAAGACCTTTTCCTCGGTCGTCCACTCGCCCATCTTCGAGAAGTCCGCGACGTAGACGAGGTTCACCGGCGCCTCCTGCACGAACGGCTGAACCCCGGTCGCGGCCCGGACATCCTCCGCCAGGATCGGCTCCAGCGCGTGCGCCTTCGCATCATATAGGTATAGGCCGTCGGCCGTGGCAACGTAAATATCGATCTCCTGCAGGTTCGCCGCCGATGGCGCCGTACGCTTACCCGCTTCCGGGCGGTTCACCCCGAACGCCGCCCAGAGCAGGTCGGAAAGTACCTGCTCGGGCAGCTTCTTGGCGCTGAATTCACGCGTGGACCTCCTGTCCTGTAATACCTGCATCAGCGGCCTGCCGCCGTCTGCTTGCGGCTTCAGAAGCTGGATCGGCTTTAGATCCTGTGCGGGAGTTAAATCGGGACAAACGAGCAGCACAATCATTATCAGGAGAGCCTTTGGAAATAATATTGCCCTCATGGAACTCCTCCCTCTAATTGGATAATTGTTAAAACCCAGTATCAGATCCTCACTGCCTGGTCTTGAGCGGATTCTCCGACTTGTCGAAAAATTCCCGCTGCAGCTTCATAATGGTCTTATCCTTCTTCAATATTCTGATCAATTCCGCCAGCTGGGTCGCTTGACCGTTGAGCAGCAACTCGCCGATCTCCCGGTTGGCCTCACTGCCGTCGCCGGCATAATGGTTGGGGAATTGCGCATACCACCAGATAGCCGTATAACCGTGTCTCAAATGCTCCAGACGTTCCAGGTTCTCCCCGGATTGGTCCGCTCCCCGCTCTACGTGCGCCAGGTCCGGCCTGTGAGCCAGGATCATCGACGTCTCCGTCTCCCCTGCGTGACCGCCCGTCGTGGTCTTCCGCAGTGCTTCCACTTTCTGGGCGGTTGTGGAGTCATACCCCGGGCTGAATAACACAACGGCATAATCCTTGTCTTCGGCAAGCTGGGCCTGGCAGAAGTAGGGCAGGAAGCTGTTGTTCCCCCCGTGGCCGTTGACCAGGACGATCTTCTTGAAACCGTTGCGCGCCAGCTCGTCACAGGTCTCTTCCAGCACCTCCCAGACTAGATCGGGACTGTACGCTATCGTACCGGGCTGGTGCTTAGCCTCATATATCTGGCCAAAGTAGAACTCCGGGAAGATGACGCTGTATTCCATTTTTGCGGCTCGCAGGGCCCTCTCACGAACGTCCAGCAGATCGGTGCCCAGGGGCAGGTGGGGACCGTGCTTTTCCAGGATGCCAAGGGGAATAAGGCATATCCCGTCGGATAATTCAACGGCTTCCACCAGCTCCGGGGCCGTCAGCTCCTCATATTTCACCGGCAGGCTCGTCTTCCCCTGAGCATAACTCATGGCAAGCGGCAGGCTGAGTAGAAATAATGACATCAGGGCTGCTGTAACAGGTTTGCGATTCATGGTTGAGACTCCTCTTGATTTGGATTACCGTTTTTCTCTCTTCGGGATGGTCTTGGCTGCCTGATAGCTGCTATCCGGCTTTCTTGCTATATACTTTTCCGGCGTCTGACTGGCCGATCCCCCGGCCGCCTCATCGCCTGCCGTTAGCTGACCAGCTCCAGCAGGCGGTCCCGGAGCGGCGTCTGCAGGACCAGGATCACCAGCGCGTCGAATACCGCCCCCACCCGGGCTCCCGGCGGCACCGTACGCCCCCACGGCACGATCACCACCAGCGATATCGCCGCAGCCAGAACGGCCACCGCCGGCCACCACTCCTGGCGCAGCAGCAGGCCCACCCCGGACCCCGCCAGCCCGATGGCCGCCACCAGCCATAGCAGCCCGAAAATCCTGCCCGCCGGGCTGTCAAGGGTGACGTTAGCCGAGAAAAGCCACGACCGGTTGGCGTAACCTGCGTCTAGGGAGGTCCACGAGGCTAGGAAGCCCGAGATGTGGGCCAGACCATGGACGATCAGGGGAATAGCGATCAGTATGCGGATCATTGCTCTTGTCCTCTCACGATATCTTGGGAATGACGTTATCCGCCAGCGACGATACAACCGCTGCGGGCGTTTGTCAATACCGAAAGTCCCGTCCCCGATCCCGCCGCAGGCGGGGCCAGAGGCGGGGCCGGCGGCGCGCTGGCGGGCCGAAATGGGGCTGTCTGGTTAGTGAGCTATCGCTGGTATATCCGCACGTAGTCCACCTCCAGCCTGGCCGGGAACTCCGTTCCCGAGGGATCACCTCCGACGGTCCCCCCGATGGCCAGGTTGAGGAGTATGTAGTGCGGCTGGCGGAAGGGGTTCCTACCCTCCTGGTCCCGGTTGAACGTATCCTTCAGGTCAACCGTGTTCAGCAGTAGGTCGTCAACGTAGAGCCTGATGCCGTCCGCGTCCCAGTCCATCCGCCAGACGTGGAACTTAACCGGCCAGTCGGGATCGTTGAACTCGGTGATCGGCTTACGGACGATGTCCCACTCGGGCGTCCAGCGCTTCTCCGTGCCCCAGGCCGCGTTCGCCAGCAGCTCCCCCTGGTAGTACTCCATGATGTCGATCTCACCGTTGCTCGGCCACTCGCCTTCTACTCCCATCGACCAGAAAGCGGGCCACAGGCCGGCCCGCGTGTCGATCCGCCCCCGCATCTCGAACCGGCCAAACTGCCAGGAATGCAGGCCCCTGGTCGTCATGCTTGTAGATGTGTACTCGGAATACTCCCGGCTCTCCTTCCAGTTCTCGCTGCCGGGCTTGTAATCGGGATTTGCCGTGCGTTCACGTCGCCCTTCGATGACCAGCAGCCCGTTTTCACAGCGGGCGTTCTCCAGCTGGTACCACTGCGCTTCCCGGTTCCGCACCAGACCGGTCTCGTACGTCCACTTCTCCGGGTCCGGCCTCCCGTCTGCCTCAAACTCGTCCGCCCAGACCAGCCGGTATCCCTCCGGCAACCGCCCGGCCTCGACCCGGAGGGCCGCCTCCCGGGCCGTGCACATCGCCGCCGCCATCAACACCCCGATCACCAGCACCTGCCGTAGTCTCATGCCCCCCTCCTCCCAGTTGCCTGATTTTGGTTCATATGTTTTCCGATTAATTCCCACCCGCCCGCGGTATATATCATCCCTGATTCTACGGAATGGAAAATATCTTCGAGACGATCCTCCAGCCCTCATCGAACTTGTAGAGCAGCAGGTAGTCGGTCGAGAAATGGGTCTCGCCCCGGTAGACGTCCAGGACGGCTACCGCCGCATAGCCGGCCGCATCGATCAGCTTATACTGGCGGCTCGCCTCGGCGCTCCACAATTCGGGGTTGTCCTTTTTCAGTCCCTCGATCCGCGTCAGCCAGTCATCGATGCCCACCTTCTCGATCGCGTTCTCAGCCAGCACCAGCATCTGGAAGTCTTCGTGGAATCCGCTTCGGATCAGGGCCTCGTCCTGGTCCCCGTGGATGCCGCGGATATAGGCTTCGTCTATCACCGACCTGATGTCTTCGTTAGATTGCTCGGCCATGTTGGCACACCCCCCGTTTGCCGTTATCAGGATGACCACAACGGTCATAAATGAAAGCAGCGTACGTATCGTATTGCGTCTCATGCTCAGCCTCCTGTATGTGTCTGGATGTTGAGACCTGGCGCCGGTCTGCGGACATATCTGAAGTTACGCAGGAATTACCACCCCGGGTCCTGCTACCCGCTGTGGAACGCTGGGCTATTCCCTCATGGCGAGGGACTTAATTCCTCCTCCAGCCACTGAGCCAGTTTACCGGCAGCCGGTGACAGGTTCTCGTAGCACCAGTCGCCCCATAATCTCAGGACGACAGCGTCGTAGCGGTCTGTGTCCGGCTGGTACACGTAGCAGATGTACGCGTATGCGCCCATGTCGGCTCCCAGCGAGAGCGAATCCGAGTACGTTCCCGCGGCCGCCTCTTCGATTAGCCCGTATTTCGCTATGAGGGTATCGGGATCGATGACCTTCACCTCCTGCGGCGAGTGGCTGTACTTATCCTGCAGCTCCTCCTCAGTCGGGTGATTGAGATCTGCCGGCGCCCAATGGGTATCGGACGCGGTATACTGATAGCTGGTCACCTTCCCTTCACCATCGATGTAACTGCCTGAGTGTTGATAACCCCAGGCGTGATTGATGTACTGAAATTCGAACAGGACCTCCTGCTCGATCTCTTCCTCCTCCGGTTCGGTCAGTGCACAACCCGGCACGCCCAGTCCAACGACGCCTGGAAGCAAAAGGTATATTCCGAATTTTACAAGGTACCGTTTCATGGATATGAATCTCCCCTTTGTCCTTCTCCACATCAAGAGCCATGCCTGAAGGGATTGTCCTTCCCGAATTATGGTTGCGGGGGTGGGGAGGTGAAGGCGCTGTCACCGACGGGCTCTCCGGGTAACGACGGTCGCCATCCCCGGCCCGCCCGCCTCTGCCCGTAGCTCCGGCCGCGGCTTCGCCCGCTATCAGAAAGCTGACACCAGCCCTCAAGAAACTGAAACTCTTTCCGTAAAAACGTCAGTCCCGCTCCTGAACCCCGCCAACGGCGGGGGAATCCCGCCAACAGTCCTACCGCAGGTGGTACCCCGTCGCAGGCGGGGCAGTAAGCAAGTCGGGGCGGGGAACTTTGGCGAAAGATATCCTCGTCTTGATCGGGGCCGGATTAACCGCCGGGCAATGACGGAAGGGTGAACCTGCATACACCATATCACCTATGCCGAATATAAAAGTACTTAGCAACGTTTATCTGATGACAATCTGCTGATCCAAGTGGGCTACTAGGGCGTCATGACCACCTACATCCGCGAGGATGTGGAGTTGAATGCTCGTTCGTTGTAGGCAAGGTACAGAGTATAAGTTATCTATCAACTTATTATATCAGCCCCCTGTCAACGAGTTGTTGTAGCCACTCCTCCCTCGATAATGGGCATTGGCCGAGGAGGCGAGCATTATGAGGGCTAAGGTATATATTTCTAGGTACATGATCATGGCCTAAATCCTTGCGTGAACCACGACGAATTCCAAAGAGAGCAATGAGTCTCCCCTCATGGTATATAGTTGCCATATCGTGGGGACTGCCCTTTCGCACTTTCACTTCAGCTTGAAGTTTCTTGGCAATTTTAAGTGCAAGTTCTTTTGTTATTATAGCCACTATTTGTCTTTTTCTCGTATGAATGAGCTAAGTACCTGAAGCTGTCTATCAAGGCTTGGTGCCAAAGCCATCCTTTCATGAGCTGATAGTATTTCAAATGTACCAATGATCATGTCCTTTAAATTGATAACTGCTTCTCCGTCAGTGTCTCCGCTTGCGCTTATATTGGCATCATAGAAGGTTGCAGTGAACTCATTTCCTTCCAGTCGAACAACGGCGTGGATCGTCTTAATTATTTCGTATGTATCTGGTTCAAGGGAATCTATTGGAACAATTGCAGGGGACTCTGTTTCTAGCCGCGTGATTCGGTCCTTCAACAGCAAGACTTCTTGAGTTAAAGCTTCAATTTTAAAAGTTGATTGCCAGATACTCAGTATAGTGTCCTTCCAGTCCTGTACCAGTTGGGGCATGGTATTTTCCCAGCTAGCGGTGATTTCTTCCTTAAGAACGCGTACTTGGCCTGTCGCAGCACTTATAAATAAATCTTCCCCCCTAGGCCACGATTTCTTTTCAATCCCGCATGTAAAGGGAATTCTGTGTTCAGGTTTTATCATGGGAAGTTTGTCCTTTGATGAAGAGGTAAAATTGGGCTTCCACCCATTCAGCTACCCTGGTTAAATACTGTTCATCAAGTATTTCTGCTTTGTTGCTATATATAGCGATAAATACATGCTCTTTGTTTTCAAATATTTCCCATTCTACCCTCTCTATTGGTGCCCCTGTTATTGCCAGTTTTGCACCTGTGAGCGTGATGGACATGTCTCCTGTTCGTTTTTCTGCTGAGAGAGAGCGTATAGTACCATGCTCCGGGAGCTCATTAAGAGGAACGATAAAACCACCAATTGTACCGATAGCTACGCTAGAACCCGCTAGTTTTAAGATGAAAGCTGATACCTCATCGATAGTGTTCATTTCCTTTTGTTTCGGTTCCTCATCGTAATAAGAGGAAAGGACGCAATCTATATGAAGGTGGCTCTCTCCTGCTTTCCCAGTATGTACATGTATAATTACCGCCTTTCCATCTATCTCGTATAAGGCCGTCATCTCCATTGGGTCCTTAAGGCCCTCAGCTAACTCATTGTCTTCTAGCTCGATAGTGGCACATGCTGTTATACCCACACATTTAGTGTTGATAAAACTTGGTAGTTCTAAAGGCATAATTTACAGAGTCTTAAGCATTATCTGTTATTAACTATTCTGAGCTACTGGGTGGAGCTCTGATGTTCTTAATAATAAGTTACGAAAAATATTGCGGATTTCACGATTAAAGATTACATCTTATCCGCTTTGCTGCATCTTGCTTTCAGTAGTTTTATATATGTACTTCTTATTTAAATCTATCCCTACCCACTTGTATCCTGTTGTCTCTTCACCTCGTCATCCGGCTCATAGGTTAGGGAGCTAATAGTCTGTTGTTATCCTTCCCTATTCCGGCCTTATTCCTGCTTTCTCTCCCCCCTTTTTAAAATTCTCTGATATAGTCCTGTTCGACGATATTCCCTCCCAGCCCAGCTTTTATGTTGTCTTCCGTACGCAATTGTCGGTAGCTAGCTCTGTGCAATTATTATGTAGCCGGGTGAGAAGGCCACTCCCTTCCAGTCCTTCTATGGAGCTCAGGGAGACATTACCCTTAGCTGATGGCTGACCGCTGTTTCCGCGTACCTAGCGCACCAGGTGAAGTACAATCCTTCTCGGGGATGCCCCTTTCCGTAGTTCATTCTCCCCCGGGGAGAAGGAAAGTATGAGGGGTAATTAATAATCACCATATGCGCTACTTGCGGCTTGACGATTAGAATATTCTTGACACATCGCTGCTTTCTTCCCCCTCTCTCAAGCCTACCCCGACCCGACCTTGCGTCGGGAGGGTGAGTGGTTTCCGCCAGTCCCGCTCCTGAATCCCGCCAACGGCGGGGCAGAATGCGGGATTTTAAGCCGAGGACCCGGCACTCTTCCCCCTATATTTCTAAGCTTGTCCCGCAGAAGGCGGGGAGAGGGAGCGACACGCAGTGAGAGCCTGCACTGAGCGACGACGAAAGAGAAGTCGAATAGGGGATGAGTTCACTCATCGGCAGTATTGCTGCCTTTTCTGGATTTTCTGAAAAGCGGGACGCTCCAGAATATCGCTCCCAGGCTCCAGCACACTGCGGGAATAATTCTTCGCGCTATCGCTCCGTCTTCGATTACATTAGCGATGCTTATTATCGCGTTCACGAGAGCGATCAGTACGGCAACATATAGTAGAGTCCTGTTGATATTGCTCTTTAGCATTTCTTGATCCTCATTGCTTATCCTTGGGTACAGCGCCGTGGAATATACGCACTATTCAGTGCACGCGCCCGCCGCCACTCTCTTGTCATCCTCCGGCGGCTGGCTGCTCTCCCTCCCCCGCATCGCTTCGCTCACCCCGCTCGGACCTGCGGGCACTGATCCCACTCACCGCCGCATCGACCGCTAGCGCCAGCCCGGTCCCCACCGCGTTGGCCGCGAAGTCGGCCCGGTCATACACGTTCGCCATCACCCCGAACCCGTCCAGGGCCTCGAACAGCTCCACCACCAGCAGCGCGACTGCCGCGGCGAGTAGCTTGCTGGGCCTCAGTTGGTAGGTCAGGATTCCGGCTATGAAGTATACGGCGAACGAGGCGCTGACGTTGCCGCCATAGCTGTAGATGATCCCTTCAAGGGGCCCGGTGTATTGCTCCTTCAGTACCAGCGCCGCCGCCCCCAGCAGGGTGAAGCAGATGTTGCGGACCTTGTGTGCTCTGGTCACCGCTGGCCGGCGCTATTGCGGTTGCAGGTCCAGCATTGCCTCCGCGAATCGCCGGCCCAGGTCTATGTAGCCTGGGGTGTCGTAGTGCCACGGGTCGGAGTACCCGTAGCTGTCGGTCTCTGTCACGAGGGCCGCGTGTCCGTCGGCCTCGACGAAGGCCGCCTGAGCGTCCCGGACTATCTCGCCGTGGTCCCAGAGCTTCCCGTCGTCATCCTTGCCCGAATCGGAGATTCGCCCGATGACGACAGCCATCTCGTCCGCGCCGAATACCACTCGTATCTGGTCCATCAGGCGCTTGAGGTTATCCTGGTACCGGCAGGCGATCTCCTCGGTGTAGTAGGCATCGCTCTCGCCCTGCATCCAGACGATCCCCGCCGGCGTTAGCCTGTCCAGGTCCCCGTCCCAGTCGATGTCGCGCAGTGCCGCTGCCTGCCTGACCGTCGCCCGGAAGTGGTCGTACTGGTTAACGCCCTGCCCGGCGCCGGTCCCGCCCTCGAAATCGATCTCCCAGCAGCCGTGATTACCAGCGGCGGCCGTGTCAATCGAGGTGCCGCCCCGGGAGTACTTGATGATCGCGATGTTCGACTCGGGATCAAGCTCGCGCAGCCGCCTTGCGAAGGTCAGCTCCACGCCGAAACGGTCCGAGTACGTGTTTGTCATTCCGTCGGATTTGAATCCCGCACCGTGGCCCGGTCTCAGCTCGGCCCAGATACCGCGCCCATCGGCCGCGGCGCCGTCGGGAGCGGTATTGCCGTGGAATATATATACCCCCGCGACGTTCTGGTTGATCTCTGCGGGCAGCTCCTCGATATATCCGTAGCCGTCCATGTTGGACTGCCCGCCGAGGAAATACAACTTGTACTCCTTGGCCTCGGCGGTCTCATGCCACAGCAGCGCCGCCAGGAAACATAGCGCTATCCATGTTCCGATGGACCTGTTCATTCCGCGTCCTCCCTCTTTGCCTGTTGATTGACGGCTGCGGCCTTCAGGCCGGCTGGCTTCCGCCTGTTTGATGCCCGGATAATGTAAAACCCGGATCAGCGCCCCTTCAACTGGTTTCGGTCGCGGCTGGTTAGTGTGGCACCGGCACCTTATCCGCTCGAACCTCTTTATGCTAGAATAGCTTCGTCCGCGTATAGCGTCCTCGTCACCTGTCCGAGAAAACTCTCCGCAACGACGGAACCGCCCCAGTATGCCGTGTGCAGGGTGGGAAGCCGGAACAGGCGCTCGAGAAAATTGTCCCGGCGGGTGCCCGTGGTCCAGGCGAATATCATGTTCTCCGGTTTGAGCATATCGCTGTCGGTTCGCACGCCCGCTTCGGATGACTTCTCTAAGGTCCTGTCATTCCGAAAGTTGGACGAAAATACATCGTCCGGCGAATATACGTTCAGCCAGTGCGGTGCCTTTCCGCCTGCACTGCGCCGGTTATCGAAGTAAGTTGGCCAGAACAACCGGACGACATCGAAGGGTGATCCGACCGTGATCAGGGTATCGATGCGCTCGAAGCGCTTGGCTGGCTCCACGCGCTGAAAGATGCCGTCAATGGCGATGATCGAACCAAAACTGAACGCCAGTACCTGGATTTTCCGGTACCGGGTCTCTGACTCGGTGATTGCCTCCAGCAACTGCGCAAATTGGCCCACGATTTTGGCTTTCTGGGCGTCGTTGGACAAATAATCGATCACGCTGGCATACTCGATACTGAACTCGGTGATGATCTGCTTGATGCTCCGTTTGGACAGCAGGCCTAGCCCCGTTATGATGACTATGATCATCTGGATCGGAAAGAGCACGCTGTGGAATCCCTCGTCCAGGACCTGCTCCAGCTCCAGCCCCCCGTTCTCCTCCACTCCTGCTGCCCGTTCAGGGTACAAGGCTGTCCCAACCATCCGGACACTGGTACCGATCGTCGTGGTGATCACGATCATCATGTAGACCGCCAGTATGAAAAGCCCGCCTGAGATAAGCAGGATCATCAGCTTCTCTCCCAGGCTCTTCTGCTTGTGGTGGAGCGACCAGATATACCGGGGTAGTAGTATTATCAGCAGCGAAAATATGTGCAGGGCTTGAAGGATCGGTTTCCGGCCTTCGTATTTCTCTCGGAGGGCCTGGCGGTAGTCAAGGCCGTACACATCGACCACCGGCCGGTCCGTGCCGTCAGCCTCCTCTCTGACGATCGTTAACTTGCGGCTCTGGAACTCATCCATATCGCTGATGTCGTGCCCCTCGCTAACTAGAAACTTCGCCGACCCGCTCTTGGCGTTACGGTCTAAGGCTATCGCTAGGCGATGGGCCGCCCCGTCCGCGCAGATCTCGTTCCCTCCGCTTGACAACCCTGGTAGGAAAATGATTGCGTCGCGCTCATCATCGTTTGTTTCTATCTCTGTATTCATCTTTTGACCCCCCTTGAGTCAGCAGCTGCCTGTGGCGGTGATGTCCCCCTTCCCTCCCGGTTTCTCTGGTTCGCTTGGCCGTGGTGATGGCTCGGCCGCTGGACTTGCCTGCGCTCCGTGCGTCGGTTACGGCCGTGATTGACCGTGTCTGTAGGACTGTCTTGGATCATTGCGGGCCTGACTGCTCAGGCTCCTGGTCAATCGAGACGCGCATCGATCCACCACCCGACGTGATGATTACTACTAACGGTCAAATGTATAGCTTGAATTGCGCCCCTTCAACAGGTTTCAGCCGCCGGGGGCCCTAAAGTAAAGCTTTGATGGGTGATCAAAATTATTCGCAGGCACCCGGCAACACGAAACCAGCAACTAGGAACTTGAAACTTGAAACTTGAAACTTTTTCCGCGCACCAGGCGCACCAGGCGCATCAGGCGAACGACAAGTCCCCGCCGCTTGCTTATATTCGGGCACTATGCAAATGCCCCCATCATATCGTCCGTACCCTTTTTGGTGCGGACGACCTATGCTGACGCTGCCGCCATACCGCCCCCTGAGCACCGCTCAGGCCATGAGCGCAGCTCAGGGCATAGGCACCGCTCATGGCCTTATCTGCGCTCTGAACTTTGCTTTTCGCGCTTTTTGCGCTTTCCCCGGACCGTCGTCGGGAAAAAACTTCAGAGTGCAGAATTTTGGTGGGATTTTGCGGAATTTTGTGGCGGTTTCTATGCCTCATAGCGCAGCTGGGCTCCGGCCTGGCCCGGGGCTCCGGCCCGGACTGGGACCCCAGCGCAGCCTGGGGCCCCAGCCCGGCTGGGGCATTGTACGGATGGCAAAAACCCCGCTCCAGCGGGGCCAATCTTCATTCTGCGTCTTGCTCTTTGAAATTTGAGACCTACAGTGGCACAGCCGTAGACTCCCCGTTCACTTGCTTCATCTGGCCCGTTTCCAGGTAATTGTGGATGGCCTTGGCCGCGATCTTCCCCTGCCCCATTGCCAGGATCACCGTCGCCGCACCGCTGACGATGTCCCCGCCCGCGAAGACCCCCCTCTTGGAGGTGCCCATGGTATCCTCGTCCACCACGATGGTGCCCCACTTCGTCATCTCGAGGTCGGGCGTGGTCTGCGCGATCAGGGGATTGGGCCGGTTGCCCAGCGCGGGAATCACCGTATCGGCCTCGATGATGAACTCGCTGCCCTCGATCGGTATCGGCCGCCGCCGACCGCTGTCGTCCGGCTCGCCCAGCTCCATGCGCAGGCATTCGATGGCTGTCACCCGCCCTTCGTCGTTACCGATGATCCGCTTCGGGTTCGTCAGCAGGTGTATGTCAACGCCCTCTTCCTCGGCGTGATGGATCTCCTCGGCCCTCGCTGGCATCTCCTTCCGGCTCCGCCGGTATACTATGGTCGATTCCGCGCCCAGCCTGAGCGCCGTCCGCGCCGAGTCCATCGCCACGTTGCCGCCCCCTATCGTCACCACCTTCTTGCTCCGGATCGGCGCTGTCGCGTATTCAGGAAAGCGGTACGCCTTCATCAGGTTCGAACGGGTAAGATACTCGTTAGCGGAATAAACCCCAATCAGGTTCTCGCCGGGAATTCGCATGAACATCGGCAGACCCGCGCCGGTCCCGAGGAAAACGGCATCGTACCTCTTTAATAGCTCGTCGATGGATATGGCCTTCCCCACCACATAGTCCAGGTGCAGCTCGACACCGAGCTCCTTTATGAACTCTATCTCCGCCAGCACGACTTCCTTGGGCAGCCTGAACTCCGGGATGCCGTACATCAGCACGCCGCCGGGCTCGTGCAGCGCCTCCAGGATGGTTACCTCGTGCCCCAGTTTGATTAGGTCGCCGGCAACCGTCAGGCCCGCCGGTCCCGAGCCGATGATCACTACCTTCTTACCCGTCGAAGGGGCGGTATCGGGGAGCTCCATCTTGCCTGACCGGCGCTCAAAGTCGGCCGCGAACCGTTCCAGCCGGCCTATGCTTACCGGCTCCCCCTTCTTCCCGACCACGCACTTGATCTCGCACTGCGTCTCCTGCGGGCAGACCCGGCCGGTCACCGCCGGGAGGGAGTTCTCCTCCTTCAGCTTCCTCGCGGCCTCGACGAACTTGCCCTCCTCGATGAGCTCGACGAAGCCGGGTATGTCGATGAGTACCGGGCAGCCTTCCACGCATTTGGGTTTCGGGCACGCCAGGCAGCGCTGTGCCTCCCTGATGGCCGTCTCTTCGCTGAAACCGTATGGCACCTCGTCATAATTGTGCTTCCGCCTCTGCGGGTTCTGTTCCGGCATTTCCTGCCGGGGGATCGCCATTCTCTCTTTGGGTTCCATTGCCCGCTGCTCTCTCATTCGCTCGTGCTGGCGTGTTCGTGCTTGCGGTGGTCCTGTGGCAGGGCCTGGACCTCTTCCCTGCCGTATGCCGCCCGCCGTTGCATCAGCTCGGTCCAGTTAACCTGGTGTCCGTCAAGGAACGGTCCGTCAACGCAGGAGAACTTCGTCGCGTCACCGACCGTCACCCGGCAGGCGCCGCACATCCCCGTGCCGTCCACCATGATCGGGTTCATTGCCGTCAGCGTGGGAATCCCGTATTGCTTCGTCGCATCGGATACCAGCATCATCATGAAAGTGCAGCCGATGATGAAGGCTTGGTCGACCTTCTCGCCCCTCGCCGTGAGCATCGAAATCGCTTCCTGCACGCCGCCTTTGATCCCCGCGGAACCGTCCTTGGTCGTAATGACAAGCTCATCGCAGTGTTCGGCCAGCCTGTCCTGCCAGTGGAGCAGGTACCCGCTGGACGCTTCCTCGATGCAGATGACCCGGTTCCCGGCTTCCTTCAGGGCCCGCGCAATCGGCAACATGGCCCCCACACCATAGCAGCCGCCGCCGCATACCACCGTACCGTAGTTCTTGATCTCGATCGGGACGCCCAGTGGGCCGGTGAAGTGGGCCAGGTGGTCACCTTCCCTGAGCAGCGCCATCTCCCGGCTGGACCGCCCCGCTTCAAGCACGATCATTGTCACAGTGCCCTTCTCCCGGTCCCAGTCGGCAATGGTGTAAGGAATTCTTTCCGACTTCTCGTTGACTATGGCGATCGCGAACTGCCCGGGCTGGCATTTGGCAGCCACGACCGGGGCCTGCACGGTGATCATGTGCGTGTTGGGCACGATCTCCACTTTCTCGATTATCCTGAACGGCCTTTCTCCCCTCTCCTCGGCCTCTTTCTCTGCGGCAGGCTGTTCTTCAGGCAATACCGATTTCAGCGCGCCCGATATCTCAGTGAACCGGTGCCCCCGGTACGCGCTGGGCAGCGCGGCGACATCATCGAGCGGGGAGGGATCGGGCCTGGCAGGCGGTTGCTCGCTGGCCCCTCGTCGTTCCAGTTCCTCCCTGATGGCGGCCGTTGAATCGAAGTCGAATCCGGGCGAGCCCATTTTACCGGCTATATCACAGATGATCCTCCAATCGGGGAAAATACCATCCGGCGGCTTCGCAGCGGCTGAAAGGGCGCGGATCTCTCCGGACGCGGTCAGGAACGTGCCATCCGTTTCCGTGAACACGGATGCCCCGAACACTACATCCGCGGATTCTGTCGCAGAGGATGGAAGAATGTCCGCGGCGATTATTACGTCAAGTTTCCCCAACGGGTTGACAGGGACATGATCACCCGTGGTGAAGATGGCTTTTGTTCCGGGATTGAGCTTTATCCCGTCGCCCCGGCTGTCCACCAGGTGGAAGTTCTCGGATTTCATTACTTCTCTTGTGAACTTCCCTAGCGTGTAGATCTCTTCGCGAGTGGCCGACGCGTGTGCGATCAACGCGAACTCCGATCCTGTAAAGCCCGACAGCTTCTTTGCGGCTTCCGCCACGGCCTCCTCGTATGAAGCCTTCCTCAAGCCCCCTTCAATGCGGATCTTATGCGACGTCAGCCGCACCGGATTCTCGACCATCTGCGGCAGGACGAAACGGCCTATGGCGCATATCCTCGACTCTCTTGTCAGCGCCGTGGCTCCGGTGGCGATTATCTTGTCGTCCTTGATTTTCAGGCTGAGGGAACACCCGAGTGGACAAAGGATACACGTGGTCTCAGCCGTCTCGTCTGGCGTACCGTGCCACTTGGCGAAGCGGTCTGTCAGCGCACCGGTCGGGCAGATATCGATACATGAGCCGCAGAAGAGGCATCCCGCTTCCGTGTGGTGGCGCTGAAAAGCCGTCCCTATGCGGGCATCCGCTCCCCGACCGATGAAATCGATCGCCGCCCGGCCGTGTATCTTCTTGCAGATGCGGACGCATCTTCCGCAAAGAATGCAAAGGTTATAGTCCCTGTCCATGAACGGGTCGAGCCGTTCGAGGTCCAGGTCCTTGTATATTATCGGCAATCCGAGGTCATCTATTTCGTGCTCTTCAGCGAGCAATCTGACCTCACAGGAAGCGCGGTTGCTGCAAAAAGTGCAGCCCGTCACCTTTCCCGATTTCGTCGGGTGAGGACGGTATTCTTCACAGAGTTCCTTGTGCAGACAGACGAGACACGGACTGGTGTGGCCGCTCAGCATGAGCTTCAGGATGTCTCGCCGGAGCTCGATTATTTCCGGTGTCCTGGTCTTGACCACCATCCCCTCGGCTGCCAGTGTAGTGCACGAAGTCGGGAAGCCTCTCTCGCCTTCTATCTCGACTACGCACAGCCTGCACGCGCCGCTTGGCTCCAGCTCGGGATGGGCGCAAAGGGTCGGGATCTCGATACCGGCCTTGCGCGCGGCTTCCAGCACGGTGTCGCCGGTCTCGGCCTTCACACTCTTGCCGTCTATTTTCAGGTCTATATCACTCAATGTCGCACCTCAAGCACCGCTTCGCCTCTATCACCGCCATATCCTCTCTGAATCCCTGCTCTACCTCGATGAAGCTACGGATCCTGTCTTTGCCCGGTTTACAGGGCATTACCGGCCTGGCAAGTCTCTCAATTTCTTCGTCTGTCAGTTCAACTGCATCGACGCGGACAGCAGGCCTGACAACTTCATATTCCTTGATTACCTCATGTCCTCGCAGGTACTGGTCAATGCTTATCGCCGCCCGCTTACCATGAGCTATTGCGTTGATTACATTGTCAGGACCGGAGACCACGTCACCACCAGCGAATACTCCCTCTCTTTCTGTCATAAGTGTCTCACCGTCGGCCTTGATGGTTCCCCATTTCGTCACCGGGAGGTTCTCATCTCCGTTAAATGCCAGATCGGGCTTCTGCCCGATAGCCAGGACTAGGTTGTCGCATCCGATGAAAAAGTTCGATCCCTCGATTGGGACCGGCCGACGCCGGCCGCTATCGTCTGGTTCACCCAGTTCCATGCGCAAACACTCGACTCCTTTGAACTCCCCATCCTCCTCAACAGCCTTCACCGGTGCGGTGAGGAACTGGATGTTTATGCTCTCTTCCTCCAGCTGGCGTAATTCCTCCGGCAGCGCAGGCATCTCTTCACGTGACCGCCTGTAGACAATAAATACCTCCTTGCATCCCAGCCGCAAGGCGGACCGGGCCGAGTCGGCTGCCACATTGCCGCCTCCTATGACCGCGATCCTTTCCCCAAGTTTCACCTTCTTGCCCAGGTTCAGATCCCTCAGGAATTTCACACCGTCAATAACTGCCGGGTGGCCCGATCCGGGTATATTGGGATCTATCGGCTTATGCGCTCCAACTGCCAGGAAGACTGCCTTATAGCCCAGTTCAAATAGTTTGTCTACAGTGAAATCTTTCCCGAGTGCCATCCCAGTCCTGATTTCGACACCGCTTTTCTCGATGTATTCTATCTCCTGTCTGATGATAGCCCTTGGTAGGCGATATTCAGGGATACCGACCACCAGCATGCCACCGGCTACTGGCAACGCCTCGAATATTGTGCAAGCATATCCCTCAAGGGCCAGATAGTACCCTGCCGTTAGTCCCGCCGGACCAGACCCCACGATAGCGACCTTCTCGTCATACTTGACTTCCGCTTTCTCCGGCTTGATCCCTTTCTTCAATTCATAGTCCGCGGCAAACCGCTTCAGCGCCCGAATGGCTATGGGATCATCGTATTTACCCGCCTCACATTTCTCCTCACACTCATGTGGGCATACCCGCCCGCATATTCCTGGAAGAGGATTCTCCCGGCGAATTACTTCAATTGCTTCGTCGAATTCCTCTCTTGCTGTATAGCCGATGTAACAGGGTGCGTCCTGGCGAATCGGACAAGTGTACTGGCACGGAGAAGAAATAATGCCTTTACACACTAATGCATCGCACCTCTTCTGTACAATATGTTCTTCAAATTCCTCCTTGAAGTATCGTAGCGTGCTTAGCACCGGATTTGGCAGCGTCTGCCCCAGGCCGCATAGGGCACCGGACTTGATCGTTTCCCCAAGTTTTTCGAGAGCGTCTATATGTTCGGGTGTCCCGTTACCCTCGGTGATTTCCATCAGCATTCGGAGTAGGTGCTGAGAGCCCATCCGGCAAGGAGTGCATTTTCCGCATGATTCATTGTGGGTAAATTCAATGAAGTACCTGGCGATATCCACCATGCACGAATCCTCGTCCATGACGATCATGCCACCGGAACCCATGATTGACCCCGCTTTCGCGAGTTCTTCGAAATCAACAGGTAGCTCGATAAGATCCTCAGGGAGACACCCACCCGATGGGCCACCGGTCTGCACCGCCTTGAATTTCTTGCCGTCCGGAATGCCGCCGCCGATGTTGTAGATGATATCCTTTAGGGTGATGCCCATCGGCACTTCTATAAGGCCGGTGCGGTTGATCTTCCCCGCCAGTGCAAATGTCTTGGTCCCCCGGCTCTTTTCTGTTCCGTACCGGGTGAACCATTCCGCTCCTCTATTCAAAATCTCGGACACGTTGGCTAGGGTTTCCACGTTATTGATATTGGTCGGCTCTCCATGCAGGCCGGAGGTAGCCGGGAACGGTGGCCTCGGCCTGGGCATGCCCCGACTCCCTTCGATCGAAGCCATCAGGGCTGTTTCTTCTCCGCAAACGAAAGCCCCGGCGCCTTCCTTTATCTTTACGGAGAAACTGAAATCGGAGCCCATGATGTTCTTTCCAATAAAGCCGAGCTCTTCCATCTGTCTGATCGCGGCCCTGAGTCTTTCGACGGCAAGCGGGTATTCGGCCCTTATATATATGTAGCCTCGGCTGGCCCCAATGGCATATGCGGTGATTGTTAAACCTTCCAGGACTGCGTGAGGATCACTCTCAAGAACCGCCCGGTCCATGAAAGCCCCTGGATCTCCTTCGTCTGCATTGCAGATGACATACTTTGCATCACTTTGTGAACTACGGGCGAATTCCCATTTCAATCCCGTTGAGAACCCAGCACCGCCGCGCCCGCGCAGTCCTGATTCCTTTACCTCCTTGATAACCTCCTCCGGCGTCATCTCGAGAGCCCTGGCAAGACCGCTGTATCCCTGTCTCGCCACGTAATGATACGCGTTCGTGGGATCAATCAGTCCTGCGTTCCTTAGAACTATCCGTACCTGGCTCTCCATCATCGGCAGATTGGAGACTTCGGGGATTCCTTCAATAGCGATGTCTCCAAGGGTAGCGAGCGCCAGGTCTGGCCGCGGATTGCCCTCTTCAATTAGATCTTTGACCAGTTCGGCGACCATCCCTTCTGTCACGTTTTTATACATTATCCGCTGACCGCCGGGGAGACCGATTTCCACCAGAGGCTCCGCGTAACACATACCGAAGCAGCCTACATCGTACAAATCCGCCGCGATGGACCTTCCGGCAAGCTCCTTTTCAAAAGTCGCACGTACGCCCAATGCTCCTGCAGCACGACCACACGTCACGGCTCCTATCAATATCCGTGGACGTTCCAGTCGGCTGAATGCTTCCCATTCCCGCTTCGCTCGCTGCTGTATGTTCCCGAACTTCATTCGGTGGTTTTCAGAAGTTTTTTAATCTTCTGTGCGGTCATTCTTCCGTGAACCGTTTCATCTAACACAACTACAGGCGACAGCGCACATGAACCGAAGCACGCCACGCTGTCTAGGCTGAACTTATATTCCGGTGTAGTCTCACCCGGACTGATGCCGAGGTATTTAGTCGCCTCACTCATAATTCGTTTGCAGCCCCTGACATGGCACGCCGTTCCCTGGCATACTCTCACGATGTGATCACCCGGGCGTGTGAATCTGAACTGGGTGTAAAATGTTGCCACACCGTATATGTCATTTTCTGAAATATTCAGGTGGCTGGATATAGCTTTAATTGCCTCTTCGGATATATAACCCAGCTCCCTTTGGACTCCCTGGAGAATCGGGATCAGGCTGTCCCTGTGCCGTTCGTATTCTTTCAATACATCGCGGATATCTTTGTTTGTTCTTTCTCGCGATACCACTTCTATCGTGCCTTCTTTTCCTGTTTCCGGTACCTGCCGAGCAGCCAAGACTCTTTTGGGGTGCAGCCTATACCTTGGATGATAATAGTTACCTTTCCTTTCTCAAGATCGCTGTCCGCAATGGTGATGGTGATGCGCTCAGCGTAATCATGTAACTGCACAATGACAAATTGCCTGGACTAGCGTTTCTGGGCGACAAAGGGTGCGTCAATCCGACACAGCTTGACATCAGAAGCAAGAAATTCCGCTGAGAGTATGGGATACATGGCTTTCAGGAGCTGGGAGTGTGGGTGTCTGATCGCTTGATATCTGGTATGCTATTGATTTTCTGGTGTTATTAATGGGTCTGAATATACGCAGGTCTCGACGAATGGTTCCATAAAACAGCCCTGACAGATCCTGTTTTTATTGTCTAGGTGTTATTGAACGCTATAACATGACTCCTACCTTGCAGTTGTATGCAGCTGTTGAGCATTTGCCTGTATCTTCCTGACCGCCTCGGCGATGCTATCCATCATGGTCGTATCCGCCAGTAGCTCAAATTGTCGCAGCCAGACGCCGTCGTGGCATACACGCTCGGTGATTGGCAGCTCCAGATCTTGCTGGTCAATAAAGGGCATCCGGTGGAGCGGACGGTAGCCATCTGTGGCGACCACGCCTTCGGCGCTGAGAGCCTCTAGAAAGCGGCTCTTGGGTAGGTCGTCGAAGTGTCGACAGTCGTATGTGAAGATCAGCAGGTGATAGGCATTCCGGGTGGTGCCGGGATAGCGCCGGGCACAGTTGATGCCGGGAATGGAGTTAAGTAGCCCTTCAAGGTAGGATCCGTTGGCCTCCCGGAGTTCTGCCCACTCTTCGATGTGGGACATTTGACATTGCAATACAGCTGCCTGAAATGCAGACATGCGCATATTAAGGCCACCGCTGATGTGCTCGTACCACGGCCCCGTTAGGGTTCGCCCGCAGTTATAAATCTCGAAGGCCTGCTCATAAACCTCGCGTCGGTTGGTTAGCAGGATGCCCCCCTCGCCACTTGTGATGTTCTTAGAGGATTGGAAGGAAATGAAACCCGCATCCCCGAGGGCACCCACCTTGTTTCCGTTATAAACAGCGGCGTGAGCTTGGGCCGCGTCCTCGATCACCGCCAGATCATGCTTCCGGGCCAGCTCGTTGATACCATCTATGTCCGCAGGATTTCCCCCCACATGAACCGGTACGATAGCACTTGTTCTGGTCGAAATACGGTGGGTGGCATCAAGGGGGTCCAGGTTGAAAGTCTGGGCATCAATATCAGCGAAAACCGGCGAAGCTCCGGAAAACAGAATAGCCGCAGCGGTCGCCATGAAAGTATAGGCCGGGATGATAACTTCCATACCCGGTCCGATATCTAGGGCCTTCAGGGCGGCGACCAATGCCAGGGTTCCGTTGGCCATCCCCAGAGCATACTTCGCATCGTGGTATTCGGCGAAGGTTTCCTCAAAATGCCGGATGGTATCCGACCGTACACCCCACTGATCTTGCTCAACAACCTCCCGGAGGGCGTCTGTCAGTCCGGACAGCCGTGGCGGCCAGGTTGGCCACTGCGAGTGGTCCACAACGGGAGTACCGCCAATTAGGGCTGGCTTTCCTGAGGAAGACGTCATATCGCTACTTTCAAAACCAGTTCTCCATAGCCAAAGCTAAGTGGCAGTAAGTCCGATTGCCCCATTTTTCTGCCGCAACTGGTGTATGGCCTGAACCGGTGAATTTTTACTGCCGATTAGCATTCTCGTGAAAAAAAATAGGTGCTCCAGATACATTTGTCTTGACTGTTCCAGCAGTGCTATTTCAACTTTATAGGTGCGGTTTATATGTGTGGATAACTTGTGGATAATTGTCCACCAGCCTCACCTGCTTTCAAATTAACATAGCCTTATTTAAGAGTAATAGTGGAACCTTCACTCGTCTGGCAAGACTGCCTAACATTGATTAAAGAGAAGGTAGCAACCCAGACCTTTCAGACTTGGTTTGCTCCTTTGAAAGTTGCAAATCTGGAAGATGCACATCTCACCCTGCAGGTGCCCAGCCAGTTTTATTATGAATGGCTGGATTCACACTATCGGCCAATCATTATGGAGGCTATAAAAAAGACTACCGGGAGGAATCTCCAGGTGCAGTACAGCGTGGTCTTAGGAGATGCACCAGGTGATGAAACACCAAGCCGTCTGCCGACGGAAGATGAGGATAAGAACGGCTTTTCCAGGTTCTCTCAACTTAACCGCCGCTATACCTTTGAGAACTTCATTGAAGGTGCCGGCAACCAGTTCGCTAAGGCGGCGGCGCTGTCTGTATCCGGGCGGTCACCAAAAAACCTGTTTAATCCTTTAGTGATCTATGGCGGTGTGGGACTTGGCAAGACTCACCTGCTTCAGGCTATCGGTAACTATGCGCAAGCTGAGGAAGCTCAAACCCATGTTGTTTACGTTACCAGCGAAAAGTTTACCCTGGACTTCATTTCAGCAATCCAAAGGAGCCGTACCACTGCCTTTTCAAAGTATTATCGCAATGTGGATATGTTGCTGGTGGATGATGTGCAGTTCTTTCAAAAGAAGGAACAAACCCAAGAGCAATTTTTCCATACTTTTAATGATCTTTACCAGCATGGCAGACAGATCGTAATGACCCTTGATCGGTCCCCCAGCGATCTGTCTGGCCTGCAGGATCGTCTCATCTCCCGCTTCCAGTCCGGTCTCATCGTGGATATCCATCCTCCTGATCTGGAGACGAGAATTGCGATTCTTATGCGCAAAGCTGAGGATGAAGCCCTTGAAATCCCGTATGACACCACCGAGTATATCGCTCACTGTATTAAATCCAATGTGCGGGATTTGGAAGGAGCCCTTATCCGCCTGCTGGCATACAGTTCTCTACGTAACCAGGATATTACCCTCGAGATGGCGCAGCAGGTTGTCCAGGAGATCCTGGGAAAGAATGCCGCCAGGACTGTATCCGTAGATGAGGTTATCAAGAAAGTATCCGCGGAGTTCAACATTCGCGAGAATACCCTGGTTGGTAAGGGTCGCCCCCAAGACGTCGCACTGGCACGTCAAACAGCCATGTACCTGGCCCGGGAACTCACCGGCGCTTCGCTGGTCAGCATCGGACTGCATTTTGCCGGGAGAGACCACTCCACAGTTATCCATGCCTGCCGCACAATCGAGAAAAAGATGGAAGAAGATCCCATCTTTAAAGCCAGAGTGGATGCCATCTACAAAGAGCTGGCCAACGTAGTATATTAGGATTTCCCCTTTCCCACGGCGTTAGCTGCCAGTAGATTTTGCCCGCCCGACTACCTTCTGGTCGAGGCCTGGATTACCTACCTCACAGCATACCATACGGCATAAACCATGTTTATATGCTCGACTTCTGTCGTACTAAAACCTGTTGACTTATCCCAACCATTATCTTACTATTTATTATGAAAAACCCAAGTTGCACTTGTCTTCTTCTGTTATAATAAGCAACGTTCATGGGCATACGAGAAAGCCTCAACCGTCATCCAGTGATCAGGGTAATTGGGTTGATCCTGGTAGTGGCCTTCGTAGGGGGCCTGGGAGTATTGATCCTGGAATTAACTACCGCCGGGGGAGGGGAAATCAAATCCTTGCCGGAAGCCTTCTGGTGGGCAATCGTTACCATGACAACGGTAGGCTATGGCGACTACACCCCTCAAGGCCCCCTCAGCCGGATACTGGCGATGGTGATCATGTTCGCTGGTATCTCCCTCATGGCGGTATTAAGTGGAACAATCGCATCGCGGCTCGTAACCCGGCGACTTAGAGCAAATCAGGGACTTATGTCGATCAATGTAAAAAACCACATCATCATCTGCGGCTGGCATCACAAGATCGAGAGCCTGCTGGATACTCTCCTCAATATTGAGGAGGAGGATACAGACTTTCAGATTGTTCTCATCAATGAAGAACAAGAAGACAAGATGCAGTCTCTAAAAAACCAGTACGGCTACACCCGCATTAAGTATATCCGCGGGGAGTTCACCCGGGAAGCTACCCTTCGGCAGGCCCAGCTGGAACACGCCCGCGCCGTTATTATCCTACCTTCTGAGCATCTTACCGGTGATACTAGTGACGAGAAGACCATCCTGGCTACTTTAACCATCAAGAACATGTGCCCCAATGCCTATGTAGTGGCATACGTTCACGATCAGAATGCCATCACGCACGTTAAACGGGCCGACGCAGATGATGTAGTCCTCTGTGATACTTTTAGCTCCTTTATGGTCGCTTCTCATGTGCTAAATCCCGGCATCCCTCAGGCTGCTAACAAACTTCTAGATTCCGCGTCTTCCCATCACTTCAGGCGGGAGCCGATTGCCAGCGAATTCATCGACCGCCCTTTCGAGGAACTTTTCCTGCACTACCGCAAGGAATATGGTTGGATTACAGTAGGCCTTTACCTAGAAGAGGAGCAATCCAGCTTCACAGAATTCCTCTCTGCAGACAGCTCCCAACTGGATGCCTTCATTGAGCGTAAGCTGAAGGAGGCAGGGCGGGATTTCTCCGAAGGCCGTCATATCTCGGTAATTGTGAATCCAGAACCTGACCGAATAATTCGGAAAGGTGAAGGTGCCATTATTATCCCATGAGTAGTATTACCGAAAAAGACATCGCCAATTTTGAGCTCCTTGCTGGTCTAACGGCGAAAGAGCACGGGCCATTCTGCACCTACCTGATCGAAAAACGCTACCCTGCAGGTGAGATTGTCTTTAATGAAGGTGACAAAGGTGGCGAAATATACTTTCTTCTTTCAGGTGAGGTAGAAATCAGCCAGGCACTAACTCTGCCCATGGCCAAATCCGCCGAATATGACAGCCGGGCAAAGTCTATTATCCGTCTGTCCAGTGAAAACGGTCCTGTCTTCGGCGAAGTCTCGTTCTTCTCGAATGAGGACAAACGAACTGCTACTGTAAAGGCCATTACCGATTGCCGCATGGGCGTACTCAGCGAGAAAGACTTTTTCCAGATTCTTGTCAGCGATAAACAGGTTGGCTACAAGATATTGCTCAATCTGATCCGTATCGTCTGCAACCGGCTTGTTACAGCCAATAAAAATGTACTAAAACTGACCACCGCTTTAAGCCTCATCCTGGAGAAATAACTTCGCATGGCGCGTGTGCAACTGGGCAAAATCTACGAGCCCGGAAAGGTGGAGTCTAAATGGTACCGCTACTGGGAGCAGAACGGCTTTTTCATGCCGGGTGAATCTGATGACCGAAAGCCCTTCACGGTACTCATACCCCCGCCGAATGTCACCGGTATCCTGCACATGGGGCACGTTCTCAATAATACCGTTCAGGATATCCTGGTGCGCCGCGCCCGGATGCGAGGCAACAATACCCTTTGGCTGCCGGGAACCGACCACGCCAGCATCGCCACCGAGGCCAAGCTCGCAGCAGCGCTCAAGGAGGAAGGACTCGACAAACGTTCTATCGGCCGGGAAAAATTCCTCGAACGGGCCTGGGATTGGGCCCATAACTATGGCGGTACTATCCTGGAGCAACTCAAGCGCCTGGGATGTTCCTGCGATTGGACCCGGACCGCTTTCACCATGGACGAGACTTACTCCCGGGCCGTTATCGAAACCTTCGTGCGACTCTACGAAGAAGGATTGATTTATCGCGGTAAGCGCCTTATCAACTGGGACCCGGTAGGGCAGACTGCCCTCTCCGACGAGGAAGTCATCCACCGGGAAACTGACGGGCATCTATGGTATTTCCGCTATCCCCTCAGAGATGACGACGGACACGTTACTGTGGCCACAACCCGGCCGGAGACTATGCTGGGGGACACGGGCGTGGCGGTTAATCCCGCTGACGGGCGCTTCAGCCACCTGATCGGCAAACGGGTGATCCTGCCGTTGGTGGACCGGGAGCTGCCCATTATCGCTGATGAGTTCGTCGATCCCGAGTTTGGCACCGGCGCGGTTAAAGTCACACCAGCCCACGACCCCAACGACTACCAGTTGGGCCAGCGGCACAACCTGGAGATGGTGAACATATTACTGCCAGATGCTACCCTGAACGACAACGTGCCGGAGCAGTTTATAGGAATGGACCGGTTCCAGGCCCGGAAAGCCGTAGTGGCCGAGATTGAGAGCCAGGGGCTGCTGGAAAAGCTGGAAGATCATGTGAGCAGTGTGGGCTATTCCCAGCGCACTGACGCCCAGGTTGAGCCTTATCTCTCCCTCCAGTGGTTCCTGGACATGCAGGAGCTGGCCAAGCCTGCCCGGGAAGCGGTGGATTCCGGACAGATTACCTTTTACCCCCCACGCTGGGTGAAGGTATATGATCACTGGCTGGCGAATATCCAGGACTGGTGTATCTCCCGGCAGCTCTGGTGGGGTCACCGCATCCCGGCATGGTACGGACCGGATGATCGTATCTTTGTTGCCCGCACCGAAACCGAAGCCTATGCCCAGGCACGTGAGCACTACGAACAGGACGACGTGACACTGGAGCAGGACCCCGACGTGCTGGATACCTGGTTCAGCTCATGGCTGTGGCCTATCGCCACCCTCGGCTGGCCCGACAGCGACTGTCCGGATCTGAAGCGCTTCTATCCCACCCAGGATCTGGTCACCGCCCCTGATATCATTTTCTTCTGGGTGGCGCGTATGGTTATGGCGGGACTAAAGTTCGATGGGCGGATTCCCTTCAGTACCGTCTACTTCAATGGTATCGTCCGGGACAAGCTGGGCCGGCGGATGAGTAAAAGCCTGGGCAACTCCCCCGATCCTCTCGAGCTCATCGACACCTATGGCGCCGATGCCTTGCGCATGGGCATGATGCTGATCGCCCCCCAGGGGCAGGATATCCTTTTCTCCGAAGAAGATATCGCTCACGGCCGCAATTACATGAACAAGATCTGGAACGCCGCCCGGCTCGTACTGATGAACCTGGAAAAGGACCGACTGCCGCCCCGGCTGAATGACCTGACCCGCGACCGGCTCGCGGCAGTAGACCTCTGGATCCTCTCACGACTACAGAGTACCTTGACAAAGGTGGAAGGGGCTTATGCGCGCTATCGGATGAACGATGTGGCTAAGGCCATCTATGACTTCGTCTGGGCCGATTACTGCGACTGGTACCTGGAGTTTATCAAGACTCGGCTTAACAGTGATGATTCCCGGGACCGGGAAACGGCGCAGGCCGTAGCAGTAAACGTACTGAAAAATATCCTGGCCCTGATCCATCCCCTGGCCCCCTTCATCAGCGAGGAGTTGTGGCAGCAGGTAAAACAGGAAAATGAACCGGACCTCATCTGCGCGCCCTACCTGACCGGTAACAAGCAGTGGGAGTCCCCGGAACATGAAGCCGAAATCCAGCTGCTGCGGGAAGCTATCACCGCCGTTCGGGGAGTGCGGTCCGATATGGATGTCGATCCCGGAAAGACCGCCGATCTGATCGTCCGCGGTCCCGACAAACTCACCAGCGTCCTGGCCCGGGAAATAGCCCACCTCCAGCGCCTCGCCCGGGTTGGCGAACTCACCACCGGTGTCGATATTAGTAAACCACCCCATGCCGCCACTGCTGTGGTGGATGCGCTGGAATTATTCATCCCTCTAGAAGGCCTTATCGACCTGGATGTAGAACGGGAGCGGCTTCAGAAGCGTATCCAGGAGATGGAAGGACGGCTGGCGGCGGCCAGGAAGAAGCTGGACAACAAGGACTTTATCAAACGCGCACCGGCTGAGGTGGTAGCCCACGAACGCGAGAAGCAGGCCGCCTACCAGGATCGGTTGGACAAGCTGAAAGAGAACTACCAGGCGCTGGTTTGATTACTATTATTTAGCGGCTCATCGTTTAAATCATTTATAACAGTTATTTTTTGCTGCATTTTAGCGCCGGCTGACGTAAATTGACGTAAGCATCATTAAGCAGCGAGGATAACACCCCATGACCTTCGGCGACCTATTGGCCCTCTACCGTGGCAAAACCGGCCTTACCCAGAAAGAGCTGGCTGACCTGCTTGGCATCCAGTACCAGCAGGTGAGCGCCTACGAGCGCGACCTCACCTTTCCCCGCAAGGGCCGCCTTATCCAGCTCTGCGAGATTCTCAGCGCTCCCTATGCCGAACTGGCTGAGGCCAAGTTCCGCACCCAGAATCCCGGCTTGCCTGAGGAGGCTTTCCCTTATGAAAGCCGCCGCCGGCTGCCGCCTATCCCGCTCATCGGCCTGGCCGCTGCCGGGCAGGGACTCTTCCCCAATCTGGAAGGCACCGCCGTCGCCGCCGATGACTACCTGGAACGGCCGGATGACCTGCGGGACGAGCAGGTCTATGGCGTTAGGGTATTCGGCGATTCTATGACGCCCATCGTCAAACCGGGATCCATCGTAATCGCCTCACTGGATGCCAGCTGCCAGAACGGCGATCTGGCCGTGGTGGTTACTCAGGACGGGGAGGCCATGATAAAGCTAGTCTATTACAAGGGGGAGGAGCTCCTGTTGCGCTCAACCAATCCTGCCTTTCCTGAACGGAGTGTCGCCCGTCGGGACGTCCTGCACTTGCATCCGGTGGTTCACATCCGCATGGGCCGGGTATAGGCCTAGAAGCTGTACTTCATCCCAACGTAGACGTGGCTGAACACCTCCCCGATAGTACGTAGACGGCTGCCTTCCTCGCCATCCATATAGCTTATACCCAGCTCCAGATCGAAGGCTTCTTCCAAAGCCAGAGTCAGCTTTCCACCGATCATATAGCCATTCTTGTCCAGGTCATATAAGCCTTGTCCCTTGACAGAATAACGCCCATCGGCGAAATCGTAGGAGGCCGTCGCCAGCACCGCATTCTGGGCAATTGCCGCAAAGGGCATGCCGATTTTAGCTGGAATATGATCACCCTCATATTCAGCTTCGGTGTACTGGACGAATGGTATCGGTGAGCCGGGCGGTAATGGAATGGTCACAGTATCATCATCGACTTTCGTTATATAGCCGCCCAGGTATTGAAGCATTATGCTATATTCTTGCCCAGTATAGTCCAATTGGAGCACGTACTGTAGGTATGGATTTCGAAGATGGGGCAGATTCCCGTTGGTATCTTCGGTGAGGAAGTAGGCTCCCTCTGCCCTTATGGCCCAATCACTGATAAAAGTGACAAGATCGCCACCCAACACCTGCACGGGATTGTACTCCAGGCCTGAAATACCCCCGGGGAAAGTATTTGTCACCGCGGTGAACATCCGCTCAAATCCCTTGAAATAGCTCAGAGAAACATCCATCATGCTCAGGGGCATTCGTGCTCTGAAGCCGAATTCCGTATTTTCCAGGTCACGATCCGGTCTGACTTCCGGTATTGTGTCCAAATCGAAAGGTAGTTCTTCAAAGACCGGAAAATCCTCTTCGCCGAATGGCAAACGGTTGGACTGAAATACTGGTGTCGCCACCACCTCCAGGTTCACCGAGCCCAGGTAGAGGTTGACAGAGGCCATGACATTACTCGCCTTGCGGTCTGAACCGGGAATGAACAGGTAGTAGAAATCGTAGGGATTTACGTTATCCGTGGGATTGTTGCCGTCGGCGGCACCCCAGGCAATCACCTGCTGGCCAAACCGGAAATCCCCCAGCCCGGTCGAAAACTCCGCGTAGGCTTCCTGGAGTTCTACCGCAGCCGAATTCATCGCCAGGCGGTATTCTAGGGTTGTGTTGAGGAACAGATTCACGTTCCTACCCCGGTTTTGGCCCTCGAGTGAGACAACGCGATGCGGCAAGTTGAGGTACCGACTCTCGAAATTAAGCCGTGCCAGCGGATAGACGTGGCCGTGGAATTCAACCTGGGCCGTCAGCGCCGAAAACCCACCTAGCATATAAGCGACCAAGACCAACCGGCGCTGGATCCCACTCATGGCAGCCTCCGCAGGTTGCGCTCGTGGAATAGATCGTCCTTCACTCCCGTGTCCAGCTCCATGTTATCAAAGATGAGCTCCGTGCTGTGCTCTTTCTGCACGTTCTGCATGAGCATCCTCACCGGGATGCTGTACTCCTTGACTACCCCCACGTCCATGGTGCGCACTTTCAGCAGGTTACCAACCCGGTCATAATATTCCTCCCTGACAGGCATGAAATCGGACTGGCGCACCCGGGAGACAATCCTGCTGTATGAGGAGCGCAATTCCGGTTTCGGGGTGCTCTCCAGGATCCAGACCTGATCTCCGTCGAGGGCCTCCTCCCCCAGCAGTTCATAGGTATATTCGTCAAGGGCTCGCAAAGTCATGTCCTCGTAGCTCAAGTCGGAGCCCATGAAGCTCTCCCCCTTTTTACTGGAGGCGATGCGTCTCATTCGCTTGAAGCTCGGCAGCCACATGCGCATCTCGTCTTCCCGGTCCTCGTACTCGATCTTCAGGAACGCCACGCCCCGGTCATCAGCCGGAGCAAGAAACCAGATGATCTGCTTGTCGTCCCCTTTCCGGACCGAGTGCACCGTCAGTGTCCGGGTGGCGCCAGTGCGGGAAGTGAGGATCATGGTCATATCGGAGACCATATCATCCGGCTGCTCTCGTTCATCCATCATCTTAGCAATCTCATATCCAGGCTGAGCCGATAGGGGGAAGGACAACAGCAGCAGTGGTAGTATTAGTCGCGGGGCTGGGATCTTCATGGTTATTTCCTTTACATACATCACAGCTTTGTCTAGGCAGTCACTTTGTGTCGTAACAGGTGAACAAGGGTGGCGAGCAGGGTCAATGTGCCCACGGCGCAGGAGACCATGGATATGATTACCAGGCCGCCCATGTAGACCATGGGAATAAATTCAGAGAACAGGAGGGCGGTGAAGCCCACGGAGACTGCGGCTACATTGAGCAGGATCGGGTATCCAACATCATCGATGGCTATCTGGCTTACTTCGTCCCGGCTTGTACCGCTTTTCAGGAAGTTCCTGTACTGGGCGATAAAGTGGACGGCGAAGTCTACCCCCACACCGATGATAATGGCGGTAAACAGGGCGGTAACGTGGCTTAGTTCGATACCCAGCCAGCCCATCAGTCCGAAGTTCAAGGCAATGGCCGAAGCTAGCGGAATTACCGCCAGTAATCCCCACCGTATGGATTTGAAGAAAATCCCGGCCAGGATGATTACCAGGATCAGTGACAGACCGATCGAGAGCAGCGAACTCTTGATCAATACATTCATGAAATCCCGCATGAAGACCGGGAAGCCTGACAGGCTGATGCTCAGAGCCGGTGATTGGTGAGTATCCACATAATCGTGGATGCGGTCTACCATGGCGATGAGCTCTTCGGTGGCGCTCATCTTCACCGTGGCACTGACAAGCCCCATCCGGTAATCGTAATCCACCAGGGAGGAGAAATCGTCCGGATCGCCGGACATGCTGTAGAGTGTGAGCAAGTTGGCTACTTTATCCCGGCTGTCGGGAATAACCTCGTACTGGGCACTGTCGTCCATTACCACGCGATGCAGCTTGGCAATAATATTGGCCAGGGAAGCTGTGTTCCCTACTGTCGGCTCACGCTCCAGCTGGCGTTGAACCTGCTGCATACCCAGCAGAACATCCGGTTCTTTCAGGTCACCCTCCACCTTGAAAGCGAAGTTGAGCGTGCCGTAGAAATGGCTGTCGAGGAATTCCATGCTCTGGCGAATAGGAGCCGTGGGTTTGAAGAAGTTGATGACGTTGACTTCCACGCGGACCATGAAAATGCCGATGCAAGCAACCAGAACAATGAGTCCGCCTGTTAGCAGTACGGTTCGGGGCTTGCGGAGCACGTACTGACCGATGCGATGGATTATCCGCTCAAAGGTCCCCGCCGACCGCAGTGCCCGGCCTTCAAGGTCCCACTTACTGATGGACATGAGGCTGGGTAGAAAAGTGACCGACAGATACCAGGCCCAGGCAATACCGAAAGAAACCGTAATTCCATAGCCGATCATAGCCCTCAGGGGAGCGGAGACCAGCGAGATGAAGCCGGCCATGGTGGTCACCGAAGTGAGGAACACAGGCAGCATTAGCACGTCCATGGTGGCAGCCACCGAAGCTTTCACATCCCTACGCTGCCGCACTTCCCGGAAGAACCGGGTCATGATGTGCACGCTGTCGGCGGTGGCGATGGTGAGCAGAATTACCCCCATGCTGCCGTTGATCAGGGTGAAGTTGAATAGGTCGCTCCCCGTCAGCTTGGACATCCAACCGAAAAATCCCAGCATGGTACCGACAGACAGGCCGATTACCGGCAGCACCATGCGCAGTCCTCGGGGGCTCCTCAGGTTGATGAGCAGAATGAAAACCAGTATCGGCACGGCGATGCACATCAAGGTGATGATTTCCCAGAGTACCAGCTTGACCAGGGTGCCCCGGACAAAGGGGAGTCCACCGGTATGACCATTTCCACCCTTCGGACCATCACTTGTCATTTCAGCGACGGCCTGGACCAGTTCTTTATCGGAGGCGTCGAGGGTGGGCACTACGGCCAGCATGGCGAAGAACTCATCCTTTGAGACCAGCATCCCGCCGAGATCGGTGTTGCGGGCGAGATAATCCCGGAGGTCGGCAATCTCCTCCGGATTGATATCCCGCTTCGGCATAAGGTCACTTACCTCCAGGAAACCCTCATCGCTGTCGATCCGGTTCATGGTAGCCAGGCTGCGGACCTCATCCACGGCTGGGTGGTCCTCCAGGGTGCGGGTAAGGTCCCACACGGTCGCCAGCCCCTTGGGGGTGAAAATAGATTGGCCCTCCCTGCCGACGCTCACCAACAGCGGTTCGGTGGAGCCAAACTGCTCCTCTATCTCATCCCAGACTATCCGTGACGGGATGTCTTCGGGGAGCATTTTCATGATGTCGTCTTCTATGTGTAGGAACCAGATACCGGAGGCTAGGGTCAGACTGAGAACCACGGCTAGACCTATGGATAGCTTGGGACGGCGAATAGTCCATTGGATGAACTGTTGTTTCATTAGGAAAACTCTCCCTTATTAGCCGTGTCCTCGTCAACAGCCGCAGACAGCCTGGCACGCAGTCCACCAAGCATGAATTGCACGACGTGGTCTTTTACTTGCCTGTCGTAGAGTGATAAACCACTCGCTTCCATAATAGGTGTGAATACGGGGCGCATTAGAAAGTTGGAGACGATGCCTATCATGATACTGTACACGGCCAGTTCAATTTGTCGATCGGATATATCGTCCCGGCCTGCATATGCCAGGATTTTATCCCGCCAGAGATCCAGGATCTGAGGTGCCTGCGTTGTGAAAAAATCTCCAACATGTGGGGCACCAACGGCGATCTCACGGGCCATAAAGGGGCGGAATCGCTCTCCCTTTGCTGCGAAGAGCTGGGCGTAAAGGTCGTATACGTCGGAAACAGCCTCCTCCAGGCTGGTGCCCCGGGAGATAATCTCCAGCAACTGCTGGAAAAAGGGGCTGAAAATGTTCTCCAGCACCTGTAGGAAAAGGGTTTCTTTGTTCCCGAAATAGTAATAGAGCATGAACTTGTTCACCCTGGCCGCCTGGGCAATTTCCCGCATATTTGCGCCGTCAAACCCTCCGGCTGCAAAGGCAGCTTCGGCGGCTTCAAGGATATTCCGATAGGTTTCCTGCGATTTTTCGGTAGTGCTGCTTTCAGGTTGTGGTGTCATGTGATATTAACTCCTGGGAGCAAATTTACTGTACGTACGGTCAATAGCACAAGAAATATTGACCATACGGTCAGTTAATTACGGGGATCCCGAAGGGAAATCAACCTTGAAATCTACCCTATAATTGAAATTATCGAGCTTGCTCCATCCGCCATTAACCATCGCAAAACACCTGTTATTTTAATTACATTAGGACACGGTTACGGCCTTGCTCATAGTCCTCCGTAAAGACTTCTTTGACGTAAACCTCGGTTTGTGCCATGCGGGGGCTGCTGTTCAACGGGTGGAAGGAAACTAAAATGACGATAGATACTATCAAAGATTGGCTCTCGGACAATCCTGCTGTTGTACAATATCTATCAATACTCGGTGTGATTGTCCTCAGCTACTTGGCATTTATACTAACCAGAAAATTGGTCTTGCGCCCGTTGAGAGCCATTATTAAGCGAAGTTCTACCCAGCTCGATGACATCCTGCTGCAGGAAGGGGTTTTCCGGCGTCTGCTATATATCGTGCCAGCCTTGATCCTCTACAATTTTTCCTACCTGGTGCCCCAGGCTGAGACCTTCTTCCAACGCCTGTTTACCGCCGTAATAGCCCTGATTCTCCTCCTGAGTCTGGGTGCGTTTCTGAGTTCCGTAAATGAAATATACAAAAGCACAGCCCTCGCAAGGCGGCTGGATATCAAGAGCTATATCCAGGTGACGAAACTGCTGGTCTATATTTTCGGGACCATCATCATCGTCTCCATTCTCAGCGGCCGCTCGCCCTGGCTGATGCTCAGCGGCATCGGTGCCATGACGGCAGTAGTACTGTTGATCTTCCGGGATACCATTCTCTCCTTCGTGGCCAGCATCCAGATCAGCTCATCCGACCTGGTGCGGGTAGGCGACTGGATTGAAGTCCCCGCCTTCGGCGCCGACGGAGACGTCATCGATATCGCCCTGCATACCGTCCAGGTACAGAACTGGGACAAGACCATCACCGTGATTCCTACCCACAAACTGTTGGACTCCTCCTTCAAGAACTGGCGGGGGATGTCCCAAAGCGGCGGACGCCGGATCAAAAGGGCCGTCTACATTGACGTGTCCACCATCCGGTTGTGCGATGAGGAGCTGCTAGAGCGGTTCGAAAAATTCCAGCTTCTGACCGGCTATATCAGTGAGAAACGGGACGAGATCTCTAAGTATAACCAGGAGCACCAGGTGGACACCAGCCAGCTTATCAACGGCCGGCGACTAACCAATGTGGGCACCTTCCGGTCCTATATTGAGGCCTACCTGCGGAGCCATCCCCTGATCCACCAGGATATGACGCTGCTGGTCCGGCAGCTGCAGCCGGGGCCCAGCGGCCTCCCTATCGAAATCTACGCTTTTACCGATGATACCCGCTGGGCTGCCTACGAGGCCATCCAGGCCGACATTTTCGACCACATCCTGGCGGTAGTGCCCCAGTTCGACCTGCGGGTGTTCCAAGAGCCAACGGGGAAGGATTTCGAGAATCTGTCTTACCTGAAGTCCTGAAGTTGTGGACTACCCGGTTGTCTTGATTCAGCTTAGCCCACGGTTTTAACCGTGGGTTTTAGGAGGCAGGACAAAAACTAATCCCTTCAGGTATTTTATCCCCCGAACAGCTCCCGCAACGACTGTGCCCGGGAGATCCCCCCGTTCCGCCTTTTCACCTGATCTCGGCATGATATTGGTGCAGGGACTTGTTAGGCCGCTCACTCGGATTGGGGAGAGGCACAATTCTGAGTTATCGAAACGTGCGACAAAGCCGTGTGTGTACTGTGCGCCGCATTCTTGTTTCTAAACAAGCTACTTCAGCAGTACCAAGCACCCTGCCATCATGTCGTGCAGCGATTGTTTCTTCTCGGTAAATCCTGCCAAAAGATAGCCAATTAGCAAAATGGCTCCTGAAAGGATTTTTCCAAAGAAGCGACCACTAGCGCGCCCGAAGGAAATCCTTTGTCCTTGCAAGTCAGTAACGTATATACCGACAGCCATTTTGCCTATAGTTGCCTGAAGCGGCGAACTTTCCATGCCACTGAAATAAGACCAGGTCAATGGGATGCTGGTTATCGCTACTATAATAGACATTTCGTAGAGCAGGAAAGCTTGCATATAGTACAGGGCGAAAATTATTACACTACCGTCAATACAAACTGCGGCAAAGCGACGCCAGAATCCAGCATATCGTTGGATGTTTTCGTTCATGATCAAATCCTCCTTGTTGGGATTCTAGTATGATGGCTTATAACATGGTATGCCTGAATAATATCGGTTTCCATCGTAGACATTTTCATAGCTTTTTCAATTTCACCTTTCTGCCGCACGAGTGGGCTAACGAGCCGCCCACTTGCGATAATAAAAATCCCCCTGGAAAATCCCCGTTCCGCCTTTTCACCTAATCTCCGCGTGATAGTTCTGCAATGATTTAACGCTTGCTTTCCCATCCCTCCTGGCAGCAATACCTTTAGTTGCAGCGAGTGCTGCCGTAGTTGTCGTAAAATATAAGATCTTGTGTTTGATCGCTTCCTTTCGGATGTACGAGTCGTCTACTTCACTGAATTTCCCCTTGGGAGTATTTATAATCAGATCTATTTCGGCGTTCTTCACGGCATCGACAATATTCGGACGGCCATCTTTTACTTTCTTGATAAATGTTGAATCAATGCCGTTTTCAGCGAGGTATCTTTTCGTTCCCTCGGTAGCTAATATTTTAAATCCCAATTCGGCGAAGCGTTTAGCCGGTTCCAATATCCCTTGTTTATCACGATCGGCGATGGTAATTAAGACAGTCCCTTCTAGAGGCAAAGGTAGTTGGGTTGCATTTTGAGCTTTATAAAATGCCAGTCTGAAGGAATCAGCCATACCTAAAACTTCGCCTGTGGATCGCATTTCAGGGCCAAGAACAGGATCAACTTCAGGGAACATGTTGAATGGAAATACAGCTTCTTTTACTCCAAAATGTTTTATTTCTCTTTTCTTGAGATCAAAGTCTGACAATTTCTTTCCGAGCATGATCTGTGTCGCAATTTTAGCCATTTGAACATTGCATACTTTCGATACCAGAGGAACCGTTCTTGAGGCCCGTGGATTAGCCTCAAGGATATAAACCTTGTCATAGGCGATGGCATACTGAATATTCATCAGGCCTATGACATTGAGTTCAATTGCAATCTTTCTGGTATATTCATATATGGTATCTATATGCTTTTGAGGTATGTCAACCGGGGGTATTACACACGCCGAATCACCCGAATGCACACCGGCATATTCAATATGTTCCATGATTGCCGGAACAAAAGCGTCCGTACCATCAGCAATCGCATCGGCTTCGGCTTCTACCGCGTACTCTAAAAATTTATCAATCAATATGGGACGTTCAGGAGATACATCCACCGCAGCAGCGATATAATGCGCGAGCATCTCTTCATCGAGGACAATTTCCATCCCCCGTCCACCAAGTACGTATGATGGACGAACCATTAGAGGATAGCCAATTTTTTCAGCAATATTTAAAGCTTCTTGAAGCGTACTCGCCATCCCTGAGTCCGGCTGGGGTATATCTAATTTCCTCATGATCTGGCGGAAACGATCACGATCCTCGGCCAGATCTATGGTGTCCGGGCTCGTCCCTAATATTTTCACTCTGGACTCGGCTAGCTGGTTCGCAATATTTAAGGGCGTCTGTCCGCCAAACTGAACAATAACACCCTCCGGCTTCTCTTTGTGGTAGATGCTTAGTACGTCTTCGACAGTTAATGGCTCAAAATAGAGTTTATCGGAAGTATCATAATCTGTCGAAACGGTCTCAGGATTGCAGTTGACCATAATCGATTCATAGCCGGCTTCACGGATCGCAAAAGCAGCGTGGACACAGCAGTAATCAAACTCTATCCCCTGTCCAATTCTGTTGGGACCGCCACCAAGGACCATAATTTTTTTCCGATCACTCACCTCTACCCTGTCAGGCGCGTTGTAAGTTGAATAGTAGTATGCGGCATTCTCGACGCCGCTGACCGGAACGGGTTCCCACGCCTCTGTAATCCCAAGAGAGATTCGTCTTTCACGAATTTCTCGTTGAGATATATTGAGCAACTGGGAAAGATATTTATCAGCGAAACCGTCCTTTTTAGCCCGAACAAGCAACTCATCGGGCAATTTTTGGTCTTTGTACTTTAGAACTTCTTCTTCAATCTCCACTAATTCTTTCATTTGTTCAATAAACCACGGCTTAATATGGGTCTTATCATAGAGGTCCTGTATACCAGCCCCTTTCCTTAACGCTTCATACATGATAAACTGCCTCTCGCTCGAAGGCGAACTCAACATAGTCATCAATTCTTCCAGCGACCTATTATTGAAGTCCCTTGCAAAACCTAAACCATGTCTTTTTATCTCTAATGACCGAATAGCTTTATGTAAAGCTTCTTTGTATGTCTTGCCGATGCTCATAACCTCGCCGACAGCGCGCATCTGCGTGCCAAGCTTGTCTTCGACGCCTCGAAACTTCTCAAAAGCCCAGCGGGCAAACTTGACGACGACATAATCTCCTGAAGGCGTGTATTTCTCAAGCGTCCCCTCACGCCAGTAAGGGATTTCATCCATCGTCAACCCACCTGCTAGAAGGGATGATACCAGGGCAATTGGAAAACCCGTTGCTTTTGATGCCAGGGCGGATGATCGCGATGTTCTAGGATTAATCTCGATGACGACAACCCTACCTGTCTTGGGATCATGGGCAAATTGAATGTTTGTGCCGCCAATCACCTCGATCGCTTCCACTATATCATAAGAATATTTCTGTAGCTTCTCTTGGAGCTCCTGATTGATTGTTAACATTGGTGCCGTACAATATGAATCGCCTGTATGAACACCCATCGCATCAACATTTTCAATAAAACAGACCGTAATCATCTGATTCTTGGCATCTCGAACCACTTCCAGCTCAAGCTCTTCCCACCCAAGAACAGATTCCTCTATTAACACTTGATTGACCATACTTGCTGAAAGACCTCGAGCGGCTATTAGGCGCAATTCCTCAACATTATAGACCAGCCCCCCCCCGGTTCCTCCCATTGTAGATGCAGGGCGAATAACAACAGGGTAACCTAAATGTTCAGCAACCTTCTCTGCTTCTTCAATAGAATCAACGGCTTCACTTTGAGGCATCTCGATACCAAGACGATTCATTGTATTCTTAAAAGCTGTCCGGTCTTCTCCGCGTTCTATGGCATCAACATTTACTCCAATTACTGTCACTCCATATTTATCCAGTATCCCGGATTTGTGTAACTGAGAAGATAGATTCAGACCGGTCTGCCCACCCAGATTTGGCAGCAAAGCATCTGGCCGTTCTTTCTCAATTATATCAGTAAGTGCTTGGACTGTAAGAGGTTCGATATAGGTAACATCAGCCATGTCAGGGTCTGTCATAATCGTCGCAGGATTAGAATTCACTAGGATTATTTCATAACCTAATGATCTGAGTGCTTTACAGGCTTGTGTACCGGAATAATCAAATTCACAGGCTTGACCGATAATTATCGGTCCTGATCCAATGATAAGTACTCTTTTAATATCGTCACGCTCGGGCATTTTATATCCTATTCATACATTAGTTGGTAGTACCCAGTTATGAATTCAATGTGGCCAAAATCCTTCTAGGCGCATCTTATTCTTCTAGGCTCGAGCTGAGCTAGCCGAACAGCTCCTGCAGCGACTGGACCTTGAAATTCCCGGTCTGGATGCGCCGGATAGCCCGCACCATGGCCCGGGCTCCGCTGAGGGTAGTGATCACCGGGACCATGTGATGAACTGCGCTTTGGCCCATGGCGTATTCGTCTTCCCGCGCCCGGGCGCCCAGAGGAGTGTTTATGACCAGCTGCACCTCACCATTGCTGATGGCATCGGCCACATTGGGGCGCCCTATCCCTATCTTGTAGATATGCTCGGCGGCGATTCCGCTCTGGCGCAGGAAACGGCAGGTTCCCTCGGTAGCCAGAATCTGGAAGCCCAGCTCTGAATAGTCCCTGGCAATAGAGACCACGTTCAGCTTGTCGTCGTCATTTACGGAGATGAACACCGTGCCTCTGGTGGGCAGGTTGGCACCCGCACCCATTTCCGCTTTCGCATAAGCACCACCCAGTCCGACATCCAGCCCCATCACTTCTCCGGTGGATTTCATTTCCGGTGATAAGAAAACCCCATCCGTAGGAAACTTGTCGAATGGAAATACCGGCTTCTTCACCGCCAAGGCCGAGGGGATCGTGCCATCGGCCAGAGCGTTAAGATTCGTTCCACCGGTGAGCTCGGCCAGGGTCTTCCCCATCGCGATCTGCGCCCCCCACTTGGCCAGAGGGATGTTCCGCGCTTTGCTCACAAAGGGTACTGTCCGGCTGGCCCGGGGATTTACTTCCAGCACATATACGATACCCGCCTTCATGGCGTATTGCACATTCACTAGCCCCTTGACACCCAACTCTAGCGAGAGAGTCCGTGTAAAAGTGCGGATTTTTTCCAGGGCGTCAGTAGGCATGAAATAGGGCGGTAGCACACAGGCCGAATCACCGCTGTGGATGCCAGCCTCCTCGATATGCTGCATGATACCACCTAGTAGCACCTCCTGGCCATCGCACAGGGCGTCCACATCAAATTCGTAGGCGTCCTCCAGGAAAGCGTCTATGAGTACCGGATGCTCCCAGGAGACGTCAGCGGTGCGGCGGATATATTCTTCCAACCCCTGTCGATGATAGACAATCTCCATTGCCCGGCCCCCGAGAACATAAGACGGTCGTACCAGCACGGGATATCCCACCTGATCGGCCACCCTGGCAGCCTCCTCGAGTGTAAGAGCGATGCCGTATTCCGGCCTGGGAATGCTCAGGTGGTCTAGCAGGTTACCGAACTTCTCACGATCTTCCGCCAGGTCGATAGCTTCGTGGGAGGTCCCCATAATGGAAACCCCGGCCGCTGCTAGCTGACCGGCGATATTAAGAGGTGTCTGACCACCGAACTGGATTAGAATCCCGTCCGGCTGTTCTAGCTCCACCACGTTCATTACATCTTCGAAGGTGAGGGGTTCAAAATACAGGCGGTCGGCCACGTCGAAGTCGGTGGAGACGGTCTCTGGATTGCAGTTCTGCATGATCGCCTTGATCCCCAGCTCCTGGAGGGCGAAAACCGCCTGCACGCAGCAGTAGTCAAACTCAATACCCTGGCCGATACGATTGGGCCCGCTGCCTAGGATCAACACCTTGCGGCCCTGTAGCGGCTCGACTTCCTGCTCGGTCTCGTAGGTGCCGTAACAGTACGGTGTCTCGGCCGCAAATTCCCCGGCACAGGTATCCACCGCCTTGTAAGTGACTGCTATTCCGGCTGATTTGCGCAACTGGCGGATAGCGCCCTCATCCAGCCCGGTCATACCGGCGATCTGTTGGTCGGAATAACCCCGGGATTTGAACTCCCGGAAGGTAGCGGCCAATTCTTTATCCGCCCCTTTCTCAACACCACGAGCGTACAACGCCACACTGGTGGCTAAACGTTTACCGGCCCGCAGCATATCATCAATCTGGTGGAGAAACCAGGGATCGATACCGGTGAGTCGTTGGATCTCGTCCAGGGACTGTCCTTGAATGAGCGCCTCGTGCACTTTCAGCAGGCGGAATGCAGTGGGAAAGCGCATTCTCTCCAGGTCAAGGGGACGACTGGCTTCAGCGGGCTTGGGCTCCAGACCCACTAGCCCTACTTCAAGGGAACGGAAAGCCTTCTGCAGACTCTCCTGGAAAGTGCGCCCTACCGCCATGACCTCCCCCACCGCCTGCATCTGCACACCCAGTACACCCGCCGCCCGGGGAAACTTCTCAAAGTCAAACCGGGGTACCTTGGTCACTACATAATCAATAGTAGGCTCATAGGCCGCCAGCGTTTGACGGGTAATGTCGTTCTGAATCTCGTCGAGATGGTACCCCACTGCCAGCTTTGCTGCCACCTTGGCGATAGGGAAGCCCGTAGCCTTGGATGCCAGGGCCGAACTCCGGCTGACCCGGGGATTCATCTCCACGATCACCATCCGGCCGTCATGCGGATTAACAGCGAATTGAACGTTGGATCCCCCCGTCTCCACACCTACGGCCCTGATACAGTCTAAGGCCCAGTCGCGCATCTGCTGATACTCCCGATCCGTAAGGGTCTGTGCCGGTGCTACTGTAACCGAATCACCGGTGTGCACTCCCATGGGATCCAGGTTCTCGATGGAACATACTACCAGAGCGTTGTCAGCTCCATCCCGCATGACTTCCAACTCGAACTCTTTCCAGCCCAGGAGAGCCTCTTCGATAAGAACCTCTTCAACCGGACTGATCCCCAGGCCCCGGGCTACCTGTTCGGTGAATTCCTCCCTATTGTAAGCCATGCTCCCGCCGGTGCCGCCCAGGGTGAAGGAAGGACGGATGATAGCCGGCAGGTTGAGATCCGAGAGTAGGGCTTCGGCCTCCTCGGGAGAAGTGGCTCGCCCCCCCCTCGCCGTGGGAATGCCGGCAGCAGTCATGATTTCCTTGTATTGTTCACGATCCTCTGCCCGCCTGATCACTTCCACATCGGCCCCCAGGAGACGGACGCCATACCGGTCCAGCACCCCTGCTTCAGCCAGAGCAACAGTACAATTCAGCCCGGTCTGCCCGCCTACGGTCGGGAGGATGGCATCCGGCAATTCCCGGGCAATGATCTGAGCCACTATGTCCGGTCGGACCGGTTCAATATAGGTGGCATCGGCCAGTTGGGGATCAGTCATGATCGTCGCCGGATTTGAATTAACCAGAATGACCCGGTAGCCTTCCTCCTTAAGGCCCCGGCAGGCCTGGGTACCGGAATAATCAAATTCGCAGGCCTGACCAATGATAATGGGGCCGGCACCTAATATCAGGATGGAATGCAGCTCACTATCCCGGGGCATAAACTCTCGCCCTTTCCGGGAAAAATGAAATAAATGATTTTGTATGGAAGTAGCTGGACCGATCCTGGCGCAACAGACTAATTGCCACCGTCGACATAGGCCAGGGCTAGATTCTGTTGTCCGTTCATTCTCAGGTGCATTCGGCGCCCCCCGATTGCCTGGTTTACTTCAATCACCTTGACATAGGGCGTTGACTCACCGGCGTCAGGTAGTAGAGATCCCAGGGCGTTGGGGGCGGTGGTGAAGAACTCTTGCTGGAAAGTATTGTCACTGTCATCGGGAAACAGCGGTAGATAATGGATTCCCCTCTCAACAAGGTCCAGGAAGAAGTGGGTTCCGAAAGAGACTTCCGGCGTGTAGTCGCCCTCCCTGAGGGCGATCTCGATGAGGGCTTTGGTGTTACTGATCTCGCTGTACTGGACCGGGATGCCCAGTTGGATATTGTTGCTACCCCAGCGCCCCGGTCCCATGAGAATGAAGCTCTTGCCTGCCAGCTTCTGGTTTATTTTGCCAACTACACGGGCAAGCTGGTGGCGGCCGTGATCGCCCTCGATCTGAAGGTAGGAATGAGGATCGCAGTAAATAATGTATTCAATACTGTCAATCTGCCCGTTGCGAACGTAACGCTTGGTGCTGAAAATCCTATCCCGTTGGGGGATGTTCCTGGGAACGACTACATTCTCATCTTCCAGCCGCGATGCCATAGGACGGGTCTGCAGGAGATAGAGATACTTGCCGTCGTGGGAGAATTCGATATCTATCGGGCATTCATAGGCTTCCTTAAGAACCTTCAACACGTCGCGAATAACATCTGGAAAGGGAGTGTTTTTCAATAGATTGTCAAAAGTAATCACACCATGGGGATACCGCTCTACGGGCACATTGGCATATGGAGCCTGCAGGTAGTCACCCTCTTCAAGGGAGATAATATGCTCCACCCCGGGCATTCTCTCCTCGCTCCATAAGTCTTTCAGAGGTATTATTTCATAGCTGTTGGTCTTGAGGTTTATTACGTCCACGAGGATTTGGGAATATTTTTTCTGGGCAGCCAGGGTAGATTCCGGTCTCAGCGTTGGATTAGAAAGTGCCACTAGCCGGGGGTAGTCGTCGCCAACGCGGTCTACCGCCCGGGTGCCTAATCCCATCACGATACGCATCAGGCCGTCCTCCTTCTCGATGCGGGAGCTCCAGGTGTAATCGTTGCGGGATAGGGCTACTCCGGCATAGGCGGGCATGAAGTAATGACCATACTGAAATCCCACAACCTTCTGGATAAGGATACCAATCCTTTCATCGTAATCCAGGAGATCTCGTTCCTGACGGTAAATAAGGGGGTCCGGTGCCAGGCCGCTCGCAAATACCTCACCGATGGCTGCTAGCAGCTGTGACAGGCGCTGATCGAGCGTGCCCTGGTTGCCAAGGAATACACTCTGATATTTACCGGAGAAGGCAGCCTTGAAATTATCCTCCAGGAGGCTGCTGGAGCGAACGATGATGGGGTGCTTGCCAACCTTCTTAAGCATGGCCCTGCATTGCTTTACCACGTACTCGGGAAACTGCCCATTGCGGAAGACATCCTGGATCGCCGGGAATTCATTCCTGATTTCATCAGTGGTCTTATACTTCTGGTGTTGGTATTTAGTCAGGCCATTGAGGCTTAGGAAATCTTCAAAAACATCGGTCCGAAGGTAGTAGGATTCGGGGATGCGGATCAGATCCCCATACTTGTCTCCTAGAGTGGATTGGATGATCTTATAGCCCAGGAGCATCCCCGAAGCTTTGCCGCCGATGCGCCCGTGACCAGCGGCGGAACCGATGGTAGAATCCACCAGGGGCTGCATATCCCTGATGGTCAGGTAGTGCTTGGCAATACGAATGAACTCCAGGTGTTCGCTGATGAAATGACGCATCAGGGATACCCGCAGCCCGATGACTTCCTCCTTGGGCAGAGGCTTCATCAGCGGAATGCTGCAGAACTCGCGAACCTTGTCAGCCAGTACACCGAAGGAGACATCAGTCAGGTTGGCGATGTTCTCCAAGGCATAGATGTAGTCCCGCTTTACTACCGCGAAGACGATCTCGTCGATTTTCTGCTCGCTAAGGTGCTCGCAGGCCGCTTCGAGCGTTAGCCGGCGGATGAGACGCCGCTCGTCGGACGACCACTGCTCCGAACCTACATTGGGACTGATCAGATCGTGATCGTGATGGAAGGTCTTCGCCTCCTTGCGGGCTTGCTCGTAAATATCGTCAATGGACACATACCGTTTCTCGTGAAGGTGCAGCAGGAGCTGGAGGTAGATCCTCTCCTTCAGATGGGGATAGGCACGGATTTTTTCCCGGATCTTTCGGTTCGAAGGCCGGGAATCCCGCTTTTCTGTCTTGTTCATCGTGGACACAGTCATAGCCAATCCTTACACGTACTGCTCTTAAGTTAAGGTAAAGCGGGAGGCAAAAGACAGGTTCTGCGGACTGATCATCAGTCCACGTGAGATTTACTAGGCCAGGTTACAGGCCTAAGCAGCGACGTCAGACCCAGCCCCGCAGGCGACACGCCTCCGCTACCCGGGCAATGGCGATCATATAAGCCGCCTGTCGCATGTGGATATCCTTACGACTGGTATACTGGTTGTAGACACCGTGGAAAGCCTTGGTCATTTTAATGTCCAGGCGGTGGTGCACATCCTCCAGCTCCCAGTAGTAGTTATAGGCATTCTGCACCTGCTCGAAATATGAGACGGTAACACCACCGGCATTGGCTAGGAAGTCGGGGATGATGAAGACCCCGTTTTTCCACAGGATCATATCCGCCTCTGGAGTAGTAGGACCATTGGCAAGTTCGCAAACGATTTCGGCCTTGATCCGACTTGCATTGTCCTCTGTGATCTCCGCCTCTAAGGCACTGGGGAATAACACGGTTACCTCAAGTTCCAACAGATCTTCGTTGCTGATTGGCTCGGAATCGGGGAAGCCTTGCAGGCTGCTGTTATTCAGCATGTACTCGACCGCATCTTTGGCAGATATTCCCTTGGGATTGTAAATCCCGCCTCCCAAATCGCCGGCTGCTACTAGCTTGAGCCCTAGAATCTCCTCACCCAGTAGGGCGGCAAACTGTCCGGCGTTCCCGAAGCCGTTGATGGCCATGGTTCCGGCATCGGTAGTGATATTCAGTGCTCTGGCGGCTTCCCGCACGGTATAGACGCCGCCTCGGGCGGTGGCGTCCCTGCGGCCCCGCGAACCACCCAGGGGAATGGGTTTACCGGTGATTACACCCGGATGACTCTCATGGATGATCTTCTCGTACTCGTCCATCATCCAGGCCATGATCTGGGGAGTGGTATAGACATCTGGCGCTGGAATGTCCTGGGTGACACCCAGAATGTGGGCCACCGCGTCTATGTAAGCCCGAGCCAGGCGTTCCTTTTCCTGATCGGAGAGTTCCTTGGGATTACAGGTAACGCCACCCTTACCGCCACCTAGGGGAATATCGACTACCGCCGTCTTCCACGTCATCCACGCCGCCAGAGCGCGTACCGTGTCAATGGTTTCATCCGGATGCCAGCGTAGACCACCTTTCGTAGGCCCCCGGGAGGAGTTGTACTGCACGCGGTATCCATGAAAAACCCGAATCCTGCCATCGTCCATCCTCACGGGCAGGGTGACCTTGAATTCACGCTGAGGCCAACGCAGAAATTCTCGCATCCCGGGATCAAGTCCGAGCAGCTCGGCAGCTTCGTCAAACTGCTGCTGGGCGATCTTAAATGGATTCGCGTTACTCATGGCTCAGTTCTCACGTTCTAACTTGGTGCAAAGCGTTATGGTACGATGTTCCCGAAGCGGTACCGCGTCGTAACCTATATAGTTTTAATGAGGTTCATTGCTGTAGATAAAGTTACCAATGCGGCAGGAAGTGTCAAACAGCCTATTTACATCGCCCATGCTTTGTACTAAACCTGTCCTGTGGAATCACCATCTGTCAGGGGAGAAGGCTGGGCGATAAATCAGAGTTTGAAGTATTCCGATTCCGGTCGCAACAGCCACTGTGCCAGGGTCTGGGCGTTGCGGTCTTTATCCGAAAGGAGGGGTTTGGCCACAGGCCACTGAATGCCTATCTCCGGGTCATCCCACCTCAACCCCGACTCGCAGGCAGGATTATAGGTCCCGGTGCACTTATACTGCACTTCGACTACCTCAGTGAGGGCGCAGAAGCCCCTGGCAAATCCGGCGGGGGCCCATACCTGCTTATGGTTCTCGGCGCTGGTCTCCAGACCGAACCACTGGCCCAGCGTGGGGGAGTCCTTGCGAATGTCCACCGCGATCAGGAACGCGTTGCCTACGGTTACACGCATGAGTTTGCCCATGAGCGGGTCCCACTGGAAATGCAGGCCTCGCAGGGTATTCTTTACCGACCTGGAATGAATATCCTGTACGAATTCCAGATCTAGTCCCAGCTCTCGTTTAAGGACGTCCTTCCGGTAGGACTCCATCAGAAATCCTCGTGCATCAGAGTGGATTCTGGGTATTAGGACAAAAACGTCTTCCAGCGGTGTATTTTCAATCTTCATCTGCGCTAGTTCTCCTGCATGCAGGTCTGCTGCAGTAGTCTACTCAAAATGACATCGAGCCCAATTGCTACACAAATAATTATAGGCTTCATGAAAGTTAATCGAGCTTGGGCCAGATTTCCTTAAAGGTCTTTTTACCACGCAGGTAATATGCTAGAACCACACTTCCACGATAAAATAAGGCATCCACTGCTTTATCGTCTACCTTCCTCAGGTGCTGGACTTCCCGGCGCTTCTGGAAAATCATCATCGGATGAAAAATCAGCCAGAAATAGGCCTTTACCACAACCACTGCCCTCCTCGGATCCAGGGTGAGTAGCAGCTTGATGATGAGCACCATATCCAGCAGGAATCGAGCGGGCAGGACCCATAGGAGTCGGGCTAGGGAATAATTCTTCAGCAGCATGAATACACTGTTACGATGGTTATAATACATCTTGGATACCTGTTCCTTGCCCAGGGTACCGCCCCCGTAGTGATAGATGACGGCATCTGGACGGACCCGCATCCGATACCCAAGCAGATGCAGCCGCCAGCACAGATCAATCTCCTCCATGTGGAGCACGAAGTCCTCATCCAACATTCCCGCCTCGTCAAGTACATCTCTGCGGATGGCCATGGCCGCCCCCGAGGTCCAGAACAGGTCGATCGGTGACTGGTACTGCCCAACGTCTTCCTCAACTGTGTCGAACACTCGGCCCCGAAGAAAAGGATAGCCCAGCCGGTCCATGAAGCCACCGGCGGCGCCTGCATATTCGAAGGCTTTGCGGTTAGTCATGCTCAGCACCTTCGGTTGGCAGGCGGCGATCCGCTCGTCCGACCCAAATTCCTCCAGTAGGGGCTCAAGCCATCCCGGAGTCACCTCGGTATCATTGTTCAGCAGCACCACGTACCTGCCCAACGCCTTGCGGATACCAAGGTTACAGCCGCCACTGAAACCGAGGTTCGTATTACTCTTGATAACTCGCACCCGGGGATAGTGCTGCTCCATTAACACCACGCTCTCGTCGGTAGAGCCATTGTCCACCATAATCAGCTCGGTATCAGGACTGGTACCTGACAGCAGCGAATCGAAACATCCTTGCAGGAACGAAAAGCCGTTGTGGTTCAAAACGATCACACTGACTGTAGGAAGGGCTTTCGTCCCGTTCATGGTGCGTGTAGAGAGAATTGCTTATCCGGCCATTACGGCACTGGGCTATTCAGGCAGGACTTATGGCTGCTGTAGCTGATCCAGAATTCGGCGAGCATTCCGGTCGTCGGGATTTATGCGTAGCCAATCCGTCAGAATCCGTGCGGCGTGCTCCGGATGACCGATCTGTTGGTAAAGCCCGACTAGATCACCTACCACTTGGCCGTTCTGGGAGTGTTGTTGATATACATTATCAAAGATAGCCTGGGCCGTCTCCCAGTCATTCAGGTGCCGATTATACATCAGGCCTATCCGCAGATGATCCCTGGGCACTAGGCGGAATCGCGATGGTATCTCCGTTATGCGGCGGCGGAGCTCAGCTGTATCTCCCACTTCGGCATAAAACTCTCCAAACTGGAAGTAGAGATCCTTGTTTCGAATAGGAATTACCGACTCAGGGATGGTAACTGTCAGGGTGTCCAGTACGGCCCTCGCCTGCTCTTTCCTGCCATTGATAATCCCGTCCAGGGCTAACTGTAGGAAACTGGCCCGCAAGTTCTGCATCAACCTCTGGATATTGGGATTGAAGTAAATTGAGGGATCGTCCAGGTTGCGGTAACGGTAGACCTCGAGCAGGTTATGGTGCAGCAGTTCGATATTAATGGAACGGGCAGGATTGGGCATTAGCTCATAAACCAGGCCCTGCATTTCCAGGTACTTGTCCAAGCCTATTTTATTTTCGGGGGCTACCGTAACAGCAAAATAGATTGGAGTGGCCCAGTTGATATCTCGGATGATCTGGACAATCATCCGATCCTGTACCCGCAGAAACCGGCCAGCGTAAGTAGGCTTGAGGGTCCACTCTATGTAGCCCGCTTCGTTATCGGGATCTTTCACCGGGAGGCGTACGCTTTTCTTCTCCCACGGGATGGGAGTCATCTGATTTATCTCCCCATCGGAGAGTGACAGCGGGATCCTGGGCTCGAAATCCCGGAGCTGACGGATATACCAATCGGTGTTCAGCAGGCTTAGGTTAACTACCCGGACATCCTTGCGAATTCCCTCCACCTCCTGGAGGTACCAGAGAGGGAAAGTATCGTTATCACCATTGGTGTAAAGGATGCTGTTTTCCTTGCAGCTGTTAAGCAGGTTGTACGAGTAGTCCCACGCTACATAGTTGCCGGTGCGATCGTGCTGGTGGTAGTTCGCAGATAACATGACCCCGGGAATAATGATCAGCAGGACTGCAAGCGTACCGGACAGCGTAATCCGCTTGAGTGAGATTCCCTTAATCCGTTCAGAGAGCAGCTCCAGCAGTCCCGTCGCCCCTATGCCGATCCAGATGGACCAGGCTAAGAAGCTCCCCACGTACGAATAGTCCCGTTCTCTCGGCTGGGGATCTGGCTGGTTCAGGTACAGGATGACCATCAGCCCCGTGGCCGCGAAGAGGGCCAGGACGGCCAGACCATGCTTCCAGTCCTTGACCATGTGGTAGCCCAGCCCGAAAAATCCCAACAACAGGGCCAGCGGCAGCCCGAACTGGAACCACGCCACCCCATCCTCCGCGGCCGTGGCCCCGTATGGTGAAACTCCACTATCAACTGAAGGACCTCGACCGGCAAATTGCCAGAGGAAGTAGCGGATGTACATTTTCTTCAGCTGGTAGTTCCAGACGAAGTCCCCTACACCATTGTATCGGTGTTGAGTTTCGGGCGTCCAGCGCGCCCGGTCCATAATCGACCAATCTCCATACTGCTCCCGCTCAAGGTAAGCCACCGCCTGACGGATGGTTTCCGGATCATTTTCATCGATTGAAGGATCGTGTTGAGAGCGGATAAAGATGGTAGCATATGTGGAATAGCCCACAACAATCAGCAGTAGCGAAGTTAGTATAAGACTGGCATTTCTCTTTCTCTGACGGATCACCCAAACGGTAGCCACCAGTAGGGCTGCGACGATTAGTGCTACGGCGGGCAGGCCCGCAGCTAGTGCTAATTGCGGTAGACCTTTTATCACTCCCAAATGGATCACCATGTAGGCGGCGAGGGTAATAGCCGCGGTTATCGTGAAGCCGGTCCAGGTGAATTCCCATCGCCTGAAATATATGATCAGGGCGATAAAGGGCAAGGCTAGGAGGTTCAGCAGGTGAATCCCCGTTGCCAGACCGAGCAGATAGGCCAGGAGCAGGATGTAATGGACGTGGCTTTTTTTCTCACCCTTCTCAGAAGATGTTCCTTCGGACTGGCTCCAGCGCAGGATAAGCCACACGGTAAATGCCGTGAGAAAAGTGGACGCGGCGTATACTTCCGTTTCAACGGCGTTGAACCAGTGACTATCTGTGACCATGAATGTGAGGGCGCCGATGGCGGCTGAACCGTAGGTTATGATGGCGTCTGTAAGGCTGGCCACCTCGCCCCGCCACATCACTACCAGCCGGACGATTATCAGGTATAGCAGCATTACCGCCAGGGCGCTGACGATGGGGGAGATGAAATTTACCCTGGCCCCGATGTCACTGAACAGAGGTAGGATGCTGAATAGGCGTCCCACGAGCAGAAAGAGCGGACTGCCGGGGGGATGCGGTACGCCCATGATGTATGAAGTGGCAATAAACTCACCGCAGTCCCAGAAGGAGGTCGTGGGCGCCATGGTCTTCAGGTACAAAACAAAAGAAAACAGAAAGATAAAACCGGCAATCAGGCGGTGTACTTTATGATTCATTTTTTTCTGGATGATGGTTTGGAGGATTTACCGGATTTTGCTGCGCTTGACTTCTTTGGCTTCCGGGCCTTGTCGGTGGCCTTCTCTGGAGCAGCAGCTTCAGCTGGTGCTTCTTCGGGGACTTCCTCCTCAGGAGCTTCGGCAGGTGCCTCTTCTGTAACTTTCTCTTCAGAGGCTTCAGCAGTCGCCTCATCAGAAGCTTCCTCCACAGGGGCTTCGGGCTCGGCGGCTTCAGTGACGAAATTGAGCTTCAACTGCTGCAGCGAATCGAGTAGCAGCCGGTCTTCAACGTCCGAGCGGTTACCGGCCGTTTTACGGTTCAGCATATCGAGCATGTCAATAATGAGCCCCGCAGCCGGGATGCTGCGCTCTATCTTGTCGGTAGCGGGATGTTTGATCTTTCCCAGGGCTACCCATGCCTGGGTGATGAGGTCAGTCACGAGGGTAATGAACAGTTGATCATCTGAGATGCCGCTTTGAGATTCGGTCATGTTGCTAGCCGTCGGTTATTAAGCTCGATTAATGGTGTCTTTGTCTGAGAACTAATTTCAGGGGCCGGTGTTCCCATTGGTACACATTCGGTTCCCGGAAATCTGATGTGTACAAATTAAGCTCAGTTATACCATTGGGGAAGTCGCAATGACCGAATCCGATATCTAGGGATTCTTGTGTTCAGCGATGCAAATAATGGAGCTGGAACGCCTGACGTTAATAAATGCCTTTAAGCAGGATATCAATCCAATCAACAGCCCGCGGGCTGTAAATCCCTCCTTGTATTTCTCACTGAGCATAGATACGTAGAACGCATCGAATGGAAGCCGCCTGATCGCTGTAACGGTCAATCCATGGTGCTTTAATAATTCAGTCAACGATTTATAGGTGAAGTGGTATAAATGACGCGGTACGTCATAGGCGGCCCAGCGGGATTGGTAGTATTCCGCATCATACGAGTAGTAATTGGGGACCGCCACGATAAGTACGCCGTCGTCCTCCAGAGACGTGCTTATCTTGCGGAGATAGTCATCCAGGTTGTGAAGATGCTCCAGCACATGCCACAGCGTGATCACATCGTATGATGATTCCGGTTGGCTGAACCATTCCTCAGGGGATACGACGGCCAGACCGTATCTTGCTCTCACTGCATCCCTGATCCGCTCGTCAGGCTCAATACCCAATACTTCCCAGCCCGACTGATTCATACCATTCAGGAACGCACCAGCCCCACAGCCGATTTCAAGCAGCTTTCCCGGTTCGCTCGGCCCCAATGATTGAGCAAGCTTGCGCTTACGGACTATCATGACCTTGCGAACAACAGCGTACAGTCTGTTAATAAGTCCCCGGGTTGTCTCAGAGTGGGAAATATAGTCCTCGCTATCATAGTAGGAGAGTATCTCCTCCTCATCCGGAATAGGTTGGGTCAGTCTGATCTGGCAGCTGCCGCATTCTACAATACCGAACGAATCGCCCGATACGACACAATCTGTGGTTTTAAAAACCGGATTAAGACTTTTTGATCGGCAAACGGGGCATTCCTCGATCTGAATCATCGTGCGGGGGGCTAACTGACGCCCAGGTTGTCCAGCATGTGCTGGTAATTGTTCACTAGTCGTCGCCGTGTTTCTCGATTTTCCGGTTTTTGAATATTGGGATCGTCAGCTATCAAGTCGAACGCCGCTTGCCTGGCCACGCGGATAATTGGGCCGTCCGTTGCCAGGTCGGCCATCCGCAGCTTCTCGAAGCCGTGCTGCCGTACACCGAATAGCTCTCCCGGGCCGCGCAATTTAAGATCTTCATCGGCGATCTCAAATCCATCGGAAGTGCGTACCATTATGTCCAGCCGTCGGGCTGCCTCTTCGCCGCCGCCCCTTTGCACCAGGAAACAGCGTCCGCCGCCGGGACCCCGTCCGATCCGCCCTCGCAGCTGGTGCAGCTGGGTCAGACCGAATCGCTCGGCATTCTCTACCACCATCACGGTGGCGTTGGCCACGTCTATCCCTACTTCGATAACGGTGGTTGAAACCAGGACCCGTACCTCCCTGGCTTGAAAGGCTTCCATCACGGCATCCTTCTCGGAACCCTTCATCCGGCCGTGCAGGTATCCTATCTTGAGATCGGGAAATATCCTGTCCCTCAACTGGATAAATCCGGCTTTGGCCGCCTTGAGGTCTCCTGTTTCTGATCCGCCAGGCGTCTCCGGCCAGACAGATTCACCGATCACGGGATAAACGACAAAACACTGGCGTCCCTGACCCATCTCACTGCGCATATATTCGTAAATCTCGCCCTCTTGCTCGGATTCCACCACCTGGGTGCTGACCTTACCCCGGTTCCCGGGCATTTCGTCCAGCAGGGAGACGTCCATATCGCCGTGGTAGGTTATGGCCAGGGTGCGGGGGATGGGAGTGGCGGTCATGGCCAGTACGTGGGGATAAACCCCTTTCTCCATGAGGCGGCCCCGTTGCACTACCCCGAAGCGGTGCTGTTCATCTACGATGATGAGGGCTAGGTCTCGGAAAGCTACGCTTTCCTGGATGAGGGCATGGGTCCCGACCACGAGCAACAGGCGGCCCGCTGTCAGGTCATCCAGAATCCCGGTCCGCTCGGCCTTGGGGGTGCTCCCGGTAAGCAGAGCCAGGGGCAGGTCCACTTCGGCGGTCAGGGCCTTAAAGGCCCGGAAATGTTGTTCGGCCAGGATTTCCGTAGGAGCCATGACCGCTACCTGTGCTTGCTCTCCCGCCACGATAGCCGCAGCCAGAAGAGCTACTATCGTCTTGCCGCTGCCCACATCACCCTGTAGGAGCCGGTTCATCATCCGCCCGGACTTGAAGTCGGCCCGCACCTCGCGCATCACCCGCACCTGCGCATCGGTGAGCTCGAAAGGTAGGCTGCGATAGATCTGTTCCACGATGGGACCCAGATTCGGGAACTTGCGTCCGGGAAGGACCTCCAGCGACCGCCGCCGCAAGGCCATCAGCAGCTGGAGAAAGAAATGCTCATCGAACTTCAGGCGGTGGGAAGCTCGCTCAATCCATTCCTCATCATCCGGCATGTGGATCTGTCTCAACGCCGCCGCTAGCTCCGGAAGGCTGAACCGGCTGCGGAACTGGGGTGTGAAGTTATCCGTAACGGATGCCAGGCGCTCCCAGCATGCACGAATGACCTGACGGAACCGGCGGCTGTCCAGTCCCTTGGCCTTCAGCTCGGTGGTGCCGGGATACAGGGGGACTATCTTGCCGGTGTTCAACGGGTCTTCCTCTTCATCGAGGAGGTCGAAATCCGGATGCACCATCTGCAGGTGCCGGTAGAATTCCACTTTCCCATGAACCGCTACCCGGTCTCCCACCCTGAAGCGCTTCTGGATCCACTCAACACCGTGGAACCAGACGCACGCTAGCGTACCGCTGTCATCGGTAAGTGTGACCTGAAAGTATTTACGACGGCGGGTGTACTTGATGCCCTGACCGGCTACCCGTGCCAGGACAGTGGCCTGGTCCCCGATCTTCAGGTCGGATATTTGCGCTGTATTGCGGCGATCGAGGTAACGGCGGGGAAAGTAATACAGCAGGTCTTCAACGGTATTGATACCTGCCTCTCCCAGCGCCTCAGCGCGAACAGGGCCGATGCCCTTGACATATTGGACGGAGTCGGCGAGACGGAGGCTTGATTGGCCGGGACCGCTCACCATGCCGGATAATACCGAGAAGCCATCTTAAGAAAATTACAACCGGTATGCTATGGGTCGGAAGGAATCCCGCAGAGTGCGGGGTAGTCCCGCCAACGGCGGGGCCGGTGTCGGTGGCTCCTGGTCCCGCCGGGAAATCGAAGTCCGTGTCCTGCCCGTATCCTGCAGAACGATTTTCTTCTTAGCTTTCTCCTACTTCAGCAGCATCATTGGTAGTAAAGTAAGAGTCATGGGACACTGTAATGATAAATCTCGCCTCTCCGGCCCAATACCCAGCCATGCTCAGCGTCTGTAAAGAATATATCCTGGAAACTGATGTACTCTTCCGTTTCAAATTGACAGTCCCAAGTGTGCCCACCATCAATTGTGTGGAAGATGTGTGATCCGATGGGAATCCCGAAACTGTTCCCAGCCATCCAGCCCGTGTGCCGGTCGATAAAATGAAGCCCGGTAATAACTTCCTCCGAGGGGAGTGTATCCAAATGGGTCCAGGTGATCCCTCCATCTACTGTACCGAACACGTCGGCACGGTTTACCATCATTCAGCTTGGTGCGGTACTGGTCGGAATCCAGCCGTACTGCTCATCGGTAAAATACAGGCCTTTCGCCCGTGCAAAATGCTGCGATGAGATTGGGATCCAGTCCTGCCCGCCGTTACTGGTCTTGTACAGCATGGAATCGGCCCGGGGCATAATGTAGCCTACCTGGTCATCCACAAATGATATCAGCGCCGACCCTCCCTGTTCCCAGCTCCGCTGTACACCCCAGGTGGTTCCCCCATCTTCTGTATACAGGAGCTCCCCAAGCTGGCGGACCACCCAGCCAGTCACCTCATCGGCGAAAAAAAGGTCAGTAAAGATTCTGGACGAATCTCCTGCCGGCGCGCGGGAGTGCCAGGATTGACCGTCGTCCTTTGTATGTAGGATCGTGTTATCTCCCCCGGCAACCCAACCCACTTGAGGATTGATGAAGTACACCACCTTCAAATTGCTGGAGGACCCGCTCTGCTGTTGGGTCCATGATCGCCCGCCATTCTCCGTATGGATGATAGTCCCTGAATCACCCACAGCCCACCCGTGGTTGCTGTCGACAAAATGGATAGATCGGTAGCTACCATCTCCGGGTGATTCCCAGACCAGCTGCCAAGTGCCCGGCTCGCTCTGCGTCGGGCTACTGACACAGGTCCAGAGGATTAAACAAGCAAGGAGGGCTATTATCTTCACTTTACACCTTTGGAGCTTCTTGGATATCGAGGGCTAAAATAATAAGAGGCATATTTCACGTTTACAAGGTTTAGGTGACGCCTCATTGAAAGCCACTTCCTACTTTAGCAGCACCCCCGCATCCTGCGGGAACACTCTGACGCTTACTTTAATAACACCATCTTGATGGACTTGCTATACTCCGTCGTCACTAACCGGGCGATGTAGATGCCGGAAGGAACACTGCGACCAAGCTGATCCCTGCCGTTCCATTGGGCATAATGGTACCCCGGCTCCATATAGCTTTCAACTAACCTTACTACCTCCCGGCCCAGGATGTCATGGACGGCAAGTGAGACAGTACTGGCTTGTGGCAGGTCATACCGGACGGTGGAGACCGGATTGAAGGGATTGGGATAGGCTGGGTGCAGGGCATAGGCATCGGGCCAGCTGGCCTCATCACTGATAGCCAACTCGCCTTCGACGGTGAGATGCACGGGTCGGCTGTAAATGATTAGGTCCGTGGCAATCGTATTCGTGGCCCGGCAGATATAGGCGCCTTCATCAATGTCACCCCTGGCAGTGAAGGAATAGGTACTATCGTTGGCACCTGATATGTCTCCACCGTTAAGCATCCACTGATACTGGTTGGCTGTCCCACCTATTGAGATGACAATATCCAGGGTATCTCCTGCGGTGACGGTCGTATCACGCTCAATGCCAACGCTGTCCTGGGGGTGATAGATAAACTCTTCAAGAGGTACCCCGATGTTTGGCTCGATGTCCTCGAACGTGAACCGGTTGTTCTCCAGGTAGAGATAATGTAACTGTGGGACCGAACTGAGATCCGGGAAGTCAGTCAAGTCATTGTCCGAGACATCAAGCCAGAACAGGCTATCCATATTTGCGATGTCAGAGGGAACTGATCCGCAGAGTCGGTTATCCTCAAGATGGATCACCGTGAGTGTTTCGGTCAGCTCACCCAGACCAACCGGGATTGGCCCGGTCAACTGGTTGTGGCCGAGGTTCAATTCAGCCATTCCCGTAAGATTGGTGATGGCAGCCGGGATTTCGCCCGTCAATTGGTTCTCGGAGAAATTTAAGTAGGTCATCCAGGTCAGGTTACCAATCGTTGCCGGCAGCGGACCAGATAGATTTCGATTGGCAAGGTCGAGGTTATATATTCGACCATCCGATATATCCACACTTTCCCAGCTGGCAATCGGTCCGGTGAGCCAGTTGGCATTATTGGACCAGTCGGGTCCGCCGGTCGAGTGGTAGAGATGAGCGAGGGTCAGGGAATCCAACTCCATGGAAGGTTCCATTACAGCCAGATGCATGGGTCGGCTATGGAGGGTCAGCTCAGTGGCAATGGCGTTTGTGATCCGGCAGACATATGCACCGGTGTCGCTTAAGGCCACAGCTGGAATGCTATATCTGGGTTCGATGGCACCTGGAATATCACCGTCGTCTTTCATCCACTGATACTGGTTGGCAGTGCCACCCACGGATACCTTATGAGTGAAGTCTTTCATCCCATCATGGACATAAAGAAACTGCTCCAAGCCCACGCTATCCTGCGGAGTATAAACAAATTCCTCACTCGCAACTCCCATGTTCATTTCGATGTCTTCGAAGGTGAAGCGGTTATCCTGAATATGGAGTTTGGTCAAACTATTTAATGGGCTGAGATCGGGAAGGTCCTCCAATTGGTTCATATGGATATATATCCAGTGAAAACCATGGGCACCGGTTATCCCTGGGGGTACGGCGCCGGTCAGTTGGTTGTTGCTCAGATTCAGCCTGGTCAATCCGGTCAGTTGAGACCAATCGCCTGGAATGGTGCCAGTTAGCGGATTATTGCTTAAGTCCAGCCAATGTAGATTAGACAAGTTACTTATCTCATCCGGGATTGATCCCGTGAGTTGGTTGTTGTTTAGATACAGCATAAAAAGACCGGGAAGTGAGCCAATATCCGTCGGAATTATTCCCGCGAATTGATTGTCGCTCAGATTCAGATGGCTCAGCTTGGTAAGCTGGAAGATTTCTGAGGGGAGAGGGCCGGAAAAAAGGTTGCTTTTTAGGAATAAGCCGTTTAGTTCAGTGCAATTCACGATCTCTGGAGGCAAAGGTCCGGTCACCTGATTGCTATCGAGGTCCAGACGACTTAGCATGGAAAGATTGCCGATTTCGGACGGTATGGTCCCTGTGATCTGGTTGTTGCGTAGGACCAGTCCCATTAACCAGGGAAGGTTACCGATTTCGGTCGGGATAGGACCGCTGAGTTGGTTATGGGCCAAATCCAAATGGTACAAACGAGGCAGGCTGCAAATCTCAGGGGGAATTGGGCCACTCAGTTGATTATCATTCAGATACAGCAGCTCCATATCGGTCAAGTTGCCGAGGGTTGTGGGAATGGGACCGCTAAGTTGGTTATGAGAAAGATCAAGGGAACCCCAGATGTTGATCAGGTTACCGATCTCATCGGGGATTGACCCCGTGAGCTGATTATATTCAAGTCGCAAAGTTCTCAAACTTAACAAGTTACCAATCTCCGTGGGAATGGCTCCAGTCAACTGGTTTTCGTTAAGTCTGAGATGGGCCAAGCTGGTAAGGTTTCCAATCTCTTGTGGAATAGTTCCGACGATGGAATTACGATCGAGCGAGAGCCAGTGTAAAGCGGTTAAATCGCCGATCTCGGTTGGGATTACGCCATTCAAATTGTTTCGGTGTAAGTCCAGGATAACCACCCGTTCGCTGTCCACCGTCACACCGTACCAGGTGCTTACCGGAGTATTCAGATCCCAGGTATCGCTCCAGCTAGCCCCATTCGTGCTGTCGTAGAGGGCTACCAGGGCCAGGGAGTCAGTTCCGATTACCTGAGCCGATAGTTGACCCGCGAAAAAGAGACAAACTAGGGCTTTAGACATACAAGAGATACGGCTCAGCATAACTATGTCTCGTCGATAAGATTTCTACTATTTGTGCCTAGACCTATGAGGCACATTCTGCATCTCCAATATTTCGCTGATGCCTAATTGAAAGCCACTTCCTATTTCATCAGCACCATTTTAATAGATGTACTGTACTCCGGCGTAATTAAGCGGGCGACGTAGATACCGGAGGTTAGCTCCCCACCACTTGCATTTCTACCATCCCACCGTACCTGATGGTATCCAGGCTCCATATAGCCTTCAACTAACCTTACTACTTCCCGGCCTAACAGATCGTAGACCATCAGACGTACATTCGTGCTGATGGGCAGGTTAAAATGGATAGTAGTAGCAGGATTGAATGGATTGGGGAAAGCTGGCCCCAGGCAAAATGCGGTCGGAACCTCTGTAACGCTCTGTGATCCAAGTAAAGGGTAGGCCACCACCTCCAGGCCATCGATCTGCACGTCATCGTATCTTATCCCACCGACCATTATCTGTATCCGCAGGGAATCAACCTCTCCCAGGTGGAGATCTTTCTCCGCCTGGTAGAAAGTCCAATCCGAGGAATTTGCGTAGATTCCAAAATTGTCTTGATCCCAAATTCCTCGGTAAGCCGGACCGAGGATGATCCAACCCCCATCCATTTCTACATTCCCGGTATTCCCCCAGAATGATAATCGATACATGACATCGCCTGCCGAACAAGGAACGTCTATCCAGGCCGCTGGCTGGATACAACCTCCACCAATCAACAGGGAGTGCGATCCCTGCCCGGGAGCAGGATCTTCAACCAGCATATTTGAATGAAGACCAACCCATCCGATAGTATCCTCTGACGTTTCAAAAGAATTGCGATAAATGACCAGTGAATCTGGCGATTCCTGGCCTTGAAGCAGGGATGGCAGAACTATTGACCATATAACTGCTAAAAAAAGAATAAAGCCTGACTTCATGCGTCTAGTAGTCATCTTTCTTTCCTTCCCCCTGACTTAGCTCCACTCCTTCACTCTGCGGGATTATTTGAATGCTTATTTTAGCAGCACCATCTTGATCGCCTTACTGTACCCAGTTGTTACCAGCCGGGCGATGTAGATGCCGGAGGGGACACTATGGCCCAGCTGATTCCTGCCGTTCCATTGGGCTTGATGGTAGCCAGGCTCAATTAAGCCGTCCACCAGCCTTGCCACTTCCCGGCCTAATATGTCATAAACGACCAGCGTTACCTCTGTGGCTTGCGGCAGGTCATATCGGATGGTGGAGACCGGGTTGAAAGGATTGGGGTAATTTTGAAATAACCAGTACTCCTTTGGTACAGAAAACCATTCATCGAGATCCAGTGAGTTAAGATACTGCAAATCTTCAGTAACGCCGGTAATCGATCCGGTCCTGTGGCAAATACCAGTGACTGGGCACCCATCGCAATAATATGGAATCCAACTAGGCTCGGAGTAATGGGCATAAACCAGGTAGCAGGAATCTTTTTCGAAAGGATATCCGCAGCCATCAGGCCAAGATGTAAGAACGGTAACCTGTTTACCAGTTATTCCCTTCCACGACTCTAATACCTTAAAGGTCACTTCAGAAAAATAATCTTCGGCAGAGATAGCCTCAACCACTCCAGAAAAGACAACGTCCACGCGTTCGAATTCAACGTCTGGAGGATAGGGGCCGAGGCAGCTACAAGCTGAGAGATACTCCAATTTTATAAGAACTAAGAAGAATACGACTGGGGTGAAATAGGCCTTAGCACACATGGTGTTATCTACAAAGTCGGTTGGTGTGTTGCACTTTCACAGAATATTTTCACCAATCCTCAGCTATGAACTTGCAGGAACGAGTGGCCGTACCCTCAGGCACTTGTCATGTCGAGACGATTACAGATGCGGATCCTGATTAATCAGGCGAGATAACTACCAGTGCCTCAGTGGCACAACGATCTATCAATAAACTATGGAAGCCTTCGAGGGAAGACCTCCAACGCAAGGTACATTACACTATGTAAAGTATCAAGCTTATTAGGGAAAATCTCAGGAAGCTACATCTTATTATACGTTTAGCTTTTGGTACGTCGGTGTGTAACATGCTTCTAAACCGGACGTCGCGCTTAATCCCCGCCTTTGGCGGGATCAAGGACGGGATTACCCTGACGCTTACTTTAATAACACCATCTTGATGGACTTGCTATACTCCGTCGTCACTAACCGGGCGATGTAGACTCCAGTGGGGACTTCTCCCCCATCCCGATCACGGCCATCCCACTGGATTTGATGATACCCCGGCTCCAGGTAGCCTTCAACCAGTCTTGCCACTTCCCTCCCAAGTATGTCATAGACTATCAATGAAACGTTGTCGGCCTGTGGAAGTTCATATCGGATGGTGGACACTGGATTGAACGGATTGGGGAAGTTCTGGTGGAGGATATAACCGTCAGGCGCCAGTCCCATCGGATCAGGCCGGACCCCCACTTGGTAATCTAGGTAAGCGGCCAGTTTGATCGGATCAATGCGAGCTTCATCCCACGCCTCGATCTCAGCCGTATCGACTCGGCCCTCATACGCAAAGCTGCCTTTCTGTAAGAAATGGTAGACGTAGTAGGGGATGCTGAGAGAATCCGCCCCCTGGGAGGGATTGAACACTTCCATGGATCCCATATTGACGGCTTCTCCACATACCGGGCAATTGTATACACCAAACATGTGCCCATGGTTGACATAGGGGCCATCTGCGATCGGATTGGTTGGCAGACGCTCAAGCTTGTCCGCCAGGCTGAGCGCCAATTCCGTGCCGTCACTCTCACTGTTACCGTCGGTATCAATCTCGTCGGCATCATAGCCAAAGTAGGCTTCCTCAATATCAGTCAGACCGTCATCATCAGTATCATCACCGATGAACAGCACGTGGTTTTTCACGGCTCGGTATAAGTCTACGGCATTAACTCGCTGGTCAGGATTTGCCGTACCGTCATAGGCAAAACTGCCATGAGCCAGGGCATGCAGGCCGTTGAAATGGATTTGACAGGTACGGCCATTCTCCGGGTTCAGGAACTCCACGTATCCCATATTATGGACGGCTCCGCACACTTGACAACTTTCCAGTCCCCATGTCTTATGAAATGAAAGCGTGCTGTGAATATTGTCAATATCCTCTTTCAGCTTCGGCAGCAGACGGATCAACTGCTCCGCCACCTGGGCCCCATCTGGGACGCCGTCAGCGTCGGTATCCGCAACAGTAGGATCCAGGTTCAGACTGTCTTCCTCGACATCTGTCAGGCCGTCACCATCGGTGTCACCGGCAACCGCCAGCAAATGCTCGATATCGTATGGGTAAAGAATCCTTTTCAAGGTATCGATGGCAATCCGGCCGGTATGCAGGTCACCCTGATACGAGAAGCAGCCGTGTTCTAGATAATGAAGACCGACGAAAGGGATATCCAGCTGTAGGTTGCGGATAGGATTCACCAGGGTTACATAGCCCATGTTCACCAGAGTGCTGCACTTAGAGCAGTACTCGAGCCCCCTGAACAGGTTCTCAATCTTGTAAGGCCTGTCTGATTGGGGCTCGGTAGGCAAAGTATCGATCACGGCTTTGAAGAACTGTGCCCAGTACTCCCCATCGATTAGTCCACCGGGATAGGTTGACTGTTGGGAGAAGTCAGTACCAAGGTAGAATTCCTCAGCATAGCTCAGGCCATCGCTGTCAATATCTTCGGGGATGGGTAGAAAATGGGAAGTGCCAGTGGCTTGCCCGGTCAGAGATACGGTTGATAGCAATAGCACAGTGGTGGCGGCCAGCGCCAACTTCCGTTCCAGCCGTTGTGCAGGTTTCAAATCCGTCGGCTGCAAGGGTCCTATCTCCCTCTGGTACCACTCCTGCACCTGCTGATGGACCGTACGATAATAGGGGAGTAGATCAGGTGTAGCACGGCATCCCGGGCAAGCCCAGTGGAACAGGATTTCCTGGTCCTCCCTTCTTAAACCATTCGGCAGGTAATGCCGCCGGATGAATTGCTCCACGCAGCAGGAGGGATACCCGAACATCCTGCCCTCACAACGCTGGCTATCTGGATTTCTGTACAGCAGTGTATTGTAGAATTTGCGGTGGTAGTAGTCCACGTACCGGGAAGAGGTACTGAAAACGGTCTCGTAAATACGCCTCCTCAGCAGCGTTCGGCGCGGGATGATATCAACCACCAGCCCGTAACGCCGAATCCAGCGCAGAACCTCCTCAGAAAGGGGTTTCTCCCATCGGCTCAGGAACTTGATTCGCTTTCGGGTAAGCTCAACTAGGTAGAATAGCTCCAGGTTTCCCGACCTGGGTGCCACACCTGCGGTTAGAGGCAGCGTCTTATTGGCTGAATTAATAGTAGACATGATAATACTCTCACTTGATTCTTAATGAAAACCGGTCCCCTTGAAGAACCATACTGGTTTCATACAAATATGGTACCGGTGATGATAATCGGATAGGCAGGCTTATGTTAGACCGGCTGCCTATACCAGAGTCACGAACAGAGACGCGGGTAAAGTATCGTGGATTGGAGCAGCCTGTCCCGCCTCAATTGAAGTGCTGGAGTGTCAGGAAATTGAGGGTCATTTCAGAAATCTGATGCCGCCAGTGGAGTATTGCGCCTTTTATCAGCAGCACCATCCCACATTCCAATCCCCCTACACAAAGGCCTGTTCCTCCGTACTCCCGCCAGCGGCGGGGCCAGCGGCGGGCCATCCCGACCTCAGGTGGGCAAAGCCTTGTGGGGACGCTACAGGACCGGCGGCGGTCTCAACGAATCCTGCCAACCATTGTGAGTGCTTGCAGGTTCATTTACCTGTTGGAATAAATCAGGGTCGTGGCTTGCGCTGCAGGATCTGTTTGATGTCTTTGGCTAATTGCTTCTGAGCACGCTTGCGTTTCAAGCGACTCAGTTCATCAGCCTGGGCTGCATTATAGGCCAGTTCTTTCGCAAGTTTGAGGTAACTCGCGTGTCGCGCCGGGTTCAGATCACCCGTTTCTACTGCCTTTCTCACAGCACAATCCGGCTCCTTTTCATGCCTGCAATCACGATAGCGGCACCCCTCCGCAAGGGCATCGATCTCGGGAAAGACAGTCGCCAGACTGGACTGTTTGGCCGTGATGCCCAGTTCCCGTAGACCCGCTGTATCAACGAGAATGCCGCCGCCTTCCAATAGAATCAACTCACGCCGGGCGGTGGTGTGCCGGCCGCGGGAGTCTTTCTCACGGATCGCTTGCGTCTCCAGTCGTGATTCTCCCAACAGCCGGTTGATGAGAGTGGATTTACCCACACCGGACGAGCCAACCAGGCAAAAGGTCTGCCCTGGCCTGATCAGGGATTGGATCGTGTCGACACCTGAGTTATCGACAGCGGAATAGGAAAGCACTGGCACATCATGAGTGACGGCCTCTGCCTCGGTAATTAGCGACTGTACCTCCTGTTCCACGTGTAGGTCCTGCTTGCTCAGGAGGACTACCGGCTTGACGCCGCCTTCATAGGCCATCACCAGATATCTCTCCATCCGGCGAAGATTGAAATCGCGGTCGAGTGACTGAATGATGAAAACCGTATCTACATTGGCCGCCACGATTTGTCGTCCCGAACCTTCTCCCGCGCTTTTTCGCGTGAGTGAGGTGCGCCTTGGTAATAGATCGCAGATGATGGCCTGCTCGTCCAAAGCCCTTACCGCCACCCAATCACCGGCGACTGGCAAATCGGTGCTGTCATTGGTAGTGTAGAGCAAACGGCCGGTTGTCTGCGCCGGTAGCTCCCCGTTTTCGGTGACGATCCAGTACCTGTTGCGGATACCAGTGATCACCCGGGCGAACTGGACACTATCGTCGATCAGTTTCGCTGCTGCTGAATTGATATAATCGGTCAAGCCATAGGATTCGAGGAGAGCCATGAATGAAATTAGCGGCTCAGTAGTAAACCGGCATTAAGAATTTTATTCCATGTATGACTTGACCTTGCCCTGAGTACTGGCCCCTGCCATAGGTTGGGATCTGGGCATTGATGGTATGGCATAACAGTCTACACTGAATTGGGCACCACTGGTCACTATTGGCCAGATTTGCACCCCGTCAACGGCGGGGTCCCGAGCCACAATGAAAAGAATCCCGGAGAACCGGGGATTCTACATTCGTGCCTTCTCACCTTCCCCCCCACTTCGACCGCAGCATCTTGATGGCTTTGCTTTAATCCGGCGTGACCAACCGGGCAATGAATATGCCGGAGGAGAGTTCACGACTTGATCGATAGTGATGAGGATCTGCCGGCAGACTGCGACTTAGCCCAAAGGACTCAAGGTGGTAAGGGCGCCTGGAAGTACTCCTGAAGGCTTTCCTCACTGGGAGAATGAGGCTGGAAAGGCGGTTATCGCTTGTCGCGTCGCTCCTCGCCGGTGCGGTGTTCAAAGCCGCATCTTGTCTGGTCCACGTCGTGCCAGATAAATTTGCCGCTCTCTAATTCAATGTGCCGGACAGACTCCGAACGCCTATCACGGCCGCTGCGGCGTTCGCCTTCCCAGATCTGTTCCAGTTGGGTAAGAATTTGCTCCAGGGTATGGCCGAAGTCATCCGGTGACTGCAGGGCTGAGAGCATGGTCTTGACACGGTCCTTGGGAAAGTCGATGCGCATGTATGGAGCGAGACAATCGAAGAGATGCTCCACCCTTCTCGCGTGGTCCAGTTTTCCGGCACCTTCCCCGGAGTACTTCTCCCACTCTTCTGTGAGTATGGCAATCACTTGTCCTTTCATTGGGTGCTCCACCTTATCCTTATATTTGAATTTATAAAAGGTACGAACCTGATGAAATACCTGCCGTGTCTGCCATCACACCCTCCTGAGATGTCATGACTGCTCTGCTAGGCTAGTCATGGCAAAGCGCACATTAGCATATCAACGAATTCTACCCGGTTTGGAAAAACTCTCATAAGTGTAACAACTGAAATCAGTGCATCCCACCCCTTTGCATCCAATCACATCAAATCCCATCCGTTTCAGCCCAGCCAGCACCTCTGTGGGAATATCACACCCCCCCCCGCTCGGAGTTGGCTATATCGTTCCCGTGCAGTCCGGACCACCCAGGAAACACCGATTAAGTCTCCTCCAGGTGTTCCCTGACCTACCCCGGGTGGGTGCCTGTTTGGCTATTTTGATCGTTCATCCAGCTTCTTATCCCACCAACCTTGTAGCTCCAATAAAAGGTTTTCTGCAGCATCCCTATCGGACTTAATGTAATTGATCAGGGTTAGTTGTGTACTGGTAAGTTCTTGTTCGGTGCCGCCCTGGTATATTATCCCTGATAGCTTGCTGGCGATTCCTGACCCTGGTGCGAGCCTGCCAACACCGTATAGAATCCACCAAGGATTGATTTCAAAAAGATTACTTATTTTCTCGATCATGTACATCGGGGGTAATGTTCGTTCATTCTCATAAGCGTTAATCATTTGGCGGGATAATCCAACTTTTTCGCCTAATTCTGCTTGATTCATGTTCGCACTGCGGCGAATTGCACTAATACGTTCACCTATTCCTTCGGTGTATTTGCTTGTTGCACGCAAGGTTAAATCGCTCTCTTTTTAGAAATTATATATTTGAGATAGCATCTAAACACTATCGGCTTTTTTCAAAGCGAAGTTAATAATCCAATCCCCCTCCTGCGGCTTTCTTATGCTTTACTCCATGTATATCTTCTGAGTTTTTCAGCCTGTGCAGGACTGGAATCTAAGGGAGAAATGTTTCGTTTCAAATGCTCTAGCTATATTTCTCCCAAAGTGTATGGAGAAGATAAAACCGGTCACCACCGGCTAAATTGGCACCCAGCGAACGGCGGGGCTAATCCATTTCTTCAGTACTGTGCAATTATTATCGCCAGGCGATTAAGTTTGCCTGTCCCTCATCTATATTGCCTACTCCTTCCCGTAAACATATGAAATATCAGTGGGGTATGTGTCGTATAGGCGATGATTAGTCAGCGTGCCGGTGAACTCGCCGTGGGCCTTCAGCATCCAGTCGTAAAGCTCATCCGGCAGCTGGTACGGTTGCTCCGGTCGTAAAATAACTCCGGCAGCCGGCCGGCCACCTATCTATTCCTGCGCCGCTATGTCACCAGCTTGGCGATGTAGATGACGGATTTTCAATTCGACCCACCCTTACGCTTAATCCAATGCCAGACTCCCTCCCGGTGTATAAGCGAGTAGCCGTTATGTGCCTACTTCGCACCCGCACTGCCTGATTGAGCAAGAGGCCTCACGGATCTGGCGATTTGTGGGTTTTCTGATCCCCGGAAGTGAGTGGAATAGCTTATCAAATGTCTTCTAAATAGATTGAATTGCATTCTGTCTATTTGTAGATTGCATCTTCGGCGTTAGCGAATGTAGTTATATCCTATCTGAGGAGAGTAGCCGGTGCCTTTGGTGTCAGATCCTCAATGGAGCATACCTTTTTGCCGCACTCTCGACCTGCCAGGTCACCTGGGACCTCTATACATCCACCGTATCCACGCTATCTTTTTCATTTCCAGTCACCTCCGATTTAGCTCATGGGATTACCACTGCCGATGAGACGCATCACATCGGCTGGTCTGTGCCTACTGGTGCTGCTTTACTTGCTGGCCGCCCAGGAAAAGCCAACCCTGGCAGTCCTGGAGTTCGACGGTTTTGGTATCTCTGATCCTGAGATCCAGACCCTCACCAATCGTCTCCGCACGAACCTCACACAGATTGATGTGTACCGTATCATTGAGCGGGGGCTGATGCTGGAGATCCTGCAGGAGCAGGACTTCCAGATGACCGGGTGCACCTCAGATGAATGCGCCGTTGAGGTAGGTCAATTGCTGGGAGCCCAGCTAATGCTGGCCGGTTCCATCGGCAGGGTGGGCAATACCTGGACCGTCGAGATGCGTATTATTGATGTAGAAACTGGAGCGGTAACGAAGTCCGCCTCCTACGATACCCGCGGGGAGATTGACCTGGTACTCACCGAAGGCATGGGTGCCGCCGCGAGAAAGATCACCGGGGTTGCGGCGCCGGTTGAACCCGTGACAGCCGCCCGCCCTGCGCTGCGGCCGGCCTTTTTGGACGTCACCACTGCTCCTCGTGGAGCCGTCATCTTTGTTGATGATATCGATAAGGGCACTACTCCTGTTTCGCGCCTGGAATTGCCGCCGGGGATCTCGCATGATATTTCTGCCCGTCTGGAAAGGTACCACCCAGTCGATACTACCCTGGCCCTGGAGACCGGAGAACAGGCCCGGCTGAACCTGACCCTGCAGCCGATGATGGGCTATCTGGTCCTGGCGGGAGATGGTGGCGCGAAAGTGCGGTTGGATGGCCGAACGCTGGGCAGTACCCCGCTGGAGCGGCTGCAGCTCCAGATGGGCCTCCACCAGCTGAGCCTGACCAAGCCGGAGCATTATCGCTACCGCGCCGAGGTGGCCGTCGAGTACGACCATATCACGACCGTCAACTACACCCTGAAGAAAAAGTCCAAAGGACCAGCGGTAGCCCTGTCCCTGGTGCTGCCGGGCGGCGGGCAGCTCTATCACGGCCGAATGAAGGGATTGCTCTATCTGGCGGCATCGGCTGCCCTCAGTTACCTGGGCTTCACCAGCCACATGGACTATGCCGATGAATTCGACAACTACCAGACCCTGTTGGATGACTACAACAGCGAGACCGATCCCACCCTGGCGAAGCAGAAAATGGACGCCGTGCAGGCTAGCTTCGATAAGGCTAAGGAGCTTGAGCTTAACCGGAACATCATGTTAGGCAGCCTGGGTGCGATCTGGACCGTTAGCCTGGTCGACATCGCCTTCTGATATGGCGCGGAGCATCCACAGGATCACCCTGTTGACGACCCTGGCCCTAATGCTGGGTGGCTTTGGTTGTTCGAAGCTGCCCAGCGAGCCCGAGTTTGACAATCCCATCATCCCCGATGATCCCTCCTTTGTACCTCCGAAGGTGACCCTGGTCTCCTGTCCTTCCGAGGGTGCAGTTCTCAATACCTGCCATGTGGAGTTGGTCTGGCGGGGCAACCAACCCGATATGGAGTTCACCTACCAGTTGGATATCGGCGAGTGGAGTGCATGGGCGGATGACACAACGCTAACCTGCCCCTGGCTGGACGAAGGAACCCATGACTTCCAGGTGAAAGGGCGCTATGCCAGTGGAATTGAAACTGATTCGGCTGCTGCCGTCTCCTTCGTGGTTAACGACATCCAGGGCCCCGCTTTATGGCTATCTCCCCGCCATCAGGAAATAGACCAGGACAGCACATTCACCGTGGAAGTAATGCTGGAGGAGGTCGAAAATATCTTTGCTCTCAAGGCCGTACTGGAATTTGATCCCACCAAGCTGCAGGTGAGCCAGATTGAAGTCTACGAGGATACCCGCTCCCTGCTCAAAGCCAACGGTGGTACAGTGATCCCCTTCGATCGATATGACAACAGCACTGGTACTGCCACTATCGAGGTGGCGACTGCCACGGGCAATCCGCCGGGAGTGAGCGGGACGGGGGCTATTGCCCAGCTGACATTTACGGCAATCGGCGGTGGCAACAGCCAAATCTCCAATACGACAGCGAGCATTTTAAGAGACCCGGATAACCAGAGCATCACAATTAACGAACTGGTAGATGCCGCCGTGGAGGTGCGGTGATGAAACTACCACGAGCTATTTGTTGCTCACTCTTTTTGGTCTGTCTATCCGCTCCTTCGATCTTACTTTTCGCTCAATCTGGCGGATCTTATGTGAGGCTCGATTCGGTCGTTACTACCACCACTGTCTCGACGACGGGAGCTTTGCATAATCCTTGGATGGGGAATTACCAAAACACCTTAATAGGTCCTTGGGCACCGCCGGCTGGAGGAATTATAACGCGATTTCATGTCTTTCAGGAGATAGATTGGTGGACTGATATTTTTACGGTATATGATGCCGACTTTAATATCCTCTGGAGTTACAGCGCCTACGCCGACCAATGGGTATCTATTAGCGGCGGCACCACGGAACTTTGGACAAGACTGGTTACCAGCGATTGGCTCGGTTTAGGTGGATTCGGTGGTGATGTAGATTTTGTTGTTACTGTATCATCGATTTGGGCATATACCGATTCAATTGTTTCCTGTCCCACTGCCATCGGAGATACGGATACCCTCTGGTTTAAAGTTTATAGCATTTCCTTTGACAGCCTGCTTGTAGTAGACAGCGTCACGGTCACTGGAGATGCGTTTTCCGTCAGCACAACTTCATTGAATGTAACGCCCGGCGATAGCGGGGCCATTGCCATCATGTTCACCCCTGATGACATGATGACATATCAAGACAGCCTGACGATATATACCAACGATCCCCGAAGCCCCGAAGTTAGCGTGTGTTTAAGCGGCATCGGCACCACCAACGTGGCCGTCAGTCCCGCCCAGAACGCCCTCAATGTCCCTCTGGACAGTCCCATCTCTATTACCTTTGACGTAGATATGAATCCCGCCACTATTAACGAGAACACCTTCATCGTCCATGGCAGCTACACCGGCAAGCTGGGTGGCGCCTATGCTTACGACAGCGATACTAAGACGGCTACCTTCACCCCCACCAGTCCTTTCAAGGTAGACGAACAGGTGAATGTCACTCTGACGACTGGTATTACCTGTGCGGCAGGGGATACGCTAGCTGGTCCCATGGTATGGGACTTTACCAGCGAGGTGCTGGAAGGGACTGGGATTTTCACTATGTCTTCATTGCCTGGTATTGGCGGAGGCATACCCGGTGATTGGGATCTAGATGGGGATATAGATCTGATTTCGTCTGGGACTGTGTTCCTAAATGATGGATTCGGCGATTTCGCAAATGCCAATTCGGTAACAAGCCCGAATATCGCAGGTGATTGGGATAATGATGGCGATTTGGATCTTGCGTGGGTCAATTATTCCTTGAATTCAATCTCTATTTCATTAAATGATGGATTTGCTGGCTTTACGCCAGCTGCTGACCTGAGTGTAGGATCCAATCCCCTGGCAATCAACCATGGAGATTGGAATGGGGACGGATATGAAGATTTCGCTGTCGCCAATCAAACCGAAAACACAGTGTCTATTCTACTAAATAATGGTGTTGGCACATTTGTTGAATCCAGTAGACAAAGTGTTGGGGCCTACCCAACAGCCATTGCTGTTGCCGATTGGGATATTGACGGTGATCTAGACATGGCAATAGCAAATGATGAAGGCCATTCAATCTCCATCCTGCTGAATAATGGCAGGGGTTCATTCGCGCCTACTCCGGCAGTCTCGGTCGCACCACTTCCATATTACCCTCGGGCTATTGCTTCAGGTGACTGGGATAATGATGGTGATATAGATCTGATTACAGGGAATTGGGGTCAATCAGGAGATGGGTCTTATTCGATCCTGCAAAATGATGGTAATGGTATATTTACGGAGACTGTAACTCAAACTGTGGACACTTTTCCGGGCGGGTATGCTACAGGTGATTGGGACAACGATAATGATATCGATATTGTGACGAGTAGCCTGATTTTTACTAATGACGGTAATGGTCTATTTACATTAACAACAAATTCCGGCGGGAACACATCAGCTGATTGGGACGGCGACGGTGACCTGGATTTAGTTGGCCCTGGAGCCATTTATTTCAACCGCAACCGTTCCGCCGACATTGCCCTCTTCCCTGATACGCTCGCCTTTAGTGCCACCAAAATAGGCAGTACAGATTCCCTCACATTCAACGTCTACAATCACGGCATGGAAAGTACCCTCCAGGTCACTAACATTGCAGTATCCAGTCCAGTTTTTATGCATATTCCCAACAACTTCTCAGTGCCTCCCGGCGACAGCGCCACAGTGATTGTCACCTTCACCCCTACCGACATGGTGACCTACAACGACAGCCTCACCATTTTCAGCAACGATCCCCAGAATCCAGAAACCAAGGTTTACCTCTCAGGAATAGCCAATCCCATTATTTCCACCTACCCCGCCCAGAACGCCCTCAATGTCCCACTGGACTGCCCCATCTCCGTCACTTTCGGGGTGGATATGAATCCAGCCACCATCAATGCCAACACCTTCGTGGTGCATGGCAGCTACACAGGTAAGCTGAGCGGCAGCTATAATACGGTTGGGAATATAGCCACTTTCACGCCTGATAGACTTTTCAAGGTTGGCGAGCAAGTGAGCGTGACGCTGACGACGGGCGTACAGACACAGGTGGGAGATGGATTGCCTTCTGCATTTAGCTGGGGTTTCTGTATTGAGTTAATTGGCGGATCTGGAACATTTAGCTCAGAAATAATCTCATCCGTAGGGAGTAGTCCAATTAGCATTATCACAGGAGATTGGGATCAAGACGGTGACCTGGATCTAGCTACAGTAAATAACGATTCACCAGACGGAGATGTTATATCAATAGTAACGAACATGGGCTCAGGTATATTTGTACGAACTGCATTCCTGCAAACTGGCTATGGAGTGGGTAATTACTCTATTACCTCCGGTGATTGGGATGCAGATAATGACATTGATTTAGTGGTCATAGACGAAGCCTCAAGTACCGTGTCAGTATTTAAAAACAACGGAACTGGCACTTTTTTATTAGCCTCAAGCCCTAGTATTACAACTCATGGCCCCACATCGATTACTGTCGGTGATTGGGAAGGCGATGGTGATCTTGATCTAGCTGTTGCTCAATCTACTGGAGCCAGCTTGATTTCAATTTTAACGAACGAAGGATCAGGTACTTTCTACGAAACCTTATTGCTTTATGTAGGCAGTGATCACTGGTCTATTACTTCGGGTGATTGGGATATTGATGGGGATAAGGATTTAGCTGTAGGGAACTATGATGATTCGGTGTCAATAATCTTTAACGATGGTGAGGGGAATTTCCTCCAATCATACTCTTCTGCAGTTTTAGGGCCAAAGCCTATTTTTCTAGCCCCTGTTGATGCTGATAGTGACGGCGACCTTGATTTGACAGCTCTTACCGGGGGTGCGGTAAGCGCGCTTTCGTTTTTAAGGAATAATGGGGATGGGATATTTCCATCAGCAGCACCTATTGATGCTATTGATGTGGGAAATGAACCTGTTGCCATGTCTTATGGTGACTGGGATGGTGATGGAGCTGTTGATTTAGTCGTCGCTTATGCGAATGCGGATACTATTTCCTTTTTCTGCAACAATGGAAACGGCGCTTTCGCTTGGGAGTCAACTTTACATCTATACGAGAATATTAGCTCTTTTACCGTAGGTGATTGGGATCAGGATGGTGATTTCGATATCGCAGCAGTAAACAACATGGAAAATTCACTTGCAGTTCTCCTGAACCAAGACATTTTCTCCGCCCGCTTCACACTGGACACTCAGGCCGAGCACTCCGACTCCCTCACCATCCCCTACATCATCTCAAACCCTGATAGCAATACAACTAGTCTCCTCTGCGAGTACTCCGACGACGACGGTGCTACCTGGCACCTAGCCACTATCATTGGCGATACCACGGGCTTAGGCCCCGACAAATATCAGGGCACCCTCCTCTGGGACTCCTACGTCAACCTGCCCGATATAGATCTGACCACGGTTCGTTTCAAGATCACACCCTATGACCAGACTGGTGAGGGGCGGGCTTACACAACCCCAGCCTTCCATCTGGACAACAACCGGATACCGACTGCTGTCCTGACACCGGTGGCTGAAGGAGAATATCGGGGAGATATCGCTGTCGGCTATCAACTGTCCGATGCGGAAAATGATACATTGAGGGTGCAATGCGAGTATCTCGCGCCCAAATCAGCAGTCTGGCATCCGGCCACTATCACTGGCAACACGTCAGGCATTACCTCATCGGCTTATGCAGGTAGCCTGATCTGGAACTCTGCTCCTGATCAACCGCAAGGAATGGGATATTACTATTTCCGCATCATTCCTTATGACAACGATCAAGGAGCGATGGATACCATCACCATACTGATTGACCAGCTGTGTGTGCCCTTTGCCACCGCAATATCCAACTTTGACACAGAGCAGTCCGGGGATATAGAGATTGCATATACGCTTGCAGACGATGAGAACGATACCTTGAGCATTGTAGGCGATTATTCAGAAGATTCCGGGCAGAATTGGGCACTTGCGTCAATTGAAGGAAAAACTACAAATCTGTTGCCTGCAGAATATAGCGGATCGTTCATTTGGCAATCGGGTATCGATCTGGGAGGAGTGGACAAAACGGCCATAAGATTCCGTATCACGCCGCACGATGCCAATCCCGGGCTTGCCATCGAAACGCAAGATTTTCACCTGGATAACAACGATCCCCCCACGGTGGTGACAGGAGCAATAAATGATACCATAATATCCCGGGTTTCGATTCACTATACGCTGACTGATGCTGAAGGTGACAGCCTGACCCTGTCCGCGTCCTACTCCCTTGACCAGGGGGCATCGTGGCAGGAAGGCCACCTGGATTATGCCCGCGGCAAGATCGCCCCAGCCGGTTACACTGGCACCATTGATTGGCTCGCCTTTGCCGATCTGACCGGTAAGCATACGGATGTACAACTGAAGGTCGTCCCTACCGATAACGACCCCGGTGTTGGCGACACCCTCACTGGTCTCACCGTCATCTACTATCCAGGCGACTACACTGGTAATCTGGCTATCTCCACCGATGACCTAGCCGAATTTGCCGCAGCCTGGAATTCTGTACCGCAGGACTTGACCCATGAGATCGGTCCTGCTGCTGGGATTGTGCCGGACCTGCTACCTCAACCAGACGGCGTGATCGATTTCGAGGACCTGACCGTCTTCGCCATGATGTGGAACTGGTCCTTTGCGCACAACGGTTTTGCCAGGTCTATCTCCGTATTGGCTAAGGTGATCTCGGAGAATACTACCATCAGGCTGGTCCAGCGGATACCTGAGGACCTGTACCAGTGGGATGGTTTTATCACCGTCGATATGTTTGTGGCTGAGGCCGAAAACCTGATGATGGTGGACGGATTTATCTCGTACGGTTCAGGCGGTCTTCAATTAATGGGGGTGGCCGATGGAGGCTACCTGCGGCAGTTCTTTAAGGCTACGCCGCTGCTTACCCAGGTCGGCCCGGACAGCAGCCAGGCCCTCTTTGCCCTGGCTGGCCTGGGGACGCTGGAGCCAGGCAAGGTTGATGATCTGCCAGTGGCTACCCTCCGCCTCAAGCCCAAGGTCCACGAGCTCCAGCCGCTTATCCTGGACTACACGTTAACGGGCATGGATGGCGGTCCCTTTGAGACAGGGCAGCTACAGATTGAGGTAGAGAACCTGATGCCCAGGGAATTTGCCCTCCACCAGAACTATCCGAATCCGTTTAATCCTATAACAACTATCCGTTTTGACCTGCCAAAGGCCACCAAGGTCTACCTGGTGGTCTACGATATCCTGGGCCGCGAAGTCACTAGATTAAGGCAGGAACAGCTAGGTGCGGGGTATCATCAGGTGCTGTGGGCTGGTCGTGACCAAGCAGGCCGGGACCTTGCATCAGGCATCTACTTCGCCCGGCTGGTAATCCCTGAGTATACCAAGACGGTGAAGATGCTGCTATTAAAGTAAACGTCAGTGTAATCCCGCAGGAAGCGGGGCTGCTGCTGAAGTAGGAAAACCATGGAAATTTTATCCTGCCCTGATACCTCATTCGCTGTTCCTCTGGTAATTCTCGGTGAGAATGTGCAATTAATACAGCATAATAATCCTAGTACGGAGCACAATACAACTGCTGTTTACATTCCTCCCAGGGTTGAGGTCTATAGCCCTCAGGGGGAATTGTTGCCCTCCAACAAACCTGTTGGCACTCTTCTGAACCTCATTGTTTAGTCGACGCCTGAAAGGGCTCACTCCCACATGCGCTTTCCGGCTGTAGTAAAGATATTACCCGGCATCTGCCACTCCCGCCTTGCTCCCCCTTCTCCTCACACCTCAAGTCCCCAGCCTCAAAGTTCGCGCACCTCGCGCACCAGGCGCACCTCGCGCACCAGGCGAACGACAAACCGCCTCCGCGAGCTTATATTCTGGTGCGATGCTGACACTCTCGCCATATCACCCCGAAGGCGCTGCCTGTAAAGGCCACCGGTACCTGTTTCGCAGGCCCCGGGGACGCTCCCACCATCGGTTTCGGCGCATAACTGTTTTTCAGCAGGAAGTTTTGCACTTCTCGACGGAAGAAAATTTTATAATGCAGAATTTTGGTGGGGTTTTGCGGAGTTTTTCACCCTCACTTCTTCTCCTTTTGCTCCCGGCGGTTCCCTCTCTTTTCCCTGACAACTGCCACTGCCCCCCTACCCCCTGTCCCGGTACCACGCTCTCCGTCGGGGACCGTGGTACTATCGTGGTCTCCTCGTGCTATCCCGCGGGCCCCGCCCGGATTTTCTCTTGCTATAATTTGAAGATATTGTGTAGCTTAAAATTCTGGAGAATACCTGTCGCTTTATTCCCGTGTACCCGGAAACTAAATGGAACACTTCTTTGCTCGGTACGTTGCACTGGGCAAAATAACTATTATGAATAATCACTGGCCGAGGAGATAATGAGCAAGGATAAAAGTCTTATCAATCCCGATCACCATCTTGATCTGGAGCTTTTCTTCATGACCGAGTTCCTGAAGCTTAAGTCATTACACTACGGCTGCTGGAAGGAAGGTGAGAGTTTTTCGCTGGAGAACCTGCGGAGGGCGCAGCAGCGCTATACCGACACCCTCATTGACCTTATTCCCGATGGGATCGAGACGGTCCTGGATGTGGGCTGTGGTCTCGGTGAGGTGTCCCTGGCCCTGGCCGATAGAGGGCACAGCGTCACCGCCCTGTCCCCCGACATAATCCATAAGAAGTACATCGAGGCCCATGTTATCGGGAACGGGGACATCACCTTTCACCACTCCACTTTCGAGGCTTTCCAAAGCCCTCGGAAATTTGACCTGGTCTTGATGTGCGAGTCCCAGAACTATTTCGATACCGATATTGGTCTCGAGCAGACTATCCAGCACCTGAATAAGGGCGGTTATCTACTTGTTTCCGGCAATTTCAGGAAAAGCGATTCGGAGATGTATAAAAAGATCATCAATATTGAAGATGTCTACCTCGATCGAGCCCGGCACTATGGCTTGGAGCTGATTAAGTCCGTGGATATCACCAAAGACGTCTTGCCAACGGCGGAAATCGAAAAAATGATCTGGGAGGATTATTATCCGCCCATCATCGAAATGCTCGAGCATATTTTCGGGGCTTTAGCCACTTTTAAGGCTGGGATAATCAGGTGGCTCTTTAAAGAGCCCCTGCAGTTTTGGGAGGATGTCCGCACAGAACGCTTGAAGCGGTGTGATCCCGCTATGTACGAACAGCACCTGAAATACATGCGGTTCCTGTTCTCCTACCCATCATAGATTGTCAGACTTCAGATTGTACCTGGCTTCCTGATGCCTCCTCGTTGGCAACAGGTTCCTTTTTTAATCGCCCGTAGAACCAGTTCCAGAAAATATAGAACAGGATCCCGGTAAGTAGCCCCGCTACGGCGTCGATGGCATAATGGAAGGAACCGTATACTGTAGAGACGGTAAGTCCCGTTATCAAGGCAATCGAAATAGTACGTATCACTGGAGATCGCGGGCGTAGAAGTAGATAGACCACTACGGCCTCACCAATATGGGAGCTGGGAAAGGCACCGCCGGCACTGTCGCCGGCAGCGTACAGCAGGTCAATCAATGGTCCCAGAAAGCCATAGCCCTCGAAGCGGAGGAACCGATCGTCCAAAGGACCTGTCACCGGGAACAGGATAAAGATCAGCATGTAGGTGAGAAACGTGCCCAGGAACACAAAGGCGTACCTGGGAAAATCCGACGGAACATCTCTTTCCCCCCGCTCTTCAGACACTTGGCCGCGCCGCCGGGCATATAAGTACCCACCTATGACTATGATAAAATATGTTATATACATGAGGTGGAAAAACTCGCGCCACAACGGGCCGGGCAGCTGGTCCGCCAGGTATCGGTGGGGATGCCCCCCGAACAACCAGCGGTCCCAGACTTTAACTACGTCATCAAATACTACCCCACCGTGAAATACGGATGCTACCAGTTCAATCTCATAATGCAAGGGCAGCAACAGCAGCAGGGGATAGAGCCAACGCAGCCATGCCCGTGGACCGGTTTGGGATGAGACGTTCGTAATGCGTACCACCATGAAGATCATTATCAGATGAGTCAGGGCAGCGAACAGGTATATCAGTCCAAAATAGGACCCCACAAAAGTGATGGCAAATATCCCTCCCAGGTACCACAAGATAAGCCGGTCGAAGTGATAGCGCAGCTGTTTCATAGCCAACCTCTAGCCCGATACCAGGTCGCCGTTTCAGATATACCTTGATCCAGGGGCACCAAGGCTTTAAAACCCAGATTTTCGGCGATGAGTTCCGCACTGCAGGTCCAGGCAGGTCGTCTCAGTTCGCGCAGTTTATCAGGTGTCAGCCGGGAGGGTGTCAGCCCGATTCGCTGCCCCAGAGCCAGCAAGCTCTCCGCCACTAGCACCAGTCCACCCGGAATGGGCACAGGGACGACCCACTTGCCGACACTTTCTACTACCAGTGTCATCACTTCCCGTAGCGTGTGTATCGCCTGGCCGTCGTTTATGAAATAGGTTGATTGCAGCCTGGTTTCACTGGTTAGTACCAACCAAATAGCCTGACAAACGTCCTGAACATGGATAATGGAATGTTCCGGGCGGCCCCATTTGATATCGGGACGAATGTGGTGAGCTACCAGCCGGAAAAAGGTCAGCGTGGCCTTGTCCTGGGGCCCATATGCGGCAGGCGCGCGAATCACCGTCCAGGGGAAAACGGCTCCCGCCAGTGCCCGCTCCCCCGCTAACTTAGTCCGGCCATACCATGAAATAGGAGCCGCAGGGGAGGTTTCCTCCAGAGGCTGACCGATGCGGGCTGGTCCTGCCGCAGCAATAGAGCTCAGGTACACAAACCGCCGCAAGGGACCATTGGGCTGCTTCACCGCTTGGATTAAGGCCTCGGTTCCCTCACGGTTGACCCGGTCGTAATCCTCGTAAGTGCGGCCCCATAACTGTCCGGCCATATGAACCACAGCCTCCGCACTGCCCAGTGCCTGAATCACTTCCTTAGCGAGGCAGGTCAAATCACCAATCACCACGGTTACCTGAGACCGCAGCTCCTCTGGTAGACGCTCAGGATCCCGCAACAGGCAGGTCAACCGACACCCCCGGTCCAGTAGATAGGGAATCAGGTTCTTACCGACGAAACCCGATGAGCCCGTCAGGAAAATATGCATGTGTATGAATTACCGGTGCCGAGTACAACCAAGGGGAGTAATATCCTCTGGTTATGAATCACTTTCACTCATTGTAATAGAACGGCTATAAATGCGATAGGTCTTGGATTTCCGGGCACCCATTTTCAGCAGGGCGTTGATCATGGAAGCGTTATCCTCCAGAATCCAGGACGCTTCCCCCGTTAGGTAGCCCTTGGCTATCCCATTGGTAAAGGTACGCAGATAGAGGGCGGCGTCAATGCCAAACCTCCGATAGGGCTGCAGAACGCCCAGAATAAGGATGCGCAGGGACGAAATGCGCCGCTTGTACCACAGGAGTCTAAATAGTCCCAGAGGAAAAAGACGTCCATTAGGTAAGTGGGCTAAGGCCTCGTTGATATTCGGCAGGGAGATGGAGACACCCACTATCTTGCCTTCCATCTCGGCTAAGTATACAAGGTCGGGATCAATAAGTAGCTTGAGGTCTTTGGCCATATGGGTGTATTCCTCGTCATCCATCCATAAGGCTCCCCAGTTTTCCGCCCAGGCCTGGTTGTATATCTCCTTCACTAGCTCCACTTCGTCCCAGAAACGCTTCATATCGACCTTCCTGATTGTATAACCTCCTCTTTCTTCCATTTTCCCAACAAGATCGATAAGCCGTTGGGGAATCCCCTTGGATGCATACATCTCATAAGCTGACATGTCCTTTAACTTGCTGAAATCCAGATTTTCTAGATGCTCTTTATAATAGGGATAATTGTAGGGCATGAGAACCATGGGGGGAGCTTCATAAGCGTCCATTAGAATACCGATGGAGCCGTTGATATCGGGATTATATGGCCCCTGGATACTGGTAACGCCAAACTGCTTCAGCCAGCTGCGAGCCGATTCCATGAGAGCCGAAGTCACCTCTACGTCGTCCACCATATCCAGGTAGCCAAACATGCCTACATTAACTTGGTAGACCTCGTTATGCCTGCGATTATGAAAGATAGCCATACGGCCCAAATCGCGCCCATTGTAAGTGACCAGGAAAAAGGCGTGGGAAGAGTGGCGATAGAAGGGGTGCCTCGCAGGTGACAGCTGGGTTTTCATATCCAGGCGCAGAGGGGGAACACAATAGGGATGTCCCTGGTAGAGACGATACGGAAAGTCTATGAATCGACGCAGGTGGGCTGGAGTAGATACTTTCAGAACTTGCACACTCTCTCCCTTCCAGATAACTATATACAATTTACACGATAGTAGGCTGGGGGAAAAAGCCTGTATACCCTTGTCCTGCATTCAGCCACTTCAGGCAAGCAGGCTACCTCTCCCCTTTAATTCTAATTTCCCGTATTACTTCCCTGGCCGCTTCCCGGTGACGAAAATGCGGTTCCCGTTCAAGGCTTTCCTCTAGGGCTTTAAGGGCTTTAGGGTCGCCCAGCTGACCCAGTGCTCTAATGACAGCAGTCTTGACACGGAAATGCGGGTCTTCTAGCAGGGCTATCAGCCGCTCACGGATTTCTTTCTTACGCTTGGGAATGTGGACTCCCAATCCGGCCATGGCCGAGACAGCTTCGACGCGGACCTGGAAAGGTTGACCATATTCCGCCAACGCCAGAGCGTGATCCACTCCGCGGGGATCCTTCAGCGTAACTAATCCTGACAACGCCGCGCAGCGTATGACCTCCTTGTATGAGGCTACTCCCAGCGCTTCCAGGCAGATGTCATATGCATCGATCGCACCAAGCCTAGTGATGCTCTTCACCGCCTCGGCCCGGGCATAATAGCTGCTGTCGCTACGGAACACATTTTCAAGAGCTACGGCCACCTGCGAGTCGTCGACATAATTACCCAGGGCAGTTACAGCCGCCCGCCGCACATGGGCGTGTTCGTCTTGCAGACCTAGCAGTAACGCATCCCGTGCAGCCTTTGTTTTGATCTCGCCCAAGGCCCAGGCAGCCGCACCCCGGACGCCGCGGAAGGGATCCTGGCGGAGGGCCGTGCCCAAGGCCTCGGTTATATCCCGATAGTCGTATATCCCTAACCACTGAGCCGCCCGCATACGCCCCACGTCACCGGCATTGACCAGCTGATTAAGAACCTCTTTCCTATGCTTTTTAAAAGTGAGCTCTTTCAGGACCTGACCATCGGGATCGAATTCCACTCGCAAGGGTTTGGCTGGTACCGGAAGGTAGAAAATTTCCTCGGCTTTATCAACCTGGATGGTGAAAATCTCTGTACTGGAATCACCTGTTACGGCTACCTCGATGGGCATCCGGAAGAGTGGAGTCACCACGCCCACCCCTTGTACCTGCTTCACCTCCAGCGCCACGGCCTGTTTTCTCCGGTCCCATCCCCAGGAAACATCGTACTCGGGATGTCCACCATGGTAGACCCATTGGTCGAAGAACCATTCCAGAGACCGCCCCGTAGCATCCTCAATGGCTTGCTTGAAGTCATTGGTTTCCACCGCTTGTCCTGCATAGGTCCTCGCATAGTGCCGGATGGCCTTCCACCACAGCTCATTTCCTAGCAGATTGCGGAGCATATGCAGGACCAGCGATCCCTTCTCATAGGTGTGACGGTCAAACATCTGCTCGGGATTTTCATATCGGTTAGTGACGATGGGACGCCGATACTGGTAGGCATCCTCCTTGAAATAGGCTTGGCGGTTTGTTTCCAGCTCCAGGATAAACTCCCGCGGCCCCTTATCATACTCAACATAAAGCGCTTCGAAGTAAGTGGCGAAAGCCTCATTTAGCCATATATGATTCCAGTTCTTGGTGGTGAGTAAATCGCCCCACCACTGGTGCACCAGTTCGTGGGCTACCAACCCGTCGCTGGAAACGTCCAGACCGGCCCGCTCATCGTGGAGAGTTTCCTTCATCAGGGTAGTGGCACTGATGTTCTCCATCCCACCCCACATGAAGTCAGTGATAGTAGTCTGGGCATATTTCTCATAAGGGTACCGAATCCCGATCATCTTCGAGAAGAAATCTATCATATCCGGTGTCCTGGCAAATGACCGCTCCACCTTACTGCTATCCCGGTGTTCCACATAGTAAAGAATAGGAATCCCGTTCCATTCGTCGCGGACTTCCAGGAACCTGCCGACAATTACCGATACCAGATAGGTTACATGCGGGATATTTTCCCGCCAGTGATAGGTAATCGTCCTCTCATGCTCATTCCGTCTGATTTCCACAAGCTCGCCGTTGGAGATGGCCATCAGGCTGTCAGGTACGGTCACTATCATTTCAGTAGTCATCAAGTCATTAGGGGAATCATAGCAGGGGAACCAATAACGGTTTTCTTCCATCTCGCCCTGGCTCCAGATCTGCCATGGCTTGGTAGGATAGGCCTCATCAGGCCGGACGAAGTAGAGCCCTAACCGCGGCTGGGCGTGGTATGTTACTTGCAGCGTAATGGACTCGCCACTTGAATAGGGCTTGTCCAAGTCAATGATAAGCTGGCCATTCTCAACGGCATAGATTAGCGGTCTATTACCTTCCCTTGAGGAAGCTTCAATCGTCACGTCCATCGCTAGAGATACCGATCCAATCGACAAATCCACTGCATCTAATACTATCCGCACAAGTCCGTCGTTGATGGGCGTGAGAGTTGTCGTGGCTTTTCCCATGACCAATCCCTCTGCATGGTCGAAGGCAATATCAAGCTTCAAATGCTGGATATCGTAGGTGCGGTCCCGGGTGCCGTGTGGGATGGAACGCTCATTGCTGAATCCCCGGTCCTGGGCTAACGCTGGGAGAGTTAGACTGATAAATAGAACAAATAGGCGAGGTTGCCAACGCAAATGTCTTCGGTTCAAATCCATTAATATTCCCTGTCGTGAAAGTTGTTGAATTGCCTGGACGTTTCTTTTCGGGAAAAATTATTGCCGCCAGCGGAATTTAGTGCCACGATAGAAACACGCCAACGGCGGCATTCAGGCATCACCGATCCTATTACAGCGCTGGTCGATGGTTAACTTTAGATATTAGACTCACTCGTTGTGGGTGCCAGCTGCTTTATCGCTTCCCGGGCGGCAGCCAGGTAAGCAGCTCGGGGATTATGGTTGTATTCACATAAGCAGCTTGAAGCGAAAATGATAGCGAATTCGTTGTCGGTGGCGATCGCCTGGTCAGCCAGCTGTGCTTTGTCCTCACTTGGCCGCTCACAGGTCTCCACTGGATTGACCCGACCATAGATGGCATATAGAGCCCCAGCGAACTGCCAACCGTAGCGCAACAGGATCGGTATACCTTCCGGTTCGATGTACGGTATGACATAGCGCAAGGCTCCAGGAACCACGAGGGAGTGAATAAAGGGGATCACTTTAGCGGAATCATAGCTGTTAGACAGGAACACTCGGGCCATAGCCTCTGTTATCTGGGAAAGGAGCTCCAGCGGTTCAGCGGGAATTGTTACAAGGTTGACAACGCCGGAGAATGGAGAGAATCCCGTTAGACCCTCTAATCCGTCGCTGATATTTGTGATCCGAGACGGGCGCTCTTTATACTGCCATTTGATACGCGAGAGGGCTTCGGCGGGTCTGAGGCTTCCCGTTGATTCACTTCCAATAATCCCCGGCAACTTCAGGAAGCGGGCTGCCCAATAGCCCAGGCTGGCAGCCAGTTCGTCATAAAGCAGATTCGATTCCTCAAGTGCTATGTTACGGATGGCATGGCCTGTACGCAGGAGCCCATGCCCTGCCGCCCCAGCCAATCCCGGGGCCAGGCGGGGAAGCCAATCCCGCAGGACTACCTGCCAGGAAGCCTGTCGCAACTCCCGCTTGAAGAAGGCTCTCCAGTCGCTGATCCGGGCAATATCCCCCAGCGCCGAAGCCCAGTTGTCGCGAGTCACAAGTTTAGTGTCCGGGGGCATTGCATCCAGACTCTCAATTCGAGCTTCAATCCAGGGTACTACTCTATCAGACCGGTTCAGGAGAACCAGGGCGTCGGCTACCGCGGGTACGGTATTGACGCGGCCGTCTTTGTACTCTGGCCCGATCCCGGCGAGTATAGTCAGAGCCTTAGTGTAGGCGCTAGGCATGCTGGACCTCCTCACTCCATATAAAAGACAATCCGCTGTCGATATTATCACACTGGAATATCATTTTTACACAATTCAAAATAATAATGATCCACCCGCTGTCCCTGGATGACCAGATACTTCCGCTTGAGGCCTATATATCGGAACCCGCACTTCTCTAGCACCCGACGGGAGGCTGGATTGCTCACAGAACAGTCAGCCTCAATACGCTCGATGGGCGTATCGATGAACAGCCAGCGGACGATAGCCCTGACCGCGGCGGTGGCATAACCCTGTCCCCAGTACTCTCGGGCGATGGTGTATCCGATGCGGGCCAAGCCATGCAGACGGGATATGATCTCCAGGGTCATCCAACCTAAACCTTCTCCTTGTCCCTCATCCTCGATAATGAAAATATAGTCATGATTGACCAAGTCAGCCAGCTCCCCGGGATTGCGTGATTGTAGGTACTGGTGAAGCCTCTCCCGGCTTAAGGCTGTAATGGGCTGGTGTTGCTGGGCCTCCGGTCGGGATCGCCACTGGATTAGCTGGTCGATCCACTCTTCGGTGAGGGGAACCAGACGGACTTGCTTGTCAGGCATAGGAGCCATATCGAACTTACGTTGAGGGAATTCACTCATGGATGTGTCCGCCGGATTAATTGATCATTTAGCCTTAGAACCACCCTTCAGATCAGCGGCATACGTTGCTTAGCCCCTCAATCATCGCCAGAGACACCTCCCCCAGGGTGTCTACCACCGTATGGGCTTGGTGCAAATCCGTCAGGGGAACCGATCCAGTCAGGACAATAGTCCACGCGCCAGCCGCCAGAGCCGACGTCAGACCGTTGATGGAGTCCTCTACCACTACCGATTCTTCGGGCAACACTTCCAGGCGGCGCATCATCTCCAGGTAGGGCTCGGGATGGGGCTTGCTGTTGGCCGTCATTCCACCGCAGATTACTTCCTGGAAGTACCGGCTAAGACTAAGCCTTCTATCTATCCAGTGAAAGAGCTCTCCCGGGGTAGAAGTAACGAGGCCTAAGCGATAGATTCCCGCCAGTCGCCGGTGCAGCTCCCGGAAACCCTCGTTGAAGTCCAGCCCGGCATCGAATGCTGACAGGACGTAACTCCGCCCTTTTTGGCGTAGGGTATCCAGCGGTTCGGTAATGCCATAGCGGTCCCGGGCCAGTTGGTAGAACCGCTCCTCGGTGCAGCCTCGGAATAGCTTCCAGTCGTCCTGCGGAATAGTGACATCATACTCCCGGAAGAGCAGCTCTTCCGCCTGCTGGTAGAGTGGTTCGGAGTCCACCACCACCCCGTCCATGTCAAAGATGACGGCCTTAATCACCTTAGACGTGCTCCGGCCTCTATCGGTCCATCTAGCTGCAATAAACGGACGCTGCCATCGGCCTGGTAAGCCCCTAAGACCAAGACCTGACTCTTGAAGCCTCCGATTCGCCGGGGAGGAAAATTGACCACGGCAACTACCTGCCGCCCGACTAAGTCCTGAAGCTGGTAGTGATCAGTGATCTGAACGCTCGACGTTAGCTCTCCTAGCTCACCAAAGTCGAGCTTGAGCTGGTAGGCTGGCTGGTGAACTTTTGAGGCCAAGCGAGCTTCGGTAATAGTGCCCACTCGGATGTCTAATGATGCAAAATCATCAAGAGTGATTTGTTTTCCCATCTTACTCCCTTGAACTTGATGCAATTTACGGTCTTATAGGTGGATTATGCCCCGCTCTTTCTTAACCAGATCCCGAGTCCCTGTAGGGTTTGTGCCATGCGAGACGTGCAAACCCTAATCCGCCAGGATATGATATCAGTGGGAATATGTGGGTTTCCCGTAGCATACCGGATTAATATTCGCTATGAGTTTAAAGACAGTCTTATTGACTGGTGGGTGCGGATTTCTGGGACAACATCTCATCCGCGACCTGCTCCAGGAGTTCCCGGAGGTATGCCTACGGATCATCGATCTGCAGTCTAATCCGTTCGCCCTTTTCGATTTCTCTTCCGACAACAGAGTGGAAGTGTGTCTGGGGCTTGATATATGTGACATGCAAGCGATCCAGGACGCTTTTCAAGGCATGGAGGTGGTCGTGCACCTTGCCGGTCTGGTCTCCCCGTCGCTTAAGGATGAGGCGGCGCTGAAGCGAGTCAATGTACAGGGAACCCGCAATGTTGTCCAAGCCTCGCGGGAGCATGACGTGTCGCTGTTCATCCATATCAGCTCCGTGGCGGGGCTAGGCTATAACAATGATCCCCTGTGTCCCGCGGATGAAACCTTCCGGTTCGATTGGGCCATCGCCCGGAGGAAAAATAAATACTACATGCTCACCAAACACCTAGCCGACCAGGAGGTGGAAATCTGCCGCCGGGACGGATTGGCAGCGGTCATTCTGTATCCGGGTCTTATGTTCGGTCCGGGGGACTATCGGAACACTGCGAATATGATTCGGGCCGTTGACCAAGGTAAAATTCCGGTCATTCCGCCAGGAGGCACCAATGTGGCTGACGTCCGGGACGTGGCCAGAGGAATAGTTGCAGTGCTGAAACATGACCTGCGCGACGGCAACTTCCTACTTTCGGGCTGGAACCTGACCTTTAAGGAAATATTTTACACTATAGCCGGAGAAACCAATGGCAAGGCACCTCGGCTGATCCTGCCGCGAGCTCTCAGGCCATTGCTGTATTGGGTGCTGCGGGCCGGGGAATCAATAACCGGAAGCAGGCTGGAACTCTCCGCTTCAGAACTCGATTCCTCCTTCCACTACCGCTATTTTGATCACTCAAGAGCCAAAAGCAGCTTCGGTTGGTCCCCCGCTATCAGCTTTGAACAGACCATTGCCGATGCCTATGCCTGGATGAGGGAGAATGACCTCGCTTGAGGATAAGGTGGTCGTCATCACCGGTGCTAGCAGCGGAATCGGCCGGGCTGTTGCTCGGGAATTTATCAGAAGAGGAACCCGGTTGGTATTGGCCGCACGAAGTCTGGATAAACTCCAGGCCCTTTGCGGGGAGCTCAATCCCTCTGGCGACCGGTGCCTTGCTGTTCGGACCGACGTTACACGGGAGGCTGATGTGGAGCAGCTGTTCCTGGAAACGGAGAAACGTTTTGGACGGGTGGATATCCTGGTGAACAACGCTGGCCGGGGTCTAAAAAGCCGGCTGATCGATACCGATATGGATGAATGGCTATCCGTAATCCACACCAACCTAACCAGCGTCTATTTGTGTACCAGGATGGCTGCCATAAGTATGGTTCACGGCAGTGTCAGGGGGCACATCATTACCGTCGCATCCATAGCCGGTTTGTTTTCGGCGCCCGGCTACGCCGCCTATTGTGCCTCCAAACGCGGTGTCACCGGCCTCCTGCAGGCAGCGAAATGGGAGCTTCGCAAGCTGGGCATAAAGACATCCACCATATTCCCCTTCCGGGTAGATACCGAGTTCTTCGACATCTACCCCGGAAGACCTTCCCGACGACAGATGCTCTCGGCACGGGACATTGCCCGTTACATCACCGCCATCGCCTCACGATCCTGGCTTCTGAGATCCTACATCAGGCTGGTGCTCGTCCTGAAGAGAATCTATAATCTGATACGCCCCTCTTTCAGTCGAGGGCCGTCCTAGTTGCGCCAGTGTTCAAGCTCGCCGATGCCCTGGACACAATACTGATGGATAAGCCCATAGAAAATGCCTCTGCTATGGCAATCGGGTGCTCCATCAAGTTCACCGGTTGATCCTTTCTTTCTCCTGACATTCTGCATATAGCCCCCGGCCCGGGCACTGATACAACCCAGACCGGGGGATTTTTTCGAGCCCTGCCCGACGCTACACTCCCTCCCGGGCCACCTTTATACAATTCTTTTACCATTCTTAGACAATTCCATGACAACGGCGCCAGCCGGGTTGGTTTATTTTCGGGCGGAAGTAAGAAGCAGGATCAAAAATGAGCTCTATAAAGCATAAAACGGACACCATTGGCGAAATCCAATTACCAGCATCTTCCTTTAGAGTCTATTGGAAATACGAGTGTAATAACCAGCATAAGGAGACCATCATGAGAGCCAAGATTCACTTGATTCTAACCGCGGGCCTACTCATTTCAGCCCTAGCATTTGCACAAGAAAGGGGGCAATCGATTCTCCCGACACAAGTCAGCGCCATTAAAACTCTGGCCGCTAAGCAAGGCTTCACTGAAGCCGCGCTAAATGCTTACTTGCAGCGGGAGTGGAATGCACCCCTGCAACGCCTGAGCCGGGAGGATGGGGCGGAACTCATCCGGCTTTTCCAGTCAGACAATCCACCCTCCATGTACATTACTGGGACAGGGAAGAAAACGCTCCCGGTGGTCACACCACAACAGACCGAGGGGATCGTCAAACCAGAACCGCAGCGAACAACTGAGAACGTTGGGTCCGAATCCCAGGAGCAGGAATTGATCCTGGTCGAGATCCTAGAAGTAGGCATGTCCAAGCGCTTTCACCTAGTTGATGGTAATATCATTCAGGGTACGATCAAGAGCATCGAAAATGACCTATGTCATATCGAGACCATCGATGGGTTGTTGAAAATACCAACTAGCTCGATCCTGGAAGAAACCGCCCACATCACTAAGAAAAATGATACCCGCTACGTCGGTCCAGTCCTCAAGGAGACACCGGAAGAACTCATCTTGCGATCCCCCTACGGGGACGTGGTCATCAGCAAGAAGGATATCAAGGACATGGATCGCTACCACGGCGGGAGGCGGGTCCCCTGGGCGGAGGAGAAGAAGACCTTCTATCGGGGCGAGGCGGTACTTTCCGATGTCATGATGGACCCCACCGCCTTCCCCCTTCCGGCCAATACCTTCTACCTCAGCGGATTGTCACTGGGATACGGTTTCACCGACCGGTTCATGGTTCGCAGTAGTTTCGGCAGTGACTTCATGGGCGATCTGAATCTCCACCCTTTGATCCAGTTTTACCATCGGGAAACAGGGGTGTCCGAAGTGGGTGCTGCCCTGGGCTTTCATATGTTCAACCACCATCCCATGCAATCGGTCGTGGCCAAGTATGCCCAGTACGTCATAAATGACACGCTCAATAAGTCCATTAATGCTAGTGGAGTAGATGTCTCGGAAGTGCTGGCTGGGGGATCGCAGCAATTCTACTGGGAAACCTATTTGGTGCTTTCATCCAGGCGTTCGCTGGCATCAGGTCGCGGCAAGCTGGGTTGGCACGTTGGGGTGAAGACCAACAGTCTTCTCCTCAGTCGGCCGGCCCTCAAGACGGCTTATTCATGGGATATGAAAAAGATGGTGTTTCCCTTCCGCGCCTGGGCTGCCTTTGAGTACGACCTATCCAAGCGGCTGAAGCTGATGATGAACATGTGGGCGGATAACGGACATAAGTTTCGCGATATCACCCAGACCTTTGAAGACTACATTGGAGACGGTTCACCGTTCGTCATGGACTCCCCCGACGGGGACTACCGGATGGTAGACTTCGACTTCGGCTTCCTCTATGCCTTTGGAGAGACTTTCCGCCTCGGTATTCATTTCCAGGAACCCTACCTGCTACTTTACTGGGAATTCTACGAACTGTAGCAGGTATTCCCGCACCTATTGAAGGAGGGTGGCATGAAAAATCGTAACCTGTCAATCTCATTGTTCCTGTTATTAATGGTGTCCCATCCCGTCTTGCTCCAGGCGCAGTCGCATGAGCAGGAAACCAGACTTGCGCCCCGTAATATCCGTGCCCGCAAGTTAGCCCGGAACTGGCAAGGCGAGAACGTCCTGCTTACCCTAGCCGATGACCGTCAAATAAGGGGCAAGTTCATTGGATCTGACTTCTACAACTTCACAATGGAAATCCAGGGTACACAGGTCACTTTGCCCATTGACAAGGTTCTGACCGTGACGCTAAAGCCTGGACCTATGGAGGTATGTCTGGCTCTGGTGGGCGGTTTGCTAGGAAGCGGGCTCGGGATCGGTATTGTGTCCCTCACCGCTCCTGGAACCGGCCCGGATGTAGTAGCCACCGTCGCCCTTCTGGGTGCAGGGGCTGGCCTATGGTGGGGCTATACTACCTTTTACCAGGAGGTAGTAATTGAACTTGTTGAGTAAAATTCCTATTTCTTCCATCCTGATCCTGGCATGTCTGGGGCTGGATATAGTCTGTGCTCAAATCACCAAACCTGATACGCCAAGGTTTGATCCGGTAACCGGCTTGCCCGTAAAGATCGACTCAAAAGCCCCGTCCTCGCAGCAGTTTGACCCGGAAACAGGAATGCCTCTGATTGAGACACCCGATCCCATCCTCAATCCCCGGTTTGATCCAGAGACTGGCCTGCCCATTAGGGCCGAACCGGAGGCTGCGTGCCGCCAGCGGTTTGACCCGGAGACCGGGGAACTGATCCCACTTGAGCCAGCTGAAACTGAGGTAGCTGCTATAGGCAGACCGCCGGTATTCACCGAAACCGCCCTCAGAATCATGGCGCGGAACAATGCCGAGAAGAACCATTACTCCACGGCCTGGGGGCTGGGTGGCGGGCTGCTTGGCTGCGGAGGTATGGTACTTGGGTCTATAGTGGGAGCGATTGTTGCGGAGTTTCCAGGCTTTATAATAGGAGCGACTGCGGGCGGTGTGACAACAACGGAAGTATCTGCAAGTACTCCTCCTACTATTGTTCCCGTTCCTGAGCAACTGAAATCGGCGGACCCGCTGGTGCGCCATAAGTACCGCCAGTTCTATCTAGCTGAAATCCGCAAACTGAGAAGGAAGAGCATCTATAGCGGCATGGTGGGCGTAGCTGCTTTCTCGCTAGCAGGAATCCTTATTCTAAGCAGTATGACTATCTGATTAATTACCGTATGTCGAATCATTCTACCATGTGCAAAGGTGAATTAGGGCGGGATTCATGGGGGCGTTATTCATTATATTCCGGCTGGTGGATATACGGAATGCCACTATAGACCATGCCAGTGAACCATAGCCGAAGACTGCATTATTACAAGACGCTCGTCTTTGCGTTCCTGATGGCCGTTGCGGGGTGGCACTGCGAACCGATCGTAACCACCTTCGATGACATCGAGGAGGCCGAGCACTACCAGGCCGCCGACGTACCTACCATCCTTCCCATAACGCCCGATACCCTGCTGGTAATGACCTGGAACATCAAGTACGGCGGCGGGGATATAGATTTCTGGTGGGCCTGTTACGACGACCGGGTACTGATGGCCGAGGATGAGGTGTTGGACAACCTGGAACGGGTGGCCGAATACATCAACCGGGCCGATCCTGACATCCTCCTGCTGCAGGAGGTGGCCGTGGATTCCAAGCAGGCCGCCTATGTGGACCAGATGCAGTACCTGCTGGACCATACCGATCTGGACTACGGTGTGTACGCCTCCATGTGGCGCGTTCAGAACGCCCCCTCGGATGGGTTGGGGCGAACCGATCTCGGACCGGCCATCCTGTCGCGCTGGCCCCTAGAGAACGCCGAGCGCATCAGCCTGCCTTTGAGAACCGATCAGGACCCCCTCACGACTTACTTCTACCTGCGGCGCTGTATTCTCAAGGCCAGCGTTCCGCAGCTGGATAATCTATACGTTGTAAATGTCCACACAGCCGCCTGGCAGGCTGAAACCAGGGTGAAACACATTGACCAGTTCAAGGGTGAGTTAGACGCCATTGATGACGCGGGCGGTCTGTTCGTGGCCGGCGGTGACCTTAACACCCTGCCACCCGGATCACAGGTCATATCCGATTTCCGGGACACCAAGTGCGGCGAGGGCGATTTCGAGGGCGGCGATTATTCGGGCGAGGAGGACTGGCTGGACGATCTTTATGCCGATTATGATACTGCCCTACCCCTGGAGGAGTATCAATCAGCGGACGACCAGGAGCCCTATTTCACCTACGGCGACAAACCCGATTCGCTCGGATTCACGCGCAAGCTGGACTACCTATTCACGAACCGCACGGATGGGTGGGTGCCAGGCTCTGACAGCACCCACCAGGACATAGCCACGCCGGGAACCACCCTATCTGACCACTGCCCGGTTTCAGTGAGGATGGAGCTGCCGTGACTGTCGTACGCGGACGCAGGAGAAGCCACCATATCGCTTTGGTCTGCTCCCTGTTGATGCTGGCCAGTGCATCAATGGCCTCAGACAACGCCTCATGGTCCTCCGGCACTGCCTATACCCTGCCATCAGGGCGCTGGGAAAAGGGGCTGTTCCAGCCTCTGCGTTACGGGCAGACGGGACGCCTGGAGTGGGCCACCCACCCGGTACTGAACCTGGTGGTACCCAACCTGAGGATCAAGGTAGCCCATCGGGAGTTCAAGGGGTGGAGCCTGGCGACGCGCCACGGCTTTCACTACCCGACACCGCTGCTGCGGCTTGTAAAGAGACCGGGTATCGGCGGATTGATCTCGCCCGAGAGCGATATCCCGGAAATCCCCCACATCCTGGCCGCGCGCAGCGAGCTGCTGGCTACCAGAACCCTAAGCCAGTCCGTATGGCTGACCGGCAAGGGCGGGGTGAGCGTCGCGCTGAAAACCGGCGAGATTGACGAACGGACCACCATAGACCTGCCTTTGGTCTTTCCCCGCATGGCCCTGTTCCTACATGGCTACCAGCTAAACCTGGGGGCGGACCTGCTGACCAATCTTCCCGGCCGATGGTCCATCTGGACGGACGTGGACCTCCTCATGATCCCGGGCGCCGAGGAATCCTTTTCATGGGAGCATAAGGGATTGGTAATCTGGAGCCGCAGCGAACGCTTCCAGGTGCTTGTCGGCTATAAGCTGGTATGCGGGGCTTATCCCGATTACCCCAAGGCACGTACTCAGTGGCACCTCCTACCACTGATTGACCTGCAATGGGCCCGTCAGCGAAAGGCCAAGTCATAGATCCCCGGCCCCCAAAACGACTCTGCCTAGCCGTCAATCCTCATGGTGGCCGGAAAAGCGGGTCAACCGTCCTGCAGCAGGTCAAGCCCGTCTTCGACGCCGCCGGTATCGAGCTCAATATCTTCGAGACCGAGTATGCCGGCCATGCCAGGGACTTTATCAGAGACCTTGATCTTTCCAAGGTGAACTGCTTCTGCGTCGTGGGGGGTGACGGCACCATGCACGAGGTCATCAACGGCCTGCTCTCCCGTCCCGACGGAGCGCTCATACCGATTGGCCTGATCCCCGCCGGGACCGGCAACTCCTTCATGCGGGGCTTCGACTGCCTGGACCCCCTGGAGGCCGCCCGGCGGATCGTGGCCGGCCGGACCAAGCCCATCGACGCCGCCCGGGTCTCACTGGGCGGGCAAATCCTTTACGCCTTCAATATCGTCGGGTGGGGACTGGTTACCGATATCCTGATCCTGTCCGAGAGGCTGCGCTGGCTGGGGGAGAATCGCTATACCGTCGCCGCCGCCCTGGAGGTTCTCAAAGCACGGAAAAGAGCTGCCCGTCTCATAGTGGACGGGCGGGAGACCAATGACCGATTCAGCTTCGTCCTGGCGTG
>CP070638.1:417340-455422 GCA_020354025.1 Fidelibacterota bacterium | reverse complement strand
GATTAGCCTGGGCCTTTGACATCACCGATAAAGGCATCGTTCGTACCAGAGGGAAGACCCAAGCAACGGCAACTTCACGACGGCCAATCCTTACAAATCGGACCCTGGGCATCGTGGCGGCCCTGGCCTTTATCGTGGCGGTTTGGGCGCTGCTCAGGGAACCTTCACCGGGCGGTGCCGCCATCAGCTCCATCGCCGTACTACCCTTGGATAACCTTATGGGCGACCCGGAGCAGGACTACTTCGTGGACGGTATGCATGAGGCCCTCATCACCGAGTTGGCAAAGATCAGTGCCCTGCGGGTGATCTCCCGCACCTCGACCCTGGGCTTCAGCGAGGCCGGAACCCCCATTCCAGAGATCGCCCAGGCCTTAGGTGTGGACGCCATAGTCGAAGGATCGGTGTTGATGGTGGGGGAGCGAGTACGCATCAACGCCCAGCTCATCGATGGTCGCCGGGAACAGCACCTTTGGGCCGACGCCTATGAGCGGGCCTTGCGGGACGTGCTGGCCCTCCACCAGGAAGTAGCCCTGGACATCGCCAAGCAGGTTAGGGTAGCCCTGACGCCTGAAGACCAGGTGAGGCTGGGAAGTCCCCGGGCGGTGAACCCCGAGGCCTACGACCTCTACCTTAAGGGCTGGCATTTCCGGACCAAGGAGACACCCGAAGGCTATCAGAAAGCGGTGGATTACCTGGAGCAGGCCGTTGCCAACGACCCCAGTTTCGCCCGGGCCTATGCGTCGTTGGTTCAGGGGTATATTATGCTGGATTTTTTTCGCGTTATCTCCGGCCGGGAAGCACGAATAAATGCGAGAGATGCCATTGAAAAAGCCCTGGAGCTGGATGACACCATCCCTGATACTCATATATCCCTGGGGCTTTACTTTTTCCACTGCGAATGGGACTGGAGTGGGGCGGAGCGGGCTTTCAGACGGGCCATCGAGCTGGACCCTAATCATGTGCATGCCCGCTTCGAGTATGGCTTGTTCCTGGTCAGAATGGGCCGGTTCGAAGAGGCCCTGGTTGAACTGCAGCAGGCCAAGGAGCTCGATCCTCTATCCCTTCAAGTCGACTTCGGCATCGGATTTATGTACATGATGAGCCGTCAGTATGATAAGGCCATCGAACAATTCAAGAGGATCCTGGAAGTGGATCCCGGCCAATACATTTCGCGCTTGACTTTGGCGCAGGCATACTCCGCTAAAACGAAGTATGCGGAGGCTCTTGAAGAATATCAAAAGTTGGGAAATCGTACCGGTATCATGTACACCAATTATGCCATGGGCCGGAAAACCGAAGCGCAGGCGTATTTTGACAGCCTAAAGGTTGCCGGTATGCCACCGGGAGCATGGTTGGTTACCATGGCGGTTATCTACTCATTCCTGGGCGATAAGGAAGCAGCTCTGAATTTGCTGGAAGAGGCCTACCGGGAGCGTTCTTGGGATATGTATTCAATCATAAGCTTTCAGCCGGTATTTGATCCCCTCCGCGCCGAGCCCCGGTTCAAGGCCCTGCTGGAGAAACTAGGACTGACGGAATTATTCGATCAATACGGCCAGAGGGTCCGGTAAGAGAGTTAGGATGACGCCCGAATCTCCCTCCAAACTCGCCGCCTTTATCGCCGAGCTCCGGCACCGCCGGGTATTCCGGGTGGCGGTGGTGTATGCCGGGGTGGCTTTCATTATCATCCAGCTTGTGGATGGTATCTTCGACATCATGGGGACTCCGCCCTGGATAGGGCAGGTAGTTGTAGTATTGCTGGTCCTGGGCTTCCCTATTGCCGTAGCCCTGGCCTGGGCCTTCGACCTCACCGAGGAAGGCCTGGTTCGTGCAAAGCCCAAACTTGAGGCCGCTGCCAAAGCCCCGCATCACCCCCGGGTAGGCAACAAGGCCCTGGCCGTTATTGCGGCTCTGGCCATCATCGTTGCAGCTTGGGTGTTGCTCAGGGAGCCCTCGCCGGGCGGCGCCGCCATCAGCTCAATCGCCGTCCTACCCCTGGATGACCTGATGGGTGACCCGGAACAGGAGTATTTTGTTGAGGGGATGCACGAAGCGCTGATTTCCGCGCTGTACCACATCAGCACTCTAACTGTGACTTCCCGCACTTCAGCCATGCGTTATAAGGATGCCGATATGCTGGCGACCGATATTGCCAAAGAGCTGAGCGTGGATGCGGTGGTGGAGGGTTCGGTGCTCTTAGCCGGAGATCAAGTACGGATTAGCGTCCAGCTTATCGATGGCAAGACAGACAAACACTTGTGGGCCGAAGAGTATGACCGTGACCTCCGTGATGTCCTGTCTCTGCACAGCGACGTGGCCCAAGCTATCGCCGGGGAGATCGGCCTGGCTCTGACGCCGGAGGAGGAAACCCGCCTGACCAGCGCCCCGCAGGTGAATCCCGAGGCTTATACTCTATATCTAAAAGGGTGGCATTTCCGTAATCTGCAAACTGAAGAAAGCATACCCAAGGCCGTGGAATACCTGGAGCAGGCCGTAGCGCTGGCCCCCGGCTCCGCCCAGACCTGGGCGGCCTTGGGCATTAGCTACTATTTAATGGGAGGAACCGGCGGCATATGGAGTTGGGAATATGCTTACAATCGGATGAAACAGGCGCTTGATAAGGCCCTGGAGCTGGACCCCAATCTGCCGGAAGCCCATGCGTATCTGGGGCTTTACCAGTACAGTGAACAATTAGACATTACCGGGGGCGAGGCCTCTATCAAACGGGCGCTGGAGCTTAATCCCGATCTCGTCCTTGCCCGTTGCGAATATGGCTGGTTTTTATCCCGCACCGGCCGGCCTGACGATGCTCTGACCGAGTTTCGGCGGGCCCAGGAGCTGGATCCCCTTAATCCCCAGCCCTTGTTGGGTGTCGCTAACGTTTTTTACCTCACCCGTCAGTATGATAAAGCCCAGGAATACTACCAGGCCGTTTTGGAGCTCTCTCCCGACCAGTTTGAGGCTCGCATATGGCTAGTTGGCATAGAGTATTACATACTCATGCAGCAGGGCCGCTACGCGGAAGCCGCTGACAACGCGGAAAAATCGTACGCGGAAGCCGCTATTGAATGGTTAAAAGCGGAGGCTTTATTAGGGCAGCTGGCGGCTGAATGGAACCTAGGGAATAGGGAGAAAGCATACACGGTTCGTGATTCGCTGAGGTTCACCGGGGGGAAGCAGGAGAATCCATACTGGGCTGCGCGCCTCTATGCCATTATGAGGGAGATGGATATAGCCCTAGACCTGTTGGAAAGGGCCTATGAAGATACCTTTTCATTGGGGCAAATAATAAATCTCGTGTATCTCCCAGAATTTGACTCCCTCCGCGCCGAGCCCCGGTTCAAGGCCTTGCTGGAGAAAATAGGGCTGACGGAAGTATTCGATGAATACGGGCAGAGGATTCGGTAGGCGGGCTAAGATGATGCCTGATCCTCCTTCCAGGCTAGCCGCTTTTATCGCCGAGCTCAAACGCCGCCGGGTGTTCCGGGTGGCAATAGTCTATGCTGGCGTAGCGTTTATAGTCTTCCAGATCATTGACGCTATTTTCGAGCCGCTCCATATCCCTGATTGGGTAGGAACCACCATCATCGTCCTGCTTCTCATCGGCTTCCCCATCGCCGTAGCCCTGGCCTGGGCGTTTGATATTACCGAGCAGGGACTGGTGCGGACCAAGCCCAAGCGGGAACCCACCGCTGCCAAAGTCCCGCACCATCCCCTGGTAGGCAACAAAGCCCTGGCCGCTATCGCCGTTCTGGCAATTGCTTTCGGAATCTGGTCGTGGCTCAGGGAGCCTTCACCGGGCGGTGTCGCCATCAGCTCCATCGCTGTCCTACCGCTGGACAACCAGATGGGCGACCCAGCCGAGGACTATTTCGTGGAGGGAATGCACGACGCTATCATTACCAACCTGAACCGCCTCAGTGTATTGAAGGTGATCTCCCGCACTTCGGCGATGCGCTACAAGGATACCGATAAACTGATGCCGGAGATAGCCCGCGAGCTCAATGTGGACGCACTGGTGGAGGGATCGGTCCTGAAGGCCGGGGACCGGGTGCGCATCACGGCGCAGCTGATCCACGGCGCCTCCGATGAGCACCTGTGGTCCAACGACTACGAGGGGGACCTGACCGACATTCTGTCCCTGCAGAAGACCATTGCCGGGGCTATTGCCGGAGAGATCGGGCTGGCCCTGAAGCCGGAGGAGGAAGCGGACCTGGCCAGCGCCCCGCAGGTGAATCCCGAGGCCTATAACCTGTATCTCAAGGGGTGGCATTTCCGTAAGCTGGAGAGTGAAGAGAGCATGCCCAAGGCCGTGGAATACCTGGAGCAGGCCGTAGCGCTGAACCCCACCTTCGCCCGGGCCTGGGCGGCTTTGGGCCATAGCTACCTTCAGATGCAATGGTTGGGCGGTTGGAGTGTGGATTATGCCTATAATCGGATGAAACAGGCGTTGGATAAAGCCCTGGAGCTGGATTCCAACCAGGCGGAAGCCCATGCGGGTCTGGGGATTTACCAGTATCTTCGGAAATATGACATTCCCGGGGCAGAAGCGTCTTTCAGGCGGGCGCTGGAGCTGGATCCCAATAATGTCTATGCCCGCTTCGAATACGGCGAGTTTTTGCGCCGCACCGGCCGGCCTGAAGAAGGCCTGGAAGAGTATCGGCGGGCCCAGGAGTTGGATCCCCTTAATCCTCTGCCCCTGACGGGTATCGGCGAGGTTTATCGTGACACCCGCCAGTATGATAAAGCCCTGGAATACTGGCAGGCCGTTTTAGAGCTTGCTCCCAACCATATGGCTGCGCCCTACTTTCTAGCTTTGACAAAGCATGAAATCGCCATGCAGCAGGGCCGATACGCGGAAGCCGCCGACGAGGCGGGAAAAGCGTACGCGGAAGCCACTAACGGGGCGGATAGTACGTTTTATTTCTGGTTGTGGCAGCGGGCCGAGTGGGCCCTTGGAAACCGGGAGAAAGTATACGCAGTTCGTGATTCGCTGAGGTCCACCGGGGAGCTGCAGCAGCGGGAGCAGGAGCATCCATTCTGGTCTGCCCGTCTTTATGCCATCATGGGCGAGAGGGATAAGGTCCTCAGCCTGCTGGAAAAGGCCTATGAAGATACCACCAAAGAGTCATATTACCCTACAGGGCTCGTGTATGGTCAGGGATTTGACTTCCTCCGCGCAGAGCCCCGGTTCAAGGCACTAATCCAGAAAATGGGCCTGACGGAAGTATTCGATGAACATGGCCAGAGGATTCGGTAGGGAAAAAACCCGCCCCCGACACTTCGCGTCGCCCCCTCCCTTTTAAAGGGAGGGGGGAAAGGGGAGTGGATTAATTACTTGTATTCCCAGCACTTTATGATAAAATATCTTCATATTAGTTACTGTATGCTTTTTCAAGAGGCATGACCATGAGTGATCCTCCTTCCAGACTCGCAGCCTTCCTCGCCGAGCTCAACCCCGCCGATGGCGGGGCAGGTCGCCGCCGGGTGTTCCACGAGTGACCAGTATGGCTGTAGTCCCACAGAGAAAACTGGCCGCCATAATGTTCACTGATATCGTGGGCTATACGGCGATGATGTCCCAGGACGAGGAGAAGGCGCTTGAGCTTCTTAAAAAGAACCGGGCGCTGCTAAAGCCGGTTATCGAGCAGTTCCGCGGCGAGTGGCTTAAAGAGATGGGCGACGGCACGCTTTCGAGCTTTGCCAGCGCCGTGGAAGCGGTCAACTGCGCGCTGGAGATCCAGCATATCCTCCAAAGTGATCCCAACCTGAGCCTACGTATCGGTATCCACATCGGCGACGTGGTATTTGAAGATGGTGACGTCTTCGGGGATGGGGTGAACGTGGCCTCACGGATTGAGCCGTTGGCCGAACCGGGTAGCGTCTGTGTTTCCGAGCAGGTTTATGAGGCGATCCGCAACAAGCGGGGCATAGAGGCTACGCTCCTGGGAGAGAAAAAGCTCAAGGGAGTGGATCACCCTATCAAGGTCTATGCCGTATCAGAGATCAGAGCACCCCTGGTAGAGCAAGTGCGGGCCACTATCCGGCCGCTAGGCCGCCGCTGGTGGACATGGACGGGAACAGCGGCAGGGGTGGCCATCATAGCTGTGGTGGTCTGGTGGCTTGGTTTTGGCAAGGAAGCCCTCCCGGAACCTTTACTGGGTCCCAAGTCCGTCGCGGTGCTGCCCTTTGCCAACCTCAGTGACAGCAAGGAGGATGAGTACTTCAGTGATGGAGTGACCGATGATATTATCACCCATCTGACAAAGATCGGCGACCTAAAAGTGATCTCACGGACTTCGGCTATGCTTTACAAGGATTCTCCAAAATCCCTGAGGATTATAGCTAATGAGTTGGGTGTTCCCAACATCCTGGAAGGGACCGTCCGTCGAGCCGGGGACAAGGTGCGGATCACCGGCCAGCTCATCGATGCCCGGACGGACCAACACCTCTGGGCCGAGACCTATGACCGTGACCTAACCGATATTTTTTTAATACAGAGCGACGTAGCCCGGAACATCGCCGCCGCATTGGAAACCATGCTCTCCCCCGAGGAAAGGCAGCGCATCGAACAACTACCCACCGAATCAACAACCGCCTACGACCTTTACCTGCGGGCCTATGAATACGATCAAAAGGGCTGGGAGAGAAAAACCCTGGAAATCGCCAGCGATCTATATAAAAAGGCCGTAGAGATCGATCCGCGCTTCGCCCAGGCATATGCACGTCTTGGCCGCATCCACTCATACATGTACTGGCGCGGATATGATCGCACCAACCAACGCCTAGCTACGGCCAGGGAGGCCGTTGACCAGGCCTTGAGCATCAAGCCCGATGATCCGGTGGTACGCATGGGCAATGGCTATTACTATTATTATGGTTTGCGGGATCATACCAGAGCCCTGGAACAGTTCTTTTTTGCCCAGAGACTGGAGCCGGGAAATGGATTACACGCCGAAAACATCGCCTATGTACAGCGCCGCCTGGGCAGGTTTGAAGAGGCATTGGCCAATCAGAAGACCGCACAGGAATATGATCCCCGGTCCGCCCGGCTTATTTTGGAACTGGGCGGTACCTACAGGATATTGCGTTTGGACGACCTGGCGGAACAGGCTTATGACCGGGCGATAGTATTGGCCCCAGACTATGTGGCTCCGTATCTCGCCAAGGCATGGCTGCAGGTAGACATATCGGGCGATACAGAAAGCGCCCGACAGGTCCTGGCGGAAGGGATGCGGCTTGCCGATCCACTCCATCTTATGTGGACATTGGTTGAGTTTGATATTGAAGACGACCGTTATGATGATGCCCTTGAACGACTGACTGCCATCCCAGAAGATGTGCGAGAAGATCCGGTAGTGTTCATGCCGAAAGAATTTTACGTCGGTTGGATTCTCAAGCTGATGGGTGAACCGGCAGAAGCGGACTTGCATTTTGAGAAAGCCCGCGCGCTGCTGGAGGAAAAGGTGCGTGAAAGTCCAAACCACGAAAGGATTCACGCCGCGTTAGGCAAGGTATATGCCCACCTTGGGTTGACGAATGAAGCGATCCGGGAAGGCCGGAAAGCCGTCGATTCGCTGCCTGTCTCCATGGATGCAACAGCTGGGCCAGATTATGTTCAACACCTGGCTGAGATCTATACTATTGTGGGTGAATACGAGGCTGCGATCGACCTGTTAGAAAAGCTGGTGAAGATGCCCGCTGGTGCAAGAGTTAGTGACCTTCGGTTTCACCGGGTGTGGGATCCGCTACGGGAGCACTCGCGGTTCCAACAGCTAGTTGCCGAGAATCCATGATTGTCCCTACTAGTTAGTAAGTAAAGCATGCGTAAACTCACCGCCTTTCTCTACAAACAGAAGTACTGCCTCTCCGGCCTCATGGAATATCGGGAACCGGAAGGTGTCACCAATTGAAACAACGAACAGGGGGTGCAAAATGAGCTGGAATAGACGCACTCATTTTATCATAGTCTGTTTAATCACCTTCCTCACAGGACTTGCCGCGGCATCCTTGCAGGCAAAAGACCAGATAGTACTAACTGTGCTATACGACAATTATACCGCCACTGAGGGGATCGAATCGGATTGGGGATTTTCATGCCTGATTGAAGGAATGGAAAAGGTCATCCTGTTTGATGCCGGAGCCAAGAGTGATCTCCTGTTTCGAAATGCTGAGCGATTAAACGTTGATCTGGACAAGGTCCAAATGATCGTGATCTCACACAGCCATTTTGACCATGCAGGCGGGATTGCCAAGATACTCGACAATAATCCCGAGGTGACGGTTTACTTCCCGGCTTCGTTTCGTAAAGAACTTGTCGATAACATAGCAGCGAAGAGCGCCAAACCGGTACGGGTTAGTGAGCCAGTTGAAATATTCAGGGGCGCCTACTTAACAGGAGAGATGGGTTACGGAATTAAAGAGCAATCGTTAATCCTGGATACGGAAGAGGGGCTGGTAATCATCACCGGCTGCTCCCATCAAGGCATTGTGAATATCCTCGAAAGGGCAAAAGAGCTGCATCAGAAAAACATCTACCTGGTGTTTGGAGGCTTCCATCTGCTACAACATTCCGACGAGCAGATCAACGAGATCATTCAGAAGTTCAAATTACTTGGTGTGAAGAAGTGTGGTGCTACCCATTGCACGGGTGGGCAGGCTATCGGACTATTTGAAGAAGCGTACGGGGAAGATTTTATTTCCATTGGTGCGGGTAAGGTACTACGCTTCTCTCATTAGACCAGGAAATCAGGGGGAAATTCTTGTAGGCCTGTGAATGCTGCCAGACGGCTGAGCAGCCGCTAAAGTAAATAACAGGTCATGAGCTTCCACTCCTCGACCAGGCGGACTCGCAGCAAGGGCAATTATGGCGGCCAAGACCGGATTGCGGACGGACCGCGGGCGGACCGCAATAAACATTTCATTTATCTCAGCGCAAACCTAAATTTGACGGCTAAAAAAATAGCGACTGTAATATGAAAGTAAGAATTCGAATAAGTAACCGTAAGCGCAAGAACAAGCATGGCTTCCGCGCCCGCAACAGGACCAAGTCCGGCCGGGCAATTATTGCACATCGCCGCAGCAAGGGCCGCAAAGTTCTCTCCGCCTGAACACCATTGAGCCAGCAACTGCCCCGTACACGGCGGCTCACCCGAAAAAAGGAGTTCGACCGAGTTTTCACCAGCGGAAAGAGAATAGCGCACCAAGGCATAAGCGCCAGGATAGCAGCAGCGCCGAATCCCCGTCTGGGAATAGCCCTATCGCGAAAATATGGAAGCAACGTCCAGCGGAACCTATTCAAGCGCCGGGTACGGGCAGCGTTCAGGCAGCTCTACCAGCAAATGCCAGCAGCGGATATGGTCATCACCTGCAAGGGACGAAGCAGCGACATCGGCTACCGGGAAATATCAGACTTCTTCCAATACCTAATCAACCATGATACGGTCCATAATCAGAAAAGCGACAGTTAAGATCCTAACGGTAATCATACGGGTCTACCAGAACACCTTTTCCCTATTGTTCCCCCCGGCATGCCGTTATACACCCAGCTGCTCGCAATATGCCATTGACGCGCTGAACAAGCACGGGGCCATAAAAGGACTATACCTGTCCGGCAAGCGCCTCATGCGCTGCCATCCCTTCACCACCCACAGCGGGTACGATCCGGCCTGAGAATGACTGACACCAGGAAAACCGTCCTGGCATTCATACTGATCGCCCTGGTCCTGATCCTTACTCCCAGGTACCTCCGTTGGATAGCGCCGGCCAAAGAGGAGGCGGCACCCGCCGGAGAAAAGGCCTTGACCGACGCCGATACCCTCGCGCCCGTTCCGGTTGACGCGCCGCTACCTGAGCCACCAGAGGAGAGGGAAACGCCGGTCCTCAAGACAAGAACGGCTGTGATCCAGCCACAGGCTCAAGCCTGGCAGGAAGAGATAACCACAATAGAAACAGACATATACCGTGCTGTTGTATCTTCCCGGGGTGGCGGGCACCTGGTGGACTTTGAGCTCAAGAATTACCGGCACGGCAGTGGCGAGGGTAACGTGCAGCTGATCGCCGGGGACGGGGTTGACATAAACCTACGCCTGAGCTATATAAACCTTGATGGTGACAGCACTTACCTTGTGCAGAATTTTGAGGTACTGGAAGTGCCCGGCACTGACCGTACCTACCTGACCGAAGGTGCCATTACCCTGGCCTATAGACACACATTTTCCTCCGGGGCGCGCGTGACCAAGCGGCTGACCTTCCAGGCCGACAGCTACACCATCCCCGTAGAGATCGCCTGGGAACATCCCGAGTTAGAGCTGGGGATTAACACTTACGAGATTGCCTGGCCTGGCGGATTGAACCCGGCCGAGAAGAAGGTCAAAGAGGACGAAACCTACGGGAAAGTATACGTGTACCAGGGGGGCGAACTGGCCAACCAGGGATCCGCCCGCAAAGGACCGGTAAAGCGCCAGCAGCTGAATGGGAACACGCAATGGGTGGCACTGCGCAACAAGTATTTTACCGCGGCCTATATCAGTGAAGCCAATGAGCCCGGCATCTATGGAGCCATATCGGCTGCACCCGTGCCATACCATGAAGCGACGGGAAAAAATGATGCCTCGATCACCCGCTATTTCATGGCCATCGGCTATGACGCCCGCCTGCCGGTAAAAATGACCCTTTACCTGGGACCGCTCTCATATGATATAATTAAGGACCTGGACGTTGACCTCGAGCGGATAATGAACCTGGGATTCTCGCTCATACGGCCAATAAGCAAGCTGGTCCTCTTTACCCTGGTCTTCTTTCACAACTATATCCCAAACTATGGCGTCATCCTGATCCTGTTCGCGATCATTGTCCGAGTGCTTACCAACCCGCTTACCAAGAAGAGCGCCATATCGACCCAGAAAATGCAGCTAGTTCAGCCGAAAGTGAAGGCCCTCCAGGAGAAGTACAAGGGCAATCCCCAGAAGCTGAACCAGGAGACGATGGCCTTGTGGAAATCCGAGGGAGTCAATCCCCTTGGCGGCTGCCTGCCAATCCTGATCCAGATGCCGGTACTGTTTGCTCTATTTATTGTCTTCCGCACCACCATAGAGCTGCGAGGCCAGCCATTTATCCTGTGGGTAACCGACCTGTCGGTACCGGACGTGGTATATACCCTGCCCTTTTCCATACCGCTCTACGGCAACGGCGTGACCATTCTGGCCATAATTATGGGTCTCACAATGTTCATCCAGCAGAAGATCAGCGGAGCCGGCACCAATCCTCAGCAAAAACCAATGATGTATATGATGTCGGGCATGTTCTTCCTGATCTTCAACCAGTTCCCCAGCGGGCTTAACCTGTACTACGCTTTCTCCAACATCCTGGCCATCTTTCAGCAACGCAATGTGCGCAGGCACCTTAAGGTGGATCAGACGTCCGAATTACCAGCAAAGAAAAAACCGAAGAAGAGCTAAAGTATTTACGGTGCCGGGCTTTAGCTGTACATTCCACAGCCATGGCACAGCCAACAGAAAAAATCCGACCTTCCAGCCAGGCCGAAAAAGGGCCGATCGGGTATTCTGCTGACACTATCGTGGCACAGGCAACGCCACCCGGCCGTGGTGGCGTAGCTGTTTTACGGATCAGCGGTCCCCAAGCCTTACCAATTGCCCAGCGGCTCAGCAAAACTCCCCTATCCGGAAGCCAAAGACATGCGCAGCTGGTAGAAATTGTCTCCGCAAAAGAGGAGCAGCTCCTGGACAAGGCGCTGATAACATATTATAAGGCGCCTGCTTCATTCACCGGTGAAGACGTTGTCGAGATCAGTACCCATGGCGGTCATGTTACACCTGCCAGAATAATCCGGACCATCACCGAACTGGGTGCGCGGCTGGCGGGTCCGGGTGAGTTCAGCCTGCGGGCCTTCCTTAACGGCAAGATGAACCTGGCCGAGGCCGAGGCACTTAACCAGATGATATCGAGCCTGAGCCGGCGCAGTCAGGCTGCCGCCACCGAGAACCTCACCGGGCGTCTAACGCGGGAAATCGAAGCGGTGCGAGACAGTTTGATAGAGCTGCTGACAATTATTGAGCACGAGCTGGACTTTTCGGAAGATGAAATTGACCTCACATCCACCCAGGAGATGAGCCGAGCCCTCAACACGGCCATCGCTCGCCTGCAACATCTGCAGGATACGGCGCCTTATGGGCGAATAATCAGAGACGGCGTGCGGGTGATCCTTGCCGGACCGCCAAACGCGGGCAAGTCCAGCCTGTTCAACGCACTCATTGGCCACGAACGGGCCATAGTAACCGATATTCCGGGAACGACCCGGGACAGTCTCGAGGCCTGGATAGACGTAGACGGCTTCCCGGTCTGCCTGGTTGATACCGCCGGGCTATGCGAGGGTGGCAATACTATCGAACAGATAAGTATTACCCGCAGCCGCCAACAGCTGGCCCGGGCAGACATAGTCCTTGTGCTGGATCCCGATAATCCTGAGGCTGTCAAACTGGAACCGGAAACCGGCGGCAAAACGGTGATGCATATCAAGTCAAAGGCTGATGAATCCGCCATAAGCGGCAGGAAAGACATAATCACCTCCTCGATAATGCGCGAGGATGGGTTGGACAACCTGATCGAGCACTTGAAGGCAGCCCTGCACAGCTACATACCACAGCACGAGGGTGCCATTATTGCGTCCGAGCGTCAACTGCACGGGCTAACAGCCGCTGTAAAGTACCTTGAAGGAGTGAAGGAGCAGCTACAGGCAGGTCAGCCGATTGACATACTCAGCGGCGAGATCCGCCTGGCGGTCAACAGTCTGGCCGAAATCATCGGCGAGACAACGAGTGAAGAAGTTATTCAGCGGATATTCAGCGAGTTCTGTGTGGGAAAGTAACATGCGCCCGTCCGGAAATATCACCGATCAGACGTGGGACGTAGTAATCGCCGGCGGTGGACATGCCGGCATAGAAGCCGCCCTGGCCGCGGCCCGAATGGGTTGCCGGAGCCTGCTGGTCACCATGGAGCCGGAAGCAATTGGGCGCATGTCATGCAATCCGGCCATAGGCGGTCTGGCGAAAGGCCACCTGGTGCGGGAGATTGACGCTTTAGGCGGAGAGATGGGTTTAGTTGCAGACCAGACCGGCCTGCAATACAAGACTTTGAACAAGAGCAAGGGCCGGGCGGTATGGAGCCCCCGGGCCCAGATCGATAAGCGGGCCTACGCCGAGCGGATGAAGACGATCATCGGCGGGGAGAAAAACCTGACGCTGATAAGGGGTGAGATAACCGAGGTAGCATTAAAAGGCGCGGACCTGGAGGGCGTGATCCTCAATCACGATAGAAGGCTACTCACCCGGGCGGCAATTCTAACCTGCGGGACGTTCCTCAACGGGCTTATCCATATCGGCGAACGAAAGTATAACGCCGGGCGGCTGGGGGAACGCCCTTCCCAGGGGATAACCGAAGCGCTGACTGCAATTGGCTTCCGCTCCGGCCGGCTTAAGACCGGAACCTGTCCCCGACTGCGCCATGATTCCATAGACTGGGAACAGACGAAAGCGACCTGGGGCGATAATGAGCCAACACCATTCTCATTCCGAACGCCCCTACCTTTCAAGCCTGCAAATATACCCTGCCATATCACTCATACCGGGCCGGAGGTACACGACGTTATTCGGGCAAACCTGGACCGCTCGCCGCTGTATGCCGGAGAGATAGAGGGTGTCGGTCCCCGGTATTGCCCCAGCATTGAAGACAAGGTAGTACGCTTTGCCAGCCGCGAGCAGCACCAGCTTTTCCTTGAGCCAGAGTGGGCTGGATCTGATCAGATCTACGTAAATGGCTTTTCCACCAGCCTGCCGGAGGAGGTCCAGCTGGAGGCCCTGCGTGGTGTTCCCGGGCTGGAAAAGGCCATATTTGTCCGGCCGGGCTACGCGATAGAGTACGATTTTTTCCCTCCCCGACAGCTGCGGGCCACCCTGGAGAGCAAGGATGTGGCGGGGCTGTACTTAGCGGGCCAGATCAACGGCACCTCGGGGTACGAGGAGGCTGCCGGTCAGGGTCTGCTGGCCGGTATAAACGCTGCGGCCAGGATCAAGGGGCTGGAGCAAATGGTATTGCGCCGGGATACATCCTATCTTGGTGTGCTGGTGGACGACCTGATCACCAAGGACGCCGATGAGCCGTACCGCATGTTCACCTCCCGGGCCGAATATCGCCTCCTGCTGCGGCCGGATAATACCGATCTGCGCCTGGGTCACCTGGGCATACGCTATGGTCTGCTGAGCGACGGTGCTGCCAAGCGGCTTGAGGTCCGCAGGCGGAATATCGCCGCTTTCAAGGACTTCTGCCAGCAGACGCGGGTGGCCGTGGCCCGAAATCAGAACAGAGCGGGAAAAAATGACAATCCAGCCGTTCAAACCCGCATAGCCCTAGCTGACCTATTGAGGCGCCCGGAGGTAACTTTAGAAGAGGTTAGGCCTTATATGCCGCCGGCGTTGAACGACCTACCGACAGCAGACTTATTTACCGCTGAGACCGACATACGGTATGCGGGCTATCTTGAGAGGCAGCACGCCCTGGCGCGCAGTATGATCCGTTTAGACGAAACGCGCATTGATCCTGAATTTGAGATAGCGGCTATCACGGCGATGCGGCGGGAGGCCCGGGAGAAGCTGAGCCGGGTGAGACCCGAGACGCTGGGTCAGGCGGCGCGGATTGCCGGGGTAAATCCACCCGATATCGCCCTGCTATCGATCCACCTCAAGCGGTGGCGTGTTTCACGTGGAACACCCCCATGACCGCACCTGCCCCCCCGATTGAGCTGCTTGAGTCTTTCTCTTCATCTATCAGGCAACTAGGCGTAGCACCCGGGATTCGGGTTGAGGGCCTACCTATCGTGGCACTACCCCTGGTATTAGCCCATTTATCGGTTTCAACCGGCTTGCCAATCCTTACTTTCCTTGCCGCTGACGAAGAGGCTCTATTTGTTCGTGACGCCCTTGCTACTTCAGATGACAGCGTCAAGGCTGCCTTCTATCCCGGCCGGGCCTCTACCGATTCGTCCCCAACAGGTTTTTCCTCACCGCTTGAGAATCACCGATTGGCAGCTCTAGAGGCACTGACCGCTAATGAACCGCCGCAATTTTTTCTCTTCACACAGGATCTACTTTCTGAGGGGCTTCCCTCTAAGAAAGTCCTCCAGCGGGCGATCTTAAAAATCAAGCCCGGCTCCATTACCTATACCGATTTACGCTCCTGGCTCCCTGATAATGGATATGAACCCGCTCCTCTGGTAACCGATCCTGGCTCTTTTGCCCGTCGGGGCAGCGTCATAGATTGTTATCCAGTCAACCTGCCAGCTCCCATACGGTTTGACTTTGATGGTGACAACCTAGTAGAGGTTCGTGAATTCGACATTCATTCACAGGTGAGCACCAATAGCCTTGACTGCATTAGCCTGTTACCGATTGCCTTTGACACCGGCGAGAGCGTACCTGTCTTTGATCATTATCCCGACGGTTGGGTGCTTGCCCGTCAGGAGGAGGATGGGCTGTATTCGCTTATTTCTGATACAGTATCCCAACCTACCGGAACAGTCAATCTTCAAATAGAGCCATTCAGCGGCAGGAATATCACGGCCGAGCTATTGCAGGCTCGTTGGGACCTCCTGTTGTCCATTGAACCGGAATCGATGGGCTGTTTCATTTGCGAGCGACAAACCCAGTTCGATCGCGCCGCTTCCACACTCACAGGAATTCCAATTCGGCATCATCGTGGCACCTACCCTTCCGGCTTCACTTCAGCTGCGCTGGGTTTGATGGTACTTACCCCATCAGAAATATTCAATCGTCCCCGGATAAGCCTTCATCCTCATCGAAAGGGTATTGCATCGCGTTCGACCTTCGATAATCATCTGGACTTCCTTGAGCCGGGTGATCACGTTGTGCATATCCACTATGGAATAGGGCGCTATCTTGGTCTGACCAATTTAAGTGTCGGAGAATCAATCCAGGAATGTCTCACAATTGAATATGCTGGTAGTGACCGGGTATATGTTTCAACTGACAAGATTGCCCTGGTTTTTCCATATACTTTTGAGGACGGACAGCCGATCCAGCTGGACTCACTCCAGGCTCGTCGCTGGGAGCGTGTCAAGCGGCGGACAATCCGCTCTGCTGAAGAGGTCATTGACCAGCTGGCGCAGCTCTACGCCCAACGTGATACCACAGCCGGTATTGCTCACATTGCCGATGACGAATTCCAGAGAGAGTTTGAAGAATCTTTTCCCTACGACGATACTCCTGACCAGGTGCGCGCCACCGAAGAGATCAAGCGTGACATGGAGCTCTTCAAGCCGATGGACCGGCTGTTATGCGGGGACGTTGGTTTTGGCAAGACGGAGCTTGCTCTCAGGGCCGCTTTCAAGGCCATACGCGGTGGGTACCAGGTGGCGTTGCTTGCCCCGACAACCATCCTGGCTGACCAGCACTTTATTTCCTTTCGCGCCCGTCTGGACCCTTTTGCCGTAAATGTTCAAATGCTGTCACGCTTTGTTTCTCCTCTAGATCAACGCCGGATCCTGAAGGGTATTTCGTCTGGTGAGGTTGATTTGCTTGTAGGAACACACCGGGTCCTTTCCGGCGATGTTTCCTTCAAACGGTTGGGATTGCTTATTATTGATGAAGAGCAACGCTTTGGTGTCAAGCAGAAAGAACGCATTAAGGAACTCAGGACTAATGTTGATGTCCTTAGCCTATCAGCAACGCCTATTCCGCGAACGCTACATTTTTCTCTTTCCGGGATCCGTGAAATCTCCCGCCTTGATACACCTCCTCTGGAACGTATCCCTATAATTACCTCAGTCAACTACTATAGCAGTGACCTTATTCATCAGTCAGTTTTGAGGGAAATAAAGCGAGATGGCCAAGTATATTTTGTGCATAGCGAAGTAAAAAGCATTGACAATGTAGCTGACAAATTACGTGAGCTGTTGCCGGAGGTGACAATCGCTGTTGCCCATGGCCAGATGAATGCCCGCGATCTTGAGAACACCATGCTGGCTTTCTCCGAAAAACGCTTCCAGCTTCTAGTCTGCACCAGCATAATCGAATCAGGTATTGATCTGCCAAATGTAAATACCGTAGTTATTAACAATGCTCATCGCTTCGGTCTGGCACAGCTGTACCAGATAAGGGGTCGAGTTGGACGCTCAAACAGGCAGGCCTATGCCTTGCTGCTAATCCCCAACCGTCCAGAACCCAGCCGTGAAGCTATCAAACGCCTTAAAACCATCGAACGCTATACATCCCTCGGCTCCGGCTATGCCATATCCTTGAAGGACCTCGAGCTGCGTGGTGCCGGTAATATCTTTGGTCTGGAACAGAGCGGCCATGTAGCGGCAGTTGGGTTGGACCTCTATACGCGGATTATCCAGGGTATCGTGCGGGAACGCAATCTCCTACCGGATGGCGGCATTACTCCATTTCTTACACATGACGATACTACTATCAGGATCTTTTTAAATGCTGGTATTCCTGATCATTATATACCAGATCCTCATCTTCGATTAAACCTTTATCGCCGATTATCGTTTATTGATGACCAGGAAGACCTAAAACACTTCAGGTCAGAACTTGTAGACCGTTTTGGAGCCTTTCCCCAAGAGGTAGAGCACTTTATACAGACAGTTATGTATCGAATAAAGGCACAGCGTATTGGAATTCGTTCGGTAAAACTATCAAATGGGGATCTAATTCACATTGACTTCAGGTTTTCTGACAATCCTGCGGCCCTGATACACAAGCTTCAGGCCATCATGGAACCAGTTGAGTGCGAATATCGTTTCATTAACCTTAAGCATGATGACCTTCGCCTATCAATTAGCTTGGGTGACGAGGAATCTGGCCATATTTTGCAATATGTTTTAGGCGGCCTTGAAGAAAAACAAACGCAATGAAGTATCATAGCCCGTTCACCGTCTGTACATGTTCTCATCATGAGTAAGAAAACCTTAGTTCTCCTTTTCTCAGCAGTCCTTATAGTCCTCCTGGTTGCGCTAGTGTTATTCTTAGTTAATTTTTCTGGTCAATCAAAGGGTGGTGATTCCCCGTTAGCCAGGGTTGAGGACCTTACCATTACTCTGAACGATCTCAAGGAAGTGTCCTTGCTTACCAATTTTTCCCTTGGTGAAACAGCAGAACGCTGGATAGACGAGCAGGTGCTTTTAGAACATGCAAAAGTATCGCGACCTTACGATAGATCTCTTTCCTCTTCACGCTTGAGGGCATATGAACGGCGTGTAATTGCCGGGATGGTTATTGATTCGCTTCTTATGCGCTATATAAAGATTGATCCCGAGTCTATTAGAGAGTATTATGTCAATAACCTTCATGATTTCCAGTTCCAAGATAGCGCCGCCCTAGTAATCCACCTTGGTTTTACCAGTATCGAGCATGCTAGAGTGGCTCTCGAGGCGTTGCGATCTTCACCTTCGTTCCTTGATTCCCTTTCGGACCGTTATAATTACGACCGCCAGATTGTCTATCGCCGCCGGTTTATACCCGTTCTTGATCGCGCGATATTCGCCGCTACTGAAAACCAAGTTTACGGGCCAATAGCTTCCGACTTCGGCTATCACGTTTTTCTAGTGGAGCGCTTTTTTAACCGAGGACACACTATTCCATTTTCGCTTGTTGAGAAACACATCTATGAACACACCTTCCAGCAGCAGCTTCCCCTGGCGCGTTCTACGATCCTGGACAGCTTGCGGGAGACGCTCGATATTGAGGTTTACCATGACTAAGTGGCTTTTCATCTTTATCATCCCGTTTGTTACTTTAGCCCAAGAGCTAGTAGATGGCGTAGCCGCTATTGTTGGAGATAATATTATTTTGAAAAGCGATGTCCTCCAGCTGGCACAGCTTAACGCTATACAGAATCGTGTAGATATCTATTCTCAGCCTGAGCTTGTCATGCAGTTTCAGAATGTTGCCTTTGATGCTCTGCTATTGCAGAAGGTACTCCTTTTCCGGGCCAAGATTGACAGCATGGACATAATACCCGAGGAAGAAGTAGATCTTGCTCTCGAACAACAGATCGAGACTATTCTGGCACAGGTCGGGTCCGAAAGCCGCTTTGAGGAAACAATTGGCCAGAGCGTTCGTGATTTCAGATCAGATCACTGGGACGATATCCGCGACCAGATAATCGCCGAACGTTACCAGGCGGATAAAATCCAGTCTATCAGCGTCACGCGCGATGAGGTTGAGGAGTTCTACAAAACATATAAGGATAGTCTTCCACCGATTGACAACCGCTATGAGCTCTCCCAAATCATCCTGGCAATCCGACCCGGTGAATCCGCATATGAAGAAGCGTATGAGCTTATTTCCCTTGTTCATCAACGCCTTATGAACGGCGAGCCATTTGCTGAGCTAGCGCGCGAACTTTCAGATGATCCTGCCTCTAGGGATAACGGTGGCGATCTGGGATTTGTGCGCCGTGGTGAATTTGTCAGACAATATGAGGAGGTTGCTTTCAGCATGTCCGAGGGTCAGATCAGCGATATTGTTGAAAGCATCTTTGGCTACCATATAATCCAACTGATTGAAAAACAAGGGGAAAGGATACACACTCGCCACATCCTGGTTACCGCCAAACCTAGCGATGAAGATCGTGACAGAGTGCTTGATACAACCAGGGACTACTACTTTCTCTTGCAGGATAGTGTGGCGCTGTTTGACTCACTGGTTCAAGCGCTTTCAGTTGACGACGAGTCAAATCTTGATCTTGGTTATATAGGCTGGATAGAGTACTCGCAGCTTCCGCATGAAGCATACCGCTCAGCCCTTTTTGGTGTTAGTTCAGGAGATATAACACCTCCGTTTGAAACGGCTCAGGGCTTCCACATCTTGAAGGTTCTAAACTTTAAGGAGGGCGGCACCCCTAATCTAGAAGAGTATTATCCACAAATTTCCTTCATGGCTTTAAGGCAAAAACAGGCTAAATACATGGACTTATTGCTGGAAAATTCCCGCAAAGAATTATTTATTAAAACTTTATACTAACGTGTAATTGATCTTGTGCACTTTATGTGCAAACCTTTTGCCCAATGCAATTCCAGTATAGTGGTCGCGCGAATCAATTTCTGATCTGTTCATCACAATAGATTTCCATACATTATTAACATTGTTTAAATATTATTTTTTCCTTTTGCTGCTCTTATAAATCATAATTTACTATATTACTTGTCCACATTTTCAACAGCATATAATAATAAAATAACATAATAACCATATTTTATTTTTACTTTATTAAAAGAGCTTCTTTCTCCTTCGTAAAATATGTTTTTCTAAACAGACAATTTTCTTGAAGGTGCTTGCATGAAAGAGTAATATCAGGCAGCATGAGTACCGGTTTACTCTTGTACTCTCTTTTTTGGGAAATCAATACAATAAAATTTGAAAAATGAAATTCACCTCTGATAAGTCATCATTGCAGCAAGCACTTCAGCAGTTGAGTAAGGTAACTCCATCTAGATCCACCCTGCCTATATTGAATTCCGTACTAATGTTAACTGAAGATGGCAAACTCAGTCTCAGGGCAACAGATCTTGAAATATCACAAGTTATTTTCATACCGGCCGAGGTTGAAGCGGACGGTAGCGTAGCCGTACAACACCGTACATTGCTTGAAATAACGAGTGAAATACCAGAGGGTGAGATAAGCATTGAGGTTGACAGCTCCCATAAAGTGAATATAAGCACGTCCTTCGGTACCTACTCCATAATGGGCAAGCCAACAGAAGAGTTTCCGTCGCTACCGAGTATTGATGAACAACAAACGCTTGGCATGCCGGCTAAGATTCTGGGCAGGGTAATTGAAAAAACTGCTTTTGCAACCAGCAAGGACGAGCTAAAGCCCTCTCTCATGGGGGTCTTATTCAATTTCCGCGAGGAAGACTTACTGGCCGTAGCAACTGACGGTCATCGGCTTGTTAAGTATCTGTTCAAGGACCATCAGGGCGGAAGCTATCAGGGTAGTTCAATTATTCCGGTGAAGTTCTTGAACATCCTAAGCTCTTATCTTGATGACGACGAGACAATTACATTAAACATCGGCGAAAACCACATTATGATGGAGAGCGGCGAAACGACCCTATATTCACGGCTTATTGACGAACGCTTTCCAGAGTATGATAGTGTTTTTCCAAAGGATAATGATAAGCTGCTAAAAATCGATCGCGAGCCGTTCTTATCTGCTGTCAGGAGAGTCAGTATCTTTTCCAATAAATCCACTCACCAGATTGCACTGAAACTTGGCCCCGAAGGCTTAGAAATAACCACGGAGGATGTTGAAACCGTATCGTCAGCAAAGGAGGCGCTACCCTGTGATTATGAGGGAGAGCCGTTGGTCATTGGCTACAACGCTAACTACCTACATGATTTGATCTCCCATATCGACAGCTCCCCTGTTCACATGGAATTCCATTCAGCTATAACAGCCGCCGTAGTTTATCCCGATAAGCAGCAGGAAAAAGAGGAACTTATTATGCTGCTTATGCCTATAAGATTAAATGACTAACCCTCTTTTTTCAGCGGCTTCTGGCTGCAAATAAGTTGCACGTTTGCTTTAGTGTTACTTCGTGCTTATCATGTGCACACGATCCGGACTGCTGTACTGGGATTCTGAAGTGATTTTCAATCCCTTTTTCAACATTTTGTCAGATAAAAATTAGATTTACTTGAAGCCTAAGTATTCCCTCATTTCCTCTTCTACTCTAATTCGAAGAAGCCCCACTTTCTTTTCTGGTGGAATTAATAATGTTTGTCCTGGCCGCTCAAGCCATCAAACTCTTAATTATGATATGTTTCTTCGGAGCTGTTCATGCTGAGCCTTGGTGAGGTAATAAAGGACCTACTAAGGGCATATGGCATTGATGAGGCAGTAAAAATGCACCGCGCGACCGTTCTATGGGAGGAAGTTGTTGGATCCACTATTGCGCGGAACAGTAAAGCGCTGGGAGTTAGAGGAAAAATGCTATTTGTCAAGACCAGAAGCTCGGCCTGGCGAAACGAGATTGCCCTCCAGAAAGATGTCATTCTTAGAGCAATAAATGATAAAATTGGATCGAACTTAATAAAAGATATTCGTTTACGATAATGACGCAACTTAAGACAATAGATCAACCTCAAAAGGATATATCAGGTTCTGAAGAGGATCTTTACGGCGCGGATAAGATTACGGTTCTTAAGGGTCTCGCGGCCGTACGTAAGCGCCCCGCCATGTTTATCGGAGATACCGGTAAGCGCGGCCTTCATCATCTTGTTTATGAAGTGGTTGACAATGCAGTGGATGAGGCCCTGGCTGGTTTCTGCACAAAAATCCAAGTGATTCTTCATAAAGACGGCAGTTGCGCAGTAACAGATAATGGTCGAGGCATACCCGTCGATATTCACAAGGAGGAGAAACGTCCGGCCCTAGAGCTGGTCATGACAATGCTCCATGCCGGCGGCAAATTCGATAAGGGATCTTATAAGGTATCGGGTGGTCTACATGGTGTTGGTGTTTCGGTTGTAAACGCACTTTCAAAATGGTGTCGGGTTGAGGTTCATCGGGATAATCAGAAATATATACAAAGCTACAAGCTGGGCAAGGTCGAGGCGCCAATTGAAGTAAAGGGCAAGACACGTAAGACGGGCACCACAGTCAGATTCCTGCCTGATAAGGAGATTTTTCGCTTTACGGAATTCGAGTTTGACATCATCGATGAGCGTCTCAGGGAATTGGCATATCTTAATAAGAATCTTGAAATCATTCTCCGGGATGAGCGGGCAGGACATGAGCGGGAGCAGGTGCATCGCTATAAGGGGGGCTTGATTGAATTTGTTCAACACCTAGACGAGACCCGCAACGCCCTTATTCCCAAACCCATATTTCTTGATGGTGAGAAGGAAGGTGTCCCGGTTGAACTTTCGCTCCAGTATAACGACAGTTTCAACGAGAACATCTTCACCTTTGTTAATTGCATCAACACGATCGAAGGGGGCACCCACCTGGCAGGCTTACGGGCGGCGCTCACCAGATCACTGAATCAGTATGCGGTCAAGAACAATCTATTTAAAAACAGCAAGAGCGGTAAAGGTACATTTTCTTTAAGCGGTGAAGACGCGCGCGAGGGGCTCACCGCGGTACTTTCGGTAAAGGTTGCCGATCCCCAATTTGAAGGCCAGACCAAGACCAAGCTCGGCAACGGCGAGGTCAAGGGCATCTGTGACTCGCTCATTATGGAAGGGCTGTCTGATTATTTTGAGCGCCACCCGGGTGTGGCTCGCAAGATAATTGAAAAGGCCGAGCTAGCAGCCCGGTCCCGGGAAGCGGCCCGCAAAGCCAAGGACCTGATCCGCCGTAAGAGTGCGCTTGACTCGGCCAGCCTTCCCGGCAAACTGGCGGACTGTTCCAACAAGGATCCTGCCTTCTGCGAGCTCTTCCTGGTGGAAGGTGACTCGGCCGGCGGCTCTGCCAAGCAGGGTCGTGACCGGCGTTTTCAGGCGATTCTGCCACTGCGCGGCAAAGTGATCAACGCTGAGAAAGCCCGCGACGACAGGTTACTCAACAACAACGAGATTCAGGCTATAATTACGGCGTTGGGCACAGGCTACGGTGGTGATAATGACAATGATGAGGAAGAAAGCGGGAGCTCCGCTGATTTTAATATTGAGAACCTCAGGTATAAGAAGATCATAATTATGACAGATGCCGATGTGGATGGCAGCCATATCCGCACCCTTATCCTGACGTTCATTTACCGTAAAATGCCCCAGCTTATTCACGGCGGGCATATTTACATTGCTCAACCGCCCCTTTATAAAATCAGGAGAGGCAAGACGGAACTATATGCTTTCTCCGATGAAGAACGTGACTATCATCTTAAGCGTTTGAGGAAAGATGGCGGCAAGGACTCGAAAATTGAGATTTCCCGGTATAAGGGACTTGGTGAAATGAATCCCGAGCAGCTATGGGCAACGACGATGGATCCTGATACACGAACGTTGCTTCAGGTCACGGTTGCGGAGGATGCCGGAGCCGCAAGTCTGTTTTCGCGCCTGATGGGCCACGATGTAGAGGCCCGCCGGGAATTCATTGAGGCTAATGCTAAGAATGTGACCTTCCTTGACATCTGATTTTATTTCCCGGCTTCTTCTTGAACCAATCGCGGATTGTTTGTTAATAATAAAGTAAGGGATAAGTTTTTGTGGACGTAGTACGGGGGAAAACGGAACCTCGCGAAATAGTTGAAGAGATATCCGAGTCATATCTCAACTACTCCATGTCGGTGATAGTCAGCCGCGCGCTGCCGGACGTGCGCGATGGGCTAAAGCCGGTTCATCGCAGGGTGCTATATGGCATGTCGGAGCTGGGAGTAGCTTTCAATCGGCCTTACAAGAAATGCGCCCGTATCGTCGGCGATGTTCTGGGCAAGTATCACCCTCATGGCGACGCCTCGGTCTATGACACCCTAGTGCGTCTAGCCCAACCGTGGTCCCTGCGCTATCCTCTGGTGGATGGCCAGGGCAATTTCGGCTCGATCGACGGTGACAGTGCGGCGGCCATGAGATACACCGAAGCCCGCATGAGTCGCATTTCCGCCGAGCTCCTGCGTGATCTGGACAAGGAAACCGTTGATTTCGTTGCCAATTTTGATGATACACTCAAGGAGCCGTCAGTCCTTCCCACCATGGTTCCCAGCCTGCTGGTCAACGGATCTGACGGCATTGCAGTGGGCATGGCTACCAAGATACCACCCCACAATCTCAAGGAGATCGTCAATGGCCTGATTATCCTGATCGATAACCTTGACAACACCGATTTTTCCATTATTGATCTCATGTCGGCCGTAACCGGCCCGGATTTCCCGACCGGCGCTTACATATTGGGTGGCGAAGGTATTCGGGAAGCCTACACAACGGGTCGGGGCAAATTGACTATCAGGGCCCGGGCGTCGGTAGAGGAAGTCCGCAGCGACCGCGAGCAGATTGTTATCACGGAAATACCCTACCAGACCAATAAGTCATTGATCATTGAGCGCATCGCCGAGCTGGTACGAGCGAAAAAGCTGGAAGGCATCAGAGATGTCAGGGACGAATCGGACAAGGACGGTATTCGCCTGGTGATCGAGGTGAAGCGCGATGCGGTTCCCGAAGTGGTTCTTAATAACCTCTATAAGTATACCCAGCTCCAGGATACCTACGGTATTATCCTGCTGGCGCTGGTTAACGGCCAGCCCAAGGTTCTGAACCTTAAGCAGCTACTGACCCATTTTATTGAATTTCGCCACGATGTTGTACTTCGCCGTACCCAGTACGAGCTGCGACAGGCGGAGGATCGAGCCCATATTCTGGAGGGCCTTAAGATCGCCCTGGACAATATCGATGCGATTATCAAATTGATTCGGGGGTCGGCCGACCAGCACGAGGCCCGCAAAGGATTGATGAAAGCTTTCAAGCTATCCAAACGCCAGGCTCAGGCCATCCTGGATATGCGGCTACAACGGCTCACTTCAATGGAGGTAGATAAAGTCGTAGTCGAATACCGTGAGACCATCAAGCTGATTGAGAAGCTCAAGAATATATTATCTAACCGTGCTCTCCGCATGGCCATAATCAAGGAGGAGCTGGAGGAGATCCGTGGGCGCTACGGCGATGATCGTCGAACGGAGATAATCCATGCTGAGTCCGATTTTTCTGTTGAGGACATGATCGCTGATGAGGATATGGTGATCACCATCAGCCATAACGGATTCATCAAGCGTTCACCGAGCAGTCAATGGCGCCGTCAGCGGCGCGGCGGGCGCGGTATCCAGGGCGCTACAACCCGTGAAGATGATTTCGTTGAGCACCTTTTTATTGCCACCAGCCATGATTACATCCTTTTCTTCACTGATAGGGGCAAGTGCTACTGGCGCAAGGTTCACGAGATACCCCAGGCGGGGCGCCTTTCCCGGGGTCGGGCCATAATAAATCTCATCGAATGCGAATCAGGCGAAAAGGTACGAGCCTTCGTAGCCGTGCGGGACTTCCCCGATGACCAGTACATTGTCATGGCCACCAAGCAAGGTCTGATCAAGCGCACCGCCCTTTCCGCTTACGGTAATCCACGACGCAAGGGCATTTATGCCATAGATATCCAGGAAGGCGACGAGCTGATCGAGGCTAAGATCTCTCTTGGTGATAACGACATTATCCTGGGCACCCGCAGGGGCAAGGCGATCCGCTTCCATGAGAGCGATGTCCGTCCGACCGGCCGCAAGACCAGGGGTGTCGTGGGCGTCAGGCTGGCCTCACCAGAGGCGGGACAGACTGTTTCAGACGACTACGTGGTGGGTATGATGGTGGTCCGCCGGGAAGGGACGGTCCTGGTTGTAACCGAGAACGGATATGGTAAGCGCACCGACGTGATGCAATACCGTGTCCAACACCGGGGCGGAAAAGGAGTCATTACCTTGAGGACTACCGAGAAGGTTGGCCCGATGGTGTCCCTCATGGAGGTTGTTGATACCGACGATCTGATGATTGTCACCGATAAGGGGGTCATGATCCGTTTGCCGGTCCAGGATATCCGCACTATCGGGCGAGCTACCCAGGGGGTGCGGGTTATCCGTCTGGACGAAGGATCGCGCATTGCGTCCATCTCCCGGGTGATCGAGGACGATGAAGAGAATGGTAGTGAAGAGGGGAGCACAGAGCCGCAGCCAGTCGAGCCTGGGATTGCATAAGGGAAAAGTGGATTTGACCAAGTCCAAAGGCTTGGCCTATTTATACTGATGGAGCCTTCTGGCGACTTATTATTCTGTCCATTTATAGCTTTATTTGACGGCGCCTTAATCCCGATCCTGGCGCCGTTTTTTCAACCTGAGAGTTATTAAATTCCCCCGTTATGCATTCAGCTTCCCGACCAGGCAAGCTAGATCCCAAGGCCTTTGCAGACATCCAGGCCCGGATCGTTGCTGCTCGTTCTCGCAGCCCCAACGCCGCGCCGGAAGTCAACCTCGTCGCTGTTACCAAGGCCTTTCCGCTGGAGACATTGATTTCCGGCTATGAAGGCGGTCTACGTGTCTTCGGCGAGAGCCGGGTGCAGGAAGCCGTCGCCAAGCTGCCACAGTTTCCCCAACGATCAGAGTGTGAAGTGCGCCTGATTGGTCACCTACAGTCCAACAAGGCCAAAACGGCCGTGGATCTGTTTGACCTCATTGAGTCCATTGATACTATGAAGCTCCTGCGGCGCGTTGATCGGCTGGCGGGGGAAGCTGGCAAGGAGCTGCCAGTCTACCTCCAGGTGAACGCTGGCCACGACGAGGCAAAGTTCGGATTTGACCCCGATGGGCTACTTAAAGTATTACCTGAAGTGGCTGACGTCCAGCACTTGCTTATCGCTGGCGTAATGACCATTGCGCCCCTCACCAGTGACGAGCGGCGCCTGCGGGACTGCTTCCGTACTGCACGGGAGGTGCGGGATGCCCTTCAGGCGCAGTTGCCCACCTGTACCGATTTATCTATGGGCATGACTGATGACTTCGAGCTAGCTATTGAGGAGGGAGCCACCCACGTGCGCATCGGGCGGGCCTTATTTGGAGAGCGTCCGGTTAAATAATTGTTTTTGAACGAAAACAATGAATAATAATAGGTCTATTCTCTTTCTCCTGCTGACCTTTGCCGTAAGCTGGATGATTGCCCTGATATTCTTTCTTGCAGGCGGCAGGTGGAATACTACGCCAGCCATTGTTATCGGCATAGGGTATATGTATGTGCCGTTGATCATGGTTCTGATTGTTCAGAAGGGCATAATAAAGGCTGCGCTAGTCGAGCCCCTAAATATTTCTTTTCGCCTCAATCGGTGGTTCCTGGTGGCCTGGCTGTTGCCGCCATTGATCGCCTTTACGACATTCGGAGTAAGCCTCCTCTTTCATTCCGTTGATTATTCCCCGGAAATGGTGGGCATGTTCGAGCGGTTTCGCCACCTGATGACACCCGAGCAGCTGTCTCAGATTGAAGAGCAGACGCAGTCCCTGCCGGTCCATCCTTTCTGGATTACCCTGCTCCAGGGCCTCCTGGCAGGTGTAACCGTAAACGCCATAGCGGCTTTTGGTGAGGAGCTGGGCTGGCGTGGCTTCCTGCATCGAGCCTGGCGTGGCTGGGGTTACTGGCGAGCATCGGCTATAATTGGGTTCATATGGGGTATCTGGCACACACCGCTCATTCTCATGGGCCACAACTATCCCCAGCATCCGGTGGCCGGTGTTTTTATGATGACTGGTTTCTGCCTGTTATGGTCTCCGATTTTCTTTTATATCCGGGAGAAATCGGGTTCGGTTATTGCTGCGGCTCTACTCCACGGATCTCTTAATGGTGCAGGGGGTTTTGCTATCTTATTGGTGAGTGGTGGCAATGATCTCGTTGTAGGAGTTACCGGACTCGCGGGCCTCATTGTATTAGCCCTGGCCAATATAGTACTTGTTGTGTATGATCGCTATTTAACAGCTAAACCGATTATTTGTGGGATCGGACAGGAATGACAGGGATGAACCTGATTGCTTGGATATTCCTCAGTATCTCCGGTTGTCCCCGGTGACCACCACCACCACCCGCTCGCCTTCCTTTATCCAGCCCTTTTCCATCAGTACTTCCATACCCTTCCAAGCCACAGCCGCCTCCGGCCCGGCAGGGATACCAGAGATCTCCGCCAGCCGCTGCTGAGCCCCGGTAATGTCGTTTTCAGGTACAGCCAGCGCCGTGCCTCTGCTGGCTCGCAGGACTGACAGCATCCAGGCTCCGCCGAGTGGTGACGGCACATTAAGCCCCAGCGCGCAGGTCTGCGGATCAAGCCAAGGTGTGGTGGCGTCGGCGCCATCAAGGAAGGCTTTAACCACGGGCGCACAGCCCTCGGTCTGCACTGCCACCATCCGAGGCAGGGGCTTGCGAACCCAATCGAGATTGAGCAGCTCCTGGAAGGCTTTCCATATGCCAATGAGGCCGGTGCCCCCACCGGTGGGGTAGACCACTACGTCCGGGAAGTCCCACTCCTTCGGATCACCGGTCAAGCCCAATTGCTCGGCGATCTCCAAGCCCATGGTCTTTTTACCCTCTACCCGGTAGGGCTCCTTGAGGGTTGAAACATTGAACCAACTGTCGTCAAGCTGTCCGGCCATGGTTGCTCCCGCTTCGGCGATGGTTTGCCCGGCTAGGATGACTTCGGCGCCGCTGTCTTGCAGCTCGGTTATAAAGACTGCCGGTATGGTTTCAGGCAAATAGACCCGGCAGTTGAGGCCACCAGCCAGGGCATAGGTGGCGGCGGCTATGGCGGCGTTCCCCGCTGAGGGCAAGGCTACGTGGGTAACGCCCAGCGCCCGGGCTACGGACAAAGCCAGACACATGCCTCGGTCTTTGAAGGAGCCGGTTGGGTTGACGGTCTCGTCCTTAAGGTACACCTTGCATTCCCGGTAATCATGCGCCTCCAAGGGCGTGTTCGCTTCACCCAGGGATATGCGGTACAACTCCGGTATGGATGGCAGGAAAAGATGATATCGCCACAGACTGGGAAAAACTTCCAGGTCGTCTGCAGTAAACTGTTTAGGTCTAAAAAAGTAGTCTGCCCGCAGTGGCTGTCCACACTTTCGGCAGACTGTCTGGAGCAGGTGAGGGGTGTAGGTGGCCTTACAGGCGGTACAGGTGAGAGTCATGCCGATAAGTTAGCTGTAAATCCGATTTTTCAGCGAGCCATCCTGGGCAGAGTGAGATGATAGTAGACCATTTCGGCTACCGGGCAGGTCCTCTGACAATACTGACTATTTAGTAAGAATATATTGTTGGCACTCTCTAGCAGTAATGATCGGTCAAACTCACCCCGCCCTTCACACTTTCCCGAGGACCCGCGATGATAGAAGACTGATTGTTGGGGAAGTTGCTAGAGAATCCTTTGACTGCAATTAATTACAGTAGACCTGTCACTTGGCGGTAAGGGTCCAGGAACCGTCCCAGTCGGGCCCTGGGGGATTAGCCTTGAAATATTCGCAACGCTCGAGGTAGACTTTGCTGGGAGTGGTGGGCCGCTTGGGAAAGACTTCCTCCATTGCCTCGGAAGCCTTGAACTTTGCCATCCCGGCATCCCATTCTTGCTTCCAGTACAGTTCCATTCCTTCATCATAGGTGCTTTTCATCTTCAGCTGCTCGTCAGGTAGCTGTCCCTTGAGGGCCATAATCTCCACCGCTTCCACTGCTTCCTGCTTTCCCATGACCTTCACCTTGTCAATATTACGCCACTCGAATTTGTCTTTGCCGGCCAGCTCCAGGGTGGGCATGGTAGTCTGGATATAAATGCCGTATTGTTTGGCCGAGGCCTCCAGGCGAGCGGCGGTGTTGACCACGTCCCCCATCATAGTATAGTTCATTCGTGTCCGGCTGCCCATGTTCCCGGTAACAATCTCGCCGGTATTGATGCCGATACGCATGCGCATCAAGTGCACCAGATCGGGCCACTTGTCTTCTTCCGAAGCCCATTTCTCCCGCAGCTCGGCCAGCTTCTCCTGCATCTGTAGCGCTACCAGGCAGGCCCGGTAGGCGTGGTCATCAAAGTAAATGGGCGCACCGAAGAACGCCACAATGGCGTCGCCCTCATATTTGTCCAGGGTCCCCTGATACTCCAGGAGGGTATCGGTCATGGCGGTGAGGTATTCGTTCAGCAGCTCCACCAGCTTGGATGCGGAGAGGATCTCCGAGAAGGCCGAGAAGCTGGCGATGTCGGTGAAGTACGCGGTGCGAACGCCGGATTCGCCGCCCAGCTCGGGCATCTGCTTGGTTTCGTACATCTGGTCGATGAGCTCCGGGGATACGTAGGTGCCAAAGGTATGCTTGAGGAACCGTTTATCCTTCTGCTCCATCAGGAAGCGATAAAGTACGATACTACCATAGGTCAGCACGACGGATGCCATCCCGGGGACCACCGGCACAAACATAGAAGCACCTATTTCCGGCGTTCCTATAGTAAACAGTGCCGGAATAGACTCAATCCCGATCCACATCATGACGTGAATAGCGATGAATTTCGGAAGCCACAGATAGTCCTGTGTAAAATACCCCAGAGCAATATTTAAGAAGACCAGAACCTCAAAGAAGGCTACCAGGCCCCCCAGAACCGGAGAGAGGCGCTGGATGAAGATATAGGTGAACAGGGCAAGCAGGGCGATGATCAGGAGGTTGGTGCCCAGAGATTCCTTGGTGAGCTCCAGGGTACTGCCAGCCACATTGATGTAGTTACCATCGAGAAGGGTCTGAACGGCGTTAGCGTGGTACTCAACTCCCGGCATCAGCTGTTGCATACCGGCATAATTATAATAGGGGGTGGTCTTGACGTCGAGGAGTACGTTCACGGATACACCGATGAGGACGATCTTGTCCAGGAAGGGGCTTTCGCCGACAATACCGTACAGGTCGCTGTTGAGCTTGAAAAAGTCCATCCAATCGGAGTCCTCTTCGATGAAGCGGAGGTCGAAATCGGCGTCGTCAATGATATTTGCGAGGGGAAAGCGGTCGAAAGTTTTCCACGGGTCCTCGCCTGGCAGGGAGGTGCCGGAGGGGGGACCATAGAAATTCACAATGAAACTGGCAGACTTGCCATAAGTTTTGATAACGGCGGGGCCGTAGATCATCTCGTTCGTTTCCCATCTGGGCTGCAGCAGCGTTGTGTCATGGAGACCCCAGTACTCCTTCAGAGCTTTAATTCCCAGCGGTAGGTACCAGGTGCCCGGCTCACTGGACAACTCATAAGCGAGTGAATATTTACGAGTGATGCCGTCACTATCCTTGATTTCGTTAATCAATCCCGGCTCAGGATCTGAGTCCATTATGCGCGTGACGGGGTACATGATATAATCCGGCGGTAGCCGGGTGGGTTCGTTGACCAGCTTAGAGGCCAACACAATGCGGGTACCCTTGGATTGGGCATACCTGATAGCATCGGCAAACACTTCGTCGCCATGTTGGAACGGGATGTCGCTGCCGGCCTGGTTCAACTTCTCAAGGTAATCTGACTTGAAGTCGGGGCTATCAAACTCGACATCAAAGACGATTACCCGGGAACCAGCGTCGGTCAGGTTACGTACCACCCGGGCCCAAATGTCGTCGCGGGGATAGGGCCACTTGTAGGGCACCAGCCGCCACGATTCGTCATCAACGTCTACCAGCACGACTTTCAGACTGTCACGTGAGATTGGCTGGCGGGCACTCAGGCCGGCCAGGGGCCCTCTGACACGGGTGTAGGAAAAGTCCAGCACTTTATAATTCAGCAGGTCGAATAATCCCAGGTAGTAGAGGGCGGCAACCAGGATAATAGAAACGCCGGTCCATATAAGACCGGCGCCGTAGGTTGAGATGAGTTTTTTCAGGTTCAAATTGAAAGCGAGGCTAGAATGTATATTCCAGGGTGGTGGAAATGACAGTACTGGGAAGCGTCAGATCGAAAGGCCCTTCATCATAGACGCCGTTACCGTTGCGGTCAGTATACGATTCTTCTTCGCTCCAGATACCATCCCCATCAAGATCAACAAACGGTTCGGTCTGATTAGTAAGCGTCTTGCTCCAAAGCTTAAAAAGGCCCACCAGCCGCAGGTTCTCAACCAGCTGAAAACTTGCTCCGCCATTGATACCGAACCGGGTGAAAGACGCCGGTGCATCTGGATTTTCATCCTGGTTGGTCTTATTGCTCCTGAACGTAACTCCGCCCCTGGCCCGCAGCTTCCCCTTCAGCAGCGGCAGACGAGCCATGAGGTCCAGGCTTGTGATGTCCTGAATGATTGGCTTCTTTCCTCCGCTGATCTCCGTATTATTGGTGGAGACGACAACGTTGGTCTCCAGCCCGTTCGGGAACCTGGAAACAGCCGTCAGGGAGAAAACATTTGAGGCGGCCGATTGTGCCACGAAGAGAGTATCGCCCACACGTCGATCGTCCTTCAGGTTGTCGCTGATATCCGTAGCAGCCAGGTTCAAGTTCAGGTCGTGCGTGGATGTCAACATCTGCAGCCGGTAGCTGAGGCCCAGGTTCTGTGACTTGGTAATAGCATGCTCGCGACGGTCAGAAATTCCGAGATCGGCACTCGCGGTATCAATGCCATTGTTGCGCTCATAGGTTCTCCGCCCCAGAACGAGGGAGGGCAGCCCCCGGCCCAGGTTGAGGTTGGCACTGAGATTGATCATTTTCGTAGAAGTGATGGGCTCGTCTTCCACTTTAACGATGTTATCGTCCGTGGCCCGGTAAAGGGCTGAGATGAAGAGTCTGCTCTCGAAAAGACGGATGCGGTCGGAGATGGAACGTACACGCACGTTTTTCTGCAGGTTAGGATTGGCCAGGGAGTTGAACTCGGGACCTACCTGTTGGTACTCCAGGGTGATGAAGTTGCGCAGGTAGTTGAACTTGGCAGTGGCATGATAGGCCAGGGAGGGCATATTTGCGATCAGCTTCAAGGGACTAGCGAAACTGGCCGAGTCGATGGCGATGGGTAGCAGGGGGACTTGGTTCAGATTGATATGGAAGTAGTCCTCAAGTTCGCCTGGATCAATGGGCAAATCCTCAACGGCGATACCGCCTTCGCCGCCAATAAAGCCATCGGCTGTATCATCACCGGGCGCAAAGGTATCCAGCTCCTTCTTGCTCAATACCGGATCCCATATATTCTTGTTTAGCATGCTCAGAGCGAACCCTGACTGAACCACGAACCGGCGCTGGTTCAAGGCGAAAGTGAGGCTGGATCCGATCACCACATTATCCTGGGGTGACTTCCCTTCCCAGTCTTTCTCAGGGACCCGAATTTTTGAGCCGACAAGGTTGTCCAGGTCCCGATAGGTGATTGTGCGGGTGGAATTGTCAATCCAGTCTGAGTTCCACGCAACGCTACTGTCAATTTGAACAATGCCATCATCAACAAATCGATTCACCGAGGCAATATTATCCTTGGCCTTTATAAGCGAGAATGCCAGCTCAAAGCGCTGTCCAGATCCGAAGCTGGGCCGGACAGCCAGGATGTCGCGCCGAAAGGCATAGCCCGCGCGCGAAACGGTGAGACTGTCAGTGTCAAGATTATGATCGGTAACCTTGACAGACGCATCAGGCCGGCCCTGGATGCCTCGCTCCAGCTCCCCCTTCGCCACCCGCAGGTTGACGATTCCCAGGGTGAAGTTGGCGTCGTAACCCCTCAACCGCTTGCCATCCAGGCTGAAGCGATCGAGCCGCGGGGTAACGTCGCCGATACCCAGCGTCAGCAGCGGTGTGCTGAAGCTGGCGGAGAAGCGGTTTCGATGGGGCTTGTAGGGATCCTGCTCACTGGTGAGCTTCATGTTGGCGCGGAATCGCAACCAATCCCATCCGCCGCGGTAAGACAGCCTCATACTGCTTACCTCAAGCAGCTCTTCATCAATATCATCCCGTCGGTAGGTCGGGGTGATGGAGCCAGATTGTCTAAAGGCCTGTTCGGTGGTTACGGCTGCTTTCTGGGTAACCAGGAACCGCCAGGCCACCGGCTCGTACGCCGAACCGGAGCTGCGATTCAGTTGGAGTTCAACTTGATGGGCTCCTGTCCTTAGAGCCGGAGGAGTGTAGGTGACCAGGTCAGCGGTCACATCCGCCTGGGTGGTTACATCCTGCCTGTCGACCAGGAGTCGGATGGATGAAACATCCAAATCCTGGACGTTAAAGAAGGAAACGGCTATCACCACATCATCGGGGAGATACATATCGCCGGGTTCGGGGGAAAGGATCAATACATCGACCTCTTGGAGGTCTGCTGCGACCTCCTGGGTCTCCGGTGTATAAGCGATCCCTTCTGCAGCCGACTTTATCGTAACAAACACCGGATTGACCTCAGGATCATCGACCGGGTATGCCAGGACACTTTCATCATCCAGCAAGGCGACCAGGTAATATTCCAACCCCAGCTCCGTGATTTCAGCGGCGGGAATGGTACCGAAAAAGAGATTCCCGGCCGCTGATGACATGGGAACTTCCTGGTAAGTTTCCTGGCCTCGGGGGCGGTAGTATATGCTGGCCGATGCCACGGCGGCATCCGTCACCTCAATCACGGCTTCCAGTGTGAGTGGTTCCAGCGCAACGGCTTCTACCGGTGCTTGATGGTAGATAGTCCCGTCAGCAAAACTGCTGGCCGATAGCCCCCCTGCCAGCAGCAAAAGTCCATACGCAATACTGTAGACTCGAATAGTCACCTTCCGTTCACCTCCGGTGTTATAGATCAAACTAAAAGTTAATTCGGATTTGGCTTATTTATAAATAATAACGAGCTCTTTAGTCGTGCCGTCTTGATTTACAAACCTTATCCGCAGCTCTGCTTCTTCGGCTTCAGCACCTTCACCTTCACCTTCGCCTTCATCCGGGCCTTTATCTTCGATTTCTTCGAGCTCTTCTTCGATTTCTTCAATTGCGACCTGGACGGCAGTAACCGAGCCGTCATCGTTAGCGATGCCGGAGATGGTTGCAGTACTGCCAACTTCAGGATCAGGACCGGCGTAAGTAGTCTGAGAAGTCAAGGCTACCTGCCCGTTAAACTGCATGCGCGCATCACCTTCACCGATCTCGGCCGGTTCCATTGTCAGCACATTCTCCGAGACGCTCAGAAGCTCACTCACGATGAGCACGTAGGTCGCCACCGCAGTAGTTCCATCCGGCTCTGAAGTGCCCATCTGACCGCCGCCGACTTCGATGACTCCACCGCTGATCAGGTTCTCCACCTCGATGAGTCCGTCTATCCCCAAAAAGATATCACCCAGGACCGGGTCAGAGGTGGCCCAGAAATCGGTCCCTTTCACCGACGCCACGGAGGTGGGCGTGGAGATCACGAACGCACCTTCTTGGCGCTGCTCGGTAACCTGTGCCCTGAGCTTGCCGAACTGCATGTCAACCTGTTTTGATATGGCGGTTGCCGAACGCTCGCCGCCAACGGTGAGGGTTGTGTTTTTCTGAATCCGCAGGAGGCTCTTGTCATCAATGAACATGATAACAGCCAAGCCATCGGTGAGGGTAACAATCTGCTCACCGCTATTCACAACCGTTCCGCGTTTCAGCGGCACCGTCTGTTCTTGTAGATTCACCAGGTTAACCTGGCCGCTGACTTTGGTAGTAAATGCAATCTTTTCTGCACCCCAGACCAGGGATACAGAAATGAATACCAGTAAAAAGGCTAAACGTTTCATTACTGCACCTCCGATTCTACTACGGAGATTTCTCCTTGTTCGATTAATCGAGCGATTAGCAGGAGTGTACTCACGTCGATATTCCCTGCCTCCAGCTCAGTGCCATCAACACTGATACTGCCGCTGATTGAAAGACTTTCCTCATCGCCGACAAAGCCCATGAGCTCTCCACCGACGCCAAAAAGCTGCTCGTAGCGCTCATCACCTAAGACAGTACGCACGGCTTCCTTGATCGGGTCATATCCGGCCTGCTGTTCTTCGATCATAAACGCATAGATCACACTGTTGATGAATTCATCCCCTTCGGTAGTAGGAATGATTTTCTGCACCTGCCATACGTATATATTGCCAGGCTCGAGGTCAACGGCACCAGATTGGGGATACTGGAAGGAAGTAGTGGGCAAGAATTTTCCATCCATATCCTGCTCAGGGTACCAACCAAGCGCCTGTTCGATGGGCAGCACGGTCTGATCCTCGATGGCGTCTTCAGCAGAGCTGTGTTCGTTGGGGATAAACCGGGCCACCCTAATCCGGTAGCTGCAGATGGCGCAGGGATCGGACTGCCACTGGAAGAAGGGGTAGGTAGTCATGATCGTTTGATTCTGTATTTCAGCGAATGGCCCGCCCGGAGATATCAGCTCCAAGGAGATGGGATGGGCGGAGATAATCGACTCCTCCTTCCTCACAGATCCCCCCGGATTTGTTAGATTATTTACCACCAAATCAAGGCGGTAGATTCCATCCGGTAAGCGGCCAGACTGAATGATCAGACTTTGCATGGCATCAGGATTAAAATCAGGATCATCGAAAATCGTCTCCGGATCATTTACGGTGATACTCAGAGGCTCTCCGTCGACATATTCCAGGTGGTCCGTGTTAATGTTCAAATCCGTATTCCGGATGTGAACCTCATCCAGCAAAGTAAATGATTGAGTCGTGACATGTAGAAAAGGTCTGCTGTAGTCGAGGTTCAGCGGAGCTGAATTGATCAGCACGCTAAATTCAACGCTGACTTCCACGGGATAGCTATCCGATGAGAGTGTATAATCGAACAGTTCTACGTCGGTGGCACCGGTGGAAACATCGACACTGCTGACGTAGAAGGTAACAAAGTCCCTAAAGGTTCCGTCCAACCTCAATACCTGTCCATGAGCCCAGCCGCCGCTGAGCATGAAGACAGCGACCAGTATACAAAACGCATTTTTCATCATCACCCTCCTTTCAAAGAGTGTTTCATCTCCAATAATATACAATACACAATCGTCGGTGTTACAATAAAAACACCGCCTGTCGATTGTAAGACGATATTAGCAACGCCCGGCATGTGAAGATGTATCATAGATCACAAAACAAATTGAAAAAGAGCATAAAAAAAGAAAATCCCCGAAAAAGCGGCTTCCAGGGGACTTTCAAAGAAGAGCTCCGGCGACGACCTACTCTCCCGTCCTGCGTAGGCGGACAGTACCATCGGCGCAGTAGGGCTTAACTTCCGAGTTCGGAAAGGGATCGGGTGTTTCCCCTACGCTATGGTCACCGGAAAGGTAAGGGAGAATAAAAGCTGTACCAGACGGATCTGGATCAAATCGAAAAAGATTGTTCAAGTCTCACGGTTTATTAGTACCACTCGGCTGAATCCGTTACCGGACTTACACCTGTGGCCTATCAACCCTGTCGTCTACAGGGAACCTTCAGCCCCGCCCGAAGGCGGGGAGGGAAATCTCATCTTGGGGGGGGCTTCGTGCTTATATGCTTTCAGCGCTTATCCCTGCCGAACATAGCTACCCAGCGGTGCCTCTGATGAGACAACTGGTACACTAGCGGTTCGTTCGTTCCGGTCCTCTCG
>CP070638.1:283896-417240 GCA_020354025.1 Fidelibacterota bacterium | reverse complement strand
TACATCCTTCTTTGCACAACTTAAGAGGATTACCATTAAAAGCGACAATATCAAGCTACAGCTAAAGATCAATACACCTCTTTTTAACCAACTATGGCCTGTCCTGCCCCCATTCTTTGGACCACTTTAAAGTTAGGACTATCCGGCTCCTAAGGTAGAAAAACTTGATCCGGCTATATCTAAAGTGGTCATTATCAACCAAATCCCTGCCCCACCAACCAGGTTTAAAGACACCTTTTTAAGACATAGAAAAGCGAGTGTCAGAGAGGAAGGTTTTTAGGACAGTACTCCCTACTCAATCGTTAGATTTTGCATACTTATTGACCAGATTATGGTTAGCTACACCTAAAATCACCGGACCAAAGCAACCCTTGAAGGAATACTTATGAAAGCAATTGTGTATACTAAATACGGGCCACCGGATGTTCTTGAATTGAAAGAAGTAGATAAACCTGTTCCCAAGGACGATGAAGTCCTGGTAGAAGTTCATGCCGTATCAATAAATGATTGGGACTGGGGGCTTCTCCAGGGCAAACCGCTTATAAATCGCCTTCAGTCCGGTCTTCTAAGACCAAAGAGGATACAGATACTCGGGTCCGACATAGCCGGGCGAATTGAAGCAGTTGGCAAAAAGATCAAGCAGTTTAAGCGAGGGGATGAAGTGTTCGGGGACCTGACCGGCAACTGGGGCGGTTTCGCTGAGTACGTCTGTGCCCGAGAAAAACAATTGGCGCTAAAACCAGCCGGTATGACTTTCGTTCAAGCGGCCGCAATTCCTCAAGCGGCAATGCTAGCCTTACAGGGCCTTCGTGATAAAGGACAATTACAGCCGGGACAGAAGCTTCTGATTAATGGTGCGGGTGGAGGTGTTGGTACTTTTGGAGTGCAGATTGCCAAAATATACAAGGCTGAAGTGACCGGCGTTGACTGCTCAGGGAAATTGGATATGATGCGTTCCACAGGCTTCGACCATGTCATTGACTACATACAAGAGGATTTCACCAGGAACGGGCAGCGTTACGACCTGATACTTGATACCAAGACTAATCGCTCGACTTTCGATTACACGCGTGCATTGGGTCGCAATAGGACGTACGTCACAGTTGGGGGAGCTGGCCCGCGGATCCTGCAGGCTCTACTCCTGAAGCCATGGATCTCTATGTTCAGTAAGAAGAACATACGTTTCGTTCTCCTGAAGCCAAACAAGGATTTGGATTATATGAGTGAGCTTTTCGAAGCCGGCAAAGTCAAACCTGTGATAGATGGGCCCTACAAGTTAAGCGACGTACCTGAAGCCATGCGGCATTTTGGAGAAGCAAGCCACATGGGCAAAGTCGTCATCACCGTGGAACAGGAAAGTGAAACCTAACAAAGTGGTGGGGTCGAAGGTCAGGGCTGGTCACCATTGGGGAAATTTGCACTCCGCTAAAAGATGTGGCCCGCCTGTTTGCCTGCTTCGTTACCGACTTCCAAACGGGACTCATTCCACCGCCGTCCATAGAAAATGGTAAAGGGGTGCCAGGAGACCGAACCCGGAAATGAGATCATCGACAAGTTCCCGGCTGAGGAGGATATCGTCGATCTTCCGGTTGCAGACAATGAACAGGTTCTTCCGCTGGTACCATTCCTGGATCTCCGGCGGTTTGTCCGAATCGATGATGCGCTTATACTGCTGCCCCTCAATATGAAAAACATCCTGCTGGCGGTACTGGGAAAGGACATCCAGGAACTGCCGGTCCTGGTCATCTATCAGCTGGCGCAGGCGGTCCATGGTGGGCTTGGGAGCACTGTAAAATCCGGCGCCATAGCGATAACGGTCGGGGGAGATCTCGAAAAAATAGGCCGGTGCGATCTTCCAGTCGCGGCTGGGCCGTTTGAAGGTCAGCCACATCCTTGGCCTGAAGGGGGACTTATCCCTGGAGAAGCGAGTATCCCGGTAGATCCGGGATATGGTGCGATCGATGGCCGGGCGGGTTTCAAAAAGCGGATCGATAGTAAGCATGAATGAGCTCATTTCGGCGACCAGACGTTGAAACGGCTCCAACAGATATGCCACATAATCCTGCCGGTGTGCTTCAAACCAAACCTTGCTATTGTTTTCCCCGAGACCTTTCAGGAACGACAGCGTCTTCCGGGAAAAGCCGTTGAATCCTTCATACATTTTATCCGCCATAGAAGCTCAGTTATTATTATCAGGAATTATTATAACTGCTTAGCGAACAAAGATGGCCGCCAGTGGAATATATATAAGAGTTACACAAAAAGCTAGGGCAAAAGCCGGCAGCACCCTGAGTCCGAGAATCCTGTTGAAACCTATTGTATAGAGCCCGACGCCCCACAATGCAAAAACAGAGTGGCTGACAGCCATTATCGTAAGGTGATAGTAGTTCAATATTATCACTACCCAATCCCATAGCCACACCCCAGGCATCACAATCAGCATACTCATACCCATGATGTTCAGTACCTGGTTAAAGTCATTATACTTGCCCGTGAGGGACAGGACAAGGTGAACTGTCGCGGCGCCCAACAGCCAGATGAACAATCCAAAAAGGGGCAGAAAAAAGATCTCCGCCCTGTAGTAATGCTCTTCGGAAAGGAAGGTCAGGTAAGAGGGCTCAAACGGCCTGCGATCCAACAGGTAGAGAGCCAACGTGGTTGTAAGCGACGTACCAACGTAGCGCACCAGGACGGCTTTCAGCCCCCACCATGGGGCCGGTTTACTCTTGAGCGCGTCAAAGGCCCGGACCGGCTGGACAAGGCCCCGAAACCAGATTCCGACGAAGTCCATTGGGAAAAACTCCTACAATTATTTCTCAGCAGCTATGACCGATAGTGATCATTCACACCCACTCGTACTTAGCCGTGAAGTGCCGCAGATAAGGCGCCTGCCAGGTCAGTTTCATACCGCGGATGTCCTGCCGCCGCTCGAAGACGCTAATGATCGCCTCCACCAAGTAGTCCACATGGCTCTGGGTGTATGCCCGGCGGGGAATGGCCAATCGCACGAGTTCCATTTCGGCGGGGGTGTCTTCAACTCCACCTGCTTCGGTTTTCCCGAACATCACGGAGCCGATCTCCAGCGACCGGATACCCGCTTCAAGATAAAGTTCACACGCCAGGGCCTGCCCCGGGTACTGCTGTGGCGGAATATGAGACAGCATGGCGCGGGCGTCAATATAAATGGCGTGGCCTCCCGGCGGCTGGACGATCGGAATACCCTCACGGGCTATATGCTCCCCAAGGTAGCGGGTGGAGGCCAGCCGGTAGGTGAGGTAGTCCTCGTGGAGTACTTCCTCAAGTCCCACGGCGATGGCATCCAGGTCACGCCCGGCCAGGCCGCCGTAGGTTGGGAAGCCTTCGGTGAGTATCAGCAGGTCTTTCTCCTGCTGGGCCAGGGCTGCATCATTGGTGCACAGAAAGCCGCCAATGTTGGCCAAGCCATCCTTCTTGGCGCTCATGGTGCAGCCGTCAGCGTAAGAGAACATCTCCGTTACAATCTCTTTGACCGTCTTTTCTTCGTAGCCTTCTTCACGCAGCTTAATAAAGAAGGCGTTCTCGGCAAACCGGCAAGCGTCGAAATAGAGGGGAATATCGTGACGGTGGGCAATAGCGGCCACTTCCCTGATGTTGGCCATGGACACCGGCTGCCCTCCCAGGGAATTGTTGGTAACGGTAATCATTATCAGGGGGATATGCTCCGGTCCTACCTCGGCGATCAGTTGCTCCAGTGCCCCGGTGTCCAGGTTACCCTTGAAGGGGTGGATGGCCTCAGGAACCTTCCCTTCGGGGATCACCAAGTCTATCGCCATCGCCCCCTGGTACTCCACGTTCGCCCGAGTGGTGTCGAAGTGAGTGTTGTTGGGTACCGTGTCACCTTCTTTGCACATGATGGAGAAAAGTATGCGCTCGGCAGCCCGCCCCTGGTGGGTGGGGATTACGAATTCAAAGCCGAAGACGGCCTTCACCATTTTCTCGAATCGCTTCCAGCTTGCGCTACCGGCATAAGACTCGTCCCCACGCATTACGGCCGCCCATTGCTCGCTGCTCATAGCCCCGGTACCGCTGTCGGTGAGCAGATCGATGAGTACGTCCTCAGCGCTCAGGGCGAAGAGGTTGTAGTGGGCCGCCCTAAGGATAGTCTCCCGCTCCTGGCGGGTGGTCATACGGATAGGCTCGATGGACTTGATACGGAAAGGTTCGATAATGGTCTGCATAGCGGGCTCCTAAACGTATAAGGTGATGCACAAGCGATACACGGTGTTAATTTAAGGGCAGCATGATAGGCTCAGGGAGGGGGATATAATCTGAGCATAATCAGGGCCATTGGAACTAGTGTAACACCTCAGCAGGGAAATGTCCCTTGCCCTATCGGGACCGGGACTATATCTTATATTGCATTTAAACGCATTTAATATCTTCACTGCCTGTAACAAATATATAAGGAGCCCGAGATGCAGTACAGAGTGTTTGGGCGCACCGGTTGGGAAGTAAGTGAAATCGGCTATGGCATGTGGGGCATGGCTGGCTGGACGGGCTCGGATGATGAGCAGTCGCTGGGCTCGCTGCAGCGCGCCGTAGACCTGGAGTGCAACTTTTTCGACACGGCCTGGGGCTATGGTGAGGGCAAGAGCGAAAACCTATTAGGCCAGCTTGTAAGAGCGAACCCGGGCAAGAAACTGTATACCGCCACTAAAGTCCCACCGAAGAATTTCCGCTGGCCCAGCAGGCGGGAGTTTTCGCTGGATGACTGTTTCCCTCCCGACCATATCGAGAAGTACGTGACCAGCAGCCTGGAAAACTCGGGGCTGAACAGCTTCGATCTGATGCAGCTGCACACCTGGGAAGACCACTGGCTCGAGGACGACCGGTGGCATCTCAAGCTTGAGGAGCTCAAAAAGCAGGGGATCATCGGATCAATCGGCATTAGCATCAACCGGTGGGAGCCGTGGAACGGAGTCAAGGCCGTAGAGAGCGGCCTGATTGACGCGGTCCAGGTGATCTATAATATTTTCGATCAGAATCCCAGGGACGAGTTGTTCCCGGCCTGCCAGCAGCATAACGTGGCGGTCATTGCGCGGGTGCCTTTTGATGAGGGAACGCTGACGGGCACGCTGACCAAGGAGAGCAGCTGGCCAGCGGGTGATTGGCGCAACACCTATTTCGTTCCGGAAAACCTGGCGGCCAGCGTTGAACACGCCGAGGCTCTAAGGCCGTTGATCCCGTCCGGGATGACCATGCCGGAGATGGCCATGCGCTATATCCTGGCAGAGCCCACGGTTAGTACTATCATTCCGGGGATGAGGAAGCTCAGACACGTTGAGATGAATATAGCCACCAGTGACGCCGGTCCACTTGACGAGAGTCTCATAAAGCAACTCGAGCAGCACCGCTGGGACCGCGAACCAACGGATTGGTCACAATGAGGCAGTCATCAAGTATTCTGGCGCTGCCCTGCATCTGATAATAGCTTGTCACTGCCGTTTGCCAGACGAGCCCAAGGAAATGCCTGCCCGCAGCGTGGCGTCGATAACGAATATTCAACCTAGCAGAGAATAAAGGGAGCAAGAATGATGAAAGACATCAACGAATTCAGCCTCACACGACTGTTCCGGTTTGTATCCTATACACTTGCAGGTATTGCCTTGTACCTGGCAGGTGTGGAGCTAGAAAGTGGGAACCTTCAATTGGCTTCTATTTTCCTAGGTATCGGGGGCCTGATCGGCGTTGTGCGGAATGTCATCAGACTGTGGTCCAAATAAGTCAAACTGAAGCCAACTACCAGAATCCTCTCCCTGCGCCTGCCCGAATACCTGCTGGAGGGACTCAGCGCTATCGCGAATAAGCGGGATGTTCCCGGTCAATCACTCTTAAAGACATGCCTGTAAGAACGGATCGACCAGAAGCTGCGCTCGATTCCTTAACCCGGGGAGTACCGCATCTCCGGTCCAGTTTCCGATCTCACCGCCGCGAGCACATCTATGCATCAACCGCATGGGATTTTCGTAAATTAAACGTCGATCCGTAGACTCATAAACTGAGAGAAGTATCTTATCCAGCTGACGTAGAATGGCAACGAATTCGCTCGATAGCATCATGGAAAAGTGGGAGCCGGTCATCGGTCTGGAGGTCCACGCCCAGTTGGCGACTCAGTCGAAGATATTCTGCCGCTGCCGGCGGACCTACGGCGCGGCACCCAACAGCCACACTTGTCCCGTCTGCCTGGGTTACCCAGGCGTGCTGCCGGTACTGAACGAACAGGTCGTTGAGTTCGCTATCCGTATGGGTCAGGCGGTAGGCTGCCGGGTGCGGTCGCTGTCGCGGTTCGCCCGCAAGAACTACTTCTACCCCGACCTGCCCAAGGGCTACCAGATATCGCAGTATGACGAGCCGCTGTGCGAAGGTGGCAGCCTTTCATTTTACATGGAGGACGGTAGTGTTAAGACGGTGGGCATTACCCGCATCCACCTTGAAGAGGACGCCGGGAAGGCCATTCACGGTCTGGAAGACGAGAGTTATATCGACTTCAACCGCTGCGGTACACCCCTCGTCGAGATCGTCAGCGAGCCGGACATCCGCTCGCCCCAAGAGGCCCGGCGCTACCTAGAGCGCCTCAAGCAGACCCTCCAATATGCCGGCGTCAGTGAAGCGGACATGGAGAAGGGGCACCTCCGGTGCGATGCCAACATCTCAGTACGGCCGCGAGGTGACGGCGAATTCGGCACCCGCACCGAGATGAAGAACCTCAATTCGTTCCGAGGCGTAGAGCGGGGCCTGGCCTACGAGATCCGCCGGCAAGTGGATATTCTGGAGCAGGGAGGCGAGGTAGAGCAGTGCACGCTCACCTGGGACGAGGCCGCCAGCGAAACCCACCTTCTGCGTACCAAAGAGGAGGCCCAGGACTATCGTTATTTCCCCGAGCCGGACCTGGTGCCCCTGGAGGTTGATCCCGACTGGGTGAAGGCTATCAAGGCCGAGCTGCCGGAGTTGCCCGCACAGATCGAGGAACGCTTCACCCGTGATTATAACCTCAGGTTCCAGGATATCGAAATCCTCACCCGTGAGCGAGAACTAGCAGCCTACTACGAAGCAGTGGTCGATGGAGGTGTGTCGCCTACTGAAGCGGCACGGTGGGTACTGGGTGAGGTGCTCCGGGTACTGAAGGAAGAGCATCAAGAGATCGGTGAGTTCCCGATGAGACCGGAGGCGCTCAGCGAGCTCATCAAGCTCTGCTCGCAGGGAATCATTAACCGCAACACCGCCAAGAGCGTGTTTGATATAATGCTGACGGAAAATCTTTCGGCAGCTGAGATCGTCAAACGGGATCAACTAGGGCAAGTTTCCGATTCAGCCACCCTGGAGGATACGGTACTGCAGGTCGTATCCGGCTTGCCTGCCGAGCTGGAGCGGTACCGGAAGGGCGAGACCAGGCTGTTGGGCTTCTTTATGGGCCAGGTGATGCAGGCTACCAAAGGAAAAGGCGATCCCCAGGTGGTGCGGGGCATTCTGCAACGGGTCCTTGATGAAGCATAGAAGCCGTTGAAACGGACTTTGATTATCTTGGCACTCGCTGGCTGAAGGAAGATGAACGCGCCTCGACATAACCACCTCAGCGTTTATAAACTTGATTATTCCGTGGCAGGTACCGACGTGATTCTCGTTGCCAATATTCAACCATTTAGCTATAATATTCTTTACCCAAATCAGGAAGGATCGGGAAGATGAAGAACATATGGGAAAACCTGAGTGAGCAGATCAGAGTATGGTCTGACTCCGCCGCCGAGAAGGCGGTGGTTATCACGCGAGCGGCTGCCAGCAAGGCTGAAGAGCTCAGCAAGATCGGCAAGTTGAAAATGGATATTTATCAGCTACGGCGGGAGCGGGGCAACCTCTATGCTGATCTGGGACAGATTGCCTACCAAAGTCTGGAGGGAAAAAGCAAAGGAACGCTTGAGAGTCAATCCGGCGTGGATGACTTACGTCGCCGAATCGCTGGCCTTGCCGGAAAAATCAAGGAAAAAGAAGATGAGCTGGAACAAGCTTCCCAATTTGAGGAACCGGTTCATGATTCAGCACCCCCAAAAGAAAAGGCTGCTCCTGAAAGAGAGGCTCCCGCTGCGGCCCCCAGTAAAGAAAAAACAACTCCTAAAAAAGGGACTCCCACCACCAAGCCCAGCAAGGCAAAGGCTGGCATTAAAAGTGGAGCCACTGCCGCCAAGCCGGGTGGGACTAAAAAGAGCAACGGCAGGAAAAAAGCGACGCCTGCCGCAAAAAAGGCTGGACCTAAGAAGACCACAAAGGATACTGGTACCAGCTGAGGACCAATGTGTTCCGTAGCCGTAGGCGAAGTAGCCGGCACTTTGAAAAAATAACAATAGAGATCATGATAGCCCGGCCTGACAATAATATCAACTATACAATGCGTCATGGCCGCTTACATATTAAACACAATATTAGGTATAGCCCCTTTCTGAATCATATTTTCGGTGAGGGCGAATATAGTAGGTTTCTGTTGCATGAGATGGCTATTTAAGGCTAAAATCATTACTAGTATGCGGATTATGTCCAGTATGCGGGAATCAATTACTAAGCGGCAAAGGCTATTCCCCCAAATAAAGCTGAAGAATCTAAAATTCCTGATCCTCCGAGAAGGGCATTCAGGTCTGCGGCAATTTGATCTCTCCGGCAAGGCAGCATTCTGGGGCTTGATTGCCCTGCTTATTCTAACTCCAATTGTATTTTATTTTGGTTCACAGCTGCTCCTTGAGACCGCATATGCCCATCGGGTAGCGAAGCTCCGCAAGGACAACGCAACCCTCCATCGATTAGTGGAGCGATTTGAAGACCGGATAACGGTCCTGCAACGGGAAGTGGAGGCATTGTCTGAGACAGACCAGGACCTCCGTGTCCATGCCCAGATGCCGGATATTAATCCAGGAATCCGTCAGGTTGGCATCGGGGGCACTATGGTCGAGGTCCGGACGGACATGGATTACCTCCTGCCGTCGAGTGATGTATCCCTGGCAAGCATAACAGAGCGATTGGATGCTCTTTATCGCAGCGTGAAGCTGGAACAGCTGAGCTATGAAGGAATCCGTGACTCACTGAAAAATGACCTAGCGAGGCTGAGGTCGACACCATCCCTCCTGCCGGTACAAAATGGGAAACTTACCAGTGGATTCGGTCTGCGGCGGGATCCCTATACGCAGAAGTACGACTTTCACCGGGGACAGGATATCAAAGTCAGGACCGGCACACCTGTTTTCGCCACTGCCAATGGGAAAGTGGTAGCCGCCAGATGGGACAGCAATATGGGGCTCTACGTGAAGATTGACCACGGCAACGGTTTTCGTACTCTTTATGGGCACCTCCGGCGCATTGGTGTCCTAGAGGGCCAGCTGATCGAGCGAGGTGATCGTATCGGGGAGTCCGGAAACACTGGCCGTTCTACAAATCCGCACCTGCACTACGAAGTGCGTCTCTACCGACAATCCCAAAATCCCATCAATTTCTATTAAGATATAGTCTCGTTTGGAAGGACAAGCATAATGGGGAAAGTACTACGTCCCCATGGGCCAGCTTTGTAACTTATAAGGTGAAATTATCATCAGGATATGCGATATTTTATTGAGACCTACGGCTGTCAGATGAATGTGGCCGATTCGGAGTTGGTGGCCGGCCTGTTAGATGGATCTGGCCATCGGCGAGCTACGCGGTTGGAAGACGCGCAGATTATTCTGTTCAACACCTGTGCCATCAGGGAAAAGGCCGAGAAAACCATCCACAACCGTCTGAGTCAACTGGCGCGATTGAAAGAGAATGATCCCTCCATTCTCATCGGAGTGCTTGGTTGTATGGCAAAACACCTGTCGGACGACCTACTGGAGTCAAAACCCTACGTAGATATGGTTCTGGGCCCTGACAGCTACCGACGCCTACCCCAGCTCGTCCAGGACCGTAAAGCCGAGCAGGAGCATATTGTAGACACTCGGCTATCCCGCTTTGAGGTTTATGACGACATGTTCCCATCCCGGCGTGAGGGTGTTAATGCCTGGACCTCCATTATGCGCGGCTGTGATAAGTTCTGCACCTTCTGTGTAGTACCTTTTACCCGTGGTCGTGAGCGGAGTCGTTCGGTAGCTGGTATCGTGGCCGAAGTGGAAGAAGCGGTGCGACAGGGATTTGTCGAAGTGACCCTTCTGGGCCAGAACGTGAATTCCTACCAATATGAAGGTACCCGCTTTCCTGATTTGCTGGAATCTGTGGCGGCGGTGCCGGGAGTGAGGCGCATCCGCTATACGTCTCCGCATCCCTCGGACATGGATGACCGACTGCTGGATGTAATGGTCGCCCACGACAACATCTGCGAATCCATTCACTTACCGCTACAAGCCGGCTCTGACCGCATCCTCCGGCGGATGAATCGCTCATATACCCGATCGGAATATATCAGGCTTGTGGAGCGTATTCGGGCGGTCATGCCTGAGTGCACAATCAGCACGGACATCATCGTGGGATTCCCCGGGGAGCAGGATGTGGAATTTCAGGAAACCCTGCAGGTAGTCGAGCAATTGGGATTTGATTCGGCTTTTACCTTCAAATACTCTATCAGACCGGGAACGAAGGCTGCTGAGTATGAAGACCAAGTGCCAGATGAGGTAAAACAGGAGCGCCTGGAGCAGCTAATCGCGGTTCAAAAGGCCATTACGCTAGTGCGGAACCGGACCTACGTAGGGCGGGAGGTGGAAGTGCTGGTTGAGAAGGAGAGCAAAAAGTCATCCTTGCAGTGGGCCGGGCGAACCGATGGCAACAAGTGGGTGGTATTTGATAAGGAAAGTGCCCGGATCAAAGATTTCGTGAAAGTACATATCGATACTTCACATGGTGTGGCCCTGCAAGGACATATCATAAACGCGGTAGATTTATCCTGTCAGGAGGCGTATCATGCGGTTGGTTAAGATTCTGCTAGGTCTATTGATTGTGCTAGCCCTCGCTTTTTTTCTGAGCAAGAACTCCGGCCAATATGTAACAATCTGGCTTTTACCGGGAATGGAACTGCCTGACATAAATCTGGCCCATGTGCTGGTCATCACCCTGGCGGCGGGGATCCTGTTGGGATTTGCCATTGGGCTAGTACAGATCATCACTCAACATGCAGAAGTACGGCAACAGAACCGGCAGTTAAAGAAACTGCGCACCGAGCTTAACAACCTGCGGCATTCGGCTTTGAGTGAAGAGTTTTTCGAAAGCGAACATGAAGTATTACCTGATACGGAACCGGCGACCGCCTCTCCTGAAGAGTCGCCGTCCCAGCTAGAATAACAAGCGGACATGTCCACACTCTATATCATCCTGGTTGTCGCAGCTATCCTGATAGTGGGTATTGCACTGGTAATAATGACGCGTCCCCGAGGCCGACGCGATGTCAAGAGCTTGTATACCGAGGGGCTCGATCACCTGTTGCGTGGCAACCTGAAGCAGGCTTACCAATGCTTTAAGGGAGTTATCGACCGTGACACCGAGCATACCTCCGCCTACCTGAAGTTAGGGCAAGTAATGCGACGGGGCGGCGCATCCGAGAGCGCCCTTAAGCTTCACGAAAGCCTGTTAGTCCGGTCTGAACTCACCGTATATGAGCGGGTGGAGCTGCTCAAGAACCTGGCCCTGGACCACGGCGAGCTCAGGCAGTATGATCAGGCAGTAGAGCGGGTTCTGGCCATCCTCAAGCTCGAGAAACGTAATGCCTGGGCTTTGCGCCATCTGGTAAAGTTCTACCGGGGACTGGGAAACTGGGAAGCAGCGGGAAAGTACCTGGCCCAATGGCAGAAAGCTACTGACAAAGAGGACACCCGACTCCTGGCCCTTTGCCGCTTCCGACAGGGATACGACCAGCGCCATGAGGAATCGCCGGAGACAATTCGCGGCCATTACCAGCAGGCACTGAAAATTGATGGGAATTTTGCACCGGCTCAATACTTCCTGGCGGAATCCTATGTGGAGGAAGCTGATTCCTACCGAAGGGAACTCTCTACCTTGAATACATCTGACGAAGCGGATGATCCCCTAAAGCAGCAGAATCTGGAAGAAAAAGTCGCCAAGCTTTATTCACAGGCGGTGGCTCACTGGTCTGCCTTTCTAGATATTTCACCCTCTGACACATCTATGGTACTCCCAAAGGTCGAAGATGCCCTGTTCTATCTCCAGCGATTCGACGATATGGAACCATTTCTCAAGCAGATATTAGGGAAAGACCCCGATAATCTGGATGTAGTAGCCGGTCTGGCCAATTTCTATGTGCGTAAGGGTGACCTGGATCGGGCGGAGGTGCTGCTGAGTACCATCCCTGAGGCAGCCACCAGCAATCCCTTGATACAGGCCATCCAGCTGAAGCTCAGCTATCGGCAGGACGACCAGCGCAACCTAAAGCCAGAACTGGACCATCTCGTGGATTCCATTCGTCTACAAGCACAAGCGCAGGCCAGCTATCGGGAAGCCCCCACATCTCTGATGAGCTGGCTGGACCCAAGCAGTGATCCCCTGGAGAAACTGGAGTAATTCCCGCTGCCCGGTTTTCCTTGTCCTACTGACTTTTGTTCCCATGTGGGGCCAGGACCTTGATTATTACTTTAGCCTGGCATATCAAGGGAAGGTAGAAGAGGTCGCCGAGGCTCTGCCTCAACTCTATGATCAGCATCCGGACGATGGGACTGTCCTGTACCTTGAGGGGCTCATCACTCGTGATGGAGATGATGCCATCGATATATACAAGCGGGTGGCCCGTCTTTACCCTTCCAGCCCATACGCCGATGACGCAATTTTAAAAATCGGTGAGTACCTGTATTCCCGAGGATTATACGTCCAGGCAGCTCAATACCTAAAGCGTATTCCGGTGCATTACCCTCGATCGGACCTGGTCTACCCAGGAGTCCGACTGTTCCTGAATGCGATGTTAGTATCGGGCAATCGCGATACGGCTCTTTTTTACGCCCAGGTGTTCTCCCGCAAATACTCCGAGATAGAATTCGATCTGGAAGCCGGGAAGGCTTTTGGCGGGCCGGAGAGCCATTCTCAGATCGACAGCAAGAGTGCAGTTCCCGGTCCCGGAGCGCCAAGGAGAACCGATAGTACACCACCCAAAGATCCCGGGACCATGCAACGATTCAAATTACAGGTAGGGGCTTTCAGCGTGCAGGAGAATGCTGAACGACAGAAGGCTCTGCTGGAATCGCTAAATTACCGGGTTGAAATCATCCGTACTCGATCGGGGGACCGAATCCTTCACATCGTCATGGTAATAGGATTCAGATCTCGTGAAGATGCCGAAATGGCCGGAAGACTCCTGAAGGAGAATTACGGAATAAGCTACCTTGTACTTTCTGAAGATTAGGTCTGGAAGCGTATGCGTCCCGGTGGGCGCCGCAGTCTTCAAAACTGTTGATCCGTCGGTTGACGGATGGTCGGTTCGACTCCGACACGTTTCCGCAAATGATTAGAAGTCTCATTTTTGCTATTGCACTGATGACGGTGCTCTCGGCCCAGTCGTCCAAACTGTTCTGGGACGGCTATAATTGGTTAGAGATAGACCGCCTGACCCAGGAGTACCCCGAGTTCAGGCTGCCGATGAAACGGGCTTATATCCGAGGCCTATTGAATAGCCGAATGTATAATCACCTGCAGACTTATGCCGCAGATCCCACCCTAGCTGATTCCCTCTACAGCGACTACTTGAATCGCTTTGCCCTAGATGACCTCGTTCGGGGCACCGACGAGTTCTACAAGAATCCGAGCAATCGATACCTGCCGATAGTCTCAGCCGTGGTGATTACTTCGTTGGGAGCCATGGGCTTTCCGGACAGCGTTGTAGCTGACTACACACAGGCTTGCCGTGATTGGATTAACTACCTGACTACGCTGAACACTGAAGAAGTCCCCATCTCCATTGAGGGAATAACCAAACCTATGTTTCCCAAGCCACCATCGGAAGTCTACCTGCCATCTTCTGTCAGGGAGCTGAAGAAGTGGTATAAGCCCGATTCACTAATTCTCCCGTGAACACTGGAACCCTACCTTCTATTTTACTTTAGTACTGAGTGATGACTGCATCTGCAAAGATTGAAGACGGGATCCAATCCCTGTCCCGGGTAGCGATCATTGACAGGCGGGGAAAGCTGGGCGACGGTGAGGTTGTTTTCTACCACCTAATAGATGGGACTGAGAAAGGTGCCGATCGGGCAGCCTTGGAGGGATTGGATCTGGATATAAACTACCATCATGGGAATGGCCGGTCGTATGTGATACTGCGGGAGCGTATTCGCCGAACCTACCCCCGACTGTCGCGAGCGCACGTTCTCCTTTTCCTGGCAACGGTTCTGACCACTCTGGCAGCGGGGGCTATCCTGAATGGACACAACATCTTCAAGGAACCCTGGACCATCATCCAGGGATGGCCTTTCAGCCTTACTCTCATGGCGATTCTTGGGATTCACGAGTCCGGTCACTACATTTTTGCCCGTCGCCACCGGGTCGATGTCTCACTGCCCTATTTCATTCCGGCACCACCACCCATTATCATTGGCACCTTTGGAGCCTTTATCAAGATGCGGGGACCTATTCCCAGTCGCCTGGCATTATTGGAGATCGGTGCCGCGGGTCCCATTGCCGGTTTTCTGGTAGCCGTGCCCGCACTGATCTACGGTCTGCATCTATCCACCGTTGTCGAGATCGAAGCGGGGGGATTCTTTTTGGGGGACAGCCTGCTGATGAAGGCTGCAACGGCATTAATGTTTCCCGGTCTGGAGGCCGGAGAAGATATTCTTTTACACTCAGTGGGCTTTGCGGGCTGGATTGGCTTACTGGTGACAATGTTGAATCTCCTGCCGATGGCTCAGTTAGACGGCGGCCATATTGCCTACGCCCTTCTCGGTGACCGGCAGGAATGGTTGGGGCGAGCCATACTGGTAGCTCTCATACCCATGGGCATATTTCTATCGCCCAATTGGCTCTTCTGGGGCTTTCTGATCCTGATACTAATGCGTACGGTGAAACATCCGCCGGTCCCGGACGTTAACCGACCACTTACAGCGTACGAATTGATCATCGGTCTCGTATGTCTGTTTGTTTTCATCTTGTGTTTTATTCCTGTACCTTTAAAGATGTCATAAGGATGAATATGGGGACCGAAACAACCGTCAAGCCCGGGAAATCAGGCATCCACCATCATGGACTGGCTGAAGATGAGCACTATATGTCCCGGGCATTTACACTGGCCAAACGCGGTATGGGGCTCACCAGCCCAAACCCGATGGTCGGCTGTGTGCTCGTTCGTGACGGTCAAGTAGTAGGGGAGGGGTATCACGAGCGTTTCGGCGGTCCCCACGCTGAGACCCATGCTATTCTGGATGCAGGTACGAAGGCCCGGGGTGCCACCGCCTACGTTACTCTTGAACCCTGCGCAACCAGCTTTGCCGGCAAGAAGACTCCGCCTTGCACTGATGCTTTGGTGGGTGCCGGTATAAAGCGGGTGGTTGTAGCTGTCCGCGATCCCAATCCCAGGGTGAACGGCTGCGGGATAGCGCAGCTGAAGTCGTCTGGTATTGAAATAGCCGAAGGCATCCTGGCTGAAGAGGGGATCCGCTTGATCAGGGATTTCTCCAAGTGGATCCTAACCGGCAGGCCGTATGTAATCCTTCAAGTGGCCCGCACCAGAGATGATTTTGTGGCGGCCAGTCCGGAGCGCAAATGGTTTACGTCTCCTGAGTCCCGACGCTGGGTCCATGGTCTGCGTGCCGAAGCGGATGGGATACTAGTTGGCCGGATAACAGCGGAGATAGACGACCCGCAGCTAACCGTCCGGGATGTGGCTGGTCACAATCCCCGGCGTATAGTGCTGGACACCCGCTTGCGGCTGCCCGGTGATTTGCGGCTCTTTCATGACGGTGCCGCCCCGACTATGGTTATTACCACCAAGGGTGAGTGCGGGGTAACCCCTTGGGGCGAGCGGATAAAAGTAACTCCTTCAGCTGCCGGGGTTGACCTGGCGGAGGTACTGGATGCGCTGGGGGAGCGGGGCATCACATCACTCCTGGTTGAAGGCGGACCAACCCTGCACCGAGAATTTCTTCGAGCCGATTTGATGGATGAGGTGGTCCTGTTCACTGCGCCCCTTGAAGCGGACCCAGAAGTAAAGCGGGAGGCAGGTTTGCGCAACGCGTTAGTCATTCCTGAGGGTTGGAGTGTGGTCAAAGATGAGGAGATTGGCGGGGACCAACTGGTTGTGGCGCAGCCCGGCCATTCATTATTGGGAATGCTAAATCAAAGTTCTATAGCGAGGAACAACGCTTAATGTTTACAGGTATAGTTGAAGAGATCGGTCGTGTAGTCAGCCGGACTCATGGAAATGGATATGACTCGCTGATAATTACCGGTGAGAAGATAATGGAGGACCTGGAAACGGGACACAGTATCAGTGTCAATGGTGTATGCCTGACTGTGGTTGACCAATCTGAAGAGGATTTTACGGTTCAGGTGGTTTCCGAGACGTTGGAAAAGAGCAATCTCAGCGAAATCGCACCGGGCAGCCAGGTAAATCTGGAGCGAGCAATGGGACCGATGGACCGGTTCCACGGGCACGTTGTGCAGGGGCACGTAGAGACGGTGGGGTACATCAACAATGTCACTGTGGATCACGGAGACGTGCGCATGACTGTTACCGTTGACACCTACTGGCTGCGCTACTGTATTCCCAAGGGCTCCATCGCGCTTGACGGGGTATCGCTTTCCATAGTAGATGTCTCGCATGCCGGTCTTACAGTTGCGCTCATTCCCTTTACCCTGTCACAGACAATCCTCGGTAAAAAGCAGGCAGGTGAGCCGGTGAATGTTGAGACCGACATCGTTGCTCGCTACCTTGAGCGTTTCCTGGAGACGGAACCTGATGAAGAGTATGGAGATATTGACCTAGGGATCCTGCGCAGCTGGGGATTTGGCGAAAGCTGAGCATGTTTGAATTAGTAGAAGATGTACTGAACGATCTGAGGGCCGGCAAGATGGTCATCGTCACGGACGACAAGGAGCGTGAGGATGAGGGGGATTTTATCATGCTGGCGGAGAAAGCCCGGCCGGAAGACATCAACTTCATGATGCGCACTGGACGGGGTCTTATCTGTGTACCGCTTACCAAAGAGCGAGCCCAGCAGCTGAGGCTTCCTCCCATGGTGCCCCGGAACACTGCCCTACACGAGACAGCCTTTACCGTGAGCGTGGACGCTGTGGAGAAAACTGCCACCGGTATTTCCGCCCAAGACCGCTGGCAGACGCTCCAGGTTCTTCTTGATCCGAATGCTCAGTCACAGGATCTGGCGCGACCGGGTCATATGTTCCCGCTAGTGGCCAAGCCGGGAGGGGTGCTCCAGCGGGCGGGGCATACTGAGGCCAGCGTGGACTTGGCGCGGCTGGCTATAGCCGAGGAGACCGACGCCCAGCCGATGGCCCTGCTGGTAGAGATCGTGGATGAGGATGGCAGCATGGCCCGAGGTGAGAAGCTGGAAGCAATCGCCAAGAAGTACGGGCTAAAAATCATCAGCGTGGCCGAGATCATCGCCTACCGACGCACCAGGGAGAAGCTGGTGGAATTGCTGACGACGTTGCGATTCCCTACCAGGTACGGCGAGTTCAATCTGGCTGTCTATCAGGACAATATCCATCATGATACGCACCTTGCCCTGGTCAAAGGCGAATTTTCAGATGATGACCCAGTTCTAGTGCGGGTTCACAGCCAGTGCCTCACCGGAGATATTTTCGGTTCCTTCCGATGCGACTGCGGGCCACAGCTCGAGAGAGCCCTTCAGAGGATCAACGATGAGGGACGGGGGGTGCTGGTATATTTACGTCAGGAAGGGCGGGGGATCGGCCTGAAAAACAAGCTGTTGGCATATAGCCTGCAGGAAAAGGGTCTGGATACGGTAGAAGCCAACCAGAGCCTCGGTTTCAAGTCTGATTTGCGGGAGTATGGCATAGGCGCTCAGATACTGAGAGACCTGGGCGTGCGGAAGCTGCGGCTGCTGACGAACAATCCCAGGAAGATCGTCGGTCTGGATGGATACGGTCTGGAGGTGGTGGATCGGGAACCAGTCGAGATCCCAGCCCATGCCGAAAACAAGCTTTATCTGGAAACCAAACGAGATAAGCTAGGACATCTCATTTTACAATAGGAGTTTATCATGGCGTCTACTATCATTGGTGAACTGACCGTCAAAGCCCGGACTATCGCTGTGGTGGCAAGCCGGTTCAATAGCATGATTACCCAGCAGCTGCTGGCGGGAGCCGAAGACATGTTTATTCGGCATGGTGGTGATCCTGGCAAACTGACTGTTGTCTGGGTGCCGGGGTCGTTCGAAATTCCAAACACCGTCAAGCGCCTGGCCGACAGCGGGAAGTATGATGGTGTTCTGGCTTTGGGAGCTCTGGTGAAGGGGAGCACCCTCCATTTCGATGTTCTGGCACAGCAAGTCACGCGCGCCCTGACAGATCTCTCCTTGCAGCTTTCCGTGCCTATTTCTTTCGGCGTATTAACCACCCTATCCCTTGACCAGGCTCTGGAACGTGCCGGCACCAAGGCTGGTAACAGGGGAGCTGAGGCAATGCAGTGCCTCATTGAGATGATCAGTCTGGCGTCGAAGCTCTCTTGATCCTACGGCTCCTTGTCTCTGCTGTTCTACTCTGCATACCGTTAAGCTCTGCTGAGGGACAGAGCAGCGTAGGGGAGTGGCGGCACTATACCTCAACCATCAGCCCCCAGGCCCTTGACTACTATGAGGGCCGGGTTTTTGCCGCTACCGGGGGTGGTGTACTGGTATATGATCCACATGAAGATACTTTTTCAACCCTGGCAATTGCCGATGGTCTGATCTATACTGATCTGACCTATTTGACCATTGCCGGCGACTGGATGTTACTGGGGGGCGCCCCACCCCAAGGCATAATACAGGCGGTGAACCTGAACACCGGCAAAGTGGATGTGATCGACCTCGGCTTAGATGAGATACTTCGCATCGCAGCGGGAGCAGATCGGGGCTTCGCCGCCTTCCGCCAGGGGCAGGACCTTGGTATCATGGAGCTAAAGTGGAATGGACAAGGATACCGCTTCGCTGACACTTATCGCAATTTTCCCTCCGCTGTTACTAAGATCGTAGACCTAGACCTTTGGGGCGATTCCCTTTTTGTGACCACCAACTTCGGTGTCATCGGGAATGATCACGTCCAGGCCAACCTGAAAGACCCTGCTACCTGGCAAATGATGACACCGGAGCGGACTGACATTATACAGTACCTGGTGGATTCGACGGGCCATTACTTCATGGTTCCCTACGAGCTTCATCACCGTGCTGAATATGGTTGGCAGGTGCACCGAACGTTCGGGGGCGGCGATCTATACCACCTGACAAGACGCCAAAATGGAGATTTTGTAATATCCTATTCCAGGTATCTACGATTCCTAACCAAGTCTGGCGGTCTGTTCGGCTCTCAACAAGCCGGAGGGCGAGTATCGGCATACATAGATGGCGACAATGCAATGGAAGGATACGCCATAATTCGGGATCAGGGTCTAGCACGCTATCATCATCGCACCAGATCCTGGACCTCGCTGGCCCCTAACACTCTAGCCGGCAATGATTACACTGCCGTTCTGAAGCTCGCTACAGGTGAACTGGTCGCGGCCGGGAAGTCCGGTGTTGCTCGCTACAATGGTCAATCATGGTACAATCTGATTCCCGGCTATAGTATCTTATCCGGTCCGGATGATGATCGTATCCATGGAAACGCCCTGTTGGCTGAAAGCCGCTACTTCCTGGCCGACACGATTTTCTACCGTGGCAAGCAGTCCTGGAACCTGCTCCAGCTACCGAACGGGGAACTCCTGGTAGGTTTTAAAGGCAATTACCCAATGGGGGGTGGTATCCTTCAGGTGAACGTCAACGATGTGGCCGATTATTTTACGTATGATACAACCGATGGCAGACTAGACGGCCTGGCTGATGACGGGTATATCACCATCCGGCATATGGCGCTTGACGCGGAAGGCAACGTCTGGATTGCTAATCCTTTCTGTGAGCTGCGGCAGGATGTACTAGCGGTTTACACGACCGAAACAAGCTGGACCCACTTTTCCACCTCTGACAGCTACGATAAACTCAATCAGGCGCCTACCGAGATTGCTTTTGACAGGGAAGGTCGGGTATGGATTGGCAGCGAGGTACGTGAAGGCTGGGGCACGGGGGGGATTGCCGTTCTGGACCATGGTGGTACGCTAGGTGACAAGTCGGATGATCAGTGGATATTGAAATCTATCCGGCTCGAGGCAGACCATTCAAACACCGTCTGGTCGCTCATATTTGATCATAATCAGGTTCTATGGACGGTTTCACCTGATGGTGTGATGGGTTATCTGGTGGGTCCGGAGCTGACTCTCAGTCCATTTACCGATTTTGGTCCCTACTTGAGTGACGTACCCTTCATCGAGGGGTCAAAGATACGTGTGGATGCCCAGAACAATAAATGGATCACAACTCCCCAGCACGGGCTCTGGGTCTTGCTGGACAATACCACATTCTGGCCCAGCGTAGAGGGACTCAATTCCAGCAACAGTACACTTCCAACGGATGAAATTCTGGATGTATACTTGGATAATGATGAAGGAGTGGCTTACCTTGCCACTACGAAGGGCATCTCGGCGCTCAAGATCCCTTTCCGGGAAGAGCTGAAGGACTATAGCGGGATGGTGATTTTTCCCAGTCCCTACCGCATTCCCTCCGAAAAGGCTCTGATCATCGACGGTCTGCGTCAGGGATCTTCGGTAAAGGTCTTTACAGCAACCGGCCGTCTCGTCAGAGAGCTGAGCGCTACTGATAACAGTGTCCAGGGATACCAGGCAGCCTGGGATGGCAGGAACAGCGCCGGCGAATGGGTGGGATCGGGAGTCTATCTGGTTACGGGCTACCTTCCCGACGGTAAGTCCGGTGTTGGCAAGGTGGCAGTGATCAGGCGATAATCAGGGGTGTGACCTCGAACTCAGCCTCAAGCTCATCCACTACCGATTTAATAACTGTCCGCCGATCCTGATGGCTCATGAAACTGGACTTAAATCCGTTAATAATGATATCACGGTAGTCATCAAGGGTCAATCCGAAGGTCTCCATAGCGGTCAAGTATTCCTGTGAGAGAGTGGTATTAGATACCAAGCGGTTGTCGGTATTGAGCGTTACTCTAATACCCTGGTCGAAATAGAACTTAAAGGGATGCTCTTTAAGACTACGTACGCTCTTAGTATGCACGTTGCTGGTAAGGCAGACCTCCAGGGCAATGCGGTGGTCGTTGACGTAGTGCATCAGGTCCTGGTCTTCCAGTAGCCGGGTGCCGTGTCCGATGCGGTGAGCGCCGCAATAGTGAACGGCCTGGTGAATACTTTCAGGCCCAAAAGCTTCACCAGCGTGGAGGGTAGTGTTGATATTATTCTTCAGGATCAGGAAGAAGGCTTCCTGGTGGTGCTTGGCGGGGAAATTTTCTTCAGCCCCCGCCAGATCAAAACCCACGACCCCCTTGTGTTTGAACTGGACCGCCAGGTCCGCCAAACGCAGCGATACCTCCGGTGAGATGTTGCGGATACCGCAGATGATGATCCCCGTGCGGATACCCAGGTCGTCTTCGGCCCTGCCCAATCCGCGCTTTACCGCCTCAATGGACTCGGCGCTTGTCATCCCCTGGCGGGTGTGGAGGATTGGGGAGTAGCGTACCTCCATATAGCGTACCCCGTCATCCCAGGCGTCCTCCGCCAGTTCGTAGGCCGCCAGCTCCAGAGCCTCCGGGGTCTGGAGCACTTGTAGAGGAAGTTGAAAGTGGTTGATGTAGTCCTCCAGCGAGCCGATGCGATCGCCAATCGTTATCATAGCCTGTAGTTCGCCGGCGTCTCTGGTGGGCAGATCCACCTTCTGCCGTGCAGCCAGATCGAGGATTGTTTGAGGACGCAGCGATCCGTCCAGGTGGCAGTGCAGTTCCGCTTTGGGGAGCCGCCGGAAAAAGTCCAGATCCATTTCCATTAATCTTGTATTATCCTAGCTAATCCCGGCTTCGATCTGAGGCGCATGATAAAGGCAAACAGTTGCCTTTATGAGGCATGCCGTGTATGCGTAACTATCCGATAGAGCCAAATAACAACGGCACCCAGGAGGATCAGCCCAGGCCAACCGCCTAAAGGCTCGGATATCACCGCGAGAACATTCGCATCGCCAGTAATCACTATGGGAATGGCCATAAAGATGCCTACCAGGGCCTCACCGGTGATAAGCCCAGAAGCGAACAGCAGGCCGTGCTGACGAAGAACATTGGCGTGTCCTTCCTCCACTCTCTTCCTGCGGTAATACCACTCTGCGACCATGGAGAGAATACCGCCGATGAAGATGGGCACGCTCAGTGTCAATGGCAAGTAAATCCCCACCGCAACGGCTAACACAGGTGCCCGCCAGCTAGTAGCACGAGACTTTAGAAATTGATCAAGCGAAATGATAGCGATACCGATGAGTCCGCCTATGGCGATAAAATCCCAGGGGAGATTTCCGCCGAAGACGCCCTCGGCTACGGAGCGCATGAGGGTAGCCTGGGGTGCTTGGAGGGAATTGGGGTGCTCAGCGGTGGCTGGTCCGAAGCCGTAGGCATTGAGTAATAGCATCAAGATAGGTGCCATAACCAAGGCTGCTGAGAGGGTGCCGATACCCTGCATAACCTGCTGTTTCCAGGGCGTGGCCTTGACAATAAAGCCCGCCTTCAGGTCCTGCATGTTATCCCCGGCGATAGCCGCAGCGGCGCAGACTACTGCACCGATCATGATGGCTGCCGGAGGTCCCACGGCTGAACCACTCCCCAGCAAGGCCAGCAGCAGAAGGCTGGAGAAGAGGATCGTTGCGATGGTAACACCGGAGATGGGATTGTTAGAGGAGCCTACCAGACCGGCCATGTACGCCGCCACCGAAGAGAAGAAGAAGCCCGCCACGAGCATTATGAGGGCCATGGGCAGGCTTACGTATAATTGATGGACAATCGCCTGGTAAATCAGGAAGATTGGAATCACGGAGACGACCAAGGCCATCAGGACATACTGCATGGGTGTATCCATTTCGGTCCGTTCGATGGCTGCGGCGCCCCGGTCTTTGAATTGCCGGAGGCTTTTACGAATGCCAACCAGGATAGAGGCACCAAGGCTGATCAAAGCCCAGAGCCCACCCACCACCATCGCCCCAACACCTAAGTAGCGAGTGCGACTCGACCAGATCTGTGCCGCCCAGTCGCTGGCCCCCACTGGTTGACCGACTCGCTCGAGAGCGGTCTGATTGGCTGCCTCCAGCTCTGCAAGCCCTTCGGTAGTCATGCCAGCTTCGGATTCCTGCATCTCCACGAAAAAGGTGTTCCATTCGCCCTCCTGGTCAGGGGATTCCTGAAGCTCATAGGCGGGCCAATCCATTCTGTCGGCAACGATGGGAATGGCGATGAACCAGTTGATGGCACCGCCCAGGAAGATGAGGGTGGCAATATTGATACGGACGATATACCCCACTGAGATCAGGGCGGGGGAGAGATTCGAGCCGATATAGCCGAGCGATCCGCCGATACGATGGGCGTATTCAATGGTGGCGGTCCAGATGCGGAGGCCGAGTTCACCGAACTTGAATAATGCACCGGCCACCGCTGCGATGGCGATATAGACGATGCCCCTGCCTCCGGCTTCACCGGCCTTCAGTACTTCAGCGGTGGCAACGCCTTCGGGGAAGGCGAGCTTGCTTTCTACGATAAGGGAGCGGCGCAGCGGAATAGTAAACAGTACACCGACGAGTCCGCCCAGGCCCATGATGATAGTCACCCAGAAATAGTCAAAATTGGTCCAATAGCCCATCATCACCAGGGCGGGTAGGGTGAATATGGCTCCGGCAGCGAGCGACTCTCCCGCCGAAGCGGCCGTCTGAACAATGTTGTTTTCCAGAATATTTGACTCGCGAAAAAGACGCAGGATGCCCATGGAGATCACTGCCGCAGGGATGGAGGCGGAGACGGTCATGCCGGCGAATAGTCCCAGATAGGCGTTGGCCGCTCCGAGGAGGACGGCCAAAATCACGCCTAGAATGACAGCTTTTACAGTGATTTCGGGGAGCGATTTCATGAGCATACCTCGTAGATAAGTTGGCCGTAAAGGTAACTACGCGGCCATTAGGGGTTCAATCCCTTTAAGCCGCTAGTTGCAGAACGGTCAAGAAAGTCTTCCCTCCGAGAGTTCCGTGTCCGATTCGTGCCCCGATTTCCTTGAGAATAGTGTCAAATTAGTAATAACTTCAAAACGTAAATGGGGTGCTGTCCGTCAATGGCCGGATGGCTGAGATCAAACCCTTTGAACCTGAACTGGATAATACCAGCGGAGGGAAATAAATATGAGATACGCTTACCGTTTTCCCCTTATCTGTAAGGGGTTTTTACATCCTTTATGGTTCCTACTACCCCTATACCTGGAAGCACAGCAATTCACTCTCACCGGCCAGGTCCTTTCCAGTGTGACCCAGGGCCCGGTGCCTTACGCCAACGTACTGGTTGAGGGAACGGGGGAGGGCACGTTCGCCTCAGGGGCGGGGAATTTCCGTCTGAACGTAAGCATACTACCTGTTACGCTATGGATCACACGTATCGGTTTCGCCGATAAGATGATCACCGCAGCAGATGAGGAGCTAGGCGCAGTTTATCTTGAGCCCACTGTGTTGAGCGGGGAAGAAGTGCTGGTGACGGCCACCAGGGCTATTGAAGGGCAGACACCGATAGCATTTTCCACATTGGACCGGGACAAGATCGATAGGACCTACAGCCACCAAGACGTGCCCATGGTACTGGCCGGTGAGCCGGGAGTCTATGCCTACTCGGACGCGGGGAACGGAGTGGGCTATACCTATCTTAAAATCCGGGGTTTCTCACAGGATCGCATTGGTGTCTACCTAAATGGTATTCCCCTCAATGATCCCGAAGCTCATGCCGTCTACTGGGTAGATCACGGCGATATACTAGCCGCCACCAGCGATATCCAGCTGCAGCGGGGGGTGGGTAACTCACTCTACGGCAGCGGGGTATTTGGTGGCACAGTGAATCTGGCTACCGATTTCAGAGCCCTCCCGGCCGGGTTTGCCTTCAGCGCCGGGTATGGCAACTTTACCGAAAAGGGTCTGGACCTGCCCAATCGTAAGCTGTCTCTCAGCTATGCCGGCGGTCCCTGGCAGGAGCAGGGCTGGACGCTTTATGGTCGAATCAGCGACCTGGCCAGTGAAGGTTACCGCATCGGCAGCGGCACCGCTCAACAATCCTTTCACGCCGGATTGGAGAAGAGCACGGCCACCACGCTGACCCGCCTCGAGGCAATCCGCGGTTATGAGGAGACTGCGTTCTCGTGGGAGGGGATTATTCCCCTATATGGCTATGATTTGGATGACCGTGAGGATCGCCGTTATAACTACTACGCCGATCCCACCTGGAACGGCGGTTTAGGTGACGCCAACAAGGATATTTTCACTCAATCCATCATTTCGCTACAGCACAGCAGGAAGGTTGGCGGCGGACTGCTGAACCTGACCCTCTATACCGTAAAAGGTGATGGCTATTATGAGCAGTTCAAGGGCAAAGATTACGATCCGGAAGAGACGGAGCCGGAAGAGCTCGCTGAGGAGAAAGGGGAGTTCTTTGAATTCCTATCACTTTATGACTTGTTTGCATTTATAGATACAAATTCTGTTCATGAAGTGGGACTCATTCGACGAAAGTGGTTAAAGAACGGATACTCCGGCCTGGTTTATCAATACAGCTATCCCTTTCGATTAGGAAGGGTGACTTTAGGCGGTGACGCTCGGTTCTACACATCAGAGCACTTCGGGAAAGTCCCTGAGCTGCTCGGAGGGCTGGGCATTGAAAAGGACCACCGCTATTATACGGACCGTAGCAGAAAGAGCACCTTTTCTTTCTATCTACATTCAATCCTGAATCTCACTGATCGGTTGAGCGTCATGGCTGACCTGCGTTATCTCGGACATCGGTATACATTCGATCAGGACGTGATGGGGGCATTCACCGAAGGTTATGACTTCAAGCTGAAGTACGACTTCATCGATCCCCACCTGGGTCTCAATTACCGGGTGAACGATGCTGTATCCATCTTTGCCAACCTGTCTACCGGACACCGGGAACCGGCGGATGGGGATATCTATGACCACGATGATCCTGACATGGTCCCCGCAGTCACAGATATGGAGGCCGATTACGCCAATCCCCTGGTCATGGAAGAATTCCTGATAGACTATGAGGCCGGTGTGCGGTTCAGACTGCCTGTCGTCAGCGGGAAGTTGAATCTATACCGCATGGACTTCAGGGATGAGCTTATTCCCTTTGCCTACAGGTACTACGACGCTGATGAAGTATTGCAGGGAAATGCGCCGAAAACGGTGCACCAGGGTTTGGAAATATCTCTGGAAGCTGCTCCCGCTTCCTGGCTACGGCTGGGTGGAAACCTGGCTTATGCTGACAATCACTTTGTCGAGCTACAACAGGCTGCTTTTGGTCATAAGGGAGAGGGTGGATTTACGGATTACAGCGGCAAGATAATGCCAGCTTTTCCTATGATCCAGACCAAAGGAACTGCTGTAATACCGCTGAACTCAATAGAAATATGGATTCAGGTCAATCATGCAGGGAAGCAATTTATTCATGTTGATAATATAGACTCCCTGGCAATTGATCCTTACACATTGATTCACCTGGGAACAAGATTCAAGCTGCCGTCAATAGGATTTATTCATCCCGTCTTAAGTTTGCGAGTAGAGAATGTTTTCGATGTCCTGTACGAGACTTTCGGCTACACCTACTATGATGATTCCTACGGCTGGCCGCCCTATCGCGTGGACGGCTACTGGCCCGGCGCGACACGGAGCTACTTCGTGGAGCTGCAGGTACGGCTGTAATTCATTCCTGATAGAGCATGTCGAGGCCCCTGACAGCAGGGGCCTTGTCGTATTCGCTCCGAATCAGTCATATAACGGGGCGGCAATCCAGCCTTGTTGATCCCTCCCAAAATCGCTAACATCCTCCCGACTTATGACTGACACGAAACGACTGTTCGTACTTGACGGCACGGCCTTACTCTATCGGGCTCATTTTGCCATGATCAACAACCCCCTGATGACCTCCACCGGGCAGGTCACGTCGGGGATCTTCGGTTTCCTCAATGCCCTGATCCGTCTGATGCGCGAGGAGTTGCCGGACCATCTGGTAATCGTCTTTGACGACCGCGAGAAAACCTTCCGCCACCAGATATACACCGAATACAAGGCTACCCGGGAGAAGATGCCTGACGAGCTGGTCTCGCAAATCGAGCCGCTGGATCGAGTGCTGGAGGCGCTAAAGGTGCCGGTACTGCGAATTCCGGGTTATGAGGCCGACGATGTGATGGGTACCCTTGCTACCCAGGCAGAAGCCAAAGGATGGGACACCTACCTGGTTACCGGCGACAAGGACATGATGCAGCTGGTATCGGAGCATACCTTCGTTTATACCCCTGGCAGGGGCCGTAATCCGGCGGTGCTCTATGATGCTGTGAAGGTGGAAGAGCGCTGGGGGGTGCCACCGGGTAAGATGGTCGAGCTGCTGGGCCTCATGGGTGACAGCTCAGATAATGTACCCGGAGTGCAGGGGGTAGGCGAGAAAACCGCGAAGAAGCTGATCTCTGAGTATGGCAGCCTGGAAGAGACCCTCAACCACGCCGACGAAGTGGCCAATAAGCGGGTTCGTGAGGGACTGCAGAGCGGGAGGGAACTAGCCCTGCTCTCAAAGGAACTGGTCACTCTCGACTGTCACGTTCCCCTGGACGTCGAGCTAGATCACCTCTCACTGGATCGACTGGATCCACCCGCTGCTTCCGAGCAATTAAAGGAGCTGGAGATCAAGGCTATTGTGCCTGACCTGCTACTCCTAGCAGAGGAGAAGCCCGGTCTGGCGGATGAACAGCCGGAAAAGACATACGAGCTGGTCATAACCGAAAAAGAATTAGACAGTCTGCTCACCGAATTAACCAAGGCAGAGTGGGTATCGTTCGACCTAGAAACCACCTCCACCAACCCGCTGGAGGCGGATATCGTGGGCTTTTCATTTTCCGTAGAGCCGCATGAAGGCTGGTATGTGCCTGTCACGTATCCTGAAAGGGACGAAAAGACAGCGTTGGAACTACCAGTCATTCTGGAACGCCTGAGAGCGGTCCTGGAAGATCCTGAGCGTCCCATCATCGGTCAGAATATCAAATATGATGCACTGGTAATGACAAGATATGGAATCGAAGTGAATGGGATCGCCTTTGATACCATGATAGCCGCCCACCTGCTGGAATCCGAAGCCCCGAGCTACAAGCTGGACACCCTGAGCCAGAAATATCTGAACTACCGCATGGTGCCTATCGAGGAGTTAATCGGCAAGCGGGGGAAGGGGCAGCGCTCCATGGCGGAAGTGCCGCTAGAGAAGATTGCCTGGTATGCTACCGAAGATGCTGATATAGCCGGACTATTATACCCATTACTTAATGGATTACTTAAGGACAATGAGCTCATCGAAACCAACCGCCAGCTCGAGGTTCCCCTGATCCCAGTGCTGGCTGCCATGGAACTAAACGGAGTCTTTCTGGACCTACCGCTGCTGGAGCGGATGTCCGGTGAGATGGAGATTCGGCTGGCCGAGCTGGAGCAAGAGATTTATGCCGCAGCCGGGACAGAATTCAACATCAACTCCCCCCAGCAGCTAGGCGTGGTGCTCTTTGACCAGTTGGGACTGCAACAGATACGAAAGCGCAGCACCGACGTAACGGTCCTTGAGATGCTCAAGAACCAGCATCCCTTGCCGGGACTGGTGCTGGACTATCGCCAGGTTAAAAAGCTCCAGTCAACCTATGTTGACGCTTTCCCGTCGCTAGTGAATTCAGATACAGGGCGGGTGCATACCTCCTTCAGCCAGACGGGCACCTCTACCGGCCGGCTTGCCAGCAGCAATCCCAACTTCCAGAATATCCCCATCCGCACTGACCTGGGGCGGGAGATAAGGCGGGCTTTCCGTGCCCAGCATGAGGGGTGGGGTATATTCTCGGCGGACTACTCCCAGATCGAGCTGCGTATCATGGCCCACCTGGCTCGTGAAGAGGCCCTTATCGAGGCTTTCAACCAGGGGCGAGACATTCACACCCAGACAGCGGCCACCGTCTTTGGCGTGTCATCTGAGGATGTAACGCCGGACATGCGCCGCACGGCCAAAGTGGTGAACTTCGGCATCATGTACGGTGCGGGACCCTTTCGTATGTCCCGGGAGTTGGATATCTCCATACAGGAAGGCCAGGAGCTGATCAACCGATACTTCAACACCTACCCCGGTATCCGTAAATTCATTGACGATCTACTGGCGAGGGCCCGGGATGAAGGTTACGTCAGTACCATCCTGGGACGAAGGCGGAAGATGCCCCATTTACGGTCGAGCAACCAGCGGCTACGGAGCGCAGATGAGCGTATCGCGGTGAACATGCCGATCCAGGGGACCGCCGCCGAGCTGATCAAGATCGCCATGATCAATATACAACGGCGACTGATTAAGGAAGACTTCAAATCGAAAATGATTCTCCAGATCCACGACGAGCTACTCTTCGAGACTCCCGAGGAGGAAGTGGACCGCCTGCGGGAGCTGGTGGTGGCAGAGATGGAGTCAGCAATGGAGCTGGATGTGCCCCTGAAGGTGGACTGGGGTTTTGGGCCGAGCTGGTTTGAGGCGCATTGAAGCAGTGGCAGTTGGCAGTAGCGGTAGCAGGGATCACTAAACGCAAATGGAAAAATGCAAATTGAAGAATAGATGGCAGTAATGGGGGGAAAGCGAGATTGCAGAGGAATACACCCTCTGGACTTAACCTTACCAGCGTTTCGATAGCGTATGATCATCCTCAGCATTGACGGTGGCGCCTCCCGCACGCGGGGGGTTTTGTTTACCGAGGCAGGCGAGGTATGTCTCTACCAGGAAACTGAAGGCACCTCACTGAGCCGGCCCGACATTGATGCACCCAAAATATTGGGTGGTTTCATCGAGGAGCTCGCGACACAGGCCGGACTTGGATTGAGAGATGTGGATATGGTGAACGTGGGTGTGGCAGGGGTATCAAACCTGGATGCCCGTGAGCGCCTATTCAGGGAGCTGGACCGGCATCAGCTTTCCGATCGGGCTATCGTCACGTCGGACGCAGAAGCGGCCTACGAGGCGGTCTGGGGGGATGCGCCGGGTACGCTGGTATGCGTGGGCACGGGGGCCATAGGCTGGGCCAGGGATGATCAGGGCAAAACCTATCGCGCCAGCGGCAGAGGGCCTCAAATGGGCGGTGACCCGGGCAGCGGCTACTGGATGGGCAAAACGGCCATGGTACACCTTATTATGAACGAAGGGGCCGAGGGAGATGACCTGGGTGTTCTTCGACGCCGGGTCATGGAAACCTATGGCGCCAGATCCGTGGAGGAAGCCGCCCGCATTGCCGGTGAAGCCAAGGACATGGTTACCATGACCGCCCGTCTGGGTACGGTCATCTGCGAGCTGTCGGAGGAAGGCAATGACGTAGCACTGGCTATTCTCCAAGAAGGGACTCAGGGGCTGGCCGACGAGCTGCTCCAGATGATTGACAGGGCGGGCCTGCGCAGGAAGAAGATGACCGTCGGCATCAACGGGAGTATCGTTATCAATAGCGCCAGCTATCGGCAGATATTGGCGAACGCCCTCAGCTACGACTTGCCTGAGATCGTCTGGCGATCCCCGGAGATTGATCCAGTTTTCGGCGCTGGTCTCATTGCTGCCCGTTTGAATGAAATTACCATTGACAGGGATACCTTGATCAAGACCTGGAGTAGACATCTTGTTCTGTCCCCGAGCTGACATACATCTGGGCAGGCTGAAGGCAAACTTCCACCACGTGAGTGAGCAGGTGGGGAACGCGAAGGTGCTGGCGGTTGTAAAGGCGGACGGCTATGGCCACGGCATCGTGCCCGTGTCGAAGGCGCTGATAGAGGCCGGAGTATACGGTCTTGGTGTGGCCGTCCTCCAAGAGGCTCTGGAGCTCCGCAAGGCGGGGCTAGGTCAGATGATCCTCCATTTGGGGCGATTCGATCCCCAACGGCTGGATACCTATATAAATGAGGACGTCCGACTGAGTCTGCACAGCTTGGAAGATATCAGGGCGCTGGCGGCTCACCACGAAGCCACAGGGAGCGATTACGTGGTACATTTGAAAGTGGACACGGGCATGACCCGCCTGGGCGTTCCATACGAATCGGCCGTTGAAGCCCTGGAGGAGGTGAAACAGCACCCCTTTATACGACTGGAAGGGATCTGGACCCATTTCGCCAATGCTGATGAGGCCGATCAGAGCTACCTGCGGTACCAGCTGGTGCGGTTCACCCAGTTCATCCATATGGCCCGCAAGCTGAAAATCGACGTGGAGTTCTTTCATACTGCCAACAGCAGCGCGATCTTCCAAGATTCCGAAAGCCACTTTAATATGGTCCGCCCCGGTCTGGTCCTTTATGGGGCTAGACCATCGGAGAGTGTGAAAATACCATTTGAGCTCCTGCCGGTAATGGACTTAAAGGCACCACTGATAATGGTAAAGGATGTATCGCGCGGCACGCCAATTGGTTATGGCCGAACCTATCATGCCTCGCAAGACATGAAAACGGGTGCCCTGCAAATAGGCTACGCTGATGGCCTACCGGTGGCGTGTTCAAACGAGGGATTTGTCCAGCTGGGAGGTGAAGTCCATCCTGTTGTCGGCCGGGTCTCAATGGACTTGTGTAATATTGATCTTGGGGAAAGCGAGCCAAAAATCGGGGAGGAGGCCTTAGTCTGGGGACTGAGCGATGATCCCCGCTTGCGTGTTGAGTATCGGGCGAGCAGAGCCGGTACGATTCCCTACGAACTTTTAGTCTGTATCGGAAGGAGAGTAGAGCGTCGTTATGTGGATGATTAAGCGATTCGGTTTATTTACTATAACTGTCCTGCTATTGGGATCGTGTATCCATTTGCCCCGTGATGTGAGGATACCTGAAGTATGGCACAGGAAGCCGGTGCGGGCATCCGACCTGACACTGCGCCAACAAGTGGCCCAAATGATCATTGTGCGGGTTGAGGGGTATTACTACAGCTCCGACAATGGCTACCGAAAAAAAGTGGAAAGGTGGGTCGCCGATGACCAGATCGGCGGCCTGATCACCTTCCGAGGCAGTGTAGACGGCACCTTCACCAACCTTCAGCGGTTCCAACGCCTGGCGCCACTTCCCCTGCTGGTGGCGGCGGACTTTGAACAGGGAGTGGGACAGCAGATCGAGGGGGCCACCAGGTTTCCCTCAAACATGGCCATGGCCGCTACTTTCAACGAGGAAAACGTTTACGCGCAGGGTCGTGTTACGGCACTGGAAGCACGGGGGATGGGCATTCACGTCGCTTTCGCCCCCGTGCTGGATGTAAACAATAATCCCAACAATCCCATCATCAACTTCCGTTCATATAGCGATGATCCAGAGCTGGTCGCGCGAATGGGATCGGCTTTCATCCGGGGGGCGCAAGAGCATGGACTAATGGCCTGTGCCAAACACTATCCCGGCCACGGCAACACCTCAACCGACAGTCATACCAGCCTGCCACTCATTCCAGGCAGCCGGGAGAGTCTGGAGCAAATGGAGCTCCTGCCATTCAAGGCAGCCATTGATGCGGGTGTCGGAATGGTGATGGTGGGGCATATCGCGGTGCCCGGGCTGGATGATTCCAATAGTCCTGCAACCCAGTCCAACACCATAACGGAAGACCTGTTGCGCGGCGAATACGGTTTTGGTGGCCTTATCGTTACTGACGGGATGGAAATGGGAGCCATCAGCGGTGGTAACTGGACCGGTGAAGCCGCCGTCAGGTCTATTGAAGCGGGGAACGACATAATCTTACTGCCCTTGTACGTGGATCAGACAATAGATGCTGTAGTACAGGCAGTGGAAACGGGACGTGTCAGTCAGGAGCGAATTGCAGCTTCCGTCAATCGGATCCTGAAGTTGAAGGAAGATCTAGGCCTTTACGAAGAACGCCTAAATCTCAACCGTGCTGATGTTCAGCATTCGGTGGGTCTCGCCGAGTTCAGAACCGCCGCCCGAGCAGCGGCCCTAGAGTCGATTACGCTGATAAAGGATAAGCAGAACCTGATCCCTCTCCGACCCGGCCGGGGAAAGACCCTCACTCACATCCTTATCTCAATGGACGATGACCTGATGCAACGCACAATCACCTTCTCGCGCAACGTTGAGTTTACCTTCGGCAGTAAGCGGGTTAAGACATTCTTCGTGAATGATCAGCTCTCCCCGACCCGTATCAGGGAGTTGGTCAATGAAGCAAAGACCTCCAGCCGGACCCTGGTAACAGCCTTGGTGCGCATCCACATGGACAAGGGTATCAGCACAATAGATTCAACACACAAACAGCTCCTGGAAATCCTGAGTGACGAGAATGTCAGTTTCGTTGTGGTGAGTTTCGGTAGTCCTTATATGCCAGCACTTGACCACATCCCTGCCTATCTGTGTGCGTACGGCTATGGCGGCGTTAGCATGAGAGCCATGAGTGATGCCATATTCGGGCGAGCACCCATCAGCGGTCGGCTACCCGTCAACCTGGACGCCAAACATCCCAGGGGCAGCGGCATCAACAAAGAAGCCCTCACAAAGGTTTTTGGAGAGATGCTGAGGAATAGCCCACCACTGAGAGGGGACTTATCTCGGGCATTTGCCGTGCTGGATAGTGCTATACGGGAAAAAATCACGCCTGGTGCCCAAGTGTTCGTGGCAAAAGGAGGGCTAATCCTAGCTGACACCGCTTTCGGGCATTTTACTTATCCCAATGAGATCCCATTAGAAGGTGAGGAAGCATTGCCAGTCACCACCGCCTCTATCTATGACCTGGCCAGCCTAACTAAGGTGCTAGTAGGCGGAACGCTGGCGATGAGGCTAGTTGATGGCCGCTACCTGGTGCTTGATGAGCCCGTGTGGCACTACATCCCCTCCTTCCGCGGCCGGTGGAAAGATCGGGTCACTATCCGCCACCTGTTGACCCACACTTCGGGCCTGCCTCAATATATTGAATTCTGGAGGATGGGGATAAAGCCGGACAGGGTGATCGATACAATCTGCAAAACAGACCTTGAATTCGAGCCTGGCACGCAAGTTCTGTACAGCGGGGTGGGGATGATCTTATTCTCGAATCTTGTCGAGCTGGTGGCAGCGCAACGGTTGGAGAATCTAGCCTGGTCTTGGGTGCTCGAGCCCCTCATGATGGAGAGCACCGGATATAATCCTCCTGAGGAGTGGTTGGAGCGTATCATCCCCACTGAAGTGGACGCCCAGGGCCGGAAGGGACTGATCCATGGCGATGTACACGACGCAAACGCCAACTTTATGGGTGGCGTTTCACTCCATTCCGGTGCGTTCGCTCCCGCCAATCAGCTGGCCATTCTAGGTATGCTATACCTTAACGGCGGAGTGATCTACGGGCGACGCCTGGCACAGGAGGAGACCGTGGATGCCTTTATCACGCCCCAGATCCTCAACGATGGTTCGGAATCAGGCTGGGCTATGACCTGGCAGCTGGCCTCAGCCACGACCGAAGCCGGGAGCTTATTCTCACCCTCGGCTTTCGGCCATACCGGCTTCACCGGCACATCTATCTGGATCGATCCGATGACGGAGGTCATAGTCGTATTGCTCACGAACCGGGTATATCCCAGCGGTGAGAATGCGGAACGAATCCGTGAGGTACGAAGACGGTTTCATGATGAGGTGATCCTGGAAGTGCAGAGATCGATGCCCGGCACATAGAATAACTGCCCGCAAAAATGTCATGCTACGACGAAGAAGATCCGGGAAGGTGCCTGCTGGTGTGGGGAAACGAGTAAACCTCTGGTAAACAGGCAGATGGAATCCTAATTTCGCACGTATTAAATAGGTAGTACTGGAAGGAAAATGCTAAAGCCGCGAAAAAAATTGACTCGCAAGGAACTCAAACGCGATCCCCTTATGGAATCGCTTTACCGCCTGCGCCACTGGTGGCTAGAACATCGGACCCGTGTCTCCCGCTTTGGTATCGTCGGCCTGGTAATTGTGGTCCTGGCATTCTTAGTGTTCCGTTGGCGGGCTTCCCAGAACGAAAAAGCCGCTGCGGTTGTAGGTATGGCCTTTGTTGAATACGGCCAGGGTAACTACAACACTGTTATTACCCTCCTGAACGCCCACGTGGATGAATACAGCGGTTTCAAGTCCTTCGGCAATGGTCTGTACCTGCTGGCACGCTCGGAACTGTTCGTTGGTGATTCTACCAGAGCTGAAGAACACTATCGCCGCTATCTTGATGATTACGGGGATGACGCACTTATCAAATCTGGTGCCTTGACAGGACTAGGGATCATAGCGGAGGGCAGGGGACAGCATAGGGATGCGGCGGAACTCTTTAAAAAGGCAAACCGGTTCGCACCCACTGAGTCGCTAAGACAGCAGTATGCCATCTATGCCGGGCGCAACTATATCCTCTCGGAGCAACCTGTAGAAGCACTGGACATTCTCCAGCCAATCCTTGACAGCGATGAACTCGACTTCCAGAAACGCAGCGAAATTCAGGCATTGGTGGCATCTGCCAAAGCCCTCTCGGGATAGGGGGGAGGCCGTATAACTCCTTGCTGACTGAGTATCGAGCATGTAACTTTCTCATTGGAAAGTGGGTCGGGTGACCCACTTTCTTCGTATTATGGCATCAGTAAATGACTGATCTTTATAATTATCTGTCAGAGCGATCCCTAGGCCCCGATGTTCATATTCTGGCAGCATCGGTGAGTGATAGTGGCCGGCAGCCACATGTAAAGGTTGTGGCAGATACACCGACGGGTATCACTATTGATGAGATCGCCAGCATATCACGGTTGCTGCGCAAGGATGCCGGCATTGCCGGCAAGATTGGTACTACTGACTTTCGATTGGAGGTAACCTCGCCCGGGATCATGTCAGGATTGAAGGAGCCCTGGCAGTATCCCCGGCACATGGGACGTCGGTTAGCTGTCCAACTCAATGATCCAGTGGGATCAGACGAAGGTAGAATGAGTATTGAAGGAGAGCTGCTCCGTACCAGTCAACATGGGATTGTCCTGAAGCTAGCTGAAGCCGAAGAAGAGATTGCCTGGGAGCGTATTCATCAGGCTGTTGTTCAATTAAACTGGTAACTAGGGAGAACTGTTTTTGATCCATCGGGAAATCATTGAATCTTTTTCTGCTATTGCCCGGGAGAAGAATATCGACCGGGCCCATCTAGGCGCCATCATGGAAGAGCTTTTCATGGTCCTCATCCAGAAGAAATATGGTGAAGAGTATACCAATTTCAGCGTTATTGTTAACATGGATAAGGGAACGATAGAGATCTATCAGGAAAAAACGGTGGTGCAGGCAGTGAACAATCCGGTGGTTGAAATCAGCCTTGATGATGCCCGCAAAGTTGAGCCCGACCTTGATGAGGGTGATCCCTTTATTGAGATCATTGATCCAACCAACTTCGGTCGCCGATTAATTTCAACCGCCAAACAGTTTCTCAGCCAGAAGATTCGAGAAATTGAGAAGCAATCGGTTTATGATGAATATATCCAGCTAGTAGGAACCATTGCCACCGGCGACATTCACCAAGTCCGACGCGACAACGTCTACATCAATATTGATCGAGTAGAGCTCCGTTTACCCAAGTTGGAGCAGATACCCAGTGAACGCTACCGCCGGGGCAGCACAATTAGAGCCCTGATAAAATCGGTTGATTTGACACCCAAGGGTCCTGACATCATTGTATCGCGGGCGGACAACGATTTCCTAATCCGCCTGTTCGAGATGGAGGTACCCGAGATCGAGGACGGGATCATCGAGATCAAGAACGTAGCACGTGCCCCGGGGGATCGTAGCAAGATTATAGTCTTTTCTCACGATAGACGCGTTGACGCTGTCGGGGCTTGTGTAGGCATGCGCGGGAGTCGCATCCAGTCAATCGTACGGGAACTGAGCGGGGAAAAAATCGACATTATCAACTGGAGCAATCAGCCGGAGATCCTAGTCTCCAGGTCGTTATCACCTGCCAAACCGGTAAACCTACTAATCATGGAAGACCGTCCTTATATCATGGCCGTTTTCAGTGACGAGGAATTACCCACAGCCATTGGCAAGAACGGCCAGAATATCCTCCTGGCTTCCCGAGTAACCGGTTATACTATCGACGCGGTCAAGCAGTCCGAGTACGAAGGGCCGAAGGTTCGCACCATCTATCTGGATGAACTGGAAGAGCTAAGTAAAAATCAAGTGGAGCTACTGGCCCAAGCCGACATTCATACCGCCAGCGAATTTCTTGAGAGTACCACAGATGATATTCTTGCGCTGAAGGGATTTGGACCCAAGACCTATGAAAAAGTCCATACGATTATTTCACAGGCGGTGTCGACACAGCCAGATAGCAACAACCGTGAGGCGGTGGAGGAAGACGCGCAAGTCCCCGTGACCGATGGCGATGAAGAACTTGCTGGATAGGGAGAGCCAACGAGGACAAGGTTCATTTCCAAGTTATGACTGAACCGGCCGTTAAGAAGCCCCGTATTTTCCAGATCGCCAAGGAGCTGAATATCTCTCACACCGAGATAATGGAATTCCTTGAGCGGGACGGAATTAAAGTTGCCAGTCACATGTCACAAATAGAGCCGGATGTTTATGAGCGTATACTCGGCGAATTCGCCAAGGAAAAAGTTATCGTTGACCGTCACCGCAAGGAGATGGCCCGCCGTGACGCGGCGCTCACCCGACGCAAGTCCACCAGCGCAAAAGGTCGTTTTGAACGAATTCTGTCTATTGACGAGCAGCGGCAAATTGAAGCCGACGAGGCGAAACGCGCAAAACTAGCCCGAGAAGAGACCGAAAAGCAGCGGCGTGATGAAGAGGCCCAGCGTAAAAAGGACGAGGAGCTAAACAAGCAGCTAGCCCTTGAAGAACTGAAACGCCAGAAAGAGGCCGCCAAAGCTGCCGAAGAGGAACTCAGAGAGGCAGCTGCTGCAGCTACGGCCCCTCCGATTGATGATGAGAAGAAAAAGCGGAAAGCCGGCAAAAAAGCGCCGGCAACCGTCAAGCCCAAGCTGAAGCGTATTGATATTAGGGAGATCGAAGGCAAGATCGCCCAGGGACGGAAGAAACCAGCTACAACTAAAGATAAACGGGAAGTAGCTGACGCCAGGGTTAAATCAATCGAACAGACCCTTCGGCAGACACTGGCAAGTATGTCTACCAGGGAGCGGAGACGTAAAATCCAGCGCCGGGAGAAGGTTGATGAGATAGCGACGGAAGCATCCATCGAGCAACGACCTTCAATTAAGATCCACAAATTCATGTCTATCAGCGAGCTGGCAGCAGCCATGGATGTAAGCTCCATGGATGTTATCAGCAGCTGCATGCAGCTGGGCATCATGGCTACCATCAATCAACGCCTTGATCTAGAAACTCTCTCAGTGCTGGCCGAAGAATTCGGCTTCAGTATTGAGGAAGAGGATGTTCTCGACGATGAGACCGTTCTCCAGGACATGGCCGCAGACACCGACGACACCGAGGAATTGGTCTCCCGGCCACCGATAGTAACGGTGATGGGTCATGTAGATCACGGTAAAACCTCCCTCCTGGACTACATCCGCTCCACCAACGTGGTTGGGGGCGAGTCAGGTGGCATCACCCAGCACATTGGGGCCTATGAAGTGACCTTGCCCAAAGGCCAGAGGATCACTTTCCTCGATACTCCCGGTCACGAGGCTTTTACTGCCATGCGATCGCGGGGAGCGCAGATTACCGATATTGTGGTCCTGGTAGTGGCTGCTGATGATGCCGTAATGCCCCAGACAGTTGAAGCAATCAACCACGCCAAGGCCGCCGGAGTTCATATTGTCGTGGCAATTAACAAGATAGATAAGCCAAACGCTGATTCGGAGCGAGTTAAGCGTGAATTGTCCGAGAATGAGGTTCTAGTCGAGGACTGGGGCGGCAAAGTCCAGAGCGCCGAGATTTCCGCCAAGCGTGGGGATGGCGTTCAGGATCTCCTGGATAAAATCCTGGTGGAAGCGGAAATCCTGGATCTTCAAGCAGTGAAAGAAGCCCCTGCGGTTGGCACCATTATTGAGTCCCGACTCGATAAGGGCCTTGGTCCGGTGGCCACGGTACTGGTGCAGAAAGGTACACTGATACCGGGCGACACATTTCTGTGCGGCAGCCAGATCGGTCGTGTGCGGGCTATGCAGAATGAACGCGGAATCAAGGCGAAAGCGGCTTATCCCTCCGATCCGGTACAGATACAGGGTTTTGAGAATGTTCCCCAAGCTGGTGACCGATTCATCATTTTCGAGGACGAACGTGAGGCAAAGCGCATTGGTTCTGAAAGATCCCGGGTGCGGCGTGAAATAGAATACCGCCGGAAAAGTGTCCGGACACTTGATGAGATATCACGGCAGATTCGTGAGGGTGAAGTCAAGCAGCTCTCTATACTTATCAAGGCCGACGTTGACGGCTCACTGGAAGCTCTCTCGGATGCGCTCGATGAACTCTCAGCTGAGGAAGTTGCCGTTGATGTCATCCACCGAGGTGTGGGAATGGTCAGCGAGAACGATGTACTCCTGGCCCTGGCCTCAAATGCCGTGATTATCGCCTTCAGGGTGAGTACCTCCTCCGGCGCGAAAATACTGGCCAAGAAGGATGGTGTGGAAATCCGTAATTACGATGTTATCTACAATGCGGTGGATGAGGTGAAACTTGCCCTTGAGGGTCTCCTTGAGCCCGAGAAAGTGGAGTCCCCTCTGGGCATAGCGGAAGTCCGTGCGACCTTCAGGATACCCGGGATAGGCACTATCGCCGGTTGCTATATGAAAGATGGCAAGGCCATACGGAATACAATGCTCAGGGTTAAACGTGACGGGGAGCTCCTGCATGAGGGCAAATTAACTTCTCTTAAGCGTTTCAAGGACGATGTGAAGGAAGTACAAGAAGGCTATGAGTGTGGTATTGGCATTGAAGGATTCTCGGATTTCACCGAAGGTGATATCCTGGAAGTCTTTGAAGTGAAGGAAGTGAAACGAACCCTTGCCTGATTCTCATCGTACTACAATTCCACGGTCTCTCAGAGTTGCCGAAGAAGTTCAACGCATCCTAGGCGAGGTATTTCTCACCAAAGTCCGGGTACTCTCGGCCGGCATGCTCACTGTCACCCACGTGGACATAACCAGGGACCTGCGCATTGCGAAGGTTTACCTTAGTTTTTTAAATCCCAGCGCCCCCAAGGAGGAGGTCCTGGGAGAGCTGCTTCGCCGTAGAAAAGAAATCCGGTATCACCTGGGGAATGAACTTCGAGCTAAATATGTGCCCGATCTGCGTTTTTATCTTGACGAATCGGCCGAACGCTCCTCCAGAGTCCAGGCCATTATCGAAAATCTTCACCGCGACGAAACTGATATAAAGCAGTGACTGATCTCGTTCAGCCCTTCTGGAAACCCGTGAAGTGGACCTCTTTCGACGTTGTCAGGAAAGTGCGGTCGGTGACCAAGGTCCGCAAGGTGGGGCATGCCGGCACTCTGGACCCTTTTGCTGAAGGAGTGCTGGTGCTTTGCCTTGGCAAGGCCACCAAGCGCGTCTCCCAACTGATGGATCTTGATAAGGAGTATCTGTCAAGAATAAAACTGGGTACGACGACCGACACCCTCGATCCGTCTGGCGCTGTAACCGATACGGCTCCAGTGCCGGCCTTATCGCGAAGTATTATTTTGGAGATCCTTGACCGGTTTGTGGGGACTATAGAGCAAGTGCCGCCTATGTATTCGGCCTTGAAGGTTAACGGCACCCGACTCTACCAACTGGCACGGGCTGGGAAGACGGTACCCAGAGATTCACGCAAGGTACGGATTTACGACATAGACCTGGTGTCATGGTGCCCTCCCGACGAATTGGAGCTGAGGGTAACCTGCGGTAAAGGTACCTATATCCGCACTCTAGCGGCTGATCTTGCGCTGGCACTTAACACGGTAGGCTATCTGACTGCATTAACACGCACGCGAGTGGGTTCTTATGGGCAGGCAGATGCCATCAGGATGGAACAGTTGACTTCATGGACACCTATCGTCGCCTAGACGACCTCCCACCGATCGCTGATTCCGTTCTGACTGTCGGGACCTTTGACGGCCTGCACCGAGGGCACCTGGCGGTGATCAGCAGACTGGTAGAAAAATCCCGGAGCAAGGCTGTACCAACCGTGGTCATTACCTTTGATCCACATCCTCAACACATTCTGGCCTCGCCCGGTACTCCCAAGTTGGAATTGATCGCCACCCTTAATAGGAAGCTCATCCTCTTGGAAAAGGCAGGCGTAGATCTGACCCTGGTGTTGCGGTTTGATACTGAATTCAGTCGCATCACCGCTGTTGAATTCCTAGAAAAGATCATTGTGGACCACTTCCATCCATCCCATATCATCGTTGGATATGATCACCATTTCGGAAACCAGCGCCAGGGCAACGCCCAGTTCTTGAGGGAGCATGCCCGAGTTTATGGTTATGAAGCTGATATAGTACAGGCCGTGGATGATTCCGACACAATCGTCAGCAGCGCGAACATCAGGCAGTTGCTGCGTGAGGGGCATTGCACTGAAGCGGAACAGCTATTAGGCTGGCCTTACGAAATCCCCGGCAAGATTATGCCGGGAACCGGGCGGGGCCGGATGCTGGACTATCCCACGGCCAACCTCACACCGGAAGAATCCACTCAGCTCATTCCGAAAGCTGGCGTGTATATCGTTTCCGCCGATGTTCATGGGCAGACAATCTTTGGTATGTGTAACGTTGGTTACAGGCCGACGTTTAATGGAAAGGCTTTGAGCGTCGAAGCGCATTTCTTCGATCTGCCGGAAAATAACCTATATAACCAGACCCTGGCATTCCGATTTCACCATCGCCTTCGCGATGAGCAGAAGTTCAGCAATGCGGCAGAGCTCCGAAACCAGCTAGACCGCGATAGACATAATTCAATGGAATGGATAAATCAACATCAAGGAGGAAAACCTGTTCATGCCGCTGTCTCGTGAAAAGAAGGAAGAGATTATCAAGAAATTTGGAAAGGATGCGTCCGATACCGGTTCACCCGAAGTACAGATAGCACTGCTAAGCGAGCAGATTCGGGACCTGACGGAGCATTCGCAAAACCACAAGAAAGACCACCATAGCCGTCGGGGACTTATCAGGATGGTCAGTGCCCGGAGGCGGCTATTGAAATACCTCAGGCGAACCGATTTGGAGAGCTATTCAAAGCTGATAAAAGGACTCGGTTTGCGCCGCTAATTACAGCTGGATAATTACTAAATGATAAATTAGAAAGAAAAGAGAAGACCTATAGTCATGATTAAGAAGGAATTAGAGTTAGCCGGAAGGATCCTCAGTTTAGAGACCGGTCGTATGGCAAAACAGGCCGATGGTGCGGTAGTTGTACGGTACGCCGATACAGTAGCCCTAGTAACAGCAGTTGCGGCCAGGGAAACGGCACCTGACCGGGGATTCTTTCCGCTCTCCGTTGAATACCGCGAAAAGACCTACGCAGCGGGCCGGATTCCCGGCGGATTTTTCAAACGTGAAGGGCGTCCTTCCGAGAAAGAGGTTCTGGGAGCACGACTGACAGACCGACCCATACGTCCCCTTTTCCCTGATGGCTTCCTGAGCGAGACCCAAGTGATCATCAACGTTCTCTCCGCTGATGCTGATAACACCCCGGATATCCTGGGAACCATCGGCGCCTCGGCGGCCTTGAGTATCTCTGATATCCCCTGGAACGGCCCGGTAGCAGCCGTGCGTGTCGGTTGGATTGACGGCAAGATCTGCCTGAATCCGACAAATGCTGAGCTCGAGTCCAGTGCCATGGACATCGTGGTGGTGGGGAAGAAGGATACTATCGTAATGGTTGAGGGGGAATCGGACCAGATCAGTGAGTCAGAGCTAGTAACCGCGCTGCAGTATGCCCAAGAAGCTATCAGAGATATCATCGAGCTGCAGGCGGAATTGATTGCCGAGGTGGGGAGGTCCAAACGGTCCTTCACACTCCCAGAAGTCGATGAAGAACTCCACCGGGTGGTGGATACCCTCGTACAGCCCCGTTTGGACGACCTCAACAGCCCGAAGAACAAAGAGAACCGATATAGAGATATCGATACCTTCATAGCCGAGGTGCAGGAAAAGCTGGCGGAGCAGTTCCCGGAGCAGGAGCAGATCATTGCCAAGCGTATCTCGGAGCTGATTCGTGAAGACCTGCGTCTGAAGACCCTCGAAGGAGTCCGTGCCGACGGCCGCAAGCCCGATGAAATCCGTCCTATTACAGTCGAGACCCAAGTACTGCCACGCACTCATGGCTCCGCCCTGTTCACCCGGGGTGAAACCCAAGCACTGGCCATTACCACCTTGGGTTCCAAGAAGGATGAACAGCTTATTGATGATATCGAAGGGACGTACTACAAGAACCACATGCTCCATTATAATTTCCCGCCATTTTCCGTAGGCGAAGTAAAGCCAATGCGGGGCACTTCGCGGCGGGAAATCGGCCATGGCAATCTGGCCGAGCGAGCGCTACAAAAAGTCATGCCCGAATTTGAGAAATTCCCCTATACGGTCCGCATAGTATCAGAAATCCTGGAGTCCAACGGCAGCTCCTCAATGGCTACGGTCTGTGCCTCGTGCATGGCACTAATGGACGCCGGAGTTCCCATCAAGGCACCCGTCGCGGGCATTGCAATGGGACTTATCATGGAGTCCGACCGCTCCATAATCCTGTCAGATATTCTTGGAACCGAAGATCACCTTGGTGACATGGACTTTAAGGTGGCCGGTACGCGCGAGGGGATCAACTCCATACAAATGGACCTGAAGAGTGAAGGGATTTCGGTTGAAGTCATCCGGGAGGCACTTGACCAGGCCAGCATAGGCCGGCAGCATATACTGGATTGTATGGTTAACGTCCTGGCTGCGCCACGTCCCAATATCAGCGATTATGCTCCCCGGATCCACTTCCTCTCCATGGACCCCGAGAAGATCGGCGAGCTGATCGGCCCCGGGGGCCGGGTGGTCAAATCCATTACCAGAGAAACTGGCTGCAACGTCGATGTAGATGACGACGGCACTGTTGTCATCAGCGGTACGAGTGAAGATAATCTTGACGATGCTATCCGGATGGTGGAGTTGATCATCAAGGAGCCCGATGTAGGATCGACATACCGAGGTACAGTTCGTCGGATTATGGATTTTGGAGCTTTTGTGGAAATTGCACCCGGCAAGGAGGGTCTGGTTCACATCTCCGAGCTTGACTGGAACCGGGTCCGTAGGGTAGAAGACGTTCTGAATATCGGTGACGAGGTTGATGTGAAGCTGATAAAGATTGACGATCTGGGACGTCTGGACTTCAGTCGGAAAGCCCTGCGGGAAAAGCCCGATGGTTGGACTGAGCCGCCTCGTAAAGACCGCCACACAGGAAATGGCGGTCCTCGAAGGAAACCGCGTCGCCCCGGTAATTCAAATCGCGGCGGAGGCCGTCCGAACCGCAGGCCTGACCGAACCCGCTCATAGCCCCATTTTTCAGAGACTTTCATCTGACTGAAGGGAGGCACTTATGATCATTGGAGTACCTAAGGAGATCAAAGCCCAGGAGAATCGAATTGCCATAACTCCCTTTGGCGTCGAGAACTTGGCCAACCTGGGACACACGGTTCTGCTAGAACATAACGGCGGGGTGGGATGTGGCTTTTTTGACAGAGACTATGAGAAGGTAGGAGCGAAAATCGCTGCCTCTTCTAAAGAAATATTCAGTCGGTCGGAATTAATAGTAAAGGTTAAAGAGCCATATGCGCAAGAACTGGACATGGTGCATGAAGACCAGGTGATGTTCACCTATTTCCACTTTGCCGCCGACAGAGAGCTTACCGAGCGGTTCCGTGATACAGGTGCCACTGCCATTGCCTATGAGACGGTCCAGACGAGCACTGGCGAGTTACCCCTGCTTATACCCATGTCCGAGGTAGCGGGCCGGATGGCCATCCAGGATGGAGCCAAGATTTTGGAGATGAGCCGTGGTGGTCGGGGTGTGCTACTTGGGGGCGTTCCCGGAGTGGAGCCAGCAACTGTGACGATACTTGGTGGCGGGGTAGTGGGATACAATGCAGCCAAAATCGCCGCCGGTATGGGAGCTAATGTCTATCTACTTGATATTGATGTGAACCGACTGCGCTACCTGGACGACATCATGCCCATGAACGTAACCACGCTATATTCCGATCCGGTTACCTTACGGGAGCTAGCCCAGCGGACCGATCTGCTGATCGGTGCCGTACTGGTAGTCGGGGCCAAAGCACCTAAGCTGGTTCCCCGGAGCGTGATCAAGTTGATGCAGCCGGGCTCGGTAATCGTTGACGTGGCAGTAGACCAAGGTGGCTGTGTGGAGACCTGCCGGCCTACCACTCACGAAGATCCAACCTTCGTAGTTGACGGAGTAGTCCATTACTGCGTCTCCAATATGCCGGGGGCGGTTCCGAACACTTCCACTCGCGCCCTCACTAATTCCACCTATCCATATGTTGAGAAGATTGCCCGGTGGGGAGCTGAAAAAGCCATGCAAGACGACCCGGCGCTCCTCCAAGGACTGAATATCTATAAGCGCCAGATTACACATACGGGCGTTGCCGAGGCCTTTGATCTTGAATACGTGAATCCCTTGACGCTGTTGAAATAGCCGTCACAAACACCAGCCAGGTATGACCTGATCTATCCCCATAAGACGGGAGCGGGGGACTCCAGGAGCCTCCACACCACTTCAAACACCGTAAAAATAAGAAATATCTAAAGGACATAAAAACTCCTTGCATCAAGGCGAATCTCTCTTTAGACTAAAGTAGTACTTTAAATTATAAGCTATCGAGGGAACTCCTGGCACCAGACGTAAAAAAACTGTACTACTCCATCGGCGAGGTAAGTGAAATCACTGGCCTGAAGCCGTATGTCTTGCGCTATTGGGAAACGGAATTTCCCAACCTGTCGCCGGGTAAAAATCGCGCCGGTAACCGGGTGTACACCGAGGATAATATCAACACTATCCTGGAAATAAAGCGGCTTCTTTACAATGAACGATTTACTATCGAAGGAGCCCGACAATATTTCAGAAATGACCAGTCCAACAGCCAGTACATCGGCAGGTCTGTATCTCCCGCCAGCTTAATCAGGGAAAAGGAGCTAGCCCGCAAGGCGTTGAGGGACGTTCAGGAATCGCTTAACGACCTGATCGAGCTTATTAACAGGCAGAAGTGATCACGGCAGTTGTGCGGCTGCTTCTGCTAATGTAAATTAATAGAGACACGGAACGTGGCGCAGCCCGGTAGCGCACTTGACTGGGGGTCAAGGGGTCGCGGGTTCAAATCCCGCCGTTCCGACGTCCAAAGGGCTCGAAAAGCCACTTATCAATATCTTCTACCCTATGCTCTAGTATAGAGTGAATCTTCGGGTTCTCCCGGAGAAATCCATAAGGGGAATATTGTTGTCCCGACAAGGGAAGGTGGGCGTCATCCTTTCCTCGTCATACCATAATGCAGCTGCGCATGGGAACCATGTGCTGCAGGTTTGAATAATGTCCAATTTGGCTGATACCAGTGAAGATTAATATTTATCTGTTTGAAACGATAACATAATGAGAGGAGTAAGAGATGGCTAATCTTAGACGTCCAAATGCCAACGAAGCAACAGCATCAGCCAACCGTTCCAGGAATGTTGTCCCGATGTCCGGGATATGTTCGGTATGCGTTGATGGCTGTAGAGGTAGTTGTGAAGCATGGTTGGCAGCATTCCGAGGCCGTGAGGTGCTTTATCCCCGACGCTATGGGAACATAACATCCGGTGCTGATAAAAATTACCCCGTTGATTATTCCCATCTGAATATTCAAGGCTATGCCGTTGGAGCCAAAGGTCTGCCGGAAGGGATTGAGCCTAATCCAGATACTGCAATTTTCCCGATAGTCGATACTGAAACGGAATATGGATGGAATAGGAAGGTTAAAATGCACCTGCCTATTTTTACAGGTGCCCTTGGTTCAACCGAGATAGCCCGGAAAAATTGGGAGCATTTCGCAATCGGAGCAGCTATTTCAGGAATAACGCTCGTTTGCGGCGAAAATGTTTGCGGTATTGATCCCGACCTTGAACTGAATAAAAATGGCAAGGTTAAGAAATCTGCGGAAATGGATCGCCGAATAGAGGTTTATAGGCGATTCTATGACAATTATGGTGAGATACTTGTTCAGTTAAACGTTGAGGATACGAGATTCGGCGTAGCGGAGTACGTGCTGGATAAGCATCATCTGGACACAATAGAGCTCAAATGGGGGCAGGGCGCCAAATGTATCGGTGGTGAAATAAAAGTAAAGCAGATAGATAGAGCGCTTGAGCTTAAGAATAGGGGCTATGTTGTTCTACCCGACCCAGCAATCCCTGAAGTCCAGCGGGCATATCAGGAGTGGGAAATTCAATCGTTTGAGCGTCATTCCCGGTTGGGTTTTGTGGACAGGGATTCGTTCTTTAAGGAGATAGACCGCCTTCGCAGCCTTGGATTTAAGAGAATCACTCTTAAGACCGGGGCATATTCCGCGGTAGAACTGGCCATGGCACTACGTTATGGTGCCGAAGCGAACCTTGACCTTATCACTATAGATGGCGCTCCCGGAGGTACCGGAATGAGCCCCTGGCCAATGATGAACGAGTGGGGAATTCCAACTCTCTACCTTCAGTCCCTTGCCCACCAGTTTTGTGAAAAGCTCACGCAAAGGGGCATAAGGGTTCCAGACCTTGCTATGGCCGGCGGCTTCTCCGCTGAGGATGGTATATTTAAGGCCATGGCTATAGGCAGCCCATATTTCAAGGCAGTATGCATGGGTAGGGTCTTGATGATCCCAGGCATGGTGGGGAAAAACATCGGTACGTGGCTGGATGAGGACAACTTACCCAACTCAGTTTCAAGATATGGATCCCACTTACAAGAGATCTTCATCTGCTATGAGGAACTAAAGGAGAGATACGGTGAGGAGATAGAAAACATACCCCTTGGTGCAATGGGCATCTATTCCTTCGCGCAGAAGATCAAAGTGGGTCTACAGCAATTGATGGCCGGCAGTAGGAATTTCAGGCTTTCAACACTCACCCGTAATGACCTTATGGCGCTGACCAAAGATGCTGAAATGGTTACAGGTATTCCATATGTGATGGATGCCTATCGCGAGAAGGCAGAGGAAATCCTGGAAGAGTAATGTTGACTATACTGCGGAGATTATTTTACCTGTCAGTACTCTAAAGGCTCATGGAGTTGACTCCGTCGGTGGTGGTAATTCGTTACGAAGTTCCATCACCCAGTCAAACATGGTGGTATCGGTAAGCAGACCCCGCAGCTTGGGCAAGTGGGGTTCCAGCCAATTGCGCCAGTTTTCCCGTTCTTCGGGTGAAAGATCCACCACCTGGAGACCATATTCTTTCATTACCCGAATGGCCTCATCGTCCATGTACCGGATTTCGTTTTTAATCCGGTCCTGGTGACGCTGGAAAGTAGCCCTTAGTTTAGGACGCAATTCAGCAGGTATCCGCTCCCAGGCCTGCTTGGTGATGATTATTCCCCCCGTCATGACGGACCATTTAACAGGATTCATATACTTGGCAATCCCAAACCATTGAGAGGTAGCGGCTACCAATGGAGTAGTGCCCAACGCATCGATCAGGCCGGTTTGCAGAGCCGGCAGTACGTCAGTAGCGGCGATGCTCACCGAATGGAATCCACCCGACTTCCACAATCCCTCGACGTTGGGACCGCTGGACCAAGTGAATATGCGCTGCTTCTGCAAGTCCTCAGGGGCATAAATGGGCTGTCGACTGAACCAGTAAACCCAACCCACATCTGCCCAGGCAAGTACCATAAATCCGGCCTTCTCTAGCCGTCCAGTGAGCTCTTTTTCAATCTGGGCTCGGAGCCAGTCCAGCTGATTATAATCCTGCAACATAAGGGGCAGGGAAAGTCCCCAGATACCCTTGTCCACATCACTAATTCCCGTGGCTGTCATAGCAGCTGCCTGGATGTGATCAAGTCTCATTTTTGTAATAAGATCACTTTCATCACCAGCAACACCGCCAGGGTACATTTTTACCTGCACCCGATTATCGGTGACTTCCTGCCAATCCTGAACAACATCCATGAGCACATCATACCAGGGTGATCCAACAGGTGCCAGTGTCGCCAGCTTTATAATAATGGGCTTGGGGGGCGGTGCGAGTGATAATGTTAAAAGTGCTGCTACGAGCAGGAAAAAGCGGAAATAGCTGTATGACGAAGTATTCATATTGATACTATGGGCATATTGGTTGTATTCTTATTATTAATTGCAAAGTGGGGGAGAAGGTACACTCAATAATTAAAGCATACGAGTAAATTTGCACTCCCGTTTCGATTTTTTTTGCCTTAACGCCCAGTTGCGGCTACATTGAGCCCATGAAACCGAACAACAGCATCATCAGAATCATCCTATCTACCCACGACGATCTGCTCCAAGCCCAGGATCTAGCCCGGCTCCTGGTTGAAAGCCGAGCCGCCGCCTGTGTGAACCTGATCCCAAACATCACCTCGGTATTCCATTGGGACAAAGCAGTACAGCTGGACAGTGAAATCCTGCTAATTATTAAGACAATTCAGGAAAAAGGACCGGAAGTTCAAGCATTACTTGAAGAGCATCACAGCTACGAAGTGCCGGAGATTGTGGAGCTTGACGGAGAGGTGCTACACGAGCCGTACATGGAGTGGATTCGGGAATCTCTTCTAGGATAATCAACATGAAAGCATAATATGGATGAGCATAAAGATAAACAGATTTCCCGGAGAGGCTTTCTAAGCAAGGCCTCGGCGGGACTACTTACGTTCGGTCTTTTCCGAGGGGAACGGTTCAGACTATCTGAACCTGCTCAAGACAAGCAGGCTGTCCCTGAATACCGCCAGCTCGGTAGGACTGGAATCAGAGTAACACCTGTTGGGTTCGGCGCCTCCCGGACAATGGAGCCGATGCTGCTTCGTAATGCACTCAAAGCCGGGATAAACTTCATCGATACCGGTCGATCCTATTTTAACGGCCAGAATGAAGTGATGGTTGGGAAGGTGATTAAGGGAATACGTGAAGAGGTAATCGTTCAATCTAAAATAAAGATTAAACTCCAGGGAATAGGCAAAAACCTCGATTCAACCGAGGTTTATGATAGAATAACAAACCTGACCCAATCCTTGCTCGCTGAAAGCCTTAAAGCCCTTCAGACCGACTACATTGACGTGCTACTGTTTCATGAAGCGGACTCAGTTGACATGATTAACCATGATGCCGTAGTAGACTTTTTCCGCGATGCCAAGGAAAAGGGACAGATAAGAGCTTGTGGCTTTTCGACTCATTCGAATCAGGTAGAACTTCTCAAAGCAGCCAATAAAAGTAAATCATATGACGTTGTTATGGTCCCATATAATCACAAGGGTTCGTATATGCATATGCTAAGTGACAATTATCGTGAATGGGATCAACCAGCGTTAGAAAAGGAATTGGAAAAGGCGGAACAGAATAATATTGGAATAGTAGCAATGAAAACCTGCTCGGGCGGCCCATATGCTTTTAAGGGTGAGGATCAGCCATCATACAGGTCAGCCCTTAAATGGATACTGAACCATAGCTATATCAATACTATGGCTGTTGCCATGGGGAACCTGAGTGAGTTAAGTGAAGATCTGCAGGCAATTTCTTAAGATATTATGGGGAGAAGACAAAAACATGGAATAAGCATAATTGCGCATAATATATATTATGTATAATTATCAACGTGATACAATTTCACATCTCACCAACATCCTCCGCCCTGCTGTTAGCATGGAGGCGTTTCATTAACTTGAAAATAGAAACTCGGAACTAGCAGTAAAAAAAGTAATACCAGCGATTACTGCACCACGAAATTCACCACTCTACCCGGAACCACAATCTCCCGGACGATCTCCTTTCCCGCCAAGTGCCGCTGAACGCTCTCTACATTCCTGGAAGCCGCCAGAACAGTGTCTTCGTCGGCATTCTTGTCAACCGTTACCTCGCCCCGCCGCTTACCATTGACGGTCACGCCAAGGGTAATCGTCTCTGCCTGACAAAGCTCTGGGGCGTATTCCGGCCATTTAGAGGAAAACACGCTTTCGCCATGGCCTGATAATTCCCACAGCTCCTCCGCCAGATGAGGCATGAATGGAGCAACCAGTTGGATAAAACAGTCGCGCAGCTGGCGATCTATACACTCGCTCCCGGAAAGGGCGTTAGCAAACTCCATCAGACGGCTGATGGCGGTATTGAAGCGCAGCGCCTCCAAGTCGTTGGTAACCTCCCGGATTGTCATGTGGAGCAGTCTGAGTAGATCGGAGCCAGATTCGGACTCTGCTCTTTCCGGCAGCTGTATCAGTTTCCATACCCGCTCCTGGAAGCGGGCCAAGCCCGTGATACCACTATCGTTCCAGTCACCGCCTTCGTGGTATGGTCCCATGAACATGAGGTATGACCGGAAAACGTCGGAGCCGTACTTCGAGATGAAATCGTCCGGGGATACTACATTCCCCATGCGTTTGGACATCTTGGCCCCTTGATTGGTGATGATTCCCTGGTGCCTCAGGCTCAGGAAGGGCTCATCGAAGTGGAGCAGGCCGGCGTCCCGCAAGGCCTTGACAATAAAGCGGGCGTAGAGCAGATGCATAGTGGCGTGCTCCGCCCCGCCGATGTACATATCCACTGGCAGCCAGTCCCGCACCCGTTCAGGATTAAAGGGGCCTTCCGTATAGCCCGCATCAACATACCGCAGGAAGTACCAGGACGAGTCCACGAAGGTGTCCATGGTATCGGTATCCCGCGCCGCCTCACCGCCGCAATCGGGACAAGCGACCTGGACGAAACTATCCACCGTAGCCAGCGGTGATACGTCCTGGCCTTGAGCCGCCGCCAGGTCAATATCCTCCGGCAGCAGTACTGGCAGGTCTTCATAGGGCACAGGTACCACCCCGCAATTATCACAGTGAATGACGGGTATAGGCGCGCCCCAGTAGCGCTGTCGACTGATAAGCCAATCCCGTAGGCGATACTGGATTGTACCTCCCCCCTGCCTCATCCTTTCAAGTCGGTGTACCACTCCTTCAAAGACCTGATTTGTCGGCATACCCGTGAATTTGCCGGAATTAAGGGCAATTCCCTCTCCGGCATAGCACTGGTCGATACCATGTGTTTGTCCATCGGGCGAAACCACCTCTACGATCTTAAGGCCATATTTGACGGCGAATTCGAAGTCCCGCTCATCACTGCCAGGCACAGCCATTATGGCCCCGGAGCCGTAGCTGATCAGCACGTAGTCGGCGATCCAGATGGGGATGTCTTCCCGAGTGAAAGGATTGACGGCATAGGCACCGGTAAACACACCAGTTTTCTCCTGCCCCATGGCGATGCGTTCCAGCTCGGTCATAGCCCGGGCACGGGCCTGGTAGGTCTCCACCTCCTGGCAGCGGTAATCGGTGGTGATTTCGTTGACCAGTGGATGCTCCGGTGCCAGAACCATATAAGTAGCCCCGAATACCGTATCCGGGCGGGTCGTAAATACGCTAATCTCCTTATCCGGCACGCCGGCGACCTTGAAGACGATGTCAGCCCCCTCAGAGCGTCCGATCCAGTTGCGCTGCATGGTCTTTGTCCGCTCGGGCCAGTCGATTCGGTCCAGGTCTTCAAGTAATTCCTCAGCATAGCGGGTGATCTTAAAGAACCACTGCTTGAGCTCCTTCTGAATAACCGTAGTGCCGCACCGCTCGCAGTTGCCGCCTTCCTTAACCTGCTCGTTTGCCAGCACTGTCTGACAGCCAGGGCACCAGTTCACCGGTGCCTCTTCCTGCACCGCCAAGCCCTGCTCATAGAGCTTCAGGAAGATCCACTGAGTCCACTTGTAGTAGTCAGGGTGGCTGGTGTCCACATAGTTGGACCAGTCGTACATGGCGCCGATCTCGCACAGCTGGCGCAACATGGTAGCGACGTTGTCAGCGGTGCTTTTGGCCGGATGTACCCCGTGTTTGATGGCATAGTTCTCGGCAGGCAGACCGAAAGCGTCAAATCCCTGGGGATGGAAGGTGTCGTAGCCCTGCATCTTCTTGAAGCGGGTCCAGGTGTCGGCCGGACCGTAGTTGTACCAGTGGCCAATGTGCAGCTTGTCCCCCGACGGGTAGCTGTACATAGTTAGGCTATATAGCTTGCGTTTGGGGTGGCCCAAGTCGGGCTGATGGACACCGGTCTCTTCCCAACGGGCCTGCCATTTGGTTTCGATGTCTTTGAAGGGGTATTTAGGGATCATGGCTGAGCGCCACCTCTATAACCGGCCTTACCGGATTTAATACGACATATCACTGACGGTGAATTTACATAAACCGCGCCCCACTCCGAGGAGAAAAGACAGCGATCCAGCTACCGACAATATACCAGTACCTCTTGTGCTATCTGTAGCGAGGCAAGTTATTAGTTTCTTGATAATAAGATTCAATCCCAATCTCTTTCATCCGATTATTCATTTGAATCCATCTACCTTTGAGATCGAGATCGAAGTTAGTTTTCTCGCAAGGGAATTCATCGCATTGAAAACAAAAGTCAACACCCTTATTTTGATAACAAGTAATAACTCCACAATCAGGGTAAATGCAAGTGCCCTTCCTACATCCATTGCAGTTTGCCTTGGTAAAATGTTGGAGTAATTCTTTAAAAGAGGGATAGCTTTTGAAAATGGGAAGAAACGCGGAGAACCTCTCAGCATATTTGTCAAATGATCCCAGCAGCTCTTGTAGCTTCGTACTGTGGATTTTTATTTCACCCACAGAATAAGCATAACATTTACAGCAGTTAAGTCCACAGGGTGCAAGGATATCTAATATCTCTTTGTATTCCATTCTTTATTTCCTCTCATTTACTCCGCCGCGACGTCTTAGAGGAGGCATTTTGGGGTCATACTTGGCTGCTATCTATGTAATTAGTCAAAAATGTCATTCATAAAGAAAAATAATCGCCGCTAAATTACCAACCAAACCGGCGATGCGACGAAGGGAAAAGAAGGATTAGCAGGCAGCTCATTATTTGGCACTAGAAAAACCCGGCGGATGTCCACCGGGCCTTCTCTGTCGGGGCAGCGAGATTTGAACTCGCGACCTCTTCGTCCCGAACGAAGCGCGCTACCGGACTGCGCCATGCCCCGCAGGCGGGATCAGCTCCCGATGGAAATTACACGCACCACGAGGCCGCCACAAGCCCCTTTCAACCAACGGATTGACCGGACCGCTTCATAAATGAAACAGGTAGTACAGTTGGAAAGCGGTGAGAAAGGTACCGATGCAAGCCCCCACCACTACCTGCCAGACGGTGTGTTTTCCCAAAACTACCCGTGCCTGTGCTATAATGGGCACCAGGGCGTATAGCGGGACCGCCAGCCAGCCAAACCGGAAGATCAGCGCCACAATCGGCCCAGCGATCCCTGTGGCGTGTATACTGACTTTCCACCAACGGGTAATGATGGCTACCAATAAAGTATTAGCGGCATAGCAGAACATCAGACCTGACACAACTGCCGGTGCTTGCATCCAGAAAAGTATGAGATAGCCAGCGGCATAACTCAGTATTCCCACTATCAGCGGCAACAGTCGTCTCTGCCGCTGCTCTACATCCAGGGACTCAATAATGCCGCGCCACTTCAGCCAGGCGACATGAGCCATGGGAACAACGCTGGAGAACAGGAATGCGATGCAGAATATCGCCAGCTTGCGCTCCAGAGCCAGATCTCTGTCAGCACCAACGAGGAGTAGAAAAACATAAATGGAGTTAAACAGCGGGTTGAAGACAATTGATAGCAAGTGGGCCGTGTGCCTGGACATAGTCATATGGATTCACGAATGCAATGTATAGCCTAGCGAGGGGGGGCACCCTCACTTCTCGCTTCGATGGCGGACTTCCATTTCCAGTGTAGTGGGGACATAATCGAATGTTTCCAGTAGAAGTTGGTGGGCTGCCGGAACTTCCGCCGCAATGTCCTGGGGGAAATGATTCATAAGCTTGATAGCCCAAAAAAGATGCTGAAGGAATGGATTAAACGGCCGCATAAGCGCCGCTGCTATTTTGATTGGGGTTAAGGGCATCCTTTTGAATTTGATTGGCCTGTCCGTGACGGCAGAAATACGCCGGGCGGCCTCGGGAAAAGACAGGGCTTCGGGTCCGGTCAGTCGAAAGCGCTCTCCCCGGAGGTCATCCCGTAAGACCGCCTGGGCCGCAATTTCACCCACATCCACAGGTGAAATCGTTGGCAGAGCGGGTGGTCCTCCGCCAGGAACCATCATGGCGCCTTTCCGCAACATGGCAAAGAAGAGCTCCATCGAGGGAGCACATCCGAGTACCGTCCAGTTCAGGTTGGACTTGGACAAGGCTGCTTCCAGCTCCTGCATTGTACGGGCAAACTGGTGCAGTTTGAGCCCCTCGATGACATCTTCTCGTAGTTGATAGCCCGAAAGATAAACTACCCGTTCAATGCCCGCCTTCGGTGCTTCTTCCAGCACCTTAAGCACCGAATCCCGCTCGATGAGGTCTATATGACGAATTGTTTTCCATTTTAATGCGGAGACACTGATCACAATCGCTGTGGCGCCGTTCAACGATGTCCTTACCGATTCAAAAGACGTGATATCCCCCTCAATAATCTCCGGCCTGTCCCCTACGACTTGGCGGGCAATCGTAGCGTTCCGGCTAAGTACCCGGACTGGATCACCTTTCCCGACTAAACTACGGACGATGTGCCGGCCATAGTGACCAGTGCCTCCCAGAACGAGGATTGGCTTCTTTACGGTCTGATTCGTCATATGTTATAGCACCCGGGACGTGAGATAGCCTTTAGTTTGCTTGAATTAAAGCGTTAACCTGTATACCTCCCTTGGCTCACAGCAGCCACTTGATGGCCACAAATCCTCCCACCAGCAGGATTGCGAAGAGGACGACCATCAGGTTGAAGCGCCGGTCGATCAGGTCCTTAACGGGCGGTCCGAAGAAGTAGATGAGCGTGCCCACGGCGAAGAAGCGTAATCCCCGGCCCAGTATGGAGGCCACCGTGAAGGTCCCCAGGTGGAATTCGAACACTCCTGAGGCAATGGTGAAGAACTTGTAGGGTACAGGCGTCAGGGCAGCCACAAACACACCCCAGAAGCCGTAGGTCTCGTACTGCAGACGGATCCAGTCCATGGTCTCCTGGCCGTGGTAGAATTCCACCAGCGGCCGACCGATAGCTTCCCAGGTAAAATAGCCGATGGCGTAGCCAAGATAGGCCCCGCAGATGGACCCGACGGCGCATACAAGGGCATACCAAAAAGCCCTCGATGGTATTGACACCGCCAGTGCGATCAGTAGCACGTCCGGTGGGACCGGAAAAAAGGACGACTCGGCGAAGGCGAGGACCAGCAAGGCCGGCACTCCGTAGGGGGTTTCGGCCCAGTGCAGGACCCAGTCGTACAGGCGGCGCAGAGGATTAACCATTGATTAAGGCAGGTCGAGATAACATGGGAGTGAATTTAGTTGCGCGGCAGATGAGTCGGGTATGACTTACTGGACCGGCGTAAAATTCCACAAAATCCCTACAAAATTCCGCATCATAAAGCTTCTTCCCGACGGGAGACGTGAATTCGGAGTAAGCAATTTTCTACTCCTCATCCAGCGGAGAAGTGGATGTGGTAATGAGGTGACATGGAGTATCATTATCATAGTGCCGGAATATAAGCCCATTGATGCGGTTTGTCGTTCGCCTGGTGCGCGAAGAGTGTTTTTACAGGGCAGAGCCGATGGAGTTTTCCCTAGAAAACAGCCTGTGCTCTTGTAAGTTGCTTAAACCTCAATAAGTCAACAGGTTAAAACCTCAAGAGTCTAATTTTGGGGGAAGTCCAGCCTACATTTGATGAGAGAATAATCCGGTCGTTGTATGTTTGTCCTTCAGCTGATTATACCTGCGCCAGGAGGACGACGTAATTCTTGCCGTATTTCTTAGCGCAATTCGGGCAGGTGGTGTAATAGAAATAAAGATTCTTTAGCTCTTTGCCCTGGGACTTCACGTACTCATGCATTTCATTCACCCAAGTCCTGATATTCCTATATGGCCCCTCGAAGACCCTACTAAGAAACGTGCCTGACAGGGAAGCCATTTTAGCGTCTGGTACATCCTTAGTAACATCGATGTAGATGTCTGTGCCCCACAGAGAATTTTCGTCGGAGAGTACGATCATCTCCTCGGGTTTGGCATCCGCCGCTTCGATACGGCCGACGCTTTTACGCATCACCGAGCCGAAATTCAGCGGTATGTGGAAGAGACTCCTGGCCCTGGCCTTAAAGAACTGCTTGTTCTCCCAGGTTATCTCCTTTTCGTCCCATGGCTGCGGATCGAATTTCGCGCAGCAGGTTTCGGTATTGTCGGTCATGGTTGTACCTCCTTCATGTTTCCGGTAAGTCTGGCCTCCCACCACCGGACGGCAAATACCTACGCCCCCATGATTCGCCCGAAGCTCTCCATATATGCCTTGCGCAGCTGCTTCCGATCCAGATCGATCAGGTCGTTGAGCTGGAGACGGCCGCTGGTGGTTACCCGGCCGATGGTGATGCAGGGTACTTGATCACCCATGGCGATGCGCTGGAGGGGCAGCAGGTCGTCTTCGGCTACGGTGATGATGATGGTGCTCTGGCTCTCGCCGAAGAGCATTTCATCGTTGCGCAGGCGACGGGTAAGGTGGATCTCAGCCCCCAGCCCATCCGGGGCAGCCAGGAGGGATTCCACCAGGCACACCGCCAGCCCCCCATCGGAAATATCGTGGGCCGAGTGAATAAAGCCCTGCTGGATACCTTCCAGACAGGTCCCCTGAACGTTCATCTCGGTCTCAAGATTGATCAACGGGGGCTCGCCCGCTACCAGTTTATGAGCCATTTCCAGGTACTCGCTGCCCCCCAATTCACCGTTGATGGAGCCCAGCACCACGATAAAATCGCCCTCCTGCTTGAAGCCCGGGGTGGTAGTGTGCTCCAGATCCTCTATCAGTCCCAACATACCGACAACGGGGGTGGGATAGACAGCTCCGTCGGGATTCTCGTTGTAGAAGCTGACATTTCCGCCGGTAACGGGAGTATTAAACAAGCGGCAGGCATCGCCCATCCCAGCGACTGCCTCACTAAACTGGTAATAGATTTCCGGGTCTTTGGGATTGCCGAAGTTCAGGCAGTTAGTAATCGCCACCGGCTGAGCGCCGGTGCAGACCACGTTCCGGGCCGCCTCAGCAACGGCAATCCTGCCACCCGCATTGGGATTCAGCCAAGTATAGCGGCCGTTTCCATCGGTGGATACAGCCAGGCCTTTGCTGGTGCCCTTGACCCGAATAACGGCGGCATCGGCTCCGGGGCCTATCACCGTGTTGGTGCGGACGGTGCTGTCATACTGCTCGAAGATAAAGCCCTTGTGGGTGATATTGGGCCGCGCCAGCAGTTTTAAAAGGGCAGCGTTGTAATCCTTCGGTTCGGGCAGGGCATCCAGGTCGAGGTGGTTGGCTTCCTCCAGGTAGGCCGGTCGACGCGCTGGCATGGTATACTGCGGTGCGCCGCCGCCCAGGACCAGCTCAGAGCAGGGTATCTCCGCCACCCTTTTACCGTTAGAGAAGACCTCCATTTTACCGGTGTCGATTACCTCGCCGATGGGAGTGCAGTCCAGATCCCAACGATCAAATATCTCCTTCAGCTCCTTCTCGAAACCCTTCTGGATCACTACCAGCATCCGCTCCTGTGACTCGGACAGCATGATTTCATAGGGGATCATGCCTTCCTCACGAAGAGGTACGGCGTCCAAGTTCAGGCGGATACCCGCCTCACCCTTGGCTGCCATCTCCGAGCTGCTGCAAGTGATCCCCGCCGCCCCCATGTCCTGAATGCCCACCAGGAACGGCCGCCGGGCAAGTTCCAACGTGGCTTCCAGGAGCAGCTTCTCGCTGAAGGGATCACCCACCTGCACGTTGCTCTTGCGGGACTCGGATTCCTCGGAGAGCTCCTCGCTGGCAAAGGTGGCACCGTGGATACCGTCACGGCCGGTCTTACTGCCCACAAGGTAGACCGGATTACCCGGGCCTTTGGCAACCGCGCTGGCTACACGGTCGTGACGCACCACGCCCACTGACATTACATTCACTATCGGATTACCCGCATAGGCGTCCGAGATGAAGACCTCACCCCCAACAGTAGGTATACCCAGGCAGTTGCCATAGTCCGCGATCCCTTTTACCACGTGGTCCAGCAGGAAGCGGTTATGAGGATCATCCAGACTGCCAAAGTGCAGCGGGTCGAGGCAAGCGATGGGCCTGGCTCCCATGGTGAAGATATCCCGCATGATCCCCCCCACTCCGGTGGCCGCCCCCTGGTAGGGCTCAACCGCCGAGGGGTGGTTGTGACTTTCGATCTTGAAGGCCACTGCCCAGCCATCACCGACATCCACCAGCCCGGCGTTCTCCTCCCCCGCCGATACCAGCAGCCGACCGCCGGAGCGCGGCAGGGTCTTCAAGACCTTGATGGAGCTCTTATAGGAACAGTGCTCGCTCCACATGACGGAGAAGATGCCAAGTTCGGTAAAAGTAGGCTTGCGGCCCAGAATATCCTGGATACGGGCGTATTCTTCGCTGGAGAGGCCGTGCTCCAACGCCAGCTCTTCATCAACCTGCGGTTCCTTGATAGCGTTATCGATTGCCAATGAATGTTCCTTTGTCTAAAGAGTAGAGGTAGCGGCCATTACTGCTTGATCACCAGGACGAATTTAATAGCAGGTGATCGGCAACGAAAGTTACACTAAAGGAACTCGAATAAAATATCCCCAGACCGCACGTCCCTTCGTCTGGCTAAGGGTAAATCCGGCTTTGTGGGATGTTCTAATCAGATGGCAAAAGAGTGGGCCAATTTCTATTGCATTCCCATCTCATTTGCCTAATATCGATCCTGTGATCACCCAGGTTATACTCCTTGGGGAAAACATGCACGAGCCGGTCGTTTTCACCGAGGAGCTGGAGCTATCTATCAAACTCCTGGCCGGTTTAATATGACTCATGACATTCAGGCATAAAAATATACTGTTTCCGACTTTTATCTTTCTGACTTCTACAGTGGCTCTATCCGCAACTTCGGACGACTGGCGCGAGAAAGTAGACGCGACGGTACTGGAAGCGGCATCAGTACGTGAAATCGCCTATATCGTACTTCTAAATGAACAGGCCGATTTGAGTGAAGCTACGGAACTGAGGACAAAACTCGAGAAGGGGAAATATGTTTTTGAAAGGTTGAGTGAGCTAGCAGAGAGAACCCAGCCTGACATCATTGAAACACTTATCTCGGAGAACGTGGAATATCAACGATTCTGGATCGCCAATATGATATTGGTTAAAAGTGGTCTTCAAATCCTTGAAAAAGTGGCCAGATCCCCGGCTGTATCTGCCATCCATGCTAATTCCCAATTAAGGATCGATCAATCAGCTATTGATCCGCAACTACCCAAATCACAAAGCTCCCCGGAAGGGATCGAATGGAACATCACGCTTGTGCAAGCCCCGGCTGTATGGGGTCAGGGAATTACCGGCCAAGGTGTAATCGTCGGTGGAATCGATACCGGGTATGAATGGCAGCATTCAGCATTAATTCATCAATACCGGGGATCGGATGGAGAACAGGTTGATCATAATTATAACTGGCATGATGCTGTGCATATAAAAGCCTCCCGATGTCAGCCTGATTCACCTGAACCCTGTGATGAATCCACTGTGGGTCATGGGACACTTACCATGGGGATAATGGTAGGCGATGACGGACAGGGCAATCGCATTGGTATGGCACCGGATGCAAAATGGATCGGATGCCGCTGCTGGGAGCCGGAAAACGGTACATACATTTCATATATAACGGAATGTTTAGAGTGGATGGTTGCACCCACGGATCTAAATGGAGATAATTCCGATCCCTCCAAAGCGCCGCACGTGATCACCAATTCTTATCTGTGTACCGCGGAGGAAGGTTGCGAAGCCCTGGACGCATTAGAGATCAGTTTTAACAATGTACGGGCGGCCGGGATAGTAGTGCTGGGTGGAGCCGGCAATGACGGTCCCGTTTGCAGCAGCATCAATTTGCCACCGGCGATATATAAGGACTACTTTTCTGTGGGTGCAACTACCAGCAATGATTCCATAGCCAGGCTGAGCAGCCGCGGCCCGGTAATGATTGATGGCAGTGATAGAATCAAGCCGGATGTCGTAGCACCCGGCCAGGATATCCGTAGTTCAACGATTGATGACAGTTACCTGGAAGTGAGGGGGACCAGTTTCGCCGGTCCGCATGTAGCCGGACTGGTCGCCTTACTCCTTTCAGCGAATCCAGCTTTAGCCGGAAACGTTGACCTGATCGAGGAAATCATTATCCATACCGCAGTCCCCATCACCACGAGCCAGGTATGCGGTGATACCGAAGGAACCTATTTTCCGAACAATACTTACGGCTACGGTAGAATCGACGCCCTGGCCGCCTACGAATTGGCGATCAGCGCCAGTGAGGAAGTTGGTACTACCAGTCAGAATGTGCCGGGATTCTTCACAACGCACAATCATCCAAATCCCTTCAACGAGATGACTACTATTAAATATTTCATGCCGACTCCGACAGAAGTAGTAATGAAGATCTATGACATCAGGGGTGAACAGATAAGGACGATAGATCAGGGTCTAGTGAAGACCGGACTCAAAGTGATCCGTTGGGACGGTAAAGATGACCAGGGGCAACCAATGCCCTCAGGTATCTATTTCTATCAGATCAGAGCGGGGGAACTCCGCCAAACGCAGAAGATGATCCTATTAAAGTAAATCCGACTTGTCCCTGCGCGGGGTCCAGTCCTCGATTCCACAATCAGATAAGCCAACATTATCGCCAAATCTTTCAGTCAAAAATCGCATTGATTTTCGCCGACATCAGGGTAAAGTCAGCTCAGCATAATATTTCCCGCGCGTGACGAACCAGGGACGATCAACGAAACAGTCCCGGAGGCAACGGCTTATCGTTGTGACTGGGGTACTACTCTATGCGTTTATATATCGCCGTTCCTAACTCACTGCCAGATTGAAGGATTGCACCTTCGATCGTCGAAGGATCAATCAGCTTGCCGTCGAAAGAAACCCCTACCTGTTCGATTTCCCAGTTCACGACACCATTTTCAAAGCTGAAGTTCAGCGGTACGTTATAGGCGCCATAGGCGGGGGAATCCATGGTAGCGGTGAGGGTTCCATCGGATGACTTCTGGATGTTTAGAAATGATTCCTGATCACCTTCAGGAGTCTCGAAAACGGCTTTCCACCTGCCCGATATGTCTGCGGCAGGTGCAATCTTTGTGACAGTGGCGCAAGCCATGCCCAGCCAGATCAACAGAGTTAGTGGAAGCAACAATGCCCCAGGACGGGCAGAGTGTTTTTTCATGATTGTCCTTTCTATCTGAGAAAATGAGTGGTCAGGCAGCCGCAGCCGTCTTACTCTACGCGTTTAAATATCGCTGGCCCGGGCTCGGCCCCTTCCTGACTGCTTGCGACACCTTCAATCGTGGAGGGATCAACCAGCTTGCCGTCGAAGGTAGCCTGGACCTGTGGGATTATGTAATGTACGACGCCATTTTCGAAGCTAAAAACCAGCGGCACATCATAGGCACCGAAGGCGGGGGCATCCATAGTGGCAGTAAAGTCGCCAGTGGCCGATTTATTGATCTTCATGAATATTTCCAGCTTGCCTTCGGGAGTATCGAATTCGGCTTTCCATGTACCCGTTATATCTGCGACAGGCGAAACCTTTGTGAAGGCGGCGCACGCCATCCCCAGCCAGATCAACAGAGAAAATAGGAGCAGTAATGCCCCAGGATGATTAGAATGTCTTCTCATGATTGTTACTCCTTTTTGATTAAACAAATAGTAAAGCTGCCGCCTGACTATTCCACGCGTTTGTATATGGCCGAACCAGGCTCACGACCAACTTGAACAATCGTCCCTTCAATCGTTGAGGAATCGATCGGCTTCCCATTGAAAGAAACCTCATAAGCTTCAATTTCCCAGTGCACGATGCCATTTTCATAACTGAAGGTAACCGGTATATCACGAGCACTCATAGAAGGGACATCAATGGTTGCCAGCAGGATCCCATTTCTCACCCTCTGGATCTTCAGAAATGTTTCAAATTTCCCCTGAGGAGTATTGAAGTCTGCTTGCCACGTACCTGTGATGTCTATAGCAGGTGCAACCCTTGTGAAGGTAGCACACGCCATGCCCAGCCAGATCAATAGAGCAGCACAGAGTAGAGAGGTCCTGGTAAGGTTGGCGTATATTTTCACTGTTATCCCTCCTAGTGTTCAAGAATGAATGCGACAAGCACCGTACCCTTGCCCGGACTCGAACCGGGGACCCTCTGCTTAGGAGGCAGATGCTCTATCCAACTGAGCTACAAGGGCGCACCAGGAAATTATAGCCACAGATGCCGGGAAGAAAGTACTGTTCACTAACGGATCAGGACCAGTTTGCGATAGACCATCGCATCGCTCACAGCTATCCTGGCCAAGTAGACTCCGCTGGGGGCCAGTCGTCCGTCATCCATCAATCCGTGCCATTCAACTGGGGAAGGTACACCGGCTGGCCGTGTATGTTTCCAGATCTCCTGTCCCAATATATTGTACAGACGGACTTCGGCCGATTTCCCCGGGTTGATTTCCAACTTCACCACTGATCGAGACGAACCCTCAATTATGAAAGGATTGGGATAGAAATACCCCACGGCGAGTGGTACATCTATTTCGTCCTCGCTGGTATCCGGCACCAGATAAGACAACCGGATGGACCAGTTGCCTGATAAGATTTTATCATGACCACTCGGAAGTGTGACCTTTAATCTGTCCAGTCGGAAAAATGAGGTACTATCCGGGAAGCGATAATAGCTGAAGTGTGAAGTAGTATCGTTTTCATTATATGCCAGGGCGTTATTCGCGCTGGCCACGGACACGTAGACCCGCTGATTTCCTTCCTGTATGCCAAGGGGAAGCCGGTGGACAGTCCATTTGCTGCCAAGTGGAGCGTTGATCGAGGCCGTGTAAATCACGCTGTCCGGCACAAGGGCTTGACTATACACTCGCACCCGGACGGAATCACTTGTCTGGGCATAAAAGTGAACCGCTGATAGATCTGCTGAATTATCGGGAATGTCGAAGACTAGGGCTGCTTCACCTTCGCCTCTTTCATCACCCAGACTGATCCAGGGAACTTCCTCGTCAGCACCCTTATCCCCATCGTATGAGATAATTGTTTCCTCAAAGCCGCCTTCGGCATCAACAAACAGCGCATAGGATACGCTGTCAGAAACAGCCGTTGAGGAGGTTGCCAAAACAACCAGTTCACTATAATCTATGCCAAATGTGGAATCTTGAAAGCCAATCGAAGTCAATTGCGGAGCAGGAATCAAGGTACGGTCATTGCCATTGATCAAGGTCAGGCGCGGCTCACTTCCGCTGCGAACCGCAGACAGGTACAGGTTCCATCCCCCTGTTATTGTTGTCCAGTGCGCACCGAGACGCTTCACCTGGCGATGGAAATCATTCTCAGGGAAGCTGATGATAACATCGTGCATGACTGGTTGGGGAAAAGGTCCATACTTACCATAGGACCCATCACCCTGGATGAAGTTGGCCAAGTGCCAGCCGTAGAGGTAGTCATCGAAGGGTGGATAGCCGAAGCTGGACAGGGTGTTTTCAAGGGCGGTGATCCCATTTTCGGTGCGGGCGATCATATTTCTGATAAACGGCGTTCCAAACCTTATCCAGGTATAAAGAAAAAACAGGCCAGTACGGGCATAGTCGGCGAGCTCACCGGGAAAAATGTCGAGCCTTACGTTGGTATCGGTTAAATAGAGGGTAAAATCCCTGTGAGGCAACCCCATGAGTACTGGAGATAGTTCGCTAAGGCCTTCGTTAATCCAGTTTTCCTCGTTGTTGTCATGGCCATAATGGATAAGGTGCTGATATTCATGTGCCAGGGTTCTTATCTGAAGTTTGATGTATTCCCCGGTGAGCTGCCCGGGATTTGTGTCCAGATAAATAATATTCGCTTGATTGCCATATTGTGTCTGGTCCAGAGGATCGAAGTATCCCGCCACAAAAAACTCGGAAGAATCTGGGACATAGTCGTCCCTCACATCAATAAGCAGGATGAAAACCTTGCCGTTCCGATACCAGCTCGGGGGGGAGCCAAAGACATCTTCAGCAATGGCCTTAATCCCACTGGAGGAATCGACGGAGCCCTCAAAGGTGTGGTCCCTGAAAGCCGCTACCAGTTCGGCAACGGCAATGGAGTCTACTCTCATGGAATCCACCTCCGCTGCTTCGGCGTAGACGCTGAAGGTGGCCTCATCGTGCATGAGATAGAAATCCACTTCAATGAGAGTACTGCTATTGTAGTGCTCCCGAATCAGGAAGGTGGGATTTTCGGAGGGAACACCTGGTTTGTAGAGTATTGTTGCCTCGCCGGGAGGCATGTGGGCGATATGCGGCAAACCGCAGATCGGGGCAGGTTTCTGGGGAAGGAGCGTACTGGAGGCCGTCAGAAAGACCAGCAGCGCCCTAAAGTACCGTCTCATCCCGCAGGTCTCTGGTCATCAGATCAGCTATAGCCTGACGGGGGTCTTTATCTTCGAAAAGGACGCGGTATACCTCCTGACAAATAGGCATATTGACGTTATGCTTTTTAGCCAGGTCCATGACCGACCGAGCTGTGAAGACCCCTTCAGCCACCATACCCATTTCGGCCATGACCTCCTTCATTTTCCGGCCTTGGCCAATTTCAACGCCCAGGCGCCTATTACGGCTGTGACGGCTGTAGGTAGTAACGACCAGATCTCCGATTCCGCTGAGACCTGCAAAGGTATGGATATCCCCTCCCGTGGCCACACCCAGCCGGGTTATCTCGGCCAGGCCCCGGGTTGTAAGAGCAGCCAGCGTATTGTCCCCGAAGCCGATCCCTATGCAGATACCGGCGGCAATAGCGATCACATTCTTGACACTTCCACCCATCTCAACACCGATAATGTCCCGGTTGGCGTATACCCTCAGGCGGTCGGTGCTTAAAAGCCGCTGCAGCTCCCGAGCGTAGTCGATATTTTCACTGGCGGCCACAAGCGTTGTGGGAATACCGCACATCACTTCTTCCGCATGGCTGGGGCCATAAACAGTAGCAATCCTATCAGGCGGCAGCCCAGCAACTTCAATGATTACTTCCGACATCCGCATGAGGCTGCCCTCTTCGATGCCTTTACTCAGATTAACAACCTTTCGCTGACCAATATGAGCCGCAGCCTCTCCCACGACCTTGCGGACGACCTGGGACGGGACAATCACCATGATAACCTCGGAACTAGAAATAGCACTAGCGAGATCAGATGTCACCACAATCCCTGTGGGCAGGATAAATCCTTCAAGAAACGGGTGGTTGCGGGTCCTGTCCAGTTCCCGGGCTTCATCATCCAGGAAATGCCAGATAGTGACTGAATGACCGGCATTGTGCAGGTGGGCCGCCATGGCAGCGCCCCAGGACCCGGCTCCCAGAACGGCAAACGAAACAGCCATTGGATCAGCGCACTTCACCAAACAGGATGTAGGGCTCACCTATCTTCTGAAAGTAATGTTCCAGTGAGCTAGAACTGTTGGAAGCGATAATTAACACCCAGCCGATTCCCAGGTTGAAGGTTCGGCGCATGTCTTCGGTGTCCACACCGCCAGCTTGCTGAACTACCTGGAATACCGGCGGCCATTCCCAGGCGGACCAGTCGACGGCCAGGTGGCAGTCTTCTGGTAAAGGACGGCTCAGATTTCCCTCGATACCACCACCGGTGATATGGGCTGCGCCATGCAGCCACGGTTGGGTCAGGATCGGCCGCATCACCGGTAGATATGAGCGATGGATGGTCAGCATTGCCTCACCCACAGTGCAATCTAATTCTGGCAGCTCGGTATCCACCGTCCATTCCCGCAGCAAAGCCTTGCGGGCCAGGGAATAGCCATTGGTATGCAGCCCGGTGGAAGGCAGGCCAACCAGTAAATCCCCCCTTTTAATAGCCCGTTCTGTTAGGATCTCATCTTTCTCAACAACACCAACGATAGTGCCGGAAATATCGTATTCCCCAGGCTGGTAAAAGTCGGGCATCTCGGCTGTCTCTCCACCAATCAGGGCACAGCCATTTTCAATACACGCCTTGGTGATACCCTCAACAACCTTTTCAAATACATCGCCATCCAAAGAGCTGGTAGCAAAGTAATCGAGGAAGTAGAGCGGCAGAGCCCCAGTGGTCAGGATGTCGTTGACACAGTGATTCACCAAGTCCTGTCCAATCGTGTCATGGCGGCCTGTCAGGAATGCGATCTTGAGCTTGGTACCCACTCCATCAGTACTGGAGACCAGCACCGGTTGCCGATAGTCATCTCTGGGAAACTCATATAAGCCACCAAAGCCGCCCAGGTTTGTCAGCACCTGAGGACCGTGGGTGGTAGCGGTTAGCTTTTTGATTCGATCAACGGCCGCTTCACCGGCATCGATGTCGACTCCCACCGTTTTATAGCTAAGGCGGGGGGAATCGGTTTTTGATGAGGAATTCAATCTACTGGGAAGCGTTCGCGTATATGGACTCAATCTCCTCCCCGAAATGATCGAAGACCTCCTTTCGTTTAACCTTCAGGGTGGGCGTCAATTCTCCCTCATCAATAGTGAATTCCCTGGTAAGGAGAAGAAACTTTTTCACTCTCTCAAATCGGGCGAACGGCTCCATGGCAGTCTCCACCTCCCGTTCAAAGAGTTCGATAACTTGAGGGTCTTGAACGAGCGTCTTCCGGTCCCGGCTCTTGATTGATTTTTCTTCAGCAAAGGTATTAAGATTCTCAAAGTTGGGAACTAGCAGGGCGGAAATAAAATTCCGTTCGTCACCGATAATCATCACCTGCTCGATATATGGGCTGAGAATCATGGCGTTCTCCAAGGGGGCTGGTGCTACATTCTTGCCCCCGGAGGTAACCAGGATGCTCTTTAACCGGTCGGTTATTGTAAGATAGCCATCCCCATCAAATTCACCGATATCCCCAGTATGGAACCATCCATCATTATCAATGACTTCCGCGCTTGCCTCGGGATCCTTATAATAGCCCTTCATGATATTAGGACCTTTAGCCAGGATTTCCCCGTTTTCAGCGATCTTGAGTTCCACATTTGGAATCGCTGGCCCAACACTTCCGAATTTGAACTTCTCCAGCTTGTTAACAGCCAAGGCCGGGCTAGTTTCGGTAAGGCCATAGCCTTCCAACACAATCATACCCAGCGAAGCGAAGAACTCACCGATTTCGGCTGATAGTGGCGCCGCTCCCGATACGAAAAACCTTATCCGGCCTCCAACCCGTTCCTTTAGTTTTGAGAAAACCAGCTTGCCGGCAAGGCCGTGTTTTTTCCTCAACCACCAGCCGGGTTTCCCGCCGGTCATTGTTAGCTTGAGCACGGCCTTGCCCTGAGCCAAGGCCCACCAGAAGATCTTCTGCCTGAGACCTGATGACTGGCTGATGCTCTCAAGCACCCGGCTGTGGACCTTTTCATAGAACCGGGGTACATGTAGCAGAACAGTAGGTTTAGCCTCCTGCATGTTCTCCCCCACTTTTTCGATGCTCTCGGCATAGTATACGGCGGCGCCTCTGCTGAAAGCAAGAAAGTGGCCAGCCATGCGTTCGAATGAGTGGCTCAACGGCAGGGAGGAGAGAAGTGAATCCGTTTCATCAATCTGGATATGCTCAAGGGCACCTTCGATGTTCGATATCATGTTATGGTGGGTTAGCATAACTCCTTTAGGCTCACCAGTAGTACCGGAGGTATAGATCAGGGTGAGTACATCTTCCGGTTTGCAGTCCCTGCACATGGCCTCAAAATCGAGTCCCTGCTCTTTGCCATACTCGTGACCCAGCTCCAGAAAATCGATGAAAGAAATGATAGCGCGGTCACTTCCCTTGGTGGTTTTCCCGGTAACTTGGGTATCGTTTATAACGATGAGGGTCTTGAGATCAGGACAGTCATCCCACACCTCTAGTATTTTCCCAGCCTGCTCTTCATCCTCGGCAAATACCACGCGGGATTCACTGTGCTTGAGAATATAGGCTACCTGGGAGGCCGCGAGTGTGGGATAGATAGAAGCAGTGGCGCCGCCCGTGCACAAAATCCCATAATCTGCCATGGCCCATCGGGGACTGTTGTTGGAGACGATGGCTGCGTGCTTTCCTTTTGCAATGCCCAGGGATACCAGGCCATACGCTAGGTCCTCTACAGTCGTGCGGATATCCTTACCACGCAGTCCTTCCCAGTGATCCCTGCGCTTATGGTAGTAGAGAGGTTTGTCAGCGTGTTGGGATGTAGTCTGAAGAAACATCTCGGTAATGGTCTGGAAGGCCATAGTGAACTCCTAATGTTATATTTTTTAAAATCGGGAGAAAATTAATGGATTGAGGATATTAGATACCACAAACAAAATAGTCGATCTGGACTACAATTGCATTGAATGCGCCGGGGTGGTTTATTGTGAATTGATTCACCATATAGAATCGGCAATAACGCTTTTTACTCCCCTTCTCCTGATAAGAAAAAAGATAAAGCTGGCCGCAGACGGCAGGATTGTGACTGTCCTAGCTAGTGATCAACGTCGACAGTGAAGGAGCAATACCCAATCTCATCACAATGAACACGCATTTCTTCCCATACAGCGGGATCGTCGATAGTCTCCAGGGACAGGGGATAGAGTACTTTGTCTTCTTTCTGGATATGCAATAATAGATTTGAAATAACCCTGTCCATCGTTTCGTCGATCTCTGCCTGCAGGGTAGCGAACTGCTTTTTCTCGCACCCGCCTGTCGCCAGATTCTGCAGCCGCTGCTTAAGTGGTCTTAAGAGGTTGTGCTCTTGACGCATGATTTCCGGCTGACCAGAGATACCCCGCTTTTCCAGCTCCAGACAAACGACCTGTTCCTCACGGAGGTGATGACTTTCAGCATCGAGCAGCAGCTCCGTATAATCATTGATATTATCCAGAATCGCCTGGCTTTCATCGAAGGTCTGCATCTGCATCAACCTGTTTCTTAGAGCATCAAGTTCCCGCAGAAATCCCAGTATCTGTACGTGTTCATTTACCAGGGTATGAATTACATGTCCCTCAGGCAGGGACTTCAATAATTCCTCGCCCCTGCTACCACTGCCCGGTCGATTAACATTATACTGTTCGTCAATCATAGCTGTGCCTCCTGATAAATTATTGACGATTGGACTTATACCTTCAGGGTACAGCAGTTAGCTCTTATGCAGGCATAGGAGAAACAGGACTTTTGTATCTTAATTACATCAAACCTGCGATGCAACCGCTTTTTATCCATTAATCGTGAAGTCCTTTTTTGACATTTACACTCCAGTCCGCATAATGTAAATGTAATTCTAACAAATGAAACTCAGCTAGATATCCCGATCACCCTTAAATATCGAGATGGGGATCATATTTTAGTAAATTATAGGTCTTCAATTAGTCTGAAGTTTTCTTTTTAAGCAGGGATGAACGAAGGGAAACAATCGAGTCGCGCATCATTCTGCTGAATTTAATTGAAAGGAAGAATTGATATGGCGCCAAAGATGGTGATAATTGACGGGAATGAGGCTGCGGCGTATGTGGCCTACAAAACAAACGAAGTCTGCGCTATTTATCCGATAACCCCCTCCTCGCCTATGGGTGAGTGGGCTGACGCCTGGTCCGCCGCTGGCAGGCCAAACATCTGGGGAACGGTACCATCGGTGATCGAGATGCAGAGTGAAGGTGGCGCCTCAGGCGCGGTACACGGCGCGCTACAAACGGGTTCCCTAGCGACGACCTTCACCGCATCCCAGGGTCTGCTCCTGATGATACCCAATATGTTCAAGATTGCCGGCGAACTGACACCGACGGTGTTCCATGTGGCGGCCCGGACTGTAGCATCTCACGCCCTTTCTATTTTCGGTGATCAAAGCGATGTAATGTCTACCCGGAGCACCGGTTTCGCCTTTATAGCCAGTGGATCCATCCAGGAAGTAATGGACTTTGCCCTGATCGCACAAGCGGCCAGCCTTGAAAGCCGGGTCCCATTCGTACATTTCTTTGACGGTTTCCGCTCCTCTCACGAAGTAATGAAGATTGAGCAGATCCCCGATGAAGTGATGCTGGCGATGATCGATGAGGAATGGATCCATGCGCATCGAGCCCGGGCTCTAAATCCCGATAATCCAATAATCCGTGGCTCCGCTCAGAATCCGGATGTTTTCTTCCAGGTAAGGGAAACGATAAATCCCTACTACCAGGCCGCACCGGGGATCATCAAAAAGACCATGGCTCGCTTCGCCGACCTGACCGGTCGTCAATACCAGCTTTTTGACTATATTGGGGATCCAAGCGCTGATCGCGTGGTAGTAATCATGGGTTCTGGTGCGGAAGCTGCTCATGAAACCGTTGAATATCTAAACAATAACGGCGATAAGGTTGGTGTACTGAAAGTAAGACTTTATCGCCCGTTTGACGGAGCCGAACTGGTAAATGCCCTACCATCGACCACTCGCTCATTGGCAGTCATGGACCGCACCAAGGAGCCGGGCAGCCTTGGGGAACCGCTCTACCTGGACGTAGTCAACGCGTTCACGGAGGCTGAGGCCGAAAACAACTTGCCAATGGCACAAAGGCCGCAGATCTTCGGCGGGAGATACGGCTTGTCATCCAAGGAATTCACTCCTGCTATGGTTAAGGGCATTTTTGATGAACTCGGCAAGCCTAAGCCAAAGAACCATTTCACAATTGGCATTAATGATGACGTCTCGCACAGAAGCCTGGATTACGATCCCGACTTCACTACCGAGAAGGATGATGTTTGCAGGGGAATGTTCTACGGCTTGGGTGCCGACGGCACAGTTGGAGCCAACAAGAACTCCATCAAGATCATCGGTGAGGGGACCGATTATTATTCCCAGGGGTATTTCGTCTACGATTCCCGTAAGGCTGGTGCCCAGACCGTCTCACACCTGCGTTTTGGACCTGAGCAGATTCGCTCCACCTATCTGATCGACAAGGCCAACTTCGTGGCATGTCATCAGTATCAGTTCCTGGAGCAATTTGATGTGCTCGCCAAGGCAGTGCCGGAAGCTACCTTCCTGCTGAACAGTCCTTATCCCCACGAAGAAGTCTGGGATAATATACCAGGGCGTGTTCAGCAGGCAATAATCGACAAGCAGATCAAGTTCTATGTTATCGATGCCTACAAGGTGGCACGAGAGACCGGTATGGGCTCCCGGATTAATACCATCATGCAGACCTGTTTCTTCGTGATCTCAGGGGTCCTGCCTAAGGATGAAGCCATCGACCGGATCAAGGAATCCATCCAGAAGACCTACGGTGCCAAAGGCGAGAAGATCGTCCAGATGAACTTCCGGGCAGTTGATGAGACCCTGGCGCATCTACATCAGGTAGAAGTCCCAACGAAGATCTCAAAGCCAGTGGAACCGCTGAAACCGGTGCCTGCCCAGGCACCCGAATTCGTCCAGCAGGTGACCGCCCAGATGCTGATTGGTGAGGGTGATTCGCTACCTGTCAGCGCGTTCCCGGCTGATGGCACATGGATGACCGCCACCACCCAGTGGGAGAAGCGCAATATCGCCCTGGAAATCCCAGAATGGGACGAGGCCATATGTATTCAGTGTAATAAGTGTGCACTGGTCTGTCCGCATGCCGTCATCCGCATGAAGGTCTACGATAAGGCCTTCCTGGATAAGGCGCCGGATACTTTCAAACATACCGCCGTCCGAGGTAAGGGTTTTAGTGAGAATGACGTCTATACCCTTCAGATCGCACCAGAGGACTGCACCGGTTGTACTCTCTGTGTTGAAGCATGCCCCGTGAAGAGCAAAACGGAAGAGGGCAGAAAAGCCATCAACATGGTGGATGTACTGCCTATCAGGGAGCAGGAGAAGTCCAACTTCGAATTCTTCCTCTCACTGCCTGAATTCGACCGGACCAAAGCCGAGATTAACACGGTCAAGGGCTCCCAGCTCCTGCGCCCGTTGTTCGAGTTCTCGGGGGCTTGTGCCGCCTGTGGTGAGACTCCATACGTGAAGCTGGTAAGCCAGCTTTTCGGCGACCGGGCCATCATCGCCAACGCCACGGGCTGCTCATCGATCTACGGCGGCAACCTACCAACGACACCCTGGGCGACCGACGCGGATGGACGCGGCCCCACATGGTCCAACTCCCTTTTCGAGGACAACGCCGAATTCGGCTTGGGATTCCGCCTTGCCATAGATAAACAGAATACTCAGGCCAAAGAGCTACTTCAAGGCCTGGCGGATAAAGTAGGCAAGAAGCTGGCAGAGGGATTGATCAACGCCGACCAGACTGAGGAACTGGGCATCATCGAGCAACGAGAGCGAGTGGCGGAGTTGAAGGACAAGCTCAAGAAGTTGGATACCCCGGAAGCCAATAGTCTGTCGACCCTGGCGGATTCCCTTGTAAAGCGCAGTATCTGGATCATGGGCGGCGACGGCTGGGCATACGACATCGGCTACGGTGGCCTGGACCATGTAATCGCCACCGGGAGGGACGTGAATATCCTGGTGCTGGATACCGAGGTCTATTCGAATACGGGTGGCCAGATGAGCAAGGCGACACCGATGGGTGCGGTAGCCAAGTTCGCCGCTGGGGGCAAGCCGAGCTTGAAGAAGGACCTGGGCTTGATGGCCATGACCTACGGGAATGTTTACGTCGCGAATGTAGCGATGGGAGCGAAGGACGTCCAGACACTGCGGGCCACTATTGAGGCCGAATCTTTCCCCGGGCCTTCACTGATTATCGCTTACAGCCATTGTATTGCCCATGGTATTGACATGGCAAAGGGACTGGAGCAGCAAGCGCTGGCAGTGGATTCCGGCTATTGGCCGCTCTATCGCTACGATCCCCGCCGGGCTGATGAAGGGAAAAATCCCCTCATTCTGGACTCAAAGCCACCGAAGATCCCCTTTGAGGAGTTTGCATATCGCGAGACGCGCTTCAAGATGCTGACCAAAAGCAACCCGGAGCGAGCCAAGCAACTGCTGGCGCAAGCCCAAGCAGGTATCGAACAGAGATGGCGTTTCTACGAGAACCTGGCCCAGCAAAAGATCGGCGAGGGCGGGGAACAGTCTGTGAGAGAACCAGCGCCTAAGGCAGCCAACAAGGCTGTTGAATCGAAATAAGGGAAATTCCGACGAAAGCAAGCCGAAGGCGCAGGTAGACAGCTGAGCACCCAGATGCACCTGAATCGGAGCGGTATTTTATACTCGGATAATGACTTCTAATCTATAATGGAATCAATGATCATAAGGGCCAGATCAAAGAAATCCGATTCTAGAGACAGTTTGTCTTCAACGTACGGCTCACTCGTCATTACGATAACAAGATTTTTATCAGGTATAATGAAGATGTACTGACCTCCGGCACCCAGCGCAGTGAATGCTCCCATGTGGGGATAAATCCACCAGTAGAATCCGTAAAATGGATCTGTGCCATCCTCCGGTTGACCATCGTACTGAGGGGTTTGAATGGAGGTGGCCTGTTCGATCCAGTCTTCAGAAATCAGCTGCTCGCCTTGCCAATTGCCTCTGTTCATAACCAACTTACCGATTTTTGCCAGATCGCGAGAACGCATGTACAAGGCTTGAGCCGCCCAGTTATCCCCATCTGCATTCTTTTCCCAGTAATAATCCACGATTCCCATCGGACTGAAGAGTCTGTCCTTTGCGATCTCTTCCAGAGTCATGTCAGTTTTCACACTAACCGCGCCGCCGAGCAGCTGTGGATCACAATCGCGGTAGTTAAACAAAGTACCTGGATCTGCGAACAGAGGTTTAGCGAGAATGTATTTCATCACGTTCTTTTGATCATTCATCTGCATCTCCTGCGCAAACTCGTCAGACCAGAACTTCAGACACGCACGCATAGTCAGCAGGTGACGAAGGGTGATCTCCCGCTTCCTCAAGTCGTCATCAAACGCTTCCGGTACAATATCGTATAACCTCTGATCGAGATCATCGAAATATTCCATTTCCCAAGCAATTCCGAACACGAGCGAAGTTATGCTCTTAGTCACCGACTGAATCTGGCGTTTGGTATGGCGGTCATCCAGGCTGCGGAAATACCCTTCAGCCACCAGTTTACCGTTCCTGACGACAAGCAGGCTGATGGCTGTAATATATTCATCCTCGGAAAAAAGCCGTTCATAGACTTCTTGAAGCGCGACTTTATCCAATCCTTCGGCAGCCGGTGTTGACGTGCTCCATCCGTCATTCAGCGATGCAGGCTCCATATTAAAGCTGGTTTTGAGATCATTGTCTGGCACGCATCCCGCAACACAAAACATGAGCAAAAAACATGCAGTGATAATCTGACGTCTACTCATATTTACTATTACTCTAGGGTGATCCCGTTTTGAACAAGAATTGTAACATCAGAGTGTTCGTGAAAAGGCTAATTCTTCGCGGCTTTGAATAGGTTTCGTATGATCCATGAAAGGATACGCATAGCGTGACTTTGCGGCTCCACTGCCAGTTGTAGTTGCACCTCAGGTCGACCGATTTATACTCATGCACGCTGGTTAGCTTCATATCTTCGTGGGGTTTGGTGAACCAGTAGCCAACCCTATTCATGGGTTCCTGATCATAATACCGATGTTCGGGAGGACGAGATACGAGCACAAGCAGTGGGAATGAGATACCTACCGTCCAATGCCTATCTTGACTGAAAGCCTTGCCCCATCGTACAACTGGGCCCACTGCATAAGTATTCAGCCAATAAAAGTGGGAATCATCCCAGCTCAAGTAGAATTGATGGTTCAAACTCCATTCCAACATACCACCGAAGTGAACTTGTCCTGTTGCTTCGTCGCCTGCTTTCCTGGATAGGACAACGTACCTGATGTTGAGCTCATCACAGAATCCCTTGTGATTATACCGATTCGCAACGATTGCTACGGGAAGTCGCATCGTTATCTCCTGCTGTCCCCTCCTACTATTAAACCGATACGATACATTCAATAATCCTCCAGCACCTTCCCAGCGGAGTGGTGCAAGGATATCATCCCTTGCCTGATAGTGCACTCCTCCTAGACCAAATCCGATCTGGCTGACCGATCTTGGATTGCGATGATCGGTTTGCGCTGAGCCTATCGTTATCATCAGGATGGTTGCCATTGTAGAGACGACTGGTACTTTGTTCATACATGCATCCTCTCTTCCTGGGCAATAGAAGTATATTCTACAAAAGGTACAATATTCTATTAGTTCTGGTACTTTGACTAGCTTGTATCTGTAAGGTTGCCAAGGTTGGAGCCATCATCGGGAACAAAGCAGAAGACTGCCTACCCAAGCATTTAGCCGATGTTATGAATGTGGGTAGTGAATCGAAAGCAATAAGTATTAATATATTGGATTTGGGCTCCAGTATTCGTGTTACAGTAATATTGTTATTCTTGGAAAACTGGTCGTCCCTGGTCCCTGTAGTTCAAATTCCAGCGACCTTACTGCCTCTTTTCCGGTTCCTAAACGGAATCAGGTTCAACACTGTTCATTTACTGCACAATTGCCTATCATCCCCGTCGATCCCGCAGACTGCTTCTAAGCCGTGCGTTGCACGGGAGTATATTCCGACGGAGCACAGCGAATGTCGGGAAATCGCGCCCGGAGCACGAAAAAGCCCCAGCATTACCGGGGCTTTCCTGTTCTACTAAATGCTCCTCCTACTTCAGCAGCACCATCTTGATCGCCTTGCAATGCCCCGGTGTCACCAGTCGGGCGATGTAGATACCCGCGGGGAAGGGGCCAGCATCCCAAATGGCCTCGTGCGGACCAGACTGAGAATAGCCATTGACCAGGGTGGTGACCTCCCGGCCGAGGAGATCGTAGATGGCCAGGGATACTTGGGCGGCGCGGGGCAGCTCAAAGCTGAAGGCAGTGACAGGATTGAAGGGATTAGGATAATTCTGGTTCAAAGCAAACTGGAAGAGACCATTATACTCCGCAGTGATCCTTACCTGTGGTTCTGTCCAGGCCGCCAGTTTGATCAGCCATACATCTGATTGCCCCGCACCGAAGGATTCTGTCGAGCCGATGAGAATATAGCCGCTATCAGCCGTCTGCTGAACAGACATGCCATCGTCGTTCCCACTCCCACCGAAAATAAGATTCCACTCCTCGTTACCGCTGGCATCAGTCTTGATCAGCCAGAGCTCCATGCCCCCTCCGAAAGAGCCAGTATAGCCAATAATGACGTAGCCGCTATCGGCTGTCTGCTGCACGCTCCGGCCGATATCATACTCACTCCCGCCGTATGTTTTGGCCCATTCTTGCGTCCCGTTTGAATCGGCTTTGACCAGCCAGATATCATAGCCTCCTGCACCGAAGGATTTGGTCTGGCCTGCCATCACGTAGCCACCATCAAAGGTCTGTCGGACGAACCAGGCCAGATCCGGACTATCCCCCCCAAAGGTCTGTGACCATTCTTCAACACCATCGGACTTTGTTTTCACCAGCCATACATCCTCTTGGTCACCGGATGAGACTGTACCGCCAGCAAAAATATAGCCACCATCCTTTGTCTGCTGGATGGAAAAGCCTCCCTCGCCATTACCACCATAGATGTGATCCCACTCCATATTGCCGTCTGCATCGGTCTTGACGAGCCAAGCCGCATCTGATAACAGTCCGAATGATCTCGTTATTCCGAAGATTATATAACCCCCATCGCTGGTCTGTTGACCGGAGAAGGCCTCGTCAAAATCGCTTCCGCCGTAGGTTTTAGCCCACTGCTCGTTACCGGCAGCATCCGTCTTTATCAGCCAGTAATCTCGATTACCAGGTTCAGCCGGCAAAGTATGGCGGCATATTAAAACATAACCGCTATCCGCTGTTGGGCAAATCAAATAAGAATCATCGATGTAAGCAGCTCCGAATGTGCGTCTCCATTCTTCATTTCCGTTGCTGTCCGTCTTAACCAGAAAGACATCAACGCTCCCCGCTCCGGATGAGCTCGTCGTTCCCAGGGAAATATATCCTCCGTCAAGAGATTGAAGAACAGATTTGCCGGATTCGTACTCGCTCCCGCCGAAGGTTCGGCTCCATACAGTGCCAGGCTGGGCATGAAGATGCTGGAATAGGCCAGCGAGAACAATAACTATAGCAAGGTAGTGGAAGAGCTTCATGACAATATCCTTCCTGACTGGTGAAGACAAGCGGATATGCATACCCTTACTCCCAGATACTCGCCATAAAGTCGAGATAATCACAAACGCGGATGTGCCAAAATCGGGTGTACCGATAACCAGAATCCAAGCGGCACCGTAGCCTATCAAATGACTATGGAAGTCTTCGAAGGAAGGCTCCTAGCACAAAGTACGTAAGGTATTGTAAAGTGTCAAGCTTATTAGGGAAAACATCAGGAAGCTACGCTATTATTGCACCGAGGGAGATTTCAATCATCTGAGCGCATTATACAAGCTCACGCAACAGCAGACTATTGGTCACCATCGATCGCCATGGGTCAAGTCCATGCCCCGTCAGCACCTTCAAAGTCACCTTTTTAGAACGTGGAGAAGTGAGTCTCAGAGAGAAAGGTTTTAGGACAGCGGGCTGGCGAGAGAATGCCCCACGTATCACTTGACCAGGATTGGATGAACCAGGTAACTAAGTATCGGCCGGGCAGTTGTAACGATGATTTTGGTCAATTCAGATCAAGGTATATATTCAGCCAGCTCTGTTCGGGCAAGTTCGAGATCATTTTAATTAATATAAATAACTACTGTGGGATAGGTGTAATTTTGAAACCTATTACAAGTTAGCCAGTCAGAAAAGAATTGGGCTCCCCCTTCCCGATCCGTGAAATGGGACCCCGCATGAAAGGAGTACTGATACTATGTACGCTACGCGCAAAGATAACTACAAGCTGAGGTTGAACCTGCTGGAACATATCGTGCGCTACCCTTTGTTCCGCTCAAAGGGGCGTCAGCATTGTTTCCTCTTAATTACCAGCGTAATCCTAATCCTGGCCGGATGCAGCCCTCGGCTTCAGGATCCAGAACTGAAGGAGCGAGGGCAGCCCTCAAAGTCACCAGGTGAAAGCCTCCACGTGGCAGCTCTTCAGGGGAATATTGAAACCATTCGGCAGCACATTGAGGCCGGTTCGGACCTGAATGAAAAAGACGCATGGGGGTCCACTCCCCTGATTGCTGCGGCAACATTTGGCAAGACCGAAGTAGCCGTAGCGTTGATAGAGGCCGGGGCTGATATGGAAATCACAAACAACGAAGGATCAACTCCACTTCATGTCGCCGCATTCTTTTGCCGCACCGAAATCGTCAAGGCGTTGCTAGACAAAGGCGCTGACAAAAATGCAAAAAACAATTTCGGTAGAACTGCATTGGAAATCGTTGCAAGTCCTTTTGATGATGATGTTAGAAACACCTATGACAGCGTCGGAGAATTCCTTGAACAGTTGGGATTGAAACTCGACTACGAGCGAATTAAAGAAACTCGTCCCAGGATTGCGGAGATGCTGAGATAAATGAAATATTTAATTTGCTGGTTTAATTTCTTATCCAGTAATGGCTCAAGACAAAACTCTTTTTGTAGCGAAATTGAAAGTGGCGGATACAGCGTCATATAGGCTGGAATTAGGACACCTTTTTGAGACTTGGAAAAGTGAGGATCTGAAAGGATGGTTCATAAAACAATCCGGAAATTGTCGGGCTACGGACCTTCTAATTCAAGGCACTAAATCATAATCTAAAAAGTGGTTCAAAGAAGAGGGGTAGGTCAAGGGACTTCGCAACTTTTGAAAATAATAACAAATCCCGACAAACTAGGAGGAGCATAAAATGAATAAAAAAAACGATAAGAGCACATGGGCTATTGGTGGAACCACGCTTATTGGTATAGGTGTAGGATTCATTTTCCTTCATATATCAGCTCTATTATTTGTTGCATCTATACTCATAGGAATAGGCATTGGCCTGGTAATAGCTCCTTTAATCTCAGGAGGAAAGGAAGAAAAATAAATAAGAAAATAATAAATAAAGCCCTGCGAGAGATATTACCATGAAAGCAATGGTATACACGAAATACGGACCGCCGGAAGTTCTTCAGCTCAAAGAGGTAGAAAAACCTGCTCCCAGGGACAACGAGATACTGATAAGGGTATTTGCGACAACAGTGAATTACGGAGATATTGTAGCTCGTAATTTTGTAAATATCCCCACCCGCGAGTTCCATATGCCTTTGGCCCTTTTGTTCCCCACCCGAGTGTTTTTTGGTTTCAGAAAGCCAAGGATCACAATACTGGGGGCTGAGCTAGCCGGCGAGATTGAATCAGTAGGCAAGGATGTAACACTGTTCAGGGAAGGTGACCAAGTATTTGGATATCGTGGTCAGAGCATGGGTGCCAATGCCGAGTATCTATGTATGCCTGAAGATGGGATGGTGGGAATCAAACCTGCCAACATGACCCATGAGGAAGCCGCCTGCGTTCCGTACGGGGGAATAATGGCATTGAGCCTCCTTAGAAAGGTAAATGTTCAGCAAGGGCAAAGGGTTCTGATAAACGGAGCTTCGGGAGGGATAGGGTCATTCGCAGTGCAGCTTGCCAAGTATTATGGATCAGAGGTGACCGGGGTATGCAGTACCCCGAGATTAGAATACGTAGAAGCTCTAGGAGCTGATAAGGTAGTCGATTACACTAAAGAGGATTTCACCCAGAGCGGTGAGACCTATGATCTGATCTTCGACATATTGGGCAAGAGTACATTTTCACGCTGCAAGAATTCACTCAAGCCAAACGGACGCTATCTTTTAGCCAGTTTCAAGACTGGGAAGATCCTCCAGATGCTGGTGACTTCGATCATGGGCAGCAGGAAGGTAATATGTGCTATGGCGAGCGAAACACAGGAGGATATGGTTCTCCTCAAAGAGCTTGCTGAGGCGGGGAATATTAAAACGATAATAGATCGAACCTACCCCTTGGAACAGGCCGCCGAGGCTCATAAATATTATGAACAGGGACGGAAACAGGGTCGTATAGTAATTACCCTGGAATAGAAATGGGAAATCTTACAGATCAGGAGCGATCAATATGAAGGCAATAGTCCAGAACGCTTACGGCTCGCCGGACGTCCTTAAACTCAACGAGGTTGACAAGCCGGTGGTCAAGGATGATGATGTACTGGTGCGTGTTCATGCGGCAGCCGCTAACGCAGGTGATTACTTCTCAATGATAGGTTCACCGTGGCTCGTTCGTATGATGGTCGGGTTTCCAAAACCAAAGAACTATATTCTTGGATGGGATCTAGCAGGGCAAGTTGAGGCGGTCGGCAAGAATGTTGGGCAGTTCCAGCCGGGTGACGAGGTGTTCGGCTCGAGCAGCCACACTTTCGCCGAGTACGCGAGGGCCGACGCAGACCAGTTAGCCATTAAACCAACCAACCTCACGTTCGAGCAGGCCGCGGCAGTGCCTACCGCAGCAATTACCGCCCTCCAGGGTTTGCGCGATGCGGGCAAGCTACAACTAGGTCAGAAGGTCTTGATCAATGGCGCGTCGGGAGGCGTGGGCACGTTTGCCGTTCAGATCGCCAAGTCGTTCGGAGCGGAAGTGACCGGCGTCTGCAGCACGAGAAACGTGGATATGGTACGTTCCATCGGCGCAGACTATGTCATTGATTACACCCGAGAGGATTTCATGCAAGGTGGGCAGCGCTACGACCTTATCCTCGACAATGTGGCCAATCGTTCGTTCTCCGACCTTAGACGCTCGCTAACTACCCGGGGTACTATTATACCCAACAGCGGCCATGGCGGCATGGGCTATGTATTTAAAGCGTATATACTGTCAGCGTTCATGCGCCGGCAGGGACGCCCGTTTATGGCGGCGGTGAAGAATGAGGACCTGGTTGTTCTGAAGGAGCTCATTGAATCCGGGAAGGTCACGCCGGTTATCGACAGGACGTACCCGCTGAGCGAGGTCCCTGAGGCCATGCGCTATCTCAGCGAGGAGCACGCCCGAGGCAAAGTCGTCATCTCCGTGGAAGATAATAACAAAACCTGACCAAGCGCTGCGCCTGACGGTCAGGATTGGTCACCATAGGGCAAATTCATAACCCGCCAAGCAAGCTTAATGACGCCTTTTAATGACTTGGAAAAGTGAGTGTCATAAAGGATGGTTTTTGTGACGGTAACTTCCCTACTTCAGCAGCGCCCCAACATCATGCACTTTACTTCTCTGGTACACCAATCCAACGAGGAGTCCTGTTTAAATATTCAAGGTAGTCGCTACCGTATGCTTTGAGACAGTATCTTTCTTCGATAAGCGCCTCCCGGTGCCAGAAGAAGGCGCTTATGACACTGATAAACAGGAATAGCCACGAAGCAGCAGCAATGCTACACCCCAGGTAAATAAATAGAGTGGCAAGATACATAGGGTGTCGTGAGAAGTGATATGCCCCCCGCACTATCACTTTATCGGGCGGTGCGGCAATGAAGTTGAATGTTGCCATCGCCATCAAGGCCAAACCAAAAAGGAAAACGCAAAGGCCAACAGGAAACCAGATCGTTCCGAGCCGGAATGGGAGAAAAACAGAATAGGCCATGGCCATTAACCAGAACATATTGCCTAGGGCGCCAACCCATTCATCAAGCTTGTTTCGTCTCGCATCTTTCGAGACGTGAGTTCTTTTCAAGATCTGCTTGTCGGCAAACATTACCACCAGCATTTGCAATAGAAAAACACTCATGAATATCCAAGCGTTCCAGACACCTATTTTGAAGGCCAAAGGCATTAGAACACTTTACTACACTTCAATTGAGCAGGTGCAATTGTGTTTTCCTGCTATTCTCTCCGGTAGCGGACTAGTAGTTCCACTGAAGATACCCCCAACACGACCACTGCCACAATCCCCAGGAATACATATCCCCGTACCTCTAGACCTCATCGCCTGAGTGCTGATATAGCAGATGCTTAGCCTGACTGGCCTCAAAAACAAGTATTGCTCTGGCCGGAGTCCGGAATGGATTATTCAGGTAATGAGGCTGGGTAGCTTTGAAAATGAGACTATCGCCGGCCTGCATCAGAAAAACTCGACCTTCCACACAATACTCCATTCTTCCCTCAAGACAATAGACGAATTCTTCACCATTATGTGTGACAGGATTATCGTCATGCGTGGTTCCAGGTTCTACAGTAATTAAGAAGGGTTCAAGCTGCTGTTGGATCAGACCACTTCCCAAGCTTTCCATAACCATTCCAGCTATCTGGTGGCGGAGCCCTTCGTCATGCTTAATAAAAATAGCAGTCTCTGCGGCCTCTTCCCTGAACAAGGCAGTAATAGGAACATCAAGTGCTGTTGCCAATTTATGTAGGGACAAAACAGTCGGGGAGTTTTCTCCACGCTCTATCCTGCTGATTGCGTTGATTGAGAGACCACAATAGTTGGCGAGTGTCCGTAATGACATTCCTCGCTGTTTCCTTAACTCCCGAATAATGTGCCCAACATTAGGAGCAGTTCGTTCATTCATAGGGGTATTGTATCCTTATCAAAGTAAATGGAATCCAGCCGAATGAAATATCTTGGAATTGATATGAGAATTTAATCATGAATAATCCTTGCATATGATATTAAATTCACACTATAAGTTACATCGTACATTATAGTGTTCTGAATAGAAAATAGAGCCAGACCTGAGATCGGATTTATCCAGATATTGATTCAATTGGTCATTCATTTCTACAAGAGGATCATCAAGTGCGTGTTACGCCAGTGTCCTATTCAAGAATCTTCTTGTCATCTCTTCTCATGACATGTGTCTTGTTTGCGCAAGAAGAACCTCAGGACACACCACTCCCTGGAATGAGGGGAGTTCCTGAAAATATCCCCGACGTAAGTCTAGTAGGTGACATCTCCGCTAAAGTATCGGATGACAGAAGCGACCATAATAGGAATAAAATATTGATCAGGGGAATTGAATTTGCCCTTCAAGGATACTTGTATCCGGAAATGCGCGCGGATGCATTTTTCGCCTTCCATCGCCATGGAGACCATGTAGAAGTGGAGATATGCGAGGGTTACGCGAGTTTCCTGAACCTCCTGGGAGAGTTTAGCCTGATTGTCGGTAAGAAGCACGTTGACTTTGGCAAAATCAATAAACTTCATCAGCATCACGTGCCGTACGCTGACCGGCCGATAGTGCTGCCAAACTTCTTTGGAGAACATGGATTGGTTGGTGAGGGAATCTCCCTCGATTATTTACTGCCCCTGCCGTTCTTTTTACAGCTCGCTATCGGCGCGTGGCGAGTGGAGAGTGGTATCAACCATGACGAGCACGATGATGAAGGAGAACAGTTTGCCCTAGCCCACGAAGTGTACACAGCCCGTGCGTGGGCGTCTTTTGCGTTGGGAACAAACTCTGAATTGGAAATCGGTGGAAGTGGGGTAGCCGGTCAAGGCTTGCATTACCAGGAACATAAGGACGAAGTCAGAGTAATTGGCATCGACGCCACCTTCAAGGCCTGGCCATCGACCTACCAGCGTTTGTTACTCCAAGGAGAACTCTTGCAGCTCGTGAGGGAGCTACCCAGCGATGAGATCTCAAGATGGGGTTTCTATACTTTCCTTGGATATCGCTTTACCAAGTACTGGGATGCTGGGCTGCGATATGATTGGGCTGAGAATGCCCTCCTGGATCAAGAACAATCACAAAAATTTTCGGCATTGGTTACCAATCACTTAACCGAGACAACGAAGGTAAGATTCCAGTATGGCTATCGCTTTGATGCGAACATGCACGAAGCGGTCGTTCAGCTGATTTTCGGAATCGGCCCCCACAGCCACCCGCTGGAATAATCGGGAAATATCAAGATGACACGCACATCACTTATTACGGTGCTCATGATCGCTGCTTTCCCCATCAGGAGTCTACCTGCTGATATCCTGAGAGTAGTCACTGCTACCCCCGACCTGGCCGATATGGTGAGAGCTGTAGGAGGGGACAAGGTAACTGTAACAAGCTTATCCATGGGAACTCAGGATCTGCATCTTGTGGAACCCCGTCCTTCCATGGTCATGCAGGTCAAGAGAGCGGACATGCTGGTGCGAGTCGGAATGGATCTAGACTTATGGATGCAGGGCATTATCGATGCAGCGCGAAATTCAAAGGTGGTTTATAGCGGGGAAGGCTACATAGATGCATCCGCGCGAATCGAGAAGCTTCAAGTTCCTACCGGCAGGGTGGATATGCGCCTGGGAGATATCCATATCTATGGAAATCCGCATTACTGGCTTGACCCGGCAAACGCCCCCCTCATTTTGGATGATATCGCGGACAGACTGAGCCGCCTGCTTCCTTCTCAGGCAACATATTTTGAGCAGAACCTGCTTCGGTACACTGCTGAGATCGACTCGGCTATTAATGAATGGCAGCGGATCATGGATATGTATGCAAATGTCAAAATTGTCACCTACCATAATTCATGGATATACTTCGCTGAAAGGTTCAACCTACAAATTGTGGAATATGTTGAGCCGAAACCCGGGATACCGCCCACTCCGTCACATATTGCATCATTGATAGAAAAAATGAAAGAAGAACAGGTTAAAGTTATCGTGATTGAACCCTATTTCAATCTAAGGATTGCGGAGAAGGTTGCAGACCGAACGGGAGCCAGGATTCTGATTTTGCCTAGTTCGGTAGGTGCAGAGGGAGTCAGCAGCTACCTGGAGTTGTTCGATTACATTATCGATCAATTGGCTGAGGCGTTCTCGGACCAAGGGGGCTGAAATGCTGGAGCTGATGTTATGGCCGTTATTAGGATGTTTAGTATTAACCGGTATTCTGGTTTATCTGGGTATCCACATAGTTGAGCGGGAGGTTATTTTTGTGGATTTAGCCCTGGCCCAAATAGCGGCGCTGGGTACGCTCATTGCGTTCCTGTTCGGCCTAGACCTTCATAGTACCGCCGCATACGGCGTGTCTTTTTTGTTCGCAATTGTTGGTGCTACGATTTTCACTCTTACCCGGCTAAAAGAGAAAAGGGTCACTCAGGAGGCGTTTATTGGTATTGTCTATGCGTTTGCGGCCGCAGGCTCAATCCTGGTCTTACACTATGCACCCTCGGAAGCCGAGCATATCAAACACATGTTGGTTGGAAATATCCTGTTCGTGAAAGTATCCGAAATTATAATGGTAGCGGTCATTGCAGTGCTGGTGGGTTTGTTTCATTACATCTACCGGGGCAGGTTTTTACTCATATCCACTGATGTTAAGGCAGCCCAGAGAGCTAACATCCCGATCAAGTGGTGGGACTTTCTTTTTTATGCTTCGTTTGGCCTGATGATCACTTCCTCCGTCGCTGTGGCCGGTGTTCTCCTAGTGTTTTCGTATTTGATCGTACCAGCGGTATGCGCGATGCTTCTATTGACGAGTATCAAATCCCGATTACTACTTGGTTGGGGCGTGGGTGTCGCCGCCAGTATGATCGGATTGTACCTCTCGGTTGCCCTAGACTTCCCAACCGGGGCAGCTATTGTTTGCACTTTGAGTCTAATTGTACCGGTGGTGGGATTGCTTAACTGGATGGTAGGACGGCGACAAATGGCATCGCCCATCTCTCCAGAGGTAGGAGCAGAATAGAGCCGAGAAAAAAATAATACTATTAAAGGAGAAGACATGGACCCACAACCTGACCAGATAATGGGTGCGCGGGGGTACTGTATCTGTACCAAGTGCGGTGAAAAGATACCGCACCAAGCCGGAATCCCGTGCCGGGAGGAAACATGCCCCAAGTGCGGCGCCAAGATGGTGAGGGAAGGCTCTCATCATCAGCAGCTCATGGAACGAAAAAGAAAAGGAGAAAATATCCCATGAAAGTAGCCGTAGCATCCGACGACGGGATGATGATCTCACAACATTTTGGGAGAACCCGCGGCTTTGTGATTTATGAAATCGAGAATGACGAGGTAAAAAGCGAGGAGTTTCGTCAGAATACATTTACTGGCCATGCTCGAGGATTGGAACACGCCGGCCATTATGTTGACCGACATGGACCCGTGTTGGCTGCCCTGGCTGACTGTGCTGTTGTGATCTCTCATGGCATGGGTAGACGGCTGTATGACGACCTGTCGGCCGCTGGTATTCAAGCGATTATCACAGATAAGCACGACGCTCAAGGTGCAGTGGAGGCCTACCTCCACGGTCAGCTCGAAGACCATCCAGAGCGCGGATGTGCGCATTAAATGAGGAAGCGGAGTCTGCCAACGAATAACAGACATGTCAGAAACCAACGGCTACCGGAGAGGAAATTCACCAGAGCAGGGATTCTCTGGACGATTCTCTCAACAATACTATACATAGTTTGCTTCCCGTTGAATCCTCTGATTCTAACCGGAATCGTGGAAACGAGCTCCCATCCAGTTCTGTTTGCCTTGGGGTGGGTGTTTTGGACTATCGGTATGGTCTTCGTCATGGCGCCCATTGTCATGTTTCCACGCTGGGGTGGTGTGCCGAAGGGAAAGTCATTCGTACACACCACACAACTCGTTGATTCCGGGTTGTATTCCCTAGTCAGGCATCCGCAGTACCTAGGCGGAATCCTGGCGATATTCATCACAACCATGCTCTTCTATCCTCACTGGTTATTCGTGATTCTGGGTGTGCTGGGCACGACGACTTTGTATATGAGCTGCAAGGAGGAAGAAGCATATCTCATAAAGCAATTCGGTGATGAGTATCGGCGATATATAAAAAAAGTAACAAGAATGAACATCCTTGTGGGATTCGTACGCATGCTACGACGAATGGTCGCGCGGAGACGTAATAGCTGAAGTGTGCTATGCTCAATCTACTCGTAATTATCAACTATCAGCAAAAGTATTCCCAACTGGTCCCCATAGGTCAAATTCTTGCCCCATTTTGCTGCCCTTTATCTGCATCTCGGACGTGAGTCACTATAACACTGTCCAATGATAGCAAAATTGGTCTTTTCTCTCCTCGGCGAGCAACGTACTTCTAAACCATAGGTCGCGCGTTCGAGTCGCGTCCGGGGTATAAAAAAGCCTCAGAAAATACTGAGGCTTTATATCTTCCCCGAAATTCAGCAGTACCGCCTCACTAGGCCAGATACTGGCTTAATATCCAGTATAGCTTTTAGGGCAAGGTCAACTTGCGATACTACTCCTTCTTTTTTTTCTTCTCCTCCTGAATTGACATCCAGTGAAGCACTCCAAGTCCCATGAAGAATATCCCTATACCACCCAATAATACTCCAATATCCTGTAATAAGTCCATGTCATCCTCCAATTCGATGTGAATTTGTGAACCGTATAATCTGTTCGCTGCACGGCTGACCGCCATCTAGATGTTATGCAGCCGTTGTTAAATTAACAAGTGCAACTCAAAGCCTTATCGGTATAGCGTCAGTCCGTCAAATAAAAGAACAGGAGGGCAGGAAGGCAGAACAGCAGTATCGATAACAGACTAACAGGATAGCGATACTCCGCCAGAAGAAAGGGACTTGCCCCTACATCAGCAGCACTCCCGCCTACGGCCCCGCCGGTGGCGGGATTTAGGACGGGACTACTCTGACCCTTACTTCAATAACAGCATCTTGATGGACTTGCTGCGTCCGGGTGTCACAAGCCAGAGCTTTGCGTTTCTAAATTAAAGAGAGGGGCAAGAACCGGGGACGGGTCATATTTGTTAATTATCCGTAAGGTGTTCCCGCCTTAATGTGTCGATTATATTTGTGGAGACCCAATAAATGCCCCATGGCCTGCTTTCTCCAGAACTTACAAAGAATATATATTTCCCATCAGGTGTTACCCGAGGGGAATCATTAAGCCGGTCCGCATTAATTCTTTCACCGAGGAATATCCTGTCTGTCCAGGTGCCATCCTTGCTTTTAAAACTGATGAAGAGACATTTACTGGAATCATACCACTTCCTTTTTGCTGAAAAGAGCAGATAATCACCATCAGGTGAGATGCAGGGACTATTACCTTTGAGCGTTCTATTTCTAAATAATTTTTTAATATTTACAGCTTTCTGATATTCTCCATCTTTATACTGAGAATAGTACATATTTTCATAATCTGAAAAATATAGATTATAGCCTCTATCCACTGAATGATGGAAGTGCACATCTCCTGAATTTACTCCATCACCGACAGGTTTCGGTTCAGACCAGCCTGAAGGGATTTCCTCCATACACCAGATGTTTTCTTTACCTCCCTCCTCACCCTCTCTCAAGGGCTTCAGTGAGATAAAATAGAGTTTCTTCCCATCGGGAGAGAAAGAAGGTTCGCCCCTCATAATAGTAGATATTTTCGGTGGAGTCCATACATCACCTACCATCTCCATTCCCATAACTGCACCATCAGGAGGTCTCATTTCTGTCCAGTACGCCTCTTTCCCGTCCGGAGAGAATACAATGGGAGAATGTGCTCGATAGTCACCTGATACTATTCCAGGTAAGAACATTTCAGGTTGGTCTCCAGGTGGTTTCTGCCCCATGTAAAATCCTTTTAATTCAGGAAATTGAATGGATTCAGAATCCTGCCAAGAAAACAATTCAACGATCTTTATTGAGCCAGTTGCTGATGTTGGACGAGTTCTTGAGAGTGGAAGAAGCAGAAACAACACCGATAATATAATTAGAGTTTTTAAACGCATTATTGCTTCCTCGGAGCCAAGAGTATAGGATTTAGCTGTGATTGTCCCCTGTTCTAATTCCATAGTTCGTAGCGTAAGTTGCTAGCGCGGACAAAGCACAATTAATCTTAAGTTATATGAGAATTATGTTGTATTTCAAGGTTTTGCTTGCGCTTCTTCTGAAGCGTTGTACACCTGATTAGCACATCACCTACTTCTCCAACAGGTTGATTAAGCACTCCGTACGGAGAAGAAAGGAAAATCGGTAGCGATAAACGGTCCCGTGACTATCTCATGACTACGCTTTCAAATTAAATGTTTGATCTTCACCTCATCTCGAACCAGTCTCTGGACTGTTTTCTCCATTGAGCAACCCTCCTTTTTAACTCTTCAATATGAGCAGACCTGCAAGCAGGTTCAACCGAGCCTATTCTCGCGCTTCCTGGAACAGACAAAACAAGAAAACCGGAATTGTCGTTGTATGATGGTTAAAAAGTGTAGAAGAGGCAAAAGGTGATCAGCCGTTCGGCGGCCATGTTTCGTTCCAGCTCCACATAATAATACTGGAAGAGATTCTCGATCCGCAGCAACACTTCCCATTCACCTGCATTCCAGGCCAGCCCGCTATTGACCAGATGCAGCGGTACACGGCGGTCCTGGCCGGTAAGGGGATTAGTATCGAAGAGCTCCGTCTTTTCCAGACGGCTAGCGTACCGGTATTCAACCGTGGCAGCAACAGCACCAAAGTTGAGCGTGAGAGTGTTTTGCAGGTTATGTCGATAGCGGTATGAGAGGGTATCTATCACATTACCCGCTAATGACAGGATAACGGGATCGAGGTGAGTATATGCGACTTTTATCAGCCCCCGTTCCGCCGGTAGTACGGCGCTTAAACTCAATTCCTGTCCCGCAATCCGAGCATCCGTAATATTTTCAAAATGGATGATGCCCAGATTATCGGGCACCGGCTCAATGATCTGGTTAAATCTGTTTACGAATACAGCACCATCAAGGCGCACTTGATCGAATACCAGACCGGACAGGATCATTGTTCCGCCAGCCTCGAATGACACCGAGGCTTCCGTTTTCAGGTCAGGATTAGGCTCCACCTTGAACACATTCAATTGCGAGTGGGAGAACATTTCGGCAATCGTCGGGACACGAAAGCCACCGCCTACCGAGCTCCTGAGCGATAGCCAATCGTAGCGCCGCCAGTTTACAGCGAGTGAAGGGGCCAACGCTCCATCCAGATATTCGCCATCAACGTAGTACTGCTCATTCCTGGCACCTAGCGAAACCAGCCAATGGCCCACTTTCTGACGGGCGTGGAGATAGGCGGCGACCATGGTGCTGTTATGCACGCCAAAAATCCTGGCATTGATCCAGCCGCGCTCAAGTGCGACACCGGCTTTGGTGCTGAGTGTTGATGACCAGTTGGCAGCCCCCTGAAGCTCCGAAAAATACTTTTGCTCCCTGGAAAAATCGGTATTTGTGCCGTGATTGCGCCACCAGACATCATACCATGCAGCCTTGGCCTTGACAACAACACGCGGTGAGTAGATATAGTTACCGAATCCGTTAAGGTTGAATTTCTGCCCAACGCTTTTATCATCAGCGCAGATTGCGGGAGCCTCGAACGGTTCGGCAGGGCTTTTCCAGACAGATTCGAGTCCCTTATTTTCGCTGTAGTAGTTGGCATAGAGGACGGCTGTGTAGCGCGAGCCGAAATTGAGTTTCAGCTTGCCGGTAAGGTTCCAGGCATTAAGCCAATTGAGCTCAGTGAATCCGGGGGTACTGTTTCGCTGCAAGCGCAGCCAGCCGCTGTGGTCACCAAATGGACGGGCATGAGTTGCCTCCACTGTGTACACCAGGCCGGGGTCATTCCGCCATCGCCACTGATCAAACCTCGGCTGACTATAGCGCCCCAACCTAATCCGCAGCTTGTTTTCCGGGCTGGCCGACGCGTTTCGGGTGATAATGTTAAGCACGCCGCCCATGGCGCTGGATCCGTAGAGGGCTGAGCCAGCAGATTTCATTATCTCGACGCGCTCAATCTCGGATGATGGTACAACGGTCCACACTATATTACCAGCAGCACTGCCGAGTAGGGGAACACCATCAAGCAGTAAGAGCGAGCGGCTGCCCGCACCCAGTGTGTACCCCGATGCGCCCCTGATATTGAGCTGGCCCTTCACAGAAGTGACGCCCGACTCATCTATAACGACCTCTTCAAGGCTGAAGGCTGCTTTATCGAAGATTTGTCGCACACCCAACACTGACACCGAAATGGGCGCCTCCATAATATCCTGCTCAAACCGCGCCGCAGATACTACTATCTGAGGAGATTTCAGTACGTCGCGGTCCATTGTAACCTCCTGGACCAGCGTCTCCCCCGCTCTAACTATGATACTGTCGACAGTCACGTTGCGGTATCCGATCATTGACACCAGTAGAGTGTAGCTGCCGGGTGGCAGCTCCTTAATTAGAAAATTGCCTTCGCTATCAGTTGCCGCACCGTAGAATGTGCCTATTAAAGATACATTTGCCCCAATCAGTGACTCTCCAGAGCCAGCTGCCGTCACATGTCCCACAATGGTTGCAGCATTTTGTGCAACGGCATTTGCGTAAAGGAATGTGGCGAATACTAGATAGCGGATATGCGGCAGCTTTTCCATCAGAAGCTGATGGTGCGATTTACCTGAACGACCTCATCTTTGCGAATGAGGACCGGTGTGGCGATGGCTGAAAGGTCATCATCCAGAATGACAAAGGGTATGTCACCATCGGCGGAGTTGGCTTCCATATTAGCGAGGAAAAGAGCTGGTTCAACAGTAAGACCTGCCGCAACCAGGTAATAGCGGCCCGGCCGGAGCTGGACAAAATAGGGTATCAGGGTGTCGCCCGGCATGAGGGGATCGCTGAATGCGATCAAGTGGTCGGCCGCATCCTCAAGAACTACATCGTCCAATACAATCAATGCAGCCGCCTTGATGGAATCAGGCCACTCACCTGACACCTGCAATTCACCTTCCACGCCCGCAACCGGTCCCAGACTATCTTTAAGAGAGCACGAAATGGCCAGGACTACCACAGCGCAGGTGATTGATAGTCCGGCAGCTAGTCGCGCCATCCAGGTCAATCGAACAGGTCCTCCAGGTAGACCATGGGCAATTCAGCTTCGCCAGCCAGATTCATTGCATTAATGAACAGGTCAGCCACGGCAGCGTAGCCGTATCTATTGGGATGAAGCCCGTCGAAGCTGAATAGTGTTCTGGTGGCGTTGAGCTGAAAGCCTCCGCCGTCATCGAATATCACCAGATCAGGAATATAGGTGACGCCATCCAATTGATAGCCAGTGGTGACCATTTCAGTATAGCGGGAATGCATATCAACCAGGTAGACCTGGTCATTGTCATCAACAAGCTCATCGATGATCATATTGTACCCATCAATCAAACCTTGTATTTCAAACCGCTCCGTAGCATCCAGCACCAGGGTATCATTTAAGGCCGTCGCTTCGGATGGGAATATCCCAAGGCCAACGAATAATTGTGCGATGAAATAGTCTGGTAACGCCCAATAGAGGACCAGGTCATCGTCGGTCAACTTCCTGACGCCATTTTCGCAAACACCATACAGATAGTATCTACTACCATCGGTGGTATCGACAACCGATGACGGCAACGTCGTGAAGTATGGCAGCGACGTGATATCCATGATATTTGCCACGAATATTGGGGCAGGAGTGCCCTGAGTCAGGGTAGAGATAATGGCTTCCATATTGGCAGCAAAATCGTCCACCGATGTATAGGGCTGTTGGGAGCTTGCCATCCCAAGTGAGGCCGCACCAAGAACATCATTATTGCCGATCCACAAAGTGATAATTGTTGGATCAAGGGCCAGCGCCTCCTCCAGCGCAGTTTTGCCTGAGCCGCGTAATACCAGATCGATGAAATGGTTTGCGTTAACATCATTGGTGTTGGTTGCCGTCAGCAACTCACCTGAAGTGATCATAGGAATACCGAGATTGTTATAGGGGCGATTAAGATCGCTATTGACAGCCTCCCCAGGCTCGAGGAAGGAGATCTCATAAGAAATGGGATTGATCGTTATCCGTCCATCTTTGTCACTCCAGCTGAATCCGTTGTCCGAAATAATCGGCTGCTCAAAATCACCGGCCACATTAGCTTTTTTTGCGATCAAACGGGGATAACTATTTTTTTGAGCATCTTCATATAGGGCAGCATCCGATACCCCAGCCGTGAGGGAGTTCCCCAAAGCGACAATAGTAGAAAAATCGAGACTACCCCAGTTTGGCTGTTCGTCGTCGGATTTATCACAAGTCCATACGATGCCCAACAGTGCTGCTAAACACACATATCGCATCAAATGATTCATGTCACAGGCGCTTCCATCTTATGCTGGGGAATATACGTAGGCTCAGATGGCAAGGTAACAGGAAATAGGTGTCGATAGAAGAGATGGCGAGATAAAATACCCACACATCAATTAGAGCTGATGCATGGTTATTCCCGCTAATCCGCAACTGCCGGGATTGATCTTTCATACCCTCCCGGACTCTTTCTGCTGATAATTAAGAATCGACGAGGAAGGATTATTTGATGGATAAGCTAGTGCAGAGTTTGGCCTAAGAGATTGATCTGCCTCTAAAATCCTTCTGTCGGCAAAGTTGTGGTAAGTTAAATGGGGCTATAATAAGACTCTGATGTGGAGCCTTTTCATTCCAACTATACTGCATTCCAGGCCTGATTTAGGTTCCAAATCGTATGGACCGGAATATCGGACTTCTTTTTATTACCTTGAAGAGTGGGTGTCAGAGATGATGGTTTATGGGGCTTATCCTTCCCTGCACTTCAGCATCACCCCCTTGTATGGTGGGACTACTTTGGCGTCTACTTTAGTCACAGCATCTTGATGAACTTGGCGAACTCAGGCGTCATGAGCCGGACGATGGAGATGCCGGAAAGGGCTCACCCAATCAAGCATTTCAGAGTCCATTAGATGATCCGGACAAATGGCCCCAGCTGTAGCTGATCAGAGACAGAATTGTTACCGGTAGAAGGTCATGCCCAAACGGAGCATGAAGCCGCTGCCCAGCCAGGAGCTGGCAATCACGTAGGGATTCTCCTCATCCCCAGTATGCATTTTGAATCCTCCACCAGCATCGAAGTAAATAGAGGTGCGTTCCCCAGTGAACAATTCCAGACCGAAGAAGCCAGTGACACCGAAAGTGACGTTATCCCCGATCAGGTTACCAGTCCCGTAGACCAAGTTATCATAGGGTGTGAAGGAATAACCCAGAAGGAAATCCGTGCCACCCCGAGCCCGGAAGAGGCCGTGCAGCAGAGGGCTGGCTCCACCGAAGGTGAAGACCCCGCCTACGACCACCGGGTGGCAGGAGACTACCTGTCCAACTTCATCGGCAAAGGTGGCCCAGGTTAGGCTGCTCATGTACTTGGCCCGGACACCATAAAACTTGTTCCCACCTGAACCGGTCCGGAGTACGCCAGCCTCGAAATATGAAAGGATCCCCTGGATTCCCATGCTGAACTCCAATCCGGTCCCGATCCCCGGCTCAGTGAGACCTCCCGGGATAGTTGCTAAGGATCGGAAAGCTGCCGGTGACAAAGAGGCGCTGCGCCACATGTTTTCCTTTTCGATCTTTATGGCTTCGCCGGAGTGTTCCGCGGGTTGTTGCTGGGGATACTCCTGATTCAGGCCGTTGAGGGATCCAATCAGAAGCATGCTCAGAATAGTTATTTTTAACGTCTTCATTTTTTTCCTTCGTTCACTGACGCTGACGAAATCTTGCCAAGAGTTGCCTTTTCGCTATTAAATAGCATCTGAATTTACGCAGTTGAAGATCAATACTTTCACAGTGCTAGCCTTCTCAGCCGCAACGCATTACCAATCACCGTCACCGAGCTGAAACTCATGGCTGCGGCAGCTATGACGGGGCTTAGCAGCAATCCAAAGAAGGGATACAGCACTCCGGCGGCAACCGGTACGCCCAACGAGTTGTAAGCGAACGCCCAAAACAGGTTCTGACGGATATTCCGCATGGCACCCCGGCTAAGCCGCCTAGCCTTCACAATTCCGCGCAGATCACCTTTCACCAGTGTCACATTCGCGCTCTCGATGGCGACATCGGAACCGGTACCCATAGCGATGCCCACTTGCGCCTGGGCCAGGGCAGGAGCGTCGTTGATGCCGTCGCCAGCCATAGCCACGAACCACCCCTCATCCTGCAGCCGCCTGACCACTTCGTTTTTCTGATCCGGCAGCACTTCCGCTACTACCTCGTCAATGCCCAGTTTATCGGCAACCGCCCGAGCGGCGGTGCGGCTGTCGCCGGTGAGCATGACGATCCGTATGTGATCCTTATGGAGAGCTTTTATAGCTGCCGGAGTGGAAGCCTTCACAGGATCCGAGACTCCCAGTATAGCGGAGGGTTGGCCATCAACAGCAAGATAGACAACGGTCTCGCCGCTTTTCGCATGCTCCTCACCATCATTAATCAGACTCCCCAGCTTGATATCAAGCTCCTTGAACAAGGCCTGACTGCCAAGGGCAACGGCTTGCCCATCGATACGGCCGGATATTCCCTTACCGGTCAGCGATCGGAAATCCCTCACCGGCTGAAGCTCCAATCCCTGCTCATCAGTAGCCGATACCAATGCATTAGCCAGGGGGTGTTCGCTCCCCAGCTCCAGGCTGGCTGCCAGACGCAGCAGGTCATCGTCAGACCGTTCCGAGCGGTTTACGATTGTTGTCAGATGAGGCCGGCCTTCAGTAAGGGTACCGGTCTTGTCCACCACCAGGACATTGACCTTTTCCATGCTTTCCAGTGCTTCGGCATCTTTTATAAGGACCCCGGCGGTAGCACCCCGGCCAATCCCTACCATTACAGACATGGGTGTAGCCAGCCCCAGCGCACAAGGACAAGCGATGATGAGAACAGCGACAGCATTGACCAGGGCATGAGCGAACACCGGGTCGGGTCCAAGCAGACTCCAGGCGACGAATGTCAATACACTGACGCCCACCACGAGCGGAACGAAGTATGCGGCAACCGCGTCAGCCAGACGCTGAACAGGTGCCCTGCTACGCTGGGCTTCGCTTACCAGCTTAACGATACGGGCCAAGAGGGTCTCACTGCCCACCAACCGGGCCTCCATGACGAAAGTGCCCGTGCCGTTAACCGTGGCGCCGGTAACGAAATCACCCGCACTTTTTACTACAGGAACCGGCTCGCCGGTAACCATGGACTCGTCAACCGAGCTGGAGCCTTCCAGCACCACCCCGTCCACCGGCACCTTTTCGCCGGGTCGCACACGAAGTCGATCCTCCGGCTTAACGCGGTCAAGGGGGATGGTTGCCTCGGTACCATCTTCCCGGATAATGCGAGCATTAGTGGGCGCTAGTTCAAGTAATGCTTTAATAGCCGAGCTAGTCTGTGCCCGGGCCCGCAGCTCCAATACCTGGCCCAGCAACACCAGGGTGGTGATCACCGCTGCCGCTTCGAAGTAAACGGCCACTTCCCCATCCGGTCTCCTAAAAGCTGCCGGGAAAATTTCCGGGAAAACCGCCGCGACTACGCTGAAGGCATACGCCACTCCGGTGCCCAGGGCAATAAGTGTGAACATATTCAAACTACGTCTGATTATCGACGCCCAACCTCGCTGGAAGAAGGGCAATCCCCCCCATAGCACCACCGGTGATGCCAGCAGCAGCTGTACCCAGTTTCCCAGCTTGCCCTCAAGGGCCTTAATATAGGGACCGCCGGTGATCATTTCCCCCATAGTCAGAATCAGTAGGGGAGCAGTGAGGGCGACGCTAATCCAGAAACGGCGGCGCATGTCCACCATTTCGGGATTGGTCTCCTCTTCCCTAGGAATGATACGGGGCTCTAAGATCATGCCGCAGACAGGGCAGGCCCCCGGTTCTTTCTGCACCACCTCCGGGTGCATTGGACAGGTATACTCCATGGCCGTATCTAGCGTCACCGTTTCCGATTCCAAGGCCATACCGCATTTGGGACAGGGACCTGGCATTTCCTCCCTGACCTCGGGGCACATAGGACAGACGAAGGCTGCTCCTTCAGTAGCTGCTGCTTGGTCTTCCGGTGCCGGTGCAGGTACGGAAGTCAGGTAGCTGGCTGGATCGGTCTGGAATTTTTCGGCGCAGTGGGGGCAGCAGAAATAATAGGTGGTGCCTTCGTGTTCAATCTGAGCAGGGGCTGCAGTCGGATCTACCGACATGCCGCAGACAGAATCGATATGATCCCCTTGCGCGCTACTATGTCTAAGATGCTCATGAGATTGTTGTTGGGAAGGACCATGGCCCCCGTGATGGGTCTTGTTGGATTCGAGCTTGAAAAGATGAGGATATGTCCGAGCAGCCTCTTGGAGACTCCGGACAGGATCATCGGAGAAAGCTTCCTGACAGTGCTGGGAACAGAATCCGTACGTAACGCCTCCCCATTCCATCGTTCCCACCGCCTTCTCCGATGCGACCGTCATGCCGCAGATTGGATCCTTTAACATTCGAATGCCCTTTCATCATGCTGTACAATATAGCGTCAATATCGCTTGGTTTTTAGCCTTGCCTAATTTGCCTCATCAATAAGGGCATTGCTTCACATCCTGATCAGGAAATGGTATATTATTTTACGATTCCCCCAGCTTATCTAGAGACTTTCGCTGAGGAGTACGCAGCTGTCTGAAGTGACTGGGCGTCAATCCCGTTACCGTTTTAAACTGGCGAGATAGGTGCTGAACGCTGCTGTATCCAAGTCGGTAAGCGATCTCGCTCACTGTGAGTTCACCGTACGCCAGCAGCTCCTTGGCCCACTCAATCCGCTGAAGAATAAAGAACCGTTCGATGGTCATGCCCGCTACCGAGGAAAAAAGGCTGCTGAGGTAGGGATAACTCCGGCCTATTCGGTTCGCAAGATGCGTTGATATATGAAAGTCAGGCTCTTGGAAAACTTCATTACGGATAAGGGCAATGAGCTCCTGCCGAATCCGCTCGACCAACTTGGCGTTTTGATCCTCCAGCAATACAAATCCGTTGGCTTCCAAACGAGTCCTAATGGCTTCAAGATCTAGGGTTTTGTCAGGTGCTTTGAATCGGGCCAGCCCAAGTTGAACATCCAATATATCCAGTCTGAGGTCCACCAGTTCCTCCCGAACAACTCGGATGCAACGATCACAGACCATGTTTTTTATTCGGATCTCATGCACACCCATTACAGTATTCATCAATCTCAGCGGGGCCATGTACCTACTACATATTGACTAGATGGCTTCATAGCCCCGTTTTCCGGTGCGGATGGAGACGGCATCATAAATATCGGCGACGAAGATCTTTCCATCGCCGGGATGACCGGTAGAAGCGGCAGAACGGATAGTCTCGATCATGGTCTCAACATCAGTCGCCGAGCAGATCAGTTCGAGTTTGACCACCTTGCCGTATTTCTCCACATACTTGGTGGAGTAGGATGTTCTCCGGGGATCAGTCCAGCCAGCCAAGGCATATACATCAATAACCGTCATCCCCTGGACACCTTTTGCTTCAAGGGCCAGTATAACATCATCAATCCGATCAGGTCGAACGTATGCTTTAATTTCCTTCATAATATTTCTCCTGTTTATCGGAGTTGGTCAGACAGCTTTCTCAAGTACGCCGAGTTCTCGCTTGATCTGCCTGACCGTCACGGAAAATATCTGGGGACCGGCAACCCGCGCGATCTGCAGCACTCCTTGCAGCGCAGCAACAACAACTAGGGTCTTGTCCACTATCGAACCTTCAAAGTTGAACACTCCCTGGCTTCGCCCATCATCGAGAACCCCGGCCAGCCAGTCCCGCATCTCCTTGTCAAGCAACCGCGATTCCAGCTGCATAGGCTCCGGTATGGCATTGAATTCCGCCTCGAGTACACCCAGGGGGCAGATTTTCCGGCCATTCTGAAGGTAGCTGGCAGGGATGGCGAAATAGCACTCAAGTTTGCTCACCGGACCGGCGTTCTCGCGCTCCAAGGTCCGGGTATAATCGCGAAAGCGTTGCCTAAAACGACGGATCAGAGTCGTACCCAGGTCTGTTTTTGAAGTAAAGTGATAATGAATTGCGGCATTTTTTACGCCCAGTTGCTGCGCGATATGGTGGTAGCTGAAAGCGTTAAATCCCCTATCCTGAAGCAGAGCTTCGGCAGCGTCTAGGATTAACTCCTTGGTATTGTTGTATTTGGTATCTTCGACATCCATGGGTTCTGAACTTACTGATAAGTAGGTAAGTTTTCAAGGGCAGCCTTGTTACCAAGAAGTGAGTTGGATCATCTCTGGGCCGTTTGTCGTGATGCTACCAGCATTGGCACTGTAATGATCATGAACCAAAAAGTGTTCGAAGACAGCCCGCTACGTTTGCTTGTACTTACTATAGTCCTATTTCTATATTACGACCTACTAAATCGACAGGTTAGTTCCTCTGTTGAAATCAGCAATAATCGCTAGGGTAGGTCTCTGTTGAAAAAACTTGCTACTTATTTCGTGATCCTGATTCTACTGGGAATAATTATTCTTATTGTCTTCCCACCCCTCGACCAGCCCATAGCAATCGACGTCAGACCATCGAAATTGGTTCTTTTCAACAATACGATTGATACCCTCCAATATGCGGTGTTTGAACGGAACGCCCTGAGGTCTATCGATTGGGAGCCATGCGATCATCCCCGCTTGTGTAGTGACTCAAGAATCAGGCCGGGCCTGATGCGTGAGATACCCTACGAGCTCATTCATCGCTGGCACCCCGGAGCTGAAGTGATAGTCTACTGGTGGCTCCTGGAACCAGACACTACGGCTCAAAACGGCTACCGATTGGATGGACCCTATGAGGTCACGGTGGCCACGCCGAGAAAGGCCCTGCCAGGAACCTGAAACTCGCGGGAACCACTGTCCCTGACGTCTTAAAGGATCGTAGGCTTAATCATAATTCTCTCGCCCGGATTTTTCATCGATACACCGAATTGACATTGTTCCACGGCGACTGGAAGGCTTATATTCGCAGCAAGATAGCATAGAGACCGGCTTAGACTCAACCGAGCTATCTTAACCCATTACATTTGCCCCGACAACGTCGATGAAACTGGTTAGTCAATAACTAGCATAAGGTTGTTTACCCATGACTGAACGACGATTTTTAGATGAGGTGGACGAAGAAGAACAGGAAGATCAGGAAGAAGAGCCGGAAGAACAGCCAAAGCCGAGCAAAGAGACCGGAACCGGGTGGGCACAGTGGCTGCACATCGCCGCCTCCCTAGCCGCCGTAACGGCCATCAGTCTGCTAACCCTGGAGATGGCCGTAGGACCCATCAAGCTGGGTAAGCTTGCGGCCTATGCTCTGGGATCATCCCTGCTGATTGGCATATTACTCATATTGGTCATAATCTACAAATACGCCCTTTCTAAAATTAGAACCGGTATCTGGCGGTATGCTTTCTGGTTCATATCCGTTCCGATAGCCTTCCTCTATTACCTGCTGTTTGTTTACTTGATTTATGGCCAGTTTGCGCCCTTGCTTGTCAGGATGATGGGAGCGGCGATGGCCAATGCGCCCTAAGCAATATCGTCAAAGCAAAGACCGAACAAACAATCAATATCAAGTATGGCCTTGTTCGAGGAAATATCATACTTGATGTGAAGGATTATTTGAGTGTACTGAAGCATTCGTCGGCACTGAAATAAGTATTCACACAACCTGCTCCCTCCCGGCTTAACTTTCCCTTGCTATGCCGTCTGAATCCGCGCCCATTACCGATCGAGCTATCCAGCTGGCCAGACAGGCAGAGATCTACCTGGGGACCTCGTCCTGGAAATACGAGGGCTGGCAGGGAATGGTGTACCAGGACCACTACACCAGCCAGAGAGCGTTCAAGCGGCGCTGCCTGGCAGAGTACGCCCGCTACTTTCCCGCCGTGGGAGTCGATGCCACTTTCTACCGTTTCCCGGATCAGCGCCTGATCGAGGAGTTGGACGCCCTCACTCCATCCGAATTCCGCTTCGGGCTCAAAGTGACCGAAGAAATAACCGTTTACAAGTACCCCACCCACCCCCGCTACGGCAGCCGGAAAGGGCAGGATAACACCAACTTCCTGGATGGCGAGCTGTTCACTGCCGATTTCCTGGGGATTGTAGCGGGACTGGGCGCCAAGCTGGGGCCGGTAATCTTCCAATTCGGTACCCTCCCGCGAACTATTGTGAATGACGGTATCTTCCTACGGCGGCTGGACGAATTCCTGGGCGGTCTACCAGGAAACTATCAGTATGCGGTGGAGATCCGCAATCGCCAGCTTTACAATGAAGACTACTTCAGTGTGCTAAAGAAGCACGGAGTCGCCCACGTCCACACTTCCTGGAGCTGGATGCCTCTGCTGCCCGAACAGATCGCCAGGGAGGCATCCTTTACCGCCGACTATTTCGTTATGCGCCTGCTTACAGCACCACAAACGGCCTACAAGGACGCCGTGGAGACCTTTTTCCCCTATCAGCGCATTCTCAAACCCCTGCCGGTGATAAGAGAAGCACTTATCACCCATCTGAACCGGGCTATCAAGTCAAACCAGCCGGGGTATGTATTCGTCAACAACCGGCTGGAAGGGGCCGCCCCCCTCACCATTGAACAGGTGCTGGACCAGGTCCTTGGCTCAGAGGAGGCTGCCAACTGACACTTAGCACTAGCCGATTAGAAAGACCAGGCTATCGTACTATTTAATCCATCGAATTATAACACTGCTAATAAAGTAATTACAGGGAACATTCAGTAATGATAGCCAACATCAACGGTCATTCGCTGAATTACGTTGTACGAGGCACCAAAGACGGTCTGCCGGTGGTCTTCATCCACGGTTTTCCCTTCAGCCACCGTATGTGGCAGCCCCAACTGGAGGCTCTCCCCCACCGCTACCGGGCAGTCGCCTATGACGTCCGCGGCCACGGTGACAGCGAGGTGGGCCACGGGCAGTATACCGTGGAGCTGTTCGTGGATGACCTGATCGGGCTGCTTGACCACCTGGCAGTCAACCAGGCAGTAGTATGCGGCCTGTCCATGGGGGGCTATATCGCCCTGAGGGCGGTGGAGCGCCACCCGGAGCGCTTCCGGGGGCTGGTACTGTGCGACACGCGCAGCGAGGCCGACACGGACGAGGCCAAGGTGAAGCGGGCCGGGACGATCGCGGCGGTCAGGTCACTGGGTGTGGCACCCTTCGCGGAGGAGTTTGTGAAGCTGGTCCTGGCTCCCCGGACTATCGAGGCCAATCCATCGGTGGTGAAGCTGGTCAAGGGAATGATCACAGGCACCGATCCGCTGGGTATCTGCGGCACGCTGCTGGCCCTGGCCGCCCGCACCGACACCACACCCGCCCTATCGGCCATGAACCTGCCCGCGCTAGTGCTGGTAGGTGAGCACGACGTCCTCACACCCCCCGTCGATGCCCAGGCAATGGCCCGGGCCCTGCCGGAGGCCGCGCTGCACGTCATACCCGATGCCGCTCACATGAGCAACCTGGAGAATCCGGCGGTCTTCAACGAGCGGCTGCTGGGATTCCTGGAGCGATTCTAGCCCGGGGAAGGAGCCCCGCCGTTGGCCCCGCTTCCTGCGGGACTAGGAGCGGGATTTCCGCCGCGCTCCAACAGTTGGCAGTGGCAGCTGGCGCCGGTGCCGCACTGTTTTGGGTTCACGATTGCACCTGAAACACCCCACGGAAGCGCCATGGAAGCCCCTCAAATACCCCTCGAAAGCCCCGTAAACTTATAGTTAAGGCCTATCAAAAGGTCCACCCTCACCGACGGGGGAGGTGAACCCAGGAGGGGAAATGCAAAATGAACCGGCCCTGGTTTCCAGCCCGCCCTTTTTTCCCTCCCTTATTAAGGGAGATAACTCGCGGAGCGTGAAGGGAGGGTTTCCTCCTGGCATCCCTCTCGATTTTCAAAGAGCGGGGGGAATATAGGGATTTTCGGGGGCGTTGTCGTTCGCTTGGTGCGCCTGGTGCGCGAGAATGTCAACTTTCTCCGGCACATCTCAATGGGTAAGAGGAGCTAGGCCTTATTAAAGAACGGTAGACGTGGTCAGGCTATGAGATTTTTATTTTGAGATGAGTTTTGGGACACCCAAAGAGGATATTGGGATAGTTTTATGAAACGAATCGCGAGGTGTGTCAGAAAGGGTGGTTTTTGGGATTGATTTCCCCTACTTAAGCAGCACCCCCGCCTACGGCGGGACTACTCTGATAGTTACTTTAATAAAAGCATCTTGATGGAGTTGGTGTACTCCGGCGTTATGAGCCGGGCGATGTAGATACCGGAGGGGAGTTCTCTACTACTGCTATTCCTGCCATTCCACTGAGCTTGATGATAGCCCGGCTCCATGTAGCTATCAACCAGCCTTGCTACTTCCCTACCAAGGATGTTATAGACTATCAGCGAGATCTCACTGCCTTGGGGCAGGTCATACCTGATCGTGGACACCGGATTGAAGGGATTGGGGTAGGCTGGGTGGAGGGCGAATGTCTGAGGCAAAAGTACTTCATCTTCCACGTCGGTTACATCGCTTACCGTTATGGATACTTCAGGATTCCCGTCGCTCAGGTTTCCGTTTATGTCAACGGCAGCGACAGTATAGTCATACGTCCCTCCATTCTCCACATTATCATCGAGTTTCTCAGTAATAGCGGGTTCCAATACCCAGGCAACAGTATCAAGTTCACCTGGGATAGTTCTGAATAAGTAGTAATGATCCAGATCCGGCTCCGTACCTGCATCCCACGAAACTAGGACAGCCGCAACTGAGTCATTCGGCTGGGTCACTGTCAAGTTTTTAGGTGCGGACGGAGCAATGTTGTCAATCGAAAATCCTTCACCTGGCAAAGATTTGGAGGAATCAATTGCTGTGTATGCATAGACTACATATCGATACGGAGTTCGATTCATCTCTGTCTCTGCCACTACCGAATATTCATCTGAAAGATTCGCATCTACCGTATCAACCGGAGTAGTATCTACTAAGCCCAATGACCAGACTACATACCTCAAAATTGAATCAGCAGGAGCTACATTAACAGAATCATTCAGGCTCCGTGCCCATGTGACAGTTAAAAATCCGCCTTCGTCATCGGCCACATCTTCTATCAGTGGAATTCCTGGATCGAAGGGATTCAATTCGAAGTCACTACTGAACCGAGGCAACAGTCGATATCCCCCGAAGTAAATCAAGTCATATAGCAGTTGATATCCCTCGTAAGAATTCCACTGCCCTACACGAACCCCCCAGTAGGGAGCGGATTGACTGGCGATTGCTGTGACATTGAATCTCCTGCCTTGACTTGGGTTTTCGATAATGTCAAGATCGCTGTCAATTTCCATTGTGGCTGTCAATGTTCCATCAGTTATGCTACCATCATCTTCCAGCCAAATCCAGTCAGATGTAGTAACAAGGTTGCCCTCAATTGCTTCACCGGTGAAAGTTGAATCAAAGTCATCCTGTAATTGAGCAAGAGTTATGACTTCAGGATCAGGAATGGGGCTCCCTATAGCGAGCCACGTAACATGAGCCAGCCCATCCCCATCCTCCGGGTGCAATCCCGTCATTCCATCAAAATGATCTACAGCACCCTCTATTTTGAGGGAATCTCCAAGCGCATAGGTAGTATCCTGTTCAAGGTAAAAGATATTCGTTCCTCCGGTTGTGTCCTGGATGTAAAAGTCGGTGTCAGTTCCGGGTGACTGAAAATTTGGCGATGTTACCACACCGACAATCTCAACCCAATAATCGAGCAGGTCTGGAACGAAATTGGAATCAGCGTCGACTTCCATTTGAGCAATGGTTCTTGGCCAGTAAAACGCCTCGTTGGGTGTGGGAGTGAATGTAGATACCCACGTACTGTCCATGTTCTCGCTTGTTTCATCGGCCCCGTCTATTCCATTACCGCCGTCAGAAACTTGCAAACCTTCACCGAAGCCAACTCTTTGTGCGGAAAATCCGGCAGCTGGAGCCGTGGCATACTTTTGCTCCGCAGCAGGTGTGTCGGATTGGTATAGGGTAGAATCGGATCCTTCATCAGGTCCGTCTAATTTGATGCCTGTTTTATCGACCTGTTCATTGATGCTGGCACCCCAAATAAGATAATCGACATCGATTACGAGGTCTGAATCGCCGTCCCAGTAGAACAGTATTAACACTTCATCACTATCCGACAGATCACCCTGATTATTGATACTGCCGGTATCAGCCTCCGCCATATCAGGTATCACATCCGGTGAACCGGCATCTTCATAGAGTTCGTATGTAGGAAGAACACCGAATTCGTTGAAGAAATTATCGCTGCCATTTAATGCGATCGTCTGGAATTCACCGCTCAGGATGGTTGCGCCGTCAGGGAACTTGGCGTTGAAGTCGGAGGATGCACCTCCCCCGCCTGCAGGATTTCCTATGCCTGTTTCCACAGTGTGGTAGTAGTAGGTTCCTTGTGAGACGGATACATCGCTGATATAGTAGTTCGTGAGATTTACTACTTCGCTTCCGGGATTATAAATCTCTATATATTCTCCCACCGTGGGAGTCACTACTATTTCTGTCAGGAGCAGCTTGCTTTGACCATGCGCTAAAACAGTCATAGAAACAATGATAGCAAGAGCATGTGATGTTCTCTTGATAATACTAGTCAACTTCATGTCAACCTCCTAAATGATTTTTATCCTGATCCATCGCAGCCCTAGTTCAGGAGTCGTTTTTTTTATATCGCAGATGGTGATTCATGATTTCTCCACTCCCTGCGAGAACGGGTATAGATGATGGTCCGTGTCCTCAGGCACTCGTCAGGTCGAGATGATTACAGATGCGAAGCTTGGTTAATCGGGCAAAACGATGACCAGTGCCTCAGTGGCGTAATTACGATTATCAGGAACTGCAAGCATTATTCGAGATTCAGTCACCTTCATATTCTGCTTGGATCCATTTTACATAACTGTCTACTGAAGTGCCATAACAGGCGTCTCAAATAAGGACAATTATGTTGCAGCCGGTATGATTTGAGTCCACATGACCGGATTTACGGCATAACTGTTGGCATGAGTTTTTAGGTCAGAATAGGATACTAGTAGTCGAAGATAAGATCAGGATTATTCCGAGATGGAAAGTCAGGCAGGGGGCAGCGAGGCATACTTCGATGGTTGCTTGCCGAATTGCGCTCGGAAGCACTTACTGAAGTACGTGGGATTGGAGAAGCCTACCTCAAAGGCAACCTCTGAAACACTACCAAAATTCTGTTTCAGGAGCTGCGCGGCTCGAGTCAGGCGTAGGGTGCGAATGAATTCGCTGGCGGAATGGTTGGTCAGCGCTCGCAGCTTACGGTGCAGATTGGCGCGGCTCATGCCCACTTCTTTCGAGAACTCCTCTACGCTATAGGTATCGTCCGACATATGCCTTTCTACTGCATCAAGAGCTCGCTGTAGTAACCGTTCGTCGGTCGAGGTTACGGTGATATCTTTTGGGTGCAGCACTGTCTCCCGACCGAATTGCTCTCGTAGCCGCCGTCTCTGCTCGATCAGGTTCCTGATACGTACCTGGAGTTCGGCGGCCTCGAAGGGTTTGGCAAGGTAGTCGTCTACTCCGGTCTCCAACCCTTCCAGCTTGCTGTCCATATCAGCCTTGGCGGTGAGCAGAATGACCGGGATATGGCTGGTGCGTTCATCGGTTTTGATGCGCTCGCAGAATTCGATCCCATCCATCTTCGGCATCATGATGTCGCTGAGGATGAGGTCCGGTATGCGCTTGATTGCCTGTTTGAGGCCCTCCTCTCCATCACGCGATTCAATACATCGGAATTCTTCATCCAGGTAGCTGCGGATATAACTGCGAACATCGGCATTGTCCTCAACGATGAGCAGCAGCGGCAAGGATTTCCTCGTCGTTGGAGGTGCAGATTTCTCCTCTTCTTCCCTTATCGTCAAATCCACGGATGCGTCTTCTTCCTGTGCTGCGGATGCTTCCACTATCTCCTGCGTGGAGAGGTGGGCCCTGCCGAGTGGTAGCCGGATCGTGAAGGTTGTACCTTCAGATTCCTTGCTCTCCACCTCGATACAGCCTTTGTGCAGTTCCACCAGCTCCCGGGTGAGGGCCAGGCCAATGCCCGTCCCTTCGCCTTCACGTGTCTCGCTGCTGTCCACCTGGTAGAAGCGGTCGAATATCTGATCAATACGATCAGCTGGGATACCGATACCGGTATCCGAGATGGCAATGTTGAGCTCTCCTTCAGTACTGAGATCCGATTCCCTCTTCGTGGTGCCATGTACCTGAATCTTGCCACCGGCTTGGGTGAACTTGAAGGCATTGGTCAACAGGTTATTCATAATCTTGACGATGGCATCCTTATCAACATATGCCTGTATCTCTTCAGGTGCAGTATTGAAGGTCAGGGCAATATTTCTTCTATCCGCCATAGAGGCAAAAGACTGGACCAGGCCTTTCAGGACAAATACAATATTTTGCCGAGACGCCTGCAGCTTCATCCGGTCTGCCTCCAACCGCGATAGGTCCAGGAGTTGGGCTACCAGATCCAGCACGCGTCTGGCGTGCTTTTTCATGAGGGTGAGATCCTGCCCCCATTCGCTGTCCTTGAAATGGGTGAGCATCTTGTCGATTGGTCCCAGGATCAACGTCAAGGGAGTGCGGAACTCATGTGAGATATTGGCGAAGAAGCGGGATTTTAGTTGGTCAAGCTCCTGGAGCTTCTCGGCCTCCAGGCTTCGTAGCTTCACTTCATCCAAGGTACGGGCTCGGGCAAGAGTGGCGCGCCAGGCTCCGTATAAGGATGCGCCGATGACCAGTATATACAACGTATACGCCCACCAGGTCTTCCAGAAAGGTGGGGCAATAGTGACACCGATAGAAGTGCCGGTTTCGTTCCAGACACCATCATTGTTGGAACCCTTTACCCGGAATGTATATTCTCCAGGGTTCAGATTCGTATAGGTCACATCTGTTTTGTTTCCTGCCTCTACCCAATCCTTGTCAAAACCATCCATTTTATAAGAATATAGGTTTTTCCCGGAATTGATATAGTTGAGCGCTGCATATCTAAGAGAAAACACGTTCTGGTCATGTGTGAGCATGAGCTCCTTCTTGTGAGTAATGATTGTATCGAGTTCCGTTTCCTTGTTGAATATTTTAAAAGACGTTAGGATAATCGGCGGAATAGTAGGATTATCCTTTATCTGATTCGGGTAGAAACTGGTAAGTCCACCCTCTCCTCCGACAAACAGCTCACCTGTTCTATTGTTGAAGAAAGGCTTGGAAAATAGCGTGTTTCCCTGGAGACCATCATCGACAGTAAATCTCTTGAACAATCCTGTCTTGGGATCAAATCTCCATAGCCCGTTGCGTGAACCCCACCATAGAATCCCGTGATTATCCTCAGCCACTGTCCAAAGGTGCGGGGAGAGTATATCACTGACCGGTTTATATCGCGTGAATTTCTCGGTTTCTTTATCAAACCTGCTGATGTCGAGTGGTGTGCCGATCCACAAGTCACCGGCCTTATCCTCATGGGTTGTATAAGCGATAAAATGACTTATACTCGACGAATCTGCTGGATTAAAATGGTACTGTTTAAAGACTTCTTTTCTCGTATCAATCCTGGTAAGGCCGGCTTCTGTTGCGACCCATATCACGGTGTCAGCTTCACTGTGGTCTACGTGGATAGTGTTTACATAATCGCTACTGAGACTATTTATATCGGCTGGGTCGTGTCGATAGTTGGTAAAGGTTCGATCCCTTATATTAAGCTTGTATATCCCTTTGCCCCGGGTACCGAGCCAGAATATTCCGTATCTGTCTTTAGCGATGTCATAAACTGAACCACTTTTGAAATACCGAATAAATCGTTCTTCTGTACTGATAAATCTATATAATCCGTTTGTTGCACCGATCCATAATGTGCCAGGATTATCAGGGTCCGGATAGATTTTCTGCAGATAATTTGATCCAATACTTATCGAATTTTCCGGATCGCGTACATAATGCGTATAACCTCCCCTCTCCCTGTCAATCTTATTCAGTCCCCCTCCCTGCGTCGCTACCCAGAGTATTCCGGCCGGGTCTTCATATATATCAAAAACCATATCATGACTTAGACTATTACTATTTCCAGGAATACGTCTGTAATTGCTAAATCTTGCCATGTTTCTATCAAACTTGTCGATCCCGCCTCTCCGATGACTTATCCAGATTGAGCCAGCCTTATCTTCATAGATATCCAAGATCTGACTGGAACTGCTCAAGCTATAGGGATTTGAAGGTTCATGCCTGTAATGGACAAATACAGGCATTTGCCCAGGAATATGCTCCTTGCTGTGTGATGCTGTTCCATCGTTACCATTGCTTAGATCAGTCGGCGAGGATATGAGCCTGTTTATTACATTATCTCCCGTCCCGATCCAGAGGTCACCAAACGAGTCTTCTCTCAGACACAATATGTTGTTATTACTCAGACTATTTGGATCGAGTGGATCGTGTAAGTAATGAGTAAACTGCCCAGATTCGGGATCAAATCGATCCAGTCCATTCGCAGTCCCGAGCCACAGCTCACTAGAAGGTGAAACCTCGATGGCATTAACCCGATTATTACTTAGGCTATTCTTGTCTTTGGGATCATGCTTGTAATGGGTAAACTTATTTTTACTATAATCAAATCTATCCAATCCATTTGTAGTCCCCAACCAGATTACACTACCCTTACTACGACGGTCTTCAGCCATCGATCTTATGTTATCGCTACTGAGACTGTTGGGATCCGTCGGATCGTGACGAAAATGAATGAATCTCTCGTTCTCTCTGTCGAACAGATTCAATCCCCCTCCATGCGTCCCTATCCAAAGCAATCCTTCCTTGTCTTCATAGAGCTCTAGAGCCTCATCACTACTCAGGCTATTTACATTATCGGGATTGTGTCGGTAGTGCGTAAAACGGCCTGTTTTCAAGTCAAGCTTGTTAAGGCCCCCCAAACTAATACCGATCCAGAGAAACCCCTCTCGGTCAATATATAATTTCCAAATATAGGGATAGGATATCGAATTCGAATCTGAAGGATCGTATGTGTAATTCGTAAAATAATATCCATCGTATTTCACAAGACCAGTGAGTGTAGCAAACCACATAAAGCCTTGCTGGTCTTGAATTATATTGGTAACGGAGGGATCGATTAGGCCGTTTTGAGTATTGATATGTTCGAATCTTATTTCGTTTTGTTTAGCATGCAGGATAAGGGGGAGTACAATTATTCCAATAATACTATATAAGAGAATGAATTTCCTTTGTATAACACCACTGCTCATAGTTGCCACCTGTGCGTCGTCAAAGCATTGTAATATATTCTTGCTTAAAACTAAGAGATACATTTTCCGATTCCAAGGTCTATCTAACGCTTCCTTTGAAGCGTCTCCATCTCCATCCAACTGGCCAGGATAGGTCGCCATTGGTCAAATTGAATCCCGCCAACGGCGGGATTTTAGCCGTGGGCTATTCGTATCAGGGTAACATACTTGGCTTCACCCCTCCAGCCAGTCCCGCAGGGCCTTTAGCTGCTGCTCCACCGAGGCCCTATTGCTCCCCCCCATCATCCCCTCGGCGGGGATTGTCCATGTCACGGCCAGGACTGCCCGGATGTCCTTTTCGAAGGCCACTAAGGCTTCTCAAGCTTTGGGTCCGCAGGCAGATGCCGACGGCTCAAAATAAAGCTCCCCGCCGTTAGCCGGCAGGGATCTTGCTGTCGATCATGATCCGGTATGAGGTCTAGTCTCCCTTGAGCCACACCTCGAAAGCCTTAAAACTGTAATCCCTGCCCAGGAAATCTCTCACCAGCTCCGTGCCTGATTTCAGAGCCCCCGGCTCCAGGACCGACTCCCGGAAGCGCATAGCCACCTCGGGATTCAGCAGACCGCCCTTTTCGAACTCACTGAACAGGTCCCGGGCGATTACCATCGACCACATGTAGGTATAATAAAGGGCCGAATACCCGCTGAGGTGACTGAAATTGCATTGAAGGCAAGTATCATCCATGTACAGGTAGGGGTTGTACCGGTCCTGGACCTCCTTCAGGAGTGTGGTCGTATTCACGTCCAGTGGATCGCGGTTGTAGAAGTTGAGCGCGATGGCCGAGAGGGCTACCTGACGCTGGATCCACAGAGCATAGGCGAACATCCGCGAAGCCTGCATCCGAGACACCAGTTCTTCCGGAATGGGCTCTCCATCGGCGTTCGTCGCAAAGGTATGCAGACTGGCCAGGTCCCAGGTCCATTCCTCCATGATCGTTGAGGGCACCTCAACGAAGTCAAACTCGGCAATGCCGCTGAGGGAGATCCAACGGTGGTGGCCGGAGAACAGTGTCTGGAGCAGGTGGCCGAACTCATGGAAGAAGGTCCGTACCTGGTTATGTCCCATGAATCCCGGCTGGTCATTTTCGCCGCCAGGGAAGTTGCAGACTATCGCCGCTTGGGGCAGCTGCCTGGCGTCTACTCCCGGAGCGATCCTGAACATCCCACCGTGCTTGAACTTGCCTTCACGCGGGTGCATGTCCAGATAGAACTTGCCCAGCAGGTCATCCCCAGACCACAGCTGGTAAATTTCGACACTGGGGTGCCAGGCCGTCTCCTCCAGCCGAGTATAGGTCACACCGAACATCCTGCTGGTGAGTGTCAGCAAACCATCCCGAACCTTGTCATAGGCAAAGTACGGGCGGGTTTCCTGAGAATCGAAGTCGTAGGTTTCCCGACTAATCAATTCGGGTAAATAGTACCGCTGCCAGATGCCGATGGACGCTGCCTGCGGATCGATCTGTTTGAGCCGTTCCAACAGCAGGGCCATATCGCGCTCCAGCGCCGGTCGGGCCGCTTCCGTCAGCTGGTCAACGAAGGTCTGAGTCGCCTGGGGGGTCCTGATCATCTGGATCTCAGTAACAAAGTCAGCCCAGGTCGGATAACCCAAAAGGTTGGCCAGTTCATAGCGCCGGTCCATCATCCGATCCAGGACATCCAGATTTTGCGGATATGCCCGCTGGAGGAAGGCTTGATATAGCCCCTTGCGCCTTAGTTCCGAATGAGCATAGGTCATGTACGGATAGAATTCCGGGTAATCCGTAGTTATGGTAATAACGCCGTCCTCACCTGGCTGGTGGGTGTCGATATAATCCTGCGGCAGACCATCCAGGTCCTCAGTCCCGGCCAGCTGAATGGAGCGGACATCCTCCCGAATATTTCGCCCGAACTCCTGACTTATGCCCACCAGCTCCTCCTGGAGTTGGCGGATCCTCTCCCGGGTTTCCTCGTCTTTATCAACCCCCGAGCGGCGGTAATCCCGCAGGATCAGTTCCACGAACCGCCTGGTGTCCGCGGTCTCACCCGAAACATCCAGTCCGGCCACAGCCTCGTAGATCGGGCGCGATAACCCGATATCGGTGTTGAGGTTGGAAAAGACTTGTTGCGCCTCCTCGGCCGCCGAGCGCATCGCTGGATCGGGGTGAACATTAGCCTGCAGATTGGCTGACGAAACACCGGTAATAACGATCATCAGCAGATCGTTGAGAGGCTCGAGGACGGTCTCTACGGTCCCGGGACCCTCCAACGTCTCCAGCTGCTCCAGGATATCCTGGGCCTCGGCCAATTCGGCTTTCCAGGTCTCCTGATAGGTAGTTACCTCCTGACTGTCGACGGTTCTATCACCGGTTCGGGGACCGGCACAATAGAATACCGTCATCGCAAGTGCCATGAGTGCAAAATGACGAAGCATGGGTGTCTCCATTTTATGGGATGAAATAAGCAGAATATACGCTCTCGGGCGCATCTATATACGGCCCTGTCGTGCTATAAGTATAGACTACCCCCAGACCGTAAAGGTTGTCAGGGAGGGACCAGGCAATGTCGCAGCCCTATTTTTTAAGGTAAGTGAGGGCAGCCGTTGTGCCAGGAGCCTGATGGCAGCTAGCGTTTTATCCAGTCCCGCAGTTGCTTTAGCTGCTGCTCAACCGACTTTCGGTTGCTCCCCCCCATTACGCCCTCTGCGGGGATTTCCCAGTCCGATTCCAGGACCGTCAGGATGTCCTCCTCGAAGGACGGAGAGGCTTTCTGAAATACCTTTACAGGCAGGTCCTCCAGGGCGACTGCTTGGGACTCGGCCTCCTTGACCAGGCTACCAGCTATGCCGTAGGCCTCACGGAAGGCCACGCCCCGCCCGGTCAGGTACTGGACGATGCGTTCGGCCTTCAGATAGGGCGAGAGCTGCGCTGCGATCCGTTCAACATTGAACGTGACTCCCCGCAAGGTGACTTCCAGGGCCGGGAGCAGCTGCAGGACGGTATCCACCGAGTCGAACAGCGGTTCCTTGTCTTCCTGCAGGTCCTTGTTATAGCCCGAAGGCAGGCCTTTGACGGTGGCCAGGAAGCCGGTATGGTTGCCTACCAGTCGGCCGCTCTTGCCGCGGATCAGTTCGAACATGTCGGGATTCTTCTTGTGAGCCAAGAGGCTGCTCCCCGTGGCAACGGTGTCTGCCAGGGTTACAAAGCCGAACTCCTGGCTGTTCCACAGGATAAAGTCCTCGGCCAGACGGCTGAGGTGCACGCCCGTTCGGGAGAGCCCGTAGAGCAGGTCCATGACGAAGTCCCGTGAAGCCACCGCTTCGACGCTGTTATCCGAAGGAGCGGCGAATCCCAGTTCGCTGGCGATCCATTCGCGGTCCACCGGGGCCGTCGACCCCCCCAGTGCCGCCGATCCCAGGGGACAGACCGAAGTCACCTGTTTGACACGATCCAAGAACTCATTATCCGATTTCAGGCTCCAGGCGTGGGCCAGCAGCAGGTGTCCCAGCGACAGGACCTGGGCCTGCTGCAGGTGGGTGTGTCCCGGAAAAGGCGTGCCGGTATGCTCTCCGGCCAGTTCCACCAGCGCCGTGATAACCTCGCGCAGGGCTTGGCGGATCTTACCGGCATGATCCAGAGCGTAAAGGCGCAGGTCGGTGGCTACCTGGTCGTTGCGGCTGCGGCCGTGGTGGAGCCGCCGGGCCGGTTCGCCGATGAGCTCACCCAGCCGCCGCTCGATGGCCATGTGGATGTCCTCATCTGCTTCGTGCAACTCGAATTCTCCCTGCTCAAACTCGGCTCCGATATCTTTCAGTCCCTGCAGGATAGCCTTCAGATCCTTTTCACTAAGGAGGCCGCACCGGTTCAGGGCTCTGGCCCATACGGTTGAGACCTGCAGGTCATACGGTGCCAGCCAGTTGTCAAAGCCCAGGGAGCGATTCAGGTCATGTACCCGGGGATCCAGGGGTTGGGAAAAGCGTTTCTGCCAGACCTTTTCAGCCATAGTTTAATCCCTCTTGAATGTGCGGAAGTAATCGGGCGCCCGGTATTTACCCTTCTTCACGCCGAACTCGGCCAGGAGCGCCTCCACCTTCAACGGCAGGCCAACCAGGTTGATGAAGCCCTCGGCGTCGCTCTGGTCGTAGACATCGTCCTTGCCAAAGGTGGCGAAATCCTCCCGATAGAGTGAGAAGGGCGATTTCCGTCCCGCAATGAGGCAGTGCCCCTTGAACAACTTCAAGCGCACCGTACCGGTGACGCAGCTCTGGAAGGTATCCACAAAGGCGTCCAGGCTCTCCCGCAGCGGCGTAAACCATTCACCATCGTAGACCATGACGGCGTACTTCTCCGCGATCACGTCCTTGTATTGCAGAGAGGCCTTATCGAGGGTCAGGGCCTCCAGCTCGCGGTGGGCTGTATAGATGATAGTGCCGCCGGGTGTCTCATGTATACCCCGGGACTTCATCCCTACCCTCCGGTTCTCGACCATATCCACCACGCCGATACCATGCCTGGCACCCAAAGCATTGAGGGTCTCTACCAAGGTGACCGGGTCCAGCTCCTTACCGTCAAGAGATACGGGAGTACCCTGCTTAAAATCGAGCTCAATGTATTCGGGCTGGTCCGGAGTCTGGTTGATCGGCTTAATCCATTTCAGCAAATCCTCGTCCATTTCGTGCCAGGGGTCTTCGAGCGGACCGCCCTCGTGACTGACGTGCCAGATATTCTCATCATGGCTGTATATCTTCTCAACAGTCGCGCTGACGGGAATACTATGATCCCGGGCGTAGTCAATAGCGTCCTCACGCGAGGTGATATCCCATTCCCTCCACGGAGCTAGAATTTTCAGCTTGGGATTAAGGGCCATATAAGTCAGCTCGAACCGGACCTGGTCGTTTCCTTTACCGGTACACCCGTGAGCGACGGCATCGGCACCGAACTCTTCAGCCACCTTCACCTGCTGCTGGGCAATAAGGGGCCGGGCCATACTGGTACCGAGCAGGTATTTGCGCTCATAGATGGCTCCTGCCCGCAGCGTAGGAAAAACAAAGTCCACGAGGAACGCATCCCGCAGGTCTTCCACTACGGCGTGGGAAGCACCCGTCTCCAAGGCCTTGCGCTTAACCGCCGCGAAATCCTCCTGCTGGCCCAGGTCGGCCGCATAGGCAATGACTTCACAGCCGTAGTTGTCGATAAGCCAGGGAACTATGATCGAGGTATCCAGTCCTCCTGAATAAGCCAGGACCACTTTCTTGACCTTTTCCTTCATAAACACCACCTCCTTAATTACCTGATGGCAGAGGGACGACGCTGTCAAATAAAAAGCCCCAAGCGGTTCGCTCAGGGCCTAGTCAGTCTTTTTCTGGTGATACCAGCTAGACGCGGTCTGGCCGTGAGCGACTATCGGCTGAAGTCGCACGGAACCGGTTGTTGCTACGTCGAAGCGCTGATCTCATCGATAGCAAGTTAAAAACTCTTTGCGCCGGAATCAAACAAGATGTTATCCGGCAAACGGGCTTGAAAACCATCGAAATCATTCTTAACCTTCACCGCTTTACAACAAGCCAGCGATATTGTGCATATTAATCCTTGTTTCTACGCTGCATTCCATTGTGCATTTGATCCTGAAAGCTTGTAGAGCAATCGGGCCTTATGAAGGGGCCCGGTAAAACCGGATACTTTGAATAACATTGCATGAGGCAGGAGTGCCTATGAGCCCTATTAAGAAAGAATTACCGCCCTACACCGATTACACCTTCGATATGTTCATGACCAGTGCCGGCAAGGATCACGCCGAGATAATCCAGTTCAACCAATGGCGCAAGGAAGTGCTCGCGGCTGACATGTACACCTTCCAAATCCCCCATCTAGGGGCCCAGTGCCCGAACGTCAGCGTCCAACGAGTTTCCGGCGAAGAGCTCGATCTGATCAGCTTTGCCAACTACAACTACCTAGGCTATTCCTATCACCCTGAAGTACTTGCTGCGGCCAAGCAGGCCTTGGACGTATATGGTCTGGGGGCTACCGGCTCACCCGTTCTAAATGGCACCTTCCAGATCCACGAACTCCTGGAAGAAAAAATTATCGAATTTTTCGGCATGCCCGGCTATGGTGTCAGCCTCTTTTCATCCGGATATGGCGCCAACCTGGGGGTTGTTTCGTCCTTCGTACACAAGGGTGACTATGTGGTCCTTGACAGACTTTCCCACGCCTCATTGGTTGACGGAGCAGTGCTATCCCAGGCGGCGATCAAGCTTTTCAAGCACAATGACGTGCATCATCTGGAGAGGGTTCTCAACCGACTAGATTATAAAAATTCGCGCATTCTCATCTGCACCGAAGGAGTCTACAGCGCCGATGGTGATACAGGTCATGTCAGGGATATTGTCAGGGTGGCGAAGAAATACGGCGCTACCGTACTGGTGGATGAGGCGCACTCCCTCCTGATTGCTGGGGAAAATGGTAGGGGAGTTGCCGAAGAGCAGGGAGTGCTTGAAGAAGTGGACATGATCATTGCCACCTTCAGCAAGTCCTTTGGCGGTGTCGGCGGCTGCCTTTTTGCCCGGGAATCGCTAACCAACTACGTCAACTGGTACGCTCGTTCACGCATGTTTTCCTGCGCTCTGGATCCCGCCGTTACCGGTGGACTGATCAAGGCGCTGGAGCTCGCTGCCGGGCCTGATGGCGAGGCTAAGCGGAAGCGGATCCAAAGCAACGCCGACTATATGCGATCCAAGCTCCAAGGCCACGTGGATATCGGCAGCAGCCACAGCTGGATAATTCCTGTCATATTCGGCGACGAGCACATTTCCATACCCATGAGCGACTACCTGCAGCGTGAGGGGCTGGATACTTCTCTGATGTCCTTCCCCGCCGTGCCGAAAAATCAGTCACGTATCCGGCTTTTCGTCACCTCCGAACACACCAAGGAACAGTTGGACAGAGGAGCTGAGGGCATCATCAAGGCAGCCGAACATTTCGGTTTCCTCCTCAAGGATAGAAAGAAACAAAAGGAGCTATGACCATTGACCAGTAACAATAATCAAGAAGGCTTAATTATCTGGAACTTCGATTTCGCTTTCACCACTTTTTACGAGGTTGAGACTGATGCTATCGAACACCTGGTCCCAAAACCTCTGACCCCCATTGAGGTGGCCCCAGGCATCTCACTATTCAGCCTAATTGCGCTTAACTTTCCCAAGGGGGCACTCAGTACCTTACCGGAGTTCCAGGAGCTCATCCTAAGCCTCATTGTAATCCCTGACCTCTCCCGCGGTGTGCCTAAATCGGCCATGTACATCCTGTCACTCGGCAGCACGAACCAGGAACACCTCGACCACTGTACCAACTACTACAGGCTCCCGGTTTTCGGTAAATTCTCCAAGGTGAACATCCAGTACGATCCTTTAATTGTCGAATATGAGGATGATCAAGGCCCGATAGTGAGCATGAAAAATATCCATCCCCGTCCGGAATACGGTGAAGGCGAGCGATACTTCCAGGCCTTTGTTAAAGACGCCGCTGATATCTATGTGGCGGACGTTTTGATGAAGGGCAGCCTGTTTGAACACCAGCAGGCTGGTGAGGTGGGCAAATTATGGCCCCATCCATTTTTCCGAGGGATCAAGGTAAACGAGGTCGAACCGGTGGCTTTCATGCAGATGCTAAACAAGCCCGGTTCCCCGGGTCAACAGTTCTATCCCCGTCCCGAAAAATTTACCTGAACCTTTCTCCACACCAGTACTTGAGTCATTCTGCAAGCTGGTGACCAGGGGGGCATCTTACCCTGGAGTATACTCTAGACAGGATCCACCTTCCTGCGAACAAAGTAATCAATTATGCCGGGGACAAAGGGCTTGAGCTTAACGCCAGCCTTGAGTTCAAACGATATATTGACTTCTCTCTTTCCCTTCCTGGCGGATCGAATTATGATCCCGGCTGCCTGTTCGGCAGTCATAGATTTCGATTTTGAGTCATGATAAGGATCTACCGAAGGGTGGCTGCCGTCAGCCTCGAAGCGGTGGCGGCGAATACCCGTTTTCACATACATCGGAGCCACGAGGGTTATCCCAACTCCGGTCCCCGCCAGCTCCGTCCGCAGTGAATCAAAGAAGCCATGGAGGGCATGTTTGCTGGCCGCATAACCGGTGTGCATGGGAGCCCCTAGCTTCCCGGCGGAACTGGTAACAACAACGATCCTGCCCAAACTTTCCTTCAGATAAGGTAGAGCGTAGTAAGTGCAATAAAGGGGCCCGAAATAGTTAATCGCCATCAATCTCTCGAAGAAGGAAATGTCGGTTACCTCATCGAAGCGAGCCCTCATAGAAACCCCGGCATTCGAGAGAAGAATGTCAACTCCCCCCCATGCCTCAACTGCCCGGGCGACCAGGGCCTGGCACTGCTCCCGGTCGGTCACATCGGTCAAAATCTCGATTGTCTCACTTCCCGATCGCCGGCACGCTTCCGCCACCAATCCCAACCCTTCGGCATTAATGTCGGCCAGCGCCAGGCGTGCCCCTTCGGCTGCCAGCTGCCTAGCCAAGGCTTCCCCGATACCACCAGCGGCCCCGGTAAGGATAATCCGCTTGTCTTTGAACGTCATGGTCTCCCCCATTTCCCTTGGATAATTCCAACCCAAATCTACGAAAGAATCGGCGACTTATCCGGGTCTTGTTCAGCAGCCGGTCCCCGGATTGGTTACTTGTGCAATTATGTGAGGCTGGTACCGATTGCACGCTAAATTTTAAACGTCAGATGCATAACTACCTGGTCCCGATCGACCAACCTTCTAAAGCAATTGTATTATTTTTTTTTGGCAACATTGTCTTTATTATTCCTAATATAAGGTTTGAAGAAAAAACTGGAATCCTAATAATGATCATTCCCCATTATTCAGGCGATCCTAGTACATAGGGAGAATTTGAATATGCCCAACAAAACGGTGCACACGATTTTTAATCCTACCGCTGGTGGAGGTCGTGCTGAGAAGCTACGGCCGAGACTTCTTTCGGGAATCGCAGAACGATTCGGATCCGACTACTCATTGGATGTAACCAGTCGTCAGGGCGACGCAACAGCCTCGGCCAGACGCGCTATCGAGGCTGGCGCCGGGCTGGTTATCACCGTGGGCGGAGATGGGACCATTCATGAAACTGTCAACGGGTTCTTTAAAGACAGAGAGATGATAAATCCTTCCTGTGAGCTGGGAATAGTAGACTGCGGGTCCGGGAGCGGCCTGGCGCTGAGCCTGGGTTTACCCCCCTCCATCGAACAGCAGCTGGACCTCATTGCCCGCCAAGATAGTTGTACCATCGACCTGGGACGAGTGGTTACCAGCAGTAACGCTGGCGAAAAGGTAGAACGTATTTTTGCGAGCGAGTGTCAGGTCGGGATCGGCGGGGCTGTAGTAGCTGAGGTAGGTGCAATGCACAAGCGGCTAGGTGGGACACTGGCGTACGGCATAGGTTCGATTAAGCAAGTGTTCCGTTTTAACGGCCAAGCGATGACCGTGGAGCTCAGCAATAACGAGAAGGTGGCCAGAGGATTACTGGGTCTGGCCATTGGCAACGGTTCTTGTATTGCTGGAGGAATGAAGCTGACACCGGCAGCGGAGCTGAACGATGGGCTGTTTGATGTCCTCATGATACACGACATGAGCATCCTCACCCGTCTCTGGAACTTCTTAAAAATCTATCGAGGTACGCACATAGATACACCTCACGTCAGTATTTTCCGCAGTGATAGAATTACTATCGAATCGGAGAATCCAGTACTGGTCTCAGCCGATGGTGAGCTGCTCGGGGTGACGCCCTGTGAGTTCGAATTAATCCCGGCTGCGCTGAAGGTAAAATGCAGACTTTAGATTCAGTTTATGAAATCCCCTTGGATAGGGATATCTAATTCCTCACTTGAGCCGATACGGTAAACCATACTGATGAAACCGACCGTTTTCACAAAACAAGATAATAACCATAAGGATCGATTACTATGCCGAGCCAAACCAAATCCATACTGAGAACAACAATGTTTTCACTAGCCATATTCGTAGCCACAGTAGAAGCCCAGCCCGAAGGCTCCAACTACAGCGAAGCCAAAGTACCGGCTTACAACCTACCAAACTCGCTGGTCCTATCCGACGGCATTAAAATCACCACCGCCGAAGCATGGTGGGAGCAGCGCCGGCCAGAAATCCTGGAATTGTTTGAAAAGCAGGTCTACGGCAAGGCGCCTGGCAAGCCAGAGGGTATGCGTTTCGAGACCAAGTCAGTTGATGATGGGGCGCTCGGTGGTCATGCTACTCGCAAAGAGGTTATCGTGTACTTTTCGGGGGAAGAAAACGGTCCAAAGATGGAGATCCTGATATACCAGCCAAACGGTATATCGAAGCCGGTGCCCACCTTCGTCGGGCTGAATTTCAACGGCAACCATACGATCCACCAAGACCCGGACATCACCCTCTCACAGGAGTGGATGCGCGCCAATGAGCAGTACGGTATTGTTAACCATCGGGCCACAGAGGCATCCCGCGGAGTGAGTGCAACTCGCTGGTCGATAAAGCGGATCCTCGAGCGAGGTTATGGTCTGGCCACCATTTACTATGGTGACATTGATCCCGACTTCCACGATGGCTTTAAAAACGGCGTTCACCCGCTATTCTACAGGGAGGGCCAAACAGAGCCGGCCGCCGATGAGTGGGGATCGATTGCGGCCTGGGCTTGGGGTCTGAGCCGGGCGCTGGACTACTTCGAGACCGATGATGACATTGATCATAACCGCGTGGTCGTCCTGGGGCACTCGCGCCTCGGAAAGACCGCTTTATGGGCCGGGGCGCGGGACCAGCGGTTTGCACTGGTGATCTCGAACAACTCGGGCTGCGGCGGGGCAGCCCTCTCACGCCGGCGGTTTGGCGAGACCGTCGAGCGCATCAACACCAGCTTCCCACACTGGTTCTGCGGCAATTTCAAGCAGTACAACGACAGGGAAGATACTCTACCTGTTGACCAACACATGCTAATAGCCCTGATTGCCCCGCGACCGGTTTACGTGGCCAGCGCGGCAAAAGACCTGTGGGCTGATCCGCGCGGGGAGTTCCTGGCAGCCCGGCACGCAGATCCCGTTTACCGCTTGCTGGGTACCGACGGCATAGCTTCCATTGAGATGCCCGAGCTCAACCAGCCCATCATGAGCACCATCGGTTACCATATCCGACCGGGGGAACACAACGTGACCGATTACGATTGGGAACGGTTCATGGACTTTGCTGATCGTCACTTGAGGAAACAAGGGAAATAATTCTGCGCGCAATTTCCGAGCAGTCTCCATGGGCTATATACGTCTGATCCACTGGAACGCCGCTGAGACAAAGGAAAGGGCAGCAAAACTTCGGCGCGCAGGCTATGACGTGGCCTATGAATCCCTGGACACTACCATTATGCGCCAGTTGAGAAATGATCCTCCGGCTGCAGTGGTCATTGACCTCGCCCGGCGTCCCTCCCAAGGCCGTGACGTGGCTCTGGCCATAAGGTTATCCAAGACCACGCGTTACGTGCCATTGGTCTTCGTCGATGGCGATCCTGAAAAAGTAGCGCGCATCCAGGAACACCTGCCGGACGCGCTCTATACGACCTGGCGTCACATCCAGAGCGCTCTGAAGCGAGCTATCGCCCATCCTCCGACAAATCCCGTAGTACCACGGTCAGGTCTTGAGGGCTACTCGGGCACACCGCTGCCGAAAAAGCTTGGCATCAAAGCCAACTCGGTTGTTGCCTTGGTCGGCTCGCCAGAGGATTTCGAACGTACTCTCGGCGAGTTGCCCGAGGGTGTTGTTCTGAGGAGGCAAGCCCGCAGCCGGTTCGATCTTTTAATCTGGTTCACCATCTCCAGGAAGGATCTGGAGCGCCAGATCGAGCGGAGGGCGGCTCAGATCGGTAAAGGGGGGCTATGGATCGCCTGGCCGAAGAAAACTTCCAAAATCCACACCGACCTTTCGCAGGTGGTTGTACGCAGGATTGGGCTCGCTGCAGGCCTGGTTGACTACAAAGTCTGTTCTATCGACTCAAACTGGTCTGGTCTGCGGTTTACCCGCCGCAAATCCAAGTAGGACGGGGAATTCAGATCCCTCTGTGATTGCCGCCCTTGGCTTGCCATTTATGAAGTATATATCTAATGGGCTATAGATTTTATTGTTGCCATCTTCCGTAAGATAGCAAGGCTAATCCTATTTTGAATCCTTTTTCTCATCGTTAAACTTAGAATGTATAGATTCTATATGATCTCTGTTTTCTTTATTCTACAAGCTATGCCCATTAAAAAGCTTAGTATTTTTAATAGATTTTTCGATTTCTCGATCGAGAATCTTTTATAATATCTCCACTATTGAGTTTGCCCTTGATTGCATCCATTCTAAAAGGTTTACTCGCATCATAATACTCTTTAGAAATATCAACTTCTGACATTAGTACCCCAGGTTTATTGGCTGGCAATTTATTTTCTATTAATCCATCGGGAGTTATAAAATGACAAGGCCAACTATAAGGGGCGGAAGAATTGGTCAATGACATAAAAAAGTAGTTTGTAGCGGCTCGGGCTTGAGCCGTTACAGGCATTATTTTTGGATGAATACAATTTTCCTTATGACGTGCATTATAAAAAGAATGAAAAATAACATTCACATCCAATTTTTTATATTCACGAAATATTTCAGGAAAACGTAAGTCATAACAGATCAGCAATCCGCACTTTATGCCATTTATTTCGAAAACTGAAAAATGATCTCCAGGAGTATAATATTTTAAATCCCCCGTGGTACAAAACCTTTTATCATATCTATCAATTACCTGCCCATTTGAACTTATAACATATGATGAATTGTGCGGTTTATTATCATCAGATAATTTATGCGAACTCCCTAAAAGTACCCATATATTCAACTCTTTCGCTAAGACAATAATTGATTCCGTTTCACTTTTCAATTCTTTCCAATCATATTTATTAAAATCTTTAACATCACCTCCTCCATATCCAGATAACGCACATTCAGGAAAATGTACGATATCAGCGCCACTTACTTTAGCTTCTCTAATCTGTTTTTTTATCCATCTAGCATTTTCGTTAATATTTCCGGTAATGGGGAATTGACTGGAGGCTATTCTTAGCTTGCCCTTTTTTTTAATTTCACCAAAGTCTGCTTGAAAATGTTCATATAAATCATTTTTATTACCTTTAAACCAATAAATCTTTCCTCGTAAAGCTCGTTTTGAACGCGGGGGAATATTCCCTATATTTACAATCGGATGCAAACAATCAGCAGGATGATGATTCGTAACGTGTGAAGTGTTTTCCCAATAAATACCACATATCCAGTTACCATCCTTGTTTGTTCGAGTGATTATACCATGATCTATGGGCTTTAGTATTTTTGCTTCATAAGGGCCCACTTTCGACGTCATATTTCCTTGCGTCCTCAAATGATCAACCGCGATTCCCAGCGGTGTACGTGCTCCTACCGGGGTGCTCGTTGCTGGCATAGAGTACCACTTATCATTCCGATAAACATACGACAAACTGGTTACAGTATCCTCTTTCGCCCATAAATCATATTCACTAAATGCTGGTGTACGTGCGATATTTTTACGCCAAGCCTTGTTTGTTTCACCACTCATTCGAAAGCACTGCTGAATGCCATAATATTCGGGCAAACCTTCATTATAAGTCTCAACAACTAATAGAACCTCAATACCATCCGTAACTGGAACCATATAATATGTCCAGTCCATCCTTGACCAATTTTCATCCTTTTCAATCTTGTGCTTATAGACAAATACATTCTTCTGTTTCTGAAAAATACTTTTTAATGAAGATATTTCTGTTGTGTCAAGATTTACATCTTTATTTGATAATGGAACTTCGCCGTATGTACTAGGACTATGTTCGAAGAAACGATAGCCAATTCGATTACCCGAATGTTGTTTATTTAAAAATGTGGCGAAATTATCCCTGACCAAACTAATCTCTATAGATGTTTTTTTTGAAAATGACTCTAAAGACTGGGCAAATAAGCCGAATCCAAGAAAAACCGGGAACAACGCAATAGAAGAAAAAGCAATTAATGGACATATTTTCATGCTACTATCCTCCTTGTATCTAATTGTAGGACAATATCCATAGAAGAAGCATAAATAGAATGTTTAGTACCGGCCTACTTTTTATAGAATGCTTATCAGCATATCAACAGGATTACCTTCGTCGAATATTACAATGATATACTACAAATTATACTTTCCCTATAGAACGATACAAATTAAGCAACATCGTCCAGATAATGAAAGCAATCATATTTGATCTGATGAATATAAACAGACTCCTTGGTCAAGTTCGGAGCAAGGTGGACAGAAGTTCTCCCTGGTATGACCCTACAAACTGCTGTTCACAATGGAAGTCACCACCACTGCTGATTCTAAACGCCTTACAAATCCCTATACTATTAAGATCACTACTGTTCATTGATGGTAAAATTGCAGCCTCGATTTCCCACCATTCTGTCAGCTCTAATCTGGTGCGACGGAAGCCTCTAAAACTTCACCCCTTAACATTAGCCACCAGCCCAGCCCGAGAAACTGGTCATGCTTTTTCACAAGGCTGTGGAAAAGCTCGCTGTTATTCACGAAGTCAGTATCAGGTAAAGGGGCTGGATTCCGATCAATTTTAAGATTGGCAATAAAATTCTCTGCTACAATTGTCTGATGACCTATACCGAAGCGCATAATGGCAGGCTTGTTACCTTTCTCGCCTCTGTCAAGCATAGATCTACCGAAGCTATGGTACTGAAAACCAGCCGGAGCAATCAGCTCGACGATTGTCGGGATGATATCGATATGACTGCCAGGAGTTGGATTTCTAGTTCCTTGCGGGGTAATGAATTTCTTGCTATAGAGAATAAAAGGTACAGAAGTGTGTTCGTAAATGGATGGACGAGAATTTAGAAATCTGCGTCCATAATGATCACCGGTTATCGCAAAAAGGCTTGAAGGATACACTTTTTCTATCGCATTCACAAACTTTCCAACTTCTCTATCGCAATACCAGAAATGCCCCAGCTGATTCAGCGTTATTGAGCCGTCGTAATCGGCCCTGATATCTGCGGGTATCTCGCTCAGCGGGAAACCTTTGGTTTTCACATCTAGGTTGAAAGGAGGGTGATAGGTTGTTGTCAGGATAATATTAAGGGTTTTCACTCCTGCAGTGGTATTGGTCTGAATAAATTGAAAGAGTTGCTCATCCTCCACGCCCCATACTCCATCCGGTACTTTCTCCTCAATGCTGGGAGCAGCATAGATCTCGTCAATTCCCTGAGCCTGAAATAGATTCCCAATGTTTTGCCATGAGATAAAGCCGCCGTAATACAGCCTCGTCTTGTAGCCTAAACGTTTAAATATGCCGGGGGTGGATGTGAGAAAAGGCGGTTTACTTGCCGCAATTCTGCTGATGTTCAATCCCGTGTATGGTATTCCCAGAAGAATTGCCGATATGGACGCTATAGTGTTACTGCCGGCGGGCAGAAAGTGGTTGAAAAAAACTCCGTTCTCACCCAAGTGTTCAAGGTTATCAGCGATCTTCAGTGACTTGTATCTGGGCAGCAGCGGCCAAGAGTCATAACTCTCCATAACAATAATAAAAATATGATCTGGCATCTCGGCTAGACTGCCACTGGCTGTTCTTTGCAAGTAGTTCGAAAGATCACCTGCTTTATCCTCAGGCAGATCTAAGGAGAAATACTCCTTTGCGGCCGTTCTGACTGAGATATCTCCCAGCAGCTTTTGAATTCCTTCTCTTTTGGAGTTAATGGATCGGAAATCCTTGTAGGCATAGTGCAAATGCCTTATGGGATTCATTACCGTTTGGTTAAGAAAGATATCGGTCGTTATATCCGCCCATTTTCTCATAGCGGGCCTGGATCTAAACGAGCCGCGCGCTGCCGCAAAGGTTAGAAGGACTATTGCTATGGCAATAAGAGAACGCGGCAACAGGTTCTTGGGCTGAGTAAGAAGCCGTGATAAAGGTGTGAAAGGAAGTCTATGCCATCGCTTCAATAGGAAAAAACAGAGGATAGAAATCACAGAAAATGCCAGTATGCTGCTCAGCAAATTATATCCCTCGATAATGGTTCGCATAACTGCTGAGCGATCATCGTAGAGGATTTCGAATAGGAAATAGTCGAATTGGCTATCGTACTCCTTGAAATAGGGAATAGTAACCACGAAGACCAAGGTCATGATAACAACCATGAAGACCGAAAAACCTCTGCGCAGATAGGCAGCCAAGGGTGTCAAACCAAAAGGGCTAAGAGCGATATTGGCCAGGAACGGGACAAGTATAACTAATGCAGCAATGCCAGAGTCAAATCGAAAACCATGGGCCATCGCCAGGAAAATGTCGCTTAGGTCAGTGCTAGTATCCAATTTGTCATTGAAATAGACGATCAAGACCAGCCTGAACAAGCCCAGATAAACAACAGCAAAAATGTAGACCTTGAGTTGCTCAATAAACTCTTCGATGTAGTTCTGCCATCTACTGCTGATGGTTAAGCCCCCTGAATGAAACAAGTTGAAGGATAGTCAAAATTCTTGTCCGCAACTAAAATTATTGATAGAAGCATTGGGACCTCATTTTCCCGAACATTACGGTGAATACTTCCCGAACATCTTCAGCATATGAATTGGCTTGTCAGTCTGAATGAAATCCGGACTCTTCTTAACGGCTTTCACGTTTGCCCATTTAGTCTTGGGTGTCCAGGTCATCACTCTGAATCCCTTTCCATGAGCTAGTTCGATGTCTCTCCTGGTAACTGACGATCCAATCCCTATCCCATATAATCCCAGTTCCTCTGCAATGGGAATTCCATTGGTAATTCCCGCACCAGTAATGAATTGTAAAGCCTGGACTTCGTTTTGCTTCAGCATTTGATGAAATTGAATTCGATCAGCTTCGATCAACACCTTATTATGCATATTGTACTTATCAATAACCTGTTTGATGGCGAATACATATTGCCGATAGTAGGCAGTTATCGTCTCATCTCCCGGATAGAACTTACAATCGAACGAGAAGTAGTAATTCTGAATATCCGGTATTCTACTGAAAAGACTATCAACTGAAATAATGAATATTTGTTCCGACATAGGACTGTTATTGGTGCAACTATCAATTTCTGCCCAATTATAGTCTCGTATCATCCCTTGACAGTTCGTCGTGTTGCTTAATTCCATATCATGAAAGATAGCCAGAACACTGTCCTTTGTTAACTGAACGTCAATCTCTGAACCATCTGCGCCGATTTTTAAAACGGACTCTATGGCTTCAAAGGAATTGCCTGGATATTTATGTCCTTCACTTATACCACGATGGCCCAGAACGCCGATCTTATTCCCGTTGAGGTTGTGAACTTCAAAAGTGGCTCGATTATAACAGGATATAAGTAATAAGGATAAGAGAAAGGGCGACAGGAAGGTGATCTTCAATCTAGTACTTCCTCAACTTGCTGGTGAGGTTATGACGGTTCATATTCATTTCAAGGAAATGGATCCTGTTTTTCACGATAGTATGCTCCCTTTCCATTGCGGCTCTATTGATACTTTTAAAAATTCCATGACTAAAAACTAAAGAGAGCCTCTCGACTATTCCAAGGTTTTAATGAGACTACCTAAGAATCCCACTGAAAGCGGTGGCCGGCCCCATTACGAGGCCTATGCCCGGATAACCTGCTTGCCTTCACCCTCGCCACCGCCTATTTTCGATGGTTGAATCCTGGTCACATCAACAACTAACCCTAGCGATCTAAAATTGGCCGCAAGGACGCTATTCATGAGGAATACATGAATTATTATCCAGCAAACTCGGGAATGCTGATCATGATACTTACCTTTACAAGCCTGGCCCTTGGTTCCGGGGCTGGTGAATCCGCCACTGACACGGACAAAGCCCTCCTGAAAAAGGCCCGGCAGATTATGAAGGAAGTGCCGCTCATCGATGGTCACAACGATACCGCCTGGCAATACCGCAACCGGGTGAATAACCACCTTGACGCCATCGACTTTGCCGGGGACACCGGCCAGCTCGAACGGCCCATGCACACCGATCTACCGCGCCTGCGGGCCGGCAGGGTAGGTGGCCAGTTCTGGTCGGTCTGGGTGCCGGTTGAGCTGCCGGGAGCCGATGCCGTCCAGGCCACCCTGGAGCAGATCGACGTAGTCCACCGCCTGGTGACCCGTTATTCCGATGACCTGGAATTGGCGTTAACCGCAGACGATATCGTCCGCATTCACGGACAGGGTAAGATCGCCTCCCTGATCGACGTGGAAGGGGGGCATTCCATAAACAATTCCCTGGCAGTGCTCAGGCAGTTTTACCGCGCCGGTGCCCGGTGTATGACCATCACCCACTGGAACAACATTGCCTGGGCTGACGCCGCCACTGACACCCCAGAGCATGGTGGCCTTACTCCCTTCGGCAAAGAGGTGATCAGGGAGATGAACCGTTTGGGGATGCTGGTGGACCTGTCCCACGTTTCGCCCGGCACCATGAATGACGCGCTGGACGTTTCCAAAGCGCCGATCATCTTTTCCCACTCCTCCGCCCGGGCGATTTGCGACCACCCCCGCAACGTGCCCGATGACGTGCTGAGTCGCATGAAGAAGAACGATGGGGTGGTTATGGTGACCTTCGCGCTTGACTTCGTATCCGAAGAGGTACGCCAATACAAAGGCCGATGGACGGCGGAAGAAGCCCGGCTGAAAGACCTTCTCCCCCACGACCCGGATGCCGTAGAGGCGGGAATAGCTTCCTGGCGGGAGGCCCACCCGTTGCCGTCCGTGCCCCTGGCCGAGGTCGCCGATCACATCGATCACATCCGCAAGGTTGCCGGCATCGACCACGTGGGTATCGGCTCGGATTTCGACGGCATTTCCGCCGCTCCCGTGGGCCTGGAGGACGTGTCCGCCTTTCCGGCGCTGCTGGCCGAACTGCTCAAGCGGGGCTACAGCGAGGAGGAGGTCAAGCAGGTAGCCGGGCAGAACCTGCTGCGAGTAATGCGCCGGGCCGAGAAGGTGGCCGCCGAACTCCGGCGCAAAACGACACCCTCGGATGCCCTTATTGAGGAGCTAGATAAGGAGCTCAAGAAGTAGCAGGTATGAAGGAAATACCCACAAAACCTGCCTCGAGTCCGCCGAGAAGTGGATCGATCGGACGCCAAGAAAGAACTGGGCAAAATGACAGGATTGACAGGACCGAAAAAGAGGAAGCGATGGGCCTAAGTACATTCTACGATATAGGTGTTTCCCAGCCCCCAGCCTCAAATCTCGAGTCCTTCGACAGGATCTCCGCTGAGTAGGTGAATTTTTAAAAGACGCCGGCTAGAGCCGGGTCAGGTTCGCATAGCGTGCCACGAGTTTTTTCACCTTCCCGTCGGTGAAGCGCACGGTGAGCTTCAAGTTGTCCCCCACTCCCTCCCGTTCGGCAATCTGTCCTTTGCCGAAGATCTTGTGCTCTACCCAGGTACCTACGACGTAATCATCAAGCACGGGCTGCACGATGGGGGCCCTGGGCCTAGTTGCGCGCGGAGCAACCGCCGGCCTGGCGGAAGGGTCACCATTATCCGCAACCGCTGATTCTTCACGCCGCTGGGGCCAGCGCACCAGTTCCTCGGGGAGCTCACGGATGAAGCGGCTCATTACTCCGTTGACCGCGCTATTGCCCCACCTTCGGCGCTGGGCGGCGTATGAGAGGTAGACTTTGTCCCGGGCGCGGGTTAGGCCGACATAGAACAGCCGCCGTTCCTCTTCATCGTCGGCAACGTTCTCATCGGGACGCATAAGGGGAAACAGACCTTCCTCCAGTCCCGTGACGAAGACCACGGGGAACTCCAGGCCCTTGGCGCTGTGGAGGGTCATGAGAGTAACGGCATTGGTGTCGTCGTTCCAGCGGTCGATGTCTGTCAGCAGGGACACCTCTTCCAGGAAATCCCGCAGTGTAGCCCCTTCCCGCTCCTGATGGAACTGCCCTATGCTGCGGATCAGCTCTTCAATATTGTCCAGGCGTTCCCGGGCATCCATTGTTTCCATTCGCCGATAGTGCCGTGCTACACCGGTTTCCTCCAGGAGAGTGGCCACCAGCTCCTCAATGCCGATATGCTCTTCACTGCGCACTGTGTCGCCATCAGTATACTCTCCGACAATGGGGCTGCTCTCCCCCACCACTGAGGTCGTATTTGACGCCAGAGCCTGATACTGCTCAATAAGTGCTTTGAAAGCTTTCATAGCCTGGGACTGCTTGGATTGCACGCCAGCCTTCACACCGTGCTCCAGGGCATCGAATAATGCCAGATTCTTTTCCCTAGCGAACGCGCGCAGCCGGTTCATTGAGGTATCGCCAATGGCCCGCGGTGGGAAGTTGATGATCCGTTCCAGGCTCACCGAGTCGGAGGGATTGACCAGCAGTCGCAGATAGGCCAGAACATCTTTCACCTCTTTGCGGTGGTAGAATTTAGTGCCGCCGACGATTACATAAGCCATTGTCCTGCGGCGCAGAGCTTCTTCCAGCGCCCGGCTCTGGGCATTGGTACGATACAGGATTACCATGTCCCTGAAACGCCGTTTCTCTACCAGAACCTCATGTTGTATGCGTCGGTATATGTGTTCCGCCTCATCACGTTCATCCACAGCCGGATAGATGTGGATCAGTTCTCCGCCCTCGCGTTCAGTCCAGAGTGTTTTCGGAGCCCGGCTCTGGTTGCGGGCCACCATCGTCCCGGCGGCTTGAAGAATCACAGATGTCGAGCGATAATTCTGTTCCAGTTTGAAGACCTTGGCATCCTGGAAGACACCAGTAAAGTTGAGTATGTTAGTGATGTCGGCCCCGCGCCAGGCATAGATAGACTGGTCGTCATCCCCCACAACACAGATCCGCCGGTGCTTTTCAGCCAAGCATCGGACAAATTCGAATTGCGCCCGGTTGGTGTCCTGATACTCATCTACCAGGACGTACTCGAACTGCTTCCGGTAGCGACCCAGTATCCGGGGGTGTTTTTCAAAAAGGGTGAGCGGCAGCAACAGCAGATCGTCGAAATCCAAGGCATTGTTTTCCTTCAAACCCTGCTGGTAGTCCCGGTATACGGCCGCCAGGACATCAGATCCAATGCCTCCGGCCTGATCGGCCAGTTGTTCCGGTGTAAGCATGCGGTTCTTTGCGTAACTGATTCGAGCCTGGAAAGCCTGGGGCGGATAGAGGTCGAGGTCGTACTCGTTCCGCTCCAAGACCTGTTTGAGCAGCCGCAGCTGATCATCGGAGTCATAAATGACAAAATCCTGCCTGTAGCCCAGGCGTTGGATCTCCCGCCGCAGGATCCGGGCACAGATGGAATGGAATGTTCCCACATGAACATTGCCATCTGGCAGAAGAGCCCGATCCACTGCTGCCGCTTCGCGCCGGTCCTTTTCCCGATGGTTGAGGAGGGTGTCAACCCGATTGCGCATCTCGTTGGCCGCTTTGTTGGTAAAGGTAACTGCCAGGATGTTGCCGGGAGACAATCCTTTCTCCTCGATAAGATATGCAATTTTGTATGCGAGCACCCGAGTCTTGCCACTACCAGCCCCGGCAAAAATAAGCACCGGTGAGTCCATATACTGCACAGCCTCAGTCTGGACCGAATTCAGGTCGCTGAGATTCACTGTGCCGTACCCGGTGAATCAAGCAAGTCCTGGCCAGCTACGTCGGGGCTGGTATTATTGGCGT
>CP070638.1:0-283796 GCA_020354025.1 Fidelibacterota bacterium | reverse complement strand
CAATGTGAGTACCAGGCTCACCAGGATCATGGTTGTCAGGGGGAGATAGAGCCGGAAGCCGGGGCGATCGATCACGATGTCCCCCGGCAGCCGCCCCAGCCAGCGCAGGACCGGGAGGGATGGCCCCCACTGGACCAACACCCCGATGCCCACCAGGACAGCACCCAGGACGATCAGAATCTTTCCGGTCATTTTCTCAGGCGGCGGGGACCTCCCCTGACAGTACCAGCAGTTGCTGCCGCACGTTCTCCATGACCTCTTCCATGGTCATCTGCCGGTAGTGCTCGGCGGTGAGGGGTTCACCGATGCGCACGATGACGGGGCCGGGGCGCACTGTCAGTCTTCCCTTGGGCTTGAAGCGGAAAGCGCCTTCGATGCCGATGGGCAGAATCGGTGCACCGGTGTTAATCGCCAAATGGAAGCCGCCCTTTTTCAGACGACCCAGTTTGCCATCCAGGGTACGGGTGCCTTCGGGCATAAAACCTACCTGGAAGCCCTGCTTAAGGCGCTCTTCGGCCTCCTTTATGGAGGCGATAGCCGAGGTCAAGTCCCTTCGGCGGATGAAAACAGCCCGAAACCGTTTGAGCACCCAACCCCAGAAGAAATATTTCGCCTGTTTCTGAGCTACGATCGCGGTGAACTTACCCTTCATGATCCCGCCGAGAACGAACTGATCGATGAAACTGGAGTGGTTGGCCATATAGATATAGGCTTGGTCGGGGGGATAAGTGCCGATGATGTGCAAACGCACACCAATGGATATGAGAACGGCACGACAGTAGAACGTGGCTGCCCTGAAACGCAGACGCTCCGGGGGCAGGAAGGTAATGATCAGAAAGATTATGCCCCCGATAAGGAGAGTGAGATACCCCAACACCGATCGATAGAATGTAATAATTACCGGTTTCACGCTGCACTACCAAGATACAAATCGTAAAAGGACTCGTAGCCAGCAGGTCAGAGTCCGCAGAGGTTCGGCGACGTTCACAGTGATAGGTTACAAACTATCAGGGCGATTCGCAAGTGCGTAAAAACCGGTGAAGGTAGGCAATAGTGTGGGGGGTGGTGCCGCAGCAGCCACCAATCATGCGGGCACCGAGTTGAAGCCAGCCCCGGGCGGCGGCCGCATATTCTTCGTCGGTAATAAACTCCTCGATGATTCCCTCAGCGGTTGGCTGACCGCGGCCGGCATTGGCGTATGCACCGCACGGCAACGCCGTCAGCTTCGACAGTGCCTCAACCCCCTTTTGGGCCACAGGCAGAGTAACGCAGTTGACCATTATACCCCGGGCACCCTTCTCTTCGGCAGCCCCTACCGCCTCAGACAGGGGCACACCGCCCCACAGCTTCAAATCAGAGTCGATCAGATAGGATACCAGCACCGGCAGGCCGGTATCAGCGGCAGCCGCCAGGGCGATTAGCGTTTCTTCCAGCGTGATATGGGTCTCGATCAGCAGCAGGTCTACTCCGGCGGCGGCCAGCCATTCAGCCAGTTCACGGTAAGTCTTTCGGGCAACATCTGCGCCGGGATAGTCTCCCGGTGTGTAACAGTCACCTACCGGCGCGACCGACCCTGCCACAAGTACACGGGACTGGTGATGATCCCGGGCGGCTTCCCTGGCCAGGGAGACCGCCAGTTGGGCAGCTCGCCGGGCGGTTTTCCGGGCCAGGCATTCGTCCAGTCCGGCCCGCTGGTAAGTAACGGTGGTAGTGCGGAAGGTGTTGGCCGTGATCAAGCGCGCGCCGGCGGTGAGATAGTCCTGGTGAATGGCCTGCACCACCTCCGGGGCGGTCTCCAGAGCCCGGGCGGACCACAAGGGGAGGGATATATCCACCCCCCGGCGAAGCAGTTCGGTGCCCATGGCGCCGTCAAGGAGGATAGTATCACGGTGCTGGAATAAATCCGCGAGTGATGACATGCTATTCGGTCATTATTCGGACGGTGTCAAAATACGTCCGTACAGGCATATGAGGCCAGCGGTAAATTCCATCCATGGCCCTGACACACTGGCAGCTGGGAGACCGCCGGGTAATGGTAAGCCACAAGGAAGAAGCTATCACCGTCTCCCTCAAAGAAGAGGAACTGGTGTCATACGACCTAGCGGGCCGCTTTCTCGGTTCCTACGACCACGGCACCAATATCCGCCGAGGTCTGGACAACACCTTCCAGCAGCGGTGGCGGATCAAAACAGATGAGGGCGACCGTCTGTGTCAGCGTACGCTCCCGGACCCGGAAGCGCGGGCTCACCTGGAGGGTCTCCGCAACCAGGTCTCTCAGCTGCCGGATGACAAGGCCGCCGCCAGGGCCTACTCCACAACCGCAGAAGCGCTACGGCGGGCGGCCGCCTATACTTATGACCGACTGGCGGAGAGCGCCCGGACTTTCACCAGCTTGTATGGCCATATTCCAATTCTGCCACCCGACCAGTACCGAGCCCTGGTGGTACAGGCCACCGACGGCTGCACCTACAACCAGTGCACCTTCTGCACCCTCTACCGGGATAAATCCTTCCAGGTCCGCAGCCCCGAGGACTTTCGCCGCCATATTCAGCAGGTCCTGGACTTCATGGAAGCGGGCCTGTCGTACCGCAACTCCCTGTTCCTAGGAGATGCCAACGCCACTGCCATAGCCACCACCAAGTTGGTGCAGCTGATGGATATCCTGCGGGGTACGGAGGCCCTGAAACCCATCATCAACCAGGGCGGCGTGCATGCTTTCCTGGACACCTATACCGGCACCGGCAAGTCCAGCCAGGACTACCGCACGCTCAAGGATAAGGGATTGCGGCGGGTCTCCCTGGGGGTGGAGAGCGGCAGTGAGGGCTTGCTGGCCTTAGTCCGTAAGCCGGGAACCCGCCAGGACATACACGACGTTGTGAGTGCGCTGAAAGAGGCTGGTGTGGCGGTAGTTATTATCTTTATGGTAGGCCTGGGCGGGCACCGTTACCGGGAGGAACACCTGGCCGAGTCGGCCTCACTGGTGCGGATGCTGCCGCTATCCAGGGGAGATATTATTTACCTCTCTCAATTCACTCCCGGTCAGCAAGCCCCGTACCTTTCCATAGCCAAGCAGTCGGGCGTCAGGCTGATGACGGCCGAAGAGATCGACGACGAGACACACCGGTGGAAGACAGTCCTGGGAGGAGCCATCGGCCAGAGCGGTGTCAAAGTGGCGCCATACAGCTTTCAGCGATTCATTTACTAGTCAGGCCACGGAGGATCTATGTAACTTTACCTGCTTCTTCCTTGAAGCCGGTATAAATTTAATTTTTAGTGGAAAGCAGTATAGCAAAGTAGTATTTTATATAGATTACGGTGAATTATCGTCATGTATGCCAATAATAGTATTCCTGCTGAAATGTGTGATAAGTGTGAACCGTAAGCGGAAGTACTGATGGATTCTCTGCGTGATCATTTCCTCATTTCCATGCCTCATCTGACCGACGGCTTTTTCGAGAAGACAGTGATCTACATCTGTGATCACGACACCCAGGGTTCCATGGGTCTGGTAATCAACCGGCCGCTGCCGTCGGCCAAAGCGGCGATAATACTCCAAGCCCTGGAGTTAGGCTCCAGCGAAAGCCCCGAAGTCATCAAGGACATCTACTACGGCGGTCCGGTACAACCGAGCGTGGGATTCGTTCTACACACGCCAGAATATGAAGTCGAGGGGACCCTGCCAATCTCGAGCGAGATCTCCCTGACCACCAACTTAACGATTATGCGGGATATCGAGGCCGGGAGGGGCCCTGAACGTTACCGTTTCACCATGGGGTATGCCGGATGGGGCCCTGAACAGCTGGACCGGGAAATCGCCAACGGTGACTGGCTGGTCGTTCCCGCCAGCGGGGAGTTCATCTTCGAAAAGGCCGATCACGCCAAATGGTCCGAAGCGGCCCGGAAGTTCGGCATTGAGATCTCCCAGTTCTACGGCTTCGGGGGGGAGGCCTAGGGCAGCAGTTACAGGCTAACTCATTGGGGGCCACGGGCTCCTGGTGGGGCGGGTACACCCACGGCAGTTAGGGGCAGGCTTAGCGGCCTATGCCCTTTTTTCTTTTCCCTTCCAACTGCCAGCTGCTGCCGGATGCCAGACACTTGATTCTGGCTGCCGGTCCTGAGCCTGTCGAAGGGCTGGATATCGGCGACTCGGAACTTGAAACTCGGAACTATCCTCCCGTTAGTCGCCCTGCACCAGGGGCACGAACCGCACCGCCAGGTCCTCCCTAGCTGTCAGCTGGTCCTTTTGCCGGGTATAGACCACCAGCTGCTGATCATAGAGGGACTGTCCGATGGGGATAACCAGGCGCCCGTCGTCGGAGAGCTGTTCCAGCAGGGTCGTGGGAGTCTGGCCTTTGGCGGCAGCGGTTACTATAATGCCGTCAAAGGGCGCCTCTTCGGGCCAGCCTTCGCAGCCATCACCCAACCTCAGGTGGACGTTGGTGTACTGGAGGCGTTCCATGATCTTCCGAGCCCGGACATGGTGGGAAGCGATAATCTCAATGGAGTAGACCTCGGCACACAGGAAGCTCAACAGGGCTGCCTGATAGCCGGAGCCAGTGCCGATTTCGAGGACCCGGTCGGAGGGTTTCACCTGGAGCAGCTCGGTCATATAGGCGGTGATATACGGCTGGGAGATAGTCTGCCCCTGTCCAATAGGCAGCGGCCCGTCGCAGTAGGTGGCACGCGGCTTGGTGAGGGGAACGAAAAGGTGCCGGGGGATTTCCTCCATAGCCCGAAGGATTCGCAGATCTTTGATCCCCCGGCCCTGGATTTGCTCAGCGACCATACGACGCCGAATTGCGGCCAGATCAGCTTTCTGTCGCATTGGCGCCAACTTACACAGTTAAGTGCTCTTTCGCAATTGTCCACTTACGATCGGTGGCAGCAGGCGGAGGAGAACGAGGTTGAATCCGTGCTGGTGTGGGTGGAATTGTTGTCCAGCGAATGTTAAACTTGCATGGAAGCCAGCGTGTAACGGCAACAATGTCTGTTGAGCTCATTCAAGATCCAGGAAGGAGCATCCATGCGCAAGTTTTACCGGTCTCGAACTGATCAGAAAATCGCCGGCATCTGCGGTGGTCTGGGTGAAATCTATCACTTTGATTCGAACCTGATCCGCCTCGGGCTGGTGTTCATCGGCCTGGTAACCCAGATCGTACCGGCGGTGGTAACCTACCTAGTAGCATGGATAATCCTGCCGGAAGGACCGCCGGAAGCGGGTGATTAGCACCTTCCTCCACCTACAGCTTTCAATCCCGTCACTTCCGCCCATAGTAAAGCCAGACGGCACCTCCCAGGAACCGTCTGGTGTTCATCTCAGTAAAGCCGACTGAGGCCAGGAGGTCCAGAAAAACCGCCGGGGCAGGGAAGTGTCGAATGGACTCCACCAGGTACTGATAGGCATAGCCCCGATTGAACAAGGCACCCAGGCGGGGCAGCACCCAGGTCAGGTACCAGCGGTAAAATCCCCGACAAAAGCCCCGGTCAGGGAGGGCGAATTCCAGGATTCCAAGCCGTCCACCGGGTGCCAGTACCTGGTAGACCTGTTGCAGCCCTCTCTCAAGGCAGCTGAAATTACGCGCACCGAAGGCGATCGTGACCGCCTGGAAGGTATTTTCCCTGAAGGGTAGGGCTTCGCCCTCGCAGCAGACAGGTGCAATTGGCGGGAACCTCTCTGCGGCCCGGGCCAACATAGCCGGCACCGGGTCAGCGCCTACTACCCGGCAATGAGGCTGGGAGCGCCCGACTTGCAGGGCTACATCACCAGTACCGCACGCGAGGTCCAGTACCCGATCACCCGGATGCAGGTCGAGGATTGCCGCGAGCCGACGCCGCCACCTGGTATCCATTCCCAGCGTAAGCACCCGGTTGGTCAGATCATACCGGCGGGTGATCTCGCCGAACATGCGCCGGACGAAGCGGCGTTTGTTTCCGCCGTAATGGATAAAGCGTGTCATGGTTGATCCGGCTGAAGAGAGCCGTAACCGGCGGTAAACGGACCTACGAGAGCAAAAAAAACTTATAGTGCCGTATCAAGCCAGTAACCCGCCACGAGCAGCACTCCGGTGAAGAAATGAATACCGACGGTGGACACATTCACTTTCAGCAGCTCATAGGGGAGCCGCTGCCGGTCCGCGCCGGGTTGGTTCCACCGGCTGATCCACTCCCGGCCCCATTTGACAGCATAGATCACCAGGATAGCCGGCAGGAGTGATATCAGGACGAAGGGCGTGGCCAGAGCAGGCTTGACGAAGCCAATAATCCCCAATGCCAGGATCAGGCTGAAGCTGACGATATTGAATATGGCATAATACCGCAGCGGGCGCTCGTAGCGAATCAGATTCTGACCGCTATCAGCCAGACGCACCACCCATGTATTCTTCCCGACGGCTTCATCCGCCGGGATATCCTGGAACTGGTTGATCCATACCACCAGCATAATAAGGACACCCACGGGCAGTGAGGCCAGCAGCGGAGTCTGCCAGGCCCATGTATTTCCGGTGGCCAGGAGGTAGGGAGCAGTCAGGACATAATGCGTGCCCAGTACCATGACCGGCCCGAAGCCCAGTGCAATGGCCGGTTCACCCAGGCCGCGGTAACCCAGCCGAACGGGGCCCATGGTATAAAACAGCCCAAGGGCTACTCCGACCATCCCGATCCACAACAGAGGACCGACACCGAGGGGAGAGCCGGTGATGGCAGCGTTCAATTTCAGACCGACAGCAACGGTACCGCCAAAACAGGTCAGAGCTGCCAGCAATACTTTCCGAGGTGATAGAAGCCCGGCCTGGATCATGCGGCTGCCGCCGTTGAAGGGACTGAACAGGCTATTGATCTCATCGTTGCGGGTGGTATGGTCGAAGTAATCATTTGCCATGTTAGTACCGGCCTGGGCGAGCAGCGCGCCTGCCAGGACCCACCAGAAGGTTGACCAACTCCAGATATCAGGGGCACCAGCGGACGACAGGCTGCTATAGGCGATGACGCCGCCCAGTAATACCGGAACGATAGTAGCGGTGAAGAAGGGTACTCGCATGGCCCGGACCCATAATCCAAGACGCCGCAACAAGGACAGTGCCATATCCCTGAAGACGCCAACCTGGTTCTCCGGGTATTCCCGCCACTCGAATTTTTTCTCAGAAAGAAAATCCACGTATTTGGCGACCGTGGGCCTAACCCGATAAAATCCCACCACCTTGTTCTTCAGCAGGAACTCATCGTCCATCATCTCCCGGAAGGCGGTAGTGGTCTCAAGTACCAGCTCGCGGGCTTTTGACTGCTCTTCTTCGTCCTTGATCTTGTAACACAGGCCGTCAATCTGCAAGCCGCGGATACCCTCTTGTCCCTTAGGCCAGATCACCAGATGAACGCGAGGATTGGCTCTGATCTGCTCGGCCTTGCGCGTAGGATGGAAAGTAAAGAAAACGATATCATTACCATCTCTGGCGAAGAAGACCGATGCGCCGGAGCTGTTGCCGTCCACCGATGTGGCGATGAACATGCGGTCGGCCTCGTTCAGAATGGCATCGATCCTCCGATCAAGATCCTGATTCTGGGGCGTAGTCGGGCTCATTTATTTTTCCTACCGATATGTTTGTTCCTTGACACGGATAATATAAGAGCAGTAGGTATATTAGGGTCTTTCTTATCAGAGCAGCAAATTTACAGCCGCAATTCCAGTAAGGTGCAGCCATTTCACCGCCGTAATGGGTTTTCTTTTATTAACTTCAGCTATTCTATTAGTCAAGGAATGTTAGACGTGGATCATTTTTCAAAGCGGAATAATACCTTTACCGGTACAGGGATCAAAGGTCTGCTGTTCCTACTGCTAATCTGCCTGGGCTGCGGTGGGAACCAGGAGACCCCGGTTATCCCGACTAGAGGGGTAGAGTTGCCGGTGCGGGTAGTGCCCGGTTTTTACTCGGCGGCGGAATCTTACTTTTCCCCAGACGGCCAACGTCTGATCCTCAACGCCCGGCTGATCGAGCAGGAAAGTGAATACCACGTATATACCGTACGTCTGGACGGCACCGACATCCGGCGCATAAACAGCCTGGGGGCCGACGCCTGCTCCTACTACTTCCCGGACGGCGAGCGCCTGATCTTTACTTCCACCCGCGATAATCCCAGATTGGCCAGGGGAGATTTTTCCGACCCGGCAAACTATCCCACCGGAGCCGAGCTCTATACCTGCCGCCCAAACGGCTCAGACCTGAAGCGTTTGACCAGGAATCAGCTCTACGAAGCTGAGGTGTCCCTATCACCCGATGGGCAGTGGGTCCTATTCGGGCGGATGACCGAGGGTCGGATGGACCTATGGCGCATGCGACCTGATGGTACCGAGGAGTTCCAGATCACCAATACACGGGACCTGCAGGAGGGTGGGGCCTTCTACATGCCCGACAGCCGGCACATCATTTTCCGGGCGTGGGACATTAACGACCAGGGCCAGCAAGGCATGCCCATGACTATCTACACAATCAACCATGACGGCACCGACCTGAAGAGAATCACTTACGAGGAAGGCGTCAACTGGTCGCCCCATCCATCGCCTGACAGCGTGCATTTCGTTTTCGTGAAGCTGCTGCCGCCCCACAATTTCGAGGCCTACCTGATGAACATGGATACAGGTCAGCAAACCCGCCTGACCTATAACGACGGTTTCGACGCTTTTCCCTCATTCTCCCCCGACGGCCACACCATCAGTTTCTCTTCCAGCCGCGATCAGCCGGAAGGCAGCCGCCGGATGGCTATTTACCTGATGGATATACAAAACCTGCTTTAATAAGCAGGCTGCAGCGAATAGTAGACTACCGTTAAGTACCTGGCAATTCCCGCCTGGCGCGGGCCCGGCTCAGCAGCCGCGCACAGGGTGCTTCACAGGGGAAAGCTGTGCTGGCCGTTGAGTAATAATCCGTCACCCGTAGGCATGCGGCGGTGAGACATGGATACTGACCCGAGCGTTCGGGAAATCTTTGATCAGTTCCCGTTGAACCCAGCGCCGGGTGGCCTGCCGCTTTACGGCGCCAGCATCAGGACTGACCACCATATCAAACAGAATAACTTCATACTCCGGGGTATTGACCACCCGCAGATCATGGTATCCTGTAAAGGTGTCCGATCGGGGGACCAGGTCATCAAGCAAGCTGCTCACCTGATGCACCACCTCACTCTCCAGGTCAATAGGATCGGTGTGGACGGTGGCATAGGCCCCCAGCTCCTGTCGCAATAGATCCTGGATGCCCTCGGCCACATCGTGGCTTTTCTGCGCCGATAAGCGGTCGCTTACCTCGACATGCAAGGCCATGAACCGGTGGTGGCCGTAGTCATGAACAGTGATATCGTGGACGTCAATGACCTGTTCCTGTCCGCGGCACAGCTCGCGGATGCGCCCCACGAGTTCGGGCGGGGGCGGCTGACCGAGGAGAGGGTCAATAACCCCTTTGGCGATTACAAAACCGGACCAGATAAGGTAAGCGCCAACCAAAATGCCCCCCACGCCATCCAAGGCAGGATAGCCTAAGGAACTGCCCCCGACAGCCGCCAGCACCAGAAGTGAGCTGATCGCGTCACTGCGGTGGTGCCAGGCGTCAGCTTTGAGGGTGAGTGAGTCAATACGAAGGCCCAGCAGCATGGAGAACTGCCCCAGCCAGGCTTTGACCAGCAAGGTCAGGAAAATGGCGCTCAGGATCCCCCAACCCGCCGCTACGGGCACAGGCTCAATCAACCGCCCGATTGCGGACTTGATAAACTCGTATCCGATAACCGCCAGCATGACAGCGATTATAAGGGTGGTTACGTACTCGACCCGGCCATGACCAAAGGGGTGCTCCTTGTCAGCGGGCTTGCCTGAAATCTTAAATCCGAACAGCACTACCGCGGAGGTGGCCATGTCGGAGAGGGTATGCACACCATCGGCGATAAGGGCCAGGGAATTCACCATCACGCCGAGGGCCAGTTTCACGGCAGAGAGCAGGCCGTTGACCAGGATACTCACCCACGCCTCCAGCTGGCCGATGCGGGTCCTCACCACTGGATCAGCGGTATCCTGATATTCAGGTACGGTAGCTTTGAGGATCAGTTCGGACAGGAAGGCTTTCTTCACAGCGGTGTCATCCAGTACATCAAAGATGTCATGAACCTGCCGGCAGCAGGTCCCGGACAATCTCGATAAAGACGCTGGCTCCCACCGCTAAAGCCCGCTCGTCGAAATCGAAGTGGGAACAGTGATGGGGGACTTTTTCCGCCTTGTGTTCCGGTTTGGCCGATCCCAGGAAGATAAAGCAGCCCGGGACCTCCTGCAGGAAATAGGCCATGTCCTCGCCGCCCATGGACAGGTATGGTTCCCCGACGCCATCGCCGGCCACTTTGCGGGCGGCCCGCAGAGCTACTTCCGTCATGACGGGATCGTTCAGGGTGGGTGGGTAGCCATCGTGGTAGTCCAGTTCGATAGCGGCGCCGTAGGTTACGGCAATCCCGTCGCAAGCACCCTCGAGCCGGGACTTGATGAGCTGGCGATCCTCCTCCCGGTAGGCCCGAGCGGTACCTTTCAGGGCAACCTCGTCGGCGATGATGTTGAAATTCTGCCCGCCCTGAATCTGGCCAACACTGACCACCCCTGACTGGAGGGGATCCAGGTTGCGGCTCACAATACTCTGCAGCGCCACTACCAGCTGGGCGGCCACGTAAACGGCGTCCACCGTACCCTGGGGCATGGCGCCATGCCCTCCCTTGCCCTTGACAATGATCTCGAACTCGTCCGCCGCCGCCAGCACCGGCCCGGACCTGATCCCGATGGTGCCGAAGTCCTGGTAGTTCCACACATGCAGGCCGAAAATAGCGGTCGCGTCCGGATCGTTCAAGGCCCCTTCAGCGATCATATACCGGGCACCTCCCTCGCCCTCCTCAGCAGGCTGGAAGATGAACTTGACAGTCCCCTGCCATTGGTCGCGGAGTTGATCCAGGGCGAGGACAGTACCCAGCAGTATAGCGAGATGTCCGTCGTGACCGCAGGCGTGCATCACCCCATCGTTCTGCGACTTGTAGGGGGGATCAGCGGTCTCCTGAATCGGCAGGGCATCCATGTCGGCCCGCAGGGCGATACAGGGGCCGTCGCCGTTGCTCATGGTGGCCACTATGCCGGTCCTGACCAACGGGTGACGGATGTCCAGGTCCAGGTCCTTGACCTGGTCAAGGATATATTTTGCCGTCTCGACTTCCTGGAAGCCCAGCTCAGGGTGCTGGTGGAAGTGGCGGCGGTAGGCGATGATCTGTTTTTCCAGATCAGCGATGACCGGATGGATGGTGAGATGTGGCATGACGAGATACTACCTCAGAATAGGATGCATGATGTTGCCGTACCGCGCTTTTACCGAACGGTTACGATGTACTAAGCTAGGATCGAATCCTGGCGTAAAGGAAGCAATTCCGCAGGTGATCGTTCACCATGCCGATGCTCTGCATATAAGCGTAGCAGGTGACGGTCCCCACGAATTTGAATCCCCGCGTTTTCAAGTCCCGAGACATGGCGTCCGATGCCGGCGAAGAGACCGGTACCTCCTCCCAGGTCCCATACCCGGCACTGCGCAATGTACGGTAGTCCGTGAACCGCCAGATGTAGCGGTCGAAGGAGCCGAACTCTTCCTGCACCCGCAGGAAGGCGGCGGCGTTGGTGACAGCGGCGTTGACCTTAGCCACGTTGCGAATGATGCCCTGATCAGCTAGCAGCCGTTTCCTGTCGGCATCGTTATAGTCAGCGATCCTGCGGGGATCGAAGTTATCAAAAGCCCGGCGGAAGTTCTCCCGCTTGTGGAGGATGGTGCGCCAGGACAATCCCGCCTGGAAGTGATCCAGCAGGAGGAACTCGAACAGGGTACGGTCGTCATGTACAGGCACACCCCATTCAGTGTCATGGTAGGCCTCCATGAGGGGGTCCCCGTCACCCCAGCAGCGGATGAGGGTTGGATCTGAGTTTTTTCCGACCACTTACCTATGCTCCATAATAATCAATCATAATTCTTCAATCCCCATCCTCTCCAGCACTCCCAGCACCAGCCGGGCGAAGGTATCTTTCGCCCGCCGGCCGGTATCCAATACCTCCTTATGGTTCAGGGGCTGGTCGCGCATACCGGCGGCGTAGTTGGTGAGGCAGGAGATTCCCAGCACCTTCAATCCCTCTTCAGCGGCGGCGCGGATTTCCGGCACGGTAGACATACCTGCTGCATGTCCGCCCAGGGCGCGGATTTCCCTGATCTCGGCCGGTGTCTCGAATGCCGGGCCCAGGCACCAAGCATAGACTCCCTCCCGGATGGAAATGCCGTTTTCCCCGGCTACCTGGCGGGCCAGGTCCAGGAGTTGTGGTGGATGATAAGGTTCTCCCGAAATGATTTCGGGATCGGCGGCACTCTCGATGAAGGTGTAATCCAGGTGGCCGGTGATAAGCATCAGATCACCCTCGTTCCATCCGGGGCAAACGCAGCCAGCGGCGTTAGTGAGGATGATGGATTCCACACCCAGCCGGGCGAAGAGGCGGACGGGCAGGGTGACCGTCTCCAGGGAGTGTCCCTCGTAATAATGGAAGCGTCCCCGGGCGGCGATAACCGGCAGACCGTCGGCCGTACCATACACCAGCCGCCCCACATGGCCGGGCACCGTCGGCTGGGGATAGTGGGGGATATCGCCGTAGGAAACGGTTACCGGGTCTGCCAGGTTACCGGCGAAATCTGCAAGGCCGGAGCCCAGGATAATTGCCACACGCGGCGATCCCGGCAGGCGGGTGCGAACAGCAGCAGCGGCCTCTTCAGCAAACGTTAGGATCATGGCTGAGAAAGTTAACCGGCGGCAGGCAGGGTGACAAGGGGAAGGGCCTTAAGCCATCGCCACAGGCTCGATTGTGATACTGGAGCACCCTCTTGACTATCCCTCCGTGATCGGGTAGCTTTCCATCCCGAAGGGGACTGGTATGAAGCGAGGGTTACGATCCGTGCGCCACTTTACTATCCTGACGATCATGGTTTCTTTGCTGGGCGGGAATCTCCAAGCCCAGGAAGGGGAGAGTGACGCCGCAGTAGGCTATCTGCAAATCCTCGCCGATACCGACCGCTTGCAGATCTATCTGGACGGAGTGATGATCGGTAATAGTCCCATCCTGGAAAAGATTCCCGTTACTACCGGTTGGCACAACGTCAGTTTCTTTTCACCTAACTTCAAATGGGACCACTGGACCCACCGGCAACGTAGAGTTCTGGTGGACGTAGTGGAAGCCGGGACGTACCGGGTGCACGTCAATCCCGGCGAGCTGCAAGAGGTGCACATGGAATGGCATGACCTGGAGCGGGTACTTCAGCGCTACGAGTCTGGGCGCTGGATCAGCGCCGCGGTGGGAGTGGCCATGGTGGCGGCTGTGCTGTTACTGCTGGGGATGACATCATGAACAGGGTAGCCGGCGCGCTTCTGCTCATCTGCGCCTCGACGCTCTCAGCCCAGGAACTCCCCCAACCGCCTCCCGCTGATCAGGAGGAGGTTAACCAAGCGGTGACGGACTCCCTGCCGCCACCGGAACAATCTCAGCCGCCAGCCGATGTTCCCACGCAAGGTGTATCCGTCTCACCATTCTACCACCCCCCCGTAATCCGGGAAGTGTTCAGCCGCTACTACCAGCTGGTGGACACCCTCGATGATCAGGTACTAACCCGGCGGTTCATCCAGGCGTTGCTGGACTCCCTGGCAAAGTCCGTCCAGGCGGACTTCGACAGCCTGGTCGAGCGAGCCCGGGCCTTTGAGACCCGGGAAGAGGGCTATACGCACCGGTTCTACCTCAGTCCCCTCACCCGTGACGAGATCCTAGGTGAGCCGATTTCCGAGCAGGAAGCATCGAATATGCCCCACTTCCACGCTATCTACGATCCCCAAGGATATCTTTTAAGGGTACGGTACGTAGAGCCCCGCAGGTGGCGAGCCCGGCAGCAATTACTCGCCATGGGAACATTCCAATCCGAGACCGGCTCACCGCCGCTGGTGCGCTATTTCCGGGCCTGGGATGTCCGCCACCTGGAACCGGTGAGCTATATCCGCAAGGACAAAGTGCCCGAAGATGAGCCCTACCTCAGGGTCATCTACGATCAGCAGGACAGAATCCAGTCCGTTCAGCAGTGGGATGATCGCGGGGGATTGGTGTATACCGTGATCTACGACCAGGCGGCCGCCGACAGCGGCACCTATGCCCGGCTCGAGTTCTCCGGAGACAGCACCGGCTCCCTGTTGACGATCCATCCATACCTTTACCTCCGGGACTGGAGCATTGTCAAAGCGGGGTGGAAAGTCGCTTTCACACGAGACGGAAACGGCAGCCTGGCTTCCACCCAGGTCTTCACCAAGCTGAACCAGCTGTCATACTATTACACCTTCAGCTTGCGCAGCGATCCAGAGAGCGATAAGCGTACTCTCCGAGGCACGGTTATCTCAGATACCGGTAAAATCGAGCGGGTCTTCGCGTTAGGCTATGATATCAAAGACCAGCTGGTGCGGCGCTCGTTTTACACCATCGAGGGAGAGTTGCAGGAGACCACCACTTACGATTATCACCGCCGTTCGTCCGAGCTGGTAGTGACCACGCGCAATGCCGCCGGTATCGTTACCTCCCGGCAGAAGTATATCAATCCTTCCTTCTGGAACTGACGGTTGGCGGGAGCTTCATGATCAGCCCAGTAAGAGCCGTCTCAGCCACCACCATAGCGGGCGTGCTCACGGCGCTTCTCATGTCCACTCCGGGTTGCAGACAACCTGACGACACTGATACCGTTTTACCCTATATTAGAATCAGCTTTCCACAGGCAGGAGTCAGCGTACTCGACGACATCGCTACCATCCGGGCTGAGGCCCGTGACAACGTCGGCGTCAAACAGGTGATCTTCATGGCTGAGGGGGACACCCTAGCCCGTCTGGCCGCGGAACCATACGTTTTATACTGGAATACCACGGCCTACCCCGACTGCACCGACGCCGATTCCTATACCCTGCTGACGGCATTGGCGGAGGACTTCGCCGGAAACAGACGGTCTACCCAAAGGAAATTCTACCTGGACAATGCAGACCTGCCCCCCCTCCCGATAGAACTGTATGCACCTACCGAGGTCACCAAGCACTCGATAACACTCTCGTGGGAACCATCGGTGGACTACTACTTTTCCCATTACCTTCTCCGCCGGGACATTACCAGCGACGTTACCGCTGACTCTGATTCCCTGATAGGGATCCACGGTCCCGATACCACCAGTTTCACCGATCAGGGCAAGGGGGTAAGTCCTTTCGGACTCCTTGAAAACACGGACTATTACTACCGCATATGGGTATACGACGAGTACGACTCATCTACCGTCAGCGATTCTATCGTTACTGCCCGCACCCTGCTGCCTCAGCCCGTAATACTCAGCGCGACCTCTACCGTAACCAAGTACACGGCAGGTCTGGAATGGGAAGCCAGTAGCGAGGACGTAGCCTATTATCGCCTCCACCGAGGGGCTTCATCCCAGATGGCTGCCCTGGACTCCATTGCCGGGTTCCCCGAGGGCACCCACAGCTACCTCGATACTGGTCTGACCGCCAATACCACCTACTATTACTACCTTGACCTGATAGACGATGCCGGGTATACTCACGCTTTTCACAGCGATTATGTTGTGGAAGTGCAGACGCAGGCCATACCGACGCCGGTTCTGGATGACCCGCCGCTCGCAGTCACGAAGTACACCGCCACCATCGCCTGGAAGACCATAGCGGAGCAGGAAGACTCCAGCTGGGTAGCCCTGTACCGGGATACCGGAGTCGTCGTTGACAGCACGGACATCCTGCTTTACAGCGCTCCCCGCAACGCAGCCCTCACATTCACCGACAGTCCCCTGAAGCAAGGCCAGTCCTACAGCTACCGCATGCACCACCGGGACAGCCGGAACAACACCGCCTGGAGCAACACCCTGACCCTAACAGCCCGCACCCTGGCCGATGTGTGGAGCGGCGGCCTGGGGTATACCCAGGGAAAATACCAGCTGGAACTTTCCTGGGACCGCTACAACTACAATCCACCAGACTTCGACGGCTATACCCTGAGCCGGGATGGACAGGTCATCTTCACCTCCACTACTGCCGCTGATAACCAGTATACTGATACGGGCTTATCCAAGAATACGCCCTACTCCTACCGACTGGTGGTTACCGACACGAGCGGCGCTTCCATCGCGACTACCCTGGATGCATCCACCAGGGATATCTTCCCTGCGGAAATAGTCAGCATCGAGGCAACAGACGACTGGTCTTATAATCTGGCGTGGCTCCCCAGCCGGGAGCCGGACAGTGAGTTTCACCACTACGAGTTGCTGCGCTCGAGCGATACCGAAGAGATATTCGAGGATGACGACGGCGATAACACGGCCGACTGTCTCAGTGGCAGCTGCGTTCAGGTGAACGATTTTACCCAGTCCACAGATACCATCACTTACCGGGATAACGACGCAACGCTGGTGGCCACCTCCTTGAGGGACACGACACTGATGCTCCCGAGGCCAGTGGATACGACACTGATACTCCCGACGCCGGTGGACACGACACTGATACTCCCGAGACCGGTGGACACGACCCTGATAGTCCCAACGGCGGTGGATACGACACTTCTTATCGACGAAACGCTGGTGGACACGACGCTGATACTCCCAAGGCCGGTGGACACGACTCTGACACTTCCGAGACCGGTGGACACAACCCTGACACTCCCAAGACCGGTTGACACGACCCTGACACTCCTCCTGCCGGTGGACACCACCGTGGTGGACACCACCCTGCCCGTCTTCAACTACGTGGTTCTCACCTATGACGTGGCGGGGGAGTACGTCCGCAGCAATATCGTAGGGGACACGCTCAAGCCCCCTCCGACGGCGGTAACACTGACGATCCCCTCCCCCGGCTCTTCGGAAACGACTATCGGTCTGGAGTGGACCCGGGCGTCATGGCCCGGGGTACTGGAAACGGTGTTCTTCAGCCGCTACGAGGTGTGGCGCAATTCAGTGCCCGATCAGGAGCCGGGAGCAGAAGGTTCCTCGTACGAGCTGATCGCCCCCTTCGCGGATATCGATGTGACCTCCTTCTCCGACAGCCAGGACCTGGGACGGGGAAAGGAATGGTTCTACGTGGTAGTTGTCAGGGATATCTTCGGCAAGGGTGCTGTGAGCAACGAGGTTATAGGATGGACCAAGCCCTGAATTTTTCCGTTTTTATCCCTCACACGACCGTTGGCCGCAGGCACCTCTTTCTGATGGCCTCCCTGCTGGCTTTCATGGCGTGCACGGAGGTGAAGGTGGTCAACTCGGTGGTCCTGTCCGGTGGTGCCTACGTGCAGATCGCCAACCGGCAGGATCCCGTTGCGCCCCTGGACACAACCAGCCTGGCCGCCCTGAACGGCGACATCTTTTCCCTGGAGATCCGGGCTTCCGGTGACACCCTGCCCCAAGGCCTGGATGCCCCCTCCCTGTTCATGATCGGCGACGGGCAGGATGGAAACGAGATAGCGGTCTCGCGATCCACTTCCGATTCCACCAGGATATACGTGTACATCGGCGATCAGTATATAGGGAATTACTCCATCACCGGCTGCGACTGGAACGATCCTGAGGTATTCACCCAGGTGGTGATCACCTATGACAGCACCACTTTGAACATTTACGGCAACGGGGAGCAATTAGGGAGCATATCGGCAGCCATCGACTTGAATGTCGCCGACAGTGACGCCCTGATCGGTGCCGACTGGGACCTGTCAAACGATCCCTCCTCCCTGGGTAACTTCTGGTACGGCGCCATCGATGAGGTGCGGCTGTGGACAAAAGTCCTACCGGCCGCTGAGATGGATTTCCGTTACAAGAACCCTGACAAGCTAACTAAAAACTACTCATCTACCGGCCTGGATTCGCTGCTGGGTCTTTGGCGCTTCAACGACAGGGAATGGCGGGACGGCGATACAGTCCCCGACGGCAGCGGCAAGGGGAATCCCGGCATCCTCAATGAGGGTAACGGGCGGATCGATTTCACCGAAGACGGGGCGTGAGGCAAGGAAGGCCGGGAAGGTTGTCCACCGACCGGAACTTTTCCCCCCTTCGCGAGTCATAACGGCAACGAAACCTTTTCAATCGAACAACAATCCGCATAACTAAAGGGAACACCATGGACCTGAAAGAAAAACTGGACCTGCTCTGGAAATACCTGCTCCTGGCACTGCTTGTTGCTGTGGTTATCATGTTCGCTACGCGACCCTGCAGGCACTGGGCTTCAGCATCACACGGTTATTGTGGGGACCCCCGCGGCATGGATGTCCGAGTGGAGAAAAAAATAGTGAATGGAGACACTACCACAGTGGTATGGGTGGGTGGTGAAAAGATTGAAGACGTGGATGAGTTTCTAGAAGGTGATATGCCCATTTTCAAGACCAAGGAGGGAGATGTGCTGAAGCTGAACCTACACCATCCGAAGAAAATGAAGAAGATCCGAATCGAGAAGTGGGATGATGAGGAGGAGGATGAGGAGGAGGATGATTAGCCTGTATCCCGTTCTCAGAGATCTCGGCTGAACACAGCGACTATCCCGATATCCGGCCTCGGCACCCGTCAGGGTCCGGGGCCTTTGCTCAATAACAGGACAGACTATACATCCCTATGCGTTCCTTAAGCACAATCCAAGCGCATCAGCATATCCCCACCCGGACATTTCCCTTGCTTGTGATTAGCGGATATGGCAAGTTCCCGCTCTGCAGGAGATCGCGGCTGCGGGCTACTCCGCAGGTATGTTCTCCCTGGCCATTTAGAATGCAAGTCAGTCCGATAATCGACTAACGATCCTACGAAGAGGAATGAAAAAAGGGTGACAACTAGTATCACCGGAGTGATGCACCTTGTTTCGTCCCGAGCCAGCCTCGGGATTATACTACTGGTGGGAGGCATCTCCCGCGCCCAATCACCGGAGGAGGCGATCCTGCCCCGCCTGCAGGGTCCCATCCAGCTGGACGGTCTCAGCGACGAACCGGCCTGGCAGGCGGTGGAGCCCCTGCCGCTCACCGTGCACCAGCCCGTTTTCGGCGGCAGCCCTACCGAAAGAACCGAGATCCGCATCGCATACGACGACGATTATCTCTACGCATCGGGACGCTTTTATGACTCAGATCCCGACGGCATACGGGGAAACGCCCTCGAGCGGGATGGCGGCAGCCCCAGCGATGACAGCTTCACCCTTATCCTGGATACATTCAACGACAATGAAACCGCTCTCGGTTTTGTTACCACTCCCACCGGCAACCGCATCGACTTCACTCTTTCCCGCGACGCTCAGTTAATCTTCAGACCCGGCGTCGCCCCGTCATCCTGGGGCATGCACCCGGGAAATATGAGCTGGAACACTTACTGGGACGTAGCGGTGGAGCAAAACGAGGAGGGCTGGTTTACCGAGCTGCGCATCCCTTTCTCCAGCCTCCGGTTTCAGGATAACGGCGGAAAGGTGGTAATGGGCCTGATCACATCCCGATATATTGCCCGGAAAAACGAGACCGTATCCTATCCAGCAATCCAGCCTAAATGGGCGTTCGGCACAATGAAGCCCTCCATCGCCCAGGATATTGTCCTGGAGGGTGTTTACAGCCGGAATCCGCTATATATCACACCTTATGCATTGACAGGGAAAAACCAGTCCTACCAGTTGAACAGTGCCGGATCTTCATACGATCTAATTGACCAGCCCAGTAACGACGTGGGACTGGACCTGAAATACGGTATTACCAGCAACCTAACCCTGGACCTGACCGTCAATACCGACTTTGCCCAGGTGGAGGCCGATGACGAGCGGATCAACCTCACCCGGTATAGCCTCTTTTTTCCTGAGAAGCGCCTCTTTTTCCAGGAGCGGGCCAGCATTTTTGATCTGAATATCGGCCCAATGAACAACCTGTTCTACAGCAGGCGCATCGGCCTTTCCGAGCACGGTCCCGTACCTATCCACGGCGGCGCCCGCCTGGTAGGCCGGGTAGGCCAATGGGACATGGGTCTTCTCGACATGCAGACGGCTCAGGCCGAGTTCGTCACGGAGGAAGACACGCTGGTTACCATCCCATCGGAAAACTTTGGTGTCCTTCGCCTACGCCGCCAGGTATTAAACGAGAACTCCTTTACCGGCGGCATGATTACCAGCAGGATCGGGCAGGACGGCAGCGCCAACTATGCCTACGGACTGGACGGCATACTGCGGCTTTTCGGTGATGAATATATTACCCTAGGCTGGGTCCAGACCTTCGGGAACGATGAGGAAGAACGGGAACATCCCTGGAGTGCGGCGCGATTCTACCCCAGCTGGGAGCGACGAACGAGGAGCGGGCTGGCCTATGAGATATCTTATACCTACCAGGGCGCGGCATACAACCCCGGTGTCGGTTTTAAACCCCGCGACGACTACTACTGGATAGGCCGGAACATCTCCTATGCCTGGATGCCGCCTGAAACCTCCCCCGTCTATCGTCACAACGCCCGGTTCGATTTCTCACTTCTCTTCAGAAATGAGGATAGCGCACTTGAATCGGCCCTGCTTGGACCGTCCTGGTTTGTGGAATGGAAATCCGGCGGGATAGCCAGAATAGCAGCGAGAATGCGCTTCGAGGACCTGCCGGAAACGCTCGATCTTCCGGAGGGCAACTTTGTACCGCCCGGCACCTATTCCTATTACGAATTGGATGCATTCTACCAAATGTCGTGGTCCAAGCTGCTCCGCACCGGTCTGAATTTCACCAGCGGTTCGTTCTATGACGGATGGTACCTAGAGGCGGGAGCAAATCCGTCTTGGACCATATCCCGTTTTCTCGGCCTCAGCGGCAACTACCAGTTCACCAGGGCCCGGTTCCCGGACCGTGATCAAGGATTTGATACTCACATTATCGGCCTACGCGTACAAGCCAGGTTGAACACAAGCCTCTCTCTCAACGCGTTTATCCAGTACAACAGCGCCGCTGATGCCATAGGTATCAATACCAGATTACGATACAATCCCCGCGAAGGCACCGACCTCTACCTGGTCTATAACGAAGGCCTTAATACCGACCGTTATGGATCAAATCCTGTCCCGCCGCTATCCAGTTCACGCACTATTCTCCTTAAGTACTCAACGACATTTCTGCCCCGCCTGGCCTGGACAGCCTGGTGACCACCGGCGATAGCGGTTTTCCCAGATACCGGCCGTGAAGAATGGCCGGTATATGATGACATGCTATTTAATAATATTGGGCGGAATGAACGTCATATTGGTGAAGGCTTTGAAAAGCTGACCGGCAGTTATGCTGACTTCACTCAGACCGCCATCGGGCCGGAACGCAAAATCGATGCGCATAATTCCAGAACCCTGCTGGACGCTATTTTCGATGCGGAGGCCAATTCCAAAAGCGGGATGCAGTTTATCAACGCTGAATGTTTCCGTCTCCCCCCACACTGCTCCCATATCAAAAAACAGGACTCCGCCCAGGCGGTAGATCCATAATTCCAGGGGCGTGAATATCCGGTCCTCCACGTTCAGCAGCAGCAATCGCTGACCGTTCAGGGCATAGGCTGGGTATCCCCGCAGGCCGCCGGGTGCACCCAGGACTAGCTGGTGAAAGGGTGACCAGTTATGGCCATAGATGCCCTTAAGGCGAGCGGCCAGGGTATGCCAGGTGGACAATCTATGGTAATGTAAAACTTCCAGACCAAGGATGAGGTCCTTATGCTCACCTTCCACCAGGAACGATGATAAGGCCGCCCGATAACCCAGGTAGTACTTCCTCCTGATTTTTAACGCATATTCCGAATTAAGTCGAAAATAATAATCGGGAGTATTTGGGCTATGATGATAGAAATTCCTCCCAACAAGTATATCGAAGAAATAGCCAACGGGGATATCCTCAACTCGTCCGAAATTGTTGAGGTACCTTTCCTTGTAATAGATCCTGCGCCTGGGGCTGAGGGACAGGATGACCAGATCGAGGTTGTCATAGGGTCTCGAGGGTAGTTCGCTCGATGGTGTACGAACCCTGACCAGGGCGGCGCTGGAGCGAAGTTTCCTCACCGTCCCCGAGGAGATGGAGAACCAGGCGCTCTGGTTGGACCGAGAGAGAGAAAAGGTGCTGTCTCTTATACCATTGTCATAAAAGTAGTGCTCCATTGAACGCTGGTCGGTATATACACCGGCGGCCCAGGTGGTGGCTTCGGTATGGTACGTACGATTCAGACTGATGGAGCGGAGCTCAAGTTCTTCAGCACGCTGGTACTTAATCAGGCTCTTCCACCAGCTGCCAAACAGGCGCGGATCATGGAACGAAATATCCAGGCCATCCGGCGTCATCCGGTCACTGCGCCGGTTGAAGCTCACTTTGAACCTTTGAGCTCCGCCAAAGAAGTTATGCTCCTGCAGCGTAATCCTGGAGGTACGGATGCCGCCTTCCTGTTTGTAGGAACCACCAAGCTCCAATGACCATCTATCCCGCGTATGAACGGCAAGGTCGATAGTATGTGCACCGACGGTATCCCTCCGGATGAACACGTCACCGATGATATCCAGCCTCCTCAGGTTCCGCTCAGTCTCTTCAACCAATTCGTGAACGTAGATGTCCCCCTCACTGAAAAGGAGCTCATTACGTATGATGCGCGCTCTTGTAAGGATGTGCAGCCGATTAGCCGTCGTATAGAGGAGGTTGATGGCGGAAGAAGTATCCGTCAGGAAGACTGGTTGACGATCAATGGTCACCTTCCCGATCAGGTAGGAGTATACCTGCTCGTCCTGAGCCGATAGAAGGCACCCTCCGAAAATGCTCCACAGCATGGATATAAGGACAACCCCGCCGCCGATTTTTCCATTCATGTCGTCAATTTCCGTCAGAGTTTGAACTCAGAACCGGGCCGGAAACAGCATGAAATAATTGCGGCGAACCCGACGGCACCCAGCATACTCGTGCAATGCTAATCAACTTTCTTACCCATGAAAATGTAATGCGGCCACAGGTAGCCAGAGTCAATCCTACTATGCTCTTCAACAACAAAACGGTTTGCGGCCAGCTGCTTCAGGTAATAATCCACAGGCATGATCTGCGGGGAATCCCCTTTAGTATACTTGAGGACCCGGATAGCGATTATCTCTTGCAGCCAGCAGATGTAATATTTCCACCTGGGGGTGTCGACCGTTTCTTTTACTACAATAATTCCTTCCGGCTTCAGATACGTGCTCACCAGGGAGAGTATTTCATGCCATCTGTCGGTCGGCACGCTGTAAAGAACGTCAACAATAATAACGAAGTCAAAACTTGCGGGCACCAGGCGGCCAATTTCGTCGGTGGAGATAAAGGTAAGATTTTCTCGGGTAGTGGACTTAGAAGCAGCCTCCACCTTCCTCTGATCGTGATCAATTCCGGTACAGTGCAGTTTGGGAAATCTCTGCAAGGCCAGATTGAGTAAAAGTCCGTGCCCGGTGCCGAAGTCCAGAACCTTGCCTGATTCCCGAAGGTAAGATAGAATGATATCCCAGGGACAAACGAGGTACCTGATGACGATGAAGAGCCTAGTCAATAACGATATTTTCGCGTACGACCGCAGGATATAAACTACATCAGAAATCCGTTTCATTTAGGTCCACCACACTGATTACACCGGTCCGGGGAAAAAATAATCGAGGTAAGCGGAGGGCTAATAAGAAGATACCTGCCCGGATGTGCCCTTATAGTTATAACACCTGTAAATATAGAACTGTTTTCGGACCTCATTGCCGGTTTCTGTCCGAATTACCAGGTGCTTTGCCAGCTCAATCCTATCAAACAAGGCTTTTATGCCCTCAGTCATAGGACGGCGGGATGTAAATACGGCGTCCTTACCAACTACATTGATCGCATCGTTCCAGAAATCATACTGGCTGAACCGTCTTTTAACGGGTATCTCATAAACCTCGGGATTACCCTCAACGTAAAAGGCCAGCTCGGCGTTCAGTCCATATCCATTGGTCGCGATAAAAGCCTCCCCCGGCATGACTTTTCTCACCGCAGACACTTCCTCGCCAAGTTCTCTCCAGCCGTAGAGCCTGTTCGCCGGGTCCAGCCGTGGTGGCAGCGAGATCCCGGTTATTTTGTGCACTGTCGATGGAAAGTATGCTATGCCCAATGCAGCGATGCCAAAGAGAAGTGTAAAAATGCCAGCTGCGGTAATGGATATTCTTTTTATGCGCGAGCCGAGTTCATACTTCTCAGAAAGGACCCATACGGCTGAGATCCCGCCGGTGATATACCCGGATACGGGCCAGTTTGCTTCGGTCCGTCCACCGGCGGATAGTAGCGCTATAAAAATTATGATGGGCGCTGAGAGCGAGAACAGCAGCAGATGTTTCTCATCGCGGAGCCGAATCCCACGATACCCGCTTATGCTGATAGCATAGACTACAGCAAGAAAAAACAGCGGCGTTTGAACTCCCGCCTGACCACCAAGGTATTCTCCAAATGTTTTAATGATGTCAGACCAGGTTGACATTAATCCAACCGCATGCCTGATCATGACGTAGCCATGAGTCATATTCCAGATTATGACCGGGCTGGCGACCAGAATTCCGATGATTACCCCAAAATACAGCTCTCTGGACGTCAGCCATTTTCTTCTATTCCCCGAAAGAAGCACAAATAACGCTACTTCCGCTGAAAAAAGGATAAACATGTGGTGTGATAGAAGTCCCAAACCGAGACTCAAACCTATGAGATACCACCAGCGCGAGTCGTTGCTTTTAACAAGTTGCCATAAGAAAAGCGCGGTGATAGCCATGAAAAACACCTGGGGTGAATAGTAGGTGATTATTATCCCGCCAGCAGTATTTATTGGGGTTATATGAAATAATAACACCGTGATAAATCCAAGTAAGGATGACCTGGTAATATCCGCTGCGAGAAGATAAATAACTGCACCGGTCATTGCGATCAGAAGGGGAGTCCCTATTCTAACCGAGAATTCCGACAACGGCAGCAGGAGGGTAAAGAACCTGATAATCCACGCGATCATAGGACCCATATCATAATAGCTCATCGCCGGATGCCTAGACCAGTCCCAGAAATAGGCCTCATCCTCCGTCAGGTTGTATTCTGTTACAGCAATGTATATAATCCTGAAGATCAGGAATCCGATGATAGTAATCCAGGCAAGATAGGCGTATTTCTTATTCATATCTTTGCGTAGTCTGTCAGCTCAATACGGTTATCCTGGATAAACGCCTTTACTTTTTCTGAGGTAACCGCCGTCAACTCATCCTCCCAGCAATACTCCCACCCGTATTTACCGGTAGCGTCGTAACCAGGGTGGACCATCAATTCCGTTATTCCACTTCTTAAGCCCTTTAACAAGGACAGCAAGCGCGCCTCGTTCAGCCTTCCTCCATACCTAAAACCCAAATTCCGGTCGGTGAAATTCAGGTTCTCTCTCCTCATTCGGGACTTAAGCCGGCTGCTCAATACATTCATACCCAGCCGCCAAATGTTCAGAACATCAGAACGTGGCAGCCGTATCCAGTTGACCTTGAATTGTTCCGCCAGTTGGGTGACGATATTCCTTACGTTCGGTAAGAGGTGGAGATGCTGATGGCTGTCTATGTGAGTTACGGTTATGCCTGCATCCATCAGCCGGTACATCTGATCATATAGCTCTCTCTTAAAAGCCTGTCTGTCAAATCTGCCGGTGAGGATTTTCGCGATCACCTGCTTATATCCCTGCAGAAATAAACCGTTCTCATCCACCAATCCGTCAACAGGTCCCGAGACGGGCTTCTCTCCATCGACGAAGGTCAGGTGTATTCCAGCATCAAGTCCGGATTCCCTTAACAGGGATACGCCCTGCTCGAAATAGCGGCCGTTTGCTACGACGGAAGTGGAGGTTACGACACCCTGTGTATGCGCCCTGATAATCCCCGTTGAGATCTCTTCACATAAACCGAAATCATCCGCGTTGATAATGAGCAGCTTACTCATTGCCGATAGGACGGATAGACTTAATCTCTCTATATAATAAAGACATTTCTTTGAGAATCCTGATGATAACCCTCGAGGTAGAGAGGGTTGACACGCCTCGATGCCGGGGAAAATAGTTGGTGCCAAACTGGATGATCTTAAAGCCGCATCGATTGGCCTTAGCGAGCAGTTCAGCGTCGATGAAGCTGCCGCCAGATTTCAGACTTACGTGTTCAAACACTTCTTTACGCACGAGCTTGAATGCAAAATTGATATCTTTTACTCTAAGCCTGAACAATGCATGTATCAGGGTATTGTAAACCGTGGAGTAAATAAGTCTGCGCAGTCCTTCGCCGGTCCTATCAAATCTGAAAGCCGATACGATGTCTGCCTGGTAATAGCGCATCAGCCGGTATGCCCTCCTGAGCTCCATCATATCAAATGGCAGGTCGATATCAGAGTAAAGGATAACATCCATCCGGGCACTGCTGAAACCAGTCTTAAGCGAGCCACCGAGACCTTTGTTGACATCATGATGGATAACCCGGAGCCTTGCATTCCCGGCGGCCATTTCATCCGCGAGGTCGGCAGTGCCGTCGGTGGAACCGTCGTTTACGATCAGAACTTCATAATCGGTCAGTTCCTTGTCCTTCACCATCCGGTTTCCGACTTCCTCAGCGGCTTCCACCGCCCGCCTGATAAAGCCCTCCTCATTGTAGGCCGGATAAAATATCGTAAGGCTATTCATAACAAATCCGCATTTACAACTGGCTGAAACTAACAGGCCCATCCCGCGATTCCAAGGTTCTACTTCACCGGAGATGTCCTGTAATAATCAGGTGAAATCAGGGCCCTCCATTCGAATAATCGGCTCCAAAGGGCGGCAGGAATCCCGAAAGCCGCCGTGTCATGTAAATGTGACGGGCATCATATCAGCAGCAGCAGCGACGAGGTATATTCCACCAGGTTTGCGTGTGAGACTAAAGAATAAGGAGGCAATACAGAGATGAATAGAATCATAAGGTTTCTTCCCATAGCTGCCGCAGGAGTAGTTCTGGGAGCATTTTTCACAAGTTGCGAATCGCTCTGGAACGACACGGGAGATGGAGACACCGGCACCCTTTCGGTCGAGCTGACCGACGGTCCCTTCCCATCCGATCTAGTAGCCGAGGCCAATATCACCATCGACAGCCTGGATATCCGGGAGAAAGGTGCGGAGGATGAGAGCGGCGCCTACACCACCCTGTCCCGTGAGCAGGGCACCTACAACCTGATGGACCTGCGCAACGGCGTCACCGAGAGTCTGGCGGAGCTCGATATTCCTGAGGGGACCTACAATCAGGTGCGGCTCTATGTCAGCGACGCGGAGGTGGTGCTGAAGGATGGCCAGGAGTTCCCACTACAGGTTCCCAGTGGCATTCGCACCGGTTTGAAGATCTTCATACGGCCGGATATAGTAGTGGAGAAGGGGATTACTGCTGAGCTGCTCCTGGACATTGACGTAGGCAAGTCCTTCGTTGTCCAAGGAAATTCAAAGGGTTCCGGGGGAATCACCGGTTTTCTGTTCAAGCCTGTGCTTCGGGCGGTGAACAAGTCAACGACAGGAAGATTAGTCGGGACGGTCAGAGATACATCAGCGGCAGCAAATCCGATCCCTGATGCCCAAGTTTGGGTGTGGAGTACAGAGCTAGATTCGGTGATATCGAATACATTCACCGATACCCTCACCGGCGATTACCAGCTGATAGGCCTGGAAGCGGGATTTTACACGGCATATGCCACTGCGGCCGGTCACGATACCGCCAGTGCTAGCGATGTAGAAATCAAGGCGGCCACCGCTACTGACCTAGACTTCGATCTCAAACTGTTGCAGGAATTGTGACCTAGCGTATCAGTAGCCAAACAGCAGCTCTGACGGGGCGTTCTTTTGAGCGCCCCGCTCTTTTTCGCAGCAAATATTGAAGCTCGGGTACTCCGATTCAAGGCATGGCCGAGGCAATGCTGACCGGCAGGGGAGCGATGCTGACGAAGTAGTCGAGGGGCAAATCCAGGCACATAAGGGGAACGAACGAGGGCGACAATTCGCCTTAGTCCTCACCACCCGCAAGCTCGATTCCCTCGTTCTGGATTGTAGTCGCTTCGGTGGAATCCGTAAAGAAGGGAGCCCACTTTTCCTGCGGGGAGGGTTTGGTGAGGAGACTCACCACCAGCAGCAGACCGATGGATACGATCACGCCCGGTATGACGATATAATCGCTGCTGGCGAAGTCAAATTCGGTCCCACCCAGAGCCAGGGTGAAATCCAAGCCCAGCCGGTTGAGTAGCGCAATACCTACGATACTTCCCAGACCACCGGCGATGCAGGCCACACCGCCCTGCGGGGTCACCCGCTTCCACAGGAAGGCAGCCAGCAGGGCCGGTGTGAGGCTTGCACCCACCAGCGAATAAGCATACAGGGCCATAGCAAGCACGGTCTCGAACTGTGTTAGGATAAGCAGCCCCAATCCCCCGAAGAGCACGACGAAGACCCGCTGCAGGCTGACCATCTGCCTTTCGGTGGCTCGGGGGCGGATGAAGCGCTGATAGACGTCTCGGCTTGCGTTGGTGGAGGGCACCAACAGGAAAGTGTTCCCCGTGGAGAGAACGATAGCAATAGCGGCCGCCAAGAGAATTGCACCCCCCAGAACGGGCAGCCCATGACGCGCGATGAACAGTATCACCGTCTCCGATGCAGCCCGGCCGACCACCGACGTCTGCTCCATCAGATCCGGGTAGGCTGCCCGGCCTACGATTGCCAGCAGCGCCAGGGTGGTTTCGATCACCACCACTCCCAGCACCATTCCCATCACTGCTTTCCGTGCGGCGCGCTCGTCTTTAGCCGAAAAAAACTTCTGGTACATACCACTCTCACCCAGTAGAAGGAGGAAAGTGGGTAGTGCTATGCCCACTACCCACAGAAAGTTATGCTCGCCCAAGGGAGTCAAGTGGGTCGCAGGGAGGCTTTGGACAACCTGGCCGATCCCACCGAGTTTGAAGACCATATATGGCAGGGCTATAAAGATACCCAGGATAATAAACGCGCCATTAAAGATATCTACCGTGACGATGGAGACCATCCCGGCTAAAGCGGTGAATATGACGATAGCCGCGGCGGTGATGTACATGCCCTGGGTTGGGGTGATGTTACCGTCGGTAACAATGCTGAGAATCCATCCGCCGCCGCGGAACTGGTAGGAGGCGATGGTCACATAGGCCAGGATGATGGCCAGGGTGCCCAGTAGGCGGGCGGCGGCATTGTAGCGTTGTTCCAGCAGATCGGGAACGGTGTACTGGGCAATGCGCCGAACCCGGCCGGCAATGAAGTAGGCCACCACCAAGCCGATCCAGGCCCCAGAGGAGAACCAGAGCATAGAGATGCCTGATCTGAACGCCAGCCCAGATCCACCGAACAGGGAGCCGGAGCCGATCCAGGTGCAGACCAGAGTACCTACCAGCAATACCACCGGCACCTTACGCCCCGCTACCATGAAATCCTCATGGCTCTTTACACGGCGTGAGCGCCACAGGCTGACGGCAATCAGGACGAGTGGGTAAACCAATACAACGGCGATCAGCAGGTTCATGGAGATCCTCCAACCAGGTGAAATACGAAAAACGTGAGGGGGTAACTTACAGCCTGCTCACCCCTTCCGCCATACGCGCCAGGGCTTCCCGGATATTCTCTACTGAATTTGCGTACGAGAGGCGTAGGTATCCCTCCCCGTAGGCACCGAAAGAGGTCCCCGATAGAGTAGCGACGCCGTATTCTTCGAGGAAGTACTGCTCCAGCTCCTTGCTCGATCCGGACAGGGCTTGTACATTGGGAAAGACGTAGAAGGCCCCGCTAGGCTGGCGGCAAGAGATACCATCAATGGCATTGAGCCCCTCCACGATAACCTTCCGACGGCGGCTAAACTCCGCCACCATAGCCCGGGCCTCATCCTGGGGGCCTTTTAGGGCTTCCACGCAGGCCATCTGGACAAAGCTGTTGGTGCAGGAATTGCTATTGGTCATCAGACGCGTTACCCAGAATGCCAGCTCCTCCGGCATGACACCGTAGCCTATACGCCATCCAGTCATGGCGTAGGTTTTCGAGAAGCCGTCCAGCAGGATGACGTGCTCCTGCATGCCTGGGAATGACAAGAGGGAGACGTGCTCACCGTCATAGATGCTACGGGAGTAAATCTCGTCGGCCAGGACGGTGAGGTTGTGTTCGACTACCAGCTGAGCAATACGGGCCAGCTGATCGCGGGCGATCAGGCCGCCGGTGGGATTGCCGGGCGAGTTGAGGATCAAGAAGGTGGTCCTGGGAGTGATCAGGCTGGTCAGCTCGTCCAAGTCCACGCTGAAGTCATTTTCCTCGCGGATCGGCAGGGGAACGGCCTTGGCACCGATCCAATTGATGACTGACTCATATATCGGGAAGCCGGGATTGGGATATATCACCTCATCGCCGGAATCAACGCAAGCCAGGAGGGAGAAGAAGATGATCGGCTTGCCCCCCGGGGTCACCACCACGTTATCCGGACCGACCTCCACACCACGGGAGCTGGCTATCTCCTCAGCGATAGCCTGGCGCAGGATGGGCAGTCCGGCTGAGGGGCCGTAATGGGTGTAGCCTTCATCCAGAGCCGCTTTGGCCGCTTCCCTAATATTGACCGGGGTATCGAAATCGGGCTCGCCGATCTCCAAGTGGATCACGTTCCTACCCTGGGCTTCCAGCTCCTTGGCCCGCACCAAGACCTCGAAGGCGGTTTCGGTGCCCAGGCGGGCCAAGCTCGATGCAGTTTTCATAGCTTAATTCCGTAGGTTAGGTATTTGGCTAAAGCTATTCAAAAGTACTGCGGATTGTGGTAAGAAATTTGCGTCCCATCAAGGAATGCTTTCGGGGCAAGTACTGCCCGGCTGACGTTGTTAATCGAGAGTAGGCATCGTAAATTTTATGGATAAAACCAAGGAGATAATTTGGAACTTTTATACGCTTTCAGCCAACCGGGCGGCCAGGAATCAGGGGGCGGCATTTTGGCTTTCCTGCCAATGATCCTGATGTTCGCCATTATCTATCTACTATTGATCCGACCCCAGATAAGAAAGCAGAAGCAGCAACGGGTAATGCTCGGTGCCCTGCAGAAGGGCGACCAGGTGCTGACCCGCGGGGGCATTTACGGCAAAATCGAGGCTTTCAAGGGCCAGGACGGCAATCAGGTCCTCCTGGACGTGGGTAAAGGGAACAAGATCACCGTAGCCCGGGCTTATATCGTAGGTCCGGCTTCCGAGGCGGTTGAGACACCCAAGGCCGGCTGATGGCTGTCCTGCCCATCGTGAAATACGGCGACCCACTTCTCCGCAAGAAAGCCGAACGGGTAATCGATGTCCAGACTGTCCCCGGCTTGCTAGATGACATGTTTGAAACCATGTATGAAGAGGCCGGCATGGGACTGGCCGCCAACCAGGTAGGACTGGATATGAATTTCGCCATTATCGACATCAGCCACGAGGATGAGGGCGAATTCCCTCACATTATCATCAATCCCGAGATACTCGAATCTTCAGGCAGTGATGACCTGGAGGAAGGCTGCCTGAGCATCCCCGAGATCCGGGCCACCATTTCCCGTCCCGAGGAGGTCCTGGTGGAGTACCAGGACCCAACGGGAGAGACTCACCGGGAGCAGTTCAACGGGCTGCTGGCAAGAGTAATTCAGCATGAGGTGGATCATCTGAATGGTGTCTTTTACATTGATCACCTTACACCTGTCAAACGTGCCATGATCAACAAACGGCTGGCGGAAATTGCGGAAACGGGAGCACCGTCTACTGGGATCACCCTTTAAACTCTAGCAGGGTTATTATGCGCCTGGTCTTTATGGGGACCCCTGAGTTCGCTAACCCCTCTCTTCAGAAACTTCACCAGTCTTCACACCAGGTGGTGGCGGTAGTCACCGGCCAGGACAAACCCTTCGGTAGGGGGCGTAAAGAGGAACCGCCGCCGGTGAAGCGTCTGGCCGACAAGCTGAGCTATCCCGTCCTCCAACCCGCCAGCCTCAAGGATAGCCGGTTTCAGTCCCACCTGACCGACATGGCCGTTGACCTTTTCGTGGTGGTAGCCTTCAGGATCCTCCCCGATGCCCTCCTGTTAATCCCGCCGCGCGGAGCTGTCAACCTGCACCCCTCCCTACTTCCCAGATACCGGGGTGCCGCACCCATCCAGCACTGCCTCCTGGCGGGGGATAAGATAACGGGCGTAACCACTATCGCCCTTACGCCACAGGTTGACGCCGGAGATATCCTACTCCAGCGGGAGCATCCCATTCACCCCGAGGACGATTTCGGTTCCCTATCGGAAAAACTTGCCGACTTTGGCGCTGATATGCTAGTGGAAACCCTGGATGGGCTGGAGCAAGGAGAGATCTTCCCCCGCCCCCAGGCGGAGCTGGCTACCGGGGAAAGTCCCATCGCCCCAAAGATCAAACCGGCCGACCTAGTGATCCGCTGGGACCGTCCGGCCAAGGCTATCGCCGATCAGACCAGGGCTTTTTCTCCCAAGCCGGGGGCCGCCACTTTCCTAGACGGGCGACGCTTGAAGCTGTTTGCGGCGACAGCAATCAGCGGTGAGGGGGAACCGGGCGTCATGCTGGGCGTAAGCCAGGGTCGGCTACAAGTGGGCACCGGCGACGGAGTGCTAGCCGTGTCGGAGGTACAGATTGAAGGGCGGCGACGTATGACAATAGACGAATTCCTGCGAGGAACCCGAATAGAGCCGGGATCAATCCTAGGTCAGTGAAAGGATGATTACTGGTACCGTGGTTGATGAACCCCGTAAAGCCGCATTTCAGGTTTTAACCAAGGCTGAGGAGGGCGGCAGGATCAACGATGTACTCGACCAGACTCTGAGCAGCGTCACCTTCACTGACCAGGAGCGGCGTTTTACCACTGAGTTGGTCATGGGCACCACGCGGATGCGGGGGCGTCTCGATGCCGACCTAGATGCCTGTTACCGGGGCCGATATGCTCACATAGAGCGGGGAGTAAAACAACTTCTGCGCCTGGGTGCCTATCAGTTGCGATACATGGACAGTGTACCCCCCCACGCAGCCTTGAGCACCACCGTTGAGCTAACCCGGGCCGTAAACCTGACCCGAGCGGCGGGGCTCGTTAACGGTGTACTCCGGGAGTTGAGCCGACAGTCACCGCCGGACGTGCTCCCCGCGGAAGTATCGACCGGGGAGCTGGCCACCGCCTTCAGCCATCCCACCTGGCTTGTGGAACGATGGCTGGATCGTTGGGGCAGGGACCGGACCATCGCTCTGATGGAATGGAATAACCGCCGCCCTACAATCTGGTTCCGGCAGCGCCGGGGAAAAGCAGCCCGACAGCGCCTGGCCGAAATCACGGCTGCCAAAAACATTTCTTTCCAACCTCATCCGGTTATGGCCGACTACGTCTCCGCAGCGCCATCACCCGGTCCCCTGCTTAAGCCCCAGGTAGTTAAAGAAGGTCTGTTCATTGTCCAGGACCCTTCCTCCGGGGCTGTGGTTGAGGCAGTAGATCCCCGCCCCGGTGAGGTTATTGTCGACCTCTGTGCGGGTCCCGGGGGCAAGACCGCTGCCCTGGCCGAGTGCGTTGTTCCTAAAGGCCGGATCCTAGCCTTTGAAATCAACCACGACCGGGTCGATCTGATCAACAGCACGCTCAACCGCCTGGGCCTGGATAACGTGGACATTTACCCCGGCGATGCCACCACCCAGACAATCCCTGAAGTCGACAAGATCCTGGTGGATGTCCCCTGCTCCGGCACCGGCGTTTTGGCGCGCCGGGCTGACCTACGCTGGCGGCGGCAACCGGAACATCTGGAGGAGATGACCAGCCTCCAGCTGTCTCTCCTGGGACACGCCGCCAAGTACCTGAGACCGGGAGGTATGCTAGTCTACGCCACCTGCTCACTGGAACCGGAAGAGAACTGGGAGATCGTGCGCGTTTTCCAACAGGGGCATCCCGAATTTTGCGTTGTTCCCATGCCTGAGGGTGTACCCCAGGCCTGGATCGATGCGGAGGGCGCACTCAACACGTTTCCCCCTGACAACCAGGTGGATGGCCTTTTTGCCGTCCGTCTCCAGCTGCTATGAAATACAGGCCTCTCTTTCAATATCTATTAGCCCTGGTGGTCGTAGGTGTTGTCCTGGCGGTGATCATGGACCAGATAGTCATGCCCGTATACGTACGGCAAGGACAGGTGCGCTATTTGCCCAACGTGGTGGGGCTGCCCTATCCACAAGCCGTCAAGCTATTGAAAAATAATGGATTCAGGGTGGAGAGAACTCACGTAACCCACACCCAGGAATACCCGCCAAACCAGGTGTTTGAGATGTATCCCAAGGCCTATTCGCGGGTCAAGAAGGGACGGATCATCCAACTGACGGTAACCGAAGAGGAAAAGATGGTACCGGTTCCCGACCTGTTGACGATGACGTTGCGGGCAGCGGAGATTGAGGTAGCTCGGGCAGGATTGGTCATCGACACCGCCCACACAGCATACAGTGATGACTATCCGGCGGGTGTAGTTACCTGGCAATTCCCACGGAGTGGCAACCTGCTCCGCCGGGGATCGGGCATGTCCCTGATAGTGAGCATGGGTCAGCCGCCACTCTCATACTACGTTCCGAGTGTCGTGGGTATGGGATTTCAGACCGGACGGCGCGAAATCCTTGATGCCGGGCTTGAAATCGGGCGTGTTAAATACATCTACGCCCCGAACCTCCTGCCCAATACTATTGTGGATCAGAGCATAGCGGGGGGAACTGTGCTCAAGATCAAGCGGGCCATCAACCTGACGGTGAGCACCTACGACCAGGACCAGGAATGAGCGTTCAGCCTGGATCCCGGGCAGTGGGGACTGACGGTCCTACCTGCTCGAAAAGGAACGCTGCTGTGCGCGGACATGGGTCTTTTTCTCCCCGGCGGTTAACTACAAACAGGGAATTTGATAAGTCATGAGTGTTATATCACCTAGTCTCCTCAGTGCCGATTTCACCCGTCTGGGCGAGCAGATCCACCTAGTGGAAAAGGCTGGCGCCACCCGCCTTCACGTGGACGTCATGGACGGCCACTTCGTACCCAATCTGACTTTCGGTCCCCTTATCGTAGAAGCCATCCGCCGGCTGGCCAGCATCCCCCTGGATACCCACCTGATGATCGAGAAGCCCCACCGTTATCTAAAGCAATTCGTGGAGGCCGGGTCCGATACGGTAATTGTACACATCGAGGCCAGTGAGGACCTGGGCCGCGACCTGGCTGCTATCAGGAAGCTGGGAGCAGCGGCAGGTGTGGCCATTAATCCGGACACCGACTTCGACATCCTTCGTCCGTACCTGGCCAGCCTCGATTACCTCCTTATCATGTCGGTATTCCCCGGTTTCGGAGAGCAGGCGTTCATCGAGAGCACCCTAGAAAACATGCACCGGGCGGTAGCCGCCAGAAATGACAACGACTACCTTATCGCCGTAGACGGCGGTGTGAATACCAGCACGATAGAACGGGTTGTCGCGACTGGCATCGATATCGCGGTGGTGGGTTCCGGCCTGTTCAAAGCGCCCGATATCCTGCAACGATTCCGGGACCTCCAGGACTAAGGATGCAGCCGGCCAGCAGCGAAGGAGGGCGGAGGCTGATCCACCTGGGGTCCAGCGTTGTTCCCCTTGGATACTGGATCACCGGACGGAACACGGCCGTCGTAATCATATTCATCATGGCAATCACCATGATTGGAATTGAGTTGGCACGGATCTATACGTTCCGAGGCCGTCGCATCTATCAGCGTTTCCTCGGCTCAGTTACCCGCCCTACGGAAGAGCGTCGTCTGACCGGCGCCACCTACGTCTTCGTCGGTGCATTTCTGGCGGCGGTCCTTTTTGCGCCCACTGTTGCCATCCTGTCCATGCTGTTTATGAGTGTAGGGGACAGTACGGCCGCTTTTGTTGGCCAGCGGTACGGACGCATACCCATAGGAAAAAAGTCTCTTGAAGGAACCCTGGCCTGCTTTTTTGCCTGCCTTCTGCTGACGCTGCCTTCCGGATTAACCCTGCCAGTAGCCACAGCCGGGGCAGCCACAGCCGCCCTTACAGAACTCGTCCCCAGGTCTTTCCTCAATGACAACCTAGCTATTCCCGTTTTTTCGGGGGCGGTAATGACCCTCCTTATAGGCGCCGGACTATGAGTTTTCTGATCCCCCAAGCCCTCTGGGCCTTGCCAGCCATTGCCCTTCCCTTGATCATCCACCTGATCAGCCAGACCAATACCCGCTTAGTGGATTTCAGCACCCTGCACTTTCTCCGCAAAATGGAGCATGAATCCCTGCGGCGGTTGCGGTGGCACCAGTGGCTGGTCATTTTCATACGCACTCTGCTGATTTTAGTACTGGTGCTGCTTTTGGCCCGGCCGGTGGTGAAAGGTTATTTCCGGGGCTGGATCAGTGAAAACGCCTCAACACTCTCGGTCGTAGTCATTGATGATTCCTTCAGCATGAGTGGAGAGACTTCGCAGATGGGTACGGACGCCTCCGCCAGTGCCACCTGGAGAGCCGGAGTAGCGCTCGAGCTCCTCCATGAAGTCCTGGCCGACCAGAGCAGCCGAGGCCGCGCGGTTATCCTACGGCTCTCAGATGCCAGGACCATCTATCAGGGGTCCCTCGCCGATATGCCTGGAGTGGACGATATCGCGAGCCTGTGTAAGCCCGGCTATCATCGCGATAACCTAACAGCGGTGCTAGACACGCTGAGCAGCAGCGCCTTTCAGAACATCGCCCGCCTCTACGCCAATCGGGAACTTTATTTAATCAGCGATTTCCAGGCACATCAGCAGGGGGCGCTGCGGCACTTCAGGAGCGACACAACTATCTGGAATGGATGGCACTTTTTCCTAGTCCCGATCCCCCGTCAGGAGAACAATGTGGCCGTTACTCAGGCGGAAGTGGAGACCGCTATTCCGCTGGTGGGGGAGCTAATGGATGTGGCTGTCACCCTACTGAATACCGGCCGTGAATCCCGGAGAAAAGTTCCCATTCAGGTGGTGTTGAATGATGTACGCTCAGGTCAGCTGGTTATTGATTTGAATCCCGGTAAACCGAAGACTGTCAGGTTCAAGGTCGCCCCCAACGAACCAGGCCATCAGCTGGGATATGCGGAAGTTGACCGGGATGAGCGTCCGGGTGATAACCGATATCATTTTCATACTTATATCCCGCCTCAGGTCAGGATTCTCCTCATCGAACCGCCAGAGGTAGATCCCTCCTTTCTCCGATCGGCTTTGGGCTCACTAGCCGCTGAAACACCTTATATCCAACTGCAGGCTATCCATCCTACCAATCTTACCTGGACGCCGCAGGACAAAGAGGTGGTTATACTGAACAGCTTGACGGTAGTCTCCCGCCTTCTGGTTCAACAATTAGAGGAATTCCTTGGCGCCGGGGGTAATCTGATTGTCATTCCCGGCCCCGGCACGGATGACGGCCTATCCCTGAGCACCTTTCAGGAACAGTTAGGACTTCCAGCCATGGGACCAACACCCCTGGTTTTCGATTCGCCCCTCTCCCTAGACCGTGAAACCCTGGGGACATCCTTTCTCGGGGAAGTATTTCAGCGGGAAGCGGAGTTGGATGAATTGCCCCAGGTATCGCGTCTCTACCGGATCTATCCCCGCGGTACCGATGAAGTGGTTTTCCGGCTCACAGAAAATATGCCGATGCTTACCCGCGCGTCCTATAACAACGGAACTGTTTTCCTATTCTCGCTTCCCTTTCATCTTCAATGGACCGATCTGCCCCTGAAGGGGAGCTTCATTCCCCTGTGGCACCACCTGATTTACTGGCGAGCGACGAATCCGGCGCTTATTGATGTACGGGTTGATGACACTCCTATTCTGACAGTCAGCCCCCGTCAGGCGACCCAGTCCGTGACGCTGATAGCCCCTACCAACGTGACCAGCCTTATCATACCTGATATCCGAACCCGGACCGTCACATTAAGGGACCTTAACAGACCCGGCAACTATATCCTGGCTTTTCAGGGGCAAAATCGATCGGGAGCCAAGCAGACCCCTGACGAAGAGATCCGGTTCCGGGTCAATATCCCCGATGAAGAACTTACGGGAGGCACGCTGAACCGATCTGCGCTTCTGAACCTGCTTGGTTCGGACCGAACCTTCATCCTTGACGAAAGTGGTTCGGTGGGGGAACGGATCCAGCAAGCTCGTTTTGGAAGGGAGTTGTGGCGGCCATTACTGTACTTGTTGATTGTCCTGCTGATCCTGGAAATGATATTCGGGAATGTCTACCACTCACCACGAAGACCTGCCCGGGAATCTCCACGCTCGGAACGTCCGGAGTCTAAACGTCTCTAAAGAGAACGCCATCCTGGTAGGCGTGCGTTGGGGCGGCACACCGGCCGAGATTGTGGCCGAACACCTGACGGAGCTGCGCCTACTCACTGAAACCGCCGGCGGACAGGTGGTAGGAGATGTTGTGCAGCGGCGGGACCGCCCCGATGCCGCTACCTTCATCGGCAAAGGCAAAGCCGAATCCCTCATGCGGCAGGCAGATGAGTTGGGTTGCGACCTGATCATTTTCGATGACGACCTGTCCCCCTCTCAGCAGAAGACCCTCCAGCATACAGCCGGAAACAGCATCAAGATCATTGATCGCGGCGGATTAATTATAGACATCTTCGCCAAGCACGCCCGAACCAAGGAAGCCAAGACCCAAGTGGAGCTAGCACAGCTGCAGTATCTGCTCCCCCGACTGACCCGGCAATGGACTCACCTGGAGCGGCAGATGGGCGGCATTGGCACCAGAGGTGGCCCCGGCGAGGCTCAGATCGAAACGGATCGTCGCCTCATCAGAAGGCGCATAAACAAGCTCAAAGAGGAGTTGAGACACATTGCCTCTGAGCACGATACTCAGAGCCGTAGACGCCGGAACACCTTCCGCGCAGCCCTAGTAGGCTATACCAACGCCGGCAAGTCGACCCTGATGAACGCCTTAACCGATGCCGACATTTTCGTGGATGACCGTCTTTTCGCTACTCTCGATACTACCACCCGGAGGCTGCAGCTGGATGAGAACCACAACATACTCCTCAGCGATACGGTGGGCTTCATTCGGAAGCTGCCCCATCATCTCATCGCTTCCTTCCGCTCGACGCTGGCTGAAGTAGCCGATGCCGACCTACTCCTCAAGGTTATCGATGCCTCATCGCATCTGGCAGAAGAGCATTTCCGGACCGTGAACGAGGTTCTGCAGGACCTAGGACTGGATGAAAAACCGAGCGTGGTCGTTCTCAATAAGCTGGACGCTATCGACAACGGGGCCGCCCTGACACGGCTCCAAGGCCAGTTCCCCGAAGCGGTAGTAGTTTCAGCCAGACAGCGGCTGCGCTTAGCCCAACTGGAGGCGGTCATCCTGCAGGTTTGCACCCGCGATTTTGATCATTGTCGGTTGTGGATCCCCTCCAATCAGTCGCGGCTGATCAGCACAGTCTATCAGACGCTGGAGGTACAAGATAGAACGTTTGAGGAGGATGTAACCGTTCTTGATGTCTGGGGACCTAAGCAGGCTATTCAGGCTATCAAGGCTAAAATTATCGAAGCGGGTTAACCATGTGAGGGGATACGGGTGGGATCTATTTTGAAAATGCTGCCTAAAAAACATGCCCGCGAACCAACATGCACTCCAGACCCCGTCCTAATTGGAACGGTGGGCGCCTCTCAATTAAAACAGGCTTCCTTAATCCGTCAGCTGACGGAAAGGCCTGCGCTGCGTTAACCGAATATGGCTCCCTACTGAGTAAGATTGAAGGATCTGAGTTACAGGTCAATCCACGGGCAATGTTTTAAAAGAGCCACTGCCAACTTACGTGATCTGACAGCGGTCGTCAAGGAATACCGCCCCTGTAGTTCCCTCGAAGTAATCAGGTTTAAATAATCACAGTTTGTCATTTCCCTTTCATCCAGGTCACTACGAATCCGCAAGCATCACCCAGGCTCGCCGTAGTGAATACGCCGAGGCTGCGGAGTACGGCCAGGGGCCTGAGTGCTGACGGACGTGGTAATCAAGAACTATGAGTTAGATCAGCCAGATTGCTCTTCCACTTACTCCAAAGGAGGCCCAATCCCGCAGTGTCACCTCGGGACGGGACCGGCGGAACGCTGCGACAGAAAGTTAAAGATGTGTTGAAAGGGTGAATTTGAAATGCTAAGTAGAAGCTGGGGCAAAATGGCGTCGAGGAAATAATAACAACGTTCATTAGAGCCAGTAATATCCGTTTGCCAATCCCCATATCACTGTATGAATCAAAACGTTAAGAAGTAAGGAGGCAAATTTTCGGGAGGAGTTTTTTTTAACTCCAGTGCTTGACATGGCAGTTATCCGAGGGCCAACTTAGCGACATGCGTAACGCCATATGGGAAAACATTTTTAGCCGGCAGGGCGAAAAGTTATCCGAAACCGCCCTGGCTATCAGCCACGTCCCTATCTTCAAGGGCTTGTCCCGAAAAGAGATAAGGGAGATCGAAAACATAATTCATCGGCGGGAGTACCAGCCCGGTGAAGCCATATTTCACCAGGGTGATCCCGGTCTCGGGATGTACATCATTGTCCTTGGGCAAGTCCAGATTGTCAACAACCAGGACCCGGATAACCCAATCATCTACTCCGAACTCAGTGATGGAGATTTCTTTGGTGACATGTCCCTAGTGGACGAAGCTAACCGGTCGGCAACCGCCCTAGCTATTTCGAACACCAGAATCATTGCATTTTTCCGACCGGAACTGAAAGACATCCTCACCCGTTTTCCGAGCCTGGGCAATAAGATTCTCTTAAATCTGGCGGAAGTCATTGCCCAGCGGCTGCGCAAAACCAATGATCTGCTCATCGAAGCACAACAGCAGACCAGCGGTGGGCCGGAATAAGCGCGGGTGTTATCTTAAAGGGGAGCCGGGACCCAACCTCGCAATAAGCTCCTAGCATGGCATCCGTTCCAACCACACCAACACGGCGATTCCTACAGGCCCTGATGCGCGGATCACAAATTATTGTCCCGCTTGCGGCGGCAATCATACTGCGGGAGCATGTAGCCCCGATACTCCTGCTGCTGGTTCTAGCTCTATTGCTGGCCAGCATTCTTTCACCCCTTGTCAACTGGCTGGAAACCCGGTTCGGCGGCAGTCGCCTGCTGGCGGTCCTGGCAATCTATGTTACAATCATCCTCACAATAGTCGGAGCGGCATATATACTTGGGGGGACACTGTACGAACAGGCGGAAACCCTGGTTTCGTCATTTCAAGGTAAAAACCTAGAGGACCTGATTAACAACCTGAAGGAATCGGTACTGGGATTCATTCCGCAATCCTTGCGCCCGAGGGCTGAAGCATACTTCCTCTCCATGATCGAATCCCCGCCTGAGTTTCTCAGTAAATTGGCGGGTGGTCTAGGTGGGATTATTCTAAAACTTGCTGACGTAGTTGGGAAACTCGTCCTGGTTCTGGTCTTCACCTTTATCCTGCTACTGGAATCCAGGAACTTCAAGGTGGCTTTCGTTCGAGCCGTGCCCAACGCTTACTTCGAGATGGTCCTCAATCTGCTGGAAAAGATACATAAGCAAGTAAGCGGCTATCTGCGAGGCCAGGGGATGGCTGCTCTTACTGTAGGAGTCCTATCGACGATCGGACTGTTCCTTATCTCCCAACTCGGTGGGATCGCGCTTCCCTACTTTGTGATTATTGGGATGCTCGCCGGACTAGCTAACCTGATTCCGTTTATCGGGCCCTTCGTGGGGATGGTGCCAGCAATCGCAGTTTACCTAATGACCCCGCAACCGGCAGGAATCAACGCAATCATGATCGTGGTTATCATCGTCATGTTCCTTTCTGTCCAGGCAATTGATAACTTTTTTGTCTCTCCGAAGATCATGTCAGCCAGTGTTGGGATGCATCCCCTAGTCGTTATCGTCGTGATCATGATCGGCGGGTCCATCATGGGCCCCCTGGGAATGTTGTTTGCCGTTCCCGCTTTTGGTGTGCTCAAAGTGACAGTGGTAGAGGTAGTCTGGGGACTTAAGGCGTACAGGATTCTATAACCACCGGCTACTTCTCTTCGATCGGCTCCACTCTAGTCAGGATATAGTTCTCAAAATAGTACAATCCGGGATACTCCCCGCCTTCATATTCCCACAGCTGGTGGTTGATACCGAAGCGGTCAGTTTCCTGGGTTACGTGATCCGGTGTTCCCAGAATATCCTCGATCTGGGCAACCAACAGGCCGATACGGGGTTTGGTAGGAGGTATCCTATTACGCAGTTCCCGGGCTTCCTGCATCTGATCTTCCATACTACGGCGGACTTCCCCCAGGCTCAGGCGCTCAAGGCGGTTTTCCAATTCCACAATCATCTCATCCATTTCGGCCTTTCGTCGCGGATCCAAGGCCTGGCTTAGCCGGAGTGACTCCAGGGCCAGAGCCACCGCATCCCGCTTGGAGGCCGCTTCCGCTTCTCGCAACAGATCCTCGGCGATACGTACCTGGTAGCCCTGGATCTCCACACGCCGGGAAGTGTCGGTGCTGATGGCGAGGTTGTATTTCTTAAGGGCAGCGGTGAAAGCGCCCTGCGAACGGAGGTTATGCCCCTGGCGAATGAGCACCTCAGCTTCGTAGCGTTCAACCAGATTCTCGTCTGCTGGCAGCAGCAGCTTAGCCGTTCGCAAGATTTGATCCGTCCTATCCAAGTTGCCTTGACGCAAAAAGCGGTCAGCGCGTTCCAGATAAACATATCCAATCTCGGCCCGGCCTTGGTCAATTGTGGTCATAATAGTGGAGTCAGCCCTAGTCTCCGCCCGATCGAGCCAGCGGAGGGCCTCTTCGAGTTGGCCTTTCTGTTGCAGAGACCGGGCCAGGTCAATCTGTTGGTAAGGCACCAGACCTTCGACCAGGGACAGCAGTTTATTGGCCCGGCGTGTTTTCCCGTGCCGCGGATACCGCTCCAGGAAAGCGCGCAGATTCTCCTCGGCTGCCATGTAATCGCCGGAGTACAGGTCTCTCTTGGCCTGGTCAGCGGCAGAGGGGCGACCACCTAGAACGGCACCAAAGGTGAAGAACAGGCCCAGGCAGCGCACCTGGAGACCTTCGATAGGTGAGATCAGGTCTGGATCGTCCAGATCGGGCACATCCAGGGAATAATAGCGCAGTTCACCACCCCAGCTGTATCTGACTCTGCCCGACCCGGGACGGAAAAACTTAAGCCCTACAGCAAAGTCGGTACTGGAACCGACTCCCCCCAGGTACCGCTTGATGATGCTGGCACGGAGTGCGTTCCCCACGGCCATACCCCGCGCCAACTGTAGATAGGCATACCAGTTCTCAGATCGTTGATAGCCGACGGTCATATTCGCCAATATGTGGTGAAAGACGGGAGCGAATTCATAGTCGAAATCTCCAGGCGGCCAGTGACCGGGTAAAGCAGGAGAGAAAGGAACCTGGTTTGTACGCAGCCCTACTCCAACCAATACATCCACTATACTGAGGGGTAAAAAGCGATACAGTGGATTGAATTTCACCAGGTCTGCATCATAGACAAATGTCAATCGTGAAAAAAGTGACTGGATGGATGTCATCTCCGATTCGGTGCTGTCCAGGATAACCGCTGAGTGATCCCTTCGTAAGAGGTGCAGGGGAAAAGCGCGGAACATATCCGGTCCACCGTAGACTGTTACGCTCCCCTTCACATCAAAAGGCATCAGCAGGATCGGGGTGCGGAATTCCAGGGGGTTGACATGCAGGTCCCAGAATCTCACGATAGGATTTGGTCGCCAGGGTGAACTCTGCCCCGTGACTATCGCCGGCAGGGCGGCAAGCATTAGGCACAGCAGGAGCATGGAAGTTGATGGGAAACGCCTATGAGCTCCCGGAAAAGCCTTTCTTATATAGATCATAACTTTAACTTAACGGCAAAAAAATGATGTTTCCAATGGATGTATAGTTTATTATAATATCACCATTCAACTCGGCTTGTATAGAGACTTTGTCATAATTCTTAAGCTAAGGGTGGGGTTTATTTAAGTTTATGTCAAAATCTGGAACTCAGAGTAGAAGACAGACCAGCAATAGGGAGAGGCTGACCGTACTGGTGTATGATGATGATGAAGCTTATCGCAAGCTTATCCGTAGTATATTGGGCCAATCACGCAAGGTAGAGTTTAACATATTAGAGGTCAGGAATTCCCGGCAGATGGGGACGGCATTGAAGCGTCATATCCCGGATGTTTATATCCTCGACCTGGAGCTCAAGGGAAAATCCGGAATGGATTGGCTGCGGGAAATAACAGAGAAGGACATCGCACCGGTAGTGATCGTCACCGGATCCGGTAATGAGCAAACGGCGGTTGAGGCGATGAAGAGCGGCGCTTATGACTACATTCCCAAGGCATACCTGACATATGACCTGATATTTAAATCTCTTCTTAACGTCCGGGAGAAGTGGGAACTACTGAGGGAGAGGGAGCGGTTGCAGAAAGAGCTGACCCACATGGCGATGTACGATGGGCTTACGGATATCCTGTCCCGGCACGCCCTCCTTGAGCAGGCTGAGGTAGAAAGACAGCGCACCAAGCGGTATAAGAGGGATCTATCTCTTCTGATGATCGACATTGATCACTTTAAAAAGGTCAACGATACCTACGGCCACATCACCGGAGACCTTGTCCTGAAGGAGGTGGCTCAGAACCTGAAGAAGCAGACGCGCCGCAGTGATTTTGTAGGCCGTTACGGTGGTGAAGAGTTCCTGATCATCCTGCCAGAGACCAGCATTGGAAAGGCTTTGGTTCTGGCCGAGAAGCTCCGCAGGCGGGTATCCGAACTGGCCATTCCCATTGATGGGAAAGTTCTGAAAGACACTACTGTCAGCATCGGCGTTGCTGAGTACAAAGACGATTCCAACATTGACGAATTCATCAACCGTAGCGACAAATGGCTCTATGCAGCCAAGGAAAACGGTCGCAACCAGGTTCAGCCTCAATCCGGCAAGAATGACCACTGACCGCTCCTGCAAGTACCGTCTGCTGCGAAAATCCTAACCAATCCCAGGCTAAAGTCGTAGATTCCGGGTTCCATGAGGATCCAACCGCATCAACCGCAGCCCACCTTCGACAGGCAAAAATATCATCGTTCACTATGGTGGGCTCTGGGATTGAACTTCGCGTTCATGCTGGTGGAGCTTTTTGGTGGACTGATCACCGGCTCGATGGCCCTGTTATCAGACGCCGGGCATATGCTCACCGACGTGGGTGCAATCGGCCTGGCTCTCTTTGCCAGTTGGCTGGCCATACGACCCAAGGATCCCCGCCGCACATACGGCCATCTCCGGGCCGAGATCCTCGGCGGCCTGGCTAACGCCACAGCCCTCATCCTGCTGTGCGGTTACATCCTGATCGAAGCTATCCGCCGCACCGGGCATCCCCACCCAATCCCCGGGGGACCAGTACTGGCTATAGCAACGGCAGGACTGGCGGTCAACCTGGGCAGTGCCCTGATTATCGGCCGGGGACATCGCGTAAATCTGAATATGGAGGGAGCCTACCTGCACATGCTATCCGACGCCCTGGGCTCCATCGGCGCTATGGTAGCTGGCGGGGTAATCCTTATTACCGGTTGGACACCAGTGGATACGATAGTCAGTGTGCTTATCGCCGTCCTCATTCTCCGGGGTGGGTGGCGCCTACTCATGAAGGCCATCGATATTCTCATGGAAAGTACACCTCCTGAAATCGATTATCACCAAGTCCTGGAAGCACTCAAATCCAGGGAACATATTGTCGATCTGCATGATTTACATATCTGGTCTATATCGTCGGGAGTGCTAGCGCTGAGTGCCCATATCCAGCTCAGTGACGAATGTGTCAAGACAGGACACTGGCCCCGGTGCTTACGTGAAACCCAGGATTTTCTAAGGGAGCAATGGGGGATCGAACATACTACCTTACAGACTGAGCCACTCTTTTTCAAGGAACCTTATGACTAGCAGACCGGAGTCCCGCAATGGTCAATATTCAGGGCTTATTTATTCAGGCCTGGCAGCATGCCTGATCATTACACTTATACCAGCCCCAGGCCTAGGCCAGACAGGGCCGGGCGCATTGACCATAACCAGACTTCATTACGGAGGTGGCGGTGACTGGTATGCCGATCCCAGTTCCCTGTCCAATCTGATCGCTTATACGCGGAAACAGACCGGTATCCGCATAGCCCCTGAAGAGGCTCGGGCTGCAATCGGCGATGACACTTTCTGGGGGAGTACATATCTTTACATCACAGGACACGGCAATATCCATTTCACCGACGAAGAGGCAGTTTTGCTACGGTCCCACCTCATAGCGGGGGCGTTTCTCCACGCAGATGATAACTATGGTATAGATCACGCCTTCAAGAGGGAGATGAAAAAAGTATTCCCCGATAAAGACTGGGTGGAGCTGCCCCCCGACCATCCCATCTTCAACATTGTCTTCCCCTTTCCGGAAGGCCTACCCAAAATCCACGAACACGACGGCAAACGGCCCCAAGGTCTAGGACTGTTCCAGGAAGGCCGCCTCATTGTCTTCTACACCTACGAGTGCGACCTGGGTGACGGCTGGGAGGATCCGCAGGTACACGACGTCGTCCCCCAGCTACGAGAGGCGGCATTGAAGATGGGGGCCAACATCATCACCTATGCCTTATGCCGATGACAGGCAGTCAGTCAATACAGCAGATTCTGCGACGGGTTCGGAGCCGGATGGCGCGCCTCACCCTGGGATACGATCTGCTCTTGTCCGCCATACTGCTGAGTGCCATCGCTACAACATGTGTATGGTATGAGCGCCATCTTTACCTATCCACTACAGTACGGAATGTGATCATGTGGAGTCTGATGGACCTGATACTGCTTCTGGTCCTGATAATTATCCTGCGGTGGTTGGGTACCTGGCGTGGCTGGTGGCCTTGGGCACAGATCGAGGCCATTGCCGACCGGGTTGGTGCCCGACTAGGCACAGCAGCCGACCGGCTCCTGAACGCCTTGCAGCTAGAGCGCCGCCTGGCTGCCCCGGAAGCTCCAGCCAACGCCGACCTCCTTGATCGGTCAGTAGGGGTAATGACTCGACGTCTTAAAGAACTGAAAATCCAAGAATTAACCCCCCATCGTTACCGGCTACCCTTACGCCTAACAGTGGTCATGCTCGGGCTGATGGTCCTAGCGTGGGCTATCGCTCCCGGTGCCATGTCGCAGGCCGCGGGACGCATGCTCCATCCCGACCGGGAGTACTCGGTCCCGACACCATTCATTCTCCTTTCCCTAACAGGTGATACGCGTGTCCTTGGGGGTGACACCACCAAGGTGTTCTTCACAGCTATTGGTGCGATACCTCCGGCTGTTGAACTGGTCTGGGAGGACCAACGGGGCCGGGCCTACACCGCCAACCTGCCGCTTGAGGGTGACCGGTACACCTACCAGTTTGAGGATATCCACGACGACCTCCGATATTACGTCCGGTTTATCAATCCGGCCTGGTTCTCCCCCTGGGATGAAATTGCCTCGCTAACGCACACCATCACCCTCATCGACCGTCCTGTCATTGAGGAGCTGAGTTTCACTATCATTCCACCAGAATATACCGGCGAACCGCTCGAGGAGGTGGGGGGAAATGTGGCCGACATAACCGCCCTCGGCGGCAGCCAGGTAAACCTTAGGGGAAGGACCAACTTACGCCTCAGATCAGCATCCCTGAATCTAGACGGGGAAGAGATACCTATCCCCGTCGAAGGAAATTCAATTACGGGCAGCTTTACCCTTGAACATACTACTGGTATGATCATTTCGGTGGTTGACACACGGGGCGTGATTAACGCCAATCCCATCAATTATACCTTCACTGCCCTTCCAGATTACGCGCCCATTCTTTCGATGATACAACCGAAGGTGACAGTCGATCTGGACGAATCCATGATAGTGCCTATCCACTTTGATGTATCCGATGATTTCGGTTTCAGTCGGGCGCAGGTTGCTTTCGAACTCCATCACCCAGAATACCTAACCCAGGATGACCGGACCTACACCCACGGCATTCCTGAGCTGCTGCCCACCAGACGGAGCCAACGGGTGACACACGGATGGGAGCTAATCCCGCTAAACCTAGTCCCGGGGGATGAAGTCCATTTTCATATAGAAGTATATGACAACAACATTATTTCCGGCCCGGGCAAAGCCGTTTCCGGCACACTGGTTGCGCGACTTCCCACCCTGACCGACCTGTTCACCCGAGCAGCTGAACGCTCCGACGAAGCCGCGGCCATAACTGAAGGCACGCTGGATGATCTGGAGGAGGTGAAAGCTCTGCTGGAGGAAATGGAACTGGCTTTCCGGGGGGAGGAGCAAGTCTCCTGGGAGCAGCAGCAGAAGGGCAAGGAAGTCCTGGCAACCCTGGAGGAAATCATCGCAGCCATGGAGTCGGTCCAGAACCAGATCGCAGAGCTGGGATCCAAAGCCGAGGGGAACAGCCTTTTCAGTGATGAAATCCTCAAGAAGTACGATGAGATACAGAACCTGCTTGAGGAGATTATGACCCCGGAGTTGGAAGAAGCGATGACCCGACTCCGGGATGCTTTGGAGAAAATGGATCCCGATCAGCTCAAGAACGCCCTGCAGAATATGCAATTTCAGGCCAGCGAGTTTGAGGCCCAGCTGGACCGCTTTCTGGACATTTTCCGCCGGGCGCTGGCAGAGATGAAGCTTGACGAGGTGGTAAAGCGATTGGAACAGATGGTGGCTACCGAAGAGCAGCTGTTACAACAGCTTGAGCACGCTGCAGAAGAGCAAGAGGAGGAGCTTGCCGATGATGATCGATCTCAGCCAGGGGACAAGATCGACTCTTCCCATAGTCTGCGAGATCTGGCTGCCCGTCACGAGGCACAGGAGAGAGCCTTGAACGCAGTCCGGGAAACCATGAGCGGGGCAGCCGAATCTATTGTACCCTATAGCCCTGAGTCGGCCAGGCAGCTCAGCGATCTCCGTAATTCCGACCTAACCAAAGAGACGGAGGAAGGCCTCCAAGAAGGAACCCGGTCTCTACAAAGCCAGCAGCTAGACGCCAGTCAGTCCCAGCTGCAACATAGTGAAGAAATGCTACGCATTCTTCAGGATGAAGCGGTAGCCATCCAGGAACAGTTCCAGCGGGCAACAGTCAACGAGATGCTGACACAGTTCCAGCGGGTGATGAGCGGCGTATTGACCACGTCCAAGCAGCAGGAGCAGCTGCTCCTTGAGACCGAGAAGCTCCGTCATAATTCGCCCAGAGTCAGGGAGGCGGCTGAGGTCCAACACCAGCTGCTCAAGGGTATGTCCCGACTTATTGGGCAGCTGATCGCGCTAAGCAGCCAATCGTTCCATATCACGCCAGAAGTAGGGCGCAAGGTGGGTCGAGCCAACGCAGCCATGAATAAAGCCGTCGAGAGCCTGGAAGCCAATGATCCCCAGGGAGCGTCGCGGTCACAGCGGGAGAGCATGACAGGCCTTAACGAGACGGCGGTGGCTCTAAGCAACGCTATGGCCGTGATGCAGCAGAGCGGCTCCGCTTCCGGGTATGAGCAATTCCTTCAGCGGATGCAGAACCTAACCCAAGGGCAACAGGGCCTGAACGAGCAGGTTTTGAGTATGCAGCTAGGGCAGATGTCAGGAATGTCGCAGATTGAGCTCATGCGCCGGCTGCAAGCCCGGCAGCGGCAGCTGGCCCAGGTCCTGGAGCAGATTCTGGAAGATTTTCCCTCCCAGAGCGGCGGCAAGCAGAGGGGGCTCGGCGAGGCTCTCCAAGATATGGAGGATGTGATCCAAGATTTCCAGCGGCGCCGGGTCACGCGCCAGACATTGGAACGACAACAGAAGATAATAACGCGCCTACTGGACAGCCAGAAGTCACTCACAGTTCAGGACTTCAAGGAAGAGCGCAGGGGGGAAGCCCCAACCCAAATCCTCACCTATACCGGCCCCTCCGGCCTGCCCACCCACCTAGGCGAACGGGAGGACCTCATCATGCAGGCCATGGAAAAAGCTCTGCGCGCCGGCTATTCCCAGGGCTACCAGGTAATCATCCAGAGCTACTTTCAGCAGCTGGCCGGCAGATCAAGTCCAGAGCGTTAAGGTCCCATGCTCGGAAAAGCACGATTTCATATCGTATTGCTGGCTTTACTAGCAGCCAGTACAGTCTCCGCCAGGCTTGTTCCGAGCGAAGATGAAGGACCTGTGATAAACAGCCAGACACCGTCCATGCGAGCTATCAAGGAAGCCGAGCAATCGTTTAACCTAGCCCTGAAGCTGGAGAAGGCAGGCAGCACGGAACAGGCTCTTGCCATCTATGTACGCCTGGTCGAGGAGTTCCCGGACAACGTGCGCTACTACCAGCGGTTAAAATACGTGCTGCGGAATTCCGCCCGCTATGATGAGCTACTCCAGGCTATTGAAAATCATCTGCTCCGGTACCCCGCTGATATCCAGAGCCTGGTAGAGCGGGGGGACGCCCAGCTGGCGCTGGGCCAGAAAAGCCTGGCATTACAGACCTGGGAGAGCGTCCTTCAGCGCTTTCCCGGGAACCGCATGACGGAACGGCTGGTGCTCAATCATCTATTCACCAACAACCTCACCGATGAAGGGATAGCTCTATTGGAGCGCATACGGTCAGCGAAGAGCGATTCCGGATTTTTCGCGCTGGAAATGGGCCGCCTATATGCCAGCCGGCTGAGCTACGATCTCGCCGCTGAGGAACTCCTGCGGTATCTTTCGACCCAGCCCCAGGCTGTCGGCAGCGTGATTAACCAGATCCTCCAGTTTCCTATCGAGCCGGAGGTGATCGCCATGCTGCGGGACAAGCTCACCCGTCATGGCTCACCAGCCGCCTTGCGCATCCTGGCCGGTGTGGAGTTCAAACACCGGAACTTCAACCGGGTGCTGGAGCTGTATTCGCAGCTGGGCGCACAACCAAAGGAGTGGTTCGACCTGGGCGGCGAACTGATGGCTGAAAGGGAGTGGGACCTGGCACAACAGGTTCTGGAGCGGCTGCTCGCCAATCCTGAGGCTGTCGCCCTGTATGAGCAGACAATCCTGTCACTGGCAGGGATCTACGAAGCACGCAGCAAAGTCCACCAGGTGAACCTGCCCCTTTCCAGCTTCTGCCAGGGAAACCGCCTTTTCGCTCTCCCCTACATCCGGGTGGCGGAGACCCAGCTCGATCCACTGCGGCAGGCGATAGTGCTATATGACTCGCTGATCGCCACCTGGCGAAATCCACGGGCACGCCTGCGGTTGGGGGAAATCAGGTACTTTATCCTCAATGACTTCGATGGGGCCATAGACGACTTCCAGGCTATTCTGGCGAATCGCTCCGCAGGCCAGTATCACCCGGAGGCCTTTCTACGCCTGGTGGATGTCTGGACCGCCAAAGGGGATCTGAAAACGGCGGAGCAGGTACGTCGGCAGGCAGCTACCTGGCTGAAAACCAAGGAGCAACTGAACCTGGTGGAGATCAAGGCCGTAGAGCTGCTGTTCCTCTCCGGGGACCAGGACTCTCTCCTGGCCTATATTGGGGGACAGATGGTCGCCCTGGGTCCCGGCGACCACTACTTCAACGACCTGATGGAGCTGTCCACCCTGGTGCGCCGGTTCCAGGATTGGCCGCAGCAGTATCAAACATTTGTGCAGAGTGAGCGTCTGCTCCGTCAGGACCGACGCAGCGAGGCAATCGCCCTGCTGACCACCGCCCTAGAAGCGGAGGTCACACCCGTTTCACCCATTCTCCAATACCGGCTAGCCCACCTTCAGGCGCTCCAGGGTGACTATGTGAAGGCTGAGAACCTTTGCCATGCCGTCCCAGGAGAGACGGAGTTCTCCGAATTGGGGCGACTGCTCGCCGCCGAGATGGCTGACTACCTGCTGACGGACCCAGAGCTGGCTTCCGCCCGCTACCTTGCCTTCATGGACACTTATCCCCAGAGCATCTACGGCGATGCCGTGCGTCTGCGCTACCGGGAGCTTAATCCGGGGACGGAATGATGCTCAACACTGGACGCTCGACATGAGATTGTCAGGGAATAGGATGCTGGATAAAGAGTGCCAGGAACTCGCAACCAACAGCCAATAATTAAAAGCATGCTCCGATCCGTGATCCTGCTATTGATCCTGCCAGCCAGCCTCCTCTGGCCGCAGAAGCTACTCATTCCGATGGACGCGGTACAGCGGGATCACCTCAAGGCTTATGGCGTGACCTTCTGGACCCTGAAGCGGGACGTCAACGTTGAGTGGCTCCTCAACTATCGCGGTGGCTCCTTCCTAATGGATGCTGTGCCAGAGATCCAGCTCGAGTGCCAAGTGCGCGGCGTGACCACCGAGCCGGTAGACGCGTCCGGGCTGGGACAGATCTATGCCACCCTTGAAGACAATAACATGGACGTAGTCCTATTGGAGAAGGCCCCCCGTATCGCCGTTTACACCCCGCCTAACAAACAGCCGTGGGACGATGCCGTGACCCTAGCCCTCACCTACGCCGAAGTACCATACGCCACGGTCTATGATGAGGATGTCCTGTCGGGGGGGCTGGCGAAATACGACTGGCTGCACCTGCACCACGAGGACTTTACCGGGCAGCATGGCAAATTCTGGTACAACTACCGCAATGCCCCCTGGTACCGTCAGCAGGAGCAGGAGTACCAGGCCCTGGCCCAGCAGCTGGGCTTTTCCACTGTGCCGGCCCTGAAGAAAATGGTGGCCCTGGCCATCAGGGAATACGTAGTGCGGGGCGGATTCCTGTTTGCCATGTGCTCGGCCACTGACAGCTGGGACATAGCCCTAGCAGCCCGGGACGTGGATATCACCGGCATCCCCTTCGATGGCACACCTCCGGACCCCAACGCCAGCGCCCGCCTGGACTTTTCCAACGGGATCGCGTTTGAGAACTACCAGGTCTACACCGATCCCATAATCTATGAATATTCCAGCATCGATATACCGCCCAGCCACCAGCCGCTCACCCGCTCAGCCGAGATTGACTACTTCACCCTCTTCGAGTTCGCCGCCAAGTACGATCCCGTCCCGACCATGCTCACCCAGAACCACGTAGGCGTCATCAAGGGCTTCATGGGGCAAACCACCAACTACCGGCGCAGCACCCTGAAGAAAAGCGTGGTGATTCTGGGGGAACGGGAAGGCACGGAGGAAGTGCGCTACATACACGGCAACCTTGGTAAGGGCACGTTCACCTTCCTGGGAGGCCACGACCCAGAAGACTACCAGCACTTCGTCGGCGATCCCCCCACCAATCTAGCCCTGCATCCCAACTCACCGGGCTACCGGCTGATCCTGAACAACATCCTCTTTCCCGCCGCCCGGAAAAAGGAGCGGAAGACGTGAATGCCTGTTGTAGGCGCGCTCAGAAGAGCCCCCGACGTTCCTCACCAGCACGGTGTTGATTTCTTTTTTGGCTTTGCATCAGGTTGGATGATGATTTAAGTTGCCCGTCGTGAGAGCCTTTACGTACATGCGTATCCTATATCCAGAGCTTCTTTCTACCATCTTTCGATGGCGGGGCAGCTGGTGATATCGGGCTCTTGAGGCTTACACGCGGACCTACTTCTGATTACAATCCCCGGATGACATTCAATTTTACCGTAGTCTAGAGTAGTCCGGGGAGCGAAACTGGTGCCATTCCCTGACAACCTCTGCCCTAGGGTAATTGCAGCTCGAAGATCAGGTTTTCAAATAATTCACTTGGACAGGACACAACAGATAAACTAACGAACTGAGGAGGCAAAATGGCAACTCAAGCCAAATTCTCTTTGTCTGAAAACGATATACCAAAAGCCTGGTACAACATCCAGGCCGATCTTCCCGAACCTCTCCCGCCAGTTATCCACCCGGGGACCATGCAACCCATCGGCCCCGACGATCTGGCGCCCCTTTTCCCCATGAGTCTGATCGGTCAAGAGGTAAGCCAGGAGCGATATATCGAGATACCCGAGCCGGTGAGGGATGTCTACCGTCTGTGGCGTCCCACACCTCTATTCCGGGCTCACCGACTCGAGCAGGCACTGGATACACCCGCTCATATCTACTACAAGTACGAGGGAGTCTCGCCGGCTGGGTCACACAAACTCAACACGTCAACGGCTCAAGCCTTCTATAGTAAGGAGGAAGGCGTCAGCGCCCTCACCACAGAAACCGGTGCCGGGCAGTGGGGCAGCGCGCTAGCGATGGCCTGTGATATGTTCGGACTGGGCTGCGAAGTATACATGGTGAAAGTCTCTTACCATCAGAAGCCCTACCGTCGAGTTCTCATGCAGATGTTTGGGGCCACGGTAACTCCCAGCCCGTCCATGGAAACCGAAGCGGGGCGGGCGATCCTCAAGAGTCATCCCGACACCACTGGTTCCCTGGGTATGGCCATATCCGAGGCGGTGGAGGTCGCGGCTGGCAGCGGCGGCAAGAAGAAGTACAGCCTTGGATCGGTCCTCAACCATGTGCTGTTACATCAGACCGTCATCGGACTGGAAAGTCTCGAACAGTTCGAGGCAGCCGGTGAATATCCCGACATCCTCATCGGCTGCGTCGGCGGAGGCTCCAATTTCGCCGGATTCTTCCTACCCTTCGTTCGCGAGAATCTGGTGGAAGGCCGGAAGACCCGGATTATCGCCGTTGAGCCAACGGCTTCGCCAAGCCTGACGACTGGAAAATATGTATATGATTTTGGTGATACGGCTATGACCACTCCTCTCATCAAGATGTACACGCTAGGCCATTCCTTCCTACCCGCACCCATTCACGCCGGTGGGCTGCGATATCACGGCATGGCCCCTATCGTTTGCGCCCTTTACGATCAGGGAATCATAGAAGCAGTAGCCTATACCCAAAATCCGGTATTCGAGGCCGCAATCACCTTCGCCAGGGCGGAGGGTATTATACCCGCACCCGAGACTGCCCACGCCGTTAGAGCGGCCATTGACGAGGCCTTAAAGTGCAAGGAGAGCGGCGAGAAGAAGGTAATCGCCTTCAACCTGTCGGGACACGGGCACTTCGACATGCAGGCCTATGATGATTACATTGCCGGGAAGCTAGAGGATTATGCGTACCCAGTGGAAGCGGTGAAGGATGCTTTGAGCGAATTACCGCAGGTGGACTGAGCTTGCCAGGGGGCGGGAATTGCTGCTAAAGGGATTCCCGCTCCCCGGACTCCATGAAGTTCATGGCCGCCATCCATACAGTCCAGCCTGATACTTCAGGATGGCAACCAAAGACCTATCTTCGGCTAGCACCAGTATCGGGAAATCCCGTAATTTCCCGCTATGGATACACTTTCAGTCCGCACCACCAGCCGTGTTGAATTCGTAGAGATCACCAGCCAGGTACGCCGATGGCTCAAGGATCAGGGCATTACCTCGGGTGTGCTGACCCTTTACGTGCCCCACACCACGGCCGCAGTTACGATCAACGAACACGCCGATCCCAGCGTAGTGCAGGATATCACCAAGGAGCTAAACAAGGTCATCCCCTTCGATGACAACTACCGCCACATGGAGGGTAACGCCGCCGCCCACATCAAGTCGTCACTGGTAGGCGCGTCGGCGCAGGTAATCGTAGAGGGCGGTGACCTGGTGCTGGGCACCTGGCAAGGCATCTTCTTCGCCGAGTTCGACGGCCCCCGAACCCGGAAGGTGCACTTGCAGCTGGTTAATGGAGGCTAGGAGCTGGAGGCGTCGTCGATTGAAGATTGAAGAATGTTAATTGCTGACCACTTATGGCTGGTAGCTGGGGCTTGAGACTTGTAACTCTGACTTTAAATGGATGAGGAATCTCTCATGAAGCGATTCTATGTAGCCACAGTTATTTTGTTTTCTCTTTGCGTGTTCGCCTGCGCAGTTTTTCAGCCGGGAAGGGGACCTGCCGCCGGGCTCGATCAGCTCTTGCCAGTTGATCCACAGGTGACGGTCGGCACCCTGGAGAATGGTCTGAAATACATAATTCGCGTAAACCATAAACCAGAGAAGCGAGCGGAGCTGCGGTTGGCAGTGAACGTAGGATCGGTACTAGAAGATGATGACCAGCAAGGGCTGGCCCATCTGGCCGAACACATGGCTTTCAACGGCACCGAACACTTCGCCAAACAGGAGCTGGTGGACTATCTGGAGTCCATCGGCATGCGCTTCGGGCCGGAGATAAACGCCTACACCAGTTTTGACGAGACCGTGTACATGCTGGAAGTGCCCACGGACAGTGTTGAGATAGTCGAGCAGGGCTTCCAGATCCTGGAAGATTGGGCCTTCGGCATAAGCTTTGAAGATGAGGAAATTGAGAAGGAGCGCGGTGTTGTCATCGAGGAGTGGCGGCTAGGCCGGGGGGCCGAAGCCCGGATGCGCGACAAGCAGTTCCCTATTCTGTTCAAGGATTCCCGATACGCAACGCGCCTGCCAATCGGGCAGAGGGCGGTGCTTGACACTTTTCACTATGACACGATCAGGCGCTTTTACGCTGATTGGTACCGCCCGGATCTCATGGCTGTCATTGCCGTGGGCGATTTTGAGAAGGAATGGATTGAGGGATTAATTAAGAAGCATTTCAGCAGCATATCGGTGAAAGAATATACCCGGGAACGCACCTTCTTCCCGGTACCCGATCACGATGAATCCCTAGTGGCCATCGCCTCCGATCCCGAAGCCACCGGCTCCAGGATCAGTGTTTATTACAAGCAGGATGTTAAAGATGAGACCACTCACGGCGCGTATCGTGAAATCATCATCCGGGGCTTGTACAACGGTATGCTGAACGAGCGCCTGGATGAGCTCACCAGGAAGCCGGACGCACCGTATCTGTACGGCTTTTCCGGGCAGGGCCGATTCGTCCGCACCAAGGAGGTCTATTTGCTTGGAGCCATGGTGAAGGATAACGGCATTGAACGTGGGCTGGAAGCATTGCTGACAGAGGCCGAACGCGTCGCCCGGCACGGTTTTACCGCCTCTGAACTGGAGCGCCAGAAAATGAACCTGCTGCGGGGGATAGAGCGAGGTTATGAAGAGCGGTATAAGACAGAATCCGTGCAATACGTGAGTGAATATGTCCGGCACTTTCTTACCGATGAACCCATCCCAGGTATTGAATATGAATACGAGCTTTATCAACAGTACCTGCCGGGCATCCAGGTAGAGGAGGTCAACCGGCTGGCACGGGAATGGCTTTCCGACCGGAACCGGGTCATCCTGGTCAACATACCGGAGAAAGAGGGGATCAGCGTCCCGCCTGAAGCATCGCTTCTGGCGACTTTCGATGCCGTGGACGCGATGACAATCGATCCCTACCACGACGCCGTATCCGCCGAACCGCTGGTGGCGGAGACGCCCACACCGGCAGCAATCGCTTCCGAAGAGAAAATTGAGGAATTGGGGCTCTATAAATGGAAGTTGGCCAACGGTGTTCGAGTACTGCTCAAACCGACTGACTTCAAGAATGATCAAATTCTGTTTACGGCCTACAGCGACGGCGGGACATCTCTAATCAGTGAAGCGGACTATGTGGCCGGGATGACGTCGTCAGGGGTAATCAGAGAGGGGGGCGTTGGCGCCTTCAATCAGGTCGAACTCCAGAAGCGACTGGCCGGGAAAATGGCAAGTGTCTCGCCATTCATTGGTGAGATTCAAGAGGGATTGACCGGTTCGGCATCTCCCCAGGACGTGGAGACCATGTTCCAGCTCATCTATCTATATTTCACCGCGCCCAGAAAAGACAGCATAGCCTTTCTAGCGTACACAGAGCAGATCAGGGGTTTCCTGGAAAATAAGAGCGCCAGTCCGGAAGCCGCCTTTCAGGATACTATTCAGGTGACCATGTCTCAATACCATCACCGCCGGCGCCCCTGGTCCCTGGACCTGCTGGAAGAGATGGACCTAGACAAATCCTATGCTTTCTACAAGGACCGGTTTGCCGATGCCAGTGACTTCACTTTTATTCTGGTAGGCAACATCGATCCGGAGGGGATCAAACCGCTGGTACAGACCTATCTGGGCGGACTACCAGCCCTGAATCGGGGGGAATCCTGGAGGGATGTGGGCGTTAGGCCTCCCGATGGAGTACTAACCAAGCAGCTGGCCAAAGGAATGGAAGCCAAGAGCCTGAACCGGATTATTCTAACCGGCCCGTTTGAGTGGACCCGCCTGAACCGCTATGAACTGGGATCAATGACTCAAGTCCTGCGCATAAAACTGAGGGAAGTATTACGTGAGGACCTAGGCGGAACTTACGGTGTGAGTGTCCGGGCAGCCCCAGCGCACTACCCCGAGGAGCGCTACCGCCTAACAATCCACTTCGGCTGCGCACCGGAACGGGTGCAGGAACTCACGAGGGTGGTATTTGAGCAGCTTGACAGCCTGAAGACCTTTGGCACAACATTAAAGTACTTAACCAAGGTCAAAGAGACCCAACGCCGGGAACGGGAAACCAGTCTGAAGGAAAATAGCTTCTGGCTCAGTATTCTGAATGTATACGATTACCATGGTGAGGATCTCCTGGACATCCTGAAGTACGATGGACTGGTGGAGGCCTTATCGCTGGAAGCCATCCAGAAAGCCGCCCAAAGATATCTGGACACCGTTAATTACGTGCAGGTTACGCTTTATCCGGAAGGTTTTGATTAGGGCCGGGAGATAGCCCCACGACTATTTCTCCTCCAGCCGGCTCGCCCCGGATCAGGTTTCTTCGGTCCCGATACCCAGCCGCCGGAGCTCATTTTGATAGACGGCGTAGTCTTCACTACTGAAGCAGACGAATCGTACTTCCTCGACTGCGGTTTCGTCCGCCAAGAAATCCTGCACCGTCCCAACCGCAATGGGCGCAGCCAGCTCGATGGGAAAGCCATAGACACCAGTGCTGATGGAGGGGAACGCCACTGTTTTCACGCCATTGTCTACTGCGAGCCGCAGGGAGCTATGGTAGCAGGAGGCAAGTAGCTCCGGCTCACTTTTATTTCCTCCTCGCCAGACCGGGCCCACTGTATGGATCACGAAGAGGGCTGGTAGCCGGTAGCCCTTGGTGATACGCGCCTCGCCGGTGGGGCAACCGCCCAAGGTCCGGCACTCCACCAGCAGCTGGGGTCCCGCCGCGCGATGGATGGCACCGTCCACGCCCCCACCGCCCAGCAGCCGCTCATTCGCCGCATTCACGATAGCGTCCACCTGCTGGATGGTGATATCGCCCTGAACCAGAGTGATGCGAGCAGCCATAGGCGAGTGTCCTCCGTTTATTGCCTTTACCAGTGACCCTAATATTCTTCCGAGTCACCATTGCTAGAATTCAGCTTAAGAAAAAAGATGAGAAGTGTCAAACATAAGACCAATTTCCATCCCATCTAACCTCCCCGCCTATGCAAATTCAGGCGCACTTTTGCCCGGCAAGAGATCGTTTATGAATTATTCGCGCAATCCGATGAGGTTCAATATGAGAGTACACAAAGTAATTCTCCTGATTCTATCTGGCATTTTCCTTGGAAGCTGTGCAAAACAGGCTGAGATCACCTTACAGGAACGGCTGACCAAGTATACACCCGTCCGCCTGACCGCCGACCTGAGTACCCTCTCTGATAACCAGCGCCGGATACTGCCCCTGTTGATAGATGCGGCGCAGGCCATGGATGAGGCCTTCTGGATGCAGGCTTATGGCGAGCGAGAGGAGCTCCTGGCCGCAACTAGGGATGATGATGAGCGGCGTTTCATGGAGATCAATTATGGCCCGTGGGACCGCCTAGCCGGGAACGAGCCTTTTTTAGCCGGGGAGGGACCTAAGCCAGCAGGGGCCAATTTTTACCCGGTTGACATGAGCGCGGAGGAGTTCGAGGCCGTCTGTGATGAGTCTGCTGAGGGGGCGGCAGCGCTACGGAGCCTCTATACCATGGTACGCCGCGACGCTGTAGGCGGGCTGATAGCGGTACCATACAGCCAAGCTTTTTCAAGACAATATCAGCTGGCTGCTGAGAAGTTACGGCAGGCAGCCGCCCTGGCGGAGAACCCTGCCTTCAAGCAGTATCTGGATCTGCGGGCCGAGGCCTTGCTCACGGACAATTACCAGCCCAGTGACCTGGCCTGGATGGACATGAAAGACAACATGATCGACGTGGTGATCGGTCCGATCGAGACCTACGAGGACAGGCTGTTCGGTTACAAAGCGGCCAGTGAGGCTTTCGTTCTCATCAAGGACCAGTCGTGGAGCACGCGGTTGTCAAAATACGCAACCATGCTACCGCAGCTGCAGCAAGACCTGCCCGTCCCCGCCCCTTACAAGCGTGAGACCCCCGGTACCGATTCAGACCTGAATGTATATGATGTGATCTATTATGCCGGCGATGGTAACGCGGGCAGCAAGACCATCGCCATCAACCTGCCCAATGACGAAGAGGTTCAGCTCCAGAAAGGCACTCGCCGGCTCCAGCTCAAGAATACAATGCGCGCCAAGTTTGAAAAAATCCTGCTCCCTATCAGCAACCTGCTGATTGATGAAAGCCAGCGCGAAAACATTACGTTCGAGGCCTTTTTCAATAACGTAATGTTCCACGAGGTGGCTCACGGTCTGGGCATCAAGAATACCATAGACGGATCCGGGAGAACGGTGCGGCAGGCCTTGAAAGAACAGGCCTCGGCCCTGGAGGAAGGCAAGGCAGACGTGCTGGGGCTATACATGATCAGCGTGCTGCATGAGCAAGGGGAACTAGGCGAGATGGCCTTGATGGACAGCTACGTTACCTTTCTGGCCGGCATTTTCCGGTCAGTACGTTTCGGGGCCACCAGCGCGCACGGAGTGGCCAACCTGATCCGCTTCAACTTCTTCCGGGACATGGAGGCCTTCACCCGTGAAGAAGGAACAGGCACCTATCGAGCGCATCCCGATAAGATGCAGGCGGCGATCGATGCCCTTTCGGAGAAGATCCTACGCTTCCAGGGTGATGGCGACTACGAGGGTGTGGTGACCTTTGTGGAACAGATGGGGCAGATCGGCCCCGTTCTGCAGGCCGACCTGGACCGCCTGGCCGGGGCCGGTATTCCGGTCGACATCATTTTCGAGCAGGGACTAGACGTGCTGGGGCTGGTCCCTTGATGACTACGCAACAGTCGTTTCCAGCTTAAACCGGCAGTCCTACCGTTAGTACGCCCAGAACGTCTACCTGGTAACGGGAGTAAACCGGTATATACCCCCCGGCAGGGGAACGATCCAATCCAAGTCCGGATGCTCACTCTCAATCTCGCGGATCAGCCGGCCGAGCTGCGTCTTATAGAAGATCCCCTTAGGCGGCTTGCACTGTGATCGGAAGAAGTTCTCCCAGTGGCCGAGAATTGCGTGGCGCGGCTTATGATTTCTGAGTACCGCCCAAGGATAATCGGGAACCTCGAACCAGGCCCCCACAGAAATGAAGAGCAGGTCTACCTGGTGGCTATCCGGCGGGGCAAAATCCGGCGGCGCACCCAGCGGGTAATGACTGGTGGCGTCCTGGAAGTGGACGCGGAAATCAATTGGCCCGCGGGGTTCCGCAAGGAAATCAATCAAGTAGGCGAAGGTCTTTCCCTCCTTCCAACCCCAAGCGCTCCTGGGCACCCTTTTCAGACCTTCCCGGACCTCACCCTTCATTACATGAATACCAAAGAGATGAGGACCGTGATCCGACTCGATAGCCATAAAGCGGATGGTGCTGTCAGCCAGGTAGAACCAGGTCCCCGGACGGCCGCCCCGGGCCATTTCCTGGTCAAGAACCTTCACCCTGCCGATCAGTGAAGTATCAGCTACCGCCAAGATCCGTTTCATAGAGGCATTGCCGTAGATGATGGCCTCCGGTTCATGCCGCCGGGCAATATGCGGCACGTCCAGTAAGTGGTCGTAGTGGGCATGACCCACCAGCAGAGTTTCGACTTTCAGCCCCGGGATCCGGGGATGCAGTCGATTGATAAGGGCAGTATCGGGGTAGATGTGCCATAGGATGACCCGCAGTAATCCCGGATTGGAGTAGAGGGGCGCCATGAGCAATCCGTGCCGACCACGCCAGAGCAGATTGCCGCCCGTACCCAGATATTGCAAATGGATAGTTTCTTCATAGGACGAGTCGTCCGGAGCCAGGGCCTCGACGCCGGGATCGGGTATAATCCGGGGGCTGACTGTGGCGCAGCCAAGGCTGAATATGAGGAGTAGTACCAGACCGGCCACGCGAAGCAAGGCGGCAGCTATACTATGCCGTCTACTTTTTTTTGTAAAATACACCCTGCGCCTTAAATCCCCAAGCCTGGTTGAAAACGCAGGCACGCCCCATCGGTTATAAAAATCACAGCTTTTCAAAACAAAGTCCCATATCAGAACCTCACCCTAATCGTCCGGCTTTTCTCCGGTGCCAGGGATTGTATACCTGTCAAGGTCTTCATTTTCTCAGTGCCCGGCTCACCGATCCTTAGTGTGTAGAGACCTTCCCTGAACACCTTGGGTCGGAAAGATGAGCCCTTAATGCGCAGGGTGTAAACGATCTCACCATCGGCTTCATCAATTACCTGGAGCACCGGATCAGCCATGCCGCTGGCCTTGACAGTTGGTAGATATGCCACCGCCCGGCGGCCGTAGTTGTCCAACTGGCTGATCATCTTCGGCCAGCCCAGGTACTGCTCACTAGGACTTGACGGATCGGCATAGCGTGGCCAGCATTCAATGGTTATCGTGCGTTCGGTCTTGTTGAACCTGACAATGCCATAGCCGGGCATTTTATCATGCAGAGCGGCTGGTTTCCTGCCCGTCGATTCTCCCGGATTGGTGGCCGCCCATACGGTGACGTGGTTCCCAAGCCCGTCCAAGAATTCGCCGGTATAGTTGGGCATACCCGGCTGGTGATTCCCGCCAGACTCCAGCGGCACCCAAGCCCGGGGATAAAAGTTGGCGATGGACGGGACGGCAAAGGACCAGCCGGCATCGTTCCAGTCATCAATACCGTGATGAACGATGGTGGCGAGGTGCTGGTCGCCGCCGATCATGAACGCAAATCCCCGGCGCAGTTCATGCAGTGCCCGGTTGCGTCCGGTCTGAGGCCAACCATTGCAATCCAAGTCAGCTACCAGACGGAACAGTTCGGCACCATGGAGGGACGCAACGCCAGCAAAGACAGTCTGGGACAGCGCTGCCTTCATGTCGGTATTACGCCAGTCGGCGGCCCAGTTTGTCAGGAATGCCAGCTGGCGGTCACCCAGCAGCCTGGCCCCCGGCACATCAGCGGTCTTCGGATCGAAGTCCGGGTCGATCACATGGTCGGGCCGCCCCGATTTGGTCGGTGGAACCAGCCCGTTACACCCCGACTTGAACTTACGGTCCTCAAGGACGGCGAAGCTAACCCGGCCCACGTTGAGGTCGGTATAATACACCCCGATGCCCTGGTCTATCGGCGTCGGGTCGTAAGGGTCGGGCAGGTGGCTGGTCTGGGTCCGTTCCACCATCTTGACGAATTCGGCGGAATAGACGTAGCCGCCGCGGTTATCCTGATCGATCTTTCGGCCCCCGGCACCCCATAGATTACCCTGGTAGACGTCATGGTCATCGGGAATAGAGACGCACGGTATGTCCCGGGCTATGTCACGGAACGCCCAGCACCACAAGTACCACTTGTAGAGGTAATCCAGCTTAATGTTGGCGCGGTCAGGCCGGGTCGGGCTAGAACTCTCGTAGACCTGGTCACCGCTGAAAAACAGCAGGTCCGGCTGGTGCAAGGACACGTACCTGACGATGTCGTTGTGGGGAAACCAGACACTCCCCGGCGTCCATGAAAAACTACCCGATTCAACCCCCCTCTTCAAGTTGTGGTTGCCAGTAAAGGCCGCTACGACGATCTCTGCCTTCTCTACCGGATCATGCTGCACCGTCCCGGGCCAGGTGTACCGCCGGTACTGGTTGTCCCCCAGCCGCAGATCATATACCACAAGGTAGGGGATATCCCTGGTGCTGTCCCAGCGGTCCACGCGGAAGGGCGCGGTATAGCCCGGTACGACGATCTTGGTCACAGCCACCGTTTGCCACTCCCCGTCCTTCATGACCTGCAGTGACACGGTGGAGTTATCGCTGTCACCGAGGGGCATCAGCTGGGCGGTCAGCTTGAGGTTATTCTCCTGCACAGTATATTGTGTACAAAGGATCGGACCGCACAGGCGGTCATCATTCGCGGCAACTTTGGTGCCGGAGACCTGCCATTCGCGGAACCAGAACCGCCCGAGATGGTCACCCGTACCCGGATGCGACACCAGCGCCAGATTGCCGACCAACCGCCCCGGTTTAATATTTTTGAGGGTAACCTCACCGAGCCGCTTCCCGCTCTTTGGATTGTGGCTAGAGAGAGTCAGAGTGTGCGTCCCACCGGTTGGCTTCACTGCAAGCCGCAGCTCTATTTCCTTGGGTAAACCGACTCCCTTAGATTGGCGAGCCAGGTCCCTGGGTACCTGATCGTCGGTGGGTACCTGGCTGAAGTCGCGAATAAACACCGCTCCGCTACCGTCAACGGCGGTAAACAGTCCGCCGTCCGGCCCGGGGCTATGATGCGCCAGTGCGGCGGCGCGATAGTCCAGCTCGCCACCGACGCCGATGAGAAAGCCAGCAGCGCTCTGAGACGAGACCTTTCCGCTTCTCTCTATCAGGCCGATGCGTACGCTCATCACCAGGTCACCTTCTCCTGGTGCCAGCTGCCTGGTGAGCAGGTGCACCGTCCGCATGGGGAGATTTTCCTCTCCGGTTACGCACTCCAGCCGGCCTGCCGCGATGCGCCAGTCCTGCAGCCGATTGGCCCAGTACTCCGGCCCAACCCACACCCGCCCAGCATCCTCCGGCCAGGCACTCTGGAAAGCCTGGCCCATTACAGCCGATGAGCATAACAGCCGCAGGAACATGCTAACTCTAAACAACCTAATTACTGAACTATGACGAAGCATACTTACACTCCTCAGACAAGAATTTGTAAAAAAGCCACAATTGGGCTCTGGGACCTACCTTACAGACTTTTCTTTAGGGGAGCTCCCAACAATAAGGGATAGCTCTTGTTATCACCTCCCCGGTAAACGCTTTGTATAGACGCAATAAGCTCCACGGAAAGTGCCAATATTTTCAGTACAACAGGTCTGCGGCCGGGTCTTTTCGGCCTTGAGCAGGACCGAGCAGATAGCTGTGGTCACGTCTTCAGCGACCGGCCGGATCAGGTCGGCTCCCACGATGTTGAGGCGGATTTACAGCCGTTTTGAAAAATGCCGGTAGAGAAGCCAAGTCACTGTAAATGAAACGGCTAGGACCAGGAGGGGAATGATCACTCCCAGAAAGGGCGCACCGATGCGTGTGGACTGAGCGAGCAGAACGGTCATGATCACCTCCTCTGCTCAGATGTCGGCGCGTCCCCCGCCTTGCGCTTCCGGTAGTGGATCCATGCGAAAATCAGCCCCGTGAAGGACGCCACATAGGCAATAGTCATCCCAATAACAACACCAAATCCTTCGTTCATTTTATCTCCTCCCAGCGGATAATCTTTTCCAGTTCTTCCAGATAATCCTTCTGTTTCTTCTCGTAGTCTTCAGAAATGGTCTTCAATTTGGGATCGATGACCCAGTGCATCAAGGCCGTCAGCACCACCCCCGCCCCAAGGACGATGAATCCTATTTTAAGCAGAAATATGCTAAGAGCTACCCCGATAGCCAACGTGATGTAAGCCAGAGGGGAAAGCACAATCGTGATCCAATCCTCCCTAGTCCACTCATCCGCGGCGGCGGGGGTCCATTTCCTACGGATCAAAGCCATTTTACGCCTCCTCGATTCTTACTTTTCAATTATTATTCCTCAATGCAGCATCGTCTACTCGATTCCGACCACCTGTTCCAGTAGACCTTGCCGCTCAGCCTCCCGGCGCACCGGCCCCCATACCCCTAGGGGACGGGACATGACGTAGTACTTCACCAGATCATCCATACTCTCCGGCCGGGTGATGAAAGTTACCGGTATGTAGATGAGCGCCGTCAGGACCATCAGCGCCCAGAACTGTAGGTAATCGGGTAATGCGGGGATGACCCCGAATGCCGGTAATATCCAGACCACCAGCCAAGAAAGTCCCAGATTGGCGATCCAGGCAGAGAGATAGCCCCAGGCGTTGAACCGCCACCAGACCACCTGCAGGATGTTGGGCAGCCATACTCCAGCTACCATGATCCAGAGGGCGAAAATGAGCCACTTGGTGATCTCCTCCATCATCAGGCCTAGCAGGAAGGATCCCAACAGAATCAGGATAGTCGAAAGACGCCCGATCCCAACCAGCTTTTTCTGAGAGGCATTGGGATTGATATAGTGATGGTACAAATCCCGGGTAGCGTACATTGAGCCCAGGTTCAACACACTGGATACCGTGGACAAGTGAATAGCCAGGATGGCCGCAAAGAAGAATCCCAACATGCCGATCGGCAGATAGTCAAATCCCAGCCGGAACCAACCCAGCTCGTATTCGCTGGTTTCCTTGATATTCGGGAACATCACGAAGAACGCCAGCACGGCGGCGGCCCAGATCGAATTGCGGATGACCACCAAGGCGGTTCCCCACCAGATGGAATACGAAGCATCCCGCACCGAGCGGGCAGACTGGATGCGCTGGGCTTCCAGGTACCAGTCGATGGAGGTACCCATACCGAATCCACCCACCAGGGCGATAACCATCATCGTCAGGAACCAGGCGACTGGGAAGTCTCCGGAGAACCAGCCGCTGAAATGGAAAGGATTCAGCCTCCAGGACTGGCCCATGACATCCAGCTTCAGGGCGATTTCATGGGGGCCACCAGCGGCCACCACACCCCAGACCGAGACGATCAATATCGCTGAGAAGGCAACGATCCCCTGCTGGAAGTCGGCCATGACTACTCCCCAGTAGCCAGCCGTCAGTACGTATATCGCGCAGACAGATGAGAAAATCACCAGTCCCATCCAGTTGGGCCAACCGAAGAGGTAGTTGCAGATCATACCCATGGCGATCCCCACCCAGCCCATGTTGAACATGGTCATGAACAGCTGCCAGCCGGTCATCCAACCACGCAGCAGCTCGCTACCCAGTCCGGAGAAGCGGATGCTCTGCCACTCCGCCTGGGTATACGCCAGCGAACGGCGGAAAATCCTGGTCGAGACAAAGGCACTGATGGCGCACCAGGCCGAGAAAAAGGTGTACCAGATTCCCGTCAGGCCGTGCTTGTAGATGACGCCGGTCACCCACATGGGTGTATCCACCGCGGTGTGGGTGGCATACACCGAAGAAGCCGGCAGCCACCAGGGTAGCCCTCGGCCAGCCAGGAAGAAGTCCGACTCGGAGCGTTTGCCCAGCCGGTAGAAAAGGATACCGCATCCGATCATCAGGACCAGGAAGAGGACGATCCATAGCCAATCAAGGAAGACGAATTGTACCAGGGCTACCTCCTTGTACCTGTCTCCACCGGTATTCCCACTGGACGATCCATCTAGTCGCCTCTTCGCCCCTTCATGTTTTTTCCCGTCATAGTCTCACATTCACTTAGATTCCGCTCATTCAATATGCGTTACCTGTTCCAGTAGGCCCCGCCGCTCGGCCTCGCGGCGCACCGGGCCCCAGAATCCGATAGGCCGGGACATGACATAATATTTTACCAAATGATCCATATCCTCGGTTCTGGTAAGGAAAGTCACCGGAAGATAGATCAGGGCAGTGAGGACCATAAGCGCCCAGAACTGTAGGTAGTCAGGCATCTCGGGAATAACTCTGAAGGCAGGCAGGACCCACACTACCAGCCACGAGAGGCCCAGATTCGCAATCCAGGCGGATAGATAGCCCCAGGCATTAAACCGCCACCAGATCACCTGCAGGATGTTGGGGAGCCACACCCCCGCCGCCATGATCCAGAGGGCGAAGATAAGCCACTTGGTAATCTCTTCCATCATCAGGCCGAAGACAAACGAACCCAGAAGGAGCAGCAGGGTAGTGAAGCGCCCCACCCAGATAAGCCGCTTCTCCGGTGCTTCGGGATTGATGTAATGGTGATAGATGTCCCGGGTGGCGTACATACCGCCCAGGTTGAGGTGAGTGGAAATTGTTGAGAGGTGAATTGCCAAGATGGCGGCAAAAAAGAAGCCCAACAGGCCTGCAGGCAGGAAATCGAGTCCCAATCGGAACCAGCCCAGTTCGTACTCGCTGGCTTCCTGTATGTTCGGGAACAGGACGAAGAATCCCAATATGGCCGCGGCCCAGATGGAATTACGCACGACCACCAGGGCCGTGCCCCACCATATGGAGTAGGAAGCATCCCGCACAGTTCGGGCTGATTGGATACGCTGGGCCTCAGCGTACCAGTCGATGGACGTACCCATCCCAAAGCCGCCAATGAGGGCGATGACCAGCATGGTAATAAACCAAGCTCCAGGGAAATCCCCGGATAACCAGCCGGAGAAGTGGAACGGATTGAGCCGCCAGGACTGCCCCAGATCAGCCAGCCCGGTTACGATGGCTTGGGGACCGCCCGCGGCGATGACACCCCATACCGATACGATAATGATGGCGGCAAAGGCGATGATCCCCTGCTGGAAATCGGCCATGATCACGCCCCAATAGCCAGCGGAGAGTACATAGATGGCGCAGATGGACGAGAAACATATCAGACCTACCCACACCGGCCAGTCAAACATGTAGTTACACACCTTTCCCATGGCGATCCCCACCCAGCCCAAGATGAACATATTCATGAAAACCTGCCAGCCGGCCAGCCAACCCCTGAGCAGCTCGCTGCCCAGGCCGCCGAAACGCAGGCTCTGCCATTCGGCCTGGGTGTAAGCCAGCGACCGCCGGAAAATCCTGGTGGACACGAAGGCACTGATGGCACACCAGGCCGAGAAGAATGTGTACCAGATCCCCGCAAGACCGTGTTGATAGATAACACCAGTTATCCACATAGGCGTATCGGTAGCGGTGTGGGTAGCGTACACCGAAGAAGCCGGCAGCCACCAGGGCAATCCCCTACCAGCCAGGAAGAAATCCGACTCGGAGCGTTTGCCCAGCCGGTAGAAAAGGACACCACACCCGATCATAAGGGCCAAAAAGAAAACGATCCATAGCCAGTCAAGGAAAACGAATTGTACCATGATAACTTCCTGTAAATTAATCTATAGGAGCCTTTTGCTCAAATTCCCGTAATTCTCGTGAACGCGTATCCGCATGGTTTTCCTGCTCCTCGCTGACGGCCGGGCAGTCGGCTTCAAGCAAGCCCGCAGACCCGTTATCAAAGACCGGAGATCTGCTGGAACGCTAGCAAGACTAGATCAGTTTCGTCTTGCCGGGAACTGCCACCGGACGCATCGGCAGGCTATCCGCATCCAACCTCAGGTCGTATTTGGGCGGGGAGAGGTCCAGCTCGGACGCTTTCAAGGCCCAGTCCCAGCTGAGCTCACGGCCGGTATAGGCGCTCATGCGACCCATAATGGCCGTTAGCGTACTCTCGGCCACCTGTCGCCCTTCGTTCAGCCCCTTACCGTCGCGGACGCTATTGATAAGATCGGCCCATTCCTGCACATAGGGATTCAGTGCGGGTCCGTCGTATTTGTAAGCATTTTCCCCCTGCATCAGGCCGTTGCTCTCATCGGTATAGGTTGTTCCCTTGACGCCCACCAGACGCTCTGAGTTGCGGTGGCTCGCGCCGTCGTTATGGCGGCACATGCCCAAGAACCGGGCACCGTTCGCGAACTCGTATTCCACGGCGAAATGATCCCAGATATTGCCGTAATCCTTGCCGGTACGGAACTGACGGCCGCCCATGCCCATTACTTTGACCGGAGGCTCACCCATGGCCCACAGCATGACATCGAGATTGTGGACATGCTGCTCGGCGATATGGTCCCCGCAGAGCCAGGTGTAGAAATACCAGCGGCGGTTCTGGCGCTCCATCTCGGTCCATTCAGGCTTGTTCCTGGGACCCCAATCCAGCATGGCGCCGCTGTTCCAGTAGCACTGGCCGCCGACGATCTCACCTATGTCGCCCTTATGGACCCGCCGGATGATCTCCAGGTAGTGGTTCTGGTGCCGCCGCTGGGTCCCGGCTATCACCGTCAACTTCTTTTTCTTTGACTCTTCGGCAGCGGCAATAATCCGTCGTATGCCGACGGGGTCGACAGCTACCGGTTTTTCCATAAAGACGTGCTTGCCCTTTCTTATGGCGTACTCGAAATGCTCCGGCCGGTAATGGGGCGTCGTGGCGAGAATGACGATATCGATACCGCTGTTGATAACCTTTTTGTAGGCGTCAAAGCCAACGAACTTCCGCTTCTCGGGCACCTCCATCTGCTTGGAGAGGGATGGGAATTCCACGCGGTCGTAACGGCCCTCGGCTCCGGTGCTGAGCATCTTATAGCTGCTGTCCAGCATATCGCGGAACAGGTCACCCATGGCCCATAACCTGACCGGTGTTTTGGTCGCCATAAGTGCCTGTGTGACGGCGCCGGTCCCCCGGCCACCACAACCTACCAGGCCAACCCGCAGCTCATCTCCCCGGGCGGCAAAAATCGACACCGGTCCCGTTGCGGCCGCAGCCAGCGTCACCGCCGCTGAGGTCCTGATAAAATCACGCCGGGTGACGCTCCGATCCCTAGGGCTATTGTCGCTGTTCTGCATGATATCTCTTTTCTTTCCTTTACGTAGTTCCTGTTTCGAGAAAGAGGGGTTCCGCGTTATAGCACAGCAGGATTTTTGACTGTGTTACCCCAGAAGTTCAATGTAGATCCTGCGAAGTTCCGCCGGCCGAGCCGTCCGACAATCCCTCTTCGACGAATTGGCACATCATGTGACCGATGATTATATGAGCTTCCTGGATACGTGAGGTCCGGTTCGAAGGCACGAGGATGGCCTGATCGCAGGCAGCTGCCAGCTTGCCGCCACCCTTTCCAGTCAGGGCGACCGTGAAAATGCCTTTCCGCCTAGCCGTCTCCACGGCTTTCAGGACATTGGGACTGTTGCCGGAGGTGGATATGGCCACTAGCAGGTCCCCGGCTTTGCCCAGGCCCAGCAGTTGGCGATGGAAGACATCCTCAAAGCCGTAATCGTTGCCGATGGCTGTGAGAGCAGATGTATCCACCGTCAAGGCTACGGCGGGCAGGGCGTCTCGCTCCCGCTCATAACGGCCGACCAGTTCCGCAGCCAGATGCTGACTGTCGGCGGCGCTGCCTCCGTTGCCGCAGAAGAATATTGTGCCGCCGTTCCGGAGTACTTCCAGTGCCTTCTTGCCCAGCTGCTCGATATTCCCGGCCTGCTGCTCCATCAAGGCCTTAATCACTTCGATGTGCTCTTTGAAAATCACTTGCTGGTCCATGGTTTTCACTACACTTAATTATACGGGAACCGGCGGTTGTTCCAAGTTTGCTGCCAGCCTGCCTCTGACGTTTGCGACGGTCTGCAGGCAGACCCCACGCCATTTGTCATAGCTATAGGACTAGTAGTTTAAGCTCCCTCTCCAAACCGGACAAGCTGATAAGGGGCAATTTGCCCGGGAGTTTCTGCACAGAGTACAACGGTTCGCTAGACAAATGGACAAAAACTGTTATCTATGTAATGGGAACGAACTGTTCCCCACGTCCTGGACTGTAGACGATCTCATCAGTGTGATCAATGAATCAGGAGAAAATCACCTTTATCCACGCGAGTTCTTTCCAGCCATTCGATTCCCGAAAACAGCTCTTAAGACTATCGCCACTATCCCGTAATAACTCCAAAGGTTATTTTTTCGTTACCCCCTTCCGCTCCCATCAGTCCCATTCCCTGCCTAAATTCAGTCCCGGTAAATACGTACGTATCAAATAAAACGAGGCATACTTTCAGCAAGAAAACAAATCCCTTCCTTCACCTCCTCCGGCAGCGGGTAGTCGTGTTTGACGGGGCCGTAGGGACCAACCTGCAAGCGCAGAACCTTACCCCAGACGATTTCCATGGCCGCGAAGGCTGCAATGAAATCCTGGTGCGTTCTAGGCCTGATGTCATCCGCGCGCTGCACGCCAGCTTCCTGGAAGTGGGCTGTGACGTGGTGGAGACCAACACATTCGGTGGTACGGCGGTGGTGCTGGCCGAATACGGTCTGGCCGATGAGGACTATGCGCTGAACAAGGAGGCCGCCGCTCTCGCAAGGGAAGTGTCCGCCGATTATTCCACCCCGGAGCATCCCCGCTTCGTGGCCGGCTCGATGGGGCCCGGTACCAAGCTGCCCTCGCTGGGGCACATCTCGTTCAAGGACCTCCATGCCGCCTACCGCCGCCAGGCAGCCGGACTGATCGACGGTGGGGCCGACCTGCTCAGCATCGAGACCTGCCAGGACCTGCTGCAGACCAAGGCGGCCCTTATCGCCATCTTCGACGAGTTCCAAATCCGGAATTTGCGCCTGCCCGTTCTCGCCCAGGTCACGATGGAAACAACCGGAACCATGCTGCTCGGCTCGGACATGCTGACCGCTATCGTAACATTGGCGCCCTTCCCGATTGATGTACTAGGTCTCAACTGCGCCACGGGACCCGGGGATATGGGAGCCCACGTGCGCACCCTCTCGTCCAGCTGGGACCGCGCTATCTCGGCTATCCCCAACGCCGGGTTGCCCCGGAACGTGGATGGCAAGATGGTCTACGATCTGACTCCCGCGAGACTGGCCAGCGAGCTACAGCATTTTGTTGCTGACCTGGGAGTGAACGTCGTGGGGGGCTGCTGTGGCACTACGCCGGAGCACCTGAAGGTAGTAGTGGACCAGGTAGGTGGTCTGGAATCCAGGCGGCGCACCCCGCAGCTGGAGCCGTCCGCCTCGTCCCTTTACGGTACGGCTGTTTTCGATACGGATCCCAAGCCCCTCATCATCGGTGAGCGCACCAACGCCAACGGCTCGAAGCAGTTCCGGGAATACCTACTGGCTGAAGACCTAGATGGCATGCTGTCGGTTGCCAGGGACCAGGTACAGGAACAGGCCCATATTCTGGACGTATCCACCGCTTATGTGGGCCGGGACGAGACAAAGGACCTGGGGCGATTCACTTTCCTGTTGAATACCGACTGTCCCATACCGGTTATGATCGACTCCACCGAGCCGCAAGCTATTGAAGCCGCCCTCCAGAACCTGGCGGGCAAGAGTATCATCAATTCCATCAACCTGGAAGACGGAGAGGCGCGAACCATTCAGATCCTAGATCTTTGCCACCGGTACGGGGCAGGGGTGGTAGCCCTCACCATTGACGAAGAGGGCATGGCCGTGACAGCCGATCGAAAGTTGGCCGTGGCTCAGCGGTTATACGACCTGGCTGTCAACCGGTACGGTCTGACACCAGAAGACATTTTCTTCGATGCTCTCACTTTCACCCTGGGCAGCGGAGACGAGAGCCTGCGCCGGGCTGCTGTCGAGACCCTGGAGGCCATACGCCGCATCAAGGTCGAGCTTCCCGGCGTCCATACCCTGTTGGGCGTATCGAACGTCTCGTTCGGCCTGAAGCCTCTGATCCGCCACCGGCTGAACTCGGTTTTTCTACATCATGCCATCGAGGCCGGCCTGGATGCCGCCATCGTTCACGCCGGGAAGATCCGGCCCCTGTATCAGATACCCGAAGAAGAGCGGCACTTGCTGGAGGATCTGGTGTTCGACCGTAGCAAGGAGGGGTACGATCCCCTCACAGCTGTCCTGGAGTACTACCAGATCCACAAAGTCGAGAAGGCTGAGGCCACCGTTCTGGCTGAGCTGCCGGTTAAGGAACGACTGAAAAAACGCATAGTGGATGGCAATCGTATCGATTTTGCAAAAGACCTGGACAAGGCCCTTGCCACCACCAATGCCCTGGATATCATTAATACCGTCCTTTTAGAGGGTATGAAAACGGTAGGGGAACTGTTCGCCGCTGGAGAGATGCAGCTGCCCTTTGTGCTACGGTCGGCGGAGACTATGAAGGCAGCCGTTACGTACCTGGAGCCTCACCTGGAGAAGGTTTCAGCTGCGGGAAGGGGCAAGCTGGTCATCGCCACGGTAAAGGGTGACGTTCATGACATCGGAAAGAACCTGGTGGATATCATCCTTACCAACAACGGTTACCAGGTTATTAACCTGGGCATCAAGCAGCCTATAGAGACCATCATCGAGTCATATAAGCAGGAGCAGGCTGATGCGATCGGTATGAGCGGTCTGCTGGTGAAGTCCACCATCGCCATGAAGGAAAACCTGGAGGTGCTAAACGAGCGTGGGCTATCGCCACCAATTCTGTTGGGTGGTGCCGCCCTCAACCGCCGGTATGTTGAAGAAGATCTGCGCAATACTTATAAGGGACAATTATATTACGCCCAGGATGCCTTCGATGGGCTGCGATTGATGGGTAAGATCCAAGGGGGTAATGAACCGGCTCATATTGATGAACCTCCTCGTAAAACCGCCGGATCACAGCGGCCTCGCATCACCCGCAGGCGAAAGGCAATCAAACCGGTTGAGCCGCCGATACCACCCTTCTGGGGCAGCCGGGTGGTGACGGATATTCCGCTGTCGAAAGTAGTGCCATATATCAATCGGGCGGCCCTCTTTCGCGGGCAGTGGGGGATGAAGAAGCGGGGGAAGACGGCCGAAGCATACAACCGCCTTGTCAGCGAGACCCTTGAGCCAACCCTGCAACGGTTGATACAACGAGCAGAGCAGGAAGAACTGCTACAGCCAGCGGTGGTGTATGGCTACTTTCCGTGCAACTCGGAAGGTGATACCGTTCATGTTTACACCAGTCCCGATGAAAATGCGCCCTTGTTAACTATCGATTTTCCCAGACAAGCCGAAGAAAATGGCCGAAGCATCGCTGATTTTTTCTTGCCAGTGGGCAGCGGCCGAAGGGATCTGCTGGGAGCCCACCTAGTAACGATAGGCTCCCAAGCGACTGAGGAAGCCCGGCGGCTTTTCGAGGCGGATGAATACAGCGAGTACCTGTACTTCCATGGATTTGCCGCGGAAGCCACAGAGGCCTTGGCAGAATACTGGCATAAGGAAATCCGCCGGGAGCTGGGTATCGACGGCGACGACGGGCTTGACATCCCGTCCCTGTTTCGCCAGCGCTATCGGGGCTGTCGCTACTCCTTCGGCTATCCCGCCTGCCCCCAGCTAGAAGACCAAGACCACATCTTCACTCTCCTTACGCCTGAGCGCATTGGCGTATCACTTACCGAGGAGTGGCAGCTTGTACCGGAACAGTCCACCTCTGCAATCATCGTACACCACCCGGCGGCAAAATACTTTTCGGTGAGAAAATAATCTCTGAATGGTATAATACCTATTTTGATGGATTATCCAGTCTTTAGTATTAATAGTATTGCTTATTTTGGATTAAACGCGATGAGTAAGGGAAATAAAAATGTAAACCGTAGTTGCATTTTATATTATTATATAATATAATTAGGTACCGAATTTTCCTAATTCCTGGTACCTAAGTCATGATTAACTATCAAGTAATCAAGTCCCGAGGCAAACCTCGCTTTGCCGTGGTGGAGTATCAGACCTTCCTGAAGCTCCTTGAACAGGTTGAGGATCAGAAGAAGGAACAATCCACCATAAGACGCGCCCGGCGGCGGAAGGAGCCGACTGCCAGTGAGCTCACGCAGCTCATGCGTATCAGCCCCATAAAGGGCTGGCGGCTATTCCGCAACCTGACACAATCTGAACTGGCAGAGCTGACGGGGCTCAAACAGACTCACGTGAGTCTCATGGAGGCCAACAAGATCAAGCCGCGGGAGAACACGTTAAAAAAGCTGGCTGAAGCCCTAAACTGCGACATCGACGACCTGAGCGTTCGACGCCCGTAGTTCCCGGCCAGCTTGTAGTAACCACCGCACTCACTGTTGCGCTATCTCATTTTCGACATTGAGACGGTTCCGCTGACCGATTTGCCTGAGCCCCTGGAGCTGGAAGTGGCCCGGCGTACGAAACGCGAAGTGGAAAAGGGAGAGGTGCAACCGTCGGAAGCGGAGGTCCTGGTGCGCTCGGTATCGCCGTTTTTCGGACGCGTGCTGGCTATCGGTATGCGCCTACACAATGACAAATCCGGCGAGAATAAGGACAAGATTATCTCGGAAGCGACGGAAGAAGATACTCTTCAGGCTTTCTTCGAGACCGTTAACCATCCCGCTTCCCAGGACCTGCGTTACGTGCACTACAACGGCCTGGGATTCGACGTCCCCTTCCTCATAATCCGAGCCGCCATACGCGGCATTACCATCAGCAGTTACCGTTTCCTGAACCAGCGCCGCTTTAGTTATGATCCCCATGTCGACGTTATGCAGTTTCTCTCGCGCTGGGGCCGGGAGGGTGTGAGCCTGGACCTGGCCTGTCGCAGCTTCGGCATCCCCTCACCGAAGGAGGGAGAAGTCAAGGGCGAGACGGTTGCCGCAGCCTTTGAGCGTGGTGACCTAGAGGCGGTGCGGGAATATGTCATGCGAGACGTGGAGGCAACCCACAGGCTGTTTTTAAAGATTAAGGAGTATCTGTAAGCCAATCTCCTGTATCCTGCCTCCGGGTTTGTAATCCTCACTAAAGGAAGACCTCAGCTTTTCAGGCCCCATCTTAAGAAATTACATTTTTAAACGAGATTACCTATTGCCTCTTACTTTCCTTACCGTACGTTGCCCAGAAGCCACTCAGACGGCTCCGGATTATCAATGGTCTTGGTCAGGGAATCATGGACAGCTCCAAGGCAGGGTGTCAGTCGGATCTCAGTTTTATTAAATCGTTACAGCCTCTCGCTAATATCCCCGCTCCCATAAAACCTGGTGCAGCAACGGCTCACCGGCCTGATAGCGGACCAGGTTGGCCAAAAAGACTTCAGCGATAGGCCCGGGCAGGCTCAGGGCCGCTACATGGGGCGTGATGGTTACGCCGGATATCGACCATAAGGGACTGTCCTCCGGCAGGGGTTCATCGGGGAACACATCCAGTACCGCTCCGCTGATCCAGCTTTTATCCATAGCCCGTACCAAGCTGGCCTCGTCGATAATATCTCCCCGTCCGATGTTGATGAATATGGCCGAAGGCCGGCACCTGTTGAGGGTCGCACCGGAGAGCAGGCCGCGGGTGTCGGGGGTGCTGGGGAGGACGTTCACCAGATAGTCTGGTCCGACGAGGAATTCGCTCAGCTGCGCTGGTGCGAACACCCGCTTGATGCCGGGGATCGATTCCGACCTGGTGCGGAGTCCCCAGACGGTCATCCCCAAGGCCACGACTGCCCGGGCAACCGTCGAGCCGATGTCTCCAACTCCCAGGATGCCCAGAGTCAGCTCTGAGAGCTGCCGATACGTAGTCCGCTTCCATTGACGGGCTTGCTGCTGCCGGGCCAGCTGCAACAGGTGGCGCTCACGGGCGAGGATGTGGGCTAGCACATACTCAGCCATCAAAGGGCCGAACACACCCTTGATCCTAGTCAGCTGGTAATCCCGACGGGAGCTATCCTGGAAAAGGGAATTGACTCCCGCATAGGTGGACTGGAGCCACTTCAGATTCGCCGCCCGGTGCAGGTGGGGAGCCACCAGCGCTGGGTCAGCCACCACGACTTCAGCCTGGTCGATTACCTGGGCAGTATCTTCATCAATCTTAGTCCGCACCAGCTCGATCCCCGGAAGTTGCCGACTACGCAAATCCTGCTCCAGCCCGCTGATCCGGGTAACCAGCAGGACGCGGAGACCAGCACTATTATCGGAGCGCCACATGACCGGGTCTAGAAATCGTCGGGGAGTCGACTATCGAACAGCAGTACCGCCGGGCCTGTGACAGTAGCATCCTTCCACTCGGGATCAAAGGCCACCATCAGCTCGCCGCCGGGACTTACAACTTTGATAGGGCTGGTCATGCTTCCAGACGAGGCCGCCTCGAAGCAAGCCGCCGTACCACCGCTAGCACAGGATTGCATCACCGCCTCTACCCCCTTCTCGTAGGTGATAACCTTCAGGGCATGGGGACCGATACGCTGGTAGAAATTCACATTCACTCCCCGGGGCTGGAAGGCTTCGTGGTAGCGTATGGGCGGGCCGTTCCGTGCTACCAGATCCTCGTCGAGTTCATCCACTTCGATGACGAAATGAGGGGCCCCGGAGTCCACATGTCGGCCGTGAAAGCCGTAGATTTCCATCATCCCTGTAATATGGCGGGGTGTCAGTATCTGCAGCTGGACCTGTCCACCGGGCAGCAGAACGGCTTCGTGACTGCCAGCGCCGGTCTGCACGATAACCTTCCCGCCGATACCCTCTCGGTTGCCATAGAAAGCCACCGCGCAGCGAGCACCATTGGCGCAGAGGGTTTCCCAGCTGCCGTCAGCGTTGTAATAGTCAAGAACTATGTCCACATCCGGTTTATCCGAGGAGGAAATGACCAGGACTCCGTCGGCACCGATTCCCTTGTGGCGATTGCACACCCGTTGGATAAAATCCGGATCGCGGATCGATTCGGGACAGGTCTCGGCGTCAAATAGGACGAAATCGTTACCGTTGCCGTGGGCCTTGGTGAAGGGAATCATAATTCTACCATGGAAAACAAACCACTTGCAGACATGCTTACTTGCCCTTCATCAGCCGTATCAGGCCCGGGACATCGTCGAATCCGTCTACCAACCAGGCAGGCTGCTCGGCTTCGATAGCTTGCCGCCATTCGGTCTCCTCCCGGCGGCAGACGATCAGACTGGTGATTCCGTTCAGCCGGGCGACGCGGGCGTCGTTGGGTGTATCGCCGATGAGGATAGTATCAGCGGGGCGGAAAGATTCATTGAGCACATTCCAGGCACGCTCCCAGGCAACCCAGGGGAGGTCTTCACGAGCATTGCCATCGCCGCCGTACACGCCAAAAGCGAACAGCTCCCACAGGCCGGTGCGGGCAAGTTTTACCCGGGCCCCCCGTTCCATGTTGCCGGTAAGCAATGCCGGCACCCAGTTTTCTGCCAAGCAGGCCCGGACCAACTCCTCCGCGCCGGGAAAAACTCGTACGTCATCAGAGGCTGGCAATCGTTCCTCTTCGAGGGTCAGGAAGTGCTCGATAACAGTGCTGATATCGCCGTTTGATGGGGGACCGCCTGTTCCGTGCCTCACAAGCCCATTACGGATGATGATAGGATCGGTGAGTCCAGCGACGTCGTGGAAGGTGAGCTCGACCTTCCGCCCCAGGAAGTGGGAAAGTGCTTCAGCCAAGGCCTGCCGGGGAATCGGACCAGGCGTGAGGAGAGTACCGTCAACGTCGAACAGAATCAGTTTACGCCGTGACATGTTTGCCTCATTCACTTTTAGCTACCACTATGATTCTGCCCCTGCTTCCCTTCAACCGCTCTGCACTAAATCCAGTACTTTCGCTAGCCGATGCGACGGCGTTTTAAGAGATACTCCGAGAGAGCCAGATCGAGCGGTTTGTCGGTTGTGATCTGCAGGTAGTCAATATTCTGCTGTCGGCAGCGGGTACGATAGGCTTCGATAAACTGGCGCATCTGTTGATTATACGCCTTCTGGATATGCCAGGGCTCGGTAGTGATCATTTGTCCGGTCTCCAGATCCCGGAAACGGGTACGGGAGGAAAAGGCGAACTCGAGTTCCTGGGGATCAAGGATATGGAAAACGATGACCTCATGGTGTTTGTGCCGGAAATGCTTCAGGCTCATAATAACCTGGTCCGGATCGTCGAACAGATCGGAGATCAGGATGATGAGACCTCGCTTAACGATGGACTTGGCCAGTTGGTGCAGTACTGGTGCTATCTCGGTTTCCGGCCCCGGTTGGATTTCTGACATGCGGCCCAAGATAGCCTCCAAATGGCTGCGCTTGGCCCGGGGAGCCAGATATTGGCGCAGCCGGGAATCAAAAAGCGCCAGGCCGATGGCATCCTGCTGCTTGAGCATGAGGTAAGCCAGGGCTGCCGCCAGGGTCTGGGCGTAGGTCAGCTTGCTCACGTTATTAGATGCAAAAGTCATAGACCGGCTCTGGTCCAACAGCAGGTAGCTTTTCAGGTTGGTTTCCTCTTCGAACTGCTTGACATAGTAGCGGTCAGTTTTAGCGTACAGCTTCCAGTCCACGTGGCGGATTTCGTCGCCGGGGCCGTAGGCCCGGTGTTCGGCGAACTCCACGGAGAAGCCGTGATAGGGGCTGCGATGGAGGCCGATGATAAATCCCTCCACCACCAGGCGCGCCCGCAGGAAGAGGTTATCCAACCGTGAAACGATGGTGGGATCCAAGTATGTGGTGCTCAGGTTAGCCATTGCGCGGGCGCTTCCAGGTCCCTAGGATCGGGATCTAGTTTCTACTAGGCGGTCCAGGATCTGGTCGGTGCTAACTCCTTCCGCCTCAGCGTTGAAGTTGGTTATGATCCGGTGCCTCATCACCGGTTTGATCAGCGTGTTTACATCGGAGATATCGGGAGTGGACCGGCCATCCAGAACCGCCAAGGCCTTGGCTCCCAGGATCAGGTATTGGCTGGCCCGGGGACCGGCACCCCACTCAACCCATTCATGAATGAACCGCGGTTGGACGTCCTGCCCAGGGCGGGTATCCCTGACCAGGCGCACGGCATGCCTGACGACGTTTTCGGCCACCGGTACCTGGAGGATAAGCTCCTGGAAGGTGAGAATATCATCGCGGCTTACCACTTTAGCGGGACTGGTCCCCGCCACGCTGGTAGTGGACTCCACAATACTGATTTCCTCGTCCTTGGAGGGATACTCGATGCGCAGGTTGAACATGAACCGGTCCAGCTGGGCCTCCGGCAGTGGGTAAGTACCCTCCTGCTCAATGGGATTCTGGGTGGCCATCACGAAGAAGGGTTCCTCCAGGGGATAGCTGGTACCCGCAGCCGTTACCTTGTGCTCCTGCATGGCCTCCAGTAGGGCGGCCTGAGTCTTGGGAGGGGTACGGTTTATCTCGTCGGCGAGAATGATGTGGGCGAAGATCGGCCCCTTGAAGAACTTGAACATGCGCCCGTCGGTCTTGGTCTCCTGAATGATCTCGGTCCCGGTGATATCCGACGGCATTAAGTCAGGAGTAAACTGGATGCGGCTGAAGGAGAGGTCCAGGACCTCGGCCAGGGTTTTAATTATCAGGGTCTTAGCCAGTCCAGGAACTCCTTCGAGGAGTACATGGCCCCGGCATAGCATAGCCAGGAACAGATGCTCCAGAATCTCCCGCTGGCCGACGATGACGTGCCCGATTTCCTGGAAGAGCTGCTCACGGGCGGCGTTGAGTTTATCGATCAGTTTCAGGTTATCCATTCCTATATCCGAATTAGTGAGGGGTAAACTTATAACGAATAGACCCTGAATGAGGTATCTTTTGATGGGGCGGGAAGAAGTAGCAGTAGGCAGGGACAGAGGCAATGGCAACGGCCCGTCTACGGCATAGCCTACGCCGGGTAAACAGGAGGCAGCAGGCCAAACCGGCACAGCTTTGGGTTCACGATTGTACCTGAAACACCCCACGATAGCCCCTTAAAAGCCCCTCATAAGCCCCACTGAAGGCCCGCGAATGGATAGCTAAAACATATAAAAAGGTTCGCCTTCACCGACGGAGGAGGTGAGCCCGTAGGGGAAATGCAAAATGAAAAATGAAAAATGGGAATTAAGCCGGTGGGACCGCAGGACGTAAGCCAGAAATGATAGGGCGTAAGAATCGGCAATGAATTCAACAAAATCCCCATAAAATTCGTTTTTTTTAGGGGTATTCCCCTACGAGAGGCGAAAATCGCCCTGTTGAAATATATTTCCGTGCCAAAGCTAGCGGCGGGAGCAGAAACGGGGCGATATGCCGGGGGCATCATCATAGCACCGGAATATAAGGAAACGGAAAGGGATTGTCTTTCGCGTGGTGCGCCTGGTGCGCCTGGTGCGCCCGGTGCGCCTGGTGCGCGACCTCACTCCCGCCAACGACGGGGCTCGGCCAGGCTCAGGCTTCGTCTTGAGCTCAGCCGAACGGACAAGCCTCCGCGGTTAACAGCCGCTGATTCCTGACTGATGACCGCTGCACATTCCCCCTTGCAATAAGACCAAATCGGTCGTAATTTAACCACGACTAAAATGGTCGTATTTACACAGCTATGCTAAAATTAACGCGCAAGACCGAATACGCCCTTATGGCCCTTGGGCAGTTGAGCCAGCCAGAAGGTGGTGGTGTTACTAAGGTGCGGGAAATCGCCGACACCTGCGGGATACCTTTCCCGATCCTGGCCAAAGTCATGCAGCAGCTGGCCAGGAGGGGCTTTGTGGAGCCCGTCCAAGGCGCCCGGGGCGGCTACCGACTGAAAGCCCGATTAGCGGACGTGAATTTGTGGCAGTTCCTCGAGAGGATGGAAGGACCACTGGGCATCGTCGATTGCGTAAGTGAGGATGAATGCACCCAGGTAGAGTCCTGCAGCATACGCAGTCCCATGCAGGTGATCGACTATACCCTCAAGACCGTATTCACCCGCCTTTCACTAGAGAGCGTGATCCGGCCCTATGCGCAGAGGCGGGGCTTATGAGCGGTGATTCCCAGGCCATCGACCGGCTGACCAACCAGGAGTACAAGTACGGATTCGTCACCGATATCGAGCAGGAGACCCTACCCCCCGGCCTTGACGAAGACGTCATCCGGCTGATCTCGGCCAAGAAACGCGAGCCGGATTTCCTACTTCAGTGGAGATTGAAGGCCTATCGGCACTGGTGCAAGCTGTACAAGGAGCGGGGCGAACCCCACTGGGCGCACGTGAATTACGCTCCAATTGACTACCAGAGCATTGTTTATTACGCGGCCCCGAAAAAGCCGCCCGCTTACCAAAGCCTGAACGAGGTGGACCCCAAACTGCTGGAGACCTACGATAAGCTGGGCATTCCCCTGGAGGAACAGAAGCGCCTGGCGGGGGTGGCGGTGGACGCAGTTTTCGACAGCGTGTCGGTGGCAACCACCTTCAAGGAGACCCTAGCAGAGGCGGGAGTCATCTTCTGCTCCTTCTCCGAGGCGGTGCAGCAGTACCCGGAGCTGGTTAGACAGTACCTGGGTACGGTGGTACCCTACACGGATAACTTCTTCGCCGCCCTGAACTCGGCGGTCTTCAGTGACGGTTCATTCGTCTATATCCCCAAGGGCGTACGCTGCCCCATGGAGCTTTCCACCTACTTCCGCATCAACGCTGCCATGACGGGACAGTTTGAGCGAACCCTCATCATTGCTGACGAGGGCAGCTATGTAAGCTACCTGGAGGGCTGCACCGCCCCCATGCGGGACGAGAACCAACTCCACGCCGCCGTGGTGGAGCTCATCGCATTGGATAATGCGGAGATCAAGTATTCCACCGTCCAGAACTGGTATCCCGGTGACGAGGAGGGTAAGGGGGGCATATATAACTTCGTCACCAAGCGGGGAGCGTGCCGGGGCGTCAATTCCAGGATTTCCTGGACCCAGGTTGAAACCGGCTCCGCCATCACCTGGAAGTATCCCAGCTGTATCCTCCAGGGGGACAACTCCGTGGGTGAGTTCTATTCGGTAGCCCTGACCAACAACTACCAGCAGGCTGACACCGGTACCAAGATGATCCACCTGGGTAAGAACACCCGCAGCACCATCATATCCAAGGGTATCTCAGCCGGTCATGGGCAGAACGCCTACCGGGGCCTGGTGCGGATAATGCCCGGCGCGGCAGGTGCCCGCAACTACTCCCAGTGCGATTCGCTGCTCATCGGCGATCAGTGCGGCGCCCATACCTTCCCCTATATTGACGTGCGCAACGCCACCGCCCGGATGGAACACGAAGCCTCTACCTCCAGGATAGGGGAGGATCAGCTGTTCTACTGCCAGCAGCGCGGCATCTCCACTGAGGACGCTGTCTCCATGATTGTCAACGGCTTCTGCAAGGAGGTCTTCCGTAACCTGCCAATGGAATTCGCCGTGGAAGCCCGGCAGCTGCTGGAGGTGAGTTTGGAAGGAAGCGTAGGGTAGTAGGAGTGGCACCAGGATATAGACAGTGGGCAATAAACTACGGACAACGGACTACGAACAATTATGCTTGAGATAAAAAACCTGCACGTGAGTGTTGAGGGGACTGAGATCCTCAAGGGGATTGACTTGCGGGTGAAAGCCGGTGAGCTTCATGCGGTCATGGGACCCAACGGTTCTGGCAAGAGTACATTTGCCCAGGTCCTGGCTGGCCGGGACACCTATGGGATCACCACTGGCGAGGTAATTTATAACGGCCAGAACTTGCTGGAGCTAACCCCGGAGGAGCGCTCCCGGGAGGGAGTTTTCCTCTCCTTCCAGTACCCGGTTGTCATTCCGGGGGTGAATAACACCTATTTCCTGCAGGCGGCGGTAAATGCCCAGCGCAAGCACAGGGGCGAGGAAGAGATTGACGCGGTAGACTTCCTAGCACTGATCAAAGAGAAGATCAAGCTGGTACAGCTTGACGAGGGTTTTCTTAATCGTCCGGTGAACGAAGGTTTCTCCGGCGGAGAAAAGAAGCGTAACGAGATCCTGCAGATGCTCACTTTGGAACCCAAACTGGCTATACTAGACGAGACCGACTCGGGTCTTGACATTGATGCCCTGAAGACCATTGCCGAAGGGGTGAACGGCTTTCGCAGCCCGGAGCGGGCCTTCCTCGTCATCACCCACTATCAACGCATTCTGAATTATATCGAGCCTGACAAGGTACACGTGCTGGTGAATGGCCGGATCGCCCGCTCGGGCGGCCCGGAGCTGGCCCATGAGCTGGAAGAGAAAGGCTATGGCTGGATACAAGCTGAGGAGACTCCGAACAACTGACTTCGGTTTAGACCATGACCGAGACCACCGCCATTAACGATTTTTACCGTACCACTTTTGAGCAGTGCGGGCAGGAAGGCTTCCTGGACCAGCCCGAAGCAGTCCGTCAGATGCGACATTCGGCCATGGACAGGTTCGTGCAGCTGGGTTTCCCCACCACCCGCATGGAGGCCTGGCGTAATACCAGTGTGGAGCCGGTAGCTGCGCTTGAGTTCCACCTTCCAGTGGAAGCCAGCCCCATTGATCCCCGGACGATTGAACCGTTCAGCCTCAGGGACAGCTTCCAGGCAATGGTGGCTGGCGGCCGTTTGGTGCCTGACCAGTTGCCTCATGACGGCCTGCCCCAGGGGGTGGTGATCCGGGGCCTTGCAGATGCCCTGAAGAGGATACCTGAACAGGTGCTGCCCCACCTAGGTCGCTACGCCGATTTCAATGAACAGGCTTTCGTAGCCCTGAATACCGCCTTTCTATCCGATGGGGTTTTCATCCAGGTACCCGAAGGAACGCTGCTGAAGCAGCCCATCCATGTGATATATCTTTCGACGCACGCCACAGCCCTCGTCAACCACAACAGCCAACTGCCAATTATCACCCATCCCCGCACTCTGGTGGTGGCCGGGGATAACAGCCGGCTGACAGTTATAGAGCACTATGTAAGCCTGTCCGGTGGTACCCGTCTAACGGAGGCGAATGGCGGGCTCACTTTCACTAATGCCGTTACTGAAATCACAGCGGGAGCAGGATCAATAGTCGATTATGTACGCGTACAGCAAGAATCGGACGATGCCGCTCACATCGCCACTGTACAAACCCACCAGGAGTCGGACAGCCAGGTAGGCATGCACACCATTACCATTGGAGGGAAGCTGGTCCGGAACGATGTAAACACTATCCTCGCCGGGGAGGGGGCGGAGGTAGCAATGAACGGGCTGTACCTAGTGAAGGGCCGTCAGCACGTGGACAACCACACCCGGATCGACCACGCGGCTCCCAACTGCACCAGCACGGAAAATTACAGGGGGATCATGGATGATCGGGGCCATGGTATTTTCAACGGCCGGATAGTGGTGCATCCAAAGGCGCAGAAGACCAATGCGACGCAGTCCAACCGAAATATGATGCTCTCAGACACGGCGATGGTGAACACCGATCCGCAGCTGGAAATATACGCCGATGACGTGAAATGCACGCATGGATCCACCGTGGGACAGATCGATGAAGAAACCATGTTCTATTTCCTCTCCCGCGGTATTGACCGGGAGACGGCCCGGAGGCTATTGATTCACGGCTTTACCCAGGAGATCATCAGTCGGATCGAGGCTGACAGTGTCAGAATGTCAGTGGATAAGCTGGTCTCCCAGTGGCTCCCGGATGGGCAAGACTCTATAAATGTGAGCTAATTTCACGGTATGATAAGAGGATAACATCGGATGGACGATCTCCGGGAGCTCTATCAGCAGCTGATTCTGGACCATAATCAGAATCCCCGCAATTTTCGCGAGATTAAGGATGCCGACCGGGCTGCCCACGGGCACAATCCCCTGTGCGGCGATGACATAGATCTCTACCTAACCCTTGAGGATGACGTGATCCGTGATATCGGTTTTCTGGGTTCGGGGTGTGCTATTTCCAAAGCGTCGGCTTCCATAATGACCACTGTCCTGAAAGGCAAAACCAGGACCGAAGCCCAAGAGCTGCTTGAACAGTTTCACCGCATGGCGACCACGGGCGAAGGAGATCCGAAGAAGCTGGGCAAGCTGACAGCCCTGGCCGATGTCTATAAATTCCCTATCCGGGTGAAATGCGCCATGCTAGCCTGGCGCACCATGGAGGCCGGTCTTGAAGAACAGCCTGAGACCATAACTACAGAGTAAGGCATTAGTTGCGAGTCGTCAGAGATGAAGCCACGAATTGACACAAATGAAAATGAAGATAAGATAATTATTCAAGCAGATTAGTGCTAATTCGTGGTCAAACAACTATAAATATGAAGGATATGTGATGCAGCAGCGCGAAACGGTAATCCTCAGGCGCGATTGTGAGGGCATTCTGGTCCCATCGGGGGACAAGATAATTCTTAGAAAAGGTCAAGAGGCGATCATCACTCAGGCCTTAGGGGGCAGCTATACCGTCATAGTCATGGGCAATCTGGCCCGTATCGACGGTAAGTGCGCCGATGCCCTGGGCAAAGAAGTCGAAGCAGCCAAAAAGTACAAGCCATCCACTAGGACGGCGGAGGAAGTGGACGAGCAGCTGATCTGGGAGAAGCTGGCAACATGCTATGACCCAGAAATCCCGGTAAACATCGTAGAACTCGGCCTGATCTACGACCTGAAGATTACCCCGCTAAAGGACGACACCGGCCAGCAGGTGGACATCAAGATGACCCTCACCGCCCCCGGCTGCGGCATGGGTCCCTTTATTGCCGAGGACGCGCGGCAGAAAGTCCTGTCGGTGCCCGGCGTGGTTGAGGCGAGTGTACAGCTAGTGTGGGAACCCCAGTGGAACCAGAACATGATGTCGGAAGCGGCGCGACTCAAGCTGGGTATGTTATAGCGCGCCGCCGGTGCTTGATCGTGTCTGAAAGCAACTCCGCTCGATCCACCACAGCCCTCCCCTCCGAGGAGGGGGCACCATACGCAGTGGAAACAGGCCCACCGGTTCCGCCCTGGGACCTGGAGCAGGTTCGCCGCGATTTCCCCGCACTCAGTCAACGCATGCACGGCAAGCCCCTGGTCTACCTGGACAACGCCGCCACTTCCCAGAAACCGCGACAGGTCATCGCTGCCGTCACGCGGTATTACGAGGAGAGCAACGCCAACGTTCACCGCGCCATTTACGAGCTGGGCGAACGGGCAACCAACGCTTACGAATCAGCCCGGCGAAAAGTAGCCGAGTTCATAAATGCCGAGGACTGGCGGTCCATCATCTTTACCCGGGGGACAACCGAGGCCATCAACCTGGTGGCCTATGCCTGGGGGCGACATAACCTGGGCCCGGGGGACGAGATCCTGATCACCAAAATGGAGCACCACAGCAACATCATCCCCTGGCAGCTGCTGGCCCGGGACACCGGTGCCGCCTTACGCTATCTCCCTCTCACCGACGACTATACTCTCGATCTGAAAGACATGTCGAAGTACATCACCGGAAGCACCAGGATCGTGGCGCTGGTTCACCAATCCAACGTTTTCGGGACGGTGAATCCGGTCAGGGACATCGTGCAGCAGGCGAGGGCGGTCGGCGCCCTGATCCTGGTTGACGGCGCCCAGAGCGTACCTCATTTCCCGGTAGATGTTATGCAGCTAGGCTGCGATTTCCTGGCCTTCTCCGGGCACAAAATGCTGGGGCCCACCGGCGTGGGAGTGCTTTACGCCAGGACAGACCTGTTGGAGTCCATGGAGCCCTTCCACGGGGGCGGCGAGATGATCAGCACGGTGGACCTGCAGAGGGCCACCTGGAACCAGATTCCCTGGAAGTTCGAGGCGGGAACGCCCAACATCGCCCAGGCGGTCGGCCTGGGAGCGGCCATCGATTACCTCAACCAGCTGGGTATGGACCGGATCGCCGACTACAGCAAACAGCTCACCCAGTACAGTCGCGAGGTTCTTTCCCAGATTCCGCACATCACCATATACGGACACGCACCTACCAGCAGCTCGTCTCTCCCCTTCAATGTCGAGGGTATACATCCGCATGACATGGCCCAGTTACTTGACCAAGAGGGCATCGCCGTCCGGGCAGGACATCACTGCGCACAGCCCCTCATGCGCTGTTTAGGAGTGGCTGCCACCACCAGGGCCAGCTTCTACTTCTACAACACTAGCGAAGAGATTGACCGATTAGCAGAAGGAATCAACCAGGCGGTGGCGTTTATGGGGGGATAATACTTGAGGCGGTACCAAAGAGCGTCAAGTACCCTACCAGCGGAATCAGGGACGGTGAGATAAACTGTTATGATGAATTTCACGACATATAAGAAACACTTTCACCTCTGGATCCCGCTCCTCATCCTCACCGGCTGCCGGTCGCCCCAGCCTGCTCCGCTCGCCGAGCCGGGCGGGTCACCGGTACCCCTGTCGCGGGCCCATGCGCACAATGACTACCTGCACTCCCGCCCCTTATACGACGCACTCGATCATGGTTTCACAAGCGTAGAGGCGGACATCTTCCTTGAGGGCAGTGAACTGCTCGTAGCCCATTACTCGGTGGACCTTCAGCCAAGCCACACCCTGCAGTCGCTTTACCTGGACCCTCTACGTCAGCGCATCAAGCATAACGGTGGAGGTGTTTACCGGGATAGCCCGCAGTTTACGCTGCTTATCGATATCAAATCAGAGGCCGAGGCGACCTATAAAGCCCTGCGCAAGGTGCTCCAGACGTACGCCGACATTCTGGTCACTTATGACACCGGAGGGGACAGGACAGGACCGATAGCGGTCATCATCTCCGGTAACCGTCCGCGAAAGACCATGGAATCGGAGACCATCCATTACGCGACATACGATGGGAGGCTGGAAGACCTAGGCACCGGTGCTCCTGCCGACTTCATCCCCCTTATCAGCGACCGGTGGGGGGCTTTCTTTTCCTGGGATGGTGAGGGAGCGATGCCCGAAGACGAGCGGGAACAGCTCCGGTCAATCGTAGCCGCGGCTCATGCCGAAGGGCGCCGCGTACGCTTCTGGGCCACGCCCGATGAGCCAGGTGAGGCCCGAGAGGCGGTCTGGAGGGAGTTGGTGGCAGCCGGCGTCGACCTGATCAACACTGATGATCTGGCGGGGCTGCAGCGGTTCCTGCTCGACCAATAGCGGTAATCATCCATAGATTGAGCATTGAAAATGAAGGCCGCGTGAGTTCTTGGGTCCTTCTATTACTGCTCGGATAACAGGTCTCAGTCAAGCCCTCTTCTTTTCAGCAGGGCACCAATCTTGGGCTCGGCTCCCCTGAAGCGTTTGTACAGGGTCATCGGATCTTCGGTACCACCGGTCGCGAGGATGTTTTCCCGGAACGCCAGCGCCGTTTTCTGATCAAAAAGACCTGCTTCCTTGAAGGCCTGGAACGCATCGGCATCCAGCACCTCGGCCCAGATATAGCTATAATATCCAGAAGAATAGCCGCCCGAAAAGATATGCCTGAAATAGGTGCTCCGGTAGCGTGTAACGATTTCCGGGATCAGGCCTATTCTATCCAGTGAAGCATTTTCAAATTCCAGCGGCTCAAGCTCCTCGGCTTCGGTTAGGGTATGCCAGTCCATGTCCAGGTACGATGCCGCCAGGTATTCCACCGTCTCAAAGCCCTGGTTGAAGTGTCGTGCTTCCCTGATCCGGGCGATGAGATCATCGGGGATCGGTTCGCCAGTCTCATAGTGTCGGGCGTAGGATTTCAGTACTTCAGGTTCGGTTGCCCAGTTTTCCATGATCTGTGAGCAGAGTTCGACATAATCACGTGGAACAGAGGTGCCGGAAAGCCGCCGGTAGGTGCAGCTGGACAAAAGCCCCTGCAGGGCGTGACCGAATTCATGGAACAGCGTTTCCACATTTTCCAGGCTCAGTAAGGCTGGCTTGTCCCCGGTTGGTTTGGGGAGATTGCAGACATTGGTAATTACCGGAGTTACTTCTATGCCACCCAACCTTGACTGTTTGCGATAGGAGCTCATCCAGGCACCGCCCCGCTTGCTCGCCCTGGGGTGGTAGTCGGTATACAGCAGTCCGATATGCGAACCATCGGCCTCCTTTGCCTCAAATACCTTGACTTCTTCGTGATATTTCGGGATATCGGTAATTTCATCAAAGGTGATCCCAAACAGCTTGTTCGCGACGGTGAAGGCGCCATTCCTTACATTTTCCAGCTCAAAGTACGGCCTTAATGTCTCATCATCCAGAGCATACTTTGCCTTCTTCACCTTCTCCGCGTAATACCACCAATCCCACGGCTCCAGCTTGAAATCGTGGCCTTCCTGACGAATCATTTTCTGGAACTCGATGGCTTCCTGCTTCGCCCGTGCCAGCGCAGGTTTCCAAAGCTGGTCGAGAAAATCGTAGACATCTTCAGGTCGCTTGGCCATATTTCTTTCAAGCACAAAATCGGCGTGGGTTTTGTAGCTCAACAGATTTGCCTTTTTCACGCGGAGCGCAGCAATCCTCGATAGTATCTCCTTGTTATCCAGCTCGGTGTCATTATCACCCTTGTTTATGTACGCTTTGAATATCTTTTCCCTGAGCTCGCGTTTTTCAGAATATTGCAGGAACGGAATCATGCTCGGCTTGTGTATGGTGAACACCCATTTGCCTTCGTGTCCCCGTTCGCCGGCCGCTTCGGCGGCCGCGGTGATCGCAGCATCCGGGAGACCCGCCAAGTCTGCTTCCTTTTCGATAACCAGCTCGAAGGCGTTGGTCTCTCCCAAGACGTTCTCACCAAATTTCAGTGTTAAAAGGGAGAGCTCCTCATTTATTGCCCTCAATTCAGCTTTATTCTCCTCGTTAAGGTCAGCGCCACCCCTTATAAAATCCTTATAGTATTTATCGAGAAGGGTATTCTGCTCTACCGTCAAGTCCAGCCCGTCTTTCTGCTCATACACAGCTTTTACTCTCTTAAACAATTTATCATTTAAGATGATATCATCCCGGTGCCTGGACAGCAGCGGGGCCACCTCTTTTGCGATTCTTTGCAGCTCATCATTCGTGTGGGCTAAAGTCATATTATAATGCACGTTATCAACCCTGGTCAGCAGTGCACCACTGCCTTCCATCGCCTCGATAGTGTTTTCAAACGTGGGGGCTTCCGAGCTGTTGGCGATAGCCTCAATCTGACTCCACTCTTGTTTTATCCCTTCTTTAAATGCCGACAGATAATGTTCTTCTTTTATTTTGTCGAAGGGAGGCACCTCAAAAGGTGTGTTATATTCGAGAAGAAACGGATTCTGTTCCTTTAATGGTTCCTTCTTAATCATCGAACACGACCAGAACAATAAGCCTGCGGAAAAGATGAACAGAAGAGATGTTTTCATGATGAATTGCTCCTGATATTATTTCGTAATGATAAAGTTACCCATATGATATATATGTGACCATAAACATCTGTCAGCCGACTTCCTGAGCAGAGGCAAATCAGACTATGTCAGCATCTTCGCCAACCAAATCCCGATGATTACCACCGCCGTGGACTTGAGGGTTTTGCTCGCCACGTTGCCGAGAACCGTGCCTAAGGCGGCCCTGGCTGCTTCAGCGTCGGTTTTGCCGGATAGCTTCTCACCCAGATAGGCCCCGAGATAAGAACCGACGAAAAGCCCAATCAACGCACCGATAGGCACCAATATACTCACGCCGATAATCGTCCCGGCTAGGCCGCCCAGAATGGCAAACACCGCCGAACGCCTGCTAGCGCCATAATACCTGGCAGCCACTCCTGCCATGAAAAACTCCACCACCTCAAGGGAAATTGAAATCGCGAGAATGACTACCACATGGGCTAGTGTAATCGTCGCAAAACCGGTTAGCCAGCCGCAGACGAGCACGAAGACTGACATGATAAACGTCCCTGGGACACCAATCCAGGTGACCAGAGCTAAAATAATAGTGACGAGAATAACTCCAATGATTATCAGGACGTCCATGGGCTCAGCATCCAGGTCTGGTCAATGGCATAAATTATGTTTGCATTCCTCCACTCCCAAAGAGTTCTAAAGCCCCACAGGCCCCAGGATCGCTCCCGAGGCCTGTGTAGCTTCATCAATGTAACCGTAGTGGTCGGACAGGCTCTGCGGTTGTGTGCCTGCTGCCCTACTCTTCGCTTGTCTCTGGCGCTGCGCCGCCCCTGCGGTCGGCGATCCCATGCCCCAGCCCGGCCAGCACCGGGATTACCAGCACGGTTGCCACGAAGCAGGCACCAACCCCGATGAGCAGGACTATGCCCAAGTCACTCAGTCCCGAGAAGCGGGCAAACCACAGTGACCCGAAGGCGAGCATGGTCGTCAGGGACGTAAGCAGGATCGCCCGGCCAGTTGAGGAGAAGACAGCGGTGTGCTTACGGCTGCCCTCTACGTTATAGCGGTGAATGATGTGCACACCGTCATCAATGCCGATACCGATGATAATCGGTACAGCGTAAAATCCAACCAATGTGAGCATCATGCCTGACAGATGCATGACTCCCAGCATTAGCAGGACCCCGAAGATCAGGGGCACGATGGCCAGCAGAGCTTTCCAGACATTCTTGAAGTCGGCCAGCAGCAGCAGGAAGATAAGTCCCAGGGCAATCTGCATCGCCAGCCTGCCATCAGCAGTTATCCCTCGCAACAGGGCATGATAAATGATCGGCATCCCCGTCGCCCGGGGACTGACCTTCTGCATTTCATTGACCAAACGCGCCATATTTTGCCGATTCCAGATATTTTCCCGGGCAAAGACGTAGATTAAAAAATGTTGACCCGACTTGCCCACATACTGGTCGCGGATTTCCGGCGGCAGGGACTCGACGGTCAGTGTCTCCGTGTTGGCCATACCTACCACCGCCGGCTTGAAAGCGGCGGCAAAGTCCCGATGGAACCGGCTCACATTGCTCAGCGAGCGGATTCCGTCGGAGTTGAGGCGTTCGCGCAGCGCGGAGAGTGTGCCTTGGGTAATGTCTGGCATATTGGGATTTAGTCGTTCATGTAGTGCAACCATGGAGGGATCTTCCTCGTCGGGTACTACCCCTACCAATAGTCCCGCTTTGAGGTAGACCTTGTCCTGTCCGCCGATAAAGGCCATGGACTGGATTTCCATTACGTTGTCCTCCAGCCGCTCTACTTCGGCTTTCAGGCGGTCCAGATCAGCCCGGGTGATGGTGGGGGAAATCTGAGCCCGCGCCATGGTCCGGCGAACATCAGCTACCAGGGCTTTCCGCTGTTCCTGCTCCCCCTTCGGGGGCAACAGGTCCACGATAGAACTGACAACACCAACGGTGGAAGCATCCTTGGTTGCCTCCGTGAGAGTATAGGCCTCTTCCAGCGAGGTGGCGGTAAGCATGGCATTGTCGGGGTCCATGTCGAAGGCCTCGATCATCTTGTCCTGCAGCTCCAGTGACTTCAAACCCTTTGGCAGCAGGTTGCGGCTGTCATAGTCCATTTCCAGTTGGAACCCGCGGTAGGCAAAGAATCCCACTACGATCACCACCGCCACCAGCGAGAAGATCCAACGCTGGGACAACCACTGGGCGGAAGAACCCAGGAACCGGTAGGAAATATCCCGGGGTAGCTTGGGCTTGGCCTCCTTACGTATGCGTTCCCAGAAGCGTTCCCGGAGGACCAGCAGGGTAGGCAGGATCGAAAGGGTAGCAACCATGGTCAGGAGGAGACCCACACCCAGGACCAGGCCGAACTGCCGCATACCGTCGGTCTTGCCGAAGATCAAGGTCATGAAGGCGATGGCCGTGGTGAAGGCCCCGGTGATGATCCCCTTGCCCGACCGGGTCATAGCGCCCGTCATGGCGGTGAGGACATCCTCCCCCCTGGCACGCCACTCAGTATAAACCGCTATGATATGGATGGAGAAATCGATCCCCAGGCCGACCAGCATCGCCCCCATCATGGCCGTTAATATATTGAGCTGACCCACCAATGGCCAGGCTAAGCCCATAGCCCAGACAACCCCAAAAATGAGGGTAATGATCGCCAGGAAGGGGGCCACAATCATACGAAAGGCCACCATAAAGAGAATAAGTACTCCCACGATGGCCAGCAGGGTGATGACGATCATATCGGTACTGATGGCCTCCATTTTATCCCGACCGAGAATGATGGAACCGGTGAGCCCGGCATCCACGCCGTGCTTCTCCGCTGCTGGCAGGATGATCGCATCGATCGCATTAGGACAATCAATCATGGGCCCGAGATCGTATATGGTGAAGGTCGTCATGACCTTAAAGATCATCATGCGGCGGTCCCAACTCTGGTTATAGCCGCTGCCGAACAGGATAGCCTCGCTGGCGGCAGCGCCGGCATCCTCCACCTGGCCTTCCAGGGCATTGTCAAACTCATCCACCCAGGTCTGAATGCCGTCCAGGAATCGTACGGCCCCCTGTTCCTGCTCCAGGTTGGAGATCTTTTCCTCGCTCTGGATATACTCTTTCTCAAAGCTGTCATTGAGGTTGGTAAGGAAGCCCACCAGGTTGGGATCCTCGAACAGGGTCCGGCTGTTTTCCAGATCGCTGGTCTTCATGAGCATCAGCGCATGCTCGGCGATGAAATCCCGGGGAGCCTGATAGATAACATCGGTGACATACTGCTCCATATCTTCGATCTGGGGAATTACCTCATCCGCGAATGCCCTCAGAGCCTGATCATCACCCTCGGCAACCATGTACAGCGTCGAAGTGGCATTATATTCCTCCATAATCGTGTTGAACTCGATGATGGAAGGATCGTCCTGGGGCATCATGTCCGCGTATTCCGTGGACACTCCCGCTTGAAATAACCTGCCCATCATATAGCCAAGCACTATGGTGATACACAATATCCACAAAACAGTCCACCAGGGTCGCTTCACCACGTAGGTGGCGACAGCAGTTAATAATCGATCACGCATAGGAATTCTCCTTTCCCGTTTCATTTAGAAATATGCCCGCAGGCGGAGCCGGAGGCCCCACTCCTGCATGCCGAATTCCGAATCCTTGCCGCCCTGGGCGTGGCTCAACAATAAACTGATGTTCACATTCTCAAAGGCGCTCCACTCCAGGCTGGGGGCCACCATGTAGCTCTGGTCATTCAGGTTAGCAAACCCGAGCAGCCCCAGAGAGATCAGATCGGTCAGAGGATGGTGGACAACCACGAAGGCATAATCCTGCATCAGGCTGTGTGACTGGCCGCTGAGAGAGTATGTGAAATCACTGAACTGGAGGCTGTCCCGATCGGCGACGCCACCCCCGTTGTGATAGTACTCCACCATGAGGTAGGTCCTGAAATCAAAGGTATGGTCAATACCGATGAGATACTCGTCGAATTCTATTGGTTGATCTTTCAGATCCCACAAGCCCTCGCCCCAGATACCGATACCGAGAACCTCTCCAACCAGAGAGCCGCCGATCCTCTGCCGGACGGTGTGGGTGGAGGGGGGTGTGGTAGTGTCAATTGGCAAACGCCAATAGGGATTTGGGGCCTTGTATTCAGTAATGTTTGCCGTCAAGTCGAAGCTGCCCAAGCCTACCTTTCCCTGAACCATCTTGGCGGAATTCTCCCACGAATCCTCAGGGACCAGGATGAGGTCCAATCCCGAGCGGCCCACCAGCGGCAGCTCCATCCTCAGGGCCGTGACACCGGCTTGTTCGTAGGTGGGATCAAGCAGCTCCTTAATGTTGAAAATATCCACCGGATTCCAGGCGTACCCCGTGCCCAGGGAGATCTGTTGCTTCCCGACTGTAATATCAAAGAGGGGGAAGTTCAATTTTATAAAGACGTTATCAAGATAGAGGGTGTCGGCCAGGGTGATAGGAAACTCGCCGCTGTCGCCGAACACGGGCTCCCAGATCCTCTTAGGGAGGAAGTCCAGCATATTCCACGTTTTCTGCCCACTGAGACGCCGGATGTTCAGGTTGGCCCCGATGGTGACGGACTCGGCCGGGTAGGCCATCATGTCCAGGCGCAGCTTGCTGTAGCCGTAGTTGTACTGCTGCCCGCTGATCCTGGCCAGATCCTGTTCGGTCTCAAAGTACCCGAAAAACTCGGTCTGAGCCGAAAGGGTCATGGGAAGCAAGCTGATCACAACAATAAGGTGGCCGGACTTCATTTTTTCAGATTCCTCTCAGAAAAGAATCCCTTGGGCGGCTCCCAGTCATAGGTAATAGACAGGACCTCCATCTTGGTCTCAGTAGCCTTGTCGTGGTTGCGCATAGTCAGCTTCATGGCCGTGGGGATGCCGTCTACCTCCTGGATGTCTCCCATGTAGAGGCTTTTCATCACGTCCTCCCGGTCGCTGTAATAGTCCACCTGCAGCGGGTGATAGTCCTCCTGCCGGACGATGATGGTCATCTTGGGATAGGGCGGCTCCTTTTCGGGAATCCCGTCCAGCTGCAGTTTCCAGCAGGACTGTCCCTCCAGCTCCACCTCGCCGAGGTTGGTGGGCTCGAACTCCTCTTTCCAGGTGTCCCCGCCGCCCATGTCCTCGTAGGTGAAGTCGCTGCCTTGGGCGCTCTGCTTCTTGGCGTGGGAGGCCAGCTTGCGCACCCGCTTGGTCCGGGGGAAGTAGGTCCAGATATCATCGGCGTGGTTCAGCATCAAGAACGCCTGCCCCTTCACGCTGGATGGCTTGCGGTAGCGCATGAGGGTCTTTTCCCCCTTGTTGGCAGAATATGACTCCAGCTCGAAGGTCCTGAGCTGGCCGGAGGAGGTCTTGATGGTTTGCGTCATTACGCTACTGGAATTGGTGACGTTTGTGATCTCGTTTATCCGGTCCAGGATTTCCTGGCCGGTCGGCTGCTGGGCTGGGAGCCAGTTGATAGGTACAAGCAGGGCAGCCAGATAGATAATGAATGGCCTCTTAAGGCCTAAATTGAACTTCATCCTAAAATCCTTTCTCTCCGGGACGCTAATTTATCATATCCATGTGAACAGTCACACCTTATTACGGCCGCAAGAATGTATTTAATCGGGTGCAGGTGATCGCTTCCACGAGGCAAAATTACGGGATCGTCACGCATTTACCTCTCCTTCTTTACCCATAATGCCGTAGAAGAAGTAGTCCAGCCAATCACGCACCAGTTCATATGTGCTTGGAAAAATAACTTGGAGGCGGGGATCCTCGCTCAATTCCAAGGTATGATCGAGCATGAACGCTACGAATTCCAAGTTCAGGTTTTTCCTTATCTCCCCCTTCCTCTGGGCTTCACGGAAAATTTCAAGTATCTGGTGCAGATTGTTTTGGGACCTTTCCGCCAGGAATTCATGGATCTCCGGATTAGTGCCAAGCATATCGAAATAGAACTCTGTACTGATCCGCTTGCCGTAATCGAGCTTGAAATCAACGAATAGACTCATCTTATCCACAAATGGTATCTCCTGGGACATAATAGCATTGAATCTGGCTTGTCCCTCGTCGAAGATGGCAACGGTCACTCGCTTCGCCAAGTCATCCTTGTTCTTAAAGAACTTGTAAAACGTCATCTTGCTGACCCCAGCGGTTTCGCAGATCTCGCCCACCGTGACACGTTTGATCCCATGTCGCGTGAACAGCTCCTCGGCTGTCTTTAACAGTTGATGGTATTTCGGCGACTGGTTTGCTTCATGGTCAAGTGATTCATTCATACCCGATTTCATCTGTTTACATAATTTACGATCTTGGTACTACTTTACATTTTCTGTCATTAATTTACTATATCGTAAACTCCCCATGCAAGTACTTTTTTATCCTATAGCCGTTGGTCGCTCGTAGTCCTGAAGGATTACGAGGTACCTACAATATCGTTACTAGCAGTGGATATTGCGCCACACTGCTAATGAGCGGATAGCTTTTTTTGGCGGTTAACAGCACGTAGCAATCCGGTTTATATCACCCATGACCCAGGTTAGCCGGATCTAGTCATCGACGGTTTTGCAGTGATGATAACTCATTCCCCCTGATATTTGATAGGTAAATCGGTCGCCTGCTCCTACCAGATTATCCCAATCTGCCCCTTTCCGATGCTTTAAATTTCCGCCCGGTGTACTTTTCCTGCCGCTATCATCATCTTGCCGCTTTTGGACTGCTCCTGCTTGCAGTTCCCGGCCTGGCACAGGATTACCATTGGCCTACTGAAGCCAGCCGCAAGATTACAGCCACTTTCGGCGATATGCGCCCGCGCCGGTATCACGCTGGTCTGGATATCGCCACCAGAGGCACCAGCGGGTATGAGGTCTATGCCGTCGAGGACGGCTACGTGGAGCGGCTACTGGTCGGTACCCAGGGCTACGGGAAAGCAATCTATCTGCGTCTGAAGGACCGTCGGCTGGCCGTATACGCGCACCTGCAGAAGTTCGCCCCGGGCTTGGAACGACGGGTCCGTACACTTCAGGAACGCCAAGGGAAATACGCTCTGGACCTGAGGTTCGGGCGCTCTGACATTCCAGTACGGCGGGGTGACGTTATCGCGTATACCGGGGATACAGGCACCATTTCCGGCCCCCACCTGCATTTCGAGCTGCGAGACGCTAAAAACCGGCCCCTTAATCCCTTGGCCAACGGTATTGAATTTGAAGACGAGGCCGGACCGGAAATCGCTTCCCTGGCAATAATCCCCCTCTCGCCGGAAACGGTGGCGCACGGAAGCCCACTGCCCTCGATCATCCCTGCGCTCAGAACCGGAAGCCGACGGTATGTTATAGCTGATACCATCGCTGTTGCGGGACCTTTCGGTCTGGCAGTGGAGGCTTACGACCGGCTGCCTGAAGTGCGCTATCGCCCCACCCTTTACGGGCTTAGCCTTACAGTGGACGGCATCCGGCGCTACTGTATCCAGTTCGACCACTACGGTTTCGAGGAAGGTCAGCTCGTGGAACTTGAACGGGACTATGCCCAGTGGCGACGGCAGCGTACGGACTTCCACCGCCTATTCACTGCCCCCGACAACGACTCCCTTTCATTTGTACAATCCCGTTCCAGCACTAAGCTCAAGTTAGGGCCGGGATATCATCGCTTCCATATCAAGGTGTGGGACCAAGGCGGTAACACAGCCGTTCTCCAAGGAGTGCTAGCCTATACTCCTCCCACCCGGCTGGAAGCCTCGGCGGTCTGGTCTGACAATGAAGACGGCTGGGTTATTACGCTGGATTCCAGCACCCCTCTGCGTCAGTATCATATCTTTCTCTTCGATATCCGGGGGCGACAGGTTGACCAGTTCAGCCATCGAGCCAAACAGCCTGCCGGACGGCAACAGCGGTTTGTGGTACCTAGAAATACCGGCCAGCGGCGCATTGTCCAGATCGTGGGGGTGGACCGCTGGGGAGCCAGACTCGAACCGGTCCATCTCAGCCTGGTCCCTGATAAGCATTTATCCAATCAGCGCAAGTTTACCCTCCAGATCGAACACCTTGACAGCGGAGTCATTTTTCAGGTGAGCAGTGATTACTACCTGCCCCTGCCACCTGAGCTGCTGCTTCGGACCGGTGGTGGTGTGCAACGGTACTCGACCCGGATGGTCAGTCCCGTGGATTTCGTATCACCTACCTTCTACCTATCCCAGTTGTCCGGCCTGGAGGAAGTCATCATACGGGTGAGTCTCTCCCAATTCCGAAAGGATTCCCCTCGGGAAGTGGGTCCTACAGGAGATCCGACATACGAGATACGCCTGCCTATTACGGGCGTGGTAGTGCCGCCTACCAAGCGAGGACGGCTATCCGACGTCACTGGGGATTTCCAGCTGGACTTTCGCCCGGGCACATTTTATGACAGCACCTTCGTCTGGCTTTCTATGAGCGAGACACCCCCGCCCAAAGGCGCCCGACTCGTGATGCTTCCAGTAAAGGTCGGGCCTTTTACGCGACCCTATAAAGGGCCTGCTGGCCTAAAGATGCTGGCACCCACCAATCGACTACTTCCTGACCATGCCGGCATCTTTTATCTGGACCAGCGAACGGGGTGGGAATTCATGACACCCACAGGAGCTGCTGATCCCGACAATCTAATCAGAACACGGGCATACCGTACCCTATTCACCAGCGGAGAGGTTTTTGCTCTTCTGGAAGAGACCGAGCCGCCGGTCATTGACCTCCTGAGGCCCGGAGACGGCGCCACTTACCGCCAGGCTGACCTACGGAGAATCCGCTTCAATATCGAGGACCGGGTGGCAGGCATCAAAGACGAGACCGCCATTTCTCTCACACTGGACGACCAATCCCGGATTTTCGAGTACAACACCTCCCGGAAGGCAGTAACTTATGTGCTGCCGACCCTACTGCAGCGGGGAAAGCACAAAATGGCCATCACAGCCACCGATCAGCTGGGCAACACCGCCGCCAGGAATGTAACCTTCTTCATCGAATAATGTTCTTCCCCTACAAAGACGACAATCCCCGCATCCTCATCCCGTACGTGACCTATTCAATACTGGTTATGAATGTGTTGGTTTTTGTCTATCAGACATTCCTGATGGATCTTATGGCCCAGCAGGTCTTTATACTACGATTCGGGCTTATCCCGGCGCATTTCTGGGGCAGCGAAGCCCAGACTGTTCTCGAATACCATCGTGAGCTGCTGGGGTACACGGAGGTACGGCTCATGCCGGGAATAGTAACACTCTTCACCTCCCCTTTCATCCATGCCGGGTGGATGCATATCATAGGCAACATGCTCTTCCTATACGTCTTCGCCGACAACGTGGAAGGAGCGCTAGGGCATGTGCGGTTCGCCCTGTTCTACTTCCTGACAGCCCTGGCCGCTGGTCTTTTGCATCTGATCGTGATCCCCGGCAGCATGCTACCGGTAGTGGGGGCCAGCGGTGCCGTTTCCGGTGTCCTGGGGGGTTACCTGGTGCGTTATCCCCGGGCCCGTATCCACGTTCTGGTCTTCATCGTGATTTTCATCACCACCATCCGCCTGCCGGCCATGGTAGTCCTTGGATTCTGGTTCCTAGTCCAGGCGATTAACGGGCTTGTCAGCCTGCAGGGGCAGCTGGTTGGCGGCGTGGCCTGGTTTGAGCATATTGGCGGATTTGTGACCGGTTTTTCCTACATGATAATTTCCAGCCGGGGCCGAACATTTCTTTTCAGACGTGATGGATATAGCTGATCTCGTCCAGCAGGCGCAGTCAGCCCGGGGACGAGCCAGAGTACCCTACAGCCACTACCCCGTAGGCGCAGCTGTCCTGACCGGTTCCGGCAAGGTCTATCCGGGTTGTAACATCGAATCCAGCGCCTTTTCCACTACCATCTGCGCCGAGCGGGCAGCAATTTTCAACGCCATCGCCTCGGGCGAGCATAGCTTTACAGCCCTGGTTATCGTATCGAATGATAGTGCCCCGCCCTGCGGTGCCTGTCGCCAGGTGATCTATGAGCAGTGCGGCGAGATTCCCATCTATGTCACGGGACCGGATGGTCAGTCGCAACAAGAGTTTTCCACTTCGCAACTTTTGCCGTATCCCTTTGACCTCGGAAAATCCTAATTCAAGAGCCATACTAATCGGCATCGCAGGCGGCACCGGGTCGGGTAAAACCTCTATAGCCAAGGCCTTGATGAAAGAGCTGGGGCGCGATGAAGTGGTGGTGTTGGAACAGGATTCCTACTACCACGACCTGGGCCATCTGCCGCCCGCCGAGCGCATGCGGATCAATTTCGACCACCCCGAATCGGTGGATTTCGAGCGTATGCGACAGGACATGCAAGCCCTCCTGAGCGGCAGGTCCGTGGACGTTCCTATCTACGACTATACCACCCATACGCGCAAGGACGATACCAGACAGATAAGCGGCCACCGGATTCTCATTCTCGAGGGCATCCTGGTACTGGCCGACGCCGCCGTCCGTGAGCTCATGGATATTAAAATCTACGTGGACACTGCCGATGATGTACGCTTCATCCGCCGGATGACGCGGGACATCAAGACCAGGGGGCGCTCTTTTGAATCGGTGGTAGATCAGTACTACAAGACGGTACGCCCTATGCACACCCAGTTCGTAGAGCCCACCAAGCGGTTCGCGGACATTATCATTCCTGAAGGAGGCCATAACCGGGTGGCTATCGACATCCTGACGACAAAAATCGCCGCTCTGCTGGGCGAGGACCAAGCTAAGGGGGAGGTGATCACACCATGATCCGCTTATCCGATCATAGTAGCCCATACGACGGTTCAAGTCAAACAGACCTGCCTGACAGTTGGGTAGGCCCGATCGAAGCAATAAGCGGCGGTATGTTCAGCGGCAAGACCAACATCCACGAAGCCCGCCGCCGACGGTGTTTTGAACCTCTACCCGTGGAAAAATTTAATACCGATAAGGAATCCAGATGCGATTGATCAGCCTGGCCGGCATGCTGGTCTTACTGACCATTGCCTGGGGGATATCGGTGAACCGCCGCAAAGTCAGGCTCCGGCCTATCATGTGGGGGCTGGCGCTTCAGTTCCTCTTCGCCATCGTAATTCTTCAGGAAAATGCCTGGAGCTATATAGGGATGATGCTACTGGGCCTGCTAGTGGTCCTGTACCTGTTTCAGCAGGACATCAGGAACGCTACAAACGGCAACCTCTATACGCTGGCCGTGGTGGCGGGGGCTGTGGTTTTAGGCTGTATACTGGTCATCCTCGGAAGCGCCGTCAATCCAGTCTGGATCATGCTACTGCTGGTACTTGCCCTTGTCGTCAATGCCTGGAGATTTCGGCGTTCATTAGTCAGCCGCTACTTGGGTGCAGCATTGGTGGTTGCCCTGGTGGCCGGTGCAATCGCTTCCGGAAACTACGGTAAAACCATTTTCCATGCTTTCTCGAATAAAATCGCCGACTTCTTAAACCTTTCCTATTACGGCGCCGCATTCCTTTTCGGGAACCTGGTGAACAGCGAATACTTCTCTACCCCCAGCGGGAGCAGCTGGCCCGGCTTCGGCTACCAGTTCGCTTTCGTAGTCCTACCCACCATCATCTTCTTCGGTGGCTTCATGTCCGTCCTGTACTACCTGGGCGTTATGCAACGGGTCATTCTCGCCATGAGCCGCTTCATGCAATGGACAATCGGCACCAGCGGTGCAGAAACTCTCTCCTGCTCCGCCAACATTTTCGTCGGCCAGACAGAAGCCCCCCTGTTGATCAAGCCATTTCTCCCGGAAATGACCACGTCCGAGCTGCTTACAATTATGGTAGGGGGATTCGCCACCATCGCCGGCGGGGTTCTGGCAGGTTACATCGCCATGGGCATTAGCGCGGGCCACTTAGTGGCGGCCTCGGTCATGTCGGCTCCGGCGGCCCTGGCTGTGGGCAAGCTTATTTATCCCGAAACCGAGCACTCCGTTACGGCCGGAGACGTGGACTTACCCCCCATCGAAAGCGGCTCGAATGTTATCGAAGCAGCGGCTCGGGGGATCAGAGACGGGCTGAAGCTGGCCGTCAATGTGGGGGCCATGCTAATAGGCTTTATCGCCCTTATCGCAGTAGCCGACGTGATGCTTAACTGGCTTGACCGAATCATTGACGGCACACTTCTGGGCGGCCAGCTAACCCAGTACGACTATACGTCGATCTTCTCTCCCATCAAGCAGGAATACAGCGGCATTTTCCCCGGTTCCCTGAAGACGCTGTTCGGATCCATCCTAAGTCCCCTGGCCTGGCTTATGGGTGTCAGCTGGGAACACGCTGATGAGGTGGGCAACCTGCTTGGTATCAAGATTTCACTCAACGAGTTCGTGGCCTATGGCACCTTGGGGGGGTATATTCACGAAAATATCCTGGATGAGCGCGCCCAGATTATCGCCACCTATGCTCTGTGCGGATTCGCTAATTTTTCATCGATAGGCATTCAACTGGGCGGTATCGGCGCGTTCATACCCAAACGCCGAGGGGAGCTAGGTCGCATCGCTCTGCGTGCCATGTTCGGCGGGGCTATTGCCTCCTGGCTTACCGCTACCGTAGCAGGGCTAATATTGTGAATTCATTTAAAATGAGGATAGTTGTATGCGCCTGATTCTCATCGGCCCGCCGGGAGTAGGTAAGGGAACCCAGGCCCGGCGCCTAGCAGAACACCTCGGCATTCCCCAGGTTGCCACCGGCGACATGTTACGGGACCATGTCAGGAAGAAGACGAAACTAGGCCAGAAAGCCCAGTCATATATGAATAAAGGCCAGCTGGTGCCCGATGACGTCATCCTGGCTATGGTGGAGGTCCGGCTACGAGAGAAGGACGCCGCTGGCGGCTTCATTCTGGACGGCTTCCCTCGCACGGTGCCCCAGGGAGTAGGCCTGACCGTCATTCTGGAGCGGTTGGACGTCACTCTTGACATCATTGTTGCCATATCGGTTAACCAGGACATGATTCTCACCCGCCTTGCCGCCCGCCGCTCTTGTGCACGGTGCGGGGCGGTATACAACCTAGTCATCAATCCACCAAAGACTATTGGTGTATGTGACGCCTGCGGCGCTACCGAGCTTATCCTGCGTGAGGATGACCGACCTGAGACTATCAGGAAGCGGTTTGACGTTTACCAGGAACAGACCTTTCCACTGCTGGCCTACTACAGTCCCACCGGTCTACTCAAAGAGGTGGCTGGGGACGGGACGGTGGACGAGATTTTCCAAAACATCCAGGCAGTCCTGCCTGATAAACCAAACAGGAGCTGATCACTCCAGGAGGCTGAGTATGCTACGCATCGGGATCACGGGCGGGATCGGTTCGGGTAAGTCCACTGCGGCCCGTTTTTTCAAGGAGCGAGGCGCTCAGGTATTCGATGCCGACGTGGAAGCCAAACTTATCCTTCAGCACCACCAGCCAACGCGTAAGGCGGTAATTGAAGCCTTCGGGGAGGCAGTACTCAACAAAGCAGGGGAAATCGACTTCGGGCGGCTAGCCGCTTATGCCTTTTCCACACCGGAGCAGCAGCAGCAGCTCAACGATATCGTCCACCACGAGGTAATATGGGTAGCCAAGCGTGAGTTTGCCACCGCCGACCAGAAGGGAGCTGCCATATTCATAGTGGACGCTCCTCTGCTTTTTGAAGCCCATCTGGAGCACCACCTAGATTACACATTGGCGCTAGTAGCCGATGAGGAGCTGCGGGTTGAGCGGACTGTGGCACGAGGAATTCTGACCGAAGAGGATATTCGCAAGCGCATGCGCCTACAGTTCACCGATGAAGAGCGGGCAGCCCGAGCCAACTTTGTTGTCCAGAACAACGGCACCCTTGAGGAGCTCCATGAGCAACTGCAGGCGATTTACGATAGCCTGCCTATCCAGCCTTAGTAAGGGAACGGGCCGGCAGCTAACAAGAGTGACTATGCTCGCCCTGACTGACTATCGTACTAGCCGCCGCAAAGCCCAGGGGCGGTCCAGGATCTCCTTAAATACTACAACCTGCTGGAGAGGTGTCAACCGCGCCCGAGTTGTTTCAGCCAACAGCGGATAGTGGTAGCGCGTGGGAGCAGGGATATACTCCCTGGCACCTGTCGGTGGAGGTTCCACAGGCTGTAGCGTGGGCGATTCTTCTGCGTATTCAGGTGTGGTAGTGATTTCCAGCTCCTCGACCAGAGGGGCTTCTTCCTCCTCAGGACGAAGTACTCCCGGGACCAGCTCCTCGGAAATGCCCAGTTTGCGGAAGAGATCTTCCAGGGGGGAAGTCGGTCTTGTAGGTGGAGCCGCTCGTGTTCCGTCCGGATACTCCTGAAGTCCAGGAGCCGATGTCATCGGCTTCGCTTCCAGCACCTCACCCTCAATCTCGACCTCAGCGGGTTGTTCCTGTTCTGGCGAGAACTCTGAGTCTACTTTCTGTTGTACCTTCTCGAAAGGAGTAGCTGGTTGGTCCGGCGGTTGCGCGGACCGTGCCTGCATCGCCCTCCGTCGCCGGGCCTTACTCCCCAGCAGGGTGGTCAACAGCCACCAGACGGCTATGATCCAGAACAGGGGGCTATCAAAAATCGACGCCATTACTCACCTGATTTGGTCGATCCAGCTTCGGGGCCTGGCTTTTCTTCAGGCGGGGGCTTTTGAGTCTCTTCAGGTCCAGCGATGGACCGGCGCATGCCAGTATCCGCTTGGACGTTCTGCATCTGGTAGTAATCCATGACGCCCAAGTTTCCTTCCCGGAAGGCCTGGGCCATGGCCTTGGGGACTTCCGCCTCGGCCTCCACCACCTTTGCCCGCATCTCCTGGACAGTAGCCATAAATTCCTGCTCGGCAGCCACGGCCATGGCGCGGCGGGTCTCCGCCCGGGCCCGGGCCACCTTCAGATCGGCCTCAGCCTGCTCAGTCTGTAAATCGGCGCCTATGTTCTTGCCAACATCCACATCGGCTATGTCAATGGACAGGATGGCGTAGGCTGTCCCGGCGTCAAGACCCCGGCCAAGTACCGACCGGGAGATAGTATCGGGATTCTCCAGCACCGCCTTGTAATCGCCAGAGGACCCAATAGCGCTGACGATCCCTTCACCCACCCGGGCGATAATGGTCTCTTCCGTGGCACCCCCCACCAACTGCTCGATGTTGGTGCGTACCGTCACCCGTGACCGAACCATGAGCTGAATCCCATCCTTGGCCACCGCGCTGATCTTGCCAGTCTTAGGACAGTCAATAACTTTAGGATACACGCTGGTCTGCACTGCTTCCTGCACGTTCCGGCCCGCCAGGTCGATAGCGGTCGCGACGGCAAAGGAAAGGTCGATGTTGGCCTTGTCGGCGGCGATCATGGCATAAACCACCTTTGAAAGGGAACCGCCAGCCAGGAAGTGAGTCTCCAGGTCCTGGGACTTGATCGACAACAATCCAGCCCGGTGCAGGTTTATAATCCCGTTTACCACCTGCCGGGGAGGGATCTTCCTAATGCGCATAATGATGAGACTGATGAGGGAAATCTCTCTCCAGTGGATGGATACCTTGGCCTGGAGCCACAATCCCACCGGTACCAGATAGATAAGCAGGATAAAGAAGACCAGGACGATTGGAAGGATGAAGACGAGTGGTGTCATGATTCAATTACTCCTTTTTTTGGTCTGTGAGGCCAGGCGCACAAAGGCTGTATTGCCCTCTACCTTGATAACCTCTACGTGGGATCCTTTTGGTATATGCTCGCCCCGGGTGGTGACATTCACATGGCGGCCGGTGAAATCTGCCTTGCCAGTGGGCACGCACTCAGTGATAGCCTCACCGACTTGGCCTACCAGGGACTCTACTCCCATCGCCACGCTGTATTCCTCAGCCATAAACGGTACATGTTTTTTGAAAAAACTACTGGTTACGAAGACTCGGAGAAGAAGAATGGTGCCGATGATAGCACCAAGGATGCCGATATTCAGGCCAATAAAAGCCCGCTCTATCTGATCGGGGGTGGGATATTCCCCCAGTAACATTTTATACATGCCCCAAAGCATGAGCGCAATGCCACCGATCCCGGCCAGCCCGAAGCCGGGTATCGCTACTATTTCCAGGATCAGCAGAGTGAGGCCCGCCAGAAAAATGAGCACCTCGGTGAAATTGGCCAGCTGAGCGATAAAGCTGGTGCTGAAAAAGAGCAGCAGGGCAATGGTGCCGATGATCCCGCCGACACCGAAGCCGGGTGTCCTGAGCTCGAACAGCAGTCCCAGAAAGCCGATGGTCATAAGCAAACTGCTCACGATGGGATCGGTAAGAAAGCGAACTATGTATTCCGACCAGCTGGGGGCGAACGATACGATTTCTGCATCTTCCAGCCCGAGGGATGTCAGAACTTCCTGGAAAGAGTCACGCATATCATCGGCCATCCCCAACCGCAGGGCTTTCTCAGTGGTAAGGGTGATGAGTTTACCAACCTTACTCCCCTCGATCTCCTCCAGGCGCACGGTATCATCCTGGATTATGACGTAGGGCACCTCCAGCTCCTCGTCCACCATAGCTTCAGCGATGCGGGTAGGGCGGCCCCGGGCTTCAGCGGTGGCGGACATCTCTTCCCGCATATAGGAGATAACTTTCTCACTGGCTTTCTTGCCTTCCAGGTCCACGGCGGTAGCGGCGCCGATGGTGGCCCCTTTGGACATGATTATTTTTTCACAGGAAAGGGAGATGAGGGCCCCGGCGGAGATGGCCCGGCGGTTGATAAAGGCTATCGTAGGGACAGAGGAAGACATGATAGCGTCTTTGATGCGGGTAGCGCCGTCAAGCCGACCGCCGAAGGTATCAATATCGAAGATGATGGCATCCGGGTATTCCCGGTCAGCCTGTTTGATGACCCGCTCAACGAAAGGCGGCAATCCCAGGTCAATGGTGCCCTGGATAGGAACCCGATAGACTAATCCAGCGGGGGAAGCAACCGAAACAGCCGCAAAAGTACAGAGGAGTAAAGCCGTTCTCATCCCGGAATGATATTATATGTCTTCCCCGCCAAAGTCAATGTGTTTCCGTCAGAAAAACGTTTCTGATGGAACATTCTGTATCGGTAACTTACTGCAACGAACATTGATCCCATAATAAGAAGCCCGTAAGCCCTTGATTCATAAGCTGCTTATAATTACAACCTGGATTTTGAACCGCCTACCGCGCCCCTGGGTGCTCATCCTGGGGCGTCTGCTGGGCTTTCTGATTTATCTGACTATGTCATACCGCAAAGATGTGGCCCGGAAAAACCTGACACGGGCTTTCCCACACCTTTCAATCCGGCAACAGCGGACCCTCCTGAGACGTACTTACCAGCATTTCGGCATGGTACTTATGGACTTTATACGCATACCCGCGCTTTCCGCCAAATCTCTGGATACTATTGTTGATTTCGACGAATCCCATGTCCGGGAAGCTCGAGAGCAGGGTACCGGGGCTGTGATTATGACCGGACATCTGGGCAACTGGGAGTTGATTGTCCCGACCCTGACTCTGCTCGGCTATCCCATTATCCCGGTTATAGTCCCGCAGCGAGGCTCCGGCGGCCTTATAGTTAAGACCATCCGGGGAAGCACCGGTTCCCGCTACATTTCCAGTCGGACTTCCTCACGTACTATGCTACGACTGTTGAAGGAGGGGAACTTTCTCGGTCTTGCCAGCGATCAGGACGCCCGGAAGAGCGGCGTGTGGGTTACTTTCCTAGGCCAATTCTCTTCCAGACCTCGTGGCAGTGCCGTCTTCGCCATTAATACCGGCGTCCCCATACTTGCTGGCTGGTGTATTCTACAAAGCAACGGACGCTATCGCCTGAATTTTACTCCCATCAGCTTAAAAAATTTACCTGGCAATCGGGATCAAGCAGTCCAGAACCTCACCCAGCGCTGCATGGACGCATTGGAGGAAGTAGTCAAACAATACCCGGAACAGTATTTATGGTTTCACCGCATGTGGAAAACTTGCCCTGAGTCTTCCACTGAGCTTGATGAAGGAGTCGATTGATAAGTACATGAAAAGGATCGCAGTCACTGATCCCGCTGCTCCGGCTATGTTTTGGCAGACCATCCGAGCCGGAGGTCTGGTGGCGTATCCCACTGATACGCTCTATGGTCTGGGTGTGGATGCCGAGAACCATACTGCCGCCGGGGACCTGGCAGAAGTCAAGGGACGGAGAGGACCATTCAGCGTGATGGTAGGTCACTTAGAGCAGCTGGAAGAATATGGGTTGGTTTCAACGGAGATTGCTGACAAATTAGCTAGTATGCTTCCCGGGCCGTATACGATCCTCCTGCAACCGCGTTACCCGGAAAAGCTCTCGTCACTGATAATAGGCCATAAGGGTAAGGTAGGCTTCCGCGTCCCCCGACACCCATTCATCCAGGCGGCCTTCCATCAGGCACGGGGACTGGTGATCACTACCAGTGTGAACGAGGCCGGACAGCCGCCGCTCCAGAACCCGGAAACCATTCAGCTTCAATTCAAAGAGCAGATCGACCTGCTGGTGGATGGCGGGACACTGTCCCCTTCAAGGGGAAGCACCGTAGTAGATCCGACCACCGCTCCCTGGCAGGTTATCCGACAGGGTGATGGAAAGTACTAGTTAACTATGACTATCCTGAGTCGTCTTTTAAAATATCTCCGCCGCTACTGGTACCTGATTGTTCTAACGACCATTTTATCGGTGGTGTTCGTTATCCTCAATTCCCTCTCCCTCTGGATGATCGCTTCCCTCATCAATACGGTCCTGGTGAGCCCGGAAAATATCCCCACTGAGCCGGTTGAGCTAGTGGCCGGTGCCAGCTTTCTCGATTCCCTTAGAACCTGGACCGCCAACCTGATCCAGCAACCTACACCTTTAAGAACCCTTGCCCGCCTGTGCTGGCTGTTGCTGGGAGTATTCCTGGCAAAGAATGTATTTTTCTATTTGAAAAATATGGCTGCAGGGGTAATGGGAAGTCGCCTCATCCGGGACCTCCGAAATAACCTGTTCAGCCATATCCAAACCCTGTCCCTGTCCTATTTTGAGCGGCAGAAAACTGCAGAGATCTCTTCTATTGTCCTGAACGACGTGACAGCTGTGCGGCGCGCTTTTAGAGTTGGTCTTCAGAAGCTGGTAGTGGAACCTGTCAACTTAGCCGTTTTTGCCACGATGCTGTTTATCATCAGCTGGGAACTTTCCCTCCTGGCCATTCCGATGATTCCCCTAGCTGGATTTATAACTACCCGTCTGGGCGGGAGTCTCCGGCGTCGATCAAGACGTTCCACCAAGCAGATCGCCGGAGTAATGAACGTACTGCAGGAGTCCCTACGTGGGATGCGGATCGTAAAAGCTTTTGTCATGGAAAAGAGTGAAATCCGACGGTTTAAGAAGGAGAACCGGCGTTATTATCAGCTAGTATTCCGACGTCTCAGCCTGAGAAACCTCAGCACACCGGTTAATGAGACTATCGGAGTTTTCTTTGGTGTAGTACTCCTCTGGGTTGGTGGTCAACAGGTACTGATAGGAAGAGGGGTGGGGCCTGAAGAGTTCATGAGCTATATCATCTTTCTCTTTGCCATGTTGCAGCCCCTGCGCAACCTTAGCAACGTGCATGCCGATATCCAGGTTGGACTGGCTTCAGCGGAACGAGTTTTCGGCCTGCTCGATGTACCATCAATCATCACCGAAAAATCCGATGCCGTGGAGCTTCCCGGATTTAATGATGCTATTCGACTGGAAAACATCACCTTCACCTACGAGGGTAGCGGGAAACCAGCTCTATACGATATAGACAGCAAAATAAATAAGGGAGAGGTAGTGGCGCTAGTGGGAATGAGCGGCTCGGGTAAATCAACTTTTGTCGATCTTATTCCACGGTTTTATGATGCCACCCAGGGGCGGGTTACTATTGACGGCTATGATGTTCGGGATGTTACGCTCAGTTCACTGAGAAGCTTGATCGGGATTGTAACTCAGGAGACCTTACTGTTCAACACTACCGTGCGGGATAATATTCTCTATGGAAACCCGCTAGCCTCAGAGGATCAGATAGTTGCAGCAGCAGAAGCAGCCAATGCTCTAGATTTTATCAGAGAGTTACCCCAGGGGCTGGATAGTATTATCGGCGAGCAGGGGGGACAGCTCTCCGGTGGGCAGCGCCAGCGACTGGCTATCGCCCGAGCCCTGCTGAAAAACCCTCCTATTCTCATCCTGGATGAAGCCACTTCCGCTCTGGATTCCGAATCGGAGAAACAGGTACATGAAGCTATCGATGCGCTGGTACAAGAGCGAACGGTTATTGTTATCGCGCATCGTCTGTCCACTATCCAGAACGCCGATAGAATACTTGTCCTGGACGAAGGCCGATTAGTAGAATCGGGGACACATGAGGAACTACTGCGCCAGGGAGGTCGTTATCATAAACTTCACCATACGCAATTCAGCACCTGACCGGTAGTATCTGGTGTAGCGGTTGATGAATGTTATTTCGAGTATTTTCGATTTCTTTATAGCAAAACAGGATCCGAAATAATGACCGAAGTACCAAAGTTAACAGGGAAAAACCTTGCCATCGCCGAGAGAATGCTGAAGGACGTCACAACGATTCTTGAGAAAAAAAATATTCTTTATTGTCTCGATGGCGGAACATTACTTGGGATCGTACGGGAAAAAAGACTTCTACCCTGGGATAAGGATCTGGATATGTTTGTGACTGAGGATGAATATAAGAAAGTAGCGTCGCTCACCTGGAAATTCCGACTTTCTGGCTATTGGGTATCCGTCAGGAAACATAAACAGGATAAGCCGCCGTTCAAGAAGGGTGATCCGCGGATAATTAAGATCAGAAATAGAGAGTATTATTCTTACGCAGGACCTGTCAGGTTGGATATCTTTATTAAATATCGCATCGGGGATGACTACTACTGGTCGGAAGGTGGAAGAGGCAAGAATGCTAATAAATCAGTCCCGGCCCATTTCTTCAGGAAACTTATTCTAACAGAGTTCGATGGCAAAGAATATTGGATCCCTGAAGCTTACGATGAATACCTAACCTACCGCTATAGAGATTGGCGAACTCCCGTAAGGGAATGGGATCATCTGGAAGATGATCATGCGATCGTCAAAGATTCGATTATCAGACCTTAATTGTTATAACATAGCGCAAGAGCATGAGATGGCCAATAGCCAGGTACATCAGCGGGAAAATTCAAATCCGGAGTGAATGATGACTTCGGTTCTTTTTGAAAACCACCATCTCTATTATCTGCCCCATTTTCTACCAATCGTGGCGGAGCTGCGGCGACGGTCCGGTTACCGCATAGCGGCTTCCATCTCCAGGACCGTTCATCCTACCGAGCAGGAGATATTTGCCCAGGAGATGGCGAACCTCGGGATTGAATTCATTACCGGCGAATCGGAAGAAGCGCGCACTAGCATCCTGCGTAAGGAAGCCTTTGACGTGGTCATAGTGGGCAACGTAGGCCGACTAAATGATATCGTTGCCGGCCATTCCCTTGCGGTGATGGTCTATCACGGCACGGGACTGAAACGTTCCTTTTACCGGGACATCTCAGACCGGATCGATCTGCGGGCTGTTGACTGTCCCTTGCGCTGGAAAGATCTCTGTACTCAAGTGGTGACTAATGGAGTCCTCGCTGGCTATACCAAACTTGATGCCCTGGCTGATGAAAAGGATAAATCGGCAGAGCTAGCCCAGAAGCTGGGGCTTGAACCGAATGTCCAGACCATACTTTACGCTCCCACGTTCTACCCTTCATCCCTTGACAAGACCCTGCCCTACCTGCCTGGGATCGCCGAGGATCTGAATGTTGTGATCAAGCTGCACCACTTCAGCTGGTTTCAACAGCGGTACAGGTACCAAAGCCTGAAGGCAGCGGAAATCGCCGACAGGTACTCCCGCATCCACCTGGTCCCCGGCGAGGAATATAATATCTTGCCGTACTATCCTCTCGCTGACGTTCTGGTCTCGAACATCTCCTCCACCCTATTTGAATTCCTAGCCCTCAATCGCCCTATTATTAAGACCGAGTACTACTCCCTCCGGCTCAAGCACCGTATCTTCCCATGGCGTATCCGTAGACGGATCAACTGGGAGTGGGAAGCGGACATCGATTTTGCTAATCGCCTGAAAACCCCTTCGAGACTTCGCGAGCTCCTCGCCCATACACTGCAGCATCCAGAGGAAATGAAGGCCAAGCGAGAACAGGCAGTCGAGCGATATCTTTACCGTCTAGATGGCAGGAGCTCCTCCAGGCTGGTTGACGCCATTGAGAATATGCTACAGGAGCAGAACCGACGGTGAGAATCGGAATTTACGCTCCCAATTGGATCGGAGATGCGGTACTCTCGCTTCCCTTTTTAAATCGATGCCGCCGTAGTTTTCCCAAAGCCCATATCACCGTTATCGCCAAAACGAGGGTGGCCGCAATATTTATGCATCACCCCAGTATTGACAGCACAGTCCCTTTCAGCGGTGCTCAGCTCAAAGGCTTTTTCCCCACCACACACAGCGGCCGAAGCCTGAGGGCAGCCGACTTTGACCGGTTCTACCTGCTCTCAGATTCGCTCCGATCCGCCTACCTGGCCTGGCTTGCCCGAATCCAGGAACGGATCGGCTTCCGGGGACAATTCCGGGCTCCCTTCCTTAGCCAATCCGTCTCAGCGCCCGGGGGTCGTATGCACCGGGCGGACCGGTACCTGAGGCTGCTAGGTGACTCCGCCACCGCTGAAGAGACCGCCGCTCCTGGTATCACGCTCACTAAAAACGAAAGCTCCTGGGCTGTTGAACAGCTGGCACAGCTGCATCTAACCGAACCGATAGCAGTGTTTATCTCCAGCGTGGCCGAGTCCCGGCGGGTACCACTGGCAAAATGGACCGAAATTCTAGAACCGTACTTCGACGACCATCAAGAGATCCTTTTCATCGGCAGCCAGCAGGATCGCCCCGATACTGAGGTTCTGGTGGAGCGGCTCAACCGTCCCGGTGTGGTCACCGTTTGTGGACAAACCACCCTGCGACAAGCTATGGCTCTTATCTCTAAGTGCCGGGGGGCTCTGGCCACCGACTCCGGGCTGGGACATATCGCCGCCAACCTAGGAATCAGGACCATCTCCATCTTCGGCGCTGGTGATCCTAAAGTAACCCGCCCCTTAGGGTCCCGAGCAGCTGTCATCTCCGAAGCAGTACACTGCAGTCCGTGCCGTAAAAATGTCTGTCTTAACCGGGATGAACCTCTGCTTTGCCTTAGCGTTATCCCTACCAAAGCCGTCTGGGAATCCTATCATGCCCTGTAAATACACCATCAAGTCAATGAACAGCCCTTGTTCCACCTGGGAGATCCATTGAGCTATCGTCTTTTATTGGTAATTCTCGCTTGTTTCAGCGCCACCTGGGGTCAGGACCTCCCTTTCAAAGTTGGTGAAACACTCATATACACTACCGGATTCCGCCTGTTCTCCGCCGGTACATCTACCATGGAAATTGTGAAGCAGGATGAAGATTCAGTCCTGCACATCGTTTCACAGGTCAGGACTGGCGATTTCTTTGACCACCTCTACCGCATCCGGGATCGTATCGATCTGTGGCTTGACTCCCGCACTCTGGAATTGCGGCATATGCTGCGAGATATTTATGAGGGGGGGTATGAGCGCAGGGATACAACCTACGTCGATCGGGAAGCGGGGCTCATCTACGCCCGGCGAGACACTCTAACGGTAGCAGAGCCGGTGTTTGATCCTATCGGTGCAATCTATTATTTTAGAACGCTGCCGCTAGCAATCGATGACGAGGTTCATCTGGCCATTTTTGACGGGCGACGCCTGAGGAAAATAGCCATTACCGTTAGCGGTGTAGAACTGATAAAAGTACCGGCCGGCGAGTTCGAATGCCTAGTCCTGAAACCAACTCCTCTGGACAACAAGCGACTAACGTCTGCAGACGGCATCCTGCACTTGTGGCTGACAGACGATCAAAGGCGAATACCGGTGAGGATAGAGCAAAAAGCCAGTTTTGGGACGATAGTACTGAAGCTAGCGGAGGTAAAGTAGGGGAGCCTGTTCTACGCTAGAGAAGACTCACTACCTGATAATCCGCATGATGTCGTTATAAAGAATCACGACAATCAAGGTCAGGAGCAGCACCACTCCCAGCTGCTGCACAACCATGCGTGCTCGCAGGGAAAGGGACCGGCGCAAGGCGGCTTCAATCAGGACGATTGCTATATGCCCTCCATCTAGCGCAGGGATTGGCAGTATGTTGATGAGAGCCAGGTTGATGCTTATAATTGCCAGCAGTCCCAGCAAGGCTGAGAATCCGCTCTGAGCCGACTGGCCAGCCAGTTGGGCGATCAAGATCGGACCACCCACATCCCTCAGGCTGGCCTTGCCGGTAATTATCATCACCAGCGACTTAACCGTGAGAACGAGCCAACGCTTGGTAAGGGCAAAGCCGCCGACTACCACATCGCCGAATCCCGCCGGCCTGGTAGTCACGACCGGACCGATGCCGATCATGCCCACCGTCTTGATCTCGTCATCCACCAGTGTATCGGTGGCGCGGGTTTCCATGACTCGCTGGAAGGTCTTGCCATCCCGAATCCAAGTAACCTCTATGGTCTCACCGGGTCTGGCGTGAATAATATCTGTGAGTTCATCCCAGGAGCTTACGGATTCGCCATTTATAGCGGTTATCTCATCACCATTCTGAATTCCAGCTTCAACGGCCGGGTAGTCCCTGGCGAGGGAACCTACCACAGAGGAAGGATCTGCCTCGGCTACGCCGTTTGCCAGGGTTAAAGAGGCAAAGATCACTACCGCCAGTAACAGGTTGGCCAGTACCCCCGAGGACATGAACCAGATTTTCTGCAGGCTGTTCTTGGATTGGAATTCCCACTTGGCCCCGGTGAGCTTGGTGTCCATGCTCTCATCTACGATCCCGGCCACCTTTACATAGCCTCCCAAGGGGATCAGTCCCAAGCCGTACTCGGTGTGGCCGATCTTTTTCTTGATGCCCAACCCGAAGAGGTTAAATCCCACATAAAACCGCTCCACCCGGATACCAACCGACCGGGCTGCCAGGTAATGGCCCAACTCGTGGAAGAATATCAATACCACCAGCACAAATATCATTGCCAGAATCGTGGTCATTACTTACTCCAGATTACTCCTTGCATATCAGCAGTAGCTATGGATTGCCATAGCAGATGCAATATAACAGAAAAAACCCACCATTTCACGGTTTACATTGTAGCTGGTGATCAGGCCAGCGTCTATAAGTCCAGGGCCGTTGCCACAAAGCGCCGGGTCCATCCCAGGAGCTCCTCTATAGCTTCCAGGCTCGGGTGCTCAACGAAGGGGTGTTCCCCCAGAGCTTTTTCCAGGGTGGTCGGGATTTTCAGGTAGGTTATGCGGTCTTCCAGGAAGGCCTGCACGGCTAGGTCGTTGGCCATGTTTAGTACAGCCGGAGCCGAACCACCCCGTCGGAGGGCTTCGTAAGCCAGAGAGATACAGGGAAACTTCTCCCGGTCCGGCGGCTCGAATGTGAGGGTGGCTATCTGAACCAGATCGAGGCGAGGCCAGCTGGACGGCTTGCGGTCCGGGTAGGTAAGGGCGTACTGGATAGGGACTTTCATGTCGGGGACCCCCATTTGGGCTTTTACCGATCCGTCAGTGAACTCCACCATGCTGTGAATGACTGATTGGGGATGAATCACGATATCCACCTGTTCCGGAGCCAGGTCGAACAGCCAGTGAGCCTCGATCACTTCCAGTCCCTTGTTCATCATGGTAGCCGAATCAATGGTGATCTTGGGACCCATGTCCCAGTTGGGGTGCTGGAGGGCCCGGGTCCTGGTTACCTCGGTGAGCTTCTTCCGTGGCCAGGTCCTGAAGGGTCCACCGGAACCCGTGAGTACAAGCCGTCGAACCTGATCGGTAGGTTCCCCGACCAAGCACTGCCAGATGGCACTGTGTTCGCTGTCCACGGGGTAAAGATGGGCTTTCTTTCGGCGGACAAGTTCAGCGATCAGCTCCCCGGCCATGACTAGGCTCTCCTTGTTTGAAAGAGCCACATTCACCCCAGCCTCCAGGGCGGCTATGGTAGGCGCCATGCCCGTACCACCCACCAGAGCGTTGAGACAGAGATCAACATCGTCCCGGTCGGCGACAGCCAAAACACCTTCCGGGCCGGTCAGGACCTCGATATCGCTCCCGGACAATCGTTCCTGGAGCTCCTCAGCAGCAGATTCATCAGTAATTGCTACCGTTTTAACCCTTAAGCGCAGGGCTTGCTCAGCCAACAGGTGGGCGCTCCTACGGGCCGTGAGGGCTACCACCTGGAATTCACCGGGGAGACTGGTGATGACCTCTACAGCCTGCGTACCGATGGAACCCGTGGAACCAAGGATGCTCAGACGCCGCATCAGATAGCCAGGCTCAGCTGAACCCCTCCGGTGATGAAATCGGGATTAGCCTTGGCCTGGATCGACACCCTCAGCCACCCGAAAATATCGCGCCCTATGGATAGTCTAATGAGCTTGGAGTTCAAACGTAGCTTCTGCCCGCTCCCAATAAAGGTTTTTTGGAATAGGAATATCACTGCCCCCGACAGGCAATAGGCACCCACCTGGCCGGTATAGCCCCATCCTATCTCGTTCCATCCCGAATCATATCTGTCCGGGGTGGGGCTGACCTCGATTTCATTACCCAGCGAATCCAGAATCGTGTGATCGATAAACCGGCTGAGACCTTCCATGTTATTCTGCGTAAAGTAGAATTCCGGGGTGAATGACCCGATCGAAAGTGAGGACGGGAGATAGCACAGGCCTATGCGAGCATATTGGACAACAAGTTGATCAGTAATACCAGCACCCAGGCCGCCCAGGAAAGCCAGGTTGGGTGATACCCACCATTGGAGACCCATCAATGGCAGGAAGTGTCTGTTTTTCCCAGTAGGCTGGTAGTGGGCCGGGAAAATAGTAACACTTATCGGGCTGAAGTCCCCCCTGGGCAAGGGGCCAAAAGTGACATCGGCGGCCATCTCTTGAGCCAGGTACTTGAAATCTGTTGTCTCTGGTGTACTCTGTGCGGAGGCAGGAACTGCTAGTAAAAGCACTCCTAAGAAACCGACTATCAGGTAGCGCTCGTTCTTAGATAAGCCCACGACTGCCCTGCTCGATGAATTCCAGAATCTTCTGGATTTCCATCGATGGCTCCAGCTCCTCCCTGATGATCGCTACAGCCTGGCTCAAGTTGTGTCCCGAACGGTAAATGAGTTTGTAGGCCATCTTGATCTGGCCCCGCACTTCTGCCGGAAAACCGCGACGTCGCAGACCTACAACATTCAACCCGCCAAACCTGAGGGGTTCCCCGGAAGCTATAACGTAGGGCGGGACATCCTGTACCACCCGGTAGCCGCCACCAACAAAGGCATGGGCTCCCACGCGGCAGAACTGGTGCACGGGTGTGCAGCCCCCAATAGAAGCGAACTCGTGGATTTGCGCAAAGCCCCCTAGTTGCACCATATTAGCCAGGATCACGTTATCACCAACCCGGCCGTCATGCCCGACATGAACATACGCCATCAAGTAGGCCTGGGAGCCAATGATGGTCCCTTCTTCATGAGTTCCCCGATGGACCGTCACATATTCCCGCAGGACGGTCCCGTCCCCGATGGAGGTTGGAGTATTGCCGCCCTCGAAACTCAAGTCCTGGGGAGGAGCACCAATCACCGCCCCTTGAAATACCTGGCAATCAATCCCCAAGGTAGTTCCCTGTAAGACCTGGGCATGAGCCATGATCTCGGTCCGCTCACCCACAACGGTGCCTCCTTCAACAACAGCAAAAGGGCCGATTTTTACTTCGGGGGCCAGTTGGGCATCGGGATCAACAACGGCAGTGGGATGGACGAGGGTAGAAATGTCTATTCCTCACGATCGGCGATCATGGCCATCATTTCGGCCTCTGCCGCCAGTTCACCATCCACCAGCGCTTTGCCAGCTAGCTTGCAGGTATTCAGGCGTATTTTTATTAATTCTACCTCCAGGACGAGCTGGTCGCCGGGGACTACAGGCCGGCGGAAACGGGCTTTGTCGATTGCGGTGAAGTAAATTAGCTTAGTATTAGGGTCAGGTACCGTATTAAGCAGCATGAAGCCCCCCGCCTGGGCTAAAGCTTCAAGGATCAGCACACCCGGCAGAATGGGCCTGTCAGGGAAGTGCCCCTGGAATAACTCCTCGTTTATAGTCACATTCTTCACCGCTCGAATGCGCTCACCAGGCTCAACATCCAGTACCCGATCCACCAGGAGGAACGGGTAGCGATGGGGGAGGATGTCGGAGATGGCTCGGACATCAAACTTTATTTTAGCGCTGGCACTCTGCACTCGTTTCCGCTGCAAACGTCTACCATAAACCTGTTTCAGGCGCTTAACCAGCTCCACGTTGGAAGCATGCCCGCTGCGAGTAGCCACAACATGACCCTGGATTGGCATACCGAGCAAGGCCAGGTCACCGATGAGATCGAGGATTTTGTGTCGCACCGCCTCATTCTCAAAGCGGAGTATCTGTCCCTTCAGGATGCCGTCATCACCTGGTATTACTTCGCCTTTGATATTGAAAAGCTGCTTCAGATGGTCTATTTCGCCCGGTTCAATAGGTCGGTCCACAAAAACCAACGCATTCTCCAAACTACCCCCCTTAGCCAGATCCTGATCTTTCAGCTGTTCTACCTCACTGAACAAGCAGAAGGTTCGTGCTGGAGCGATGCGTTTTACGAAATCTTCTTCCATGCTGTAGACAGACATGGTCTGGGTACCGTTCCGCGTTAGATGGTGATAGTCCATCATGAAGGTAATACGGAAAGCCTCGGACGGGATTACATGCATATCGATGTTCTTACCGGGGTCGGAGTAGGAGACGGTCTTATCAATGACCAGCACCTTGCGTTCGGCACTCTGCTCCGCAAGGCCCGCTTCCAGCAGAACCTCCACAAAGGGTTTGGCGCTGCCATCCATCACCGGCGGTTCTTTAGCACTGAGCTCGACCAGTAGGTTGTCAATTCCCAGACCGCTGACGGCCGCAAGGATATGTTCCACCGTATGAACCTGATGGCCATTCTGTGCAATGGTGGTACCCCGGGAGATATCCACCACATGGTCAATATCGGATAGGACAGGTGGAAAGTCTTCCAGATCGGTTCGAATGAAACGGATACCCGAATTGACGTCTGCAGGTTTGAAAATAGCGGTGCAATCCAGTCCTGTATGCAGCCCTACTCCGGTAACGGATACTTCCTTCCTGATGGAATGTTGAAATCCGGCCATATAGGTTAATCTCCTTCCTCTTGAGGCGCTTTTTCCAGCCGGGCCAGGCTGGCCTCCAGCTTGCGCAGCCGCCGGGTCAGCTCCGGCAGCTGTTTGATGGCTCCATATTGCCGAAGCCACTTCTGGTGTTCAACCGCGGGATCACCTGCGTAAAATCGCCCGGCGGGGATCGATTGCCTGACGGCTGCTTTAGCGGCTACCACCACCCGATCACCAATGGTAAGGTGGTCCGCAACACCCACCTGGCCCGCCAGAGTGACAAAATTGCCGATAGTTGTCGATCCAGCGATCCCTACCATACCGGCAAACAGGCAGCCGCTTCCGATCTTCACGTTATGGGCAATGTGCACCAGATTGTCGATTTTAGTACCGTCACCGATGATTGTATCGCCGATAGTACTCCGGTCCACAGCGCTGTTGGCGCCAATTTCCACCCGATTCCCGATAACAACCCGGCCTACCTGGGGAATCTTATGATGGACATTTTCTTCGGTGACATAGCCATAACCGTCGGCTCCGATAATAGTACCACTATGGATGATAACCTCGTCCCCCAGTCGCATGCCGTCATAAATGACCACATTTGGATGGAGCCGAACCCGACTACCAATGGTTGTGCCTGAGCCCACACTAACACCGGCTTCGATAATCGATCCTTTGCCTATAGTTACTTCATTACCGATCACAGCACAGGGACCGATGCATACCTCTCGGCCTAGCTTAACTCCCCGACCCAAAGTAGCCGAAGAGTGAACCCCTGAAAGGTAAGGAACTTCGGGATAAAGAAAAGCCAGCGCGTCAGCAAAAGCCTTGGCGGGATTCGCCACCCGGATGGCCGGCTTGCCGTGTGATTCAGCGTCAGCTTTTAGTATTATCGCACTGGCTGGGGATGAAGCCAAATCGCGGTCGTGTTTGGGATCAGCCAGGAAGGTAATTCCGCCTGTGCTTCCAGAGGTAATTTCACAAGCATGGGTGATCTCTATTGATCCATCCCCATCCACCTCCCCACCAACCACTTCAGCAATCTGGGCCAGAGTAGGCAAGTCAGAAGGTGCAGTTACTGCTGCTTTGGTGCAGCAGAACGGCGTAGTTCGGCAATAACGTCATCCGTGAGGTCGTGGGCTGGCAAGGCATACACCAGGGCCCCACCGGCAGCATCAACAATATAATCGAAGGATCGCTCCGCTCCGATCCGCTTCACCGCTGCATCAACCTTGTCCAGAACCGGCGCCATTAATTGTGCCTGGTAGCGGTAGAGTTCCCCCTCGGGACCAAACTTGGACTGCTGGAATGCCTGGGTGTTCTGATAGAGAGATTGAATCTCCTGTTCCTTCTCCCGGATTTTTTCATTACTCAGCAACAGGCGCTGGCGCTCAAATTCCCGGTTCAGGCTATCCAGCCGTTCCACATAGGTGTTATACTCCACCTGCAGGCGTCGGGTCTCCTTCTCCAGTTTGGCCTGGGCGTCTCGAACCTCTTCATATTCCTGCATGATACGATTAGAATCGATATACCCTATCTTAAGCTGACCGAACATCCCCGAGGGTATTATCATTGTCAGGCTAACTAGACATCCAATTAATCTGCTCTTTTTCACCGTGCCTCCTTTTATGGGTTAGAATGGTTGTCCAAAAATGAAATGCAGCTCCCAGCCGTGGGGGCCCGGTTCCTCACTTTCGACCGAATCAAAGCCGTATCCCATGTCGAGTCCCAACATCCCCAGCATGGGCATGAACATTCGAACACCCACACCCACCGACCGTTTGAGATTGAAGGGATCTACATAGCTGAAATCGAGCCACGTATTCCCCATATCCATGAATGCCAGAACATAGATAGTAGGATTCTCAGACAATGACAGCCGCAGTTCGGCCGAGTATTTCAGCATTACTGTACCACCGAGGGGACGCCCCCCGGTCAATGGCCCCACGGTCAATGGCCCCACGGTATTATCAGGGTAGCCACGGAGCATCTCACCGAATGGAATCCCACTCCCACCCATGAAAAACTTTTCATCCGGGGGAAGTATGGAACGTTCGCCTTGTGGATCGGGTATCTGTCTGATAGCCCCGATTTTCATCATTTGACGGAACACCAGTTTCTCGACGGTAGGTATGTACCATTTGAGCGTAAATACATGCTTCTGGAAGTCCTCATTACCTCCCAGGATTGAGCCCGAGAGAGTAGACACCCAACTCATCTCGGAGCCCATAGTAGGAAACTCGGGCCGATTCCGACTGTCCCGCGTTATCGCCTGGGTGAACGATATACCTACCGTAGAGATGAATTCTTTACCTCCCTCGTACGGTTGAATATCTTCATCAGGTCGGACACCGACCAGATACCTTGTCAGGTCCTCTCTATATCCAATATATTTTTTATCGGCTCCCTGGAAGATCCAAGCTCCCCGGAAGAAGGAGTCAGGCCACCGGAAACGGCGTCCCCACCTCGCAGTACCACCCCACTGGACAATATCGAACGGGAAGTAGCTGACATACCTTGACTGTCCCCGCTCGGTATAGAAAGCCGACAGCCCCACTGTATTCGGGGTGTTTAGCAGCCAGGGATTGAGCAGACTTACGGAAAAGGATTCATAGGCTGCCGCTTGGCCGGCGCCTGGTATTAAACCGTAGCCAGTTTGCGCGCCGCGATTATAACTCAGGTTGAGCTGCTGCCCGGTACCCAGCAGGTTAGTGAACTGCAGACCGCCGCCGCCAATCATACCGAACTGCTCCGTATAACCAATGGACAAGTTCGCCCGGTCGGTGGACCTCTCCGTCACCTTGATGCTTAGATCCACCTCATCCTCGTCCACCGGTAGTACATTGGGTTCCACGTTTTCAAAAAAGTTGAGAATCCACACGTCCCGTTGGCTCCGGCTGAGTTTTTCGTAACTGAAGGTATCTCCCGGATTGATACGCAGCTCACGCCGGATTACATAATCCCGGGTCTTCTCGTTCCCGGCGATGTTAACATACCTGACCGACACTTTCTGGTTTTCAACAATGTTAAAGATCACGTCCAACGAATCTTTACCGACAGGATACTCGACCGGATCCACTCTGGAATAAAGATAGCCCTCGTCCATATAAATCGGATGTACTCTCTGGCTAACGGCCATTTGGAATGCTTCCTTGTTGTAAAGGTCGCCTTTAACAAATCGCAGGGCAGCCTCCAGATCTTCATCGGTATGCAGAGTATTGCCTTCCCATGAAAAGTTGCGGTAATAATAAGGATTACCTTCGTGAATCTGAATCAGCAGCTCCAATCCTTTGCCGTCAGGGGTAACCAGGACCGAGTCGCTAAGTACCCTAGCGTCGCGATAGCCATTGTTGTTATAATGAGCCACGATCAAATTCAAGTCGTCTTCAAGTTTGTCACGGTCAAAAGAAGAACGCCAGAACATGTACCAGCGCCATTGCTTGGTGTCCTTCATCTTGTAGCGCAGCACAAAAGAGGAGAATCGTTCGTTGCCTTCAAACCGGATGCTCCGAAGCCGAACCTTCTTATTCTCTATAATCGTGACGGTAAGGATTTGTCCATAGGGATGTTTTCCGGGTTTCTGCTCAACGGTAACTTCCACATTCAGATAGCCATCTTCCCGATATAGCTTCTTGATTTTACGAATCACTTCAGAGGCGGCATACTCCGACAGGATTTGGGGTGGTCTCAGTTCGATGGTTTCCAGAATTTTATTCTTGCCGATCTTCCTGTTGCCCTCAATGATAATCTCTTCCAACGAAGGATACTCCTCAACCGTGATGCGGAGCACTATCCCATCATCGGTGTTTTCATCCAGGTAGATCTGAATATCCGCGAAGAAACCCAGATTCCACAGGCGGCGGATGCCGCGCTGTATATCTATAGCCGTAACAGTGCGGCCGGGATACAACCGGGAAGTGGTCTGTACAACCTGGGCGGAGGCTCGCTCATTGCCTTCAACCACTACTTCCTTCAGATTGAAACTGGGCGCCTGCTGAGCCCAGCTCGTAGTGAGCAGGACCAGTAATCCAATGAGATACCGGTCGCGCATTTCGATTATCCCATTACCGAAGATGGTTTTACCTGTTCACTCAGCCGGCCGAAGCGCCGCTCGCGATGCTGGTATTCCAAGAGTGTCTTGTAGAGTTCGTTCCGCCGGAACGCCGGCCACATGGTGTCCGAGACAATCAATTCGCTATAAGCGGACTGCCACAAAAGGAAATTACTCAGGCGGGTTTCACCGCTTGTACGAACAATGAGCTCCGGATCGGGCATGTCGTGGGTGAACAGGCAACTTTCAAAATACTCCTCATCAATATCTTCTGGTTCAAGGCTGTCATCAGATACCCTGCGGGAGACTCGCTGGACCGCCTCCAGGATTTCCTGACGGCCGCCATAGCTGAGGGCTAGGTTGAGGTTCAATCCAGTATTGGACCCTGTAAGCTCCATAGCATTCTGCATTTCCTGACGCGCTATTGCCGGAAGATCACCCAGATGACCAATAACGGTAAGGCGTACGTTGTTTTCCATCAGCTCCTGCACCTCTCCCCTGATAGTGGTCACCAGCAACCGCATAAGGGCGTCCACCTCCGCGCGAGGGCGCTTCCAATTCTCCGAGCTGAATGTATAGAGGGTCAGAATCTCGATGCCTAGCTCACCACAAGCCCGGGTGATCTCCCTGACGGAGTTCACACCTTCCTTGTGCCCCGCTACTCTGGGCAGTCCTCTGGATTTCGCCCAACGGCCATTACCATCCATTATGATAGCGATGTGCCTTGGTAGATTCCCCTGATCCAGGACGAGATCTTTTAGCTCCGTTTCGATCTTGGATTCCATCTATATTATTTAAGCTAAATTACCTTTCACCCACGCCTTAGGCAACCATGCGGTTGATCCATCTCACTCTTATGGTAATGGTAATAAATCTCTCAACTCCATACTATAACGGAGTTGGCCCATTTCCAACGTCCTGCCAGGGGTGTCGGTTCCCGGTGTGTTCTCCCGCCAGAATAAGATCAGGCTCCATATTTTCGATCCTCAGGACTATCCGTTTGTTTCATAAGCGTATCGGCGATGTGCTTAAACGCCTTTCCCACTGGTGTATCCGGATGACTAAGGACATATGGTTCACCGGAATCTGAGGCTATGACCAGGTCCGAGGCCAGCGGTATCCTGCCCAGCAGGGGCACTCCCAGTCGATTACTCTCCTGGTTACCGCCGCCACTTCGGAAGATGGGCAAGGTTGCCTCGAAGTATCCCTGTTTATCCGCCGTAATACGGGAAACTTCACTCAATCCCTCCAGTTCCAGAATAGCCTCTGGTACGGCCCTGCGCCCGGCATCCTTTACCACACCCGTCAGGGAAAGACCCGACATGTTTTCCACAACCCCCAGAACCGGTGTGTCCACCTTTTTAAACATGTCCGCCCCTTTACGCACGTCCAGGAGAGCCAGCTTCTGGGGAGTGGTCACAATAACCACGCCGGTAAGGATCAACCGTTGAACCATAGTCAGCTGTATGTCGCCCGTTCCGGGGGGTAGGTCAAGAATCAGATAATCTAGCTCTCCCCAATCCACATCCTCGAAGAACTGCTCGGTCAGCTTTGCTACTAATGGTCCCCGCCAGATAGTAGGCGCCTGGTTGCCGCTGATGAATCCAAATGACATGATGCGCAGACCGTGGCGTTTTAGGGGAACGATTTTCTGTTGGTCATTCAGGGAAGGCCGTTCGTCGATGCCCACCATCATGGGCAGGCTGGGACCGTAAATGTCCAGGTCCAGGATGCCCACATTAGCTCCGGCTAGGGACATGGCAGCGGCCAGATTCACCGCCACAGTGGATTTCCCCACACCCCCCTTGCTACTGGCCACGGCGATGGTCCGCTCTACACCGGGGATGGCAGTCCGGACCAGATTCGGTCCTGCCGCGGCAAAAGCTCCAGCGTTTGCCGCAGGTTTTGGCGTCACAGTTTCCACTTCCACATGGGATAGCTTCAGCCGCTCGGAAAGCGCCGACTTGATACTAGCGGCAAGTTGGGCCTTCTGCTCCTGATTGCTGGTAGCCACCGCCAGCACCACCTTGACATCGCTGCCCGATATTTGCACGTCGGTAACCATCCCAAACGAGATGATATCCCGACTGTAGCCGGGATAATTTACAGTTTTCAGCACGGCCATTATATCATCGCGCTTCATTTATGATTCCCTTTTCAGTCGAGTAGTAAGACTTACTGGTAGTAATTTGTCTGATATTACCGTTGATTATGCACAGAAGAAAGCGGCTGTCCGCATCCCGAACAGCCGCCTCCAAAAGTAAGATAAATTCAGAAGTTTATCCGGAATACTCGCGCCCGAAGTGGTCATAGTTCATTTTGATGTACTTTTTCCACTCTTCAGGAACTGCGTCTTCCTCAAAAATGGCCTCAACCGGACATTCCGGTTCACAGGCTCCGCAATCAATGCACTCTTCAGGATCGATGTACAGCATGTGGCCAGCGGGATCATCCCCTTTTTCCCAGCCCTCGTCCGGTAGGATACAATCGACCGGACACACTTCAACACAGGCCGTATCGCAAACACCAAAACAGGGCTCACAGATAATGTACGCCATCAGAATCATCCTCCATTAGAATTTTAAAATGTAATGGCAGCAATAATAAGTGCACTTAAATGCACGGGAAAAGTTACTTTTATCCTCTAGGGATTCACAATCAAAAACAAAATCTGATTTGTCGGGATCACAATTCCATACTAGAAGCATTCCGACCAGGAATACCAGCACCCGGCCTTCAGTTCAAGATATAAGGGCATCAGTCAGGGTCTGCCACCCCGCTCACAGCCGAAGACACTCCTCTATGATCCAGCACATGAAGGTCTCGCTAGCGATTGGGGATATGCTATTTCTTTCCATCAATCCGTAAGTAAAAATGAAGAGACGGCGGGTTCACCAATATAAAGATTTATACAAAAAGTAGGGGGATGTGGAAACTCAAGGAGGAAGGGGCGGGATTATACTGCCACCGATGTATGGGTGGCTGAACTTCCCGGTTGAAAGCGTATTATGGCATTTGCCTTTCCCGCCTTTCCATCTTACCTTTCCATGAGAACTCTCCTCATCCAACCGCATTTGGTTAATGCAATCTGAAGGATGTAAGGCAATGCGAACATCCAAAGGCATTACTGAACGAGTATACCTTGCCTACCTGGACCTGCTTCGGAATGGCGATCTGATCCGAATCAAACGCTATTGCTCCGACCATAGCTCAAGACTGGCTAGCGAATCGGGTACTAATAGCAAACGGGAACTGAGAAGGCTGTGATCAGATTTCTGCCCCAGGTATTGAGATTTAAAGGAGAGAAGAAATGCTAGACAGCAAGAAGGTAATCGACGAAATCGTGGGCACATCGGTGGAGGACCTCACACTTAAACACCTGAAAAGCCTGAATAGGAACGAGATCGTTCGTGTCTTCGGGGAAATGGATGCCCCTGCTCAAACAGAGCTAATCGGGGAGCACAAAGGTGAGATGCTCTCTGCTGGCCTTGTATCACCCCTCGTGTTATTATATGTGCATCGTTTATTCGGGCCCGGGCGGTGGATAGGCAAGGGATTTGAAGCAAGTGAAACGGGGGATATCGAAAGCGGATACAACATCTTTGTCAGGGGTGAAAGCATCGACAGGCACGTCAACAGGGTGCGTAGGTTCAGGGCGTATCTGGCACCCTCCCGGTTCGATGATCTTATCTCGCTACACATTGATTACTCGCCATACAATCGTGGGCTTGCGGCCACCTTCCATGACGAGCTACGACAGATCAGGGCATCCCTTTACCTTGGTCTAGGCTGCATTCCGATCTTCGGCGGCCGGTTTAACCCATTTCCCTTTGCGTTGAGCAGCGCGTAGCCCCGTAGGAGCATTGCGTGACTGAACACAACTTCGATTTCGCAATCATCGGCAGCGGCTTTGGCGGCAGTGTGTCGGCGTTGAGATTGGCCGAGAAGGGTTATCGTGTGGCAGTACTGGAGCAGGGACGCCGTATGACCGACACAGACCTGGAGCAAGCCAACCAGAGCCCCAGGCACCTCATATGGGCACCGGTACTGGGATTCCGGGGAATTCTATCGGTGGACCTGTTCCGCCACCTGATGGCGATACGCGGGGTGGGCGTGGGCGGCGGCAGCCTCGTCTATGCTGCCGTGCTTCTGGAGCCAGAGGAAGACTTCTACACTGATCTTGCCCGAAGGGATCTGGGCATCAACTGGAAGAAGGAACTGAAGCCGCACTATGCAACAGCCAAGCGGATGCTGGGCGTGGAATCTAATCCCCTTTTCGGCACGATGGACGAGTATCTACGGAAGACGGCTGCATCCCTACAGGCGGAGAGCACCTTTGGCCCCGTCGAGCAGGGCATCTATTTCGGGAAGCCTGGCGTGGAGCACCCCGATCCCTATTTTGGAGGAAAAGGTCTCCCACGGCGAGGCTGTGAACCATGCGGTGCATGCATCGCCGGCTGCGCCTACAACGCCAAGAACTCCCTCGATAAGAACTACCTTTATCTAGCGGAGAAACTCGGCGCAGAAGTGCTTCCTGACCGGAAGGTAATCCTGGTGAATCCGGTAGAAGGGGGAGGATACCTGATTACCATGAAGCATCCCCTCAACCGCAGACAGCAGTACTCTCCTCTCAGGGCAACCCAGGTTGTCTTCGCTGGCGGTCTACTTGGAACCCTTGAGCTGCTGTTCCGCTGCAAAAGGGCTGGGGCACTCCCCGGTATCTCGGACACCCTAGGAAGGATCGTGCGCACCAATAGCGAGACCTTCGTGGGTGTAGTATCACGAGACCGATCAATCGACATGACCGAGGGGGCAACCATTTCCTCACGCTTCTTTCCCAACCGCTACACCCACATTACGCAGAATCGTTTCCCACCCAGCTACAACTTCTTTCACTTGATCGGGGGCCCACTGGTCGACGACGACCGGCCAACCATCCGCACCTTGAAAACACTGGGAAGCTTTCTGGCCCATCCTCTGCGATCCACATACTCCATGCGGGCTACCGGATGGCACCGGAGAGTAATTGTCCTCACGGTGATGCAGCTCCTAGATAATCAGCTTTCTTTCGCCTACGGCCCGCGGTGGTACTCTTTATTTCGTAAAAGGCTATACTCCGTAGTAGCTCACGGCAAAAGGGCGCCGTCATACATCCCCGAAGCAAACGAGGCAGCGCGACACCTGGCACAGCACGCCGACGGCGTTCCAGGAAATGTCCTGTTGGATAGCATAGGAAACCTGTCTCTGAGTGGGCATCTTTTAGGAGGATGCCAAATCGCCAGCTCGCCCAATGATGGAGTCATCGACACCAACCACCGAGTCTTCAATTATCCGAGCCTGTATGTAGTCGATGGATCTGCGATACCGGTTAACGTGGGAATCAATCCTTCCCTAACAATCACGGTCATGGCCGAGCGCTGCATGAGCCTGATCCCGCCCAAGGATTTTTCCCAACCCACGCCTGCAGGAGAGCAGCTGCCGTGATGTCAACCGCTGCCCATATTGTTTTCTTCCATCACTCAAGGCAGAAGGTACAAGTCGATTGAAGTCGGTACGATTACATCTCCCTGCTCCCGGTGCGGTTATTCCAAGTCGGCAGGCCATTCGGAATGCCTCTCCTTTCCCGGATTTCACTTCCGTTACTTCCAACGTCGACTTACTTTCATTTTCGGCCGGACCATGGCCAACACACCGCAGGTTAGGTCCATGACTCAAGATAATATACAGGAAAGGAGCACCAACCGTCGACCCGCTTACCAGGTCTTGCTGCGTAACGGCGAGCTGACCAGGCGGGTTGAGGAAGCCTACCAGCTCCTCTCCCTGTGCAACGTCTGCGCCTGGCACTGTAAGGCCGACCGCAGCGCTGGTAAGGAGGGAGTCTGCCGCACCGGTATGAAAGCCCGCGTGAGCAGCGCCGGACCCCATCTCGGTGAGGAGGACCCCCTCCGGGGCTGGCGGGGCTCAGGGACTATCTTCTTCTCCGGCTGCAATCTCAGGTGCCAGTTCTGCCAGAACAGCGATATCAGTCAACTGTCGGGCGGCCGGGAGGTGGAGCCGGAGGAGCTAGCCGCCATGATGCTCGATCTGCAGGACTATGGGTGCCATAACATTAACCTGGTCTCTCCCAGCCACGTAGTGCCACAAATAATTGCCGCCCTGTTGGTAGCCGCAGAGCGGGGACTACGCCTGCCCCTAGTATATAACACCGGTGGCTATGACTCCCAAGAGATGCTGCACCTGCTGGATGGCATAGTGGATATTTACATGCCCGACATGAAGTACGCCGATTCAGACACGGCCAGCCGCTACTCCAAGGTAGTGAACTATCCTGAGGTCAACCAGGCGGCAGTGCGGGAAATGCACCGTCAGGTTGGCGATCTGGAGCTGGATAGCGCGGGCGTGGCCACTCGCGGGCTGCTGGTGCGGCACCTAGTCCTGCCCGAACGACTAGCCGGAACCGAGCAGATCCTACGGTTCCTGGCCGAGGAGATTTCGCCTGAGACCTATCTTAATCTCATGGACCAGTATCACCCGGCATACAGGGCGACTGAATATCCAATCCTTGATCGTCCGACTACTAGGGACGAATACCGCGATGCCGTCCGGCTGGCCCAGGCTGTAGGCCTGAACCGGCTGGATAAGCGCCAGCCTTTCCTGCGGGTAGTCAGGACCGGCTAGTGAATACCTCGAACTGGTATCCCAATCCACTCTTATCGGCCTGCCTACCAAGAGCCTAATTCGAATTTCATCGAAACGTGATAAAACTCACATGGAAACTAAGATACGTTTTATTAACTTTATCTCTCATAGTGGGAATTCCGTGAGGTGAGATTGTCTATCTCCCTCCGCAATAGAGAGCAAACCCTACACACGACATAAGGAACGAATCGATCATCCGATGACGGCAACGTTTTCCAATCAACAGCACCCTAAGGATTACTTCCTTGATTCCCTGTGGATCGTGTTCACTTGTCTGACTGATGCCCTACCCAGCAGCGAGGCGGCGGTCTACCTTTACGAGGGGGAGGGGGAAAATCTTGTCCTCCAGAAGAGCAGCGCCGCTAAAAAAATCTTCATCAGATCTCTCCCAGCTGACGCCATTTCAGATTTGAGTAAGACGGAGGAATCTGACGGGCAGCCAGTACCGATAAGAATATCGGATGAGGAGGCAGCCCGGTTTCTGGCCGGTTCCAGGAAAGGTCCGGACACACTCGTCATAGCCCGTTCCCTTTCCGCCGATGAAGAACACGCAGGACTGCTCGTGGTGAAATTGCCACAGGAACCAGATGATAAAGCCCAGGTCCAGCACTACATCGATCAGGCTGCCCGGATGGTTGAGAACAACCTGCTTCTGAATTCTAAAATGGGGGCCATATACGCCGAAAACACGTTCCTTTCAGATCTTGTGAGCAAGGCCGGCAACCTTGACATTTCATCCACCTCAGAAGTGTTGATTGACACTCTTGTCAGGCTAGTGAAGGAGGCGATGACTTTCGACAGATTTACCATCTCGACACTATCCAAAGAAACGAAGGAGAGGCTGCAAATTGACCGGGTGGAGGGCCTTAAGGATGACTACTTAGAAGGCTACACTTATACAACCGCTGGTGTTGCTCACGGTGAGGTATTCATGCAAGCTCGACCCATAAACATCGGTCGGTTGAAGACATCGGGATATAAGGGCCGATTTGTAGCGGGCGACCTCAAGAAGACCCCACTGACATCCTTCCTGGGAGTGCCGCTTATGGAAGCCGGTGTGCCCCGGGGCATATTAGCCCTAGAGAGCGTCGCAAAGGATCATTTCAGCCCCACCGATATGGGCATTCTGAAGGCCATCAGCCAAGTGTATGGAACCGCTCTCTGCTGGAGTCAGAGATACCAGGAAGTCAGGGCTATTGCTACTATTGACGGTCTGACTCAGCTGCTGAACCATCGATCATTTATGGAGCGTTTTGGGATTGAGCTGGAACGGGCATCCCGCTATAGTGATACGATGACCTTTTTAATGCTTGATCTGGACAGTTTCAAGCGGGTTAACGATACACACGGACACCTTTTTGGTGACTACGTCCTCTGGCAGACATCCCAGCTGATTCGATCCTGCATCCGAAAGGCCGACATTGCCGGGCGCTACGGTGGTGAGGAGTTTGGAGTGGTCATCATTAACGCCGATAAGCAAAGCTGCCTCTCAACAGCCGAAAGAATCAGGAAGTCTATCGCTGAGTACCAGTTTGAGAATCAGAGCGTGAAAACACGGATTTCGGTCAGTATCGGCATGTCGGAATACCCCATAGATGGTGATGACATCAATACACTTATCAAATGCGCCGATGATGCTATGTACGTGGTTAAACACAGGGGGGGTAACGCTGTGATTTCCTACTCAGAGGAACCAGAAAATGAGAAGAAAGGAGAATAATTATGGCAAAAGGACAGAGATCCTTTGCGGACAAAGCCCGAAAGCACGCAGAACGTAGGGAAGGGACGCAACATGTGCGGGTAATCAAAAGCGTCAGGGATCCTGACACGGGTGCAGTGCGGTTTTCGGATCGTGTAGTAGCAGTTCCGAGTGATGCCAATATGGATGAGCACTTGAATAAGGTCCTCGAGGAAAAGGACTAAGGCAACCCTCTACTCTATAAATCCAACAACCGGCCGGTTGCGAGTGGTCTCGGCGGCCGGTTTATTGTTTCATCAAGGATTCAATTTCTTCGATGGTGCGGGGGATTTTCCCGGATAGTATAACGGCACCCTTTTCTGTCACCAGGAAATCATCTTCCAGGCGCATGCCTATACCCCGGTAGGACTGGGGCACCGCTTGATCGTCAACCGGGATGTAAATGCCAGGCTCGATGGTCAAGATCATCCCCGGTTCGGCGGGTGTTGCCTTCCGGCCTACGTCGTGTACGTCCATGCCCAGCCAATGGGATAAGTTATGGATGAAGTATTGGTCATAGCCCTTCTCTTCGAGCACTTCCCTGGCGACCTGGTTCAGTTCATTAATGGTGATACCTGGTTTCAGGGCAGCCGCCGCTGCTGCCTGGACTTCCAGGAGATAGCCGTAGAGCTCCCGCTGAGTAGGTGAAAAGGAACCGCTAACGGGCACTGTGCGGGCGACATCGGCGGTGTACATGTCAACCTCGGCACCTACGTCCATGAGCAGTAGCTCACCCGATTGAAGTTGGCGGCTGTTCTCTGAATAGTGCAGATTGAGCGCGTTGGGTCCTGAAGCGACGATGGATGGAAAACCCTCTCGCTGCGCGCCGTTATCCTTGAATTCATACTCAATTGTTGCCTGCACCTGATACTCGTACAGTCCGGGATGAACCCGCTGAATGGCTGCCACCAATCCATCACCGGTGACATCCACCGCCCGCTGGAGCACCTCCAACTCACTAGCCGACTTGCGGAGGCGCATGGGATGGATAATTTCATCGGTCGATTTATAGGCGATCTTCCAGTTGGGCGGCTTGATACCCCTGGTACGGGCCCTGAGTCGCTTCCTGAAACGTCGGACTGCATCGGCTATGATGAATACACCATTCTCCTTTGGCACCCATTGAAGCGTCGCTTCGGCCAGTACAGTAAGGGACTGCTCCAGCTTATCCCGGTTGAGATTAACGTAAATGGTACCGGTCCCTTGCATGAGATAGGGTAATGCATCGGTGAAGATATCGATAGGCAGAGCGTGGTCGATGAGGAGAGCTCCAGGTGCACGTTCCGCCCCCAGGTGTATTCCCGTCCATCGCTCCCTCACCGGATTCTTCTCCCTCAGGAACAGAAACTCATTGCCCCGGTAGTCCTGATCACCTAAGGAGAAACTCACGTCTTCGCCGGTTAACACCAGGGCCGCCTCGGGCTCTCCGAAACCAGTCAGGTACCAGAAGTCGGAGTTGGGGCGAAATTCATGCTCCACATCACCGTTCCGGATAGTGACGGTTTCGGTGAGCAGAACTATCCGCTCACCGGGGCCGAGCTGGGCTCGGACCGCTGCCCGCCGTTGACGGTAAATTTCCGGTGTGATCCGGGCTGTTGCCCAGGACAGGGTGATCAGGACAAGCAAAGACACCAGTTTGAGCATGGCATATTCCTCAGGATAGTTATCAAGGGTGAGCAATTTAATGAAAGGTAACCGATGATGACTATTCTGATCTGCCACCACTCGAGGTCCCTCGACAGTTAAATGTATCGCAATATATTTCCCTGGATTGGCTTACTCAGTGGCTAGCCAGTAATAGACTGGAATAAATGATCGCTTCCTATGTAACTTTTAATCCTTTATTGGGATTTACATCTTCATTAGCAAAGGAAAGTTGAATGCCTGATCACCGCCTATTTACGTCTGAATCGGTAACCGAGGGTCATCCGGACAAGGTCTGCGACCAGATCTCCGATGCCATTCTGGACGGGATTCTGGCGGACGATCCCTACGGCAGGGTGGCCTGCGAGACTCTGGCCACTACCGGTCTGATCCTAGTTTCCGGGGAGATTACCACGACCACTTATGTGGACATCCCCAACATAGTCCGCAAGACGCTGGCCGATATCGGCTATACCCGCGCCTCATACGGTATAAGCGCCACGAAAGCGGCGGTCCTTACCAGTATCGACGAGCAGAGTCCGGAGATTGCTCAAGGAGTGGAAGAGTCCAACGAACATGAACAGGGGGCCGGCGATCAGGGGCACATGTTCGGCTTCGCCTGTAATGAGACCCCTGAGCTGATGCCCCTACCGATCCAGCTGGCACAGCGGATCACCCGGCGTCTGGCCGAGCTGCGCAAGTCCGAAGATTTACCCTGGCTGCGACCCGACGGTAAGTCGCAAGTGACCGTGGAGTACGATGGAGATCGTCCGGTAGCGGTGAAAAAAGTGGTGGTGGCGACACAGCACGATGACCTGAGCGACGCTTATCCCGATGTCCGCATGGAACACCAGCTCATTACCAAAGAGGTTGTCGATCGTGTCGTGCTGCCAGTCCTGGTGGATAGCGGCCTCGATTTTGAGGAGCATTTTATCGTCAATGGCACAGGCCGCTTCGTAATGGGCGGCCCCCAGGCAGACACAGGTCTCACGGGGCGTAAAATCATCGTGGATACATACGGCGGTTATGCTCGTCATGGTGGTGGTGCCTTTTCCGGAAAAGATCCCTCCAAAGTTGATCGTTCCGCCGCTTACATGACTAGGTATATCGCCAAGAACGTTGTAGGAGCGGAGCTCGCCAGACGGTGCGAAGTGCAGCTAGCGTACAGTATCGGCGTGGCGGAACCCGTTTCAGTCAGCGTGGATACCTTCGGGACCGGACGGTTGGACGACCGGAAAATCGGAGAGATCATCAGAGAGGAATTCCCCCTTAAACCCAGGGAAATTATACAGCACCTGGACCTGCTACGCCCCATCTATCAGAAAACCGCTGCATATGGACATTTCGGACGGGAAGATGATGACTTTACCTGGGAGCGTCTCGATAAGGCGGAGGCTCTCAAAGCTTATCTGAAATAATGATTTAGCCACTGCTGGCTTGCCCTTAGCTTGGCGAAGGACTAGTGGTCGGTAATTGACTATCACTAGCGCCGGAAACAGGCGGCAAACCACTTTACGAAATCATTTGTATTTGGAATAATCCTTCCTAGATTCCCACAATTACAGAAAAGTCCTACGAGCTATCACGTAGAACTACCTGCAATATGCCAGAATTAACCAGAACACAACATAGGAAGACCTGGGCGACAGTGCTGTTGCCACCACTGTTCCTGGGCACTTTGATTATTGCCGGGGCTTGTGATTTCCAGCTGCTGGAATCACCGGAACTCCCCCGCTGGGGAATTTCCCTCACCATACCCCTTATTCACGAAACCTACGACCTGTCGGACCTGGCGGAAAACGACACTACCATCTCCGTTGACAAGGATAGCACACTCCAGATCGAGTTCTGCGGGACTTTGGACACAACTAAGATTGATTCCAGCTTACTGGAAGTGGAGCTGCCAGAGGCAGCAACCACCCAGACTATATCCGAGACAGTGGATGGCATCAGCGCAGACAGTCTAATCACAATGCCGGTGGAAGAAAACGTTCAGATAGTAATCAAGCTTGACTCCTTACTCCGCACCACAGCCCTATCTGCCTTTTATGACACCGTATCATTCCCGGCGGCATACGATGTCAATATTCTACAGGACGACTGGAACGCCTACGTGGCCTCTATTGATATAGATGAGAACGAGGGTCCCTTCCAGGTACTCGATACCAGCACCGCCTTCCAGGACATTTCATTCATCGAACGGATGCGCTACCTGCGGCTGGATGATACGCCATATAATAGTAAATTTCACACTACGGTGGAGAATAACGGCTTTCCTACCAGTATAGATTCCATCCGTCTGAACCTCACTTCGGGTAGCCTACTGTCGGTTACCCATCAGAAGAACAGCCTGCTTAAGAACGCAACCTACGATGATTCCACCGACCTCGCTACCGAAAAGCTGGGAAGTGAAATGGGCTTTGGTCTGAGTATGCGCCTGCCGGTGGCTACGGATACCGTGAAAATCCTGGCCGGCGATTCGGCCAAGGTGGCTGTCACTGTCCAGATCCTGGTCGGCGGGGTGGACAGCCTGGCCATTACCACTTCTCAAGCATCCGTTCTCCCGGAGGCACCTGACCCGCTACCCTTGCCGGAGGATATTGCGATCCGAAGCGGCGTCCTGCGTTCACAGGTGACCTCACCGATAAACGAAGTCTCCCTGAATGGTCTGGCCAACACCCTCCCATTTGATATCCTGTTCGGATTGACTTTTCCCAATTTCACCTCGACGCCCGCCGGTACAGACAGCCTTAAATTCGGCCCTTATACGCTATCGGATGGTGATGCGCCGATCGATACTACCAATGCCCTTGGCGGATATACCTTCTATAATCCGGCCGGTGGCAGCGCCATCGAAGAATTCCAGTATGAAGTACAGGCTGAGGTGATAGCAGAAGACATTGCCCTACCTTTAGACGGTACGCCGCTTGGCACCTTCCAGGTTGGCATCGAGTTCGGGGATGGAGATGATGACGGAAAGGGGGATCTGCACTTCGAAAGTATCACCGGGAATTTTTCCCTTTCCTTCGACGCGGTGAATACTACCATCCAGAACATTCCTACTGGCTTCGCGGGTTTTCAGCTCGGGCGGCTAAGCCTCGCTCTGCTCTTGCGCAATCAGATCAAGCTTCCGGTGCAGCTAGATCTACGGCTGGTCGGCAGGACCTACGAAGGTGACAGCGTGGCTATCCCTATTCCTGCATATGTCAATTATCCCGATCCCGATGGAACCGCTCCCGATGGAACACCTGCCCATGCCGATAACGGCGATACCGCCTATACCATGATTATCCTCGACGAGAGTTCAGTGAGGACCTACTGGCTTCCTGAAGGGATTACGGATACCAACAGCTCCTGGTGGGACACCACCGTTGTATCTGAGGGCAAAACCATAGTGGATGTGCTCAACCTACCACCGGACATTATCGAGGTGGCGGGGGCTGCCGTGGTTGAGGGTGAAGGTGTAGTAGAAGTGGGAAAAGGCATCTGGGGAGAGTTTGAGTTGATTGCACCGTTTGCCTTTATCATGCCACAGGACATTTCCTTCCTGCCGGTGGCTCCTATACCGTTGGCACCTATGGCCGAGGATACCCGCGAGCAGATCCAGAACGTTCTGCTGTCAGCTTCTCTTACGTCCAGTGCAGAGACCAACTTCCCCTTCGGGGGTAAAATTTCAATGCTCGCTTCCGACACAACCCTGTTTACCCTTGCCCTGGACTACCTGGACGACATTGCCGCCGGTATTCCCACCGCTGCCAGAACCGGAGACACTACCATTTACAGCACTGTCCCTGACGTCCTGGAGGCTGACTCCATCATGGATGTCAACCAGTTCGTTTTCCACCCTGAGCTGGCCGTCGCTGGAAAAACTTCCCTGCCCCAGGAAACCATAGCAAAAAAAGTCGAGTTCTATACTGAACAGGGTGACTCCTTCTGGATCGGTCACCTTTTCGATATGGAGCTGCCATCACCCAAGAATGTCAACAATCTCGGGTGGGTGACAACGCCGGGGGATACGACCCAGGTTATCGCCCTGGACGCCGAACGCGTGGGGTGGATTGCCTCCGATACCACTGTTTATCTCAAGACCTTTATCACATTATATGGCGCTGAAGGCCTCCGGACCATGCAAACCACCAACTGGATTAATTTTGCAGCCTTCATCACCTTCAACCTCGCCAGTGATATTCTAGGCGTAGAAGAGGAACCGGACTCGTCGGAGATCCAGGTCCAGTCTATTCCCAATATGATCCTAGCTACCGACTCCACGGCCACCGTCTACCTAGATTCGGTATTCACTCCTCCCGAGGGAATGGAAGTCAAAGAATTAGATCTAGCTGCCACCACAAGCCATACTGGCATCGCTACAGGTACGATACGCACTCTAAGGTCTGGTGGCGTGACCAGGAAAGTGCTGCGGGTAGCCGGTATTGGTCCGGGTACGGCCAGGGTCACCGTCTCCGCCGACGATGATCCCGATGATGATATTGATCCGGCCACAACTTCATTCCTGGTCACCGTACAGCAGGCCGGAAGTGAAAGCATGTCCCCGGCGCCTTCGCTTCCTATCCGACACATCATATCCGATACAAAGAAAAGAAGCATACTAGGTCGTGGCAAGGCACCATAACAATAGAATAAAGCTGCTGAATGGCATACTGTGGCCGGTTGTCTGTTTTGGGTTCCTCTGGGCACAGGGACCCACCCCAGATCCACGTTCCCTGGGATTGGCGGGGGCTACAACTAGCTTGGTCGAGGGTATTCACGCTGTAGGCTACAATCCGGCCCGACTGGCCTTTTCCGCCAATGACTTTAGTATGAACCTGGGGGGATTAACCTTTGGACTGGAAAATAACCTACTATCAATCGAAAACTATAACCTGATCAACGGTGCGGATTTTATCGATACTCTTTCGAACGAATATGTGAATAAACAAACATTCCTCGAGGGGATCCCGTACGACGGGCTGCGGATCAATACAAGCATGCATCTACCTATCCCGGGCATCAACTGGGCCAGAGGTATCACTGCCTTCTCGAGTGAGATCGTTATATTCGGTGACATGGGTCTACCCAAGGCCATGTTTGACCTGCTGATGCAGGGCAACGTTGTCGGAGACAGCCTGAAACTGACTCTCAATGAAGAGCTAACGGGGGCGGCTGAGTGGGGTTTCAGCTTCGCTGTCCCAACAGGCGACGCTGCAATTGGATTCACTCTCAAGTATTTACAGGGTCTGTTCCACATTGGTGTAGATCAGGACTCCAGCAGTGGGTATTTTCTCACTGATACTACCGGATTTAAGGGCGAGGGGCGCTACCTGCTCAGGCAAGCCGTGGGCGGAAGCGGTTTTGGTCTGGATATAGGCTTTGCTACCAGCGAAATCAATGGCTATCGACTGGGCATTTCACTTATCAACGCCCTGGGCAGCATCCGCTGGCACGGACCCTCTATCACCAAAGACCTTCTTGGTGATGCCCTTCAGGGATTCATGCCCTGGCGAGAAAATGAATACTTCCTGTACACCTACCGGATGAACGATGTAACCGGCATGAAATTCCTCCAAGACGTACCCATGGACAGCCTGTTCCAGAGCGAGACCTACACAGTGGTGGACACCAAAGAAGGCTTGGTACGGTCGGATACACTAGAGGGCGAGGCATATCAGGAGCTGTCCAAGGAGGCGAACCTGAAACCGTTCATCACCAACTATCCCGCCCTTTTCCGTCTGGGCGCCTCCAAGCGTGTCGAGGGTTTTGGCCTCCTGACTCTAGACTTGGTAACCGGTTTCCAGGACCAACTGTGGGCCTCCAGGGGTTGGCAGCTGGCGGTGGGAGTAGAGATACTGCGTACGCCCAGCTTCCCAATCCGCATGGGGATACGCTATAGTGGTTTGGATAAGCAACAGCTGGGTCTCGGATTCGGCATCCATAAAGGGCCCTTCCAGTTCGACATGGCAATGGCTTTTCACAACGGGCTGTGGCTTCATACTACCAAGGGTATCAGTCTAGCCTTCGGTTTTACCCTGGTCCGCTGAGGTTGGCTGTCAGTGGTCAGCAGTCAACCATTATCTTTTAGCCGCTAGTCACCAATAACTAATAACGAATTGTCTTGACCCTAGCTACGCTGCCGCCACAATAGAAAAAATCCCAGCGTCAGAAATAAGACATTAGGCAGCCACACCGAAGAGAATGGATCCAGCACGCCTTTTATTCCCAGAGACTGGCCTAGTTTTATCGCCGCATAATACCCGAAGATCACGAAAATACTCATACCGGCCCCGAACGCCAAGCTGGACTGCGGACGACCCATACTGAGTGGTAAGCCAAATAAAACCATTACTAAGCTAGTCACGGAAAAGGCCACCTTGAAGTGCATATTTACCTCCCAGCGTGTTGGATCTATCCCGTTACGGATGAGCTGGGCTACAAAGTCACGGAGCTCGCCAAAACGCATTTCTTCCGGTGTTACTGACATCTTCATCAGGTCCACTGGTCTTATCTCCAGAGACAGGAGGGTATCCGCACCCAGGGCAGTCACTATAACGGTGTCGGTTGCGCTATCGAAAATCCGAGCCCGATAATCGGCTCCGCGCCAGTACTGAACTTCCTCATCCCACGTCAGGTAGCGCAAATCTATCCGCTTTACCAGGCGGCCCTGCTCGTAGCGTTGGATATAAACACCGCGGGCTTGCTGGTTGCGATAGTCAAAGTAGTCGATAGCAATATGTTCAGTAGGCGATTGCTGCAGGAAGATATCCTTCTTCTTGATTTTATGTTTACGGCGATACTCCCGCTCCAAGTACTGGCTTTGAACGTCGGCCTTACGGCGCATACTACCCGAGACAACCAGGTCATCGAAAAAGAATGAAACGATACTAATGAGTAAGCCGGTGATTAGTAGGGAGGCACCAATCCGGCGGACACTGAAACCCGAAGCCTTCATAGCGGTGATCTCATTCCGCTTATTCAGCAGCCCCATGGAAAAAAAGGTGGCCAGGAGGGTGGCCATCGGCAGCGCGATACTCGCGAACCAGGGCAAGGTGTACAGATAATAGACAACCACCGCACGGCGGGGCATCTTGGCGTCAATGAACTTATCAAGATTCTCCACAACGTCCACTACCAGGAAGATGATGACAAAAGCCACTATGGCACCAAGGAGGATACCCAGAAAGCGCGATAGTATATACCGATCCAGGAGTTTGAGCATATACTGAAAGCTACGCATAATAAGGCCCAATCTTCACCCTCATTTATCAATTCCAATCAAAATATCAGCACCACCCCGGTCTGCCTGTTCGAGGTACTTGGTATTTATACTCTGATCCTAATAAATTGCTTCCTATTATGAAGCCAGGCAGGCTCACTGTAATCCTGACCTTCTGGGCAGGAATTCTATTTGCCGGCAATACACCGGATCAGGATCTCACCGTTCAGGCCCCCCATATTGTTCTTAAAGGCGTACCCTTCAGTGTTACCGTAATGGACTCGGTGTCCGACTCGATACAGGTACGCCTTAACGGGGACCCGCTGGCTCACGGACAGGTAGAGCGTGACGATGGGCAGGTCCGGATCCGCGACGTTGAGGTCCCGGTTCTGGGCGCCTGCCAGCTGGAGGTCATCACTCCCACCGGCATTGGGATTGCCCGAATTTATTCCCTTCCGGGTGTGATCAGCATCCTCCCTCCCCTGATGGCCATCGCTTTGGCCCTCCTCACAAAGCAGGTGTTGCTGTCCCTCTTTTGCGGCATCTGGCTGGGCGCCGTTTTCACACTGGGCGGCTATAATCCCTTCATTGCCTTTTTGCGAACGGTAGACACCTATCTCATCCGAGCCCTCACCGATCCCGATCACATGAGTATCGTCCTATTTACAATGACCCTGGGAGGGATGGTAGGAGTCATTTCCCGCAGCGGCGGCACTCACGGCATCGTTCAGGCATTGGCCCGTCACGCCCGGAACCGCCGGAAAGGGCAGCTGGCAACCTGGCTGATGGGAATGCTTATCTTTTTTGACGATTATTCCAATACCCTGCTGGTGGGCAACACTATGCGGCCCTTTACAGACAAGCTGAAGATCAGCCGGGAGAAGCTCTCCTACCTGGTGGATTCCACCGCCGCTCCTATTGCCAGCATCATACCCGCCTCCACCTGGATCGGCTTTGAGCTCGGCCTTTTAATCAGCAGTTTTCAGGTTATGGGACTCCAGGGCAACGCTTATGTGACCTTTATTGATTCCATCCCTTACGGTTTCTACTCGCTGATGGCCTTGTTGATGGTTGCTCTACTCGCCGGCATGGGTCGTGATTTTGGGCCTATGTACCGGGCCGAGCGGCGGACACTCACTGAAGGGAAGGTCCTGCGCGATGGCGCCACACCGCTGCTGGATAGGGAGCTAGCGAACCTCATGCCCCCTGAGGGCATTAAAAGCCATTGGTACACGGCCATAATGCCCATTCTGACCATGATCCTGGTTCTGGTCGTGGGACTATACTTGAATGGCAAGGCCAATTTAGCCGCAGTATCCCTGCCGGGAGAGGTGGATGGCTATTCCCTGAGGGAGATTATCGGGGCAGCGAATTCTTTCAAGGTACTCATCTGGGCTGCCTTTGGGGGAACGATGATGGCCGCCGCTCTCGCGGTTGGCGGAAAGATCCTGTCGGTAGGTTCTACGGTAGATGCCTTTCTGGTGGGCTTTAAAGCCATGATTGTCGGAATTATCATCCTTACACTGGCCCGCTCGCTTCAGCACGTGACCAGCGATCTCCACACTGCCGATTATATATTCCACGTTACCGAAGATATCCTGAATCCCCGTTTGCTGCCGGCTATTACCTTTGTTATCGCCGCCCTGACCAGTTTTTCCACCGGGACGTCGTGGGGCACCATGGCTATCCTAGTCCCGCTGGTTATCCCCCTGGCCTATATCCTGCCCCATGACGGCGGTATACCCGCAGCCACCGGGCAGGCTATTTTTCTGGGAAGTATCGGGGCGATACTATCGGGGGCCATATTCGGCGATCATTGCTCACCTATTTCCGATACAACCGTCATGTCATCCATCGCCTCCGGCGCAGACCATATTGATCACGTCCGTACACAGCTGCCCTACGGCCTGCTGGTGGGTGGCGTAACCCTGGTCCTGGGATACATCCCCGCCGGGTTCGGCATGAATCCCTATCTCAGCAATCTGTTGTCGTCGATAGTATTGGTCCTGGTAATCTGGCGGGTGGGGCGTGATCCTGAGAAGGAGCTAGCCACCGCTGGCTGATTTGCTGCTGGCTCCCGGGTAGATTTGCACCTTTTCGATTAGTTGGGGGGTGGCTTTCCTGATAACCACTTGTCCGAAGGGAAGATATATCCGTTCACCCTTATAGGGAATACGGTCGAGGGCAGCAGTAAGGTAACCGGCAATGGTCTCATACTCTCCCTCAGGGATATTCAACCGAAACTGCCGGTTGAGTTCCTCCACCTTTGTTTTGCCATCAACCAGTACTGAGCCGTCGGGCAGCTGCGCCGCCTCAGAGACCTGGGAATCAAATTCATCCTCAAAATCCCCGAATAGCCCTTCGAATAGGTCTTCGGGTGTAACAAGGCCTGCTGTTCCGCCGTACTCATCGAGAACGATGGCAATCGGATGCCGGGCTCGCTGGAGCTGCTTAAGCACATCCATCGTAGTATTGGAGTCGGGGATTATGATAACGGGGAGGATTATTGAGGCCAGGTCACTGGGAGCCTTGAAGATGTCGTACAGGTACACCACGCCAATGATATTATCCAGATTGTCGCGGTATACCGGCAGCTTGGAATATCCCGACTCAATGAAAGTGTGCTTCACTTTATCCAATTCATCGGCTTCCGACACAGCACAGATATCGGTTCGGGGGGTCATAGCCTTTGAGACCGGGGTTTCACCCAGGTCAAAGACATGTGTAATAAGCTCTTTCTCGCTTTCTAACAACACCCGCGTATCCTTCTGACTGGCGAACAGCAGCTTGAGATCCTCACGTTCCAGGGTGGTTTCCTGGGGCTGCCCGAGGGATTTACTGGAGACACTACGCCGAGGTCGGGTACGCCTGGTTCTAACACCTGGCGCTGCATGTTCACCAGGATCGAAATGACCACTGATTTTTCGCAGTGGAACAGCAACAGGAGCAAACAACAGTATCCAAGGGCGCTGGAGGGGAGCTACGACCCGGAGGAAGTGGTTGGGACGTTCCCCGGACAGCGTCTTGGGCAATACCTCGCCGAACAGGAGGATTGTGGAGGTTATTACTACCAGGACTACGATGGGATGCCACCCGAGCCGCACCAGGAAGACAGTAGCAAAGCTAGTGGCAACGACATTGGATAGGGTGGTACCTACCAGGACACTGACCAGGAAGCTACCCGGGTTGCCCATCAGTCGGATCGCTCGGGCGGCTCCCCGGCGCTCCTGCTTGGACCACACCTCCATCTGTAGCGGATTAGCAGAAATGAACGCAAGCTCGGAGCCTGAGAAAAAGGCAGATAAGGCCAGTCCAATAAAAGCCAGGGTCAGCTCAAGCATGATCGTGCAGGCTCGGTCTGGGCGCTAGTCCGATTAACCGGAGTGCCGTGTGAGCGCATCCAATCATAAGCGGAACGAGACCAAGACATTGGCTTAAAGGGAGGGAAGCGGTCGACATATTCCTCAGAGACGCACGGATCGCGTGTTTAAATTTGATCTCAGCGGGTGATTAACCATTAGTGTCATATAATAGACCAGCCAGGATAAAAAAGCAAGCTGAAGTGCAGGCAAGTTCCATAGAAGGCACCAATCGCCGTGGCCACCTAATCACCGAGCACCGCAATCCCCGCTCCGAAGAACTTGACCGCATGTCGGTCATGGAGGTTCTGGAGCTGATCAACGACGAGGACAGTGCTGTTCCGGGTGCAGTTAGGAAGATATTACCCAAGATCGCAGAGTTCGTTGAGCACGTAGCGGCAAGTTTCAGATCAGGGGGGCGGCTGATCTATATAGGCGCCGGAACCAGCGGCCGGCTGGGTGTGCTGGATGCCTCCGAGTGTCCGCCCACCTTCTCCGTGCCACCAGATCTGGTCAGGGGAGTTATTGCCGGAGGCGCACCAGCCCTAACCCGTTCCATCGAGGGGGCGGAAGATTTTCCAGAGAAAGGTGCGGATAGCTTGAACGAACTGGAGCTCTCATCCAGGGACTGTGTCCTAGGCATAGCCACCGGTGCCACCACACCCTTTGTGCTTGGTGCACTAGCTTATGCCCGGAAAGTAGGAGCCACCACTGGTTTCCTGGTATGTACGAGCGAAGATATCGTCCATGGGCATGCTGATATCATTATCCCCGTGGTAGTTGGACCTGAAGTCGTAACCGGCTCAACGCGCATGAAAGCAGGCACTGCCACCAAACTGATACTTAATATGATCACTACCACCACCATGGTGCAGATCAACAAGACATACGGTAACCTCATGGTGGACCTGAAGGCTCTTAACACCAAGTTGTGGGACCGTGGTGCGCGCATCATATCCGAAGTAGCCCGGCTCACTTATGAGGACGCCTTTGACCTACTCAAGCAGGCCGATGGGGAAGTGAAAACAGCCCTGGTTATGGCACAGCGGGGATGGTCGGCAGAGGAGTCCCGGCGCAGGCTCGGGGATCATGACGGCTCACTACGCCGGGTACTGGAGAGCGAGGACTGAGCCCTGGTAGGAGAAGAACAAACCAGGACGGTTCTGGGACTTATGTCTGGGACATCCATGGACGGAGTGGATGCCTGCCTAGCAAACATCAGTCTCTCAGACGGCCAAATCAAGTTTCAAATCCACGATTTCGTGACCGTTCCCTTTACAGAGGAGGAAAAAGAGGCCATCACTCGAGCTCTCACCGCTACTGCCGATGAAATAGGCGATTTGCATTTCCGCCTAGGGAAAGTATACGCCCGGGTTGCCAGGGATTTCCTAAATTGTCGCCCGATTGATCTGGCGGGCTGCCACGGGCAGACCGTAGCCCACCGTGATGGCTACTACACACTGCAGATAGGTACCCCGGTATATCTAAGCCGGACCTTGAAGACACCAGTGGTCTCCAGCTTCCGCGATTCCGATATAGCGGCAGGAGGAAACGGTGCCCCACTTATGCCCTTCCTGGATTGGCTCATCTGCCGGTCGAGGCCTGCTCCTACTATCATCCTTAACCTGGGTGGAGTTGCGAATATTTCCGCGGTTGCTCCTGGTATGAACCAGACAGAGGTAGTGGGTTTCGATACGGGCCCGGGGATGGGTCTTATCGATGAGGCAGCCCGACTGTTGTTTGAGAGCCCGTCTGATCTGGACGGCCGCTACAGCGCTGGAGGTGAAATCAGCGACGAAATCCTATCAGAGCTCATGGCGCACCCTTATGTTCGCAGCCGTCCACCCAAGTCGACGGGCCGGGACGAGTTCGGTGGCGAGCTGGTGAGGAAGCTGGTAGAGAAATACATAATTCCACCGACTGACCTGCTGAGGAGCCTGGTACGTTTCACCGCCATGTCGGTTGCTGACAGCATCCGTCGTTTTGTTAACTTTCATGATAAGATAGAAATCCTGATCGCCAGTGGTGGCGGTGTGCACCACCCGCTGCTCATGGCCGACCTGGAAGCGGAACTTCCTGGCTGGGAGGTGACCACTTCCCAAGCACAGGGTATCGATCCGGATACGAAGGAGGCGCTGCTAGTCGCGGTCCTGGCGGCTGCTCACGTCCAGGGAATACCAAGTAATATGCCGGGTGTTACCGGTGCCCGGGAGCTGGTGGTCCTTGGTCAAATCACAGCGGGATAGGAGACCAATATGCATGAGTATATCTTTCGCAAGTACGATATTCGCGGAGAGGTGGAACGGGACTTCCCGCGGTCGGTTGTTGAGAACCTCGGGCGGGCTTTTGGGACCTTCGTTCATCGAGAAGGTGGAACGACTGTGGCGCTCAGCGGCGATGTACGCCTTACTACACCGAACCTAAAGGAGTGGTTCGCCCAGGGACTCCTGGAAACCGGCGCCCATGTAGTGGATATCGGGATAGTACCCACTCCCACCAATTATTTCAGCATGTACCATCTGAAGGTGGATGGGGCGGTGCAGATCACAGGCAGTCACAATCCACCGGAATTCAACGGCTTCAAAATGTCATATAAGAAAGCGGCCGTCTATGGCGAACAGATCCAGATGCTACGGACGATTATCGAGGAGTCGGACTTTGAGTCCGGTGAGGGAGACATACGCAAGGAGGATCTTCTGACCCCATATAAAGACCTGTTAGCAGAGAAAATCAAGCTGGACCGTCCCCTGAAAATAGCTATGGACTGCGGTAATGCAGCTGCTGCTCTAGCGGCGCCCGAGCTTTTCAAACGGCTGGGGGTGGAGATCACGGAGCTGTACTGCGCGGTGGACGGCAACTTCCCTAATCATCACCCGGACCCCACCGAGGTGGAGAACCTTGAGGACTTGATAGCCACTGTAAAGCTGGGCACCTATGATTTCGGTGTAGCCTACGACGGCGATGCCGATCGTATCGGTGTGGTGGACGAGCAGGGGAATATCATCTTTGCCGATATCCTGATTGCGCTGTTTCTGGAGGAGGTTGCCCGCCCCGGTGAGGCTATTGTCTTCGATGTGAAATGCTCCCAGGCCTTGGAGGAGGAAATCGCCCGCCGGGGGGCCGTCCCGCTCATGTGGAAAACCGGGCACAGCTTGATCAAGGAGAAAATGCGGGAGCGGAAGGTAGCATTCGCCGGCGAGATGAGCGGGCATCTCTTTTTCGGCGACGAGTACTTCGGTTATGACGATGCCATCTACGCATCTCTACGGCTGGCCAGGCTGGTTTCCCGCCATAGCCAGCCAATATCGACCCTGACAGCCGAAATCCCCACTTATCACAGCACACCTGAAATGCGGCTAGAATGCCCCACGGACGAAGAGAAGTTCAAAATCGCCCAGGCAGCGGAGACGTATTTCAAGGCCAACTATGATTGTATTGACATTGATGGCGTTCGAATCAGGTTCGGCGACGGGTGGGGACTAGTGCGCGCTTCCAACACTCAGCCAGTCATCGTTTGCCGTTTCGAAGCCCGGACACCCCAGCGTCTGGAGGAAATCAAGTCACTGGTGCTCACAAAGCTAACGGATTTAGGACAGATCGAGCTGACCCAGTGACCCTTACACCCAGCTACCTTGATGCTCTTCGCCAGCGGATCAATGACCGGTTGAATGAAGTCTATCCCAGTGGGCCACGCCTGCTAGCTGAGCCGGTGCACTACGCTCTGGCCGGTAAAGGCAAGCGTCTGCGGCCAATACTCACGCTGTTAACCTACCAGGCTTGCGGCGGCAGGGAAACGGATGCCCTCCACGCCGCCGTAGCGGTGGAAATTCTACACAACTTTACCCTGGTGCACGACGATATTATGGATCAGGACCATACCCGACATGGTCAGGCGACGGTACATACTAAATGGGACGACAGTATTGGGATTCTGGCCGGGGATGCCCTCTTCATTCTCGCCCTTTCAGAGCTTCGTCTATCTCCCGGCAACTTGGATGCTCACACAAGTGCCTTCGTGAAGGGAGCCCTAGCGGTCTGTGAGGGACAGGCTTTGGACAAGGAGTTCGAAGCCCAGTCCTGGGTTTCGCTAGATGAGTGCCTGCAAATGATCGACCTGAAGACCGGCTATATGATGGGACTGGCTGCTGAGCTTGGAGCAATTTGTGCCTCAGCCTCCCGGGAGCAGATCAAGGGAGTGCGCCGTTTCGGGAGTCTCCTGGGACGGGCGTTCCAGGTGCAGGACGACCTGCTTGAAATCTTTTCCGATGCCCATATCATGGGCAAAAGCCTAGGCAGCGACCTGCTGGCCGAGAAAAAGACCTATCTTATGATTGCCGCCCTAGAACGGGCTCCTGATCAGGTGCGACAGGCTATCGAAATGGCCAGGGGCAACCTAGAGGATGGGCTGGCAGCCTTGCGGGAGATACTCCTAGCTACAGGAGTCATGGAAGAAGTGGAAACGACCGTGCGTCAGACGGTTGATGGGGCTATAGCCGAGATTCTGCCCCTGGGCAAACGAGCCGAGCCACTGCGGGAGTTTGCACACCTGGTGCTCAACCGGAAAAAGTAATCGGACGGTGGGTGCCTATTCATAATCCAACTATTAGGAAAAGAAGGATTGGATTAAGATGAAAACGCGAATCGAACGTTTGGACCCTTCGGGCATGGGAAAAGCTATCAGGGACTGCCCCCAACAGATTACCAACATCCTGGAAACCCATACAGGTTGGACTCCCCGTAAATACGTCGATGCGCCCAAGCAAATCCTGTACCTGGGGATGGGTGGATCGGCCATTGGCGGGGATCTGGTTCGTGTATGGGCCGAACGGTTTTCCACGGTACCTATGGTAGTAGTCCGGGGCTACACGGTACCCCGCTGGATCGGTGCGGAAACGCTTGTGCTGGCATCTTCGTATTCCGGCAACACGGAGGAAACCCTCTCTGCGGTCGAAGAGGCTGCCGCTCAGGATGGCCGGATCGTGGCCATTGCCAGCGGTGGCCAGCTGGCCGAACACTGCCAGGCTAAAGGCTGGGATTTTGTCCCGATTCCGGGCGGGCTCCAACCCCGCGCAGCCATCGGTTATTCCCTGGCGGCTGTCGCCCTGATTCTGGTAAGATTTCGAGTACTGCCACAATCAGTTCTGGACGAGTTGGCTGCTGGTGCACGCCTTATGACATCTGAAGGTGAGCGCTGGAATGATCCAGACCAATCCGAGAATGAGCCTCTGGAAGCGGCCAAGCTTATTGGGAAGCGACTGCCGATTATTTATGGTGCTGTCAGCACTACGGAGGCGCTGGCTCTGCGGCTGCGAGGTCAGCTTGCCGAAAACAGCAAGCTGCTTGCCAGTCATCACGTACTCCCTGAGCAGAACCATAACGAAATCGTTGGACTGGCTGAACGCATTAAGAACCCAGGGGACGCACTCGTCATCTGGCTAAAGGACTCCGATGATCACCCCCGGATAAAGCTTCGCCAGGACCTTTCCGCCCAACTAATGGGAATAAAGATGCAACCACAAACACTGCCACCCATGGAGTGTACCCTGGCCGGTAGCGGCAAGAGCTTAATCCAGCGAAACCTTACTCTGCTACATAAGATCGATTGGCTGTCTTACTATGAAGCTCTGCTTCGCGACCGCGATCCTTCAGATATCGAAATCCTGACCAAGCTCAAACAGGAGATGAGGCCGGACTAGAACTTGATGAGGGTTTCCTTGACAAGCTTTTAAGCAGAGGGTATATTGTCCATCGATATGATCCAAGTTCAAGTTGAGAAGATATCCTTTTATCCTCCGAGCAAGGGATACGCGATCCTCCTGAAAGAGGCAATAGGTGAGCGATTCCTTCCCGTGATCGTGGGTAGTTTCGAGGCCCAGTCCATCGCCCTTGCCCTGGAGGAGGTCCAGATGCCCCGCCCCATGACTCATGACCTCTTCTGCACATTTCTGGATGACCTCAGCGTGGAGGTCAGCGAGGTTGTGATCTCTGAACTACTGGAAGGAACCTTTTACTCAAAAATCAACTTGGTCAGCCAGATGGGGACTACAGACATTGACGCACGTCCAAGTGATGCTATCGCAATTGCTCTCCGAGTAGGTGCTCCCATATATGCATCGGAATCAGTGATGGAGGAAGCCTCCGTTCAGGAAGTAGCAGAGCAGCCGGCTTCTCCGATAACTGCGGCCTCTTCCCAGGATGATACCTCACAACAGGCCCCAGCGAAATATCTGAAACGATTACAGGAGCAGTTGGATCGAGCCGTGACGGAGGAGAATTATGAGAAGGCGGCGGAAATCCGCGATAAGATCAAGAAGGCTCAGACAGAAACCAGCTGACAGTCATCGGCAATTCAATTTACTTCTCGTATTAAAATATCCAAAGCCCGCTCAGCCGCTTCCTGCTCAGCGGCTTTTTTATTATCGGCCTGAGCCCTTTCGAATGTACGCTGGCCAATCCTTACGCTAATCACGAATTTTTTATCGTGTTCCGGTCCCTTTGTTTTGAGGAGCTGGAATCGGGGATTACCTAGATCGTGCTGATGGCAAAACTCGATAAGGCGGCCCTTATGATTAATGAACTCGGCCGCTACATTCTCGCGTTTCAGTAGTACCCGTCTTATAAACCGCTCCACCACCGGCATTCCGCCATCCAGGTAAATAGCACCGATCAGAGCCTCCATGGCATCACCGACTAGATTTCTCCTTACTTTAGTATCACTTAGCTGCACGCCACCGTCAACCTGCAGGTATCGATGCACTTCCAGATCCTCCCCGACGCGCGATAGAAAGCTCTTACTCACCAGCTCCGAACGCCGCCGGGTGAGATCTCCTTCGGATTCGTTTCTGTAGTTGATGAAAAGGTAGGCAGATACCACTTGACTGAGTACTGCGTCCCCCAGGAACTCAAGACGTTCGAAGTTATGGCTGGAGCTGTCAGTAACACTTCGGTGGGTGAGAGCTTGTTCTAAGAGGTGGGGATACTTAAAGCGATGATCCAGCCGCTGCTCCAGATCACCAGTTTTTTTTACCCGGCGTCCTTTCATAGAGTCGAGCAGACGGCGGAGCGATACCACAGCGCTAGGCGGAAAACCGCTTGAACAGGAGGACGGCGTTATGCCCTCCAAAGCCAAAAGTGTTACTCATTCCATATTCGCTGGTGAATGGAGTCGGACTGTTGGGAGAATAGTCAAGGTCACAATCGGGGTCTGGAGTATTGTAGTGGATAGTGGGGGGTGCTTCCTGCCGTCTAAGGGCTATAATTGTGGCGATAGCCTCTGCTCCCCCGGAAGCCCCAAGCATATGCCCCATCATAGATTTTGTGGAGCTGACAATCAGTCTGTCCTTGGCATGATCGCCAAAAACGATCTTGATAGCAATAGTTTCGTTTCTATCGTTTAGCGGTGTCGAGGTTCCATGCGCGTTGATATAGTCCACCGCATCTGGTTGTATTTTGGCATCCTCTATAGCCCGTCTCATAGCCCTGACAGCCCCTTCCCCGCCCTTGGCAGGAGCTGTGATATGGTAGGCATCAGCGGTTGCGCCATAGCCCACTAATTCAGCACATATGGTTGCTCCCCTGCGTTCGGCGTGGCTCAGTTCCTCCAGAACGAGAATCCCGGCCCCTTCGCTCATGACGAAACCGTCACGATCAGCGTCGAAGGGTCGGCAAGCGGTCTCAGGGTCCTGGACTTTAGATAGCGCTTTCATATTGGTGAAGCCAGCGAGCGATAGCGGTGTAATAGGGGCTTCGCAACCACCAGCTATCATGACATCGGCATCGCCGTACCTGATCAAACGAAAAGCATCACCGAGCGCGTTGGAGGCCGTAGCGCACGCAGATATCACGCAGTAGTTAGGTCCTTTCAGCCCATGGTGGATAGATATCTGCCCTGCTGCGATGTCGGCAATCAGCATAGGAACAAAAAATGGACTGATTCTGCGCGGGCCGCTCTCCATCAGTATCCGGTGGGAATCCTCCAGCACCTTGATGCCTCCAATGCCCGAACCGACGATAACTCCGATCCGGTCCGGATCGGTATTGCCTATGACGCCAGATTCCGACAAGGCCTGTTCCGATGCTGCCATGGCATAAATGGTAAAAAGGTCCATTTTGCGGATTTGTTGGGGCTCCAGATAGGCAGTGGCGTCAAAATCCTTCAACTCACCAGCCAGGTTAACCCCGTATCCTTCGGTGTCGAAACGGGTAATGCGGTCAATGCCGTTCTTTCCAGAGTACAAACCCACTTCGAATTCGTCAACCGTATTACCGATGGGAGCCACAACCCCCATGCCAGTAATTACAACTCTCCGCATCAGGACCGGATCTTTCTAGGTCTTACTGGGTATGGCTATCAATATATTCAACGACGGAACCGACGGTAGTGAGTTTTTCAGCTTCCTCATCGGGTATTTCAAGATTGAACTCGTCCTCAAGCTGCATGACGAGTTCCACCGTATCCAGGGAATCGGCGCCGAGATCTTCCACGAACTTGGCTTCAGGAGTGATCTTGGACGGCTCGACTCCCAGCTTGTCCGCAACAACCTCGGAAATTTTCTCAAAAGTATCTGACATTTTACTGCCTCCGTTAGATTATCATCCCACCATCAACAGGCAAGGTCTGGCCCGTAATGTATCCGGCCTCTTCACTAGCAAGGAAGACCACAGCCGGGGCCACATCCTCGGGTTTGCCCAGGCGACCGAGAGGGATGTGCTCGGTCAATTTTTTTCTGGCATTTGCAGGAAGATCGGCGGTCATGGCGGTGGCGATAAACCCCGGGGCAATGGCATTTGCCGTAATTTCCCTCGAAGCTAACTCCTTGGCCGTCGACTTGGTAAGACCGATAACACCGGCCTTTGATGCGGCGTAGTTTGTCTGGCCCGCGTTACCGGTTATGCCCACCACCGACGCGATGTTGATTATCCGTCCATAACGCTGCTTCATCATGAACCGCACAGCAGCTTTTGTACAGTAGAAAGTGCCGGTCAGGTTAATACGTATGGGCGCCTCCCAATCTTCCAGACTGAGGCGAATAAGCAGATTATCTCTAGTCATCCCGGCATTATTCACCAGGATATGCAGCGAGCCGTGTTGTTCGGCTATATCATTGAATGTCGCCCCTACTACCTCCGGATCAGTAATATCGCACAGGTGTATGCTGGCCTTTCTGCCCTTTGCCTGCACCTCGGCTCGTACATCCTCAAGGTCATCGATCAACAGGTCAATTAATGCCAGATCAGCGCCCGCATCAGCCAGTGCCAAACTGATAGAACGACCTATCCCACGGGCTGCACCGGTTACTACGGCAACGTTATCTTTAAGCGAAAACATGAACTTCTCCAATCTCTACGAGTGTCCCAATGCTGACTGCGGTTGAATCTGGCAATATTCTGCGATTCAGCCCCTGCAGGATCCTTCCAGGGCCCACTTCAAAGAAGTGTGTGAATCCATCAGTTCCCATTTGACGGATGATTTCTTCCCAACGTACGGGATTTTCCAGCTGGAGTAAAAGATTCTTCCTGATTCTTGCTGCGGAATCCTCCGGCTGAGCGGTTACATTCTGATAAACGGGTACCTTTGGGTTTTGAATCTCGACAGATTCCAAGGCCATATGCAAGGCTTCTCTTGCCGGGGTCATTAACGGTGAATGGAACGCGCCGGAGACATTCAGTTTGATTGCCCGCCGCAGACCTATTCCCCGGGCTACTTCTATTGCGAGGTCAATGGCACCCCGGCTACCAGAAAGGACCACCTGTCCGGGACTGTTGAGGTTGGCTGGCACAACCACTCCTGCAGAAGATGCCTTTTGGCAAATCATCTCTACTTGTTCATCGGTGGCTCCCATGATCGCCGTCATAGCTCCCGGAGCACGTTCACCAGCCTGGGACATTTCCTCTCCACGTACTTTGACCACCTGTAAAGCGTCGGTAAAGTTCATAGCCCCCGCTGATACCACCGCCGAATACTCACCCAGACTGTGACCGGCCGTTGCCTCCGGGCGAGCACCCTGCTTCTTCAGCAGCAGGTCCACGGCCAAGCTATGTACAAACAGTGCCGGTTGAGTAATGCTGGTATCCCGTAACCGCTCATCAGGACCTTCGAAAGTTATCTGAGCCAAGTCGAAACCCAGGATGGTCCCCGCGGTGTCATAAAGTTCCCGCACCTCAGGATAGGCCTCATACAAATCACGACCCATGCCAACCTGCTGACTGCCCTGCCCCGGGAAGAGAAAAACGGTCATGTTCAGAACACCTCGCTCCAGCGCAGGTATATACCTCCCCAAGTAAAACCGGCACCGAAAGCGGCTAAGACTACATTGTCACCGGGTTTTAATCGGCCTTGCTCAACCGCATCAGCCATACCTAGGGGAATGGTAGCCGCGGTGGTGTTGGCATAGTAGTCAATGTTAGAGAGCACCTGGTCTTCCCTGAGACCCAGGCGCTCGACGCTGGCGTCAATGATGCGTTGGTTGGCTTGGTGGGGAATAAACAGCTGGATATCTTCACTTTTGAGGCCGTTGCGTTGGGCCACCTCGGCGGTTATATCCGCCATCAGTTTGATGGCATACTTAAATACTATCCTACCGTCTTGATATAGGTAGTGCTTTTTGCCGGCCACGGTTTCTGCCCTAGGTGGGTGGAGACTTCCGCCACCTTCCATGCATAAATATTCTGCCCCCGAGCCGTCGCACCTTAAAATCGAATCCAGGATGCCCTCATTTCCTTCTTCACAGGCTTCCAGCAAAACGGCACCCGCGCCGTCACCGAACAGAACGCACGTGGCCCGATCGGTGTAATCGATGATGGAGCTCATGGTATCAGCACCGATGACCATAACCTTTGTGGAGCTGCCCGATTCGATCATTCGAGCGCCAGCGTCCAGCGCAAACAGAAAACCGGAGCAGGCAGCTGAGAGATCGTAACCCCAAGCCCGGCTAGCACCCAGGTTATTCTGCACCAGACATGCGGTAGCGGGAAAGAACATATCCGGGGTTACAGTGGCTACAATGATACAGTCAATCTCCTCCGGGTCGATCTGCCGCTTTTCAAGGAGATCACGTGCAGCAGCGGTGGCCATATGCGAAGTGGCCTCACCATCACCCACCTGTCGCCGCTCAATGATTCCAGTCCGGGTACGGATCCATTCATCCGTAGTATCCACCAGCTTTTCAAGATCGAAATTTGTAATTACTCTCTCGGGTAAATACTTGCCAACGGCGGTGATCTTGGCTGTTCTATTTGGCGGTAAAGGCATTTTGCTCCTCAAAAATGTCCATGTGGGCTTTAATACCCTTCTGAATACTGGCGATCAGGTTCTCGTTGACACAACGGGTAGCGGTCCTCAGAGCGTTCATGATGGCCTTGGCATTGGATGTACCGTGGCATACGACCAGAATACCGTTAATTCCCAAGAGCGGTGAGCCACCGTGTTCCTCGTAGTTAAGCTCCCTAGCCATCTCTTTCAGGGCGGGACGTAGGATTAGCGACAGGGCTAACTTTGAGACCGGGTGCTGCTTCAGTTTGTCCTGAGCCCAACCGGCCACATGCAGGACCATGCCCTCTACGACCTTCAACATCGTATTGCCCACGAAACCGTCGCAGATAACAACGTCTGCCACCCCGGCGAACACATCCCGGGCCTCAACATTGCCAACAAAGTTGTCAACGTGTGTAACGAATAGGTCGTGTGCTCTCATGGTTAGCTCATTGCCCTTGCCCACTTCAGTGCCGATGTTTAAAAGTCCTATGCGAGGCCGGGGCTGATTAAAAATATGGATGGAGTTGGCTCTAGCCATAAGTGCAAATTGTACCAGATCCCGGGCTCTCACGTCCACATTTGCGCCAGCATCACACAACAGGAATCCTCCGTGAGCCGAAGGGATCAGGGGACAAATAGCTGGCCGGCGTACACCAGGAATGCGATCCAACAAAAACAACGACGCCGAAAGGAGCGCACCAGTGTTTCCAGCGCTTACCGCCCCATCGGCCTCCCCATTCTTCATGAGCTCAACTATGCGCACCAGGGAAGAATTGCGTTTGGTCTTGACAATCCGTGCCGGCTTATCGTTCATAGCCACTACCTTTGGTACATGAACTATGTTGATGCGGGCTTCATCAAAAGAGTACTTTTCAATCTCGGCTCTGAGAACATCCTCATGTCCCACCAAAATGACCTTAACATTCTCATCAGGCCACTGGCATAAGTAGTTAACTGCACCCTTCACCGTCTGTTCTGGGGCATTATCCCCGCCCATGGCGTCAAGCGCGATGCGCATCGTGATCAGCAAGTGTTAGGATTATCTAGGTGAAATAACGGGTCGCCCACGATAATATCCGCAATTGGCGCAGACGCGGTGAGGTAGTTTCGATTGCCCGCATTGTGGGCAGGTTGCGACCTGCGGTGCGGTTAACTTCCAATGAGTACGCCGTTTCGCAGAGCGGCTACGCGAATGCTTTCTTTTCGGATGAGCCATGATGACTCACTCATTCCTCCAACTGTTGTTTGATTGCCAAAAGAACCGACCAGCGCTCGTCGGTCTCTTCAGTTACACACCCGCAAGGTTTTGTATTTAAGTCGGTACCACACGTCGGGCAGAAACCCTTGCAGTCCTCCCGGCACAACGTCTTGCTGGGGAGTTCTATGTATATCGTTCCAGCGACAATACTGGACAATTCTACCTCTTGCTTACGAGATTGAAAAACTAGGACTTCCTCCTCATCAACATTCAATGCCGATGGTATCTCCGAAACCAGCCACACCTTAAAAGCACCCTCTACGGGGCATAGGACATCACCAAGACAGCGGTCACAGGCAAGCCTGAGATCAGTCCTCACCAAACCGTTCAGAAGAAAATCTTCCCCCTGCTGGTAAACCGTGAGCTCCACTTCAACCGGCGTCTCTGGAGCTCCTAGATCAATGACGCCGATGTCAAAAAGAGTTATTCGAAATAATTGCGGCTCGTGGTAACGTTGAAGGTCGCTTCGAATAATTTTCATAAAGCTTTAAAGTTATAAAATATTCAAAGTCATGACAATATACATTTACTTTTACTCTCAACCTTTTGATGAAAAATTAATCCCGCTGAATCCCTTCAACCCAATCCTGCACCTTCCTCACGGAATATGGCCAGATGTCGGTAGGCCGGTCTCTAGACGTCGGCTTCTTCCTCTCCCTGTTTTTTATCGGTTTCCTCAGAGCTGGCTTGCTGCTCCGCCTCGTCGGTGCTCACTTCTTTTTCTTCGACTTTTTCTGTTAGTTCTTCCTCGTCTTTGCGTTCGAGGAGATTCTCATCATCGGTTTTAAATTTATAGATGAGGAATGAAAGGCACTGCCCTACGCTGATGATGGAGAAGCCGTAGGCAAACACCGAGCCGTAGATGAACAGCAGCAGGATGGCTAGTATACTCCCCATGAATGCCTCCCAGCCGCTCACAAATGCAAGATTGACGTCAGCAGTTAATGGTGACAGGGGTGCACCCTGACCGGGGATAAAGGAAAATAGATAGTTATAGCCCGAGAAGACTATCTGTTCAGCCCAGGCGAGAATCGGGCTCAACTTGCTCCCCATCAGCCAGGACGATCCAAAAATCCAGTTAATAAAGTGATATCCGGCGGTAATCACCCAGCCGTATAGCGTAGTACCCACCACCACCAGGACACCTATCAGAGCGGAGTAAACCACTGCACGCCAGGTCTGGTTCCAAGTAATAGCGTAGGCCTGGAAGGTGCAACCCATGACATCCTCCTCCCAGATTCCGATTATGGCCGGCAGGTACAGGATTAACACTACGAGTACTACCGTAGTGTAAAGCACGAATATCGCTCCCAGGAAGTAGAGGGGATATAAACCCATGAAAATAACTTCACCCAAGAAGGGGATCTTCCCGATAAGGGCCATCACGACGGCCATGACCAGGAAGAACATGATGATTAGGATAATGGAAAGGGGGGATAAAATAGTCGTTCGCCAGTGCCGCCTGACAAAGGTGACCCCGTTCGTGAACGTGTAGAATTGATCACCCTTGAGCTCCTTATAGGTGATGCGGACTACTACCGTAGCGGCTAGCAGGGTTGCCATTAGCCAGACCAGGAGTGCCAGAAAGTAAATGATCCATCCGGCAACACTGATTAGTTGGCCATTGCACAGGGAAAAGAAGGGATAAATTCCATATCGGTCCCAAATGGTGGATAGTGATTCACCGTCCACCCAGAGAGCTAGATAGGTCAGGATAACGTAGGCCGAGTAGCCCACAACGAGGCCCATCAGGTGAGCCCAAATTTTCTTCCCTTTAAGTGCTCTCCGGGGAGCACCAAGAAGATCAATATAGTTAAAGTGCAGCTTTTCAGGCTCAAACACGGCCAGGCGTCTCCTTGTATTGATCAGTTACTGAACGGGGCTCAGGCGCTACTGCTACTGCTGTTGATCGATGTCCTCTTTACGCACATTGTCCACCCAGGCACCGGGGTAGAGGGTGTTGACCTTCTTCTGTAACGCTCTGGCGTCTTTAACGGAAGTGAAATCACCGATGCGAACCCTCCACCACACTTCGTTCCGATCCTCCAGCCATACCCGCTGGATATAGGCATCGTATCCCGTTTCGGTTACCTGCTGGAGAACCTTCTGGGCTTGCTTTGCAGTCTTCCAGCTACTTACCTGGACGGTGAAATGACCTTCTATGACGTCGCTGCGGTATATTTTCCTAGGGGATTTTGCCCGCGTTACGACTTTAGCTGGAGCGGGTTTCGCCTTCGGTGACGGCGGGGCTACGGTAGTTGGTACGGTTGGCTTGGGTGGGGTTGGAACAAGGGTCTCAGGCTCTCTCTCCGAGGTAGCTGTCTCCGTCGTGGCAACCACGGCTGCGGGCTCTCTCCGGGGAACTACAGAAGTGTCTTCCATAGCGGTGAAGTAAAACTCATGATCAGACACTTCCTCTTCATAGGAAACAACCATCACCGCGAAGGCATAGTCCCCTACGACATCAGCGGTGAATGTAAAAAGATTGGATTGAGATGAGAAGTCGGGAACCAGGAGGCTCTCGTCAGGCAGCTCCAGGATGCTCCAGCGATAGTTAATGTCAAAGGCATCCTCTGGAGGTTCAACGATTATGGTTTCCGGTTCGCCGACGAAGATCGGTTTCGCTTCTTTTTTACCCCATGGCAGGTACTGGCAGCCGTACCAACCAAAGAGCAGGATGATGGACAAGACCTTAAGGTGGCGTATCATAATAAGTCCCCTTCGGTTTAGAGGTTGCTTAGAATATCCCCAGTTGTGAAAAAAAAAGCAACCTCTTTCTCAGCATTTTCATCAGAGTCCGAACCGTGAACGGCATTCTCCCCAACACTGGCAGCGAAATCCTTGCGGATGGTGCCGGGCGCAGCCTGAGCCGGATCGGTGGCACCAATGAGCTTGCGGAACTCCTCCACGGCGTCTTCCTTTTCAAGCACCATCGGTAGACAGGAACCCGAGGACATGAAGGTCGTAAGTTCTTCATAGAAGGGCCTGCCTCGATGTACCTCGTAGAAGCCCTCTGCTTGAGATTTCGTCATTCTGATAATCCTCGCAGCTTGAATCTCAAATCCAGCTTGTAGGATGCGGTCAATGATCTTCCCCTGTCGGCGGGCACGAATAGCATCCGGCTTGATTATGGCAAGTGTCCTATTGCCCATCTATCTGTAGTCCGTAGTCTCTTGCCAATCAACAATTGAGAAGCTAGGCTATTGCCCGCTTTACCGTTTCTCCGATCCTGGCCGGGCTGTCACAAACGTGGATTCCAGCGGCTTGCAGGGCTTCCATCTTACTTTGGGCGGTGCCTTGCCCGCCGGATATGATTGCCCCCGCGTGTCCCATGCGCCTCCCTGGAGGAGCCGTTCGCCCGGCTACAAAGGCCACTACCGGTTTTTTGAAGCCCGTTTTTTGAATCCAGGCCGCGGCCTCCTCCTCGGCCGTGCCACCGATCTCACCGATAAGCACTACCGCATCGGTACCACTGTCATTAGCGAACAGCTTGAGCAGATCCAGAAAAGTGGAACCGATTATGGGATCACCACCTACTCCGATGCAAGTAGACTGGCCGATGTTCAGTTCGGTCAGTTGAAAGACCGCTTCGTAGGTTAAAGTCCCGCTGCGGGAAATTACTCCTATCCTACCCGGCATATGTATAAATCCAGGCATAATGCCGATCTTACACTGGCCGGGAGTGATGACCCCGGGGCAGTTGGGTCCGATAAGCCTGGTGCTGCTCTGGTCCAGGGCAGCCTTGACGCGTACCATATCGAAAGTGGGAATGCCCTCGGTGATGCAGACCACCACATCCAGCTCAGCGGCTATAGCCTCGATAATGGCGTCAGCGGCAAAGGACGGCGGGACAAAGATCACGGCGGCGTTGGCACCGGTGTTATCTTTCGCCGCTTCGACGGTATTAAAGACCGGGACATCGTTTGGGCCTTTCTGCCCACCTTTCCCAGGTGTAACCCCAGCCACTACATGGGTCCCGTACTCCACCATCTGGGCGGTGTGAAAACTACCCTCACTACCGGTAATGCCCTGGACGATCAACCGCGTATCGTTGTTGACAAGGATGCTCATGTCCGACCTGCCTCTCCGACAATGGACACCTCTGACACGACGTTGACGGCCGTCCGGGCCGCTTCTTCTAGAGTCTGAGCCACGAGAAACTCCAGGGGGGAATCCTCCAGTAGCTGCCGTGCCTCGGAGGCGTTAGTGCCTTCCATGCGCACTACCACCGGCATGCTCACTTTCACTTCCTTCAAGCCGTCAACGATGCCCTGGGCGATGCGGTCGCAGCGGACGATGCCGCCGAATATGTTAATAAGCACTCCCTTGACGTTGGTGTCACCAAGTAGGATGCGGAAGCCGTTGGCCACCGTCTCTGAGCTGGCCACCCCCCCTACATCCAGGAAGTTCGCCGGCTCTCCGCCGTGGAGCTTGATAATGTCCATGGTGGCCATAGCCAGTCCCGCCCCGTTGACCATGCAGCCTACGTTGCCGCTTAATTTAATGTAGTTAAGACTATATTTCGATGCCTCTACCTCCTGGGGATCTTCCTCGCTTAAATCCCGCAGGCCAGCTAGGTCGGGCTGGCGGTAGAGGGCATTGTCGTCAAAGTTGACCTTTGCGTCCAAGGCCAGGACCTGGTCGTCCTCGGTCACTACCAGCGGATTGATCTCAATGAGAGAGCAGTCGTTGGCTTCAAAGGCTTGCCAAAGAGCTTGCAGGCACCTGACTCCTTGCTTTACCTGAGCTCCTTCAAACTGGAGCGCGTAGGCCAGTTTGCGCGTCTGGTAAGGCTGCAGGCCAAGACCCGGATCGATCCATTCCTTGACTATAAGCTCCGGTGTTTCGGCGGCCACTTTTTCGATTTCCACTCCACCCTCCGTGGAAACCATCATTACGTAGCGGCCGCTGGTGCGATCCAACACGATACCAGCGTACAGCTCCCGAGCGATAGGCATGGCCTTTTCGATTAGCAGGCGCTGCACTTCTTTGCCATCGGGGCCGGTCTGGTGGGTTACCAAGCGCATGCCGAGTATTTCCCCGGCAATCTGGCGCACATCCTCAGAGCTATCAGCTAGTTTAACACCCCCTCCTTTACCTCGGCCCCCAGCGTGGATCTGGGCTTTCACCACTACCCGACCACCTATCTTTTGAGCGACTTCCTCAGCCTCATCCACGGAAAAGGCTGGATACCCCTCCGGAATTGGTACTCCGAAATCGCTGAAGATTGCTTTGCCTTGGTATTCGTGGACCTTCATAATGATTTCCTTGGACTAGAGATGAATAGTCGTCCCCCCCTCACCTGCCAGGGTCTGCTCGATAGTGTCGATATTAGTCACAACCACCTTTTCGCCGCCCTTGTGGAGGAACTGAATGGCGGCCTCTATCTTAGGACCCATGCTTCCGGGTTGAAAATGACCGTCGTCCAAGTATTCATGGGCCTGTCGGAGTGACATCCGCCGGACAGGCTGCTGGCGAGCGGTACGAAAGTGAAGATATACCTCCGGCACATCGGTCAGAATATACATCTCCTGAGCCCCAATATCCGATCCCAGAACGGCTGCGGTCAAATCTTTATCAACCACCGCGTCCACTCCTTCATAATGGCCGTTATCCATAATATAAGCAGGTATTCCTCCTCCACCCGAGGCGATCACGATGGAATCCATATCCACGAGGTGCCTGATGGACTGGCCATTGATCAGGCGTATCGGTGTGGGGCTAGGGACCTGCCGGCGCCATACTCCCGCTTCCTGCTCAGCGATATTCCAGCCGAACCGCTCGGCCAGCCGCTGTCCCCTTTCCTGGGAGTAACGGTCGCCGATGAACTTGGAGGGTGACTTCAACGCCGGATCATCGGCCTCCACCACCACCTGCGTAATAAGGGAAACTACATCGCGCTGTATATCCTCGTCGATCAGCGCGTTCTGCAGGGATTGCTCGATCATATAGCCCATGCTACCCTGGGTAGCGGCCACGCAGACACCTAGGGGCAGTGGCGGAACACGGTCAGCAGCCAGTTCCGCCCGGAGCAGCTCTTCGCCTACCTGCGGGCCGTTACCGTGGGTAATGGCCAGTCTGCAACCCCGGCGGATAAAGGGCATGACCGTTCGCAAGGCTGCCCGAGCTAGGGCAAACTGTTCGTGAATGTCGCCGGTAGTTTCTCCTGGCGCCAGGGCATTCCCGCCGAGGGCAACGAGTATGGTGTTATCTATTAGGACTGGCCTAGACATTTTCAGATGGTTGTGAATCCACCAACAATATTGACGAGATCTCCAAAGGAACTTTTACGTGCATAATAATAGCAAAGTGTGGCTATTTTAGTGTCGATTAGGGTGCAAAGGCTAGCGAAAGTAGGCCCGGTCTTGACTGTATTACCGGAGTCTGGTAACTTCACGCCACAGATTCATTTCCGGCGTAGCTCAATGGTAGAGCGGGTGGCTGTTAACCACTAGGTTGGGGGTTCGAGTCCCTCCGCCGGAGCCTGACGGAAGGTCTGATTATAACACCCTCGGGAACCCGGGGGTGTTCAGGTTTAACCTCATGTATATCCAATTCATTCCTGCTCCGTCGGTTATTAACACTTTGAGGCAGGAAAACGGGGACCGTCGATTAAAAAGAAAACCGGATACCAAAGCTGATGCTTCTTGGATTGAGAAAGGTCTGATGGCTTTTATCAGGCATGTTGATGTATGCCTTGTCATCAAGAACCTGACTGACCCACTCTGGATCAGCGTCGTGCCACGCACCATCAGCGAATTGAACATAGGTAGCAGTGTCATGGATGTAGACCAGATTTGGTCCCTCTCCCCATGAACGCGGAGGTTCTGACGGCAGCCGCCACGCATTTTCTATGATATGAATTGGAACAAACGCAACATCAGCCTCGCGAAAGTCCCCCGGGCGATCCTTGCCGGGGATGAAGCGATAAAATTCATCGTCGTCAGCAAGATCTCCAAATGTATCCTCAGGCAAGTGCAGTGACGTCATATAGTCATTATAATCCGCGAATGGATTGCCCGCGGAAGTGACAAACGGGCGTTCAAAATACATGAATTTGAGGTTTAACAGGTTGTTTATATCAACAAAGAACTGCATTGAACCGAACCGGGTCTTGACCTTCTTGACTAGACGCATATCGAGACGGTAGAAATCTCGCATCCGTAAGTTGTTTCGTAAAATGGGATTAGGGGTGTACTGAAAACCGAAGGTCATGGGATACTCATCTACGATCGGTCCGCTCCAGGTTATGATCTTTCCTGCCCGCCATTCTCCCAGAAGGTCTAATCTCCAGTCCGAAAGTGGTTTCAGGCAAAACAACTGGGGCCCCAACTGAGACGGCGTGAGGAATTCTAGATTAAAGCGGGCATATGGCTGAGAAGCTGCTTTATTCCGATAGTGGTCTTGTGTGATTGGATCGTATTCTAATCTATCCAGGGGATTTCGGATCACGGCGGCAGGGCCAAAGTTCCCGGAACTGAAGGACATATAGGTATAGTTCACAAATCCACGAATCCAGTCACCTTTGACTTTGCTGAAAGTCAATTCCCAACCGCTGGCGTCATTGTAATTCAAGGGAAGCGCCAGTGTATATTTAACAAAATCGCTAACGAAGACCCTGAAGCTGGTCTGTCGGTCAACATCTTTTAAATAACCTGCGATCCTTAATAAATACTGGTCGAAAAGGTTATGATCGTAGCCGAGCTCGTATGACACCGTTCTGGGCATGAGTATATTGGGATCACCAATAGCGACAATTGAACTTAGATTGGCAGTAAACGATTTTTGTTGGAGTGTGTATAAATATTGTGCTAGCGGCATTTGATAAAAGTGACCATAGTTGAAATATAGTTTTGAGTTTGGGGTGACGGGAAAGGATACACCGAGACGAGGGCTCAACGCGAACTGTCGCTCTGCAGCCTCTGTCGTCAGGGAGTCATCGCGAGTTTGTGGATCTTCCGCGCTGAAGTATTCGTTAAAGTCATCGAAAATATAGCGATTACCGCCGGGATAGAAATAATCCAGCCGGACACCCAGGTTCAGGATGCTTCCATTCAATTCAATTTTGCTTTGCATGTAGGCTGCTCCCTGGTGAGGTGTGGCAGTCCAGGACTCAATAATCCGGAAAGGGGATCCGCCTTCCTCACATAGCATACCCGAAGCGGAGCCAAGGGCCGTTATCCTTGTCGAACAGGCGTCATTCACCTCAGAAGTGATGTTATAATTGCTGAAGATGTACTCTACACCTGATTTAAACTGAGTGTGATTATTTAGCTGATTTGTTATATCGATCTTGCCAGACCAGACTGTAGCCCGCGATGTATCTCGATCAATGATGGACCCCTGCTGCCCGGGTCGTAAGAAATATTTGGAACCAAGACGGTGGAGCTTTATCTCATAAAATGTATTTGCGTTCAGGGAATGCCCCAAGGTCGCGGCTAGTAGACTATGATCGATATCCGAAAGGCCGATATTGTTATTTTTAAATAATCCCTCTCTTTGGAAAAGATCGTTATCAAAACCCCAGGGATAGGCAGGAATCCCGCCTTGCATCATCGAAGCGGTTGAATCAGCCACACCTCTCAGGTTTCCGTATAATCCTGTCAATGTAAGCTTTAAGTCGGATTTGATATCCGATACAAGCTTTAGCTGCCAGGTTCTATCAAACCTCTCGGCACGGTCATATGCCTCCAGATAGGGTTCCACTTTCTGACGATAGGAGGCTAAAAAACGCAAATTTCCCAGAGACTGACTGGCAGGAGGGATCATTGGGCCTCCGATTGTCATATCCAAAACGTATCCGGGGCCATCGATTGCATGATTCCCTTGGACAGTAGAACCAGCCGATGTTGGCGCTTCCTTGCTATTAAAATTCAGTCTTTGCGATGGGCGATGGCGGATAAATAGATCGGCCACATAGTGATCTGGCGGTGGATTCTTTGTGACAATTTGAACAAGTCCGGAGCGGATATTCCCATGCTCGGCATTGAAGCCGCCGGTTTGCACCTGCATCTGTTCCAATGCAGTATAACTAAGACCTATGATGGGCGCGTTGGTACGTCCTTCACGCAGGTTCACACCATCGACCAGAAAGGAGGCGGTATTAATGTTGCCGCCTCGTATCGATAAATCCGGTTCGATGCCAGCTTGTAGCCAAATGGCATCTTCAATTGTAGCGATCGGAAGGCTTTGGAGACTTTCGGCATCCAGGTCCGCAAGGTTTGCAGAAATATCATGTTTGATGTTCTGGTGATCCGCTACAACGGTGATTTCTTCTCCCTTCAATACTTCTTCTTTCAGCTCAAAATTAATAGTTGTGGTGTAGTTGAGAAGAACCCTTACGTCCTCGACGGTAGTCCGGACATAGCCCACAAAAGACGCCTGCAAATGATAGGTCCCCGGCGACACGTTTGTAATAATGTAGAATCCGTCCTGGTCGGTGGTAGCGCCGAGATTGGTACCCATCAGCATCACATTTGCACCCAGGACAGGTTCCCTTTTATCCGCCGTTTGAATCCGACCGGCAATGGTGCCTGTTTGCCCCACCGCGGTTGTAGCAGCCCCGATGAGGCTTATGAAGCAGAATACCTCAATCAGTTTCATATGCTATGCCTCAATAGATCGTTGAAAATTGGGCTATTTATAGCATGACTTGCCGATATGACTCAAGCGAATTAACCTGGACTACACGTCACTTAGGTCGCCTCTCTTAAAACAATAGAGGTAGGAACCGATATAGGTAATCCCTCCAGTTCACCCACGTGTGCCCGCCCGCAGTCTCTTGGTAGATAACATCGAAACCATATTCCTTGAGCATAGCAACCGTCTCATGAGTGGTGTTGATAAGAAAGTCCTCTTTTCCAGTGGCAAACCATACCAGGTCCAGACCCTCTTTAAGCCGAGAATCCGTGAGGGTTTTCCGGTGCAAGTCCATCCATGTAGGCGCCTGCCCCCGATTCGTGTCCCCGCTTTGGCCAGAGAGATTGAAAATCCCGGAGCTGAAGACACCGATGTAGGAGAAATCCTCCAGTTTAGCTAATGCAATGTTCAGAGTGTGAGCCCCACCCATCGATAGACCAGCGATCGCTCTGTCTTTCCGTTTTGTCTTTACGCGATAGTGCTTTTCGATAAAGGGGCGGATATCCGTTTGAAAATCCTCGACAAATGCATCCTGCCAGGGATTTGCGGGATTTGCTGGAGGCTGACCGAAACGGAAGGGCCCCGTGTGCCCAGCGGGCATGACCACGATCATCGGACGAGCTTCATCCTGGGCAATCAGATTATCGAGGATGACAGCAGCCCGCCCCACAGTGGTCCAGGCATCATCAGTATCGAAGGCGCCATGCAAAAGGTAAAAAACCGGATAGCTGCCCTTCCCTCGCTCATAACCTGGGGGTGTATAAACGTGCATACGACGGATTCGACCCAGTGATGTTGAAAAATATGTCGCCTCGGAAACCGCTCCATGAGGAACATTCCGCATATCCATATACTCGTTGCCCGGGAGATGTACCAAGCTCCAGGCATTGGCATTCGATTCGCTGGTCACCGGATTGCGGGGATCCAATACTTGGATGCCATCCACCTGGAATAAATAGCGATAGGATCCGGGATCCAGCGGGCCTACCACAATACTCCAAACTCCGTTTGCAGCCTTGGTCATGGAACCGGTTTCTGCCAGATTCGGGATATCGGTACCCCCAAGTCGAACATCTTCTGCCTGGGGGGCGTAGATACTGAAGCTGATGTGATGACCTGCAAGTACTACGGGGGATTTCAGCGTATCGTTGGGGGTTGGATCCCTCCGAAATTGAGCCTGAACACTGGCTCCGGGAGATCCCCAAAGCAACAGTAGACCGATTCCCAGGATGACTGATAAATGGCAAAATCTGCTCGTGGGATAGTTGAGTGTCGAAGTTGGTCTTTCCATCATTTACTCAGCTCCTTTATTGTCGGTTTCAGCGATATCTACTTATTGAGTTTCGCTGTTATATGTTGCTCAGTCAACCGGAACGTTGCTTTAGCCTTGATATCGGTTGATAACGCCCCGACCATCACTATTTTGATCCAGTACCCGTTGAAAACGCATAGAAGGTCTTTCGTTTCCTTTCTCATTTTCCGAGGGGGATTCTACAGCCACAATTCCCGGTCCAGGAAAAACTGCCATAGGCCTTTAGCTCCTGCAACCCGGGAATGCGCCTTATGCCGCTACAGGTAGGCAAAAAAGTACAGATACCAGTACCATCAAGCGATCTTGAACGGGCGAAGTTACGACGGGCGGGAAGTGCCAACCGGTGTTTACACTACCTGGCTGGAAACTACCGGATACACAACTTCAACAACGATGGTGCTGCTGAAGTAGATTCAATCTAAATATTTGACGCTTATCCAGTACCTTAACTTGCCTGATTCCGGCTAAGGCCTGGATAATATTCTTGGTGTTATCGGCAATCTAGTCAGATTGCTCAAATCCCGCTGCCAGCAGATCCCGGGTTTCCCGGAGTGACTGCACCTGGACCTTAGCCGCGCCGATTACCGGCATGAAATTGGTGTCACCGATCCAGCGGGGGACCAGGTGCAGGTGTACGTGCTCCTCGATTCCTGCTCCGGCCGCGGTTCCTATATTGGCCCCGAAGTTGAAACCACCGGCCTGCATCTCCCCTCGCATAATGGTCATGGCCCGGCTGACCAGGTCAAGCATCTCTAACTGCACATGTGGTTCAAGGCCATCAAACTCGGAGACGTGCCGGTAAGGGGCAACCAGGACGTGCCCATTGTTATAAGGGTACAGGTTCATCATCAAGAAAGCGTGCTGCCCCCGATAGACAATGAGGTTCTCCCGGTCTTTGTCGGCTGCTGGTTTATCGCAGAAGATACATTCGTCAGCCATTTCCGGGGTTCGGATGTATTCCATGCGCCAGGGTGCCCATAGCCGCTCGAAGTTCAACCCTGGGCCTCTTCCTTTTCTTTCTTGGCCGCCGCGATAACCCGCTGCTCCTCGTCATGGGGAATGTTCTCGTAGTGATCGAAGCGCTGGGAGTGGACGCCCCTTCCCCCCGTCATTGAGCGTAGGGCGGTGGCGTACTGGTCCAGGTTGGCTAGGGGGATCTGGGCCTTCACTCTCTGGTGCCTGCCCTCAGTCTCCATGCCCAGGACCTTGCCTCGGCGGGACGAAATATCCCCCATAACGTCCCCCATAAATTCCTCGGGTACCAGAACGTCTACTTCGTAGATAGGCTCCAGCAGTCTGGGCCGGGCATCCATGAAGGCCTCCTTGAAGGCTTCACGCCCGGCTATCTGAAAAGCGATGTCCTTAGAGTCTACCGGGTGCTGCTTGCCGTCATAAACAACCGCCTTAAGATCTACGCAGCGGTATCCGGCCAGTACTCCTTCCTGGGTAGCAGCCCGCATGCCCTTTTCAATGGAAGGGATGAATACCCGGTCGATGGCCATGCCCACTACCTTGCTTTCAAACTCGACGCCGGAGCCGAGCGGCAAGGGTTCTATGTACATCCAGACCTCGGCGAACTGGCCCGCCCCGCCGGTCTGCTTTTTGTGGCGGTATTTAGATTCACCCCTGGCACTAATGGTTTCCCGATACGGCACCTTCGGGGGCACCAGGTCCACTTCCACCTTGAACCGTTGTTTAAGCCGCCGGATGACCGTCTCCAGGTGGAGCTCGCCCTGGCCTGAAATTATGGTCTGCTTAAGCTCCGGGTCGTACCCGAAAACGAAGGTGGGATCCTCCTCATGCAGAGTGGACAGTCCGTTGCTGATCTTGTCCTCGTCGCCCCTGGCCCGGGGCACGATAGCGGAGCGGATCTTCTGCTCGGGTAAATGTATGCCGGGCAGTACGATGGGATTTGCCCCATTACTGAGGGTGTCGCCGGTGTGGGTATGCTTGAGCTTAACCACTGCGGCGACGTCCCCGGCTACCACCTCACCAAGGTCTTTGCGGTCCTTCCCGTTCATACTGTAGACGGTACCTATCCGCTCCTGCCGACTCCGGCTGGTGTTAGTAAGGTCGGCACCAACTTTCACCTTACCTGAATAAACTCGGAAGAACGACAACTCACCCAGATGAGGTTCGCTGACAGTCTTGAAAACAAAGGCGGAGCTGGGGCTTTGTTCGGTAGCGGGCAGTGTAATTTCGTCTTCGTGATCAACGCTGGCTTTGCCCTTCACTTCCTTGAAGTCGGCGGCGCAGGGACCGTACTTGGCAAGTACATCCATCATGCGGTGCACGCCAATGTTTGTAAGGGCGGAGACGGCGAAAACCGGAATTAGAGAACCGTTCATGAGGGCTCCGTGGAGGCCGCTCCGGAGCTCCTCTTCTGTAAGCCTGTCCTGCTCAAAGAACTTCTCCAAGAGAGTGTCGTCCGACTCAGCCACCAGCTCAATTAGCTCCTCGTGGAGTGTATCAATCCGTTTGGCCCACTCCCCCGACAGGGGCTCCTGTGTATACTGCCCGGAACCGTTGGTTTTATATGTGAAAAACTCTTTGCGGAGTACGTCGGCCACCTGGTTGAAGCCGGGCCCTTGATTAACGGGCACATTAACGGGGAATACTTTGGAGCCGAATCGCTCGCGCGCTAGGCTGATTACGGCGTCGAAATCGGCATGCTCCTTGTCCAACATGTTGACTGCTATCAGATGCGGCAGGCCGTAGTTGGTTGCGGAGTTCCACACCTGTTCCGTACCCACCTCTATGCCCGATACGCCATGGATTACCACTACGGCAAAGTCAGCCACACGCAGGGCACCCTGCATCTCGCCGTAGAAGTCGGTGTATCCGGGGGTGTCTATGATGTTGAATTTCTTCCCCCCCCAAGGAAGGCCTAGCACAGAAGCATTAATGGATATCTGGCGTTCAATCTCATCTTCATGGTAGTCAGATGTAGTATTTCCGGCCTCGATGGAACCCATGCGGGTAATTACTCCGCCGTTGAATAGCATGGCTTCGGACAGGATGGTCTTACCCGCCGAGCCATGCCCGACTACCGCGAAGTTGAGGATGTCCTCCGTCTTGTATTGGGACATATCTTTTCCTTTTTACTAATATATTGGTTGCAAGTTACTTGTTACGAGTTGCTAAATCTGTCACAGAATATTATCTGGTTATGAGAATTTCTATTCTTTGATGTCTGACTAATTAGGAAAACTAATCAATCCAGTAATCATTCAGCAGGTTTCATCGACCAAGATCATGAGGATTTCAAATTGTCTGGCTTCCACCTCCTCAAAACTCTGAAATGTGACCACTTTCTTTCGTTAATCCTCATAATCCTTTGAACTAGGAACCAGGAATCCGCAATCCGAAACCCTAGGTTTGAAATCCCTCTGCCCCAGGTAAGCTTGAATCGAGATAATCTTCAATGGCTTCCCGAACAGCGGGCTTTAGATAAACGCCCGAGAGGTTTTTATGACTCAGAGCCTCTGCCAGCAGACGAGTCCTTTGCTCAAGGGTTGTGGATTTGTTAAGGACGATAAGCTCCTCTCCCTCCAGGAGGCAGGCGCCCCCAGTGAAAGGTCCCCTGTCAAGGATCACCTGCAGACCCAGGTTAGCAGCCACCTCTTCCAGTTCATTGTACAGGATTTCCAGTCTTCCGTTTGGCTTCCGGGGGGACAAGGCTATAACAGCTCCTCACGATTACGGGACTGTAGCCAGCGGACAATCTCCTGCACTCGTTCGCTCTCGGAGCGGGGGAGGACAATTGTTGCATCATTCGTGGCGACAACAACCAGATCTTCCACACCAATAGCGGCGACGTAAGGCCCCTCGCTAGCTACCAACGAGTTTCGTGTGTCCAGAATTGTTACATCGCCCCGGGTAACGTTGCCGGCCTTATCTTTTGGAAGCTCATCGTATAGGGTCCGCCAGCTGCCCAGATCATTCCAGGTGAAGCGGGTTTCGACCGTATAGATAGATTCGGTGTGTTCCAGGACGCCATAGTCAATGCTGATAGAATCCACCTTGGGCCAAATTTTGACGAGGGCGGGCTGGAAGTCGGGAGTATCAATGAGGTGCTCAATATCTGCCATCTTATTATAGGTTGTTGGGAGGCACTTAGCCAGAGTATCCAGAATAGTGCTTACCTGCCAGATGAACATGCCGCCGTTCCAGAGATGATCACCGTCCTCAAGGAACCTTTTCGCCGTCTCAAGGTCAGGCTTTTCCGTGAAGCGAACCACTGGGTGGACATCACCATCATTATCTCGGTTGAACTGGACATAGCCGAAACCGGTAGCGGGCCGTGTGGGCTGGATACCGAGGGTGACGAGGTTGGGTCCCTCGACGGCTTTCTTCCTTGCCTGAGTGAGGGCCCGGTAGAACTGTTTCTCTTTTCTGACTAAGTGATCCGCTGGGAACACCCCCATAACACCATCCCCAAAACGTTTACGTAGGATAAAGGCTGCCAGGGCGATAGCCGGGGCGGTATTCCGGCCGCTGGGTTCAATAAAAAGGTTTTCTTCCGGCACATGGGGAATTGCAGTCTTGATCTGTTGGGTAAGAGCACCGGAAGCCACTACATAGAGACCTTCACAGCTAGCATCCTTCTCCAGTCGGTGAGCGGTTTGGGCAATAAGTGATTTATTGTTGACAAGGTCAAGAAGTTGTTTGGGGTGTTGGCGCCGGCTTCTGGGCCAGAAACGGGTCCCAGCTCCACCCGCCAGTATAACACAGTGCATTTATTCCCTTTTTATAGCATTATCATCTAGAGGCAGAATTGGAGTCGCAACCTTGAAGTTAATATCAATACCGTCCACTTCCCAGCGGGGACGCACCTCTATCACCTCGGGATATGATCCGAAGCGGGCGGCTCTCTGGTAGGGCTCCCAGCGGCCACTGTAGTAGGGCACAGGGGAGATACCCACCTGCTCATGCCCGAAGATGGTATAAAAACCGGGAAGGATATCAGTTAGGACGTAGCGTATCTGGCTATCCTCACTGTTCAGGTTAGCTGAATCTGTGACAGTATAGGTGACGCATCGGCCTGTAGCAGCGTCCCGGGCCTCCACCACCACCCGGCCGGAAAATCCGACAATTGTGCCTCGAATACTGCCCGTGGCTCTGGGGGGATTACTGACGAGAGTGAAGCTAATGAGTGAATCGGTCATGGCATTCCCGGCTTCATCGGTAATCTCCCACCCGGAAAAAGTCATCCGGTCGTATCGTTCCGGTTCAGGTACGTCCAGGATCGCGACCAGTGGTGTCTCCTGATTCAGAGGCAGATCCACGGCATGTCCAGGGCGCCTCGATGGTTCTCCCTGGGATACGGTTTCCTTGCCGCTCAAGCGGGCTGTGAAACCTGGAGGTAGATGCACCGGCTCTGAAAAAACAATCCGGCCCTGTATCCCCCCATAACGATTATTTCCTGAGATATCCCCGAAATGACTACTGTCTCCACCGATTGAAGGCTCAAGGACCACCTTGCCACCTGAAACCACAGAAATTGGTGGAAGAGTATCCACCAGTTCAGGTGTGGGAATAGCCAGTGGTTCCAGCCGGTAGGATTCACCCAGCCAATCGTGCCCCAGCCCCAGATCGATGACCGTAGTATCCGAAGTCTGTGTCTCGGGACGTAATAAGTGACCGAAGGTTAGGGGATCATCAGTTGGATAAAGATTCGGCGGGAGCTGCGCCTCGCCGAGGGGCATGTCAAAGGTGATAGCCACATAAGTGGGCGTTATCCATTCTACCGATTGTATTTGGGGACGGGACAGGGGTGGTGACAGGCAAAGTGCCGTAGTGATGGTATCACCCTGGATCAGCAGGGAGTCTGCGGGAGATAGAGCATACGGTCGACGATGGATGGCTGCGGGGAAACCGCTCAATCCCCCCTCAACTGCGGCCAGACGGTAGGTACCGTCCGCTAGGTAATCGAAAGAGAAGCTGCTATCGGCGGCCAAATCTACACTCTGGACATGGACAAAACCGCTATCCACCCGTAAAAAAAGGCCCACCCCTACCGAGCGCTCGGTGTTGAATTCAGTAATACGCCCCTGAATACGGCCGGTTGGTATATTTCCGCCAGTACTGAAGACCAGCTGGTAGGACCGAGCCAGGCCGTTTTTCCGATAGTCCCGAATGCCTCGTTGGAGGGTGAGTACGTAGGTACGTCCGTCCTGGAATCCACCGGCTTCGACCCCGAACGAATTCCCCACAGAAAAGGAATCTGTCCGGGCGCCTGATGTGCTGGCAGGGCGGATCAGAACGCGTTTGCCGCGGACCCTGGCGGTGAAGCTGACCTCCGGGGTGAAAATCATTGAGCTAGATACGGATATCGGATCTACCTGTTCATTGAAGGTGATTTCGATGGTCTGGTTGAGGTCCAGGTCTAAGGTGCCACTGGGTGGATCAACACGGATAACACGGGGCCCCTCGGTATCCGGTGGTCCGCCAGTCGGAGGATTCTCGGCAGCGCAGTGCCAGAGCAAGGCGGCACAAGGCAACGCGGCTAACAACAAAGTTGGTCGCAGAATACAATAGCGCATGACAGATGAAAATTGGAGCTGGAACCATTGTAACACCAAGATTAATCAACTCCTCTGGATGAGACAATTTAAGACTCCCACTGAAAATTCGCTTCGTAACTGAGGATTACTAGGTCTTGATTACTCTACTATCTGCTACCAAAAGATCCCCATAAGAGTTCCATGGTTGCACTTGATTATTTCAGGAGAATCAACAGATTTATTTATGATCCACAGGCAATAGATAGAAGCCATCATTAGCAACGGTCCAGTCCTTGTAGCTCAGTTGCGTAAACCTCATAAAGATACATCGATGCACGACAACCGCATCAGCGGTGATCGACGCAACCCGGACGGGCTCCGCTCAAGCTCGGACAGGCACATGGCGATGATTCCGGTAGATACCTAAAGAAGATCCAGCGCTGATATTTCTGCAAGATTTGAAGGGTGAACGGGAATTGACCGGCGACTGGTCGCATATTCTTGCAGCCATACACTATAATCCGACCTCTGGCAGCGGGAAGTAAGGCCGCTTACAATTCCGTCCTTTATATCGCAAGCGATATAAGTCGTCCTGCTCCAGGTACAGACCGACAGTATCCACGATGCTGTCTTCTTCTCTTACTAGGATTATATAGCTATTACTCCTCCGAACCGCCCACGGTATCCGGGCAGCTGCTTCTAGTATGAGATAGGCCAACCTTTGTTGATGGGATTCGCTTAGACTCTCAGCCGACGGGCGGTTCTAATAAACCTCCGCGTCGTGCCGGTACCCTTACGGGTATTAAACCATTTCTTCCACAGCCAAGCCTGGGCCGGGAGGTTGCGAGCATCAGGGATAGGATAGGGTGCCATCATATACCAGAGCCGGCACAGGGCAATCCCAAGGATGTCGTTGTTTCGCAGCTCATCATCGAAGCGCCCCGGTCTCTCTAATAGCCAAGAGAGCTTATATCCCAGGATTCTCTCAAGGTTTTGTTTCCAGTCCTGTCTGCCAGGGCGCTGAAGATAACGGAACAGAATGTCCCGGGCAGTCCGCGGATGAATCTGCCAGAAGCCCAGCTCAGGGCCGTTATCGATCCCTTCACGTAACTTGAAATGGCTCTCCACCGCACCGGTTCTGATTACTAGCTCTTCCACGTCCGAAGACCACATACCCTGTCCCTTAAGAACAAGCCGCACAAGTAGGCGCGTATCTGGGTAGTGGAAACCGTTAGGGGTATGGGTACGGATACCGCTCCCCAGTATTATGGGTATACTTAGTATGACTAGAAGGTAACGCATTGAGCTTTTTTGGTGGGAATTTTAGAGTGAAAGTGCAGTAGCTGGTAAAAGACTACCTGTAAGGTTTCGACCGACCGGATGGTATAGCCAAATCCCGTTGGTCCTGTGGGATGCACACGTGGCAGGTATCAGACAGTCCGCCTCCGTATTCGGAATACGCTCATCTCTGATCAGCTTGTAGATATCGAACATGCTTTCGATACACTCCATAATCGCTGCTACACTTCACTGCAATTTCCGTGCCTAAGGAGCGATAGATTGGGTTCACAGCGCAGGAGCAGGTGCAGCAGCCGAACGAAGCCACCAGCATACCTCGACCTCGCTAACCAGTCGTCTATTCGCCATTCACTACCAGACATGAAATAACCTGACCTATGGTCTTCTCCGATTTTCTTGGTTACATTTCGTGATACGGAATCAATTCATATCACGGCTTTGTTTTCCATTCAGCAGGTCTGATCTATCTACGTGTAGATTCTGACCACGCAAACGATCCCGGGACCTGCAATCGAGGAAAATACCATGAAAGGCATCCCCTGCATAAAAATCAGCGCGGAATTTAGCACGTTTAAAGCGGTTTGGGTATTTTTTCTTGCTATTGTTATCGCGGGGTGCGGTACCTCCTCTATCTACATTAATGTCAAACGTCCAGCGGAGATAAACCTAAAGGAATACCGCAAGATTGCCATTGGTGACATAGTGGATCAGCGAGGAAAGAAAGGTGGCCACGCCAAGGATATGGCTGACGAAATCACGTCAGTCCTGTTTACCTCAGGGCAGTTCGAGGTTCTTGATCGGCAGAATCTGGCCCGGATAATGACCGAACATTCGCTGAGTGAAACGGGGATTATCGACGAGAGTACCGCAGCCGAGATCGGGACGATCATCGGCACGGCCGCCCTGATCTTTGGCCGTATTCAGACAGACCAGTACCAGGAGAACCTAAAAAAGGGTGAGCCCTATAAGGATAAACAGGGGCGTACCCACCAGATTCACACCCGCACGGGGACTTACCGTGTTACTGCGAACTTGCAAGTCATTGACATCCAGACAGCTCGGATCCTGGCGGTTAAAAACCTGTCGGCAGAGCGAACCGCCCGAACGAGCGCTGATAAGCAAAATCCTGCAAATATTGATCGCAACATTCTCTATGCCCGGTGCCTGAAGGATATTTCACAGCAGTTCATACGGATGGTTGCGCCGTACGACGTGCAGGTACATGCCGCTTTCCTTACTGACAAGCAGCTGCCGGAGGTCGACCAGGCCATCAGTTATTTCCGTATCGGTGAGTGGGAAGAGGGTATGACCATCCTGAGAGGAACTATCAGCAAGACGGGACTGTCACTCGAAGTCCAGGCCAAGACCTTCTATAACCTCGGACTGGCAGAAACCTACGCCGGTCAGTTCGACGAAGCCCTCGAACACCTGAGGACAGCCCTGAGCCTGAATCCCAAATCCAGAAGGATTCAGAACGCAATCCTCAAGGCCAAAATGGAGCAGGAGAGCGCTGAAAAACTCAAAGATCAGCTCTAGCCGAGTATTCACTCACACTCCCGCCTAGTTAATCCTCGCCACCTCTATTAGGAGACAAGTATGATCTCAGTACTATTCGTTCAACCACATCGCCGCACGTTTGTTGACGCCATGTATACCACTATATGTATTGGACTTATGGCATTTGTTTTTCCTCCAGCGAATGCAAATGACAAGACCACGGAAGGCCTGAAGACTGAGGTCATCTCCAGCGTGGAGGCGCTGAAGCCCCTCATTGAGGAAATGGCTACTCTGCTATGGGACTACTCGGAGCTTGCCCTGGAGGAAACTCTGTCGGCGAAGATGCTTAGTGGGAAGCTGGAGAAGGCCGGGTTTATCGTCGAACGGGGCGTGGCTGGCATGCCTACCGCCTTTGTGGCCACTTATGGGAGGGGTAAGCCGGTGATTGGCATACTAGCTGAATACGATGCTCTACCCGGAGTGGGAAATGAGCCGGTGCCCCGGCGGCAACCACGTGCTGACGGTGTGCCTTCCGGCCAGGGGTGCGGCCATAACTTGTTCGGGGCCGCCTGCGTGGCTGCGGCCATTGCAGTGAAAAATGGAATGGCCGAAAACCAGCTCCCGGGTACGATAAAATTGTTCGGCACTCCTGCCGAAGAAACCGTAGTAGGCAAGGTGTACATGGCACGGGACGGAATTTTCAAGGGGCTGGACACCGCGCTGGAGTGGCATCCAAGCGATGAAAACTCCGTGCGCAACCAGCCCGGACGGGCTATGAACAACTTCGAGGTGGAATTCTTCGGCCAGGCGGCTCACGCCTCGGCAGATCCCTGGAACGGTCGCAGCGCCCTTGATGCCGTGGAGTTAATGAATTTCGGCGTGAACCTGATGCGCGAGCATGTGAAGCCCACCACACGCCTGCACTATGTTATCCCTGGAGGCGGGGAAGCACCCAACGTCGTCCCTGAGTACACCCGGGTTTGGTACTACGTACGGGCACTTAACCGGGAGGAGGTCCAGCAATACTATGACTGGGTGCTGAAAATCGCTGAGAGCGCCGCACTGGCCACCGGTACCACCCACAAGGTACATCTGATCACAGGCGTGCACGAATACCTGCTTAACCGGCCTCTCCAGGAAGCCATTCAGGTCAACCTGGAGCTTGTCGGTACACCGATATTTACCAAAAAGGAACAGGCCTTTGCCCGATCGATTCAGCGTTTCTTAAAGATCAAGGAAAGGGGATTCAGCGAAGAGCTTAAGCCTCTGGCCGATGAACCTCAACCTCCCCGGGGCGGTTCTACCGATGTTGCAGAAGTGAGCTGGATGACTCCCACCGCCGGATTCTCAGTAGTCACTGCTCCCGAGGAGATTCCCTGGCACAACTGGGCTACCACAGCCTCTCACGGCACCGCGGCGAGCAGGAAAGGGGCCGTAATAGCCGCTAAGGTCCTGGCTGCAACTGGTGTAGACCTACTTACCCGGCCAGAGCTACTTAAAGAAGCACAAAAGTTTTTCAAGGAAGCTTCGGGCGGCAAAGCCTACCGGTCACCCATACCGGCTAACCAGCCTCCACCGTTGAAGTGAATCGATTGTCAGGGCGGTCCGTTATCTTCTCAGCAATCGCCCACGACTACTACCTAAGAAGGACCATCTTAATCTGGTAGATGGATCCCGGAACCGCCCCTGTTGTTGGTGGAAATAACATGCGAACGATGTATACTCCACTGGGAGCTTCTTTCCCCCTGCGCGTCTTCCCATTCCAGACAACCCGATGAAAACCGGCCGGGAGGGTCTCATCAACCAGCCGGACAATCTCCCTGCCCAGTAAATCGACTACTACCAGACGTACTTTCACCTCCCGGGGGAGGGCAAATCGCAAGGTCGTGCTTGGATTAAACGGGTTGGGGTAGTTCTGCTGCAGGGCAAACTCTTTGGGAACATCACCCTGGCTGTCAATACCCAACCTGCTTATATCGAGGGTCAGGCTGAATGGCCCATTGGCGGCCCGGGTCGTATCGCTGCCATCGGTAGCCTTAATAGTCCATGTGCCGGCAACCTGGCCAGACTCACCGGCCTCCCGGATAAGGGGCACGAGGCCAGAATAGGCCAGTTTCAACTCGGTGGCAGACGTGTCGCCGGAGGGGAAAATTGCGGCCAGGGTGCCGGTGGCGTCGAAGCGGTACCTGACCGCGTCACCATCGATGTCTAGGGCCTCCTCCCAGGCAACGGTAAGAGTATCGTTGAGGGTCTCGCCGGTAATCACAATGGTGGAGTCAGATGCCGGATTTAGCAGTGTGAACGGTCCTGGTGGGTCGTTCACCGGCGTTACTGTTATCAGCACCAGTGCCGTATCGAACAGCACCCCGTCGGTGATACTGTAGCTGAACGAATCACTACCGAAGAAATCAGAGTCAGGAATATAAATAAAGACTGTGCCCGCGACCCCAACTGTATCTATGAAGAAGACGCTCACCTGTCCGTGGTGAGCCAACCAGGTGGTATCGGCAAGGTAGAACTCGTCACCGTCTGGATCACGGTCGTTAACCAGAGCCGACAGGGTGACTACTTTATCTTCATCGGTTTTGACGGTATCATTCACAGCGATCGGTGCGTCATTAACTGAGTTCACCGTGATGGTTACTTCCAGGGAATCGTTCAGTTGACCATCAGATGCAATTACCCGGAAACCACCGCCCGTTATCCCTTCGCCCGGGATACCAGCTACCGAGTCGGGACCCACATCGGTGAGCCAGGCAGATAGACTGTCAAACGTGAAGCTCACCGAATCGCCGTCTGGGTCAGCGGCGGTGGCACGGTACACGAACAGCTCATGCTCAGTGGCAGTCGCCGTGGCTGCGGAGGTGATCTGCGGAGGATCGTTTATCGGATTCACATTGATGTTCACCATTAGACTGTCGTTCAGTTGACCATCAGATGCAATCACCCGGAAATTGCCGCCGGTGATCCCTTCCCCAGGGATACCCGCTAGCGAGTCCTCACCAGCTATCGTAAGCCAATCCGACTTGTTATCGAAACTGAAGGCAACCATATCGCCTTCAGCATCTGTTGCCATGGCGTGGTACACAAACAACTCGTCTTCGGTGGCGGTTGCTGTAGCTGCGGAGGTGATCTGTGGGGCAGTATTCGGTGTCGGCTCTAGGAAAAAATCCAGGATCGCCGCCAGTAGGTCCGATCGGGTGCTAGGAGAGCTACCGTCAATCAGCCCGGCAAGGGCGTAGGAAAAAACAAAGGCCCGCTGTCCGTATGATCCCGCATGCTGAACGGCGACCGTGCCGTAGTTACTCTCAACAAACGCCGCCGTTCCGGTCCCGGGCGTATACTGGTCGATATATTGTGAATACTCTTGAGTGGAGGCGGTAAAGAGCATACTATTAGTGATCGTTGAAGTTTGCCCCATCAACGAATCGATGAGATTATCTGGTCCACCGATCACAGATTCAATCCCCAGTAATGAGAGCAGGGTATCATTATCGATGCCTGCAAGATCCTCTCCCAGGGCGTCTCCCCCTTCCAAGTAAAGGCTGCCCCCACCCTCAAGGTATTCTTGGACCACCGTCGCCATCCCAACATCAAGGGCGGTCTTACCGAGAGCCGCTCCGAAATTCCCGAAAGACAGGAACGCCGCGTCAAATCCCAAAAGGTTCTCAGGGAAAGTGGTTGTGTAGGTGACATCCACATCGCCGGAAGCCTGAAGGGTATCCCGGATAAAAAGTCCACTATAGTCTACTCCGCCAGAAATCCCTTCCCACACCAGAACCTGCGGCCTGCTTTCCCCGGTAATTACCATCGAAAAATCCTGGACTCCTGCCAGGAGAGTGTTTTTGTGGCTCACCGTAACGGTGTATTCCCCCGGCAATGGCGTTGAAATGAACACCTGTTCAACGTTGTCAACGCTGTTATCATAATCCTGGCTGGCAGCTATGTCCGGTGCATCCACATCCAAACGCCAGGGATAATAAACCTGCCCATCGTTTTCCCGGGTGATCCTCAGGTCCAGGTCGTTGACCAGCATGGGCGTGCGGGGATTTAGCTGCGGGGAAGGCACATTCCCCGGTGGATCGGTCCAGGCGATTGTTACCTTTAAAGGTTCAGCATCAGCGCTAGTAACCATTGTAGAATAACTATTCCCCTGATTGAGGGTCAGTTCCTGGACGATCTGCTGGGCTCCGGCATCCCGGGAAATCAGCTTCGCTGACTCCGCGGTATTGAGTAATCCCCAGCCATGGCTATAGTCCGGCCCCGTGGTAGTACCGGCTTCATCGGCAGTATGGATCAGTAGTGCCCGCAGGGTGGCGGCCAATGGAAGACTATCACTGTGAGTCTGCCGATAGTGCTGCTGGAGCAGAGCCACGGAGCCGGTAACGTTTGGCGCAGCCATGGAAGTACCACTAGAGTAGTCATACGCGACATCGCTTAACGCAACGGCCGAGTAAAGCTGCCACCCGTTTGCTACCAGGTCGGGCTTGATGCGCCCATCGTCAGTTGGGCCCCAGGAGCTGAATGAGGTCATGAGCACATCATCCGGATTCGTGTAACCAGCGGGAATATCTTCAACCGCCCCTACCACTAGGACGTTCTTGGCCACCTGGGGACCGCCGGGGAGGCAGTCGAAATTGCCATCTGGGTCTCGCGTGTCAGTTGACAGTACCCAGTTCTCGCCGTTATAACTAATCCAATGCTCTCCGCCCGGCATCGGACCTGTATCGGCCCGATCGTTCCCTGCTGCGGCAACAATGAGATAGTAGGGCGCATTCACCGCGATCTGGTCCCAGTCGCTGGCGGTGTTGTCATAAAAGCCGAAAAAATAGTCCTCTATGGAGCTGACATTCACATCTCCCCACCAATTCCAACCGGATTTAGGAGAGTTCAGCTGCCAGCCGACGATATAGCTATAGGAGTGGTTTGATATGGTCAATCCGGCGGCAGCCGCCGCCGCCATTTCTGCGCTGTCGTCATCCCAGTCATAGCTATACAGGCTGGCCTCCCCGGCCATTCCCCGGGCTAGGGGAACAACGCCGCTTGCAATCATGGTACCCGCTACGTGAGTGGGATGATCGCTGCCGATGGCGGAACCATCAGCCGGTGTCACCCGACCCTCGAACTCCTGATGAGTGATCAGCACACTGCCATCGTCCCAGAGACCCGCTGTTATGCCAGCGCCGGTGAGGTTCAGCCCAAGCATTCCTCCCGGCCATACGAGATCGGTTCTGACGGTTTGAGCTGCATTCAGGTTAGTAGTGATGTAATAGAGAGGACGCCCGTTAATGAAGCGTTGCACCTCTACCATCCGGCCATCAAGAAGTTTCCGACGCACCGGGAGCCCAGCGGCTGCGGCCCGGAGCTCCACCTGCCGTCGCTCGGCAAGCCGCTTCTGATGCAGATCGGCAGAAAAGGCCTGTAGAGTCGCGATTCGCTCCGGGGACATCGGTCGCTGGCCATACAGCAAGGTAATAGCCGCACAGCCGATGATTACGAATTTAGAGAGGGGCAGTCTCAGCCTCATTTGTATGACTTTATTTAGGAGATGCTACCTCGATTAGCTAAGCCCGTCGCAAGTGTCAAGCTGAATATTACGTAGAACGACTGAGCCGGGGAAGCTCTTTACAGGCGCAGGAGTTGCCCGAAAATTTATTTTTCATCATTTATCTCTCAGATGCACAGCACCTGAGAATACCGCACCTGTCATGATATTACATTTCGATGAAATTCACCCAGGTATTTCGGGGGAACTGCCGATCGATATAGAATGCGGTCATGGTTGATCTCTGGGGTACGGGTGCCTATGGCCTCTTTGCCCTACACTGGACTAATTTACAGCCAATAATATCAAAGCCCATTTACAGGAGCTGATCATGTCACTTAATCCAATTACCCGTCGCCGTTTCCTGACAGCGGCCTCCGGTCTGCTTGCCGGTCTGCCTTTCGCATCCCACTTGAGGGTATACTCTCCCGCCAACCGCCTGGCAAGAGGGAAATACTCTATCACAGCCATTGCGTCGCGTAACGGCCTCGAGGCCATTCAGCTGGCCTACAAGCTTATATCTGATGGAAAAGATCCGCTTGATGCGGTCATCGCCGGGGTAACTCTAGTGGAAGATGATCCGGAAGACGATTCCGTGGGGTATGGCGGCCTACCGAACGAAGACGGCGTAGTGGAGCTGGACGCGGCGGTAATGCACGGGCCCAGCCACAAGGCCGGGGCGGTGGCCGCCCTGCGGAACATAAGGAATCCCTCCAAGGTAGCTCGACTGGTCATGGAGACCACCGACCACGTTCTGCTAGTCGGGAAAGGCGCCCTACGGTTCGCCCGCGCCCATGGATTTAAGGAGCAGGACCTGCTTACCGATAAGGCGCGGAAAGCCTGGCTGAAGTGGAAGCAGTCACTTTCACCCAGGGATGACTGGCTGACTCCACCCGAAGAAGACCAGCAGACGGGTGCCGCCAGCCTGCTCGATAGGCATACCGGTACGATTCATTGCGCCAGCATCAACAGCAGTGGGGACATCTCGTGCGCCACCACTACCAGCGGATTGTCCTATAAAATTCCGGGACGTGTAGGCGACTCACCTATCATCGGCGCCGGGCTGTACGTGGATAATGACGTGGGTTCCTGCGGCAGCACCGGCCGGGGTGAGGCTAACCTCCAGAACCTGTGCAGTTTCCACGCCGTGGAGCTTATGCGTGGTGGCATGTCTCCCAAAGACGCAGGCCTGGAAGTTCTGCGACGGGTGGCCAGCCATACACGTGAGGAGCGGCTGCTGGACGATAGAGGACGGCCTGACTTCGGTCTGAAATTCTACCTGCTCGGGAAGGACGGCTCATATGCCGGCGTCTCTATGTGGGCGCCGGCCAGGTTCGCCGTGGCTGACAGGAAAGGCGCCCGTCTGGAAGACTGCGCTTGTCTATATGATCGGGACAATTGATCCAACGTTTGAAGAATCGTAAACTCTGCTCCCAGCTTGATGAGTGAAGGAGACTCCGTGAAGAATCAGAAACCGACCTATGATTTCCTGTACGATAACTATGCCTGGCCTGAGCCGGGCACCGAACGCAACTGTCCATTTTCGGGCATTCCCCTGCAGCTTAACGAAAAACGGCCCGGCTACAACGGTAAGCCGTGGACTTGCCCCCAGTGCATCTGGTACTTCAGTGAGGAGGAGCTGGAAGATGTCGACGCTTTTAAAGGCAAGGACTGTCCCCATACACTGGAACAGAAGGCGCAGTAAGCGTCTGCAAGTGAGATGCTATAGGTAGTCAGCCCTCAGCCAATTGACTCTAATACCCTAAGCCCCCTCCCATTCAAGGGAGGGGGCTTTACATATAAAGGGGAGTGAGTTACTTCAGTAGCACCATCTTGATTGACCTGGCATTTTCGGGCGTTACCAGCCGGGCTATGTAAATACCGGTTGGCACTTCCCGCCCATCGTCGGTTCGCCCATTCCAGGTAACGTAATGGTGTCCAGGCCCCATTGGTCGGTTCATCAACTGCCGCACTTCCCGTCCCAGGACATCGTATACCCTCAGGGTCACTGCACCCGTTTGGGGCAGATCGAAACCAATTGTGGTTGTAGGATTGAAGGGATTGGGGTAATTGGCATGGAGCGTAAGCTCAACCGGGATGCCTGGTTGTTCAGCCACAGCAACCGGCGCATCGGTCCCCAGGCGGACTACCCAGCCATCCATGGGAGAGTCCGCTTCTGGGATGACTACTCCCACCGCAAGATATTCACCAGCGGAGATTTCTGTCGAGGCAAGGCCGGCTGCCCCACTAGGTCCGCTGATCTGCTTGCTCCAATCCGTCGTGCCAGCGGCATCTGTATGAATCACCAGCATATCAAAGCCTTCCGATAAGGTCAGATCACCATATCCTGTTAGTGTGAAACCTGAATCACTGGTCTGGATGACGTTGAAAAGTTCGCTAATACCAAGACCGGTAAATGTTTCGGACCACTGCTCCACACCACCGCTATCAGTCTTGACCAGATATGGGGTCTTGCTTTGACCTTCCAGCGTTTGGTCACCAAGCAGGATGAAACCCCCATCTATAGTACTCCTGATTTGAGAAAATCTTTCATTATTTGAGGTGTCCGGATTGCCAAAGAAATGAGATTCGGTGGAATCGCCTGTGGCGCTTAATATAAATAGCCAGGCATCACTGCTATTACCATCTGGTATTGTACGGTGAGCGCCAGCTGCAGCAAACTCTCCAGTACTCAACTCTGTGATCGAGAATAGGTAAGAGTCATGTGAGGGGCCATATGTTTTCTCCCAAGTGACGGCTCCAGCGGCAGTAATTTCAGCAACGCAGGCAGAACGAATCCCGCCAACTTCACTAACTCCGCAGGCTATCAGACCGCCGTCGGAGGTTTCCATAATCCCAAAGAACTCCCCGTCAAGTTCAGTAGATGTAAGTTGCCATTGAAGAACGCCGTCGCCGTCGGTTTTGATGATCCTGGGATCACCGGTACCTACGATCACAGCACCACCATCAGAAGTGGTGATGGCCATGCGCCCTTCAGTGTCGCCGGCCGGGAAAGCTTTAGTCCACAGGGTATCATCCCCCGTACTATTCAGTCGGGCCAGCCAGTAATTTCTGACCGTATCAGGATTTGATTCCGTAAATCCACCCAGGATAAATCCCCCACCGGGGATCTGTTCCACTGAATTGATCATATCATCAAAATCACCACCTATGGATTTGGTCCAGAGAGTGTCGGGCTGGGCGCTAAGGATCTGGCATAGGCCAATTATTATTAGCATGGACGGCAAGAGATAGCTACGCTGCATGTATTCTTCTCCTTGATTTTAGAACAGCAGTGAATCGTGGTGGCACTACCGGGACGTCAGTCGTACCCCGAAGTAGGCTTAATAAGGCGCGAGTTTAAGAACTTGTCCCAAATAAAGCAATAATAGACTTGGAACTCTATATATACTTATTAAGAAATCTTAGAACACGATAGCACTCCCGTGTGTATCCGTCACTGACACATTGAGAAAGATGATCCGCTCCTCTTTATTGGCGTCCCCGGATGCCTATCCTGAACCTTTATCGAAGCGGCACAATACACATCGTATTTCGAGATATTTTTTCTCCGCGGATTCGGTGGTTTTCTTATTCTTACATGACGGTTGATTGCTGGCTGCTGACTACTTTCCTCATGAAGCAAATAGACTCGGTTTATCCTTTTACTTCCGTCGCCGGGACTTGTAACCTTGGAATGTGAAGTGAGGGCTATGTAGCTACCTTGCATCGCTACCTAGTCAGTAGAGCGGGAGTTCTGGTTTTAAGCTATGGAAAAGGAAACAGCCCCAGAGAAATCCCTCGAAGTCCTACGCCGGGAGATAGATGATCTTGACCGGCAGCTATTCTCACTCCTCGCCCAGCGAATGGCTGTTGTCCGGGATATCGGTGGCATGAAGCGCGCTCAGGGGCTGCCCATCAGCGATCCTGTGCGCGAAGCCCTGCTTAAGGTCAAACTGAAAGAGTTCTCCGCTGGTGTACTGGAGCCATGGCACGTGGAGGAACTGGCGTCGGTGATCCTTCGGATTTCCCGCGACCTGCAATCCGGCCAGGAGGAAGAATGAACACTCGCGGTTGGTTGAGACCTGTTTATAAGGCCAGCAGCTAACGGCCGAAAACAGCCGCGATCTATCCCTCCGGGATCCGACACACGAGCCGCGGTTTTAGGCTGACAATAATGCTTCTTCGAGGGTAATTTATATACTATATCGAGTTACTCAAGGTATGAAAGCGATTACACGGCTGCGAATATATAAGACCTTTCACTACATAACGGCCCCGCCACAGGAAGTTATTTTCTCCCCGTTGGAGCCACGGCCTCAAAGACTTCTCTTTCTGTTTCCCATCAAAAAGGAGTGGTTAGCCGAAAGCCGCTATGTGTTTCAGCGTCTGAAAAGACACCTCCCGGATAATCCTATCCAGCTAGCTGTCGCCAGCACTTATCGAGATCAAATAGCCGGCCCGATCCGGTCGACTTTCTACTTTCCCATGACTCCTGACAGACCATCCAGGATTCTGATGGACGTCATGCTAGCCCGTTTCCGCGATCGGTCATTCGATGCCGTGATTAACCTGGAGCCAGAGTTGAACTTTCAAATGGCCCGGGTGATGAGCGTGATCAGGACACCTCGGCGGATCGGATTTACCGGTCCCTATGCCGATGACCTTTACAATATTCAAATTCACTCCGACTTTGAGGGCGGCCTTGAGGGAGCCTATGAGCAAATACTATCGCTCTGTAACATCGGCTTCACGGATAACGGCCGCGAAAGTCAACCATGAGCAGCGTCTATCCATCGGAAAAATGATTTACGTTTTTGAAGACCATTATGCCTTGGACCTGGAGCCATTAACCCTCACACGGGGTACCTTCGATCTGCGTTGTGGGGCCCTCACTCACCTGGAACGCATTCGCCGGGTAGTAGGCAACCAGCCCCTGACCCTGGTGGTACGTCCTGGACTAGCTGCTAGGATGCAGGAGTGCTACCCCGATCTATCCGTCAATCCGAAACAGGTAGAAGCCGGTCTGTGGCTTAACGGCGCAGCCCTGTGGGACGATGCCGCATGGGAACAGCTCCTTGTGACCCAGGGCTTTGTCGGCGCTGATGACCGCATCACCGGGGGGAATCTCACTGCCGAACTGTCAAGGGAATTTTACTCCCATCTAAAAGCCGGCACCAATCCTGGTTTCTCACCACAGACCAAGGGCCCCAGGCTCATGCGCTACCTATGGGACCACCTGCTGACCAACGCAGACCAGATCACCGCCGATTTTAACAGGTGGTGCCGGGATTCCGTGAGCACTGCCTATCCCAAAGGAGTACAAGTGGCAGGCGACAGCAGTGTCTATTTGGGGAAAGATGTGACCATAGATCCCTTCGTTCTCCTTGACACGCGCGATGGTCCCATCTGGATCGATGATGGTACTACGGTAAACTCCCACTCGGTTATTACCGGACCCAGCTATATCGGCCAAAAGTGCAAGGTATGGCCTTTCTCGTTTCTGAACGAGGTAATCCTGGGACCCTATTGTCACGTGATGGGGCAAATAGAAGGTACTATCATCCAGGGCTATAGCAACAAGCAGCACACTGGCTTCCTGGGGCATGCCTACCTCGGCTCGTGGATCAATCTGGGGGCCGGCACCTCCAACAGCGATCTTAAGAACAACTATGGGGCGGTGAAGGTGTCGGTCAACGGGAAGACGGTGAACACCGGGGAGACTTTCATCGGTTGTTTCATTGGTGACCACACCAAGACCGCCATCGGCATCCAGTTCTATACCGGCACCCGCGTGGGAGTGGCCGCCAACGTCTTCGGCAGCGTTGTCACGCCTAAGGTGATACCTTCCTTTGCCTGGGGCGGCGACGGCCGGGAGAGGTACGATCTGGATAAATGCCTGAAGACCATAGCGATTGTCAAGCGCCGCCGGGGACAGGAGCTGACCAAAGCGGAGCGGGAGCTTTACAGGCGGCTGTATGAGGAGGAGGATTAGGGCAGCCCGTCTGGCGAAGAATGCTCCGGCTAATCAAGGACATTGCTTTTCGTCAGACCTGATAAAAGGATTTCAGATTATACTTGCGAGGCATGACAGCAATAAATCCATATCAAGTCTTTCGCGGAGTGCAAATCGACTACGGAATCAAACAGGCGCATGGCGAATACTTGCCAATGCTGCCAGAAAAATCCGTGTCTTCCGCCAAACCATTACCCTGAAACCATCAGAAGACCGCTTTCGTTAAGGTTAGCAAGAAACAATGCATGACGAGACCACACCCATCTCTAACTTGCGGTCAGGTATTGCTGCCCAATCAGTACTACGCGTCGGTATACGTAAGGTCTGCCCCAGAGTTCAAGCGCAACTTAAGTGTCATCCAGGAAGTACTGTTGCCTTCGTTTTAAACACCTGATGAGGTATTCTTCGGAGTCAAACCCAATGCTGCATCTACGAGTTGAATTCATGAATCATTAAGCAAGGAGTTTTAAATGAAAAAAAGTCTATTGTTCTTCGCTTCCATAGTGCTTGTCCTGCAGGATTGTGCATTGATTAATGTTACTCGAAGTGATAAGAGAGCTCATGTTCCACAGAGTATTAAGTTGTCTACTGACGTTATCCTTACACCTTCGGGAGCAGTTAATATTCTTAATACAGATTTTTTTCCTGCCAGCTTCAGGATAGAAGCACAGGGAAAGGTCATCTATATAGATCCGCTTGTGATTGAAGATGTAAAACCTGCTGATTATATATTCATAACCCATTCCAATAGTGACCACTTGTCCACGTCAGACATAGAGAAGATAACAAAGAAGGAAACTCTTATTGTATGCCCGAAAAAGGCTGTTAAAAGGCTTTCCGGTTATACAGTTAAGGAAGTAAAGCCCGGCGATGTGCTTGATCTTGGAGACATTCAGTGCGAGGCTGTAGCAGCGTATAATACAAAGACCGCATTTTTATGGTTAACAGCCCATCCCAAATCACACATGAACGTTGGTTACATTCTTACTATAAACGATGTGAGGATTTATCACGCGGGAGATACAGATTTTATTCCTGAGATGAATAGTATCAAGGACATTACAGTCGCTTTGGTTCCTATCGATGGCGGTTCACTTACAATGGAAACGGAACAGGCAGCAGATGCAATCAATGCTATTAGACCTCTGATTGCCGTTCCAATGCACTACGAAATAGGAACGGATCAAGTGGAGATATTCAAGCAGCTGGTCGATGAAGATATTGTAGTGAAAATTATTGAGAAGGGAGAATAGCATAATATTTTGACAACTTGTTCAGCGCCATCCGTGCCAAGCTTTTTGTACCGACGTTCGGGCCGTTCTGCTCACAACATGTATATACCCAATTGGTGTAATAATGTGGTTCTATACGGTTTTTATCCACTTCCACCTTATCTAGGGTTCATAGGAAAATCGCCCGCAAACACTACTGACAGACTGGCCGTCTTTCGACGAGCCATCCTTCGACAAGCTTAGGACTATTTTCAGGGCATAATACCATGAGACATCGTGCTCTATCCGGCAAATACGGGAAATCTTCTAGACCGGCGCATGAGCTGTTCAACAATCCCTGGATCAACACGGACTGGATTAATGAAGGATAAATAATCCAGATCAGGGAGATGCGAATATGACTACCCCAAGAGAGATCCTGGAGAAACTGAAAGCCCAGGCCAAACCCGATCGGGTGGCAGGGATGGCCCGATATGGTATGACAGCTGAACGAAGGCTGGGAGTATCGGTCCCCGATATGCGGAAGATAGCGAAAGAATCGGGGAAGGACCACCAGCTTGCGCTTGAGCTATGGAAGAGTGGGATCCCTGAAGCCAGGATCTTGGCAGCGATGATCGGCGAGCCCAATAAGCTGACAGAAGATCAGATGGAGGATTGGGTAAAAGACTTTAATTCTTGGGACGTATGCGACCAGGTCTGCATGAACCTTTTTGATAAGACTCCCCTGGCCTGGAAGAAAATCAGCGATTGGTCTGAGCGGGAAGAGGAGTTCATTAAAAGGGCTGCTTTCGCGCTGATAGCCTGCCTGGCATGGCACGACAAAGAAGCGAAAGACGAAGAATTCATCGAGCTGTTTTCGGTGATAATACAAGGAACTACCGACGAACGCAACTACGTGAAGAAAGCTGTCAGCTGGGCGCTCAGGCACATTGGAAAAAGGAATCCGAAATTGAACCGGGCTGCATTGAAAACTGCTAGGGAAATCCAGCGGATTGATTCCAAGTCTGCTCGCTGGATCGCTTCGGACGCCATCAGGGAGCTCGAGAGCGAGGCTGTACAGAGAAGGCTGAGAAGGTGATCAAAAACTTTTCGGGCCAATCAGCGCTTTTTCTGTTTACTGCCCGTCCGCTTGATCATTCCCTATAACACAGCCGGAAAGGCAACTTAGATGAGGGGCTGCAAGACCTGGACACAGGACCGGTTTCGATAGAATTCAGTTGCTACCTGACAATCCCTTCAAGTGATTCCTTCACCGGGAGGCTGTAAATTTTGCTGTTATGACTCAACCAACGGTTCCATGGCACCGATTGACGGCGTTTGTACTCATACTGGCCGCAGGTCTAGCCCATCCGACAAGCATCGCTAGTGAGGTCGGTGTGCGCTACACACCGCAGGAGGATACCACCGACCTGGATTCCCTGGAGCGATCTGCCATTGCTGTGCCTAAGCCAGAACTCAGTCCCAGCACTGACAAACTGTTTTTCGAGGAGCTATTACCGGATGAGTCGCGTACCCTTTTCATGGACTTGGTCAACTTGGGTGAGGGAGTGATCACCCTAGATTCACTGATATTCCCTGAAAGGATTGTGCAGGTAATCCTCCCGCTCCAGACACTGAGCCCAGGTCAGTTTATACGCTTTCCTGTGACCTATACCCAGGTCGACCTGGATACCCACGAGATTGAGTTGGATATCCATTGGCAGTCGCCGGAATTCAATCTGGCTGAGATCTTGACCATAACACTGATGGCGACACCCAAGTCACCGCTGATTGCTGCGCCGCCAACCGCTGTCTTGCTCCACAGCTTCGTAGGTGCGGAAAATACCACCCAAGTCAAGCTGCATAATACGGGTACCCGCCCAATCACTTTTACAGTGCCACCGGTGATACCTGTCGGTGTGAAGCTATCGCCACTGCCACAAATTTTAGTGGGAGAGACCTCTGTAACGCTTACTGTTACCTGGATCCCGGAAATGGCCGGTCTATTCAACTCCCGGATCAGTCTACCCTACCGGGCGGGAAATGCGAGGGCCTTAATGGTAATAGGATTGCAGGGCGAGGCAATACAGGCGGCCTATCTTATGGAGGATACATTGACCTTCGGTTCGGTGATCGCCGGCAACAGCTATCACCAGCGTATGGCAGTAGGGAATAGATCGGAGCGGACTGTTATCCTGGACCGGCGGCAAGTCGGCGGGGGTGGAGTGGAATTCACAGAATATGGGGTAACAAAAGACCCCTTGCAGTGGATCGAAATAGCTCCTCATCTGGAAGTGGTCCCCGGAGATACGGCCTACATCGACCTGGTATTTTCGCCGCTCAGAGCCGGATTATTCCAGGCCGAGATCCCTTTCATTCAGCAGTTTAGATCCGAGAGCGACTACGGACCGAAAATGCTACCGGATCTGATGCTGCCTGTCAGAGCGGAGGTGGTCCTGCCCCTCACCGCTTCCACCGCCCACGTGAACTTCGGCCTGCAACCAGTCCTGGAAACCGCCATGCAATCCCTGGCCGTGACGAACCAGGGCACTGTGCCCTTGAGTATATCCCTGGAGCTTGAGAGAGGGGAAGCGGCATTTTCCACGCCGCCACTGGTTTTCGGCCTTGCTCCCGGCGAACATCTTGATATTCCGCTCTATTTCCGTCCCTTCGACATGCGGGACTATTCCGACACCGCGATACTACACTTCGCTGTCCTCGATGAACCACAAGAATTCAGGGTAAGTCTGAGCGGTAGTGGACTCGACCAGCCACTCCTGCGGCTAGATACTATCCCTGCTGTCACTCTGATGGAAGATTTTCCCGGCTGGTATCCGCTGGTTGACCTAACAAAAGTCTTTGCTGATGCCAACCACCAAATATCCTATCGCATCTCTAATCCGTTCGGAGAAAATGTGGAACTTAAAGCGGAAGATGACGGGTGGCTGAGGGCGGCCGGAAGCCCAGATTACCACGGGACCGGCAGTGTGATAGTAGAGGCAGTTAATGAGCTGGAGCAGGTAGTAGCTGATACTTTTCTGCTGGCCATCACTCCCGTCAATGACCTGCCCCGGTTGGTAGCGCCGCTCCCCGATATGGTGCTTATTGAAGATGCCACCCCCTCCGTTATTGGGAGGCTGTCCGAGATATTTATTGATCCTGACCATACCCGGGATACGGTTATCACCCAATATACTATATACAGTCTTTCCAATGACGATACGGTCAGCCTGGTTAAGCGAGAGGATGACCTGGTGCTGGCGGTTACGCCCGACTGGCACGGTAGCCGGTCATTCGTGGTGTCCGCCCGGGATGCCAGCGATACCAGCGCAGTGGTCTTCGACAGATTCAAAGTGACCGTTTTGGCGGTGAATGATCCACCTACGCTGGGACGTCTGCCCGGTCTCCGCCTAATGGAAGACGACACAGCACACGTCGATTGGCGCCCCTATGTACACGATGTGGACGACAGCTTTGAGGATCTGATCCTCCGTTTTATGCGCGTGGGCGGCGGTTCTCTGCCCCTCACCTTTGAAAGGGAAGGGCCCATCACCGTCGTACGTCCTCGGGCTAACTGGTTCGGGAAGCTGGCTGTAAGGCTCAAAGTTACCGATCAGGCTGGAGCTGCCTCGAGCCGGGATTTTGCTGTGAGCGTGATCCCTGAAAATGATCCACCAGGCCTTTTCCTGGGAATCGGCCCTGATAGCCATGAATGGGAAGAGCGCCTGCGCTATACCGGGAACGATACTCTGATTACCTTCGAATGGGCCCCGAGTCCCAACCTCGATCCTGACGATGACCTTGTCTATACCTGGCAGCTCCTGGACATCACCGGACAACAGGTACTCAAGGAGCTCCCGGCGGGTCTCTCCACGGATGTGACTGCTCATCTGGATACTACAGGCATCTTCCGATGGACAGTATTGGCACGTGACAGCGAAGGGGCCATTACTTCCAGTGATACACTCACACTGATGCTGGAATCGATGATCGGAGTTGCGCCGGAGAGCGAGGAGGAATTGGCATTCTCGTTCGGGCCAAACTATCCTAATCCGTTCAGTGATTATACGCATATCGTATATACCATCCCCAGGTATTCCGATGTCGTGATCACGATGTATGATGCTATGGGCAGGAAGGTGAAGGTGTTGCATACCGAGCCGCAGTACCGGGGACGCTATGTGGCACAATGGGATGGTCGAGATGATAACGGGCAGCGGGTGGCGTCGGGCCCGTACGTAGCAGAGATCCAGGCTGGGGCAAATACGGCCTATCTGAAGCTGGTAGTAGTCCATTGAGCACGACTGCCAAGCTGGAAGACAATATCGGAAGAACTTCGGGACCGGCAAGGATGTGACATATATCACAGAACTGGATAATACTATGCTATTTCGCCTGCAAACTCTATATTCGGGGGCAACTAAAAGGACTGCACGATAGTCTATAATTACATCATGCGCAAGCTCAGCTTCATGTTCATGATTTGTGTGTCGGGGTTGTCAGCGCAATCTATCACCATGGTGGATTTTGAGGTGCTCCCCGGCAATCTCATCGAGGTTACCTATACCATTTATGACACGGAGCCCGACGCCGTTTACTCCATAGACCTCTATGCTTCTCTGGATGGTGGATACGCCTTCCCTATCCATGCTGGTAGTGTTACTGGTGATGTCGGCCAGCGCGTGGTCGGTGCGGGCCGGAAGAGCATCCTCTGGAAGGTACTGGATGATATGCCGGCCTTGGTTTCCGAAAACCTGGTCATCAAGGTAGTGGGTCGAACGCGCCAGACGGTCTCTGGATTCTTCCGCTCCCTGGTGGTTGGCAACCGTTTCACCAAGCGGCTGAGTAACGGCATTACCTTCTATGGCGGTAGCGGATATTACTACCTCCTTAAGAGCGGGCCTACTGAGAACACAATGAATGACAGGAACCTGCAGCCAAACCTCAATGGCCGGCTTGGCCTGCGCATCACCGCCGTGCCGTTTGTTTATCGCTTTAACCTGCTATATCGCAACTGGGACATGAACCTTGCCGAGGAGCGAGATCGGCAGCGTTTGGAGTATCTGTCCTTCGGCGATCCGATGTTCGAGGGCGGACAGATCATGCTCCACTACGCCGGATTCTCCTTCTCCATGGCCTACACACCGCTGCCGGTGTTTGGACTGTTCCTCCCACAGGTCGGTGGTGGCGTGAGCTTTAGCCAATTTCGGATCGGCAACGCTCAGGGAAGCACTACATCATCCATCAATAATCCGGGTCTGTTCGCTGAGGCGGGTGTGCAGGTCAATCTATTTCGATGGATTAAGTTGAACGTTGGTGCCAGACAGTATTTCCTTAGCTCATGGGTTAACTTTACCGAGGCTTTCTTAGAAATAGGATTACATATTCCAACCCAATGAAACCAAAATATTTACTTTTCATTTTTCTACCGTTTGTCCTATGGCTGACGGCTTGTGAGCAGACGCGACCCGGAATTATCGAGAATCTCATCTTTTCCGAAAACGACCAATGGTTGGAACGGGACGTTCTGGAAGATCCTTACGAACTGGTCGAAGACCAATGCTGCAACGACTACAATCCCTACCCGCTGCCAATCGACACTACTATCTATCCCGTCATAGCTCCGGCGGGCGACCTGGATTATTTTAATCTCCAGATTACTGCTGATTCTGTCGGACAGCTGCTGTTGCGGTCTGAACTGGATAATGTCACCATGCGCATTTTCAGCCGGAACCTGGAGGAGTATGATTTCCTGCTGGATACCCTCTACAATTATCCGGTTGATAACTTTGAGCAGGGTTACTGGACAATCCTTTATGGCCTGGACTTTTCCTTTACTATGCTGCTCCAAGGCGAATCCCGCAGCAACGAGGGACAATACAGTTTGAGCTGGAGGAGTATCACTCATGAGGATGGTCTGGAAATAATATACCCCAAGAGAGACTACAGATGGAGACGGAATAACACAGAGACTATCAGTTGGGGAACTGTACAAAGTCAATCCGTGACGGCTGCCCTATTGAAAGGACCTGTGATTATACAGTTTATTAAAAGTGACAGTAACGCCACTTATTATGACGATGAACCTAAATTAGATTGGCATATCCCTAATGATCTCGAATTGGGTACTGATTATCGTATAATGATCTATTTCACTGATAATCCCGAGAGAATGAGCATTTCCGATGCGTTTGAAATCTATTATTAATCTGCTGGCGGTTCTGGTGCTGGGCTTGGGCTGGCTGGTCGCCCAGGATTTCGAAGGAGTGAGCAGACCCAGAAAGGTAAAGATCGTGCCGCCGGGATACACTGAACCCACCGCTACCGAGCCGGAGCCGGTGGAAGCTTATCCCACTAGCGACGTAGATGTCGATATTCCCACCGCCGCCAATCTGCGACCCGATGCCGTGGGGGTGGTCATAGGCATCACCGAGTATGCTCACCAGGACGTTCCCCCGGTGGACTTCGCCCGGCGCGACGCCAACCTTGTGCGAGACTACCTGGTACAGGCCATGGGCTATCGTGAGGAGAACATCATAATGGCCGTGGACCAGGAGGCCACCAAGGCAGCCTTCAACCGCATCTTCGAGGGGCAGCTTAAGGACTATATCAAGTCCGGCGAATCCGATGTATTCATCTACTACTCCGGCCATGGCGCCCCAGACGTGGACAACGCCAGCGCCTACTTCGTTCCCCACGACGCCGATCCTAACTACGCCGCCCAGACCGGCTACAGCCTGGAGCAGTTCTACCGCCAATTGAACGAGCTGGAGGTCCGGTCGGTGACTGTAGTAGTAGATGCCTGTTTCAGCGGGGGCAGCGAGGCCGGTATGCTCATCCAGCAGGCCTCGCCTATCTTCATTTCCGTCGAGAATCCCGCCGCCAACCTTAAGAATGGGGTGGTGTTGACCTCCTCATCCGGCAATCAGATCAGCTCCTGGTACCGGGAGAAAGGTCACGGGCTGTTCACCTACTTTTTCCTGAAGGGTATCCGGGGCGAGGCCGACGGCGACCGGGACAGCAAGGTTACCTCGGACGAGGTCTTCGGCTATATCATGGAGAACGTACCCTACCTGGCCCGGCGGCTACGTAGCCGCGAGCAAACTCCCCAACTTATGGGCGGAACTATGGACCAGATTCTGGTGGAGTACTGATGCGCTTACTACAGGTCGTTATTCTATCCGGCTTCCTTGTAGCTGGCTGTAGTTCAAAACCCCGGGATACAGGTCCCGAGGGTGAAGGTCCAGATCAATCTCAAACTGCAGCTGAGCGGGCCTTCGTTGAACTGGAGGGGGGCGAGGTGGTTCCTCTGCCCGCTGTAGCCCCGGTTCCTGATGAGGAAGCTCTTCTCAAAGAAGCCCGGGCTGGTGCGGAAACTCGGGCTTCAACTGAACGTCTGGAGTACGAGGTGAAAGAAGGCTGGTTCCTGGTGGATACCACGCTAGTGTTCCCTGCCTCCGTTTCTCCCCAGAAGGCCCGGCAGCAGGTCCTACAGATAGCCCGGGGTGCCGGCCTGGAACAGGCTCTCCCCCAAAAAGTGTCTTTCACTTCCCTGCTCAGCGATATTATGGACGAGACCGCCGGCGCGGCCTTCGAGAAGTCAACTTGGAGCACCTTCGCCCTCTCATCGGTCACCGGCCACCTGGTGGACGAAAAGATCCTATCCACCGACCTACAGCAACTGGAAGGTGGTGCCTACCGATATCGCATCGTCCTGGAAGCGCGGGTAGTGCCAGTAAAGGGTGAGCGGGACCCATCCCTGCGTCTGGAGCTGGAGCTTAACGAGCGTTTGCTCAAGGCCGGTGACGAGCTGATCGTACGAGCCCGTTCAAGCACCGATGGATACCTTTACGTCTTCAACTTCCTCAGCGACAATTCGGTCATGCTCATGTTCCCCAGCACCGCCATGCCGGATAATACCATATCCGCCGGAGAGTGGCTGGAGACGCCCACGAGACAGGAACGTTCCCGGGGCATACATTACCGGGTGTCCGCCGATCCCGGTGCACCAACTACCAACGAGACCATCTATACGGTATTTACTAGACAACCCATCGCCGACCTGTCAGATCTACTTAGTGTACCGGAAGGGAACGTCTCCTTTTCGGCCGGAGACAAAAGTTTTACCGATTTCCAACGCTGGCTGGCGGAGATTCCCTTAGGCCAGCGGATCGAGAAGGCCGTACAATTTCATATCGTAAGCGAGAAGGAGTAGAACCATGAAGCGGATCTTTATCCCAGTAATCCTTGGGGGCATGCTGCTGACTTTGGCGGGCTGTGCCGGCAAGGTGGTTTCAGGTACAACCGAGGCTCGGGAGAGCCGGGACGTGCCCGAGTGGTCACTGGAGCGGCCTATTGCGGAAGGCATAATATACGGCGTAGGGCAAGCCAAGAAGCAGAATCCCAGCTTGGCCAAGACGGTAGCTGCCCAGCGGGCCCGCGACGAAATAGCCGCTGCCGTGAAGATCAAGGTGGAATCACTGGTCAAGGACTTCATGCAGGAGAGCGGCGTCGGCGAGCAGGCCGGAGCATTGGAGTTCACCCAGGCGGTGAGCAAGGGTGTTACGGACGCTACCCTCAACGGTGCCATGATCAAGGAGACGTACATCGCTAAAGACGGCACCTATTTCGTCCTGGTGGAGTATTCACTGGACGAGGCCCGGCAGGCAGCCGTGGAGTCGGCCCGGCAGGAGGAAGCTCTCTGGAACGAGTTCAAGGCCGAGCAGGGCTTTGAGGATCTGGAGCGCGAGCTGTCTAAACTGAGATAGTAGCCGGTTGAAATAAATATGCACTGAGTGTGCTCAGCCCCAGTGCTGGCCTCCCGTCCCGAACTCGAAGGATCTCCCTTCGGGAAAAAGGATCCCTCCAGGGACAGCTTGCCTTACCGCCTTTCACAAGGGGTTCTTTCAAAGGGTAAGCCGCGGGAGGCCGTTTTTATTGACTATTGTCGATTGACGATTGAAGACGGGGGCCAGGGGCTGGGGGCGGAATAAAAGCCGCTGAAGCAGGCATCAATGTGCTTTAATATTCTGTTAGCCCATGACTTAAGTCGTGGGCTAATCTCCATACAGGGATGATTTCTTCTTCCGCCAGACCATAGCCTTTTCAAAGCGGTTCTCGTTGCCGGCCAGCATGCGTGCCATATTGGAGCGGTGGGTGAACCAGATGAAGGCCAAAATGAACAGGCTGAAGTAGCCTAGGCTGGAGTTCAGTGTACCATCACGCAGGTAGGTGACCAGCGGAAACAGTGCCACCGCCGTCACCGACCCTACGCTGACGTAACCGGTAGCGATCAGCACCAGCACCCATACCGCCAGACCCAGCAGAAGCGCCAGGGGAAACAGGTGCAGGATCATACCCCCCAGGGTACCCACCCCTTTACCGCCCCGGAAGCCGGCGAAGAGGGTGAAAGTGTGACCCAGCACGGCCGCCCCGCCACAGAGGATAGGCGAGATGTGGGGGTCATTAAACGGTATGTCACCTAGGACTCTCCCGAAGGTCAAACCGGAGATCATAGCGGCGGCAAACCAGCCCTTAAAGATGTCCACCAGCACTACCACCAGGGCCGGCTTCCAGCCCAGTACACGAAAGGCATTGGTGCCACCGGCGTTGCCGCTGCCGAAGTCCCGGATGTCAATCCCCTGGGTTATCCGCCCCATGATGATACTGGTCGGGACACTCCCGGCCAGGTAGCTCAACAGCAGCAGTATAAAGAGGAGGATCATGCCAGTCCGATACCAAAGGGATCCCCCTGAGGGATACCTTTCCGGGATATTCGGACGGGCTGGACAGCCAGGATCAGGGAGCCAGAGCCGGCATGAGCCCCGATGACGGCCCCGGTATCGGTGATATGGAGCTGGTTGATTCGTAAACCCAATTCAGGAAGAAGCCCAGCCAGCCGTTGGGCTTCCTCAAAGGACTGGGAGTGGCTGATAAAGACGTCGTAGGTCTGGTCCAGGTCAATGTGGCGGGCTACCCATTTGGCCAACCCCCGGGTGGTATCCCGGCGGCCGAAGAACACACCGGCAAGCTTGACTTTTCCCTTGGCGGTCATGCTTAGCACCAGTACAGCCCGCAACACATCCGCGATAACCTTATATGCGGGGGGCACCCGGCCACCCCGCACAACCGAGGATAGGTCCTTCACAACGGCGTAGAACACCGTCTGGTTTACGGCCGCTCGGGCCACAGATAGCACCTCCTCGTGACTCTTGCCTTCCATCGCCACTTTCGCCGCGGATACGGCGATCAGCCCTAGTCCCACGGTAGCATTATTACAATCGAGCACGGAGATATGCGCGTCCGGCAGGCGCCGGGTCGCGTTCTCCGCTGATTGGAGGGTACCGCTCAACGCCCGCGACACGTGCAGAGAAACAATACTGTCGTAGTGACTGGCCAGGAACTGGTAGGTGCGCCAGAAATCGCCGGGTGTTGGCTGGGAGGTGTGGGGATGGTGAGGATTGATGGCCAGCTCCTGGAAAAACTCGTCTGGTGTGATTGAGACCTTATCTATATAGCCCTTGTTCCCGAAGTGCAACTTTAGCGGTACTACGTGTATATCGTAGGCTTCGATAAGTTCGACAGGTATGTCGGCGGTGGAATCTGTTACCACTGCCACCCCTTTCCTGGCTGTCCTGGCTGTCGCGGTCTGCCGCTGCATGTCATCCACCTTCTCGTCCGTCAGTTGGCCGTAGGTACGCACCGTATCAAAGACGGCCTGGGGCTCATTGGTGTGGATGTGAAGCCGTACCCGCTCCTTCGATCCCCCCAGGATGAGGCTGTCGCCCAGACCCATGATCGCCTCCCGCAGCTTATTTCGGGGGATGTCGCGGCCAAGGACCAGACATTCGGTACAATAGCGCAGGTCCGTACCGGCGGCAGGTCGGGCCAGGACCGGCTCGGGTAGCTCTGCTGAAGGTAGTATTTTCTCCGGCCGCCAGCGACTGCGCAGTGATCCCCGCATAACAAAATCGAGCATGCCTCTGAGGATGTAAACAAATCCCTGGCCGCCAGCGTCCACTACCCCCCGCTTCCTCAAGATTTCCAGTTGCTCGGGAGTCCTGCGCAAGGCCTCTTCGGCCCGGCCCATCGTCTCCTTCAACAACAGCATGAAATCGTTGACACCTTCCCTGGTTCGCTCCTTGAAGCCATCGACAGTAGCCTTAATGACCGACAGGATGGTGCCATCTACTGGCTCGGACAGGGCTTGGTAGGCATATTCGTAGCCTGTTTCGGTAGCCTGGGTGAACTGCGGGACGTTCAGCTGGTGCAGATCGGCGCAGCTATCCGAAAATCCCTGAAAGAACTGGGCCAGGATGACCCCCGAGCAACCCCGGGCACCATCCAGGGCGGCATCGGCGATGGCCACAGCGGTGCGCCCGGCGTGGACCTGAACCCGCCGGCTGGTGTTGTCCAGGATAAACAGAAGGGTGAAGCTGAGGTTGGTACCAGTGTCCCCGTCTGGAATGGGGAAGACGTTAATCCGGTTGAGGTGACCCTGACGCGACAGCAACTGGCGGACTCCCGCTGTCAGCGCCCGATGTAGCCTGATTCCATCGAGATAGGTGATTTTGCCACGAGTCATGAAGGCGAGCTTTAATCAGGTTTAAGGATACACACGCAAGGGGTCAGAAGTCAATGTGATTCTGGATCCTAGATATCTGCCCTAAGCTTCGCTGAATAGCTAGGGGCCGGGGGCGTTTGACGATTTAAAATTGGGAATTTCAAGTTAAAAAAGGCTGACCGCCGACGGTTGACCGTCGATTGCTACCGGCAAGTTTGCGATGTAAGTTCGGGCCCGATGCACAAGGCTAGCAGGCAGGATAAATCCCGAGTAGCAGGTTTTCTGGCAAATCCCCGAAAGGCCTTATGGCAGCTGAGCCTGCCAATCCTGGGCGGTATGATTATCCATACCTTCTATTCGGTGGTGGATATGATATTCGTAGGTTGGGTAGGACCGAACGCAGTGACCGCCTTAGCGTTCAACATGCCGCTGGTGTTCATGGCTTTTGGAATCACCATGGGTTTATCCACTGGTGTGACGGCGGTGATGGCCCAGGCTATTGGCGGCAGGGATCACGCCCGCGCAGATAATACCGCCGAGCATGCCGTCGCTCTTGGTCTCGCAATCGGTATACCGATGGTCGCTGTCGGTCTTTTGTGGGGCCAGCAGCTTCTGGCAGTTCTGGGAGCAGTTGGGGATGTCAATACTCTGGCATGGTCTTATTTCCAGGTAATCTGCTGGGGGATGGCGTTTTCTATACTATCGGCGTTTTTCCGGGGTATTCTGGCGGGTGAGGGCGATACCATGCGGCCTATGATAATCATGGGTGGCGGTATGGTGCTGAACATCATCCTTGATCCGGTGTTCATTTTCGGCCTTGGCCTGGGAGTTCGTGGCGCGGCATTCGCCACAGTGGTCAGCCAGGTGATTGTCTGCCTTGTTTTCGTGTACCTGATTTTCCTGCGCCGTATCACCTTCGTCCGCTTCCGTTTGCGCTACTTCCGATTCAGGACAGCAATCCTCTTGGGGATTTTCAGGATCGGGCTTCCGGCTTCCCTGTCGTTCGTATTTATGTCCCTGGGACAGGCTGCTTATAACAAGATCCTCAGCAGCTATTCACAATATGCGGTGGCGGCCTATCAGATCGCCGGCCGGGTAGAAATGATCTATTTCATGCCCATCATAGCTATTGCCACCGGTCTGGTGACCCTGGCGGGGATGTTCTTCGGTGCGGGTGAGCTTGGCAAACTGCGGGAAATCATCCGTTATACCATTCTACGCTGTATCATGATTGGCCTGGTGTCTATCGTACTGATTTACCCGCTGGCACCTATGATCATGCAGATCTTCAAGCCCAACGAGGAAATCCTGGCCTACGGGACTAGCTACCTGCGGATCATAGTCATTATCTTTCCCTTGGCTCCTATTGGCATGATTAGCGGCCGGGTGATGCAGGCTATGGGCAAGGGACTGCCGTTCATGGTGCTGTCCTTCCTGCGGGTGATGGCGATAGGAGCGCCCCTGGCCGCCCTGTTCAGCTACTCCCTGCACAAGCCGGTGGAGTGGGTCTGGTTTGCCATGATCAGCGGCGGGTTGGTCTCAATGGTGGTGGGGGTGTTGTGGCTGCGCTCGGCCCTGCGCCGGGCGGAGCAGCCGCGGCAGGTGGAAGTACCGGTCCAAATCCCGGAACCGGCAGTGGAAGAGGCCGCGTCTCTCCGCTCTTAGATAAGCAGCTCCAGCATCGCCAGCCACCGGCAACTGATCGCCGGTCGCAGATCTCTGGTTACTCGTATTTCCTTTTCCCCCTAAGCGATAGCCCCAGCTCCTTCAGCTGCCTGTCAGTGACCTGGGCCGGGGCTCCGTCCATGAGTGACAGGGCGCTGGTGGTCTTGGGAAAGGCGATGACGTCCCTGATTTGCGTTGCACCCACCAGGACCATCACCAGCCGGTCAAAGCCGAAGGCGATGCCCCCGTGCGGCGGCGCGCCGTAGAGCAGAGCCTTCAGCAGGAAGCCGAACTTCTCCTCCGCCTCCTCAGGAGAGATTCCCAGCAGCTTGAATACCCGCTCCTGGCTTCCGGTGTCGTGGTTACGGATGGATCCCCCGGCGATTTCCCAGCCGTTGATCACCAGGTCGTAGCCCCGGCTGCGAATCCGGCCTGGATCGGTCTCCAGCAAGGATTCATCGTCGGGGTGCGGGGCAGTGAAGGGGTGATGTACCGCCAGCCAGCGACCCGCCTCCTCGTCGAATTCTACCAGGGGAAAGCCCACGATCCATACAGGGCGTACCTCGTCTTCTTTGATGAGATTCTCCCGGCGGGCGAGCTCCTCCCGCAGGGCCCCCAGAGCCGGCAGGGCCACCTCCTCCTTGTCGCCGATCATAAGCAGTAGATCACCTTCCTTTGCAGCCAGCCCGGTGACGATTTGCTGCTGCAACTCACCGGGGAAGAACTTGGCAACGCCCCCCTCCAGCCCGTTGGTACCCACCTTCATCCAGGCCAGTCCCTTGGCCTGGTGGTATTCAGTCACTAGGTTGGTCAGGGCATCGGTGTCCTTGCGGCTATAGCCAGCGCAGCCCGGCGCTACCACGGCCCGTACGATGCCACCCTCCTTCAACACACCCTTGAAGGTGCTGAAATCTGACGACTCCACGTAGGATGTAAAGTCCTGTAGCTCCAAATCGTAGCGCAGGTCGGGCTTATCAGTGCCGTAGCGCTCCATAGCCTCCCGGTAAGTCAGCCGGGGAAACGGGTCTGGCAGCTTGATGTCCTGCAGCTCCTGATAGAGTCGGCGGATAAGCCCCTCAACTACGGTATAGACGTCCTGCTCGTCAATGAAAGACATTTCCACGTCGATCTGGGTGAACTCGGGTTGGCGGTCGGCCCGTAAGTCCTCATCGCGGAAACACTTGACGATCTGGAAGTAACGGTCCAGGCCCGCGATCATCAGCAGCTGCTTGTAGGTCTGGGGCGACTGGGGCAGGGCATAGAAGCGTCCGTGATGCAGGCGGCTGGGCACTAGGTAATCCCGGGCCCCTTCCGGCGTGGACTTCATCAGGAAAGGAGTCTCCACCTCCACGAAGTCGTGCTCAACGAAGTAGCCCCGCACGATCTGGTAGATACGGCTGCGGGTTAGCAGGTTGTCCTGCAGCTCCCCGGTGCGCAGCTCCAAGTAGCGGTAGGTGAGACGCTGCTCCTCTAGGGCGCTGTCCCGGTCGGTTACCAGAAACGGCAGCGGCTCGGCCTCGTTGAGAACCGCCAGCTCCAGGCACTGCACGTCGATCTCGCCGGTGGGCATAGCAGGATTGAGACTATCCGCCGGTCGGAGTACCACCTCCCCCCGTACAGCAATAACATCCTCCATGCCCAGTTTCTTGGCGGTGTTGAAGTCTTCCGGCGTCTGCTCCCCGTCGAAGACCACCTGGGTCTTGCCGTAGCGATCGCGCAGGTCGACGAAGATCAGCCCGCCGTGGTCCCGCCGCGAGTTGATCCAGCCGTTGAGGATCACCTCCTCGCCGGCGTCGCCCTTGCGCAGCTGGCCGCAGGTATGCGTGCGTTTAAGGTGCATGTAACAATCCAGTAATTAAAAGCCCCGCGAATTTACGGGGCATTGGCTCAAAGTCATACAGGCTTGGTTGACGGTTTTCAGGATTGCCCTCGCTTCATCCTCGTGTCTTATTCACGCTTCGAGAGCCTCAGTAGGACAAGATTTTTTCACCCTGAGGCTCACGAAGGGCGACACGGCTTGGTGCTCTGATCGCTACCTTCTCCCAGCTATTCCCAAGCGGTTCAGCGCCCGCTTCAAAGCGATCTCGGCCCGTGCTTCGTCGATGCCGGTCTCACGGCTACGGATTCGCCCCCGGGCCCGCTCGGCGGCACTTTTAGCCCGCTCAACATCGATCTCGCCAGCTTCTTCGGCCGTTTCCACCAGCAGCTGCACGCTGTTGCCGTGGATGTCGGCGTAACCGCCGTTGGTGGCATAATACTGTGGCTTGCCCTCTTTCACAACCTTGACCTCCCCTACCTCCAGGCTGATCATGGCTCGGGTATGCCTGGCCATAATCCCGAACAGCCCATCCAGGGAGGGCGCCCGCAGGTAGTTCACCGGCCCCAGGTCAAGGACCCGGGTGGGAGTAATGATTTCGAGTTGAAATGATCGGGGCATTGGGAATTGTCACTTCATCAGGACTTCATCCCTTTGGCCTTATCGGATACTTCGTCGATAGGGCCACAGTACAGAAAGGCGCTCTCCGGGTACTGATCCATCTCGCCACTCAGGATGGCTTCGAAACCGACGATGGTGTCTTCCAGTTTGACGTAGCGGCCTTCGGTATTGGTAAAGGCCTCGGCCACGAAGAAGGGCTGGGAGAAGAACCGCTGCACCCTCCGGGCCCGGTGGACCACTAGCTTGTCATCGTCGGTGAGCTCGTCCATACCTAGGATGGCAATGATATCCTGCAGGTCATTGTACTTCTGCAGGGTCTGTTGGACCTCCCGTGCCACATGGTAGTGGCGCTCGCCGATAATCCGCGGATCGAGAATCCGGGAGGTGGAGGCCAGGGGATCAACCGCAGGATAGATGCCCAGCTCGACGATCGAGCGCTCCAGCACCGTGGTGGCGTCCAGGTGGGCGAAGGTAGTGGCGGGGGCGGGATCAGTAAGGTCGTCGGCGGGGACGTAGACCGCCTGTACCGAGGTGATAGATCCCTTCTTGGTGGAGGTGATGCGCTCCTGTAGCTCACCCATCTCCGTTCCCAGAGTGGGCTGGTAACCTACCGCCGAGGGCATGCGTCCCAGCAGCGCCGACACCTCCGAACCGGCCTGGGTGAACCGGAAAATGTTGTCGATGAACAGGAGCACGTCCTTACCTTCCTCTTCACGGAAGTACTCGGCGATGGCCAGTCCCGACAGGGCTACCCGCAGTCGTGCGCCTGGCGGTTCGGTCATCTGCCCGAACACCATGGAAGTTTTTTCAATGACCCCCGACTCGGTCATCTCCAGGTAGAGGTCATTCCCCTCACGGGTACGCTCACCCACCCCGCCGAAAACCGAATAGCCGCCGTGCTCGGTGGCAACGTTGCGGATCAGCTCCTGCAGTATCACCGTCTTGCCCACACCAGCCCCGCCGAACAATCCCGTCTTGCCGCCCTTTGTGTAGGGCTCCAGCAGGTCGATCACCTTGATGCCCGTCTCCAGCATCTCGGTGGTGGTGCTCAGCTCCTCGTGCTGGGGCGGCGGTCGATGGATGGGGTAGCGCTTTTCGGTCTTGATAGGGCCCTTGCCGTCAATAGTCTCACCGATTACGTTCAGCAGACGGCCCAGGGTTTCGGGTCCTACGGGCATGCTTATGGGCTCCCCCGTATCCTTCACCGGGGTGCCCCGAGTAAGACCGTCGGTGGAGTCCATGGCCACCGTCCGAACCAGGTTCTCACCCAGGTGCTGGGCTACTTCCAGTACCAGCTGCTCGCCGTCCCCGCGGTCGACCTCCAGGGCGTTATAGATCTCCGGTAGGTGCTCGTCCGTAAAGGCCACGTCAACAACAGCCCCCATGATCTGGGAAATCTTGCCTTCTTTCATCCAATCTCCTTAGCGGTTACCTCTAAGTTCACAATCGACAATTCTCTATAGATCGATATTCAATTCTAGGCTTCCACCACCAGCGCCTCCGCGCCGCCTACAATATCGAGAATTTCCTTGGTGATGCTGGCTTGGCGGGCCTTATTGAACTCCAGCTGCAGCCGCTCGATCACCTCCTCGGCGTTCTGCGTAGCGTTGTCCATGGCCGTCATCCGGGCCGCCTGTTCCGAGGCATACGACTCCAACAGGTAGCGCCACACCTGGATGTCCAGGTGACGGGGTACCAGGCTGTCCACCACCTTCACCATAGACGGTTCGAACAGGACCTGGCCGGTTTCGATCTCCTCGCCCTCCTCCACTACCAGCGGAAGCAGACGTTCTTCCCGGAGCTCCTGCACGATGACGTTCTTGAACTGGTTGAAGAAGACCAACACCTGATCCACCGATCTGTTAACATATCGGGAGGTTACCTCTCTGCCGAAGGTCATGGCATGGTCGAAGGCCAGCTCGGACCAGAAGTCCACATAATCAGCCACCACGTTGTATCCCCGGCTAGCGAAGTGGTCGCGCCCCTTCCTGCCGATGCAGACCAGGTCAGCCTTGTCCCGGCCGAGCTCGTCGATTTTTTTCTGAGCTGCTTTCATCAGGTTGGTGTTGAAGCTGCCGGCCATACCCCGATCAGAGGTTACAACTACCACCAAGCTGCGCTGGATATTTTCCCGTACGTGCAGTACGGGGAGAAGCTGCCGCTCGATCTGAGGAAGGAGCGTATAAAGTACGTTCCGAATGCGGTTGGCGTACGGCCGGGCCTGCAACATATTCATCTGAGCCCGCCGTAATTTGGCGGCAGCCACCATTTTCATGGCCTTCGTCACCTGCTGAATGCTCTGGACGGAGTTGATCCGGCGGCGGATGTCCTTCAGGCTGGCCACAGGAACACTCCTATCTGGCGGCGAAGGTCTTCACGAATTCATCTGCAGCAGCGACCAGACCCTGCTCAGCCTCGTCGCTCAGCTCACCGGTATCCTGGATGGCTTCCAGGTGCTTATGGGCATTGACCCGCAGGTATTCCAGGTACTCAGTCTCGAAGGCGCGCGTCCGTTCCAGGGGTAGCTCATCCAGGTACCCCTTGGTGGCGGCGAAGATGACCGCCACCTGCTCCTCTACCGGCATCGGCTGGAACTGGTCCTGTTTCAGTATCTCCCGCAGCCGCTCGCCCCGGGTAATCTGCTGCAGGGTGGCCTTGTCCAGGTCCGAGCCGAACTTGGCGAAGGCCTCTAACTCCCGGAACTGGGCCAGCTCTAGGCGCAAGGTTCCGGCTACCTTCCGCATAGCCCTGATCTGGGCATTTCCCCCCACGCGGGACACGGAGATCCCTGGGTTAATGGCAGGACGGATGCCCGCATTGAACAAACCGGTCTCCAGGAAGATCTGGCCATCGGTGATGGAGATCACGTTAGTGGGGATATAGGCGGAGACGTCACCGGCCTGGGTTTCAATAATGGGCAGGGCGGTAAGTGAGCCGCCACCGTTGTCGTCGTTTAGTTTTGCAGCCCGTTCCAGCAAGCGGCTGTGCAGGTAAAAGATATCCCCGGGGTAGGCTTCCCGGCCCGGCGGCCGCCGCAGTAGAAGCGACATCTGTCGGTAGGCCACGGCGTGCTTGCTGAGGTCGTCATAGATCGCCAGGGCATGCATGCCCTGGTCACGGAAATATTCGCCGATGGTAGCTCCGGCATAGGGCGCGATAAACTGCAAGGGGGCGGGCTCGGATGCATTGGCCGCCACCACCACCGTATAGTCCATGGCACCCGCTTTCTCCAGCTCGGCAACGGCGGTGGCCACCGTGGAAGCCTTCTGTCCGATAGCTACGTAAATGCAGTAGACCGGCGAGTCCGTGTCGTGGGTGGCCTTCTGGTTGATTATAGCATCCAGAGCAATGGCCGTTTTGCCAGTCTGACGGTCCCCGATTATAAGCTCCCGCTGACCACGGCCGATGGGGGTCATGCTGTCGATAGCTTTAAGACCCGTCTGCAAGGGCTCTTTCACCGGCAGCCGGGAGATGACATCCGGTGCCTTGCGCTCGATGTGCATTGACTCCTCCGGCTCGATATCCCCCCGGCCGTCAATGGGTTGACCCAAGGGGCTCACCACCCGACCCAGCATCGACTTGCCAACGCCGATCTCCACCACCCGGCCCGTGCGCCGGGCTAGGTCTCCCTCACTCACCAGCTGGCTCTCGCCAAAGAGAACCAGTCCCACGTTGTCCTCCTCCAGGTTTAGCGCCATGCCAAACACGCCGTGGGGGAACTCCACCAACTCTGAGGCCATCACGTTGTCCAGCCCGTGGACCCGGGCAACGCCATCACCCACCATGATCACTTCACCCACCTCGGCCACGTCCAGATCCACCTTAAAGGCGTCCAGCTGCTCCTTCAGGAGTTTGGTGATTTTATCTGTATCAAATTTTTCAGCCATAACTCGATATGCTCCGCAGAATATTCGCCTATCAGTGATTAATTCTTAGTTGTTAGTCATTAATTGTTAACGCCTTGCTATTGCCAATTTCCTGCTGAACCTCTTCAATATTCGATCGACAATTTTCAATCTCTATTCCCCGGCCTAGACCAGCTCCTCCCGTAGCAGCTCCAGTCGACGGGCCACGGTGCCATCAACCAGGGCATTCCCCAGGCGTAGCTTGATGCCGCCCAGCAGACCCGGATCCGTAATGTCCATGACCCGCAACGACCGCCCGAGGTCGGCCTGGACCCGGTCAGTCAGGCTTTTCAGCTCTTGCACCGCGAGCGGTTGGGGAGAGTAGACCGTAAGCTCCAGCCGGGCATCCTTCGCCCGGGCTTCCTGGACCAGGTACCTGGTCACAGCGGGAAGCTGTAGACCCATGTTCTGAACTAGTAACAGACGCAATACCTCGAGCTCCAGATTGGTAAGCGCTTTACCAAATGCGCTGTGAAGGACTTCCATCTTTCGCTCAATCGGTATTCGGTGAGTAATCAATAAATGACGGAAAGCTTTGTTTTCCCGGAAGGTCAGAGACAACAACTCAAAGCGGTCCAGGAAGTCATCCACTTCTCCCAGCTTGGCAGCCACGCTGAAGACGGCCCTGGCAAAGTGCCGAGCTTTAGCACCAGTCGCCATCAAGCTTTTCCGATCTGACGGAGACTCTTCTCTACCAGCTTCTTGTTATCTTCGGTGGTGAGATTGCGTTCAATTACCTTGCCGGCCAGGGACAGCGAAAGGTCCACCACCGTGGTCCTGATCTCACGCAGGGTCCGCTCCCGCTCGGCCTCGATCTGCTCCCGGGCTTTGTCAACCAGCTCATCGGCCTTCTTTTTGGCCGCTCCCTCCAGCTCCCCGTGGATCTTCTCGGCAACGGTGCGGGCTTCGCTGATGATCTGCTGAGCTTCGTAGCGGCTCAATCGGATCTCTTCTTCCACCTTCGTGGTTAGCTCCTCCGATTCCTGTCGGGCTTTCTCGGCAGCTTCCAATGCGCCGCGGATACCCGCCTCCCGTTTCTCCAGCGCATTAATCATCGGCCGCCAAGCCTTCCAGGCCAGGATCGCCAGCACTACAAAGAAGGTGATCCAGGTCCAGATAAGTAATCCCGGGTAAGGATTTACCAACTGCTCCATACGCCTTGCTCCTTATGAATGCTTGCCAGGTATGATGCCTGGGGAAGCCACCTACAGTAGAACAATGAGCAGCAGGACCACTTCCGCGATGATGGCCACCCCTTCTAGCAGGAACAGGGGCAGATTGATGGCCGTGCGGATGTCAGCGGCGGCTTCCGGCTGGCGGGCCGTACTCTCAGCGGCTGCGGTGGCAAACCGGCCGATACCCAGAGCGGCGCCGATGACTACCATGCCAGCGGCTATGGCCGCGCCCAGGAGGGCCAGGTCCTTGGAAGCTCCAGCCGCTTCCTCTTGACCCAATGCTGAGGTTACCATCACACCGGTGAAAACAGCTATTAACTGAAACAGACGGTTTCTAAACAGGGATTTCATACGCTTGTTTTCCTCTCGTTTGCATTTAGAATTAAAGGTTTCATTATCCGACATAATTCGTTCCCGGCTAGTGCTCCGGATTTATTGCCGTGCCGATGAACACTGCTGACAGGAGGGTGAACACGTATGCCTGCACCAGGGCAATGATCATCTCCAGGAAGTTGATGCCCACATTCAGAGCTACTGATCCGATGCCGATCCAGGCATTGGCCATCAGGAAGATGGGAGCCAGGATGGCCAGCATAGCGATGTGCCCGGCGGTCATGTTTGCTGCAAGCCGCATAGTCAGGGCAAAGGGGCGGACGAACATGCCCAGCACCTCGATAGGGATTAGGATGAGGAGTACTGGCCAAGGTACGCCGTGGGGGGCAAGGTTTTTCCAATAGCCGATAAAGCCGTGGGCCAGGCTGCCCGCCGCGATTATTGCCAGGAAGGTGATAGCCGCCAGTGAGGCAGTAACAACGGGATTACCGGTGGCCGTGCCGCCTCCGGGGATTAGATCAAAGAAGGGGATCAGCCCCAAAAGATTCGCCGTGAGGATCAGCGTGAAAAAGGCTAGTAATAGTGGCGACCAGGTCCGCGCGTACTGCCGCCCCACATTAGGCACCACGATCTGGTTGTGAACATAGTCCACCACCAGCTCCAGGAAATTGCTGAATCCGGAAGGCACCGGCATCTCCTCCCGGCGGTAGCGCCGCGTACCCAGAAGGAAAGCAGTGATCACCAGGATCCCGGCCACCCACAACATGATAACATGCTTGGTTATTGACATATCCAGACCGAATATGTGGAGCGGCACCAGCACCTCGCTGTTGGAGACGTGGTGCAGGATGATCGAGCCGATATCTTCGCTATGTTCCTGAGACATCATCTACTTGATGAGTTTCTAATTGCCAATCACCATTCACCAATCTCTAATCCTTCGTTAAGCTCAGGGCATGCCAGCAGTTGAGTGTTGGGCGGTCTTAAACTGTTGCTGGTAACGGTAAGCCTCGTAGACATGCCAGGCAAAGAAGTTTATCAGTAGCGAGGCTATAAACGGTTCCCGCGGCAGATGTATGGCCAGTAGGACCAGGGCTGTCCACAGACCGATTAGTACTACTTTCACCAGGAAATTGGCCAGGATAAAGCGCTGATATTTTTTATGGCCGCCGGTATCGGGCTTCAGGATAGAGAAAATGAACAGGCTGCAGATTGAAATGGTGATGGGCAGGATACCACCAGCGAACACGGCTGCAGCGCCCGCACTACCTGCCGTGAACCACACCAAGCCCGAACTTATGAAAAAAAGCACTCCCAGGCTCGCCCCGGCGATTAGCGGCCTCATGCGCTTCCACGGGGCGGAAACATTGCCTTCCAGAGTTCATACATCCCTACTACTACACCCAGCAGTAATCCCGCCAGCAGGAGGTAAGGCTTTGTCTCAAATTTCCGGTCCAGGACGTATCCCAACAGCCCCAACCCCAGAACCGCGCCGGTTATGGTGTATGCTGCTGAAATAACATTTCTCGACGAGCTTGGTGTTGGCGGCGGCATATCAACCAGGAATGATCTGGCGTTCTAACTTGAATCGGAATGCAATAAGAACCACCAATCGGGGCAATGTCATCACGGCGCTCAGCTGGAGGAGTCGGTCTTGGCTGCCTTCCCCTCAGTAGTATCACCGTCCTTGGCCACGGAGCCGTCTCCATCTTCTGGCACCGGCTTGACCTTGGCCCCATCCATCTTGCATTTACCCGAATACTGGGCGCCTTCTTCAACAACCAGCAACTGGGCGCGGAGGTCACCCACTATTTTTGCCGAACGGCCCAAAGTAGCCCGGCCCTCTATGATGAGGTTGCCCTCAAGTTCCCCGTCAATGACAGCTTCCTGCGCAATAACGATGCCTTTAATCACGGAGTCCTTCGCCATACGCACATGGCCGTTAGAACGCACATCTCCTATTACGGTGCCGTAAACCAGCACCGAACCCTTGATATCCAGGTTACCCTGAACCACGGTACTGGGTCCTACAATCGTGTTAGTCTGGGAGTTGTCTTCCTTAGTCATATGTTTCTACTGAAATGTCCTGTGTTCTGTAAAGGTCTATAAGGAGCCGGGGATCAATGGACCTGGCGTCTTTCCAGATTTCAAAATGCAAATGGGGACCGTGACTGATTCCGGTATCCCCCACCAGAGCAATAGGCTGCCCCCGTTCCACCCACTGCCGAGGCGCAACCAAGTTCGTCTGGTTATGACCGTATACAGTGAAATAATCATCGCCATGGCTGAGAATAATCATGTTCCCCAAATCCTCGGTCCATCGAGAGAGTACCACCAGACCGGAGGCCGCCGCGGCTACAATCTCACCGGCCGGCGCCGCAATGTCAATGCCCTCGTGATTGACCTGTAGGTCCAACTCATGCAACAGCAGGCCGCGGGTCACATACCCGTTAACCGGCGGGAAAGTAGGAATATTCTCCAGAAAGTTGATGTAAATCTGGTCAACGAAAATCCCTCCCTTCCGTTCATCCAGGATGCTCACCGGCCGTCCCTGGTCATCCGTTAGATCAATTGACAGTTCCAGCTCCTGGAGGAGGTCTGAGCTAATAAGCCCGTACTGGGAATTGTTTATTATCGTATGGCGGACTTTATCCCGGTAGTTCTTCAGCCGTTGGTTCTCAGCCTGGAGCAGGGAGTAATCGGTGAGGTGCGTCTGGGATATGATCCAGCCTCCTGCCAGCCCTCCAATTAAAAGTACCGCCAGAAAGAGAGCGATGGCTAAGTGATCCATCCTCACCAGGTAGCTCCTGGTCCATCCACCTTCCTCGGACATAATAAGGAATTGGTATTTCCTCTGCCATAGGCTTTTCAAATAGCCCGCTAGTTTAGTCCTCGTAAAAATTGGAGTCAACGTAAAATGCGTCCCGGGTTTTAAACTTCTATTCCTGCTTCTGTTCCGGTCTGCCGAGAATAACGTCCAGAATTCGATCCAGATCGTCGTAAGAATAGTATGATATCTCGATGGAACCGGTGTCGTTGTCCCTTGGCTTGACGCGGACTTTGGTGTTCAGACGGCTGAGGAGTTCCACTTCTACCTGGTTGAGAAAGGTTGGCTTGGCCGGTTGAGGTTTCTTGGATTTCTCGGATGTTCTTTCGGGTTTTCCCTCAGTGGGTGCCGTAAGATTCTTCACTGCTGCCTCTGTCTGGCGGACGTTTAATCCCTGAGAGACAATCTTTTTCCATAGCCGCTGCATGAGAGCCGGTTGGGGCAAGCCCAAGAGGGCACGGGCATGTCCCATGGTGATCTCGTCCTTCTTCAGGCTGTCCTTGATCTCCTGCGGTAGGTTCAGGAGGCGAAGAGTGTTAGCTACCGCTGGACGACTTATGCCTACCTGTTCTGCGATCATCCTATGCGTGAGATCGTATTTGCTGTGCAAAAGGGCAAACGCCTCGGCCTGCTCTACAACGTTAAGGTCTTCCCGCTGGATGTTTTCGACAAGGGAATACTCCATCATATCCACGTCCGAATCCACACTCAGTATGTAGGCAGGTACGTTATCCATCCCCAGGGACTTGGCCGCTCGCAGACGCCGCTCTCCGGCAACTAGCTGGTAGCGGCCATCACCCGCTTCACGCACCGTGAGGGGCTGCAATATTCCCTTGGCTTTGATGGAATTGATCAGATCCGCCATCTCCTCATCTCCGAAATCCTTGCGGGGCTGGAGGGGATTAGGATCAATGAAATCTACCGGCAGATGAGGCTTGCCGGTCTCGGAGGAGACTTCCTCCTCGTAAACAGGGATTAAAGCTTCCAGGCCCTTTCCGAGGCGTTGTTTAGCCATTGTGCTCCAATACTTCACTTGCCAGTGCCATGTAATTCTGGGAGCCGATCGAGGACGCATCGTACAGTATAATCGGCTTACCGTAGCTGGGTGATTCGCTCAGGCGTACGTTCCTTTGTATCGCGGTCTTATACACCTTTTCACCGAAGTAGGCACGTACCTCTTCGGCAACCTGTTTAGATAGGTTTAGCCGGCTATCATACATGGTGATGAGAACCCCTTCTATCTCCAGATTTTTGTTCAACTGCCGCTGAATCAGGCGGATAGTGTTGAGCAGCTGTGATAAACCTTCCAGAGCGTAGTACTCGCACTGGATTGGGATCAACACCGAGTCCGCTGCCGTAAGACCGTTAACAGTGAGCAGTCCCAGGGAAGGTGGACAGTCAATGAAAATAAAATCGTACCGCTTGGTCATCTCTCCCAGGGCTTTCCGTAAGATGTGTTCCCTGGCCAACATACCCACCAACTCCACTTCGGCCCCCACTAACTGGTGTGAGGAGGGCGCTAGGTCAAGGCAATCCAACTGAGTATTGACGATCGTCTCGTCAAAAGTGGTGTTATTGGTGAGAATATCATAGACTGAACGTTGGAAAGCACTTGTCTCCAGTCCCAAACCACTGGTGGCGTTGGATTGGGGATCCAAGTCGATGAGCAGGGTCGGAATTTCGCAGGCCGCCAGTCCGGCTGCCAGGTTTACCGCCGTCGTTGTCTTGCCGACACCGCCCTTCTGATTTGCTATAGTGATGATTTTTGTATCGTAAGACACGGGGTATTCGCTGATGATCTCACCCTTCTTCAAGCTTTAAATCTAAGATTCCGGGCTTGTCCAGTGCAAGAGAGTCAACCACTATCTTCAATCTTTTCGGTCGGGGATCGTAGAGTAATATCTTGCTCCCGTTTAAGAGGGAAATCTAAATTCGTTCCGGCGTCTCATGTGTTCTTGTACTCAGCCATACTCATCAGAACCATCCGGACTGCCAGTCAGATGGCAGTCGCCTGTCTGTCGGAATCGGTTAGACAGGTCAACGTCGCTGGGAAGATCGACATTCCCACCCTGGAATCATCACCAGGAATCCGGTGATAGTCGCCAGGCGGGTGTAATCAGTCACCGAATAAAATGATACGCAGACCGGGTATACTCATCACCGGTACAAACGGGGAGATCGGCCACGGGCTCATATCAGCCCTCGCCAGGCAGACCGACGAGCACCTCATCGGCCTGGACATCGAAGAGCTGGACCCGGCCTTCAAGGAATACCTCTGGGAAAGCGTTGCCGGGAACATCCTGGATCGAACTATCCTGGATCGTCTCAACAGTCAGTACGAGTTCTCTGCCATCTATCACCTGGCAGCCCTCTTGAGCACCCGGGCGGAATTCTCCCCTGCCACTGCCCACCAGGTGAACGTGGACGGTACCTTAAACCTGCTCACTATGGCAGTGGATCAAGCCCGCACCAGGGGCCAACCAGTGAAGTTTTTCTTCCCCAGCTCCATTGCGGTCTATGGTCTGGCTGGTCTGGAAGAGAAAAACCGGATCGGCGCCATTTCTGAAGAGCAATATCTCTTCCCCCGGACCATGTACGGCTGTAACAAGCTCTACTGTGAAATGCTGGGTACTTATTATGCACGCCACTACCAGCAGCTGACGGCGGAGGCGGGAACTACCAGGGTTGACTTCAGAGCCCTGCGTTTTCCCGGTCTCATCAGCGCCGTGACCGCTCCCTCCGGCGGTACTTCCGATTACGCCCCCGAAATGCTTCACGCCGCTGCCCGGGGATCACCGTACGACTGCTTCGTCCGGGAAGATACCACTATGCCGTTCATGACCATGCCCGATGCCATCCGAGGCATACTAAAGCTTATGGAAGCACCCCGCCAGTCCATCACCCGGCTGGTCTATAATATCCGCGCCTTCAATCCCTCTGCAGCCCGACTGCGCGAGCGGGTACTAGCCGATTTCCCCAAGGCCCGGATCGGCTTTGCCGTGGACCAAGCCCGCCAGGCCATGGTAGACAGCTGGCCCTCCGACGTTGACGGCACTGCCGCTCATAACGACTGGGATTGGCAACCGCAACATGATTTCGAAGCGGCTTTTGCCGAATACCTGATCCCTGGCATCCGAGAACAGTATTAGGCTTGATGGCAGCAACCAAGAGTACTAAGAAAAATTTTAAATCTTTTGTTTTCAGACTGCACGCGTTTCGTAATAATCGTGGAGATCTTGACACACCTTCAACCAGCAGGCAGATTCAGGGCGGGCCTGGCGGAAGCGAGGGAATAAGCAAGGAGCACCTATGCCCCCCATCCAATCCCGTTTGACTGCAGAACTCACCGGCATCCGGGACGCCGGGCTGTACAAGGATGAACGGCTGATCCAGTCGCCCCAGAGCGCCGAGATTAAGGTTGGCGGCCGGTCGGTACTCAACTTCTGCGCCAACAACTACCTCGGTCTGGCCAACAATCCTGACCTGATCAAGGCTGCCCAGGCAGGTTTGGAGCGCTGGGGCTTCGGTCTATCGTCAGTACGCTTCATCTGCGGCACTCAGGACATCCACAAGACCCTGGAGCGGAAGATCTCTGATTTCCTGCAAACCGAGGACACTATCCTTTACACCTCCTGCTTTGACGCCAACGGCGGCCTGTTCGAGACCCTCCTGGGACCTGAGGATGCCGTGATCTCCGACGCCCTCAACCACGCCTCCATTATCGACGGCATACGCCTGTGCAAAGCCCAACGCCATCGCTTCGCCCACGCCGATATGGCCGACCTGGAACGCTGCCTGAAAGAGACTGCCGATGCCCGCACCCGGCTGATCGCCACCGACGGCGTTTTCTCCATGGACGGCGACGTGGCCCCCCTCCAGGATATCTGCGCCCTTGCGGAAAAGCACAACGCCCTCGTGATAGTGGACGATTCCCACGCCACCGGCTTCTTCGGGCCAACAGGCCGGGGCTCAATCGAGCACTGCGGTGTCATGGGCAAGGTGGACATTATCACCTCCACGCTGGGCAAAGCTCTGGGCGGTGCTTCGGGAGGCTTTACTACCGGGCGCCGGGAAATCGTGGAGCTCCTGCGCCAGCGGTCACGGCCATACCTTTTCAGCAACACCCTGGCCCCGGCCATCGTCGCGGCTGCCATCGCCTGCCTGGACATGCTCTCGGAAACCACCTTCCTCCGGGACCGCCTAGAAAAAAACACCCAGTACTTCCGGGAAAAGATGACCGCAACCGGTTTTGACATCAAGCCCGGCGAGCATCCCATCGTGCCCATTATGCTGGGTGAGGCCAAACTGGCTCGGGACCTGGCCGCCGTCTTGCTGGAGGAAGGGGTCTATGTCATCGGCTTCTCCTACCCGGTGGTGCCCAAGGGCGAGGCCCGCATTCGGGTGCAGATCAGCGCTGCGCATACCCGGGAGCACCTGGACAAGGCTATCAACGCTTTTGCGAAGGTGGGACGGGAGTTCAAGGTAATTTAGTCCTGGATCGCATGCTACCAATCCGAAGGAAACGGGACATGAAAAAATGGCAGAAAGTCACTCTGGGAACCGTCGGGGCCGTGGTTAGCCTGGTGATAATCGCGGCTTTCGCACTCTCATACTATATCAGTGCCAGTCTTGGTAGCAATCCGCTGGAAAAACGTCGTGAATTCTGGGCCACTCTACCGGAGCTCCATGCCGACACCCTCCTGGCTGAATACGGTTTGCTGGAATGTGAGAAGATAACCCTGGTCACGGCTGACGACCTGGAGCTGGAAGCCCTGCATTTCCCTTCCCACAATGGTGCGGCCATTATCATCCAACATGGGGGCTTCGCCCGCGGCTCCGACATGATTCCAATGGCGGCCATGTTCATCCGTCAGGGCTACGGCGCCATTCTACCAACCCTGAGGGCCCACGGCGAAAGTGGAGGCGAACTCATTACCTTCGGTCACCATGAGGTTAAAGACCTGGAGGCCGCCTATCAGTATCTGGCGAACCGGCCGGAGGTCGATCCGGAGAAGATCGGGGCTATCGGCACCTCCATGGGCGGGGCCTTGGTCATCCTGTACGCCGCTGACAATCCAAAGATCAAGGCCGTAGTGGCAGAGAGTCCCTACCACGAACTCAGCAAGGAATCCGTGGCGGCCTTCACCGGTATGCCCTGGCCGATTCCTGCCCTGATCGTCTATTTCCTGGAGCAGAAGCTGGGCTTTCCTCTTGCCAGCGTCTCCCCGGTCAATCGTATCGGGGAGATCAGTCCCCGGCCGGTTTTCATCATGATGGGAGGCAGCGATCCTATGGTCCCGCCGGAAGGTGGTGAAGCACTCTACGCGGCAGCCGGTGAACCCCGCACTTACTGGTATGAAGACCATCTGGACCATCTCGGTTTCAGCCAGCTGATCAACATGCTGATCGCCGAACCTGACCTGACCCAGGCAGCCGCTTTTGAAGCCCGGGTAACCGCCTTTTTTAACCAGTACCTGCTGGGAGAGAATTAGATCACGGAATAGTATTCACAAGCAACACCTGGACCGGGCCATTAAGACGTCTCCTGTTCCGAAGGAATCCCCTTTTCCGATGGGAAATCCCTGTGAAATCGGGGGAGCGATCTTTTTCGGGCGTGGAGGCTGGGTAGCGGTTCGGGGTGGTGGGTCTGCACAACCCACTTCAATTAAAGCAAAGAGGAAACCCTGATCATGCTAAACGACGTCCTGCTCTATATCGGTTCGGCTATCATCATCGCCTGGGGCATTGCCCATATCGTCCCCACTAAAGGAGTGATCGCCGATTTCGGGGATATATCCACCGACAACCTGCGCATCATAACCATGGAATGGATTGCCGAGGGGCTCACCCTTTGTTTCATCGGGGTGCTGGTGCTGCTGACAACCTTCTTGGGATGGTCCAAGGAACCCATCGCTCTCATAGTCTACCGCACATCAGCGGGGATGCTGGTGGTACTGGCCGTGCTGTCCCAATTGACCGGCGCGCGGACTGCCCTGCTCCCTATGCGGCTGTGCCCCTACGTAAAAACGGCAGTGGCTTTGCTATTCTTCCTGGGAAGCGCACTGTAAATAATAGCAGCTCTGGGCGTGACGGCAGGTTGCAGAAAGACCTGAAAATACTTAAGCTTATTTTAACAGCGAGAAATGAAAGGAGGGCACCATGAAACTCAATGTAAGGGCACTAGGTCTGGCCGGTGGTATCGTATGGGGACTGGTGATCTTTCTGATCACTTACTGGTTCCTGCTATTCGGACATGGCGGGACCACGCTGAGCAAGCTCTCAAACGTATACCTTGGTTATTCAGTGACATGGTATGGTGCGTTTGTCGGACTGGTCTGGGGCTTTGTCGACGGGTTTATCGGGGGAGTATTGCTAGCCTGGTTGTACAATAGGTTCACAACTCAACCAACTGAATCATCTGAGTAGCGGCGCAGACCCAAGTCCAAGCCGACGAATTCCGTCGCGGATTCACATAAGCTCATGCCGTATCAATAACTGATTCATCGGCTTCGTAACTTGAGCAGGGGGTATAATGAACCTCTACCTCGTCCGGCATGCCCAGCCCAAGGCCAAGGAGGAAGACTCCCAACGATCCCTTTCCGACCAGGGTCGGGCGGATATCCGGAAGGTTGCGGCCCATCTCGGGGATCGCGGCATCGAAGTCAGCCGCATTCTGCACAGCAGTAAGCTGCGTGCCCGGCAGACCGCCGAAGCCCTGTCTGAGCGCCTCCATCCTAGCGGAGACACCAGCGAAACCGACGGCCTGGCGCCCCTGGATGATCCCACCGTCTGGTCCGGCCGCTTAGCCGAGATTCAAGAGAACATCATGCTGGTTGGGCACCTTCCACACCTGGGCTTGCTGGCTGACCTCCTGTTAGCAGGGGAAACCGATCAGCAGGGGGTATCATTCAAACCCGGAGGGGTAGTCTGCCTGAAGCGTGACGAGGAAGGCCGCTGGTCGCTGCGCTGGACGGTGGTACCGGAAATACTGCAATAATCTATAAATCCTGGTAATTATTTCCAGCCCGGTATCTCCGCGCACTAATTTGACCCCCCATGGTCTTCAAGTTCCACCAAGATGCCCAGCAGCAGTTCGACCAGCAGCGGCTTGTCACCGACAATACTATTATCCCCTTCATTGAGAGCGCATTCCCCCTCCGGGAGGGACTGCACGTCCTGGAAATCGGCTGCGGCGAGGGGGGCGTAATCAAAGCCTTCGTCGACCGCGGCTGCATCGGGACGGGGATTGAGCTGGATGAGCAGCGCTACACCCGCGCCGAACATTTACTGCAGGAAGAACTCCAGCAAGGCCGGGTAAGGCTGATTAGGAATGACATATATTCGGTGGGCATCGATAAGGATTTCGAGAGTGGATTCCACCTCGTCATCCTGAAGGACGTCATCGAGCATATCCCCGACCAGGAGCGGCTGCTCCGGCGGCTGGCAGGTTTCCTCCAGCCTGGCGGAGTCATCTTCGTCAGCTTTCCCCCCTGGCAGATGCCCTTCGGCGGACATCAACAGGTCTGCGATAGCAAGGTACTGTCTCTCACTCCCTACCTCCACCTGCTGCCTGCCCTTCTCTACCGGGGCGTATTGAACCTATTCGGCGAAACGGAAAAGAAGATCGAGCAGCTGCTGGAGGTCAAGCGGACGGGCATTTCCTTGGAGCGGTTCGAGCGCCTGGCAGTAAAGGCCGGATTCGGTCTCATCAAGCGTACCCTGTACCTCATCAATCCCATCTACCAATTCAAGTTCGGACTCAAGCCCCGGCAGCAGTTCCGGCTTATCACCGGGCTGCCCTACTTCCGGGACCTCCTGACTACTTGTGGATATTACCTGGCAAGACCCGAAGCGCCCCAGCCTGCCACTTCAGGATAACCAGCAGTCCGGTACAGTTGGCATATGGCGTTGTTCCTTGGTAAGTTCCGGCAGTGATAACCGAATCTCTCCTTTTCAGGCCTGCCGCCGGTGTTGCCACCCTGATAACGCCTTATAAGCGAAAAATTCTAATCCCGCTGGCCACCTGATAATGAAGCACACTTTCGACATCAAGGATACCGACCCCCTCCTCCTTTTCGGTGTTAACGACCAGCACATCCAGATTCTGGCCAACACATTCAAGGCCCAGGTAGTGGCCCGGGGTGAGCACATCACCATCGAGGGGACTGGAGAGGAGGTCCAGCGGGTAGAGCAGGTTCTCCGGGATATGATTCTGACCATTAACCGCAAGGGATCGCTGACTCCGGAGGACGTATCGGCCTTGGTAAAAGTATCCACCGATGGACAAGCAGCTCCTTCAAAGGGAGACATGCCGGTGATTGTATACACGCCAAAAGGGGAAGTAGCCCCCCGCACCGAGGGGCAGCTGCGTTACTTCGAGGCCATGCAACAGAAGGATATAGTCTTCTCCATCGGCCCAGCGGGTACTGGCAAGACCTATATGGCGGTGGCGGTGGCGGTGGCGGCCCTGAAAGCTCGGCAGGTAGACCGCCTTATCCTGTGTCGCCCCGCCGTGGAAGCCGGGGAGCGGCTGGGATTCCTCCCCGGGGACCTGAAAGAGAAAATCGATCCCTACCTCACACCGCTGTACGACGCACTCCAGGATATGCTGCCTTACGACAAGTTGCGTACTTACCTGGACCAGCGGATCATAGAGATTGCGCCGCTGGCATATATGCGAGGTCGCACCCTCAGCAGTGCCTACGTCATCCTGGACGAAGCCCAAAACGCCACGTCCATGCAGATGAAGATGTTTCTCACGCGTCTGGGCGTGAATTCCAGGGCTATCATCACGGGTGACATCACCCAGATCGACCTACCACCCAATGAGGAGTCAGGCTGTATTCAGGCCATGCACATCCTGGAAGGTATCGATGGCATTGCTTTCTGTCGCCTCGATGAGCGTGACGTGGTACGCCACCGATTGGTGAGGGATATTCTTAGAGCTTACCAGGGACAGGTGGCTGATTGATAATAAATCCTGGTGACCGGTTATTGGGGATCTTCAAATCGCAACTCGTACCCAGGGACTAGGAATACTTCAATCGCTGGTGGATAATAATCCACTGTTTGTAAGACACCTCTCCTGACAAGCTGAATCTGGAGTACTGTCATGGATTACCCGGAAGTAGTAATTACCTCGTTTGCCCGCACGCCAGTTGGCTCGTTTCTGGGCAGCCTCTCATCATTACCAGCGCCGCAACTGGGATCGGTGGCCATTGCCGCCGCCCTGAAGCGCAGTCCCGGTATGGCTCCGGAGCAGGTTAATGAAGTGATTATGGGGCATGTCCTTACATCCGGTGTAGGTCAGGCACCTGCCAGACAGGCCGCTCTGGGTGCTGGACTGCCCAACAGCGTGGAGACCCTCACCGTAAACAAGGTCTGCGGATCAGGCCTGAAAGCGGTCATGCTGGCAGCGCAGGCCATCCAGTCCGGCAACGCCAAGCTGATTGTGGCCGGCGGAATGGAAAGCATGAGCAACGTCCCTTACTTCCTGCAGGGTGCCCGGCAGGGTTTACGCATGGGTAACCGGGAGTTTATCGACGGCATGATCCACGATGGTCTATGGGACGTGTACCACCAGATACACATGGGCAGCTGTGTAGAGATCTGCGTACGCGAACTGGGCTACACCCGCGATCAACAGGACGAGTATACCGTCCGATCCTACAAACGGGTATTGGCTGCCCAGGACGGCGGCATCTTCGACCAGGAGATAGTCCCCGTAGAGGTGCCCCAGCGCAAGGGCGAGCCGCTGATAGTGAACAGGGACGAGGAGCCGGTGCGGGTGGATTTCGATAAGATTCCCACCCTGAAACCGGTTTTCGAGAAGGAAGGTACTATCACCGCTGCCAATGCCAGCACCATCAGTGACGGCGCTGCCGCAGTGGTTGTCATGTCCCGAGCACTGGCCGAAGAGCTGGGCATTCGGCCGGTGGCCAGTATAATAGGGCAGGCATCGACAGCCCAGGCCCCGGAGTGGTTTACCACCGCACCGGCCAAGGCCATCAGCAAGGTGCTGGATAAAACTGGCCTTTCCCTGGATGACATTGACCTGTTCGAGATCAACGAAGCCTTCGCCGTAGTGGCCTTGGCGGCTATTGATGAGCTGAGCTTGGACCCGGACAAGGTCAATATCCACGGTGGGGCGGTGGCCTTGGGGCATCCCATCGGCGCTTCCGGCACCCGAATCCTGGTGACCCTCCTCAGCGCTATGGAGCAGCGGGATGTCTGGAGAGGACTGGCTGCTGTCTGCATTGGCGGCGGAGAGGCGGCAGCGATGATCGTCGAGAGATAAGGAATTGAAGATTATGGTTAAGACTTGAGACCGGGGGCTTGAGGCTTGTGGCTGGAAACTGGAAACTCGAAACTCGAAACTAATCACTCGTAACTTCAGGCCTAAGTCCTGAAGTCGAAAAACGCTCATTGAGATTGTATCATGTCTGAAAAAACCGCATCCGTAGCCGTTATCGGTTCGGGCACCATGGGCAGCGGTATCACCCATGTCTGCGCCCAGCACGACCACCAGGTTGTCCTGGTTGACCTTAGCGAGGAGCTCCTCCAGCGGGGCTTGGAGACCATCACTAAGAACCTGAGTCGCCAGGTGGCTAAGCAGGTCCTGACCAAGAGTAAGGCCGATACCACCTTAGGGCGGATATACACCACTACCGAGCTTGCTACGGCAAGGGATGCCTGGCTCGTAGTCGAGGCCGCCACAGAAGACACTGACCTCAAGTGTCGCCTATTCACCGACCTCGATAATCTTTGCCCGCCTGAAACCATTCTCTCCTCCAACACATCCTCCATATCCATAACCCTTCTAGGTGCCGCCACCAAGCGGCCGGATAAGGTTATCGGGATGCACTTCATGAATCCCGTGCCGGTGATGAAACTGGTCGAGGTGATCCGTGGACAAGATACCAGCGATGAAACCCACGATACGGTGGTGGCGCTGGCCAAAGGTTTAGGCAAGACCCCGGTAACAGTGAACGACTACCCCGGCTTCGTCTCCAATCGAGTCCTCATGCCCATGATAAATGAGGCGATCTATTGCCTCATGGAAGGAGTGGCCGAGCGGGAGGCGATTGACGAGGTCATGAAACTGGGCATGAACCATCCATTAGGCCCTCTGGCCCTGGCAGACCTCATCGGATTGGACACCTGTTTGAGCATCATGCAGGTACTACATAGCCAGCTGGGAGACGACAAGTACCGCCCCTGTCCCTTGCTGCGGCGTATGGTGGCCGCCGGACATTTGGGGCGTAAGGCGGGGAGGGGATTTTATGAGTATTAACCACGGACCTCGTACTGGGTCCGTAAACAGGCGGATCGCGACTACAGGTATTGCCGTAGGACGTAAACCTAAAATAAACACAACCTACATAATACGATGAATTTCAACCTTACTGACGAGCAGACTCTCCTTCAGCAGACCGTCCGGCAGTTTGCCGAGGAGGAAGTGGCCCCCGGGGCCATCGAGCGCGACGAGACCAAGACCTGGCCGGAAGACATCGTGCGCCAGCTGGGCGAAATGGGTTTAATGGGTATCATGGTCCCGGAGGAGTACGACGGCGCGGGGATGGATACTATCTGCTACGTTATCGCCATGGAAGAAATCTGCCGAGCCGATGCCTCGGTGGGTGTTATCATGAGCGTGAACAACTCACTGGTGTGCGGCCTGCTGGATGATTTTGGAAGCAATGATCAGAAGCGTAAATACCTGGCTCCGCTAGCCAAAGGTGAGTGCCTGGGCGCTTTTTCCCTATCCGAACCCCAGGCCGGTTCTGATGCCTCCAACCTGCTTTGCCGGGCCCGGTTGACAGATGATGTTTACCATATCACCGGCACCAAGAATTGGGTATCCAACGGCATCCATTCCGACGTGGTTGTGCTGTTCGCCGTCACCGATCCGGAGCAGAAGCATCACGGCATCTCCTGTTTCATAGTGGAGAAGGGACTGGAAGGCTTCAGCGTTGGCAAGCCCGAGGATAAGCTGGGCATCCGTTCTTCCGACACTTCGGAGCTCTATCTTGACGACGTTAAGGTTCCGGCGGTCAACCGGATCAGCGACGAGGGTGAGGGTTTTCACATCGCCTTGGCGACCCTGGACAGCGGCCGCATCGGGATTGCCGCACAGGCCTTGGGTATTGCCCAGGCAGCCTTGGACCATGCCCTGAACTACGCCCGGGAGCGGGAGCAGTTCGGTCACAAGATCGTCGACTTCCAGGTCATCCAGTTCATGCTGGCCGACATGGCCATGGAGATCGAAGCGGCCCGGCTGCTGGTGCGGCGGGCGGCTTTCACTAAGGACCAGGGGGAACCGTTCAGCCGCCTGGCCGCCATGGCCAAGGTATTCGCCTCGGAAGTCGCCATGAAAGCCGCTGATAAATGCGTGCAGATTCACGGCGGCTACGGCTATATCCGGGAGACCGGCGTAGAACGTCTTCTGCGTGATGCCAAAATCACCCAGATTTATGAAGGCACCTCCGAAATTCAGCGGGTAGTTATCGCCCGCGACCTGCAAAAGAAAGGATAATTACCCTATGGATGTTTTCAAAATGATGAGCAGTCACGACCACGAACAGGTGGTATTCTGCAACGAACCCGACATAGGGCTCAAAGCCCTAATTGCCATCCATGACACTACCCTGGGCCCCAGCCTTGGTGGCTGCCGTTTCTACCCCTATAAGACCGATGAGGAGGGGCTCAACGACGTTCTCCGCCTCTCCCGCGGCATGACGTATAAGGCCTCTATCGCCGGCCTGAACCTGGGAGGTGGCAAGTCAGTGATCATCGGCAACCCGGAGACTGATAAGAATGAATACCTCTTTAGGGCTTTTGGACGGTTTGTGGACGGCCTGGGCGGCCGCTACATCGCCGCTGAGGACGTCAACACCTCCGTCCGGGACATGGAGTGGGTTCGCATGGAAACCCAGTATGTGACGGGTATATCCCGAGCCCTGGGCGGTAGCGGCGATCCCTCAGTTGTGACCGCTTTCGGCGTCTTTCTGGGAATCAAGGCGGCCCTGAAGACCAAGCGGGGGACAGAGGACCTGAACGGGATCAAGGTCGCCATCCAGGGGGTGGGACACGTCGGATATAACCTGTGCCGTTATCTCTATGACGCCGGGGCAGAGATCTTTGTCTCCGATATCAACCAGGAGGCAGTAGATCGGGCTGTGGCTGAATTCGGTGCCAAGGCTATCGACGGCAACAAGATCCACGCCCTGGATGTGGATGTCTTTGCGCCCTGTGCCATGGGCGCGGTGTTGAATGACAAGACCATCCCCGAGATCAAGGCGCCCATCGTCGGCGGGGCTGCCAATAACCAGCTGGCCGCTTCCGAGGAACACGGTGCCGCCCTGCTTGAACAAGGTATTCTTTACGCCCCGGACTATGCCATTAATTCCGGTGGCCTCATCAATGTCGCAAACGAGTTGGAGGGCTACAATCGGGAGCGGGCCTTCAAACAGGCAGAAGGAATTTATGACACACTGATGGAAATTTTTAGGATGTCAGCTGACGAAGGGATCCCAACTAACGTTGCCTCTGATCGCCTGGCCGAGAACCGCATTCGCAGCGTCGCTAAGTTGAAGACTTTTTATACCTGCACTCCCCGGCTGGTATTTAAGAGGGGGTAATCTATTACCAGGAAGGTTAGGCGGCGTGCCCGCGAAATGGCCTTGCAGTGTCTCTATGCGGCTAGTTTCGGGGGTGATAGCCCGGAGGAAATCGTCGACTTTGTCGCCCGAGAACGGGAATGCCCACCTAACGATGACGCCCGGGATTACTGCCTGAAACTAATGACTCAGACCATCGAGAAGCAGAAATGGGCTGATCAGGTTATCACCTCTAAACTGGAGCACTGGGACCTGGCACGCTTAACGCTTATCGATAGACTAATTCTGGAACTAGCGCTCATCGAAATGGTTAACTTTTGTGACGTGCCTTTGAAAGTGAGCATCAGTGAGGCCATTGAGATTGCTAAAAGGTACAGCACCGATGATAGTCCCGGATTTATCAACGGCATTCTGGATGCTGTTTATCACGACATTCTGGACGAGAAGATGGAGGATGGCGATCAGTGACTGATGACTTGCGGCTGGTGATTAGGAACCCGAGACTTCGGAGCTGGAACTGTTGGTACGGGCTAAAGACTGATCACTGATGGCTGATTATCTATTAACGGCTAAGAGTTATAGAGCTAACTGAGCATGAGCTTCATTCGGAAAATACTTGGCGGGACCAAGTCGGAGCGGGACATCCGCAGCTTCAGACCGCTGGTTGACGAGATAAACAACATATACGCTTCTCTGGAGGACCAGCCCCTAGAGGCCCTGACGGATCGCCTGAAGGAGATCCGGCAGGAGGTGGCTGACACCCGTGAGGCGGCAAAACAGGCCGCCCAGGAAAGCCCGGAGCGGGATGAGGAAATCTACCGGGCGGAACAGGACGTCCTCAATCAACGTCTTACTGAGGTGTTTGCCATTGTCAAGGACGCCTGCCGGCGGCTGATGGGGAAGGAGTTCAAGGTGCTGGGCCAAGCTATGGTCTGGGATATGATCCCCTTCGACGTCCAGCTGCTGGGCGCAATCGTTCTCCATAAGGGGCGCATTGCCGAGATGAAAACCGGCGAGGGGAAAACGCTGGCAGCCACCATGCCGGTAGTACTTAACGCCCTCACCGGGCGGGGTGTGCACATCATCACCGTCAACGATTACCTGGCTGAACGTGACAGCCAGTGGATGGGCCAGGTCTATGAGCTCCTCGGTCTTTCGGTGGGATGTATCCTCAACCGCATGACCCCCAACGAGCGCCGCCAGATCTACGCCTGCGATATCACTTATGGCACCAACAATGAGTTCGGCTTCGATTATCTCCGCGACAATATGGCGGTGAGTCCAGAAGACCAGGTACAGCGGGGTCACGTATATGGCATTGTGGACGAGGTGGACTCGGTGCTCGTGGACGAAGCCCGGACACCGCTCATCATCTCCGGTCAGGTAGACAGTCCCATCGATGCCCGCTACACGGAAGTCAAGCCCAAGGTGCAGCAGCTCATCCGCAGCCAGACTAACCTGGTCAACTCGCTGGTGGCGGAGGCTGAAAAGGAATGGGAAAAAGAGGAGTATGACGCAGCGACCAAGCTGCTGATCGCCAGCCGGGGCATGCCCAAGAACCGCAAGCTGATGAAGATGTTCCAGGAGACCGGCGTTCAGGCCGCCGTGCGCTCGGTGGAGAACGCTTACATGCGGGACAAGAAGCTCCACGAACTGGATGAGGAGCTCTACTTCTTTGTCGATGAAAAAAGCCACATCATTGATCTCACCGAGAAAGGCCGCGTGCATATTTCCCCAGACAATCCTGATGCTTTTATAATCCCGGACCTGGGGGATGTCTTCCATACTATTGAGAATGACGGTAGCCTCAGCCCGGAACAGAAACTACAGAAAAAAGGAGAGGTTCAGGAACTCCATAGCGAGCGGAGTAACACCATCCACCACATCAGCCAACTCCTGCGGGCTTATGCCTTGTATGAGAAAGACGTGGAATACGTGGTGCAGGATGGCAAGGTGCTGATTGTAGATGAGTTTACTGGCCGCATCCTGCCGGGACGCCGATACAGCGACGGTTTGCACCAGGCTCTGGAAGCTAAAGAAGGGGTGGTGATTGAGAAAGAGACCCAGACCATCGCCACCATCACTATTCAGAATTACTTCCGTATGTACGAGAAGCTGGCTGGTATGACAGGTACCGCCGCTACTGAAGCCCAGGAATTCGCCCAGATATATAAGTTGGAAGTGACGGTCATCCCCACCCACGAACCGGTGATCCGTACCGATAACGATGATTTGGTCTACAAGACCAAACGTGAGAAATACAACGCCATTCTTGACGGGATCGAAGAGCTCCACCATAAAGGGCAACCCATTTTGGTGGGCACAATTTCCGTGGAGGTTTCTGAAACCCTTTCCCGCATGCTTAAGCGCCGGGGCATCCCCCACAACGTGCTGAACGCCAAGCAGCACCAGCGGGAGGCGGAGATAGTTCTGCGGGCGGGTCAGCATGGCGCAGTTACCATCGCTACCAACATGGCCGGCCGCGGTACAGACATCAAGCTGGGAGAGGGCGTAACCAACCTGGATGGTCTGCATATACTGGGTACCGAGCGCCACGAGAGCCGCCGCATAGACCTCCAGCTGCGGGGACGCTCCGGCCGACAGGGGGACCCCGGCAGCTCCGTATTCTTCCTCAGCCTGGAAGACGACCTAATGCGCTTGTTCAGCTCTGACCGCATTGCCCGGCTCATGGACCGCATGGGCCTCCCGGAGGGGGAGGTGATCACCCACCGCTTTGTAACCAAGTCCATCGAACGGGCCCAGAAACGGGTGGAATCCCGCAACTTCGGCATCCGCAAACACCTGCTGGAGTACGACGATGTGATGAACCGGCAGCGGGAGATTATCTACGACCGCCGGAACTACGCCCTCCACGGCCAGGACCTGCTGCCTGAGGTGGAAGAGATGATCACGGAGCTGTCCGACAGCCTGCTGCTTCCCGGTCCGGTAGCATCCGATGGGATGATTGACTTTGAGGCCCTCCGCCACGAACTGGGGCAAATCCTACTTATGGACTTCCAGGTAGGGGAAAGTACTGATGGTGACCTGGAGATTGTGAAAAAATCCATCCAGGAACAGGCGATGACCCAGTATGCTTTCAAGCGCTCCCTGGCGGAACCGGAGGCCTTTGCCCACTTCGAACGCTACGTCATACTCCGCACGGTAGATGAAAAATGGCAGCAGCACCTGTACAGCATGGACCAGCTGCGGGAAGGCATCAACCTACGGGCGTACGGGCAAAAGGATCCCCTGCTGGAATATAAGCGCGAAGCAAGCGACATGTTTATTGAGATGCTCGATGACATTAACCGAAACACCCTGAGGCGGCTGTTCGGGGTGCGGATTGCGGGTCTGGAAGAGCAGCGACCGCAGCTTCAGCGAGTAGGCCGGCAGCTGCAGACCTCCCATGCTGAAGCGATAAATATGGGTTTCATGGCCGCCAGCAGCCCGGCCCCACAGCAACAGCCCCAGGACCAGCCCGCCTTGGCTGGCATAGGCGGTGCCCGGGTACCACCCGCCCAGCGAAAGCCTGTCAAAGTAGCCGAAAAAGTTGGCCGCAACGATCCGTGCCCGTGTGGCAGCGGGAAGAAATATAAGAAGTGTCACGGAAGCTGAAGCAGGGTTTCGCCACCCGGGCCATACACGTAGGGCAGGAACCCGATCCCGGCACCGGCGCCGTGGTGCCCCCCGTCTATCAAACCACCACCTTTGCCCAGGAGGACCCGGGGATTCATCGGGGCTTTATCTACAGCCGGGCACAGAATCCTACCCGGACCAGCCTGGAACAGAACCTGGCTTCACTTGAAGGGGGCCGGTACGGCATTGCTTTCGCTTCGGGCATGGCCGCGCTGTCAGCCCTGGTAATGCACTTCGGTGCCGGTGATCACTTCGTGGTTGGTGAGAACATCTACGGCGGCACCTACCGTGTTCTCACCCGTGTATTCAACCGCTTTAACATCAAGTGCAGCTGGGTGGACTCCCGCTCTGTGGACAACATCGCCGCTGCGATAACATCAACTACCCGGGCTGTGATTATCGAGACTCCCAGCAATCCTATGATGACCCTCTCGGATATCGAAGGGACAGCTCGGCTAGCACGAGACCGGGATCTACTGTGTGTAGTGGACAACACCTTTATGAGTCCTTATTGCCAGCGCCCTCTGGAATTGGGCGCCCATGTCGCCTTCCATAGCGTTACCAAGTATCTGGCAGGCCACAGCGACGTCCTGATGGGCGTGCTGATCACTAGCGAGGATGACCTGGCGGAGGATCTCTATTTCGTCCAGAAGTCGGTGGGGGCGGTGCCTTCTCCCTTCGACTGCTGGCTTGCCTCCCGATCCCTCAAGACCTTGGCTGTACGGATTGAGCAGCACAGCCGCAACGCCTTGACACTGGCCCGGTTCCTGGATGAACACTCCGAGATAAAGCGGGTTTACTATCCCGGTTTGCCCACTCATCCCGGGCACGAACTGGCCGCTCGGCAACAGAGTACTCCGGACGGACACCCGGTCTTCGGCGGAATGATCAGCTTGGAAACCGGGTCACTGGAACGGGCCAGGATGTTTATTAAAAACCTGGCGGTCTTCACCCTGGCAGAAAGTCTCGGTGGTGTGGAGAGCCTGGTGGAACATCCGGCCATCATGACCCACGCCGATGTGCCCCGGGAAAAGCGGGAAGCATTAGGCCTGACCGACGGCCTGGTTCGACTCTCAGTGGGCATCGAGGACCTTGCCGACCTGCAGGACGACCTGGCGGCGGGGCTCGCCGCGCTGGCCTGAACAGGCCTGACGCTCTTTTTCCTGTACTCGACGGCGCTACCCTCGCAAAAGTCCTTGCCACTCCCGTCTGGATCACTGAATTTTCGTCAACTGATGCGGTCTACCTGATAAGGATTCGTACTGAAGGCATTACTCCAAATCGCCGGCCGCTTCAGCCCACTGCTCCTGGCTGTATGCCTGCTGGGCCTGGGCTTGCGGCCCCTTTGCACCCTGGCTTGCCCTAGGACTGTCGGAGAGGTTATTCCCGACAGTTCCAGAGTTACACTCTCTCTGCCCCATCTCACCCTTCCCCCCGATACCAATATCGTCGTCGTACCGGTGGAGCTGCGCAATGAATGGGACGAGGTGGGCGGCTTGCAGCTGGACATCTCTTGTGGAGATTTCGGATTGACTCTGGATACCATACTGACCACCGAGCGTACCGCTGGCTGGAGTATCGATCTATGGCAGCAGTCGGCAGCGGGTGTCTTCCGTATTCTCCTGTTCGATCCCGCCGGAAAAAATGTTGCTGTCGGAGCGGGTCCTATTATGGAACTGGTCCTCAATATCCCGGAGGATGCTGTTATCCCAGACATTAACCCGCTGAGGCTGATAGCTGTCGTCGTTTCCGATCCTATGGGCGGGGTGCTCCCATCTAGCAGTGAAAACGGCTCCCTGACGGCGGGAGAAGTGGTGGAATTTGAGGTTAGTGAAACTGAAGCTGATCAGGGTGAAGCGGTCCGTTTGGCGGTAAGCATGTCCAATACCGGACAGGTGATCGGGACTCAGTTCAATCTTTTCTGGGACCCGGATATTTTGACACTGGTTGGGGCTTCCACTACTGATCGCACCGCCCGATTTCAACTGGAGTGGCAGGTCTCCGGCGACAGCCTGCTGGTTCCGCAAAAGCTCCGTGGAGCTGGCGGACGGATTTGGCTCTACGCTCAGGCAGGCAATGAGCTGAAACCCGGGACGGGAGATATCCTGGAGCTGACATTCAAGGTAGCTGCCGGCACATACCTGAGCTATAGCGATATCCACCTGCTGGATGTTCGGGTGATGGTTAGTGGAGGGAGGGAGCGCGTTGTTACCCGGATCAAACCGGGTCGGGTAAGCGTCTTCCCCGGCTACCTTGACCCACCCCGCAGCCTGATTGCCATGTCAGGGCAGGACGGAAGGGTATCCCTGAGCTGGGCACCGCCCACGGACAGGAATATCGGGAAAGAAGCTCTGCTCTTGGTGGATGATGACGCTTCCCAGCTGGGACCGCCATATTTTGATGCGGGTGGCCAGATGGCCAATGATCTCACCACCGCCGGCTACACCTTCGATTATTATTCTATCCCACCGGGTTCGAATGGTCCCCCTCACGAGGTGTTCCAGCACGCCCATACCGTTATCTGGATGACCGGCTACGAGTGGGGCTATCACCCCACGCTCACACCTGATGATCAGACCGTTCTGGCGGATTTTCTGGAGCAGGGCGGCAGGGTCTGGCTTATCGGGCAGGACATCATCTGGGATATCGGGGATGACTTTATCAGCCGCCACTTTGGCGCCCGGAGCGTGGCCGAGGATGTGGGCACACCTGAAGTAATGATCGGGTCTGCGGATAACTTCATGGTGGGAACCGAATATCCGGCCACCGCCCTGCTGTCCGGGACAGACTACGGGGATGCTCTCACGACCAGCAATAAAAAGGCTGGAGGACTGGTGGAAGGATTATCTCACCTGGGCTCTGTAGGACAGGATCACACTGCATTCTGGGGTTTAGAGTACGGCTTTATCCTTGGTCGGATGGACCGGATCAATGGCATACAGCGTCAATTGGCCGCGTTCGGGATTGAACCTTCCCTAAATCCCGGCATAGGAAGCGTGCTGATCGGTGAACATGCTTCCCGTTACGCTCCGCGAGCCCCCTCACCTGTTAAAGATGAAGCCCTGTCTCAGGGATACTCACCTGTGTCAGATTCCCCGATCCGGTTACCAGCTGTAGTACCTCCGACTCGACAGGATGGTCCGCTGTTTACCGGTTATAGTATTTATCGCGGGCGTGAAATACCGGTACCGCTGCGCCTCGACACCCAGGTAGCTGCCGTGGGCCCTGATGTCCTATCTTTTGTGGATACAACGGTTACCAACGGGCAAAGGTACAAGTACGTAGTAACTGCCAGGTACGAAGAACAGTTTGAGTCCGAGTCCTCAAACCAGACTGAGGCCATCCCCATCAGCTGGGTGGACTTCAGCGTGGGTGAGATAATGGTTATGGCTGGTGGGCAAGCTGCCATTCCCATCCTGATGGAAAATGAAGATCCGGTATCCGGCATCCGTTTTGAGATCCGGGGCCTTCCATCGGGGCATCTCTCGAATCCCCGGGTTGTGCTGGGCAAACACGCTCCCCCGGATTGGGTGGTCTCCCTGGAGCAGGATACGTCCAGCGGGATTCTGTCGATTGTAGGTTTCTCACCACGACTTACCGCTATCCCACCCGGAAAGGGAGAAGTCCTGCTGCTAATCATGGACGCTGAGGCTGTGATCCCGACCAAGGTTAACCTTGAGGCAGGCAGGGTAGTGATTTCCGATGCTCACGGCGACGCATACCAGGTGCGAGTTAGTAGCGGATCGGTATTTATTGACATTCAGCTAGCATGGCTCCGTGTTGGGACTGGGGCTCCCACACAGCCTGGGGATACTGGATATGTGTCCATCTTTATGGATAACCCCCTCCCGGTAGTGGCTTTTCAGCTGGTGGTCAGATCCGCCTCGGATGCTTTGCAGGTAATGGAAGTGCAGGGAGGATCGCGGCTTCCCGCCGATGCTCACCTGGCATTCAGCGATCTGGGGAATGGGGATTTACGGCTTATCGAGTCTTCCTTTTCCGGAATACCCATTGCCGCCGGTCAGGGGCTAGTAGCTACCATTGTCTATCGCGTCGATCCCGATGCCCCCGAAGGATTGGTAAAACTGAACCTGGAGGATGTGGTCCTATCTGACGAGCAGGGTCTCACACTGCGCCAAACCACCGTTTCCGGATCGTTCCCCATCGGTGAGGTTCGGGCGGTTTTCGCCCCTGTCAGTAGCGAGGGGGAACCCGGGCGTACCGTCACCGTCCCTCTGGGACTGGCTAATTCCATTGACCTATGCGGATTTCAGATGACTCTTGACTACGATTCAAGTTACCTGGCCTTTCTATCATTCGAAGCCCTGGAACGGATAGCAGATCCTGATGAGCTTTCGGTCGAACCATATGACCCCGCTGAAGGAAAATCGGGATACGGGGGAGGGATACGCTTTCAGTACACACCCGGTGACAACGGTGTGATCCAGGCTGGTACGGGCCCGCTGCTGAACCTGATCTTTCTGCTGGATGCCCAGACGCCAGACGACACCTCCCTTTCCATTTTTCCGGGTCGGGTGACGTCCCTGGGCTGCGAGGATCGGTTGGTCTTCACCCTGGGACAGGAGGGAGAAATCACTGTTGGTAAGCTGCCCCCGGAACCAGAGCACTTTACCGTAGATATCGAGCCGACCGGTATTACCCACTTCATCCAGGTGCAGGCTTCAACCCTGGGTGGTGCTTATTTGAACGCCGGCGATGAGCTGGCTGCTATTGATTCAGCCGGCTGGGTCAGTCTCGAAGGTGAGGTTGGCCACTTGATAGTGGGGGCTGGAGTAGTGCAGCCTGATGGCTCTGTTAACATCACCGCAGTTATGGGATTTTCCCGCCCGGATCCATTTGGAGAGCCTTACACGAGCGGCTTCGCAGAGGGTGATTATCTAGAAGTGCTCCCCGGGGCCCGGGTCGGCGGGACTATCCACTTCCAGGCTTGGGATCGCGAAACGGGGCAGGAGGGAAGATCAAGCACCGATGCCCGTTATGTTCTGGGTGAGGGCATCTGGGGCGAAAACAACGGCCTGACGATAGTCGAGATGGTACGCATACCGGAGCAGGTTAGGCCTGCACCGGAGCTGTTCCCGGAGGGGCTAGAAGTGGCCTCCAACGATCCCAATCCTTTCAGCGACACAACCACGATCCGCTTCGGACTACCTGAGGAAATGGAAGTAAAGGTGACCGTATTCGACCTGATGGGGCGTGAGGTGATTACCCTGCATGACGGAATGACGGCCGCTGGATACCACGAGGTGGTCTGGAACGGGATCGATGCTGCCGGCATGACGGCCAAGAACGGGATGTACTTCTACCGGGTGCGTACCCCCGACGGCACCGTTACTCACAAACTGCTCCTCATGCGGTAGACTACTTCTCTGGCTGTAAAGATTTGCTATAACCGGAACAGTCGTCATCCGGTTGTGTTTATACGGGTAAAGGCAGTAAAATTCAGGGTCGGACGGCGGGCTTTGCCGCTTATCGTAGCCGCGGTGGCGGAACTGGTAGACGCGCTGGATTTAGGATCCAGTGTCCCTATGGACGTGTAGGTTCGAGTCCTATCCGCGGCACACTCCCCATGGGATAGGACGAGAAGTCTATCCCGACAGAGCGCAGCGAGCGTCGGGGAGTCCTATCCGCGGCACAAAGCCTTGTATTCCTTCGAGAAAGGAACCCTGATTAAGGCTCTTTTTCTATCCCAAAAATCGGACCCTACGCCACCAAAGATTATCAAAGATTAACACTTTTGGCCGGATACGGAACTGGATACGGGCTCATTATAATGGGGGGCGGGATAGGTACCAAAATCCTAACTTTTAAAAGTGGGCCAAAGAATAGGGGTAGGTCACTAGTGTACTCGACTCTACCCAAAGCTAGCATAAATTCCTTATTTTCAAAAGGAGCTAAAGAATAGGGACAGGTCTGATAGAATAAAACCTAAAAGAGAAATAAAAATGAAGAAGATTATTTTAATACCCACAGTACTATTCATCGTGAGTGCGGAAATGAATTGTCAGAAAAACGGAGTTATTGAACCGGGGGATATAATAATCGAAGAATCAAATCCTATAGCGGATATTGACGGGAATGGTTATAAAACAGTAAGAATCGAAGATCAAATATGGATGTCTGAAAACCTTAATGTATCACATTTCAGAAATGGAGATGTAATTACTCAAGCTGAATCCAAGGAGGAATGGGTACAAGCTGCGTCAGAGGGTAAACCTGCCTGGTGCTACTACGATAATAATCCTGAAAATGGTAACAAATATGGCAAGCTTTACAACTGGTTTGCTATAGTGGATCCAAGAGGCATAGCCCCCGAAGGATGGCATATCCCTTCGGATAATGAATGGACAACCCTGACTGATTACAACCTGGGAGAGAATGCTGGTTTTAAAATGAAATCGACCTCTGGCTGGAACTCAAACGGGAATGGGGATAACTCCAGTTTGTTTAATGCTCTACCCGGCGGTGCTCGTACTGCAGCTGGTGATTTCGCAGCCCTTGGCACCGATGGTCTCTGGTGGAGTACCTTAGAGAACAATCCCTCAAGTGCATGGGGGCGCGACATCCCATATTACAGTGGCGGTATTCTTAGAGGTAACTGGCCTAAGGGAACAGGCTTGTCGGTTCGGGCAGTGGTTTTATACTCACACGAAGATAGTTCGCAGGCTTCACTTGAACAAAAGCTTCAGAAGGCTTTAGATGACGGGCTTAACAAGATAAAGGGTAAAGGGATCGCAGCAGCCGTTATTTTTCCGGATGGTTCGGAGTGGGTCGGTGTGAGTGGCGTTTCTCATGAATCAACTGCAATAACCCCCGATATGGCGTTCGGTGCCGGAAGCATTGCCAAGAATTTCACCGCTGCAGCAATTCTTAAGCTAGCAGAAGAAGGAGAAATTACTCTAGATGATTCGCTGTACGAATGGGTGTCAGCATACCCATATGTTGATAGTACGATTAACATCCGGCAACTTCTCAACCATACCAGCGGCTTGTATGACGTCATAGATAATTCCGATTACTGGCAGGAGATATTTCAGAATCCTTCTAAAGTTTGGACGCCCGCAGAAATGATAATAGCATTTAATCATGAGCCGCTTTTTCCCAAAGGAACTGATTGGAATTATTCTTCAATTCCTGGTTACGCTCTACTGCGCATGATTATTGAAGATATCACCGGCTCGGATGTAGCAACAGCATATAATGATCGCTTCTTTGTTCCGTTCGAGCTTAATAATACGTTTGCCTCAATGGGAGAACCACTCCCGGCAAACACTGCGCATGGCTGGTATGATTTGGATAATGATGGAGACTATGAAGACTTTTTTTCCTGGCCAAGAACTGCCTTTGCCAGTGGTGTTTGTGGAGAGGTGTTTTCTACGGCAGAGGATCTGGCAAAATGGGCCCGGGCTTTGTTCCATGATAGAAGCGTGCTAAACGAGCAATATATGGATGAAATGCTAGCATTTCATTCTCCATGTACCGGTGAAGAGTATCAGGTAGCCGGATATGGATTGGGGACAGTAAAGTTCAATCCAGATTTGCTTAACGGCTTGAATGCAATCGGACACAGCGGAAATGCGCCCGGTTATGCCGCAGCATGTATCTATTTACCAGACTATGATGTCTGTATTGGATTTTTGGATAATACCGAGGGTGGGGAATCTGTTTCAATAACAATGGAGAAATTGCTGGCGGTTATTACAGGTTATCTTGATGGTAAATGAAAGTAATAGGTATTCATTCAGGAAATATGACCTTGCCCCCAAAACCTGGCCCAAGTCTTAGGTCAGGATTTATGGATACTTAGGTACTTAGCGACTGATCTAGCCTAGTCACTCTAGAGCATATTCCTGCCCCTTTTTCCTGCCCCGTTTTTGCCGAAGCGACGGGAGAGCAGCAAATTGAAAATCCATCTGCGAAAGACTGCACAACTACCGCACATTTCCCAAACTTATCCTCGTGAGCCACTGTATTTAGGATCCAGTGTCCCTATGGACGTGTAGGTTCGCCCCGCTGTCAGCGGGATTCAGTCCCACCATAGGCGGGAAGTCCTATTCGCGGCACTCTCCCCTGTTTTCCTTCGACAAACCAGCCCTGATTAGGGCTCTTTTCATACCCGATCGAATACCCCTCGAAACGCCAAACTTTATCAAAGGTTATCAAAGATTAGCACTTTTTACCGGATACGGGCCGGAAGCGCGGCGCTCATAAATCGTTGACGCCGAGAATATCCTCGCCACCAGCCGTAAAGTAGTCACGGTTATCGACCACCAACTCCGCAGGCTATACTTGCCGTCACCAAAGCCTCGGTCCAGCCGCTGCTCGTAATACATCAGATACATTTACCATGCTAACAGAGCTCCGAAATCCTAACTTTGAAAGTAGCCCAACTATCGGTAGCAGGTCATTCTTCAATTCGTATTACAGGCTGAGATGAACGACCAGATCGAGATGCCTGCGACCGATCTACCTCATAGAAAGGACATCACATGGTTGTCGTAGAATCATACCTCGTGGCGGTTATTATGTGTCTGGTTACCATGCTCTGCTGGGGATCTTGGGCCAATACGCAGAAGCTTGCCACGAAACAATGGCCTTTTCAGCTCTTTTACTGGGATTACGCCATCGGTGTTTTGGTGCTTTCCTTTATTCTGGCTCTTACGATGGGGAGTTTCGGCTCGGCTGGCCGCAGTTTCTTCGCGGATCTCGGACAGGCATCCCTCAATTTCCTGTGGCTGGCTTTCCTCGGTGGTGTGATTTTCAATCTGGCTAATATATTGCTGGTTGCGGCAATCGATATTGCCGGGATGGCTGTTGCATTCCCGATTGGGATTGGCTTAGCCCTGGCGCTGGGGGTCATCACCAACTACATCGCTACCCCACTGGGAAATCCGGTAGTCCTGTTTCTCGGTGTAGCCTTGGTGGTAGGCGCTATCCTTCTTGATGCGATCGCATATCGGCGTCTTCCCTCTGAGGGGCAGAAAACCACTACCAAGGGAATCCTAATCTCTGTTGCGGCCGGTGTATTGATGGGTTTTTTCTATCGCTTTGTGGCGGCATCCATGTCTGAAGATTACATTGTCCTGGAGGCAGGTAAGCTCAGCCCATACTCGGCTGTGTTCGTCTTCTCTATCGGCTTGCTGGCTTCCAACTTCGTCTGGAATACGTTTGTGATGGCCAAGCCCTTCGCGGGTGATCCGGTGTCATATCGGGACTATTTCACCAGGGGAGACGCCCGTCTGCATTCGATCGGCATCCTCGGTGGCATAATCTGGGGAATTGGCATGTCTCTCAGCATCATCGCAGCCGGTGCGGCTGGCTTTGCGATCTCCTATGGACTTGGCCAGGGGGCCACCATGGTGGCGGCGTTGTGGGGGGTCTTCATCTGGAAAGAGTTCAAGGACGCTCCGAAAGGCACCAACACGCTTATCGCTCTCATGTTTGCCTGCTTCATTATCGGCCTGGGATTGATCATTACTGCCAGGTTGACCTAGGATATATGGTCGTTTGCTCATTAATAGGAGTACTAAAGTGAATACGTCACGCTATAGCAGATCAGTGTGGTTAGGCGCGTGTTCATCTGCGCTTTTCCTGATTATTGCTTGCCAATCTGCTCCTCCCGAGACGGTTACCCTTTCCAAAGAACAACTACAGGACAAGATCAGGGGCGGCTGGGCGGCGCAGACCATTGGGGTAACCTTTGGCAGTCCCGTAGAGTTCCGGTATAACAGTACCATGATTCCGGATTATCACAAACTCGCATGGTACGAGGGTATGCTGAAGAACACCTACGAAGAGGCACCCGGAGCCTATGATGATATCTACATGGACCTCACCTTCGTTCAGGTCTTCGAGGATGAAGGCTTGGATGCCCCGGCGGAATCCTTCGCCAGGGCGTTTGCCTATGCCGACTATCATCTCTGGCACGCAAATCAGACCGCCAGGTACAACATCCAGAATGGCATCATGCCGCCACAGTCGGGTCACTGGCTGAATAATCCCTGCGCCGATGACATCGATTTCCAGATCGAAGCCGATTTTGCCGGTCTCATGTGTCCGGGCATGGTGAATGCGGCCGCAGAAGTCAGCGATAGGATCGGACATATCATGAATTACGGTGATGGCTGGTATGGTGGAGTTTATATGGCGGCAATGTATGCCCTGGCCTTCGTATCAGACGATATCGGTTATGTCGTGGAAGAGGCCCTGAAGGTCATTCCGCCTGAGAGCAAGTTTTATCAGACCATGAGGGACGTGATCCGGTGGCATAAAGAGAATCCGGAGGACTGGAAAGAGACCTGGTTCAAGGTCCACCGTAAATGGTCCGAGGATATCGGCTCGCCGTCTGGTGTATTCCAGCCCTTCAACATCGATGCCAAGATCAACGCCGCCTGGGTGCTGGTTGGCTTGCTATACGGTAACGGAGATTTCACCCGGACCTATGAGATCGCTACCCGCTGTGGTGATGACGCTGACTGTAATCCCGCCTCCGCCGGTGGTATCCTGGGTGCCATAAAAGGATATAAAAACATTCCCGATTTCTGGAAACAGGGACTCGCTGAAGTTGAATCCATTGATTTTAAATACACTACTATTTCTCTGAACGATGCCTATGAAATGTCATATAGGCATGCCTTGCAGATGATCGAGCGAAACGGTGGTGAGATTCGTGAAAATGACATCGTCATCAAGTTCCAGGAACCAGCACCGGTGCCGCTGGAAATCGCCTTCGAGGGTCATTTCCCCATCGATAAGATCTGGCTGGGACAGACTCTGGAAGGTGAAGCCTCGTTCAAATTTGATGGGATCGGATTCGCAGTCACCGGCTGGGCCAATAAAAAGGGTGAGGAAGACTCTACCTTCGATGTTGAGATGTACATTGACGGTGACTTGGTTGAGACCGTAAAGCTGCCTACGAAATTTCAAGCGCGCAGATTTTACCCGTTCTGGCGCTACCAGCTCCCTACGGGAGAGCATGAAGTTGTCCTCAAACTTCTTAATCCGAATGACAAGGCAGATGTACGACTCGAATATGCCATTGTCTACGATGATGAGCCCTATACGGCGAGATACTAGCGTGCAACTTACCTCATCTAGGAATTCACATTAATCAAAACCAGGAAAAGAAAGCCTTCTATAGAGACTGCTACTCGTAGTACCCAAAGCAGTACTAAGTCCTCTGGCTCCAGTGAGCACGTGGAATCCATATATGGCAGTATTAATGGGAGCAACGTTTGAAGCCGTTGTCATTTAAGGAGAATTATTCTAAAAGTAGATATCTATCAAGGGGAGGAATAGTCATATGGCAGCACCTAGGATTGTAGTTGTCGGGAGTTCCAACACCGACATGGTCATCAAAATGGATAGACTGCCGGGCCCCGGTGAAACCCTAATTGGTGATGAGTTCATTATGGCCGCAGGCGGCAAAGGCGCAAATCAAGCCGTAGCGGCGGCCAGACTTGGTGGAAAGGTGACCTTTATCGCCAGAGTTGGCCGGGATATTTTTGGCCAGCAGGCTATCGAGGGATTTGCGAAGGAGGAAATCTGCACTGATTTCATAGTACAGGATGAAGTAAGTCCATCCGGTGTTGCACTCATTTTTGTCGACCAGAATGGTGAGAACAGCATTGGTGTGGCTTCAGGTGCGAATGGCCGGCTCTCAACCAAGGATGTGTCAGCTGCTCAAGTTGAATTTGAAGCCATGAATGTGCTGTTACTCCAGCTGGAGACCCCTATCGAAACTGTGCGTTATGCAGCTAGTTCAGCCCGGAAAATGGGAGTCATGGTGATACTTAATCCGGCACCGGCGAGACCATTGGACGATGACCTGTTGCGCAACGTCACTGTACTTACCCCGAATGAATCAGAAGCTGGGCTCCTTACCGGTGTAAGTGTTACGGATGGAGCTTCGGCGGAGGAAGCGGCAAAGAAATTAAAACAGCGGGGTGTTAAAAATGTGATTATCACCTTAGGAGCCAAGGGAGCCCTGGTCGTCAATGAGGAGGGCGCTCAATTAGTACCGTCCAAGGAAGTACAGGCAGTGGATACAACCGCAGCCGGGGATGCATTCAATGGCGCCTTGGCATTTGCACTCGCAAAAGGCGAGCCTATGATCGAGGCTGTTCGATTTGCCAACCTGACCGGTGCACTCTCGGCTACCAGAATGGGTGCCCAACCATCGATGCCAACTCTAGAGGAGCTTCAGGAGTTTGCCAGGTAACCGGTCTGGCATTTCACGATGGGCGAACTCCCTGGATATACCGCAATTCCGAAGAGACCGGAGATCGTATTCAGTATTTGAACGATAAACAGGTGGAGGACATCATTAATGAATACACATCTATTCTTTGCATTGATTTGCCTTGCTGCTTTTGGGATGTCTTGTACTGAACCTCAAGGTGCTCCAGTGAATATCATTTACGATACGGATATGGCCGCGGATGTGGATGATGTGGGGGCCCTGGCCTTGTTGCATACCCTCGCCGATCTTGGTGAAGCGGAAATACTCGCGGCGATGGTGTCCTCCCGGAATGAGCACGTGGTTCCGTGCCTCAACGCCATCAATACCTATTATGGACGGCCTGATATTCCGATAGGCTCAGTGAATGACGGTGTCAAGGCTGAATCAAGATACACTAAAGCGGTCGCGGACAGCTTTCCTCACGTAATTCAATCAGGCAGCGACGTTCCCGATGCGGCCAGGTTGTACCGGAAGATTTTAGCGGATCAACCGGATGGAAGTGTTGTGATTGTATCGGTCGGCTTTCTCACGAATTTAAAAAACCTGTTGCAGACGGAACCGGACGAATACAGCGATCTCGGTGGAGTTGATCTTGTCAGGGAAAAAGTAAAGCTGTGGGTTTGCATGGGTGGGCATTTTCCCGAGGGAAAAGAGTACAACATCCATACCGATGCGGCGGCTTCCATAATCGCAGTACGCGACTGGCCAACCCCCGTTGTATTCAGCGGCTATGAGATCGGTCATAAAATCATGACCGGCAAACGTCTTGAGGGCACCCCGGAATCGAATCCGGTCCGCGCCGCTTATTATCACTTCAACGGATTAAGTAACAGGGAAAGCTGGGATCACAGCGCGGTACTGTATGCGGTGCGAGGATTGCGCGACTATTGGGATATCGGCACCGGTGGATATCTGCACATTAACCAGGATGGCAGCAACGAGTGGCGCACTACAACCGAAACACAGCACTCGTATCTGATTGAAAAAATGGATCCTGCCGAGCTGGCAAAAATAATTGAGGACTTAATGTTGAAGCCGCCGAAGGGCTAAGTCCCTTATTAAAACATCACTCCTTTTTTCCCCGAATAGCATCGCTATTAACCGCAAACAAGCAGGCAACCTTTGTGTGATTCTAACAGTCTAACAACAAAATGGATTGGATTATCAAAGAGCGCAGATGACCGCTGCTATGGAATACCTTGGCCTTGATGGCCGTTTTGACTGTCATAACTGCAGACCATCCTTGCAGATCCTGTTACGAGAGCCGGTAATCCGTCTTCAAAACGAGCCATACGCTTTAACAACTAAAAACAGTTCGACTACGAGGTTCTCGAGGGACTTTCACACAGAAAGAAAGTGATCATTTAGCCCTGTAGCCACTTCGTGGATGCGGAGATACTCGTGCTGAACCGATGACTAGTATAAAACCTGCTACGTACCTATGCGGAGCCTGAAGGCGAAAATAAAAGGAGTTACCCGATGATTAAAACCAAAGATCTATGCAAAGTCTTTCGAACCGAAGAAATGGAGACCACTGCCCTCAACGACCTGAATATCGATATTCAAAACGGTGAGTTCGTTTCTGTTATGGGACCCTCGGGAAGCGGGAAGTCAACCTTGCTAAATGTGCTGGGAATGCTCGACAGTACCTCCAGCGGGGAATATCACTTCAACGGTGAGGAGGTCTCCCTCCACTCCGAGCACCAGCGCGCTGACTGCCGGAAACGAAATGTCGGCTTCGTCTTCCAGAGTTTCAATCTTATTGATGAACTGACGGTATTTGAAAACGTGGAGCTGCCTCTGTTCTATCTTAAAGTACCCGGCGCGGAACGCCGTAAGCGCGTGGACGAGATGCTGGACCAAATGGGAATCGCCGCCCGGCGCAACCATTTCCCCCAGCAGCTGTCCGGAGGCCAGCAGCAACGGGTGGCAGTCTCCCGGGCGGTGATCAGTAATCCCAAAGTAATCTTCGCGGATGAGCCTACCGGAAACCTGGACTCAAGCAACGGAAAAGAGGTAATGGAGCTGCTTGCCGAGCTTAACAATCAGGGGACCACGATCATCATGGTGACCCACTCCCCGACGTATGCGGAATGGGGGCACCGCACAGTCCACCTCTTCGACGGTCGGATCGTCGCTGAGGCTACTAACGGCAAGCCCCATGCCTGATAAGTCTGCGGCTTTACTGTAAGTATCTCGCGCTCTCAGCCAAATGCTCTATGAACAACATTTATCGTATCCTGGAAGGGAATAGTCTATGTTCTGGTCTTACGTGAAAATCACCGTCCGTAACGTTATCCGGCAGAAACTGTATTCCGCCATCAATATCCTTGGCCTGGCTATTGGCGTTGCCGCCTGCATCACGATCATTCTATATGTGCAGGAGGAATTGAGTTATGACCGTTACCATGAGAAAGCCGATCGCATTTACCGTGTAGCTTTAAGCGCCAGAATAGGAGGCAATGATTTTAATGTCGCCCTATCAGCGGCACCGATAGCGGGCACTTTGCTGGAAGAGTTCCCCGAAGTGGAAACAACCACGAGGATCGGTTATCTCGGAGGATACCCTGTCATCCGGTACGGAGATAAAGTCTTCAGTGAAGAGCGCTATACAACTGCTGACTCCACTATCTTTGACGTCTTTGATATCCCCTTCATCATCGGTGATCCGAAAACGGCCTTGACCCAACCGAACAGTCTGGTCCTTACCGAGTCCACCGCCAGGCGCTATTTCGGTGATGAGAATCCAATCGGCAAGCTGATGACGTCAGACAAGGTGAATGAGCGGATGGTCACCGGTGTCATCAAGGATTTTCCCCACAATTCACATTTTCACTATGACTTCCTGCTCTCACTAGCCACCAGTCCTGACAGCCGCAGCACCAACTGGCTGAACAACAACTACCATACCTACATCGTACTGAAGGAAGGGGCTTCCGCCGAGGAGCTGGAAGCCAAGTTTCCTGACATGATAAGGAAATATGTAGGCCCCCAGGTGGAGCAAGCACTGGGAGTATCCTGGGACCAGATGGCCGAGGATGGGTCGTCCTACGAGATCTTCCTCCAACCGCTCACGGATATCCATCTGCACTCTCACCTCGATCGGGAAATCGAGGTTAATGGTAACATCACCTACATTTACATATTCTCAATCATCGCGGCCTTCATCCTGATCATCGCCTGCATCAACTTCATGAACCTGGCCTCGGCCCGCTCGGCCAGCCGGGCCCGGGAGGTGGGCATCCGTAAGACCCTCGGATCTAACCGGGGTATGCTTGTGCGGCAGTTCTTGATCGAATCGATCGTTCTCACTTTCGCATCCGTCGTCCTGGCCGTAATTCTGGTATTACTCATCCTGCCCTGGTTTAACAACCAGGTGGGATTACAGCTGAGCTTCCGCTACAGCAACCTGCCCTGGATCGTTCTGGGCACCATTCTGGTGGGCATCCTGGCGGGTAGCTACCCTGCGTTCTTCCTCTCATCCTTCAATCCGGTAATAGTACTGCGGGGTACCATGAAATCCAGCGGTCGGGGCTCACGGCTGCGGAGCAGCCTGGTCGTGTTCCAATTCACCATCTCCATCATCCTCTTCACCAGCACCATCATGGTGCGCAACCAGCTGGATTACGTACAGGAAAAGAATCTGGGGTATGCACCGGAAAATCTCCTGGTGGTTGAAAAAACCGATGACATCGGACAACAGATCCAGGCTTTCAAGCTGGAACTGGCTGAGCAGAACAGTGTCCTGGAGGTAACCAACTCGACCTGCATCCCGGGTGAACCTCCCAGTGGTGAATCGGTCTTCGGAATGAGTACCCCCACGGGCGACCAGTACCAGATCCTGGCAATGTATTTCACTGACTTCAACTTCCTGAATACCTACGGGATGAAAATGGCTGAGGGACGCTTCTTCTCGAAGGATTTCAGCATGGACTCTAATACAGTGGTGATCAACCAGGCGGCTGTGGAAGCCTATGGGGTCGAAGATCCCGTCGGCAAAGAGCTGATCGTTTTTGGTGGGCCTGACAACCAGAATGCCCGGATCCCCATAATTGGCATCATCCAGGATTTCCACTTCGAATCGCTCCATAGTCCCATCCGCCCTATGGTAATCGTCCCCTATAGAACCAGGATTTTTGGTGGACCGGGCCCTACTTTCGGCCGCTATACCACCCTGCGTATCCAACCGTATGACATCTCAGCCACCCTGGCTTCGGTTGAAGCTATCTGGGCGGGATTCGCCCTGGATCAGGCCTTCGAGTATACCTTTTTCGAGGACAACTTCAACGCCCTATACAATAATGAATTCCGCACCCAGACCCTTGCGACCATGTTCTCGGTGTTGGCGATATTCGTTGCCTGCCTCGGCCTGCTGGGCTTGGCCTCATTCACGGCTGAGCAGCGCACCAAGGAAATCGGCATCAGGAAGGTACTGGGCGCAACGGTACCCGGGATCTTCACCCTGCTGTCCAGGGATGTTCTCAATCTGGTATTGATCTCGGCGCTGCTGTCGCTGCCCATATCATGGTACGCTATGAACAATTGGCTGGAAAACTTCGCTTATCGTATCGGTTACAGCCTGCTGACCTTCATCATCGCCAGCCTTGTCGCCTTGGTGATTGCGGTCTTTACTGTCACATGGCAGGTGATAAAAGCCGCTACAACCAACCCGATAACAGCGCTGCGATATGAATAGGGGAACAACCAGCGGGCCGTAATACCCGGTTCACTATGATGGTGGAATAACTCGTCCCTCAATCACCTTTCCCTTCGAAGGGCGGGGTCTCCATCAACCTTTACTCTGAACTTCCCATCCAGGGCTACAGTCTGAAGCAACGGACTAAGGCCGGGAGTGCCTTCATTAGGCAAGAATGGGGGCGTGCGCAATACCACTTTATTTCTACACGTTCTAGCCAAGCTATTCTGAAGACATCTATCGATATGTAAATTTGATGACTATTGTACGAGGAGACATCTAATGAAACAATCCATTGGTGCAAAACCGATCGTCTATCCAACACCGGTTCTCATTGTCGGTACCTATGACGGCGACGGAAAACCGAACGTTATGGCAGTCTCTTGGGGTGGAATATGCTGCTCCAATCCTCCCTGCGTAACCATCTCCCTCAGAAAAGCCACATATACTTATGGATGCCTCATGGATAGGAGAGAGTTTACCATCAGTCTCCCTTCAGTAACCTTCATCAAGGAAGCCGATTATTTTGGCACTGTCTCAGGACGCAAAGCCGATAAGTTTGCTGACACTGGACTGACACCAGTTAGGAGTGACATTGTTGATGCCCCCTATGTGAAAGAATTCCCCTTTATATTGGAATGCAAGGTCATCCAGGTCCATGAGATCGGCCGGCATACGCAGTTCATTGGTGAGATCCTGAATATTCAGGTGGAGGAAGCAGTACTCGATGAACAAGGCCGGCCTGATATCCAGCTTATCATGCCATTTTCATATGCACCTCAGCAGGAGGGATACTACGGCCTTGGTAGTCGCCTTGGGGATGCCTATTCGATCGGCGCTGTGTTCAAGGAAAAATGAACAATAAATGGCCTATTTACATTGCAGATAACGATCGAGCTCGTTAGCGTAACTCCACAATACTGAAACTGCAGATGTAGGGTAATCGACAAGCTGAAAGCCATCGATCCGGATAAATAGATCCGGCCTGGGCGCGGCCAGCATCTCACTACAGGTGAATGACGTATCGGGATATTCCTGAGGTAACACCGGGTGAGCATTGACGCCATAACTATTTACCTGTAATATAGACTAAACCTGCTTAACTGCTTGATATCCTCCGGAAAGCAGCGCTGGTCCGGGTCTTCTTACGGTTTCTTACAAGGAGAGGAAAAATGAGGAAACATATCCCTGCTCTTACGAGAAACGCCTTGCCGTTATTGGCCGTGATAGTCGGCCTGTCCGGTCTGGTTACCGCGGCCGAACCCCGCGGCCCCGAGAGCGCTCTCCCCCCCGCCGACGATGGGAAGCTGCGCATTATCGCCTTTGGCGCCCACCCCGACGACTGCGAGATTAGAGCGGGGGGCGTGGCGGCCATGTGGGCTGCCCAGGGGCATCACGTCAAATTCGTGTCAACCACCAACGGGGATATCGGCCATCCCAACATGGCAGGCGGTCCGCTGGCCAAACGACGCACAGCGGAAGTTCAGGAAGCAGCGAAGATATTGGGAATTGTCTCGGAAGTCCTGGATATCCACGACGGGGAGCTCATGCCGACCCTGGAGAACCGGCGGACCATCACACGGCTCATCCGGGACTGGCAGGCGGATATCGTGCTGGGCCCCCGCACCAATGACTACCACCCTGACCATCGATATACGGGCATCCTGGTCCAGGACGCCGCCTTCATGGTCACCGTTCCATTCTTCACTCCCGATGTTCCCCCGGTCAACAAGAATCCGGTTTTTCTGTACTACTCCGACCGGTTCCAAAAGCCGAATCCCTTCAAACCGGACATCGTGATCGCTATCGACGACGTAATCGACCGGAAGCTGGACGCCCTTCTGGTAATGGAATCTCAGGTGGAAGGGCTCTGGGCTACGGGAGGCTTTGAGGGCATCATGACTCCCAAAAGCAAGGCGGACAAGGTTGTGAGGGAGAATCGCCAGCGGCGGTTCGCGGCTACCGCCGATAACTACCGGGAGAAATTGACCGAATTGTACGGCAGCCGGGAGGGCAAGCGGGTGAAGTATGCCGAGGCGTTCGAACTGTGCGAATACGGCAGCCAGCCCACTCCCGCCGAGCTTAAGGCGCTCTTCCCCTTCTTCGGCAAGTAAGCTCTGGATCAGGGGTGACTGCTAACCTTCGGCCCATCCCCCATTTCGTTACGGTTTGCTCACAGTTTATGCCTGAAGCCTGGGGATGAGCCGGACTGATCTTATATCAAGGCCTTCGCGTTCTTACGTACCTTCACCAGCGCCTCGGCGATATCGTCCATATCCTTCTTAGTGCCAAGGAATACCTGCTGGCCAAAGATCAGGCCCGTCTCCTCATCTATGACATCGTTCGCGGGACAGTGGTTCTCTTCCCAGTACTGCGCGAGCCTTTCCTTTGAGAACAGGTTCTGGAAGTGACGCATATTTAGGTATACCTCCACGAACTTGTCCTTGTTCAGCGTATCACACCCTCCCCGTATGGGAATGCCTTCAGCGTGCATCGCCTGGGTAAATTTTCTTCTGGGGAGCCCGTTGAACTGTTCCTTGTCATATAGCATGCCATACATATAATACCCTCGGCGCGTTTGACCGGGGTACTTTTTGCACTGGGTGATACCAGGTATGTCCTCAAAGAGTCTTTCCAGGTACGCCGCATTCTTCTCTCTGTGACTGATTTGCCCTTCCAAGCGCCTTATCTGCCCCGTGATTACCGCTACCTGGAATGGCGTCATCCGGTAATTCGAACCGGTGTATACTCTCTTTCTCTTGGGATCTCTACCATTGTTCTTATAGGCGATGCACCTGTCCATCAGCGCTTCGTCATCTCCTATAATCGCGCCGCCCTCACCACTGGTGAGACTCTTGTGGGCTTGAAAGCTGAAACAGCCCAGATGACCAACAGATCCCAGTCTCTTCTTCCGCCATTCGCCCATATGGGCCTGGCAGGCATCTTCCAGGACCGGAATATCATGTTTCTTTGAAATGGCCATGATTTTGTCCATATCCGCCGCACCACCGCCGATATGTACCGGCATAATAGCCCTCGTACGTTCATTGATACGCTCCTCGATTAGATCGGCGTCTATCATGAACGTGTCAGGGTCCGAATCGACAAATACTGCCAGGGCGTACAGATTGAACACGACCTGCGCAGTGGCCACGAAGGTGTTTGTCGGTACTATTACCTCGTCACCGGGACCCACATCCAGCGCGCACAGCGCGGCGGTCAGGGCGGTAGTGCCGGCGTTTGTTGAGGCGCAGAATTTCGTGCCCATCAACTCCGCGTACTTTCTCTCAAATTTGACGGCACTCTCCGTCTCATTATGATTGTATTCCGACCATACCTTTCTACGGAGAGCATCGAGATATATCTCCACGTCCTTGTCATCATAGATCGGCCAGGACGGAAACGGCTTTGTACGCACCGGGGTACCACCAAGGATCGCCGGGGTATCCGCTTTCTTTGCCAGATTTGCATATAGGGACTTAGCCCCGCTCAAAGATAAAGCGATCCCTGCTGTACTTAATGAGGTCCTCTCCAGGAACTTCCGGCGTGAGATCGGTCTTTTCATAAGAACCTCCTTATGTAGATGGTGTTTATTCGGTAGCTAACGACAAATTAATCACGATTCTGAATCAATGGAGCCCATTTTTCTCTATGCCACAACCTCTCCCTCCACTTTTCTGTAAATAATCCTGCCGCCTATGATCGTGGCCCATACCGAACGGTCCTGGTCCAATACCACCAGGTCTGCATCTTTACCCACGGTTATTGCGCCTTTTCGGTCATCGATACCCAATACTTTCGCAGGATTGGCAGTGGCGGTATTTACGGCGACATCCAGTGAGCAGCCTGTGAACTCCAGGAAATTGAGCAACATCTGATGCAGATTGTAGGTCGTGCCGATAAGGGTCCCGTCCAGGTAGCGGGCGATACCGCCTCTGGACTCATATTCCTTCCCATAATAGAAATACTTTCCGTCGGGGAGGCCCATAGTCCGCATGCCATCGGTAACACAGATACAGCGTTCACCGCCAAATTGCTTGTATATGTAGCGAACCATATCCCTGTGCAGGTGAATCCCGTCACAAATGACCTGAACCGTCACACCAGGCTGCTCGAAAATTGCCGGAACTGGACCCGGATCACGATGGTGCAATGGGCGCATTGTGTTGAAAAAATGGGTGACGTGCGAGATACCAGCGATCAGTCCCGCCTTGGTCTCTTCATAATCGGCATCCGAATGGCCGAACGAGGCAATGATACCTCGATTTACCAGCTCTCGAATTACATTAAGAGCACCATCAACCTCCGGGGCGATGGTCATCATCTTCAGGGCCCCTTTAGTGGTTTCTAGCAGCTCATCCAGTACTTCCACCGATGGTGTTTCGATTCCTCCCAGCTGGATGCCACCTCTTTTTTCCCTGCTCACGAATGGTCCCTCGATATGCAGGCCCAGAAGGTTGGCACCCCCCAGGTCTTTTCCGGTATACTCTCCCGCGTTTTCAAGGTGTTGGTTGCCTTCCTCTCGACGGGTCATTCCCGTTGCGAGGAAGCTGGTGATCCCCCGTTGGGCTAGAGTGCTGGACATGGTCCTGAGCGCCTCGGCTGTGCCGTCAGAAGTATCCCCACCACCGGCACCATGCACATGCACGTCGATCAGTCCCGGTATCATGGTCCGACCACCGGCATCAAATGTCTCGGGCTGAGCTGGGTCAGTTAGGCCGTGACCGATCTGGCTGATCCTGCCGTTTCGCACTGCAATATCAACCGGCTGTCCTTCTGCAGCCAGGTTATATGGTTGGCAATTCCGTATTATGAGGTTGCTCACCTTAAGAACATCAATCCTTTATATGAATTTAATGCTGAACGGACACGTATTCTCCACCGAATGGGATTCCAACTGAAAGCATCACCGTCGCCCGTCGACTTTCAGGTGACCAGTTACTGATGTAGGGTATCTGCAAATTCATCGTTATTTCCCCGGAACGGGCTGGAAACGGGCTTTTATTTCAAGACGTGGATGCGCTATATTCAAGATCCGGTGATTCCGGTCGAGGGAGTCCGTCCTGCCTGGGGCGGGACAATGTCCCACTGGAAGCGGGAAGTCTGCCCCGCGCCATAAGGCTATCCACTCTTTCTCGATTCGGACTGAAACACCACATGAGGTACCTGCAATGGCTGAATCACCACAGGCCCCTCGCATATCGCGCCTTTCCTGGGGCCGGGTAGAGGTCGAGGGGCACGGAAACTACAAGGATGTCAAGCTCTATCCCGGAGGCTGTCGGGCTTGGGATTGGCGCGAGACCGGCACCGGCCACGTCCCGGGCATCCAGCCCGCCGACGTGGAAGAGCTGCTACAGCACGGTGCGGCGGTAGCAGTGCTCTCAAGTGGGGTGTATGGGCGGCTTCAGGTGTGCCCGGAGACCATGCAACTGCTGAAAGACCGGGGCATAACCGTACACCTGCTGCGTACCAGAGAGGCGGTCAGAGTATACAATGAATGCCGGGAGAGGGGGCCGGTCGGCGGACTCATTCATTCAACCTGCTGACAGCCCGCGATTTGTAGTCTTCAAACGGCTAACCGCTCAAATCCTCTCTTTGATCCTTTGCCCGGGCCGTTCGGGCGAGACGGCGCGCCTGACGCAGCGGTTCAGGGGTACGTACCCTTATAGAAACAGCCAGCACCACTTTAACGCAGGTTTCCACATCGGTACGCCAGGCTGGATGAACTGCTAGAGGGTGGGCGCCAGACCGCGTACGCAGCCAAACACCGGCCTCCTCCCCTTCAATCCTCAAGGGACTGGTGCTGCCCCGGTCGGGAGCTGGCCATTCCCCCTGGGCCAGAAGTGGACGATTGGTAACACCGATAGTCGGTACGTCGAGAATGGCTCCTAGGTGAAAAGCCAGACCGGACCGGCGGGGATGGTCGCGTCCGGTGGCGCTGACCAATAGGACGTCTGGAGGTCTGGGTAACGAGCTCACGGCCGCTTCCAGCAGGGGACCTTCCCGCAGCGCCAACAGTCCCGGCCGATACGCTGCCCCTGCCACACCCCTGATTATCGATTCGGCAATGAGCTGGCTATCTCGCCAGAGGACCGCCCCGGCCCAGCCGGCGTCACCCTCGGCGCCCGTTGGCGAAAGACCCGGAACAAAGCAGACAAAACAGGCGCCGGCCTCAAAGGGTGAATCGCCCGGTCGCCACAATGAAGCCGACTGCTGCCGCAGGCCTTCTTGAGCCTGGATCAGTTCATCCGGTGTTGTAGGCCAGTCTGTCATCAATTATCTGGTCGCAAGCAGGTTCCACCAAACAGGTCGAAAATACTATGTTATTCCAGCAAGGGCATAGGGTTCATCTCTTCCACCGCCAGTAGCTATTTCAGGAGCCGATAGGGTAAAAACATATATGCCGGGGATTAATGGCTATATCGTCAAGCCGTTCACGCCAGAGATATTACCCAAGAAGGTGCGGACTGTTCTGGGTTGATTGCTTAAAGGTGGAGCTTTCGAGCAGGTTACTGAACCGATTCGAAAACGTCCAGGTGTTCCCTGGCAGTTTTTTCCCATGTGAAAAGGTGGGCTCGCTCCAGCCCTTTCTCTCGCAGCCGGCGCTGTAGAGCCCGATCTTTCACCAGTCGCTGGATCCCGGAGGTAATCTCCTCCACCGACCGGGGATTTATCAGGATTGTGGCATCTCCCGCCAGTTCGGGAATGGCAGTGACATCAGCACTGATCACCGGGCAGCCGCAGGCCATGGCCTCCAGCACCGGCATACCGAAAGTCTCATGGATTGACGGGAAAATAAAACCGAGTGCACCTCGATACCAGCAGGCTAGCTCCTCCTGGGTCAGACCCTCACGGATTATTCGGACACCCTTTATTTCCGGGTCCGCTCCCTCATAATTGGGCAGAACTACTACCAGGTCAGGGCGACCGGATTCCGGAAGCTGGGCATAGGCATCCAGCACCCGGTCTAGGTTTTTCTTGGGTGCGAACTGGGCAATCTGCAGTATATAGGGTCTCTCAGCCGTTTTCTTCTCCCCCTGCACATTGAAAACATCATGGTCTATCCCGTGATAGATCGCGACCACCTTCTCCTGCGGTAGACCGAAAATGGAGGATACCTCATCAGCACCGTAGCGTGAAACGGCAATCACCCTGGAAACCTTCTCGCTGAACCACTGCCACTCGGCGGCTACCTGCTGGTGAAACGTCTGGCCTATTATTGCTTCCACCGGATCGGGAAAATATTCCCGTACGCTCAGAGTGTGAGCCGCCAATCCATGCACCGTCACCACAACCGGCTTATGACACTGTCTCAGTTTGGGGTGTGGAAAACGAGCGCTGATAAGTCCAGGATCCCACACTACATCGCTCTCGATAAAGCGGGGATCATCAACCGGGATGGAGATGATTTCTATCCCCAATGCTGCAAACTCCCGCGTTAGATTCTGGCGGTACACCTGGAGGCTGAAGACGGGCTCATCCCTGGTGAGGATTCCCAATCTCATTGGGTGGGCCGGTTGATAATTATTGCTATTTTCCCCGAGTTTCTTTGTATTCCTGCCCGGCCGAATACGGTCAGCTGGAATGTACGAAACCCGGTATCAGGAACAAACTTTAATCATATTCACCTCAACACGCGAAAAACCGGCTGCGACGAGCCTGAATGCTCCCATTTATGCTAGACTGGCATACTAATTGCCCCAATATCTGATAACGACATTTGCGTCGGCTATTTTGCATACCAGATTTTACCCAGGGTCTCTACCCCCCTTATATTTACCGGGGAGGAGGAGCATGCAACGGTGCCGCATAAAACCCTGGGTATTTTTTTCCCTGCAGATCGGTATAGATCGATCCCGTACCGAACGGACAGATCATTAAGATGATGTTGCCCGTATCGGTGGTGCAGGGCTAATTTGGCACCGCAGGGAGTACACACCGTTTAATTCTCAAGCACACCGCCTGAAGAAAGCAAACAAAATTGAATGAAAAATTTGGATCGCTTCTGGAAACCCGGACACGACTGATCCACTCTACCCTGGTATTTATTTTTACTGGCATCTCTATCCTTCCCGTATCCGTTGAAGGAATGGGAAATCATAATCGTAGTACTGGTACTGTCAGCAATCCCCAGTTTATCGTGAGCAGTGGCAACGCCAACATGGTAGACGGTGTGGTAATTGTGAAATTCATCGCCCCGCAGGCTATTCCTCGGGGGATGTCGCGGACCGGGCTTTCCTCGCTGGACAGGATCCTGGATGCTCAAAGCGCCTACGACGTTGAGCAGGCCTTCCCCCTGCGGAACCGTGCGTTGGGTCCCAAAGGATCGGAGCTCCGGAAGGTCTACTACGTACGCTATGGCAGCGGAGAGAGCCCCCGCAGTGTTGCTTTGAAAATTGCACGGGATCCAAACGTTGAATTCGCCATACCGTGGTACCTCCACCGCGTTACCGGTTTGGAAGCGCGGCAGGCCGATCGGACCATCCAGGGCACGGCAGCCACTCCCAACGATCCGCTTTATCCGAACATGACCCACCTGGCGCAAATCCAGCTGCCCGCCGCCTGGGACTCGGTCAAAGCGCAGGACGGCGACGTGGTCATCGCCATCGTGGATGGCGGTACGGACTGGCGGCACGAGGACCTGCAGGCCAATATCTGGACCAATCCCGGTGAAATTGCTGACAACGGCATTGATGATGATGGCAACGGTTTCGTCGACGATGTACACGGCTGGAACTTCGCTGACGACTCGAATGATCCGACCGGCCTCTCGACTACGCCTGTGAATGCCTGGCATGGTACGGCGGTGGCCGGCGTGGCATCGGCGGTAACCGATAACGGTATCGGGATAGCAGGGTCCAGCTGGAATGCGCAGCTCATGCCTGTCAACATCAGTTGCGTGTCGGACACTTTCCTTTGCTACGGTGATGAAGGGATCATCTATGCAGCCTTGAACGGCGCCGATATCATCAACGCCAGCTGGGGTTCCGCCTACGCCGACATTACTCCCTTCGAAGAACAGCTGTTGCTCTTTTACTACCAGCTGCTCGCGGATTTCCTGGCGGAAAATGGGGCGTTGCTGATATCATCGGCAGGCAACGGCGGGGAGAATAACGATGTAGTGCTCAACCTGCCTGCGGGTGCACCTGGCGTCCTGGCCGTCAGCGCTATACGGAAGGCGGATGATATAAAATCCGGCTTCTCTAATTACGGTGTTTCCGTGGATGTCTTCACTCCGGGGGAGTTCATCAACACTACCGCTCCCGATAACCAATATTCCTCTGATGCCCACGGCACTTCCTTCTCAGCGCCCCTGGCTGTCGGGACTGCGGCCCTTGTCAAGGCGCGGTTCCCCCACCTTTCACCATATCAGCTCGCCCAGCAGGTGCGGGTTACCGCTGACCCGATCGATGACCTCAATCCGAACTTTACTGGCCTCATGGGCAAAGGCCGAGTCAACGCCTACCGGGCCGTTACCGACACTGCCATCCCCGCCATCCGTATTCTCGGTACGTTGTACCTGGATAGCGATGAGGACGGGTATATCGAAAGTGGCGAGACCGTGTACGTTAGAGTGGTCTTGGCCAACTACCTTGCTGATGCCACTAACGTAGAAGTTGCCCTGAGCCAGGATGATCCCAATGTGAAGATAACCAGCGGGTACAATACTATTCCCAGCCTGCTGTCCGGCGCTATTGCCTACGCCGATTTCCAGTTCAAAGTGGATCAGGTTGATATGGATTACTTCTTGCGGTTCATACTGGACATCAGTGCCGGCAGCTACCAGGACCGGGACCTGGTCAGGCTGTATGCCAACGAGCCCATCGTTCTCACCCATGATACCGGTCCCCTGCGGGTATCCCTCACCGAAGAGGGCAATATCGGCTGGATAGGATTCGCGTACGAATCCCCGGGACAGGGATTTGTCTACAACGGAACCAATCTGCTCTTCGAGGGGGGATTGCTGGTTGGGACTTCTTCAAGCAGTGTGTCGGATTGTATCCGGGGTGTCGATGATAAGCTGGAAAAGGATTTCGAGGCGTTGCCCGGTTCGGAGCTGATGATCGCTCCCGGCCAGGCGGCAAATGAGGAAGGCTCAGTAGTCCTGACCGATCAACTCGCCTCGCTGCCCCTCGGTTTGATAATCCGCCAGGACAGCTACGCCGATAACAGCTCCAACAACAACGATTTCGTTATTTTCAGCTACATCATCACCAACTCGAGTGAAAGCGCGCTGTCGAACCTGTACGCCGGCCTGTTCTTTGACTGGGACATCAACCAAGGCGCCGCTGATTTCGCGCGCTTTGACCAGGCACGACAGATGGGTATTGTGCAGGACGACTACACCAGTCCCACTTTCCTCGCGGCTACCCGGTTGCTGACCAGCACCGGCGGCCTGTCGTACCGGGCAATTGATAACGCCGGTGAAATTTACGGCGGTGATGCGGGCAACGGTTTTACTGCGGCAGAGAAATGGGCGTTCCTGAGTAGTGGGATCCAGACCCGGGATTTGGATACAATGGACGTATCCACCCTGACGGCCAGCGGCCCCTACACCATGCAGCCGGGTCAGTCCATCGAAATCGCCTTCGCCGTAATCGCTGCCGGCAGTCAAGCGGCCCTCGAGACTAACGCCGACAACGCCAGGACTTTCTGGGACAACGCCATCTCCCCTTCCCTTACAAGTCACTCACCGGTATTTCTAACGACGCTTCCCGATACAACCATCGTATCGATTAATACGCTCACCTTCACCTACGTGGCGGAGGACGCCGACGGCGACAATCTGACGTTCAGCCTTGTCGATCCGCCGCTGAACGCCACTATCGGCAGCGAAACCGGCGTGCTTACCTTCCAGCCCGACATTGATCAGACCGGGACCTTTATAATAACCGTCACCGTCAGCGATGATACCTACTCCAGCACCACCAGCGACACTGTAACGGTGGAGCCCACCTTTTACCTGTATCAAAACTATTCCAATCCCTTCCATTTGTCATCAGCTACTGGTGAAACGACCATTCCGTACCAACTCCGTAGACCAGTGCAGGTCCGGCTTACCATATATGACATTTTAGGTCGCGAGGTGAAGACCCTGATGAATGATGAGCCACAAGAAGCGGGCAAACATACGGCTGTATGGAATGGCCGGGACAACCGTGGGCGCCGGGTGAGTACCGGACTGTACCTTTATCGCATCCAGGCCGGCGGTTTCACGGCAACCCGCAAGCTGGTATTATTGAAATGACGGCTGTCTGGCCCACTTTAAACGAACCTACCAGGTCACTCCCTTCCTCCCGCTATTCCGGCACTTGAACTACCATCAGCGTCTTAGAATCCGTTACCCGGGGACAGCTGCCTTCTTCCTCATCCTTGCCCTGCATAATCTCGCACAGGGCGGCATACTGAGAACGGATTCACTCCTGACCGCCACCCTCCAGGGCAGCAACGACCACCCGGTATGGAACTTGACCATGGAGAGCATTTCCCTCCTTACCCCGGTTGTGGAGGTCGGCTGGACCCTGCGCCAGGGCTACCTTGGGTGTGCCGGTTCCGATCCCCGGGCCGCTGAGACCTTCCGGCTGGCGGCCGGCTCACTGCTTATCACCCAGGCCGCCGTTACTGCGTTGAAATACGCCCTCAAACGGGAGAGACCCGCGCGAGACTATCAGCCGCGGCTCTGGAACACCCGCATCACCCCGTCATTTCCTTCGGGCCACACCGCTTCCTCCGCCGCGTGGGCCGCCATCGCCGCCGGGCGGTATCCCCGCAGTGCCCCTATCGCCGCCGCATATGCCCTGGTCTCGGCCTGGAGCCAGGTCTACGTGGGCAATCACTATGTCGGTGATGTCCTGGCCGGAGCAGTCACGGGTATGGTTATCGGGAAGTGGATTCTCAGCCGGACCGGGGGGAGCAGCGGGGCAGACCAGGACGGCCATCCCCTGATCCTGCCACCGATCACTCTCGGCCTGCGCCTGGAACTCCGCTGATTTTATAGATAACCGGGAATTATATAGGGCCGCAGGCAAAGCTGTTGCTGAAGCGCCTCGCCGCCTGGCCCCCTCTCACGAGAGGGAGGGGAATAAATACAGCTTATCCCGTCAATGGCTGATAACACCCACCTGACAGCCTAAAATCAATCTTCTGGCCCTCAGTACTCAAGAAGAATTGGCTTGACTTTCTGTCACTGTATTGTTACAGTGATACCAGGATGGCAGTAATACTTTACATCTAACCGAAGTTGCCGAAATGAAAGCGCAGCGCCTCATGGCAATTCTGCCCGCAATGAAAGAGTGGGTAGTGAAGATTCCTCTCTGCATGTGTTCTGGCGGGCCATCTATTTTGATAATGGCAATAACGTGGAAGATACTCAGGCGGGGTGGAATGCAATTAGTTTAACTAGTGCTGTTGAATTACTCTATAGAGCAACTTTAAGGGATTACTTTTACAGGATCAGGCGAATATTATAATCCCATCAGTCAATGGATTCTTGTTGCTTGGTGATTTTCATTTTGATAATAAAAAGGGATGGGATATGTACTCTAAAAGATTAAAAAACAGTTTCTTTGACAAGCAGGTATATAGCATTCTTTTAATAATATGCGTGATTATTTATTTTAATGATGTTGTCTTTGCTCAAATAGATACCTATCAAGGCCAAATCTTTTCGGTACTAGGTGATCAACAGCGTAGTAAGATTGGCTTTTCTAATCTTAGTGTTTTAAACACAGATAAACAAAGCAAAACACTTAAGTTTGTTGATAATAATGGGATAGCACAAAATATAGAAATAAGCGTTAAGGCTAGTGAAATCCGTGATATGAAAGCAGGGGATGTTGATAATGATGGAGATGATGAAATTGTGTTTATCACTAAAGTAAATCTTTTTGTTTTAGAAAAGGAAAATAGGCAGTATATAGTTGATACAAATAAAACTACGCACCTATATGGACCTGATAGAAAAGGAAAGTCAAATGTTATCTCTCCTCAGATTGAATCTGCGCATGTTAGACCATTATCGAAAGAATTAAAAGAAGCAGGTAGAATTGCAATTGGTGATGTAAACAATGATGGGAAAAATGAAATTGTTGTAACAAAGACATTCCTTCATCCCTTTGAATTCCAGACTATTATCCCTCAGCTTATTTGCACAAATGATATTTTTCAATGGCAGAAGGACCATTTCGAGGTCATTGATGCGATTGTTGCTGGAGACTATAATGCAGGAATATATATCATCGATATCGATAAAGATGGCTTAAATGAATTGATTATCGGCGGGTCTTCGGTTTATATCTTTAAGTCGATTCAACAGCATGAAGATTATGTTGTGAATGATCCAGAACGATGGTGGTATGGTGCATTGAATGGTGGATTCTACACATATGGATTTATCGATTTTAATAACAATGGGGGTGATCAGAGGATTGCATTAAAGGGCATAAATAATACCTCTATTATGTCTTATTGTACTATATGGGATATAGGGAAGAAATATATTAAGAATATTGGAAATATAAGAACTTTTGAATTTGATCCAAGTTTAGTAAAAACTGGCGGTAAACTGGCTGGGAATAAAAAAATTTTCGATATCGAAGAATTCAGCGAGATTTCGGCGGCGGTTAATCTACCTATTTCAAAATATAAAGGCGGGCATCCGTTTGTTAACCTTAAAAGTATTGTTCTGGGTGATATTGATAATAATGGAGAAGTAGAAGTCATAGCGAACATGATAGATCAGGCCTTGATTTATAACCTAAAATAAATATGTTCTTAAGCACCGAGAGGTGAGATTACACCGTGAATAGTAATTGCCCTAATAGTTGCATTTTGACATATATCATAGCTTATGGGACAATCTTCCCCATTCCTACCGAAGAGGAAATAGGTCCTGACTCCTTTACCTCCCTCGGAACCAGCATCCTCCTGAAGCCCTGGGACCTGGACGAGGCCAGCCGCTGACCACTTAAGGCCTACAGCTTTCTCAGCCATTTTCGCGCATCTCGCGCACCTCGCGCACCAGGCGCACCAGGCGAACGACAGGCCGCCGCTTATAGCTTATATTCCGGCGTTATGCTGACACTGTCGCCATATCGCCCCCTGAGCTCAGCTCAGACATGAGCTCAGCTCAGACATGAGCTCAGCTCAGACATGAGCTCAGCTCAGACATGAGCGCAGCTCATGGCATGGGCAGCGCCCATGACCTGATCTGCCCTTTGCATTTTGAATTTTGCATTTTGCACTCTTTTACCCAGCATCTCGTCGGTGAAAAACTTCAGAATGCAGAATTTTGGTGGGATTTTGCGGAATTTTGCGCCGGGCCTTATTTGCCCTTTCACAGCCCCGGCGGTGCAGCCGCCAGGCTGCTTAAGGCCAGGGTGCTGCCGGTCATGGCGGGGGCCGCTCTCCACCTTGCCCGGTGGCAGGCGCTGGGGAAAAGGTTGGCCGGACTGGCCAAGAGGCTGTAACGGCCCAACGGTATAGTCACTGATAATGTAGTTTGCGGTCTACAATGGCCCGGCTCGGTCATACGACACTGAAGACGACCGCATTGTCCGGCTGACTCAACCTGTCAGGGTCAATTCGGCCGTAGTGGTTTTTCGTCGTTCAGAGTGACAAGCCTGGAGTATCTAGCCCTTCTTTTTCAGAACCTTCAAGCCCTGCAGATAGCCCCTCTTGCCCTTGCCAACGATCTGCTTGAGGCACACATCGGCGATCAGGGAGACCTTACGGAACTCTTCCCGTTTGTGGATATCTGAGAGGTGTACCTCCACGACCGGGTAGTCCACGGCGGCGATAGCGTCCCGGATGGCGTAGCTGGTGTGGGTGAAAGCACCGGGATTGATGACGGCCCCCTTCACTTTGCCTATGTGGGCGTGGAGGCAGTCGATAATGTCCCCCTCGTGATTGCTTTGAAAGAAGACTAAATTGTCATTTATCAGCTCGGGCCGCTCTCTGATCCAGGCGTTGAGCTCATCCAGAGTCTCCTTGCCGTAAATCTCCGGTTCCCGTCGGCCCAGAATATTCATATTGGGTCCTTGAATCACCAGAAATCTCATCCAAACCTCCGTTGTAATTCGTCAAGCGTCTCATTGATATGGGACTCGGTAACCTCGGTTGTGATTACCGGCCGTCCAATACTTTCCAACAGAACAAAATGGAGCTCTCCCCGGCGGATCTTCTTGTCGTGGCTCAGGAATGATTGAAAGACTGCCTGATCCAGGGCCGGTAGTCTGGGCAGCTCCAGCTGGGTTATTGGGGCTGCGAGCAGCTCCAGATCGCCTGCGGGAAAGCCCGTAACTCGGGTGCTGATGTAACCGGCTGCCACCATGCCCATAGCCACCGCTTCACCGTGCCTGAGGGTATCGTAACCTGCGGTTGCCTCCAAGGCGTGTCCCAGAGTGTGCCCGAAATTAAGGATTCGCCGGCGATTACTCTCCCGTTCATCCCCGGAGACAACCTCGGCCTTGATGCGGCAGGATCGGATAATGGCGTCTTCCAGTAGGGGCATATCTGTCAGGTCGACCAGTTGCTGTATGCCTCCGGCCAACTGCTGGAAGAAGCCGCCATCGGCAATTGCCGCCGCCTTGATGATCTCAGCACAGGCGGACGTGATCTCCCGTCGGGGTAGGGTGCGCACCATTGCCGGGTCGATCAACACCGCCTGGGGCTGATGAAAGGCCCCAATAAGGTTCTTGCCGCAAGGGTGGTTCACTCCCGTCTTTCCGCCGATGGAAGAGTCCACCATTGCGAGCAGGGTGGTGGGAATCTGGATGTAGGGGATGCCGCGAAAGAGGGTTGCTGCCACAAAACCGGTGACATCTCCTACTACGCCGCCGCCCAGTGATACCAGAGTTGAGGTGCGGTCCAGACCCGCCTCCAGGAAGGCGTTATAGAGGTAGGATACAGTGGCCAGGTCTTTGGCCTTTTCACCGTCGGGAATGAGGGTGGTCGACACCTGGCAACCGATAGCGGTCAGGGCGGATTCCACCGCCTCGCCGTAGAGCTCGTGGATCCTGGCACTGCTGACTAACCCCATCCGTCCCGAGACCCCCAGCGGACCGAGCAGCTCCGCTAGCGATGAGAGCAATCCCTCACCGATGTGGATAGGGTAACTGCGGGAACCCAGCTCAACGGAAACGGTAGTCATGCTACGGGGGAGGAAATCCCAGGTGGTAGCTGGGCAAGCAGTTCTCCGACGAGGGTATTGGGGTCCTTACCTTCAGTTAAAAGGGTGATTTTTGCGCAGTCCTGGTACCACGGCTCCCGCTCACTGAGGATTGTAGCCAGTCGCTGGGCTACGGAAACGGCGCCCTTCAGCATGGGTCGCTCCTTGTCAGGACCTATCCGGTTTGCCAGCGTTTCCGGTGATGCCTTCAGGTAAACGGTGATCTGCCGGCGGAGGCACTCCAGGTTGTCGGGAGTAACTACCACGCCGCCCCCGCAGGCGATGACCTGCTGCTCCTGCTGGCAGAAGCGGCGCAGCTGCACACATTCTTCTATACGGAATTTTTCCTCGCCCAGCTGCTCGAAGATCTCCCGTATAGGCCGCTTCATGCTCATGGATATTTCCCCGTCCAGGTCAACGAAGGTATATCCCAGGCGTTGTGCCAGAAGCGGGCCGATAGTGGATTTCCCACTACCCATAAGTCCGATGAGACAGATATTTCCGGCGGATAACGGCTGATGAGTGTGGTTCTCTTGACCCATTATTTTCAATCCATAAGTTAATACCGGGCGGTTGCATGCATGTGGGCTTTCACCTGCTTCATACTGTCGCCCCCGAATTTTTCCAGCAGGGCATCGGCCAGGACCAGACAGACCATGCTTTCAGCGACGACTGCTGCCGCCGGTACGGCACAGGCGTCGGTGCGTTCTTTGTGGGCCTGACCAGGCTCCCCGGTTTGAATGTCTACCGACTTCAGCGGTTTTGCCAGAGTGGGTATCGGCTTCATTACTGCCCGTATGATAACAGGTTGGGCGTTACTCATGCCCGCCTCGATACCACCGGCGTTGTTTGTGGACCGCGTAAGCCGCTCAGGATCATCTTCCTTAATAATCTCGTCATGAAAGGTACTGCCTGGACGTTCTACTCCGACAAATCCCAGACCGATTTCCATCCCCTCAATAGCATTGATGGATACTATCGCTTCGCCCAGGCGGGCTTTTAGTTTCAGATCCCACTGAGTATGACTACCGAGACCGTAGGGGATTCCGGTGGCGATGACCTCGAAGATGCCGCCCACGCTGTCTCCTACACCTTGGGCATCGTCTATGGCCCGTATCATGGCCTTCTCCGCTTTCTTGTCAAGGCACCGCACCGGGGAACCGTCCACCAGAGCGTTGAGGCCTTCAGGGGAAAGGCCATCCGGCAGGGCCGACTCATCCCTCGCGTCGTGAATTGCTAGCACCCTACTACCCACCTCAATGTCCAGGTCGCCCAGGAATTTACGGGCAATACTACCTAATGCAACCCTCATGGCGGTCTCCCGGGCACTGGCTCGTTCCAGTACGTTGCGGATATCGGTGAAACCATATTTCCTGGCCCCTGCCAGGTCCCCGTGGCCCGGCCTGGGGAGGGTAACCGGCTCGATCCCATCTTCAACCGGACCGACAGACATGACCTGCTGCCAGTTGGCCCAGTCCCGGTTAGGTATAATCAAAGCAATGGGCGATCCTAAGGAGCTACCGTGACGTATACCGCTATAAATCTCAGCACGGTCACTCTCGATGTCCATACGCTGTCCCCGGCCGTGACCTTTCTGTCGCCGGGCCAGCTGAGATGCAATATAGTCCTCGGTGATCTCCAGACCGGCCGGTAGTCCTTCCAGGACGCCTACCAGCCCCTTACCGTGAGATTCACCGGCCGTTAGCCAGCGTAGCTTCCTCATCATGTCGTCTCTCCTGTTTGCGAGGCTGTGCTTGCACCCGATGCGTGATCCTCAATAGCAGCCGACAGCACTGCTTTCAAGGCGGCCAGCTCGATCCCGGGATTTAGCTCGCCGACTTCATTGTATATGACGCCAGGGAACCAGTGTTCCAATGAAGCCAATCCCTGGGCAATAAACATGTCCAGCCCGGTGACGGTCCGGCAGCCCTGCTCAAAAGCCCGTCGCAGGAGCAAGGTCTTTTCCGGGTGATATACCAAATCGAAAACGGTCTGTCTACCATGGATCTGGTATGTCTCGAGCGGCGAGTCCCCTGTCCGGGGCCACATACCAACCGGGGTGGCGTTAACGAGCAGCTGGTAAGGAGCGGTGTCCAGCTCGGATTGGATTAACCGGCCTTCCAGTGTGGTGCTGCCGGCCTGCTCTTGGAAATTGGCCAGGAGGCTCTTTACTGCCGGCTCTCTGCAGTCCACCACGCAGATATGGCCTGCCCCCAACAGCAGCAGCGCCGCTACGACTGCCCGGCCGCCGCCGCCAGCCCCTATGACTAAAGCGCTGCTACCCGATGCCTGGAATTGGGCTTGCCTGAGAGCATACTGAATCCCCGTTATATCAGTGTTGTGTCCAATTAGTCGCTCTTGGTCCACGACTACGCAGTTTACAGCACCGGCCGGTACGGCATCGGGGGCTACCAGATCAAGGTGCTCTATGAAAGCTGTTTTATGTGGCAGGGTGATGTTGATTCCCGCCAGGTCTCCCTGCCGGAGCTGCCGGGCCACCTCTGCTAGGCGTTCGGGTGGCGTATCCAGGGCTTGATAGCTGGCGTTTAGGGACAGCCGGTGGAAGACATGGGTGTGAAGAGCCGGGCTGAGGGAATGACCAAGGGGATGACCAATAACGGCGAAATTCATCATGACACCACCCTCTGGACAAGATTGTGAAAGTCTGGGAACGAGATTGCCACGCAGTCCGGATCATCCAGAGCAGTTTCGCCGTCTGCCAGATAACCGGCGACGGAAAAAGCCATGGCGATACGGTGATCGCCGTAAGTAGTGATCGCAGCCCCTTTGAGGGAAATTGGCCCCCGGATACGGAACCCGTCGGAAAGCTCCTCCACCTGCCCTCCCATGCTGCCAAGGTTTTCGCAGATAGCCCGGATACGGTCGCTTTCCTTGACTCGTAGCTCACCCGCATCGCGCACTACCGTGACTCCTTCAGCCTGTGAGGCAAGTATCGCCAGAATCGGCAGCTCATCGATCAGAGCCGGGATTTCAGCACCGGAAATCTCAATGCCTTTAAGGGAAGAGGATTGGACGGTGAGGCTTCCCGTTTCCTCACCGACTGCCCGGCGCTTGCCTGTCCAGATGATCTGGCCTCCCATGCGCTGCAGGGCTCGGAAAAAACCCATCCGTGTAGGATTTAGCAGGAGGTCATCGAAGGTGAGTTCCATGTCCGGTAGGAGAATAGCCAGGGTCGCCAGGAAAGCCGCCGAGGAAGGGTCGCCCGGGATCTCGAGGTCGAATGCAGGCATTTGCCGTTTTGCGGACCCCAATGTGATCCTGTCTCCTGACACCTGGATATCCACCCCCAGCGCCTGGAGCATGAGCTCGGTGTGGTTGCGGGTGGGCACCGGTTCGATCACGTTTACAACTCCTTCACTGGCTAGGCCCGCCAGCAGCAGGGCTGATTTGACCTGGGCACTGGCCACCGGGAGTGTGTATGTCAGTGATCCAAGGCAGGCAGGACGGAGTTCTAGGGGCAGGGTTCCTGCCGGGGACAATTCGATGTCCGCCCCCATCTGTCTAAGAGGCTCAGCCACCCGTTCCATCGGTCGTCGGGAGAGGGAGGCATCGCCGGTTAGCCGCGCTTGGATGCCCCTCCCTGCTAGCATACCGGCGAGCAGGCGCGCGGTTGTACCCGAATTGCCCGCTACCAGGTCCTCATCAGGTGTCTGGAAATCCCCGCCGCGGCCCGCGACAATAACCACCTCGCCTTCGGCGCTGATGCGGATACCGCACTGCTCCAGGCAGCTGCGGGTAGCATCCACATCGTCACCGGGGGAAAGGTTGGTCAGGTGCGAGGTCCCGTCAGCCAGGGCCGCCAATATGAGGGCCCGATGGGATATGGACTTGTCACCGGGTAGGTGCAGGTGCAACGGCTTACGGCTCCCTACCCGGTTGCGGTCGAGTGTAGGTTAAACGGGCGGCCCAACGCGGCTGAAACCTTTGCTGTTAGATCCATCAGTTCCTGAAAATTCTCCGGCAGCAAGGCCTGGGGACCGTCCACCAGGGCGTGGGATGGGTCATCATGCACATCAACCAGGAGGCCGTCGGCACCAGCCCCCACTCCCGCCAGGGCCATTGGGATTACGCTGGTCCATTTGCCGCTGGCGTGGCTGGGGTCCACGATAATTGGCAGGTGACTTACCTGTTTGAAAGCCGGGATAACGCTCACATCCAATGTATTACGGGCGTGGCTGGCGAAAGTGCGTACCCCCCGCTCACAGACTACTACCTCATGGGTGCCGTGGGACATAAGGTATTCGGCGGACATGAGGGTCTCGTCTAGAGTGGCGCTCATTCCCCGCTTCATCAACACCGGCTTGCCGAGCTTCCCGGATTCCTTAAGAAGCTCGAAGTTCTGCATATTTCGGGTACCGATCTGCAGCATGTCGGCGTACTGAGCTACCAGAGGGGCTAGACCAGGATTCATGACTTCCGTCACTACTGGCAGGCCGGTTTGTTCACGGGCCTCGGCCAGGATCTCCAATCCCGGTTCCCCTAATCCTTGGAAGGTGTATGGCGAGGTGCGTGGTTTATACGCTCCGCCCCGGAGCATATGGGCGCCCTTGGAAGCCACTAGGTCAGCAATGCGCAGGGTTTGGTCGCGGCTCTCGACGGCGCAGGGACCGGCTATCATTACCACGCCCCCGTCGCCGAACCGTACATTTCCTACGGTCACCACCGAGTTCTCCGGTTTGATCTCACGGCTGGCCAGCTTGTAAGGCTTGGTCACCGGGATGACCTGCTGAACCCCCGGCAGTCCTTCCAGGTAAATGCGGTCTTCCGTCCCCCGGTTGCCGGTTACGCCAATAGCCCGGCGAGTGTCCCCGTGGATGGTGTGGGCCTGGTAACCCAGTTCCCTTATGCGATTTTCAACTCGCACGATATCTTCATCGCTTGCTCGCGAATCCATAATGACAAACATTTATTTCCTCCGCAAGATTGACTGTTTAGTTTGTTCAACGGCCCTGATCAGAGTATCGACCATCTCCGTTGTGTAGGGATTGAAGTTCTCCAGGTCGTGAAAGAGCTCGAAACTGTCGTGGCAGGTCTGTTCCACCACCAGCTGCAGGTCCCGGAAGCCTTCGGTGTCTATAGGAGTAGCGGCAATGCCGAACTCTGTTAGTACCCGCCCGATAAAGTGGGTGATACCCTGGCTCCGGGCAGCAAGGCGATCATGCTCCTCCGGCGTCAGTTCCAGGACGCGCAGTCCCTGCTTCTCGAAATACCGTATCCAGTCATTAAATACCTCCGTCCGCCGGGACACCGGGTGCATCACCATTGGCAGTTCTTCGAAACCGTGCTGGCTGGAGTCGGGTCCGAATAGGGGGTGAGAAGCAATGGTGGTGATCTCCGGTGGAAAGTGTTCCTTCATGACGGTGGTGGGATAGACTTTCACCGAGCATACATCGAATATCGTGGCGCCGGGCTTTACCTCGGGCGCTAGCTTGGCTGCTACTTCCTTGAAGCTACGGATTGGCACCGCAAGGAAGATGGTGGGAGCAGCTACCACCGCTTTCCACCCAACCGGTTGGGCGCCTACTGCCCTGGCTTGCTCAGTAATATCGGTTATATCGTATGCCAGCACTTTATAGCTGGGAGTAAGCAGCCTGGTGAGTACCGGCCCGAAGCGACCGAACCCGATGATGCCTACAGTATCGTTTATGTCATCGGTTGCCATTTGTTTACTCCTAGAAACAGGGTCAGATTATTTTTCAGATCTTGAATACCCTCGGTAAGAATTTCCAGACCGTACAGCTCGCCGCATTTCCGGCTGCCGATGACCGCTGCCGTGGCAGTGATCTCTCCTTTGGATAGCCGCTCGGCTGCAAGGGCGGTGTCGTCTTCGTGGATCAGGGGGCGGGTCCAGAAATGGTCTGCCAGGTAGTCGCGGCACTGGCCGAGGGCCTGGGGATGCGAGTGAACTTCCGTAATATCGCCCAACTGAAGACCGGGCCGACCCAGCAGGCATTGCTCCACATCCGTGTGGAACATCTCCACGATGTGACACCGGAACTGGGCTAGAGCCTCTATACTCTCAATCACCACGCCCCCCTGGGCATTCTCCATGGCCATTATACCATAGTCTACCTCACCGTCATTTATGGCCTGAAGCACCCTGGCCGACGTGATCAAGTAGACCAGTTCATAATCGTCAATACCGTGCCGGTCACAGAACTCCATGGCCGCCTCCTCGCTGAAGCTCCCTTGAGCTCCCTGTATCCCTACCCGCGTTCGAGCTGATTTGCTCATATACTGGCTCCTTTTACCGTGTCTTTGCTAGTTTCGCTCAGGGCCGCCGCCAGGGTTCGCAGATATTCCACTGCCTCTTTCACCGGGTCAGCCGCTTCATCCAGACAGGCCAGCAGGGCGCTGCCCACCACTACACCGTCCGCTTTTACGGCAGCCCGCTGTACATCTTCCGGCGTTGATATACCGAATCCCACTACGAATGGCACTTTCGACACAGCCCGCACCCGGTCCAGATACCGGTCTAGCTTCTCCTGCCCCGCCAGGGCTGATCCGGTGACTCCTAGGATTGATACTGCGTATAGCAGGTCCTCCGCCTCCCGCCCCAGTTGCTGAATACGGTCGTCGGGGGTGTTGGGGGCAACCAGGTAGATAGTGCTGAGACCCATCGAACGGGCTTGCTTGAAGAACAGCGTCCCTTCTTCTGGTAGCAGGTCGGGAATAATCAATCCGTCAACTCCAGCCTCACAGGCCTTTTTCAAAAACGTATCAAGGCCCATGTTCAGCAGGGGATTAATGTAGCCCATAAGCACGATGGGTACCTGGGAGTGTTCCCTGATTTGGGTAACCGCCTCCAGTATCCAAGGAACTGTGACGCCATTGGCCAGTGCCACCTGGCTGGTCTGCTGTATAACCGGGCCATCAGCGAGCGGGTCGGAGAATGGTATGCCGATCTCAACCATATGGGCTCCGGCTCTCTCAGCCGCCAGCACCAGGGCGACAGTATCCTCCAGGTGTGGAAATCCGGCAGTGATGAAGGGGACCAGCTTCTTTCCGGGGGAATGGAATAAACGGGCAATCCGCCTCATGACAACTTCCTCCCGAGGGCCTTGGCCACCGTATGCACGTCTTTGTCCCCCCGCCCTGAAAGGCATAGAACCACGCTGGAGCCGGTCGGGAGGTCAATTCTGCCCTGCTGCAGTACGGCCAGGGCGTGGGCTGGTTCCAGAGCAGGGATGATCCCTTCCTTCTCCGACAGCCACTGAAAAGCCGCCAAGGCCTCCTCGTCGGTAGCAGTAAGGTAGGTCACTCTTCCCTGTTCTTTGAGGTAGCTGTGCTCTGGTCCCACGCCGGGGTAGTCAAGACCTGCACTGATGGAGTGAGGCAGCTGTACCTGACCATCATCAGTCTGCAACAAGTAGCTGGCCGAACCGTGGAGTACTCCCCTGGTTCCCTTGCTCAGCGTAGCGGCGTGGGCGCCCGAGTCCAGCCCTCGGCCAGCGGCTTCTACGCCGATCATGCGCACCGGATCGCCAAGGAAGGGATGGAACAGGCCAATGGCGTTGCTGCCACCCCCCACACAGGCCACCAGCAGGTCCGGTAGTCCATCCACCTGCTGAGCGAACTGCTCCCTGGTCTCCCTGCCTATCACCGACTGGAAGTCTCGAACCAGCATTGGGTAAGGGTGAGGCCCTACCACCGATCCCAGTAGATAGTGGGTATTCTCCACGTTGACCACCCAGTCACGGATGGCTTCGTTGGTGGCGTCTTTCAGGGTTCGGGTGCCGGAAGATACGGGCCGCACTTCCGCGCCCAGCAGCTCCATACGGAAGACGTTGAGTCGCTGGCGGCGCATGTCCTCTTCACCCATATAAACCACGCACCTAAATCCGAATCGGGCTGCCACTGTAGCCGTGGCTACCCCGTGCTGCCCGGCCCCCGTCTCGGCGATGATCCTGGTCTTACCCATGCGCCGGGCTAGCAGGATCTGACCCAGAGTATTGTTGATCTTGTGAGCACCGGTAAAGGCCAGGTCTTCCCGTTTCAAGTAGATGTCAGTGCCTAGCTCCGCGCTGATCCTCTGCGCGTGGTAGAGGGGAGTAGGTCGCCCGGCGTACTGCCGTGATAGATGGTCAAGCTCTTCCCGGAAGGCCTGATCTTCCTTCGCTGCAGCGTAGGCCTGCTCCAGCTCCTGGAGGGCCGGGAGCAGGGTTTCCGGTACGTACCGACCGCCAAAACCCCCGAAACGTCCCTCTCCGTCGGGCTGAACGTAGCCCGTCTGCTTGGCTTTAGAAGACCTGCTCACCACCCGCCTCGGTGTTTTTTAGAATGTCAAAAAGGTGCTCTAACCTGGCCTGGTCCTTCACGCCGGGGCTGGCTTCTACGCCGCTGTTGACATCCACGGCATCAGGACGGACAATCTCTATCCCATCCAGAATATTTTCTGGAGTTAATCCTCCTGAGAGTATCAGTGGGCATGTAAAGACGTCCCGATTCACCTGCGACCACTCAAAAGTCCGGCCGGTGCCGCCATAGCTGCCCGTCTGGCTGGTATCCAGAAGTACAGCCAGGACGTCGTATGGGTGCGTGGTTGCCGGGTTGAAATCAGCGCCCACATGAAAGGTTTTAATCACGGGAACGGCTATCCCCTGGCAGGCCTCCGGCGGCTCATCGCCACTGAGCTGGACCAGGTCCAGACCCACCTCGTCCACGATGGCATTAATCTCTTCCAGAGGCATGTTGACGAATACGCCCACCTTACGGATTCGGCCGTCTATCGCGTCAGCGACAGCCCTGGCCCGGTCTGGCGCGATATAGCGTGGGCTGGGAGGAAAAAAGATGAATCCCAATGCCGCTGCCCCTAGTCTTGCTGCTAGGTGGGCGTCCTTTGCTCTAGTGATACCGCAAATCTTGACGGGTATCATCCCGGAGCCTCCACCGTAGTAATACCTGGGCTCTCCGAGGCGACTATTCCTGAAGCCAGGAATTGGCGCAGGGTCTCTCCCGGATCGCCTTCAGTCAGCAAGGCCGTTCCGATGAGGGCGGCGTCGAAGCCCGCGCGAGCCACCCGGGGCAGGTCCTCCGGGCCGGTAATACCCGACTCGGCCACCTGGAGAACTCCCTTCGGAAGCAACTGCCGCCGTTTTAGCATGGCCTCCAGATCCACCTGCATGGTGGTGAGGTCGCGGGAGTTGATCCCCGCTATCCGGGGTGCCAGCCTCTGAATGTGCGCCAGAGCTTCATCGCTGTGACCTTCTACCAGCACATGGAGTCCCTGGGAGTCTGCCAGCTGATAAAGTCGCCTCAGTTTGTCAAAGGGTAGGGCATCGGCAATCAGGAGTATTGCGTCGGCATCGGCGTGGTAGGACTCGTGTACCTGATACTCGCTGATGACAAAGTCCTTGCGCAGCACCGGAAGGTCCACGGCGGCGCGTACTTCAGCCAGGTGATCCAGGCTACCACCAAAGTATTTTTCATCGGTGAGGACCGAAATCGCCGCAGCACCCGCCTGCTGGTAGGCCTGGGCAAGGTCAGCGGGTTCCAGATCCAGACGGATATTCCCCCTCGAAGGTGACTTCCTCTTCACCTCGGCGATAATCCGCAGTCCCGGTTGGGCTAACGCCCCGGCAAAGTCGCGTACACTACTATCCCTGGGAAGGAATGTCTCCAATGGTAGCTGGTCCTGCCGGCGGCGGACCTCTTCAGTCTTATGGGCTATGATCTCATCCAGAATGGACATCTAGAAATCTACCAGTTTTTCCAATACCTTAAGAGCCTGGCCCCCGTCGATGGACTCGCCAGCTAGCGCGATCCCTGCCTCCAGATTGTCCGCTGCACCACCCACCATTAATCCGGCGCCGGCGTTGAGCATCACAATGTCCCGCTTGGGGCCGGACTCGCCCTGGAGTATCTCAACGGCCATCTTGGCGTTCTCTTCGGGGGTCCCCCCTTTTAGATCCTCCAGGGATGCCTGGGGCAGGTTCAAGGCTGCGGGGATTGACAATGAATGACTTCACTACCCCGGTATCAAAGAGGCGGCTCACCTTGGAGGACGTAGTGGTGGTGAGCTCGTCCAGTCCGTCCTCCCCGTGCACCAGCAAGGCCTGCCTGGAGCCTAGCTTTTTAAGCACCTCTGCCAGGGTTTCAGTGAGTGTACCGTCGAAGATGCCCAGCAGCTGACGCCTGGCCTCAGCGGGATTGGAAAGCGGGCCCAGGATGTTGAAAACGGTGCGGATACTCAGCGCCTTCCGTGCCGGCATGACGTGCTTCATGGCCGGGTGCAGCGACGGGGCGAACATGAAGCCCAGCCCCACCTGTTCTACAGCTCGGGCTACTTTATCAGGCTTCATATCAATGTCCACCCCCAGGGCGGCGAGTACGTCTGCCGATCCACAGCTGCTGGTTATGGAGCGATTCCCGTGCTTGGCCACCGGGACTCCCGCCCCCGCTACTACAATCGACGCTACTGTGGAGATATTGAACGTTCCCTTGGCATCTCCACCCGTACCACACATGTCAATAGCGTCCACCGTGACTGGTACCTTGATCATTTTATCGCGCATGGCTTGGGCGAAGCCGGCGATCTCGGAGGAAGTTTCGCCTTTGGCCCTGAGCGCTACCAGGAAACCGGCGATCTGAGTATCGCTAAACTCGCCCGACATTATGCGGATCATGATCTCGCGGGCCTCATCGATAGAAAGATCCCTGTGGCCTAGGAGCTTGTTCAGTATGGCTTTCATGGGAACCTCAAGATGTAGTTTTCGATGATTTGGAGTCCATGCTCGGTGAGGATGGATTCAGGATGGAACTGTACCCCCAGCACGGGATGGGACCTGTGCTCAATCGCCATTATCAGGCCGTTTTCACTCCGGGCCGTGACGGTCAGCTCCGGCGGCAGCGATGCCTCTTCCACCACCAGGGAATGGTACCGGGTGGCGCTGAGAGGCGAAGGGATGCCGTCAAAGAGACAGCCGCCATCATGCTTGATGGTAGAGACCTTGCCGTGCAGGATTTCCGGGGCCTGGACCACTTTGCCTCCGTAGGCGGCGGCCACTGCCTGGTGCCCCAGGCAAACCCCCAGGATCGGCACGGTCGGTCCCAGCTCCCGCACTACTGCTACGGAGAGGCCGGCGTTCTCCGGGCGGCCGGGCCCGGGGGAGATAACGATCTTCTCCGGCGACTTGTCACGTAATGCTTCCAGGGACAACACATCGTTGCGGACCACTTCTACATCCTCGGTGAACTCGCCAATGAACTGTACGAGGTTGTAGGTGAAGGAATCGTAGTTGTCCAGCACCAGGATCATCAGAAATCACCCCGCTGTTGTAGGCCCCTCTCAGCGAAATCAACGGCCTGCATGATGGCTTTGGCCTTGTGTATCGTCTCCTCGTACTCCCTTTCCGGATCGGAGTCAGCCACAATCCCCGCCCCGCTCTGGAAGCTCACTACACCGTTATTCATAAGCATGGTGCGAATGACGATACAGGTGTTCAGGTTGCCGTGGAAATCAATGTAGCCCACGGTACCGGCATAGATGCCCCGGCGGGCGGGCTCCAGCTCGTGGATCAGTTCCATAGCCCTGATCTTGGGAGCACCCGTGACGGTGCCTGCCGGAAAACCGGACAGCAGGGCGTCAAAGGCATCCTTGCCGGTCGACAGTTCACCGCGGATGTCGCTGACGATGTGCATCACGTGGCTGTAGCATTCTACCACCATGAACTCCTTCACTGACAGCGACTTGAAGCGGCATACGCGGCCCACGTCGTTGCGGCCTAGGTCCACTAGCATAAGGTGCTCAGCCCGCTCCTTTTCATCAGCCAGGAGGTCTTCGGCCAGGCGGGCGTCCTCAGCGGCATCCCTGCCCCGGGGGCGCGTCCCGGCGATGGGCCGCACCTCCATAGTACCCTGCTCCACTTTCACCAGCAACTCCGGCGAGGCGCCGATGATGGCAAAACCATCCAGGTCGAGGAAGAACATGTATGGGGATGGATTGATATTTCGCAGCGCGCGATAAATGGTGAGGGCTTCCACCTCGGTGGCTCGCTGGAAGCACTGGCTGAGGACCAGCTGGAAGATGTCCCCGGCGAAAATATAGTCCTTGGCCCGTTTTACTGCCTCCATATACTGCCGCTTGCTGATATTAGGCTCCAGTTTGCTCTCACTGGTTACCGGTGGTGTCTGGTAATCTATATCAGTATGCAGCGCCTCGCCTACCTGGTCCACTACCGCCAGGGCAGCCTCATATTGGGGCCGCAGGGGCTGGCCCCGGTCAACCTTTCCAGTGTTACATACAATAACCTCCTGCTTAAGGTGGTCGAAGGCCATTACGGTCTCGAACAGCATAAAGATTGCGTCGGGGATATCCCCGTCCTGTGCGGGATGGATTGGCACTTTCTCCACCCAGGCGGTGGTTTCATATCCCAGGTATCCCACCCAGCCGCCGCAGAAGTCGGGGATTTCGTCCAGGTGGGGAACATTATATTCGGCCAGCATCTCCCGCAGCAGGGAGAGGAATGGTTTTCTGGTCTTGCGCCGCTTCGGTCCCTTTTGAATGCTAGTGGTACCGGCGGCATGAGAGACAATAACGCGCGGGTCGAGACAGATGTAGGAGTAGCGCGCGAACTGCCGGCCCCCCTCGACTGACTCCAGGAGCACCGCGGAACGGTAATGCCCCATTAGGCGCATATAGGCCGAAACGGGTGTGAGCAGATCGGCCAGGACCTTGCGGTAAACCGGCACCGCAGTGTGGCTTTGGGCCAGGGCTTGATACTGTTCGAAGTTCATATTGTCTGTTTCTATCCCGTTAGCGTTCAGACCGAAAAAAACCCCGTCCGATTTGAACAGGGTTGAAGTGCGCAGTGGCTGTAATAACTCGTTTACGGGCGCACCATCAACCCGTCCTCAAAAACCAAAAGTAATAATAAGCGAGCTGGTTGTAAGTAGCCATGTCAGGATTCTTCGGCTAATATGTAGCTTAATTGTCGCCGGTCAATATCCGTCCGCCGGTCATTATCTAACCGCCGACTAAAGTCCGACCGCCGGTCCACATCGGTGGGAACATCCTTCACCCTGCGATCGGAACCCGAACGTCGCCCATTCGCTGTACGTCGATCACTATTTGCACGCTTGTTAACCATCGAGAAACCTTTACTGGATTAAAACACCCCTGAATTAGCGGGAATGTTATTATCTGGAGCAGTGAGGAGCAAGGACTTTTGATGAGAGACTTCCCGCTGTTTATACCTTGCCACCCTTCGATGGAGTTTATCCTGGATCCCGGGGCCTTGGGATGAAGGGCTCAGGACAAGCCCCAAGCCTCAAGTCTAAAGCCCCTAGGCCCCCCCTACCGAATCCTCTGCCCGTATTGATCGAATACTTCCGTCAGTCCTACTTTCTGGAACAGGGCTTTGAAACGGGATTCGCCGCGGAGGAAATCAAATTCCTGATAGTAAACGAGCCCTGTAGCGTAATATGACTCTTTAGTGGTATCTTCATAGGCCTTTTCCAGCAAGCTGATGGTCTTAGCCCTCTCACCCATGATAGCATAAAAGCGCGCAGACCAGTTTGGATCCTCCTGCTCCCGCTGCGGCAGCTCCCCGGTGGACCTCAGCGAATCACGAACTGCGTATACTTTCTCCTTGTTCCCCCGGATCCACTCAGTCCGCAGCAGCTCAAATAAATAGTATTAGCTCACGGTTTCAACCGTGGGATTTGATCCAAGGTCCTGGTCCCAAGCCTCTAGTCCCAAAATACTCGCGCATACAGCGCACCAGGCGCACCTCGCGCACTGGGCGAACGACAAACCTGCCCGGCTCCCCTAAATTTCAGGCACCATGAAAGTGGCGATAACATATTTCTGCCATCAACCTCAGCGCTCCGGGATACGGTTTTGCGATGAGGGCAAAATTCTCCGCGCTTGTTTACCCTGTCGACGGGAACTTTTTCTATAGTGCAGAATTTTGGTGGGGTTTTGATGCAATTTTGGAACGACAGGCTGGCCGCTTGCTTGACCGGCATCCTGACGGCCCAAACGCTCTCCACAGCATATATAGCTCAATATCACCTGATATTTCGGGGGAATTACCGGGCGCAATGTAGCTTGTTTCCTTTCGCCATCGAAGGTAAAATACATTCACTATGAAACTGACCGCCATTCGCGATTTCCAGGAAAATACTACAATTCAAGGCTTTTTCCTTTGCCTTGAGAAGCGTCTGAGAACTACAAAAACTGGCGATTACTACCTGGACATCCTCCTTCAGGACGCCACTGGCCGCATCCAGGGTAAGATCTGGGATCAGGTGGATCATTTCCGCAGTCAGTTCGAGTCCGGCGATCCTATCGCCGCCAAGGGTGTGGTAGAGAAGTACGGCGGCGCACTGCAGCTGAGCTGTACCCACGTAGCCCGGGCCACTAAAGAACGGTATGGCCAATACGGTTTTCGGGAGGAGCTCCTGATTCCCACCATCCAGGAAGATCGCCGGTTGTTGTGGAAAACCCTTATGGAGCTTATCACCGGCATGAAGGATAAGCACCTTAAAGGGCTCTTGCGCCACATTTTCAGGACATATAAAGATACCATCATGCGGTTACCGGCATCGGTTAGCCACCACCATCCCGAGCGCGGGGGCTTTCTTCAGCACCTGGTATCCACGGGACAGATTGCTTCAATGCTTGCCAGGCATTATCCCCGCATCGATGGGGATCTGCTCCTGACCGGTGTCCTGCTCCACGATATCGGTATGGTCAGGGGCATATCCATCGGCCTGGAGGGGGGATATACCGACGACGGGCACTTGATTGGTCACGTGGTTTTGGGCCGGGATATCCTCCGGGAGGCTATCCAGACCGTAGATAAATTCCCCCCGGAGCTGGCAATCAGGCTTGAGCACATTATCATCGGCCATCAGGGCTCTCACGTCGAAGGTTCTCCCCGCCCCCCCAAGTTCCCGGAAGCCCTTCTAACTCACCTTATAGACCGAATGGACGGGAGGCTGGACATTATGTTTCGGGAAATTGACGACGATCCCGGCGATGACTCATATACCGATTCGCGGAACCTGTTCCGAACGCCGCTCTGGAAAAACTACCGGCGGTGAAAACTGCTCTAACCAACCCTGGCTCTGGGCGTAGCCAGCCTCGGCACAGCGCCTCCAGCGAGCCCCTTGGGGAGTCCCAGGCCTTACAAATTCCGGAGGAGCCCCTTTCGCGGACAAGCACAATGGCTCTGGTGGCCATGTTCGTGGCTCTCATGGTTGGTTCGGGATGGGCGCTGGCTATGGTGCCCAATGTGGAGTTTGTTACCGCCTTGGCCTTTACTGCCGGTGCCACGTTGGGTCCCGTCCTGGGGGCCGTGACGGGGGCTGGCGGTATGTTTTTGTTCTCCGCCACCAACCCCGTAGGTTCGGGTCTGGCGTTCCCCGTAATGCTGGCCGCCCAGGTGGCGGGTCAGGCGGCGATTGGACTGCTGGGTGGACTCTTCTCCCGGGCGGATACATCCAACCTGATCCGCTGGCCCCTACGCCTGTTGATTACCATCGCTGGCCTGACCGGAACAGTGCTCTACGATAGCCTGACCTCCATCAGCTTCCCGCTTTTCGCCGGAGCACCACCTAGTGAAATCATCGCTCTGCTTGTCTCGGGCCTGGTTTTCACGGCCATTCACCAGGTATCCAACACCCTGATCTTTTTCCTGCTGGTACCGCAGCTGATTCAGGTAAGTCGGAAGTCCGGGAGGACTGCCGCGGACGATTTTCATTCAAGCTCGACATATGAGGGCATGCCTCAGAATCACCTTAGTAAAGGGCCGCTTTCCTGAAGATCTCGCCGTTCGGAATGGAACAAGCCAAGGCATCGATGCGCTCGGGTCTGCTTCTGGTTTTCTCCGTCGCAGGTATTACCCTATGCCCGCTGCATGCCCAGCAGATAGACACAACTCAAGCCCCCGACTCCGTTGATGTAGCGGAATTTTCCTGGATCAGCCGCTTGGTGCCGCTGATGCAGGATACTCCCAAGCCCTACCGTCTTCACCTCTCCTGGGATGAATGGGGGCACTCAGATCTGGTTGCCACTGCCGCCAACCCGTTCGTGGCGGCTGATCTCCAGGCAGGCGCCGCCCGCCTGGACGGGAGCCTGGGGCAGCCCATTTTCTCAGCCATTATTCCGTCAGCGGCCGTAGAACTCAACGGCACTTACAATCCAGGTGAGGAAAGTAGCTCACCGGTATCGGAGACGGCACCACCGCCCGATCTGCCCACCTTTATCATCGCGCCATTGCAGGACCAGATGCGGTCCAACCAGACTTACTTCTTCTGGGACCAGGGCGACTACTCCTATCAGGATGTGCAGGTTGGTGGTGCGGTGCAGCTGGATGAAAGCCGCAATATCATGATCGCCGGGCAAACCCGTAGCCATCCCGGCCAATTCAACCTGGCTGGCCCCAATCCCAATCAGTACGCAAGCAGTGTTCTCCGAAACCACCCTGCGGATGAAGGCAGTGTTCTCCAGAATTACCTGCTGGACTATCGGCGTCGCATCCCGGCCTCGATAGACTTCAATTACACACTACTGCACCAGCGGGAGCAGGTCGGACTGCCGTTTCTGGACAGCCTGTTCGTCGATGACCTGTTTGTGGAAAAATACTTGAACGCGGATCGCCGACGTAACTATTACTGGGCCCAGGGTTTCCGTCTGGAAAAGTTGTTTACCTCTATGACCATCCTAGTTAATGGCTCCAGTATGGTCAGTGACATTCGCACGACGACCTTTGGCACAAATCAACCTCATCTGAGCCGCCGCAGCCTGAGCCTTTGGGGAGGGGGTAAAATTATCTACCACTTGACCCCATCCTGGCACCTCACGGCGAAATGGGATACCAAGCAGCGGTACATCGCTGATGATACTCTCGGTTATCACCCCCTGAGCTGGTACCATAGCCGCCTGGGGACGGAGTGGACCCGGAGCTTTCTCTCAATGGGTGGCGGCTTAGCCGTCATTAACGGCCGACTCGCGCCGGAAGGCTGGATAACCGCAGGCTCGAAGCACCGCAATATCACCTTCGGGACCGAGACTACCAGCTTCTTCGACTACCCCCATCGCGGGAGGCGTATCACCCCTCCTCAAGATACCACCGCTTGGCTACCCGGTCCTATCTTCCTACGACGCACTACCCTGGCCCTTCAAGCGCATGGCTCCCGGGGCTACATATCTGCCCGGCTGACCCAACTGGCCCCTGCTGATGAACGTGCAGCCATCACTGGTGGGATGGCGCTGGACTGGACCCCCTGGAAGGAGGTGCTGCGGCTGCGTGGTGTCGTAACCGTCGTCAGCTCTTCCGATACTGCCCTTTTCCCGACGCGCATCAACGCTGAGGTAGGGCTGACTTTCACACTGCCCCTGCGCCGCGCGAGAGCCCGCCCCTTCGTGAGCGGCACTGCATCCTTTATTTCCAACGAGTTCGTCCTGTGGCTGGACCCCCGCTTTGCCGACAGCACCCCCTTCCTCAATCCGCTGGTGGACACCTGGACAGCCGTACTGTGGGTCAACGCAGAAGTAGGGCTGAAAGTAAGAAACTTTGAGCTGCGGATGCGGTTTTACAACGCGCCGGGAATTACTATTCAGAATTCCCCTGATTACTTACCTCAGAGGGGTTGGGGCAACACGCCTCTGAGGCACTACAGCCTCTCCTGGAGGTTCCTGCCTGAGGGGAAATCGAACTGAGCATGCTAATCGACTAAACGAATATGTCATGAAAATTCACCACCCCATGCGCTTCTACTTCTCCGCCTGCATAACCGGCGGCCGCGACCAGGCCCATATTTATCCCCGCATAATTGAGTATCCCAAGCAATACGGCGAGGTGCTAACCACGTTTGTGGCCGATAATGCCCACACCCAACTGGGTGAGCAGCAGGCCCCCCCAGAATCTGTTTACCAGCGCGACATCGACTATATCAACCAGTGTGACGTACTGTTGACCGAGGTCACCATCCCCTCCTTTGGCGTGGGGGTGGAAGTTGCCCACGCCGGTATACAGGGCAAGCCTGTCCTGGCTCTGTGCCAGCCTGCCGAGGGCCGCCGCCTATCGACCATGATTGCCGGCGATCCCAACGTAACCGTGACCGAATACCGCATCCTAGAG